>NZ_AP042446.1:0-2753922 GCF_055378355.1 Brassicibacter thermophilus | reverse complement strand
AGAACGAAAAGAAAAGTATGAACAATATAAAGAAGAAATAAAAAAAGGTGAAACAAAAGAAATTTCAACAACAGACCCAGATTCAAGGTTAATGTCTGTAAACAACAATGGTATTGATGTATGTTACAATATTCAAACAGTAGTAGATAGTAAACATAAATTAGTAGTAGACTGTGATGTAATAAACAATCCAACAGATCATGGAATGTTAAGCAAAATGGCTAAAAATGCAAAAGAAGTATTTGAAGTAGAAGAACTAAAAGCATTAGCAGATAAGGGATATTACAATGCAGAAGATTTAAAAGAATGTGAAAAAGAAAATATAAAAACCTATGTTGCAAAACAAACATTCTCTAATTCTACAGGAGAAAAAGAATATTATTTAGACAAATTTAAATATGACAAAGAAGAAAATATCTATATATGCCCTAAAGGAGAAAGACTTTATTGTAGAAGAAAAAAACCTATAGATGAAAACACAAAAGAAATAGTATATACAAACTATGAAGCATGTAGTAAATGTGAATATAAAAACAAATGCACAACAAGTAAGAAAGGAAGACAAATTAAAAGATCAATAAACCAAGACTTTCTAGATATAGTTGATAAAAGAACCATAGAAAACAAAGAGCTTTATAAGCAAAGGCAAATGATAGTAGAACATCCCTTCGGGACAATAAAAAGAGGATTTGGTATAACGTATTTTCTGACAAGAAGTTTAAAGTCAGTAAAGGCGGAGACCTCTTTGGCTTTTTTAGCCTATAACATGAAAAGAGCAATAAATATAGTAGGAATAAAGGAAATAATGAGAAAGCTAACAGGCAAAATATCCCCTATTAGCTTTTCTTTACATAAATATCCCATATTATTTGGTAATATTATCTAGATTTATATAGAGAGTCGTTAAGTGATGATGGAATGATTATCCATTAACACACAGTCTGACGGTTCTTGCGGCTAACCACCTCATAAGCAATAAATACTTGTGAGGTGGTTGTTTAGTTTGCCAGATTTTTAATACTTTAAAAATATTAGCTAAATGATATAATATAATTAAGTTGTTATAGAGAGGAGGCAATATGGGTGGATATTAAAGCTATTAATCTAATAGAAAAAATGTATGCTGAAATGCAAGAGATGAAGAAAAATATGGCAACGAAGCAGGACATAGCGAATATGGCAACGAAACAAGACTTAGAAAACATGGCAACTAAGCATGATATAGAGAATATGGCGACGAAGCAAGACTTAGAAAACATGGCAACGAAGCAGGATATAGCGAATATGGCAACGAAACAAGATTTGGAAGGCATGGCAACAAAGCAAGATATAGTTCGAATTGAAAATAAGATGGATATGAATTTCAAGGCATTATACGATGGTTATCAGCAAACATATGAGAAATTAAATATTCTTGAAAAAAAGGTTGATGAAATTGACAAGAAAGTAGAAAAACAAGATGTTGAAATAAAGGCTATAAAAGAAATTGCAAATATTTAACTAATAGGAGGTAAAAAATGAAAAAGATAATAACCATAACATTAAGCATATTATTAATAATCACAGTGTTTATACCTGCATACGGAGCATTAGATAGTGATGAAAATGAAGAAAATGTGGAAAATGAACAACAGGTTGAAGAACTACGTTAAACCTAGTGATATACCTGAAGGCAGCATGTCAGAGGAAGAATATTTAAGTTATGTAGAAACATATGCGTCAATAAGATCAGTTTTTTAAAGTTCTGACAACATAGTGCAGCAAAGCCTTATTGACAATGGAGGTTTTGAAAGATCTATAGATCTTTCACTTCAAATACCTACTTATAACAAAGAGCTAACTATAAATCAAGTTAAGTACAATGTAGAAAAGGCATATTATGATCTTAAACTTGCAGAAGAGCAAGTTAATATAGCTAAAGAAAGTCTTGAACTAGCAAATAAGCAGTATGAACAGTCTAAGAAGATGCACGAATTAGGTACTATATCTACTCAGCAGCTGCTCAGTATAGAATTAGCAGTATCTCAAGCTCAATCAGGTTTTGATGCTGCAATGATGGGGTATGAATTGCAAAAAATGAGTTTTAATAATACATTAGGATTGCCTCTGGACCAAAAAATAGTACTTACAAGTGACATTGAGTACAAGGAGCATGAAGATATAGACCTTGACGAATCTATAAAAACAGCATTAGAAAATAATGCAGGACTAAAAATAGCACAGGAGAATTATGAAATATCAAAACTTACATTACAAGCAACAAAAGTTAGATATCCAGAGATTACATACAAATACAGGGAACAAGAAATAGCAGTAGAGGAAGCATTGAAAAATTTAGAAACAGCGAAAAATGGTGTTGAAATGGGTGTAAGATCTGCATATTTAAGCCTTATAACGTCAGAAAAGCAGATAAATACTTATGAAAAGGCTGTACAAAACGCTCAAAAAGCGCTAGAACTTGCAGAGCTTAGTTTTGAATTAGGTCAAGGTACTTCAAATGAAGTAACTCAAGCGAGAATAGACCTTATGAATGCTAAAAAGAGTTTAGCTGAGCAAATCCATTCTTATAATATGGCATTACTTGATTTTGATTACAGTATAGGGCTAGGGAAAAATCCAGTTCCTTCTATGTAAAAGATATAAAGAGAGGTATAATATGAAATACGTTAAGACAAATTGGGACATACCATATTATAATTTTGCACTTGAAGAATATTTAATGACAGAAGCACCTTTAGATAGTTATATATTTTTTTATATTCACAAGCCTTCCATAATTGTCGGAAAGCATCAGAATACAATAGAAGAGATTAATGAGGAATTTGTTAAAGAAAATAATATTATTGTAGCTAGAAGGTTATCTGGTGGAGGTGCTGTATATCATGATTTAGGAAACTTAAATTTTTCATTTGTGCAAAAGGCTTCGAAAAAAGATGTCAACAATTTTGAGAAATTCACTAAACCAATAATAGGTGCATTGAAGGAATTGGGAATAAAAGCGGAACTTTCAGGCAGGAATGACATATTAGTAGATGGCAAAAAAATATCAGGAAATGCACAGTACTATACAAGAGGAAGAATATTAAGCCATGGTACCTTGTTATTTGATTCTGATATGAGTAAATTATCAAAAGCGCTAAAAGTAAAAAATATTAAAATTAAGTCAAAAGGAATCAAGTCAGTTAGGAGTAGAATTACAAATATTAAAGATTACTTGAAAAAAGACATGTCAATATTTGAATTTAAAAAACATATTTTAGACTATATTTCAAATAATGATAATGTAGATGAATATGTTTTAAATAAAAAAGAGTTAGAGATAATTAGAAAAAAAGCAGAAAACAAATTTAGCACTTGGGATTGGAATTGGGGTAAATCTCCAGAATATGAAATTCAAAAGGTTGATAAATTTCCATGTGGAATAATTGATATAAGATTAAATATCAAAGATGGGAAAATTAAAGATTGTAAAATTTATGGTGATTTTTTTACAAAGAGAAATATAGAGGATTTAGAAGAGTTTTTGTGTAATAAAATTTATGAAAAAAATAGTCTTAAAGAAAAATTAAAAGGTATTGACCTGTCAGATTATTTTAATGGACTTGATACAGAAGAATTTTTAAAGTTTTTAATCTAATTTTTAAAATAAGCTATTGACAAAAAAGAAATATCAATATAGAATATTTATTAAATTAATTCAATAATATTTGAAAAGCTATGATGGAGAGAAAAATACATAAATTCTAACTACAGAGAGCTGATGTTTGCTGAAAATCAGCGTTAGAATATGTATATAATGATCACTCCTGAGCTGCTGATTCGAAAGGTTACCTAGTAGATGATGCCGGATGCCACCGCTATATGGCTAGAGTTCAAGTAATTTTATTTTAAATTACTTCGACTTGATAATGAGGCGGTTTTTGTAACCGTAAAATAGGGTGGTAACGCGGATTAATCCTTCGCCCCTATGAATATTTATACATATTTATAGAGGCGAAGGATTTTTTATTTTTTTAAGGGAGGTGAAAAAAGGCAATAAAATTGTATAAGTATTTAGAATATTTACAGTATTGGGTTATGCTCACTATAGAAAGTATGAGATATGAAAAATATAATTAAAATATAATTATAGAACATTATAAATATTAAAAAGATTCGCAATATATAAAATATAAAATAGGAGTGATGAGATATGAAAAGAGATAGTTTTGGCTCTAAAATAGGAGCATTGGCTGCAGCAGCAGGCTCTGCAATAGGCTTAGGGAACATATGGAAATTTCCATATATTACAGGTAAAAATGGTGGAGGAGCTTTCTTAATAGTATATCTACTATGTATTATTGTAGTTGGAATGCCTCTAATGATCTCAGAATTCATATTAGGAAGAAAAACACAAGCAAACGCTGCAGGGGCATTTGAAAAACTTAAACCAAAAAGCAAATGGAAATTTGCAGGATATCTTGGTATACTAACTGCATTCATTATATTATCTTATTATGCTGTTATTGCTGGATGGTTATTTTCATATATAACTAGATCTGTTACTGGAAAACTCATTAATGTTGCACCAGATCAAATAGGCACATATTTTGGTGGAATTATAGGAGGTAGTGTTGAACCAGTATTATGGAGTTTATTTGTTATAGCTCTAAGCGCAATTATAGTTGTTTCTGGGATAAAAGAGGGTATAGAGAAATATAGTAAAATTCTTATGCCTATATTATTTGGACTTCTTGTGATATTAATTATTAGATCAGTAACATTAGAAGGTGCTTCTAAAGGGTTAGAGTTCTTATTTAAACCTGATTTTTCTCAACTAACAACTAAAGGTGTTTTAGAGGCGTTAGGCCATTCATTCTACTCTCTCAGCCTTGGTATGGCAATAATAATAACTTATGGTAGTTATGTTAATAAAGATGAAAATATAGCTTCACTATCATTACAAGTAGTAGCTGCAGATACTTTAATTGCGATTATGGCTGGGGTTGTTATATTCCCTGCAGTTTTTGCGTATGGTCTAGAACCGCAGGTTGGACCTACACTTATATTCGTAACATTACCTGCAGTATTTCAGGAAATGCCACTTGGAGCATTATTTGAATCATTGTTCTTTATATTAGTTGCTATTGCTGCTATTACTTCAACTATATCACTATTAGAAGTTTCAACTGCGTTTGTAACAGAAGAATTTAAGATTAGTAGAAAAAAAGCAGTTTTTATTCTTACAATAGCATTATTCATATTATCAATACCAAGTGCACTTTCATTTGGAGTTCTTAGCGATGTAACATTGTTTGAAAAAACAGTATTTGACATATTTGATTTTACAACATCAAATATATTCCTGCCTGTAGGTGGATTATTAGTATGTATTTTTGTTGGATGGGTTTGGGGCACAAAGAATGCTTCTCAAGAAATTAGTAGTGATGGAAAGTATTTATTTAAATTGGAAGGATTATATTCATTTGTTATTAGGTATATTGCTCCAATTAGTATCATATTGATATTACTTTATTCAACAGGATTGATAAAATTATAAGGATTTAAGTCATAATTTAAAATAACCTATGGAAAATCAACTTTTCCTGCTTAAGTATGAAATTTTAAAAAGACGCTAAACTATTTTCATAAAGTTTAGCGTCTTTTTAAATTTATTACATTTTAATTACAAGAGGAACAAAAGAATCTTTTTTGTCGTCTAAAATGATATAATGAAGAAAATGGGTATATGTGTAAGAATATCAATTAAAGGAGGAGTAAAATTAATGTCAATTTTAGCAAAGTTAAACCCTTTAGCCATAGCTATTATAGGTGCTATACTGATTATTTTTGTTGTAACATTAGTGTCAAATTTCATAATAAGAAAGAAATATAGAGAAATAGGACAAGGATTGAAAGAAGTTGAGAAAGATAAAAATAGTTTAGGCAAGTATAATATATTAAAGCAAATAGTAGAAGACTATAGAACAGCAGCAGAAGGTAACCCTGATGAGGTAAATACTCAAGCTATTATTGAGAACAATTTTAATAGTCATCTTAATAAACTTATGCTAGGAGAAAGATTTATAAAGCATTCTGTTTCTTTGATGATTATATTAGGTCTGTTGGGAACTTTTTATGGACTTACACTTTCAATAAGCAAGCTTGTAGAGCTTTTAAGTAATAGTGCAAATGCAGAGGTTTTAAGCAGTATGGATTCAATAGTAGAAGGTTTGATACATTCTGTAAAAGGTATGTCAGTAGCATTTGTAACTTCACTATTTGGTATAGCATCATCGATAATTATTACTGTATTAAATATAGTATTTAACGTAGAAGAAACACGTGTTTCTGTAATGGTTCAAATAGAAGAATATCTTGATAATAAGGTTGCACTTGAGTTTAAACACAATATTATAAATGAATACAACTTAATAGCTGATTCATTAAAGAGCACCTTTGAAGAATTTGGAGGCAGAATACATACTAGTTTTAAAGATACTATGCAGGTATCGAGTAAAGCTTTAGAAAATGTAACAGAGGGAATAGAAAGAGCTGCTCTATCGCTGCTTAATACAGTTGATAAATTCGATAAATCCCTTGAAAAATTCAGTGAAAATACTAGAGACTTTTCTGAGTTTAACTATCAGTTGAGAACTAATATAGAAAGAATGAATGTTACCTTTGCCGATTTTACTGATGATTTAAAATATATATTAAGGGATTTATCCACTTCTAAAGATAAATTAAGTGAAAAGGTTGGGAATTAAATGAAGAGAAGAAGAAAATTTTCAAAAATCGATGAATCTCAAAATTTTTGGCCTTCTTTTACGGATATGATTTCTACAATAGCTTTAATATTATTTTTCCTCATGATACTAGCATATGTTCAAAATATAGTTACAGGAAGTAACTTAGAATATGCCAAAAAACAACTTATAGACACTCAGAGTAAACTGGAGGAGTCTAATGCAGAGATAAGCAATGCAGAAAAAAAACTTAGGCTGTTAGAGGACAAGCTTGATGAAGTAAAAGCTGAGGTAGAAAGAGGAGAAATTGCTTTAAAACTGTCTGAAGAACAGATTGAAAAACAAAAAAAGATCATAGCTGAAAGTAACAGAGAACTTGGAGAGCTTAGATCTACTTTAGAGGGTATAGCTGTATTTAGAGTAGGAGTGTTAAAAAAGGTTAAAAATTCTGTGGAAAAAGAACTGGGTAAGACTAATGCACAAGGTGAAGAATTGGTAACTATTGCAGATAACGGTAATATAGTTATAAATGAAGGCCTTGTTTTTGATTATAACTCATATAAGATAAAAGATGAAGGTAAAGAGTTGCTAGATAAACTAGCAGAGGCTTTTGAAAATGTCTTATCAGATAAAGAAATAAGGGCTAATATAGATGCTATAAACATACAAGGCCATGCTGACCAGACTGGAAGTACTGAATACAATAGAGATCTTTCTGCAAAAAGAGCTACAGCTGTAGTAAATTATCTTATGGAAACAAACAAAAACTTAGAAGATAAATATAGTAGATATTTCATGGCTAGTGGTTTTTCTAATACTAGACCTATAACACCGGGAAGAACCGAAGAGGAAAGAGCAAAAAACAGACGTATAGAGATATCCATTATAGTTAAAGATTCTAATATTCAAAACATTATTGATAAATATCTAGAGGGTAGTATGGATTTATTTAACTGAGTTTTACTTTGCTATTGCAGGATTTACTATTTTTCTGTAGAATATATAAAATTAAAATAATTATGTAACGGATTATTAATTCTGTAATGAATTATTTTAGTAAGTTTTATTGAAGGAGGGTGTGATAATGGATTTATCAAAGAGGCGATTTTCCAAAGTATTTTCTCTAATAATGATAGCAATATTCTTAATATCAAATACTGCAGTATATGCACAAGTATTTACAGATGTTCCAGATGACCATTGGGCTAGTGAATACATAGCTAAAATGAATAGAGAAGGTATTATTACAGGATATGGTGATGCTACATTTAGGCCGGATGAAAATGTTACTTATTCACATGCTATAGTTATGATTTCAAGACTTCTTGATGTAGACCAAGATGAAGCAGAGAGATTAAAAACAAAATATAAAGTTATTATGGATAACATAGGGGTAGAAGATTGGGCACAGGAAAGTGCGGCAATTGCGTTAGAGTACAATATCATTACTGAAGATATATTGAAAAGTTTTTACCAAAATAGGGAATCAAAAACGGCTGAAAAGTTAACGGTAACGGTTATGCTTGCTAAAGCAATGGGACTCGAGGATGAAGCTAAAGAGATAAAAAGCAGAAACTTGTGGTCATTACCATTTACAGACATACAATTTATAGATAGAAATGTTCAACCTTACTTGGTAGTTATGATAGATAAGGGTGTTATAGATAAAAAAGGAGACGCACAGGGCAAGTTTAATCCTAGTGCTCCAATGAACAGAGCTATGATGGCAAAAGTTCTTTCAGTAGCTTATGATTATATACAGGAAAATAACATAAACCCTATTGAATTAAAAGACGGAGAAACAATTACTGCATCAGGTACTATATCAAAAATAATTAAAGCAAATAATGTAGCATATATAACTATTGAAGACAAGCGGGGAACTACTGTTGGATATAAGACAAATAAATATTCAAGTATCAAGCTTGACGGTAAAACGGCAACAATAGATGATATTGTTGAAGGCTTAACTGTAGAGATAGAAGCTACAAATGATTTTGAAATTGTATCACTTTCAGCAGAAAGCATAAATGAAAAATATTCTGGTGAGATTAAATCTCTATTGATGTCAATACCTTCAATGCTTACAATAGAATATAAAGAAGATGAAGATGACGATGATACAGAAGAAAAATCATTTTACATAGCAGGTGATGCCGAGATTACAATAGATGGTGAAAAAGCCTTTATTAATAGTCTTAAAGAAGGTGATTTAGCAGAAATTGAAGTTGTAAATAGTAGAATAGTTAAAATTGATGCAGAAAGCAAGGAAAAAGAAATAGAGGGAACTATAAAGGATATAGATTTTAATCCAAAGCCTGTTCTTACTATAGAGGATGAGGATGGAGAGAGATATACATTTGAAGTTGATGAGAAAGCTAAAATAAAAAGAAATAAGAAAAGTGCAGAAGTAACAGATTTAAGAATAGGAGATAGTGTAGAAATAGAGACAGAGTATGATGTTATTAAAGAAATATATGCTACAGTAGAAAAGTTTGAGACGAGAGGTACAGTAAAATCCATACTTATATCTGATGAACCTGAGATAACTATAGTAAATGAAGATAAAGAAGAGGAAACTTATGCAGTTGGTAGAGATGTAGAAATAGAAATAGACAGGGTAGAGGCAGAAAATGGGTTATATGATTTAAGATTAGGATATTACGTTTACTTAGATATAGAAGGAAACGAGATAACATCAATGGATATTAGACCAAATGATATCTCTAATAGCTATCAAGGTACTGTTGAATATATAGATTCTAGCGCAAATGTTATAGTTATAAAAACTAAAGACCCTATTACAGGGCAAGATATATCTTTAAGAGTAGATATTACAGATGATACAACATTTGTAGATGAAGATGGTGATAGTACTAGACTTAGGTATATTGATGAGGGAGATAAAATAATTGCTATAGGCAAGAAAAATAATATTTTATTTACTGCTAAGACAATAATAGTATTAGATAGCAATTAATTATCACCCCAATAAATTTTAAAAGGACGTTAATTCATCAATAAAAGTTGATGAATAAACGTCCTTTTTTTAATTCTAGCAGGTTATTATAAAAGGCAGAAGGAAATTATCAAGTAATGTCGAAATAATAAATGTATTTAATGTAAAAAACATGGAATAACTTGAGTTAACTGTATAATATTGGGGTAAAAATATATTAGCTTAGAAAGTGATGGGAGGATTTAGTGAATGTTTTATAGATTGAATACTATTAAGACAAAAATAATGATTATATTTCTTATCTTAAGTTTCGCTCTTACTGCATTGCTAATTTCCCTATCAAATAATTTATCTATAGATACTTTATCAAATCTTATGAATGAAAAAGCTAATAACGATGTAAAGTTATATTCAGATATGATATCAAATTGGATGTACGCGAGAATAGAAGAAATAGAAGATTATAGCAGGATGCCTCTAATTAAGACGATGGATTGGGAAAGAATAGAGCCGTTTTTAAAAAATGAGATGATGAGCAAGAAAGATAAATATTTGAGGAAATTGCATAATTCATCTTTTTCACAGTAGAAAAAAAGAGCATAGAGCGATAGCTCATTGAAAATGAGATTTTAAATTTGATATTTATTTTAGAATAATGCAAAGAACCTCCTAAATAAAGGTAATTTTATGCCGTTAGGCAGCTTTATTAACAACTTTACTTGAATTTAATGATATTGTTCCAGCTATAAGTGCTATGCAATTTAATAATGAGTGAACCTTGGCTTTTTTAATACCTTTAGACCTTATGTTATCTAAATTTAGATATTCTTTAAGTCTACTATTACATCTTTCAACTGATGTCCTTTTATCATATAACTTTTTCCAACTAGTAGAAGGCCTTAAAGGATATCCATAATGCCTTGGGTTTTCTTTATAATTGACTTTAAAAGTATATCCGTAGGTAGAAGAAGAACACCAATTCATTCCATAAGGACAATTACACTTACCTAAAGCGTGAGGGCAACGGAATTTAAGATATTTTCCATCTTTGCCCCAATATACTAATTTATATCCTGCGGAGCAGATAGGATTAAAATCTTCATCTAATCCAGCAGGTGGGGCATAGCTTCGTCTAGGATTGTAAGCTATTATTGGAATACCATTAAATTCGTTTATTATATCTTTATAAACATACTCAAAGTCATACCCAGAATCCATAGCATAATATTTAGGCTTAAAAATATCTTTATAATTATTAAAAAATTGCTTTATTAAAGGTATAGCTACAGTGCCATCATAAGTATTTGCTGGGGTTACTAAAATATCTAATGGCAGTTCGCTTTTAGAATCACATAATATATGAAGTTTCCAACCAAACCACTTTACAGTGTTACCATTAGTATCCTTTTTAATCCCCCAGTTAGGGTTGTAGTCATTATCTACGATATATTTTTTAGGCTTAGCAGTTTCATAAGAACTTAATTTTGTTGAATCAATAGAGATATGTTCTCCATCAATTATATTAAGTTCTTTTGCTTTAACAACTAAAGAATGGAACAATTGCTCAAGTTCATCTGTTTGAGTCAATTTATCTAAGAATCTGCTAAAAGTAGATTCAGATGGTACTTTGCCAAGGACACCAAAACCACAACAATATCTTAGAACAGGATTTTGCTTAAGATTAAGAACTAAATCTTTTATAGTCTGAATTTTTTCTACTTGCATAGCAATCAAAGCATAAATTAAAGTTTCAGGCTCATAGCCCTTCGGGCCTTTAGAATTATGAGATTTTCTTAGTTTACAAGCTAAATTAGAAACGTCAATTTGAGATAAAATCATCTCTAATTTAGTTTTTTGTTGAAATTCCATAATTTCCTCAAAGGAAATTAAGCACATTTGTCGAATATACATTTAAGAAGTTTCACTCCCTTCGGGTATAGAGTTTGCTTACTTAATATATTCGACATTTAGGGGTGAAACTCCTTTTTGCGTTTACTGAAATTTAGAAAAATCAACAATTTAAAATTGTGCAAGTTTCTCATTTGTTTATGTTTATAGCGGATACACAAGGGGATTATAATACTACGTTGATGAGAAATGCAGGAAATATATCAGACCGTGAATATTTTCATAAAGTTTTAACAGGCGAAACATATGTTTCAGAACCAATCATTTCAAAATCTACCGGTGAATATATTTTAACAATTTCGGCTCCCATCAGAGATGATTTAGAAAATATAGTTGGAATTTTTTCTGCTGCTTTTGATTTGAATATGTTAAGTGAGTACATAAGTGAATTTAAAGTAGGAAATGATAATTCTTATTCTTACATAGTTGATAAACAAGGAATAATAATTGCTCATCCAAATAAAGATTTAATAATGCAAAAAGACACTAATTTTTCATTTGCTGATAATGATATACAGACTATTAGTGGTATTTTATGTAATGGAAAAATATATTGTGGACAAGATATTACTGACATAAACATAAATGAAGATTTATATTATTTTAGAAATATTTCCTGTGTAGACGGATGGAGGATAATAACTTATATACCTTCAGAATACCAGTCATATCCCATTAAAAAGGCTAGAAATAAACTTATTCTCATTGGATTAGGAGGAATAATATTTTCGTATTTTCTTGCACTTTTTATAGCTAAAAAAATTTCAAAACCAATAATACAACTAAAAGAAGTGTTTAACAAAGGGGCAGAAGGTGACCTTACAGTAAGGGCAGAAGTTTTATCCAATGATGAAATTGGAGAGGCAAGTAAAAGTTTTAATAAAATGATGGATATTATTAACCATATGACTTATAATGATGTATTGACTAATATTCTTAACCTCACAGCTTTTAAAAGGCAGATAAATTTAGCAGAATTTCATGCTAAGAATAATGGTGAAATATTCAGTGTAATTTCTATTGGTATTGATAAATTTGCTAATATAAATGACACATTTGGATATATAGTAGGAGATGAGTTATTAAAAGAGTTTGTCAAAAGAGTTAAATCAATATTACCTAAAGAGGCATTGATTGCACGCATTGGTGGAGATGAATTTGCTATACTAATAACAGAAGTAACTAGAGTAAGATACGTAATAGGTATAGTTAGGGAAGCAATTGATGAAATCAGGAAACCATTTAAAATAGAAAACAATGTATTTTATATAACTGCAAGTATTGGAATAGCCTTTTACCCTACTGACCAAGGTGATTTGCTTAAAAATGCTAACGTTGCTATGCATAGAGCAAAAAAAATGGGAGGAGATAGGTATCAATTTTATGAAGCAAAAATGAATGAAGCGTTGACAGATCAGCTTAAACTTGATAAAGATATGCATGATGCTATTAAAAATGAGGAGTTTGTGTTATATTATCAACCATTAATAAATGTAATAAGTGAAAAAGTTGAAGGTGTTGAGGCACTGGTAAGGTGGATACATCCTAAACTTGGATTTATATCTCCGGGTAAATTTATACCATTAGCAGAGGAGAATGGTCTTATAGTTGAACTTGGAGAGTGGATACTTTATAAAGCTTGTATGCAAAACAAAATGTGGCAAGATGCAGGATATGAGCCAATATATGTTTCAGTAAATATATCTATGCTTCAATTTAAACAGAAAGATTTTGTATCTAAAGTAAAAAGTATACTTAAAGAAACGGGATTATCTCCAAATTACTTACAATTAGAGATTACAGAGACTATTGCTGCTTCAGATGTTAAATATACTGTACAGATTTTAAATGAATTAAGGAAAATTGGTATAAGTATAGCTATAGATGATTTTGGTACAGGGCATTCTTCTTTAAGTTACCTTAAAACTTTTGCTGTAGATAATTTAAAAATTGATAAATCATTTATAGATAATATAAATATAAATTCGATAAACGGAGCTATTATTTCATCTGTTATAGCTTTAGGTAAAAATTTGAAGCTAAAGATAACAGCTGAAGGTGTAGAAAAAAAAGAGCAACGTGACTTTCTTGTAGAAGAAGGCTGCGATATAATACAAGGTTATTATTATAGCAAACCATTGCCTCCAGGAGAAGTAGAAAAACTTTTTTAACCCTTGACTTTTGTAGATAGGAGGATTAAAATAAAATATGTTGACCGACCAGTCAGTTTTGAAAACAGTATTTTAAAATTTATACTTTGCTAAATTTGAATGGCAGCAATTATGCAATTTTCTCAAATAAAAGGAGGATTGTAAATGGTAAAAAAGTATTTACTTTTGATTTTAACATTAGTTTTAATAGGAACTTTATTAATAGGATGTACTAATCAACAAGAAGATATTAATGAAAAAAAAGCAGATGAAAATTATGTACCAGTAGAGGTTGAAAATGCAAGTATAAGAACTTTAAAAGATGAGGTAATATTTAGTGGGAAAATTTTCCCTGATAAGGATATAATGGTATTTCCTAAGGTTATTGGTAAGGTTACAGATGTAAGAGTTTCAGTTGGAGATAAGGTTACTAAAGGAAGTATTCTTTTTACATTAGACAAGGAGGATATACAAAAACAGGTAGACCAAGCTAAGGTCGCCTTAGATGGTGCTAAAACTAGTTATGAACTTACCAAAGAGAAAATGGAAAATGCAAAAGCTAATTTAGAAAGAACAGAGAAGTTATATAATGAAGGAGCTATATCTAAGGCTCAATATGAGCAAGCTCAATTGGCAGCTTCAGACAAAGCATTAGAGGGTGCTCAAATACAGCTAAATCAAGCGGAATTGGCGTACAACCAAGCCAAAGAAGCATTAGATAATACTATAGTGACTTCCCCTTGTGATGGAATAATATCAAGTGTAAATGTAGAAGCTGGTGAAATGGCATCAAATACACAGCCTGCTATAACCATTGTGGATTTAGACAGGGTATATGTAGAGCTTAATGTTGCAGAAAATATGGTAAATAAAATATTGCCCAACCAAGAGGTTGAGGTAATTATACCTTCAGTGTCTGATGAAAAATATATAGGTAAGGTGGACAGTATAAGTCCTTCAGCAGATGCGAGAACCCAACTATATCCTGTAAGGATATACATACCAAATGAAAATCACTTGATTAAATCTGGTATGTTTGCTCAGGTTAAGACAAGTATAGATACTAGAGAAGATGTGATAGCTGTAAGAAGCGAAGCCATTGTGCAAAAGGGAGAAGAAACTGTGGTATATGTTGTAGAGGATAATAAAGCAGTAGAAAGAAATGTTATAGTAGGACTTGATACAGGGACATATGCTGAGATCGTAGAAGGTATTAAAGACGGTGAAAAAATAATAATAAAAGGGCAGAATTATGTAGAAAATGGTGCAAAAGTAAAGGTAGTAAGAGGTGGTAATTAATGAACCTATCAAAAATGTCAGTTAAAAGACCAGTAACTGTATTAATGATAACATTTATAATCATATTACTTGGTAGTGTATCTCTTTCAAGACTACCTATAGATTTATTGCCTAAGATAGAAGTGCCAGTTGCCATAGTATCTACATCATATTCAGGCGTAGGGCCACAAGAGATTGAAAAGCTGATAACTCAACCTGTGGAAGAAGCCTTAGCAACAGTAAATGATATTAAAAATATTACTTCCATATCATCAGAGGGCAACTCTATTGTAGTAGCAGAATTTAATTTTGGCGTAGATATGGATTTTGCATCTTTAGAGATGAGAGAAAAGATAGATATGATAAAGGGATTTTTACCAGATGATGCTTCAGAACCTATGGTACTTAAAATAGACCCTAATGCACTCCCTATAGTACAGCTGTCATTGTCAGGAAGCAAAGATTTAGCTAGCTTGCAAGCTATAGCAGAAGAAACTATAAAGCCAAGGCTAGAGAGACTTGATGGAGTAGCTTCAGTAGATATATCAGGAGGATATAACAATCAAGTAGAGATAAATGTTAATCAGGAAAAACTTAAAAGTTATGGTATGACATTAAGTCAGTTGGCACAAATTATTGGGTATGAAAACTTAAACTTGCCGGGAGGGCAGGTAAAAAAAGGACAGCAAAAACTTTCTATAAGAACTGTAGGAGAATTTAAATCACTAGATGAAATAAGAAATCTTCCATTATCGCTACCTACAGGAGGAATAATATATCTTAGGGATGTAGCAGAAGTAAAGTTATCTCACGAAGACTTATCAACAATATCTAAAACAAATGGTATAGAAAGTATAAACATCTCTATCCAAAAACAATCAGGTATGAACACTGTAAAAGTAGCAGAAAAGGTAAGCGATGAGATAGAAAAATTGAGAAATGAATATCCTTCCTTAAACATAAATGTTGTAATGGACCAATCAGATTACATTAAATTAGCAGTAAAAAATGTATTTCAAAGTGCTATTATAGGAGCTATTCTTGCTGTTGTGATATTGTACTTATTCTTAAGAAATATTCGTACTACGTTTATAATAGGCACATCAATACCAATATCTATAATAGCGACATTTATATTGTTGTACTTCAGCGATATCACATTGAATCTTATGACTTTAGGAGGGCTTGCATTAGGAGTAGGTATGCTTGTTGATAATTCAATAGTTGTTTTAGAAAATATATACAGATTTAGAGAAGAAGGATATTCTAAAACAGAAGCAGCAATTTCAGGAGCTTCTGAGGTGAGCATGGCTGTTACAGCATCTACTTTGACAACTATTGCAGTATTCTTGCCTATAGTATTTGTAGAAGGTATAACATCTACTATTTTTAAGGAATTAGCAATGACTGTTACTTTATCCCTTGCAGTGTCTTTATTTGTATCCTTAACTTTGATACCAATGCTTTCTTCTCAGATATTAAAACTGGAGAATAAGGAAAAGAAAAGGTCAAAGGTCAATAATGTCTTTGAAATATCTTTTCAAAAATAGATGACAGATATAAGAAAATATTATCTTGGGTTTTATCACATAGAAAATCAACAGTTGCTATTGCATTGTCAGTATTTATTGTTAGCATGGCTTCTATTGTAACTGTAGGTGCAGAGTTTTTCCCTGCTATTGATGAAGGACAATTTGTTATAAACATAGAGCTTCCTGAAGGAGCAGAACTTAATAATACGAGTGAAATAGTAGATGAAGTAGAAGAAAAATTAGAAGGAATAGAAGAAATTGAAACTATCTTCTCTTTAGTTGGTTCCGGAAATGCAGTTTCATTTAGCACTGGAGGTGCAAATAAAGGATCAGTTACAGTTGTACTTAAAGGATTAGACGAGAGAGATAGAAGTGCCAGTGAAATTGCTGACCAAGTAAGGGATATGGTAAAAGATATACCTGGGGCAAAAATAGAAGTAAGTGTAACTTCTAATACTATGATGGGACTAGGAGGAGACCCAATTAACATAAGTATAAAAGGTGACGATTTAGAAGAACTAAAGGCAATATCATATGATTTTAAAGACATTATTGAATCAGTAGAGGGCACTAGAGAGGTTAAAACAAGTATTAGTGAAGGTGTACCTGAGGTACAGATAAGAATAAACAGAGAGAATGCGTCAAAATATGGTTTGACAGCTGGTCAGATTGCTTCCTCTATAAAAGGAGCTATATCTGGAATAACTGCATCTAGATACAAATATAACGGTGATGAGATAGATATAGTTATTAAAGGTGATGAAATTTTAAGTGAAAGCATATCTAATCTAAAACTTGCAACTATAGATACCCCACTAGGTGTAAGCGTACCTCTTAGCCAGGTTGCAGATGTAGTAATAGAAAGAGGACCTACAGTAATTAATAGACAGGGACAGGTAAGGACTGTAAGTGTTACTAGCCAGATTATAGGTAGAGATTTGCAAAGTGTATCCAATGATATATTAGCTAAACTTAATGATTACCAAATGCCTCAAGGTTACGAATATACCGTTGGAGGTCAAAATAAACAACTTGAAGAAGCTTTTGAAGATTTATCTTTGGCGTTGATTCTTGCAGTAGTTTTAGTATTTATGATATTAGCATCACAGTTTGAATCTTTATTGCATCCATTAACTATTATGCTTTCAGTTCCACTAGCTTATTCAGGGGGTGTTCTCGGTTTGGTTATGACTAGAAAACCTTTAAGCGTACCCGGAATAATTGGAGCTATAATATTAACTGGTATAGTTGTTAATAATGCAATAGTGTTAGTAGATTATATTAATACATTAAGAAGAAGTGGAATGGAAAGAAATGATGCAATTATTAAAGCGGGTCCTATAAGATTAAGGCCTATAATGATGACTGCTTTAACAACTATTTTAGGTCTTCTTCCACTTGCTATAGGCAAAGGAGAAGGATCTGAAATTCAGGCACCTATGGCTATAGTAGTTATTTGTGGACTTATACTTTCAACTTTGCTCACATTGATATTTATACCTGTTATGTATACTTTCATTGATGACTTAGCAAGTTTTATAAAGAGAAAGTTTACTCGAGTAGCATAGGAGGAGAGAAACATGGCTAAGGAGGATCGTAAAGTAGAGATTATAAAGGCTTCGGCAAAGATATTTGCAGAGCATGGATATCATAAGGCTAAAATTGAAGACATAGCAAAGGAAGCTGGAGTAGGCAAAGGTACTATTTACGAATATTTTGATAGTAAGAAGGAACTATTCCAAGAGATGATTAAAAAGAGCTTGACTCAATATGAAAAACAAATAAGTAAAATAGCTAAAAGTGAGGAAAAAAATTATAAATAAACTCATAGATATTTCAAGATATCATGGTATTTTTCTAGGTGAACATATTGACTTAGCACACTCTATGATATCTCAATCAAATATTCTTTCTAAGGAAATGAAAATCTGGATGGTAGAGATTAGAAAAGAGTTATTTAAGACTATTGAAGATGTCATAAGAAAAGGAATAGATTCAGGAGAATTTAGGGCTGACTTAGATGTAGAAGGGTCTGCGTTATGTATTATTGGGGGAATAAATCAATATTATACAAAGAAAGTATATTTAGATAAAATAAAACCATCAAATGTAAAGCCAGAAAGTATTATATATACATTATACAATGGATTTAAAGCAAACTAATTTATTATTTAAGCACAAATTAAGCACAACCAAAATATCTTACCCTAAATGTGCTAAAACACGGGAGAAGTAAAACTTTATATTTCATAGACCTTTTTTAATGAGGAAATTGCATAAGAAATATTTCATTTCATAGCAATTATGCAATTTCCTTAATTTTAAGACTTGAATTCTTATAATATCCAAAGGGAAAACGTTGTTTTTTATATAAAATATAGTATAATTTAGTTATAATAAAAATTTATAACTTGCAAAGTTTTTCATCTGTAGCAATTATACAATTTTTTATCTTAAACAGATAAAGGAGGCTTATTTTATGGAAAAAGCGATGATAAGAATGAGAATGAGTATGCATGACGCTCATTATGGTGGAAATCTAGTAGATGGAGCAAAGATGCTTCAACTATTTGGAGATGTAGCAACAGAATTACTAATTAGAAATGATGGAGACGAGGGACTTTTTGCAGGATATGAAGAAGTAGAGTTTAAGGCACCAGTATATGCAGGAGATTACATAGAGGCCGTAGGGGAGATCATAAAGGTAGGGAATACATCAAGAAAGATGAAATTTGAAGCGAGAAAGGTTATAACATCGAGGCCTGATATAAATGAATCAGCATGTGATGTACTAGATGAGCCTGTAGTAGTGTGTAGAGCGGTAGGTACTTGTGTAGTACCAAAAGATAAACAAAGGAAATAAAGGAGGAACAAAAATGGAAAAACTTATCATTACCGCTGCATTAACTGGAGCAGAGGTTACAAGAGAGCAGCAACCTAATCTTCCTATTACTCCAGATGAAATTGCAGAGGCTGCTTATGAAGCGTACAAGGCAGGAGCGTCTATGATACATGTTCACGCAAGGAAAGACGACGGAACTCCAACTCAATCTTATGAAGTATACAAGGCTATAAAAGAAAAAGTAGAAGCTAAATGTCCAGTAATATTTCAGCCTTCTACAGGTGGAGCCACATGGCATAGCCCAGAAGAAAGGCTACAGCCTGTAGAATTAAAGCCAGAAATGGCTACACTAAGCTGTGGTACATGTAATTTTGGCAGAGATGTATTCATGAATACACAAGAATATATGGAAAAGTTTGCTAAGAGAATGCAAGAGCTTGGTGTAAAACCCGAACTTGAAGTATTTGAAAGAGGTATGATCAATAATGCACTCCTTTTATTAAAAAAAGGTCTTTTAAGTGAACCCCTCCATTTTGATTTTGTTATGGGTGTACCAGGAGCTATAACAGGTGATGTAAGAGATTTACTGTATATGGTTGAAAGTATACCAAAGGGTTCAACTTGGACTGTTGCTGGTATAGGAAGATATGAGCTTTCACTTGCTACAGTAGCTATAGTATTAGGTGGTCATGTAAGAGTAGGATTTGAAGATAATATTTATTACAAAAAGGGAGAACTAGCAAAATCCAATGCTCAATTAGTAGAAAGAATAGCAAGACTTTCAAGAGAACTTGGTAGAGAGGTAGCTACTCCAGATGAAGCTAGAGAGATACTTGGCATAAATAAAAAGTAAATAACATGGTATTATAAGGTAACCGAAACTTTTGGTTACCTTTATTTTTTTGCAGGAATTAATTATTTTATGTTGAATAATGATATTGTATAAGGAGGTGCTTTAAGTGTTAGTCAATGGAGATAGGGCATTTGCAATTAGATGTGATAAATGTGGTAAGTTTATTATACACAAATTTAATATATTTGAAATGTCTAATACCAAAAGATTGGAGTTTAAATGTACTTGTGGAAATTTGAATGGTGTGATTAAAACTAGGGATTTTAAATCCTTTTGGATAGAGGTACACTGTTATGCATGTCAGGATATTCATACCTTTAAATATACATTGAAAAATATTATTAATGGAAATAAAGTTTTTAGATGTATAGAAGGCATGGAAATATGTATTATAGGGAATAATAATGATGTAGAAAAACTAGTAGAGAGAAGTGAAAAAGATTTTGAAGATATAATTAGTGAGCTAGAGTTCTATGATTATTTTGTTAACTATGATATAATGGCTGCGTGTTTAAACCGTATTAAAGAATTATGCAGTGAAGGCAATATATCTTGTGACTGTGGTGGTGATGAGATAAAAGTTCAAATTTTTCCTGACAGAATAGAACTAAGATGTTCAAAATGCGACAGTATACAAATGATATATGCAGAAACTGATGAAGATTTACATGCTTTGATGGCTAAAGATAAAATTATTATGCACAAGCATGGGTTTGTATGTATAGACGCTATAAACCAAAATAATAGTTCTAAAGGTATGGAGTACAAGAAAACTGATGAATAATTATATTATTTTAAGGAGGTTTTACGATGTTAGTTACTGGCAAAGATGTGCTTATGCATGCACATAAAAACAATTATGCTGTAGGTGCTTTTAATGTAAATAACATGGAGATAGTTCAAGCTATTATAGAAGCTGCAGAAGAAACTCAATCACCAGTTATACTCCAAGCAAGTCAGGGCGGTTTAAAATATGCTGGTGTTGAATATATTGCTGAAATGGCAAAAGTAGCAGCTAGAAATGCTTCTGTGCCTGTAGTTATTCACTTGGACCATGGTACAGATTTTGTGCAGATAATGAAATGCATAAGAAATGGATTTACTTCTGTTATGATAGACGGTTCAAAATACGATTTTGAGAGCAATATAAATGTTACAAAAAAAATCGTTGAACTTGCTCATGCAGTAGATGTTTCGGTAGAAGCAGAATTAGGGAAAATAGGGGGAACAGAAGACGATGTTCACGTTTCTGAAAGGGAAGCTACATTTACTGACCCTGATGAAGCAGTAGAATTTGTAAATAAAACTGGAGTTGATTCTCTTGCTATTGCTGTAGGTACAGCTCATGGACCTTATAAAGGTGAACCAAAGCTTGATTTTGATAGGATTAAGGTCATTAAGGAAAGATTAAATATGCCTTTAGTACTCCATGGTTCATCTGGAGTTCCTGAGGAAAGTATAAGGAAAGCTGTTAGCCTTGGAATAAATAAGATAAATATAGATACAGATATTCGTATGGCTTTCCATAGGGCAGTTAAAAAGTTTATAGAAGAAAATCCAGATGTATATGATCCAAGGAAAATTATAGGTCCTGCAAAGAAAGAAATGAAAAAAGTTATAGCAGAAAAGATGAAGATGTTTGGTTCTGTAGGTAAAGCGTGGAAATAATTTATAAAAGGAGCGATTATATGAAATTTTTTATTGATACAGCTAATATTGATGAGATAAAAGAAATTAACGATTGGGGAGTAATATGTGGAGTTACAACTAATCCATCTCTTATTGCTAAAGAGGGAAGAGATTTCAAACAAGTTATAAAAGAGATTACTTCTATAGTGGATGGACCTATAAGTGCAGAGGTAATAAGCCTCAAATCTGATGGTATGGTTAAAGAAGCTAAAGAACTATCTAAAATTCATAAAAATATAGTCATAAAAATACCTATGACTGACGAAGGTTTGAAGGCAGTAAAGATTTTATCTAGTATGGGGATAAAAACTAATGTAACTCTTGTTTTTTCACCAAGCCAAGCTTTACTAGCTGCAAAGGCAGGAGCTAGTTATGTAAGTCCATTTGTAGGCAGGATGGATGATATAGGTAATGAAGGAATGAATATAATTAGCGATATTGTGCAGATATTTGACATGCATGGAATAGACACAGAAATTATTGCTGCAAGTATCAGACATCCAATTCACGTTATAGAAGCTGCTAAGTTAGGGGCTCACATAGCTACAGTACCATATAAGGTATTTAAGGCTATGATTAAGCACCCTATGACAGATAAAGGAATAGAAAGATTTTTAAAGGATTGGGAAGGGGTCAGTAAATAGGAGGTCTTTTAATGGATAGAAACTTATCAATATCTCTAGTTAGAGTTACAGAAATAGCTGCGCTGGTTTCTGCTAAGTACATGGGTAGAGGTGACAAGGAAGGTGCTGACCAGGCAGCTGTAGATGCTATGAGGATGTCTTTTAATCTAGTAAATGTAAATGGTACTGTTGTAATAGGAGAAGGAGAACTTGATGAAGCTCCTATGCTTCATATAGGAGAGAATGTTGGCGTGGATACAAAAGGAGCACCAAATGTAGATATAGCAGTTGATCCAGTAGAAGGTACTACATTGGTAGCTAAAGGGTTGCTAAATGCTATTTCTGTTATAGCTATGGCACCAAAAGGCTGCTTACTTAATGCACCAGACACTTACATGAAAAAAATTGCTGTAGGTCCAAGAGCAGCAGACGTAATTAATTTGGATGCACCTATTGAAGAAAATCTGTTGAACGTTGCTAAAGCTCTCAATAAAAATATATCTGATTTAACTGTTATAATACAGGACAGACCAAGGCATTATGATATGATACGTGAAATAAGGAGAGTAGGTGCAAGAATAAAGCTCTTTGGTGAGGGCGATGTAGCTGCAGCAATAGCTACTGGTTTTGAAGATACAGGAGTTGATGTATTTATGGGGATAGGTGGAGCTCCTGAAGGAGTTCTCGCTGCTTCTGCATTAAAATGTATGGGTGGTCAATTTCAAGGAAGGCTTAATCCTATGAGTGACGAAGAAATGGAGAGATGTTCAGAATTAGGCTGGACAGAATCAGATATAAATAGATTATTGACTATCGATGACCTTGCAAAAGGTGACGACATATTCTTTTCGGCTACTGGTATAACAGATGGGGAACTTTTGAAAGGTGTAGTTTTTCACGGAAGCAATTGGGCTAGAACCCATTCAGTAGTTATGAGGTGTAAGACAGGTACTATCAGATTTGTAGAAGCTAGACATAGATTAGATAAAAATGAGATATTAGTAGAACTTATGAAAAAGCATGATAAAAAATAATAGGTAGTTTTAATAGGGTCAGGCTATAAAAGCTTGACCCTTGGCTTTGCATTTATGTTATACTAATTGACATTAATAATTTAAATGATATATACTAATTTTAATAATAAATGGTTATTTATAAATAATATGATGTTTTTATACATTAAATTAGGGGGAATATAAAATGGATAGAAATCTTGCTATAAACCTTGTGAGAGTAACAGAGGCAGCTGCATTAGAAAGTGCTAAACATTTAGGAAGAGGAGATAAAATTAAAGCTGACCAAGCAGCTGTAGATGGAATGAGGAATATGTTTGATACATTAATGATTGATGGAGTTGTAGTTATAGGAGAGGGAGAAATGGATGAAGCTCCAATGCTATACATAGGTGAGCATATAGGTAAGGCAGTAGAAGGGTGTCCTAAGGTAGATATAGCAGTTGATCCTTTAGATGGTACTACAGCAGTTGCTAAAGGTTTACCTAATGCTATATCAGTAGTGGCTGTTGCACCTAGAGGCTGCCTTTTACATGCACCAGATATGTATATGGATAAAATAGCTGTAGGGCCAAAAGCTGCTGGTAAGATAAATATAAATGCATCTGTTGAGGAAAATCTAAATTCTGTAGCAGAAGCACTGAACAAAGATATATCTGATGTAACAGTTACTATGCTCGATAGGCCTAGGCATGAAGAACTCATAAGCAGAGTTAGAAATGCAGGAGCACGAATAAAGCTTTTTGGTGATGGTGACGTAGCAGCAGCCATTGCAACATGTTTTGAACACTCAGGTGTGGATATACTACTAGGTATAGGAGGTGCACCTGAAGGAGTCATTGCTGCAGCAGCTTTAAAATGTATGGGAGGAGAATTTCAGGGTAAGCTTATACCATATACAGATGAGGAAAGAGAAAGATGCATAAAAATGGGTATAGGGAATATAGATAAAGTACTTACAATGGAGGATTTAGCCAAAGGTAATGAGATATTATTTGCAGCTACTGGAATTTCAGACGGAGAATTGCTTAAAGGTGTTGTATATTATGAAAATAATACTGCTAGGACACATTCAATGGTTACTAGAAGTAAAACAGGTACTATAAGGTTTATTGAATCTATACATAAACTTGATAAAAAACCTGAATATGCGAAATAATATATTTTCGTGTTGACTATATATTATTAACGTGATAATATATCAATGATAAAACCTTTCTATTATACTTTTCTTATTCTCCAATGAAGTAGATTTTAATTTATCCTTGAGTTCCCCATTTTAACTAGTTAAATTGGTGAATATAGATAGATACTTTGCTAGATTTTGCTAGTTATTTTACAATAAAAATTCCTCATGAAAGTTTATTTTAAATTCTTTGGAGGTGAAGATTTGAACGAAAAAAGTCTAAAAGATAAAAAATTAGACGAGCTGAGAGTTATAGCTAAAAATATAGGTATAAAAAGCTGTACTAAATATAAAAAAAGTGAATTGATAGAGCTGATAATGGAAAATATTAAGGAAGAATATAAAGAAGATAATGCTATTGAAGTTATAGAACAAGTGTACTCAGAAGATTTGCCTAATAAAATAACTGAAGAAATAGAACAAAGTAATGACATAAATGTAGCAGAGGGTATTTTAGAAATACATACTGATGGGTATGGATTTATGAGGTGTGATAATTACTTGTCAGGAGATGAAGATATATATGTCTCTCCTTCTCAGATACGAAGATTTAGGCTTAAAACAGGAGACAAATTGTATGGAATAACAAGACCACCTAAATCAGGAGAAAAATACAAAGCATTGCTTTATGTAAAGAAAGTTAATGATGAAGATCCTGAAACAGCAATTAATAGGCCAGAATTTGATACATTAACTCCTATTTACCCAGATGAAAAGTTAGTTCTTGAAACAAGCCCTAATGAACTGTCTACAAGAATAATAGATTTAATAGCTCCTATAGGAAAAGGTCAAAGGGGTATGATAGTTGCACCTCCAAAGGCTGGGAAAACTATCCTTCTAAAAAAAATTGCTAACAGCATTTCTCAAAATCATCCTGAAATGGATTTAATTGTATTATTAATTGATGAAAGGCCTGAGGAAGTAACAGATATGAAGAGGTCTGTTAAAGGGGATGTTGTTTATTCGACATTTGATGAATTACCAAAGCATCATATAAAGGTAGCTGAAATGGTTTTAGAGAGGGCAAAAAGGCTTGTTGAGCATGGTAAAGATGTAATTATACTATTGGATAGTATAACAAGGCTTGCAAGAGCATATAACTTAACTATACCGGCAACTGGCAGAACCCTTTCAGGAGGACTAGATCCTGGAGCATTGCATAAACCAAAGAGGTTTTTCGGAGCAGCAAGAAATATAGAAAATGGTGGTAGTTTAACTATATTAGCTACAGCTCTTATTGAAACAGGTAGTAGGATGGACGATGTTATTTTTGAGGAATTTAAAGGGACAGGAAACATGGAAGTACATTTAGATCGAAAACTTTCAGAAAAGAGAATATTCCCTGCTATAAACATAAATAAATCAGGAACTAGAAGGGAAGAACTTTTATTAAGTCAAAAAGAGTTAGAAACTATATGGGGTATTAGAAAAGCTTTGAGTAGTGTTTCAATTTCAGAAGTAACGGAAACACTTATCGATTTACTAATTCAAACTAAATCTAATGATGAATTTATAGAAAAGGTAAGAAATAAGGTTTGGATGTAATATTTTAATAATTTCTTGAAATATAACTTATGGTATGCTATAATGTATGAGTTGAAAAGTCGAAGTAAAATATAGATTTTATTTATGATAATATTAGGCTTAAACCTATTAAAGAAAGCTTATAAGAGAGGTGATATTGATGAAAAAGGGTATTCATCCAGAGTTTAAAAAGGCTATAGTTCGTTGTGCATGTGGAAATACATTTGAAACAGGTTCAGTTAAAGATGAAATTAGAGTAGAAATCTGTTCAGAATGCCATCCATTCTTCACTGGACGTCAAAAATTTGTTGATAAGGGTGGACGTGTAGAAAAGTTCAAGAAAAAATATGGGATGGATTAATTAGGGTTATAGGTTAGTAGCTAAAAGCTTCTAACCTTTATTTTTGTACTGTGTTTAAAGTAAGGGGGACACTTCATGTATAGACCAAATAATCATGGATGGATTGAAATAATTGTAGGACCTATGTACAGTGGTAAAAGTGAAGAGTTGATTAGAAGGATAAGAAGGGCTCAAATAGCACGACAAAAAATTCAAGTATTTAAACCTGCTATAGACGATCGCTATTCTATTGAGGAAGTAGTTTCACATAGTGGAGATAAGATTAAAGCCTATAACATAAGTTCTTCAAGTGATATACATAAATATTTAGAGGAAGATACAAAAGTTGTTGCTGTAGATGAAGTTCAGTTTCTTGATGAAGGTATTGTAAATGTATGTAGAGAATTGGCGGATAAAGGGTTGAGAGTGATAGCAGCAGGACTAGATATGGATTTTAGGGGAGAACCTTTTGGACCTACTCCAAGGCTTTTAGCTATAGCTGAATTTGTAGATAAATTAACTGCTATATGCGTTAAATGTGGTGCACCGGCAACTAGAACTCAGAGACTTATAAATGGGAAACCTGCTAATTATTCAGATCCAACTATTTTAGTAGGGGCTCAAGAAAGTTATGAAGCAAGATGCAGACAACATCACGAAGTTCCACGTTAATGATAAAGATAATAAAAAATATGTGAGGACATTTTTTCTTATGATAAGAAAAATGTCCTCATTTCGCTTATAATTTAAACTTCCTTATTAAATTTTGAAGTTCTACAGCAAGTTGCGATAGATTTTCACTTGCTGAAGCTATTTCTTCCATGGATGCTGTTTGCTGCTCTGTAGCTGCAGATATATTTTGAATTTCTCCTGATACAGATTTACTTACTTCTTTCATGTTTTCTGTAGATTTTTCTACATCATTTATAGCTTTAGATACTTGTTCAAATGCTTTAGAAGTATTAATTATTTTATCGTTTACATTATCTATAAGATTAGTTATTTCGATAAATATATTCATGGTTTTATCAGCTGTACTTATTCCTTGTTTTACTTGATTTAATTCTTCTTTCATTGTGGCATTAGCTGTTTTTATTTTGGTATTATTAGAATGAATAATGTTGTTTATTTCTTCGGCAGCTTCTTGAGATTGTTCAGCTAGTTTTCTCACTTCTTCTGCTACTACAGAAAAGCCTTTACCATGTTCTCCAGCTCTTGCAGCTTCTATAGCAGCATTTAATGCTAGAAGATTGGTTTGTTCGGCTATTGTTTTAATTATATTTATTATTTCAAACATTTTCTTAGAACTTTCAGTAATATTATCTAAGGAATGTTCAACTTCTTTTGTACTATTATCTATATTTTCCATTTGAGATATGAGAGTAGCCATTTCGTCTTTACCAGATATTGCCTTACTTAAAGTGTCATTGCTCAAATTTTTTATATCTTCAACAGCATTTGATATGTCTTTAATGTTTGAAAATACTTGCTGCATTGATGAAGAAACATTCATTATTTCTTTTAATTGGTTATTAGAACTTTGAGCTACTTCTGTAGAAGAATGAGCTATGTTTTGGGATGCTGAAGCTGATTGCTGTGAAGTGGCTGTTAGTTCTTCAGAAGAAGCTGATAGCTGTTCCGATGAGTTATTAATAACCTTTAAGAAACCTCGCAGATTGTCTATTAAGGCTTGAAAAGAATTAGCCATAACTCCAAATTCATCTTTTCTTTTCAAAAATTTTTGAGGTAAATCGTTTTCAATATTTAAATTAGCAATTTCTTGGGTTCTTTTTGTCACTGCATGTATAGGTTTTGTTATAATCATTTTTATAAATAGAGATATAATAATTCCGACTACTAATGCTATTATAGTATAAATAAAAATCTTTAGTTTTAAGTAGTTTAAATCTTCCAATAGTTCATTTTTTGATATTGTTATACCTACAGACCACCCAGTACTTTTAACTGGTGCATAACCTAAATATTTTTCTTCACCATTTTGTATATATTCTCCTACTCCTTTTTTCCCTGCTATCATTTCCTTTTCAAGATTTGCTAAAGCTGTTAAAGAAGGGTCATCTTTAGACATTTCTATTATATTAGTTTTGTTTATTATTAATTCAACATCGTTATGTGCTATAATATTTCCCTCTTTATTAATTAAGTATGCTTTACCAGTTGAACCTAGTGTAATATCATTAGTTATAGAATTTAATTCTAATCCGCTGTGAACAGATACTAAAACTCCCGTAATGGCTCCATTGTATTCTATAGGGGTTGCAAAAATTATTTCCATCATATTATTTGACTCATTTTGTATAGGGTCAGATACAGAATTTTCGCCTTTTAGAGCAGTTTTAAAAAAATCTTTTTCGGCTACATTATATGTATACCCATTAGTATACTTTAAATTTCCTTGAGTATCAATTATTCCCATTCTCACGAAATTATTTTTATTTGCTTCTGAAATTAAAGATATTCTTTTTTCTTCCCATGGGAAATTAGGGTTTTTTATGAGTTCTTTGTCTGCTATTTTTTCAAGGATAATAAATTCAGACTTTAATCTCGATTCAATTATTTTAGTCGCATCTTCTGCTTTTTCAGGAAGTTGTTTTTCTATTTGACTAAGTAGTGCTTTAGAAGCTATATCATAAGATTTATATCCTAGCGATGTGCTCAATAACAATATTATAACTATTATGACAATCAGTATTTTATTTCCTATACTCATTCCCGTTTTATTATTTTTATTTTTTTGTATTTTTGTTGTACTTTTAGATGCATGGCCGTTCAAAATACTATTTTCCCTCCTCCCTATGAATTTGGATATTAGGAACGTGTGCTTAAATTTTAGAAAATAATAACTACATCATATAATAGATATTTAATATTTTGTTGATAAAATGGTATAAGATTTCATTATTATATAATATTTTACAATAAAAATGGGTATTTGTAAAATTTTGTAGGGAAATGTCATCAAAAAGTCATTGATATATGAATTTTTTATTATATTAGGTGTAGTTTTCATATTCTTTTAAAAATTGTTGTTATAGATTATTTAATACTATATAATAATATTTGTAGAACATATTGAGAAAAGAGAGTAGGTATAAATTATGACTAAAATAAAAGATATAGATAGAAAACCTAAACATATAACGAGTATTGGAGGGCAAGCTCTTATTGAAGGGGTTATGATGAAGGGCCCTAAAGATATAGGGATTGCAGTAAGGAAACCTGATGGTGAGATAGAGATAAAGAAAGATCCTATAAATACACCTTCAACTAGGCACAAAGTATTAAGATTACCATTTATAAGAGGATTTATTGGATTAATAGAAGCTATGATAATAGGGATTAAATCTTTGATGTATTCTGCTGAATTTTACGATGAAGAAGAAGTAGAACCTACTAAGTTTGATAAATTTTTTGAAAAAATATTCAAAGATAAAGCGGAAACTGTAGCGATATATTTCTCTGTTTTTCTCTCTTTAGTTATAGCTGTTGTTGTATTTATGATAGGGCCAACTTTCTTGACAAATCTCTTAAAGAAAAAGATAAGCAGTTCAATTTTATTAAATCTTATCGAAGGTTTAATAAGGATAATAGTATTTTTATTATATTTAGTATCCATATCTAGAATGAAAGATATTCAAAGGGTGTTTGAATATCACGGAGCAGAGCATAAAACTATACATTGTTATGAGCATGAGGAAGAGCTTACAGTGGAAAATGTTAAGAAATATCCTAGATTGCACCCAAGATGTGGGACTAGTTTCTTATTTATGGTTATGATAATAAGTATATTAGTATTTTCAGTATTTGGCTGGCCTAATCCTTTAGTTAGGTTTTTGCTTAGAATTGTACTGCTTCCAGTAATTGCTGGTATATCTTATGAGATTAATAAGATTATTGGTAGAAGTGATAGCAGGATTGCATATATTTTGTCCTACCCAGGACTTATGCTTCAGAAATTTGCTACTACAAGAGAGCCTGATGATTCGCAAATAGAAGTAGGGATTGCATCTTTAAAGGCTGTTTTGGTTGAGGATAAGGAGGCTGATCGGTGGTAGATACTTTTACTATAGAAGATATTATTAAGAAAGGTATGGTTATGCTTCAAGAATGGGAATTTTCTAATCCTCTTCTTGAAGCACAACTTATTTTATCTTATATTTTAGGGGTAGACAAGGTATACCTTTATACATATAAAGATAAAATGGTAAGTGAAAGTGATGCTTCAAAATATTTTCAGTTGGTTAACAAAAGAAAACAAGGTTATCCACTTCAGTACATAGTAGGAAAACAGGAATTTATGGGAATTGATTTCTATGTAGGAGAAGGTGTGCTTGTTCCTAGACCAGATACAGAGATTCTAGTTGAAAGTGTAATAAATTGGGCTGAAAAATATATTGATAATAATGAAATTATAAGAATTATAGATATAGGAACAGGTAGTGGTGCTGTAGCTGTAAGTTTAGCATATTATATTAAAAAGGCAATTGTATATACTGTAGATATTAGTAAAATAGCTTTAAAATTTGCTGAAAAAAATAGGAATAAATTAAATCTTAACGAACGAGTAGTTTTGTTGAATGGGGATATGTTTGAACCACTAGAAGGTTTAAATTTAAAGGGGAAAATTGATATTGTAGTATCTAATCCTCCATATATTCCTACTGATGATATACCATTTCTTCAAAAAGAAGTTTCAATTTTTGAACCTATTACTGCATTAGATGGAGGCAAGGATGGTCTTTATTTTTACAGGAAAATTATACCAAAGGCAAAGGAATATCTTATATCTGGTGGATTTTTGGCCTTAGAAATAGGATATGACCAAGGAGAAAAAGTAAAGAAACTTATTAGCAATGAGAAAAGTTTTGAGAATATAAGTATACTTAAAGATTTGTCAGGACATGACAGAGTGGTAACTGGTGTGAGAAATTGAGTTAGGAGAGATGTTATGAATCTTTTTAAACTATTTATTACTTTTTTTAAGATAGGTGCATTTACTTTTGGAGGAGGATATGCTATGCTTCCTCTCATAGAAGAAGAAGTTGTAGAGAAGAATAAATGGGTAACTAGTGAAGAGTTTTTAGATGCTATAGCTGTAGCACAGTCTTCACCAGGACCTGTGTCAGTTAATACGTCTATTTTTATTGGTTATAAACTCAGAGGGTTTATAGGTTCTTTAATATGCACATTAGGAACAATATTGCCTTCCTTTTTAATCATATTATTGGTAGCAGTGTTTTTTTATCAGTTTAGAGATAATCCTATTGTGGATAAAGTATTCATGGGAATAAGACCAGCTGTTGCTGCACTTATTTTATCGTCGGTATATAAATTAGGGAAAAAATCTAAAGTAAAGATAAATACTTTGATGATTTCAATAGCAGCTTTAGCAGCAGTAATATTTTTGAATTTAAGCCCTATAATAGTGATTTTGGCAGGAGGTATAGGTGCTATAGTTTATTACAAGAGAAAGTTAAATGATGATGTGTAATAGGTTATACGGAATAGGAGAGATAATATGATATATTTAAAGCTTTTCTTATCTTTTTTTAAAATAGGAGCATTTAGCTTTGGTGGAGGATATGCTATGCTTCCGCTAATACAGGAAGAAATCATAGATATACATGGATGGCTTACAGGGCAGGAATTTATTGATGTTATAGCTATTTCACAGATGACACCAGGTCCTATAGCAATAAATAGTGCTACATTTTTAGGTTATAAAGTGGGAGGAGTGTTAGGTTCTGTTATTGCGACTATTGCAGTTGTATTTCCTTCATTTATTATAATGCTTACAATAGTACATTTTTTTAATAAATTTAAAGATTCACCATACGTAATATGGGCATTTAAGGGGATTAGACCTGTTGTTCTTGGATTAATAGCCTCAGCTGGAGTAGCAGTGGCTATGGATACTTATGTTGATTTAAAAAGTATATTAATAAGCGTAGGGATATTTTTACTTTTAACTTATAAAAAGCTTCACCCAATACTAGCTGTTGTATTAGCAGGAGTTCTTGGTGTAATATTGTTCTAATATTTTGCTAAAGGAAATTACATATGATATAATATAAATTTGGAAACTCTATATTTATGAGGTGAAAACTATGTTGGAAAAACTTGACTTTTTAGAAAATAAATACAATGATTTGAGTAAGAAAATAAGTGATCCAGAAATAATTAGCAACAGAACTGAATGGCAAAAATTAGTAAAAGAGCATTCGGAACTTGAGCCAATAGTAATGAAATATCGTGAATATAACGATGTAGTAAAGCAATTAAATGAATCAAAGAGCATGCTAAAAGAAAAACTTGAAGATGATTTTAAGGAATTAGTTAAAGAAGAAATAGAAGAGCTTACAGAGAAGCAAAATAAGCTTGAAAAAGAGTTAAAGATGCTTCTTATACCTAAGGACCCTAATGATGAAAAGAATGTTATAGTAGAAATTCGTGGTGGAGCAGGAGGAGACGAAGCAGGTCTATTTGCTGGTGATTTATTTAGAATGTACTCAAGATTTGCTGAAAGACAAGGTTGGAAGATTGAAATTATGAGCTCTAACCCACAAGGTGTCGGAGGATTTAAGGAAATTATATTTATGATAAAGGGTAAAGGTGCATACAGTAAACTAAAATATGAAAGTGGAGTTCACAGAGTACAGAGAGTACCTACTACTGAATCAAGTGGAAGAATACACACATCTACTGCTACTGTTGCAGTATTGCCAGAAGTAGATGATATTGATATTGAAATCAATCCAAACGATGTAAGGGTTGATGTTTTCCGTTCATCAGGTAATGGTGGGCAGAGTGTTAATACTACTGATTCTGCAGTAAGGCTTACTCATATACCTACAGGAATAGTAGTATCATGTCAAGATGAAAAATCTCAGCTTAAAAACAAAGATAAAGCTTTTAAGATACTAAAGGCTAGGCTATATGATAAGTATCGTTCAGAGCAAAATGCAGAAGTAGCTGAAGCAAGAAAGAGTCAAGTAGGTACAGGAGATAGAAGTGAAAGAATTAGAACTTATAACTTTCCACAGGGAAGAATTACTGATCATAGAATAAACCTTACTGTTTATAAACTTGAGGCATTCTTAGATGGTGATATAAATGATATGATTGATGCTTTGATTACAAGCGATCAAGCTGAAAAACTTAAAAATATCGGATAATTATCATTCCTATTATAAATCCAACAGTTAAACCTAGTGTTGAAGCCCTTCCTTGCTGAAGGGCTTTCGCTTTTGGTATAAGCTCATCACAAATTATGTATAACATAGTTCCTCCTGCGAGAGATAAACATATGGCGATAAAAAAACTAGATATACTTCCAAGCAATGCACCTATAAAAGCTCCTATTCCTGTAGGTAGTCCACAAAAAATAGTAATTAAAAGAACTTTTAATCTAGGATATCCACTTATTCTATACGGTGTAGCCATAGCTACTCCCTCGGGAAGATTGTGAAGTGCTATTACTAATGCCATAGTTAACCCCATTTTTTCTGTTACCATAAATCCTGATCCTATTGCTAAACCTTCAGGTAGGTTATGCATAGCTATACCTATACTTAAAAGAATTCCTGTTATAAAAAAATTATTTTTATTTCCTATATTTAAGAATTTATTTACTATATCCTCAACAAACATTATTATTACTATACCTAAAACTGTTCCAATTATTCCTGCCAAAGTTCCTCCTAACTTAAAAGATTCTGGTAGAAGGTCAAAAGTTACAATAGCAAGCATAATACCGCTAGCTCCTCCTAATGTTATGCCGAGGAAATTAGAATCAGGTTTTATAATAGTTACAGCCAGTATCCCTCCAAGGCCTGTTCCTATTATCCCAACAAAACTACCAATTAATACTATTTTAATCATAATTTTAACCTCCACAAAAAAACAAGAGAAAATACTAGACCGCAAAAATTCAATAAGGTATAATATATAGTTGAAAGTTTATCATAATAACTACTTTCTATATAATTATAGTTTAAGAAGGGAAATCATATGATAAAAAAAGAAACGCAAATAATAAAAGTTGATAGGGATAATCCTAAAGAGGAAAAGTTATCCATAGCTGCTGAAATCATAAGATCAGGAGGTACTGTAGCTTTTCCTACAGAGACGGTTTATGGTCTAGGGGCAAATGCTCTCGATGAAAAAGCTGTAGAGAAAATATTTATAGCTAAAGGAAGACCACAGGATAACCCTTTAATAGTACACATATCTAGTCTCAGCCAACTTTATCCTTTAGTTAAAGAGATACCTCATAATGCAGAAAAGCTAATGAAAAAATTTTGGCCTGGCCCTTTAACGTTATTGTTTAATAAAAGTGACAAAATACCTTCTAAAATTACAGCAGGGCTACCAACGGTAGCTATTAGAATGCCAAATCATAAAGTAGCCTTAGATCTTATTAGGCTTTCGAATCTTCCTATTGCTGCTCCAAGTGCAAACACATCTGGTAAACCAAGTCCTACTAATTCAGATCATGTTGTAGAAGATTTATTTGGGAAAATAGATATAATATTGGACGGTGGACCTACTGGTGTAGGTTTAGAATCCACAGTTTTAGATGTATCTGGGAAAGTACCGGTGATATTAAGACCTGGTGGGATTACCTTAGAAGATTTATTGGAAATTTTTCCTAATGTAGAATATGACCCAGCTATTGAGGGAATAAGTGGAGACTTGGTACCTCGTGCACCAGGTCAAAAATATAAACATTATTCGCCAAATGCAAGGATGATTATAGTACAGGGGGATCAGCATAATATCATTGGAAAAATAATCAAATTAGCAGAAGAATACAAAAAAGATGGGTTAAAGGTTGGAATAATGGCTACAGAAGAAACCAAGAATAAATATGATGGATTTACTACACTTGTAGTAGGAAAGAGAGCTGCTCCTAAGACAATAGCAGCAGGGCTATTTGACACTTTAAGGCATTTTGATAAATTGAAGGTAGATATAATTATTGCAGAAGGAATAGGAGAGACAGGTATAGGAAAAGCTATAATGAATAGGATGAAGAAGGCAGCAGGTGGAGAGGTGATACGATGAGAAATATATTATTCGTATGCACAGGAAATACTTGTCGTAGTATTATGGCAGAAGGTATACTAAAGGACTTGCTTGAAAAGAGAGGAATAGCTGATAACATATATGTAAAATCAGCCGGCATAGCTGCATTTCCAGGACAGCCTGCTACAGAACAGGCTATTTATGTGATGCACAAAAGAGGGATAGACATATCAAAACATAGAGCTAGACAGTTAAATAAAGATATTATTAATGATTTTAACTTAGTCCTGACTATGACTAAAAGACACAAGGATATTATCCTTCAAACATACCCTGAATCAGCTAATAAAGTATTCGTATTAAAGGAATATGCTTATAATGACAAAATAGACTTTCTTGATATTACTGACCCTTATGGACAGTCTATAGAAGTATACGAAAAAACTGCAGAAGAGATAAGCAAGGCACTTAAAGAAATAATCGACAATAAGCTAAAAAATTCAAGTAATTAGAAAGGATGATTTAGGTGAAGATTGCATTGGGCAGTGACCATGGTGGATATGAATTAAAGGAACATATTAAGAAATATCTTGATGAAAAAAATATAGAGTATGTAGATTTTGGGACATATTCTTATGAATCAGTAGATTACCCTGAATTTGCTCATAAAGCAGCAATTGCAGTTGTTAATGGAGAGTGTGACAGAGGAATAGTTTGTTGTGGAACAGGGATAGGCATATCAATATCTGCTAATAAGGTGCCTGGTATTAGATGTGCTTTGTGTAGTGACTGCTATTCAGCTAAGATGTCAAGAGAGCATAATAATGCAAATATGTTGGCTTTAGGTGGTAGAGTATTAGGACGGGATTTAGCTATAGAGATTGTTGACATATGGCTGAATACAGAATTTCAAGGCGGTAGACATGAAAGAAGAATAAATAAGATTGCTGATATAGAGAAAAAGTATATAAAAGAATGAAGGGAGTTTTTATTATGGCAAAAGTAACTATTTTAGATCATCCGTTGATAAAACATAAGTTAACTATTATTAGAGATAAAAATACTGGTTCAAAACAATTTAGAGAATTAGTTAAGGAAGTTTCAATGCTTATGGCTTATGAGGTTACAAGGGATCTTACTTTAGAAAAAATAGAAATAGAAACACCTATATGTAAGACAAAATCAGAAGTTATATCAGGCAAAAAGTTAGGAATTGTCCCTATCTTAAGAGCAGGGCTTGGTATGGTAGAAGGTATGTTAAATTTACTTCCAGCTGCTAAAGTTGGACATGTTGGATTATATAGAGATCCAAAGACTTTAAAACCTGTGGAATATTATTGTAAGTTGCCAAGTGATGTAGAGGAAAGAGAACTAATAGTACTTGATCCTATGCTAGCTACTGGAGGTTCAGCTTCGGCAGCTATAAGTTTTTTAAAAGATAAGGGAGCTACCAACATTAAGTTAGTATGTCTTATAGCAGCACCAGAAGGACTAGAAGCAGTTAAAAAAGCTCATCCTGATGTAGATATATATTTAGCTGCAGTAGATGAGAAACTAAACGATCATGCATATATTGTGCCTGGCTTAGGTGATGCTGGAGATAGATTATTTGGAACAAAATAAAAGATAGATAATTGATATGCTCCCCTTAAGGGGGAGTATTTTTTCTGCTAAACGTTATTTAGAAAGGATGTGTTTATATATATGAAAAGAAGGGATAAGCATAACTATTATCTTGATATTGCAGAAACTGTTTTAGAAAGAGGAACATGTCTTAGAAGAAATTATGGTGCTATCATAGTGAAAAATGATGAGATAATTTCTACTGGATATACAGGTGCCCCTAGAGGAAGAAAAAATTGTTCTGATTTAGGATATTGTATAAGAAAAAAAATGAATATACCAAGAGGACAAAATTATGAAAAGTGCCGAAGTGTCCATGCTGAAGCAAATTGCATTATATCAGCAAGCAGAAGAGATATGATTGGTTCAATTTTGTATTTAGTTGGTAGAGAAATGGAAACTAATGAGTTGGTTAAAAATGCTAATTCTTGTACTATGTGTAAAAGGCTTATTATAAATGCTGGCATAAAAAAAGTAATAATAAGAGATACTGAAAATGAGTATAGGGAAATTAATGTTCAGGATTGGATAGATGATGATGATTCTTTAATAGGAAATTTTGGATATTAAATGTAAACTGTAATATATTTTTAATATAAGGTTATAATTTAAGTAATTGTAATATCTTGGACTAGGTTGACTTAGATTATTGGATATAAGTTTTATTGACTAATTGCATTATTTTATATACAATCAATGTGAGGTAGTATGTACAATTTTTGCTGTAAATATTTATAAACATCAAAAAATTAATTCGTAGAGTTTAAATACAATTGCTATCTTTATGAGAGTATGTGTGGCTTATTTTTATAGATATAGAGGGAGTGTTAAAATGGATAAATGTATTTTACCTTTTTTTGTAGCAGTATTTATTGCATATATTACAACACCATTGGCAAAAAAAATTGCCAATAAAATAGGAGCTATTGATGTACCAAAAGACGAAAGAAGAGTTCATAAAACACCTATTCCAAGGCTTGGAGGGTTAGCTATATATGCAGCAACAATAATCTCCATGCTTATTTTTTTACCATTAGATAAAAAATTAATTTATATTATGCTAGGTGCAACCATTATAGTTATAACAGGTATAATAGACGATATTAAGCCTTTATCTGCTAAAATTAAGCTTTTGGCTCAGATATTAGCTGCAGCTGTATTAGTATTAGGCGATATAAAAATAGATTTTATAACAAAACCTTTTAGTAGTGGTGATGAATTATTATACTTAAAAGCATTTTCAATACCAGTGACTATATTTTGGGTAGTAGGTATAACTAACACATTAAATTTAATAGATGGCTTAGATGGTTTAGCTGCAGGTGTTGCTTCTATAGCTGCAATGTCTTTATTATTTGTTGCGTCACGTTTCGGATATGTGAGTGTAATGATAATGTCAGCGATCTTGGCAGGTTCAGCTTTTGGATTTTTACCATATAATTTTAACCCTGCTAAGATATTTATGGGAGATACAGGAGCACTTTTTTTAGGATATATGCTGTCGGTTATTGCTATTGAAGGCGTTATGAAGAGTGTGGCAGCTATTGCAATAATAGTGCCTATACTAATACTAGGACTTCCAATATTTGATACGACATTTGCTATATTTAGAAGAGTTAAAAATAAAAGACCTATTATGGAAGCTGACAAGGGGCATCTTCATCATAGGCTTTTAGCTAAAGGTTTTAGCCAAAAGAAAACAGTACTTATATTATATTCTGTAAGTGCGTTTCTAGGAGGTACTGCAGTATTTTTAGCTGAGGTTGAAATTCATAAGGCAATAATAATGTTAGGTGTCCTTATAACACTTATATTATTTGCATTATCTAAACTTAATATAGAAAATAGGCACAATAAGGTGAAAGAAGGTAAAAAGGTAGAAAGATAAGAGGTGGAATAGATGGACAAGGTAAAAGTTATGACAGTTTTTGGGACAAGACCAGAAGCTGTTAAGATGGCCCCTATAATACAAGAAATGAAAAAAAGAGATAATATAGAAAGCACAGTCTGTGTTACAGCACAACACAGGCAAATGCTTGATCAAGTTCTTGATATATTTAATATAACTCCTCATTATGACTTAAACATATTTGAACCAGGACAAACCCTAACGAAGATAACCACTCGTGCATTAACTGGGCTAGAGGAAGTTATAAAGAAAGTTAAGCCTCATGTGTTATTAGTCCAAGGTGATACTACTACAGTTTTTGCAGGTGCTCTGGCAGGTTTTTATCACAAGGTTAAGATAGGACATGTAGAAGCAGGATTAAGAAGTGGGAACCTTTATTCACCGTATCCTGAGGAAGCAAATAGAAAGCTTACTGGAGTATTAACAGATTTTCACTTTGCACCTACTGAAAATAGCAGACAAAATCTACTTAGAGAAGGATATGAAGATAGTAAAATATATGTAACAGGCAATACTGTTATAGACGCTTTGCTTCAAGTTGTTTCTAAGGATTATATATTTGACGATCATTTGCTAGATAGTATTGATTATAAAAATAAAAAGGTCATACTATTAACTTCACATAGAAGGGAAAACATAGGAAAACCTATGGAAAACATATTTAATGCTATAAAAGATATAGTATATCAAAATGATGATGTAGAGGTAATATTTCCTGTTCATTTAAACCCAAAGGTAAGGGATATAGCTAATGGTATTTTGGGAGATATTGACAGGATTCATCTTATAGAACCTTTAGATTACTTGCCTTTCGCAAATCTTATGGCAAGATGCTATTTAGTAGTAACTGATTCAGGTGGTTTACAAGAAGAAGCACCTTCTTTAGGTAAGCCAGTATTAGTTGTGAGGAAAGAAACAGAAAGACCTGAAGGAATAAAGGCTGGTACTGCAAAACTAATAGGAATAGAAAAAGAACATATTTATGATGAGATTAACATATTAATAAATAATCCAGATGAATATAATAAAATGGCTAATGCAGTAAACCCATATGGAGATGGTAAGGCTGCAGAGAGAATCGTAAATATAATAGTGGATAGTTTTAACTAAAACGGAGAATTATCTCCGTTTTTTTATGTAGAGGATTTTAGACTTTGGTATAGAATATATGCATAATACACAAACCAAAGGCCTTATTATATTTAAGAGAAGGATGTGATTTTGTGAAATTAGAGGAGGTTGACATTAAGGTACTTGATTACTTATTTGATGCAATTGCTATTATCAATAATGATGGTAAGATAATATATGCTAACCGTAGTTTAGAAAAAATAATTGGCATAAAGAAACAAGACATCATTAATAGTCATTACATGTCTATATTTCCCCAAAAATCAATAAACAGTATAATATTTAAGAAAATAGATAAAAAAGAAGTCCGTTTAAAGGGTAAGAATTTATATCTTAAGAGTATACCATATGTAATAGATAACATACATAAATATAGCATAATTGTATTTAAAGATGTAACTTTAAAGAGAGATTCTGATAGCAAACTTCAGGAACTCATGGATAGTTTAGAGATGATGAAAGATATAGTTGACCATGCGAACCAAGGTATGGTATTGGTAGATAAGGACGGTAGGATTTTAAAATGGAATTATGAAAAACTTTTAGGGAAAAAAGAAGAGGAAGTATTAGGGAAACCAGTACAAGATGTAATAGAAAATACTAGATTACATATAGTGGTAAAAACAGGGAAGAAGGAGTTATGTGATGTGCAGAGGATACAAGGTCATGATATGCTAGCTAGCAGAACTCCTATTATAAAAGACGGCAAGGTAATAGGTGCAGTTGGTACTGTACTTTTTAAAGACGTAAAAGAATTAAAATACCTTGCTAGAAAATTAGAATTATTAGAGGATGCAGTGCATAAATATAAAGGCGAAATAAGGAGAATGCACACAGCTAGGTACTCATTTGATAATATAATCAGCAAAAATAAGAAGATGAAAAGGTTAAAAGAAATAGCAATGAGGGCAGCAGAAAGTAATTCTACTGTGCTAATTCAAGGAGAAAGTGGAACAGGAAAAGAATATTTTGCCCATGCTATACACAGGGCAAGTAATAGAAAATATGGTGCCTTTATAAGTTTAAATTGTGCAGCTATCCCTAAAGAGTTATTAGAATCGGAGCTTTTTGGATACGAGGAAGGTGCTTTTACAGGAGCTAAAAAAGAAGGAAGAATAGGTAAATTTGAACTTGCAAATGGAGGAACTATATTGCTAGATGAGATAGGAACTATGCCGTTAGAAATGCAAGCAAAACTTTTAAGAGTTTTAGAAGAAAGAGAATTTGAAAGAATTGGTGGAAACAAGAGGATAGAATTAGATGTAAGAGTCATAGCTTCAACCAATGAAGACCTTGAAAAGTTAGTAGAGAAAGGAAAGTTTAGACAAGATTTATATTATAGACTTAATGTTATTAGGCTTTTTATTCCTCCATTAAGGGAAAGACTTGATGACATAACTATATTGTCAAAACATATACTTAATGAGTTAGTTAACTCGTTAGAATTGGAACCAAAGGAAATATCTAAAGAAGTAATTTCTATATTTGAAAGTTATAACTGGCCAGGAAATGTAAGAGAGTTGAGAAATGTTTTAGAAAGAGCATTAAATATTGCACAAGGCAATATAATACTTGCCGAGCATTTACCTGAATATCTTCAAAACAAACATAAAAATAGGGATGTAAATAATGATAAAGAAAGTTTAATGTTAAAAGATGTGGTTAGAAAAGCTGAAATAGATGCTATAAAAAAGGCATTAAAGGAAAGTAAAGGAAATAGAACATTAGCGGCTAAAAAATTAGGAATTCACAGAACTGCTCTATATAAAAAGATTGCTGCATATAATTTGCAGATATCAGATCTATAGATTACTAGCGAAAAGCAACTTTCACTGTTACTTATTTAAGCACTATTTTAATAATTCATTTTGAACGAATTATATTGTATAGTGCTTAAATACTGTATCAGAGAAAGTTTTTTTTATGCTAGTAATTTATAATTTACGTTTTCATCAATCATTAAATATTAAATTTATTTTATAGTTAAATAAATTATTGACAATAAATCATATATGATATATTATAAATCATATATGATATATGATTTTAAAAGGAGATGTCTATATGGAATATAAGACTAAAGCACAAATAATTTATGAAAAGTTGAAAGATGAGATAAATGGAGGTGCTTATCTTCCGGGGGACAGAATTGTTATAAGTAAAATTGCAAAAGATAATAATATAAGCGAAATTCCAGTTAGAGAGGCTATTAGGACTCTTGAGAGTGAAAATCTTGTTGAATTAGTTCCAAATGTAGGACCTATAGTTTCAAAAATTAAAAAAGAAGACGTAATAGAAAATTTTATGATCCGTGGTGTATTGGAAGGATATGCTGCTAGATTAAGTATAGATTATATAACTAAAGAAATGCTAGATGAATTAGAAGAATTAATTGATAAGATGGATAGCTACTTAAGAGAAGGGAATTTATTAGAGTATGGTAAATTAAACCAACTTTTTCATCTTACTATTTATTCTTGTTTACCATATAAGAATTTGTATAAGATGATTAAAAATATGTGGGAAGAATATGAAAGGACAAGATCTGTATTTATGCTTTCTCCAGAAAGATGTAAATCATCGAATGAAGAACATAGAGAAATATTGAGATTGATAAAGAACAAGGAATATGAAAAAGTGGAAAATTACTTGAGAGAACATAAGATTAAGTCTTCTCATGAACTAATTAAGCATGTAAATACAAAAAAATGATAAAGGTAATTTTTACCGAAAAGTGCAAACGATTTTTAGCTAAGCTATTTTAACATAAGTTTAAGCAGTATTTATGCAAGCTGCAATATTTTATAACGAGCTAATAATATTTTAATAAAATTTTAACAAGGAGGAAATAAACGAAGCAAAAAGGAGGAGGTAATGAAGCAAATGAAGCAATAATAAATATTAACCATATAAAAGAATATATTATTAAATTGTCAAAAAATAAAAATGTATTAAGGAGTGAATTAAATGACAAAGAAGAAAACATTGTTAATTTGTTTAGTATGTATTTTAAGTTTAAATGTATTTTTATTTGGTTGCTCAAATAATGACGCATCACAATCTTTAAATATGAGTATTGGAACAGCAAGTATGGGTGGAGCTTATTACCCTATGGGGCAAGAAAATTGCAGCTGGTCCTGCTGGTGGAGGAACTTTACCTATATTAAAAGCTCTTCTTGAAAGTGAAGGGTTAAGCATTGACGATGTAGTTCCTAGCTATTTATCATATTCAGATGGTTTTTCTCAACTATCAGATGGAAATGTTGACATAGCTCTTGCACTTTCAGGTTATCCAGCTTCATCAGTTTTAGAGTTAACAGCTACAACTGATATCAGATTTATTGATATTGAGGAAGATAGGATTGAAAAAATATTATCAGAATATCCTTATTATAGTAAAATAATCGTTCCTAAAGAAACTTATGGTTTAGATAAAGATGCAGTCGCTTTAGGTGTGAAGAATACATTAATTGTAAATAATGATATTAGTGAAGACGATGTTTATAATATTACAAAGGCAATATTCGATAATCTAGATGAGTTTCAAGAAGCAAATGCAAATGCAAAGCAAATAGAGTTAGAATCAGCAAAAAATACAGCTATACCTTTACATCCAGGTGCTAAAAAATACTTTGATAGTTTAGAGTAATACACTAATAAATTTGCTTGGAGGTATCATTAAAAGTAATGGAGGGAAATAAATGGAAAGCTCTATCAATAAGAAGAAAGGCTTTATGCTCATTTCCTCTTTAATAGCAATTACAGTAAGTTTATTTCATATATTAAATGTATCTGGCATACTTACAATGTCTAGTATGTCGATAAGGGTAATACACCTTACTGCTATGGTAATGATAATGTACCTAGGAAATAAGAAAAATAAAGAGGATGGGGATAAGAACAAAGGATTAAAAACACTATATAGGATTATAATGCCTGTAATATTTCTAATCTGTGGTATTTATTTACTATATAGATGGGAAGCAATTATTTTAAGTGGTGGAGGAACAAACGAAGTAGATATTATTATTGGGATGATAACGATATTAATAGTATTAGATGCTACACGTAAATCATCAGGAATGGCGTTAGCAATAATTACAGCAGTGTTTTTAGCTTATCCATTTATTGGAAGTTATTTACCAGGTATGTTAAGGTCAAAATCTTATTCTGTATCTAGAATTTTTACATTCCTTTACACTACAACAGAAGGTATATATGGAATACCAATTAGTGTTTCAGCAACTTATATAATATTATTTTGTATTTATGGTGCTTTCTTAAGCCAACTTGGTGCAGGTGAATTTTTATTTAAATTATCATCAGTATTGACTAGAAGGTTTGTAGCAGCAACGGCAAAGACATCAATTATTTTCAGTGCATTAGTAGGTATGATATCAGGGTCAGCTGCAGGCAATGTAGCTATTACTGGATCTTTGACAATTCCTATGATGATTAAATCAGGTTATAAAGAAGACCAAGCTGCTGCTATATCAGCTGTTTCAGCGACAGGTGGTCAAATAATGCCACCTATAATGGGGGCAGCAGCATTTATGATGGCTGAATTAATTGGGGTACCTTATTCAAACATTATGAAAGTAGGTATACTTCCAGCAGTTCTCTATGCTTTGTCGATTTTTGCAATAGTACATTTAGAAGCAAAGAAACAGAATATCGATATGAATAATGAGGAGAATAATGATACATTTGTTTCTATAATGAAAGAGGGCTGGTTCTATATATTACCAATAGCATTGTTAATAATGATGATAGTTATAGGATATTCACCTTTTAAAGCTGCATTAGTATCTATAATTGCCTTAGTTTCAGTATATCTTATTTCGCAGGTAATAAGTGGCAAAGTGACTATGAAAGAGTTTGGAATTAAAGTCATCGAAGCGTTGAAAAAAGGTGCATTTGATACTAGCTCAATTGCCATAGCTTGTGCAGCAGCTGGAATAATAGCAGGTATATTATCAATAACAGGATTAGGTTCAAAACTTGCTACGATTATTATTCAAATATCAGGTGGAAATATATTAATTGCTTTAATATTAACAATGTTTGTTTCTCTTATATTAGGAATGGGGTTACCTACAACTGCAGCTTATTTAGTACTTGCTTCAGTAGTAGCTCCAGCACTAGTTAAATTAGGGTTACCATTAATATCAGCACATATGTTTGTATTCTTCTTTGGATGTATTTCAACTATTACACCACCAGTAGCCCTTGCATCATATGTCGCTGCTGGAATTGCAGGGTCTGATTTGAATAAAGTTGGATGGACAGCTTTTAAATACGGGTTAGTAAGTTTTATACTGCCATATATGTTTGTTTTTGGAGATGGTTTATTAATGGTAGGAAGTCCTTTAGTTGTTGGACAAACCTTTATTATGGCTGCTATTGGAGTATTTTGTATTGCAACCAGTCTAGTAGGATATCTTAATGTTAATTTAAGTAAACTACAAAGAATAATAGTATTTATTTCAGGACTGTTAATGATTTATCAAGGATTGTTAACAGATATAGTTGGATTTGCAATACTAGCAGCTATTTATATTTTAACAAAAAACAAAAAAGATAAGGCTATTATTTAGGAGGTAATAAGATGGAAAAATGGAGTAGTGAAAATTGGTGGGTAAGTAAATATAACTATTTAGATGAGTATAGATCAACTTTAAATTTACCTAAAAAAGTAAAAGTACATGATGCAACTTTAAGAGACGGAGAGCAAACTCCTGGCGTAGTATTTACTGTTGATGATAAAGTTGAGATTGCCAAAATGTTAGATGAAATAGGTGTAGATAGAATAGAAGCTGGAATGCCTGCTGTTTCAAAGGCTGATGAAGAAGCAATTAAAAAAATTGTAGGGCTAGGATTGAAAGCAGAAATATTTTCATTTGCTAGAGCTATAAAAGAAGATATTGATATGGCAGTAGAATGCGGCGTTGATGGTGTAGTTATAGAGATTCCAACAGGAAGACCTAAATTAAAATATCAATTTTCAAAATGGACAGATGAAGATATTATTGAGAAAAGTATTGAAACCATAAAATATGCCAAAGCAAATAATTTAAAAGTAGTGTATTTTGGTTATGATACAACTAGAGCAGATTATGAATTCTTAGTAGAACTATATTCAAAAATTATTGAGGAAGCTAGACCAGATTCAATTGGTATTGTAGATACAATGGGATGTATATTACCAGGTGCAGTAAATGCATTGGTTAGGAAATTAAAAGCACAGTTTGATATTCCTATAGAAATACATGCGCATAATGATTTTGGAATGGGAGTAGCTACTTCATTTGCTGCAGTTGAAGGAGGAGCTGAGGTAATACACACTTCAATAAATGGTATGGGAGAGAGAAGTGGGAATACACAACTAGAAGCAATTTTAGTAGGATTAAAGGTATTATATGGATTAGATGTTGATTACAAATTAAATATTTTAAAAGAAGTATCAGATAAAGTGGAAGAAATATCAAATTTCAGAAAAAATGTTAATCTACCATTAGTTGGAGATAATATATTTGTACGTGAATCTGGAATAGGAATAGATTTAGTAATGAATACTCCATTAGCTATGTTTGCTTTAAGGCCAGAGTTTATTGGAAATAAAGCTGGAGTAATATTAGGGAAAAAAAGTGGTTTAAAATCAATAGATGTAAAATTAGAAGAACTAGGTTTAACTATTGATGAATCTATTAAACCTAAATTGTTAGAAAGAATAAAGAGTTTAGCAATAAATAACAAAAGAGCGATAAATGATGAAGAATTTAAACAAATAATTAGTGATTTAGAAAAGGAAAATATTTAAATCTATAAATTATGTATAAATTAGGAGGATTAAGTATGAAAATCTATGACTTAAGTGTTTGCTTAGAAAATGATGCTACTGAACCATTTCCACCAGAGATAAAACATTCACCCCACGAAATGGGTGTTCATAGACTGGCTAAAGTGGCAGGTATAGAACCTACTGATTTTCCTGAACCTACAGCTCTTGCTACTGATTTTGTTACACTATCTACACATTCAGGTACACATATTGATGCGCCATTTCACTATGGCCCTACTTCAGAGGGCAAACCTGCAAAGTCAATCGACGAAATTCCATTGGAATGGTGTTATGGTGACGGAGTAGTGTTAGATATGAGACATAAAAATCCTGGAGATGAGATAACTGTTGATGATTTGAAAAATGCAGAGGAGAAACTGAAATACAGTATAAAACCAGGTGATATAGTTTTATTACAAACTGGATGCGATAAATACTGGGGAACAACAACAAAAGAATATTTAAAAATGCAATCTGGACTTGGAATAAAAGGAGTAGATTATCTATTAGATAAAGGGGTAAAGACTATAGGAATAGACGCTTGGACTCTGGATAGACCTGTTCAAGCGATGGTAGAATCATATCGAGCTGACGGAAATAAAAATCACTTGTGGGCTAGTCACTATTATGGAAGAAAAAGAGAGTATCTTCAAATTGAAAAATTAGCTAATTTATCGGTTCTTCCTTCGCCTATTGGATTTAAGGTATTTGCATTTCCAATAAAAATAAAAAGAGGAACAGCTGGTTGGTGTAGAGCAGTAGCTATTTATGAATAAAAAGCTTAAACTGCCTTAAAAAAATATAAAAATAGCTCTTATTAAAATTTGCAAGTTTAATTTTTAGATGTCGTACAAAAATTTAAACTTGCAAATTTTTTATATTTTTATTATGCAATTTCCTCATATTATATTTGTGAAACAATCTTAAAACATTAAAAAAATATTGTTAATTTTTTTACATTTATGTATTGAAATTTTTTTAAATAGTGATAAAATATAGATGAATAATAAATATAAAATATTATGTTACATAACGTAAATTATATTAAATCTAAGCATTTACATAGGATGTATATAATTAAAAAGATATTAGTTACTTTTAGGTATGATTTAAAGCTAAGAATGCAGTTTGAAATGTTAAAAAATTATCAATATTTATCATAGTAATAGATAAAAAAATAACATTTAATTAAATTATTATTTTTTAAAATTAATAAAAAGGGGATGTATTATATGAGAGAGGTTGTCATAGTTAGTGCAGTACGTACACCAATAGGTACTTTTGGAGGGAGTTTTAAAAATGTATCGGCAGTAAAATTAGGGGTTGTAGCAGTAAAAGCAGCAATGGAAAGAGCAGGAGTAAAACCAGATATGATTGACGAAGTGATATTTGGTAATGTATTACAAGCAGGATTAGGGCAAAACGTAGCAAGACAAATATCAATACACTCAGGGATACCTGTAGAAGTGCCATCTTACACAGTTAACAAAGTATGTGGCTCAGGATTAAAGACAGTACAATTAGCAGCACAAGCTATTATGGTTGGGGATGCAGATGTAATTATAGCAGGTGGAACAGAAAACATGAGTGCAGCACCATATATATTGCCAAACACAAGATGGGGACAGAGAATGGGAGATGGCAAGGTAGTTGATTATATGGTACACGATGGACTATGGGACATATTTAATGATTATCACATGGGAATTACTGCTGAAAACATAGCAGAAAGATGGAACATAACAAGAGAAGAACAAGATAAATTTGCTCTTCAAAGTCAACAGAGAGCTGAAAAGGCTATTAAGAGTGGAAGATTTAAAGATGAAATTGTGCCAGTAGAAGTTCCACAAAGGAAAGGAGACCCAATAATAGTAGACACAGATGAGCACCCAAGATTTGGTTCAAGTTTAGAAAAGATGTCAAAACTAAAGCCAGCATTTAAGAAAGATGGGACAGTAACTGCAGGTAATGCATCAGGGATAAATGATGGAGCAGCGGCGTTGATAATAATGTCAAAAGAGAAAGCAGAAGAACTAGGCATAAAACCACTAGCTACTATAGTTTCTTATGCAACAGCAGGAGTAGATCCAAAGATTATGGGTTATGGTCCAGTGCCAGCATCAAGAAAAGCACTAGAAAAAGCAGGAATGACTATAGAAGATATAGATTTAGTAGAGGCAAATGAAGCATTTGCAGCACAGTCATTAGCAGTAGTAAAAGACTTAGGGCTTGATCCAGAAAAGACAAATGTAAATGGAGGTGCGATAGCATTAGGCCATCCTATAGGATGTTCAGGTGCGAGAATACTTGTAACATTACTTCATGAGATGATAAAGAGAGATGTTAAGAACGGACTTGCCACTTTATGTATAGGTGGAGGTCAAGGAGCTGCTATGATAGTAAAAAGATAGTTAAATCTTATTAAAATGTATAAAAATATCTACACAATAAAAAAAGTGTATCCGAATGGATACACTTTTTTTATTGTGTATTAATTTGTGTTTTCAGCAATCAGCAATTATTTGATAAGAGAGTAAAAAAAATAAAGTAGAAAAATTTCTATAGTGATATTTTTGATATAGTACAAAATGGCTATAAATACGCGTTTATATAAATGGTATATTTATTGCTATATTGATTTTGTGGTATAACAAACACTTTTTAGTTTTGTATTTTTTAGTGTTAAAAAACCGTTGGTAAAAAATACAAAAAGGGGGATGTATTATATGAGAGAGGTTGTCATAGTTAGTGCAGTACGTACACCAATAGGTACTTTTGGAGGGAGTTTTAAAAATGTATCGGCAGTAAAATTAGGGGTTGTAGCAGTAAAAGCAGCAATGGAAAGAGCAGGAGTAAAACCAGATATGATTGACGAAGTGATATTTGGTAATGTATTACAAGCAGGATTAGGGCAAAACGTAGCAAGACAAATATCAATACACTCAGGGATACCTGTAGAAGTGCCATCTTACACAGTTAACAAAGTATGTGGCTCAGGATTAAAGACAGTACAATTAGCAGCACAAGCTATTATGGTTGGGGATGCAGATGTAATTATAGCAGGTGGAACAGAAAACATGAGTGCAGCACCATATATATTGCCAAACACAAGATGGGGACAGAGAATGGGAGATGGCAAGGTAGTTGATTATATGGTACACGATGGACTATGGGACATATTTAATGATTATCACATGGGAATTACTGCTGAAAACATAGCAGAAAGATGGAACATAACAAGAGAAGAACAAGATAAATTTGCTCTTCAAAGTCAACAGAGAGCTGAAAAGGCTATTAAGAGTGGAAGATTTAAAGATGAAATTGTGCCAGTAGAAGTTCCACAAAGGAAAGGAGACCCAATAATAGTAGACACAGATGAGCACCCAAGATTTGGTTCAAGTTTAGAAAAGATGTCAAAACTAAAGCCAGCATTTAAGAAAGATGGGACAGTAACTGCAGGTAATGCATCAGGGATAAATGATGGAGCAGCGGCGTTGATAATAATGTCAAAAGAGAAAGCAGAAGAACTAGGCATAAAACCACTAGCTACTATAGTTTCTTATGCAACAGCAGGAGTAGATCCAAAGATTATGGGTTATGGTCCAGTGCCAGCATCAAGAAAAGCACTAGAAAAAGCAGGAATGACTATAGAAGATATAGATTTAGTAGAGGCAAATGAAGCATTTGCAGCACAGTCATTAGCAGTAGTAAAAGACTTAGGGCTTGATCCAGAAAAGACAAATGTAAATGGAGGTGCGATAGCATTAGGTCATCCTATAGGATGTTCAGGTGCGAGAATACTTGTAACATTACTTCACGAGATGATAAAAAGAGATGTTAAGAACGGACTTGCCACTTTATGTATAGGTGGAGGGCAAGGTACTTCTATAATAGTAAAAAGATAATTTACCTTTAGGTAAACAAAATTTAAGCTTAAAATATGTCTATATAATTAAAGCGTTAAAGTTGGACCCTTAAAGGAGGTATAAAATATGAGTAAGATTATTTCTATAGAAGAAGCAGTAGGTAAAGTAAAAGAAGGTATGACAATTATGATAGGAGGGTTTTTAGGTTGTGGTAATCCTCATAAAATAATTGATGCACTGGTTAAAAAAGGAACAAAAAATTTGACATTAATAGCTAATGATACTGCCTTTCCAGAAATAGGAATAGGAAAATTAGTTATGAATAAGCAGTTTAAAAAAATTATCGCTTCTCATGTAGGCACAAATAAAGAAACTGGTAGACAGATGTCTACAGGAGAAACAGAAGTGGTACTAGTGCCTCAAGGAACACTAGCTGAACAAATAAGAGCAGGTGGAGCAGGATTAGGAGGAATACTTACGCCTACAGGAATAGGGACGATTATTGAAGAAGGAAAAAGAAAAATAGAAATTGATGGTAAGGAATATTTGCTTGAGTTGCCATTAAGGGCAGATATAGCTTTAATAGCAGGAACTAAAGTAGATAAAAAAGGGAATGTATATTACAATGCATCAACTAGAAACTTCAATACTTTAGTAGCTACAGCTGCTGACATAGTAATAGTAGAAGCTGAAGAAATAGTAGAAGTAGGAGAAATAGATCCAAATGTAGTAATGACTCCTGGCTTATTTGTTGATTATATAGTGTTAGGAGGCGAAAAATAATGGATAAGAATAAGATCAAAGAATTAATAGCAAAGAGAGTAGCAAAGGAATTAAAGGATGGAGATGTTGTAAATTTAGGAATAGGTTTACCAACTATGGTTGCCAATTATATTCCTGACGATATAAATATTACTTTTCATTCGGAAAATGGTTTTGTAGGATTAGGGCCTGCACCAAAGGAAGGAGAAGAAGATAAGGACTTAGTAAATGCAGGTGGGCAATATGTGACCATAAATAAAGGAGGAGCTTTTTTTGACAGTGCTACTTCATTTGGAATAATAAGAGGCGGTCATGTAGATGTTACAGTTTTAGGAGCACTTCAGGTAGATGAAAAAGGTAACTTAGCAAATTGGATGATACCGGGTAAATTAGTACCAGGTATGGGTGGAGCAATGGACTTAGTAACAGGTGCTAAAAAGGTAATCATAGCCATGACTCATACAGCTAAAGGTAAACCTAAAATATTGAAAGAATGTACATTGCCACTTACTGCTAAAGGTCAAGTAAATCTAATAATTACTGAAATGGGAGTAATGGAAGTAACTGATAAAGGATTAGTATTAAAAGAAATTGGACCAGAGGTTACTATAGAAGATATAAAGGCAGCAACGGAAGCTAACTTTATCATAGCAGATAATTTAAAAGAAATGAAAGTATAAAAGCAGGGATAATATCTCTGCTTTTTAATTTAAGTTGAAATGATATTATTTTCAAATTATAATTGTTGAACTTCTTTACTTATTTACCAAAACAGTAAATTGTATTATAATAATATTTAATAATTATAAGAAAATTAGAGAAATTTTTTTATTGTTAATTTTTTTTCAAAAAATATATTGAAATAATTTACTGGAGTGATAAAATAATAATGGGGGATAAGTCGAAAATTTACGAAAATATAGTTTTTATAACCCAAATAGGCCTTTCTATGTCGATACCTATAATAGGTTGTATAATATTAGGGCACTTTTTAGACAAAAAGTTTAATACAAATGTTATATTTTTATCAATATTTACTGTTGTTGGAATACTTTCTGCATTTACTAATCTCTTTAAATTAGTTAAAAGAATAAATAAAAGGAAGTGACATTATGAGTCTAGAGAAAAATACCAATCAAGAAATTATCAAAAGAGTTATAGCACTTGCTCTTATATTAATTGGTATAATTTTTTTTGTATTTTCTAATCCTAAACCATATATATATGGTTTGATATTTGGTACTACAATTAATATATTAAACTTTAGACTCATGTCATTAACTTTAGAAAAAGCAGTAACTAAACGTGCTAATAGAATTAAAGGATATGTAATGGGGAATTACATAATTAGGTATATTATTTATGGAGTAGTTTTATACATATCAGTTATAGCAGATTACATTAGTTTTGTTACTGTCGTAATAGGTTTTTTAATGGTAAAAATTATCATCATTTCTGATGCATTTTGTGATATAATTAAAATTAAATTTAAACGCCATAGTAAAAAAATTTAAAATAATTTAAAATATTTATCTCAAAAGAAAGGAGGTTAGAATTATGAAAATAGAAATGACTCTTACTATGTTTGGAAAAGAAATTTTTATTCCAGCTACTATTGTCAATTCGTGGATTATAGTTATTATACTCTCTATATTTGCTATAGTAGTAAACAAAAAACTTAAAGAGGCAGATATAGATAAAAAGCCTTCAAAGTTTTTAAATGTTATAGAGCTTTTAGTGGAAGGTGTAGAATCATTTGTTAAGAGTTCTATGGGAGCTAAGAACATGAAATTTGCACCATATATTGGAACATTGGCTCTTTACCTTTTGATTGCGAACCTTTTTGGGCTTATTGGTTTTGTGCCACCTACCTCTGATTACAATGTGCCATTTACATTGGCTATAATAACATTTGTTATGACTCAATACTATGGTTTAAAATCAAAGGGACTAGGTGGGTATGTTAAAGGATTTTTTGAGCCTGTGCCATTTTTATTTCCACTAAATATTATCGGAGAGTTGGCAAATCCTGTATCGCTTTCCTTCCGTCTATTTGGTAATATCTTAAGTGGAGTAATAATTATGGGACTTCTGTATTCTGCGTTAGGATTTTTTGCACCAATAGTAGCTCCTGTATTCCATGCTTATTTTGATGTATTTGCAGGTGTTATTCAAACATTCATATTTACTATGCTTACAATGGTTTTTGTATCAATGGCTATGGATTAAACTAGAGGAAGGGAGGTATCAAAATTTGGCAGAATCAAGTAATTTTATTGTTAGGTTTATAAATTGGCTGTTACAATTTGAAACTAAGGACCTTATATTAGCTGCATCAGCAATAGGTGTAGGATTTGCTATGATAGCTGGTATAGGCCCAGGTATAGGTCAAGGATATGCAGCAGGTAAAGCAGCAGAAGCTGTTGGCAAGACTCCCAAAAATAGTAGATCAATTACCCTTATGATGCTTTTAGGTGCAGCAGTAGCTGAAACTTCAGGCATACTGTCTCTTGTTGTTGCATTGATATTATTGTTTACAAATCCATTATTAGGGCTTAAAGGTGCTGACTTTGCTGGTTTAATAATAGCTGCATCAGGTATAGCAGCAGGTTTGTCAATGATAGGAGGTATGGGACCAGCTATAGGTCAAGGATATGCAGCAGGTAAAGCAGCTGAAGCAGTTGGTAGAAGCCCTAAACAAAGTAAATCTATCACTTTTGTTATGATATTAGGTCAAGCAGTATCTCAAACTTCAGGTATACTGTCCCTAGTTATATCATTGATACTGATGTATGCAAACCCTTTTATAAATGTAGAAGGGGCTATGATAATATTAGCAGCATCAGCAATAGGTGCAGGACTTTCAATGATAGCTGGTATAGGCCCTGCTATGGGACAGGGATATGCAGCAGGTAAAGCTACAGAAGCTGTTGGAAAAAGACCTAAACTTCAAGCAAGTATTGTTAGGACTATGATACTAGGTCAAGCAGTATCCCAAACTACAGGGATATACGCTTTGATTATTTCTTTGGTTTTAATGTTTGCAAATCCATTACTTAATTTATTATAGTGTAACTATATTTAATTGTTATAAGATAATATTTATTATGAGAATTCGTTACTTAAAAATTGGAATAAAAAAAAGAGGAGGAATTTTTTATGGATCCAAATACAGCTATTACAGGAAAAGATTTAATATTAGCAGCATCAGCAATAGGTGCAGGACTTTCAATGATTGCAGGTATTGGACCTGGTATAGGTCAAGGTTACGCAGCAGGTAAAGCTGCAGAAGCTGTTGGTAGACAACCAGAAGCACAAGGGGATATTATCAGGACAATGATTTTAGGTCAAGCAGTTGCAGAAACTACAGGTATCTATGGATTAGTTATAGCTATAATCTTACTATTTGTAAGACCACTGCTTGGCGCATAAAATTTTAAAAAGAGGTGGGCATACCCATCTCTTCTGAGTTTAACTCCAAGACAATATAGAGAAGGGAGGCATAATATTAATGGCCTTTGATGTAAGAGTTTTACCAGAATGGTCGTCGTTTATTCTACAATTAATATCTACACTTATTCTTTACCTTGTATTAAGACATTTTCTTTTTAAACCTGTTTCAGAAATGTTAAGAAAAAGAAGAGAAAAAATAGAAAATGACTTAAACGAGGCTAAAGAAAGAAAAGATGAAGCAGCTGCTCTAAAGAAAGAATATGAGCTTAAGATAGAAGAAGCTAAAAAAGAAGGTCAGGCTATAATAGAGGAAGCAAGAAAACGTGGAGAAGAATTAAAGGATAATATTATAGCTGAGGCTAGAAGTGAAGCTGAAAATATAATTAAGAAGGCTAATAGTGAAATAGAAAGACAAAGACAAAAGGCTATGGAAGACCTTAAAGCAGAGGTTGTTGCAATATCAATGATGGTGGCTTCTAAAGTAATAGAAAAGAACCTGGATGAAAATGTGCATAAGAAAATGATAGAAGAGTTTATAAACGAGGTAGGGGAAAGTAAATGGCAAAGCTAGTAGGTAAGAAATATGCAGAGGCATTATTTGATGTAGCAATAGAGTTAGATAAGCTAGAACAGTTTAAAGATGAAATATTGTTTATATCACAGGTTTTTCAAAAGGAGCCAAAATTAAATATTATCATACAGCATCCTAAAATAAGCAAAGCAGAAAAAAAGGATATTATTAACTCTATTTTTAAAGGTAGAGTTTCTCAAGAAATATTAAATCTTATGTATATTGTTATCGATAAAGAGAGAGAAAGAGATATTCAGGATATTAGTGATGAATATATTAATCTTTTTAATGAAAAGTATGGCATAGTTGACGCTCAAGCTATCACAGCTATACCTATGACTGAAGATGAAAAGCTTGCATTATCGCAAAAACTTTCTAAAAAATTCAACAAAAAGGTTAACCTTACAAATATTGTAGATAAAGATATAATAGGTGGAATATTAGTAAAGGTTCAGGATAAGGTAATAGATGAAAGCATCAGAAAACAGCTGGATATGCTTCAAGAAGACCTTCAAGGTGTGAAAGTAAGTAAAGAATAGGGGTGAAGAAAAGGATGAATCTAAGACCTGAAGAAATTAGTTCTATTATAAAAGAACAAATCAAAAAATACGAAAAAAGACTTGATGTAGTAGATGTAGGTACCGTTATTCAGGTTGGTGACGGTATAGCTAGAATTCACGGTCTTGAAAATTGCATGGCCAGTGAACTTTTGGAATTTCCCGGCGGCGTATATGGTATGGCATTGAACCTTGAGGAGGACAATGTTGGTTGCGTTCTTATGGGCTCAGATGAAAATATCAAAGAAGGGGACGAAGTAAAGAGAACAGGAAGAATAGTAGAGGTTCCAGTTGGAGATGCCATGATAGGCAGGGTAGTAAATGCATTAGGTCAGCCTATAGATGGTAAAGGTGCAATCAATACAGATAAGTTTAGACCAGTTGAAAGGGTAGCACCTGGTGTTATAACGAGAAAATCAGTATCCGAGCCTTTGCAGACAGGTATCAAAGCAATAGACTCTATGATACCTATAGGTAGAGGTCAGAGGGAACTTATCATAGGTGATAGACAAACAGGTAAGACTGCAATAGCAGTAGATACTATCCTAAACCAAAAAGGTCAAGATGTTATATGTATATATGTAGCTATTGGACAAAAAAGGTCAACAGTTGCTCAGATAGTTGATGTATTAGAAAAAAGAGGAGCTATGGACTATAGTATAGTTGTAGCAGCTACAGCTAGTGAACTAGCTCCATTACAATATATTGCTCCATATGCTGGAGTTACTATAGGTGAAGAATTTATGGAAAATGGAAAGGACGTACTTATAATATATGACGACCTTTCAAAGCACGCAGTTGCATATCGTGCTATGTCACTGCTTTTACGTAGACCACCTGGACGTGAGGCATATCCTGGAGATGTATTCTATCTTCATTCAAGATTATTAGAAAGAGCTGCAAAGTTAGACGAAAAATACGGTGGTGGTTCCATAACAGCACTACCAATTATAGAAACTCAAGCTGGAGATATATCAGCATATATACCAACTAATGTTATTTCCATAACAGATGGTCAGATATTCCTAGAATCTGAATTATTCTTTGCAGGACAAAGGCCTGCGGTAAATGCTGGTTTATCAGTTTCTCGTGTTGGTGGGGCTGCACAGATTAAGGCAATGAAAAAAGTAGCAGGGTCTCTAAAACTTGAACTTGCTCAATACAGAGAATTAGCAGCATTTGCTCAATTTGGTTCTGAGTTAGATAAAGAGACTCAAGAAAGGCTTGCTCAAGGTGAAAGAATTATGGAAATATTAAACCAGCCACAATATAAGCCATATCCTGTAGAAGAACAGGTTATGATTATATATGCTGTTATTAATAAATACCTTACAGATATACCTGTAGATAAGGTAAGACAGTTTGAAGAAGAATTTTTAAGTTTTATGAGATCAAACTACGCTGAAGTAGGCAAAAGCATTGTTGAAACTAAAGATCTTACTCCAGAGACAGAAGAAAAGCTTAAAGAAGGTATACAAGAATTTAAAAAGATATTTAGATAAAATCTGACCCCATGAAAGAATGGAGGTGAAAAACATGGCCCAAACTATTAGAGATATAAAAAGACGTATCCGAAGTGTAAGTAATACAAAGCAGATAACAAAGGCCATGGAGCTTGTGGCATCTGCAAAGCTTAGAAAATCCAGAGAAAAACTAGAGAAGACTAGACCATACTTTAATACTGTAGTAAGGAGTATACAAGAAATACTTTCTTCTACTACTGGTTTAAAACATCCATTTTTAGAAAAAAGAGAAATAAAGAGGTCTTTATATATAGTTATCACTGGAGATAGAGGACTGGCAGGAGGATATAATAGCAATATCATAAGATTAGCAGAGAACCATATGAAAAATAGAAATGTAGAAGTAACGGTAATACCTGTAGGGCAGAAAGGGAGAGACTATTTTAAGAAGAGAAATTATGATATTAGCGGAGAATTTATTCATATATCTGAAAATCCTCAATTTCATCATGCTGCAACTATAGGGGATTTAGCTGTAAAACTTTACAGCAAACACGAGGTAGATGAAGTTTACTTAGTATATTCCCATTTTAAAAGCACTATATCTCAAGAACCGAGGATGATGAAGATTCTTCCTGCTGAAAACATCAATGACAATAGTGAAGAAATACAAACTATGGCAGAGGATACTGTGGTGGAATATGAACCTTCACCAAATGAAGTTTTAAATTATTTAATACCTAAGTATGTTAAAAGTACTATATACGGTGCCTTAATAGAAGCTTCTGCTAGTGAGCAAGGTGCTAGAAGGGTGGCTATGGAATCAGCTACAGATAATGCTGAAGAGATGATAGATAATTTGATGTTGAAGTTTAATAGGGCAAGACAGGCATCTATTACTCAAGAGATATCAGAAATAGTAAGTGGAGCAGATGCTTTAAAATAATTAATGAGGAATACCTATCCTAAAGAAAAAAGGAAAGGATGTGAAATAAATGGCTGTAACAAATGAAGGTAAGATTGTTCAGATAATCGGACCTGTTATTGATGTGAGATTTGATGAAGAAAATCTTCCAAAGCTATTAAATGCTATTGTTATAGAAAAAGATGATAATAAGATAGTTGCTGAGGTTGCACAGCATATAGGAGACGATACAGTAAGATGTATATCTATGTCTCCAACTGATGGGTTAAAAAGAGGAATGAAAGCTATAGATACTGGTAGACCTATAACTGTACCAGTAGGAGATGCTACGTTAGGTAGAATGTTTAACGTTTTAGGAGAACCTATAGACGAGGCTGGAGAGGTTGATACTACAATTACATCTCCAATTCATAAAAATCCACCAGAATTTGAAGAACAAGAAACAGCAAAAGAAATATTTGAAACTGGTATAAAGGTTATAGACCTTATTGCACCTTATGCAAAAGGTGGTAAAATAGGTTTATTTGGTGGAGCTGGAGTTGGTAAAACTGTTATAATCCAAGAACTTATAAACAACATAGCTAAACAGCATGGTGGCTTGTCTGTATTTGCTGGGGTTGGTGAGAGAACTAGAGAAGGTAACGACCTTTATTATGAAATGAAAGAATCAGGAGTTTTAAGCAAGACATCTCTTGTATTTGGCCAGATGAATGAGCCACCTGGAGCAAGAATGAGAGTTGCACTTACTGGATTAACTATGGCAGAATATTTTAGAGATCAAGAAAATAAAGATGTTCTTTTATTTATAGATAACATATTTAGATTTACACAAGCTGGTTCAGAAGTATCTGCATTACTTGGACGTATGCCTAGTGCCGTTGGATACCAACCAACATTGGCAACTGAGATGGGACAGCTTCAAGAGAGAATTACATCAACAAAGAGTGGTTCAATAACATCAGTTCAAGCAGTATATGTTCCTGCTGATGACTTAACAGACCCTGCACCAGCGACAACTTTTGCTCACTTGGATGCTACTACTGTTCTTTCTCGTTCAATATCTGAATTAGGTATATATCCTGCAGTTGATCCATTGGATTCATCATCAAGGATACTTGACCCAGTAGTTATAGGGGAAGAACATTATAAAGTAGCCCGTGGAGTACAGGAGGTACTTCAAAAATACAAAGAACTTCAAGATATCATTGCTATACTTGGTATGGACGAATTGTCAGATGAAGACAAGATAATAGTTGCTCGTGCTAGAAAGATACAACGTTTCTTCTCACAACCATTCCATGTAGCAGAACAATTTACTGGGAAACCTGGAGTATATGTACCTCTTAAAGAAACAATAAGAGGATTTAAAGAAATATTAGAAGGAAAACATGACGATATACCTGAATCAGCATTCCTATATGCTGGCACAATAGATGATGTAGTAAAAAGAGCAAAAGCTTAAGTTATGTAATTCTAGCCTGCTACGATTTGAAATGGAGGGATTGTATGTCTCAATTTACTTTAGAGATAGTTACGCCAGATAGAAAGTTCTTCGAAGATGAGGTAGAAATGGTAGTAGTAAGAGGCTTAGAAGGAGATATGGGCATTTTAAAAGACCATACTCCATTAGTAACTCCCCTTGCTATAGGCAAAATAAAGATAAAACAAAATGGACAGACAAGATGTGCAGCCATTGCTGGAGGGTACATGGAAATCGCCGAGGAAAAAACTACTATTATAGCTGATTCAGCAGAATGGCCTGAAGAAATAGATGTAGAAAGGGCAAAGGCAGCAAAGGAAAGAGCAGAGAAAAGACTTGAAAGCAATGATGAAAATATAGATGTTTTAAGAGCTAGAATAGCTTTACAAAAAGCATTAAACAGAATAAATATTGCAAAAGAAAAATAAGTCAGGTAATTTGTTTATCTGGCTTATTTTTTATTTAAGATTTGTTCACATATAAAAAATAAAAAATAAAAAAGCATGTATAATACAAGCCTCTCTTTGTCAATACTTATTTTAGAGGAAAAGAAGAAAAAGATAAAAATGTTTTGTCCCCCTTTACATTTTTGTCACCCCACCTTTTCCTCAAAAACAAGAACACATAGGGACGGTTCTCTTGTGTTCAAATAATATGACACAAGGGGACGGTTCTCTTGTGTTGAAAAATCAACACACAGAACCGTCCCCTTGTGTTTTAAAGGAAAGAGAGGAGAGAGAGTATGAGTAAATTTAAAACTGTGGGACTTATTGCATTAGTAGTATTGCTTTCTATCATGAACTATGTATGGGCTGATACAACTAATCTTACAGATGAAAAAGCAGTAATAAATTCATTTAAGGCAACTGGGGCTAATTTCTTAGAAATGAATATGAATTTTAATAGCAAAATTAACGACCAATATTTGAACAAAGAACAATTATCTACTCTAGGTTTAGAACTTGTAGAGGCATTAAATATTCAAGGGAAACTTGTGAACGACAATCAATTTTTTGAATTAAATAATAATGCTGATGAGAAATTATACAGCTTTAGTCTATCTGAGGGAAATAATTACAATCAACTTGTTATTTGTGGACAAGATGACGCTAATAGGACAATTACCGCTATTGTAGTGTCATATAAAGACATATCTTTAGGCACAGAAGAGACAGATCTTTACATAGATGTAATTGAATATCAAGAAATTGAGAATTTAGAACCATTAAAGACTAAAATTGAGGATATATACGATAAATACAACAAGAAATCAAAAATTTCCACTTGCATTACTGGGACTTTTAAGGGAAAATTAAGTAGTAGTGAAATATATAAAAAAATAAGTATAGCATTGCAGACAGTTGACGGGTACAAAGTAGAAGGATTAGTAGATGATAATTTGACGAGTATATCTGCATTCACATCGAATATTACTGAATATTTATATACAGGAAATAAAAAGATGAATTTAAATATTGCTATGAGATACAATGAATATGAAGACAGTACTTATATATGGATTGGCACTCCAATAATCACTACAGGCTATTAAAACCAAACATAATAAGGGAGGAAAAAATGTGACAAAACTAATAGTAGAAAAAAGTCCCCCACTAAATGGAAACATAAGAGTAAGTGGGGCTAAAAATTCTGCCCTGCCAATTATTGCAGCTTCCTTGTTGGCAACTGAAAACACTATATTAGATAATGTACCAGATTTGAAGGACGTCGATGTAATAAGTGAAGTACTTACTTCTTTAGGGTCAGATGTAAAAAGAACTGAAAGAGGTAAAATAGAGATTAATTCATCAAATATTGATAATTTTGAAGCTCCCTATGACCTTATGAGAAAAATGAGAGCATCATTTTTAGTAATGGGTCCTCTTCTAGCAAGAATGGGTAAAGCACGTATTTCTTTGCCAGGCGGATGTGCTATAGGTACACGTCCTATAGATCTTCACCTAAAAGGATTTAAAGCTTTAGGAGCAGACATAAAGGTTGGACACGGATACGTAGAAGCAGCAGTAGAAAAATTGACTGGAAATAAATTATACTTAGACTTTCCTAGTGTTGGAGCTACTGAAAACATAATGATGGCAGCTACCCTTGCAAAAGGTGAAACTATAATAGAAAATGCTGCTATGGAACCCGAAATAGTGGATTTAGCAAATTACCTTAATAAGATGGGTGCTGATATAAAAGGAGCGGGTACTAGTACAATAAAGATAAAAGGCGTAGAAAAGCTAGGAGGCACAGAACATTCAATAATACCTGACAGAATAGAAGCTGGAACATATATGGTTGCAGCTGCAATAACTAAAGGAGATGTAGTAGTTGAAAATGTCATAGCAGATCATGTAAAGCCTATAATAGCAAAACTTAGAGAAATAGGTGTTACAGTTGAAGAAAATGGAGATAGTATAAGAGTAAAAGGCACAGAACATATTAAGGCAGTTGATATAAAAACTTTACCATATCCAGGTTTCCCCACAGATATGCAGTCACAGTTTATGGCACTTATGAGTGTAGCAGAAGGAACAAGTATTATTATAGAAACAGTATTTGAAAATAGGTTTATGCATGTAGACGAATTAAAAAGAATGGGAGCAGATATAAAGATAGATGGAAGAAGTGCAATTATACAAGGTACTAATAAACTTATGGGAGCACCTGTAAAAGCTACAGATTTAAGAGCAGGTGCGGCATTAGTGCTTACTGGACTAATAGCTGAAGGAACGACAGAAATAAGCAATATTTATCATATTGACAGAGGATATACTCATATAGAAGAAAAACTGTCAAAAATTGGTGCAAAAATATATAGGATTGATTAAAGAAGACTACTATGTCTTCTTAGGTTAATGACAAACCTGCGATGAAAATCGTGGGTTTTTGAATTATGTAAAATATATGATTATTATTAAGATATTTAATTAATTTTATAGTAATATCATGTTTTGAATAGTTTAAAATAGACTGCGATAGCATATTAGCTATCTTCTTAATATTTTGTACTACCGCAGTCATGTAACTTTGTTCCCTAACTTTGCTAATTCTGCGCATGCGACAACAGCGAAGCCCATGGAGTTCTTTAGAATCTGTAAAGCTTCGCTTTACTGTTTCTTTCTCTAATATATTTTTCTTCCAATATCATTTTTTATAAAACTTTTTACCTTTTCTTTATATTTTTCCAAACATGTCTTCTTATAGTTCTATATTCATTATCTCCAATTAGGCATTCGTCTCTATGTTTACATGTTTTACAATGTTCTTTATTACTAACATATTCTTTATATCCTTGACGTGTTGTAGTTTTATATTCTAAGAACCGTTGGGTTGGGGCATGCATATACATCCCACTCTTCTATATATTGAAATTTGTTTTTTGTGTATTTATTTTTTTTATGAGGTCCAAGCCTATAAGCTATTGCTCCTTGAATCTCTCTTTTTTTCTAAACCTTTGCAATTTGGTGCTGTAAAATAGCCTGCATCTAGTCCTACATATTTTGTGTAAAAACCAAATTTTTCTATTTGATAATCTAGCCTTTCTAGATATGGCTTAACATCATTTACATTCCCTGGAGTTATATGTACATCAGTAATTATATTGTTTTTACTGTCAACAGTTCTATGTTCTAGATAGAAGAAATCTTTTGGCTTTCTATCTATGAACGTATATCCACTATCAGGGTCTGTAGTGCTAGATTTTATCATCTTTTTTACTGGCTTATGTTTTTTTAAAAGGTTTCTTATTATGTTTTTCTCAGTCTGTATTTATATCTTCTTCTAAAGTATTTACATAGTTTTTAACAAATTATTTAATTTCTTTCTTTTCAAAATTTTGCTTGTTTGCATTAACGTTTAAATGAGTAGAATCTGTGTAAAGTATTTTACCTTTGACTAATTCCATATCTATAGCTTGAAATACAATTCTATCGAATATTTTCTCAAAAACATAGATTCCATTAAATCTTCTACGTCTGTTTTTGCTAATAGTTAAATAATCTAGGACCTTATCGGTCAATGAAAGACCTAAGAACCATCTGTACGCTATATTTATTGTAATCTCATCAATTAAACTTCTTTCAGATCTAATTCAAAACAAATATCCAATTAACATCATTTTAAAAAGCACAACAGGGTCAATTGATGGTCTTCCATTATCTAAACAATATAAATTTTCAAATAAATTATATATGAATATAAAATCAATGTACTTATCAATCTCTCTCAGTAGGTGATTTTCAGGTACTAAATCATCTATTATTAATAATTTCACAGAATTTTGGATTCCTTTAAATTTATTTTTGTTTTTTTAACTTTGTCAACAGTATGAGAAGATTTTAAAGTCTTCTTTTTCTTTTGTCCTCAACAATTTCCCAGGAAATAATGCTTTTATCGACTATTTTTCCTATTGACAAACTTGAATTATTACGGTAACATAGAATTAGTAAATAAAATAGGCATATGTACGATTTGGTGTGTTACTGATTAAATTCAGGCATTAACCAAAAAACTATATTAGTTTTTTAAACTATATTAGTTTTTTGGTTTTTTGTTTTTATGCAAAAGTATTTTGCTTTTTGTTTTAACGGAGGAGTTTTATATGCCAAATGGTAAATATAAAATACTAAAAGTATTAAATAATAATGTCATTTTAACATTTAGTCAATCGGAAAAACAAGAAGCAATACTGATTGGCAAAGGAATAGGATTCGGTCGTAAAATTAATGATTTAGTCACATTTGATTCAAATCAAGTTGAAAAAATATTTATACCATATGATGAAAAAATAAAAAGAGAATACTATAAGCTTGTAAACCAATTTAATTCATTTGCAATGGGGATAAGTGAGGAAATAATATTCCTTGCTGAAAAAGCATTAGGTGAACTTAACCCTCATATTCATATAGCTTTAACTGACCATATTTGTTTTGCTATTGAAAGAATAAAAGCAGGATTAGAAATTAGTAACCCATTTTTACATGAAATACAAATACTTTACAAATCAGAATACAAAGTAGCAAAACAAGCAATAAAAAAAATAGAAGAAGCTTTTGGTGTAAAGATGCCAGAGGATGAAACTGGATTTATTGCGTTACACCTTCATTCTGCAAGGCAAAATAAAAAGGTGAGGAAATTGCATAATTTTAAATTGTTGATTTTTCTAAATTTCAGTAAACGCAAAAAGGAGTTTCACCCCTAAATGTCGAATATATTAAGTAAGCAAACTCTATACCCGAAGGGAGTGAAACTTCTTAAATGTATATTCGACAAATGTGCTTAATTTCCTTTGAGGAAATTATGGAATTTCAACAAAAAACTAAATTAGAGATGATTTTATCTCAAATTGACGTTTCTAATTTAGCTTGTAAACTAAGAAAATCTCATAATTCTAAAGGCCCGAAGGGCTATGAGCCTGAAACTTTAATTTATGCTTTGATTGCTATGCAAGTAGAAAAAATTCAGACTATAAAAGATTTAGTTCTTAATCTTAAGCAAAATCCTGTTCTAAGATATTGTTGTGGTTTTGGTGTCCTTGGCAAAGTACCATCTGAATCTACTTTTAGCAGATTCTTAGATAAATTGACTCAAACAGATGAACTTGAGCAATTGTTCCATTCTTTAGTTGTTAAAGCAAAAGAACTTAATATAATTGATGGAGAACATATCTCTATTGATTCAACAAAATTAAGTTCTTATGAAACTGCTAAGCCTAAAAAATATATCGTAGATAATGACTACAACCCTAACTGGGGGATTAAAAAGGATACTAATGGTAACACTGTAAAGTGGTTTGGTTGGAAACTTCATATATTATGTGATTCTAAAAGCGAACTGCCATTAGATATTTTAGTAACCCCAGCAAATACTTATGATGGCACTGTAGCTATACCTTTAATAAAGCAATTTTTTAATAATTATAAAGATATTTTTAAGCCTAAATATTATGCTATGGATTCTGGGTATGACTTTGAGTATGTTTATAAAGATATAATAAACGAATTTAATGGTATTCCAATAATAGCTTACAATCCTAGACGAAGCTATGCTCCACCTGCTGGATTAGATGAAGATTTTAATCCTATCTGCTCCGCAGGATATAAACTAGTGTATTGGGGCAAAGATGGTAGTTATCTTAAATTTCGTTGTCCTCATGTTTTAGGTAAGTGTAATTGCCCTCATGGAATGAATTGGTGTTCTTCTTCTACCTACGGATATACTTTTAAAGTCAATTATAAGGAAAATCCAAGGCATTATGGATATCCTTTAAGGCCTTCTACTAGTTGGAAAAAGTTATATGATAAAAGGACATCAGTTGAAAGATGTAATAGTAGACTTAAAGAATATCTGAATTTAGATAATATAAGGTCCAAAGGTATTAAAAAAGCCATGGTCCACTCATTATTAAATTGCATAGCACTTATAGCTGGAACAATATCGTTAAACTCAAGTAAAACTGTTAATAAAGCTGCCTAACGGCATAAAATTATATTTATTTAGGAGGTTCTTTGCATTATTCAAAAATAAATATCAAAAATATCAAATTTAAAATCTCATTTTCAATAAGCTATCGCTCTATGCTCTTTTTTTCTACTATAAAAAAGATGAATTATGCAATTTCCTCAGGTATCAGAGACAGTAAGATATACTTTATTAATAAAAAGATTAGTTGAAATAGTTGAAAATGAGTTGCGAATAAAATTTGACAGCTCTGATTTTAGTTATTATAGGTTAATTACTCATCTAAGATTTACTATAGAAAGAATAAAAAAAGGCAAGTTAATTGAAAATCCATTGCTTGAAGCGATAAAAAAAGATTATCAAGAAACTTTTAAAATTGCTAAAATACTTGGTAATGAAATTAAAAACAGCATAGGAAAGGATGTTTGTGAAGGAGAGCTAGGGTATATAGCACTTCATCTACAGAGATTAGTTTTTTTAATACTGTTGACTAATACTATAAGCGTGTTACTGAGTTTATTCAGGCATGAGCTTATAAATATCAGGGAAACCTGTATTATTTATAAACTCATGCCTTTTTTAATAATAAAAGGAACTGTTAACTTAAAATGAAAAAATAGCATGATTTTATAGAAAAATTCTTAATGGATCTTGACCTTACAGCCCTATATGAATTTTAGCTATTACAATAAAGCTGTCAAGGGTCAAGATAAACGAGCAAAGCTCGCCCTTGACAGCTTTATTTTAAATAGCTATGGAATGGTTAAGGGCTGTAAAAATAAAAATTGCATAGCAAATAAACCAAGAAATAAGGCAAAGCAGAGAGAACCCTTAACAAGTAAATATTATGCAGATAATAACCAATTACTGCGATCTCTATCGCTATATTTGGCACCTGCTACCTGGGCAGGAGTAAGGTTACTCAAAGAAGAATGAGGCCGTATATAATTAAAGAAGAATACAAAGTTTGCAATTAAGTTATTAGCGCTTTCGAAACAGTTAAAACCTCGCTTTGGTTTATACCAGGCTTTAAATTCCTTATTAAAAGATTCAATTATATTGTTTGATATATCATCATCAAAAGATTCAACTCTTATATGGTTGGCACCGGCAAAGATAGATTTAGCAGGCACCTTATAAGCACTATATCTATCAGTAACGATAGTATTAGGAATGCCAAATTTCTTTGCTTTTTTAAAAAGGCTGAAGGCCTGGTTAGAATTTCTGTAAGGAGATAGATGAAAATTTATAATAAAGCGAGTTTCAGAATCAATGATAAACCAGAGATAATGTTTTTTACCATTAATTTTAACAACAGTTTCATCAGCATGCCACTCATCAGAAGAAGATAAGTCAATGTGTGAAGAAAACTTATTAGCCATACTGTCAAACAAAGGTGCAAACTTTTTAACCCAGGATGCAATTGATACATGGGAAACCTTAATATTATATGTAATATAAAGAAACTGTGATATTTTTCTTGTTGAAGAGTTATTTAAAAAATAAAGGTTAAGGGCAGTAATAATAACAAACATAGGAAATCTCATTCTTTTAAAATTAGTTTTACCAGAAAGATTAGACGATGAGGGATTATGGATAGTAGTTGGTTTTGCGATAAAGAAAGAATGATAACATTTTTTATCTGAGCATCTGTAGTTTGTATAGTGCTTATAATCATGATGAATAAAAGATGCTTTGCCACATTTGGGGCATCTTGGATATTTGCTATTACGTGAAGTATTAGATTTAGGCTTTGTAGAGAATTGACGTTTACAATCACGGCATTGATACTTTTGATAACCGTAAGGATCTTTGCCAAATTTATAAAGTTTTGAAGAATTACATCTAGGACACTTAATTTTTGGTATAATAGTCATAGGCCTCGACCTCCTTTGGAGTAATGTTTGGTTGACAATTACTATTATACCTAAAGGAGTTCGAGGCTTTCAATTTTCATTTAAGTTAACAGAACGTAATAAAATAAAAGGAGGAATTATTTATGAAAGGTTTTTTTGGTCAGCTGCAAAGAATAGGTAAAGCACTTATGCTTCCAATAGCAATATTACCAGCAGCTGCATTATTACTAAGGTTAGGCGCTCCTGACCTGTTCGATATTCCTTTCATTACTAGAGCAGGAGGAATATTGTTTGAAAATTTAGCATTACTTTTTGCTATAGGTGTTGCAGTAGGATTGTCTTTTGATAGCTCAGGTACAACAGGCTTAGCAGGTGCAGTAGGATATTTTGTATTAACTGAAGGAGCTAAGACAATAAATCCAGAAATTAATATGGGTGTTTTAGCTGGTATTATAGCAGGTTGTGTAGCAGGTAGTTTGTATAACAAATTTCATAATATTAAACTACCAGATGTATTAGGCTTTTTTGCAGGCAAGAGGTTTGTACCAATAGTTACAGGAGCTAGTTGTGTTGTTTTAGCAGCAATTTTAGGGTATGTTTGGCCACCTATTCAAAATATTATCTATTCCTTTGGAGAGTGGCTTACTACTTCAGGTTCAATAGGAGTTGGTTTATATGGATTTTTCAACCAGTTGTTAATTCCTACAGGGCTTCATCATGTTCTTAACAGCTTGATATGGTTTGTATTTGGTTCATTTACAAATGGGACTGGAGAAGTAATAACAGGAGATTTATCACGTTTTTTTGCTGGGGACCCAAACGCTGGTATATTTATGGCTGGTTTTTATCCAATATTTATGTTTGGTATGCCCGCAGCAGCTCTTGCGATGTATCATTGTGCTAAACCAGAGAATAAAAAATCAGCAGGTGGTGTCTTGCTAAGTGCAGCATTGACATTTGCATTAACAGGTATTGGTGAACCTTTGCTATTTAGCTTCTGTTTTGTTGCACCATTACTTTACGTACTTCATGCAGCTTTGACAGGTTCTTCGCTTATTGTTTGCAACCTATTAGGCATTAAGCATGGCTTTGGTTTTTCTGCAGGATTAATAGACTATGTACTAAATTATGGGTTAGCTACAAAGGCTTGGCTTATTATACCTGTAGGAATAGTATACTTCTTTATTTATTACTTTGTTTTCAGGTTCTTTATAACTAAATTTAAATTAGCTACACCAGGAAGAGAAGAAGAGATATCTATGGATGAAATAGACATGGATAAAAAAGCTGTTATAGATGCTGGTGGAATAGAAAGAGCTAATGCATATATTGAATACCTTGGCGGACCTGAAAATCTTGAGTTTGTAGAAGCATGTATTACTCGTCTTCGTTTAAAATTAAAAGACAGCTCATTGATAAATGAAAGAGGACTAAAATCAATTGGTGCATCAGGTGTGTTAAAGGTAGGAAATAATATTCAAGTTGTAGTAGGAACAAAGGCTGAAAACATTGCAGAAGAAATAAATAACCAGCTAAAATCTTTAAGAAAATAAAAGTAAATAAGAGCATGGAGGGATATATATGTCAGCAACAAAGTATATAGAAGAAATACAAAAATTAATAATAAAAGTAGAAGAAACACAAATGGATAATATAAAAAAGGCAGCAAAGGTATTTGCAGAGACAATAAAAAAAGATAAAATTATACACGTTTTTGGAACAGGTCATTCACACATAATAGGTATAGAAATGTTTGTTAGAGCAGGTGGATTAGCAGCAGTAAATGCAATGCTTGATGATACTATCATCACTAATTTTGGAGCAAGAAAAAGCAGTAAGATGGAAAGATTACCAGGGCTTGCAAAAATCATATGGGACCAATACTCTATAAATAAAGGCGATATCATGGTCATAATATCAAACTCAGGAAGAAACAGTGTTCCAGTAGAAATGGCAATGTTAGCAAAAGAAAAGGGTATCTATCTGATAGCACTTACATCATTAAGCCATTCAAAATCTTGTGAATCAAGGCATTCAAGTGGGAAGAGATTATTTGAGATAGCAGATTTAGTAATAGATAACTGTGTACCAAAAGGGGATTTCTTGCTCGATTTTAATGGTGTTACATCAGGTCCAGCATCAACAATAGCAGGTTCACTAATAGTAAACAGCATAGTCGCAGAAACTCTAAATATTTTATCAAAAGAAGGATATAAACTACCTGTATATACTAGCCAAAATATAGATGGATATAATAATGATGATTTATATGAAAAGTATGACGGTAGAATTAAACATTTATAAGTGTTATAATAATTTAAGATAGGAATATAATGCAGAAGGAATGATGTTATGATAAGATTTTTTAGATTTGGCAAATCAAAACAGCAAACAATAAAATCCCCATTAACTGGTAATATAGTGAAGCTAGAAGATGTACCTGATGAAGTTTTTTCACAAAAGATTGTAGGAGATGGTATAGCTATAGACCCTAAGGGTAAATGGCTTACTGCACCAGTAACTGGTACAATAGTAAAGCTTTTTTCTGCAAAACATGCCATTGGAATAGTTACTAAGGAAGGATTAGAAGTATTAATACATTTAGGTATAGATACTGTTAAGTTGAAAGGTGAAGGCTTTGAAGCAGTTGTAGAAGAAGGTCAACAGGTTAATGTTGGAGATAAACTTATAAAGATTAATTGGGAAGATATTAAAGGCAAGGTACCTTCAATACTTTCACCTATTATTATTACAAATATGGATAAGGTTGAAAGCATTGAAATCCTTAAAGATAGTAATGTTAATAGCGGTGAAGATTTAATATCTATTAAATTAAAAAAATAGATGCGCTGGGACAGTTCTCAGTGCATCCCAAATATAAAAAAAAGGGAGTAATTAACATGAAGTTAATTATTACAGAAGATTATGAGGAACTAAGCAGTAAAGCTGCAGAAATAATTTCAAATGAGGTCAATAAAAAACCAGACATAGTTTTAGGATTAGCTACAGGAAGTACCCCTATAGGCACATATAAAAAACTAATTGAAAAAAACAAAAAAGGCTTAGTAGATTTTTCTAAAGTAACTACATTTAATCTTGATGAATACTATGGACTTTCACCAGAAAATGAGGAAAGCTATCACTATTTTATGTACAAAAATCTGTTTAACCATATAAACATAAATCCTCAAAATATCCATATACCAGATGGACAAGTAAAAAATATAGACGAATATGTAAAAGAATATGATAGATCTATAGAAAAAGCAGGAGGAATTGACCTTCAATTATTAGGTATTGGTGCTAATGGGCATATAGCATTCAATGAGCCTGACGAAGAATTATGCGTAGGAACACATCTAACAACGCTTACTCAAAGCACTATAAAAGCAAATTCGAGATTTTTTGATTCAATAGATGAAGTACCGAAAAAAGCTATAACTATGGGATTAGGCCAAATAATGAAAGCAAAAAAAATACTGCTTCTTGCAAATGGTAAAAACAAAGCTAAAATAATGGCACGGCTGTTAAAAAACAATACCATAACCACAAAAATACCAGCATCCATTTTGTTATTACATAGTAGCATAACAATCATAATGGATAAAGAGGCAGCAGAAGAATATCAAAATTATTAAAAATTAGGAAGTGATATTATTGAAGATATTAATAAAAAATTCAAAAATAATAACTCCATACGAAATAAAAAAAGGATACTCACTAATCATAAATAATGGGAAAATAAAAGACATAATAAAAAATGAAACTATATATAAAAATCAATTTGATAAAATAATAGACTTAGAAGGAAAATACTTATCACCAGGATTTATAGACATTCACAATCACGGCAACAATGGACACGATAGCATGGAAGGCACTTACGAAGCATTAGAATCAATGAGCAAATACCACATAAAAAATGGAGTAACAGGATACTTAGCAACACCAATGACAAATCCTAAAGAGAACATACTAAAAGCAATAGAAAATGCAGCAAGATACATACAAGAAAAAAATGATAAAGGGGCAAAAGTATTAGGAATTTACCTAGAAGGGCCATACTTTTCACAAGAAAAAAAGGGAGCACAGCCATCTGAATATATTAAAACCCCTGACATAGAAGAATTAAAAATGTATATAAAAGAAGGAAAGGGAAACATAAAAGTAGTAGCTTTAGCACCAGAAATAAATAATGCCAAAGAAACAATAACGTATTTAAAAGAGCAAGGGATAAAAATATCAGCAGGACATACAAATGCGACATACGAAGAAACAATAGAAGGAATAGAAAGAGGGATAACACAAGTAACTCACTTGTACAATGGTATGAGAAGTTTTACTCACAGGGAACCAGGAGTCATAGGAGCAGCATTAACAGACGAAAGAGTGTATTGTGAAATGATATGCGATGGCATACACCTTCATAAAGCAGCAATGAAAATGGCAGTAAAAATGAAAGGGAAAGACAAAATAATACTTATATCAGATGCAATAATGGCAGCAGGGCTAAGCGATGGCGAATACGAACTAGGAGGGCAAAAAGTATTTGTTAAAGATGGTGAAGCTAGACTAGAAAGTGGAGTATTAGCAGGGTCTACACTAACACTAAACAGAGCAGTATATAACATGGTGCATTTAGTAGGAGTACCGCTAAAGGAAGCAGTACAAATGGCCAGTTTGAATCCAGCCAGAGCAATAGGCATAGATAAAAGGAAAGGAAGTATAGAAATAGGCAAAGACGCAGACATAATAGCATTTGACGAAAACCTAAATGTTTCCTTTACTATGGTTGAAGGAAATATAATTTGATAATATTAGAGGTTGCTTAATTCATAAATAAATAAAATTCAATTAGAAAAGATAATTGAGAATGAGAAACAATATCTTGATAGTAAATACTGTCAAGATATTGTTTTTTCTAATATTAAGGTATATTATTAACATGAGGAAATTGCATAATTACTACAAAGTTAAAGTATTTTATTATGCAATTTCCTCACATAATATTATAATTATTAAATAAGTCATTGTGTAAAAATAATTTTTTTGCAAAGGGGATGGTAATGTGAAATATGATTTTGACAAGGTAGTGGAGAGAAGGAAAACGAACAGTGTCAAATGGGACATGTTACAAGAAAGGTTTGGTGCTAATGACCTTATTCCTATGTGGGTAGCTGATATGGACTTTGAAGTACCACCAAAGGTATCTGAGGCAATAAAAGAAAGAGCTAATCACAATATCTATGGCTACGGGGTAAAACCACAATCGTATTATGATGCTATTATTGAATGGATAAAAAAAAGACATGGTTGGGAAACGAAAAAAGAGTGGCTTTTGTATACACCTGGAGTGGTACCTGCATTAAATTGGGCTGTTATGACATATACAGCTCCAGGGGATCAAGTACTTATACAGCCTCCTGTATATTATCCGTTTTTTAATGCAGTTAAGAACAATGACCGTATATTAGTGAAAAATGAGTTGGTTCGTGTTGGTGACCATTATGAGATGAATTTTGAGGACTTAGAAGAAAAGTTGTCTGATGAAAAAACAAAGATGATGATACTTTGTAGCCCTCATAATCCTGTAGGAAGGGTATGGACGAAAGAAGAATTAACAAAATTAGGAGAATTATGTTTAAAACACAATGTTATAATTGTATGTGATGAAATACATTCGGATTTAGTATATAAGCAATATAAACATACTCCTATTGCACTAATAAGTAAAGAATTAGAAAACAATACTATAACATGTTATGCACCAAGTAAAACATTTAACATTGCTGGATTAGGAGCATCAACAATTGTTATACCTAATGAAGAACTTAGAAATAAATTTACTGATACAATGAAAAGAATATCTGTTAATATAGCAAATCCATTTGCTGTAGTTGCTACTGAAGCAGCATACAAATATGGAGAGGATTGGTTGGAAGATCTTTTAGCTTATCTATATGATAACTATAAATATGTTTGCGAATTTCTTAGCAATAGAATCCCTCAAATAAAACCTCTAAAACTTGAAGGAACATACCTGATGTGGTTAGACTGTAAAGACCTAAATATGAATGATAAAGAATTGAAAGAATTTATAATAAAGGACGCAAAATTAGCCTTAAATGATGGTCTTATGTTTGGCGAAGCAGGTTCAGGATATCAGAGATTAAATATTGCTTGTCCAAGGTCAACATTAAAAAAAGCACTAATAAATTTAGAGAAAGCAATAAGAAACTTAAAATAATCATATATTCCCCCTCTTATTCATAAAATGATATAAGCGTCATAATTTATTTAAAGGAAAAGCATGTCATTTGAAGAATTTGCATAATTATTACAGTTGCAAAATTTTGAAAATTATAAAGAGGGGGACAAGATGAAGGGAATATTTATTACTGTCATTTTCATACTGTTTATAACTATAATAATGCCTATTGTATTGATTAAGGGTTGTGATGTAGCTACAGAAAATCCCCAATATGAAGAAACTGAAAATATACATATGGTAGAAATATATAATACTAGAACAAAAAAAGTAGAGAGCATTGAATTAGAAGAATACGTAAAAGGTGTAGTAGCTGCAGAAATGCCTGCAGAATTTGAAATAGAAGCATTAAAAGCTCAAGCAGTAGCTGCCAGAACCTATGCTTTGAGGCGCATAGAGCAATATCCCAATGGGCATCCTGACCATCCTGAGGCGGCTTTATGTACAGGTATACATTGTCAAGCATGGCTTTCTAAAGAGGAGTTAATAAGCCTTCATTCACAAAGTTGGATGGATAAATATTGGTCTAAAATATCGGAAGCTGTAGATAAAACTAAAGACGAAGTAATAGTATTTGATGGAGAATTAATAGAACCTTTGTTTCATTCGACAAGTGGTGGTATGACGGAGGATTCAGAAGATGTGTTTGCAAATGCGTTGCCATACTTAAGGTCAGTACCGAGTCCTTACGAAGAAGGAGCACCAAAGCTTAAGGATGTAACAAGTATGACAGTAGACGAATTTATAACAAAGTTAGAAAAAAAATATCCAAATGTGAAACTTACAGAGGAAAATCTTCAAGAAAAAATTAAACTAATAGAACGTAGTGATAGCGGTAGAATTAAAAAGGTAATGATAGATAATGAAGTAGTATCAGGCAGAGACTTAAGAGAATTATTTAACTTAAATTCTACAAATTTTAAAATAACCATAAATCCTAGAACAAAAATAGTGGATATAGAGACTATTGGATATGGACATGGAGTTGGTATGAGTCAATGGGGAGCCAATGGAATGGCTAAAAACGGAAGTACATATATAGAAATACTTAAGCACTATTACACAGGAGTGCAAATACAGGAACACAAATAACCGAGGATTTTCCTCGGTTTATTTTTTTATGGGTTTATTTAAAAGACATAAAAAAGAAAAATACATGTATTAATTACAAAAAACTGGAGATACTACATATTAAACAGTTAAGTTTTGTTTTTATTGGAGGTGAGTTAATGGATGAGTTTAATAAAGGTCCTAACAGGAATAATAAAAAGCAAGGGAAAGTAGTACAAAAATTTTCAAAAATATTTGATAAAGATGGTTTTTATATTATTTTATTTCTTTGTATATGTATAGTAGCTACAACTGCAGCGTGGGTATCGCAAAACAATGTAGAGAAGTTAAAAGACTTAAGCAAAGACTATATGGAGAATGATTTTGTTGAAAACAATTTTGACTGGGATGAAACTCAAATTGATGATGAAGAAAATATAATTACAAAAGAAGAAAATATCAAAGAAACAAAAGAAGAGGTGAATGCGACTAAAAGTACAAATATAAATGGAACTTCTGTAAAAGAAGAAAATAAACAAATTAAAGAGATTAATGCTGATGAGAAAACAAAAGAAGAAAAAATTGAAGAACAAAAGAAAAATGTAGTATCTGTGTCATCAGTTTCATCCCAGCAAAAACAGTCACAAATATTGGGAAGTTTAATTGTACCTATGAAAGGCAAAATAGGAATGGATTATGCTGAAGATAAATTAGTATATTCCAAAACGTTGGAGCAGTGGACTACACATTTAGGTATTGACATACTTTCGAGAGAAGGAAGTGTAGTAAAAGCTGTACAAGACGGTATTATAGCTGAAGTAAAAAATGACGAAACTATGGGAATTACTATTACAATAGATCATGGCAATGGAATCCTTACAAGATACTCCAATTTATCTACTGATGAGATGGTTAAAGTTGGACAGGAAGTGAAAAAAGGTGATTCAATAAGTGGAATAGGTAAAGGTGCTGGATTTGAAATGGCAGAAGGACCTCACTTACATTTTGAATTAATAGTAGATGGTGAGAATGTAGACCCTAAAGAATACTTACCTAAGCTAACTAATTAACTGCTAAAATATGTTCTATTATAACTTGCAAATGCATAAGTATTTAGAAAAAGTGTAAATTAATTGTAAAATAAAATACCGTTACAAAGGGGGTAAACCAGTGAAGGATTACATAGAAGAAAGAGCATTAGAAATTGCAGAATATATAATAGAAAAACAAGCAACTGTAAGACAAACAGCAACCATTTTTGGTGTAAGTAAAAGTACCGTGCATAAAGATGTAACGGAACGTCTTCCCAAGATAAACCCTCTGGTTGCAAGCAAAGTAAAAAAGGTTTTAGAAAAAAATAAGGCAGAAAGGCATATAAGGGGCGGAAGAGCAACAAAAATGAAGTATAAAGCTGTCAATGATTAACTTTAGAAGATTATATATTTAGAGATATAGTTACATGACTTTTCCTAATGTGGGAAAAGTCTTTTAATTTTTTTGAAATAATAAAAAAAATAAGAGGAATTTCATAGAAAATATAGAAATATTGAAATAATATATATATAAACAACCAACGGAAGATTTTATGAACTAATATAAATATATAATTGCTTATACAAAGCATGAAGCTTTAACCATATTAATAAATTAAGAAGGAGAGGTAAATTTTATGTTTTCACTAAGGGCCGATATGGGAATTGATTTAGGAACAGCTAGTATATTAGTGTATATTAAAGGAAAGGGGATAGTTTTACAAGAGCCTTCAGTTGTAGCAATCGACAAAAATACCAACAAATTTTTAGCTGTCGGAGAAGAAGCACGGAGAATGCTTGGACGAACTCCAGGTAATATTGTAGCTATAAGGCCATTGAGAGATGGTGTTATATCTGATTATGAAGTAACGGAAAAAATGCTTAAATATTTCATACAAAAAGCAGCAGGTAAGATGCTTTTTAAACCTAGAATTGTAGTTTGTGTACCAAGTGGTGTTACAGAAGTCGAAAAAAGAGCTGTATTAGACGCTAGTAACCAGGCAGGGGCTAGAAAAACATATTTGATAGAAGAACCAATAGCAGCTGCAATAGGAGCAGGATTAGATATAACGGCACCCAGTGGACATATGATTGTAGATATAGGTGGAGGCACTTCTGATGTAGCTGTTATTTCCTTAGGAGGAATAGTAGTAAGTAAATCCATAAAGGTGGCAGGAGATAAATTTGATGAAGCTATAGTTAGATATATAAGGAAAAAGCACAATGTGATGATAGGAGAGCGTAGTGCAGAAGAATTGAAGATAAATATAGGAACAGCATATCCTAGAGAAAAAAATGTATACATGGAGGTAAGAGGTAGAAATTTGGTGACAGGTTTACCTAAAAATATTAATGTATCATCAGAAGAGATGCTTGAAGCATTAGAGGAACCTGTTGCAGATATAGCGGAAACAGTACATACAGTTTTAGAACGAACACCACCTGAATTAGCAGCAGATATAGGCAATCAAGGTATAGTTATGACAGGAGGAGGTTCACTACTTTATGGGCTGGACAAGCTTATTACAAAGCGTACTGGTGTGCCAGTAAAAATTGCAGAAGACCCTATATCATGTGTTGCTATAGGAACAGGTAAATCACTAGAATGGGTAGATATAATGGACAATGGAATGGTGTCTGATCAACAGAGGAGATGATTCTAACATAAGTAGTATTATAGACCTATTTTTACTGTAATATTAAACAAAAAAAATAATATGACGATAATACATATAAAAGAGGGTGTGAAATCGTGAACAATGGGCTATATATTTCTACAACAGGTTTATTGTTAAACCAAAGGAGAATGGACGCGGTAGCTAATAATCTAGCTAACGCAAATACTACTGGATTTAAAAGAGATATTGTTATATCAGAATCTTTTCCTGAAATATTGACTAGCAAAATAAACGACAAAGATTTTAAAACTTTACGAGCATTTAAAGGAGTAGAAGTAAACCAAGATGGTGATGTTTATCAGTTATCTGTAAACAATGGATATTTCAGAGTAAAGACTCCTGTAGGTATTGGATATCCACAGGAATTGAAATTTACTGTAGATGACGACGGTTATTTAAAGACTTATTATAGGGATAAAAACGACAATCTAAAATCTGATGGAGAAAATTACATAATGGGTAAAAAAGGCATTATAAAAGTAGAGGACAAAAATATAACTATAGACAATCAAGGTAATGTGTTATCAAATGGGCAGATAATAGATAATCTAGTAACATTTGCACCAATGAATGTCATAGGTACGACTAATAGAGGAGTTAGATTAGATAAGGTAGTAATAGATTTTACTCAAGGCAATCTTATAGAAACAGGGAATAAACTTGACTTTGCTTTAAAAGGTGATGGTTTCTTTAAAGTTCAAGATGGCGATAGGACACTATATACTAGAGATGGGACATTTTCATTAAATGAAAATGGCGAGCTTATTACTTCTGAAGGATATTATGTATTAGGACAATACGGGTCTATTATAGTTCAGGGGGATGATTTTACTATAAATGAAAATGGAGAAATTATAAGAGACGGCCAAGTTATAGACAAACTCGATATAGTAGATATAGACAATAAGGAATATCTAAGAAAAAAAGGAAATAACTCATATGAAATTTTAGAAGGAGTAGAACCTCTGGAAACTGCTTTTCAGGGGCAGGTATTGAGAGGATATCTAGAAGGATCAAATATAAATACCATAAAAGAAATGGTAGATATGATATCCATTTTAAGAAGTTATGAAACTAGTCAAAAATTGGTACAATATCAAGACGAGCTTATAGGTAAAGTAGTAAGCGAAGTAGGAAGAGTATAAAGGAGATGGTAATATGATACGTTCACTTTGGACAGCAGCAACAGGTATGCAGGCACAACAACTTAATATAGATAATATTTCTAATAACTTAGCTAATGTAAATACTACAGCTTATAAAACTTCTAGAGTAGAATTCAAGGATTTACTTTATTCTACCATAAAAAATTCAAATCTTGCTGATGACAAAGGCAGACCAGTTAACCTAGAAGTAGGTCATGGAGTTATGCCATCAGCTACAACAAGAGATTTTAAAAATGGAAGCCTTATAGAGACACAAAATCCATTAGACTTAGCTATAGATGGAGATGGTTTTTTTGCTGTAGTTAATCCAAATAACGAAGTAAGGTACACAAGAGATGGGAGCTTTAAGCTCAGTATAGAAGATGATGAAGCTAAACTAACAACATCAGAAGGATACTATGTCCTTAACGAAGATGATGACCAGATTATCATAGAAGAAGGTTTGAAAGACATAAATATAGATGAATTTGGCTTTATTACAGCTAAAGACGAAGATGGAGAAATAGTTGAATTAGGAAGATTAAAAATAGTTAAGTTTCCTAATCCAGCAGGATTAATAAGCGAAGGGCAAAACTTATATAATTCATCTGTAGCATCTGGAGAAGAAATACCAGTTGATTCAGAAGATATGGACAGCAAAATAGTACAAGGATACCTTGAAGCTTCAAATGTTAAGATAGTAGATGAAATGGTAAAAATGATTACAGCTCAAAGAGCTTATGAGATAAGCTCAAAAGCTATACAAACTTCAGACGAAATGATGCAGATAACTAATAATCTAAAAAGATAGAAAATGAAAGTTAGCACCAGATAAGGTGGTGAAATAATGAACGATATAAATAGTGTAAATAATATAACAAATACGTTATATAAAACTCAAGTACAAAAACAAGCTAGCGATACTGATAGTATATCAAAAAAATTTGAGTATCTTAAAAATTCAGGTGATGATAAAAAACTCATGGAAGCATGCCAAGAATTTGAAAGCATATTTGTTCATATGCTCCTAAAGGAAATGCGTGCAACTATACCAGAAGACGGTTTAGTAGAAAAGAGCATGGCAACAAAGATATTCGAAGACATGTATGATGAAGAGGTAGCAAAAAAAATAAGCCAAACAAATGGAGGGCTAGGTATCGCTAAAATGCTTTATGAGCAGATGAAAAGAAGATAAATAAAAGAAATTGCATGTTAAATGATATCATTTAACATGCAATTTCTTTTATTATTACGTCTTATTTAAGTACCAATCTAATATTTTATCCTATCTTAAAATTACTTCTCTTTATACTTATTTTAACAGCATTGTATAATACCATACCCGCTATTGTATTTATCAAAGCTGCAGGAAGTACTATTGATACCAAAAGCACAGTAAAACTTCCTGGAAGTCCTGCAATAAAAGCTGCTGAAGATAAAAATACTATTCCACTTATTATGGTACCTAAAAGCATAACAATAACCATAGCAATTTGTTCTTTTATTTTGTTTTTTGCTAATTTTATAATAAAGAACATAACAGTTGTAGTAACTAACTTATCAATAATATTAGGTAATTGGCCACCTGGAAATCCAGTAGTAAGTGCTGAAAATATTCCTATTGCCAATCCAGCAGTTATACAAGATTTAAAATCGTCATTGAGAAATATAACGATAAATAGCATTGCCAAAGAAAAATCAGGCTTCATTCCTAAAACCAATGGTGGAGTAATTTGATGCAAAAGAGCACCTATAGCTAATAACAAAGAATTCATCACAAATTTTTTTAATTTCACAATTAACACTCTCCTCGTATAATATTTTTATATCAATATGTTCTTTTATCCTACTATTTTCTATTCACATCATCATCACCCCTTAAGGTTTAGAAATATAACAAGTCTATTTTAAGAATAAAAAAAATCCGTCCTATTAATAGGACGGAATAATATCCGCGGTACCACCTAAATTGTGCAAAAGTACACCACTCTTTCGGGTACTAACATACCCTATCCACTATAACGTGTGGCTTACGGTAATGCTAATATGATAGTATCATTTCACATTACTCCTCAAGGGCCCATTCATCATATATTATCGTACTGGATTTCCACCATCACCAGCTCTCTATAACTAAACATATGACTACTCTTCCCTATCAACGGAAACGATTAAATTTATACTATATTATCATTTATTAATTAATTTGTCAATTAAGTTTTTTGCACAAAAAAGGCTTCATATGTACTTTAAATTGCAATATTAAATGCAACACTTTGTGAGAAGAAGTATGGTATAGATATCCAAACTCTTATAGTTTTATAATTTTAGGTCGATATTACTTTATTTTGTTGTCAAGGGAAGGGTGGAGATTTTCGAGCATATGCGAGAAAATACTACCCGACCTTGACAACGTATCGAAATGATATAATTGGCTTTAGGCCTTTTGGCATACTAGCCGAAAGGCCTTAACGATATAAGATCATTTACTAAGGCACTCCTGTCTTTTGTTTCTTAGCTACATTTATTTGCTAAATCTCAAACGATAGACGACAGCAAATGCTTGTCCTTGAATTCATTACTGTTCTTACATAACCTCAATAGTTCTTCATAAAAACATTCTTTTGGCGTTTTATAATCCAATATCTTCCTCGGATATTCATTCATCCAGTCTTCGATACTCTGGATGAATGATAAAGGTATTCTTTTTATTGTTTTTCCTTTCGGAATAAAACGTCTGATTATACCATTTTGTCTCTCATTGCTTGCTCTTTCCCATGATGAATAGGGATGAGCAAAGTAGGCTTCACTTTTATACTTCTCTAAAATACTGGATAATTCACTAAATTCTGAGCCATTGTCAGCGGTTACACTACGAAATACCTTAGAGAATAAAGCACCATATCGGTTTTTAAGCTCTACAAATACATTACGAACAGCTTGACTGTTCTTTAAATCTAGTAAAAATATCAATTCATATCTTGTTTTCCTCTCGGTTAATGTTAAAAGTACTGCGTCATTCGAACGTTTACCGACAACAGTATCGATTTCCCAGTGTCCAAACTCTTTACGAGTTTCTACTTCTTTTGGCCTTAAATCTATACTTTTGCCCATAATTCGTTTATGTTTTTTGGAGTTGTTTTTATTTTTAGGTTTTAATCTAGGTTTGAGTTGTAAATCAATATTGCGTACTTTAAGAAATCCTCTGTCTATGTAATTATATAGAGTTTTTGTGCAAACCATCGGTTTTTCCTTCCATTTAGGATCTCTTTTGCAATACCCTACGATGCTATCTGGAGACCACTTCTTTTCTGCTAACATCTTTTTTTCAGCAAATTCAATAAATTCCTTAGCATGTGAAAGCTTGCATTTAGCGCCACAGTTTTTACGACGTTTTTCATATACTGCCTGGCCTGCTTCAGGAAAATAGGCTTCATAAGTCGATAAATCGTACTTAAGTTGAGTTACAGTCCCTCTTTTTATTTCTCTACTAATGGTACTAGCATTACGACCAAGTTGTCTTGCAATATATCGAAGGCTCTTTCCTTCAGCTAAAAGAGCTGCAATTTTTCCTCTCTCATATACATTTAGGTGTTTAAAAGAGCGTCTTTTCGTGGTACAATTAGATTGAACCATAGTGAGACCTCCCTATATTTTTTTAGTTTGGATAACTATATCATACAGGATTTCTCACTATGGTTCTATATTTTTTACCTGTTGCATTTAATTTTACAATGAACCGCTTCATATGTACGAATGGTTTACAATGTTTTATCCTTTAGAGTATAATTTTAGTATGCAAGAAAAAATGAAAAAGATGTACTAAGGTTTCGGGTCCTCAATTTTGTTTACAGAGTAGTAAACGTTTTAGGGAGGATACTAATATGAAAACGATAGGTGTAGTTACTGATGGCAATACATCATTAGATATATTTCTTAAAAAAAATTTAAAATTAGTTTTTAGTGATTATATCAGAATAAATACATATTTTTTAAAGTCATTAAAAAAAGGATATATAATAGAGGATGACTTAGTTCTTACTATGACAGATCAAAGAGCATTAGCTGTTAAGCAATATGTAAAGGATAGTAAAAAAATTATAGTAATAAATAGAACTATTATGGAAAAGGAAATTTATAAGCTTTTTTTAATACCGAATAATACTAATGTCCTTGTAGTGAATGATAATGAAGAAACTACATTTGAAACTGTCTCCCTCTTATATAGAATTGGTGTTGATCATTTAAATCTTATACCTTATGACCCTAGTAAACAGTATAGTGATATAGATATTGAGATTGCTATAACACCTGGAGAAGTCAATAGGGTACCAAAGCATATAAAAAAAATTATTGACTTGGGACATAGATGCATAGATGTATCAACATTTTTAACTATTATGAGTAAGCTTAACATAGACAATGAAGAAATAAGTAAAAAGCTCATAGAATACTCAGAAAAAGTTGTAAGTTTAGATACTGGAATTAAAAGCAAGTATAAAGAGCTTTATACAAAAAAAGAGGATCTCAATATGATAGTAAATTTATCTAATGATGGTATTGTACTTACGTCTGAAGATGGAAGCATATCTGTATATAATAAAAGTTTTGAAAAGATATTTAAAACGCAAGGAAATTTATACGGGTGTAAGATTAATAAGATATTTCAAGGAGAATTAAAGAGATTATTATCAAAAGAAGAGCTGAAAGATGAAGTTATAAAATACAAAAATAAATACCTTAACATAAATAAGCGATGTATTAATGAATTTGGTAAAAAGAAGAGAGAATATTATAATATACAAGAGATAACTTATATAAAAAAACTAGAACAAAATTTAAGTAGTAAACTTAGAGAAAAGGGGCATATTGCAAAGTATACTTTTAAAGACATAAAAACTATATCTAAAAGTATGAAGAAATGTATCGAATTAGCTGAGAAAATAGCGACATCAGATTTGACAGTATTAATTACTGGAGAAAGTGGTACTGGAAAAGAAGTGTTTGCACAGTCAATTCATAACAAATCACATAGACGCAATCAGCCTTTTGTAGCAGTAAATTGTGCTGCTATGCCTGAAAATTTATTAGAAAGTGAATTATTTGGATATGTAGGAGGAGCATTTACTGGGGCATTAAAAGAAGGAAAGGCAGGACTATTTGAACAAGCTAATAACGGTACATTATTTTTAGATGAAGTGGGCGATATGCCTATTCAACTTCAGACAAAACTTTTAAGAGTTTTACAGGAAAAGCAGGTTATGAGAATAGGTGCTGACAAAATTTTTGAGATTGATGTAAGAGTAATATCGGCTACTAATAGAAATTTAATACAAATGGTAAGAGAAAAAAAGTTTAGAGCAGACCTTTACTATAGGCTAAATGTATTACCAATAAATATACCACCATTGAGAGAAAGAAAAGAAGATATTATTTTATTACTAAAATATTTTTTAGGTAGAGAAATTAAGATAGATAAAAAGGCTAGAAAAGTTTTAGAAGAGTATAATTGGCCTGGTAATATTAGAGAGCTTTGGAATGTTAGTTCATATATATCATTGATGTGCAAAAAAGATATTATTGAAATAGAAGATTTACCACATTATTTAATGCCAACAAATGAAAGTAGTAATTATAACAATTGTAACGAACAAATAATTTTATCAGATATATCATTAAAAGTACTAGAAATTATTTATAATCACAATATTAAAGGAATACCTATTGGCAGAAATTCTATATTAAAAATTTTGCTGAATGAAGATGTAATAACTACAGAAGGAGAAGTAAGAAAAATATTATCAGATCTTAAAAACCTTGGCTTAATTACATCTTATGTAGGCAGAGGTGGAAGTAAAATTACTGATAAAGGAAAAAAATATTTGGTAAAATAGGTAACCTATTTTACCTATTTATGAAAATATGATTTATAAAATAAAGAGATGATCATGTTGAAAATGGCATCTCTTTATTTTTTTAATATGGCACAAAAGTTGCATAAATTATTATATAAATAAGATGGATAGAGGTGAAATAATATGATAGATAGATATAAACCTATAATAGGTATTACAGGAAGCTTAATAATCGATGAAGGTGGGATGTTTCCAGGATATGAACGGGCATATGTAAATAACGATTATATTCAATCTGTAGTTAGGAGTGGTGGAATTCCATATATTATTCCATTAACATATGAGGAAAATGTTATTAAAGAACAAATAAAAAATGTAGACGCTGTAATTTTTTCAGGAGGACATGATATAAACCCTCTATTATGGGGAGAGGAGCCTTCACAAAAACTTGGTGCAATTTTACCTAAAAGAGATAATTTTGATATTACAATTTATAATTATGCAACTAAAATGAAAAAACCTATTTTAGGAATTTGCAGAGGTCTTCATGTTATCAATGTTGCCAGTGGAGGAACTATGTATCAAGATTTATCACTTATTGATGGATGCTACATAAAGCACAATCAAGGACATTTGCCAAATGTTCCTACACATACTGTAAGAATTAAAAAAGGAACTAAATTATTCGAAATATTCGGTGAAAAGGTTATTACCAATAGCTTTCACCATTTAGCTATAAAAGATGTTGCTAAAGGATTTAAGATAGCTGCAGTTTCAGAAGACGGTATAGTAGAAGCAATAGAGAAAGTAGGAGGTGAATTTATACTTGGAATACAATGGCATCCAGAAATGATGTCACAAAACTATAATTGTATGCAAAAAATATTTGATTTATTAATTGATGAAGCTAGTAAACTAAAAGCCTGTACAACTACTGAAGAACAGTAATGATTAATAGAGTATATTGATATAATTTTTCCAAAATGATTATTGTTAGGAAGCTGTTTCATTTATTGATGAAATAGCTTCTTTATTTTATAATGTTCTCAATTTTAAGTTGATTGCTACTATTAATTATAGTATGGTATAATTAATTGAAATGCTCATAATGATCTTATTATAAAAAAAGGAGGAAGTAAATGGAATTAATACCGGTTTTAAACCAAACTGTTATATTATTTATACTAATGATTACAGGATATTACATAAGAAAAAAAGGGATTATATCAGATATATTTACTAAAGATTTGTCTTGTGTTATATTAAACATCACATTACCAGCACTCATAATAACATCTATGAATCGAGGGTTTTCACCTGATATCATGCAAAACTTAGCGTATATTATTGGCTTAGGAATTGTTGTATATGGATTTCTTATAATAATAGCTATGATTTTTGCTAGATCGTTAAAAATACCTCAACCATCAAATGGAATATACAAGTTTATGATATTGTTTCCAAACATAGGATTTATGGGGTTTCCTATACTCATGTCTATATATGGTGAGATAGGAGTATTTTATGGAGCAGCTTATAATGTGGTTTTTAATATATTTATGTGGACACATGGAATTGCTTTAGTAAATAATGAAAACAATTCTACAGGTATAAAAGGGAAGCTAAAGTTTATTGTAAATCCAGGAATTATATCTATAGCTATAGGACTTATTTTATTTATATTTTCCTTAAAACTTCCTTATGTTATATATACATCCTTAAAATACCTTGGTGATACTACTACGCCATTAGCAATGATAGTAGCAGGTTCGCTACTAGTAGATGCAGATGCTAAAAGCGTCATAAAAAACAAAAAACTATTATTTACTACATTTATGAGGTTGATAATTATTCCTTTATGTATAATTGTAGGATTATGGAAAATAAACATACCAGATATAGTAAAAGGAGTATTGGTAGTATTAAATGCTATGCCTGTAGCAGCAAATGCAGCTATATTTGCGAAAATATATGATTCAGACTACAAACTAGCATCAGAAGGAATATTCATAACAACTCTTTTAAGTATCATCACTATTCCGCTTATCACATCATTACTATAAAATTCAACACAAAGTAAGGAACACAAGAGGACGGTTTTTTTGTGTTGATGTGTTTTTGATAGGAAAGGATGATAGTATGGATAAAAGAAGGAAAAGATTTATATACATTATAAAATTCATATTAGCTTTCCTGTTGTTTTATTGGGCTGTATATTTTGAAAATGCTGTAGGTAACAGGTTATACGTATTAATTTTCCTATTTATAATATATTTATCAATAGGAATAATTAAGGCTTTAAAAAGCAGTTCTCAAAAGATGAATTATGTATTTGTAATTGTAGATTTATTAACTATATTTCTTATGGAATACAATTCAAGATTTTTAATAAATTATTTTTTTCATTCATTTTACATAATAGAGCTATTAGATATATCTATTTTATTTGACCAAAAAAACAGCCTAATAACAGGGTGTGCAGCAACAGTAGTTTCATCAATAAAATTCTTTTTCCTACTCTACTACAAATTTAATATAAACAATATTTCTCAAACTGTATTTTTTATATTAGTAACCATATTTGTATTAGTCATAACTAACTTTGCTCAATACTATCGTGAAGAAAAGAAAAGAAAAGATCAATTATATAATGAACTTCTGAATGCTCATAAAGAGCTTAAAGAATACTCAAAAAAAATACAAGAGCTTACTATAATTAAAGAAAGAAATAGATTAGCTAGGGAACTACATGATAATATAGGACATAATATGACTGCCTTAATAATGGAAATGGAATTGATGGGACGTTTACTAGACAAAGACCCAGAGAAAGTTAAATTGATATTACAAGAATCAAAACAGACTGCTAGAGAAGGATTGGCAAAATTGAGAGAAGTAGTAAGGACATTGAAACCAAATGATATGAAAACAAAAACTATTGATTCTATAAAGGATTTAGTAAATAAATTTTCAACTAGAACCGGAATAAAAACTCTACTAAAAATAGAAGGGGATATTATAGATGCAGATGTTTCAGTTAGTGCCGTGTTATATGCTATTATTCAGGAATCACTAACTAACTCAGTAAAACATGGCAAAGCTACTAAAGTAGAAATAAATATAAAATATAACGGTGATAAATTAAACTTTCTTATAACAGACAATGGGGTAGGAAGTGAGCAAATTAGTGAAGGATTTGGATTAAGAAATATGAGAGAAAGGGTTGAAGGTTTAAAAGGCAGCATAAGTTTTACAGCCAATAAAGGCTTTACTGTAAAAGGATATTTGCCTTTGGAGGGAAAATAATGATAAGACTTATAATAGCTGATGATCAGAAAATATTTAAGGCAGGATTAAAAATGATACTTGAAGGAGAAGAAGATATAGAAGTATGTGGATTAGCTGCTAATGGGAGAGAAGCATACGACCTTTGCAGAGAAAAGGTACCTGATATGGTTCTAATGGACATTAAGATGCCTAGATCTAATGGAGTGGAAGGAACAAAATTAATTAAAAGAGATTTTCCTAATATTAAGGTAATAATACTTACTACATTTAATGATGATGAATTTATATTTGATGCATTACGCTATGGTGCTTCAGGATATCTATTAAAAGATTTACCTCCTGAAAAAATAGTAGAAGCAATAAAAACAGTCTATGAAGGTGGAGCTTTAATTCAACCAGACGTTGCTGTAAAAGTAATAGATAAATTTTCTCAAATGGCTAATAACAAAAATGTAAAAAATATAGATAAAAGAGTAGAGCTTTTAACTGAAAGAGAAAAAGATATAATAAGCTTATTAGGTAAAGGTTATAATAATAAAGAAATAGGAAAAGAACTATTTTTAAGCGAAGGAACCGTTAAAAATCACATAACTAATATACTAAATAAACTTGATCTTAGAGATAGAACTCAATTAGCAATATTTGCAGTTAAAAATGATTTGTGCCTATAAATATTTATAGGTTTTTTTTATGCAAAAAGTCATATGTTTTTATAATAACAAGTGCCTATAGTTATATGTATAGTGAAATAAAAATTAATAAAATATAGGTATAAAGATTAAGTATAACGAATACAAGGAACACAAGGGGAGGGATGATTTTGAAAAGAGTTTTATTGTTTACATTAATACTATCTATATCGTTATTTTCTTTATCAGGTTGTGGAAAAAACGATTTTGAAAACTATATTGATGCATTAGAAAAGACTAATAGTATTACTAAAGGACAAAGCTTAAACAAGGCCACTATTTCTATGGAGTATAATACTGAAGGATTAACTGAAGAAGAAATAAAAAAGTTAAATTATTTTAGAAATGTAGAGTCAGAGACTAAATTAAAATTTGACAACACCCAAAACAAAATTATAACAAAAAATTATTTCAATTTTGGTGGACTAGGATTTGATACAGAATATTATTTTGATGGTGACAAAGCATATATTAAGCTGCCTATACTAGGGAAATATATCAAACTAGATCAATATATACAACAGTATGGTGCAATAAATAAAGCAAATAATTATGAAGACAATGCGATCTTTATTACTAACGAGACTAAGGAAAAAATCAAAGATGAGTGGATGAAGCTTTTTGGGCAGAAAGACGTAGTTTCTGGAGAAAATATACTCCTTTCTACTGAAGATGGAGAAGTAAAGGCTAAATACTATACTATCAACTTGACTGGAGAGCAAGTAAAATCTTATGTAGCTGAATTAATAAATATATTATTAAATGACGAGTTGTTTACTCAATATATTTTTGAAAGAAACAGTATTTTAGATAAAAATAGTAAAAATAAAGAGGAAATAATTCAAGAATTAAATGAATGGGTAGAAAAATTTACAATTACAGATTTTAATTATAGTGCTTATATAGATGTAGATGGTTATATTATAAAAGAAAATATATCTGTATTTATTAAATTAAATTCAGATAAACAAGAAAAAATTAAAGAAATACAATTTAACTTAGAAAGAGAAAACTGGGATATAGAAAAAGAACAAAAATTTGATTTTCCAGTATTAACTGAAGAAAATACCCTAGATATTAATAATATAGATCAAGGTATTCCTTTTATTTTTAATGATATGATGGGTAAAATGTAAAATTTTTTATGGAGGGATAACTGTATGTCGTTATTAGAGATACGGAAAGTTAGTAAAAGGTTTAAAGATGTCCTTGCAGTAGATGATATAACATTTAGTGTTGAAAAAGGTGAGATATTTGGTTTATTAGGACCTAACGGGGCGGGTAAATCTACGACTATATCAATGATTTCAACACTTTTAAAACCAACGAAAGGCGATATATTTTACAATGGAGAAAGCATAGTAAAAAAACCAAAATTAATACAGCAAACTTTGGGAGTAGTACCACAAGAGATAGCACTTTATCCAACCTTAACAGGATATGAAAACTTGAAATTTTGGGGTCATGCTTATGGATTAAGAGGTAAAGCACTAAAAAGCAGGGTTGAAGAAGTTAGTGAAATCATTGGGCTTCACGATAGATTGAAAAGTAAGGTAGATAAATATTCAGGAGGAATGAAAAGGAGACTTAACATTGGTGCTGCTTTGATGCATAAGCCACAGTTGTTGATAATGGATGAACCTACAGTTGGTATTGATCCTCAATCTAGAAACCACATATTAGATACAGTACTTAAGCTAAACAAAGAAGGAATGACAATAGTATATACTAGCCACTATATGGAAGAAGTAGAACAGCTTTGTACGAGAATAAGCATAATGGATAGGGGAAAGATTATAGCATCTGGAACTAAAGATCAGCTTATAAACATGATAGATGAGAAAAATAAAATAGTATTAAAATTTGACGATGTAAACGAAAACTTGATTAACAAGATCAATCAATTAGATTACGTCAAAAATATGAAAATTGTAGAAGATGAAATCACCTTATTTACAAATAATGGCGAAAATGTTTTAAAAGATATTATAGACAAAACTTCTGAAACTAATAGCAGCTTACTGTCCATTGATATAAAGAAACCTAACCTTGAATCAGTATTTTTGCATTTAACTGGTAAAGGATTAAGGGATTAAGGAGGCAGCTATGAGGGTTTTAGATATAATAATTAAAGATTTAAAAGTAATGTTAAGAGATAAAAAAGCACTAGCAATAACTTTGCTCATGCCTATTATACTAATGACTATTTTAGGCTTTGCATTACAAAATACTTTCACGTCTGACTCAGGGAACAATGAAAAATTTAATATAGCTGTAGTTAAGAATTATGATGCAGCTGAAGACAAAAAGATGCTATATACAACTTTTAAAAACTTATCCACATACAATGATGAAATGACCTATTTTGAAAGTGGAGAAATAAGTTTTGATGTGGAAAAAATATTTTTTGAAGAATTTTTAGAGAATGAAGAGCTTAAGAAATATTTACAATATGAGATAAAAGACATGGATGAAGCAGAAAAACTACTTGAAAATAAAAAGATTGACGCAGTAGTCGTACTTCCAGAAAGATTTGTGTATAATATGGGAATAAATGTTTTAACACCTTTTAGAAATAAAGTGAATATTGAAGTTATAGGGCATCCTGACAAATATATCACTACTAATATAATAAATAATATTATGCAGGGGTTTGCAGATAAAATGTCATCTATTATAGTGAGTAAAAATGTTGTTATAGAGAAAGTCTTGTCAGAAGATTTACCATATGAGGTATTAAATAATTTAGATAAAATAATCGGTAATTTTGTAGACAACATCAATGAAGATGGAGAAGTGATAAATTATATAAAAGTAAATAAAAGAAAGCCTCTATCTAGTTTTGATTATAATGCAGTTGGAATGGCTACTATGTTTATTCTATTTATTGCAGGTCAGGGTGGATTGCTTCTATTAGAAGAAAAAGAAAATATTACTTATGACAGAATGTCAGTAGCAGGAATTTCAAAGTGGGAAATCATAACAGGAAAGTTTTTTACACTATTTATCTCTGGATTGTTGCAAATATTCATAATGATACTATATTCTAGTACTGTATTAAAGGTAGATTGGGGTAATAAAGTTTTAGTTTTATTAGTTACAATATGTACTGTATTTTCAGTAGCTGGGTTAGGAATGCTGATATCTACAATAGCTTTTAAGTATAGAAAGTCAACAGTTTCAGATGTTTTTCAATCAGTAGTAGTTCAATTTATGGCTTTAATTGGAGGAAGCTTCATTCCAGTTAATATATTACCTGAATTTGTTCAAAAACTAAACAAATTTGTGATAAACGGTATTGCTTTAAATAGTTATATTAAAATAATGTACGGATATGGATTAGAAGAAATTAAAACTTCTATGATTTTACTAGTTATCATTGGAATTGTGCTTATTACGATTTCAATATTTATATTTTCACAGGAAGAGAGGTATAAAGATGATAAGCATATTAAAATTAAGGCTGTTAAGATTGAAAGATGAGTTATGGATTATGGCTATAATGACAGCTATGGCTATAGGGCTTACAGCGATCTTTGCATTATCTGTTATGTCTAACCCTGTGACAGAGATATTAGTAGTAAATAATGACGATAGTTCTTATTCTAAGATGTTACTAGACGACCTTAAAGATAACAAATCTTATAAACTTAGTTTTGTAGACTATAAAAGTGCAGTTATAAATGTGGAAGAAGGATGGACTTCTGCAGCGCTGATAATAGATGAAGACTTTGGGCAAATCATAAGAAATGGAGATATTCCTCATGTAAATATAATGAAAATGAAGGATACTAATGAGGTATATGGATTTGAAAATTTAGTGACTCAGAAAATAAATGAGATAATCCTAAGCAACAATGTATCAAAAATGACCTCTCAATTAATTTATGCAAATAAAAGTTCAGTTGATAAAGAAAGAATAGAGAAAGAAACTTTTCAGATGATGGAAGATGGTTTGAATTATAAAAAGCCTTTGTTTTCTACTACGAGTTTTTTTAATGTAAACAATCAGGACAGCTATAATAACACAAAACACATGATGATAGGTTTTTCTTTATTTTTTTCAATGTTTACTATTGTATTTGGGATAGGGGAGATTTTGAAGGAAAGAAAATATAATACTTGGCAGAAACTTATAATTACTCCAATAAGTAAAGCTTCAATATTAGGGGGCAATTTATTAATTACCTTTTTAATGGGCATATCTCAAGTATATATTCTCATATTAGTAGGTAAATATTTATTTGGCATAGATTGGGGTAACAGTATGCTAGGTATAGCATTAATAGCTGCAGCCTTTGTATTTACAGTAACATGCCTTGGACTTATGATATCTGGTTTAGTAAAGACTTATGCACAGCTTTCATCTATTACACCAGTAATATTAGTAAGCACTTCTATGCTGGGAGGTGCTATGTGGCCTTTAGAGATAGTAAATTCAAAGGTACTTTTATTCTTAGCAAATATAACGCCTCAAAAATGGGCTATACAAGGTATGGAACAAATAGCTATGTATGGGGCAGGATTTAAAGCAGCAGTAATACCACTAATAGTTCTTATGATCATGGGAATTATCTTTTTTACAGTAGGAGTAAAGCTGGTTAAATTTGAATAGAATACAAGAACAGAACACAAGGGGACGGTTTTCGTGTGTTCGCCCCTTATGTTTTGTTCTTTTATGTTGTTGCGTTAATTATTAAAATTTATATAATTTACCCAAGCTATCTGCAGTCAATATAGCAGCATATACATCGTCAGGAGTTACTTTAAATGGCATATTGTGAATAGTTTCACCTTCAGCACAAGCAGCTTCTGCTACTTTCATAATATCTTCTTCTTTTACTTCTTTTATTCCCATTTCTTCTAATGTAATAGGTAGTCCTACTTCAAAGCAGAAATTAATTACTTCTTCTATCTCTTCTAATGGACTGTTTTCAAGTACTAATTGAACTATAGTTCCAAATGCAACTTTTTCACCATGATATAAATGGTGGCATTCATGAAGTACAGTAAAACCATTGTGAATTGCGTGAGCAGCACTTAATCCACCGCTTTCAAATCCGATACCACTTAAATAAGTATTTGCTTCAATAATATTCTCTACAGCTTTTGTACAAGCTTTTCTTTCTACTGCTAGTTTGGCTTTTAAGCCATCGTTAATAAGGGTCTTATAACATAACTCTGCAATAGCAAAAGCTGCTTTTGTAGCTTTACCTCCAGCCATAGCATCGCTATTTGAAGCTATACATGCTCTTGCTTCAAAATATGTAGCTAAAGCATCACCCATACCAGCTACTAATAACCTCGCAGGAGCTTTAGAAACTATAGCTGTATCTACTAACACTATTTCAGGGTTTTTAGGTAATAATAGATATTCACTAAATTCTCCCTCATCTGTATATATAACAGAAAGAGCACTACAAGGAGCATCAGTTGAAGCTATAGTTGGAACAATGACTACAGGTGTATTATTGTAATAAGCTACTGCTTTAGCTGTATCAAATATTTTTCCTCCACCAACTCCAACTACTACATCATATTTATTATCAACTACAATTTTGCCTAATCTGTCAATTTCTTTTCTTGAGCACTCGCCATTAAATTTTTCAAAGGTCAATTTTATGTTACTTCCGCTAAAACTTTTTTCAATGGTGTCTTTTGTTCTTTTTATGCCATTTTCGGTAGCAATTACAAGAAAGTTTTTTCCTAAAGATTTTGTGTACTTATACAAGTTTGCAAGTTCATTTTTCCCTTGGATATATTTACCTGGAGATATTATTACTTTAGCCATTTTTCACACTCCCCTTATTTAGATTTAATATTATATTTTATTATGCTTATTTTATAAAAAATATATAAGTTAGTCAATAATTTAACAAAAAATAATGCACAAAATTAACCATATGGGACTTTAAAAGTCCCTTGAATACAAACAAAGAGGGATAGAAAACTATCCCCTTGTGTCTATTTGTATTTTTAGTGTTTATGCGTCTTCTTTAGTTTTTTCAAATGTTCCATGTGGATGTTCTGGGGGTGCATAAATGGAGTATAATTTAAGTGGTTTATTTCCTGTATTGATTAGATTATGCCATTTCCCAGCAGGTATAAGGATAGCATAATCATCGTACACTTTCTTCTGATAATCTAGTTTATCTTTGTTATCTCCCATCATGACAATCCCTTCGCCTTCCTCAATACGGATAAATTGGTCAACGCATGGATGTTTTTCTAAACCTATGTCTTCTCCAACGTTGATACTCATCAAGGTAAGTTGTAAATGTTCTCCTGTCCACAAAGCTACACGAAAAGCATTATTTTTTTTAGTAGCTTCATCTATATTAATTACAAATGGCTCTGGCCCATAATCTTTTAATCTAGGACAATGTTTAGGATACTTTGGATTGTATATAGGTGGATAAAACCAGTAAGGACATAAATATGGATTATATATATGGTACATATTTCTCATTCCCTTTCATAGTATTTTATAATATCATATGTTCAAATATAGTAAAACGTGAAAGCACAAACTTAACACAAGGGGATGGTTTTTGCGTGTTCAATTTATAGATGAAATAATAAAAATATATGTTATAATATAATACATAGCGACAATTGAATAAAATATGAAAGGATGGTAACTGATGTCACAACAACCAACAGCTCATCAATATTCACAAGATTACGATGAAATTTCCCTTAGAGAAGTGATTGAGGTATTGATAAATGGTAAAAAATTAATAGCTATAATCACTATAATAGCAGTATTAATATCAGGTATATTAAGTTATTTTGTTATAGACCCTACATATGAAGCCAAAACATTACTTATGGCATCTTTGGCTACAGACAAGCTATCTAGTCTTAAATCAAGCAATGGAGATATTGATAGTATATTAGATTCTATATCTTCATACCCAGTATTAACTATACAGACATATAAAGAACAGATAAAAAGCCCTGAGATACTCCAACAAACTATAGAAGAACTTGAGTTAGACAAACTTGATATAAAGATGGATAACTTAGCGGATATGATAGACCTAGAAACTATAGAAGACACAAACCTTATAGCAATAAAAGTTAAGCATAGTGACCCAGAGTTAGCGTCAAATATAGCAAATACACTAGCGAAAAACTTTACTGAATTTATAACAAAAATATCAAAGGATCAAGCATCTAAAACATCACAATTTTTAGCAACTCAATTAGAGGTAGAAAAATCTAAGTTAGACGAAGCTACATTAGAATTAAAGACATTTTTATCACAACCTAGAGGATTGGATGAACTAAATAGTGAATATGATTCAAAAATATCTTTACTTACAAACTATAAAACTCAGCTTGTAGAAAAAGAAGTAGAAATTAGTAAGCTAGAAGCAGGACTAGCTGCAGCTAAGGAAAATCTTAAAAATACTCCTAAAATATTGGTTACCAAAAAATCAGTAGGGGAGGATTCTCTGTTAAATCAAGTAGTAGCAGACAAAGCTGGTAGTACTGTAGCAGAAACAGCAGATATAACTATGGAAAGCGAAGAGATAAATCCAAACTACATAAAACTAGAAAATCAAATATCTGATTTCAACATAAATATTTCAAAATTAAAAAAGGAAATGGAAATATTAGCACAAAAAATAGATAAAACTCAAAAAGAAATAGAGTCATTAAATTCAGAAATAGCAGAGAAAAAACATCAACAGACTCTAATTCAAAGAAAGGTAAACCTAGCTCAAAGTACATATGATTCTTTCCTAAAAAAATATGAAGAAACACGTATAGCTGAATCAACTGAGATAGGTGAATCTAGCATAAACATAGTATCAAAAGCAGCAGTTCCTGAAGTGCCTGTAGCACCTAGAAAAGCACTTAATGTTGCTATAGCAGCAGTACTTGGTATTATGATAGGCGTATTTGTAGTTTTCTTTAGAGAATACTGGAAAAGTTCAGCTGCGTAAAGCAGCTTAAAAGACAATATATATTTCTTAGAATCGAAATTTAATATATAGCCAAGGGGATATTTAGTCTCCTTGGCTATATTAAATTTCCAAGCTATGTATGTTGGCATATCACCTCATATAAAATCTAAAACAGTGGAAGACCTATATTTTGTAGGTGATTCAGTTCATCCAGGTACAGGAATGTCTATAGTTTTGCTTTCAAGCAAACAATTAAGTAAGATAATTTGATGAATATACCACAATTTATAAGATAATAATTGACAAATGTAGAAACATTGTATATACTCAAAACAAGAGGTGATGCATATGTATACTACAATCCAAAAATGGGGAAATAGCAATGCTATAAGGATTCCTAAAGTTATTCTTGAGATGGTTGATCTCAATGAAAATGATAAAGTAGAAATAAAGGTTAAAGATGGCAATTTGATTATTGTTCCTGTAAGAAAGCATAGAATGCTTCGAGAAAGAATAGCTGAATATAAAGGCGACTACAAATGTAGTGAATGGGCTACAGGAAAGCCTGAAGGCAAAGAGGTGTTATAATGATATATATACCAAAGCAAGGTGATATTGTATTTTTAGAATTTGATCCTCAAGCAGGTCACGAACAAAAAGGAAAAAGACCAGCACTAGTAGTTAGCAATAACACATACAATCAATTTACTAATATAGCCATGGTATGTCCTATTACCAGCACCGATAGAAACTTTCCACTACATGTTAAACTAGATGAAAGAACCAAAACAACAGGAGTAATAATGTGCGAGCAAGTAAAAGCTTTAGATATAATAGCAAGAAAAGCATCATTTCGTGAAAAAGTACCTAAGGACATTCTAGAAGAAGTAGTAGATATTTTAATAGGATTTGTTGAGTTTGAAGATAAATAAAAGCACTGGAGATTTTCTCTAGTGTTTTTTCTGTTTTTGTATATACTTTATAACCAATCAATAAATAGTAAATTAATTGCAACATTTGTTTGCATGAAAAAAGTATTTTATTTCGTTATATCATGTAATATAATATGATTAATAAAATAGCAAAATAAAACTTAAATAATTAATAGATAACATATTGCAATAATTTAGAGGAGAAAAGTATATGAATAAGCTTACAGAAAGACAGAGTCTAATAATAGAAGATCTTCTTAATAGTGATGTCCCTATATCTGCTAAGCAATTATCCGAAAAATTCAACGTAAGCGTGAGAACTATACGATATGATTTAGATAATATTGATTATTGGCTTAAATCAAAAAACATTGATATGTTAAAAAAGCCTAATATAGGTATATGGATAAATGCAGGAGAGAAAGAAAAAAAGTTTCTTATTAATGAAATAAATTCTCTAAATTTTTCTGCAAGAGTATTAACTAAAGATGAGAGACAGAAAATTATTCTTTTAGAATTACTAAGGAATGTAGCCCCTGTCACAGCAGAGAGTCTAGCAGATAAATTAGGCGTTAGTAGAACAACGTTAATTAAAGATATTAAAGAAATTAGAATCAAACTAAAAAAATATGGAGTTAATCTTATAGGTCGTCAAAGAAATGGATACATATTAACGGGAGAAGAAAATGACATAAGAAATCTTATCAGTAACGTACTATTACAATCTATTGACAAATCTAAGCTGCTGGAGATCATAGCTGAGACAAAGATTGCTAGTAATAATAAAAATGATTCTATAGTTATTGAAAGATTAAAGGATATATCAGACTCTATAAAAATAAAAGACATAAAAAAAGCAATAAAGGAAACTAGAAAAACATATGATTTTTGGATGCCTGATAGTTCATACGCATCATTATTAGTTCATCTAGTTATAGCAATGGATAGGCTTATAAAGGGACAGAAAATAAAGCTTTCTCAAGATAGGATATTAAAGTTAAAAAAATATAATGAATATTCTATTGCATCTTTAATTGCAGAAAAGTTATCCCATAAATATAATATTAAAATTCCTGAAGCAGAAGTAGCAAATATCACTGTTCATTTAATATCTTCTAATTTGAGATTAGAGTATTTATTAAATGAGAATATCAAAGATAGGGAAAAGATTCTTGTTGAAACTGTTAGAGAGATGATAGAATCGACAAAAGATTATATAAATATTGACTCGATTAATTATAAGAAATTAGAAACTGATTTAATAGCTCATTTGAAAATTACCCTAAAAAAGCTTGAATTAGGAATAGTGTCAGAAAATCCATTAATAGAACAAATAAAAGTAAATTTTGTTGATGAGTTTGAAAAAGCTAAAAAAATGAATAAAATATTTGAAAAAAATATTGGTATATGTCTTCCAGAAAATGAAATAGGATATTTAGCTTTACATATAGCAGCTTGTAGACATATTTCTCAACAAAATAAAAGAAAAAAAGTGCTAGTAGTTTGTACTACAGGGAAAGGTTCTGCAAAAGTGCTTGCAGCAAGACTTAGAAGTACAATACCACAACTTGAAATAAAAGATGTAGTATCAATGTTTGAACTAGAAAGCTGTGAAAATCTCTTAACAGATGTAGACTTTATTATCAGTACTGTTTATCTAAATAATATAAAAAAGCCAGTATTAAAGATTAGCCCAATAATATCAAATCGTGAACTTGATAAAATAAAAGAATATATATCAGGAAATAGTTTTGATGTAGTGTTAAAAGAGAATAAAAAAGAGAACTATATACTTGAATCTGTAATGAATATTATAGGAAAATACATAGATGTGGAAGATAGAGAGAAGTTAAAAACAGAGCTTGGATATTTTATCAATTTTGTGATAGCAAATGAAGAAAGGTCTTCAAGACAAATAGAATTATTTGAGAGATTTTCTCAAACCATTTCTCTAATGATGATAGATGTAGCCAACATGTTAAAAGAAATAAAAGAAAAAACTAATGTGGTTATTGATATGACAAGTTCCTTTGGTATTATAATACATTTAATCATGTCATTTCCTCGTTGGAAGTCGGGAGATTTTGTCAAAGAAACTAACAGCAAAAACTACATTGAACAAAATAAAGAAATATATAACATAATAAAAAAATATATCTTGGAAATATCAAAGAAACATGAAATTAGAATACCAGAGGATGAGATTTTGGCTATCATGAGATACTTAGTGTGAGTGTATAAGGAGGTATAATGATGAGCAAAAATATTTTAATTAAAGGTGGAAGGCTTCTTGATATCAATAATGGATATCATTTTGACAATAAAGATATTTTAATAGAGGATGGTATTATTAAACAAATAAAAAATGAGATCAAAGAAATTGATAATTGTAATGTTTTAAAATTATCAGGAGAAGTAGTATCACCTGGTTTTATCGACATACACTCACATGTATTTTATGGAGAAACTTCCTTAGGGATAGAGCCTGATATTGTAGGTGTAAATATTGGAACTACAACTTTATTTGATGCAGGTAGCAGCGGAGCTAAAAATTATGAAAAATTTTTTCAAAATGTCATAAAAAAAAGCGTTACCAGAGTCTACTGTCTTATAAATATTGCGTATACAGGTCTTGAAAAACCTAGATACGAAATAGCAGATTTAAACAATATAAATATAGATTCGTTAAAAACTGTTGTTGAAAAAAATAGAAATTATATAAAAGGAATAAAAGCTAGAGCAAGTGCTTCAACAGTTGGAGAACTAGGAATAATTCCTATAAAGATAGCTAAGAGAACGGCAGCTGAATTAGGGCTTCCATTAGTTGTCCATATAGGGAATTATCCTCCTAAAATAGAAGAGGTATTGTCGGTAATGGATAAAGGTGATATTATAACACATTGCTTCCATGGTAAACCAAATGGAATTATGGATGAAAACGGACTAATAAGAAAAGAAGTTCGTGATGCAAAAGAAAGAGGAGTTCTTTTTGACGTAGGTCATGGAACCTCTAGCTTTAATAGTAACATAGCAAGAAAAGCTATGAAACAAGGCTTTTTACCAGATATTATAAGTACTGATATATATAGAGATAATTATAAAGGCCCTGTATATAGCTTAATCACAACAGTAAATAAGTTAATTGCATTAGGCATGAGCATAGAAGAATGTGTAAGTAGGGTTACTACATCTCCAGCAAAAACCTTTAACCTAGATGGGCTAGGAGTTATAAGAGAAGGAGCAAAAGGAGATTTAACTATATTTGATATTATCGAAGAACCTATTGAACTCAAAGATTCAGATGGCAATATATTTAGCGGAGAAGAATACATAAAGGCTAAATATGCAGTAATAGATGGATTAGTTATAAGCATTAAGTAAAGGCAGGAGGGTATTGAATGGAAACTTTGTATAATTTAAAACAAAAATTAAATATAAATGATGACGATTTTGATGAAATAAAGGATATTATTGATGAAATGAATAAAAGACTAAAAGAAGAAAAAATAATACTGAATAAACAGTTTAAAATAGGATTTTATTCGCATATTATTGCTTTTATAAAAAGATTGAAGGAACATGAAAAGGTAATGGAAATAAGTGATGAAGTGGTTACACAATTAGAGGAATGGGCTATTACACTATCTGAAGAATTATTAAAGCCACTATTTGAAAAGTACAATACTCCTATAGATATTTCTGAAGTTTATTTGGTTGCTATTCATTTGCAAACTGCAAAAAATTCTAGAGAAGGAGGTGATAAGATTGACTGATGCTAAAAAAGAAGATGAAATAATTGTTGTCATAGGAGATAGACTAGGTAAGGGTAAAAAAGTAGCAAAAGGAGTAGAAGAAGCAGGAGCTAAAGCAATACATATACCAGGAATGGGTGCTGACATGAAATTAGGAGATGTTATGCATGAAAATAACGCAGATATAGGATTGAGCTTTTGTGGTAGTGGAGGAGCTGGCGCATTAATGGCTTCTAATAAGTATGGTTATAAATCAAGACATCATCTGCGTTCTATTGAAGCAGGGGTTACTGCAATAAAAGAAGGTGCGAGAGTATTAGGTTTTGGTTTTTTAGACAGTGAAGAGCTAGGTAGAAGGATCGTTGAAGAGTATAAAAAACTTCATAAGAAAGGATAATGATTTCATGGGAAATCAGTGCATGAAAACAATAGAAAAAGACTTCATACTTAGTGCAACAGCTAATTCCAAAGAAGAAGCATTTAGTAAAATATTTGTTATTCTTAGAAGACGCATTTATCAAGAGATCTCTGGAGTAATCATTCACATGGAACCTAAAGAAGTATACTTATTAGAAGATAATATAGAAAAATACACTGAAAAATTTTTATGGCTTTTTATGCCAAGAGAAAAAGCAAAATATACAATTAAAGCTAAAATTGTAGTTGAAATTAAGTATATAGATACTTAAATTATATCCAAAAGGAGGAGAGTGTATTGTTAGCAATTATAATTAAGTCAATAATTATTGGCGCTATTGGAGGAGGTGCAATAGCTGCTGGAGCAGCTAGAATGTTTTACGCTCCAAAGGTGCAATCTATGGGAGCATTTAGGACTATTGGTGAATTAGATGCTTGTAAAGGTGACCCCATTACTCACTTTTCATTTGGACTTGGTTTTTTGTTTAATGCTGCAGCTGCTGCTGTAGGTACTGGAGCCTTAACTCAAGATGTACTTCATAGAATTGTTCCAAATTGGGCTGCAGGTTCATTGCTTATTAAGAATAAAAATGTAGAAGAAACTATGCACGATCCTGCTAAAATGATGTTTGCTGGAGCTGTAATGGGGGCTATAGTAGTATTGTTCTTAAATTCCATAGCTGCTATAGTACCAGAAAAAATGTCTATAATAGCAAAAAATATATTAGGACCAGCTTCTAACCTTATGATTAATCCTGTTATGCCAATTATATTCTGGCTTGCAGCATTAGATGCTGGCAAAACTACAGGTATCTGGGGTACTATTTTAGGAGGACTTGCTCACATGATTATGGGTAATGCAGTGCCTGGAGTTGTGTTAGGAATACTTATTGGTCAATCTATAGAAGAAACAGGATATTCTAAACCTGTTAAAACAATGATTACAATAGTAACAGTATTGTTTGTAGTTATAGCATATTTCAGAGGCTTTGGAGCCAAACTGTTATCTTTATTCTAAAAAGGGGGATCGAATTATGTCTGATAGCAATGCAAATAAAATAACAAAAGATAGTAAGCTTAAAGAATTGTTATTAAAGGATTTTACTTTTCCAATACTAGTAGCACTGGCATCAGCAGCTATATTTGCAGGTACTCATATGTATATAACCCATCACATTGGTGCTTTTAACGAAATATTTGTTGTTCAAATGTTAGATGAAGGCTTAAGAACTGGCGATTATGCTGCAGCAGCAGGATTTGCAGCAGGATTTTTAATAGCTAGAGTACTTGAGGGTCCATTAGTTGGAGTTTTAGATATAGGTGGTTCCCTTCAAACAGGTGTTGGTATAGGTATACCAGCAGTTATGCTAGCAGCAGGGATAACGCTTCCGCTTGAAAACTTTGCTTTGTCACTAATAACTGGTGCAGTAATAGGATTAGTTATAGGCTTTGTAATAATACTAATAAGAAAGTTAATGCCCCAAGGAATTGCAGCTAGTGGAACTGATATTATGATGGGAGCAGGAAATGCAGCAGGAAGATATCTTGGGCCACTTATTATAGTATCCGCTATATCATATAGTATACCTGCAGGAGTTGGAGCATTTATTGGTGCAGCAATATTTTATAAGATAGACAAACCAATAACAGGGGGAGCAATATTAGGAGCTATGTTACTTGCTAGTATTTTCCCTGCAGTAGGATAAGAAAAGAAGAATGTGTTAAAAAAGAAGAATATGTTATATAACATATTCTTCTTTTCCAATCAAAGGAGGATTTAAGAATGAATGTATATGAGAAAATTGGACTAAAGAAGATAATAAACGCAAGTGGTAAGATGACTGCTTTGGGAGTATCTACTCCAGATCCTAAAGTAGGAGATTATATGAAAGAAGCTTCAATGAGTTTTGTTAAAATAGACTCATTAATAGATAAAGCTGGGGAAATTATATCAAAATATACAGGTGCTCAAGATTCTTGTGTTGTTACTGGAGCTGCAGCAGGCATTGCAATATCAGTAGCTGCTTGTATAACAAAGGATAATATGACAAACATAGAAAAATTGCCACAAAGCGAAGGATTGAATAACGAAATAATAATACAAAAAGGACATGCCATAAATTTTGGTGCTCCAGTAACCCAGATGGTAAGACTAGGTGGTGGAGTTCCAATAGAAGTTGGTTATGCCAATGATGTTAAACCTTATCATATAGAAGAAGCTATTAATGAAAAAACAGGAGCAATGTTATACATTAAATCTCATCATTCGGTACAAAAGGGTATGGTTTCGCTAGAGGACATGATTCATATAGCCCAAAGTTATAAATTACCATTAATTGTAGATGCTGCGGCAGAAGAAGATATTAGAAAATACATTGATATGGGCGCTGATTTAGTGATATATAGTGGAGGTAAAGCTTTAGAAGGTCCAACATCAGGCTTTATAACAGGTAAGAAGGATCTTATAAAATACTGTAAGCTCCAATATAAAGGAATAGGGCGTGCAATGAAAATAGGAAAAGAAAATATTATGGGCTTGCTAAAAGCTATTGAAATATATAATCAAAAAAACATGAAAGAATCAATAAAAGTACAAAAACAACGTATGGAATGGCTCACAAAGCAAATCAATACTATAAATGGATTGAAGGCATCTGTAATTCAAGATGAAGCAGGAAGGTATATATACAGGACAAAGATAGAAATAGATTCAAACATATTGGGGGTAGATGCTTACTATATTATAAGAGAATTAGAAAATGGTAATCCAAGTATCTATACGAGAAATCATTATGCAAATATAGGAATAATAAATGTTGATCCAAGACCTTTAAAAGATGGGGAAGAAAAAATTATATTTGAAAGATTAAAAGACATAATAGAAAACTTAGGATAATTAGGAGGTATGAGTTAAATGGAATTAGATAAATTCAGATTTTACAAAGATAAAATTGCAATAAACTTACTTGCTAAAAATATAGACAATGCAAAAGATATATTAGATGTATTAGATGGCAACGGGGTAATAGGCATATTGTCAAATAACTTTAACAGTGTAGATGAAGGTGTAGAATATGTCAAAGAATTTCAAAAATATATTCCAACGATATCTGTTGGATTAGGTGCTGGTGACCCAAATCAATGGAAAAAGGCTGCTATGATAGCTGCAGAAACAGATCCTGGACATGTAAATCAAGTATTTACTACAGCAGGATATGCAGCAGGACTATTAAAGAGTAAAGGTTGTAAAAATACATTGGTAAATGCACTTATAAGTCCAACAGGTACAGTAGGAATGGTAAAGATATCTACAGGTACATTTAGTTCTCAAAAAAAACCTGCAATAGTTGATATAGATACAGCTCTATGTATGCTAAAAGATGTTGAGATTAATTCATTAAAATTTTTTAATATAAAAGGTACAAAACATTTGGATGAACTTAAGGAAGTTGCAATGGCATGTGTACGAGTAGGTATACCGGTAATAGAACCTACTGGAGGTATAACATCAGAGAATATATATGACATAGTAAAAGTATGTATAGATGCTGGATGCCAAAAAGTGATACCACATGTCTATAGCTCAGCTATAGATAAAGAAACTGGACTAACGGATATAAATATTGTAAAGCAGTTATATACAAACATTAAAAAAATAATTTAATAGAGGTGAGATATTGTCTTATAAGCTTGTTTCAATAGATTTGGATGGAACATTATTAAATGACGAACAATTAATATCTGAACAGAATGCAAAAAAATTACTACAATGTATTAGAAAAGGGACAAATGTAGTTTTAGCTACTGGAAGAACATTTAAATCTGCACAATACTATACAAAGGTACTAAACATAAATATACCTATTATAGCTTATAATGGTGCATTAATAAGGCAATCTATTAGTGAAGAAACAATCTTTTTTTCAAAACTACAAATGAAATATGCAAAACGGCTCTTGAAATTAGCAGAAAAGTATGATTTATACACCAAGGTATACATCGATGACATTTTATATGTAGCTGAAGAAACAGAAGAAGCCAAAAAATTTTCCAAAGAGCATAGGATAGAATACAAAGCAGTCGGAAAATTAAGTGAATGGATAAATTCTTCTCCTTATATGATAGTTATAAAAGAATCAGAAGAAAAAATAAATTATTTTATTGATCGGTTAGAATCAGAAAAAGATCTTCCTATAAGCATAACAATGTCCACACCAAATTCTTTAGAAATAATGGCATACAATGTATCAAAGTCAAATTCGTTGAAAATATTGTCTAATAAAATGAATATAGATAATAACTTAATTTTAGCTATAGGTAACAGCTTAAACGATTATCATATGATAAAAAATGCAGGTTTAGGCATAGCAATGAAAAATTCAGATAAAAAACTTCTAGATAAATGGTCCATAGTATCAGAATATGATAATAATGAGGATGGGGTGGCACGGATACTAGATAAATATATTCTTCATTACTAAGACATTTTTGATCTTTGCTTAATATTTGAAACAAAAACAAGAATTATTCAGGAAATGATATCAATAAGGTATGTAAGGGAAAAATTACATACCTTATTTTTTTAATATAAATCTTAATTTTTTTATATCATTAACTAGTTAATATATGAAAATATACTTTGTAATTATTTATAATCAAAACTTGTTATACTCATATTTAAGAAATATTTATTAAAGACAAGGCAAACCTTTTCTTAAGTATTATATTACAGATTTTAATTTTTAAATCTTTTATAAAAAATAATTTAGAAAGGAATGATTATATGAAAAGTGATTTAGTAAAAAAGGGGATACAGCAAGCACCACATCGCTCTTTGTTTAATGCACTTGGGATAACAAAAGAAGAAATTGATAGACCATTAGTTGGTATTGTGAGTTCTTATAATGAAATTGTACCTGGTCATATGCATTTAGATAAAATTGTTGATGCAGTGAAAATGGGTGTAGCTATGGCAGGTGGAACTCCAATAGTTTTTCCAGCAATTGCAGTATGTGATGGTATTGCTATGGGACACAAAGGAATGAAATATTCTCTAGTAACTAGGGAATTAATTGCTGATTCTACCGAAGCAATGGCGATAGCACATTCTTTTGATGCATTAGTCATGGTGCCTAATTGTGATAAAAATGTGCCAGGACTTTTAATGGCAGCTGCAAGAATTAATATTCCAACGATATTTGTTAGCGGTGGGCCAATGCTTGCTGGTAAAGTTGGTGGCAAGAGAACTAGTTTATCATCTATGTTTGAAACGATAGGAGCGTATACAGTTGGTAAAATGTCACTTGAAGAAGTAAAAGAATATGAAAGGAAAGCATGTCCAACTTGTGGGTCATGTTCAGGAATGTTTACAGCGAATAGTATGAATTGTTTAACAGAAGCATTAGGAATGGGACTTAAAGGGAACGGGACAATACCAGCTGTATATTCAGAAAGATTACAATTAGCAAAACATGCTGGTATGCAAATTATGGAATTAATTAGAAAAAATATTAGACCAAGAGATATTATGACAAAGGACGCTTTTATAAATGCTTTATCAGTAGATATGGCATTAGGTTGTAGTACTAATAGTGTATTACACTTACTAGCTATTGCACACGAAGCAGGATTGGATTTAGACATTGATATAATAAATGAAATTAGTGAAAGGGTACCAAATTTGTGTCATTTAGCACCTGTGGGGAATACATACATAGAAGATTTACATGAAGCAGGTGGTATATATGCTGTTATGAATGAGCTTGATAAGAAAGGTCTTCTAAAAACAGATATTATTACATGTACTGGCAAAACAATTGCAGAAAATATAAAAGGTTGTACTAATAAAAACCCAGAAGTCATTAGACCTATAGAAAGACCATATAGTGAGACAGGTGGAATTGCAGTTCTAAAAGGTAATCTAGCACCAGAATCTTGTGTTGTAAAACGCTCTGCTGTAGCACCGGAAATGATGAAACATAGTGGCCCAGCAAGAGTATTTGATTGTGAAGAAGACGCAGTTGAAGCAATTAAGGGAGGAAAAATTGTAGAAGGAGATGTAGTAATTATAAGATATGAGGGACCAAAAGGTGGACCTGGAATGAGAGAAATGTTAAGTCCAACTTCTGCTATCATAGGTATGGGGTTAGGTAGTAAAGTTGCACTTATAACAGATGGACGGTTTAGTGGAGCAACAAGAGGAGCAGCTATAGGTCATGTATCACCGGAGGCAGCAGTAGGTGGGAATATAGCACTTGTTGAAGAAGGTGATATTATTAATATTGACATAAATAACTATTCAATAAATTTTGAAGTAACTGAGGAAGAGTTGGAAAAGAGAAGAGCTAATTGGATTAGTAAACAACCTAATATTACAACTGGTTGTTTAGCACGTTATGCAGCCTTAGTTACATCAGGAAATAAAGGGGCAATTTTAGAAAAACCAAGAAATTAGTGGGAGGTTATGCTGGTGAAAAAAATAGCAAAATTAATTTCAAAATATTTTGGTGTAATAATTATTATTTTTATGATACTAGGCTTTTTAACACCAAAATTATTTAAATGGGTAACGTCAGCTTTATTTGGGCAATCTGTTATCAATATTTTATTAGGCATTATAATGTTTGGAATGGGTATGACATTAAGTTTAAATGATTTTAAAGTAGTTTTGAAAAGACCTCTTGATATTTTAAAAGGAACGGCTGCACAATTTATTGTTATGCCTATGCTAGCTATTTTACTATCGAAAATATTTGGACTAGAAAAACCACTAATGGTAGGGGTAGTATTAGTAGGTACTTGCCCAGGAGGGACGTCTTCAAATGTAATTTCATATATGGCAGGAGGGGATGTAGCACTTTCGGTAGCTATGACAACAGTTTCTACATTGCTTGCACCAATTTTAACACCAGCTATTACTTATTTATTGATTAAACAGTCAGTAAATTTTAGCCCAGTGAATATGTTTATTAGTATTATACAGGTTGTTCTTTTACCAATAGCATTAGGGTTAATTGTTAAGTCTATTATAAAGGAAAATGCAGATTTCATTAATGACTATATGCCAGCAATTTCTGCAATTTCAATAGCATGCATTGTAGGTGGCGTAATTGGAGCAAATGCAAATCGGATATTGGGTTCTTTAGGGTTAATTGTTGTAGTAATTATTTTGCATAATTTATGTGGGTATGCTTTAGGATTTTTAATAGGAAGATTAACTGGTATGAATCGCAAAAAGAGTATTACACTTGCTGTTGAAGTTGGCATGCAAAATTCTGGCTTAGCAACATCATTAGCAGCAAGCCAATTTGCAGCAATGCCTTTAGCAACAGTTCCAGGAGCATTATTTAGTGCATGGCACAATATCTCTGGAGCGATTTTTGCGTGGCTAGTAAAATCTTTAGAAGTGAAAATGCCTAAAAAGCAGTTTAGCTAAGAACAATTATAAAATAAAAAAATTTACTTAGTTTTCTTATTCCTCTTAAGATAGATAGTTAAAAAATAAAGAACTAACGTCTTAAGGGGAATTTTTATGCAAAAAGATATATGATATAATTATAGATAAGTAAATTTGTATATCGTTAGGAGTGAATATCATGAATTTACTCAATAATTCAGATATACATCATGATAAACAAATTTTCGAATGGGGAGAAATATCATGGCTTCATGAACCAGTTGGAGCATCATATTGTAGAATAAGTGTAGCACAAGTTAAAATTTATCCTAGGTGCCATCAAAAAAGGCATTTTCACTTGGGTGAGGAACAAATTGTTTTTGTGATACAAGGACAAGGAATTTTTATTACAGATGGAAAAAAAGAAATTATCAATAAATCTATGCTTATATATATTCATCCTTATTCAGAGCACGAAGTAATAAATTTAGGACAAGAAGACTTGGTGTTTATTATAGTGTACGTCCCTACAAGATCAATTCAATTAGAAAAACCGTATGTTTTCCCGTTGTGTAATAATATTCAAGATGTTATTTCTACTGAAGTATTACAGAGTATAAAAGAAAAGTTGTCTGAATTATTGAAACATCAGATTCATATATATGATGAAAACAATCAACTCCTTACTAATAAAACTAATGAAAAAGAAAAAATAGATTTTTGTAAATTGTGTGCTTCTGTATATGATTGTAGTAAGCGGAAATATACAGCATATAGTACAAATCAATTTAATGATAAAATATATAAATGTGATTTTGGACTAATAGAATTAGAAGTACCAATAACTATAAATGATAAAATTATGGGTTATATTAGAAGTGATAGTTTTATTTTAAGTAATAACAAAAAAATTGATGAAAAAATTTTAAAAATTGAGAAAAAATTGAATATTAACCATAATATTATTTGGAATATGTACAAAAAAATTCCTAGTATTATTAAAAGCCGTATTTATGTAATACACGAACACTTAACTATTGCAGCACAATTCATACAGGAATTATTGGAGCGAAGTATTTTAGAGAATGAACTGATGGAGAAAGAACATGAAATATTGACAAGTGAAGAAGAAAAAATACAATTAAAAAATGAACTTCAAAAAGTAAACTATAGAATATATTATGAAAAAAATTTTTTAGAAAATTTAAATAAAGCAGAAAAGATAATGTATCCTTATAAATTAGAAATAATTTTAGAAGATGCTATTAAGGAGCTCAATACAGAAAAAATAGAAAGAGTTATTAATGAATATAGGAGTAAATATATAGATGGTGAAAATATTGTACGAGAAATGATTATAGTTTTATCTAGGACGGCTTTAAGAAGTTTAGAAAATATAGAAATAATATCAAAGATGAGAATGAAATATAATAAATATATTCATCAAATAAAAAAAGAAGATCCGTGGGATGTTCTTAAATGTTTTTGTATTGATTGTATTGAGGAATATAAAAAAATAATACAGCTTAATAGAAAAGATTTAATTGATAGTATTAATATGTATATTAATACTCATTATAAAGAAGAATTAAACTTAAATTTAGTTGCTGATGCTTTTTATATTAGCCCAAATTATTTAAGCCTTTTATTTAACAAAAAGAATAATATCTCTTTTAGCAGTTATATACACAATTTAAGAATAAAAGAAGCAAAAAGATATTTAAGAACTTCTAACATGAAAGTATGTGATATAGCCAAAAAGGTAGGATATAAAAATGACAGTTATTTTATAAGTGTATTTAAAAGAAGTGTAGGATTAACTCCTGTTCAGTATAGAAATAAATATAGGAATAAAGAAGATAATTACTTATAAACTACAGAAACTTTGACGTAGCGATTGGTAATAGTTTAGTGTCTAGAGAAGTTTCTAAGTGCACAGAGAGTTTTACTCCAGTGCATTTTTTAAATTGAAAAAAAGAAACAAAAAATGTATAATATACCTTGATAAATTAAAGAATGGAGAATGCAAAATGCCAAAAGTAAAACAAAAAAATATCATATTTACCTTACTAACAATACTCCTAGTATACCCTCCATACTTAAGAGGGTTGTTTTTCGACAAAGAATTGCTTCCAACCCAGGTATTTGCCTTTGCAGTAACTGCTATATGGCTTATATCTAGGTATAAAGACAAAGACTATAAGCTTGTAAAAACACCAGTGGATATGCTAGCATTAGGAGTAGTATTTATGTACCTTATTTCTACTATATATGGAGTAAATACTAGACTAGCACTGGGAGAATTTTTAAAATACGCAAACTACTTTGCTATATTCATACTAGCAAGAGATATAGTGAATGATGATAATAAACGAAAATGGCTGCTAACCATATTACTACTAAGCGGAGCAGGAGTAGCTATAGTAGGTATAGGTTCAGCCATAGGTACTTGGGACTATAATGGTGCATATGTAGGCTACAGACTAAGTTCAACATTTCAATATCCAAATACATTAGCCTCTTACTTAGGAGCAATGTTTATACTATCCATAGGACTAACATCTTGGGTAGAAAACAAAAAACTAAAATGTCTATACGGAGCATTATCAGGAATATACATATTTGCATTTATACTTACATATTCAAGGGGCATGTGGATATTACTTCCCTTTATGCTGCTAATATTTATCATATTTGTACCAAATAAACGAAAGCTAGAGATTATACTCTATATTATAGCAGCAGTAATATCAGCAGTACCACTATCATTTTTATTTGCTAACAGGTTACAAAACTCACAAGACAAACTGTGGATAATATTTATATCTGCAGCAGTACTATCGACGGTATTGACATTATTAGTTTCAATTATAGAAGAAAAACTAAGAAAAGTCACTATAAAGAAGTTATTAATTTCATTTGGAGTAGTTGTCATCATACTTGCAGTAGCAATAACCTACATGGTAAATGCTACTACCACACTTACTTTATCTAATAATGGTGATAAAGACAAGTGGTCAACCGTATATAGGAGTGTAGGGGATATACTACCTAATGAAGAGTATCAACTGACAGTAAAATACGATGCAGAAATAAATGATGAAAAGCCTTATGCAGGAAGAGTGAGAATATATAGCGTAGATGAACAAGATAATAATACTAAGATAGAATTTGTAAATATAGAAGACACATCTAAAAAAGAGATAACAATACCATTTACTACATTAGATAACACAGAAGGATTAAGGATATATTTTGATAATTACTACACAAACACTTCTATAACATATAATGAAGCTGTAGTAACTAAAGAAGATAATGTAGTAAAAGACATACCATTAAAATACAAATACATACCAGAAAGAATAGTACAGAGATTTGACAATATAAGTTTAAAAGAAAATAGTGCTTCGGGAAGATTAGCTTTTTACCGAGATGGATTTAAAATAGTAAAAGATTATCCTATTTTCGGCACAGGTGGTGGAGGCTGGGTAACATTATACCAAATATACCAGTCATATAACTATCCAACTACTCAAGCACATAACCATTTTCTGCAGCTGTGGATAGAGGTAGGGACTATAGGGTTATTACTTTATGTAGGTTTCTTAGTATTATTAACTATTTATCTTATAAAGAAATATATGAGTGATAGTTCTGATTACAATAGACTACTTTTAGCTACAATATTTATGGCAGCAGCATCTATACTATCACATGCATTTATGGACTTTGACTTATCATTGTCAGGACTTACATATATACTATGGGCATTGCTAGGTATAGCATATGGAACTGTAGAGTATGACAAAATATTTACAAAAAATGAAGAAAAAACTGTAAAACGAAAAAAATATACTAGTAGTAAGGTTAATGTTATACCACTAATATCTACAATAGCATTGATAGCGTTAATGATAATTTCTAGCAAATTAGCATATGGTTTATACAAGGGACAAGCTTATGCAGAAAAAGCTATAGAAGCAAATAGTAATGGCAATACAGACGAAGCTATGATGTATTTTGAAAAGGCAGTAGAAGCTAATCCATATGAAATGAACTATAAAGTAGACCTAACTAAATTTTACAGGCTAAAATATACTAACACTAAGGATAACCAATACCTCATAAAGCATAAAAAGCTAGTAGATGACGCTATGAATATAAACCCATACAGTACAGTATATAAAGCATTGGCTTCATCTTACTACATGAGTATAGGTGAAATAGATAAATCACTAGAATTAATAAATGAAGCTGTAGAGTTAAATCCAATGAGATTAGAAAACTATGCACAAAAATGTGATGCATATCTAGCAGCATTTTACTATTATGTAAATCAAAAGAAAGATACAGAAAAAGCACAAGAAATAATTAATGAAGCATATAAAATAAAAGAACAAGTACAAAAAATAACTAAAACAGCAATAAGGCCTATGAGGTATAACGAAGATTTATTATACAAGTTAGGATATATACAATTTTACTATGAAAATATAAATAATAAGGAATATAATATACCTAAAGGATATACATTAGATTTTGCATATTACTTTGATTTAGATATGGACAACAATGGAAAAATTGATAAGTTAGCTATATGGAACCCTGAAGGTGGAAATGTACAGTATGAATTGATGAGTGAAAATGACAGCAGTTTTATAAGGATAACAAATGATGGAGAAAAATATGGTATAGTTTACCCATATGGATTGAAGCTAGAGCCAGATACAGATTACAAGGTATATTTCAAAGCAAGAGGTACTGTAAAGGATGGCACATTTAAATTCTATGTATGGGATAACAAAGCTAAAGATAGAAACCAAGGAGAGCTTAAAGGTATAAAGTTAGATAATAACTGGAATATATATGAATTGGATATACACACAGACGAAGACATAGAACCAGGAAGCCAGTACTTAAGATTCCAGCATAACGGCAATGATGAAGGATATATAGATGTTGAAGAAGTGTTGGCGTTTAGAGGAGAATAATAAAATGAGTAAAATAATTCATCTTTTCAAGAAAAAGGAAGACCTATATGAAACGTGTGTTATTTGTAAATGTAAGACAAATATAAGGAAGGACCAGCCAATAGAAGAAAGGTATGGTTATATAGAAGGTGTAGGACAACTTTGTTATAATTGTTATAAAGAAATAAAAGAAACAAAATAGCCAATAGTAATGCCTTATATTACACAAGTAGCAATAAGGAAAAGAGAAAGACTAAGTATTTTTGATGATGATTATGTGTAGAGATTCTTGGAACTGGCAAAAAAATAATCCAAATGGATATATGTAAAATTGTTAATATGTTTAATATTTGATTAATTTGTGCTTTTACCATAAAGCGAGGGATTATAAATGAATAATAGTAAAAAAAGAGATGGTATTATTTTTAAGATGTTAGAAGTAATATTATATATTGTATTTGTTGTACTAGGGTTTTATTTAGCTTTTTTAATAAGATTTGATAAGAAGCCATCACCTGTTAATATTATGCCATTTTACGATAATATACCTTATATAATAATAACTTCTGTTATAATATTTTATATATATAATATTGTTTCAACAGTAAAAAAGTCTTTGTTTGAAAATGCTATAACTATTGGTATTTCGCTATTTTTAATTGATATAATAACTGTAGCAATTGTGTTTTTTGATAGAGGATTTGCTTTCCCTCGTAGTGTTTTTTTAATAGGATTTTTTCTTCAATTTGTCCTTTTATTCATTTTAAAGATTGTTATTATAAATATAATTAAAATTAATAGAAAGAGAAAAGATATATTAATTATAGCGCCTAAAGAAGAAGCGGAATGCATAGCAAAAAAATTACTGTTGGATAAATATAATTTTGATAATATTAAATATATCTGTAGTGAAGTAAATGACTTAATTTATGGTTTTATAAATAATGTTGATAAGATATACATAGGAAATAATGTGAGTAATAAGGACAAGCTAAACATTATAAAATACTGTTCCGAGAGAAATAAAACAGTTTATATAGTACCGGGATTATTTGAAATAGCATTGGTGAATTCTAAGACTACTCAGATTAATGACATTCTTGTTTTTAAAGTTAATAGTATGGGATTATCTTTTGAGCAAGAAATTTTAAAGAGATTATTAGATATTACTGTATCTTTAATAGGATTGATTATAGTATCACCTTTATTATTAATTGTTTCGATAATTATTAAATTATATGACGGAGGACCAATATTTTATAAACAAAAAAGAGTTACTAAAGATAATAAAATATTTAATTTATATAAATTTAGAACTATGATAGTAGATGCAGAAAAGCATACTGGTCCTGTACTAGCTACAGAAAAGGACCCTAGAATAACTCCTATAGGTAGGTTTTTAAGAGCTTCTAGAATAGATGAGTTTCCTCAATTAATTAACGTATTGAAAGGAGACATGAGCATAGTTGGGCCACGTCCAGAAAGACCTTTTTTTGTTGAAAAGTTTAATGAGGAAATTGAAGAGTTTAAATATAGGATATTTGTAAAAGCAGGAGTAACTGGATTGGCTCAAATATTAGGCAAGTATTCTACAGATGCAGAAAATAAAGCTAAGTATGACTTGTTGTACATAAGAAATTATTCATTATTACTAGATATAAAAATTATCTTTAATACTATAAAAATTATGTTTATTAAAGATAGTTCAAAAGGAGTTTCCAAGGAGAAAAAATTAGAAGAGATATTTAAAGAATTAAATTTAAATACATACGAAGAACTAGGAGTTACTAAGATAGAATGAGATGATTTAAAATTCTTAGAGAGACTACCCAATTAAATTTATAGCTTAGTGTTAAAGTGGCTAATTAATGTCTTAAGAAGGTGATATATTAATTATGAATAATAAAGTAAGTGTGATAATACCCACATATAAACGAAGTGAATTTCTTCAAAGGGCTATAGACTCTGTACTAAATCAGACTTACAAAAATATTGAAATAATTGTAGTAGATGATAATGATTCCAGTTCAAAGTATAGAGCACAAACTGAAGAAAAAATGAAAAAATATAGTAACTATAGTAATATAGTATATATAAAAAATAAAAAAAATCTAGGCGGTGCACTTGCTAGAAATGAAGGTTTATTTAAAGCAAGTGGAGATTATATAACATTTCTTGATGACGATGATATTTATTTGCCAGATAAAATTAATAGTCAAATTAATTATATGATTGATAATAAATTAGATATGTCTTTTACTGATGTAAGAATTCATAATACGGATGACAAATTAGTGGATTATAGAGAACATAGTTATGTAAAAAATTTATCTAAGAAAGAACTATTAAAGCAACATATAATGCACCATTTAACACCTACAGATACATATATGTTTAAAAAAAAAGCTATCCTCAATATTGGTGGTTTTGATGATGTACAAATGGGACAAGAATTTATGTTAATGTTGAAGGCTATTGAAAGTGGTTTGAAAATTGGATATTTACCAGTTGCACATGTAATACAATATATACATAATGGAGAGAGAATATCAGTAGGTAAAAATAAACTTGATAAAGAAGTAGAACTTTATAACTATAAGAAAAAGTATTTTGATCTATTAAATTTTCGAGAGAGACTATATGTTAAATTTAGGCATTATGCTGTTATGATGGTTGTAAGTAAAAGAAGTAAAAAGACATTTATTGCAATAAAATATTTAATTAAAGCTTTTTTAGCTTCACCTATAGATTGTGTTTTAGAAACTATATATTATATAAAAAAAATAAAAAGAAATAAAAATATTAACATTAAAATTTAACAAATAAGATTTTAAATTATTGATTGATTTTTATATGTTTTGCTTTATAATAAGTGATTTAATTAAATATAATAATTAGAGTGTTTACGTTAAATTATTTTATTAAAAAATCGATATTATTTCATGAAAAACAATTTTTACAGGATGAAGGGGGCATGAAACATGAAAATCACGGTAGCAGGAGCAGGTTACGTAGGATTATCGCTTGGTGTATTGCTTGCACAAAATAATGAAGTTAAAATAATTGATATAGTTCAAGAAAAAGTAGATTTGTTGAACAACAAAAAATCCCCAATAGTAGATAAAGAAATTCAAGAATTTTTATCAACTAAGAAATTAAATCTAATAGCAACTACTGATAATTATAAAGCATATAAAAATGCAGAATTTGTTATCATAGCTACACCTACAGATTATGATTATGAAAAGAACTATTTTAATACTACGACTGTAGAAAGTGTTATATCAGCAGTACTTACTATAAATCCTAATGCTGTAATGATTATTAAATCAACTGTACCAGTAGGGTATACTGAAAAAGTAAAAAAAATGTTTGATACAGACAATATTATTTTTTCTCCAGAATTTTTAAGAGAAGGCAAAGCACTATATGACAATCTTTATCCATCCAGGATTATTGTAGGAGAACAATCAGAAAGAGCAGAGAACTTTGCTAATCTTTTAATAGAAGGAGCAATAAAAAAAGACATTCCTGTTTTATACACTAATCCAACGGAAGCAGAAGCTATAAAACTTTTTGCAAATACATACTTAGCGATGAGAGTTGCATTTTTTAATGAATTAGATACATATGCAGAAATTAAAGGACTTAATACAAAACAAATTATTGAAGGTGTATGTCTTGATCCAAGAATAGGAAATCACTACAATAATCCTTCTTTTGGATATGGTGGATATTGCTTACCAAAAGATACAAAGCAGCTTAGAGCAAATTATAAGGATGTTCCTAATAATATTATTGGAGCAATAGTTGATGCAAATAGAACAAGAAAAGATCATATAGCTGATATGATAATTAAAAAGAAACCTAAAATTGTAGGAGTATATAGGCTAACAATGAAAACTAATTCGGATAATTTTAGACAATCTGCTGTTCAAGGCGTAATGAAAAGAATAAAAGATAAAGGAATAGAAGTAGTAGTATATGAGCCGGTATTAGAGGAAGATAGATTTTTTAATTCTAAAGTAATAAATGATTTAGATAAATTTAAGAAAATCTCTGATATAATTCTTGCTAATAGAATGTGTAAAGAGTTAAAGGATGTTGAAGATAAGGTTTATACAAGAGATTTGTATGGAAGAGATTAATAAAGAGTATGTAAATATATAATTAAATAAAGGAAGGTTAACATGAAGAGAATTTATGTTGCGACAAGAGCAAGAGGGTTTTTACTAAATTTGTTTAAGTGCAAATTTAGCGATATAGAATTTATTTATAATACAAATGCTATTTATGAAGTAAATTCTAAAAGTAGAAAAGTAATTTTCAGATTAGTAAGTTCTCGTTTAGCGGATTATTTGGGAGTAATCCAAAGAATTAAGGTTAAAAATGTACCTGGAGATATTATTTTTAGCTACAACAGATTTGTATGTGCCGATAAGAAATATGTAATCCTTTTAGAGAACCCATTAGCTTTAGTTCATTATTCTACTTATAGAAATAATACTTATTTAAGTAGAATTAAATTAAAGAAATATTTTAGTGACCCTAATTTAAAATCGATTATTTGTATATCAAAGGCATGCTATGATACTGTTAAGAGTTTTTATTCTATACCTGATAGAATTAAAATTGATCAAATATATCCATTTGTTCAAGCTAATTCACTGACAAGCAAGGAAAGTATTAGAAACAAATGCAGAAAAAGTGATATTCAATGCTTATATATTTCTTCAAATTTTAATTTAAAGGGTGGAAAAGATATTTTAATGGCTTTTAATAAATTTAAAGCTTTAGGTATTAATAACATAAAACTTACAATTATTACACAAATAAAATCTATTGATAAAAACACTAGAAAAATTATAGAAGAAAATAAAAATATTAATTTGTTTGACTTTAAGTTTAGTAAAGAAGAATTAGATAAGTTTTATAATGACTCTTGTATATATTTAAATCCAACTAGACAAGACAGTTTTTCTTTAGTTACTTTAGAAGCTATGAAATCAGGAAATGCAGTCTTAACAACAGATTTGTATGCTATACCTGAAATGATAATAAATAATTTTAATGGGTATTTAGTAAATCCTAAATTTAGATTTTTTAATTATGATAATATGCCAAATACTGTAGTATGGAATAATAGGAGAAATACTATTTATTCGGATTATATCGATAAAAAAATAGTGAATTTTTTGATTGAAAAGATACTGTATTTAAATGAAAATAGAGATGAATTAGAAAGACTGGCATTAAATTCTTTTGAAAGGTCTAGAATTGGAGAATTTAGTGAAGAATTCATAAAAGAAAAATGGAGTAAGCTTTTTTCTGAAATATAATATTGAAATCTCGAAAGACAAAAATTTTTTAAAGGCCTTGATTTTGTCTTTTTAAAAAAGGATGTAGCTATTAATTATTAATATTTAGGAAGTGAAAAAAATGAGAGTTTGTCATGTTTGTTCAAATTATGATCGATTTTTTGTTAACTTAATGGAGGAACAAATATCTAGAGGAATAGAGTTGAGAGTTTTCTATTTTCGGGCAAAAGAAAGAGGGTGGCCAGATGTTAAATCCTCATATGTAGATGTTAGACTTAACTATAGAAATTGGCATCGACCTTTTTTTCATTTAAAAGAAAAATTTGTATTAGAAGATTTCTTTAAACTTTATAAAAATAAAAAATTCGATATTGTTCATGCTCATACTTTGTTTTCAAATGGTTATGTTGCATTACAGATTAAAAAAAGGTTGGGTATACCATATATTGTAGCTGTTAGAGATGTTGATGTTAACGTGTTTCTAAAATATCGAATAACTTTACGCAACTTAGGAATGGAAATTTTAAAGCAAGCGGAAAAAGTTGTATTTTTATCTCCTGAATATAGAAATTTCGTTTTGTCAAAATATGTCTCTAAAGATTTAAGAAGAAGGTTATTAGAAAAAAGTGTTATTATACCCAATGGAGTAGAAAACTTTTTTTTAGAAAATAAAAAAATAAGACATAATTTACATATGGACAAACCTATACAGATTATTACAGTAGGTTATGTATGTAAAAGAAAAAATCAGTTAACTGTAGCGAAAGCAATAGATAAACTTAATAAATCTGGGATAAAAGCTAATTATACCGTTATTGGTAAAGTATTAGATAATGGTGTATTCAATAAGTTGAAAAAATATTCATTTGTAAGTTATATTCCTTTTTCACCTAAAGAAAAACTAATTGAGTATTATCGACAATCCGATATTTACGTTATGCCATCTTTAACAGAAACTTTCGGAATTACTTATGCTGAAGCAATGACTCAAGGGCTTCCTGTTATTTACTCAAAAGGGCAAGGATTTGATGGCCAGTTTAAGGATGGGGAGGTTGGTTATTCAGTTAAAAGTTTAGATATAGAAGATATTAATAATAAAATTATTAAAATTATTGATAACTATCAAATGTTAACGAGAAATTGTATAAAGTTATGTGACAAATTCAACTGGATAAAAATTACTGATGAATATTTAAAGATATATTATAGTATTTATAACAATAGATAAGATAAAACAGAGTATATTATTAAATATAAGTACTAATTCTATAAATGTTAGAAAAAAGTTTAATGATTATGTAAATAATTTTGATATGTGATATAAACCTAAAGTGTAAGATATTATATAATATTTAATTAAAGAGAGAATTTATTATATGTTTTAATTTTATGATTTTTAATTTTGAAGTATATTAAAAGATTAAATATCTAATTTATTAATTATAAAGTTAAAAAACATTAATAATATATATTACTATAGAAAACATATATTTGTTAAAAAATTAATTAACCGTTATTAAAATTCAGATGTATTTGTAATGCTTTCAAAATATGAAACATTTGAGTTAGTATATGCAGAGGCAATGTCGCAAGGATTACCAGAGATTTATACAAAATGGCAAGACTTTAATGAGCAATTTAACGAAGGAGAAGTTGGTTATTCAGTTCAGTATGATTCTAGTGAAGAAATTGTCGAGAGGGTTAAGGATATTTTGAAAAATTATGAGGATATTTCGAATAATTGTTTAAATATGGTTGATAAGTTTGATTGGGATAAGATAGGGAAGGTATATTGTAACATATACGATAAAAATATTATGAAACTAGATAAGAAATTAAAATATTTCATAAAAGAATAATTATTAACTTTAACTAATAAGATAAAGCTAATTAAATACAATGTGAGGATGAAAAAAATGATAGCAGTAAAAAAATTAAGACAAGAATTTAATCAAGACAAATGGATAAGCTTAGCTATAATGTCTTCTTTTATTATATTAATAGTACAATATTTTGCTTTATACTATTTTAATATAGATGGGACAAACATTGGTAAAATTGTGCAATTAGGATCTAAAGTTATTGTAGGACTATTTTTTATTTATTCTTTTCCAATTGTTTTTAAAAGAAATGGTTTATTAATGATATTAGTGTATTCTATTTCTATATCAATTTTTTCTATAAATTATCTTTTTTATCCACAGAATATAGTATATTTAAATGATGTTTTATTTAACTTTTTTTTTATAAGTTTACCTTGCTTTATATATAGTTTTAGTATTGATGATACAAAAATACTTAAAAATATTATGTTAATGTGTAGTTTGATAGTTTTTATTATAGGTGCAATTATTGGATTCTTGGTTTTTATTAATAAAATATCTTTAGGTTTATATAGTATGTCAATGTCATATTACATGCTTTTTCCTACTATTATGAATATAAATAAGTTTTTTGAGAATTTTTCAATTAACTCTTTAGTATTAGCTGTAATTTCTATGTTTATAATACTTTCAATAGGTTCTAGAGGACCAATAATGTGTATTATAGTATACGTAATGTTATATTTTATAATTAATATGAAAAGACAAAATATAAAAAAAATATTATTTAATATAATTATTCTAACGTTAATATTTATTGGATTAATTTATTTAAAAGAAATACTTACATTATTAAATAATATATTAAATAATTTTGGAATATATAGTAGAAGTATTACATTGTTTTTGAAAGATGAGATACATCTTAGTGGAAGAGATAAAATCTACAGTAATATATTGTACCAAATTAAAGCAAGACCTATTTGTGGAATAGGATTAGCAGGAGATAGAGTATATTCTGGTGGTTCTTATTCACACAATATTCTATTAGAAATTATTTCTGGATTTGGGGTTATAATGGGCACATGTATTATTATAGTTTTGGTAATTATTATTATTAAATCATTATTTTCAAAAGACATAAAAAAATCAAACTTAATGTTGATATGGTTTTGTATAGGGGTTGTACCACTAATGGTGAGTGGATCTTATTTGACAGATTTTCAGTTTTGGATATATATGGGACTAAGTATAAGATTTATTAAAGAAAGAGGTGCAGTTTTTATTAGGAATAAAGGTATAAGAATGCATAATACATAAATTAATATGGTTTGTGAAAGATGCGAATAATATGAGAATTGTTTCAAAAATGTACAATTTTTTTGTTAGGAAATTTCAATATTATATATTAATAATATTTAATAACATTATTAAAAAATCAAAAAATAGAATTTTTGTGTTTGAAAAGAGATATAGAAAATGTATGGGCACTTACTGATTATTTGTCTTCTATTGATGAATATGCAAGCTATAAAACTTATTATTATTTTAAAGCAAATATTCCACCTAGAAAAAATGTTATTTTAATTTGTAATGGATTATATGTTCTTTGGAATCAATTAAGAGATAACTATATTTTTTATTACTACAGAGATATTAAAGTGTTTAAGCCTGTAAGGAATCAAATAATTGTTGATACTATGCATGGATCACCACTCAAAAATATAGGATATTTAGCAAGTAATTTTAGGCTTAAAAAACTGTGGAAGTTTCAAAATTTTTTTAGTTATATTTTGTGTGTTTCTGATTTTTTAAAAATATTATAAAAAAAGTTTTGGAGCTGACGAAAAACAATGTATAATATTAGGATATCCTAGAAATGATATTATTTTTTCAAGGGAAGAAGTTTTATATAAATTAAGTATACATAAGGAATACTTCCATAAGATTGTATTATGGTTACCTACTTGGAGAGCTCATTTAAATAATGGGAAAAATAGTGAATCTGATATACATTTCCCAATTTTAACTTTTGACAATATAAAATATTTTAATGATTATCTTTATAATTCTAATATTCTATTGATCATTAAGCCTCATCCTAATCAAATGGATTTAGCAATTTTGTGTTAAAATTATAGTAATATTAAAATTTTTAAAAATGAAGATTTGGAAGAGAAAAATGTTAACTTATATCAAATTTTTAGTGAATTAGATGCTCTTTTGACAGATTATTCTTCTGTGTATTTTGATTTTTTATTAACCAAAAAACCTATTGGGTTTACAGTAGATGATATAGATAGTTATGGAGACAAACGAGAATTTGTAGTAGATTACCCATATAAAATCATGCTAGGAGAAAAAATTACGAATATTGATGGATTAATTAGTTTTTTTAATGATTTAAAGGAAGGTAAAAATAATTTTTATAATGAAAGAAAAACTGTAAATTATATTGCAAATAAATATAAAGATGGTAATAGTGCAAAAAGAATTATCGAATATTTAGGTATATAATTTTGACAATTAGTTACAATATTTTATGGTTTAGGGAATGAAATGATGAAAAAAGTGATAACATATGGTATTTTTAACCTATTACATTATGGTCATATAAATATTTTAAGGCGGGCTAAGTAACTTGATGATTATTTAATAGTAGCTTTATCTACAGATGAATTTAACAAAATAAAAGGTAAAACATGTTATTTTTCATAAGTTAATTGAGTTTATATGTTATGTAGATTTAGTTATACCTGAAAAAATTGGGGAACAAAAAATTAGTGATATTAATGAATTTAAAATAGATATTTTTGTAATGGGAGATGATTGGAAAGGTAAGTTTGATTTTTTAAAAGCTTATTGTGAAGTTGTATATTTACCAAGAACTTCAGAAATATCTACTACTAAAATAAAACAAATTTAAGATTAAAGGAAATTGCATTTACTAAAGATTTAAGATAACTAAGAATTATATATATACATATTGTTAAGTTATGTATAATTAATATTACAATGAGGTAAATCAAATGAAAAAAACAGCAATAATGATAATGATAATAACAATAATTTCAAAACTACTTGGTTTTGCTAGAGAAATGACTCTAGCATATTTTTACGGAGCTTCAAATATAAGTGACGCTTACATTATATCATTAACTGTTCCTTCAGTTATATTTGGACTTATAGGTACAGGTATTTCTACAGGATATATACCTATGTATAGTAATATAATACAAGAGCATGGAGAAAAAGAAGGTAACAAATATACTAGTAATCTTGTAAATATACTAATAGTTCTGTGTACAATAATTATTATTCTAGGATTAATATTCACAGGTCAAATAGTAAAGCTTTTTGCTTCAGGATTTGAGGGAGAAACTTTATCATTAGCTATACGATTTACAAGAGTAAGTTTATTAGGTATATATTTTACAGGTATCATATATATATTTAAGGGGTTTTTACAAATAAAAGGAAATTATGCTATACCTGCATTGATAGGATTTCCTCTTAATTTCTTTATAATATTATCCATAGCTTTAAGTTCAAAAACAAATATATTGGTTCTTTCAATAGGAACTGTTATAGCTACTGCTTCTCAGCTTGCACTATTGATACCTTTTATAAGAAAAAAAGGATATAGACATAAATTAGTATTCGATATAAAAGATAAACATATAAAAAGAATGGCACATATTGCTTTACCGGTAATAATAGGAACAGCAGTTAATGATATCAATGTTTTAGTAGATAGGACTATAGCTTCTCAAATATCCGTAGGTGGTATATCTGCTCTTAACTATGCTAATAGACTCAATGGATTTGTACAAGGTATATTTGTAATGTCTATTGCTACAGTTTTATATCCTACAATATCTAAAATGGCTGCAGAAAATAATATGAATGGACTTAAAAAATCAGTTGCAGAATCTATCAGTAGTATAAATATATTAGTTATACCAGCTACTGTAGGCTCAATGATTTTTGCAGAACCGATCATTAGGTTATTATTTGGCAGAGGTGCTTTTGATGTACAGGCTATATCGATGACATCTTATGCCTTGTTCTTTTATTCTATAGGAATGATTGGTTTTGGACTTAGAGAGATTTTATCAAGGGCATTTTATTCTATGCAAGACACAAAAACTCCTATGATAAATGCTGCTATAGCTGTAGTAATTAATATTATCTTAAATATCGTATTATCAAGATACTTGGGCATAGGTGGACTTGCATTAGCTACAAGTATATCGGCTATACTCTGTACCGTATTATTGTTTATAAGTTTGAGAAAAAAGATAGGACCGTTTGGATTAAAAAATGTAGCTATTTCATTTATTAAAATAGCGTGTGCTTCTATAATCATGGGAATTATAGCTAGATTATCATATAGTACTTTGTTAAATAGAATAAGTGCTAATTTATCACTTATTATTGCTATAGGAATAGGTGCACTAGTGTATTTTGTTATAATTAATTTTATGAAGATAGAAGAAGTAGATAGCATGATGAGGGCGATTAAGATGAGATTGAAAAGAATTTAAGGAGAATCAAAAAAACAGGTATAATACTTTTTAAAAGTATTATACCTGTTTTTTTCGTTAATAAATCCTTAATCACCTATTAACTTCAGGATTATCAGCTCTACCCAAAAGATAATCCACAGACACACCAAAATAGTCTGCTAAATTAATATCACTTATAGCATTATCAGAAAGTCCTACAAGAGCAAAAATTTCTTTAGAAAACATAGAAAAACTTCCTAACGTTGCAAAATAAACAATATAAAATATAGGTAATTTTAATCAGTTAAATCACGAAATAAGTCAGAATCAAAAAAATCTTTTAATTCAATTCCTAATAATACAGTTTAATATAAAAACAGAGTTTTGTAATTAAATTAATAATGAAAAATTTAAATGATTATTTAAAGTGAAAAGGTGTAGATGAATTAAAAAAACAGAAAGGGGGAGGGAATATGTTTTATAGGTAAACATTAAAAAAGAAATAACAGAAAATATTCTAAAAAATGAACAAACTTCTAAATCACCTATTAATCTTAGGATTATCAGTTCTACCTACTAAAAAATCAATAGAAACTTCAAAATAGTCTGCTAAAGCAACAATTTTTTCTATAGGTGTCGTTCTCCTACCTCTTTCAATGTCACCAATAGCACTGCTTCCTGAAAAGCCTACAATTTTTGCAAGTTCAGCTTGACTAAGATTATGGGATTTTCGAAGCATTTTTACACGTTCAGAAAAAATTTTTTTAGAAAACATAATAAAACCCCTTGACTTAACGCACAATGCGTTATTTTATATAGTTAAAGAACGCATAACGCGTATAATATTGAGTAAAAGGTGGTGATAAACAAACTCTAACACATTAAAATTAAAAACTTACATAGCTGTTTCAAAGGTTTTGAAACAGCAAAAACCATCAGCTACAATTACTTAGCAAGTTATCATAAAGTTTGCACCACTAAACTTTATGATAACATTTTACCAAATTTCATTTGTTATTACAACAATATTATAGCTATTTGCGGAATGCAAATCAAGGTAAAAAAAGACAAAGGAGGGATGACATGATTGTAACACTGCGTATTGATGAACGATTAATCCATGGGCAGGTTATCGCTACATGGCTAAAAATGCTAAAAATTACTCACATTGTTGTTGCAAATGATACTGCTGCAAAGGATGAGATGTTACAAAAGACATTAAAAATGGTAATACCTGCAGAACAAAAATGTTTAATAAAAGGTATAGAAGATTCGATTAGGGTTTTAAATGATCCTCGATGTAAAAATATGCGTATATTCTTAGTAACTTCAAATCCGAAAGATGCACTTATTCTAGTTAAACGTGTACAAGGGATTCGAGAGGTTAATTTAGCAAATTACGGAAGCATTACAAAAGCTGATGTTAAGGACAAGCTTACTGTATCGAATATGGTTTATCTTGATGATGAAGATATAAAAGTAACTAATAATCTTATTAAAACTGGTATTCCACTATTTACTCAAAAAACTCCATCAGATCCAAAAAAGAGACTTTCGCTTTTATCGTAAATAAAACTTTAATGGGGAGGGTTTATATTGGTAACTAAAGCTTTACTTGTTGCTATTGTTTATTGGGTATTTTTACTACTTCATAGATTTGGTGCAAACAGTATGGCTGAGCGACCTATAGTGATAGGTTCGGCAATAGGCATTATATTAGGTAATCCAGTATTAGGTGCTTTAATTGGAGCTCAGCTAGAAGTAATTTATTTAGGGATTGTATCAGTTGGAGGTGCCCAAGCTACAGATCCAATGTATGCAACTGCTATGGCCGTTGCATTATCTGTTATGACGGGGATACCTCAAGAAGCAGCTATTGCTCTAGCAATACCTTTGGGCTTTATAGGTTTGTTTATTCTTCAGGTTACAAGGTTATTTTTTGCATTTATGTGTCCAATTTTGGACAAGTTTGCTGAAACTGATAACCGAAAAGCTTACTGTGCTACATTTATAGGACATATCATGGTAGGATATTCATTTGCACCTATAACTATATTTATAGCACTTACCGCTGGAGCTGAGGCCACACAGGCATTTGTTGATTCATTGCCTCCTTTTATCATGAAGGGTATGCAAACAGCTGGAGGAATGCTGCCAGCTCTCGGATTGGGTATCTTATTAAGCATGATCTGGGATAATAAAAAAGCAATATACTTTTTCTTAGGGTTTGCAATGGTAGTATATTTGAAAATACCTATGATTGGTTTAGCTATTATTGGTATTTTTCTAATGCTTACAGATCTATATAATAATCAAAAGTTTCAAGCTTTAAAGCAAAAAGGAGTTCTTGCGGGAAATTCAGAATTAAAGGATGATGAGGAGGTTTTCTTTAATGAGTAAGAATAAAAACAAGTCTAACAGTATTCTTAGACAAATATTTTTACGAAGCTGGGTAGTAGGTGCGGCTTATAACAATGTTAGAGGTCAGGGTCACGGATTACTTTACACGTTATATCCTTTAATTGACAAATTATATCCCAATCCTGAACAAAAAAAGAAAAAAATCGAAGCTTTGAAAAGACATACTGTTTTTTATAATATTACACCACAAGTGAATACAGTTGGAATTGGTATTTTTGCAGCTATGGAAGAAGAATGTGCTAGAGGTGACAACTTTAATCCTGCTTCTATTAATGCTATGAAAGCTGCACTTATGGGACCAATGAGTGGTATTGGCGATGCAATGTTTCAAGTTACTATCAGGGTTATTGCTGCTAGTATTGGGTTAAGTTTTGCAATGAATGGTTCATGGGTTGGCGGTTTAGTATTTTTCGCTATTTTTAATGCATTTAACTATGCTATTCGTAAATATTTATTGTATAAATCATATAACATGGGAGAACGTCTAGTAAACAATGCTGCTGAAAGTGGATTTTTACAACTGCTTACAGATGCAGCTACAATAATTGGATTGTTTATGGTAGGGGCAATGACTGCATCAACTGTTAAATTTCAATTTGGGCTATCATGGATGACAGCTGGTGCTGAAGTTACGCTTCAAAGTTTTTTTGATGCAATTATGCCTCAATTTTTACCTCTTTGTCTCACTTTGATAATGATGTTAGCCATACGAAAAAAAATAAATGGCAATATTTTAATGCTAGGTATAATAGCATTTTCTATACTCGGTGCAGGTATAGGATTGTTCTAAAAAGATTATGAGGAGGTATTTATCAATGTTAGTATCAATGGCAGAGATATTAAATGATGCTAAAAAGAAGGGCTATGGGGTAACTGCTCCTAATGTACAAAGTGAAGATACAGTAAGGGCTGTTATTGCTGTAGCAGAGGAGTTGAAAGCTCCTATGATAATTGATGTTAACGAGTTTATTCATCCAGATTTGCCATGGTTTGGTCATATGATTATAGACCTTGTCAAGTCATCACCTATTCCTTTTGCTATCAATTTAGATCATGGCAAACAATTTGAACATATTTTGCGGGGTATTCGTTCAGGATTTACTTCTGTTATGGTGGATTGTTCTAGTGAGCCTTATGAGGTTAATGTAAGAGAAACAAAAGAAGTAGTACGTATATGTAAGCCTTTGGGAATAAGTGTAGAAGCTGAACTAGGACATGTTGGGCAAGGAAATAACTATGATGTAGACGGAACTAACAATCTTACGGATCCAAATGAAGCAGCCAGATTTATTGAGGAAACTGGTGTTGACTGTCTTGCAGTTGCAGTTGGTACAGCACACGGCAGATATAAAGGGAAGCCATATATTGACTTTGACAGACTAGCTAAGATTGTTGACAAATGTGGGGATACTCCACTTGTACTTCACGGTGGAAGTGGTACAGGGGATGACAATCTTGCAAAGGCCGTTCGTATGGGTGTGCAGAAAGTAAACCTTGCTACAGATCTTATTCAATCTGGCAGAGAAGCATTGGAGGAAGCTTTTAAAGATCCTAATTATGACAAGTGGAAAATTATACCTACTTTTATAAAAGGTTATAAGGAAAGACTTGCTCATTATGTTATGCTTTTTGGCCAAAACAATAGAGCTTAAAGATTAATTTTTTATAAGGAGGAAATATGACTAAATATATCATTGCTACACATGGAAATTTAGCAGAAGGTTTTAAGAGTAGTCTTAAAGTATTAATGGGAAAAGACATAAGTGATAAAATCATTACTATTAATGGTTTTACTGAAGATAAAAACCCTAAAGAAACAATAAAAAACTTTATAGCAACTGCAGATGATAATGACAAACTGATTATTTTTACTGATTGGTTTAATGGAAGTATCAATCAATCTTGTATTACTCAGATGTCAAAAAACGGCGTATATGTTATAACAGGTATAAACCTACCTATTATATGTGAGGTGATTACAAGTGCTGAAGTTAGTGGTATAGATATTGACGAAGATTTTTTACGAAATGTCATATCTAATGCGAGAAATGAGTTAATATATGTAAATGACAAATATGAAACAAGGGATGATGTTAATTTAACAGACGAATCAAATTTTTTCTAATTTATTAATCGTAAGGAGGTAAACAATGATGGATAAAACAAGATTTCAAGATGCTTGTGGTAAAGTAGGTAAATTTGTAGCAGCAAGGATTTTACCAGGAAGTGATTTAATTGAAGGGATAGAAGAAATTTGTAAAAAGAATAATATCAAATATGCTTATGTATCATGTTTTGGTAGTTTAGAAAAGGCTGGTTATATGTATCTGATTCCAAATCCACAAACAAAGATGGGGGCAGGTTATGGAGATGTAAAAAAATGCGATGGACCAGTGGAATTTTTAAATGGAACAGGAGTTGTATGCCAAAATGAGGGAAATTATGATATTCATTTTCACGCAGTATTATGTAATCAAGAGGGTGAGGTTTTCGGAGGTCATATTGTAAAAGGGCAAAATCCTTCATTAACTACTGTAGATATTGTAATTTTGGAGGCAGAAGGAATTAAAATGCTGAGAAAAAACGATGAGGAAACTGAATTAACCCAGTTTTATCCTGTTGCTGAATAAACAATTTTTTCAGGAGGACTATTATGAAATCATTGACACCAATATTAATTGGCGTAATTGCTGATGATTTTACGGGTGGAAGCGATGCAGCGTCTTTTCTTACTCAAAGTGGTTTAAGAACGATATTATATAAAGGATTGCCAAAGGAACTACCTAAAAATTGTGATGCTGTTGTAATTGCATTAAAGACACGAAGTATTAATCCTGAGAAAGCTGTCAAAGAGTCTATTAAAGCTCTAAAGTGGCTTAAAAGTATTCATGCAAATCAAGTTTATTTTAAATATTGTTCTACATTTGATTCGAGGAAAAAGGGGAATATTGGTCCTGTGCTTGATAGTCTTATGGACTTTACAGGTCTCTCATATACAGTACTCTGTCCATCTCTACCTATAAATGGACGAACTGTAAAAGATGGAATATTATTTGTGAATGGAATACCCCTAAGTGATAGTCATATGAAAAATCATCCATTAAATCCTATGTGGAGTTCTTATATTCCAGAATTGATGAGAGATCAAAGCAAATATCCGTGCTTTGTATTATCACGAAAACAAATGAAAGAAAAATCAAAAGTAGCAAATATTATAGAAACTTATAAAAAAGAAAATGAAAGATTTTATTTAATTCCTGACTATGAATGCGATCAAGATGGCAGAAATATTGCTGAAATCTTTGGTAATCTTTATGTTTTAAGTGGTGGATCAGGCCTTCTAAAACATCTGTATGAAAATAAGCGGAATGTAAACGTAGAATATAGTGCTACTGAAACTACAGAAAATAAATCAATAATACTTTGTGGCAGTTGTTCTAGAGCAACTGCCTCTCAAATCAAATATTTTAAGGAAAAAGGAGGGGTAAGTTATCCAGTAGACTCGAAAAAACTACTGAATAATACCTTGACTGTAAATGATATATGGAGCTTTGTAGCAAATAATAAATCGAAGACTACTCTGATTTATAGTGACATGGTTGATAAAAAAGAAAATATCCTAGATAAAGGTGAAAGTTTTGCTAAGGAATCAGAACTCATTGAGAATATTATGGCAGATTTGAGTAAGCTTGCAGAAAAAAATGGCTTTAATCGTATCGTAGTAGCAGGTGGGGAAACTTCTGGTGCGGTTATGTTAAAATTAGGTTATGATGCATATTATATTGGTCGTTCTATTGACCCTGGAGTTCCTGAAATAATTCCTGTGAAAAATACTAGCTTGAGAATTGTACTAAAATCAGGGAATTTTGGTTCGGAAGATTTTTTTGAAAAGGCTGTGAAAGAAAAATGAGTATAGATGAGAAAAAAGAAGAATTAAGAGATAAGATAAATACAGCGATATGGATTGGAAAGTCACTTTTTGATAGAGGTTTTGTGACGGGTTCATCTGCTAATATGAGCTTTAGGCACGAAGATAAAATATATATAACAGGGAGCGGAACTTGTTTTGGACGTCTTACACCAGAAAGTTTCAGCTGTATTTCAATGGATGGAACTATAACAGGGATTAAACCAAGTAAAGAGTTTCCAATTCATCTCTCTCTTTATAAAAATAATAATAACATGGCAGTTATTCATACCCATAGTATGTACTGTACTATGTGGTCTTGTCTTAAAGATATAGAAAAGGATATAGATCAATTATTTTATTACACTCCATATTTAAGGATATTGACTAATAAAATAATTATCATCCCTTTTGCACCACCAGGTACTGAGGTTTTGTTTTCGTTATTTGAAGATAGAGTTGAGGATGAAGGAGTTTATTTATTAATGAATCATGGACCTGTTGTTACAAGTACTAATCTTATGGAAGCATTTTACCTGATAGAAGAGTTTGAAACCAGTGCCAAAATTGCATGGCTACTAAGGAATTCCAGGAAAGGAGTTAATGCTTTCTTGTCTAAAATAACAAAACCATAATAGTAAAAACCCTCCATAATTTCTTATTTACAACAACCCATTAAGGATTTAAAAATTTAAGCTATTTATAATATCTTTACAAAAAGTTTCGAGATTGTTATTATTGAAGCAGAGTAGATTTTTCAATTTTAGTATTTATACAACTTATAAAATTGCACAATGAGCTACAAAAAATATTACAAAATGGAGGAAAGAATATGCCTATATTAATAACAGGAGGAGCAGGTTACATAGGAAGTCATACTTGTGTAGAACTTCTAGATGCAGGATATGATATTGTTGTAGTTGACAATTTTTCCAATAGTAAACCGGAAGTTTTAAACCGTATAAAAGAAATAACAAAAAAGGATTTTAAGTTTTATGAAGTAGATATTTTAGATAAAGAAGAACTTGAAAAAGTGTTTATACAAAATAATATAGAAGCTGTTATACATTTTGCAGGACTTAAAGCAGTAGGTGAGTCTGTAGAAATTCCTCTTAAGTACTATCATAACAATGTAACTGGTACTCTTGTGTTATGTGAAGTTATGAAAAAATATGGTGTAAAGAAAATGGTATTCAGTTCATCTGCTACTGTATATGGTAAACCAAAAAGTGTACCTATAACAGAAGATTTTCCACTGAGTGCTACAAATCCCTATGGTCGTACAAAACTTATGATAGAAGAAATATTAAAGGACGTATATATTTCCGATAACGACTGGAGCATAGCACTTCTTAGATATTTTAATCCAATAGGAGCTCATGAAAGCGGAAGAATAGGAGAAGACCCCAATGGTATACCGAATAACTTAGTGCCATATATTACTCAAGTAGCAATAGGCAAGAGAGAAAAACTTAGTGTTTTTGGAAATGATTATGATACTCACGATGGTACAGGAGTAAGGGATTATATACATGTAGTAGACTTAGCTAAAGGACATTTAAAAGCTCTTGAAAAAATAATGTCTACAAAAGGCATAAATGTATATAATCTAGGGACTGGCGTAGGATATAGCGTTTTTGATATAGTGAAAAATTTTGAAAAAGTTACAGGTAAAAAGATACCTTATATTATTACGGATAGAAGACCTGGAGATATAGATAAAAGTTTTGCAGATACTACTAAAGCTTACAAAGAGCTCGGATGGAAAGCAGAGAAAAGCCTTGAGGATATGTGTAGAGATTCATGGAATTGGCAGAAGAATAATCCTAATGGATATGATGATTAAGCATGAATAAAAATAAAATATTAAGAAATAATCGAGAAATCATAAGGTAAGACTCAATTTTTTAAAATTAGCTCTAGGTTTAGGCCTAGAGTAATTTTTATGTAATCGACAGAATAAATGAAAATTTGTCAAAGGATATATATTTTTTGTAGAGAATAAAGACAATAATATGATAATTCTATTGGAAGATTGAAGCTGTGCTGTAATAATTAATATCTATTTTTCCTAAGCTGTTAAAGGAGGGTTGAAAATGTATTTATCTGAGAATGAGCCTAAATTTGTAATAAAAAAATCTTCAAATGATCAATATTATTTTGTATTAAAAGCTGGAAATGGGCAAGTTATAGCAACAAGTGAAATGTATGTTAATAAACAAGGTTGTAAAAATGGGATAGAATCGGTTAAGAAAAATGCACCAATAGCAAAAGTTATTGATTTAACTGATTAAACACTTTTATATATTTTTTATTTATAAAGCGACAGCACAACTTCAATCAACCTTTAAAAATAGAAATAAACTCTTAATATGATTAATTTGAAAGCTATAAAAATAAAATTGCTGGAAGTTGGAAAATTTATTATGCATAGGGATTAAGTATAGTTATGAATAAATAATATATTAAAAATATGAATGTAAAAGAATTAGAGAATATGATGAGTGCGATAAATATGAAATTAAAAAAAGTTAAGGAAAATGAGAAAAGACAGGTGCGATACATTTGCAAAAGTATTGTACCTATTTTTCCATTATTGCTATGTCGAAATTTGTTTATAAATTAAAATAGGAAAAATCGATTTTTAATATCTAAGAAAGGAGTATGTTTGGTGAATAAAGTTGAGGTTGCTAAATAATATAGAGAAGACATAATCAGATATATAGAACAAAATAAAAAAGTATCTGAAAATGAGATATGGGAAAAATTTTTTGATGGTAAAGATAAAAACCGTTTTATAATTGAATTAAGAATATTGGTAGATAAATCGAAAAAAGCTTATGAAAAAAGTGAAATGGAAAGTAAATATTATATTGAATTTGATGATGGATATTATTATTACAAAAAATGATGTTGTAAATATAGAAAAGTAACTTTCATTGGCGACAAGTATATTGGCTATATTTTGTACGGTATTATTGTTTATTAGTTTGAGAAAAAATATAGGACCGTTTGGATTAAAGAATGTAGCTATTTTATTTATTAAAACAACATGTCTTAGCTAAATAAAATAAGCGATAATTTATCATTTATCATTGTTATAGGAATTGGCGTTTTTGTATATTTTACATAATTTATTTTATGAGGATAGAAGAAGTATACAGTATAATGATGGCGATTAAGAGAAGATTGAAAAGGAATCTGAAAAATAATAGATAAGCTAATTTTAGGCTAACCTAAGCATTTGGATTAGCCTTTTTTTGGTCAAATACGTAAGTAAATATAGCAGAAAATTGTCGAAAATTTATTAAAGGGAATTATATATATTTGCAAAAAAAATATTATATTAAAGGAAATATGTAGAAATATTTTTAGAGTTATATTTAGTCGCTATCCAAAGGAATAAAGGGGTTAATAAATATTATTGGGGGTAGTATAATGAGTTTTGATATTTGTAAAGCAATTAAAAATAGAGAGATTATTCAATTTTATTATGATGGAGGTATAAGAATAGTAGAACCTTTTTGTTATGGAGAAAATTCAAAAGGTAATTTAGTATTAAGCGGATATCAAATAGGTGGTTATAGTTCGTCTGGAGATCCTGTAGGGTGGAGATTGTTTAGGAAAGATAGGATGCAGGATATTTCCTTAGTTGGTCGTAAATTTATTCAAATAAGACCACGGTACAATCCTAATGATAAAAGAATGAAAAAGATTATATGCAACGTTTAAAATTAAGTAACCCTTTTATTCTTAATAATAAAGCATTCATAATGGCTAATTAATAATTATTTTAAAAGTAAAATGATTAACATTTTGTTAAGGGGGATTACTATGGATAAATTAAAAGTTAAACTTGAATATTGTTATGGTATAGGCAAGTTAGAGCATGAGTTTAATCTAAAGCGAAGTAATGGTTGTATTATTTATGCTCAAAATGGAACGATGAAGACTTCATTTGCTAAAACTTTTGAGGATCTTTCTAATGGTAAGAAACCTAAGGATAGGATTTATCCAGACAGAAATACAATATGTAATGTTTTTAAAGATGATGAGGTAAAGTTGAGTGAGGATGAAATATTCGTAATTAAACCTTTTGATGAAGGGATAAGATTTAGTAAATATAATGATACATCATTACTGGTTAATAGAGAATTAAGAAATAGGTATTTGCAAATATATAAAGATATTGATGAAAAGAAAAAAGCATTACTAAAGGAATTGTCTAAAATATCCGGTATAAAAAAGAATATTGAAAAATATATATGTGAAGCATTCAAAGAAGATTTTTTTGAAACTATAGAATTTATTTATGAGCATATACAAGATTTTAATACTTCAGAGTATGAAAAATTGCCTAAATATAAGGAACTATTTGATGATAAAGCTCTCAACGATATAAAAAGTTTAACGGATATTTCATTATTAGACAAATATATAAGCAAATATAATGAGTTGCTAGAAAAATCCAAGTATTTAAAAAAAGGTGTATTTAACCATACAAATGCTGATAAAGTAGGAAATGCTCTTGATGTAAATGGGTTTTTTAGAGCGAACCATTCAATTAATCTTAAGGAGGCAAATGGTAGCATAGTTATTAATAATAAGGATGAGCTTAATAAGATAATAAATAAAGAAAAAGAAAGAATATTAAATAATGAAGAATTAAAGAAAATATTTAATGAAATTGATGCTGCATTGACAAAAAATAAAAATACTGAAAAATTAAGGGAATTACTTGAGCAAAATCCTAATGTTGCTTCTTTTTACAATGATATTGAAAATTTTAAGAAAAATATATGGTTTACTTATTTTAAGCATGCAGAAGAAAGTTTTAACCAATTAATGGATATGTATTATGCAGGTAAAAAAGATATACAAAAAATAATTAATATGGCAAAATCACAAGAAACTGAATGGAATGAAGTATTGAAAATATTTAAGAGAAGATTCTCTGTACCTTTTGACATGGAAATTAAGAATAAGAATGATGTTATTTTGAAAGAAGAGAGCCCTTCAATAGATTTTTTTTATAAAGAAAGAGATATAAAAAATGAAACTAAAATAGAAGAGGATTTATTATTGGAGTGTTTAAGCACAGGTGAAAAAAGAGCATTGTATATACTAAATATGATTTATGAATTAAAAAAAAGAGAGAAAACTGGGAAAGAAGTATTATTAATAATAGATGATATAGCAGATTCTTTTGATTATAGAAATAAATATGCAATTATTGAGTATTTAAAAGAAATAAAAGATTCAGGAAAATTTAAGATGATAATTTTAACTCATAATTTTGATTTTTATAAAACTGTAGCTGGTAGACTTGATTTTAGTCGTAGAGATGTTTATATGACATTAAGAGATGATGAAGTGATTAAAATAGTAGAAGGGCAGTATACTAACAATGTATTTAATTTTTGGAAGAAAAGTTTAGCAACCAATAATAGATATCTAATAGCATCTATACCTTTTGTTAGAAATATAATTGAATGTTTAGATGATGTTAGAAACGGAAATTCACATGAATATAATGAATTAACAAGTCTTCTTCATATTAAAGAAAGAACCTATGAGATTACTTTAGAGAATTTAGAGAATATATTTAATAGTGTATGGAGAACAGGGATAAAAATTAGTAATAAAGATAAAGATAGAAAAGTAATTGATATTATTTTTGAAGAAGCTGAAAAAATTTACAATGAAACCCGTGAAGAAGTTAATTTAGAAAATAAAATTATACTATCTATTGCTTCAAGATTATATGCTGAGATGTATATGATAAGTAAAATAAGAAATTGTAGCGATAATATAACATTTGCTGATGGAAGGCAAACTCGTAGATTAATAAAAGAATTTAAAAAGTTATACTCAAGTGCATTTGAAGATATTAAAATTTTGGAAGAGGTTAATATGATGACTGCTGAAAATATACATATTAATTCGTTTATGTATGAACCAATATTAGATATGGGAGATTTATACTTGAAAAATATTTATTCATCTATTAAGAATTTATATTTAAATACTTGTGAATTAAGTTATAGCTTATCTGCAACAGGGCAAGAAAAAACGAATGATAGATTATGATTCATATGTAAAGATATGATTAAAATTGCATATCAGACTTACAATAATAGAAGATAGTTATAAGAGCAGTAAGGTTAAAGTAGAAATTAATCATAATAAAGTTATAAATATTTATAGAAAAAAACAAGATTATAAAAAATGTTATTAAATACATTAATATGAGTTAGGGTGAATACCAATGGAAATAAAAGGTTTTAATCCTATTATTGATGAAAACTCAAAAGTTATTATTTTAGGATCATTTCCAAGTGAACAGTCATTAAAAGAGAAAAAATACTATGCAAATTCTAGAAATCAATTTTGGAGATTAATATATTCTTTATTTGATAAGAAATTAGATAATACATATGATCAAAGAATAAGATTTTTGCTGGATAATGGAATTTCAATATGGGATGTTTTTAAAAGTTGTGGAAGAGAAGGAAGCTTAGATTGTAAAATTAAGAATTATGTGCCCAATGATTTTAATTGGCTTTTGAGTAAATATTCAAATTTGAAGTATATTTTTTTTAATGGAGCTAATATTATATTTCATAAATTACCATCGTCTAGCTCTGCTTATGCTATTCCTTTTGAGCAAAAAAGAACTGAGTGGGAAATAATCATAAAATGTTTAAAAAAATTAACTAATTTAAACGAAAATGAGAAAGAAATTTTAACTCAGATTAACAAAGATTCTACAAATAGTAAAATTGATTCCATAGTTAATAAAATATTACTTAAATGCTGTACAGCTATTAAGATACAAGGAAAGAAAAAGTCATTTAAGTACTTAAGTGAAACATGGGATGATATTGAGTTATTAAGGGATAATGGAAGTAAAGTTAAAATATCTAAATCAGAAATAAAAAAAGTAGTTCAGATTATTGTTAATAATCCTAAGATATATAACTATAATACTTCTGAATTTAAAAATGAGATCAAAAGCGATATTAAAAGGCGGATATATTCACCTTTATGGGCGCTTGTTCATTTGGTAGACATAGATACTTTTACAAATATTTAACAGATGAAAATTCATTTTAAATATATTTTAACTATTAATAATAAAAACAAATTAGTTATACTGCATGTTTATGCACATATAAAGGTAAGTATTTGTTTAACCATAGTAAAAAAATAGGGATGCTATTTGTATAAAAAAGGGAGGAGTTTTACCAGACAAAAGAATGTGAAACTTGCTTAATTTGCTGCTCTTATCAATTTTCTAAATACTATCTTTTATAGATTTAACAAAATCCCAAGTTTTTAACAACAAAGTTATATCTCTATCATCTGTATATTTAAGTTCAGATACAAGTTTTTTAATTTCTTCATGGCCATTTAGTATTTCTAATATTTTTTTTTCTTCTTGAGTTTTAATAAAAGAATCTGCTTTTTCTTTTGTTTGTTCACCTATTAAATAAGAAATAGAAGTATTAAGATTTTCGGCTAATATTTTAAGTGTTTCTAGGGAAGGATTTGTCCTTCCTTTTTCTATATCATTAATATAAGAATGAGATAGGTTACAAAGTTTACCAAATTCTCTCAAACTATACCCTTTTTCTTTTCTTAACAATTCAATTTTTTTTCCTAAAGAATCCATATTATTCACCTTATTTCAAAACAATGTATTTATTATGCATATTAATTATATTAAAGTATACAAGTTAATACAAACAAATATTGTACGTAAATAAAAGACATTTAGAAAAACATATAGAAAAATTAGAATAAATGGAAATATTCAACGATATACGTAAATTTTAGACGCATATACTGCTTGCTAAATGTACGTATATAACTTACAATTGTATGTAAGTTTATTACTGAGAGGAGGTACGGAAATGATTTATACAAAAAGAAATAGAGGTAGCCCCATATTTCATGCATAAGAAAACGTTTGTCTAAAAATAAAAAATAGAGGTGAAAATCATGAAATATTGTTTTGATGAAATTATTGATAGAACAGGTACAAATTCTGTTAAGTATGATCCTGAATTTTTATCAGAAATGTTTGGTAGTAAAGATTTGTTACCAATGTGGGTTGCAGATATGGATTTTAAATGTTGTGATGCAATAATTGAAGCAATAATCAATAGAGCAAAGCATGGAATTTATGGTTATAGTGAGAGGCTTTCTTCATATTACGATTCTATTATTAATTGGAATAAAAGAAGAAATAATTGGGATATAAATAAAGATTGGATCGTATACACTCCAGGTGTTGTTCCAGCTATAAACTATATTATACAAGCCTTCTGTTTTCCAGGAGATAAAGTAATAATACAGAATCCAGTATATTATCCATTCTTGAATGCTATTTTAAATAATGGCTGTCATCCTGAATTCAATAAATTAATTTTGAAAGATAATAGATATGTCATGGATTATGATGATTTAAAGAACAAGGTCAAAGACCCTAAGGCAAAGCTACTGATATTATGTAGTCCACATAATCCTGTTGGCAGAGTATGGACTAAAGAGGAACTTACAGAATTAGGCAAAATTTGTATTGAAAATGATGTGCTTGTAGTATCTGATGAAATACATTCAGATTTAATACTGAGAGGCAATAAACATACACCATTTGCTAGTATATCTCAAGAATTTGCCCAAAACTCAATCATATGCACCGCACCAAGTAAGACATTTAATTTAGCTGGATTACAAACATCAAATATAATTATGCCAAATAAGAAGATAAGAACTATATTCTCTCAAATATTAGAGAAAAACGCTGTAATGTTTCCAAATACATTTGGAATAGTAGCTACAGAAGCAGCATACAAACATGGTGAGGAATGGTTAGAACAGCTACTTGAATATTTACAAGGTAATGTTGAATTTATTGAAAAGTATTTAGAAGAAAAGATGCCTGAAATAAAGATGATAAAACCTGAGGGGACATATTTAGCTTGGCTTGATTTTAGGGCTATTACTAATGATGAAAAGGAATTGGAGCAGAAAATGCGTAACGAAGCAAAAATAGCTCTTGATGAAGGATATATTTTTGGTGATGGTGGGCAATGTTTTGAAAGGATAAATTTTGCATGTCCAAGGTCAATACTAAAAGATGCATTAGATAGGATATATAAAGTATTCCATAATGAACAATTAAGCAAAGCAAAGACTTTATAGGTCTCTGCTTTGTGATAATTGATTACTTCAACTATATTGTTTATAGCAATGTTACAAGGAGGTCAATAATATGTCTGAGGCAAATCAAATAAAAAGTCAAGAAGATAATCTAAAAAAGGTTATTGGGTTAGGTGAAGCAATGGGTATCTCAATAGGGCAGATAATTGGGGCTGGGATAATGGCTCTGACAGGCATTGGTATAGGACTAACAGGAGGAAGTGTACCATTTGCATTTGTTTTAGCTTCATTATTAACTATTGTTACTATGATGCCTACTGCAATAATGGGGGCAACTATTCCTACGACAGGTGGTCTTTATAGATATACTAGTAGACTACTTTCACCAAGAATGGGGTTCTTTTATCTACTACTTTTTTTAATCGGTCAAGTAACACTAGCGATGTATGCTATTTCATTTGCTGAGTATATGCAGAGCTTGATTCCAAGTATTCCTTTCAAGTTAGTAGCATTAGGATTATTAACATTACTATATGTTTTTAACCTAATTGGAGTAAATGTAGCAGCGAAAATTCAAGGTATTATGGTAATAGTTCTTTGTGTATCATTATTAGCATTTATTATTGGTGGATTTCCTAAGGTAAATTTTGATGTGTTTCATGGGACAAGCCTATTTACAGGTGGAATAAGAGGTTTCTTAACAGCAACTGCACTATTATCTTTTGCAACAGGAGGGGCACAAGTGATAGCCGAGCTAGGAGGAGAAATGAAAAACCCTAGTAGGGATATCCCTCTTACAATAATAACTACAACTATAGGAGTTGGAGTATTGTATGCATTTATGTCAACTATAGCAGTAGGAGTACTTCCTATAGATCAAGTTGCTAATAAGCCTCTTACTGATGTAGCAAGAGAAGTATTGTCGAAACCTGTTTTTTTATTTTTTATAATAGGTGGGGCAATGACTGCTCTAGCAACTACACTAAATGCTACATTATCTTGGGTTACGAAGGGTATGCTTATAGCGTGTGAAGATGGATGGCTTCCAAAGAAACTAGGAGAAGTAAATGAAAAATATGGTACACCACATTGGCTATTAACCATATTTTATATAGTAGGAGCATTACCAATAATTACAGGTCTTTCACTAGAGTTTGTATCAATGTTAGGGACAGGATTAATTTTATTTACCAATATTATTCCAGTAATAGCGTCAACACAATTACCTAAAAAATATCCAGATCTATATCAAAAATCAAGATTTAAGATATCTCCAAGAGGCCTAAAAGTTTTGGCTATAATTGCAACATTATTTTTAGGTATACAAGGGTATTTCTTACTTTCAGATCTTCCTAGAAATGTTCTTATCATCGTAGCATTATATATAATAATAGCATACCTATATTGTTATATAGCTGGAAATAAAAAAGATATTACATTCATAAATGAGTTTTAAGAAGCACAAGGACAGAATTGGTGTTATTTTTACAAACAAAGGCCTTGCTTTCTTGTCTAAAATAACAAAACCATAATAGTAAAATCCCTCTACAATTTCTAATTTATGCACTAAAAGAAATCGTGGAGGGATTATTTATATCAATCATCTTGCCATAGCAAGTGAACCAAATGGATCCCATGGGTCTAATACAATTGGCTCTTGTTTATAAGCTTCTAATAATTCTTTAGAGAGATATTTCTTATTTATAACTACTTCATAATTATATTCTTCAAACCATTTATCACTCATTATAAAGAAACCTTTTTGTCCAGGTTTATCTCCCCAACTATTTTGTACCTTCCAGCGATTTGGTTTACCATTTACCAGATTAACTCCTGTAAATACCATAGCATGAGTTAATACACTTGCACCATAATCAAGTCTATCTGCTTTTGACAAAGTAAACTTAGTATTCAAAGCTCCTTCATAATCATACAAATCAGTGTCCATAATTCCTAATTCTCTATCAGACATTTTACCTACATCACAACCAAACCATACTGGCTCTCCATCGCTAAGCTGTGCTATAGCAAGTTCTTTCAATTTTTCAATTTCTAAATTTAAATAGTGAATTTGATTTCCACCTTTTACAGTTCCAAGATATTTTACTGTATAAGTTTTATTATATGGTTTGTCTTTTGTAGGAGCATTGATAATACTAATATAGTCATTTACATTTATTCCTGAATATTTTTGATAAAATTCTAATGGAGTTATATTTCTATCATAATGAAAATTATTATCTTCATCACGATATTCAAAATCAAATTTTTTAGGAGGTTCTCCTAAGAAGTGACAAAGGATAACATAAAATTCTTTCATCATTTCTTCCTTTTTTTCTCTAAGTGCATGTATTTCGTTTTTATTTGCACTCATACATCTTAATGTTTTAGCGTATTCTCTTAATTTTAAATTTAATATTCTGTTCATAACTTTTGAATCACTGCTATGAAAAGATTCTGGCATAGCATATTTAGGTATGATACCATATTTTTCTACAATTCCAGCAAACATATCCCATTGTCCGCCGTCATTCATTGGTGATTCTAAAAGCCACATTACATTTCTGTCTCTTATATCTTTATCTCTAGTTTCTATAATATTTTCTAAAAAATAGTTGGCTTTTTCAAGTTTGTCCCAAAACATTGTATAAGCTTGAGAAAGTTCAAAATCCTTGTTTTTGATATTTAATTTTTTTGAAATACTGTAGCGAATATTGTTTAATGCAGCAAACATCCAGCATCTTCCGCTTCTTTTTTGATTAGTAACTTTTCCTACGTCAATTTCTTGAGAAAAATCATAATGCATATTTGCAATAGATTCATAGTTCATAGCAGTACTGTTTATTCCACTTTTAACTATTGCATTAGCCATGATTTTATTTTGACGATTGTCTCGAAATTCTTTAGAAAAATCTTTAAGCATTTGTTCAGAAATATTTACTTTTTCATTCAATTGTAATTCACTCCTTTTAATTCTTATTGTTTGAGAAAACTGCATAATAAAATATTTTGACCTTGCAGTAATTATGCAATTTCCTCAAATCAACATGATATTTAGATACTCTAAGTTCTTCTATATTTTTTTAGTAAATCCTTCTCAAATAGTATTTTTATTGTAATTATTAGGCGCTATTTTATTTGAAGAAGTTGAAATTTTTCTTTTAATTTGATATGAAAGTTTGCTATAATTAATTATAAGTAAAGTAGCTCCTTTCGTTTTGATTTTAGTTTTTATCAAAAGAAAGGGCTATTTTATTTATTTTTATGTTAAAATTTAAATCTGTGGATAGATGTGTAATAAGCCAATGACAAAACATTGCCTATAGATGAAATCAGAATAAGGAAGGTGTATGCTATTGAATAACAAATACGAAGAACGACTTGGCACGGATCCAATGTTGCCGTTGATTTTTAGAATGTCGCTGCCATCAGTTGCCGCACAATTGGTCAATTTGCTGTATAATATAGTTGATCGAATTTATATTGGACATATTCCGTTAATTGGCACAGATGCATTGGCTGGAGTTGGTGTTACCAATTCAATAATCATACTAATTGCTGCATTTGCGATGATTGTTGGGTCTGGAGGTGCCCCTCTTGCTGCAATAGCCCTTGGAAAAGGAGAACGACAACGGGCAGAAAAGATTCTTGGGAATGGTTTTCTCCTGATTTTAATTTTTACCGTAATAACCATGATATTATCATATATTTTTATGGAACCCATTTTGCGTATAACTGGCGCTTCAGATAATACAATAGGGTATGCAATGGACTACCTTAGGATTTACCTGATCGGTACCTTGTTTGTGCAACTTTCCATTGGCCTGAATAGCTTCATTAGCAGTCAGGGCAGACCTGGTATTGCTATGTGTTCCGTTTTAATCGGTGCGATTTTAAACATTGTGTTGGATCCGATTTTTATTTTTGCACTTAATATGGGTGTATCTGGTGCTGCCACTGCGACGGTTATTTCGCAGTTTTTTAGTGCTTTATGGGTACTTCGTTTTTTATTTTCAGAACGTGCATCTCTGAGAATTTTGCCGCGATATATGTCATTGGACAAAAATATAGTTTTCTCGGTGTTGGCACTTGGTATTTCACCTTTTGTTATGGCAAGTACAGAAAGTTTAGTAGGGTTTGTTTTAAATGGAAGCCTTGTAAAGTTTGGGGATATTTATGTGAGTGCACTTACTGTTATGCAAAGCTCAATGCAAATTGTAGCTACGCCGCTGACTGGTTTTTCGCAAGGCATTATTCCTGTTATTAGCTATAATTATGGGCATGGTAATGTGGAACGCGTAAAAAAAGGATTTAAGATTGTGCTGACTATCATGTTTTCATTTAATTTTGCTTTGGTAGTGCCAATGATTTTGTTTCCATCGACAATAGCGAGGCTATTTACTGATGATGTGGCGCTAATTAGCGTTGTTGCAAAAGTGATGCCGGTGTTTCTTGCTGGAATGAGTATTTTTGGTCTTCAACGTGCATGCCAGAATATGTTTATAGCGCTGGGACAGGCAAAGGTCTCCTTGTTTATTGCGCTGCTACGGAAAGTTATTTTGCTAGTGCCGCTTGCACTGATTTTGCCGCATTTTTTCGGTATTATGGGAGTTTATTCAGCAGAAGCGATAGCCGATGCAACATCTGCCATCTTATGTACAATAATTTTTTTGATGAAATTTCCTAAGATACTATTAGCAATGGAAGCACAGGAACGAGGTTAGTGCTTCCCTTGTTTTTTTAATTATGTTTTATTATTTTAAGCAGGTAATTATTTTTTTGAATATATTTAAATATAGGTACACCTATTAAAGATACTACTATAAATTGAGACAACATTATTTGCCCAGTTACTATGAAAAAATTAATTGGTTCTTTTGATAGAAATAATATTTCTAAACCTATGATGAAACTAAATACGGTTGGCCAGAGACTAGCAATGAATATGTTTTTAGATTTTGTCATGGCATATAAAGCTAAAAAACTAGCCAATGATCCAAATATAACATCAATTATTCCAAAAGGACTTCCTATATTAGATATTGCACAGGCAATTGTCAGAGGGAAAACATAAAATGGGTCAATAAATGCTAGTAATGTTATTGCTTCAGACAATCTAAACTGCAATGGACCGTAAGCGAAAGAAGAAAAGGCATAAGTTAATATTACATATAATGCTATTACAACACCACCTTTTACTAGGTTATTTGTTTTCAACAGTATCTCCTCCTACTCCAAAGTCAGTGTTATTCCATAATATTTCAATATTGTCGTATTGTTGTAGATATGAATAATTTTCTTTAAACCAAGAGACCAATTCTTTGTCTTGCTTAACAGGTGTAGAGTTTTCAACATAGATATTGATACATCCATGTTCAAAATATTTTTGCAAAATTTCTATATCTTTTGAGATCATTTCTTTAGTTTGTCCTTTAATTCCTACTAACAAGCAAATTGATTTAAAATAATTAGCTACTTCTTGATAATTTTTGAAGTGTACGTTTTTATTAAGATAATTATTTCTGAAATCATCGTCAAAAGTTTCAATACCACATTTAAAAATGATATCTGTCCCTTTAAAATAATTTCTTATTTCATCAAGCCTATGTCTATAATTATAATGACTTTCAAAATATAGTTTTTTTATTCCTTTTAAATTAACTATATCTTTTATATATTTAAGGGTTTCTTTTGGCAATTCAAATACAGAAGCTGAATTTATTACTTCTAGTTTTTTAAATTCTCCAGTTACATTATTTAAAATGTGCTTATTAAATTTGTTTATACTATTATCATCATTTTCATTGTCCTTAATATAGTCACAAAAAAGACAATGTCCCCATTTGCAGGGGCGTGATTTTAAAAGTACAATTTCTCTTGGGTTTTTTTTAGAAATTTTATTGTATCTTATCATTTTATCACTCCCTTGTTTTTATAGTGGGTATCAAGGAAACACTAAATATATTAAAATACTATTATAAATTAACATACATTAAATAGAATTACAAGTAGAAAAGAAAAGAAGCACAGGGACGAGGTTAGTGCTTCCTTGGAATTTTATTGTAATTATTAAGCTTTGTTTTTTGATTTTCTACGCAATTTGATAAAAAGTAAAAATAAACAATAAATTGGAATCATCACTAATAAAATTGCAGAGAAATCACGTTGTGCAGAATATGAAATAGTTGTAAAACCTTTAATACATAAATGTCCAATAATATATGATATAGGTAATAACATGATTTTTTCCAATACATATTTATTTTTGCCTTTCTTACTATATAAAATAAGAAAAATTCCACATAAAATTGCAAATAATATAGCTATAAATAAGTAAAATGCAAGATATAATCGTGGTAAGGTAACTACACCACCATCTTTGTACAAATCTTCACCATAAATTAAGGTGTCTTCTTTTCTATCAGTAAAATAATAATATACTGCTGCAACATTTTCTCCATCTGGATTTAATATTATACTTTGAGGTTTATTTTTAACAATATGTTTATTCCAAATTGTATTCCAAGTGATTAAATGATAGCTATATCCTTTGCCATTTTCAGCCTTATATCGTTTAATGTCATATCCAGCTATTTCATCATTAAATGTGACAATAACTTTACCGTCATCATATGCAGTCAGAGATATTATATCATTAGAGTAAGGTAAATACTCTGGAGAAGTAATATAAGCTATACTGATTATTACAATTGTTAATACTAAAGTTATTGTTAAAGCGATTGTTTGAATTTGTTTTTGAAAGAGTTTCTTTTTTACTTTTTTAAGTGGTTCTATATTTGTATCTATTGGTATTTGTTTAGAGTTTTGGATGGAGTTTAATTGCTTTTTACAGTTCGAGCAAGTACTAAGATGTTCTTCTATAAGCGTCTTAGTATCATTACTTACAAGTCCTTCTGCATATAAAGGCAAAAGATCTTTAATTACATCACATGTAACTTTCATAAATAACCCTCCAATTTTTTTAAAATTTTATTTTTAGCACGGTGATAAGTGACGCATGCCCAGTTTTCATTTTTCCCGAAGAGACGTGCTATTTGTTTAAAACTTAGTTCACCAAAAACACGTAATGAAAATACTTCTTTATATGGTTCTTTAAGATTATGTAAAATCTGATGAATTTTTAATGAATCTTCTTTAGAGACCATCATCTCTTCGAGATTAATTTTACTCTCATGCTCTGATATGGTATCTATAAGGACATCTTTCTTATTTTTTCGTAAATATGAAAAATAATAGTTTTTTGCAATTTGACATAACCATACTCGAATATCGCAATTCCCTTTAAAAGTATCAATAGATTTAATAGCTTTAATAAAAGTTTCTGAAACTATGTCTTCAGCTATATGTTCATCTCTTGATAAACTTTTTATATATAAAAATACGTCTTTAAAATACATTTTATATAGATCTTCAAGCTCGGTCACTTTTTCACCTCCTCATATATAAGACGCATAAATTATAATTATCTTACAATTAATTTTAACGATCATTCAAATTATTTATATTAATTATATCAGAAGCAAATATATTAGAAGCAAAGGGACGAGGTTACTGTTTCTTTTTTTAAAATACTTATTGATGTAAATGGGTTTATTACTATTATATACCATTTCAATTTAACAAAAAAGCTGCACAAATGTGCACTTATATCACAAAAATGCTATTTTTAATATTGAAAAGTAATATTTTATGGTATAAAATTAATAACAACAAAATTTCAGCTTTAGAAAGGTTCATCTGCTACGCTCCTTTTCCTTTCTAAATTAAAAAAATATAAAGAGAGCGTAAATATTAGCAAAGGAGAGTAATGATATAGTAATAATAAGGTAAAATGACTATAACTGAAAAAAGAAGAATAATGTTAAAAGCAGCTACTATGTATTATTTGGAAGATATGACTCAAAGCCAAATAGCAAAGAAACTAGGAATCAATAGAACAACTATAAGTAGGATATTAACTAAGGCTAGAGAGATGGGTATAGTTAAAATAGAAATTGGAAGTAGTTTTAATAATGAACGCATTAAACTTGAAAGAGATTTAGAAAAAAAATTAGAACTAAAAGAAGTTTTATTAGTTGAAAATAAGATTGGAGAGACAAAAGAAGAAATAAAAGAAAAATTAGGGAAAGCTTCTGTTGAGTATTTAAAAAGAATAATAAAAGATGGTGATGTTATAGGATTTTCTTGGGGTACTACAATAGGTAGTATTTGTAATTATTTAATTGATTTTAGAAAGGTAGATGCAGATATAGTACCTTTAGTTGGAGGAACATTAAATGAAGAAAATGATTATCATGTAAACCCAATAGTACACAAAGTAGCAAATGCATTTAACTCAAGAGCACACTTTATATATGCACCAGCAATAACTGAAAAAAAAGAAACAAAATATGCAATTATTAATGATGCAAATTTTAAAAAAATAAATGAACTTTGGGGAAAGGTTAATAAAGCTTTTGTTGGCTTAGGTACTCCTTTAAGTTCTTTAAATGCAAAGTGGACTGAATTATTAAGTCAAGAAGATAAAGATTATTTAAAAAAAATGAATACTGTGGGGGATATTTGTGCTAGATTTTATGACATCAATGGAAAGATCATCAAATCAGATATAGATGATAGGACTATCGCAATAGACATGAATAGATTTAAAGAAATAGAATATATAGTTGGAATAGCAGCATCATCAGAAAAGGTACAGTCTATATATGCAGCTGCAAAAGGGAAATTAATAAATGTATTAATTACTGATGTTAACACAGGGAAACAGCTTTTAAAATATAAAGAGGAGATAATAAGATGATAAAAGCAGTTATTTTTGATATGGATGGAGTAATAGTGGATACTGAGCCATTATCCTATAAAGTAAATTCCATAATGGTTAAAAGTTTATCTGGAAAACAGTATACTGAAGAATTTCATAAAGCTGTTATGGGTTTAAACATGAAAGAGGTTGTTAGGAGAATGAAAAAAGAGTATCTAATTTCTATGGATGATGGCGAATTTTTAAAACAAAGAAATCAAATATTTGAAGATTTATTAAAAACAGATTTAAATGTTATCGAAGGATTTTTTCCACTTATTCAATATATCAAGGATAATAATTTGAAATGTGCTTTAGCAACGGGTAATTCAAGGAGAATTACAGAAAAAATCCTTCATATATTAGATGTATCGTCTTATTTTGAATCTATTCTTTGTAGTGAAGATATAAAAAAAGGAAAACCAGATCCATGGGCATACAATTTAACCATGAATAGATTAGGAGTTGAAAGTGATGAGACGGTTATATTAGAAGACTCAAAAAATGGTGTATTGGCCGCATTAAATTCAGGAAGTAAGGTTATTATTGTTAATTCTATATGGAGGTTTGAAGAAAATAGTCAAATTGTATCTATAGAAAAAGATTTAACAATGGTACCTAAAATATTAAAAAACTTAAACACAGAGGAGTGATAAATCACATGTTATTGTTACTTGATACTGCAAATTTAGAGAAAATTAAAAAACTTAATGATCTTTTCCCAATTAATGGTGTGACAACTAATCCATCTATTATTTCAAAAGAAAATAGAGATTTTTTTGAAATACTAAAAGATATAAGAAAAATCATTGGGAAAGACAAAATGCTTCATGCTCAAGTTTTGGGAACAACAAGTCAGGACATTGTCAATGAAGCTAAATATCTATATAAAGAAATAGGAGGAAATCTATTTATTAAGATTCCAGTTATTCCTCAAGGTATTAAAGCTATAAAGATTTTAAAGGATGAAGGAATAAAAGTTACAGCAACAGCAGTGTTTACCCCTATGCAAGCTTTAATTGCTGCACAAGCCGGGGCTGATTTTGTAGCACCATATGTTAATAGATTAGATAATATTGCTGCAGATGGGTTAAAGGTAGTTGAAGAAATTCTTAAAATGTTCAAAGAATATGGTTTAAATACAAAAGTATTAGCTGCAAGTTTCAAAAATGTAGAACAAATACACAAATCAGCTTTAATGGGAGTTGATTCAGTAACAGCATCACCAGATATTGTGGAAAAACTTATATATCATCCATTAACAGACTGGAGTGTAGAACAGTTTATAAATGACTGGGAAAATGTATATGGTGAAGGAAAAAGAATAGACAGTCTAAAGTAAGAAAGATGGAGGATATTATTATGATATCCTCTTATTATTTTCCCCTTTTATACTACATAATATACAATTAATACAAAAAAATTGACAAAATACGATTTTATTCTTGTATTAATTAAATATAGTTGCTGATGTATAATTTTAATATGATAATACAGAAGGGGGTTATTATATGGAAAAGGATTGGCTAAATATTAATGGTAAAACAATCATAGTAACTGGAGGAAATTCTGGTATCGGATTGCACATTGTCAATGAATTAAAAAAAAATGGTGCAAATGTTGTCGTAGCAGATTTAAATGTTGAAAATGGTGAAAAAGATGGTGTGCTAAATATTAAGACAGATGTTCGTATGATAGACAGTGTAAATGCAATGGTTGATGAAACAATAAAGAAATATGGGAAAATTGATGTATTAGTTAATAATGCAGGAATTAATTTACCAAGATTGCTTGTTGATGTTTACAGTGATGAACCAAGATATGAAATTGATGAAGATTCTTTTAACAAGATTGTCGAAGTAAATCAAAAAGGCGTTGTATTTGTTACACAAGCTGTAGTAAGACATATGTTAAATAAAAAGATTAAAGGAGTTATTATTAATATATCTTCTGAATCAGGTATGGAAGGTTCAGCAGGACAAAGTTTATATTCTGCAACAAAAGGTGCTGTAAATGCTTATACTAGATCATGGGCAAAGGAGCTGGGTAAGTTTGGTATTAGAGTGGTTGGTGTAGCTCCTGGTATAAATGAAAAAACTGGACTTACAACACCTGCTTACAATGAGGCATTAGCTTATACTAGAAACATAAGTGTAGAACAGCTAGAATCATCATATGAAAAGAGCATTCCACTTGGACGTGTAGGAAAATTAGATGAAATAGCGTATTTAGTTAGTTTCCTTGCTTCAGATAAATCAGGCTATATCACTGGGACAACGATTAATATTTCAGGAGGGAAATCAAGAGGATAAAAATAGGAGGAATATATTTTGATAGGTCAAAAAAATGTAGTTAATGGTTATAGGATTAACATTGATACTTTTGACCGCGGTAATAAATACAGACGTTTAGTAAGAACAATAAAGTATGATTTTAATGATGTTGACTGTAGGATTGCATATTTACTATATAGGTTAATAGATACAGGAGATTATTTAAATATTATGCAACTTTCTGAAAGTATGAATGTTAGTAAAGGAACGGTTAATAATGATTTAAAAAAAGCTAAAGTACTTTTAAAGAAATATAATGCAAAAATTGTAGGTGTACCCAATAAAGGCATCAAGATAAGTTGTAGTGAATTTAGTAAAAGATTAGTGCTTATATATGAAGTGTTTGATTATTTTAAAACAGATATAGTTTTAAATAATCAAATGAATGAAGCTTTAGAATCATTAGCAGAATATTTCAAATTTAGTAATTCAATGGCTTTACTTTTTTATAAATCTACATTAATAACTATTGACAGATTAAAAAAAGGAAATAAACTAAGAGAAAATATTCCTATGTACAAAAATTTTGTAGCTAATGACAAAGAATTTATTAAAATTATTAAACAGATTGAAGACATTTATGAAATAGAAATTTGCGATAGAGATATTGACTTTTTATCATTTCCTATTAATACACAAAATTCTTTTTTCGGTGCTAATATAGATAATGCAATAAATGAAGAAATATTATTTAAAATTGTCAAAAAAATGCTTGATAATGTAAAAGAAAATTTCATGATTGGTGTTGATGAATACACATTTTTTAAAAAAATAAAATATCATTTATTATTTTTAATCAATCGACTAATATTTAGATTTCCTATGAAGGATATATTTTCTGATCAGATTAAAAATGAATATCCTTTAGCATATGAGCTGGCAAAGATATCGATGAATGTTCTACAAAAAGAATACCACTTAATTGGCACAAAAGCTGATATAAGCTATCTTGCGGTATATTTTGCATTAATTTTAGATGAAAAAGAAATTGCTTATAAGAATAAAAATAATGAAAGACATGTTGCTGTAGTGACTAATAGTGGTAGAGGTACTTTTGAATTAATACAAAAGCAGCTAAGAGAAATAATAGGCTTAAATTCTAAAATAGATTTTTTAACTGTTTCACAATTAAAAAATTCAGAAATGTCAAATTACGGATTAATTTTCTGTACGGAAGACATAGCTAATGAAGTACATTATCCTAGTATAAAGATAGATGTAATAATTGATCAAGAATATCTTATTCAAAAGATTAATGAGATTAGAGAAAAAAATTTTGATCCAATTAAAAGTTTAATGAAGATAAGAAATGTTAAGCTATTATATTTAGATGGAGAAAAAAGCTATAGAGATAATGTTAAAGAAATTACCAATAAATTAATTGAAGAAGATAACGTTTCGCTTGATATTTACGACACATTTAAGAGTAAAGATGATATAAGTTCAATGATTTACGAAAATGGTGTTGCTTTTCCACATTTAACAGATAAAAAAATAGATGATTTTAATCTAACTATAGGTATTATTAAATCTAATAAGAGTGAATTAAAAATTATTTTGTTCTTATTAATACCTGAAAATATGAATAAACAACAAGAAAAGGAATTATTACACATTTATGATTGTATTTTTACTATAATAAGCGATAAAAATTTAGTTCTAAAACTTCAGAATATAAATAAAAATTATAATTTTTAGATATTTCGCATAAAGGGAGGTTTTATTATATGTCTGTCTTGCAGCTAGTTATATTTGTTGTAGTTATAATGTTATCGTTTGCATTACAGTATATTCTAGGATTCAGACAGATTCGTTATTTTGGTGAAGAATATAAGAAAATGCGAAAAGAAGGGAAAGTAGCTATAGGCCGTTGTGCAGGGAAAATAAAATCTGGAACAATAATATTGTTTGCTTTAGACGATGAAGACAGAATACGTTATGGAAGGAAAATGCAAGGGACTACTGTTTTGGCTAAGTTTAAAGATTTTAATCGATTTAATGGTAGAAAGATAGGTGAAATTACACTAGAAGATGAAGAAATGAAGAAAGAAATAAAGATTACTCGAGAGACAGTTATGGATGCAGTAAATAACTATAAGGCTGTTAAAAATGGTGAAAAAATTCCGGAAAAGAAAACTTTGTTTGGACAAGTACGTGAAAAATTATTAACTTGATGTTATCAGATTAAATATTTGTAAGATGATATTTATGGAATTAGTTTTGGCATATGATTAGGTTTTAGATAACATATTGCCTATGATGCTTAAATAAATTCCATTAATATAATGTTGAATTAAAATATTATAAAAATTAAAGGAGGAATGAATAATGGATATATTAATTAAAATCGCAGAAGGATTTATAGGTTTATTTAAAGTAGGATCAGAAATCTTTTTAAGCTGGATGACAGGTATTGTACCACTAGTATTGTTGCTACTTATATTTATGAACACAGTTATTAACTTGATTGGGCAAGAAAGGGTTAATAGGTTTGCTCAGTGGGCTTCAAAATACGCAATAATGAGAAATATGATTTTACCTTTTGTTGCAGCATTTATGCTTGGTAATCCATCGTCATTTACTATGGGAAAATTTTTGCCTGAATTTTATAAGCCAAGTTATTATGCAGCTTTAGCTCAATATTGTCATACAAGTAATGGTATTTTCCCACATATTAATCCAGGTGAACTATTTGTTTATCTTGGAATAGCAACAGGGGTTGAGCAGCTTGGGTTAAGTGCTACTCCATTGGCAATAAGATACCTACTTGTTGGTCTTGTAATGAATGCAGTAGGTGCTTATGTTACAGATTTTACAACAGCATATGTATGTAAAAAAACTGGTATAACATTGAGTAAAGAAATTGAAGTATAAGGAGGGTAAAATAATGAGTAAATATAGAAGCATAATAGTTGAAAAAGGTAAAGGTGGCTGGGGAGGTCCTATTATTGTAACACCTACTGAACAAAAAAATAAATTTATATATGTTGTAGGTGGAGGGAAAAAACCAGAAATTGTAGATAAAATAGCAGAATTAACAGGAATGGAACCAGTCAATGGATTTGAAACCTCAATTCCTGATAATGAAATAGCGTTAGCAATAATTGACTGTGGTGGAACATTAAGATGTGGAATATATCCACAAAAAGGAATTCCAACTATAAATATTACTCCAACTGGAAAATCTGGTCCTTTAGCTAAATATATTACTGAAGACTTATACGTTTCTAATGTTGGAGTGAATGAAATTAGATTAGCTGATGAAAAAGAACAAGAAGCTTATTATGCACGTAGTAAAAAAGAAAAACCTAAAAAATCTGGGTATTCTGTTGATAAAAAATTAACCGAACAAAATGCAGAAAAAGGAAGCATTATTGCTAGATTTGGTATGGGAGCAGGAAGAGCAATTTCTATAATGCTACAGGCTTCAAGAGAAGCTGTACAGACAATGCTAAATACCATTATACCTTTTATGGGATTTGTTTCGATGTTGATAGGATTAATTCAAGGAAGCGGAATAGGAAATGTTTTTGCACAAATCATGACACCTTTAGCAGGGAATATATGGGGATTAATGCTTATTGGGTTTATTTGCTCATTACCATTTTTATCACCTTTACTAGGTCCTGGTGCTGTTATTGCTCAAGTTATTGGAACTTTAATTGGTGTTGAAATAGGAAAAGGAAATATACCTCCAAGCTTAGCATTACCTGCATTATTTGCAATTAATACACAAAATGCATGTGATTTTATTCCTGTTGGATTAGGGTTAGAAGAAGCAGACCCTGAGACAGTTGAAGTTGGAGTACCATCAGTATTATATTCTAGATTTTTAAATGGTGTACCACGTGTATTTGTTGCTTGGTTAGCAAGTATTGGACTATATAGTTAGAGTAAAAAGGAGAGCTGAAATATGATTTATAGCACAAGAATTCAAGAAATTGGACAGAATGCAAAAGATTTTTTAAACGAAGGATTTATAATATTGTTTGGAGCTGATGCTCCCGCTGAATTAAAGCCATATTGCTTTATAGTTGAAAAGAATGATGTAAATGATGAGATAGAAGTTGGAGACATAATGACTATTGGAGATGAAAAATATAATATTATAGCTGTTGGCAATCAAGTAACTAAAAATTTAAGAGATTTATCGCATATTACAATTAACTTTAAAGGAGATATAAGTAAATTAAAGCCTGGATCCTTATATTTAGAAAAAAAACCACTATGTGATATTAAAGTAGGGACAAAGATAACTATAGAGAAAGTAAAGATTAAGGAAAAAATTGAAGCAAAGCAGACTGTGTAATAAATATTATATAGAGGTTGAGAAGTTCAGGAAAAATATTAATATCCTCCATAATTTCTTATTTATATATAAATAAGAAATTATGGAGGATTATTTATGTACAGATTGATGCAGATTTAAATATCTATTTTATTGGGGTAATTTTATTTTTTCATCTCTTTTACGTCATATTTAAGATATACTTCATCACCTATTTCATATTCTTTTTCTGTTTTATTTGTTACTTGTACTTTTAGTAAATTGTTATCTGTACTTACTTTGTAATTTATGTAAGAACCTAAAAATACCTTTTCTACTATTTTGCCGCGTATTTTTCCTTGTTGGTTTTTATCATTAGTTACGATATTTATCATTTCGGGTCTTACGAATTTTATATTTCCATTATTATTTTCTATAATATTAGAAGAGCCTATAAAATCTAGGACAAATGGGCTTTTAGGATTTTCGTAGATTTGTCTAGGCGTTCCCAACTGTTCTAATTTCCCTTTATTCATAATACCTATTTTATCTCCTATGCTCATAGCTTCTTCTTGATCATGGGTAACAAATATCATAGTAATACCAAATTTTTTTTGTATATTTTTTATTTCTTCTCTCATTTTGATACGAAGTTTTGCATCTAAATTTGATAGAGGCTCATCTAATAATAAAACTTTTGGGTTTACAATAAGCGACCTAGCTAGTGCGACTCTTTGCTGCTGACCGCCACTTAACTCATGGATTTTTTTATTTTTGCATTTTTCAAGACCTACAAGTTTTAAGTATTCTTCTCCTTTTTCTTTTGCTTTCTTCTTTTTTATCCCTTGAAATTTCAATCCATATATTATATTTTCAATTACATTCATATGGGGGAAAAGGGCATAAGATTGAAATACGGTAGAAACCGGCCTTTTATTTGGAGGAATTTTAGTTATATCTTTGCCCTCTATCAATATATTACCACTATTTGGTATCAAAAAACCGCCTATCATTTTTAATGTAGTAGTTTTGCCACATCCACTAGGTCCTAAGAGGCATAAAAGTTCTCCTTTTTCTATTCCTATATTCAAATTATCTACTGCAATGAAATCATCAAAATATTTGTTAAGATTTTTAATTTCTAGAAACATTTTTACCCTCCAGTATAAGTTTTGAAAAAGTTATATTTACAACTAAAGTTATTAGAATGATAGTGCAGGCTATAGCAGAGCCTACTCCATAGTCTCCACTTTGTATAGCATCAAACATTTCAATAGTAGCTAATTTTTTTCCTGGATATATTAAAAATATTATTGAACCAATAGTAGTCATTGTAGCAGTAAAATTATTTATAAAAGAAACTAAAAAGGCTGATTTAGACATAGGCAGCATGATATCTTTTAGTATAAAGAAATTTTTTGCTCCTAAATCCTTTGCTGCTTCTTCTATTTGAGGATTTATTTGAGATAAAATAGCACTATTTATTTTAGTAGACATAGGCAACTGTTTAAAAAGTACATTAAGTATAACTATAAGTGCGGTGCCAGTAAGTTCTAAGGGATAATTATTGAATGCTAAAATATAACCTATTCCAAAAAAAGTCCCTGGTATTATATATGGCATAGTGGCAATAAAATCAATTTCCTTCATTATTTTTATTTTTCTTATCTCTAAGTAATAGGCTATTAAGAATCCTATTAAGCTTCCAATTATTCCTGCAATTAGTGAATATATTACACTTCTTAAAAAGCTTTTACCACTATATGTCCTCATCTTTTGAATGTTAGCTAGTGAAAAATGCATTATCCCTGATTTATATTTTGTAATAGCAGATATAAATATAGATGCATATTGCAATAGCATGACAATTAAGAAAAAATAAGTAACAAATTTAATTGATATTCCTAAAAATCCATTTATATTTATCTGATCTTCTTCAGAAATATCTTTTAAAGTGTTAGTTGAAGCTACTTTTGTATTAGTCATAAAAAACCTATAAAAGAGAAAAGCGACAATAGAAGGTATAAATATAAGTACACTTATGGCTGATGCAGTATTTAAATCAGAATACGCAATAACACTTAAATAAGCTTGTGTTGCTAATACATTAAATGAACCACCTATAATAGTAGGTGTTCCAAAGTCTGCAAGTGATCTGACAAATGTAAGCAGTGCTACAACTAATATCCCTGGTCTCATAAGTGGTAATACAATCTTTCTTATTGTGTAAGAAGAACTTCCACCTAAATCCATAGAAGATTTTATGAGATTTTTATCTATACCACTTATAAATCCGACTAAGATCAATGAACTTAGTGAAGTAAATCCTAGCGACTGCATAGCGACTATACCTTGCCAGCCATAGGTATTGATAGTTAACCCTAAAATATCATGAGTTATAAATCCTCTTCTGCCAAATAAGGTTATATAAGCTAGTGATGATACAAATGGTGGAGAGATCATAGTTAACATAAGAATAGAAACGAGAACTTTTTTGATCCTTTTACCACTAAAACTAATATATAAAGAGGTGCACACAGCCATAAAAGTAGAAATTATAGTAGTTAACGTAGCTACAAATATACTGTTGTAGAATAATTTCAATCTTTTATTGAACAAATTTCTATATATATTCAATGTTAGTTTGCCATCTATTCTAATGCTTTCTATGATTACTGAAGCAATAGGATAAAGTATAAAAATAAGCACTAAAGATATGACGATTATTAATATCAATTTATCTATTATGTTGTAAAAATGGGTATCTAAAGAATTAGATACCCTTTTGTTCTTTCTTATCATATTATTTATCTCCTACTAATGTACTCCATTTGTTAAGTATAGCTTCTCTATCATCACCAAAAGAACTCAAGTTTAATTTTAAAAGTTTGTCTTTTGGTACTCCTAATTCTAGACCTTCTACACCAGGTTTAACCATCATATTGCTGTCTTTTCCGTCTAATTTAGCTAATTCAGATTGTATTTCTTTAGAGAATATCCAATCCATAAATAGTTTTGCTGCCTCTAGATTTTCAGCATTTTTAAATATTGCCATACCTTCTGGAACCCATGGTATACCATCTTCTGGGTAAATAACTGTCATATTTCTTTCTTCTTGTAAATCAAAAATGCTTTTATCTATGTAAGTAATACCTATAGCTACTTCTCCTTCTGTAGCTTTAAGTTGAGGGTCTTTACCTCTTTTACCATAGTAAGGAATGTTTTCATTTAATTTTTCAAAAAAATTCCAACCTTCTTCATCACCCATAGATTGTAAAAGTCCGTTAACTACAGCATAATTTGTTCCTGATATTGCTGGGCTTGACATGATTATTTCATTTTTATATATTGGGTTAGTTAAATCTTGCCAGCTTTTAGGCATAGGAAGATTGTTTTCTTCCATTACTTCATTGTTAACTATGAATCCTACTATTGTTATTCCCTTTGCTACCCAGTATCCGTCACTATCTTTGTATTGGGCTGGTATATCTTCTATTTGTGGAGATTTGTAAGATTCCAAAAGGCCATCTTTTTTAGCCTGCATAAAAGCATCTAATCCACCGCCAAACCAAAAATCTGCCATTGGTTTGCCACCTTCAGCCTTTGTTCTAGATAATAATTCTCCTGAAGACATACTTACAAACTCTACTTTTATACCTGTTTTTTCAGTGAATTTGTCAAACAGTTCCTTGTAGCTTTCAGATGTAGCTACAATTCTTAGAGTTGTTCCTTCTAAATTTTTTTCTTCTCCCACATTTGTATTTTCTACTTGATTATTTTCTTGCTCATTTTTAGTTTTACTGCAAGCTGCTAAACTTAAAACCATAATTAAAACTAAAAATAAAGAAAGTATTGATTTAAAATTTTTCATTTGTAATTCCCCCTAATGTATATTCGATTTCTATAGGTAAACACAGGTATTTGACCTAAAAATTATACCATTAAATAATCTTAAGTGTAATTATTATAGATATTTTTTATACTTAATTTGTTTATTATTATATTCTGTTATAACTTAACATGAGTAAGCATTTCTGTGGTAAAATTCCTGTATAATGTTGTCGGAGGTAATTATATGATAATTGATACTCATTTACATGAAAGCAAACATTCATCTGATAGCTATTTGTCGCTTATGGAAGCTATACAAACTGCTAAATCTATAGGATTAGATGGAATATGTGTAACTGACCATGATAATAATTATTTAAAAAATGAAATTGGAACCTCTAAAAAAATAAAAGATATATTAATAATCGTAGGTGCTGAAATACTTACATTTGAAGGAGACATATTAGTCTTTGGATTACATGATATACCCAAAGACATGATTCATGCTGAAGAATTATTAGAAATGGTAAAAAGGAATCAGGGGGTAGCTATTAGTGCTCACCCTTTTAGGAATAATAATAGAGGATTGGGCGAATACATCAGAAATGTAAAAAATAATTTGGATGGGATAGAAGCTTTTAATGGAAGTACTTTACCTCACCACAACCTATATGCATATGCTCTAGCTATAGAGCTTGGTATTCCTTGCCTTGGTGCAGGTGATGCTCATGTGCCTGAGCAAGTAGGAAAGTATGCAACTTATTTTAGTCATTCCATTAGAGATGAAAAAGATTTTATTGAAGCAATTAAAACAAAAAGTTTTTGTCCAGTAGTAAGAAAAAATGGGACTTTTGAAAAGATAGATATATACTAAAAGTAGAAATACTAAAGCATATTGTTTTTGACAAAAAACTACAAAAATTATTTCTTCCTTTTCAACTATGAGATGGATATCAAACTTATGTATCTGAATTTGAGTAAGATTTTGGACCTTTAGTTGAAATTTTAAGGAAAAAAGTCCAAAATAAGTCGTACAAAAATTTAAACTTGCAAAATTTCTTAAATTATTTTATTATGCAATCAGAGATTTCGCATCAAAAAAAATAAATGGGCGATAGCCCGTAGAAATTAAACAATTTATGATATACCTATAAAATTTTGATTATTCCTATTTTTACTGGAAATTATAAAAAAATATTTGCAAAATAAAAGCATCCTTTCTATAATAGTTTTTACCACAAAAACCAAAGAAAAGGATGCTGATAAAATGAGTAAAAGCTATTTGAAACAATTACTCACTTATATTAATAAGGTATACCATATAGGTGAAAAAATCAATACCTTAAATGATAAAAGATTAAAATCTAACGTAAAAATTTCAACAATTTCCTTTGTTGTATTATTTGGATTTATGCTTCAAATAAGAAGTTTCAATAGATTAGAGCATTGGCTTAAAAAAGATAAATTTAAAAAGATCATGCCTAAAAAAATAAAGATGCCACGTATTGATACTATTAGACGCTCTTTAAGTGATTTTGATTTAGAAGGTTTAAAAAATATTCATGGTCATATAGTAAAAACTACTATAAAAAATAAGGTGTTTAGGAATGGTACTATAGAAGGTTTAAAGGTAGTTGCTATAGATGGCGTAGAATTATTTGAAAGCACTAAAAAGTGTTGTGATAAATGCCTTACAAGAGTTGATAAAAATGGAATTACTCATTATTTTCATAGATCAGTTGTATGTACAACCGTAGGTTCTGATCCACACATTATTTTAGGTCAAGAAATGCTAGAACCTAAAAATGATAGTTCATATAAAGATGAAGGCGAAATTACTGGTGGAAAACGGCTTATTAAAAACTTATATAAACAATATCATCATTTTGCAGATATTGTAGTAGCTGATGCTTTATACTGTAAGTCTACTTGGATAAAAGAAGTTCTTTCTATAGGAATGGATGCAGTAGTAAGAGAGAAAGATGAGCGACTTAATATTGTAAAAGATGCATTATCTTTGTTTAAATGCCGTAAGGCAAATAAAGAGTGGATAGTAAAGAAAAAAGGTAATAAGTATAGAAAAATTAAAGCTTGGGATGAAGATAATTTTGAAATGCCTAATTTAGATACAAAAGTAAGATTTGTAAAATTCATAGAAGAAATTCATAATGAAGATAAGATTGAAATTAAAGAAGGATGGATCATAACTACAGATAAAATAACATCAGTAGAAACTCTATGGAAGATAATGCATAAAAGATGGGACATTGAAAATAATGCATTTCATCAATTAAAAACAGAATGGCACCTAAATCATTGTTTTCTTCATAGCCCTACGGGCGTAGAAACAGTATTAATGTTTATGATAATAGCATTTAATTTAATGCAACTATATTTTTTTCGGTGTATAAGAGGATTTAGGAGAAAAGGTATGCTTCATATAGATATTATAGAAGATATAAGAGATGAAAGATTTATCATAGAAAATAATTGGGATAATCCAATATTTATGAAAACTTAAATTGAAATAAAACTGGAAATTCATTATGAAGTTTTATTGGGGTAGGGGGAATTGTAACCATTTTTATGACCTAACGGTCTTTTAGCCTACCAATAATTCGAATAATTGTTTAGAAATACATATTTAGCATAATTCAATTTTTCACTGGAAATTTGATGCGAAATCTCTATTATGCAATTTCCTCTATTGACAAAACAAAAAAGTTATATTATTATAAATATATAAGTGGTACACACCACATAACAAGTTACGATATTAAATATATTATAGTTAGGGTGAAACGAGATGAAGACTATAGATAAAGAAAGCAGAATACCATTGTACTATCAGTTAATGGATATTATTATTGAAGAGATAGAGACAGGTAAACTGAAGGAAAACGATAAAATACCATCTGAGAGGGAATTATGTAAAGGATATGATATTAGTCGTGTAACAGTAAGGCAAGCAATACAAGAATTGGAAAAGGGAAATTATATATATAAAAAACATGGTAAAGGCACCTATGTTTCACCATTGAAAATGAAACAGAATTTATTGAAATTCTATAGTTTTACAAATGAAATGAAAAATATTGGCAAAGTACCAACCTCAAAAGTTATAGATTTTGAAATAATTTATTCTAATGAAAAAATATCAAAGAAAATGGGAATAGAAACGGGAACTATGTTATATAAATTTACTAGGTTAAGATTAGCAGATGAAACACCTATGATGATAGAAACAAGTTATGTTCCATATAATCGATTTCCTGGTATTGTAAAAAAGGATTTAGAAAACCAAGCTATGTATGATATTTTTACGAAAAGATTCGAGGCTGTTATTGCTGGAGCAGAAGAGGTTTTTCAGCCTGTCTTGACTAGAAAAAATGAAGCAGAGGCCCTTGGTATAAGAGCAAATACTCCCAGCATGATGATAGAAAGATATACCTTTGAAAAGGGAAATATTATAGAGTATACAGTTGGCATAGCTAGAGGAGATAAATTTAAATATCGTGTAGTATTAGAAAAGTAGTTTTTTTAACCTAACTGGTACGAACGACATGACAATATTACCATATTAGATATTGTATTTCAAGGTAATATGTAGATTAATAATTAGGAGGGATAAAAAATGTCGGCAATATTTGGATATGATGAAGGAAAACTAAAAAAAATGAATGGGTATATAACGGCAAAAGAAATCACACAGCAGCCAAGATTATGGAAAGAAACTTTTGAAATAGTTAAAAAAAATAAAGAGCAAATAGGCAGATTTTTAAATAGAGTGTTAAAAGAAAAAGATCTTAGAATTATTTTTACTGGAGCAGGTACTTCTGCATTTGTGGGGGATAGTATTGTAGCATATTTAGATAGAATGCTTACCCATAAGGTTGAAGCTATATCTACAACTGATATAGTGTCTAATCCTAAAAACTATTTACATTCCCATATTCCTACTTTACTTATATCCTGTGCAAGGTCAGGAGATAGCCCAGAAAGTGTAGCTGCTGTTGAATTAGCGGAGAAATTAGTAGATAATCTTTATCAAATATTCCTAACTTGTAATCCGAAAGGTAACCTTGCTAAAAAAGCATCCCAAAATGACAATTCATTATTAATACTCATGCCAGAGGAATCCAATGACAGAGGTTTTGCAATGACAGGAAGTTTTACATGTATGGTTCTTACTTCGTTATTGATTTTTTATATAGAAAATATTGATAACTTAGAAACACAAATACAAGGAATAGCTGACGTAGGAGAAAGGGTGATTGAAAAATATTCAGAAACAATTAAAGAGATTGCAGCTAATGATTTTGACAGAGCAATATTCCTAGGTTCTTCTACATTAAAAGGATTGGCAAGGGAATCTGCTTTAAAAACTTTGGAGCTAACTAGAGGTAAAGTTATGACTAATTGGGATTCTTCTCTAGGTTTTAGACATGGTCCAAAATCAGTAATAAACGACAAAACTCTTATATTTTCATTCTTATCAAATGATAGTTATACAAGGCGATATGAGCTAGACTTACTCAAAGAAATGAATAGTGAAGATGGAAATAAGAAAGTAATAGCACTATCTAGTTATATAGACAAAGAAGTTGAAGGACTAGTAGATTATTATATATATATAACAGATGCTAAAGAAGATTATAAGGATGATGTATATTTAATATTTAATTATGTTTTAGTTGCTCAAATGTTTGCTTTTCTTAAGTCAATTCAGTTGGGCATAAGCCCTGATAATCCATGTCCTGATGGTAGTGTTAATAGAGTAGTAAAAGGAGTTAGAATATATCCCTATTTATTAAAATAAAATTTAATTTTGGTATTAATATAGATCTCTAAATCAGTTGTACAGGATAATACAATTAAAAACGTTTTTTACAGATTAATTAATGAATTTGTTTTCACTAGGGGTAACTATCTTTTTAGAACAAATTTTTTAAATATAGTAAGCTCTTTTAAAAACAAATTACTAAATAAATTTAGGTAGTTGCAGAATAAAAAAAATGAACTTATCCACAGAAAAACAAGATAAAAGATGCGATAGCATAAGAAAATCCACAAAAAAGAGCATAAGAAACCGAAGGTTAATTAAACCTTTAATTTTTATCAATATTCAATTATGTTCAAATTATGCTATTAATGTTTTTATCGCTAGAGGATTATCGTGATTTTCTTGAGTTTTAAACAGAAGTATGAAAGCAATTAATTGAGATATACAAGCCAATAAAATATCTGATTTCAAGGAAACTGTATTACGAACTTTTGTAACTTTTAACTGCATAAAATTTTTAATTTGCGATATCGACCTTTCAATAATGGTCCTTCGCTTGAAAAGTAAATTCCATTTCAAGCTATCGCGAAGAAAAGAAGCATTAAATCTGTAACTATGATGGATAGTAAGTTGTTTAATCCGCCCACATTTTGACTTGGTGCAGGGATTATCACAATTAAGAATATAGGTAGTTTTACCATTTACAATGGTTTTCTTTACCTTAGGGCAGATATACTTAATTCTATCAGCACGACCTTTTTCTCTAGTAATACTGTCGTAGACCATAGGTAAAGAAGGGTTTATAGAGCAAAGAGGAACACCAAGTTCATTAAAACCAGGTTGAGGTAAACTAGGAGAATTTCTAGGATTAATGTTGATAATAGGCATAATATTTTTAGAATGTAGATAAGCATAATTATCATCAGCATCAAAACCAGAATCTCCAATAAAGTATTTATAATTAAAATTAGGATGAATACTAAAAAAAGTTTCAAGAGAAGGAATTAGAGATTTAGCATCATATAAATCCTTAATCCCTTGTGGAGTAAGGTCAAAAGACAAACTATTATCAGAGTCATAAAAATTAACATCTCTAATAAGGCCAAAACCATTAGTAGAAATAACAGCTTTTTGATAATAACCAAAATGACCATTAAGGTAACAAAACTTAGCGTCTTTATTAGAAGATGCCGATTTAGGCATTAGACTTTGAGCATATTTTTCGATATCAAAATTAGAATTAGGATTACCTTTATTAATAGATTTATCATAAGCTTTCGCTTTACGTAGCTGAGACTGATAAAACTTAGGATTATTTTCAGTCACATAAGGTTCAAAGCCAGTAGTATCAGTAATTAAAATAGAAGAAAGAAAAGGGCTAACATCTTTAGCTAATTCATCAGTGACATCAACAAGACAATGAAACATTTCTCTTAACTCATCAGAGAAAGTAGATTTAAACCTAGAGAACTGTGACTTATGAGGAATTCTAAGGAAACCACAAAAGCTACGCATCTCAGAAGAAATATGCAGTAAAGAAATTAAAAGTTCAATAGTAGGGATAGATAAAATATTTTTAAGAACAAAAGCTAAAAGCATAGATTCAAGAGAAAAATACCTACTAGTACCTTTATTAGAATAATACTTTTGATAAAAAGAAAAAGGAATATATTTAGAAATATCAATAAATTGATCAAATAAAGAAAGTAAATTACTTTGATTTTGATTAAAAAAAACATCAAAATCAGAAGAAATATCACAAAAGTTTAATTGTTTAGCTTGAATTGGCATGGTTTTCTCCTTTCTTTGAGTTATTAACAATTTCTTATTATATATATACCCAAAAATGGGGGAAAACCATCCATTTCAATAGATTTAAATGTAGTATTTATGCTAGTTGTAGTATTTTGCAACGAGCTAAAAAATATAACAATAAGGGGGAAGTACAATGTTAACGGAGGCTTTATTAATTGCTTTATGGGCTGGTATTGCAGGTATTGACTTGTTTAATGTACAGCTTCATATCCATAGACCTGTTGTTAGTGGCCTAATTGTTGGCGCAATATTAGGTGATGTAAAAACAGGTCTTATAACAGGTGCTACTCTAGAACTTGTTTGGATGGGTATGGTTCCATTAGCAGGAGTGCAACCACCAAATGTTGTTATAGGTGGAATTATTGGTACAGCTTTCGCTATACTTTCTGGGCAAGACCCTAAGGTGGCAGTAGGAGTTGCGGTTCCTTTTGCAATTGCGGTACAGGCACTAATAACACTATTATTTACAGCTTTTTCACCTGTAATGCATAAGGCTGATAAATATGCCGAAGAAGCTAATACGAGAGGGATAGAAAATATTAATTATTTAGGGATGGCAATTTTATTTTTAATGTATGTAGTTATAGCTTTCTTACCAATTTATTTTGGAGCAGATTATGCTGCTGCTATAGTAGAGAAAATGCCAACATGGTTAATTGATGGTCTATCAGTAGCTGGAGGTATGATGCCAGCAATCGGTTTTGCTATGTTATTAAAAATAATGCTTAAAAAAGAGTATTTTGCTTTCTTAATGGTAGGATTTATTGTTGTAACCTATTTTAACTTAACATTAGTTGGAACAGCAATTTTAGGGTTAGCTATTGCTTTATATGACTATTATAGTAGAAAATCAGATAAAAATGATTCACAGTTTAAAAAGGAGGTAAGAACTAATGGAATCTAAAACTGTACCTCAAACTAGTGAAAAATTAACTAAAAAAGACCTTTATAAAATGGCTATTAGATCATTTTTCTTGCAAGCGTCATTTAACTACGAAAGGATGCAATCAGCAGGATGGCTATATAGTTTACTACCAGCCTTAAAAAAGGTAAAAAAATCAAAAGAAGATTTGTCATCTGCAATGAAAAGACATATGGAATTTTTCAACACACATCCATTTTTAGTAACACCTCTTTTAGGAATAGTAGCTGCTATGGAAGAAAATGACGAAGATCCTAATATGATTAGGAGTATTAAGGTAGCTACCATGGGTCCATTAGGTGGTATAGGTGATGCAATCATATGGTTAACATTTCTTCCAATTACTGCTGGTATAGGAGCTTCATTGGCTATTGAAGGTAATATTGCTGGACCTATATTATTCTTGCTAATATTTAATGCAGTTCATGCAGTTCTAAGGTTCGGAGGTATATTCTATGGTTACAATACGGGAGTTAAGGCAGTCAAAGCATTAAGAACTGGAGCCAAAGCTATATCTCACGCTGCTTCAATAGTAGGGTTAACAGTTATTGGTGGATTAATTGCATCGTACATATCATTAAATATACCCCTTGTTGTAAAGGCTGGAGAAGCACAAGTTGCTATTCAAACAGATGTCCTTGATAAAATTATGCCTAATATGCTTCCATTAGGTTACACTTTCTTATTATATTATTTACTAAAGAAAGGTATATCACCAACAAAATTGATTGGTCTAACTATATTAATAGGTATAGTAGGAAAATATATCGGTATTTTATAACAGGATAATAGTTGAGGAAAGTCATTTTGACTTTCCTCTGTTAAATATAAAGAGGAGGATTATTAAAATGGTAGGAATAATTATAGTAGGTCATGGAAAATTTTCCTCAGGGTTAAAGAACTCTATAGAACTAATAGCAGGTAAACAAGAAAAATTAGAGATAGTGGATTTTGTTGAAGGGGATTCCGTTGACGATTTGCACAGAAAAATAAAAAGAGCGGTAGATGTACTTAATAGTGAAGAAGGTATAATTTTTTTCACTGATATTTTAGGTGGTTCTCCTTTTAAAACTAGTGTTATGATATCAAAGGATATAAAAAATAGCGAAGTAATTGCAGGAACTAACTTACCTGCAATAATCAGCATATTATTTGATAGAGATGTACCGGTAGATGAAATCAAAAATAAAGCATTAGAAGCAGGAAGAGGCGGCATAAAATCATATTCAAACCAAATTAAAACTAAAAAGAATACAGGAGGAGAAGGAATATAAATTGGAGATAGATAATATGTTTTTTTTATCAAAGCGTGAATTAAGGGAGAAAAAGATTATAATATTAACTGATTTTGATGGAACAATTACAAAAATGGATGTTGGGACAGCTTTAGTTGAAAATTTCGGACCAAAAGGATGGAAAAGGTATGAAGAAAAATGGATACAAGGGGAAATAGGTTCTAGGTATACTCTTGAATATTTTTATGAAAATATGACTCAAACTACTCAACAGCTTATTGATTTTATAGATTCAAATATAGAGGTAGATGAGAGTTTTTATGATTTTTATAGCTATTGTAGAAATAATAAAATTGACTTATACATTGTAAGTGATGGTATGAATTTTTACATAGATTTTATACTGAAAAAAAATAAATTAGATGATATACCATATTTTAGTAATTTGTATATTGATAACGGAAGTTATGTTAAAACTAAATTCCCATATTTTAATGAACAATGTGGTATGTGTGGAAATTGCAAATCAGACCAATTACAAAAATTTTTAGATAAAGAGACTTATATTATTTACATTGGTGATGGATATACAGACAGATGCGTGTCAGGTAAAGCAGATCTTGTTTTTGCAAAGAATGATTTAGAAAAATATTGTAGAAATAACAATATTGATTATATACCTTATAATAATTTTTCAGATGTTTTAGAAGTGATAAAAAGTAAATTTAGCTAAGGAGAGATTAGTCATGTTTATAGTATCTACAGGAGAAATGCTTATAGATGCCCAAAAAAGGAAGTATGCTGTTCCGGCCTTTAATATACACAATTTAGAAACTATACAAGTAGTTGTAGAGACTGCAAATAAACTAAAATCACCAGTAATACTTGCAGTTACACCAAGTACGATGAAATATGCTGGTATGGATTATTTACTAGCATTAGGAAATATAGCAGCTTCTAAATACGATATTCCTATAGCTTTACATTTAGATCATTTTCAAGATCCAGATTTTATTAAGCAGTGTATTGATTTAGGATATAAGTCTGTTATGATAGATGCTTCACAAGAACCCTTTGAAGAGAATATTAGAAAAACGAAGGATATAGTGGAATATGCTCATAAAAGGGGGGTAACTGTTGAGGCGGAACTAGGAATGCTTGGAGGAAGGGAGGATGATTTAAAGGTAGATGAGAAAAATTCAATGTTGACTGATCCTAATTTAGCTGCAGAATTTGTTAAAATAACTGAAATTGATTCTTTAGCAGTTGCAATAGGCACTGCACATGGTTTATATAAATCTGAACCTAAATTAGATTTTGATAGATTGTTGCAAATAAAGAATATTGTAGGTGTTCCTCTTGTACTCCATGGTGCTTCTGGTGTTCCTGATAATAGCGTTAAAAGGGCGATTGAGCTAGGAATATGTAAGGTTAATATAGCAACAGAACTAAAAATACCCTTTGCCGATGCAGTTAAGAATTATTTTGCAAATCATCCTGATGCAAATGACCCTAGAAAATATCTAGCTGAAGGGAAAAAAGCTATGAAAAGGGTAGTAGTTGATAAAATAAGAATGTGTGGAAGTGAAGGAAAAGGGATATAGGAGAGTGAGTGCTTTGATTACTACGATAACTTTAAATCCTTCTATAGATAAAAGATATGTTGTTGATAATTTCAAAATAGGAGGAGTATTTAGGGTAAAGGAAATGCAGCAAACTCCAGGTGGCAAGGGACTAAATGTTACTAGAGTTATAAATCAAATTGGTGAACCTGTTGCAGCAACAGGCTTTTTAGGTGGAAAAAATGGTGAATTTATAAAGGAAAGTTTAAATAGATTAGGGATACCCAATTCATTTATAACAATAAAAGGGGAAATAAGAAGTTGCATTGCAATCTTATCAAGTTATGGTAGCCAAACTGAAGTATTGGAGTCTGGACCTGAGATTTCAGAAATTGAAATTGAAAGATTTTATGAAAGGTATAAGGAATTAATAAAAAGGAGCAGCATAATCATTGCTTCAGGAAGCCTACCTAAAAGTGTTCCCATAGATATGTATAAGGATTTGATTACTTTATCTAAAAAAAGGGGCATAAAATTTATTTTGGATACTAGTGGTAAAGCCCTTATAGAGGGAATAAAAGCTCAACCATATCTAATTAAACCCAATAAGGAAGAACTTGAAGCTATAGTTGGATCTAAAATTAACAGTGAAGAAGATTTGATTCTGTGGGGAAAGGAATTGTGTAACAATGGAATCGAAATAGTTGTGATATCTTTAGGTGGAGAAGGTTCTTTAGTATTTCATAAGAAATCAATTTATAGAGTAAAAGTGCCTAAAGTGGAATTAGTTAATCCAGTAGGTTCAGGAGATGCTATGGTTGCTGGATTTGCTGTGGCTATTAAAAGAGGATTTGACATAAAAGAAATGATTTCCTTTGCTTCTGCTTGTGGGACTGCCAATGCAATGGAAGAAGAAACAGGTTATGTAAATTTGAAAAATGTAAAAGGAATAAAGGAAAAAATACTAATCGAAGAGTATAGTATATAAATAAGATATTTAGAGGACTGATGATAGGTAGCAGAAATTCAAATCTATACTAGAAAGGTAGAATGAAATGAGAATTTTGATTAAAAATGTAAAGGTAATAACTCCTTATGAAATCCTTAATAAACACGCAGTTTCAATATATGATGGCAAAATTAAAAATATAGGACATGAAAATGATTTTTATGAGAAAGATTTTGAAAGAATAATAGATGCAGGTGGGAAATATCTCTCCCCAGGATTTATTGATATACATAATCATGGGAATTTTGGCTATGATACTATGGATGCTACGTTTGAAGCTATGGATTCAATATCACGTTTTCATATAAAAAATGGAGTTACTGGTTTTTTAGCTACTACAATGACATCATCACTAAATAAAATAAAAAAAGCAATAAAGAATGTGGTAGACTATATTGAATTTCAAAGCAAAGAAGATCAATCAAAAAAGCAAAAGGCACAAGTATTAGGAGTATATTTAGAAGGACCTTATTTTTCTCAAGAAAAGAAAGGTGCACAAAATCCAAAACACTTGAGAAATCCAGATGTAAAAGAGTTAGAAGAATTTTTGGATATTTCAAAGAAAAATATAAAAATAGTGTCGTTAGCGCCAGAACTTCCAGGAGCATTAGAGGTAATAAGATATTTAAAATCTAAAGGAGTTGTTGTTTCTGTAGGACATTCAAATGCTGTATTTTCAGAAGTTAAAGATGGAATAGATAAAGGAATAACATTGGCTACACATCTTTATAATGGCATGAGAGGTTTTTCTCACAGAGAGCCAGCTGTAGTAGGAGCTGTATTGACAGATGAAAGGGTTTTTTGCGAAATGATATGTGATGGAATACATCTTCATAAAGCAGCTATGGATATTGCCGTACAAATGAAAGGCAAAGATAAAATTGTACTTATATCAGATGCAATGATGGCAGCAGGTCTAGAAGATGGAGAATATCAATTAGGGGGGCAAAAAGTATTTGTGAAGAATGGGGAGGCAAGAATGTCTGATGGAGGTTTAGCTGGATCAACTTTAACACTAAATAAGGCAGTATATAATATGGTAAATATAGTTAACATTCCATTACAAGATGCAGTACGGATGGCTAGTCTAAATCCTGCTAAAGTAATAGGAATTGATGATAGAAAAGGTAGTATAGAGATAGGTAAAGATGCTGACTTAATTATATTTGATGGGGATATTAATATTTCTACAGTTATTGTAATGGGCAATGTGGTAGAAGTATAGGGACGAAGTTGGTAATGCAAAAAATTTGAGAATGTAATTAATTTTGTGCTTTAGAAGAGAATATGTAACTCTAATCTGACAAGAAATACTAACTAATATTATGTAAAATTGTAACTTAATATCTTATTTTTATTATTGCCAAAATTATTATGTTTTATGCATTAAAATAATATTTTTGGCAATAATTTTAATTATAGAGTATTATGCTCATTTATTAATATGTATATAGTATATTTGTTTTCACAAAATTTTTATTTTTTCTGTTGGCTTATATGCTTTAATCCAGCCTTTCAGGCTGTCTTAAAGCATATAAGCATTGATTAAAGAACCATAGTGCCATTAAACACCTATTTATTGGTGCAATTGTATTCTTCCATCAAAGAATATGGTTAACTGGTTTAATATTAAATCCCAGTTTTTATACCTTTGAGTCCACTTCTTTACAACGTTTTGACTAGCTAAGTAAAGTATTTTTTCAAGGGCTTGATCTGATGGAAACATCGTCTTAGTCTTTGTTACTTTTCTTAGCTGTCTATGAAAACCTTCAATAATGTTTGTAGTATACATTATAGTTCTGATTTCTTTAGGGTACTTGAAGAATGGAGATAGTACATCCCAGTTTGTTTCCCAGCTTTTGATTGCATATGGATATTTCTTACCCCATTTTTCTTCAAGTTCCCCTAAATTTTCAAGAGCTTCTTCTTCATTTACAGCCTTATACACATTCTTAAAATCATTAGAAAATTCTTTTATATCCTTGTAGCTAACATATTTAAAAGTATTTCTTAATTGGTGAATTATGCACCTTTGTATTTCAGCTTTTGGATATGCTGCTTGTATAGCTTCTTTCAAACCAGTTAGACCATCTACACTAAATATTAGTACATCTAAAACGCCTCTATTTTTGAGATCATTTAATACCCCTAACCAAAACTTAGATGATTCATTTTCCCCTATCCAAATGCCTAAAACATCCTTAAATCCGTCTAAATTAACCCCTAATACTACATAAGCAGCTTTGCTTTTAATTTGCCCATCTTCTCTTACCTTGTAATGGATAGCATCCATAAAAACAAAAGGATAAATTGATTCAAGGGGTCTATTTTGCCATTCTTTAATTTGTGGAAGTATGCTATCGTATATCCCTTTTATTCTTTGGGACAACAACAGGCTCAAAATCGCCATTTCTATCTCTAGGAGCATCTATTGGGAGTTGACCAAACTGAGTTTTTGCAGTTTTTAAATTACCTTCTGTAATCATTTTTCTTAACACTTCTTTTGACATTGTACTCATGAAAAACGCTCCTTTCTGGATTTAATCTTATTTAGATTCTTGCCAGAAAAGAGCTTTTATTTTCATAAAGGCACAGGTTTTTTACATTACCCAAAATTTGTGCTTATGTTTTATTAAAAAAGCTGACACTATTCTTTCCACCAATATCTAATACTACCACTATCAGTCCTTTCATATTTCATGTCAATTTCATTAAACACTCTTATCAATTCGTCAATAATCTTATTATTATATAAATTTGCTTCGTCAACTAGTTTACTACATCTTTCTATATTATCTTTTTTTTCTTCACTATTATTCGTATAGTATGATATTAAAGTGGCCATAAATATTTCATATATATTATCAAAATTCTTCAATTCTAATTCTTTATATACCTTTGGTTCTTCAGGGGAGTTAAGCTCTTCGATTTCAAAGTACAGTTCTTTTATTAATGTTGATTTTTCTTCTATATTATCAAAAAATATTACATCGTCGTTTTCAAAAGCATGGTTAACATTTTTGCACCAATATTCATAGTATTGTTTTAATTTATCTTTTTTAACTTCTATTAAATCTAAATAATTTGCTATTTCTCTATGCTTTTTACTTTTATTATCTACTACATTTGAGATTTGTAAATGCTTATTATCTGTGAATGAATAAATTGCAGGCTTAATCCATGTATATATAGCATATATATTCCAGATAAGTACCAATACACCACCGATACTGACTGTTCTAATTACTTTTTTTCTTTTTTCGCTTTTATCATAATAACTACTAATTTTATCTTTTTTTATGAAGCTATAAAACTCTGTATTCTTTCCATTATTATTTCTCTTACTGTATTCTTTCATTTGTTTTCTAAAATTTTTTTGAGTTTCTGTTGGCATAAAAATCATCCCCTTTAACTGTAAAATCATGACATTTTATCCTGTTTTATTATTCTATTTTTATCATTATATTCCTGCTAAATTTTTCATCAAATATGGGGAAATATACAACAGAGGAAATTGCATAATAAAATAATTTAAGAAATTTTGCAAGTTTAAATTTTTGTACGATTTATTTTGGAGTTTTTTCCTTATAAATTCAACTAAAAGTCCAAAATACCGGAGTTAAAAAAATTATAACTTGCAAAATTTTGACCTTGCAGTAATTATGCAATCTTCTCTATTTAAAAATAGAACAAAATTTTTTAAATTTAAAGATATTTGTGTTAAAATTAAAGAAAACTATTTATATTTAATAAGTTAAAATATAAAGGCGATAACTTTATATTAAGTACAAAAGTCTTTATATATAAAGATATATGAGTTAAAAATAAAGTGAGGTGAATAAATTGACTGGATATAATGAATTGGCGAGTTGAGTGTTTTTTCTATTGATGACGTTGAAAAATTAACAAAAAATAGGAAAACAGCGTATTCGCTTGTTAATAGGTTGATGAAGAATAATATGGTAAAAAAAATAAGAAATAATATTTATTCTTGTGTCAATCCAGCTACTGGTAAGATTATTGCATCAAGGTATCAAATAGCTTGTGCTGTCACTATTTCAGCTTACCTCTCTCATCATACAGCTTTTGAATATCACGGTTTAGCTAATCAAGTATATTATGAAATGTATATATCTTCAGATACTAGGTTTAGGGATTTTAAATTTGATGGCGTAAAGTATAAGTATGTAGCTTCAAAACTTAAATCTGGTGTTTTAGAGGCTAAGGGTACGGAAGGAGTAAAAGTAACAGATTTGGAACGAACTGTTATAGATAACATAAAAGATTTTGAAAAAATTGGTGGAATTGAAGAATTATTAAACTGTCTTGACGGTGTATATTATTTAGATATAGATAAATTAAAAAAATATTTATATGAATATAATATAAAAGCTCTTTATCAAAAAACAGGATTTCTTTTAGAACATTACAAGCAACAGATGCAGTTACCAGAAAGCTTTATAGATTATTGTAAAAGCAAAATAGGAAGAAGTACAAGATATCTTCTAAAGGACAACAAAGGCAAAAGATTCTATAATAGTAAATGGAAATTGGTTGTACCAGAAGGATTATTTAATATAATAGTAGGTAGTTGCAGAATAAAAAAATGAACTTATCCACAGAAAAACAAGATAAAAGATGCGATAGCATAAGAAAATCCACAAAAAAGAGCATAAGAAACCGAAGGTTAATTAAACCTTTAATTTTTATCAATATTCAATTATGTTCAAATTATGCTATTAATGTTTTTATCGCTAGAGGATTATCGTGATTTTCTTGAGTTTTAAACAGAAGTATGAAAGCAATTAATTGAGATATACAAGCCAATAAAATATCTGATTTCAAGGAAACTGTATTACGAACTTTTGTAACTTTTAACTGCATAAAATTTTTAATTTGCGATATCGACCTTTCAATAATGGTCCTTCGCTTGAAAAGTAAATTCCATTTCAAGCTATCGCGAGGAAAAGAAGCATTAAATCTGTAACTATGATGGATAGTAAGTTGTTTAATCCGCCCACATTTTGACTTGGTGCAGGGATTATCACAATTAAGAATATAGGTAGTTTTACCATTTACAATGGTTTTCTTTACCTTAGGGCAGATATACTTAATTCTATCAGCACGACCTTTTTCTCTAGTAATACTGTCGTAGACCATAGGTAAAGAAGGGTTTATAGAGCAAAGAGGAACACCAAGTTCATTAAAACCAGGTTGAGGTAAACTAGGAGAATTTCTAGGATTAATGTTGATAATAGGCATAATATTTTTAGAATGTAGATAAGCATAATTATCATCAGCATCAAAACCAGAATCTCCAATAAAGTATTTATAATTAAAATTAGGATGAATACTAAAAAAAGTTTCAAGAGAAGGAATTAGAGATTTAGCATCATATAAATCCTTAATCCCTTGTGGAGTAAGGTCAAAAGACAAACTATTATCAGAGTCATAAAAATTAACATCTCTAATAAGGCCAAAACCATTAGTAGAAATAACAGCTTTTTGATAATAACCAAAATGACCATTAAGGTAACAAAACTTAGCGTCTTTATTAGAAGATGCCGATTTAGGCATTAGACTTTGAGCATATTTTTCGATATCAAAATTAGAATTAGGATTACCTTTATTAATAGATTTATCATAAGCTTTCGCTTTACGTAGCTGAGACTGATAAAACTTAGGATTATTTTCAGTCACATAAGGTTCAAAGCCAGTAGTATCAGTAATTAAAATAGAAGAAAGAAAAGGGCTAACATCTTTAGCTAATTCATCAGTGACATCAACAAGACAATGAAACATTTCTCTTAACTCATCAGAGAAAGTAGATTTAAACCTAGAGAACTGTGACTTATGAGGAATTCTAAGGAAACCACAAAAGCTACGCATCTCAGAAGAAATATGCAGTAAAGAAATTAAAAGTTCAATAGTAGGGATAGATAAAATATTTTTAAGAACAAAAGCTAAAAGCATAGATTCAAGAGAAAAATACCTACTAGTACCTTTATTAGAATAATACTTTTGATAAAAAGAAAAAGGAATATATTTAGAAATATCAATAAATTGATCAAATAAAGAAAGTAAATTACTTTGATTTTGATTAAAAAAAACATCAAAATCAGAAGAAATATCACAAAAGTTTAATTGTTTAGCTTGAATTGGCATGGTTTTCTCCTTTCTTTGAGTTATTAACAATTTCTTATTATATATATACCCAAAAATGGGGGAAAACCATCCATTTCAATAGATTTAAATGTAGTATTTATGCTAGTTGTAGTATTTTGCAACGAGCTATAATATAATAGATCAAGGGGGTGGTGAGGGTGAGCTTGTTTAATTATGACATTATTTATATAGGAAAGAAAGCAAAGAAATTAGGATTCCTACGAGATACATTGGAAAAAGTAACTCGATTAGCTGATATACTAGAGTATTTTAATACAAATTCTTTACTTAAAGATAGCCTTGCACTAAAGGGTGGAACTGCGATTAATCTAACAATTTTTAATTTACCAAGATTATCTGTAGATATTGATTTGGACTATTTGAAAAATGAAAGTAGAGAGAAAATGTTAGAAAAACGAAAAACTATAAATAATGTAATTGATAGATATATGGTTTCTTAAGGATATAAAAGAAGCCCTAAAACAAAAAATCCACATAGTCTTAATTCTTGGGTTTATGAATATAAAAATGGAGTAGGAAACAAAGATAATATTAAGTTAGAAATTAATTATTCATTACGTTCCCATGTTCTCCCTGCTGAGGAGCGTACAATTATAACAGAATATTTTTTTAGTGAATACAGAGTAAAATCTTTATCTCCAATTGAGATATTTGGTAGTAAACTTAACGCTTTATTAAGTAGAGCAGCCGCAAGAGATCTGTATAATGTTGGTAATATGATTAAATTTGGCTTGTTTGATGAAAGCGAAGAGATATTGTTGAAAAAGTGTGTTATTTTTTATTCAGCAATTTCAGCAAATAGGATTGATAAGATTTTTGATATTAGAGCTATAGACTTTATTAATAACCATAAGGTAAAAACTGAATTATTTCCAGTGATAAGAAAAAAGGATAAATTTGATTTGGATACGGTGAAGAAGACTGTAAAAGAATACATAAAAGAATTAATGGTTTTAACAAAAGAAGAAGAAGAGTTTTTAGAACGATTCCAAAATAATGAATATATGCAGAACTGCTTTTCAAGGATAAAGAGATTCTTAGTAGAATAAAGGATCATCCTATGGCATTATGGCGAACAAGGTAATAATAAGTACAGGCACAGGGTTGGCGCTTCCTTTTGGATGAACTAAATGTATAGCAATTCAAATTTATCTATTGTTATGATATATTATGATTGTAACAATAAGATAATAGGTGGGGTATTTTAAAATGGACATATCAAACAATATAAACAAATTGTTTTATGATCTTGTAAAGATTAAAAGTGATACAAGTACAGTTTATGAAAGAGATATAGAGCAGTATATATATGATTGGTTAAAAGATCTTGACTATTATGCTACTAATCCTGATAAATTTGGGAAATACAGTTTAAAAGGGGACAACCTTAATCATTCTGTTGTGTGGGGGTTAGTAAAAGGATGGGGAAATAAAACCATTATACTTATGCACCACCATGATGTAGTTGATTCTTCTGATTATGGGGTATTATCAGAATATGCATATACACCAGATAAGCTTATAAAAGCTATGAATAAAATTAATCTATCTGAAGATGTGAAAAAAGATTTAGAGAGTAATGATTGGGTATTTGGTAGAGGGACAGCTGATATGAAAGCTGGAGCAGCAATTCAGCTAGCACTTTTAGAGAAGTATTCAAATATTAAGGACTTAAATGGAAATATTTTATTGTTATCTGTCCCAGATGAAGAATCACTTTCAAAAGGTATGAGAGAATCAGCTTACTTATTAGAAAAACTAAAGGAGAAGTTTGACTTAGAGTATATCCTCATGATCAATTCTGAACCACATGAAAGAGAAAAACCTAATCAAGGAGTTTTACATGAAGGTTCAGTAGGGAAAATAACACCAGTAGTATATGTAAGAGGGAAAAGAGTCCATGTTAAAGATGTGTTTAAAGGAGTAAACCCTATTTTAATATTATCAGAAATAGTAAAGAAAACTGAACTTAATCCAGAGTTTTCTGATGTTGTAGAAGGAGAAATAACACCACCTCCTTCGTGGATTCAATTTAAAGACAGTAAAGAGGTATATGATGTTTCTACACCTGAAGGAGCTGGAGGATATTTTAGCATATTGACCCTTAAGAAAACACCAAAGGAAGTTATAAATCAGTTAAAAAATATATGTGAAGATGGATTTAAAGAAGCCTTAAAGAATATGAAAATCAACTACAGAAAATATTGTGATAAAGGAAATATAAAGATACAAGAGACTTTATGGCCAATAAATGTTAAGACATATTCAGAGATATATAACGAAGCGTTAGAACAATCAGGGGATTTGTTTTTAAAGGATTACAACTATACACTAGTAGAAGTAAAAAAGGCTTTGCAGGACAATAAAATTAATATGCCAGAAGGGACATTGATGATTATTAAGAAAGTATTAGAATATACAGCAGATATGTCTCCAGTAGTTGTAATAGGATTATCACCTCCATATTACCCACATGTTTCAAATCAAGATTTCACAGACATATCCACAGTTACTAATGGATTATTTGAAAAAATTGAAAAATATGTGGATAAAAATTGGAATGAAGATTATTTAAAGCTAAATTATTTTATGGGTATTTCTGATATGAGTTATACCAATATAAATGACAGTGATAAAGTTATTTCATATATAAAATCTAATATGCCTTTATGGGGAGATATTTACCATATACCCTTTGATAAAATAAAGAAATTAAAAATTCCATCCATAAATATTGGCCCTTGGGGAAAAGATATTCACAAAGTTACAGAAAGGGTTTTTAAAAAGGATTTATTTGAAAGAATACCACAAATAATAGATTTTGTCATCAAGGAAGCACAGGGACGGGGTTAGTGCTTCCTTTAAAATTTAACTAGTAAAAGGAAAGATGAGAAAAGACAGTGATATAGATGCTACTCCCCTATTAAAATATGAAATTTATAAAAATAATATTTTATTGTTTACAAGAAATAAGGCTATAGAGACTAATTATAAAGTTAGAACATTGTTTGAATACGATGACATAAAAAAATATTTAGATTTAGTTTATAAAACAAATATAAATAGATTAAAAGAAGAGGTACAGTCTAATGGTTAATGAACAAATAATAAAGCAGAGATTAAATCAAAAGAAACTTATCATTTTTATTCATGATAATTTCGTTTAATAGAAGCTTAGGGATAAGGACAGTCATTTTTCTAACTTGTCCCTGCACTTATGTTTAACTAAAAAATTGACACTATTTTTCCCACCAATATCTAATGCTTTCATTATACCACCGATACTGACTGTTTTTATTACTTTTTTTCTTTTTTCACTTTTATCATAATAATTGCTAATTTTATCTTCTTTTAAAAAGGACATTTCAGAGTCTCCTAAAGTTTTAACAAATGAAGAAATAGATAAAATTAATAATGCTTTAGAAAAATTTGCCCTTGTTGAGGAGGATATTAAAAGACGACATATCAAAACTATAGAGGGAAAATAAACATAGGGACAGGATCCTTTTCTAAACTGTCCCTTGCTAATTCTTAATTGACTACTTTTACCCTTCTTTTTTCCAAACAGTACAATATATACATTAATATAGATGCTGATATTGCCAACATAAATACTACTGGCCAAACATTTCTAACTCCATTATTGTCTATAAATTCGCCCATAATCATAGGAGATATTGCTGATCCTGTTCCTGTAATGATAGGAAGTATTGAATTAAATCTTCCTCTATGGGACATTGGTGTATGATTTGCGATATATACACCAGAATTTGTTGCTTGTAATATTTCTCCTATTGTCCATAATACTGTTGATATAATGAATAGTGAATAACCATATGCAAAATACTGCATACCAAATCCTACTGCACAAAACAATCCAGACAAGACTATATTTAATATAGGTCTGTTTTTCCTAGTTATGTAAGTGATTACTGTTGTTAATGTAATAACTACAATTGCATTTGTAAAGCAAATTGTGCCAAAAAATTTAGAACCTGCATCCTTTCCAAATATCTCTTTTATTTGAATGGCAGTGCTAAAATTGTGCTGTGCAAACACAAATGAATAAATAGTGCTTACAGCTGCAAATGCCAATAAGTATGGTCTTCTAAATAACACTACAATAAAAGCTCCTTCTTCTGCTTTTTCGTCTGTGTCAATAGACATGCTTTCTTTTTGCTCTTCTTTTGAAGGAATAGATTCTTCGATAAAAATAAGTATTAGTAGTAGTGAAATTAGTGTTGTTAATGTATCACCGAGGAAAATCCATTTGATATAATTATTATACAAAAATCCTGCTATTAGTGGTCCTATGGCATATCCTAAATTAATCCCTAGATATAATAAGGAATAACATTCCTTTCTATTTTCTTCATTTGATAAATCTTGTATCATCGCACTGTTGCAAGGTTGAGCTACTGAACTACTGAGATTTGCAAGGATGATTAGTTTTGGTATCATAATTGAATTACCTAAAAAAGCACAAGGTATAAACAACAGTGCTGCCAATCCTTGAAAGAAGATAAATATCTTTTTTCTACCAAATCTGTCTGAAAGATACCCTCCTAAGAGAAGACCAGGCACAGATGAAGCTGCTGTTAGAGTGATGTATGCTCCTGCATCACTTGCAGACATACCCATTTTGTCAGTCATAAACATAGTCAAAAAAGGATAAACAAATGCCCCCATAGTATTTACGATTCTTGCTACAAAAAGTATGTATATACTTCTAGGTAGTCCTGCATAACTCTTAAGAAATTTAGGCAACTTCATATACATCACTCCTAGACTAGATTGAGGAAACTTTATTAATCACATAAAAACCTACAAAAACATTAAAAATATTATATAATTAATTTAACTATTTGTAAATGAAAACAAGTAATATTTAACTTACTACTGTTTTATGGAAATATCTTGATGAGGACTTGATTAGGGTAATTAAAATTAGGGTAAATTAGAAAAGATATTATTACGTTTTATTAGAAGAATAGATTTGTTTAAAGATTTACTTGTAGCTATGCTAAAAGAAGGAGATAGAAGATGATATATAAAGAGATTGTAGAAGGAATATTTATAAAAAGACCAAATAGATTTATTGCTCATGTATTAGTAAACGGCAAAGAAGAAATAGTACATGTGAAAAATACTGGGAGATGTAAAGAATTATTAATACCGGGTGTTAAGGTAGTACTAGAGGATTGCTCCACTCATAAAAATAGGAAGACTAGGTATTCATTAATTGCAGTTTGGAAGGGAAATATGTTAATAAATATGGATTCCCAGGCTCCTAATACTGTAGTCTATGAAGCTCTTAAAGAGGGCAAAATAGAAGGATTTGAGAATTTGTTTCATATAAAGAAAGAAGTAACCTTTGGGAACTCAAGGTATGATATATACTTTGAAAATGCAAGAGGTAAAGGATTTATTGAAGTTAAAGGAGTTACTCTAGAGTTAGGTGGTATATCTATGTTTCCGGATGCACCTACTGAAAGAGGTACTAAGCATGTATTGGAGATGATAGAAGCACACAAAGAAGGGTATATAGGAGCAATATTATTTTTAGTACAAATGAAAGGGCCAAAGGTATTTAAACCTAATTGGGAAATGGATAAGAGCTTTTCAGAAGCTGTTAAGTTAGCTTACGAAAAAGGCATAAAGATATTTGCTTATGATTCATTAGTTACAGAAAATAGTATAGTTTTAGACAAGAAGGTTGATATAGAAATTTAAGAAGTAATAACCCCGTCCCTGTGCTTCCTTTTTTGTCCACTTATTTCCATTGAATTGTTAAAAAAATAACGTGAACCCCAGTTTTTTCAAGGTATAAAGGACTTTACAAACTAGAAAAGATATGATAATATACTTACATAAATTATTGGTAAAAAGTAATATATAGTTTCATTAAACAAATTATGAAAATTTAATGAAATATTGACAGGAGAACTGGAGTGTCAACAACAATTAATAATCCTATATTATATAGGTGTTATTAAATTGTTGCTTTTTTTACGCCTTTAATTATTAAAATTTATTTATAAAATAGCTAGGCAATCCAATTATAGGAAAACGATTTAAATATACATTCATAACATACTATATTTATTAAAAATTAGTAAGAAGTGTTTTTATATTTATAAATAAGAAAAGTTTTTATGAAATAACTACAAAAATAATACAAATATTCAATATAATAGCATTAATTTTTTACAATGAAAAGTAAAGATATAGTATGTTAGATGTATATTAGAATAAATCAAAATAAGAAAGGAGAATTTATTTGAAAAGGTTTTTATCTATTTTATTAGTACTAACAATTGCTTTATCTTTAACAGCATGTGGTGGACAAGATGCTAATGCACCTGCTGGCAGTGGGGAGAAGAGAGTTATTAAAGTTAGCACAAAATTTGTTGATGATGAGCAAACAGCAATATCATTGAAAAAAGTTGTAGAAGCTATAAATGAGAGAAGCAATGGCACACTAGAACTACAATTATTTACAGGTGGTATATTACCAATAGGTAAAGACGGTATGGAGCAAATAGTTCAAGGTTCAGATTGGATACTAGTAGATGGTGTAAATTTCCTTGGGGATTATGTTCCAGACTACAATGCTATAACTGGTCCATTCTTATATCAAACGTTTGACCAATATTTAGCTATGACAAAAACACCATTAGTTCAAAACTTAAACAAGCAAGCAGAGGAAAAAGGGATAAAAGTTCTTTCTTTAGACTGGGTATTTGGTTTTAGAAGTATGATGACTAATAAACCAATAAAGACTCCAGAGGATATGAAGGGATTAAACATAAGAGTTCCTACCAGTCAATTATATACATATACAATAGAAGCTATGGGAGGCAATCCTGTATCTATGCCTTATCCAGATACTTATGCAGCACTTCAACAAGGTGTAATTGATGGGGTTGAAGGTTCTATAATGACTTATTATGGAACTAAACAATACGAAAATGTTAAAGAATACTCTTTAACAAACCACTTATTAGGTGTTTCTGCAGTTATGATTTCAACTAAAGTTTGGGATGAGTTGACTGAAGAACAACGTACTATTATAGAAGAAGAGTTCCAAAAAGGAATGGAAGATAATTTAGCTGAAACTATTAGACTTGAAAAAGAGTATGCAGAATTATTGAAAAAAGAAGGTGTAACTTTCCACGAAGTGGATATTGAAGCTTTTCAGAAAGCAGCAGCTTCAGTATATACTAAATTTGATAAATGGACTCCAGGTATTTATGAAGAAATATTAAAAGAATTAGAAAAGATAAATAAAACAATAAATTAAAGTTGGAAGGAGTAAACCTTCTTCCAACTTTAAAATGAGGTGTTAATATTAAGGGAGGAAGAGATGAGTAACTTTTTAAAGAAATTCAAACAAGATTTTGAACTTTACATAGGGAGCTTTTTTTTATCAATAACTACTATTATTGTAATTATGAATGTATTTACTAGGTATTTTTTAAGGTTTACATATCACTGGGCAGAAGAAATTGCTGTAGGTGCATTTGTTTGGACTATATTTTTAGGATTTGCTAATGCTTATAAAAAAGGTGAACTTTTAGGGGTAGAATTATTATTAAAATTACTACCTAAAAAAGGAAGAATTATAATGGAGTTTTTCACATCTTTATTGTTAACAATTATATCTTCTGCTATGTTTTACTTTAGTTTTAAATATGTATCAGGATCAACTAAGATAACTGCAGCATTAGAAATATCTTACAAATATATATATACGTCAATAGTAATTTCTTTTGCACTTACTACTGTATATTCAATTATATTTTTAGTACGAAATTTCAAGAAAATGATATCTGGTGATAATAACGAAAATGAGGGAGGGATACAATAGGTGGAAACTTTTTTTCCAGTAATTATTCTATTCATTTTATTTTTTCTCAATATTCCAATAGCATATGCTTTAATGGGTTCTGCACTATTTTATTTTACATTTATAAATACTACAATGCCTATGGAAATGGTAATTCAGCAATTTGTTACTTCTGTAGAATCCTTCCCGTATTTAGCAGTACCATTTTTTATTATGCTAGGTTCTGTAATGAATTATTCAGGGATTAGTGAAGCGTTGATGGACTTTGCAAATACTTTAGTAGGACATACTAGAGGAGGATTAGCTCAAGTTAATGTATTATTAAGTGCGTTAATGGGTGGAATTTCTGGTTCTGCAAATGCTGATGCTGCTATGCAATCTAAAATATTAGTTCCTGAGATGGAAAAGAAAGGTTTCTCTAAGCCTTTTTCAGCTGCAGTAACTGCTGCGTCATCAGCAGTAAGTCCTGTAATTCCACCTGGGACAAACCTTATTTTATATGCAATCATTGCAGGTGTTACAGTTGGAGATATGTTCTTAGCTGCATATACTCCAGGTATATTGATGACTATAGCTATGGCTATAACTGTTGCTATTATTGCAAGAAAAAGAGGTTATTCTCCTAGTAGAGATAAAAAAGCATCTTTTAGTGAAATTTTCGTTGGTTTTATAAAGTCTATTTGGGCATTATTTATTCCTTTTGGGATAATTTTGGGGATGAGAATAGGTATATTTACTCCTACAGAAGCTGGAGGAATAGCAGTTTTATTTTCTTTAATAGTGGGCTTTTTTATTTATAAAAAGCTGAAATTGCAACATATACCAATTATATTAAAGGATACAGTTAAAGGTACTGGAGCAGTAATAGCAATTATTGCAAGTGCTAAAGTATTTGGCTATTACCTTACATTAGAAAGAATTCCACAAATGATAACGCAAACTCTTATGAATATGACAGATAGTCCTTTTGTTTTGTTAATGGTTATAAATGTTATGCTATTAATAATAGGAATGTTTATTGAAGGTGGAGCTGCATTGGTAATATTAGCCCCATTGCTAGTTCCAGCAGTTAAAGCTCTTGGTGTAGACCCTGTACATTTTGGTATGATATTTATCGTAAATATTATGATAGGTGGGTTAACTCCACCATTTGGATCTATGATGTTTACGGTATGCTCTATAATAGGTGTAAGATTAGAAGATTTTGTAAAGGAAATTTGGCCTTTTATAGTAGCCTTACTAGTTGTGCTAGTTTTAGTTACTTATTCAGAAAGTGTAGCATTATTTACTCTAAATTTATTTTAATTATATTTTGGAATGCAGATTGATTATAAATGAACATTAAGGCTGAGAATAGGAGAGCCGTGAAACCATATCTATTAGAAAATAGATTGTGTTTTCACGGATTTTTATATTTATATATTTATTTTAGGCTGTACACCAACTTGTGAAATTGCGTATTATATAATAAAATTAAATGAATAACTTGGAATAAATCTAATGGGGACAATTAATATAAAGGGAGGGAAAGGTTCTTGATTAGCAATGAGGAAATTATTTTAAGATTAATTTTATCAGCAATAGCAGGAAGTATTGTTGGTATGGAAAGAGAGGTTAACCATAGCTATGCTGGGCTTAGAACTCATATATTAGTTACTTTAGGCTCTGCACTTATTATGATGATATCTATGTACGGTTTTAGAGGACTTGGTGTTAATCACAGTGGTGGAGAACCAGCTAGATTGGCAGCACAAGTAGTTAGTGGAATTGGTTTTTTAGGAGCAGGAACTATTTTAAGAACAGAAAATAATATCCGGGGGTTAACTACTGCTGCAAGTATATGGGTTTGTGGAGGCATAGGTTTAGCTATAGGAAATGGTTATTACTTAGGAGGAGCTGCGACTACTATAATAGTTTTGTTTGTTTTAAGAGGATTGGGTTTTCTTCAGAAGAGATTATCTAAAAGGCAGTACAAAATATTAATTGTGCAATGTAGGGAAAGAGCTGGATTAATAGGTGATATAGGATATATACTAGGAAAAAATGATATTACTATTAATGAAATTAAGATTAATAGCGAAGATGGCATGGCAGAAAATGGCGAAAGTATATTAGAAATTAGATTTAAAGTGAAGTTGCCTCATAAATTTGAGGACAATGGTTTTTTTGATGACATTTTAAGTGTCGATGGAGTAGAAAATGCAATATGGAAGGGTAAAATAGAAGCATGGGGATAATAGCAAGTAGCAAGTAGGGACGGTTCTTGCTTTCTTTGCTTAGATATGAACTAGACAAAGGTATACCCTTTGTCTAGTTTTTAATCAAAATTATTTTAACGAATCTAGATAAGCATTGATGATTTGTTCAGATCTCTTAGTTAATGAATAACTCCATTTATTTAAGCACCAGTCATAGGTAAGACCTCGTTGAATCATTGTATACGTTTTCCCTAACTCGGCATATGAACGATTAGTATTAATTTCTCTATTTTCGATAGCTTCCTTAAATAATCTATTAACAAGCTTATAGTATAATCTGTCAGGATTTAAGATATGCCTTTCAAACTGAGTTCTTACTTGTAAACCATATAAGTCGGAGTAAAAGGCTTTATATGGAGAGTTTTCAAGATTATTAGAAACAAACACATTAAAATCTTTTAATCTTTGGATTGCACTAATTGTTTTATTTTCATTTTTAAGCCATTCATTATATACTTCATCGAATTTATATGCTACACAAAACAACAATTCTTCTTTGCCTTTAAAATGGTGATAAAAAGATCCTTTAGAAGTTTTTGATTTTTTGATTATCTCATTAACAGTTGTGTTTTCATATCCTTGTTTTAAAAAAAGATCTAAAGCTGTATCGAGGAGTTTTTTACGTACCTTTGTCATTTTCATATTTACTAGCATATTCATTCCTCACAATTTTTTCTACATTATAGCATAACATATAATTTGTTGCAAGAGAACAGCTTGGTTTTATATAACAAAAAGGAAGCAAAGAAGGGGGGTTCTTTACTTCCTTTTATCACTTAAGAAAATTGATTTGTGTTTTAGTATTTGATAAATTTAGTGCCTGGTACACCGCATATACTGCATTTATCTGGAATACTTTTTTCAATATTTCCGCATACTGGACATAGATAGTAGGATACTTCTTCTGTCTCATCGATGTTTTCCAATGCTTCTTTATAAAGTTTTGCATGCACTTTTTCAGCTTCCATAGCAAACGTAAAAGTCTTAATAGCTTCTTTGTTATCTTCTTCCTTAGCATTTTTTAAGAATTCAGGGTACATACTTTCAAATTCATATGTTTCACCATTAACAGCGTCTTGAAGATTTTTATCAGTTGATAAGATCTTTTGAGCTACTTCTAAATGTCTTTGAGCATGTATAGCTTCTGCTTCTGAAGCTGCTTTAAAAAGTTTAGCTGCATTAGTTTTACCTTCAGCTTCTGCCTTTTTTGCGTATGCTGTATATTTTCTATTTGCTTGAGATTCACCTGCAAATGCATCCATTAAATTTTTAAGAGTTTTACTATTTTCCATTTTATTACCTCCTGTTTAATTTTTATTTTAAATTATTTTATTATGCAATTACTTCAATCTTAATTATCTTTATTTTGACTAACACAATTTTTGCAAATTCCTTTGAAATATACCTCTTTACTATAAACTTTGAATCCTTCTAAATCTTTTATATCAAATGAGTCTATATTTATTGCAAAATCATAAATAGTTCCACAGGATTCACATTTAAAATGACCATGACTCTTTGTATCTATATCATATCTAGTTTCATTATCTTCTATAGTTATCACTTTTACTATACCAGCTTCGACCAATGTATCTAATGTGTTGTAAACTGTTGTTTTTGATAGAGTAGGTATTTCTTTACGAAGTTGTGAAAATATTTGATCTACAGTAGGATGAATCCTGTTGTTGACCAGATATTCTAAGACTTTAAGTCGCTGATGAGATAAACGAATATTTTTTAATTTTAACTGTTCTAATAAACTTTCAAAAGTTATATTCAAGTAATTCACATCCTTAAAAATGAAATAAATACAAACTTGTAATAATTACAATTTAATTATAATTACAATATAATTATTTGTCAAGTATTTTTATAATTATTTGTCAAGTATTTTTTTAAAATTTTTTATTACTACAAATTACTTTAGTAAATCCTTTTAGAATTAAAGATGAATGTATAATAAATGGTATAATTAATGAGAACATTTGATATTTATACATTATTAAAAATTCAAAAAATAAAGTCGAGTATGATGAAAATTTAGTAGTATCTATAAGTAAATGTGTATATATAACTTTTTCATAATAGTGCTATATATAAAGTATCAAATAATAATGATAGTGAATATATAGAAAATTCACTTAAAATATCTTTTATTTCTGGGTTTTACTCTACATCTTCTGATTTCCCTGTTGTATCATCAGAAATAGGAACTAATATAGAAAGTGTTAACTTAGAAAATATAATAAATAAACCTGAAAACGGTATACCAACGAATTATACTGTTTCTTCAGATTCAGCAATTTATGTGAAAGAGCTCAATGATAACAGTAAAAAGGGTCTTGAAAGTCTTTTTGACAAAGGATTTGTATTGAGTGATGAAAATAACGATTTATTGGCAGATACTATGAATGTTAGATTTGACACAAAAAACCTTAATGATAAATCTATTTTAGCAGCAGCATGTAATATGGCTTTTAGGTTTGGAATGTCAGTGACATCTTTTAGTGGAAAACTGATTGCTGATGAAAACTATAAAGGTAGTAGAATAATCTTTGAAGGGACAGGTGAGCCTTCTATTAAGTTTACTGATGGACAAGTTAAGAATATTCATGTATATGGAAAAGGTTTAAGACTGGAAAAATTTATTGCTAAATTATGTCGTGAGCTTCCTGAAGTAGGACGAGGATATACGTGGGCAGATTACAAAGAGGATTTCTTTAGTTCATTTAAGTTAAGAAATTTGGACGGACAGCTTAGCTATGCCAAAACTTTCATGAATTCATCTAATGATGAGATTACTATTTATGCTGAACCTAATTTATTAGAAAGATATGACAGATATAAAGATGAGTTTAAAAATGCAAAATTTATTAATTATAAAGGTAACCGAAAGATATATTCAAAGAAATATGATATTAACTGGGAAGTAGATGAGTTAAAGAAAGTAGTTAAAGGTGAACTTATTCCGAAGCTTAGAAGTGGGTCTAAAGTAAAAATAATAGCTGCTGTAAGTGAAAACAATGATGTAAGGAAAAAACTTAAAGCTGAAATAAAGAAAATTCTTTATGATTTAGGATTTGATTCAGATATAGAGATAGTTTGTGCATATAAGCAGGGATATTCTTGGATTTCAGATATTATAGTTCCTAAGCTAAAGGGAAAAGAAATATCAGAAATTAAGGTGAAATTTAAACCTTTTCTTCCTGAGGGAAAAACAGAATGGGACGATGAAGATGGTGCGAGACCGTCATATTCTAATTTTGGCAGTTATGATGAAAACAAGTGGTATGATCTTCCTATAAGATTTCTTCAAGAGTTATATCCTGTTGATGAAATAATAGCTAGAGAGCTAGATATTTCAAAGGATGATGTGAAATTTGAAACCTATAAAGGGTTTGAGGATATAACTTACGAGGTTACAGCTTATGATAAATCAAGACATAAGTTGCTAAAAGAATGTTATAAAGTAGAAACTTATGAAAGGCCATATATTTCAGAGTTGCCTGAGTTAGGTAAGGTTCACCCTGCAACAGGTTATATAAAAGCCTATTGTAATGGTGTTGAGATATTAAATAAACAAATAAAAACAGATATAGACAGAGTATGGGATATATTTCAAAATCAAATTCTTCCTGAAAGTAAAAAGTTTGTACTAAATAAATACAATGGTAAAATTACAAAAGCTAATGAACCTTTTTTCTCAAAACTGGAAATAAAAGCTGAACTTTCTGAACCTAATTTCAGGACAGGAACACGTGAGGATATGATATCTTCACTTGATGCACTTCACGAAGATATGTATTTTGTTGCTACTGATTATTACAAGAATTTTGGCTTTATTGAATCAGGGGATCCTTTTGATGCACCAGGATTGATTTTACCTAATTTGAGAGAAGTAGAAGGTAAGAAGCCTAAGCTTACTGTTACTCTTTATGATAGAGAAGCTGAATATGCTGGCGTGTTAAGAAATGGTAAATTATTAACATATAAAGCTGAAAACCCTGAAATGTATGTTGATGAAATAAGTTTTAATGAAGATGATGAATTGAGTTACAATATAAAAACTGAAAATTGTGATAAGGACATGCTTAAGGAATATTTTGCTTTAATGAGCAAGGGGGTTCTTGAGGCATCAGAACAGACAGCGTATATTTCTTCTATTAGCGTAAAGGAATATGGTATTTATTGCACCAAACAGCCTGAGGCAAAAACTGAAATAAATATTGATAGAGATATAAAAATAATTAACAGTATTGATTTTAAAGAGGGCAATGTTATAGGTTATGACGATTATATTCAAATAATCAATGAACTTAAAAAGATATCTTGCTTAAAAGTTTATATTGCTGGCAAAAGTTATAATGGAAGGCTGATTTATGCTGTAGATATAATTCCTGAAGGTGAAACAGGTTTTGTATCAGAGGTTAAATCTTTAACATATAATCCTTCTCAGCTTATACTCTGTAGACATCATGCAAATGAAGTATCTTCTACAAATGCTTCATTTAGAATAATAAAGGAACTGATATGTAATCCTGAAAGCAGGAAGATCGCAGATAATCTTAATATTACAATTATCCCTGTAGAAAATGTAGATGGTACTGCTCTCCATTATGAACTTATGAAAATCAATCCTAATTGGAAATTCCATGTAGCACGGTTCAATGGACTTAGTAAGGAATTTTTTCATGAAGTATTTAAAGAGGATTCTATTCATACTGAAGCATATGCTTTTAATAGAATTTACAAGCGTACTCTTCCTGATTTAATCGTTGATAACCACGGCGTTCCTTCTCATGAGTGGGAACAGCAGTATTCAGGATATACATCTCCTTCATATAAAGGATTTTGGCTGCCTAGATCTATTATTTACGGATATTTTTGGCCACCTAAAGAAGATAAATTTAAAGACAATATTGTACTTTGTAAAAAATTACAAGATGAGGTATCTAAAGAAATTGCATCGCACAAAGAGCTAAAAGAGCTTAACCTTGAATGGGCTGAAAGATTTGAAAAGTATGCACATAAGTGGATGCCTAAACTTTTTCCAGCAGATTATTATAATGATATGATTTTTTATTGGATTTACATGAACCATACTGCTGATGCTAGTTATGTTTCATGGAGACATCCTTGGATAAACACAGCTTATTTCACAAGTGAAGTAGCTGATGAAACAGCACAAGGAGACTATTTAAAGATATGTACTGATGCACATTTTTATCATAATATGCGAATTTTAAATGTTATGAAAGATGTGAAAAAAATATATAAATATGAATTTAAAGATGAAGAAAATAATTTGATACTTAATTTAACTAGACAAAGACCTGTGCTTGTTTAGTTAAATTTATAGTATAAATATGAAGACAGTTATATAGGGATAAAAATTTAAAGTCAAAATTAGTTTATGAAATATAAGGTATAATAATTAAAATATTGAATTTGTTCCTTATATTCTGTCTAGAAAAATAGGAGGGAGTCATTATATGAATTATTTAGTGTTATTAGGTGTTTTAGTTGTAATCGTCGGCTTTGCATTAAAGCTTGATTCAATTCTCATTATTGCTGTTGCAGCTATAGTTACTGCTATAACAGGTGGAATGGGAATAACAGAATTTTTAGGTGCTTTTGGTGGGACTTTTGTCGGCTCAAGGTATATGAATGTATTTTTGATTGTATTATTACTCACAGGAACTTTGGAAAGAAATGGTTTAAGGCATGCTGCTGCAAAAGTTATCGGGAAGATAAAAGGAGCTACTCCAGCTCATGTGCTCAGTGTATACAGTGTGCTTAGAGGTGTTTTAGGTGCTTTTAATGTTGGACTTGGTGGAGTTGCAGGGTTTACAAGACCAGTGCTTATGCCTATGTGTCAAGCTTCAGTAGAAACTAAAGGTCATAAAGCAAACGAAGAACACATGGAAAATGTAAAAGGTATGGCTGCAGGTGTTGAAAATATTGTATGGTTCTTTACTCAGGTTCTTTTCATTGGTGGTTCAGGTGGACTATTGGTAAAAGGTGCTATGGAAGGCTTAGGTTATACAGTAGAACTTCCACAGCTTGCAGCTGTAGAAATTCCAGTAGCAATTTTTGCAATATTAGTTACAATTGTATATTACAATTTCTTGGACAAGAGATATATGAAGAAATACTATGGTGAAAATACTGCAAAAACAGAAAATAAATAAGGGGAGGTAATTATATGTCATTTTTTCTAAGTCCAGATGTAACTTTAGGAACTAAGTTACTTGAAATATTATATATTATTTGTGGAATTATCTGTTTATATGCTGCATTTAAGAATTTAAAGGATAAAGAAAATCCTTCAAGAATAGGCACTTTTATTTTCTGGTTTCTATTTGGAGTTCTTATGGCATTTGGAAGATTTATAGGGAACTTACCAAATGGCAATGTTATTAATGGTATTATAGTTTTAGCAATGATGGTCCCTGCAATATTGAAAAAGGTTAAGCCAGGACATTCAAATGTAGCAACTCCTGAAGAACAGGCTGCTGATTTTAAGAAAATAGGGATGAAAATATTTATTCCAGCTCTTGGAATAGGTATATTTGCTTTGATTTTTGCATTTATTCCTGGTATCAGTTCTCTTGTTGGTATGGGAGTTGGTGTTATAGTAGGTATAATTTTATTAACAATATTTAATAATAAAAATACTGTTAAGACTTATTTTGACGATTCAGAAAGATTTCTTTCAATAATTGGACCTATTTGTTTACTTCCTTGCTTACTTGGAGTATTAGGTAATATATTTACTTTAGCAGGTGTTGGTGACGTTATTTCAGCTTTAGTTGGAAACATTATTCCTGAAGGAAATTTAGCAGTTGGTATTATCGTATATGCTATAGGCATGATGCTATTTACTATGATCATGGGTAATGCTTTTGCAGCTATTACAGTTATGACAGTTGGGATAGGTGGACCTTTCGTATTTGCTTTAGGTGCTGACCCTGTAATCTGTGGAATGTTAGCATTGACTTGTGGTTACTGTGGTACTTTATGTACTCCTATGGCAGCAAACTTTAATATCGTTCCAGTTGCTATTTTGGAGATGAATGATAAGTGGGGAGTTATTAAAAAACAAATTGTACCTGCCATTGCAATTGTAACGTTTCAGATAATATATATGTTAATGTTTGGCATGTAATATAATGAGGGTGGTATTTTGGATGAACTAATTGCAAGAGGTGCGAAAATAGTCATAAATGATTGGCTTCTTTTGAAACCTAAAGAAAATCTTTTGATAGTTACAAGTGATCACCATTTGAAAGAAGCTAATATTTTAAAGGCTTATGCAAAAGAAGTTGGAGCTTCTGTAGATGTAATGCTTGTAGAAAAAGGTGGGAAAACAGTAGGCGTTTATTTTGATAAAAATGATAAAATATTTGATCCATACGATGCAATAATAGGTGCAACAGAATACTCTCTTGTTACAACTCTTGCAGCTAAGCGTGCAATTGCATTTGGGAAAAAGTATGTGTCTTTACCTCTATCCACTAATAATGGTGTATCTATGCTTGCATTTGATTTTATGACAGAAAATACAGAAATAAGCAAGATTAAAGCAAATTTACTTATGAAAAATATTAAAGGTTCAAGTAAAATTCATGTAAAAACAAAACTTGGAACAGATCTACATTTGAGCATGAAAGGGAGAAAACCAGGTTTCTTTAATGGAAATGTTGAAGATGGAGGAGGTTTTTCTTCTTCTAGCATAGAAGTATATATTCCAATTGTTGAGACTGCTACAAATGGTATTTTGGTGCTTGATGGTTCATATGGATATATTGGAAAGGTAGAGACTCCTTTTAAAATATTTTTCGAAGAAGGGAAAATTGTCAATATCGAAAATTCAGAAAGTGGTAGGATTTTAAAAGAGTACTTGGAATCATTTAATGATGCACGTATGTATTATGGTGCCGAATTTGGAATAGGGTTAAATTCTAAGGCAAGGTGTAATGGTGATTGCTATATTGAGGATGAATCAGCATATGGTACATTTCATATAGGCCTAGGACGAAATTTTGCATTGGGAGGGCAGCATGATGCTAGCGGTCATTTTGATTTAGTAACACATAATGCTGATATATATTTTGATAACAGGCATATAGTTGATAAAGGGAAGGTTACGATACAAAGTGTGTATTTTTAAAATTGAGGAAATTGCATAATTACTATAGGTTCAAAATTTAACCTTAATTAAAAAAGAAAGGGTGGGTAGAATGAAAATATTAGTAACTGGTTTTGATCCATTTGGTGGGGAAAAGGTAAATCCTGCTTATGAAGCGGTAAAATTGCTTCCTCAAAAAATAAAAGGAGCAGAAATAATAAAGTTAGAGATTCCTACAGTATTTGCCAAAGCTCCTGAAGTAGTAAAAGAAGCCATGAAAAAATACAAACCTGATGCAGTACTTAATGTAGGACAGGCAGGTGGAAGATGCGGAATTACTGTAGAAAAAGTTGCTATTAATTATGTAGAGGCTAGAATTCCTGATAACGAAGGAGACCAGCCATCAGACCAACTACTTAGAGAAGATGGTGAAACAGCTTATTTTTCAACACTTCCTATTAAGGCAATGGTTGATAACATGAGAAAGAATGGTATTCCTTCATCTATTTCATATACAGCGGGAACTTATGTGTGCAATGCAGTAATGTATACTACATTGTATAACATTAGTAAAGAATTTCCTGGGACTATAGGTGGATTTATTCATGTACCATATGAAATGGGACAAGTGTTAGATAAACCTAAAATGCCATCTCTACCTGTTGAAACAATAGCTAAAGGTTTAGAATACGCAATAGAAGCAATCGTTGACTACAAAGAAAAGGACTTAAAAGTTAACCTAGGCGGAACAATACAATAATACTCGAACACACGAACATATGTGGAACACACGGGAACGGTTCTCGTGTGTTTATACCTATAATTATTTCTAAAAACTTGGAGGAGTCATTGCCCAAACAGATATACAATCTTCATCTCCAATGTTTATATACCTATGAGGTATAGTGCTGTCAAAATAAATACTGTCTCCTTCTTCTAATATGTAGTCTTGATTTTCAGTTTTAACCATTAATTTTCCTTTAAGAACTAATCCTCCTTCTTCACCTTCGTGGCTTATAAGTTCTTTTCTTGAACAATCTCCAGGCTTTATAGTAATATATAAAAATTCTATTTTCCTATTTAGATCAGGTGATAGCAGTTCATATGTAGCATTTACTTCAGAAGTAACTATTCTTTTTCTATTATTCTTTTTAACAATAGGATTTGTACTTTTTATTTCTTCTTCGTTAAAAAAATATCCTATGGAAACTTCCAAACTTTTTGCAATGCTCCAAAGAGAAGTAATAGAAGGATTAACTATATTACGTTCTATCTGACTTATAAGGCCAGAACTAAGGCCTGATATTTCAGCTAATTTTGCAATACTCATATTTTTACTTTTTCTTATTTTTTTTATTTTTGAGCCGATATCTATGTTCATTTATATCACTCCTACTTAGTAGTATTCTAATATGAGAAATTTGTATAATTATTATAAGTTCAACATTTTTTAAAATATTTTTTATGCAATTTTTCATTTATATTTTATCATAATATTTTGAAAGATACATAGGAAGAGGAAATTGTATGAGAAAATTATATTATTCAATATATTGAAACAAGTTTCAATATATTGAATAATATGAAAAAATATAATATAATATAAATTAACAGAATATTATGAAGAATATTCTTCGTAATTAAATAAAAAAGGGGGAGATATAGTGTCAGGAACTTTAATCAGTCCAGATAACACATGGGCATTGTGGGCTATATTAGTAGGCTGGGCAGCTGTTAGTATTTGGTTAGAACAAACTTACAAATGGGCATCGAAGGTTACTGGGGCAATAATAGGTTTGGTAGGTGCGCTGGTTTTAGCAAATTTAAAAATAATCCCAACATCTGCTCCAACTTATGATATAGTTTGGGGTTATGTAGTACCACTGGCTTTGCCGCTTCTTCTTTATAGTGCAAATGTTAAGAAGATATGGAAAGAAAGTGGAAAAGTAGTAGTTATATTCTTATTAAGTGCTGTAGGTACAATGATAGGTGCAATAGTAGCATTTTTATTACTAAAAGATAAAATACCACAATTGTATAAGATGGCAGGAATGATGACTGGTTCTTACATAGGCGGAGGAGTAAATTTTGTTGCAATGTCAGATAACTTTTCTACACCAGGAGAGATGGTTTCTGCATTAGTTGTAGCTGACAATTTACTTATGGCTTTATATTTCTTCGTTCTTATTGGGATACCATCATTAAAATTTTTCAAAAAACATTACAGTCATCCACATATTGATGAGTTAGAAAAGATTGGAGAAGATAAAGAAGGCAAGACAAGAGCAGCTCAATATTGGGAAAGAAAAGAGGTTTCACTAAAGGACATTGCATTTGCAATGGGTTCAGCTTTTGTAATAGTAGCAATTTCAGATCAATTAGCTTCCTTCTTTGCTTCAGTAATACCAACTGGTAATTTTGGATTAGAGTTATTAAATGGTTTATTAGGTAATAAGTACTTAATTATTACTACTTTAACAGTTATTTTTGCAACATATTTGCCAAACTTTTTTGGTAATATCAACGGTGCTTCAGAAATTGGAACTTTCCTCATTTATATATTCTTCGTAGTAATAGGAGTACCAGCTTCTATTCGGTTAATAGTTACTAAATCTCCTTTACTTTTAGTTTTTTGTGCTATAATTGTATTAATTAATATGATAGTAAGTTTAATATTTGGAAAGCTATTTAAATTTAATTTAGAGGAGATACTTTTAGCTTCAAATGCTTGTATAGGTGGGCCAACTACTGCTGCAGCTATGGCTATAGCTAAAGGTTGGAATAAGATAGTAGTACCTATAATACTAGCAGGTACACTTGGATATGTAGTAGGAAATTATTGTGGAATATTTATTGGGCAATTATTATCTATGATGTAAAAATTGGGGGTAATTAAATGATATTTGACGGACACGGTGATATTTGGACAGATGTAACAATAAAAAGACAAGCAGGTTACAAAGACATAATAAAAAATATGCATTTGGATAGATTTAAAAAAGGTAATATGATTGGGGGGATATTTGTAATTTGGGCAGATCCTCCTCATGATAAAAGGCCTAAAGAGAGAGCTTTAGAAATGCTTGAACATATGAGTTCAGAAATAATGGAAAACCAAGATGTAATAAAAATAGTCCATAACAGCAAGGATTTTACGAAAGCATTAGAAGAAGGTAAACTTGCAATAATTATTGGAATGGAAGGATTAAGTTCTATTGGTAATAGAGTCAATTTAATCAATGCACTATATATGTTTGGTGTTAGGCATATGTCTCTTACTTGGAATGAAGAAAATGAGTTGGCAACGGGAATAGAGGGTAGTCCAGATAGAGGAGTTACCAAATTTGGCATTGAAGCTTTAAAGCTGATGGAGAAATTAGGAATTATCGTAGATGTATCTCACGCAAATGATAAAACTTTTTGGGATGTTTATGAAAATACTACAAAACCTTTTATTGCTTCTCATTCAAACTGCAGAAAGTTATGTAATGTACCAAGAAATCTTACTGACGACCAATTGAAAGCAATTGCAGAAAGAAAGGGTTTAGTAGGATTAAATGCTTTTAATGAATTTGTACATATGGATAAAGAAAAAAGAGATGTTGAGCATTTAGTAGATCATTTAGACCATATGGTTGAATTAATGGGTATAGACCATGTAGGATTAGGCTTTGACTTCTTTGAATATTTGCAAAGCAATACTGTTACAGGTTTTACTCAAGATAATTATGTTGGGACAAAAGGATTTGAGGACATCTCAAAGAGTGCGAATTTTATTAATTTACTTGAAAAAAGAGGTTACAACCAAGATGATATTGAAAAGATATGTTATAAAAATTACCTTAGAATTATAAAAGAAATAATGGATTAGCACATGGGAACGGTTCTCATGTGCTATTTTTTATATATAATGGAACATTATACTTTGCAAAAATGATTTTCATATGTTTTATGTTATAATAATATCATAGCTTTTAGAGTATATTAGAAATGAAGGGAAGAGATGAATATGGATATTTCGGGAAAAAATGTAGTTGTTACTGGGGGTTCTTCTGGCATTGGCTTAGAACTTGTTCATCTTCTTTTAAAGTCAAATTGTAATGTAGTAGCTGCTTCTCGAAGTATAAATAAAATTTCTTTGCAAGATGAAAAATTATATACTTTTACATGTGATGTTTCTAAGAAAGAAGAAATTGATGCTTTATTTGATTATTCTATAGAAAAATTGGGGTATATTGATATCTTTATTGCTAATGCAGGATTTGCATATTATGAAAAAATCGAAAAGGCTGATTTAGAACATATAGAAAAAATATTTAAAACAAATGCTTATAGTGTGATGTATAGTGCTATGAAGATGAAAGAGCTATATTATGATAAACCATACAACTTTGTATGTACTTCCAGTGCTATGGGATTTTTATCTTTGCCAGGATATTCTCTATATAGTGCCACTAAAGCGGCATTGAGAGGATTTGCTGATGCTTATAGGTATGAATTAAATAAAAACCAGCATTTTCAAGTTGTATTTCCTATAGCCACTAAGACACAATTTTTCAAAAACGCAAATAATGCTCCCCCACCATGGCCTATGCAAAATGTAAATCATGTTGCTAACTGTATTATTTCTGGAATAAAAAAAGATAAAAAGAATATATACCCATCAAAAGCATTTGTTTTTACGAAGAATTTTCTTCCTTTTGCTTTTAAATTATATGTTATGAATGAAAATAAAAGATATATCAATTATTTGAAAAAAAGAAGGGATAAGTGATGACCACTCTTAAACCAGCACCTTGGCATTTATCTGGCAAGGGTTATATTCTTGTCTATAAGCTAAAAAGATCTTTTGTTAAAGAGAAAGCTTTTGTTCATGATTTTTTACATGGTAAGAGCTTAGGAGGATTTGGATTTATTATGCTTGTAGATTATGAATCCTCGAATGTTGGACCTTACGGTGAGTTGTTGTTTATTCCAGGCAAGTTTAAATATAAAGAAAAAAGACTATATTCTATAACTAAAATATATGTTTCAACATTGGACAGCGTAGTGAATGGAAGAAATAATTGGGGAATACCTAAGGAAAAAGCAGATTTTAGGTTTGAATTGATAGATGAATCAAAAGAAAGAATTGTTGTAAGTAATGATGATAAGCTGATTGCTGATTTTGAGATTGATTCAGGTAAGGTACCATTTCCTATTAGTACAAAGGTGCTTCCATTTCCATTAATTCAACGATATGAAGGAAAAGATTATTATACTTCTTTTTCTGGTAGTGGTAAGGGTAGACTAGCTAAAATAAAAAGATTAAAGATAAATCAAGAAATGTTTCCTGATGTTTCAGAAGAAAGATTAATAGGTGTAATCGAGGTAGACCCTTTTCATATTACTTTTCCTACTGCTAGAATAGAGAAAATTTAAGAGGTATACAAAGGATTTGATTATTTATAATAATAGGAGGAATTTAATGAATACTGAAGTGAAAGCAAAAGTAGATTTAATGGTTGACAATTATTATGAGCTAAAAAAAGGATTTAAATGGGAATCAAATTTAGCAAAACATTTTGGAGCGTTAGTTCATTCAATTAATGGAAAAAAGGTTGATGTAAGTATCATTGAAAAAATTGTCAAATACATCAAAAGTAAAACAGGTACATTCTCTAATTATAGAGGTACTAATGGATTTATATTATCAAATCTTTTATCTTTTGAAGAAGATTATGAAACATTTTTTAATAATATGTTGGAAGTAAATAAGAAGATGAGAGACAAAAAGTTTAAAAGTTCAGCTTATTTGCCTTTGGCTGCTTATACTATTACAAAAGAAGTATCTTCGGAAGAATGGGATTATAGAATTGATAGAATGAGAGATTTCTATAATTATATGAAGGAAAATCATTTTTGGTTAACTTCTAGTGATGATTACGTATTTGCAGCAGTATTAGCAATTTCTGATTTAGAGGCAGAAAAAGCCTCTAAAGATATTGAAAAATGTTATAGGTATCTAAATGAAGATGGGTTTCATAAGGGTAATGACCTTCAGACACTTTCGCATATCCTTGCTATTGGAGAAGAGAGTGCTGAAGTAAAATGTAAGAAAACAGTCGAAATATATAAAGGATTAAAGGGGAAAAAGTTAAAATTAGCGTACAATGGATTAGCCTCTTTAGGAGTATTAGCACTTGTAGCATCTGATATAGATAAGATAATTGATGAAATAAAAGAAGTATATGATTATATTTATGAAAAGAAAGGCTATGGGACATGGAGCATCGATAAATCTATGAGAACTATGCTAGCTGCAACTTTAGTTGCTGATTCTTATGTAGAAAATATCAAGAAGGGAGTTGTACAGGTAGCTTTAGGCAACAGTATAAATGCTATAATAATAGCTCAACAGCAGGCAATGATAGCTGCAGCATGTGCAGCAAGTGCAGCAGCTTCATCTTCCAGTTCCTAACAAACAGAACACAAGGGGACAGTTCTCTTGTGTTAATTTTACAGTGGACAAGCCTATGCAAGTCATTTCAACGGTGTCTGGAGGGAGATGATCATGCCTATTTTGTTTTTAGTAATTGGAATAGTAGCTTTGTTTTTTGTTGATAAAAAATTTTTATATGTATCTTCAACATCTTCTTTTTATGGGTTTATAATAGGAATTTGTTTTATGATTATTCATATTTTAATGGCCAAAGGAATTAAGTTGAGAAAAGAAGAAGTGAATAGAGGATTAATCTATACTAGTTTATTAATGTATGCTATAGAGTTGCCAGCAGAAGAGTTTTTATATCGAGGAATTATTTTTGTTTCTCTTTTGAAATTATTTCATCCTATAGTATCTATTTTATTGGTGTCAATATTATTTCTAGGGTTGCATATAAAAACTTGGAGTAATCAGTTTGTTTGGATTGGTTCATTGATATTAGGATTAATATGTGCAGTAAGTGTATACTTCACAAAAAGTATTTGGACTGCAATTATAATTCATATTTTGAATGATTTTGGATTTATGACTTTAATAAACAAAAGAAATATATTCAAAGAAAATAAATTATTCAATTAATTGACGAAAATGCATAATTACTACAAGGTAAGAAATATTTTATTATGCAATTTTCTCATATAACAGAAAGAGGTGTATTTATGAAGAAGCCTAAATATAAGAGTGATGTATACGCGTTTATATTTTTATGTTTAGGATTGGCATTTATTATCTTTGGTTGTTTAAGTTTTGCAAATATTATAAAACCGACAGCACATTCACTTGTGCAAGACCAGATTTTGTTAGGACAAATATTTTGTTTTTTAGGTATAGCTTGTTGTATTATACAAGTAGTATTCAAGATTTTTAGCTATAAACAAGCAAAATTGCATAATGAGTTAATTTCAACGGGAACAAAAATTGTTGGTACAATAGAAAAAATTTCTTTACAAAAAGGGATACGGGTTGAGAGAAAATCACCATTTGTAGTTTATTATACATATTCATATAAAGATAAAGTCTACCATAATAAAAGCTATTTGTTATGGGATAAACCAAATCTAAGTAACGGTGATAAAATTGATATTTTTGTTAATGAAATTGGGCAATCAACGTTGAAACTATAGTATTTATTATGAGAATAATATAGAGGAAATAGCAAGTATGTACATTATGTATTCATTATATAAAGGAGTGAAAAGATTATGAAAGAAAGAAAACAAAAAAGCATTAAAAGAGAAGGAATAGAATGGTTTTTATGTTTGATGATAGCATTTGTTATTACAGTATTTATTAATAGTGAAGTATTTGCAATAACTGAAGTTAAAGGACCTTCCATGGAGAATACTTTATTTGATGGAGAAAAATTATATATAGATAAGATTTCTTATCATTTTTCAGAGCCTAAAGCTGGTGATATAATTGTTTTTCTTGAAGGTGAAATCAATGAAGGGTTTATTGACAAATTTGTAATTACTTTAGAAGATATAAAAAGGAAGTTTGAAAGGAATCCTCGTAGAAATAGGTATATTAAAAGAGTTATAGGGGTTCCTGGTGATAAAATTGACATTCTTGATGGCAAAGTTTATGTGAATGATAAATTGTTAGATGAGGGATATATTAAGGGAAATACAATTGATGATAATATTAAATATCCTGTTACTGTACCAGAAGGCAAGTTATTTGTTATGGGAGATAATAGAGAGAATAGCAAAGATAGTAGAGTGTTTGGGTTTGTAGATTATAGAAGTGTTGAAGGGAAAGCACTATTTAGAATTTGGCCATTTGATAAGTTAGGAAGTTTATAATAGGTTTTGAGTGTAGGACTTTATTTTACTGAAGTTAAGGTTGTAGATGAAGCAGGTGTACATTTAGGGTGGTATTTATTTTAGTTTAAATTTGGTTTTTATCGGGATTCTAACTTAGAGGTAATTATGGATATTATTATTGATTACCCAGATAAAGGTATTGCATGGATTGGACTATTAATGGTTGATGGCAACTTGAGAAGAAGAGGATTAGGACTCTTTTTGGATGTCATTGAATTTCACTGAAATAAGAAGAAGCAAGATGGTTAAAAAAGATAAGTCAAGAGTTGATGTCATAGTAATGGAACATATCCTTAAAAGGAGGGGAAAATAATGCAGATAGGGTGCTTAGCGAGATATTTTAATCCTTATGAAGCAGAAGTAGAATTTGCACGAAACAACAATTTTCAATTCATGCAAATATGGTATGACAGAAATGTAAATATAAATTTCCTACTATTATTCATGCTGTTCTAGATGTAAATGAAATTGAAGAACATGTGCCAAAATTAATTGAGATAATTAAACATTTAGGACACAATGAGTTAATAATTCATCCAATATGTGAAAGTGAAGAAATAACTCCAAAAACCATATATAAGCTATCAGATAAAGTAAAATTTGCATTAGAGAGGTTAGATAAAGAAAATATTACCTTATATTTAGAAAATAACAGTAGATTAGACCCAATATTTAATGAAACAAATGAAATAGAGATTATGTTTCAACAAAACCCAAAGTTAGAGTTTCTTCTCGATGTAGCTCATATAGATAATTATGAACATCTTAAGAATATGATAAAAATAAAAAAACCTAAGATACTGCATATTGCAGATAGACATTTGGAAGTGGTTCATGAACATTTACCTATAGGACAAGGCAATATTGATTATAAGTATATTTTTACTAATATCTTAAAGGAATTTGATGGAAAGATAATATTAGAGATTGTACAAAGTTCAAATGATATTATTAACTCAAAAGTTAAAATTGAAGAGTATTGCGGAATTATATAGGATGACAGGATGACAAGGGGACGTTTCAATTGACATCTAATATAACATATATTAGCGTAAATACTAATTTTAAGAAAATTTTCTGTTAACAAATTAATATTAAAGGGAAAAACACGATTAAATAGAACTATTAAAATAAAAATTAAAGCAAGTAGACTTTTATTATTAAAACATCTTGTAGCATAAAAACTATCCTTGTAGCGCATTCAACCCCTTTAATAGTGTTCCCTTAAAAAGAGTAAAGCAGATAAGGAAGTAGAGATATACAAAATTATAACATTACTAATGTAAATTATAATTACTAGAATAAGTAAGGGGAGATTTATGACAAAACTATTGATTTTGTCGAAAAGATATTCTAAATCAATTTTAGTATTTATATTAGTTAGTATTATGCTTTTTTCTATATTAAATCAATTTGTTATAGAATATAGAATTAATAGTTTTATTGGCGTAGATATTGATGAAATTAAAGAAGTGAAAATTATCCAAAAAGATATTGGTGTTATAACAGATGATAATAAGTATTTAATAAAGGAATTCAATATAAAAAATGAAGATAAAATTAAAAATTTTATCAATAGTCTTAATAAAATTAGATTAAGGAGAGATTTTAAAAACGAATTATCTTATAAGTTAGGACAATGGGTAAGGTATCCAGAAACTAATAGTAGTATTTCTTATAAAATTTACATAAAAACACTTAACAAATTAGTAGAGATAGAATTGACTAGTGGAAATACTTATATTGCTTTGAATATTAAGAAACTAAAAGAGTATACAGATGAGAAGCAATATTATTTCAAAATTAAGGGTGGATTTGATGAAAGGCTACTTTTTAAAAACTGAGTGATTGGGATTTTTCACGTGGGATGAAGAAGATTTAGATATAGCTATTAGCCTTTGTGGTGATCCTGATGTAACAAATAACACGAAAGTTCACGATATTTGGAATCAGAACCTAGTGTAGTGATGATTAGAGACAGGTTTGATTATCAGAGCTTATAATGTATAAGAATTTTATATGGGATTTTGATGGAACTCTTTTTGATACTTATCCAGTTATGGTTAGGACTATTTGTGTAAGGTGGTTGTTATTATCATCATTTAGTGGGCTAATAACGAAAAATAGTGGATTTACACGTATGGTTTAGATTCAAAGAAAACAATAATGATTGGAGATAGAGAGTTAGATTTATTAGCTGGAAAAAATGCAGGTATTAGTGCGTGCTATTTTCTTCAGGATGATAATCTAGATACTGACGTAGCAGATTATGTTGTTAGATATATTAAAGAGTTAAAAGCTAATGAGTTTCATTTAGTTGTACATATTTGTCTATTTAATTCAAAAAATCAGATGCTAATTCAGCAAAGGCAACCATTTAAAAAAGGTTGGCCTAATATGTGGGATGTAACTGTTGGAGGAAGTTGTTTATCAGGGGAGACAAGCTCGCAAGGAGCTGAGAGAGAGTTGCTTGAAGAAATAGGATATAAAGCTGACTTATCAGCAGAAAGACCATATTTTACAATTAATTTTAGTTTTGGATTTGATGATTATTATATTATAGAAGATGATGTGGATATAAATTCTTTAGTATTACAATATGATGAAGTTCAAGATATAAGGTGGGCAACAAAAGAAGAAGTGATGCAATTAATCGATGAAGGAAAGTTTATACCATATCATAAGAGTTTAATTGAGTTGATATTTGATATGAGACATAATAGGGGAGCTATAAAAAAATAACGACACAATTTGATATATCTTAAAATTAATGACAAACGACGTCCCTGCGTCAGATTCATAAAATTGTGTTAATAGGAGGAGCTATGTATAATATGTATAATAATGATTCTATTTTTTATCCACAGGATGAGATGACTACGGTTTTAATACCAGTAACATCAGGATGTTCATATAATAAATGTGCCTTTTGTTCCATGTATAAGGATGATAAATACAGTGAAATATCTTTTTCAGAAATAGAGATGCAATTATTAAATGCTTATAAGTATACTGAAAAGGTATTTTTGACAGGTGCAGAACCTATGTCTATAGGATTTGATAAAATGAAGCGATTGTTAGATATGATACATAAGTATTTACCTTATTGTGCACAAGTATCTTCATATGCTTCAGTAAAGAATATCACCAGATATTCAGTAGAGGAATTGTCAATTCTTCATGATGCTGGACTTAGACTGCTATATATTGGTTTTGAAACAGGCAGAGATGATATATTAAAGCTGATGAATAAAGGACATACTGTTGGTGAAGCTATTAATCAAGCTAAAAAGCTTAATGAAGCAAAACTTCCTTTTAATTCTATTATAATGTATGGTATAGCTGGTAAGGGGGAATGTGAAGATAATGCAGTTGAAACTGCTAAAATGATAAATCAGTTTATAACAAATAAGGTTATAACTATGAATCTAATGATATTTGATGGAACTAAATTAAATGAAATGATAAAAAGAGGTGAATTTATTCCTCCAGATGGAAGTGAGCGATTAAAAGAAATAAAAACTCTTATAGAAAATCTTGAGCCTAAACAACCTATGATATTTGACACAACGCATCCAACTAATTTAATTAAGATAAAAGGCATATTGCCTAAGGATAAAGAAAAATTAATAAGAGAAATAGTAAATATATATAGTTAAATCCCACCATTTTTCATATATATTATAGTGAGGAAAAAGCATAATTTTTTCAACTCCGATTACGCAATTTTCTCTAGTAAGAAAAATGGGGGGATAATTTTATGGTTAAAATAGTAGATTTTAAACAATCACATCCTACTAACTACATGAAAGGAAGGGCATTACCAATAAAGTATATAGTTATTCACTATGTAGGGGCAACTGGTTCAGCAGTGGCAAACTTAAAGTATTTTCAAGGGGCAAATAGGGAGGCATCGGCACATTATTTTGTAGACCATGGACCAACTGCAGGAGTATATCAAAGTGTTTTAGATACAGATACGGCATGGCATTGTGGCTCTAAGGTAGGATATAAACATAAAGAATGTAGAAATTCAAATTCAATAGGAATTGAACTTTGTTGTCATAAAGATAAGGATGGCAAATGGTATTTTGACGATGCAACAATAGATTCAGCAGTTGAATTAGTAAAGGAATTGATGAAAAAGTACGATATAAGTGTAGATAGAGTAATAAGACATTACGATGTGACAGGGAAAAAATGTCCTGCCATGTGGGTAGAAGACGTTGAAGGATGGGAGAATTTTAAATCTAGGTTAGTAGAAAAGGAAGAAGTAAATATATATAAAACTTTAGAAGATGTGCCATCATGGTATAGACAATCAATAGAAAAGCTAGTGGCAAAAGGCATTATAGTTGGATCAGGAAACGGTGAGCTAAACTTGACAGAAGATTTATGCCGCATGATTACTATTATAGATAGATTAGGATTGATACCTTAACACAAGGGGATGGTTCTCTTGTGTTGAGATTATTTCTAGTTTATGGTAAAATTAACTAGGGGGAATATCATGCCAAGGAGTGCAAGAGAAAAAAGTAGCACAAGTATATATCATGTGATGCTTAAAAGAGGATTATGAAAGGTTTATTAAAACAATAAAAGATTATAAAGAAGTTTGCATTAGGATTTTTTGATAATGATGAAAAAAGAGATAGAATAATTAAAGAATTAAAGCACAAAGGAGGATTATTTATGGATTTTGATTACAAATTAAATTTATCAGAAGCATTGAACAGTTTGGAAAAAAGAGGTGCATTTTTAACTGTAAAGGATAATGACGGAAGGACAAATACCATGACTATAGGTTGGGGCAACATAGGGTATGAATGGGGTAGACCTGTTTTTACCGTATTGGTTAGAAAAAGCAGGTATACCTATGAACTAATTGAAAATGCAAAAGATTTTACTGTTTCTATTCCTTTAGATGATAATATGAAGAAGGAATTGGCTTTTTGTGGCAGCAAGTCAGGAAGGGATTATGACAAGTTTAAAGAATGTTCATTAGACGTAAAAGAAAGTAAGATGGTTAAATCACCAGCAATAGGGAATTGTCAGATGATTTATGAGTGCAAAATAGTGTATAAACAAGCTATGGATCCACAGCTTTTAGATGAAGAATTGAATAGCAAATGGTACAATTCAGGAGATTATCATACCATATACTATGGGGAAATAGTAAATTGTTATTGTAATAAGTAACTATATGAAAAGGACGGTTCTCTTGTGTTTGCTTATAGTGAATACAAGAGAACCGTCCTTTTGTGTTAGATGGGTAGCGTTATATCAAATTGGGCTCCTGTAGAAGTTTTTCTGTTATTCGCTTTTATACTACCTTTATGTTTTTTAATTATGGTCTTGCTTATTGCAAGTCCAAGGCCGTATTTACCTTTTTTACCTTTATAAAACCTATCGAAAATATAAGGCAAATCATCAGGATTTATCCCAGGGCCATCATCTGTAATTTGTATTTTTATATTGTTATTTACTATGCTTACTGAAACATTGACTACAGATTTTGCGTAACGGATACTATTACTGAGAATATTGACGATTGCTCTGGACATTTTTTCTTCGTCTACAACAAGACTAGGGTTAATTTGATTATTAATATTTAAGTTTAACTTTATATTGTTTTTAATTGCCATTCCATTTACACGTTCAATACATTTACTAATAAATTGATTAAAGTCAACTTCTACAAAATTGTAATTTTCTTCTATTGCATCTAAACGAGAGAGGTATAAAAGGTCTTCAACTAATGAAGTTAAACGCTTTGATTCCTCGATAATTACTTGTGCAGCTTGATTTTTTTCTACTACGTCATATTGTATTCCCTCTGCATAACCTTGGATAGACATAAGAGGAGTTCTAAACTCGTGTGATGCATTTTGTAAAAAAGTTTTCTGAGCTTTGTCATGAATTTTTAGTTTTTCAGACATTATATTAATATTATTTATAAGGTCTTTAAATTCATCATCGATGTCTATATTAATTTTATTGTCAAAATTTCTTGCAGATATATTTCTTATATACTTATTAAGAGAAGAAAGTGGTGCAGATATTTTTTTTGATAGTATTGAAGAAAATATTATTGCTATAGCTGAAGAAAATATTAGTATAGCAAGGAGTATGATATTTATTACTAATTGCAATTGTTTTATCTTTTCTATGCTAGAATAAATTACTATCCACTGCAAGTTTGAAAATCTATTTTTTGGTAGAGACTTAACAATTGCTACATAATTTGCACTTGATATATTAAAACCAAATTTATTTTGTTCATAAATATTGTTATCATCTGTTATTTTTTCTCTTATTTCACTGATCAGTTCATTTGGAAAGTTTGATTCTTCTATAAAACTATTAACAATATTAGTATTTTTATCTAACAAAATATAGTTAGCATTAAGCATTGAAACGGATTGTCTTAATAAAGGATTAAGTAAAAGATAAATTCTAAAACGTGGACCTCCGTTTTTTGCCCCAAGTTTTGTTTCATTATTATCTGAGAAAAAATCAGGGGTTTGCTTCAAAACTGTATTTTCAACTTTTTCAGCAATATTATTTAGTTGTGAGATGATATCTCTTTGCATATAAAATCGGATAACAATGTTAAAGATTAAGGAAATCAATATGACCATTGTTATTATGATAAATAAATTATATTTAAATATTCTCCATTTGATAGTTGTCTTTTTCATAGTAATATCCCTTATTCTTGTATTTTAAATCCGAAACCCCAAACTGTTTCAATACGAAGTGATGAACCTGCATGTGATAGTTTTTTTCTTATTCTTTTTACCACATCATCAGTTGCACGTGTTTCTACTGTATCTTTAAATCCCCAGATTTTATCCAACAATTCATCTCGGCTTATTGCTTTATTTTTATTAACAGCAAGGTAATAAAGTACAGAAAATTCCATACCTGTCAATTTTATAGGTTTATCATTTACTTTTACTTGCTTACTATCAGGATTAATAGATATATCATGTATTTTAAGCACGTTAGTTGCTGTGACATTTTTATCTAATTCGATCCTGCGAAAAATGCTTTTTACTCTAGCTATAAGCTCCATTGGACTAAAGGGTTTTGTAAGATAATCATCACTTCCCAAAGTAAGCCCTGCAATTCTATCAGGTTCACTATCCTTAGCAGAAACGATAATTATTGGCACATTACTTTGTTCTCTTATGGTAGAGCAAAGAGAGTACCCGTCTATTTCTGGCATCATGATGTCGATTATTAGCATATCTGCAGGTTTTTTTATAAATGCATCAAGTAGCGATTTACCATCATTATATGTTATTACTTCATATCCTTCCTTAACTAAAAATGATTTCATTATATTGCAGATATTAATCTCATCATCTGCTATGTAAATTAATTTTTTATCTTCCAAAGTATTATCACCTCAAAATCATTTTATCATAAATGATTAAAATTATCACTTAGATGTAATTTTTACCTCAATTTTGCCACAGTTTTGCGGAGATTTTATTAAAGATTATCGGTTAAAATATATTTGAAAAGAGAAAAAATAAAAAACAAAAAATGGAGGGATGGCTTATGAACACTACTTTAAAAAGAATTGTTACATCTGTGTTAACTGTTTCCCTTGTTGCATCTCTTGCAATTCCAGTACTTGCAGATGATGAAGCAACAAGTGAAGAAAATCTTGGATTTAGAAATGGATTTGGTAAGCCTAAAATTGAAAAAAGACTTGAAAAAATTGCTGAGGAAAAAGGTATAACTGTTGAAGAATTAAAACAACAAATGGAAGATAGAAAGGAAGAAATGCAGCAGAAGATTGATGAAAAACTTGCAGAACTGGCTGAAGAAAAAGATATGACACTAGATGAACTTAAAGATATTATAGATGGGCTTAAAGATATTAGAGAAGAACACAGAGCAGAAATGAAAGCAAATAGAGAAGAAAGACTTGAAGAATTAGCTGAAGAAAAAGGCATTACAGTAGATGAACTTAAAGAGCAATTAAAAGATAAAATGAGAGATAGAGGAGTTAGAGGAAGAGGTCACGGAATCAAAGTAAAAAGTAGTGAACAAGAGTAAAAGGCAAAGAGGGACGGTTCTTTTGTGTTCGCAACAAGCGAATATATGGGGCTGTCCTCTTTGCTTTTAGATTTGTAAGATATATTGTTCATAGGCAATAAAGAATTCTTTATTATTTTGTAGAATAAAATAGTAAAGTTTTGCCTATGCTGTTTGTAGATTGGAGGAGTGGGAAATGCATATAAAATTTATTTCATATGTCATGGCTATAGTACTGTTACTTAGTGGCTGTAGTACTGCACAGTACAATCAAACAGAAAACAAAACAGATAGTTCAAAAACAGATAGTTCAGAAGAAACAAAACCTGTTGAACTTTCATATCGCATTCCAGATACTGGAGTTACAGACTTTTATAGTAATACAGAAATAATTGATGAGCCATCTGAAGGAGAACCATTTTATGGTCAAGATGCAACTTATCAGTTTAATACTCCTAGCTATACGGATAACAATGATGGTACTATTACAGATAATGTTACTGGTCTTATGTGGCAAAAGGATATGGGAGAGAAAATGACATACGAGGAAGCACTGGAGGCAGCTGAGAATTGTACACTAGGAGGATATGATGATTGGCGAATACCTACCATCAAAGAGTTATATTCCCTTATTCTTTTTACAGGAAGATCGGGAGGGGAAAAAGCTGGAGATCGACTATTTATCGATACAGATTATTTTATACAGCCTTTAGGGGATACAGAAAAGGGCGAGCGAGAAATAGATGCTCAAACATGGTCATCTACTATATATACAGGAAAAACTATGAATAATGCAGAAACGATTTTTGGTGTCAATTTTGTAGATGGAAGAATTAAAGGTTATCCTTTGAAAAAACAAAATAAAGAAAATAAAATGTATTTTCGCTTTGTACGAGGAAATCCTGAGTATGGAATAAATAAATTTGTTGATAATGGAGATGGAACCATAACTGATTTAGCAACAGGGCTTATGTGGCAAAAAGCTGACAGTGGTATGGGTATGGATTGGCAAGATGCCTTAGAATATGCAGAAAATTTAGAGTTAGCAGGGTATAGTGATTGGCGTTTGCCGAACGCTAAGGAATTGCAGAGTATTGTGGATTACAGTCGTTCACCTATGGCAACTGATTCTGCAGCAATTGACCCTATTTTTGAAATTTCTGAAATTCGAGATATGAACGGACAAAAACAGTATCCTTACTTTTGGAGCAGTACAACACATTTAGATGGAGCAAACCCTTATTCATCGGCAGTATATATTGCCTTTGGAGAGGCACAAGGGATTATGAATGGCAAGCTAATGGATGTGCACGGTGCAGGAGCACAGAGAAGCGACCCAAAAAGTGGGAAACCTGAAGATTACCCCTCTGCATTTGGACCACAAGGGGATATACGAATGGTTTATAACTATGTAAGATGTGTAAGAAATGTAGATTCTGTGTCATCTCAAATGACAAATTCAGATTCTAATGAAGAAAAAGAGGATGATATTTCTGATTCACCATCATTTGTTATGGATTTGGGAGATACACTGATGTTAGGTGAATAATGAAACAATCTTTTGGGAGATATTGATGAAGAACATCGAGGAGGTGCTGCAGCAGCTTCCCTATATGAATGGGGTGGCAATAATGAAGATGGTGAATATGAATTTTTAACACAACGTCCTGATTTTGAGATGCCAACTGGAACAAGCCGGCCAAAGGTTACTACAGCTGATGAAAAAGGTTATAGTGAAGGAATTATTCTCCCTTCTGCTGGTTTCTTGAATGTGACAGTTTCTGAAAATTCGGTTAGGATTGAGTATTGTAAAACTTTACCGAAAGGTGGGTACACAGTAAAAGATACTGTTACACTACAAGAAAAAGAAGTATAACTTAAAAATATCGTTATTTTTTTGGCTTTTTTTCCTTGGTAAATTCAATTATATAGATAGGGACGGTTTTCGTGTATTAGCAATAAGCGAACACACGAGAACCATCCCTTTGTGTTGTGTTGTTGACTATATGAATAGCAGGTGTTATAATAATTATACATTGACCATGTGGTCAAACATGTAGACATGGGGTGAAACTATGAATGAAAGTATTTTAATGAAAACAGAAAATTTATCAAAGCAATACAAAATGGGAGAAGTAACAGTAGATGCACTTCAAGATGTTTCCTTCGAAATTTATGAAGGGGAATTTGTTGTGATATTAGGGCCTAGTGGTTCTGGTAAGAGTACTTTGCTAAATATAATTGGAGGAATGGATAAACCAACAACAGGTAAAGTATATCTACAGGGTGAGGATATAACTAATTATAGCGATAAAGATTTGACTAATTATAGAAGAGATAAAGTTGGCTTTGTATTTCAGTTTTATAACCTTATGGCAAATTTAACAGCTAGGGAAAATGTTGAACTTGCTACAGAGATATGTAAAGACCCACTTAATATTGATGAAATCTTTGAAGACATAGGGCTAAGTGATAGAAAGGGACATTTTCCTTCTCAAATGAGTGGTGGAGAGCAGCAAAGAGTAGCTATAGCTAGAGCAATAGCAAAAAATCCATTACTGCTATTATGTGATGAGCCTACTGGTGCATTGGATTTTAAAACTGGCATATCTATACTGTCGCTATTAAATAAAATAAATAAACAATATAACAAAACTGTTGTCATCATCACACATAACTCTCCTATTGCCAATATGGGTGATAGAGTTATAAAAATGAGAAGTGGAAAAATAATAGAAAACAGTGTAAATCCAAACCCGATTGAACCTGAAAGGATTGCATGGTAATGAAAAAATTAGATTTAAGGCTTTTAAGACTTATAAATAAATCCAGAGGGCAGTTTATAGCCATAACAGTTCTTGTAATAGTAGGGCTTACTATTTATACTGCACTAAGTACTGCTATAGTAAACCTTGAGGATACTTTGAATTATTATTATGATGAAACAAACTTTGCAGACATTTTTATCCAATTCTCAAAAGTACCAGAGTCTGCATTAGATAAAGTAAAGAAGATTAATGGCGTTAGCGAAGTAGAAGGAAGGATAGTCTTCGATGTACAGATAAAAACAGAAGATAGTGATGAAAAGGTTAAAACTAGAATTGTTTCTCTACCTGATAATAATATGATAAACAAATTGTATATTAAGGAAGGTAATTACATCGAAGCAAAAGATAAAGACGTTTTAGTAATTGAGCAGTTTGCTAATGCAAGGAATATGAACATAAACGATACCATAAAACCTTATATAGAAGGAAAGACTTTCGATTTAAACATTAGCGGTATAGTAGCAAGTCCAGAGTATGTATACCTTATGGAAAATGAACAAAGTTTATTGCCTATGCCAGACAAATTCGGCATTATATTTGTTTCACAAGAATTTGCACTACAAAATTTTGGCTTTAAAGATAGCTATAACGAAATATTAGTTACAGTAGAAGATAAAGACCAAGTAGATATGGTAAAAGATAAGATTGAAAAAGAGTTAGACCAATATGGAATTAAGAGAATATATACCCGTGAAGAACAGTTAAGTAATCGTATGGTAGAAGAAGAAATAAGTGGAGTAAAGAAAACAACTAGCACAGTACCGGTGATATTCTTAGGAGTTGCAGCAATAATAATAGCAGCTATGCTATCAAGAATGATACGAAATGACAGAATGTCAATAGGGATACTTAAGGCACTTGGATACAGCAACATAAATGTCCTTATGCACTATACTAAATTCAGTATGATAATAGGCTTAATTGGTTCAATAATAGGAGTCATACTTGGTACTGCTTTATCAGGCAGTATAGCAAAATTGTATGCACAATTTTTTAATATACCTATGCTTAAATTCAAATTTTATTATGTATATATGTTTTCAGCTATCATTCTTTCAATTATATTTTGTACTATAGCAGGTATATGGGGAGCTAGAAAGGTATTAAAAATATTGCCAGCTGAATCAATGAGACCAGAACCTCCAAAGCAAGGTGGCAGAATTTTTTTAGATCGTGTTGATATATTGTGGAGGCGATTATCCTTTAGCTGGAAAATGGTATTGAGAAATATACTTAGGAATAAAAAGAGATTTATATTTATTACATTTGGGATATCAATGACATTTGCTATAACTCTTATACCTTCTTTAATGAATAATGCTATGCATGATATATTTGATGATCATTATTCTGAATTTCAAAAGATGGATTATAATATTAACTTCAGTAAACCTCTTACCACCAATGCAATAAATGAAATTAAACACATAGTAGATATAGAAAAAATCGAACCTAAGATAGAATTTCCATTTGAAATAGTATATGGTACTAATAAAATTGTTGCTAATATTATAGGTGTAAATAGAGACACAGAGTTTTATGGATTCAAAAACTTAAATAGAGAAAGTATAAATTTACCTAGTGAAGGGATCGTACTTTCAGAAGGTTTAGCAAGATTTTTAGGAGTTGAAAAAGGTGATAAGGTAAAAATAAATACTTTTATTCCTAATAAGGATGATATTTATATAGAAGTAAAAGAGATTGTAAAACAATCTTTAGGAACAAATGGATATATGGACATTGACACTATGAGCAGTCAGCTTCTAGATAAAGGACTTATTACAGGGGTGTATTTAGATTCTCATGATGATGTGAAAGGAAAACTTGAAAATGTAAAGAACATATCGTCAATACAGTCCTTAGAAGACATGAGGTCTATATTTGAAGAATTTGTTGAGCTTACACTATATTCTATAGGTACTATGATAATATTTGCAGGGATACTAGGTTTTGCAATAATATACAACTCAACTATTATGAATATAGCTGAGAGAAGACTAGAGTTCTCATCACTAAGAGTTATGGGATTTTCAAAAAAAGAAATTTTTAATATTATTTCCAAGGAAAATATACTAATGACTGTATTTGGGATAATATTAGGAATACCATTAGGTCAGTCAATGGTGTCATCATTAGAAAAAACTTTTAGCACTGAAATATACACTATAGAGATGAACCCTACTGTTTCAAATTTTATTATGACATCAATTCTTACTATAGCCTTTGTAGCCTTAGCACAATTAGCAACTTATAAAAAAATAAATAAGCTTGATTTTATAGAAGCTTTGAAAAATAGAATCTCTTAAGGAGGACTTCATATGAAAAAAGGTAAAATCGGTATTATAACCATAGGAATTTTAGCTGTAATAGGTATAGGAGCTTTTGTTGTGAAGAGTAATAGTAAAGTAGAAGTTGAAGCATATACGGTGAAAAAAGATAAAATAACAAGCTATGTAGATGAAAAAGCTACAGTAATGGCTAATAACCAAAGAATTATATATTCAAAAAGTGCTGGAGAGCTGCTTAAATTAAATATCAGTGCAGGTGATACTGTTAAAAAAGGAGATGTAATAGCAGTATTAAATACTGAAGAAACAGATTTACAGATAAAAAGTCTACAGGCAAAGAAAGATGCACTTCTAGCTTCATACGATGAGGCTAAAAAGCTTCCAGATGAAGAGATTATAAATACTGCAGAAGCTAATGTGAGAAGTGCAGAGGTTTTATTTGAAAATGCACAAAAAGATGCTGAAAAAGCAGAAAAATTGTATGAGGAAGGAGCAATAAGTGAAGATAATTATCAAAATGCATTGAATAACCTTAAAATTCAACAAGAAGCATTAGAAATAGCGAAAAATGAACTTGTAAATATTAAAAAAGGTCCATCTGAAAATATTAAAAAACAATATGAAGCACAAATAGCCGAATTAGATTATCAAATAGATATTTTGAACAAGAATAAGGGTAATGCTTTAATCCAATCACCTATAGATGGGATTATATTGGAAACATTCGTAAAAGAAGGGACTTATCTGCAGCCAGGAATGCAAGTTGCAGAAATCGGTAACGATAAAGACCTATACCTAGAATCAGATATCTTAGTAAGTGAAATAGGTGATGTAAAAGAAGGCGGGAAAGTTGTAGTATATAGTGATGATTTGGATTTAAGCAATATTACTGGAACGGTTACAAAAATATATCCTAAAGCTATCAGTAAGATATCAGACCTTGGAATAGAACAGAAAAGGGTAAAGATAGAGATAGATTTAGATAATAGCTCAGATATACTTAAAGTTGGCTACGATGTAAATGTAAAAATTATTATACAAGAGAAAAATGATGTTGTAATAGTACCTGACAGTGCTATTTTTGACTATGAAGACGGATATTATGTTTATGTCTTAGCTGGAAACAAAGCAAGTTTAAGAAAAGTGGAAATTGGTATAGAAGGAGAAGATACTGTTGAAATAGTATCTGGATTAAAAGAAGGAGAAAAAGTAATACTCAATCCAAATGAAGATATAAAAGAAGGGGTAGAAGTAAAATATTAAATGGAAGGTGTGTTTGTTTGTTTGAGAGTTTTGAGAATCTACCAAAGGAAAAGAAAAATAGAATAATAAACGCATGTATTAAGGAATTTGCAAAAAACGGTTATAAAAAGGGTTCTACAAATGAAATAATAAAAAAAGCAAATATATCAAAGGGAATACTGTTTCATTATTTTAAGAATAAAAAAAATCTATACTTTTATATAGTTGACTATGTGATAAATCATTTTTATAGCATAATTGTAAAACATATAAAAGATATGAAAAGTGGAGATATTTTTGACATAATAAGAGATATAACTTTGATAAAGTTAAAAATATTTGCACAAGCTCCAGAAATGTATGAATTTATGGCTAAAGCATTCTTAAATCCTGAAGAGGAAGTAGAAGAAGGTATAAGAAAAAGGTATATTGAGATATATAATGATAGTTTTAAAATACTGGTAGAAAAATTTGACACATCAATGTTGAGAGAAGATATAGATAAGAAAAGAGCTATTGAATTATTGTTTATTTCAATAGATGGGATATCCAATAAATATATCAAGGAGTACAAAGGAAGAGAGAAAGAAATGATTAAAGAAGCTGACAAGATAGTTAAGGAATTTGAAGAATATTTGCATATATTGAAGGTGGGGCTTTATAAATGATTTAACAAAATAACAACACTTACTTAACTAGTTCTTAACTTTAGTAAATTATAATGTACTTGAAATCATTATTTTATTGTTTCCCCCTTCAACGAGTTAAGGAACGTTTAATTACGTATCTTAGCTCTTTTTTATTTCCTCTAATAATTATGCTTTTTTAAAAATATAATATATATAAACAATTTCCTCAAATATAAAGGAGGGGTTTTATGAATTATAGTTTTAAAAAAGCTAATATATATAAAATAGCAAATCTGATATTTTATATTTTAACTGTTTTAGTAAATGTATTAGCTAATGCTATTCCAATCAATGGTAAAACTACTGGAGAAATAGCTGACTCATATCCTAATCTTTTTACGCCAGCGCCTTTTACTTTTACCATATGGGGAGTTATATATGTAAACATACCCTTTAGTATTTACTTAGCTTGGATTACTATAGCTACTATAGCTAATATAACAGTCTTTTTGGTGAGCATTATTTGGAATACTTTTTAAGCATTTAACTTTTTATGATGGAGAGTATAAGGGAATAATCGTTACCATAATTATATCTATGATTTTAATTTTAATAGGCAATATTGTTGTTTTAAGAGAAAAACAGTGATATAATTGTGTAAATTATGGAATTGGTCGGGTGAAATTTTATGTATATGTATTTTATTTTATATGGATTATAACAACTTATTAGAGCTCCTCCTGAAATTTGATTTTACAAGATAGCATAATTATTACAAGATTCAAATTTAAGGAGGAAGAGTGATGAAAAATAAAGAGATGTTTGATTTTTTGATAAATGAAATAAATGAAAATTTCGAAGGATGGGATTTTTCTTATATAAGTTCTACTGGAAGAATGCAAGAGTTTCCATTAAGGTGGAATTACAGAAATAAGATACTTCCTAAGGTGAGAAGCGTATCTTCAATGCTTGATATGGGTACAGGTGGAGGAGAATTTTTATCTTCTTTGAGCCCTTTACCTAAAAATACTTGTGCTACAGAAGCATATGTACCAAATGTTCAAGTCGCAAGAAATAGATTGGAACCTTTAGGGGTTAAGGTTTATGAAGTAAAAGATGATGATAATTTACCATTTAATGATGAAAGTTTTGAGCTAGTAATAAATAGGCATGAGTCTTATTCTCCTTCAGAGATAAATAGAATTTTAAAGCATAAGGGAACGTTTATAACTCAGCAAGTTGGAGGCTTAAATGACAAAGAGATAAACGAACTTTTAGAAGTGTCTAAAAGTGAATATTTTACTTGGAAATTAAAAGTAGCTGTTGATGCATTAAAATCTGTAGGATTAAATGTGCTAGAGCAAAAGGAGGATATAACCAAAACTAGATTTTACGATATAGGAGCCATAGTTTATTATTTAAAAGCAATACCATGGCAAGTACCAGATTTTACAGTTAAAAGGTATTTCAATAAATTAGTTAATATTCACAATATAATTGAAGAAAAAGGATACATTGATTTTACATGCCATAGATTTTTAATTATTGCTATAAAAGGATAGAACAAAAGCGGAGGTGTGAGCACCTTCGCTTTTAATGTGAATACAAATAATAATTTTTATATTTAGGAAATTGTGTAATTACTGATGAAGCAAACTTTATAAATTATTTTATTATGCAACTTCCTCTATTGATAAAAATGACACTTTTTGATATTATAAAAATAATTAATGTAAAATTTTGTTATAATAGGTCGTTATTTAATAAACTCGCAAATTTTCTTAAATATTTATCATGTAATTTTCTCATTTGGTTTTTTAATAAAATCTATGGGGAGAGGTATAATATGGATGGCTTTAATATTTTCAAAGAGGATGAAGCTATAAAAGAGGAAAAAAATAAAGTTGGTAAATTTAGGCTTATGGTTCAAGATGATGATTTTGAAATTTTTGAATCTTATATTAGGTCAGGACGTTCTGTGATTTGTCAACCATATGAATGTGAGGATTCTATGAATGCAGTTTTTGTTCTTAAAGGTAAGCTTTACCACGCTGCAACGAATACATATATATCATCAGGCGATTATTATACCTTTAAAAATTTGAAGGAAACACATTATCTAAGTGTAGAGGAAGATTCTTTACTTTTGATGATTAGAAAGAAAGGTTTTTTTATTGAGCAGGTTGCTAAGGCTAGTAAGATTGCAGAATTTATGGACAAAATACAGAAAAAGGATGATTATACAGAGGAACATTGTAATCGGACAGGCAATTTGGCTGGGAAAATTGCATCTTATTTAAAACTTCCTGACAAAGCTATTCAAAATGTTTTGTATGCAGGCAAAATTCACGATGTAGGAAAGATTGATGTTCCCGACGAAATATTAAACAAACCAGGGAAGCTGACTAAAGAAGAATTTGATTTAATAAAAAAACATCCACAGAGAGGACACGATATTATAGTTGAAGAGATAGAAGATGCTGAAATTGCTAATATTATTTTGCAGCATCACGAAAAAATTGATGGCAGTGGCTATCCTTTTGGACTTAAGGGTAATGAAATTTGTATAGAAGCAAAGATTATTATGGTTGCTGACAGCTTTGACGCTATGACATCAGAAAGACCATATAGAAAAGCTATGAAAATTGATGATGTTATTAGAGAGTTAAGGTATTATTCGGGAAAATGGTATGAAAAAGAGATTGTTGAGGCGTTAATTAAAGTTATTTGAGGAAATTGCATAATTGCTGCAGGGTCAAAATTTTGCAATTTTCTTAGGTAATAATTAAGAAAAGGTGAGATTATGAAGATAGAGGAAAAATTACTAAAACAGATTACTGAAACAAAGTACCTTACTGCTGAAAATGCTTGGAGATATAGAACAATATTAAGGTTTTTTTATTTACAATATGGTAAGATGAAATATTGGATGTACAAAGAAGAAATATTCGAGGAATTGAAAAAGCACAAACATTTTTCAGATTATACCATGGACATGTGCAAGCAGGATTTAGATGTACTCGTTGAATGGGGAAATCTTGTACCTGTTCAGGATACATCTAAGGCAGCAACGGTAGAAGAATTTAAGAATAAGCAATTTAGGTACCAGCTTTCAGAGTATAGTGTTGAAATAGAGCGTATGACTATAACTCTTGAAAATTTAAAAGTTGAAAGTGCATCATTAGAACCTTCATTATTAGACAGATTACGGATTGAGCTTAGTAAATTTAAGAATATGGTATATGAAGATGATAATGCTGTAGGTTCATGGTGGAATTCGCTAAATGAAGATTTTAAAAGACTTAATCAAAATTACCAAGACTATATTAGAGATCTATACAGTTTAAAAGCTGAAGAACTTATGAAAACTAGAGAATTTTTAGTATTTAAAGACAAATTTATTGACTACTTGAGAAATTTTATAAAAGGATTACAGCAGAATACTTATGCTGTAGAAGCAATATTAAAGGAAATAAATGAAGAAGAAGAGAAAAAGGTTTTAGAAAAAGTATTTGAATATAGTAAATCTATTCCACGAATAGATACTGAAATAGATTTTGAAGGGATATGGGATAATATTATAGGAAGATGGACAAACTTAAAAAAGTGGTTTTTATCTGAAGAAGGACGAGAAAGTGAAGTTACTAAGCTTTTTGATATTACTAATGAAATAATTAGGAAAATCACTAGATTTGCATTTCAAATATCAGAGACAAGAAATAGTGCAGCAAATAGGAAAGAGGAGTATAAAAAACTTTGTGAAATGTTTTTAAAATGTGATGATATAGACTGTGCACATAAATTGTCTTCAGTTGCTTTTGGTGTTTTTAATACAAAACATATTAAAGGGAATATAATAAGGCAAACGGAAAGCATAAATAGCAGTGTATATGATGAAAAGCCATATGAAGTTATTATAAAACCAAGAGTGAGAACTTACAGAGAAAAAAGAGCAAGAAATCCTATTTCTGATAATACTGAAAAAAAGAAGAATATGCTTAAAGAGGTAATAAGAAAAAGAGAAGAAGAAAGAGCTATAATGAATAGCTATATTGAGGGAAATACAATTGACTTTGCAAAACTACCCAAAATTGAGGCTCATGCGAGAGTAACGTTATTAAGATGGTTAAGCAAGGGTAATAGCTCTCCTAATGGCAGGGCAAAAACTGAAGATGGGAGAGTATATAAGGTGATATTACCAGATAAAAATAAATATTGTGTGCTGGACTGTGAAGATGGAAGACTTCATATGCCTGCATATATAATACAATTTGAATAGGAGTTATTAATGTGAAAGAACTTGATATTTTACTAGAAAGATATTGGATACTTAAAGAACAGGATAAAGAATTGTACTATCATATAAGAGATATTGTGTCAGAACTTCGTCCCTTTTTAACAGAAAAATTAGGTTATCAAATAATAGTTACTCCACAGCTTATTAAACTTGAAAAGCTTCCAGGAAAGTTAGAAAGTTGGATGGGAATAGAGACTTTTGACGATAAGATGGAATATTGCTTTTTATGTTTAATGCTGATGTTTTTAGAGGATAAAGGTAAGGAAGAACAGTTTCTATTATCTGAAGTTACTGAATTTATTGAGGGTAGTTTTCCGGGAGATGAAAAAGTAGATTGGACTTTATATAGACATAGAAGATATCTCATAAAGGTTTTAAGGTTTGTGATTAATATGGGAATGATTAAAGTAGATGATGGAGATGCTCAGGGATTTGCAAATACTAAAGATGTTGAGGTTTTATATGAAAATACTGGTATATCAAAGTATTTTATGAGAAATTTTATTGGTAATATTGTTGGTTATGATAATATTGAGGATTTAGAAAATGATGAATGGATAGATGCAGACAAAGATAGGGGAAGAATAAGAAGAAATAGGGTCTATAGAAGGATAATCATGTCTCCTGCTGTATATAATGAGGGAGTAGATGATGCTGATTATTTATACATTAAAAATTATAGAAATATGATACAAAATGACATAGAAAAGTATCTTCAGTCTGAATTGCACGTACATAAAAATGGTGCTTTCTTAGTATTAAATGATGATAAAAATTATAAAAATACTTTTCCTGAAAATAAGGCAATTAGTGATATAGTACTTCAAATAAATAAAACAATAGTTGATAAAATAAAAGAAGGCAATTTAGATAAAGCAGAAAACGATACTATAACAGTTTCAAAACAGTATTTTTACAAATTAGTAGAGGAAACAAGAGATAATTATGTTTTAGGATGGAGTAAAGAGTATAGAGAAATGAAAATTGACAAGCTTTACAATGAAGTAATGAAATATATGAAAGATTTCAATATGATTCAAATAGATGAAAGTTTTAATGAAATAAAGATTATGCCTTTAGTAGGTAAAATCGTAGGGAAATATCCAGATGATTTTGTAAAATCACAAAAAGAAGGTGAAGATTAAATGGACAATTACAGATGGGTTATGAATAGAGCAGGGTTGGTTAACTTTTGGTATTATGATGAAGAGGAATTTCATTTTTCAGATGGTAAGCTTTTGTTAAGAGGTTCAAATGGTTCTGGAAAATCTGTTACTATGCAGAGCTTTATACCGTTGTTATTAGATGGTAATAAAAGTCCTGAGAGATTAGATCCATTTGGTTCAAGAGCAAGAAAACTAGAAAACTATCTCCTTGGTGAAGAAGAAACTGGGAAAGATGAAAGCACTGGTTATATTTATTTAGAATTTAAAAAGGAAAAGAGCCAAAAATACCTTACTATAGGAATGGGACTAAATGCACGAAGAGGGAAAGCCTTAAGTTCATGGGGTTTTGTTATAACAGATGGAAGAAGAATAGGTAAAGATATATTGTTGTACAAAAACATGGGCGAAAAAATACCATTAAGTAAAAAAGAGTTTAAAAACAGAATTGCTGATGGTGGGGAAGTAAGTGAGAGCCAAAGGGAATATATGGCTTTGGTTAATAAATATTTGTTTGGGTTTGATGAAATAGAAGACTACGATGAACTTATAAAGCTTTTAATTCAGCTTAGGACACCTAAACTTTCGAAGGATTTTAAACCTACAGTAATATATGAGATAATGAACAACTCATTACAACCTCTTTCCGACGATGATTTAAGACCAATGTCAGAAGCCATAGAAAATATGGATAATATAAAGAGTAGACTTGAAGAATTAAAGATGAGTCATAAAGCAACAGAAAGGATAAAAAATTCTTATGACCAATACAACAGATATTTAATTTTTGAGAAAGCCAAAAATTTTATAAAATCACAAGATACATTAAAAAAATTGATAAAAGATAAAGAAGAGCTGCAGCATAAAAAAGACATATACAGCACAGAGCATAAAAATGAAGAAGAAAGAATAATTGATTTAGAAATACAACAGAAAACACTAGAAGAAAAGAAGAGAGAATTACAAAAACATGATAGTTATAGAATAAAGGAAGAGATATCAAGGATAGACAGTGATTTATCAGAACTAAGCAAAGAAAAAAAACAAAAAGAAGATACGCTTAATAAGAAAAAAGAAAAAGAGAGAGAACTCTATCAAGAGATAAAAGAACTTGAAAACAAAGAATCTTACCAGTTAAAAATTATAAATAATAAATTAGATGAGATGAATGAACTTGCTGATGATATTAAATTTGATGAACATTATTATATGAAAGATGAATTGATAAAGGATGCAAAGAAAGAATATGATTTTTCTTATGTAAATAATCAATTAAATTTATATAGAGATAAAATAATTAAGGCAAGAAAAGCTTTAAGTGAAGAAAAAATAAAAAACGATGAATATGATAAAGCTCTTTTAGAGCTTGAAAGAAGCAAAGAAGAAAGAGATAGGAGTAACAAAGGATTAGAAGAAACTAGGCTGTTATTTTCAGAAACAAAAGAAGAATTTATTGAAAAAATGTATAGTTGGGAGAAAGAAAATAAAGAGCTAAAGATTTCAAAAGATACAAAAATAGAAATAGCGAGAAAAGTAAATATGTACGGTATTAACATTACTTATGATGACATAATAAGTGATATTAGAAAAGAGTACAATGATATTGAAAGCTTTTACAATATGAAAATAAATAAATTGTTTACACAAAAAGGGGACTATCAAGAAAAACTTAAAGAAAAAGAAAAGTTGTTAATTGAGTGGAAGAACAAAAAAGATCCTGAACCTGTAAGGGAAGCAAAAGTAATTCTTAACAGGGAAAGGTTAGCCAAAGAAAATATACCATTTATACCTTTTTATATGGCTGTAGATTTTCAACAGGATTTAACTGAGGAGGAAAAGGGCAGATTAGAGGAAGCTTTGATAGATATGGGTATATTAGACGCCCTTATTATACCTGATAAATATAAAGGCAAGGTATTTGAGATGGACAAAGATATGGCAGATAAATACCTTTTTGCTTCTCCAAAGTATTTGATGCACGAATTATCTCTTAAATTAAAGGCTGAAAAGTCTAATGTAAAAGGAATAACTGAACAGGATGTTGAAAATGTATTAAAAAGTGTGTTAATAGATGAACAGAAAGAAGTGACGTATTTAAATGAAAAAGGAGAATTTGGGATAGGCCTTATTAGAGGTAAGGTTAGTAATACTTATATCCCTAAATTCATAGGTGCATCTGCAAGAAAGAGATTTAGAGATGAAATGATACAGCTAATATTGTCTGAAAAAGAAGAAATAGAAAAGATGATATTAAAAATTGAAACAGAAATGGATAATATTAATCAAAAACTTAATACTTTAAAGGAAGAATATTCGTTATTCCCTGGAAAAAAAGATTTAGAAACAGCTTACTCACAGTTAAGACAAGCAGAACTTTATTATGAAAATTGTTTAAAAGAAGTAGAAAAAAAAGAACAAATAGCAGAAAAAACATATGAAGTATTGCAGGAAATTCGTAAAAAGGTGTATTCTCTAACTCATAATTTAGAATTACCTGCAAATTTAGAAGCATTTGAAGAAGCTGAGGAAGATTCAAATAAATACAAAGAGATGCTTAGTGAGCTAGAAAAAGAGCATATGACATTATTGCAATATGTTAATAATAAGCAGGCTGCACTACTGCGAAAAGAAGATATAGATAATGATATAGACGAGTATAGTTATGATTTGACCAAAATAAGTAGAAAGATAAAACTGAGTGAAGAAAAAAAGAAAAACTTACTTAATCAGCTGCAAATTTCAGGTTTTGAAGAAATTCAAAAGGAAATTAATAAGTGTATCGAGTTATTAAATAAATTGCCTAAGGAAATCAAAGAAGCTTCAAGAAAAAGTGAAAGAGCAAAAGCAAGTTTTGACCAAATTTGTGAAAGATTAAAAACTCTAGACGAAGATATAGATTTTCAAATGAAGCTAAATGAAATATATAAAGAAGGATTTAAAGAAGAGTATATGTTGGAATATATTTTCAAGAAAGACGATGAAGAAGATTTGTATAAAAGTGCAAAGAGGATTTATAATGAACTAAAATATATGGAGAAACAAGATAAGAATAAAGATGATTATATAAAAAATTTACAAGATAAATATCACGACAATCGTCAATATATGACTGAATATAGTTTGAAAATCGAATATATATTTGTAAAATCAACAGAAAATCAAGATGAGCAATTATCTGAAGCCATCTTAAACCAGAAAAGACTTGAAATAATGGGTAGAGTTAGAGGAAAATATGTTAATTTTTATAATCTTATAGATTATATTGAAGAGGGAATTTTAGAAAATGAAAAGCTATTAAGGGATAGTGATAGACAGCTATTTGAGGATATACTTGCTAAGAATATCAGTAAAAAAATTAGGGCAAAGATTTATCATAGTGAGGAATGGGTTAAGAAAATGAATAACCTTATGGAGTCGATGAATACTTCAAGTGGTTTGTCTTTTAGTTTAAGCTGGAGGAATAAAAGTGCTGAATCTGAGGAACAATTGGATACCAAAGAGTTAGTACAATTATTAAGAAAAGACGGAAATCTTCTTACTGAGAATGAGATAAACAAGCTATCATCTCACTTTAGATCTAAGATATCTGAGGCCAGAAGGGAAGCAGAAGAAGGCAGTAAAACTTTAACTTTTCATTCCCTTATGAAAGAAGTATTAGATTACAGGAAGTGGTTTGAGTTTAGATTGTTCTTTAAAAAGACTAATGAAAATAGAAAAGAAATGACTAATAATGCATTTGATAAATTTAGTGGTGGGGAAAAAGCCATGGCTATGTATGTACCTCTTTTTTCTGCTGTATATGCAAAATATGAAGGTGCAAGGAAAGACTGCCCACGCATAATCTCTTTAGATGAGGCTTTTGCTGGGGTTGATGAAAACAATATCCGCGATATGTTTAGATTGTTAAGTGAACTTGAGCTTAACTTTATAGTAAATTCCCAAATATTGTGGGGAGATTATGATACAGTAAAATCTCTTTCTATTTGTGAGCTAGTAAGACCTAATAATGCTAATTTTGTAACAGTATTACGGTATAATTGGAATGGAAAAGTTAAAGAGTTGATAACGAATGAAGGTGAATATTATGAGCAAAAAGAAGTTGCTGCGACAATGCAGTGATTATTTTAAGAATAATCAAGGATTTAAAAGGGCTATGGTTGAGATAAGAAATAAGTATAAATCTCTAGGTAAAATTGGTGGTACTATAACTCTTAATAATTTGACTATAGATGAAAAGGAAGCCTTAACTGGCTTCCTTAAAAAAAATTATTATAAAGACTCTGTTCGTATTAAAGTTGAGAAATTTCAAGATGCATTAGAAGACACACCTTTTAGTGGAATTAATTTAGTTGATGTATTAAATGAATATTTTGGAGAAGAAATAATAACTAAGCGAGACGAAAAAATTATCTATGAAAAAGAAAAAGAAGAGTTTTTTATGGATATCATGAATAAAGCCAAGAATACTAAAGCATGTGAATGGATTCAATATGTGTTAGATAGTAAGAAAAACGCATATAACATTTTCATACAGAGATATGCTGTAGATAGAGAAAGTTTAAAACACGATTTACATTTAGTAATAGATGGCATAAATAACTTACCTTGCTTTAAAGGGAAAAAAGAGAGGTTGGCATTATTTTCATCGAGAATAAGCAAAAATCCTCATACATTTGATGAAGGTACTGAATGTGGAAAACTATTAATATATGCTATAACTTATCTTTTATCAACAGAATATCCTAAAAATGCAGAGGAAAGGGCAGAAGTATTTTATAAAGTAGGAATTATCAAAGATGAAATATCTAATTTTACTATATGTAGTGGGTTAATAGCATATGTAGGCAAAAATATTCATAAAGGGTGGGAAGGGTTTTATAGATCAAATGAACCTATTCTTATATCTTTATGGAATTTAAGTGAGATTGAAAAGGTTATAAGTCCTAATGGTAAAATTTTTGTATTTGAAAATCCTACAGTTTTTAGTGAAGTATTGTACAGAACATCAGGTAAAAAAGTATCATTAATGTGTACTTATGGTCAGGTAAAGCTAGCATCGCTAATTCTTCTTGATATGTTATTAAAGCAAGATACGCAGATATATTATGCAGGTGATTTTGATCCGGAAGGATTAATTATAGCTGATAAATTGAAGGCTAGATATGGAGAAAAATTGACACTATGGAAATATAATATAGAGGATTATGAGAGTTCTATTTCAGAAGAAATAATTAATCAGAAAAGGCTTAAATGGATAGAAAATCTTAAAGATGAAACATTAATAAATATAGCAAGATATATAAAAGAAACTAAGAAAGCAGGTTATCAAGAGCTTTTAATAGATCAATATGTTGATGAGATACAAAAATATGTGTTTGTATAAAAAACTACCTCCAGTAAATAATAATTATATAAACTGGAGGTGGTTATTTGAAAAAGTTATTATATATTCCTGTAAATTCAAAGCCAGAAGAATTGTCCACTAGTAAAACTGTGGGACGAGAGTTTGTTAATCGGTTTCTGAATAAAAATCCAGATTATCAGCTTATAGAATTAGACCTGTACAATGAATATATACCAGAATTAAATTATAAATATTTTAAATGTAGAGCAGAAACTGTCTCTGGAGCTGATTATGAAGCGTTATCACAGGAAGATAAGAAAGCTGTAGATAGGATTAATCAATTATGTGACCAATTTTTGAGTGCAGATACTTATGTTATTGCTGCACCTATGTGGAGTTTATCATTTCCTTCAAGGCTTAAGAGATATTTAGATTGTATTATACAAAACAATAAAGTGATAAGAGTATCCCCTAAAAAGGTTGAAGGACTTTTAGACGACAAAGAAAGAAATATGGTATATATACAATCCGCTGGTGGAGATTATCCTATGATTTTTTCAAAAAAGATTAACCACGGAGTAAGTTATTGCGAAGATATATTTAAATTTCTTGGTGTTAAAAGATTTGAAAAACTCTTAGTTGAAGGAGTAGATACACCTAAAATTGGCAGAGAAGCTGCTATAAAAAAAGCATATAAAGAAATGGACAGTATAATAGACAAGATTTCTAAGACTCCATTGATGGTATAGAAAGAGTAAGATAAAATAAATGCCTATATTAATATAGGCATTTATTTTTATTTAGGAAAATTTAATTTGCAAAATTTTATCAGAGTTAAAAAAGGCAATTGACAACTATGCTTAATTATTATATGCTAAAGCCATAGGAAATCACGAACGATATTCATATATATGAACGAAAATAAAAATATGCAAATCAATAGGTTAATATCAAGAACTGTAGATATATTAGAACTTATAATAATTTTGATGAATTATTAAGGAATTTAAAAGATATTAGAAAAGGGGATATGCTATCTACGCATATGAACATAGTTTACATATTCGAGTACAATATTAAAAAGGAAGGGAGGTTTGGCAATATGAAACACATTTGGTGTTTATATTAAAGAAATTGAACCAGTCAGAATTTTTAGAGGAAACATTAATGAATACGAAGAGAGAAATTTTTTAAATAGGAGGAATAGTATGTTTGATGTAATTACTATAGGCGAACCTATGGTGGTTTTTATTGCAGATGAAGTAGGGGAACTTAAGGAAGTGACCAAATTTTCGAAAGGATTAGCAGGTGCTGAGCTTAATTTTTCTATTGGGTTATCTCGTTTGGGACATACTGTTTCATACGTTACACAGCTAGGAAAAGACCCGTTTGGAGAGTATATTTATGATTGTATTAAAAATGAAGGCAACATAAATATGGATTACATTAAGATGACATCTAAATATACTACGGGATTTTATATGAAATCTAAAGTGCGCAATGGAGATCCAAGTATATTTTATTATCGTAAAAACTCTGCTGCAGCAAATACAAATATGGAATTGGTTAAAAGTATAGATTTAAATGTACATAAACATTTGCATGTAACTGGTATTACACCGTCATTGTCAACTACTATGCGTGAAAACGTTATGCTGTTAATAAGGAATGCAAAAGAAAAAGGATTGTCTATATCTTTTGACCCTAACCTTAGACCTCAACTTTGGACAAGCAAAGAAGACATGGTAGAAACTATAAATTTCATTGCATCCTTTGCAGATTATATTACACCAAATATTGAAGAAGGAGAAATATTAACTGGTAAAACAGACCCAGAAGAAATAGCAGATTTTTACTTACAAAAAGGAGTTAAAAATGTGATAGTAAAGCTAGGCCCAAGAGGTTCTTACGTGAAGAATAATAGCATAAATACTATTGTTAAAGGTTTTGTTGTAGATAAAGTAGTTGATACAGTGGGAGCTGGGGATGCATTTGCAGCAGGAGTTATTAGTGGGGTATTAGAAGGAAAATCCATTGTAGATTCAGCTACTATTGGCAATGCTATGGGAGCAATAGCTGTTATGAATAAAGGTGACAATGAAGGTTTACCTACTTTATCTGAGTTGAAAAAGTTTATGTTGTCACAAGGGAGAAGTTATTAAGAAATTATAATTAGTATTAGGATAATTTTGTAAGATGAACAACTGAAACATTGGAATCATAATGTCTTGAAAAATATACTTTCATTGCAACTTATTCAAGTGCTATCATAATATATATTACACTAAATAGTACTTGGATAATGGAGCATAGAAAGTATATTTTTTTATTAAAACTTAAATATTTGAGCTTTGTTTGTCATAATTGCTTTTTAATGGTTAATATAGTAAAATAAAAATATTAGAGTTTTTTAGATAGCTGGGGAAATTGTCTATTAAATAGTACATATTGTAGTAATAATGCAATTTTCTCTACTTAATAAACTAAAGGGGGAACTTCTATGAATGTGCGTAAAGCTATTATACCTGCAGCAGGATTAGGAACGAGGTTTTTGCCTGCTACAAAAGCTCAACCTAAAGAAATGCTACCTATAGTAGATAAACCTACGCTTCAATATATAATTGAAGAGGCTGTAAATTCAGGTATAGAAGATATATTGATTATAACTGGGAGAAATAAGACTTCTATTGAAAATCATTTTGATAGATCTGTAGAATTAGAGCTTATTTTAGAAAAAAAGGGTAAAACTGATTTGCTTGAAGAAGTGAGAAAGATTTCAGACATGGTAAATATTCATTATATAAGACAGAAAGAGCCTAAGGGGCTAGGGCATGCTATTTATTGTGCTAAAACTTTTATAGGCGATGAACCTTTTGCAGTATTGTTGGGTGATGATATAGTTTACGCAGAAAAGCCTTGCCTTAAACAGATGATAGAAGTTTATAATAAATATAAGACAACTATATTGGGAGTACAAGAAGTTCCTAGTGATGATGTAAATAAATATGGTATTGTTGATGGAATGTATATAGAAGATAGGATATATAAGGTAAAGGGAATGGTAGAAAAACCAAATGTAGAAGAAGCACCATCAAATATTGCTATATTAGGAAGATATATCATTAATCCAACTATATTTGAAATATTAGAACATACTAAGCCTGGAAAAGGTGGAGAGATACAGCTAACAGATGCTTTAAAGGAGCTTGCAGAAAAAGAAGATATGTATGCGTATAATTTTGAAGGAAGAAGATATGATGTAGGTAATAAACAAGGATTTTTAGAAGCAACAGTTGAGTATGCCCTTAGAAGAGAAGATTTAAGAGAAGACTTTTTAAATTATTTATTAAAAATCACAGAAAAAGAAATAGAAGCAAAAGTATAAAGAAAGTAGGATTTTATGAAAAAGTTATTTTGGTTTATGATGATATTATGGATGGGAGTAATATTTTATTTTTCTCATCAACCTGGTAATATTTCTTCTATGCAATCTGGAAGAGTATTGGAGAAGATGGATTTAGTTACTATGGAACAGGTAGAAAACCATGATAGTGATATACGAGATTTACAATTTATGATAAGAAAGTTTGCTCATTTTACAATATATTTTATATTAGGGATATTTATTATTTTGGCTTTTAAATCAAGTAATTTTAATAAATATACTGTTAAATCATTTATCGTAGGAATTATATATGCTGTTTCTGATGAAGTACATCAGCATTTTATCCCTGGCAGGGACATGAAGGTGTTAGATATTTGTATAGACTCTATTGGAATATTAGTTGGTATATGTTTTATTATTTTTATTTTAAAAAGAAAGAGAATTTGCTTAAAGAGGGATTAAAAGAGTGTATTGTATCTTTTAATCCCTCTTTTATGTTTATTATTGTATTTATCTATATTTATGAGCAAAACTATAAATAAATACAATAATGTCTTAAATCCTCTAAAATATCAACTTAAGGTATATAAATATATCTTTAATATAATAGATTTTAATATTTTTAAACCTTAAAATCGATATAATATAGTACAATTTATGTATACTTGTATTTTCCCTTACTTGAGTTATTATGTAATTTTCTCATATAATGTTTTCACTTAAAAAGAAAGAAGTGATACAGTGATTTCAATAATAGTACCTGTATTGAATGAAGAAAGAAGTATTGAAAAGATACTTTCTCAACTAAACAATCTTGATGGAGAAAAAGAGATAATCGTAGTTGATGGTGGTAGTAGTGATAATACTGTAGAGATAGCTTCAAAATATAGTATTGTAGTACAAAGTAAAAAGGGAAGAGCAAAACAGATGAATAAAGGGGCTGAAGTGGCTAAAGGAGATATACTGTGGTTTGTTCATTCTGATTCAATAATATGTGAAGATTCATTGTTATGCATAGAAAATACTATTAAAAAAGGCTATATTGGTGGGGGATTTTCCCTATATTTTTATGATTACAATACTAGATTTATGAGATTTGTTTCAAAAACTTCTAATATGCGGGCAAGATATCTTGGGTTATATTTTGGAGACCAAGGAATATTTGTAAGAAAAGATATTTTTGATAAAATTGGTAGATATAAAGAGATTGAATTAATGGAGGATTGGGAGCTTTCTGAGAGACTTCGTAAAATTGGGAAGATGAAATTACTTGATATTAAAATAGGTACTTCAGCAAGAAAGTTTAAAACTGAAGGACAGTTTAAGACATTGTTACTTATGCATAAAATAAAAGCCCTTTATGTATTAGGAGTATCACCTTCAAAGCTAAATAGAATGTACAGGGAGGTAAGGTAATGAAAGCACTTATACTTATGACTAGAATACCTATACCTAATAGGACAAAAACTAGGTTAATGGATATTTTTTCAGGGAAAGAATGTGCAGAAATTCACGAATGTTTTCTTTTGGACTTATTTAATATGTTTAATTATATTAAAGACTATGTAGATGTTTTTTTAACATATACTCCAGAAGATAGCCTAAAAATAATAGATGATATTATACCTGAATATATTAGATGTTTTCCGCAACTAGGGGATGACCTTGGTGAGAGAATGAGAAATTCTATAGATAAGGTTTTAAAGATGGGGTACAAAGAAGTAATATTGATAGGCTCAGATGTACCTGATATACAGCCAAATGAAATAGAGAAGGCATTTTATGAGCTTAAAAATAATGATGTGTGCTTAGGTCCTACATTTGATGGCGGATACTATCTTATTGGTATGAAAAAATTACATAGAGAGTTATTCGACGGAAAGTTAAAGTGGGGTAAAAAATCTGTTTTTGAAGGAACTATAGATATAGCAAATAGTATAGGATTACAAGTTGGATTAGCAGTTAAGCATATGGATATTGATACCAAAGAAGATCTTTTTGAGTTTATAAAAAATGTACAAAAAGAAAAATTTTCATATAAGATTATACCTAAAAATACTATAAAATATTTAGGCAGATTATGGGGTGAGGCACTATATGCTGAGAGATAAACTCATAAATCAGATAAGTAAGTATATTGAAAGTGGTAAATTGAAAGGCATAATTTCCAAAGACAGCTATAAGATAAGTTTTCTAGCTCAAGGAGAATATAATATTAATTTTTTAGCAGAAACTGAAGAGGAAAAATATGTATTCAGGGTGAATACAGGAAGTCAGTTGCACTTAGACAATCAAATTAAATATGAATATGATGCCCTTAAGGCATTAGAAATAAGCAAAGTTACTCCTAAAGTTTTTTATGTAGATGATACTAAAAAATATTTTGATTATGGTATTTTAGTAATGGAATTTCTAGAAGGAAGACCTTTAGAATATGATAAGGATTTGAATAGGGCAGCAAATATCTTTGCTTGTATTCACTCAATAGATTTATCAAAAATTGATACTAGTTCATTCATAATCGAAGACAATATTTTTAACGATAGAATTAAAGAAGGGAAAAGACTTTTAAAGGATTTTTTTGTTTCTCCAATTATACAAAAAGAACTTAAATCTTTTTTTTATGACTTTTTAAATTGGGCTGAAAAGAATAAATATAAGGAAAAATATTTTTTAGATAATAAATGTCATGTTATAAACAACACAGAAGTTAATTCTCGAAACTTTATAATAGCTGAAGAAGAAAGCTACTTGATAGATTGGGAAAAACCTGTCATAAGTGACCCATGTCAAGACTTAACCCATTTTTTGTCTCCTACAACTACTTTGTGGAAAACTGATTATATTTTGAGTAAAGAAGAAAAGGATAGGTTTCTTAACGCTTATATCAAAGGAATTGGCGGGAAGGAAAATGATATAAAAGAAAGAGTCCGTTTATATACCCCATACTTATATTTAAGGGCTTTGTCGTGGTGTGCATATGCGTATTTAGAGTATCATAAACCTGATAAAGAAATAAAAAACAAAGATACATTTATAAAAATAAAACAGTATCTTGATATAGACTTTATGAGTAGTTTGTTAAATGAGGAGATTGCATAATTATTTTAGCATAAGAGTTTATTTTATTATGCAATTTCTTCAAATGATTATTAATATTTTTGATAGTGAGTAATACTATCATAGATAAATGCAATTATATTTATCTTAATTATTATGTTAAAATAACTCTGGTATATCGGGAAAGTTGAAGAAATTGTGTAATTGTACAAAAATAAGAGAAAACTTAAAGGAGATGATAATATGAAACGTTCTGTAATGATTTTTATTTTAACAATTGTATTAGTATTAAGTATTAGTGGATGTACAAATAATGAGGGCAATAAAGATACAGGAGTATCTACATATGAAGGATTTGCTGATACTAGTTATATAGTTAATGCTGATTGGTTAAATGATAATTTAGGAAAAGATGGTTTACTTATATTAGATGCTAGAGGAGAAAAAGCATACTCTAAAGGGCATGTACCAGGAGCTATAGCTATTACTTGGCAAGACTTTGCAGATATGTCAGGTGCACCAGGAGAAAATCCTAACTGGGGAACTGTACTTGAACCAACAGCATTATCAGAGAAATTATCGAACTTTGGAATAAGCAAGGATAAAGAAATTGTAGTATATACTACTACAGATGGTGGATGGGGCGAAGATGGAAGAATAGTATGGATGCTTAAAAGAGCAGGATTTGATAATGTAAAGATGTTAGATGGTGGATTTGAATATTGGAAATCAAGAGATTATGAAGTATCAAAGGAGTCTGTCAATATTACTCCAGAAAATGTTGAAATTACAGAATTAGATGAATCAACTAATATTGATACTTCAGATTTAGCAAATAAATTAGGTGAGGTAGTTATAATAGATACAAGAGAAGAAGACGAATATAATGGTGCTCAAAAATATGGTGAAGCAAGGGGTGGACATTTACCTGGAGCAATAAATATACCATTTACTAAATTTTTAAATGAAAATGGCACTTTGAAATCTGCACAAGAAATAAAAGCAATTCTTGATGAAAATGGAATTAGTAAAGATGATGAAATAGTAACGTACTGTACTGCTGGTATTCGATCTGCTCATATGCAAGTAGTATTAAGTATGATGGGATATGACAATGCTAAGAATTATGACGCAAGTTTTTATGCTTGGGCAGGAAATAAAGATTTAGACTTAGAATAAGGTCAAAATACTTTTCTAGAAAGGCTGTTGATAATTTGAAGACTTTAAGAAATGTTAAGAGGTCAACATTGATTAAAATCGGGGTAATTGTTGCTTTGATTTGTATTTATTTATTTGTTACTCCTGTAAAGGTAACTATAAATAAAGTTATATTTATTTTCAGTATGCTAGATGTAGAAGTAATAAAAGAATATATACTTTCTTTTGGCATATGGGCACCGGTTATATCGTTTTTTCTTATGATATTCCAATCATTGGCTGCACCTTTGCCTGCATTTTTGATAACATTTGCAAATGCAGCGTTGTTTGGATGGGTTAAGGGAGCTATTCTTTCTTGGTCATCTGCAATGGCTGGTGCAGTATTATGTTTTTATATAGCTAGAATATATGGGAGAAATACTGTCGAAAAGTTAACAAACAAGTTTGCATTAAAAGAAGTTGATAACTTTTTTGAAAGATATGGTAATTATGCTATTTTAATAGCCAGGTTACTTCCTTTTATGTCCTTTGATATAGTAAGCTATGCTGCTGGACTTACTCCTATGGGATTATGGTCCTTTTTCTGGGCTACAGGGCTTGGACAGCTTCCAGCAACTATTGTCTATTCGTATGTTGGAGGTATGCTAACTGGTGGTGCAAAGACTTTTGTAACTGGGTTACTTATATTATTCTCAGTAAGCATTCTAGTATTTTTATTAAAGAAAGTTTGGAATGAAAAAAATAAGAAGAATGTGGAATAAAGTTTCACAAAAGGGTGTTTTAGTTTGAAAATAAGTGAAAAAACCATGAAAAAAATAGTAGAAGAACAAAAATGTGTTGGATGTAATGCTTGCATGAAGGGCTGTCCTATGCTTGATAAATTTTGTGATTCTCCAAAGGATTTATTAAAAGAGCTATTGGACACGAAAACATTTGACTATAAATTACCTTATTCATGTATGCTCTGTGGTTATTGCACTAAGGTGTGCCCTAAAGGAGTAGATTTAAAGCAGCTATTTTTAGAATTGAGAAAAGATGTAGTTAACCAGAATAAAGGTAAACTGCCTAAAGAACTAGGAGTATCTTCTGTAGAATTGCATCAAAAACTTAGTTTTTCTAACTTTTTTACATCTGACATACAAAATCTTAAATCTGATACTATATTTTTTCCCGGATGTGCACTTATGTCATATAGCCCGGAAATCGTTAGAAATACTTATGATTATCTTAAAGAAAAGATATATGGCATTGGAATATACAATAAGTGTTGTGGTAATCCTACTAGAAGTTTAGGAAAAGAAGATAAGTTTAAAGAGTATTTTTCATTAATAGAAGAAGAATTCAAAAATAAAAAAGTTAAAAGAGTAATTACTGGATGTCAAAATTGTTTTATGACAATATCCAATAATACCAATATTGTAGAAGTAGTATCTTTATGGGAGATTTTAGCATCTGTTGGTATTCCAGAAGATAAAATAGGCATTGGAAAAAATATAGACCATGTATTTACAATTCACGATCCTTGTCCAACTAGAGATATAGATGTAATTCACGAATCTGTCAGAAGTATTATATCTCAACTTGGGCTTAACACAAAAGAAATGAAGTACAATCGGGGTCAAACACTTTGTTGTGGTTCTGGAGGAATGGTTTCTGTTACTCAAAAAGATGTTGCTAATTCACATACAAGAAGAAGAGCCAATGAAGCGTCAACAAATTATATAATAACATATTGTCGAGAATGTGTGGAATCTATGAAAAGTGGAGGGAAGGAGTCATTTCATATTCTTGATTTCTTATTTAGTGAAGATTATAATCACATAGATAGGAAACATAAAGGTTTGATAACAAAGTGGGTAAATAGATATAAATTAAAAAAATTATAGATTTGTATTATTGAGGAAATTGCATAATTATCACAGTGTAAAAATTTTACAATCTATAAAATATTTTATTATGCAATTTTTCTTTTTAAATATAAGGATGTGAACCATGAAAAAAAACGATAGCTTTATTAAATCATTAATAATAATTGGATTAATAATTATTTTTGCGCTATTGATTAATAAATTCAATATTTTTAAAGGGTATGGTCCAAATGAAATCAAGGCTTTTATTAATAGTAAGGGAGCTATGGCACCAATCATATATGTTGTAATATTGTCTTTATTACCACTATTATTATTTCCAGACTCAGTTTTAGTTATTGCAGGAGGAATGTTATTTGGGCTTTGGGAAGGTGTTGTTCTAACATCTATAGGTTCATTATTAGGAGGTATTATCGCATTTCTTATTTCAAGGGTATTAGGAAAAGCAGTTGTTAAAAAAATAATAAAAAGGGACATAGTTATATTTGACGGCAGTAGTAAGAAAAGTGCATTTTTTATAATTTTGATGATGAGATTGATACCTTTATTTCCTTTTAAAGTAGTAAGTTATAGTGCAGGACTTACAGATATGAAATTAAGAGATTATGCTCTAGCAACTTTTATAGGTTCACTTCCTGGTATAATTGTGTATACAAATCTTGGTGATAAAACTACTATGTTTGGAAGCAAAGATTTTTATATTTCTGTTTCGTTATTAATTGTTTTATTTATAGTTTCTTTTATACTAAAAAAATATTTCAATAAAAATAAAGGCATAAATAGTTAAATTGAGAAGCATACGAGTATTTTGTAAAAATAATAAGGTTATTATTTTGAAGCTTTTTTATTGAGTTTCAAGATAATAACCTTTTAATTTGTAGAATATATTTTATATATGCTTTTTTTTAATCAGCATTTCAATTTTAGTACGTGCTTCATTAAGAAGATTTATTATTAATTTTTCTTTTTCTTTATTATATCTGAAAGTTGGAATGGCAACACTCAATGCAGCAATATTTTCATCGTTGTTATTTATTGGTACAGCTATACATCGAATCATAAGGGCATTTTCTTCAGATTCCATTGCAATTCCAGTTTTACGAATTTCATAAAGTTGTTCCATTAAAACATCTATATCAGTTATTGTATTTTTAGTAACAGGAGTAAGTCCTTCAGGATATAGTTTAAGTATTTCTTCTTTTGTTTTATATGCCAGCATTGCTTTGCCCATTGCAGTAGAATAAGCAGGTAGTCTTCTGCCTGGAGCAGAAAACATTCGTACAGGTTCAGGTGAATCTACTTTCATCAAACAAAAAGCATCTCCACCTTTAAGCTCTGCAAAATTACAAGACTCAGAGCACTGTTTTACAATATTACGCATAATATTGAGAATATCGTCATGAATTCCAGATTGATTAGCATATTTCATACCAATTTCGAATGCTTTAAAACCAAGACTATATTTTAAACTATTGTTATCATAGCTTAAATATTCCCGGGCAGCAAGAGTATGTACTAATGGGAATATACTGCTTTTTGGAGCGTTTAATGCTTTAGAAATTTCACCTAGAGTAAAACTACCAGCATCGTCTCTAGCCATAAGTTCTAATATATCTAGTATACGTTCAGTAGTACGATGAGTTTTTTGCTCTTTCATAAAAATACTCCTTTCATTTATATAATTTTATTATTTCTATTACTGCATTAAATACGATGATATTATAGACCAGTGAAAATATTTATGCAACATTCTATATAGAAATATTTGCTAATATCAAAATTAATTATAACATCTTTTGATCCTTTTTATAATATTTTAAGAAATTTTCGCCTTATAGTAATTATGTAATTTTTAAATTTAAATAAATTGCATATAAAATATCCTTTTAAATTGTATAAATATATTGACAATTGTATAACAGTATAGTAAAATATAATCGTAATTAAGTACGGCGTTCATAAATAAGAACGAATAGATTTTAGGGAGGTAGTATTATGAAAGCATTAGTTTATGCTGCTCCAAATAAAGTAGAAGTCCGGGAAGTAGCTGACCCAAAACCACGACAAGGATATGCTAAAATTAAAATTAAATATTGTGGTGTTTGTGGTGGGGATAAAGGTATAGTAGCAGGTACTCATCCTAGAGCAAAAGCTCCTTTAATTGTAGGACACGAGTTCGTAGGTATAGTTGAAGAAATTTCCAATGGCAATAAAGAAATAAAAGTTGGAGATAGAGTAGTACCTTATCCATTAATATCATGTGGACATTGTTTTTCTTGTAGAACTGGAAATCCACATATTTGTCAGACATTAAAACTTCTTGGGATTGATGTAGATGGTGGCATGGCAGAATATGCTTATGTTGATGAAAACGTTCTTTTTAAGGTTGATGATAGCGTTTCCGATAAGGCTGCAGCATTAATTGAACCATTAGCTGTAATTGTAAGAGCAATACATCAGTCTGAATTTAAGCTACTTGATTCTACAGTAGTTATGGGGGCTGGCCCTATTGGAATATTAACTGCTATGGTATTAAAACATGCAGGTGCTTCAAAAATAGTAATTTCAGATATAGACCAATTTCGTCTAGATTTGTGCAAGGACTTAGGATTTAGGACAGTTAATATTAAAGAGGAAAATCTAAAAGAAGTAGTAGAAAAAATGACTAATGGAGATGGAGCAGATATTGTATTTGAATGTAGTGGAACTGAACCAGCAACTTTTGAAAGCACTGAATTGGCAAGAGTAGGAGGAACTATATGTATGACTGGAATTCACAAGGCTCCTCATAAGTTTAATTTTCCACAATTTAGTTTTAAAGAACAGAAAATAGTTGCAACAAGAGTTTATACAAAACGTGAATTTGAACAAGCTGTAGATTTGGCAAAAGAAATGGGTGATAGTCTTGAAAAACTTGTAAGTCATGTAGTTCCTTTAAAAGAAGGATATAAAGCTTTTGATTATATTAATGATCCAAAGGTTAACACTATAAAAGTGTTGCTTGATTGTACTGAAGTATAGTTAATAGACATAAAAAAATAGGAATCGATAAGGGGGAAAGTTACTGATATGGACCTTTTCAATGTTAAAGGTAAGAAAGCAATTGTAACAGGAGGATCTCGTGGGCTAGGCAGAGGCATGGCAGAAGCACTTTTAGAAGCAGGTGCAGAAGTAGTATTATTTGCAACTACTCCCAAAATTAAAGAAATAGCAAAGGAGTATGTGGATAAAGGCTTAAGTTGTCATGGTATTTCAGTTGACTTAGGAAAAAAAGAAGATAGAGAAAATGCATTTAATGAAGCATTAGAACTTTTAGGAGGACGTCTTGATATTTTAGTTAATGCAGCTGGTGTTCAGAGAAGACATAAAAGTGAAGAGTTCCCTATGGAAGATTGGGAGACAGTTATCAATGTTAATCTTACAGCAGTATTTGCTTTATGCCAATTAGCTGCTAGAGTGATGATAAATCAAAAAAGTGGTAAAATCATAAACATTGCGTCTATGCTTAGCTTTTTTGGTGGATATACTGTACCAGCATATGCAGCTAGTAAAGGAGGAGTTGCCCAACTTACTAAAGCTTTTGCTAATGAATGGGCAAGTTATGGAATTAATGTAAATGCAATAGCTCCTGGATATATGGCTACAGATATGAATACAGCTTTAATTAATGATAAAGTAAGAAATGAAGAAATACTTAATAGAATTCCAGCAAAAAGATGGGGTAAACCAGAAGATATGGCAGGAGTAGTATTGTTTTTAGCATCATCTGCATCTGATTATTTAAATGGTGCAATAATACCAGTTGATGGTGGATACTTAAGTAGATAGAAAATTAGGAGGAAAGAAAATGAAAGTCATTATAACTGATTGTGATCACGAAAATATAGATATAGAAACCAAAATATTAAATGAAGCTAATTTGCCATTTGAATTACTTCAATGCAAAACTGAACAAGATTTGATAGACAATTGTAAAGGAGCTAATATTCTCATTAATCAATATGCACCAATTACGGAAAAGGTCATGAAAGAACTTTTACCTGAATTAAAGCAAGTTGTTCGTTATGGTGTTGGAATAGATAATGTTGATGTAGATGCAGCAACTAAATTAGGAGTAACAGTTTGTAATGTTCCTGATTATGGTGTAAATGAAGTGGCTGATCATGCATTAGCTTTAATGCTTGCAATACAAAGGAAAATTGTATTGATGCACAATTATACAAAAAATGAAAAATGGGACTATGTTAGAGCTATACCAATTCATAGACTTAAGACATTAACAGTAGGTATAATAGGCATTGGCCGTATAGGAAAAGCCTTTGCTAAACGAGTAAAAGCACTTGGATGTAAAGTAATAGCATGTGATATTAATTTTGAGAAAAAAATTGATGAATCTACAAGATTTATCGAAGGCGTTACCATGGAAGAACTGTTAGAAAAGTCAGATATTATATCAATACATTGTCCTTTAGACGGTAATGTAGGGCTTATAAATGATGAGTCATTTGATCGTATGAAGAAAACTGCTTATATTATCAATACAGCACGAGGTGGAATTATAGATGAAGATGCTTTAGATAGAGCCTTATCTCAAGGGAAGATAGCTGGTGCAGCTTTAGATGTAGCTGAAAATGAACCTATGTTACCAGGATCAAAACTTTTACGTCATGAAAATCTAATATGTACTCCTCATATGGCTTGGTATTCAGAGGAAGCAGCATTAGAACTAAAGCGAAAAGTTGCAGAGGAAGCAGTTAGATTTTCAAAAGGGGAGCAGGTTTTCTATCCTGTAAATAAAATTAATTAATTATTATTTTTACACCTATTTTCTTACCGGTAGCTTTAGCATTAAATGTAAATGCTATTCACTTTGGCGTTATGATGGTTCTTAATACTGCAATAGGAACTATAACTCCACCTGTAGGACCAATATTATTTACCGGTTGTAAAGTAGCAAATCTTCGTATTGAAGATATAGTAAGGTATTTGTTGCCGTACTTTATTGCATTGGTTGTATTGTTGTTATTTGTTACATTTGTTCCATCATTAACATTGACATTACCAGGGTTAGCTGGGTATTTATAAAATAGAGAGAAGGTGTTTTTATGAATGAAATAATTAAGAAAATATCAGATTATGGGATATTACCTGTTATCAAGATTAATGATGCAGAAAAAGCTGTACCATTGGCAAAAGCTTTAATTGACGGTGGACTTCCATTGGCTGAAATTACATTTCGTACAGATGAAGCTGAAGAATCTATAAAAAATATAATTAGAGAATTCCCCGAAATGCTAGTTGGTGCAGGGACAGTATTGACTATCGATCAATTAAATAGAGCTATAGAAGCAGGTGCAAAGTTTATAGTTAGTCCAGGATTTAATCCTAAAATTGTAAGTTACTGTATTGACAAAGGAATTACCGTAATACCAGGTGTTTCAAATCCTAGTGATATGGAATTAGCCATGGAAATGGGCTTAGAGGTTGTTAAATTTTTCCCTGCAGAATTGAGTGGAGGAGTAGATTACCTTAAATCTGTTGGAGACCCTTATAGAAAACTAAAATTCATACCAACTGGTGGTATTAATACTAAGAACTTAAACGATTATTTATCACAAAAGAATGTTATAGCTTGTGGTGGTACATGGATAGTTAAGGAAAATTTAATATCGGAAGAAAAATATGAGACTATCACTAACTTAACTAAAGAAGCAATTAAGACTATGCTAGGATTTAAGATTGGACATGTAGGAATTAATGCTGAAAATGATAAAGAAGCTCAAAAAATAGCACAGGCTTTTGTATCACTATTTGATTTTGAATATCGTCCTGGCAGTTCTTCAATATTTACAGGAGAAGAAGTTGAGGTAATGAAATCTCCTTATCTCGGCAAGAATGGACATATTGCAATTAAAACTAATTCAGTTGAAAGAGCGATGGCTTACTTAAAAGCTAAAGGAGTAAAATTTAATGAAAGTACACGAAATGTTGATGAAACAGGTAAAATCAATGCTATATACTTAGAAGGAGAAATAGGAGGTTTTGCAGTTCATCTAAAAAAATAGGTTAATAATTTATAAAAAAAGGGAGCTTTTTTAGCTTCCTTTTTTTAAGCTGGTAAAACGTTTATCAGAAAATGATATAATATTATTAAAAGGTTGTTATAGAGTAATTATTGCTATAATCAAAGTTATTACTATGGGATAATTATATATACTTGAAAAGGAGTGAATAAATTGACTAAAGAAATAAAGATTACTGATATTGAAGGTATTAAAATAGGACATGCTCAAGACTTAGATGCTGCTACAGGTTGTACGGTAATAATATGTGAAAAAGGTGCTACTGCAGGGGTAGATGTTAGAGGAGGTTCTCCAGGTACTAGAGAAACTGATTTATTAAATCCTACTAATTTTGTTCAGCAAATTCATGCTGTAGTGCTAAGTGGTGGAAGTGCATTTGGTTTAGATTCTGCATCTGGAGTAATGCAATATTTGGAGGAAAATGATATTGGGTTTGATGTACAGGTTACAAAAGTACCTATAGTCTGTGGTGCAGTATTATTTGATTTGATGTGTGGCGATTATAAAGTAAGACCTGATAAAGAGATGGGTTATAAGGCTTGTTTAAATGCAACAAATAATGAATGTCTTAATGGAAATATAGGGGCAGGTACAGGTGCAACTGTTGGTAAGATTTTAGGGCCTGAATGGGCAATGAAAGGTGGCTTAGGTACTTATGCAGTACAAGTTGGAAATTTAAAAGTAGGTGCAATAGTAGCAGTAAATTGTCTTGGTGACGTAATAGACCCTGAAACTGGAGAAATAATAGCAGGAGTGTTAAATGAAGACAAAAAAAGTTTTGCTTCTACTGAAAAGATAATGGAAGAAAGATATGATAGTAAGAAGAACATATTTAGCGGAAATACAACTATAGGTGCAATTATTACAAATGGTAAATTTGATAAATCTCAAATGAATAAAGTAGCATCTATGGCTCATAATGGGTACGCAAGGTCTATGAGGCCAGCTCATTCAATATTTGACGGAGATACGATATTTACTATGGCCACAGGGGAAATAGAAGCGGATATAACTGTGGTAGGATTTTTAGCTGCTAGAGTAATGGAAAAAGCAGTAGTAAATGCAGTTAAGAAAACTAAATCATTGCATGGCTATAAAGCATACTGTGACTTAAAAAAATAGATTTCATTTCTTTTATATTTGAAAAATTATATAATTTAGAAAATTGCATAATTACTACAGGGTTAAAATTTTGCAAGTTATAAATTTTTAAAATTTAAACTTGCAAAATTTGATAATACATATTGTTAAATTGGTTGTATACCTAAACCTATTGCTTCGTGTTCAAATCCCCTTCGTGGTGAGCCAATTTGACCATATAATACTATGGATAACCATGTACCTGAGGATTTATCACCTGCCACAAGATTGCCCCTTACTATAGTAAATACAAGCCCTGTAGTTCTAAGTACATCTCCTAGCACTATCTGCCCCCTGCAATAACCACTAAAAGCTTCCATTATTGTATGATAAAGAGTATGTTCTTCATGATAATTTTCTCTTATTAAGTTTTCTCTAAAAGCTGATGTTTCTATGGCTGCTACTATTTTTTTCACATCCATTGCACCAGCTTGACCTTTGTAAAGCATATAACCCTTTTTTTCATATTTTTTAATATAGTTCTCATCATCGTCAGTAAGTGCGAAAAGTAATGCAATCTTGCCTATACCAATATTATCCATAGTAACCTCCTAATATTTTTACTATAATTCTAATATCTGCAAAAGCAAGAAACCATGTTTTTTATAATTCTTTACAAATTTGTGCTACATCCCTTATTAATTTTTCACTTGCAATTAATTCTTCGCATTTTCTTATGTCTTCGTACATTACTCTATCTTTTTCCACTTTTTTTATCTCTTTTCTGACAGAGTTGTAAGCTACTTCTGTACCTTTACCAAGTTTCTTTTTACCTCTTAAATCTATAGCTTGGCATGCTGCCATTATTTCCATAGCTATAACATTTCTTGAATTTTTTAATATTTCTCTTGCTTTTCTTGCACCAATTGTACCCATAGACACATGGTCTTCTTGGTTTGCTGAAGATGGTATGCTATCTACACTTGATGGATGTGAGAGGACTTTGTTTTCTGAAACCAATGATGCTGCAGAATATTGTACTATCATAAACCCTGAGTTTAGTCCTCCGTTTTCAACTAAAAATGCTGGTAAGCCACTTAATGCAGGGTTTACTAATCTTTCAAGCCTTCTTTCTGATATATTGCCTATTTCCGATAATGCTATACTCATAAAATCAAAGCATAATGCCATAGGCTGACCGTGAAAATTACCCCCTGATATGGCCTCTAGTGTATCTTTAAATATTAATGGATTGTCAGTAGCAGAATTCATCTCAATTTCTATTTTTTCTTTAACATAATTTATAGCATCTTTGCTTGCTCCATGAACCTGTGGTGTACACCTTAACGAATAAGCATCTTGAACTCTAAGTTCTCCCTGTGATGTTGTCATCTCGCTTCCTTCAAGTAATTCAAGCATAATTTTAGCAGTATCTATTTGTCCTTTATGTGGTCTAACTTCATGCACCTTTTTATCTAAAGCTGTAATGATTCCATTTTGAGCTTCAAAGGATAAACTTGCTGCTATATCTGCTGCTTTTAATAAATTAATAGCATCGTAAACTGTTAATGCTCCTATAGATGTCATTACTTGAGTTCCATTAATGAGTGCTAATCCTTCTTTTGATGTTAACTCTACAATTTCTATACCTGCCTTTTCCATAGCTTCTTTTCCTGTCATCCTTTGGCCTTTATACAAAGCCTCTCCAAGTCCAATCATAACTAATACCATATGTGCTAATGGTGCAAGGTCTCCGCTAGCACCTAAAGACCCTTTTTCAGGTATTACGGGGTGCACTCCTTTATTGAGCATTTGTAAAAGCGTTTCCAATGTAGATAATCTTATTCCTGAGTACCCTTTTGCTAAAGCATTTGCTCTAAGTAGCATGATACCTCTTACTATTTCTTCATCTAAAATATCTCCTACACCTACAGCGTGACTCATAATAAGATTTTTTTGTAACTGTTTTGTTTCTTCTTTTGAAATCATTACATCACTAAATTTTCCAAAACCTGTAGTTATACCATATACTATTTTCCCTTGATCTACAAAATCATCTACTACTTTTCTAGATTTGATTACATTTTCTTTTGCTTCATCACTTAACTCAACTTCTACATTTTTCCTGCATACCTCAACGAACTGTTCTAGAGTCAAACTATTACCATCGATCACTACTTTTTGCATTTATAAACCTCCTATCATTATTTTAAAAAACAAAAAAGCGAATTTCAACACTATAAAATGTTAAAATTCGCCTCCTAATATCTTAAACATCTTTAGACGAAAGTTATTTAGTTAAGAAATTGAATAAATTAATTTGTTCAATTTTAACTCACAGTATTTTTGCCCTTTAGTTTCACAACCCATTCTCTAATTATATTTTAATATATAATTTTTATTAAGTCAACATATGAAAACTAGATAAGGAACCTGCAAAATCTTTTAAAATATTTATTATTTAAATTCTTAAATTTAATAATAATTTAAAAAAGGACAAAAATTGTCCACTATACGATATAAAATAAAATTATATTAAATACTTAAATAATTTAGAGCAGGGGGTTTAAAATGAGGTATAGGAAATTATCTAGGTCGGAGGTATTAAGAATATTAAGACAAAAAGATAGAATTATAAAAAAACTATATAGAGAGAAACAAGAACTAAAGCATTATGCATCATTTGATAGTATGACTCATGCTTTAAATAGAGGAATTGGTATTAATATTTTGAAAAAAAAGATGATAAAAGCGAAAATTACTGGTGATAAATTAACGGTATGTTTTATTGATGTTGATGAACTTAAAAAAATTAATGATAATTTTGGACACAGTGAAGGAGATAGGCTTTTAATAAATATAGTAAAAATCATTAAGGGAAATATTAGAAAGAATGATTTTATAATTAGACTTGGCGGAGATGAATTTTTAATAGTATTTCCTCAGACTGATATAAAATGTGCTCGGGGCATCTTAAAAAGAATTTGTGATAAAATAACTAAAATAAATAGCAAGGGAACAAATAATTATAAAATGTCTATAAGTTACGGGTTTGCTCAATTTAATCCTAACAGTCAATTGAATGTAAAAAAACTAATCGACAAAGCAGACGAAGAAATGTACAAAAAAAGTAAAAAAATAAAGGATTTTAAACATAAATGTCAAAATAAAACGATATTATAAAAATTTTATGAAGCAAGGTGGCAAATTATATCATGGAAAGAAATAGGGCACAAGGAGTTATTTTTTTATTTGATATATTGCTGAAAGGAGGAATAGTAAATAAGCAAGATGTAGCAGAAAAGTTAGGAGTTAGTACAAAGAGTATATCTAGATATATTAGTGATTTAAATTCGTATTTTACTAATGAAGGTATACAAAGACGTGTAAAGTATAGTAGGCAAAAAAGAGGATATGTGCTTGAAACAACAGAAGAAAATATATTTACTAAAAAAGAGATACTTGCAATATCAAAAGTGCTTTTAGAAAGTAGAGGGTTTAATAAAAAAGAAATAAATATAATTATAGAAAAACTTTTAAACAATTGTGTTCATAAAGATAAATCATACATACGACAAGTCATAGGAAATGAGTTAAACAATTATGTTCCACCGAAACATAATGAAGATTTAATAGATAAGTTGTGGAATTTAAGTGAAGCCATTGTTAAACAAAAAAAAATTAAAATTGAATATACCAAAATAATAGATAAAGGAAAAATAAGTTTTGATTCCATAGAGAGAATATTAATTCCTCAAGGTTTATTGTTTTCTGAATATTATTTTTATTTAATAGCTTTTATTGATGGCAAAAATTATGAATATCCTGGTATTTATAGGTTAGATAGGATTAAAAGTTATCATGTTTTAGAAGAAGGATTTAGAATTAATTATAGAGATAGATTTAAAGAAGGGGAGTTTAGGAATCATATTCAATTTATGCAATCAGGGAAATTACAGACGATTAAGTTTAAATTTAAAGGTAAATCTATTGAAGCGGTTTTAGATAGATTGCCTACAGCTGAGATTATTAGCGAAAATAATGGCGAGTATCTTATAAAAGCAAAAGTTTTTGGAAAAGGTATTAAAATGTGGCTTTTAAGCCAGGGAGAAGCTATTGAAGTTATAGAACCTAGAGAATTTAGAGAAGATATGAAAATGACTATTTGCAATATGCTATATGCATATAATAATGAAAATAACTTTAATTAGATACAAATTTATAAATTATGGCAAAACTCCTGAAAATCTTATGAAACTATCAAAGGAGAATATAATTAATTTTATTATATTTTATGCATTAAAATAGTATTTTGGCAATAATTTTAATTATAGAGTATTATGCTCATTTATTAATGTGTTATATAGTATATTTGTTTTTATATTGGTTTATATGCTTCAAGGTAGCCTAAAAAGCTGAATTAAAGCATATAAACCAATAGGGATCTATAATTCATTTATGTACAACTTATGTTTTTTATTAAAAAAGAATACTCCTACTCCACCAATACCCAAATGTGAACCAAGTACACTACCTATTTTATCTATTAATATTTTATTATTTCCTATCTTTTTAATAATCATATCTTTAATTTCTAAAGCAGTTTCTAAATCATCTGCATGACTTATTCCTATAATTTGGTTTGGAAATTCTTTAATTCTTTGTTGAACTATATCTACAACTCTATTTAACGATTTTTTTCTACCTCTAATTTTTTCTATTACTTCCATTTTACCATCTCTAACGTGAAGAATAGGTTTTATGTTGAGCAAATTTCCTATTATAGCTTGACTTTTATTTATTCTTCCACCCTTTAAAAGCCAACTTAAATCGTTAATAGTAAAGATATGTTCTATATGCTCTGAATACTCCTTAGATGCTTTAATTATATTGTTAAAACTAGCACCTGCTTGAGCTAATTTAGCACCCTGCAATGTGATCAATCCTGAGCCTATAGCACCAGCTTTTGTGTCTATTATTTCCATCTTAACATTAGGGTACTGTTCTTTAAGTTCTTTAATAATCATAGCAGCTGTTTGATATGTGCTAGAAAGTTTTGAAGAAAATGAATAAAAAATGAAATCTGTACCTTTAGAAGCATATTTTTTAAATAAATCGTATGTTTCCTTAGGATTTGGCAGCGAAGTTTTAGGAAGTATTCCATTTTTCATGGCATTATATACTTCTTCAACTTTTATTGTAACTTTATCCCAAAATTCTTTTCCATTTATGTATACCCTAAGTGGTAAAACCTTTATACCATATTTGTCTATAATATGTTTTGGCAAATCACATGTGCTGTCAACTATTATTTTAGTCATACCATTTATCTCTCCTTATACTTTAATAATACCATAAAAGTTATTTTACCAAACAGCGATATATCCATCACAGCGTGATTCTGTTCCTCCGCACAATGTACCTTCTTCTGTTTTCCAGATAATTTGACCTCTTCCAAAGTTACCTGGTTCAGGGTCAATAACTATATCATGGCCTTTTGCAGTTAATTCTTGGATTATATCGCTAGGGAAATTCTTTTCTACTTTTATCGTTTTATCTTTTATCCACTGCCATCTAGGAGCATCTAGTGCATCCTGTGGATTAAGGGCAAAATCTATTGTATTTGTTATTACTTGAAGGTGACCTTGAGGCTGCATAAATCCACCCATAACTCCAAATGGACCAACTGCTTCTCCATCTTTCATTAAAAAGCCTGGTATAATGGTATGATAAGGTTTCTTTCTACCTTCAATACAATTAGGATGGCCTGGTTTAATGTTAAAATTTTTACCCCTATTATGTAATGCTATACCTGTTTCTGGTATAACTATCCCTGATCCAAAGCCTATATAGTTGCTTTGTATATATGAGACCATGTTACCTTCATTGTCTGCAGTACATAGATATACAGTTCCACCTGACTGTGGAGTACCTACAGTAGGCTGTAAGGCTGTATTACTTATTAATGAAGCTCTTTCTTTTGCATATTTTTCAGATAATAGATCTTCACAGCTATAATTCATATAGTTTATATCAGCAACGTATTCTTTAGTATCGATAAAAGCTAATTTCATTGATTCTATAAGTTTGTGGTAAGTATCAGCATTCTCTTTGTTAGACACTTCAAAATTTTTAAATATATTCAAGGCCATCAAAGCACTTATACCGTGACCATTAGGAGGAATTTCATATACTTCATAACCTTTATAATCTATTTTTATAGGTTCTACCCACTCTGGATAATAAGATGCTAAATCTTCTTTTCTAATGTATCCATTGTACTTTCTACTGAAGCTGTCAATCTTATCGGCAAGTTTTCCTCTATAAAATGATTCTGATTTTGTCTTTGCAATCTCTTCTAAAGTCTGTGCATGTAATTCAGATTTCCATACTTCACCTGGTTTTGGAGCATGTCCATTTGGGGTAAAAACCTTAAACCAGTTTTTGTACTCTTCTCCATTTAGCGACTTTTTATATATTTTGTAAGCTATATTCCAAAATCTAGATACTGTAGGAGTGACGGCATATCCATTTCTTGCTGTAATAATAGCTGGCTGTAGGAGTTTTTCAAATGGTAGTTTTCCGAACTTTTTTGATAATTCTGCCCATGCAGCTGGTACGCCTGGTACAGTAACTGGTATTAGCCCGTATTTAGGTATCTCGCTATAACCTTTTTCGATGAGTTTTTTTGATGAGATGAGGCTTGGGGCATATCCGCTGCTATTTAATCCGTGAAGTTTACCATTTGCCCATACTAATGCAAAGGCATCGCCTCCTATACCGTTTGAAGTAGGTTCTACAACTGTTAACATAGCTGCTGCTGCTACAGCAGCGTCTATAGCATTGCCACCTTTTTTTATAATTTCAAGACCTGCTTGAGCAGCAAGAGGTTGAGAAGTTGCGACCATAGCGTTTTTAGCATAAAGCAAATTTCGTATAGATGGATACTTTTTTGTTAGAGCATTAAATTTCATAACAAACAATCCTTTCTTATACTATTGAAGAAATTGCAAAGTTTTGAGTTTGTAGCAATTATTCAAATTTCTCTATTGTTAATAGAAGAGAGTAAAATTTCATGACATTACTTAATAATATTATACATCATAATAAAAGAAAAAGTGAGAAAAATTGAGCAATTTTTATATAGATGTGTAAACCACTTGACAAATTATATGGATTTGATAAATTATAATTAGCACTCCTCTTAATAGAGTGCTAACAATTTGGAAAAATCTTGGTGAAGGGAGAAGATTTATATGGAAAAAAAGGAATTTAAAGCAGAATCGAAACGACTGTTGAATTTGATGATTAATTCCATTTATACTCATAAGGAAATATTTTTAAGAGAGTTAATTTCCAATGCAAGTGATGCTATTGATAAAATTTATTATAAAGCTTTAACAGATGAAAATTTAACATTTAATAAAGACGATTATTACATAAAGATTATACCTGACAAAGAAAATAGGACATTAACAGTGCTTGATACAGGAATTGGGATGACTAAAGAAGAGTTAGAAGAAAACCTAGGGGTAATAGCTAAAAGCGGTTCTCTTGCATTTAAGAAAGAAAATGAAATGAAAGACGGCTTTGATATTATAGGACAATTTGGAGTAGGTTTTTATTCAGCATTCATGGTTGCTAAATCAGTTACAGTTATAAGTAAGGCTTTTGGTAGCGATCAAGCATATAAATGGGAATCACAAGGGGCTGATGGATATACTATTGAGCCTTGTGAAAAGGAACATTTTGGTACAGAAATAATATTAAAGATAAAAGATAATACTGAAGATGAGAAATATGATGAATTCTTAGAAGAATATAGATTAAGGTCTATTATTAAAAAATATTCAGATTTCATAAGATACCCTATAAAAATGGATGTTACAGAATCAAAACTTAAAGAAGGTTCAAAAGATGAATATGAAGATGTAGTGGTAGAAAAAGTTATTAATAGCATGGTACCAATTTGGAGAAAAAATAAAAATGAGCTTACTAAAGAAGACTATGAGAATTTTTATTCAGAAAAACGTTATGGCTTTGATAAACCTTTAAAATACATTCATATAAAAGCTGAAGGTTTAATAAGGTACAATGCTATATTATTCATACCAGAAAATATGCCTTATAATTTTTACACTACTGAATATGAAAAGGGATTAGAGCTGTACTCAAATGGTGTTTTAATAATGAATAAATGTCCAGATTTACTTCCTGATTATTTTAGCTTTGTAAAGGGTATGGTGGATTCTGAAGATTTGTCATTAAACATTTCTAGGGAAATGCTTCAGCATGATAGACAGTTAAAAGTAATCGCTAAAAATATAAAAGATAAGATAAAAAATGAGTTAGAGTTGCTTCTTAAAAATGATAGAGAAAAATATGAATCATTTTATAAGAATTTTGGTAGACAGTTAAAGTATGGTGTTTATAGTGATTTTGGACAGCACAAAGAAGATTTACAAGATTTATTGATGTTCTATTCATCAAAAGAGAAAAAAATGGTAACCTTAAGCGAATATGTAGATAGGATGAAAGAAGATCAAAAGTATATTTACTATGCTTCTGGAGACTCTGTAGATAGAATTGATAAAATGCCTCAAATAGAGCTTTTGTCGGACAAAGGATATGAAATATTGTATTTTACTGATGATATAGACGAATTTGCTATTCGCATGTTAATGAAATATAAAGATAAAGAATTTAAGTCTGTATCTAGTGGAGACTTAGGAATAGATGAAAAAGATGAAAAAGAGGAGAAAAATGATGAAACAGAAGAAAATAAGAAAATATTTGAATTTATGAAAAATACTTTAGGGGATAAGGTTAAGGATGTAAGACCATCAAAAAGGTTAAAAAATCATCCAGTATGTATTGCTACCGATGGGGAATTGACTTTGGAAATGGAAAAGGTATTAAATGCTATGCCAAATAATCAAAAAATAAAAGCAGAAAAGGTACTTGAAATCAATGTAAATCATGAAGTATTTAATGCTTTAAAAAATGCATTTAACAATGATAAAGAAAAGTTAAAGATTTATACTAATGTTCTTTATAACCAAGCTTTGCTTATTGAAGGATTAGCTGTAGAAGACCCTGTAGAATTTACAGATAATATATGTAAATTGATGAAATAATATGTTAGATTGTGCCATGTTAAAGGTTAAGAAAGCCTGTGGAAAATCTACTTCCCCTGCTCCGGTATTCAAGCACTATTTAGGGTATAATATTAGGGTAGTGCTTGAATAAGTCGCAATGAAAGTAGATTTTCCAAGGCATAATAATTAAAGTATTGAAATTGTTTACCTATAGAAGCTGTGTAACTTTTAAATTGATTTTTTTGATAAGCATATTGTACATTTAAATTATATATGATAAAATATGCGTGTAAATTAATAAAAGTGAATATACCTGCATCTATAAAAAGAGACATAAAGGGGACTGAGTAGGGTTTTATTATTATTTCAGTAACCTTTTTTTATTTTTTTCATATTTCATCTAAAAATATACTTTCTGCTTTGGTATTTAAGCAATATTCAGGGAAAAATACTAGAGTGATGTCTAAATGAATGGCAGGCTATAAACTTTATATTTAGAGGTACATAATAAAATGTAAAGTTGTTTATCTATATATTATGTAATTTCTTTAAATAATAAAAATCTTAGGAGGGTATTATGGAAAAGAAAAATTTACTCTATGAAGGTAAAGCAAAGAAGGTTTATAAGACAGATCGAGAAGACGCTTATATTGTAGAATACAAAGACGATGCAACTGCATTTAATGGTTTAAAGAAGGGGACTATTTATGAAAAGGGCATAGTAAACAACCGTATGTCTAATCACATATTTAAGCTTTTAGAAAGTCATGGCATTAAGACTCACTATATAGAAGAATTAAGTGATAGGGAAACTTTAGTACATAAAGTTGAAATAATACCTATTGAAGTAATAATAAGAAATGTTGCAGCAGGAAGTTTTTCAAAGAGATATGGAATTGAAGAAGGGAGAAAGCTTAAATGCCCTTCTCTTGAATTTAGCTACAAGGATGATGACCTTGGAGATCCTTTTACTAATAGTTATCATATGATTTCTTTAGGATATGCAACAAAAGAAGATTTAGATACTATTTCAGAACTAGCTTTTAAAATTAATGATATTTTAGTTGATTATTTTAAAAAGATTAATATTACACTTGTTGATTTTAAACTAGAATTTGGACGTTGTCCTGCTTTAAATGGAGAAATCATTTTAGCAGATGAAATATCTCCTGATACTTGCCGTCTATGGGATGCTAATACTAACCAAAAACTAGATAAGGACCGCTTCCGTAGAGATATGGGAGATGTAGAAGATGCATATTGGGAGATATTTAAAAGATTAGGATTAGATAAATAGTATTAGAAATAGTATTAATTGTAGATTTGGAGGAATATAAATATGAAGGATTTTTATGAAAGCCCTTTAAATACAAGATATGCCAGTGAAGAGATGAAAAAATTATTTTCTCCTGATACAAAATTTCGCACTTGGCGTAAATTGTGGATTGCTCTTGCTGAAGCTGAAATGGAGTTAGGACTTGATATATCTAAAGAGCAAATAGATGAGCTGAAAGCTTTTCAAGATGATATAAATTATGATGTAGCAGAGAAAAGAGAGGCAGAAGTGAGACATGATGTTATGGCTCATGTATATGCATATGGAAAACAATGCCCTTTAGCTAAGCCAATAATTCACTTAGGAGCTACTTCATGTTATGTTGGCGATAATACAGATATTATTTTAATGCGTAAAGGGCTTATGTTGATAAAGGCTAAGGTTATAAATGTTATAGATGCTTTATCAAAATTTGCAGATAAATATAAAGATATGCCTACTTTAGGATTTACTCACTTTCAACCTGCGCAACCTACTACTGTGGGTAAAAGGGCGTGTCTTTGGATTTGGGATTTGATACTTGATCTTCAAGATATAGACCATCAGCTTTCGAAAGTTATGTTCCTTGGTTCTAAAGGAACTACAGGTACTCAAGCAAGCTTTTTAGAGCTATTTAATGGAGATCATGATAAAGTAAGAAAGCTTGACCAACTGATAGCAGAAAAGATGGGGTTTGACAAAGTATGTCCTGTTTCTGGGCAGACATACTCTCGTAAAATTGATAGTCAATTTGCCAATGTCCTAAGCGGTATAGCACAAAGTGCTCATAAATTTAGCAATGACATTAGACTTCTTCAGCATCTTAAGGAGATAGAAGAACCATTTGAGGAAAAGCAAATTGGTTCATCTGCAATGGCATATAAAAGAAATCCTATGAGATGTGAGAGGATGGCTTCACTTGCTAGGTATGTGATGGTAAATTCATTAAACCCTGCTATTACTGCAGCTAATCAGTGGTTTGAAAGGACATTAGATGATTCGGCAAACAAGCGTATAAGCATTCCTGAAGCCTTTTTGGCAACAGATGCTATTTTGAATATTTACTTAAATGTTGCTAGTGGGTTGGTAGTATATCCAAAGGTTATAGCTAAAAGATTAGAAAATGAGTTGCCATTTATGGCTACAGAAAATATAATGATGGATGCTGTAAAAAAAGGTGGAGACCGCCAAGAAATACATGAAAGTATTAGGAAACATTCAATAGAAGCTGGACGAAGAATTAAGGCTTTAGGGGAAGAAAATCAGCTTATATCGATGATAGCAAAGGATAAATCTTTTGGATTAGATTTAAAAGAATTACAAAATCTTTTAAAGGCTGAAAAATATGTTGGAAGAGCTCCTGAACAAGTTACTGAGTTTTTGGACGAATGGGTAAAACCAATTTTAAACGAAAACAAGGACTTATTAGGGGCAAAAGCTGAACTTAGAGTGTAATTTATATTTTAGGAGGAATATTATGATTAGAGCAATAGTTGGAGCTAATTGGGGAGATGAAGGTAAAGGTAAGATTACTGATATGTTTGCTGAGGAATCGGATATAGTTATCAGATTTCAAGGAGGAAGCAATGCAGGACATACTATAATCAATGAATATGGCAAGTTTGCATTACATTTATTACCATCAGGAGTATTTTTTGATCATGTTACTAATATTATAGGTAATGGTGTAGCATTAAACATTCCTTATTTTTTGGAAGAGATAAATTCTCTTAAGGAAAAAGGTATTAACCCAAATGTATTGATTTCAGATAGAGCTCAGGTTCTTATGCCTTATCACATTCTTTTTGATAGATATGAAGAGGAAAGGCTTAAAGAAAAGAAATTTGGCTCAACTAAATCTGGTATAGCACCATTTTATTCAGATAAATATGCCAAAATAGGAATACAAATATCCGAATTGTTTTATCCTGAAAAGCTTAAAGAAAAATTGGAGATGATTTGTGAGATTAAAAATGTGTTGTTAAAACATTTATATCATAAACCTCTTCTTGATCCAGACATATTGTTTGATGAGCTTATGGGTTATAAGGAAAAGATTGAACCATATGTTTGCAATACATTTGATTATTTGCAAAAAGCAATTTCTGAAAACAAAAACATTCTTCTCGAAGGACAATTAGGTGCGTTAAAAGATCCTGATTTTGGGATATATCCATTTACTACATCATCATCTACTTTGGCTGGCTTTGCTACAGTTGGAGCAGGCATTCCTCCATACAAAATTGATAAGGTAGTAGCCGTTGTTAAAGCATATTCAAGTGCTGTAGGAGCAGGACCTTTTGTTAGTGAAATATTTGGAGATGAAGCAGAAGAACTTAGACAAAGAGGTGGAGATGCAGGAGAATATGGAGCAACTACAGGAAGGCCTAGAAGAATGGGATGGTTTGATGTTGTGGCTTCTAGATATGGCTGCCAAGTTCAGGGGGCTACAGATGTAGCATTAACAGTATTAGATGCTTTAAGTTATCTTGATGTTATTCCAGTATGTGTAGCCTATGAAATAGATGGAAAGGTTACAGATAGTTTTTCAACTAATGCTGTTTTAGAAAAGGCTAAACCTGTCTTAGAATATTTACCTGGTTGGAAAGAAGATATTCGTGGTATAACTGATTTTGATAAGTTGCCTCAAAATTGTAAGAACTATGTATTGTATATAGAAAAGGCATTGGGAATACCAGTTACGATTGTTACAAATGGTCCAAAAAGACATGAGGTAATTAAGAGGTAGAAATTTATAGGCTGCTGGTAATAAAATATCCAGCAGCTTTTTTAAAGTTTTGCAAGTTATAAATTTTTTAACTCCGGTTTTTTGGACTTTTAATTGAATTTAAAAGGAAAAAAGTCCAAAAAAAGTCGTACAAAAATTTAAACTTGTAAAATTTTGTTACCTAGAAAGAAAGGAGTGTGAAGATGAGAGAAATAGATGTAAGACGTATAAAAAAATTGGTAGCACAAAAATGTATATCTTCAAATATATACATAGAAAAGGATGTGGAAGAATCAATAATAAATGCAAAAGATAGAGAAACATCTTCAGTTGGCAAGATGGTTCTAGATATGATAGTGAAAAATGCAGAAGTGGCTAGAAAAAATAATATAGCTTTATGTCAGGATACAGGGATGGTAGTTGCTTTTGTAGAAGTCGGCCAAGATGTTCATTTTGTAAATGGGAATATTACAGATGCCATAAATAACGGCGTTATAGAAGGATATAAAGAAGGGTATTTAAGGAAATCAGTAGTTGAAGACCCCCTTATAAGAAACAATACGAAAAATAATTCCCCAGCAGTTATATATTACGATATAGTATCTGGAGATAGGGTTAAAATTGATCTTATGTTTAAAGGATTTGGCAGTGAAAATATGAGTCGTATAAAGATGCTCAAGCCTTCTGATGGAGTAGATGGTGTAATAGACTTTGTACTAGATACAGTAAAAAAAGCAGGACCTAATCCATGTCCTCCTATAATTGTAGGAGTAGGCATTGGTGGAACAATGGACAAAGCCGCTAATTTATCAAAACGTGCATTAATAAGAAAAATAGGTTCAAGGAATAAATTAAAGCATTTAGCAGAGCTAGAAGATAAACTTTTAAAAGAAATTAATTCTTTAGGGATAGGACCTCAAGGATTAGGAGGAAATACGACTGCTTTAGATGTACATATAGAGTCTTATCCTACTCATATAGCTGGTTTACCTGTTGCAGTAAATATTAATTGTCATTCTTCAAGGCATAGCACAATAATTATATAAAATATAAATATGAGAGGTGTAAGTATGGATTTAAAACAGATAAAAACTCCTTTAGATAAGGAAACTATAAGACAGCTTAGAGCAGGAGATATAGTATCCTTGACAGGAGAAATATATACAGCAAGAGATGCTGCTCACAAACGAATGATGAATGCACTGAGTAAAGGTGAAAAGTTACCATTTGATATAAAGGATGCCATAATATATTATGCTGGACCAACTCCTGCAAGACCTGGAAATCCAATTGGTTCTGTTGGACCGACAACGAGTTATAGAATGGACAATATGACTGTTCCTTTGCTAAAATTAGGATTGTCAGGTATGATAGGGAAGGGTTTTAGAAGTAAAGAAGTAATAGAAGGTATGAAAGAGAATGAAGCAGTATATTTTGTAGCAGTTGGAGGAGCTGGTGCATTAATTGCTAGTTCAGTAAAAAAAAGTGAAGTAATAGCATACGAAGATTTGGGGACTGAAGCTATAAGAAGATTAACAGTAGAAAACTTACCTCTTATAGTTTGTATAGATATTTATGGAAATAATTTATACGATATTTCAAAATAGGGTAAGGAGGATAAATCAAATGAAGGATTACAATAAATTGTCTTTAGAAATGCATAGAAATAACAAAGGTAAGGTTAGCATACAAAGCAAGGTTAAAATAGAAACAAAGGATGATTTATCTACAGCATATACACCTGGAGTTGCAGAGCCTTGCAGAGAAATAGAAAAATGTAAAGATAAAGTTTATGAATACACTTTTAAAGGAAATTCTGTGGCAGTCATAAGTGATGGAACTGCTGTATTAGGATTAGGAGATATAGGACCTTATGGAGCTATTCCTGTAATGGAAGGAAAAGCTGTATTATTTAAGACATATGCGGATATAGACGCATTTCCAATATGTTTGAATACTAAAGATGTAGAAGAAATAATAAAAACTGTAAAAATGCTAGAACCAGTATTTGGAGGAATAAATCTAGAAGATATAGCAGCACCTAAATGTTTTGAAATAGAAAAAAGATTAGATGAAGAATTGGATATACCAGTTTTTCATGACGACCAACATGGTACAGCAGTAGTAGTATTAGCTGCACTGATTAATGCATTAAAATTGGCAAAAAAGCAATTTAGTGATTTAGAAATAGTTATCAACGGTGCAGGTTCAGCAGGAATAGCAATAGCAAAGCTGTTATTGAATGTAGGAGTAAAAAATATAATATTATGTGATAGAAAGGGAGCTATATCAGTAAAAAGACAGGATTTAAACCCTATTAAGAGAGAAATAGCTGAGATGACAAATAAAAATTTAGAAGAAGGTAAGCTAAAAGATATAATAAAAAATAGAGATGTTTTTATAGGAGTTTCATCAGCAAATTGCTTAACAAAAGAAATGGTAAAAACCATGAATGAAAAGCCTATTATTTTTGCTATGGCAAACCCTATACCTGAGATTATGCCAGAGGATGCGAAAGAAGCTGGAGCTTTTATTGTTGGTACTGGAAGGTCCGATTTTCCTAATCAAATAAATAATGTACTGGCATTTCCTGGAATTTTTAGAGGAGCATTAGATATAAGGGCTAAAAAAATAACAGAGAAGATGAAAATACAAGCTGCTTATGCTATAGCAAATGTAGTTAAAGAAGAAGAGTTAAATGTTGACATGATTATACCAAGTCCCTTTAATAAGGAAGTCGTAAGAGCAGTAGCAGACGCTGTAAAAAAGACTGAGGCATGATTTTGTTTATTTTTAATATAAATAAATAAAATCATGTGGTATAATATGCATAATGAGAAATCAATTGGTGATCAAATATAATAACAAAAATACAGAAGGGGACAGTTTTTATGGAAAAGAAGTCAAAGACATTTTTATTATTATTAATTGATACTATTTTAATTAGCTTTTCTTATTATGCAGCTTTTTATTTAAGATTTGATGGTAATATAGATGCTCAATACATACATACATTTTTACAAAATGTATTTGCTATTACAGTTATAAAGATTAGCGTTTTTTATTTCTTTAATTTATATAATAGCCTTTGGAGATATGCTAGTGTAGAAGAACTAATAAAAGTGATTGCTTCAATAATCATATCAAATGCTGGCGTTATTAGTTATTTATATCTATACAGTGTTCATTTTCCTCGTAGTATATATGTAATAGCTACGTTACTTGATATGGTATTTATAGGGGGTAGTAGATTTAGCTATAGGGCTATGAAAAGGATAAGACAAAATGATATTATACATGCTCCTGGTAGAAAAAAACTTAAAAAAGTAATGATAATAGGCGGTGGTGACGCTGGCGCTTTAGTAATAAGAGAGCTTAAGAACCATGTACAATTAAACAGTGAGCCTGTAGCAGTTATAGATGATGATATTAAAAAGCAAGGCAAAATGATAAATGGAGTTCCTGTATTAGGTACAAGACTAGATATTCCTAGTGTAGCTGTAAAAAAAAGTATTGATGAGATTATTATTGCTATACCATCAGCTAGCAGAAAAGAAATACGTCAAATAGTTGAAGAAAGTAAAAAAACAAGATGCAAGTTAAAAATATTGCCGGGGATGTATGAACTTATAGACGGTAAGGTTAGTGTTAGTCAAATAAGAGATGTAGAGATAGAAGATTTATTAGGAAGAGAGCCAGTTAAGCTTGATATTGAAGAAATAAGCGGTTATTTAAAAGGTAAAAAGGTGTTAGTTACTGGAGGAGGAGGGTCTATAGGTTCTGAGCTATGTAGGCAAATAGCTAAATTTCATCCATCACAGCTAGTTATATTAGATATATATGAAAATAATGCTTATGAAATACAAAATGAGCTTAAATCGATCTATAATATACATAATGAAGGAGATGAAGGATTGAATTTGAAGGTTGTAATAGCTTCTATTAGAGATAAAGAGAGGATAGAAGAGATATTTAGAGAAATAAGTCCAGATGTAGTATTTCATGCAGCTGCTCATAAGCATGTACCACTGATGGAGGATAATCCAAAGGAAGCAATAAAAAATAATGTATTTGGGACGTTAAATGTTGCTCAAGCTGCTAATAAATATGGTGTTAAAAGGTTTGTTATGATATCTACTGATAAGGCTGTAAATCCTACTAATATAATGGGAGCCTCAAAGAGAATGTGTGAAATGATCATACAATCTATGAATACTGTAAGTGAAACGGAATTTGTCGCTGTAAGGTTTGGAAATGTGTTGGGAAGCAATGGAAGTGTTATACCATTATTTAAAAAGCAGATAGCGAAAGGTGGGCCTGTGACTGTTACTCATGAGGAAGTGATAAGGTACTTTATGACTATACCTGAGGCAGCACAATTAGTTATCCAAGCTGGTGCTATGGCAAAGGGTGGTGAAATATTTATACTTGATATGGGTGAGCCAGTTAAGATATTAGACCTTGCAAAAGATTTGATTCGCCTTTCAGGATTTGAACCAAATGTGGATATTCCTATAGAGATAATAGGATTGAGGCCTGGTGAGAAGTTGTTTGAAGAATTATTGTTAGATGAAGAGGGTATTAAATCTACTGATCATAAAAAAATATTCATAGGTAAGCCTGTATTTACTGATTATAAGCTTCTAATGAAATCATTAGAACAATTAAAAGGTGTTATTAATGAATGTAGTGTAGAAGAGCTTAAAGATTACATAGAAGAGATTGTACCAACTTACATAAGAAACAATGATAAAATAAACTGTAAATTTTGTAGTGAAATAGCAGCTGCCAAAGATGAATAATGGAGTATAATAAATTAAGAGTTAAAGTCATTTTCCTATAGGGATAACAAGTTTAAAAGTTTATTATATAATTTCATAATTTTACTAAAAAAAACAAGAGGTAATTTTTAGGTTAGTAGAATACCTCTTGTTTTTTATTTTTTGAAATTTGTGCGAATAATTAATATTTGTATGACATATATATGTACAAGTTATAAGATATCATTTTATTTTAAAAAATTAATAAAAAGTCTTATTGTACAAGGAGGTATTTAAATGAAAAGAAAAATTGTTATTATTATTTTATGTATTTCATTATTAGTAGCTGGAGTTAGTATTGGGACATTTGCATATTATACATCAACTTTTACGAGCAATAATAATGTATTTAGAACAGCAAAATTTACTGTTAAGGCAGTAAACAAGGAAGGAAATTTAATTGGAGATGCAGAATTTAATTTTGAAAATAAACCTTTGTATCCAGGAATAGAACCATTCGAGGCATTTTATTTTGAAGTAGATAAAACAGGTACTGAAGTACCAGTTAAGTATAATATACAATTGTATAAAGACGGCGAATTATTTCCAGAAGATAGTTCTAGTCCTGTAATGGTTGAGATAAAGAGACTTGTAAATGAAGAATGGGTATTGTTAGAGGAAAATGAATTTATTCCTGATTTAGATGTAGAAAAGTTTAAGATAGAAGTTAGCTGGCCTCATTCTGATAACGATATAGAATTTCAAGGTAAAACAGGAAACGTAAAGATAGAAATATTTGCTACTCAAATAGATGATGAAGACTCAAATACATTAGGAGAAGCTGTAGCTGAACTTGTAGAGTTTAAAGGAACACCAAATGGTAAAACATTTAGTATTCCTAATTTATCAGTTGCATATTACATAAATGAAAATGGAGCTAAAGTTATAGAAGTATCAAAAGAAGGCAACAATGATGAGGATTATGATAAATGGGTAGGCAATTTTAGATTAACAGAAGAATTAGACAATCAAGGATATTACTTATTAGTTGCAGATGGAACACATAGGACAGTATTCCCTTATAGAATTAAATTTTCAGGTATTGATGGGAATATTGTAAAGTTTGATGGTGCATTAAATAAGCATATTTATATTACATGTAAAGAATTAGCAGATTGGATATCTAAATAATATAATTAAGATAATTGAGGAAATTTCTTAAATTTTTAGGTCTTTACTTAAAAGATTTTATATAGAATTAACTAAATTAAAAGAGGATATTTATAATAAATATAGAAGTATTAAATATACTTCTATATTTATTAATTGGTTAAATTACATAATTATATATATTATTAAATATTAGGTAATTGTGTAATTTTTTTATTTAAATTTTAATTAAAAGGGAGGATTAATAATGAGTTTTGGCAACAAAAAATTATTTTCATTTATTTTATCTATTGCATTAGTATTAAGTATGCTTATCATTCCTATTCAAGGAACAGTTTTTGCTGAAGATGCTGAAGCAACAAGTACTATAACTATAGTTCATACCAATGATACTCATGCTAGATTATTAGAAGGCAAGTATGATGGAATGGGGTTTGCTAAAATAGCAACTAAGGTAAAAGAAATTAAAGCTAATAATCCTAATGTACTTTTCTTAGATGCTGGTGATACATTGCACGGATTACCTATAGCTACAATTTCAAAAGGTGAAAAAGTAGTAGAACTTATGAATCTTATGGGATATGACGCTATGGTACCAGGAAATCACGACTTCAATTATGGTGCTGATAGATTATTAGAATTAGCTGAAAAAGCAGAATTTCCAGTATTAGCAGCTAATGTTAAAAAGCAAGAAGATGGTTCAACTATATTAAAACCATACATAATTAAAGAATTAGGTGGAATGAAGATAGGTATATTTGGAGTAACTACTCCAGAAACAAAATATAAATCTCATCCTAAAAATACAGAAGGATTAGATATATTAGACCCAGTAGAAACTGCAAAAGAAATAGTTAAAGAATTAAAAGAGCAAGAAGTAGATATGATAATATGTTTATCTCACGTGGGATTAGATGAAGACAGCGAAGTTAAAAGTTCTGATATAGCAAAAAATGTAGAAGGAATAGATGTCATCGTTGATGGTCACAGCCATAGTGTATTACCAGAAGGGGAATTAGTTGGTGATACATTAATAGTACAAACTGGAGAATATGACAAAAACTTAGGAATAGTAAATATAGAAATAAAAGACGGGAAAGTAGTAAATAAAACTGCAAGTTTATTTACTAAGGAAGAAGCAGCAGAATTAGAAGAAGACGCTGAAGTTAAAGCATTTATCGAAGGCATAGAAGAAGCAAATAACGAAATAACTTCAGTTGAAATAGGTGAAACTAAAGTAAAATTAGATGGTGAAAGAGAACATGTAAGAGCAGGAGAAACTAATCTAGCAAACATTATAACAGATGCAATGATTAAAGCAAGTGGTGCTGATCTTGCTATAACAAATGGTGGAGGAATAAGAGCATCTATAGAAGCAGGGAAAATAACTAAACTTGATGTCATAACAGTTTTACCATTTGGGAACCAGTTAACAGTATTAGAAGTAAAAGGTGAAGATATAGTAAAGGCTTTAGAGCACGGTACATCATCATACCCTGAAACAAAAGGAGCTTTCCCACAAGTTGGAGGAATGACATTTACACTAGACTTATCAAAGGAAGTTGGAAATAGAGTAACAGATGTTAAGATACAAGGAGAACCTATTGATTTAAATAAAAATTATAAATTAGCTACAAATGATTTTATGGCAGCAGGTGGAGATGGATATGAAATGTTTGTAGGATGCAAAGAAATTGCATTATATCCAGCACTAGACGAAATAGTTATGGACTATATTAGCGAATTAGGCGTTATAGATCAAACTGTAGAAGGAAGATTTACTGTAAAAGAAGCACCTGAAGTAGTAGAGGAACCTGTAGTTGAGCCAGTAGAAGAAGTAACAGAACAAGTTAAAGAAGAAACTTATGTAGTAAAAGCTGGAGATGTATTGTGGAAGATTGCTGAGAAATTTAATACTACATGGGAAAAATTAGCTGAATATAACAAGCTTACTAACCCACACTTAATATTCCCAGGACAAAAGATACTAGTTCCTGTAGAATAAAATCAGAATAAAAACTGGGGACGGTTCCGATGATATATTTATATCATCAGAGCCGTCTTTTTGATTTGTACTTGATTAAATTAATATTTTTGATAATATATTAATTAAGAAATTGGAATAATCATAACAAGTGGGTAGCAAGCAAGAACCGTCCCCACTTGCTAGTTGAACTGGAGGAATGAAAATGAAAAAGAATATTGTTAAGCCTTCTATTTTACCGGGTTTTATGGAACTATTGCCAGCTGATCAGATTTTGTTTAATAAGATGAAAGATACTATAAGAGATAATTATGAAAAATGTGGGTTTATTCCTTTAGATACACCTGTTATAGAAAAGGCTGAGGTATTGCTTGCTAAAGGTGGTGGAGAAACAGAAAAGCAGATATATGAATTTACTAAGGGTGGTACAGACATGGCTCTTAGATTTGATTTGACTGTGCCCTTAGCTCGATACGTATCACAGCATATGCCTGATATTACTTTTCCTTTTAGAAGGTATCAAATTGGAAAGGTATATAGGGGAGAGAGAAGCCAAAAAGGTAGATATCGTGAGTTTTATCAATGTGATATAGATATTATAGGAAATGGAAGTTTGAGTATTATCAATGACGCTGAAATACCTAGTATAATATATTCTACCTTTAAAGACCTAGGCTTTAAATCTTTTACTATTCACATTAATAACAGGAAGATATTGAACGGATTTTTTAATTATTTAGGTATAGATAATAAAGCAGATGTATTGAGGATAATAGATAAGATAGACAAAATAGGGGCAGAATCTGTAAAAGAAGAATTACATAAAATAGGAGTAGAAGATGAAGCTATATCAAAGATAATGGAATTTATTGCGATAAAGGGAAGTAATGACGATATATTACTTAACTTAAATAAACTAGGAATTTCATCTTCAGAGTTTGAACTTGGATTAGAAGAATTGTCAAAAACTGTACATTATATAAGAACTTTTGGAGTACCCGAGGAGAACTTTGTTATTGATTTAAAAATAGCTAGAGGATTAGACTATTATACTGGTACAGTTTATGAAACATTCTTAAATGACCATCCAGAAATAGGCTCAGTATGTTCAGGAGGAAGATATGATAATCTAGCAGAATACTATACTAAGCAAAAGTTACCTGGCGTAGGCATATCTATAGGTCTTACTAGACTTTTCTCTCAGCTTAAGGAAACAGGTATCTTAGGAGATCTTATGAATTTGCCTTCTACCATGACTGAGGTTTTAGTAGTACCAATGGATGAGGATTGTGTAGATTATTCTATTAGTGTAGCAGGTAAACTTAGAAATAGCAAAATAGTATCTGAAGTATATATGGAAAATGTTAAGCTAAAGAAAAAACTTAATTATGCTAACAAACTAGGCATACCGTATGTTATAATCATTGGTGAAGAAGAAGTTAATAGTAATATGTTAACTCTTAAAGAAATGAGTACTGGTGAACAGTCAAAGCTTTCAGTAGATGAGGTAGTTGAGAAATTAATGAATAAATAGGAAAATGAAATAAGATTAAGAATATAAACGGATATTTCCACACATTATTTGTGGGAGATATCCGTTTTTTATAAATTGTAGAATTGTGTTTTAAAGTATTTTATTAAACCTTTCAAATTTCTTCCTTATATAAAAATAATATATTTGGATATCTTTACTAAAATTATTGATGGTGCTATAATACAAGTGAGATATTAACTAATGATATTCACAAAATTCTACAAAAATCGTTATATATACATAACATAATAATGAATAATAGTAAAGAATTTAACAAAATTACTACAAAGACAATATTTTGTAGTAAGATTTTTATATATTAAAATATTATATAATACAAATGTTTTCATAAAATGATTAAATTAAAGTCTAAAAGAAAAGTTTTTTATAAAGCCAGCACAAAAACGCAAAAAAGCACAATACATATTATTCATCGTTAAAACATTAGATGTGATCAATAAATATTGATTATCGTCTAATTTTTTATCTAAATCTTTGATTAGATGTAGCCTTCTGCATGCTAGTTAAAGATTGGGCAAGGAGATGAAAATATATGGGAGCTGTTCTATATAATGAATTAAGTTTAAGAAAAGAAATTGAAGACTGTTTCAAATCATTTATGGCCAAAAATTTCAATAAAGGCCCTAGGTTAGCTAAAGTAATTACTTCAGATGACTATGCTATAGTATATTGTAAAGATTATCTTACTCCATTAGAGAAAAATGTTGCAGTAGATGATGAAGGTAAATATTATATTAAAATGATAAGAAGAAAAATAGTTAATGAATATAAAGATATGATAAAAAAAGAAATTGAGGAAAAAACAAATAGGAAAATATCTAAGATTTACTTTGATTGTGATATAGAAGATGATAGCTTATGCTGTACAATGTTTTTTGAGAAAAATTCTTAGAATGGCAGGTGGAAAGAAGCACTTTGCAGCTTGAAGCAAGCCTTACTCGTAATACTTTATGAGTGAGGCTTGTTTTTTTGAGGAGGTGATGGACAAAATAATTAAATATATTTATCTTAGACCAACATAACAAAAAATAAAAAGGAAGGAGTAATGTCAATGCATAATAAGATTTTTAGAAAAATTTTTTCTGTATTACTTTCATTGATTATGGTCTTATCAATGAGTATAGTATCATTTGCAGACATACCAGATATTTCTAATCATTGGGCAAAAAATGAAATCGAATATCTAACATCAAAGGGAGTAATATCAGGATATCCAGATGGTGAATTTAAACCTGACAAGACTATTACAAGGGCAGAATTTTTTAAGATTATAAACAAGGTATTTGGCTATTCTGATAAGGCTAAAATATCTTTTAGTGATGTAAAGAATACTGATTGGTACTATGGTGAAATACAGAAAGCTATAGAGGCTGGATATGTTAATGGATATCCAGACAATACCATAAGACCTAATGGTGAAATAACAAGACAAGAAGCAGCAAAGGTTATGGCTATTGCCTTTGGACTTGATGAAGAAAAATCATATTCATGGGCTATATTTAAAGACAATGGTAGTATAGCTACTTGGGCAAAAAACTATGTAGGCGTAATATGTGATAAAGGTTTTGTATCAGGTTACAAAGATGGAACATTTAGACCTGAAAACAAACTTACTCGTGCTGAAGCAGTAAAAATGATATCAAATGCAGCATCAGCATTGTACAATGTATCAGGTAGTTATACAGAAAATGTAAATGGAAATGTTGTAGTAAATACAACAGATGTAACTTTAAAAGATATGACAATAAACGGTGATTTGTATTTAGCAGAAGGAATTGGTGATGGAGATGTAACCCTTGATGGAGTTACAGTAAAAGGAAAGACTTTTGTAAGAGGTGGAGGAGAAAATAGTATACACATAAACAATTCTTCTCTTGGTGAAATAAAAGTAGCTAAAACTAAGAAAAATGTAAGAATAGTATTAAGTGGAGATATGACTATTCCTAGTTTAATAGTAGATGAAAATACAATAGTAGTTATAGGTGAAGGAGTAACTATAGAAAACTTACAAATAAACGGGCGAGCAAATATTGAACTAGCTGAGGGTGCTACTATAGAAAATGCAGTAGTAAATGCTCCTGATGTTGAAATAACTGGTGAAGGGAATATAGAAAGCCTTCAAGCAAACGAAGATGTAGTAGTAAATGGTGAAGAAGTAGAAAAAGGTAAAGAAATAGCAATTGAAGAAGGCAAAGAAGCTGATGAAGAAGAAAAGTCTAGTGGTAGAAGTAGTTCTTCAGGTGGAGGTAGTTCTTCAGGTGGAGGATCAACACCTTCAGAAGAAGTAAAAGTAACAGGAGTAACATTAAATAAGACATCAGCAGAATTAACAGTAGGAGAGACATTACAATTAGAAGCAACAGTAGAACCAAGCAATGCAGATAACAAAGCAGTAACATGGTCAAGCAGTGATGAGAATGTAGCAACAGTAAGCAACGATGGATTAGTAACAGCAGTAGGTGTAGGTGAAGCAACAATCACAGTAACAACAGAAGATGGAAATAAGACAGCTACATGTAAAGTAGTAGTAATTCCAGAAAGTCCTACAATTGTACCTTTAAAAGAACAAACTGATGAAAGATGGCATGATGGTATATTGACCAAAGAAGAATTAGCCTCAATAACTGGAATTGACGGATGTGAAGAATGTAGGGATATATTCTTAGATATAAAAATACCATATGGTATTGGTACAGGTAGAGACATAAAGGACGAAGATGGGAAATATAGGTTAGATGGATACGAGGTAGTTCTCTACTTTAAAGATATTGAACGCAATATATTATATGAAACACATTCTTCTATAGATAAAGAAGATATAGCTGACAATAATATTATGAAAACACCTATTTTTGTTAATGATTTAGAGAAAATGTTTGAAGAAAGAGAGAACGGAGAAATATATCGTATCTATGCAAGTATAGTATATGGTAAAGATGGCCTGGAATTTGAAAGTGATCTTTCAGAAAAAGTTAAAGTTCAATATATAGAAGAAGCAGCAGTAGAAACACACGATGTTACATTCACAGCCATGTCTAAAGTATATGACCAAACAGTTGCAGATGAAATATATTATTATATACCAGGTGCGAAAATAACAATTGATGGTAACGGAATAAATAATGAAACAATATTTACAGATGATGATGGTAAGGCAACAATAAAACTTGCAAGTGGAACATATAACTATACAGTAACACATGAAGCTTATAAGGCTATTACAGATAATAATACATTTACAGTAGAAGATAAAGATATTGATATAAAAGTAATTATGGAAGAAAAAGAAGAGGATGAAGATGAAGTCCCAATAAGTAGTATTAGTATTAATCCTTCAAAATTGACACTTACAGTAGGCGAAACAAAAACTTTAACAGCAACAATTAAGCCTGAAAATGCAACAAATAAGAATGTAACATGGTCAAGCGATAATCCAGATATAGCAAAAGTAGACAATAACGGAAAAGTAACAGCAGTAGGTGTAGGTGAAGCAACAATCACAATAACAACAGAAGATGGAAATAAGACAGCTACATGTGAAGTAACAGTAATTCCAGAAAGTCCTACAATTGTACCTTTAAAAGAACAAACTGATGAAAGATGGCATGATGGTATATTGACCAAAGAAGAATTAGCTTCAATAACAGGAGAACCTGAAGAAGATAGGGCTATATACTTAGATGTAAAATTACCAAAAGGCATTGGTACAGGTAGAGAAATAAAGGATGAAGATGGAGAATCCAGGTTAGATGGATACGATGTAGTTCTCTACTTTTTTAAAGATATTGGATACAATAAATTATACGTAGCACATATTGGAATATGTGAAGAAGATATAAATAATAATATGAAGAGAATGCGTATTTCTGTTAAAAAATTAGAGAAAGTATTAAAGGATGGTAAAACATATCGTATCTATGCAAGTATAGTATATGGTAAAGATGATTTAGTATTACAAAGTGACCTTTCAGAAAAAGTTGAAGTTAAATATAGTGAAGAAATAATACCAGTAGAAACACACAATGTTACATTCACAGTTAAGTCTGAAGTATATGACCAAACTGCTGCAGATAAAGTGTACTATTATATACCAAATGCAGAAATAACAATTGAAGGAATTAATGATGACCCAATATCTACTGATGATAATGGTAAGGCAACAATAGAACTTGCAAGTGGAACATATAGCTATGCAGTAACACATGATGTATATAAAACTTATAGGGACGATTTCACAATAAACGATAAAGATATTGATATAGAAGTAATTATGAAAGAAGGAAATAAAGATGAAGTTCCAGTAAATAGTGTTAGTATTAGTATTGAAAAATTGACACTTAAAGTGGGCAAAACAAAAACTTTAACAGCAACAATTGAGCCTGAAAATGCAACAAATAAGAATATAATATGGTCAAGCAGTGATGAAAGTGTAGCAACAGTAAGTGACGATGGGTTAGTAACAGCAGTAGCTCTAGGTGAAGCAACCATAACAGTAACAACTGAAGATGGAAACAAGAAAGTTACGTGTGAAGTAACAGTAATACCAGAAAGTCCTACAATCGTACCTTTAGAAAATCAAACTGATAAAATATGGCATGATGGTGTATTAACCAAAGAAGAATTAGACTCAGTAACTGGCGAATGTGAAGAATGCAGGGTTATATTCTTAGATGTAGAATTACCAAAAGGCACTGGTACAGGTGGAGTCATAAAGGATGAAAATGGAGAATACAGGTTAGATGGCTATAATGTAGTTCTCTACATTTTTAAAGATATTGCCCATGATATATTATACACATACAAAATTCATACTAGTATATATCAAGAAGATATAGATAATAAAATGATAAAAATACCTTTTAATGTTAATTATTTAGAAAAAATATTTGAGAATGGTGAAACATATAGTATATATGTACTTATACAGTATGATAAAGATGGTTTGGAATTAGAAAGCGACCTTTCAAATGAAGTTAAAGTTGAATATAAAAAATAAATAATACCAGTAGAAATATACAATGTTACATTCACAGTTATGTTTGAAGTATATAACTAAACTGTTGCAGATGAATTGTACTATTATATACTAAATGCAGAAATAACAATTGAAGGAATTAATGATAGCTCAATATTTACTGACAATAATGGTGAGGCAATAATAAAACTTACAAGTGGAGAATATAACTATACAGTAACACATGATGTATATAAAACTGTTACAGACACATTCCAAATAGATAATGAAGATATTGAAACAGTAATTATGAGAGAAAAAGATGAAGAAGAAATTACAGTAGGTAAAACAGAAACATTAACAGCAACAATTGAGCCTGAAAATGCAACAAATAAGAGTGTGACATGGTCAAGCAGTTATAAAAGTGTAGCAACAGCAAGCGACGGGTTAGTAACAGCAATATCTCCAGGTGAAGCAACAATAACAGTAACAACAGAAGATGGTGGCAAAACAGCTACATGTGAAGTAACAGTAAAATCGAAAGCACCAGCAAAAGAAGCAAGCTTAGAATCAATAGAAAGCTATGGAATGCACGAAGGAGTAATCTATGAAGGTTACAGGTTAAAAGATAACTAAGGAAAACAAATAGGCTTAGTAGCAAGTAACATTGAGAGCATGACAGTATTAGAACCAAATGCAACAGAAGTAAAAGCACTAACCGTAGGAGACGACAATGATCATATCTATGGTTTAACGTAGAAAAAGAAGAAGGAGACTACGTATACATAGTAGTAACAACAGAAATAGTAGTAACAACAGAAGGAGAAACATACACAGCAACATTAGATTGGAATAAAGAAATAAATGCAGTAGAATTCACAGCAACAGGAAAAGAAGGAAATAGACCAGGTACTAATGACACATGTGTAGAATACGAATTAAAAGATGGCGAAGATAGAGTATCCTTAAAAGAAGAAGTAAAGCTAATAGCACAAAAAGACAGTGAAGGTAAATGAGTAGAATTAACACCAAACACAGACGAAACATTGTGGTTTAAGAAATATAAAGCAAGTGGAACCTATGAGTTTTTCGTAGTAATCAACGAAGGCTCAATGTACAAAGTAACATTAACATTAAATTATAAACTTGATATAAATGGATACATTACAGGAGAAGCTAAAAGAAATCTAGAAGCACAAAGACCGGGTGAAGGTGGAACACTAGGCGTTGGTTATTATGCAGTAGGTGTGGCACGCCCAAGTGAAAATGCAACTTATGTTAAATGGAGCGGGAAATTAAGTTGGGTACCAGACTATGATTATAGTGGAGTACAAGAAGTGAGTAAATTTACAGGCAATACAGGAGTATATTGGTATCATAAAGTAGCAAAAGAAGTGGATGAGAATGGAGAATTTAAAGAAGGCACGGGTAATTGGATACCTATATCTTCTGAAACTAGTTATGAATACACAATAGAGTGGTATGATGGAAACCTAGAAGATAATGGAAAATTAATATCAATAGACACATTTACAGTTAAAGTAGTAAATGAATCAAATGAAGTTTAGAATTTAAAAGAGCCCTATGGGTAAAGTTGAACTAGACTTACCTGTGGGGTTTTTTAGTGCACTTTTATTTCACCACAAAAAAATTACACCCAACAAACAAAAACTGTTATAATAATATTGTTCGTATATTTAGAGTATCTAAACTTAAAAAAATGGGGGCTATGATATGATTCAGGCACATTTTGGAGAAATTACAGCACTTATTACTGCAGTGTTTTGGACTATTACTGCTACTTCGTTTGAGTTAGCTGGTAGGAAGGTAGGATCATTATCAGTAAATTATATAAGACTGATAATAGGATTTATTTTAATCAGTTTGTATACGACTTTTACGCGAGGGATGTTTTTACCATTAGATGCTGCACCTAAAGCATGGTTTTATCTTAGTTTATCTGGACTTGTAGGTTTTGTAATTGGGGATATGTTTTTATTTCAAGCATATGTGGAAATTGGTTCTAGGATTTCTATGCTTATAATGGCTTTAGTACCACCTATTACAGCATTTTTAGGATATATAACTATGGGAGAAGTACTTACAACTTTAAATCTCATAGGTATGATTATAACTATTTCGGGTATTGCTTTAGTTGTTTTAATGAGAAATCCAGAAGGGAAGAATTTAAAGTTTTCATATTCTGTAAAAGGCATATCTTATGCATTTATAGGTGCACTGGGGCAATCTTCAGGATTAGTGCTCAGTAAGATGGGGATGGAAAATTATAATCCCTTTGCTGCTACACAAATCCGTATAATAACAGGGATCATAGGATTTACTGTAGTTTTCTTTTGTATGAAAAGATGGGACAAGTTAAAAGAAGCTTTAAAAAATAAAAATGCTATGAAGTATATAACAATAGGATCTATATTTGGACCATTTTTAGGGGTGTCTTTTAATTTGTTAGCTATACAGTATACCACTACAGGAATTGTTTCTACCATAACATCTATAGTTCCAGTACTTATCATACCTTCCTCAATACTTATTTTGAAAGAAAAAGTATCACCTAAAGAGATATTTGGAGCAGTTGTTACAGTATTAGGGGTATCGTTGCTTTTCATATAAGAAGAATTAATCACGGGCAACCACAGTAAAAGGAGGGGATGGTTGTGAGTAATCCAATAAATTTATCTTTTTTAGGTGGGGCTTATGAAATAGGGGCAAGCTGTATACTTGTTCAAATTAACAATAAAAATATTTTATTAGATTGTGGAATAAGACAAAGCAATACTAAGGATGTGCTTCCTGATTTTAGGACTATTCAAGAAAAAGGTGGAATAGACGCTATTATTATAAGTCACGCTCATATGGACCATACAGGTGCATTGCCTGTTATAAGCAAAGAATATCCAGATGCTAGAATATATATGAACAATATGACTAAGGATTTAGTAAGGGTTTTACTTTATGATAGTTTAAAGATAATGAACAATAGAGAATCTGAGATACCTTTATATGCTGAATCAGATGTACTAAATATGTTATCTAGGGTTTATACAATTAATTATGCAGTGGAGAGAGAAATACTAGAGGGAGTAAGACTTATCTTTTATCCTGCTGGACACATAGCAGGGGCAAGTGCAGTATATATAACTACAGAAAGAGGAAGCTTATTTTATTCGGGAGATTTTTCATTAATACCTCAAAAAACTGTAGATGGTGCTAAAATTCCTAAGTTAAGGCCAGATGTTGCCATACTTGAATCAACTTATGGAGATAAGCTCCACAGTAATAGGCAAGTAGAGGAAGATAGACTTGTTGATACAGTAAAAAAATGTATAGATAATAATGGAAAAGTACTTATTCCTGCATTTGCATTAGGAAGAGCTCAAGAAGTTTTGCTTATACTTAAAAAAGCTATCAACACTAAAAAAATTAAAGCTGTAAAAGTATATGTAGATGGTATGATAAAAGAGATAAATAGGATGTACAAATACAACCCTTTGTACTTAAAAAGTAGTTTAGGCAAAAAGATATTAAAAGGTATAGAACCTTTTTATGATGACAATATAGAACCTGTGCTAAAAAAAGAAGACAGAGAAAAAATAGTTAAAAAAGATGGACCTTGTATTATTGTATCTAGTTCAGGTATGTTAACAGGTGGACCTAGCCAATACTATGCAGAATATATAGCTTCTATGGAGAATGGACATATTATCATTACAGGATATCAAGATGAGGAATCTCCAGGTAAGAGGCTTTTAGAATTATTAAATGATGATGAAAAAGAGAAGTCCTTAGAGATTAACGATAAGATAATTCCTGTAAAATGCAAAATAGAAAAGGTAGGCTTATCAGCTCATGGTGATAAAAATGAAATCAAAGCGTTAATAAATAATTTAAGACCTAAGAATATTTTCTTTGTACATGGAGACCAAAGTATAATAGAGGAATTGTCTGGAGAGGTTCAAAAAGAATATTTTGGTAGAGTATATGCTCCTAGATGTGGTGAACATATAGAATTAGGGATAAATATACCAAGAAAACAAATAAAAAAGAGACTAGAATTTAAACTAAGAGAAAAAGAAGAAATAAGCGAAGTAAATATAGAAAAATTGTGGAAATTTGTTTTAGAAAATTATAAAGGCAGACTTTTTACTGTTGAAGAGCTTTTAATTATATGGAAAGGAAATATAAATATAACAAAAGATGAAATAGAAAATTTACAACATATATTAATAGATAGTGTATATTTTGAAAATGATTTGAGAAGGTTTTTTATGTTTAAGGCGAAAAGCAGGTCTGATGTAGAAGAACTATTAAAGCCTAGAGAACTAAAACCAAATGAGATTACAGAACTAGTTAATCAATATTTTAGTGGATATGATTACAAGAAAGCAAGTATTATGTATGATACAAACACTATAGTACTTAACTTTGATTTCCCAAAAGCTGTACCTTCATCTATTTTTGAAGTAATTGGTAAATTTCAAGATAGCGTTCCAAATTGGAAGGTAAAAATAAATGAAAATACTAATATCAATGCTGCAGAAGATATAATAAAGGAAATTATAGAAAATGATGCTATAAAGAAAATTTCTCATTATATTAATGAAAATAAAGTAGTAGTAAAACTTAAAACATTGGATAAGGATTATCAAAAGGAAAAAGAAGACTTTAAGAAAAGAACGGGAATTGATTTAGTTTTATTTGATGATAATAAAAAAGATGTATTAGAAGAAAATGAGTCTAATATCTTTAAAAGTGGAAATACAAATAAAATGGAACAAAATCAAGCAATGGCATATATTGATGATAGCTTTTTTGAAGAAGAATTTAAGCCATATAAAAAAAGTATAAAGGGTAAAAATTATATGGAACTTTCTTTTATATCACCTGTTGTAGGTAAAAGATATAGCGACAAGATAGCTAAGCTGGCAAAAGAAACTGGATGGGATATAAGTATTTCTAATTCAGTAAATCAAAATGAAGTTATTTCTTGTGCTAATAGATTGTGCAATAAAATAGGCATATCTTTGAAAAAAAATCCTTCTTTCATACCAAGCAATTTAAAGGTAGTTATAAAACCAAATGATATAGATGAAAATAAGCTAAAGGAAATAAAAAAGATATTTGACTATATTACAGGATGTAGTTTAGAATGGTAGCATTGCCATAGGGGTGCCAGGGGTGTCACGGGTGTCATGGGGACGGTTCTTCTGGTCTGACCAGAAGAGCCGTCCCCGTGGCAAAAAAACTATGGTAAAAGTATCCATTCTTTTTTTATTTCCCATAAGCTAGCTTGAAATGGTTCGGAAGGTAGCCCTTGTTCTTTTATTAATTTATCAAACCTGAATAAGTTGTCCCAGCTTTTTTTTACTTCTGATTTTAAGTGAGGATAAAAAGGTTTAGTGAAAATATCTGCTTCATTTTTAATATTATATACCTCAAGTTTTTTATTAAATCTTTCCTCATCTTTGTTGTCTTTAGGCAAATATTTCAGGTTTAAAATTTTATTCCAATCTTCCATTTTGAAAAAAATTACTTCTTCTATAGGAACCTCTAAAGTAATTAAGTAGGCGTTATCATAATTACCAGCGTATTTAGATTCTGTAAATGCCCATACTGGATATTCTGCATTTTCAGGTTTAGTAACAATAGCTTGAGCTTTATTTTTAAACCAATCATAACATTCTAAAAATATATGTGAAACTTCTTTGTATTTTCTTTCTATGAATTCTCTTTTTACATAGCTAACGCCATTTTTTTCGATAGTTTCTATAACTACAGGGGATTGAGAAGTATATAATTTTATTTTATTATATTTACTATCCATTCTTTTTTTACCTCCCAAATAGTACCTTGCCTTAGATCAGACAAATAATATGAATTATCAAATAATCTATCCCAGCTTTTGATTATTTCCCTCTTAAGCACAGGATAAAAATTACTCATATACGCTTTTGAGTCATCAGATAATCCATATTTCTTCAATTTTTTGTCATGTTCTTCTTCATCTTGTTTGCTAGTAGGGACATACCAGTAGTTAACAATCCTATCCCATTTTTCAACATCCATTATAATCAATTTGTCTTCATCAACTAATAATTCTAATATAACATTTCCTTCAACAGGCTGAAGCATATAGTCATTACTTACAGAAACCCATATAGGGTACTTAACGTCGTCAGGCTTTGGAACGATATTTTGTGCTTTTCTTGTATACCAATTATAAACATCTAAATATAAATGAGAGCAATCTTCCATCTTTTTAGTGATATATTCTTCTTTTACGATATATCGACCTTCTTTTTCTAATATATTTAGTATATCTTCATGCTGCCTTGTCCAAACTTTTACTTTATTTCCCATATTGCAACCTCCTTACTTTAATTACAATGCTCTGAAATATAAACTTTTAGGGAGACTTATTTAAGTCTTATTATCATAAATAGTGCTTAAATACTGGAACAGGCAAAGTTTATATTTCATAACAATCTAAAAATTTTAACTTGTTTATCTATATTTTATTCTAATTTACTGGTTTGTATCAATAAGGAAATTGTATAGTAATATAGGTAAACAAGTTTTAAGTGCTTTAAGGAAAAGTATTAAAATCGTGCTTGAAATAGTCAAAATTGTCATATTAGTTGTAACATTTATATTTTTATACTATAATTTATTTAGATGCTCGAAATAAAATCAAAGGGGGTATATGTATGAGTAATGTATTGTTAGAAAGAAAAGATGTGGATAAGAAATTTACATGGGATTTATCAGCTATTTTTAAAACAGAAGAAGAATATAATGAATCTATAAAAAAGATTCAAAAACTTACGGAAGAGATTGAAAATGAATTTAAAGGAAATTTAAAAACTGCAGAAAAAATTAATGCTTGCTTAGATAAGATGAGAGTATTGTACCAAATAGTTAATCTTGCAGGTGCTTATTGTCACCTTGCAGTTTCAGTAGACCAAACTGATGCAGAAAATTTAGAAAGAAAGGCTAAATTTTCAAATATATCATCAAATATTATGAGTAAAATAAGTTTTGTAGAGTCTGAAATAATACAAACTGACGACAAGATAATTGAAGAAGCTATTGAAAAGTCAGCGGATAATGCTAATTATTTAAAGGAAATAATGAGGAAAAAGAAACATGCACTCCATCCTGAAGTAGAAAAGACATTATCTGCACTTTCTAGTACTTTAGATTCTCCTTATCAAATATACAATATGGCAAAATTGGCAGATATGGATTTTGGAACCTTTGAAGTAGACGGTAAGGAATATCCATTAAGTTTCGTATTATTTGAAGGAAAGTGGGAATTTGAAAGCGATACTAAAATTAGAAGAGCTGCTTTTGAAGCATTTTCTAAAAAATTAAGGGAATATCAGCATACAATCGCTGCTGCTTATCAAACCCAAGTGCAGAAAGAAAAAACTTTAGCAACAATTAGAGGCTTTGACTCAGTTATAGATAGCTTGCTATTCCCTCAAAAAGTAGACAGGGAATTGTACAATAGACAAATTGACTTGATAACAGAGTATTTAGCACCTCATATGAGAAAATTTGCTAAACTAATTCAAAAAATTCACGGGCTAGAAGAAATGACTTTTGCAGACTTAAAATTAGAGGTAGACCCAGAATTTGAGCCTGAGATAACTGTTGATGAAGCAAGAAAGTATATAGAAGAGGCACTATCTGTTCTAGGGGACGATTATTTACAGATGGTTAAGAGAGCATTTAATGAGAGATGGATAGATTTTGTTCAAAACAAAGGAAAATCTACAGGAGCATTTTGTTCAAGCCCATATGGAACCCATCCATACATATTGATCTCTTGGACTAAGAAGATGAGGGAAGTGTTTGTATTATCCCACGAATTAGGACATGCAGGGCATTTTTATTTAGCACATCAAAATCAAAATATATTTAATACAAGGCCTTCATTATATTTTATAGAATCACCATCTACAATGAATGAAATGCTGATGGCAAACTATTTAATGAAAAATACTGAAGATAAAAGAATGAAAAGATGGGTATTATCATCAATGATATCTCGTACCTATTATCATAACTTTGTAACTCATCTATTAGAAGCAGCTTATCAGAGAGAAGTTTATAAGATAATTGATAATGGTGGTTCTGTTCAAGCACCTGTATTAAATAAAATAAAGAGAGAAACATTGGAAAAATTCTGGGGAGATGCTGTTAAAATCAACGATGGTGCAGAACTTACGTGGATGAGACAACCGCATTATTACATGGGATTATATTCATATACATATAGTGCAGGGCTTACCATAGCTACGCAAGTAAATAAGAGATTTTTATCAGAAGGGCAAAGTGTTCTAGAAGAGTGGAAAGAAGTATTAAAAGCAGGAGGTACTAAGACACCTATAGAATTAGCTAAAATGGTTGGAGTAGATATAACAACTGATAAACCATTATTAGATACCATAGAACATATAGGCAATATAATAGATGAAATAATATCATTAACCGAAGAATTAGAGAAATAAAGAGGGTATTAGCAATAATATCCTCTTTATTTTCTTATATAAAATCCGTTGCAAAAATTTCACATTAGTAGATATATTTAATAATGAATTTTAGTAATATGTCTATAATTAAAGAAATTGCATAATTATTATAAGATTAAATTATTTTATTATGCAATTTTTTTATTTGATTTAAATTATATATTATTGGTAAATATAATAGTATAACAAATAAAAATTTAGAGGATGAGGTGTATATATGGAATATAGGATAGTAGCAGATAGTAGTTGTGATTTAAATGAAGAACTAAAGGAAAAATTAAATATTGGATTAGTTCCTTTAAAGATAAATATTGGGGAAAAACATTTTGTTGATGACGAATCCTTAGATGTTAAGGAATTATTATTTGATATGAAGAATAGTTTAGAACCGCTTAGAACTTCATGCCCTTCACCTATGGATTTTATTAAAGAATATGAAAAAGCTGACAATATTTTTGTTGTAACATTATCTTCCCAATTAAGCAATACATATAATAATGCTATTCTTGCGAAAAAAATGGTTTTGGAGAGTAAGGAGAAATTTATACATGTATTTGATTCATTAAGTGCTTCAATAGGCGAAACATTAGTAAGCATGAAAATAGCTGAGCTTATAGAGGCAAAATGCAATAATTCTGATATAGTAGAGAAAGTAGAGGATTACATAAAAAAAATGAAGACATATTTTATATTAGAATCATTAAATAATCTTGTTAAAGCTGGTAGAATAAATAAAGTTAAGGCGAAAATTGCTTCTATTTTATCAATAACTCCTATTATGGGTTCAGATGAGAATGGAGATATTAAATTAGTTCAAAAAGTAAGAGGTAGAAAAAAAGCATTTAGCAGACTTGTTGAAATAATTGGAGAGGAAGTTTTGAATCAAGAAGAAAAGATATTAGGTATAGCCCATTGTAATGCTCCTGAGAAAGCTAAAAGTTTAAAGGAAAAGATACAGAAAAAATACAATTTTAAAGATGTAATAATTGTTGAAACTGGAGGCTTAAGCACTGCTTATGCTGATGATGGAGGCATAATAATATCATGTTAAAACACATGGGATTTCCCATGTGTTTTTATACTCTTTTAGTTTCCCAAGTACCTTTTTTATATGAAGCAGTTATTACTATCATTTCTACTATATCAGCTATTAAGAAGCTGACCCATACATATATTACCGATAGGTTAAATACTCTAGTTACAAGGTAAAGCAGTGGTACCTGTACAACCCATCTAGAAAGAATACTAGATATCAGGAAAGGTATATTGTGGCCTGAACCTGAAAAAACTGAAGCTAATCCCATTGCGATACCAATAAGTACGAGTGCTGGTATCATTATACGTATCATTGATATACCAATTTGTATTACATTTATATCGTCAATAAATATTTTCATTACTTTTTGAGGAAAAGAAACTGCAAGTATTGTCAATGTACTTAGTATTACAAAATTTATAAAAGCAGCAAATTTTGCTGTTTCCTTTGCCCTGTCTATATTATTTGCCCCTAAGCATTGGCCTACTATAGTACTTGCACCCATTACAATTCCCATAATTGGCATAAATGCAAAATTAAATAGTCTTCCTCCTATTCCCATAGCAGCAACTGCGTCAGTTCCATATACAGATATGAATTTTAGCGTAAATACGCTAGCTAGATTTCTGCAGAGCATTTCTATGCCTGTTGGTAACCCTATAGTTAGAAGTTTTTTGTCTATATCCCAATGAAGTTTAAAAAGTCCTTTTAGGCTGATTTTAACCATAGATTTTCCTTTCAATAATATTATAAATCCTAAGGAGAAAGCTATTATTGTTGATATAACTGTAGCTAATGCTGCACCAAATACTCCCATATTCAAACCTTTAATTCCTATTAATGGAATTGTATCGAATATAAATACTGGGTCTAATATTATATTTATTATTGAAGAAGTAAACATGATGTGCATAGGTGTTTTAGCGTCACCAAGGCACCTTAATGCAGTATTTACTGAATAAGATGAAAACATTATAGGTAAAAAGAAAATTCTTATGTATCCATAGTCTAATGCAGCATTTATTACTTCTTGTTCACTTGAAAAAAAAGTCAACAGTGGTCTTAAAAATAGTATCATTATTACAGATGAGATTATTGCTACAAGTGCTTTAAAAGTTAGTGTTTGTTCTACAGATTTGGTTGTTCTTTCTTTATCTCCTTTACCATAACTTTGAGATATAAGTGAAATAGAGCTAGTTCCTATGATTTCATTTAGTATTTCAACTAACCAAAAAACTGTTGAAAAGATAGTAACGCCTGCTACAGCTGAGGAAGAAATTCTTCCAATCCATATCATATCAACTATATCGTATACTGATTGCATTACAAATCCCATCATAGTAGGAAGAGATAATCTGATCAGGTTTTTCTTTACATTTCCTGTAATCAAGCTATTATTTTCTATATTGTTCATTGCTACACTCCTTAAGTCAAAATTTAGAATCACTAAATACCTATTATAAATATATTATTATATTTGTTTGAATGCTTCAATAAGACTACGAAAATGTAAAATGCAGTATCCCTCAGAAAATAGTATTTAAAATAATGTATGGAAAGCAAAAAGAATATGAAGAGCAATTAAAAAAAGTTGGGTTAAAGGATAAGAAAGCCTTTACTTGTACATGCTATTTACCTGAAGTAGGCAATATACCAAAAAAAGGAGATATATTGTCCTGGGCTGAGTCTTCGGCTGTTGTTTTTGCAAATTCTGTATTAGGTGCAAGAAGCAATAGAAATTCTGGGGTTATAGAGCTTTTATCAGGTATAATAGGAAAAACACCTGAATTTGGTTTGCTTACTGATGAAGGTAGAAAAGCCAATTGGCTTATTGAATTAAAAACATCAAAACTGCCTAATGCTCAGGTTTTAGGAAGTGCAATTGGTATGAAGGTTATGGAAGATGTTCCTTATGTAGTTGGTTTAGACAGATTTCTAGGTTCAGGTATTAATGATACTACTATTAATTATCTTAAAGATTTTGGAGCTGCTAGTGCTTCAAATGGAGCAGTTGGGCTTTATCATATAGAAAACATTACTCCAGAAGCAGTAGAACAAGGAAGAAAGTTATTGAAACAAGATTATAGAGTTTATACTATAGATGATGATGAAATCAAAAGAGTTATAGATAGTTATCCTGTAATTTGGAAGGATAAGAATGCAAAACCTAAAATTTGTTTTATTGGATGTCCTCATTTGTCATTATCTCAAATTTATCAGTGGACAGATGATATTTACAATGCTCTTAAGAAGAAAGGCAGAAACAAGGTAAAAATAAGAACAATTTTAAGTGCTGCACCAAATGTGATTGACAAATTTAAAACAAATGAGAATTATTATAAGAAATTATTAAGTACAGGAGCAAAGTTAACTTATATTTGCCCATTGATGTATATGAATAATCCTTTATGTGCAAAGCAACCAGTTATTACAAATTCAAATAAATTGAGAACATATACTACAGCTAGGTTTTTCTTAGATGATGAAATATTAGATTTAATCACAGAAAATTAAGGGAATTGCGTAATAAAATATTTTACTACGTAGTCTCTTAATCATAAAGGAGGAGATAATTTTGGAAAAAGTATTTAAAGGAAGACCTGTTTTACCTGGAGATATAATAGGCGAAGCAGTAGTTACACACGAAGGGTTAAATATTCTAGCTACATTTCAGAAAAGTGCATTAAAAAAATCTAATAAGGCCATATGTGCGGACCAAAACAATAAAGATTTATATAATAAGGATTTAACGGATAAAATTATTTGTTTGCCTAAGACTATTGGTTCTACAACAGGAGGGATGGTTTTAGAAACAATAGCAAAGCTCGGCATAGGACCAAAGGCTATGCTTTTTTCTGAACACATTGATTCTCTTGCTGCAGCAGGAGTAATATTAACTGATGTGTGGATTGGTAAGAGGATTGTAACTGTTGACCAGCTTGGCGATGAATTTCTTAACTATGTAAAGGATGGATATAATATTGAGATTAAAGAAGATGGTATGATAATAATAAGAAATGAGGAGGAATAGTCTTATGTACAAAAAATTATTTGAACCAGAGTATATAGGACGGTGTAAAGTAAAGAATAGGATCATTATGGCTCCTATGGGGAATATCAATATGGCAGACCCTATAGGAAGACCTTTGCCCAAAATGATAGATTATTTTGCTGAAAGAGCAAAGGGAGGCACAGGACTGTTAATAACTGGATTGATTCCTGTATCCCAAGGGATAGACCCTACAGTAATTGAAGACAACGATACAACATATTTTCCCAGGATAGATGGTTCTTCTAGGACAAGGCTAGCTGGATGGAGGGACTTGGCTTCTACTGTTCACTCTTATGATTCAAAAATTTTCATACAGTTAACTGCAGGTCTTGGAAGGGTTGGTTCTCCTGAACCTGCTCTTAAAGGAAAGATATTAAAGTCAGCTTCCATAAATAAGAATTTTTATGTTCCACAATTACCTCACTTTCCTTTTACTGACAGAGCAATTAGAAAGATTGTCAAGAGCTTTGGCCAAAGTGCTATTAATGCTAAGGTTTCAGGCCTAGATGGTGTACAATTGCATGGGCATGAAGGATATTTAATGGATCAGCTTACATCATCTCCTTGGAATAGAAGAAAATTTGGAAGGTATAGGAATAAATTTCAATTTGCTATAGATGTTGTAGAGGAGATAAAGAAAAGATGTGGAGATGATTTTCCTATTATATATAGAGTTGATTTAACACAAGCATTAAGAGAGTCATATGGTGATGAAGTTTTTAATAAAAAGTTTAAGGGTATGGAGAGAACTATTGAAGAAGGATTAGAATTTTGCAAAGCTTTAGCAGAAGCAGGAGTAGACGCTTTTGATGTAGACAAAGGGTGTTATGATAACTGGTTTTATCCACATCCGCCGGCATACTTTAATGATATACCTTATGTTGAAGAAATAGCTGGAAGGCTTAAAAAATATTTTGAAAAAGAAAATATTAGTGCAAAAGTTATTGCTGTAGGGAAAATGGGAGATCCTAATAAAGCGGTGGAGGTTTTAGATAATAACTGGGCAGATTTTATCATGCTAGGGCGTCCTCTATTGGCAGACCCATATTGGCCACAAAAAGTAAAAGAAGGTAGGATAAAGGAAATAAATCACTGTATAGGAGATCAAGAAGGTTGTATACAGTCATTCATACTAGGTGGACATCCTTGTTGTACTGTTAATCCATATACTGGATTTGAAGATACAAAAAAGCTTGAAATAGCTACTAAAGTTAAAAATATTGCAATAATTGGTGGAGGACCTGGTGGGTGCGAGGCTGCAAAAACATTATTTAAGAGAGGACACAATGTTACATTATTTGAAAAGAAAGATAAATTAGGAGGACAATTATATTTAGGCGGTAAACCTAAAATTAAACATGATGTAGCAAAATATATAAATAATCTTCAATATCAAATGGGTCTTCTTGAAAAAGAAGGATTAAAGATAGTATATAACAAAGAAGTAAAAGTAGAAGATTTAAAGGATAAATATGATGTGATAATTTGCAGCAATGGTCTTAAACCTTTTGTGCCTAATATTGAAGGGATGAAAGATATAAGATATATAGAGTCTAGAGAATTTTTAGAAAAGGACATGGCATTACCTGAAGATGTGAAAAAGGTAACTATAATAGGCGGAGGGGTAGTTGGTTGTGAGATTGGCTATACATTAGCATATGAAAAAGAAATAGATGTAACCATAGTAGAGATGCTTCCAAACCTTATGACAGGGGTTGTTCATGCAAATAGAGCTATGATGCTTTGGATGATGATGGGCAAAGGAAGTCCTTCAGGGAAAAAAGAAGATGCTATAAAGAAGCCTATTACAGTATATACAGCATCAAAAGCTGTAAAGTTTGAAAAAGGTAAAGTATATATAAAGGCTAACAAAAAAAGAGAAGATCCTTACCAGCCTTGGAAAACATTAGTACCAGAGAACATACATAATCCTTTTGATAAAAAACTAGACCCTGAAGATGTAGAAGATATTATCATAGATACAGATTATGTTATATTTGCAACAGGTGGCAAGGCTGATGACTCATTGTACTATAGTTTATTAAAAGAAAATGCAGCTAAAGAAATTTATTGTATTGGAGATGCGAGGGAACCAGGTAAAGCATGGGAAGCAATAAACTCTGCTAATGAGATCGCTAGATTTATCTAAATATTAATTATTATTCTTTTAGTAGTTGTGGGTATTGTTACTTTAGGATTAGCAACTATATTTATATACAAACAAGTTTTTGAATGACAAAATTCAGAAGCTAAGGGAGAGTTCAGAAATAATTTCAAATGAAGTAATGTCTATATCAAGTGTTACTGAAGAAACTTCTGCTTCTGTGGAACAAGTGACAGCTAGTGTAGCAGAACAAAATGGAAGAATAAATAAAATAGTTGCAGACTTTAAAGAATTAGAAGTATTAAGCGAAAAGCTGGATAGATTAGTTAATGAGGATAATTAAATAGAGAAAAATAAGTTGTTTTAAACAAATAATAGCAGGTAGATTTTTTTATATCTGCTATTTTGTATGTACGCCCAGCATGGGCGCAACAAGTCAAAGTCCAATAACTACTCGGAATTAACTGTAGTTTATGTGGCAGATGTATGGAGAGGAAGATTGCGCTCTTACCTTGGGAGGTATCATGGACATAACGGGAGCAATACAAAATTTGCGGTTATGGTTTTCGACCGAAATGAGGTGCACACGATGCACTGAAACTATGCTAGAAGAATATAAATGATGGTTATGTATATGTCGTAGACATGGATTTAGAGAAATTTTTTGATACAGTATGTCAAAGCAAACTTATTGAAGTATTATCACGTACCATAGATACAAAGGGAAATGTGAACTAAGAGTACACCTAAAATCAATAAAGAAAATGAAAGCGAAATTAAAAGAACTCACATCAAGAAATAAAGGATGGGTGAACTACTTTGTGATGGTAGATATAAAACAATTGCTTAAGAGTACAGATGAATGGCTACGCCGTAAAATAAGGGCAATTTATTGGAAACAATTAAACATTCATGAAAAAGTTCAATAAAATACTATTGAATTTATTGATGCTTATGTGTATATTATAAGTATAAGAATCATATAATGAAGGAGAGAGAAGAAAATGAAACAAGATGTTGTTATGAATAATTTAGAAAGGAAGAATATTTTTATGTCAGATAAAACAATAGGAAATTTAAAGCATATTATAAATAAATTTATTTCTATATCTGATTTAAGTCGAGGCAAAGCTTCGAAAGTAGTACAAAATGTAGTGAAAAATGAAGATCAATGTATAATCATAAAAAATAATAAGCCAGAGGCAATTATACTTTCTCTAAACGAATATTTGGAGCTCATTGAAATTAAGGAAAAATTACATGAATTAGAGGAAAATATTGAACTTATTCAAATGGCTAATGAAAGAATTGAAAAATATACTTCTAGCGACACTATATCACATGAAGAAGTTTTAGACAGATATGATTTAAGTGAAGAAGAAATAAATAGATTAATGGATTCTGTGGAGATAGAATAATATGTGGCATGTTAAGTATATCGATGAAGCTATAAAGGACCTAGATAGTCTAGACTTTTATTTAAGAAAAATGGTTTTGGCTGGTATCAAAAAAGTAAGTGAAAACCCACTACCTCAAAATGAAGGCGGATATGGCAAGCCATTAGGAAACAAGAATGGGAATAACTTAACAGGGTTTTTCAAAATTAAATATAAAAAAATCGGTATAAGAGTAGTTTATACTTTGGTTAGGGATAAAGAAATAATGAATATAATTGTTGTTTCTAAACGTAAAGATGATGTTTGTTATAAGGAAGCAGAAAAAAGAAAGAATAAATTTAAAGATAAATTATTTAAAGATTTGTTTCATAGTATAGCTAAAGAATAAGAGTCAAAGTGTAATAAAGTATGCTTTGTCTCTTTTTTCTTTAAGTGAGGAAATTGCATAATAAAATAATTCAAGAAATTTTGCAATTTCCTCAAGTATCAAAGCCTTTATTGAAGATACAAATTATTATATACTTATAGCAGTAAATATTTTTAACGAGGTGTGAATATGGGAAAAGCAAAAAAACATGTTTTAGCAATAATAGCGATAACTGTAGCTTCTCAAATAGATTTATCTTTATTTACGCATGACTTTATGATTTCCGGAGGAATTATCGCATTTTCAATAATTTATTATTTTTACAGAAAATTAAATACAATAATTACTGGTGTTATATCAGGAATATTTGTTTATATATTAAGAGTGCTAGTCTTTATGATAGGAGGAGGAACATTAGGACAAGGGTTGATATCATTTTTCCCTGAAGTATTTTTTTACATAGTTTTTGGAACTTCTATAAATGTGCTTATGGGAAAAGGTTTTACGTCGAAATTAAATAATATGCTTTATATAGTTTTTATAAGCGATATTCTTTCTAATGGAACAGAAATGTTTATGAGAGCTCAAGTAGGACTAATAAAGTTAAATTATGGCATTATGTGGACACTATTAATTGTTGCAATAATCAGATCTTTTATAGTATGGATTATATTAAATGGATTAAAATATTACAAGATATTACTCATTAATAGAGAAAATGCTGAAAGGTATAGAAAATTTTTAGTAATTTCTTCTAAACTAAAATCTGAAATGTATTTAATGGAGAAAAATATGGATTATATTGAAAAAGTTATGTCAAGAGCATATGGACTTTATGAAAAGATTATTAATAAAAGAGAAGAAGATACTTGGATAGAAGATTCTATCAATATAGCTAAAGATATTCATGAGATAAAAAAGGATTATCAACTAGTTCTTTACGGGGTAAAAGAGATAACTGAAATAGGAGTAAAAAGTGATGGAATGAATTTTAATGATATTATTGACATACTTAGTGAAGGAATGGTGAATTTTACTAAAGACAAGAGTATAAAAGTTAAATTTCAAGTTAAAGAGGGTGAAAATTTTTTTACATCATCACATTTTTATCTAATATCTATATTTAGGAATCTTCTAATGAATGCTTTAGATGCAGTACGTGAAAAAGGTGAAAAAGGGGAGATTTACTTAGTTCATAAAACTAATGAAGATAATCATATTTTTAAAATTACAGATAATGGTACAGGTATAAAAGACGAGGATTTAAAACACATATTCTCTCCCGGTTTTTCTACTAAAATAGATTATAATACAGGCAATATAAATAGAGGATTAGGACTGACCATTGCTAAAGATATAGTAGAAAACAGGCTAAAAGGTAATATAAAGGTATATTCGAGTATAGGAGATGGGACTACATTTGAGGTTAGTATTCCAAGAAAATCTTTGGAGGTGGATAATAGTTGAATATATACATTGCTGAAGATGATTTGAACATTGTAAATATATTAAGAAGGATTATAAACGATAGAAATTTAGGTAATGTTGTGGGGTTTGCTATGGATGGAATATCTGCCAAAAAGGAGATACTAGAGCTAAATCTAGATATAGTATTAGTTGATTTGCTCATGCCAGGTAAAGATGGAATTCATCTTGTTAAAGAAATAAAAGAAGTGAAAAGTGATATTGAGTTTATCATGATTTCTCAGGTTTCATCTAAGGATATGATTGGTAAAGCATATCAACATGGTGTTGAATACTATGTATATAAACCTATAAATGCTTTAGAGATTGAAAATATTATAAGAAAAGTATCTGAAAGAATAAATCTTAAGAGAGCTATAGGTCAGATTCAAAGGCTTGTAAAAGTTGATGATATAAAACCTAGTAAAGTTAATAATAATAAAAATGACGAAAATAAAATAGAATGGAAAATAAACAAAATAATGCAAAGGGTAGGGATTATTGGAGAGGCTGGAAGTAAGGATATAATAGATGTTGTAAGCTATCTTGTTAAAAATCATAAAAACATGAATGATTTTACTATTACAGAGCTTTTAGAAAATTTTACTGACCAGACAAAGTCAATGGAACAAAGGATACGAAGAACAGCAACAGTTGGTTTGATTAACCTAGCTAATTTAGGTATTGAGGATTATATGAATGAGACATTTGTTGAGTATTCAAACGGACTTTATAGTTTTGAACAAGTTAAAATTGAGATGGATTATATAAGAGGTAAAGGAAGGAAAAGAGGAAAGGTAAATTTGAAAAAATTTTTGGATGGAATGGTATTTTATATTATAGAAGATTAGAAGTATGGGGCTTTAGCTCTTTTTTTTTATGCAATTTCCTCAACTGATAAAAAATTAACAATTTTAAATTATAATTTGATACTTTTTGAAACTTCACGTAACTAAGAATATATACTCTAATTAAAGGAAATCAAGAACCAATAAAAAATAAATTCCACATTAAAATTTTATAACTTTACTTATTTTCTCAACTAATTAAATCTACTATTAGGAGGTAAAAAATGAATAGTGATGCGTTATTAACCTTTATTAAAAGTATTAATTCTTTTTTGTGGGGCCCAGTATTACTTATAGCATTATTAGGAACAGGAATTTTATTTACTTTTAAGCTTAAGTTTATACAAGTAACTAAATTAAAAACTGCTATGAGGCAAATATTTAGCAAGCAGGAAAACGAATCCAAAGAAGTAGGTTTGTCATCATTTCAATCATTAGCTACTGCAATAGCAGCACAAGTTGGTACAGGTAACTTAGCTGGTGTAGCTACTGCTATAGTATCTGGTGGACCAGGTGCTATATTTTGGATGTGGATAAGTGGTTTTTTTGGTATGGGAACGATATTTGCTGAAGCTGTATTAGCTCAGTTATTTAGGAAAAGTGATAATGGGGAATTAGTTGGTGGTCCGGCATACTATATTAAATATGGACTAAAAAGTAAGTTTTTAGCAGGATTTTTTGCTGTAACAATAATTCTTGCATTAGGTTTTATGGGAAATATGGTTCAGTCAAATTCTATAGCGTTAGCAGTAAATAGCGCATTTAATACTCCTAGAATTATCGTGGGAATATTTATTGCAATTCTTGCTTTTATGATATTTTCAGGTGGTGTAAAACGTATAGGTTCATTTACAGAAAAAGTTGTACCTTTTATGGCTGTATTATATATAATTGGAGCACTTATTATTATTTTTATTAATTACTCAAATATCATTCCAGCATTTAAGATGATTGTATATGGTGCATTTAACCCAAAAGCTGCTACAGGCGGATTTATTGGCGCTACTGTTAAGGAATCTATAAGATATGGAGTAGCTAGAGGATTATTTTCTAATGAAGCAGGAATGGGTTCAACACCACATGCTCATGCTGTAGCAAAAGTTAAAGATCCAGTACAACAAGGACTTGTAGCAATATTAGGTGTTATAGTTGATACTGGAATAGTATGTACACTTACTGCACTTGTAATATTAACTACAGGCGTATTAAATACAGGATTAACTGGAGCAGAATTAACTCAAAAAGGATTTGAAGTAGGTTTTAGTAGTTTAGGAAATATAGGAAGTTATTTTATAGCAATTTCACTGTTTTTCTTTGCATTTTCAACTATAATTGGTTGGTATTTCTTTGGAGAGATGAATATTAAGTATTTGTTTGGAGTAAAGTTTGTTAAGTATTATAGAATAATTGTACCTATTATGATTGTTTTAGGAACAACTTTAAAAGTTGATTTTGTTTGGGAGCTTGCAGATACCTTTAACGCCCTTATGGTAATTCCAAACTTGATTGCTTTAGTTGGACTTTCAGGATTGGTTGTTAAAGCTGTAAATAGTTTTGAAAGTAAAAATTAATATATTAAGTTTATTATTTGCAAAGTGGAGATGCTGATAAAGCTATCTCCACTTTGTTTTAGAAATTTTCTTTAAACAATTTTATAGTTGCTGTTATTTTTTCGATTGTTTTTACTGGCAAAGTATCTACTTCTTGAAAGAGCTTTTCTAAAGCTTTATTTTTTTCATATTCATACTTTTCTGACATTTCTTTTATTCTCCCAAAGTTAAGATATGTATTAAATTTTTTATCATTAATTTTTATTCTTACATTTGATAAACCTAATAAGTAATCTAATGAAACATCAAAGAAATTTGCAAGCTTAATTAAAAATTTTTCATCATTTGGAAATCTCAATCCATTTTCGTAATTGCTTATGGACTGTCGGCTTACATTTAAGATTTTTCCTAATTCCTCTTGTTTTAGTTCTCTTTCCTCTCTTAATTGTTTTAGTCTATTGCCAAATGACATTTAAATCACCTCGTAGATAATCCTAGCATAGGATATATATGTTATTATTGAAATGCTGCAAAATGGGGAATTTTATGATAAAATAATTACAAAGTCCTACATAGGGGGAGATATTGTGTTTGACAAACTAAAAAAAGAACTAATGAAAGACATTATACATCAAAATGGAGAAAAGAATGAAGAAAAAATTTATGATAAATTAGATTATGTTTTAGAAATGGCTAGTAAAGATATAGTTTATGACCATCTTATATTTCAAAAAGATGTAACATATGAAAAATTTGTAGATATTCTAAAAAAGTTAATTTAAAAAGTAAAATAAATGTACATATGCCAAATAAGTTAGATTTTAGTTGTATCTAGTTTTAAAATGTGATAAAATCCTTTATGAAATTTAAACAATTTTTACAATATATAAAGGATGTGTAGTGGCATGTTTTCTGAGGTTAAAACTAAAATAGAGGAGGATATATATATAAGAAAAGGAGTAAGGATTGATGTCACAGAAGAAGAAATGTCACAAGCCCTCGAACAGATAGGAAGAGACCTAGTCTATAATTACTTATTATATAAAAAAGATGTAACATATGAAATATTTATTGATAATCTTTTTATTTATTTAAATCTTCTTAAACCTCATGAATTGCAGGTTAATCATAACACCCATTATAACTGTAATCCAAAAAATTAGATTGAAAAAATTATATATATTTATTAATAATACGGTCGGGGAGGCAAATTTATGTTAAAGAGGCTATTTAGTTTTGTTTTGAGTTTTATATTTGTATTTGCCTTTATTAATAGTCATGTTTATGGACAAAATACATATACCAATCCTCCTAGAGAAGAACTTGAGAAAAAAATTGAAGATGTAGCTAAAAGAAGAGGCATTCCAAGTGTTATTCTTAAATCTATTGCTAGGGTTGAGAGTGTATTTAAGCAATATAATTCAGATGGTTCGGTATATACTGGAAGTAGAGGCAGTATAGGGCTTATGCAGATTTATAATAAAAACGGTATTTTTGATGATAATAGACTTAAGTATGATATCGATTATAATATAGAAGCTGGAGCAGAGGTTCTTCTATCCAAATGGGCTATGGCTAATGAGATATTGCCTAAAATAGGGAATATGGATCCAAATATATTAGAACACTGGTATTTTGCTTTATGGGCATACAATGGATGGGCTGATAGCAATAATCCTAATACTAATAAAAAGAAGTATACATTTCAACAGTTAGTATATATGGTGGCAAAAAATGAATACGGTCAAGAAATAACACCTATAGATTCTAGCTTATTACCTAAAGAAGGATTGCCAAGTAAAGATATGAGTTTTGAAACACCAGAACAATTCCATGAGGGAGATATAATTAAATATAATATTGGAGATAGGGTAAAAGTAGATACAAACGGTAACTTAAGATTACGAGATGTTCCTGGAGGTAGCCAAATAGCTTTATTAAAAGGTGGTACGATTCTTGATATAGCGGAAGGACCTGTTTTAAAAAATGGATATTATTGGTATAAAGTTCAAAATGAAGAAGATAATATTAACGGCTGGGTTGTAGGAAATTGGATAATTAAAACTTCTGATGATGAATATCCTTTTAAAGATATAAAAAATAATAAGGATAAAGAGTACATATTAAAACTTTATAATGCTGGAATAGTAACTGGAATTGATGGATATTTTTATCCAGATAAATATATCAATAGAGAAGAATTAAGTGTTGTTATTGCTAAGGCATTAAAATTAGACCCAGAGGGTTATTTGATTGATTATAATGATATATATAAAGTTTCTAAATGGGCGTTAAATAGTGTAATTTCTGTAAGTAATCATGGAATAATAAAAGGGTATGAAGACAATACCTTTAGACCTAAAAACTGTGTTACGAGGGAAGAAGCAGCGATTATAGCAACTAGAATTTTAGGCGAGGTAGATATTGATAATGAGGTAGATATTGATAATATTGATAAGAAAATAGATTTGTTAGATAAAGAACAAATTTCTTCAGAAGAAGGGCTAAATAGTATAAGAAGTGTTTTATCAAGAGAAATGATGGAGACTACTGATGGTAAGTTTAGACCATCTGATTATTTGACTAGAGGTGAAGCTTGTAGATTAGTTTCTAAATTGTATGATCTTATAAATGTAGATATCGGTGAATGAGAGTACAATATAATGTGCTCTCTTTTTTAAAATGCGTAAAAAAAGCTTTCTGCTATAGTTTCAGCCATGTCTAAGATGAAAGAAAGTCTTATGTTTTGAAGACTTTGTTTAAAGTCATTTTTAGCACTCCCTATGATACCTACTATAGATATGTCACCTAAAGAAGGAAGTAGCTTTCCTACTCCTTTTCCTGGAACAATAGGTGATTTTTTTATTTGAATTGTCCCTATATTATCTGTTTTCCCCAAGCACGCATCGATAGCTACCACCAATGCAGAAGAATGTTTTGCAGTTATTTCTGCTAATTTTTCTTCAATATTAAGTGCATGGATAGGTTCATGAAGTGTTCCATATACATGAAGTGGTAATCCTCTTCTTTTAAGAATTGTCCCTATTATAGGGCCTAGAGAATCGCCTATACATTTGTCTGTTCCTATACAAAGAATTATAGTATTTTCATCTAATGTATTTCTTAAATACTCTCCAATAATTATTGAGCTTGCGAAATCCTTATAATATATTTCTAGTTGATCAAATTTATTCAAGAACATATCCTCCTTATATAAGGAAACTAGTTTTAAATTTAATAGAAAGTATACTTTCTCTGTTCCTATTTCTTTAATTAATAGAATATATGAGAAAACGAAAGATAATATAACCAAAATAGATAAGTATAAATATAAGACAAATGTAAATACTATAAAATAGTGAAAAAATTGTATGATGGAATTGTAAGATTTTTTGATTATAAGAGATATGAAAGGAGAATAAGATTTGAAAAATAGGAGGGTATTTTATACTTTATTAATTCTTGTGCTTACTATATTTACTGTTGGGACAATACTTACATTGAGAATTAAATCAGAAGATATAGATGTTTATGAAGATATAAAATATGGGTGTAATGATTACACCCATATTTTATGATCAATATTATTCATATAGAGGCAAAATTTCGTAAGTTATATCTCCATTGTTTACGGTAAATTGTATATATTTTAAATCAAATATTTCAGAAGTATTTTGAGGTATCTTATTTTCTATTGACATATACCTTATTCCGTCTCTTAACTCTACATCTGTAGTATCTCCTTGATATATCACCCATATATCTTTACCCTTAAGCTTGTATTCAGAGAGAATTTCATGCAATAAATCTGCTTCCATTTTATCAGTAAAACCTTTATCTCCAAATATAGGTTTTGGCATAAGAAGAAAGATATTTTTTTCAGATGCATTTTCAAGTGAGTTTTTAAGTTCAATCCATTGTGTTGGATTTGTAGATCTTATTCCTCCTTCAGTATCGTCCAATTGGATAAATAATGTATCTTTATGAGTAAATTTAAAGTAACCATTTGTTACTTGAGAAGTAGGATTACTGATTTCTTGTAAAAATTTATTATTTAAATTTCCCATAAATATTGCTAAATCTGATTCATTTGCTTCATCTTTTATTTTATTGGCAATTTGATATTTTAACAAATTATCAAGATTGTCTATTCCGTTAGTCAATATAAATTTGTATCCATTTTCTTCTACTTCTACCTTCTTATTTTTTTCGTCTTCTACCTTAGTTGATATTGGAAGTACCATAGTATTAAATGATGATGGGTAAAGAGCTTTAAGGTCATCAACATATATTTTGCTTTCGTCTTTATGCATTGGGTTTATTTCTACTACATATATTCTATTTAATGTTATAGGGGAAGTTATATGTGCAGGGATATCAGCTGTAACCCACTTCCAACCTTTCCAGTCAATATGGCTTGTAAAATCTATATTATAAGTTTTGTTGTTACTATCAGTTATAGTTCCTCTTAACCAGTTTCCATTTTCATATCCGTAGACCCACATACCTATCTTTTGTGGCACATTCTTTAATTGTATGCCGTCATCTCCAAACTTAATATAAGCAGCTCTAGTAGCATCTGTTTCAGTAAAATCATATTGAAGTTTCACAGACTTTTTACCTTCTTTTGACTTACTACTAAGGGAGATTTTTCCTGTAACATTTTCAGGATATGTTGTGAGTTTTATATTATCTAAATCATCAAAGTCTTCAAGTTGTATTTCTTTATATCCTACGGATACTAGTATACTCTCTACTCCCTTTTGTATTTTTGCAGTTATTGCACCAGCTCCTGCTTTGTCACTGCTATAAAAGATGCCGTCTTTTACACTACCTATATTTCCTGTTATAGTCCAGTCTATATCATTTGGCTCTATTATTGCTGTATAGCCTTCTTTATCTTTACCATATATTGTTCCAAGATCTTTTTCGCTAGATGTATTTATAGAAAATTTATCTGCTGCAAACTCAATGTCTTCTATTTCATCAAGTACTTGTATTTGTATTTCATCAGTTTTTGATCCATATTTTGCTTTTACAGTACCTATGCCTGGTTTAAGTGCAATTAACTTATTATCGTCAAAATCACCTTCTATTCCTTCAATATAAAATTTCACTTTATCTTCATTTATTTCTACAGGGTTATGATATTTATCATATCCTTTTACATAAAATGTTCTAGTAGTGTTTACAAACATTTTTGTATCTTCAGTAAAGATTTTTATGTAGCTTAAAGAGCTTTGAGGTGCATTGTTAAATACCCCTAAACCATTTACTATACTTCGCTCGCTACCGTCAGAAGGTTTATTTACTATTTTTGGATTTTCATCTTCTATTGATTTAACAGCCATAGTTGTAGAACCGCCGCCGTCAAAATTTATTGCATCATAAGCTCCTAATGATATCATAATATCTGCTAAAACTTCTTGACTAACTCCTTTAAAAGAAGTATCTCTGCCATCTATTGTAACTAGCATAAGTTTTTTCTTATCTTTAGTTATACCTAAAGCTGTTCTTGGATGATTTCCTTTTATATTTATTTTAAAATCAGATATTTTACCGTCTTTAACTAATATTGATCCACCGCCGATTGCTGCAGCAATTTTTTCATAATTTGGATTTGTATTTATTTCTAATTTCACATTTTGTCCTATTTTAAAATTATTTAAAAGGGTGTCCTTTACTTTTCCTCTTCCTGAAAGTACATATCCATTTTCAGGTATTTCAACAGGTTCTTGTCCTATTTTTACATCTTTTACAATATCATCTACGATTACTATTTCAATCATATCGTTAAAAGATATATTTCCTAAAGACTTTAAACCCCAATTTTTATCATATAATATGATTTCTTCATGAAATTTGCTTTCTTTATTTACTGCTGATAGAATTATTGGTTCGCCTCCTTCAGGAATGGCCATTAATGTCATATCCCAGTATGAAATAAGTGGATTTTTATCTTTGTCCAATGAAAAAACAGGTAATGCATATTGAGGATTGTTTGGTGAAGATATGAGTTTACCGTTGTTGACAGTAGCTCCTAAGGGGCTTGAATGATTATTAAGAGTATCAAAAAAATCACCATTTATTGCTGCAACTGCATTTTCTTTTTTCATCATATCAGTTAATTTTTCACGGGAAGATATTCCTTTACTACTAATAAGAGTTCCTAATTCTGTGTACTCATCATCTAAGTCTATCCAAAGTACATTTATATTCCACCAACCTTGGGCTCTAAACTGCTGAATATGTTCATGTACTATGCCGCTAGAAATATTTTCTATATTTCGTCTGTCATAAATTAAGAAATTATTATCTGCAAAGCTGTATGTAAAACTTGAAAATAACAAAGACAGAGATGTGATGCCTATTGCTATTTTCTTGATATACCTATTCATGATATCAGCTCCTTATATTTTATTCCCATAGTTTAACTTGGTCTTTATTTCTTATTGCAGTCATTATTCTTTCCCTAGCTTCAGGGATTTCTTTATATATATCTTTTAACATTAATTTTATTTCTTCCCTTTTAGTTTTTTTATCCATAGGGCATGGACTTTTTATTACTGGTATTTTGTATTTTTCTATTGCACCTATAACCTGATGTTCTGTTAGATATATCATAGGCCTAATAGCGTGTATATCTTTTCTTGAGAGATAGGTTTTAGGTAAAAAAGTATTAATCCTTCCTTCATAAAACATACTTATAAAAAGGGTTTCTATGACATCATCACTGTGATGGCCTAGTGCAACCTTATTACAGTTTTTTTCTTTTATAGCATTGTGAAGAGCTCCTCTCCTCATTTTTGCACAAAGTGAACAAGGATTTTTTTCATTCCTCAAATCAAATACTACTTTTCCTATATGAGTTTTAATTATTGTATAAGGAACATCTATCTTTGTACAAAATTCTTCTACAGGTGATAAATCAAAGCCTTCAAATCCCATGTCTATAGTAAAGGCTTCCAAATCAAATTTGTAAGGACTAAAGCCTTGGAATAATTTCAATCCATATAATAGTAGCATACTATCCTTACCTCCAGATAGGCCTACTCCTATTTTGTCTCCGTCTTCTATTAGTTTGTACTCTTCTATAGCTTTTCTCATAGCTCCTAATATTCTCTTCATTATATCCTTCCTTTTCTTTTGCAGATTTTAACCTTATATGTATTATATAATACTTATTTATTAAATAAGATTATATTTTCATTACAAATGTATTACATGAGGAAAAAGTCAAAAAAAAGAAAAAACAGCATTCATGCTGTTTTTTCTTTTTGGTCGGGGTGGAGGGACTCGAACCCCCGGCCCCATGGTCCCAAACCACGTGCGCTACCAAACTGCGCTACACCCCGCTGCTTACAAATTGATATTATATAGTAATACGCAACTTATTTCAAAGCTTAATATCTGCTAAATATCAATGGATTTTAAGAAATAGTGTCATAATATAAGAAATATCTCATATTTTCTTATATATGCACTATTTTTTATTAGATTGAGAAAATAGCATAATTACTATGTCGTACAAAAATTTAACCTTGCTAAATTTTTTAAATTATTTTATTATGCAATTTCCTAGATTTATTAAAAAATAATGCATATTAAATCTAAATATTATTAAAGAATAGGGAGCAAAATCTTTATATTATCCGTCTAATAATATATAATAAATATCAGCAGAATTTATTTATACGGAGGTAAATATGGGGGAGATATTAGAGGTTATTAAAGATGAGTTTTTGGTTATAGCTCTTGCTGCAGCACCTATATCAGAACTAAGAGGGGCAATACCTTTTGGCATAAAGCTTGGCTTTAGTCCTTTACATAGTACAATATTAAGCATTATAGGGAATTTATTAATTGTTCCTGTATTATTATTATGTTTAAAACCGATATTTAGATTTTTAGGGAAATTTAAAATATTTGAAGGAATATTAGCATGGATAAGAAAAAGGACTATTAGGAGAAGTGCAAAAGTAAAGAAATATAGTACATTAGGGTTATTTCTTCTTGTAGCTATTCCTCTTCCAACTACCGGAGCTTGGACTGGGTGTCTAGCAGCGACTTTTTTTAATATTGATTTCAAGAGTGCATTGTTGGCTATATCTAGTGGGGTTATAGCTGCAGGTATTATTGTCTTTAGCATTAGCTATCGAGTAACAACATTATTATAGGATGTTTATTATCGACTTATGTGTCAAAATAAATGTTGACATGCTGTATATTTGTGATATAATACTCTTGAGATAAAAGTGAATAAAAATCTTGATTACCTTATCAAGAGTGGTGGAGGGAATGGGCCCTTTGAAACCCGGCAACCAGGAAGATTTTATTCCAAGGTGCTAAATCCCACAGGATGTAAATTCTGAAAGATGAGGTTTATGAGAATTATGCCTTTTCCTTTTGGAAGAGGCTTTTTTAATATTAAAATATGGGAGGAGTATTATATGAGAAAATGGTTATTTACATCAGAGTCTGTTACTGAAGGTCATCCTGATAAAATATGCGACCAAATATCTGATGCTATACTTGATGCTATAATGGAAAAGGATCCCAATGGTAGGGTGGCTTGTGAAACATCTGTTTCTACTGGCTTAGTTTTAATATCTGGTGAGATTACAACTGAGCATTATGTAGATATTCCAAGTATTGTAAGACAAACTATAAAAGATATTGGATATACTAGGGCAAAATATGGATTTGATGGTGATACATGTGCAGTGTTAACTTCTATAGATGAACAGTCACCTGATATCGCTATGGGAGTTAATAGAGCATTGGAGCATAGGGAAAATGGTGAGGACGAATTAGATTTAATAGGAGCTGGAGACCAAGGTATAATGTTTGGCTTTGCTTGCAATGAAACTCCAGAGCTAATGCCTATGCCTATATCATTGGCTCATAAACTTGCAAAAAAACTAGCAGATGTAAGAAAGAATGGCACACTTGATTATTTAAGGCCAGATGGAAAAACTCAAGTTACAATTGAATATCATGATGATAAACCTGTAAGAGTAGACACTATAGTTATTTCTACACAACATAGTCCAGATGTGGACTTAAAGACTATAGAAAGAGACTTAAAAGAGCATGTTATTAAAAAAGTAATACCTGATAAGTTGTTAGATGAAAAAACTAGGTATCTTGTAAATCCTACAGGTAGGTTTGTTGTTGGAGGGCCTCATGGAGACGCTGGGCTAACTGGAAGAAAGATTATTGTAGATACTTATGGTGGATATGCACGTCACGGTGGCGGAGCATTTTCAGGAAAGGATCCAACAAAGGTAGATAGGTCTGCTACATATGCTGCAAGGTATGTAGCTAAAAATATAGTGGCAGCAGGATTAGCAGATAAATGCGAAGTACAAATTGCCTATGCTATAGGTGTTGCTAGACCAGTATCAGTATTGATAGATACTTTTGGTACAAACAAAATTGAAGAAAGTAAGATACAAGAACTTGTTAATAAACATTTTGATTTAAGACCTGCAGCTATTATTAGGGATTTAGACTTGAGAAGGCCAATATACAAACAAGTAGCTGCTTATGGACATTTTGGTAGAACGGATATTGATTTACCATGGGAAAAGACTGATAAAGCTGAGATACTTAAAAAGGAAGCTGAATTATAAAATAAAACCTGGGAGCATGATAAATGTTCTCAGGTTTTTTAGCATTAGTAACAATTATTGGCAATTACGAATAATATATAATAATATTTTTAAGCCAATATGAGATAGGTGATAGCAATGCTTTTATTTATTTTTACAGTTGTAGTATATATATTTTTTGTTTATGGAGTCATAGAATTTTTTAGAAAGTTATATTGGGATATCTTAAATAAAAAAGGAATTTTTACTGAAAAGAAAATAAATGTACTAATAGATGGTATAAATGATATAGAATATACAGTAAGACTTTTAAAAAAAGATTTTCATTATATATGCCTTATAGATAAAGAATATAGGGAAGAAATAGAAAATATAGTTGAGAATTTATCACATGATATGTACGTTGAATATATGACTTTAGAAGAAATAAGGAAAAAAGATAGTTCCTAAAAGGACTTTTTCTTTTTCCTTATTTTTTTATGTTTTAATTTTAGACAAGGAAATTGCTTGAACACAGAAGTATGAAAAGTTTACAATTTACAAAATTTTTTTAAGAACAAGGCTTGTTTATATATATAAGTATATAAGATTTGTAGATATTCTTGATTTTTATATAGCATTGATATCGTTTATTATATATTCACCGGTAAATTTTGAGAGGTACCTCTCTTTAGGAGAGGAAAGTAGTGAATGATGAAATACAGGTTTTATTGATTAAATCTTTAAGAGGAAACAATAAAGCAAAAGAAAAACTACTAAATAAGCTTAAACCAGCTATATTATCAGCTATAAAGAGATATTATAATGTTTGTCAAGAATACGATGACTTAATACAAGAGGGATATGAACTGATTTTAAAGTGTATGAAGGAATACGATTTTGATAAAAATGTTCATTTTTTATGGTTTGTTAAACTAAGGCTTAAATATTATTATTTAGATAAAAATAAAAAACAAATAGGATGTGTTTCATTAAACAGTCCTGTTTTTTCTGATAATGAAAATATAGAGCTTATAGATATTATTGCTGATGAGAAGCCTAACCATGAGGAAATAGTGATTAAAAATGAAAATATTAGAAAACTTTGTTATGGTATAAAAAATCTAACTCAAAGACAGAAAGATATAATTTTAAGGTATTATTTCAAAAATCAACCTATGAAGGATATAGCTCGGGAAATGGGTATATCATATAGAACGGTAGTAAATCTAAAGACTAAAGGTATAAATAAACTCAAAAAAATAATATAAAACTTTTTTTATTCGAGAAAATTGCATAATAAAATAATTTTACTTTAAAATTTTGACTTTTATGTATAGTAAATTTTATTTATCCCTTCTATGTAAGTAGTAGAAGGGAGGTGAATTAAATGGCAGTAAATACAGTGCCTCAACATTCTAAGCTTAAAATTCAGTACGATGCAGGCTTAGACAAAAAAGGAAACCAAATAGTTAAGTCAAAGACCTATTCAAGGATAAAAGCATCAGCAACAAATGAGGACGTTTATTCTGTAGCTGCATCTCTAACAGGATTGCAGGAGCTACCTTTAATAAGCGTTACAAGAATAGATGAAACTGAAATTGTAGAAGAATAGGTTGAAAGTGATTACTTTACTAATTTTCAAGTATAGGAGGTGAGCTTATGGAAACAAAGAGGTTAGAGATGACATTTAAAAATGCTTCAGATACAACTATGAAATTATCTGTGGACAATCCAAAGGAAGATCTTACTGACGCAGAAGTTAAAGCTGCTATGGAAAATATAGTAGCAAAGAATCTTTTTGATTCTACGGGAGGAGATTTAGTTGCAGTAGCTGGAGCGAGAATAGTAAGTACAAATATTGAAGATTTAGATGTAGTAAGTTAATTGAAAGTTTGAAAAGATGATTTGAATACTTGGCAGCGACGTAAGTCGCTGCTTATTTCATATGCATTAATCTAAGGAGGTGTTACTATGGAGGAAATTTATAGCAGCATAGCAAATCTAGGCTTTCCTATAGCTGTATCAATTTATCTTTTGGTGCGAATAGAAGGAAAACTAGATAGCTTAACACAAAGCATAAATGAACTCTCCAATGTAATAGCCAAAAAATAGATTATATAATTCCAAACATATCTTGACATCGAACATATGTTCGATTTATAATTATAGTATAATATAGCAGATTTAGGAGAGATATACAATGAAGGATATTGAAAAACTTATAGACAATGGAATTATGGCTATCATACCAGTGTATTTAGATATTAAAGGGAACAGTACAAAAGTTGTAACACTAAAAGAAGGATATATTTATATATATAAAACAATACAGACAGTAATCAAGTTGATAGCCCGATATTTTACTGTAGATTTGCAGTCTGTTAGAAAATATTATGGAGGTATGATAGGAGCAAAAAATATTGTTCCTATCCCTTTTAATAAGCAAAACATATACGTACCTATTAAAGTAAGGAAACCGATATCAAAAAATGATGGTTCAATGGCGTATTTCAATTTAAAAAGCATTGAAAGGATTGAAGATCAAGGATGCAATACATTTATTATTTTAAATGGGGGTGTAAAAGTAAAGACATTGCAAAAGAAAAACTCTGTAGAAAAGCAAATAATTCGTGGAAATCTAGTAGAAAAAATGTATAATGGTAAGATTGGAATTTCTGTTTGTGAAGACAGTATAGATTTTTACGAAGAATCAAGCAAATTAGCTACAAAGGCAGATATTGCTGTTATTAGAAATGAATTACTAGATATAAAAAGTAAACTGTAGCTGAAGTAAATTTGATTTTATTTATAACTATAGTATAATTTAATTAGGAGGGGAAAGAATGGAGAGAGAAATTTTAGAAATCTTAAAAAACATTGAAAAGGACATTAGCTCAATAAAAGGTGAAATAACATTGATGAAAGGCGAAATGGCATCAATGAAAGATGATATCACTACTATGAAAGGCGAAATGGCATCAATGAAAGATGATATCATTACTATGAAAGATGAAATTACTTCAATTAAAACTACCATTAATGAACATACTGAGATTCTTAGAGCTTTACAGCACTCTGCAGAAGTGAATAAAGCTGAACATGATAAAATGTCAAATGATATAGATCATATAAAAGGTGATGTTGAAACTATAAAGAAAGAGTTAAGACAAGTAGAAATGGTTACAGCAAATAACTGGGCTGATATTTCTAAATTAAAGTCATTAATGATATAATTTAAGTCAAGGATAACTCCTTGGCTTTTTTGTTTATAGCCTAGGATAAACTATGTCATACATGCTATAATAATGTTATAGAGGAAAATATTTTAACACTTTAATTATACTGCCTTCAGGCAAATTTTGAGAATAAGTTTTGTTTACCTATAGCATTAAAACTCGGGGGTATTAAATTGATTACTTTGCAAGGTACGGTTGAGGAGATAATTTTCCAAAATGAATCTAATGGGTATACTGTAGCAATATTGGAAACAGATGATGATGTGGTGACTATAGTAGGGTATATTCCGATACTTAACATAGGCGAAACCATTAAGGTAGAAGGAGATTGGGAAAATCATCAGAACTATGGGCAGCAGTTTAAGGTGACGAACTATTCTAGTGTTGTTCCTGCTACACTAAATGGAATAGAAAAGTATCTTGCCTCAGGATTGATTCCGGGAATAGGACCTAAAACTGCTAAAAAAATAGTTGAGAAATTTGGGGAGGATTCCATAGATATACTTCAATATAACCCACAAAGGCTTACAGAAGTAGAGGGCATAGGAGAAAAAAAGGTAACAAAGATAGCTGCTGCTTTTGAGGAACAACGAGAGCTTAGAGATGTGATGATATTTCTTCAAAGCTATGGTATAAGCCCTGGATATGGAGTAAAAATATACAAGAAATATGGCAGTGAAACGGTAAATAAGATAAAGGAAAATCCTTATAGGTTATCAGAAGATATATACGGCATAGGGTTTAAAATGGCAGATAAAATAGCTCAAAGTATGGGTATTGACCCAAATTCCATGTATAGAATATCCGCTGGAATAAAATTTAAATTGATGGAGTTTTCTGGATCAGGCCATACTTATGTACCAAAAGAGATACTCGTTAAACAATCAGTCAATCTTCTACAAGTACAAAAAGAACTTGTAGAAGAAGGAATAACAAGATTAGCTATAAATCAAGAAATACATATAGAAGTTTTTGATGATATTCAGTGCATATACTATATGCCATTTTACTATGCTGAAGCTAATGTAAGTAAAAAAATTATAGAAATATCCCAAGCTAATGTTGAAAAATTGGATGTAGACATAGACAATGAAATAAAAAGAATAGAGAAAGAAGAAAATATAACACTTGCTAAAAATCAGAGAGAAGCTATAAAACAATCTGTAGAGAACGGAGTTTTAGTTATTACTGGAGGGCCAGGTACAGGAAAAACTACTACAATAAACTGCATCATAAAACTATTTGAAGATAATGGATATACCATAACTTTAGCCGCACCTACAGGTAGGGCAGCAAAGAGAATGAGCGAAGCAACAGGTAGAGAAGCTAAAACTATACATAGGCTTTTAGAATATAGCTTCATAGATGATGAAATAGGTATGGCCTTTTCAAAAGACGAAGGTTCTCCTTTAGAATCTGATGTTGTAATTATAGATGAAGTGTCTATGGTAGATATTTTACTTATGAATAATTTAACCAAAGCAATATTACCAGGCACAAGACTAATACTTGTTGGAGATATAGACCAGCTGCCTTCAGTAGGACCAGGAAATGTTTTACGTGATATTATAAATTGTGGAATTATAAAAGTTGTAACTTTAGATGAGATATTTAGACAAGCAAGAGAGAGCATGATAGTAGTAAATGCCCACAGAATAAATAAGGGACAAAAACCTATATTGAACACGAAAGGTAAAGACTTTTTTTTCATAACAAAAACTAATAACAAAGATATAGAAGATACTATAATTGGACTTAGCAAAGAGAGATTGCCTAAGTTTAATGGATACGACCCAGTCAAGGACATACAAATATTATCACCAATGAAAAAAGGAGATGTAGGAGTAAATAGTTTAAATCAGAAACTGCAGCAGGCTTTAAATCCTAAAAGCCCTGATAAAGCAGAAAAAAAGGTTGGAGAGTTTATATACAGGGTTGGCGACAAGGTTATGCAGATTAAAAATAATTACAGAGCTAAGTGGAAGATTATAGAAAATAACATAAAAATAGAGGAAGGAGAAGGAGTATTTAACGGAGATATAGGTTATATAATTGATATAGACGAAGAAGAAAGTGAAGTGAAAGTGTTATTTGATGACAATAAAGAGGTAGTATATAGCTTTAGTCAGTTAGACGAGCTAAGACTTGCCTATGCAACAACTATACATAAAAGTCAGGGAAGTGAGTTTCCTGTAGTTATCATACCTGCTACTTGGGGACCACCTATGCTCCTTACTAGAAATTTACTTTACACAGCTATTACTAGAGCAAGAGAATTAGTAGTTATAGTTGGAATGGAAAAATATTTATACACTATGATTAACAATAATCGTATCACCATGAGGTATTCAGGATTAAGCAAGAGAATAGGTAAGGTATTTGATTCTTTGATAGGTGGTGATATAGCCAAATCTCACCATAATAATGGGGAATTGGGAAATGTTGAAAATTAAGTCTATTTTAAAAGAAATCTATTTAACTTTTTTGGATTTACTTTATCCTGAAAAAAATATTTGTTTTATTTGTGAAGAGCATGATAGTAGTGCAAAAAATGCTCATATATGCTACAATTGTTTACAAGAGATGACTTTTTTAAAAGGACCAAGGTGTTCTATTTGTGGTAAACCACTTGGAAAAGGATATTTGCAAGATAAATGTCATGAATGTATAAATGAAAAGCATTATTTTACTAAGGCTATTTCACCTTTAGAATATACTGGAATAGTCAAAGAAGCAATATATAAGTATAAATATGGGAAAAAGAGCTATATGTACAAAGCATTAGGCCATATTTTAGTACAAGCCCTTCAAGACGAACCTTTTGATTACGTAGACATCATAGTACCAGTACCATTGCATAAAAAGAAAATGCAAAAAAGAGGATTTAACCAATCTGAACTTTTAGCCCAGTATATTTCAAAATCTTTGAATATTCCGTTAAATAAAAAAGATTTAGTTAGAGTAAGAAATACAGATACTCAAAATAAACTGGGAAAAAGTGAAAGGTACAAAAATGTCAAAGGAGCTTTTAAGGTACAAAATAATCAAGCTTTTAACGGTTTAACAGTATTACTTATAGACGATATACTAACCACAGGAGCTACTGCAGATGAATGCTCAAAGGTATTAATAAAATCAGGAGCAAAAAAAGTTTATGTTCTAGCATTAGCAACTGGAAGAAATCAGGGATGAGTACATTCCCATATCTTAATTTACAAGGAGGTTCGAATATGGATATTAGGAATTGCAGAATATGCGGGAAAATTTACGCATATGACGGATTTGATATTTGTTTATCTTGCAGAAGAAAAGAAGATGAAGAATTTAAAAAAGTAAAAGCATATATATATGATAACCCTAATGCTTCTATACAGGAAGTTTCAGAAGGAACAGGTGTAAGTGTAAAGAAAATATTAAGGTTTTTAAGAGAAGGTAAACTTGAATTGAAAGATGAAAATATTAATCTAATACTTGACTGTGAAAGATGTGGAGCACCTATTAAAACAGGGAGATTTTGCGATAAATGTAAAATTGAATTAGAAAGAGAGCTTAGAGCTTCAATATCGAACAATGTTAATAAGCGGGGTGAATACGAGAAAGGAGAAATGTATACTGCCCATAGACATATAAATAAAAATAAATAAATTCTTAAAGTTATACCTCATTTCTTCCGATAATATTTGTAGAAACAAGGAGAGAGATGGGGTGTTTTTATGAAGATTTATAATAATAAAGTGGCAAGGGCTTTAAGTATATATAATAAACAGGGGATAAATAAAAAAGGAAGGGTGAAAAGCAACAATAATTTAAAAAAGGATTCAGTAGAGCTATCAGGAAGAGCAAAAGATTTTCAAGTAGCAATGGAAGCATTAAAAAATGTGCCTGATGTTAGGCAAGACAAAGTTGATGAAATAAAAAAACAGATTAGTTCTGGGACCTATGTTGTTGATTCAGGTAAGATAGTTGAGAAGATATTTGAAAGCATAACTATAGATAAAAAAGTATAATTAGGTGGTGAAGAGATGAATCCTTTGATCGAAGAACTTAAGCAAGTTCTTACCGAAGAGCTAGAAATCTATAAAACTATACATGAATATGCGTTAAAAAAGACAGATATAATTACATCAGGGAAAATAAATGAACTAGACAAGTTAACTCAGATAGAGCAAACTCTAATAATAAAGATTGGAAAATTAGAAGATAAAAGGGAAGAAGTTATAGAAAAAATAGGAAAGAAGTTAAATTTAAAAAAAGATGTTAATCTATCTGCTATTATGCCTTATATAGATAAAAAAGATGAAAAAGAAATAAATGCTATTAGAGATGAATTTGTAAATTTGTTAAACAAACTTAAGGATAGAAATCAAATAAATAGTGTTCTCATAAAGGATTCATTAGAATATATAAACTTTAATATAAATCTATTAACTCAATCGACTTCTATAGAAGGAGCTACATATAGCAAAGATAAGGGAAAAGACGGATCAATTCAAAATAGAAATTTATTCGACAAAAAAGTATAAACAGCTATAAGCGAGGTGAATTAAATGAGCAACGGATTTTCAGGATTATCTATTTCATTATCTGGAATATACGCTAACAAAAAAGCATTAGATACTGTATCTCATAACATTGCTAATGTGAATAACAGTTACTATGTAAGGCAACAAGCAATACATGCTTTTTCTAGCTATAGCGATACATCAATAGGGGGATTTCAAGTAGGAACAGGAGTAGATGTTCAACAGATAAGACAGATAAGGGATGAATTTTTAGACATAAAATATAGACAAGAATCAAAAAAATATGGCTATTGGGAACAAAAAAACAAAGTTTATGAAGAAGTAGAAATAATATTAGATGAAATATCAGAAAATGGTTTGCAAAAGGTTATGGATCAGTTTTGGGATGGATGGAATGAGCTTGCTAAAGAACCAGACAGTCTTACTGTAAGGGCATTGCTTCACGAAAGGGCTGTTGCATTTACTGAAACAGTGAATAGGATAAGTGAACAGTTAGATAATTTGCAACTTAATTTAAATAAAGATATTTATAATAAAGTCGCTGAAGTCAACAAACTGACAGGAAAAATAGCAGAACTAAATGAGAAAATAGCTAGCTATGAAGTAATAGGTACTAAAGTTAGTGCCAATGATTATCGGGATACTAGAAATAATTTATTGGATGAATTATCAAAAATAGTTCCTATACAATATTATGAAGATAACAGAGGATATGTAACTGTTTCTATGGAAGGGAGAACTCTTGTTAGTGAAGATTATTGCACTACTATAACAACAAAACAAGATAATAAAGGATATGCACATATATATTGGGAGGATATAGATGAAAAGATAGACTTTAGTAAAAATGGCAGTAAAAATGGTCAGTTAGCAGGGTTAATAGAAGCTAGAGATGTGGATGTTGAAAACGTACGAAATAGGTTAAATGAGCTTGTTAAGAATATAGCAGGAAAAGTTAATGAAAAACATAAAGAAGGATATGATTTATTAGGCAATAATGAAAAAATTCCTTTCTTTGTTACTGAAGGCACATATAGTGAAAGTGATATAGACGCTTCAAACATTATCATAAATCCAGCATTAAATGATTTTAACAAAATAGCTGCAGGAAAAACTGAAGCTAAAGGGGATGGACAAATAGCTGAAGAGATAGTTAAATTAAGGTATCAACCTATGATTGGGGATATGACTAGCGATGATTACTATAGAGATATTATTTCTGAATTAGGAGTAAATTCACAGGAAGCAGCAAGTGGTATGGAGAGTCAAGGGATACTTCTTTTGCAGATAGATAATAACAGAAAAGCAATTTCTGGTGTATCTCTAGACGAAGAAATGGCAGACATGCTTAAATACCAGCATTCATATGAGGCAAATGCAAGAGTAGTAAATGCTATAGATGAAATGTTAGATAATATTATAAATAAAATGGGTATAGTAGGAAGATAGTGAGGTGAAAAAATGATAGGGTTTAATTCAGCAGTTTCAGGACTTTTAGCAAGCCAAAGAGCAATTTATGTTACTAATCACAATATTGATAACGCAAATACTGAGGGCTATTCTAGACAAGAAGCACTACAAAGGGCAACTAGTCCTATGTATTTACCTGGGATAGGTTTTTTAGGAACTGGAACTGAGATTTATGACATAATAAGGCATAGGGATTCCTATATAGATTTTAAATATTGGAATGAGAATGCACCTACTGGTGAATGGAATGTTAAGAGAGAAACACTAGTTGAACTGGAAAATCTCTTTGGAGAACCATCAGACAGTAGTTTTAGAAAATATATGGATGAATTTTTCAGTTCATTAGAGGATTTAAGTAAAAATCCTTCAGATTATTCTTATAGAGCAGCAGTAAGGGAAAAAGCAAAAGCTCTTACTATGCATATAAGAGAAACAGCAGAAAGATTGGACAACCTTATGGAAGAAACTGATTTTTCTATAAGTACAAAAGTAAATCAGATAAATAATATTGCAGATCAGATAAAGAACCTTAATGAACAAATTTATTCCCTTGAACTTGATGGAACCAAAGCTAATGACTTAAGGGACAGAAGAGAGCTTCTTGTAGATCAATTGTCTGAAATAATAAATGTACAAGTAAGTGAAAGTGATGATGGAAAATTTAGAGTAGGAATAGGTGGTATGGCTTTAGTTGACCACATCTATGTAAATGAGCTTAAATACGAAGCAAAAGATTCTAGTAAACCAGATGAAAAAGAAGTAATGTGGGAAAATGGAAATAGTCTCAAATTTAAGTCAGGAGAGCTTAAAGGTTTAATTGATGTACTGTATAGTGATGGAGAAGAGAGTACATATAGAGGTATACCTTTTTATAAAGAAAAGCTAAACACATTTGCTAGACAGTTGATAAGCAAGGTAAATGATGTTCATAGAAATGGATATGGGTTAAATGGAAGTTATGAGAAAGAATTTTTCACAGGCGAAGATGCTAATACTATTTCATTATCAGATGCCATACTAGACAATCTAGACAATATAGCTGCAGCTTATGTTGAAAAAGGAGAATTTAATGGTGAAGCTGAAAATAATAAAAATTTATTAAAATTAATAGCATTAAGAGAAAACAAGAAATTCTTCGAAGGAGGTAATTCACAAGGAACTCCAGATGATTTTATAAAATCAATATTATCCAATTTATCTGTAGATAGCCAGCAGGCAAGCAGAATGTCTGACACCCAAGGACTTATCATGGATAATATCGTACAAAAAAGAGATTCAGAATCAGGTGTAGAACTAAATGAAGAAATGACAAATATGATTAAATATCAGCATTCATACAATGCAGCAGCAAGAATGATAACAACCATAGATGCAATATTAAATGTAACAATAAATGGCATGGGCTTAGTAGGAAGATAGAAGGTGGTGATTAAAAATGAGAATAACAAATAACATGATTATAAACAACATTATGAGAAATTTAAATAACAATCTTAAACGAATGAATGATGTAAATCAACAATTATCAACAGGTAAAAAGTTTAAACTTCCATCTGATGACCCTATTGGCGTTTCCAAAAGTTTAAAATTAAATACAGATTTATCTAAGATAGAGCAGTATAAGAGAAATGCAGATGATGCATTATCTTGGATGGAAGTTACAGAATCAGCTGTAGCTGAAATAGGAGAGGTATTACAGAGAGCAAGAGAACTTGCTGTAGATGCAGCTAATGGCACTAAAACTCCAGATGACTTAAAAAAGATATCTTCTGAAATAGGGCAGTTGAAAGATCACATTATAAAGGTTGCAAATACAACTTATGCTGGGAGATACATATTTTCAGGATATAAAACAGACCAAGAGCTGTTAGTCGATGATGGAAAATATAACTTTGATCTAAAACAAGGTGAAGTATCTGTTTACAACGTAGGAGTTGCAGAAAATATAGAAGTAAATACAGTTGGACTAAAAATCTTTGGCACTGGAGATAGTGACTACTCTAGTGATGCTTCTGAAAATGATAAAAGCTATCTTATAGACGTATTTGATAAATTTGAGGACGCATTAAACAATGACGATAGCACAGTTATACAAGAAAGCATAGATAAAATAGATGGATGTATGAATCAATTATTGCAAGTAAGAGCAGACATTGGAGCAAAAACTAACAGACTTGAGCTTACAAAGAGCAAACTAGAGTCTCAGACGCTAACCTTTACAGAGCTTTTATCAAATAATGAAGATGTGGACATGGCAGAAGCTATCATGAATCTTAATGTAGAGCAAAATATTTATAGAGCATCTTTAGCTGCAGGAGCACAATCTATACAACCAAGCTTAATAGATTTTCTACGATAAAATTAGATCATTTTTTTAGTATTAGCAGCGAATTCATTCGCTGATTACCTAAATTAGGAGCCAAGGAATAGAATTAGGGACATACTTCAACTAACATAGAATTAGGGACATTCCTCAACAGGATAAGCTAGACCTCAAAAAGAGGTGTGTACCCATACCTTAATATTAATAAAAAGCCTATGGAAAATATACTTTCCCTGCTCCAGTATTCAAGCACTATTTAGGGTAAAGTATTAAGGTAGTGCTTAAATAAGTCGCGATGAAAGTAGATTTTCCAAGATATAACAATTAAAAAGTAACAGCGAATTTATTCGCTGATTACCTAAATCAAGGGCCATTGGGGACATTTCTCATCAGAATTAGCTAGACTTCAAAAAGAGATGTGTCCCTTTACCTTAATTAGAGGTGATAAATATGCCTTTTCAAATACAGTCACAACAAGCTAAAATTGGCATAAATACTGTAAAAGGTTCATTTTACATGAGGCAGCCTAAAGGAGAATTAAATATAGAAACTACTAAAACTAAAATGAACGTAGACAGAAAGCTTCCAATGGTAATTATAGACCAGCATCAATGTTTTGCAGAGGCTGGTCTTAAAAGTGTATTTGAATTAACTAGAGAATATGCTCAAATGGGAAGACAAAAAGTTTTAGAAGCAATTGCAAACATGAACCAAGAAGGAGATAGGTTGTCAGATATACGCGAAAATATGCCACCAGCTATACCTGAAATAGCTAAGAGCAAGATAGGCGGTGAAGAAAAGCAATTTAACATAGATACAATACCTAAAAGTAGACCTAAAATAGATGTAGAGGGCTATTTAAATATTTCTTGGGAAATAGGAGGAACAAATATCAACTATATTTCCCAAAAGCCTATCATTAACATAGAGAAAAATAAGGTAGAAATATATTTAAGACAAAGACCAAAGTTAGATATAAGATACATTGATGAAAGAGTATGATAAGACTGGGAACATTCCTTAACTACACATAGAATCGGGGACATTCCTCAGCTACAAAGGTTAGCTTAAAAGAGAGGTGTGTCCCCATACCTTAATCATATAAATTACCTATAGAAAAAATACTTTCCCTGCTCCGGTATTTAAGCACTAATTAGAGCTATATGTTAGGGTAGTGCTTAAATAAGTTGCGATGAAAGTATTTTTCCCAAGGCATAATTATTAACAGTAGGAGCGAATTCATTTGCTGTTTACCTTAATCTAGAATTATTAGAGATATTTTTCGAAGTAGCAGCGAATTTATTCGCTGATTACCTTAATTTGAAATGACTGAGGACATTTCTCAACAGAATTAGCTAGGCTTCAAAAAGAGATGTGTCCCCTTACCTTAATAAAAGGAGCGGTTACATGAAACTAAACACTAAACACTTCGGTGAAATAGAAATAAACGAAGAAGAAATATTATTTTTCCCAGATGGAATACTAGCTTTTGAAGAATACAAAAAATTTATTATCCTAGATACAACTGATAAAGATAACCCTTTTCAATGGCTACAATGCGTAGATCACCCAAATCTAGCTTTCGTCATAATAAATCCATTTTTATTTAAGAAGGATTATGAATTTGACATTCCTCAATCAGTAATAGACAAGCTTGAAATAGAAAAAACAGAGGATGTAGTAGTATATACTATAGTAGTTGTACCTGATGATATAAAAAAAATGACTGCAAATCTTTCAGGTCCCCTTATAATCAATGCAAGTAGCTCGTTGCAAAATACTACAACTAGCATAAATACTACATTTAAATCTATTGAAATGGATGGTTTTCCCCCATTTTTGGGTATATATATAATAAGAAATTGTTAATAACTCAAAGAAAGGAGAAAACCATGCCAGTTCAAGCTAAACAATTAAACTTTTGTGATATTTCTTCTGATTTTGATGTTTTTTTTAATCAAAACCAAAGTGATTTACTTTCTTTATTTGATCAATTTATTGATATTTCTAAATATATTCCTTTTTCTTTTTATCAAAAGTATTATTCTAATAAAGGTACTAGTAGGTATTTTTCTCTTGAATCTATGCTTTTAGCTTTTGTTCTTAAAAATATTTTATCTATCCCTACTATTGACCTTTTAATTTCTTTTTTACATATTTCTTCTGAGATGCGTAGCTTTTGTGGTTTCCTTAGAATTCCTCATAAGTCACAGTTCTCTAGGTTTAAATCTACTTTCTCTGATGAGTTAAGAGAAATGTTTCATTGTCTTGTTGATGTCACTGATGAATTAGCTAAAGATGTTAGCCCTTTTCTTTCTTCTATTTTAATTACTGATACTACTGGCTTTGAACCTTATGTGACTGAAAATAATCCTAAGTTTTATCAGTCTCAGCTACGTAAAGCGAAAGCTTATGATAAATCTATTAATAAAGGTAATCCTAATTCTAATTTTGATATCGAAAAATATGCTCAAAGTCTAATGCCTAAATCGGCATCTTCTAATAAAGACGCTAAGTTTTGTTACCTTAATGGTCATTTTGGTTATTATCAAAAAGCTGTTATTTCTACTAATGGTTTTGGCCTTATTAGAGATGTTAATTTTTATGACTCTGATAATAGTTTGTCTTTTGACCTTACTCCACAAGGGATTAAGGATTTATATGATGCTAAATCTCTAATTCCTTCTCTTGAAACTTTTTTTAGTATTCATCCTAATTTTAATTATAAATACTTTATTGGAGATTCTGGTTTTGATGCTGATGATAATTATGCTTATCTACATTCTAAAAATATTATGCCTATTATCAACATTAATCCTAGAAATTCTCCTAGTTTACCTCAACCTGGTTTTAATGAACTTGGTGTTCCTCTTTGCCCTATAAACCCTTCTTTACCTATGGTCTACGACGGTATTACTAGAGAAAAAGGTCGTGCTGATAGAATTAAGTATATCTGCCCTAAGGTAAAGAAAACCATTATAAATGGTAAAACTACCTATATTCTTAATTGTGATAATCCCTGCACCAAGTCAAAATGTGGGCGGATTAAACAACTTACTATCCATCATAGTTACAGATTTAATGCTTCTTTTCCTCGCGATAGCTTGAAATGGACTTTACTTTTCAAGCGAAGGACCATTATTGAAAGGTCGATATCGCAAATTAAAAATTTTATGCAGTTAAAAGTTACAAAAGTTCGTAATACAGTTTCCTTGAAATCTGATATTTTATTGGCTTGTATATCTCAATTAATTGCTTTCATACTTCTGTTTAAAACTCAAGAAAATCACGATAATCCTCTAGCGATAAAAACATTAATAGCATAATTTGAACATAATTGAATATTGATAAAAATTAAAGGTTTAATTAACCTTCGGTTTCTTATGCTCTTTTTTGTGGATTTTCTTATGCTATCGCATCTTTTATCTTGTTTTTCTGTGGATAAGTTCATTTTTTTATTCTGCAACTACCTAATCAATGCAAGAAAAAGGATGGGAAAGCAAATAATATTAGATAATAAAAATTACTCAACAAAGTATCTAATATTACAAAATAGTTCCAATAAGGGACAGGAGGAATAGTCATGCTTATACTCACAAGAAAAAAAGACGAAAGCATTGTCATAGGGGATAACATAGAAATAAAGGTTGTAAGCATAGAAGACGGAAAAGTAAAGCTAGGAATAAACGCACCAAAAAACATAGACATCCACAGAAAAGAAATATACGAAGAAATACAAAAAGAAAACAAAACTGCAGCAAATGTAGAAGGATTAGATCTAGAAGAGTTAAAAAAGCTTCTCTAGTGAAAATTTTTCTAAAGTTTTTTTAAACGACTGGGGACATTTCTCAACAGTATAAGCTAGACCTCAAAAAGAGATGTGTCCCCATACCATAATATAAAATTGGGTACATTTTCCAAATACAGAGATTAGCTTTAGTTATATCATAAGCTATCATCTACTGTAGCAGCGACTTCAGTCGATGTTATACTTAAATAAAAATTTTTCTAAAGTTTCCATATATCTTGTCGATATATATATTGAAAGCATAAAAGAAGTAAAAAAAACTCTGGCCAGAGCAAAAACTAAATTGGCAAGGATGCCAAAAAACAAAAATCAAGGAGGAGATTTCATGAGAATTAATCACAATTTAATGGCAATGAATACTCATCGTCAATTGGGTATCACAAACTCAGCTACTACAAAAGCAATGGAGAAATTATCTTCAGGCTTAAGAATTAACAGAGCTGGAGACGATGCTGCAGGTCTTGCAATATCTGAAAAAATGAGAGGGCAAATTAGAGGACTCACACAAGCATCTAGAAATGCACAAGACGGTATTTCTTTAGTTCAAACTGCAGAAGGTGCCTTGCAAGAAACTCAGGCTATACTTCAAAGAATGAGAGAATTAGCTGTACAGTCTGCTTCTGACACTAATGTAAATACAGATAGAAAAGCTATCCAGAGTGAAATTGATCAATTAGTTACAGAAATTGATAGAATATCAACTACTACAGAATTCAATACTCAGAAACTACTTGATGGTTCATTTAATGGTACCTTCCAGATTGGTGCTAATGAAACTCATACGATGGATTTGGCGATTACTGCAATTAATTCTTCTTCTTTAGGATTGGCTTCAAGTGTTACAATTGAAAACACAGCAGCCCCTACGGGTCTTCAAGATGGGGTATATACTATAGATGGATCTGCAATAAAAAATGCAGCAGGCGATGAAGTGGGTGTTGTAACAGATGATACTACATTAACATTAGCTAATGGATCAACAACTATCAAAATTGACAACAGAGTTAATGAAGGTGATGTTCTTACAGTAACTGATTCTTCAACAAAAATGACAATTACTAAGAACCTTGAAAGTGGACAAACAAATGATGTCTTAGCTGCAGGCAATTATACTTTAACGAGTAATGGTACAAACCTTGATGTAAACAAAGATGGTGTTAAAATTGGTACTGCAACTGCTTCAAGTTCAACAATTACACTCAATGATGGTACTACAACTATTGATGTAAATGCAGTGTTTGGTATTGAAGCCGCTGATATTGCTGCAGGGTACGAATTTAAAGTGAATGGTGCAGATGTTTCTACTCAATCTGCTGCTGAAGGTTCAATTTCTTCAATTAATGATGCTTTAGAATTTGTTTCAGCAGAAAGAGCTAAGCTTGGTGCTGTTCAAAATCGTCTTGAGCATACGATTAAGAATCTTGATACTACTTCAGAAAACTTACAGGCATCTGAATCAAGAATCAGAGACGTAGATATGGCAAAAGAAATGATGGAATTCACTAAGAATAATATTCTTCAACAAGCAGCTCAAGCTATGTTGGCTCAAGCACAGCAAAATCCTCAAGGAGTATTACAGCTATTAAGGTAATTTTTCTTAATGTTGTAGAAGCGAATTTATTCGCTTGTAAATTACCATATCATGATGTAATTTACCACATTAAGTAGTAGGTTCGAATTCATTCGAACAATACCATATAACAACGAGGAATTTGTTAAACAGGGTCCATTAGAGAGAAATCTCTAATAGCAAATCGGGTGAATTGCTGGAACTTCCTAAAGCCTTCTTCCCTACAACGTAACTGGAAACGGTAAGCGTGAAAAGAGTCAAAGGCTAAAAAGAAGAAGGATGAAACAATGGATAATCAGCAGCCGAGCTCCTGTATCGAAAGATTGGAGAAGGTTCAACGACTAAGGTAAACCACCTAAACAAAAGGTAATCAATTGTATGGTGATGAAACCTGTAGGGGCAGAGGTGCCTTCGAAGTACCCGACAACCATTTTCCACATATCGTAGAAACGAATTTATTTGTCGGTTGGGATTTATTCGTAGATAAATTGGTTGAAGATATAGTCTGGCAGATAGCGAAAGCTATTTGATGGTCCGCAAGCTAACCAAGCACCTCAAGGAGTATTACAATTATTAAGATAATTAAGCAGTGAACTAATTTTAGTGTATTTCTAAAATTGATTGAATCGCTTACTCAGCGACCGAAAGGGCGGCGAGTTACCTTATTATTGAAATTTAACTAATTTAAATAATAAGAACAATAACAATAGGGGGTCAGAGGAACTTTTTCTCTGGCTCTTTTTTAAAATGTTAAACTAAAATAAAGTAGGAGCTAGAAATGAAAAAATCAAAAATATGTAAGATTATAGATTATTACGAAAGATGCAATATGAATGATTTAGAATACAAAAAAGAATTAATTTATCAAAAACATTTGTGTAATACTTATGAGAGTGAAGCGAATATATTGTTTCTTCTTCTAATTGCTTTAATTTCAATAAGTACTGCACTATATGTTTCCGAATATCAAGAAATGGATGTATATATATCATGTATAATTATTATTATGGGAATTTTCTTTGGAATTGCATATTTACTTATAAGAGAAAAGCAAAGTGTTGCATTTTTAAGAATGATTATACTCATTGAACTTGAATGTAGTATTCGTAAAGATATTAATAGCAAGATTGCTTACGAAGCTGAAGACTCATTTTATATTGATAACAGTGCTAGAATTAAGTCATATGTTGTAACAATTAATGAAAAGAATTAAATTTTGGTCACTTTTAAAATCACGAAATTTGATAGGTGGATTACCATTTATATATGAATGCAAACTCAAGAAAAAAGATTTCCCTAGATATGATAAACGATACTACTTGCATTTTGACGAAACTTGTTAAAATGCAAGATTATTCCCTCATCAACCACTAATGTACTATAACGAGAGTACTTCTCACTAAAAATAGAACTATTTGAAATATAACAAAAGAAAGAAGCTGTTCCTATAGGCATAAGAAAATTATCAATGAATTTAAGCCAAATGAAAGTAGCCTAGTAATCTTTTCTCTAGGCCTTTTATGATATGTTTTTCATCCTTCTTATCTTATCAGTTATTCCCCAATAGCTTCTACCTAGAGTATCAGCAATTTCTTTATAAGTACGACCCTTTGATTTCATTTCTACTATAAGCTTTTCTTCTTCCTTAGTATAAGAATTATCTTTTATTTTTAATGAACAAATGATAATTTCTTTTTCAGGGTATTTTTCAATCAGTTCACTTTGCTTTTCTTTAAGTCTATCTAATACATTTACTTTATAATGCATACATGGAATTTCCAATACATATTTCTTAACTATATCAATGAATTTCATAAGCTCATTTCTTTTATTTAACTGAAGTATATAATGATTACCATCTGGTCTTTTCTTTAAAATAAAAGTAATTCCAAATGTATCTTTTATATGCTTTATCAATAATTCATTTTCAGATTTAGTGAAATTTAATGTATATATAGATATATGAGGAGATAAATAGATTTTTCCTCTTTTTTTAGAAGGATTAATAACTAATGTACCATCATCCATATAAAGACAAGCTAGGCCTATGGGATGGTCCAATAACTTAATATTATTTGAGTTAATAATTTTTACACCGTTTTTGTAAAAAATGTTATATAAATTTGTATATATAGGATGACTGGGAGAACTTAATTTTCCGTACTTACAATTATCATTAAACTTAAAGTCTAAATTAGATAGTTGTTTTGCTTTCCATATTCTATATTCTCTTTGTGAATCAGAACCATGTTCTCTATAATAGGCATTTTTACTTCTACCATATATTGCTAAGCTGCCATCCCCTAAAAGACTACCGACTATTATATTTCTTTCTATATTAGTTAATGAATAATTTTTTAAATTGATATTATATTTTACTTTTCTTTGTTCTAACAAATTTTTATGAAGTTTTTCCATATATGATTTACTTTTCTTAACGCCATATTTAGATGCACGCCTTATGACAGTACTAACAGAAATACCTAAATTTTTTGCGATTATTTCATTTTGAGTATTAGGGTAATGAGTGATTATATAATTTTTTAGTTCTTTTTCTGACAAAGACATAAAATTCACCCTCTTTAAAGAACATATGTTCTATTGATATTATACTATTTTAGTTAGAATAAGTAAATAAATCTATTCAAGATTTGTTCGAAGGGTTTTTGAGCCAATAGTGTAATATTAGCTTATTTTGCAATTCCCTCATTTAATAAAGTTAAACAATATTAATAAATATTTCATAATATGACAAGGAATTTCCAATTTTGTGTTGAATTTTTATAATACAGATATTAAAATAGTAAAAATTGAATTGTTTAGTTTTTTAGTAATGAAGATAAATACAACTTTAAAAACAAATAAAAGCTTATATTCTAAATGGCATTCATTTTCATTAAAGTTAATGAGAGAATTGAGAGAAGATCTATATAAAAAACCAGTTAATCAGATGAATATACTGATTGAGAAAGGAATTAAAAAAAGTGTTAAAAAGAGTTTTGATAAATATAAGTATATACCAGAAGGCTTTTTAAATGATGATATATATAATCCAGTTGTAAGAAGGTCAGTAAATCAAAGTATAAAAATCATTAATGCTATAATAAAAAAATATGGTGATCTTGAGGCTATTGTAATTGAGATGCCAAGAGAAACAAATAATGAAATTGAAAAAAAGAAAAAAATGAAGCATTAACTAGGGCAAGAAATGAGTATGAAATTAAGAAAGAACAGCTATATAAAGATAAAGGTTTGCTAACAAAAATTAGATTGTGGTACCAACGGGATGGGAGATGTATATATACGGGTAAAGTCATTTCTATACAAGACTTGGTTAACAATCCATATATGTTTGAAATAGATCATATCATACCTAAATCAATATCATTAGATGATAGCTTAAATAATAAAGTATTATGATATCATAATGCAAATCAGTTAAAAGGACAAAGAACATCATTTAGCGCTTTTTCGATTAACTGTAAAAATATAAATTATATTGAAATAAAAGAAAGAGCATTGCATCTATTTAAAAATAAAAAAATTAGCAAATTAAAATATGATTTATTAACATTCGAAGAAGATATTAATAAATATGAAGTAAGGCAAAAATTTATTAATAGGAATTTAAACGACACTAGATATGCTTCAAAAGTAATTTTGAACGGATTAGATGAATCATCTGCTTATCATGGAGTTGACGCAATAATTATAGCAGCTTCTTATTTATTAGGTCAAAGTGATGGTACTAAAAGAAGTTCTTTTTTGAAAAAAATTAGTAAAAAAAATAGACAACTATGGAAAGTGATTAGTAATAATAAATATGATGAAGATGTATATAAATTACCTTGGGCAAGTTTTATTAATGATTTAAATGATGCAATAAGTAAAATAAAATATTCGCATAAAGTTTATACTAAAGCTAATAGAGCTATTTCTAATGCAACTATATATTCTACTAGAAAAATTGAAGGTGAAGATTATATAGTAGAAAAATACAAGAATATTTATGATAATGCTATTTCAAAAAAAGTAATCAAGAAAATAAAAGATGATTTAAAAAAATATGAAAATGACGATGATAGTAAAATATTAATGAGAAAGCATTACCCAAAAACATTTGAAAAATTAGTGAAAATAATTGAAGAATATTCAGGAGAAAAACCTAATCCTTTTGAGGGATATAGAAGTTTTAGTATTCTAAGAAATTAAGCTATTGTAAAACTCAAAAACAATTTATACTAAAGGAGAAATTAATCTATGAAGAAAAGTGTTCTTGAAGATGTAGGACCAATTTATAAATTTTGGTTCTATGTTTTTGATTTATTAGAGAATATTCTACCTTTCTCACTTTCTAGAAAATTTATTTTTAAAAAGACAAGAGGGTTTTCAGATAAATGGGTAATGGTTCATACCATTATGAGTATTGTTTTTGCAATGATTTTACATAAATATTCTTTCAAAATATTAAGTAATATAATAGTTATATATGCATTTATACGTATTTTAGAAATTGTAGTATATCAAATCAATGTGTTGCTATTTCATCCATATAAGAAGATAATTGTTGAAGGGAAACCCAATTACAAATTGCAGAGTACTTATCGTTCGGTTGTATTATTAGGACATAATTTTCTTGAGGTAATTTTCTGGTTTACTTGTGTCACAGAATATTTTGGGGAAAATAATACGCCATTATTACTATCTATAATGGATAATACTTTAAGAATTTTTACATTTAATTATCAGTTTGAAGGAGGAAATATAAACAATACAGTTCAAATTGTATTCTTTATCGAAGTAATTTGTGGAATAATACTAACTATCATTTCATTAGCTAAATTTATAGGTGAATTACCACATATTAATATTGAAGTTGAAGAAGATGATGAAGATTAATATTGTGTTGACAGTGTCAAGGAAACAGAATATCTAACAATATCCATGAAATAATTGTTAAAGTTTAGCTTTCATATTCATTAACACTATTTCAAAGCATTTATATATGATATAATAAAGCTACAATAAAGTTATATTTAAATATGGCAATACCCTGAAAAAGCAGGGGGGGATTTTTATTGATTACCGATCAGAAAAAGCATTTGAAAACATTAAATAATATAACAAAACAGCTAGTGGATAAATATGATATAGAGAAAATTATTTTATTTGGATCTTTAGCAAAAGGGGTTATTCATAAAGATAGTGATTTAGACCTTTGCGTCGTTATGGAAACAAATGATAAAAAGAGTTTATTGCAAGATATGTACATATCTATAGAAAGCGATATTTCCTTTGATATTAAGCTTTATACAAAAAAAGAGTGGGAAAAGAATATAACTGACAAAACTAGTTTTGCTTATAAAATTTTAAGCGAAGGGGTATTATTATATGGTTGATAGTAAGCGATAAGGTCTATTTTAAGGCCTTATTTTTTTACACCATTTCAGTATTAATTTCTATATATTAAAGGAAATTCGACGAAATAATAGAATACATAGTGTGTAATATATTGCTTAAAAATTCTCAAATTTCACAACACCAAAAAGGATGGTGAATTATGGATAAAGATTCTGATAAAAACCAATTAATAATAGGAAAGAAAACATTCTTATCGTCAGTATTGATACTATTAGCATTGATGATCATTTCTGGAATACTTACTAGAGTAGTACCTACAGGAAGCTATGAACGCATGGTGGTGGACGGAAAGACAGTAGTTAACCCTGAATCCTTTCGCTACATCAATGAAGCACCTCTTTCTATATGGAACAAGAAAACAGGTTTTCAAATGTAATGTATCCAACTAATGCAGTGTTATTGATATGTTTAGGATTTAGTGTGGTTAGTTATCCAAAGTGGCTTAAATGGAGCATAAAAATACAATTAATTACCATGGCTATTGTAATGCTATTTTTGATTTTTGCTGTAGCTATTGGTTATGGACCAATATAGGGGAAGGGATGAATTTTATTAGGATATTGGATATAATTAGAATGTAGGATGAAAAAATAGTAGGTGAGATTATGACAAACTTAATGAAAGAAAAAATAGATATGTTTTTAAAACAAGCAGAAGAAATTTGCAAGATAAATTTTGCTTATATTTTTGGTTCATATGCAAGAGGTGAGCAAAATGATAATAGCGATATAGACATTGCTATTATGCCTAGTTTAATAGATAATGATATGATGACAGAATTATTTATAAGAGGAAATTTAATAGAAATAGGCAAGGTTATATTTAAAAAGGATGTGGATATAGTATTTTTAAATATAGATTCTATATTTTTGAAGTATGAGGTAATTAATGATGGAATAGTTATTAAAGATAGCGATGACAGAGTTTCTTTTGAGTCTTTAGTTCTTAGGCAATATTTCGATTTTAAATATTATAGCGATTTTTATAATAATGAAATATTAAGTTTCATAAAAAACAGGAGCGTATGATTATGGTTAGAATAGATGTTATTTTAACTAGAATAAGTAAATTAAATGAATATATTAATTTTCTATATAAAATAAAAAAATATTCTAAAGATGAGTATATAAGTGATCCAATGATATATGGTTCAGCTGAGAGATTTCTACATTTGGCGATAGAATGTGTTATTGATATTGCAAACCATATTATTATTGATATGAAATATAGAAAACCTAATAGCAATAGAGAAGTATTTGAGATTTTATTCGAAAATAAAATAATAGATAGTGATTTAGAAGTAAATTTATGCAATATGGCTGGTTTTAGAAATATATTAGTACATGACTATATAAAGTTAGATAGGGAAATAGTGTATAATATAATAAAAAATAATCTAAAAGACATAGAAAAATTTAGGGATATAGCAGTAGAATACATATAAATTTTGATGGAATAGAATGATTAATGCAGGGCACAATTTAATAGTTTATTTTATTATGTAAATTTGTCAATTATTAGAAAAGGTCTATTTTAAGGACCTTATTTTTTACAATTAATTACTAAGTATATGTAATGATATTTTTTAATTTTGTTGTATTTTTATATTATGGATAAACAAGTATTAGAAAACTAAGTTGTTATTATAAGGTATGAGTAGTAAAGATTATTTAATAAATATAGAAGGATTTTCCAAAAAAATGTCGAAATAAATATTTATATTATTTTTTATCGTTTTAGGGAGGACTACTTTATGGGTCATTCTAAATTAGGGATTTTGATTTGGTGGATAGTGAATAAAGTGAGTAAGGTTTTCAATTTTAGTGATGTATTTAGTATTGTTATTATTGTTATAGCTATTTTTTCATTTTGGAAAGTACATAAAGAGCAATATAAAAACATTAGAGCAATTAAAATTTTTATAAACAATAAAGAAAATATAAAAGGTGACCCGTTAAAAAAATTACATATTATTAAAGAAAAAGATTTTTTTAATAAAAATAATTACTTATATGATTTATGGGATAAATATATAGTTTATGCTATGAATAACAGTATTCAAGGACGATATCCAGATATATCAAATTATTTTAATAAGTTTAATATAATAGATTTGCCTGGTAAAAGAAAAATAGCTGAAATTATTCCAGGAATACTTACTGCTTTAGGAATACTAGGTACTTTTTTAGGTCTTCAAGAAGGAATTAGTTATATAAACACTGATAGTCCTGAAAAAGTTAAAGAAAGTATTAGATTTCTTACTTCTGGTATGTCAATGGCTTTTATTACTTCTATAGTAGGAATTATTTGCTCAACAATATGGTCTAGATTAGATAAAATGATATATGAAAGAAGTATTAGGGTTTTAAATAAGTTTTATTCAACATTTAGAGAGAAATATCGTGTATATAATTCGGAATATTTTTTTAATGAAATTCTAGAGTTAGAAAAAAGCTCCACAGATGCAATAAAACATATGGCTACAGACTTGTCTTTAGAATTGTCAAAGGTATTATCTAAGAGTATAAATGAAACTATAATTCCTAATATTGATGCATCAATTAATAATATTGTAAATAGAGATTTAAAACCGACATTTGAAACTATGAGTGATATGGTAGACAATTTTACGAGTAAAGTTTCTGAAAACCAAATGGATGGTATTAATAACATGACTACCGCATTTTTGGAAAAATTAAATTCTGCGATTAATATAGAGTTTGACAATTTAGCTAATGCAATAGATGAAATAACTAAATGGAATATTGAGACTAAAAATAGTTTAGAGGAATTATTGGAAGAAATAAAAGAAACGGTATTAAATCAACAAGAGATAAAAGTTAGTTCAGAAGAAATTATTTCTAGATATAGTGAATTATTTGATAGATTTATGCAAACTAATGATATTTTAGAAAAGAATTTAAGAAATATTAATGAAACTGTGGAGAAAATTGAGGAAATATTTATTCAAAGCGTGGATGTATCAGAACAATTAAGTACTATTCAAAAAGATTCGTACAATCTAATAGAACTTATTAAAAATAATATAGAAGGGTTAAGGGAAAATTGGGATAATTCGAAAGCAAGTTTAGAAATTATAAATGAGAAATTAGATGAATCTGCTATAACTTTTTCTGAAAGCTTAAAGGATGGATTGGATGCAACATTTAATGCATTTGATGAAGGACTATCTGAAATTTCTAAAAGGCTTAGTGGAAGCATTTTAGAAATTCAAGAAACAGTTGATGAATTGCCTAGAGTTGTGTCGCTGTTAACAAAAGAATTAGATAATGCAACAGTAAAGTTAAATAATTCTGTAGAAGATATAAATTCATTTTATAAAGAGATTATTAATAGAATTAATGAATTAAAAGGTGATGAATTAGCTTGATGGATAATAAAAATATTTATGATGAGGAAGAAAAGTCTACAGAGTATTGGATGTCTTTTTCGGATATGATGTCTGGCCTTTTGATGGTATTTATATTATTTCTAACTATGGCTATGTATCAAGTTAGTGTACAAGAAAAGCTTCTTTTACAAAAAGAAGAAGAGGTTAATAAAATAATTGGAGTTAGAAAAATGATAATTGAAGAGTTGAAGGAAGAATTTGAAAACTCAGATCTTCAAATCGAAATAGACGTTGAAACAGGAGCAATAACTTTTAGCAATGGAATTTTCTTTGATTATGATAAGTATGATATTAAAGACATGGGAAAAGAATATTTAAAAAAGTTTATTCCGCAATATATTAAAGTGTTGCTAAATGATAGGAATAAGGAATATATATCTGAGATTATTATTGAAGGGCATACTGATAAGTCAGGCACATATATTTATAATTTAGAACTTTCTCAGAAAAGAGCTTTTGAAGTAGCTAAATATATATTAAGTGATGAATTTAATGAGATAAGTATTAATGAAAAAGAGAAATTAAGAACAATATTAACAGCTAATGGGAGATCTTATAGCTATTATATTACTAATGATAAAGGAGAAATAGATGAAGATAAATCTAGAAGAGTAGAGTTTAAATTTAGATTAAAAGACGAAGAAATGATTTATGAAATGCAAGAAATATTAGGTGATGGAAATGACATTTAATTTTAGTTATACTTTTTTTCCAAGAAAATTATTAGAGGCAGAGAGCGAAATAAAAAGGGCACATCATAAAATCAATGCTGAGCTTAAAATAGATGGGATTGATACTAATAGATTAAGAAATTTACTCAATAAAATTAAGGAGTTAGATAAAAATGAAATCCCTAGGTTTTCTTATGAGTTATCAAAGGAAGATTTGTATTTATTAGCAGACTATATGCCTAGAAATAGCTATGATGTAGATTTGGATAAAATTTATGAAATATTAAAAATTAGGTTTAGAGATGATTTTATATCTATTTTTTATAGTGGATTTCAGAATCATTATTATAATACTAATTTTAACAATTATTTCAGAAAATTTTTAAAGTTAACTAATAAATCCCATGCAGTTTTAGGTATTAGTATTGAAGCTATAAACCAATTTATAAATTGGTTATCAGAGAGTAATGTAATTGATAAAATAGTCAATTCATATTTCTCTTCAAATACAGATTTTGATTCATATATGAAGTATTTTGGATTTTTACCAAGTAAAAAACTATATGAAGATTGTATAAGATATTTATATACTTGTTGTAGTGCTAAATTTTATTTAGAAGCTAATATAGAAGAATTGATTAATATAATTAAGGGATATAATCATAAAGAAATTATTAAATTTATCAATAATTATCTATTAAGAATGGAAGTAGACGACTTTCAAGATGAGATATTAAATTATATTCATTTGAAATACGGGGATATAGATGAAAAAAATTATATTTATATTTGGAATAATATTTATGAAGAAGCTAAACAAAAATATAGTATTTGGATAGCACAAAAACAGATGGATAAGTTTTTTAAAGGCGATGCGAGATATATGTTTTGGGTTAACTTCATTAAAGATGTTACTGCAAAATTAATGGCCGTAAACGATAAACAACTATTTTTAGATTTTGGCAAATTTATTGTTGTTGAATTTAAGGAAATCAATAATGCAGCATATATTTATAGCAAAGATGTATTTAATAAGTATTTTTTAGATTATGCAAATAAAAAAGATGTTTACGACAATAGCGTTTTTAAAAATCCAAGTTTAATGTTCATATCAAATAAAATTATCCATAGCGGTAATTGGCAATATAGGACGAATAAACTTATAAATAAATTAATCAAATATTTTAAATAGAATAATGGGGTGCATGATTAATGTTTGCTAAAGAAGGAATAGATATTAATTATAGCTATCATGATAATGGCATTATTATTGATTGTTTTTATTATAAAGGAAGAAATAAGGATAGAATTAAGTTTCCGGTAAGACAAAATGTGAAATTGTTAAATAAAGTCATAAAATTGGACGAATATTACAAAGTATCTTTATTAGAAGACTTATGGCTTGATGATATTTTACATGATAATAAAATAAACTATATTATTTTATACGAAGATTTATATGATATAGACAAAGAGATTGCACGAGAATTGAGATTACCTTTTACAAATGATATTGATATAAACTTAAAGTCAAGTAGCTTTATTGGTAACAAGAATTTTGATATTTCTTATTCTTTAATTGATAATAACCTTGGAAAGATAGATGGATTTTATATTAGGTATAAAAATGTAATAAAAATTGGTAAAAACTTTTATTTACTCAGTAAAGAGCAATATAAGCTACTTGAAGAAATAGATAACTATCGTGAAACTTCTGATTTAAATGCTCAGGGAGTTTTTTTAGCTAAAGTAAAAGAAAAGGCAAAAAAGGCTGGAGCAAAAGTAGATGATTACATAAAAAATGAAGAATATTTTTTTCCAGAGGCTTTAGATGTAGACATAGTAAAACATAGTGATACTCATTTAGAATTAGTTCCAAAATTTGATGATTTAGATGATAGTACAAATATAGAATTATCTAAAAAAGGAAATATTTCATCTATCAATTCTTTATTAGTAAATAATAAGAGACATAGAGTATTTATAGATAATAGATTGAAAAACGACTTTAACGATGTAAGTAGGAAAAGAGATATAAAGGGAGTACAAGTTCCTAAACTTATTAACAATCCAAGTGCATTTTTACCTGAATCTATAAATTTAGAAAGATTTAGTGATAGAGTGAAAGGACTGAAAATTAGAACTTATAAAGCTCAACCGTTTTTACACTGCAATAAAGATTCTAATAGTGGGTGGTTTGACTTTAATACAGGAGTTAAGATAAGAGAAGAAAATTTATTTGAAAATGAAGAAGATAATCAGGTTATTGTTGATGAAATAGGTGTTGATGAATACGAGAAATTAATTAAGCAAGCTGAAAATAATGGAGAAAATTATATTTATGGTGGTGATAGGTGGATTAGAGTAGATGTTTTAAACGGTACAAAGTTTTTAGAGGCTAATGATAAATTAAGGTCTAAGTTTAATGGAAAAAAAGTAGATATAAAAAATTTAACATATGTTTTAGATATATATGATAATATTAAAGATCTTGAATATAGTTTAGATGTTATAAAGATAAAGGAAGATTTATATAATAAGAAGCTAGTGTATTATGAAAAGCCTAAGTTTTTAGATGCTAATTTATATGAATACCAAAAAGCTGGATTTATGTGGTTAAAATTCTTAAGATATGAAAAGCTAGGTGGTTTACTAGCTGATGATATGGGACTAGGAAAGACATTACAGGTTATAGCTTTTATGGCTTTTCTTAAAGAAATGGGAGAACTTAAACCATCTCTCATTGTAGTTCCATCTTCACTTATAGATAATTGGATACATGAAGTATGTAAGTATACTCATAATATGGATGATATCTATGTACATAAAGGACCATGCAGAATAAAAGAGTCAAATTATATTGAAAGCCGAAATATAACTATTACAACTTATGAAACTTTGGTTAGAGATCAAGTAGAGTTAGGGAAAGTAAATTGGAGACTTTTGGTAATAGATGAAGCCCAAAAGATTAAAAATTCTAGTACATTAATTTCAACAGCAGTAAAGGGAATGAAATGTATGTATCGTATAGCTTTAACAGGTACTCCTGTAGAAAACAATCTAAGGGAATTATGGTCCATAATAGATTTTGTACAACCAGGGCTTTTGGAAAGCTATAGTTGGTTTAGAAAAGAATTTCAAATACCAATAGAAAAAAATATAAATGATGACAAATTAATTGCCGAGAAGAAAGAAAAACTCATAAGTAAAATAGAACCTGTTTTTTTAAGAAGGATAAAAGAAGATAAATTAGACAATTTACCTAGAAAAGAAGATAAAATTGAGTGGTGCAATTTGTCTAAAGAACAAGAAATTCTTTATTTTAAAGTGATAAGTGAAGTGAAAAGTGGAAAAGCAAAAGGACGTATATTAGCATGTATACAAGAACTTATACAAATATGTAGCCATCCAAGGCTTATTAGTAAAAATATTAGTGTGAAATCTTCGATTTTAATATCAGAATGTGATAAATTGAAAAAAACAATTGAAATTTTAGAGGATATAAAAAGTTTGAACGAAAAAGTAGTTATTTTTACTAAATATAAGGTAATGCAAGAGATCTTAAGAAAAGTTATTTATGACAAATTTAAAATTTGGAGTTCATGTATAAATGGAGAAATAAATAAAAACAGATTGGAAATAATTAGATTTTTTGAATCTCAAAATGGATTCAATGTAATGATTTTATCTCCTAGAGCAGCTGGAGTTGGATTAAATATTACTGCGGCAAATCATGTAATTCATTATACTAGAGAATGGAATCCAGCTATTGAAGTTCAAGCGACTGATAGAGTTTATAGAATAGGTCAGAAAAAAGATGTTAAGGTATATTATCCAATATGCACTAGCCATAGAGGTACTACAGTAGAAGAACGTCTAAATGAATTATTAAACAAGAAAAAGAAATTAATAAAAGAAGTAGTAATACCTATGGAAAAACTTAAAATTACAGAAAAAGATTTTATAGATATAATTTGATGAACATATAGACAGAATTTTTCTTTTGACGAATGAAGATTTATCGGAAATGTTTAAAGTTTAATGTTAAAAAATGTATTACTTTAATTAAAAATTCTAATATTGTAGAATAATTGTACAATAAAATAAAACTGTTAAAAAGATAAACATGAGTAAAAACAACAGTAGATATAGTTACAATTCTGCAATAGAAATTGCAAAAGATAGGGCAAATAAAATATTAGAGTGAGGGGAGAATTTAAAATGTTAAATAAGGATTTAATTACTAGGGCCTGGGATTTAGTAAATGAATTAACTGATGATGATTTGAAGCAACTATTTGAATTGGATGATATTCTTACTGATATATCTCTAAAAATAATTAACTATAGAATAGACAATGATTTATCACAAAAACAATTAGCAGATAAACTTGGTATTTCTCAATCAATGGTATCAAAATTGGAAAGTGGAGAATACAATCCTACAGTAGAACAATTATGGAAGATCTCTAAAAAGCTAGGCTGGAATTTTAAAGTGATAATGGAAGATGAGAATAATGATACTCAACAAATTTGGGATGTATTTGATTCTTATTGTAGTGATAAAATGTGTAATGTTTCTCAAAAAGCAATTGAATTGGGGGCTAGTGCATAATGAATTTGAAAAATATATTGGCTGATTTTCAATTTATAGCTAATAGAGTATCAAATTTTACTATAGAAACAAAAGATATAGATACAAAAGGTGAAAGGGTTAAAACTAATTTTGATATTGATTATAATATTAAGGAACTAAAAGAGGATGAAAGATTATTTATAAGTAAATTAGAATATATAGTAGTTATTAAGGCAAAAGTGAAGAATAGAATATTGTTCAGAATTAAGCTTATTATGGAAGGTATATTTGCTGGAAATAAAAACAAATTAAGTGAAGAAGAATTTAAAAACATGGTAGAATTAAATGGAATTGCTACTTTATCACATCTAAGTAGATCATATATCATATCAGCTACTTCTTTAGCAGGAATAAACCCACCAGTTAAAGTACCGATGGTTAATGTGTACATTTTGAGAGAAATGAAAAAGAAGAATGATTTAGAAATGTCAAGAGAATAATATTTATGGATTTAGCCAATGATTGCATTGGCTTTTTAACTTTTTTGTTTGACAAAGAAAGTTAATATAGATATACTGTATTTAGTAATTTACTAATTTACTAAATTACTAAATACATTTCGGAGGGAATAAAATGAAGATACCTACTAATTTAAAACATAAACCAGTAATTGTATCAGAAAACTATGAAAATGTTGATGGTAGAAAGGCTTATAATACAGATGCTAAGGGACTATCTTTAGGTCTAGCACAGTGGAATGATAGAGGAAAAGTAGATATTTCAGCGAAAGTATGGAGATATACTGGTGAAAAGTGGTCTCGTCAATCTGAGGAGCTGCCTATACATCGTGTACTTGATCTTGCTATTTTGATTTCTAGAGCAGCTTTATATTTTCAAGAAGCATATCGTTTACCAAAAATGCATGACCCTGATAATCCTTTGATTGACCGTATTGGACTGCAAGGAGATGCTATGAGTGTGTCAGTTTGTGAAGATAATCCTATGATAGATGAAGATATTAAGCTTTTTTCTCAAGTTCTCAGCGAAGACGGAGAGATTATAGCAGAACGACTTAGAGTATTAGCAGGGTTATTAAGAGAAATGGGGTATTAGCTTATGAATAGGAAAAAGGAGCTTAAAGAATTATATAAAAGAATGAAGCCAGATATGGGTAATCATTTTAACAAAAATCTTCAAGAAGAGTGGAAAAAGCAGGGCAAAGAAAATTTCACTATAGAAATATTGGAGAAACTTGAATATGATAAGGATGAGTCAAAGACTGATTATAGTGAAGAACTAGAAATATTAAAGATGGTTTGGAAGGAAAAGTTGGTTAAAAAAGGCATGGATATTATTGATTGAGGAACTTGAAAAATTCATAAAATATTTTATTATGCAATTTTTTACATTGTTAATGTGTTAAAATATGATATAGGGAAAGAGAAAATAAAAAAGAAAAGAGGGTTTATAATGGATAAACAATTTTTTACTAGAAACAGAAATAATTTAATAAAAAACTTAGAAGACAATAGTATATTAATATTATTTGCAGGTACAGCACCTTATAAATCTGCTGATGAATTATATCAATTTGCACCAAATAGAAACTTCTATTATTTAACTGGTATTGATAGAGAAAAGATTATCTTATTAATAAGTAAGATTGATGGCAATGTTTCAGAAAAATTATTTATAGAAAGACCAGATCCAATTATGGCAAAATGGGTAGGCGCTAAAATGACTGATGAGGAAGCAAAAAAAGTATCTGGCATAGAAAACACCGATTATATAGATAAATTTGAACAAACTATTGGTTTTATTCTTGATAGAAATAGAATTGAAAACATATACTTAGACTTAGAAAGGCAGGAAATAAGGGCATCAATAACTGAAGCACAGAATTTTGCTAAAATGATAATTGAAAGGTACCCATATGTGAGAATAAAAAATGTTTATCATGATATTGCTAAGTTGAGGGCTATAAAATCGGAGGAAGAAATTGAACTTATTAGAAAAGCTATAGAAATAACTGATGAGGGAATAAAGTATATGGTTGATAATATGAAGCCTGGAATGATGGAGTATGAAATTGAAGCATATTTTGATTTTATTTTAAAGAAAAATGGAGTAAATGAAAAAGCTTTTAAAACAATTGCTGCAAGTGGTAAAAATGCAACTATATTACATTATTCAGAAAACAATTGCAAAACTTGTGATGGAGATTTAATATTATTTGATTTAGGTGCACAATATAAATATTACAATGCAGATATAAGCCGTACTTTTCCTGTAAATGGTGAGTTTACAAAAAGGCAAAAGGAAATTTATGATGTTGTTTTAAAAGCTAAAAATGCAGTAGAAGCAGCTGCAAAACCAGGACTTCCTTATAGAGAATTAAATGAAGTTGCTAAAAGAGTATTAGCAGAAGGGTGCAAAGAGTTAGGATTAATAAAAGATGACAAAGAGTTAACAAAATACTACTTCCATAGTGTATCTCACTATTTAGGTCTGGATGCACACGATGTAGGGTCGTATAATACTAATCTTAAACCAGGTATGGTTATTACAAATGAGCCAGGGCTTTACATTGAAGAAGAGGGAATAGGTATAAGATTAGAGGATGATTTGTTAATAACAGAAGATGGATGTGAAAATTTATCAAAAGACGTAATTTTATTATAGTAATTTATTGTAGAATAATACGATTATATTGACATATTTTTAACATTAGATTATAATTTACTTAAAGAACTAAATTATTACATTGGGGGTATAAAAATGGCTACCAATCATGTGGAAGAACTAAAATGTTTGCAGAGTTCATATGGTAAGCTATCAAAGTATTGTCCTGATACGATGAAGGCTTTTATGAACCTTCACCACGAAGCTACTAAAGATGGTGCATTATCACTAAAGAACAAAGAATTAATTGCTTTAGGTATTGCTATTGTTGTAAAATGTGTTGGCTGCATTCAAAGTCATGTAAAATCTGCTCTTGATGCTGGTGCTACACGTGAGGAAATTGCAGAAACAGTAGATGTAGCTATAATGATGGGGGGAGGCCCAGCTACTGTATACGGTTGTAAGGCTATAGAAGCGATGGACCAATATCTTGCTGAAAAATAAGCACAAAAAAGCCTTTAAAGGCTTTTTTGTGCTTTTTAATTAAAAGCCCAAAAAACAGAATTAAAAAATTTGTAAATTACAAAATTTTGAATTTATAGCAATTATGCAATTTTTTAATGTTGCATAGATTTATATTTTTTGAAATTATTGTATTTATAATAATTGGATGCGTCAAGATTTTTAAGCCAATTATATATATTGCCATTCTCCTTATTTGACATTAATTTAAAAAATAAAGTTCCAAAATTTGCAGCAATCCATAACCCTAATCTTCTCATACCAGATTCAAAACCAAATAATTTAAATATTTTTAACGAGCTTTTAAATGTGTAAAAATTTTTTACCGCATTAAAAAACTCTCTTTGTAGTTCCCAAGGAGTCAACTTTTTAGGTTTAAATATAACATTCATCATATCATAATATTGCCAATTTTTAGTCAATATTCTATTTTGCTTTTCAAAATTTTTGAATAATTCAGTTCCTGGATAAGGGGTAAGTATTGCTGGTTGTAACTGATAAGCATCAATATCTTTACAAAATTCGACTGCTTTTCTTATATCATCTGTATTATCATAATCTAATCCTATTACTATACTTGCTATCATTTTTATTTTATACTTTTTTAATTTTTCACTACATCTTATTATGTCTTCTATATTTTGATGTTTATTGATATAATCTAAAGATTTTTGATTTAATGATTCAATACCAATTAATACTCTTTTTAAATTTGCCTTTCTAAGTAAAGCTAATAATTCGTCATCATTAGCCATATCTGTTCTTCCGAAGAAGAAAGTTTCTTTGAAGATAAGATTTTGTGCAATCATTTTTCTTAAAATTTCTTTTGCTCTTTCCTTATCTGCAGTAAAATTGTCGTCTTCAAAATTTACATATTTAAATCCCATTTTTTTATACATTTTAAGTTCTTCTATGACATTATCTGGGCTTCTTTTTCTATATGGATGGAACATTCTCGAAGTTGTACAAAATATACATTTATAAGGACATCCTCTAGAAGTCATAACGTTAGCAGCTTTATATGGTGTTTTTAATATACTATAATCGGGGAAAGGTATAGTATCTAAATTTTTGATGGGTTCTGAATATACTATTTTATCCTTTATATTTCCCTCAATAACATCTGTAATAACGTTTTCGGCTTCACCAACTACGACTTGATTAGCATGTTTTAAGGCTTCTTCAGGTAATGCAGATGCATGCATACCACCAATTATTACACGTTTGTTCATATTTTTGAAAAAGTCTCCAATTTCATATGCTCTTATAGCGTTGGAAGTCATTGTATAAATACATACTACGTCTGTATCTAACAAACTATTGAGATCTAAATCTACATATAATTCTTCATAGGCTTCTACTTCATGTCCTTTGTTTTTTAAAATTCTTCCTAATATTAATGGGCCAGTTATTGAATTGTCATATCCATAAAAAGAACCACCTAGTCTATAATATTTATTTCTTCTTATATCTGCAGCAGGAACAATAAACGTAACTTTCATAAAAATATCCCCCTTGGTACAAAAAATTACGTTTTACGATGAAAATTACTTCTATATATAGGTATATACTTATTTAAAATAAATGTCAAATTAGATACACTATTAAAAAAATTATAGTTACTAAATTAACAAAAGAATTTTTGTTAAAAATATTAAATATATAATTTATACCATGTCATAGATACAAAGAATTAAATTTTTGCAATTCATTACTTTTTTAAAAAGGATATTTCATGTATTTATAGAATAATGCATTATAAATACTCCATTAATATAAATAAAGGAGTGAAAACTTATGCATATAAAAAAGATGATAGCACCTATAATTATTACAACATTATTAATAATATATTTTGCATTCTTTGCTTTGAACTGGTACTATATACCCTCCAGTAAATTGGGGATATTAGTTGGAATAACAATTTCATTAGCATTGATAGGAGTAAGTATATATGTGCTAATTGAAAGAATAAAAGAAATAAGGAGTGGTGAAGAAGATGAATTACTAGGTGCAGCTGAAGTCATAGTTTACGGTACTGCAGTAAAATTTATTTAATGGTATTGGGGCTTGTCCTCAGTGCAAAATAAAGGGGGCTTTAAATGTATTATTTCAACACAGAAAAAATTATAGAAGTAACAACAGATAGTGATAAAAAAATGGTGTCAGATTTTTTAAAAAATCAAGGGCTTTCTTTAGAAGAAGATGTGGAGTATACTATAGCTTTATTAAAAGAGGATAAAATAATTGGTACAGGATCCTTGAGTGGAAGAGTTTTAAAGTGTATAGCTATTGAGCCACAATTTCAAGGGATTGGATTATTAAATAAAATAGTAAGCCATCTGGTAAATGAAGCTTATTTTAGAGGAAATACTCACTTATTTATCTACACAAAACCTAAAAACAAAATATTATTTAACGACGTTGGATTTTATGAAATTGCGGAAGTTCCTAATAAAGTGTGTTTGTTAGAGAATAAATTAAATGGCATTCAATCTTATGCTGAAGAACTGAAACAGCATAGAATTGAAGGCGATAAAATAGCTGCTGTAGTGATGAATTGCAATCCTTTTACACTAGGGCACCAATACATTATAGAAAAAGCATCATATGAAAATGATATTGTCCATATTTTTATTGTGTGGGAAGATCGTTCTAGTTTTCCTTCAGAAGTGCGATACAATTTAGTAAAAGAAGGGACTAAGCATTTATCTAATGTTATACTACATAAAGGTAAGGACTATATTATTTCTAATGCAACTTTTCCATCATATTTTTTAAAAGAAAAGAGCAATGTTGTAGAAATTCAAGCTAAATTAGATATAGAAATATTTAAAAATTATATAGTTCCAGCATTAGGAATTAATAAAAGATATGTAGGAGAAGAACCTTATTGTGAAGTCACTAAAACATATAATAAAGTAATGAAAGAAATTTTACCTAAAGTAGGAGTAGAGGTAGAAGAGATAAAAAGGGCAAGTATCAATGGCGAATACATCAGTGCGTCTAAGGTGAGAAAATGGCTTGTTTCTAATGAATTATCAAAAGCAAAGTCCTTTTTACCTAAAACTACTTATGAATATGTCAAATCAGATGAAGGACAAAAAATTATTGATAATATGTCTAGGTCTAATAAAAGACATTAACTAGACAACTTTAATTTATAATAAAACAAAGTTTTATTTGAAAAGAAAAATTTATACTAGACAATCAGAAAAAATTGTGCTACTATGTTATTGAATTATTGTATACCGGCATACAATTTAAATGGTAAATGTTTTCGTGAAAGAAAACGATTTTTAAATATTTATCTTAAATAGCTTGTAAAGTCTTTGAACTTTAATGCTAGTGGACAAGTACATAGTGAAAAGTATATTAAAGAGATGATTATATCTGAAAACTAAAATTAGTTCAATAAAATTGAATATATTTAATAAAAATGATAACATAAAATAAAGAAGGAATAATAGATTTGTAATTTTAAGTATTAGTTAACTTTATATTTTCAACAAAATGTACTTGTTATTTGATAAAGTTAACTGGGAGGATTATTATATAATGGAGTTAGATTTAAAACCAGTAAAAAAACATGATCTGCGTCCTATAAGGGAAATCGTATTTGTAGAATTAAAAAAAGCAATTTTTGAAGGACGTATAAAAAAAGGTGAAAGATTAGTTGAAAATACAATTGCAGAGAAAATGGAAGTTAGCAGAACTCCAGTTAGAGAAGCTTTGAGGCAATTAGAAGCAGAAGGACTAGTTGATAATATTCCTAGGAGAGGTGCAATTGTAAAAGGGATAACTTTAAAAGACGCAGAGGAGATATATGATTTAAGAGAAGCATTAGAAGGACTAATGGCGAGATTAGCATGTAGGAATAGAACAGAAGATGATATTGATAATTTAAGGCATGTATTAAAATTAATGGAAGAAGCTATGCAACGAAAAGATTACAAGGAGTATGTAGAACTCCATAAAGATTTTAATAATATAATATTGAATAGTACTAGAAATAAAAAACTTAAAGCAATTATGAATAATATTTATGAACAATTGACTAGCTTAAGAAGCATTTCCTTGTACCATGAAGATAGAAGATTTTTGGCACTTGAAGAACATAAGCAGATTGTAGATACGATAGAAAAAAGACACGAAATTGAAGCAGAGACAATAGCTAAAAATCATGTTAAAAAAGCTAGGAAAGCTTTCTTCGATAATATAATTGATTCTAATCATTAGCTCATTTAGATTAATGTAAATTGTATACAAGTATACAAGTATACAAAATCACTGTACAGAAAGGAGGACTTGTAATGCAGCAAATGAAAGTAGGTCAAGCAGGAAGTTTAGAGTCTAATGACCTGATGGTAACTGTAGATTTAAATTATGATAAAGGTATACAGTTAGAAATAGAAAGCATAGTTAAGGAGAGATTTGGAAGACAGATAGATAAAGTTGTAAGAGAAACATTAAAAGAACTTAATGTTTCCAATGCTTATATAAAAATAATCGATAAAGGTGCTTTAGATTTTGCTATAATTGCAAGACTTAAGACTGCAATAAGAAGAGCGGAAAGGAGACAGTAAGTAATGAATAATTTAAGAAGAACCATGATGTTTGTACCTGCAAGCAATCCAAATATGATGGTAAATGCTCCGATTTTTAAGCCTGATTGTATTATATTTGATTTAGAAGATGCTATTTCGCTAAGAGAGAAAGATAGTGCAAGAGATTTAGTTGTCGAAGCATTGAAATCAATTAATTACCGAGATTGCGAAATCTTTGTTAGGGTTAATCCATTATATACTCCTTTTGGAGAAGAAGATGTTAGAACTTTAGTTAAAGCAGGATTAAGAAATATTAGATTGCCTATGACTGAAACAGCTGAAGATATTAAAAACTTAGACGCATTATTATCAGAAATAGAAAATGAATTAGGGATAGAAAATGAATCGGTGAAAATTTTAGGAGCTATAGAGACTGCAAAAGGTGTTTTAAATGCAGAAGAAATTGCAACTGCTAGTTCTAGGATGGTAGGGATATCATTTGGTGCAGAAGATTTTACTAGAACTATAGGTTCTGATCGTAGTAAAAGCGGAGAAGAATTATTTGTAGCTAGGTCTAAAATTGTTTTAGCTGCTTCAGCTGCAGGGATAGATGCTATTGATACTGTTTTTTCAGATATTAATGATGATGAAGGTCTTAGAAAAGAAACAGAGATGGCTAAGAGGCTGGGCTTTGATGGAAAATCTGTTATTCATCCAAGGCAAATAAAAATTGTACATGATATTTTTACTCCATCTGAAAAAGAAGTAAAAAAGGCCCTTAGGGTAATTCAAGCAATAGAAGAAGCTAAAAGTAAAGGCTTAGGAGTAATTTCTCTAGACGGTAAGATGGTTGATGCACCTGTTGTTGCTAGAGCCGAAAAAACAATAAAATTAGCTAAAGGAGCGGGAATAATATAGGAGGTTATAAGTATGAAGGATAATATAGTAAATGCAGTTGGGCGAGAAATACCACGTTATATAGAAGGAATAGGTGAATTGAAGCCTTATAAAGGTGTATTTGCTTGTGAACCAAAAAGCAGAAAGGTATTACCAAAGATAAAAACAATACATCCTCAGAAAAGTAAATTACTCAGAAACATAAGGGAAAGCTTAGAATTATGTAATATTCATGATGGAATGACAATATCTTTTCATCATCATTTTAGAAACGGAGATTATCTAATAAATATGGTTATGGATGAGATAGCTAAAATGGGGATTAAGGATATAACTGTTGCTGCAAGTTCATTACAATCTGTTCACAGTCCACTTATAGAGCATATAAAAAATGGTGTAGTGACTGGAATACAGACTAGTGGTATTAGGGGAGAACTAGGAGAGGCTATTAGCAGAGAAAAAATATTGGACAAACCAGTAATTATTCGTTCTCATGGCGGAAGGCCAAGGGCTATTGAAGCTGGTGAAGTAAAAATAGATATTGCATTTATAGCTGCTCCTGCAGCGGATAAATATGGAAATGTTAATGGAGTTGAAGGACCAACAGCTTGTGGGTCTTTAGGATATGCTATGATTGATGCAGAATATGCTGATAAAGTAGTTGTAGTAACTGATTATTTAGTAGATTATCCTGCTTGCCCAATAAGTATACCACAAACATTAGTAGACTATGTTGTTGTTGTAGATAAAATTGGGGATCCTAAAGGAATAGTATCAGGGGCTACTAGAATAACAAGAGATCCATTGGAATTATTAATAGCTGAAAAGGCATCTAAAGCTATTATAGCATCAGGATTGATTAAAGAAGGTTTTTCTTTTCAAGCTGGCACAGGAGGAGCTTCATTAGCAGTTGCATATTTTCTGAGAGAAAAAATGAGACAAGAGGGAATTAAAGGAAGTTTTGCTGCTGGAGGAATAAATGGATATCTAGTAGAGATGTTGGAAGAAGGACTGTTTAAAGCTTTATTAGATGTACAATGTTTTGACTTAAAAGCTGTGGAATCTTTAAAGAAGAATCCTAATCACATGGAGATGTCGGCATCATTTTATGCTAATCTTCATAATAAAGGATGTGTTACTAATCAGTTAGATGTTTTGATTTTAAGTGCTACAGAAATAGATACTGATTTTAATGTAAATGTTATCACTGGATCTAATGGAGTTATTATGGGGGCTTCAGGTGGTCACTGTGACACAGCAGCAGGAGCAAAACTTTCAGTAGTCGTAGCTCCACTTTTACGAGGAAGATTACCAATAATAGTGGATAAAGTAACAACTGTTGTTACTCCAGGAGAAACAATAGATGTAGTCGTTACAGAAAGAGGCATTGCAGTAAATCCTAGAAGGAAAGATTTATACGATTTATTCAAAGCTGCAAAATTAGATGTTATGGATATTCATGACCTTAAAGCTATTGCTGAAGAATTGACAGGTGTCCCTGATAAAATTGAAACAACAGATGAAATCGTAGGACTTGTTGAATACAGAGATGGTACTATTATAGATGTTATTAGGAGGGTAAAGTGATAAATCAGGATTTGCTAGAAAGAGTTTTAACAGCAAAAGAAGAAAGGGCAAATTATCAAAAGACATTAATAAGCAAATATAAATTACCATTAATTTCATTGACATTAAATCTACCAGGAGGATATTTACAATACATTAAATGGGATTTAGTTTTTCAGGAAGCAGTACGAAATATTGATAATATTTTTTCGGAAAATATTATGTTTAGAAAAGTAAAGCTCGGAGAATGGGGACCAGAAGGTTTTTGGGTAGTTGATCTATTTGTGCAAGACATTAAGAAAAAAACCATTGAAATAGAGGATAATCATCCTCTTGGTAGACTATTTGATATAGATGTTATAGATATAGATGCGACTCCTGTATCCAGAAGAGATTTTAATATAGAACCAAGAAAGTGTATTATATGCAATAATAAAGCATTAGAATGTTACATTGAAAAAAAACATACTCAAAAAGAAATTAAAAACAAGGTAAATGAAATAATAGAGAAAGGGCTAAAACTGTATGGCAAATAACGATGAAATCAAGGTATCTCAAGATGCAATAAAAATTGGTCAAGCATTAACTGCAGGAATTTTACTGGAAGCATCCTGCTATCCTTCACCTGGATTAGTTAGTCCTTTTTCTATGGGAGCTCATAAAGATATGAATTTTCTTAGCTTTATGTTAGGAAGTTCTGCAATATCTCCTTATTTTACCTTGTTTGGTCAAATAGGAATAAATTGGGATGGGGAAACATTTTTACTTAAAGAGTTAAGAAAGATAGGTATAAATGCAGAAGAACAATTACTTCAAATGACTAAAGGAATAAATACACAAAGAGGAATATTGTTTTTAGGAGGAATTGTTGCTGCAGCATGTGGGAAAACCATAAAATCAGGCAAACTTAATATAAAAAGTATATGCAAAAATGTATCAAAGATATGTGAAGGATTAGTAGAAAGAGAATTGAAGAGTTTGACCCCTAAAAAAGCATGTACTAATGGAGAAAAATTATTTTTGAAATATGGAACAAAGGGAATAAGAGGAGAATTAGAAAGAGGTTTGCCTTCTGTTTGTGATGTATCTTATCCACGATTTATTAAAGGTATGGAGTCAGGGATAGGCATAAATTATTCAATGATAGATAGCTTGTTACATTTAATAATGACGGTGGAAGATACAACTATATTATCAAGATTAGGACCAAATGGGCTAAAAAAAGCTCAGTTAAAAGCTAAGGAAGCTATTGAAAAAGGCTCTGTATATTCGGAACAAGGTAGAAAAGGTATTTTGCAACTAGATGAATATTTTACTAGAGAAAATATTAGTCCTGGAGGATGTGCAGATCTTTTAGCTATAACTGTGGCAATTTATATTCTAGAAGGTAGAGAAATTAAATTAAATGATATATTAAGTGGATACTATAATAAAGCGAAGGAGGATGAAGATGTCACAAAATTTATTTACAAAAATAGTTGAAAAGCATCTAGTTAGAGGAGTGATGAAAAAAGGACAAGATATAGCTATAAAAATAGACCAAACATTGACTCAAGATGCTACAGGAACTATGGCATATTTAGCTTTTGAAGCCTTGGGGTTACCTAGAGTTAAAACAGAGTTATCTGTTAGCTATGTAGATCATAATACACTTCAAACTGGCTTTGAAAATGCAGATGATCACTTATTTTTACAAACTATAGCTAATAAATACGGTATTTATTACTCTAGACCAGGTAATGGTATATGCCATTCTGTTCACTATCAACGATTTGCACAACCTGGGAAAACCTTATTAGGATCAGATAGCCATACACCGACATCAGGCTCTATGGGTATGATAGCTATAGGAGCTGGCGGTATGGATGTTGCCATGGCAATGGCAGGAGAACCTTTTAATTTGAAGATGCCTGAAGTAGTTAATGTATATTTAGAAGGTAAACTTAGAGAAGGAGTTGCTGCAAAAGATATTATCCTTGAACTATTAAGGCGTATGACTGTAAAAGGTGGATTGGGTAAAGTCATAGAATATACAGGACCTGGAATAAAGAATTTAAGCATTCCGGAAAGAGCTACTATAACTAATATGGGAGCGGAACTTGGTGTAACTACTTCAATTTTTCCTAGTGATGAAGTTACTTATGAATTTATGAAAGCTCAAGGAAGAGAAGAACAATGGATTGAGTTATTACCAGATGAAGGAGCAACTTATGATAGTTATATTAGAATCGATTTAGATACATTGGAACCTATGGTAGCACAACCACATATGCCAGATAAAGTCATAAAAGTAAAGGAACTATCAAATATAGCAGTAGATCAGGTGTTTATTGGAAGTTGTACAAATGCTTCATATTCTGATATAGCTAAAGCTGCAGCAATATTAGAAGGAAAATGTGTCCATCCAAGAGTTAGTTTGTGTGTAGCACCTGGCTCAAGACAGGTATTTGAAATGCTGGCTAGAGATGGAATATTACAAAAGCTTATATCTTCGGGAGCTAGAATATTAGAAAGTGCTTGTGGTCCTTGCGTAGGAATTGGACAATCTCCTCCTACAGGTGGAGTTTCAGTAAGAACTACTAATAGAAACTTTATTGGAAGAAGTGGAACGGCAGATGCTCGAGTTTATTTAGCTAGTCCTGAGGTAGCTGCAGCAACTGCTATTACAGGATATATCACTGACCCACGAGAAGTGGTTGACTTAAACATTTTAAAAGATGTTACTGAGCCTGATGAATATATTATTGATGATAGAATGATTATCAAACCAGAAGATGAAGGAAGTAATGTTGAAATAATCAGGGGACCAAACATTAAGCCTATGCCAATAGGAGAAGCCTTAGATGATAACTTAGAAGCAAAGATACTATTGAAAGTTGGAGACAATATTACAACTGATGATATTATGCCAGCTGGATCAAAAATATTACCACTTAGGTCAAACATACCTGCTATATCAGAGTATGTGTACAATGGCATAGATTCTAGTTTCCCAGAAAGAGCGAAAAAGAATAAGCCAAGTATTATTTTAGGTGGTGAAAATTATGGCCAAGGCTCAAGTAGAGAGCATGCTGCTTTAGCTCCTATGTATCTAGGGGTAAAGGCAGTAATTGCAAAATCAATAGCCAGAATTCATAAAGATAATTTAGTTAACTATGGCATTTTGCCTTTAATTTTAAAAGACTATGAAGATTACAATAAGATTTCCCAAGGGGATAAGATATTGTTTAATAATCTAAGAGAGCAGGTTCTTTCAGGAGAAGTAGTAGCAAAAAACGTAAATACCAATGAAGAAATTAGATTATATTTAGATTTATCTGACAGACAAAAAGAGATATTATTGTCTGGAGGCCTTTTAAATTATACAAGAGAAAAGAATAAGATTAAATAGTTATTAAGATTTCATGAATTTTAATGATTTAAATGTATTAAATATTATTTATTAATATTTAATTAAATGAGGAAATTGTATAATGAAATACTTTGTTATGCAATTTCCTAAAATAACAATATGAAGGAGGATAAAAATGTTTAAGAGATTATTAACAATTATTTTAGTAGTATCTATGATGTTATTGGTATTTACAGGGTGTCAAGAAAATAGTAATGAGAATATTGATGAAAATGTTAGTGAGAATGTCAATGAAAGCAAAACGTTCCCAAGTAAAAAAACTGTTGAATTAATAGCTCCAGCTAATCCAGGAGGCGGATGGGATGCAACAGCTAGGGCACTACAAAAAGTTATTACTGAGAATAAATTAGCACCCAATGTTAATGTAGTAGTTACAAACAAACCAGGCGGTTCAGGTTCTGTAGCTTGGGATATGCTAATCAAAAGAAAAGATTCTCATATGGTTGCTTTAGATTCTAGCTATATATATTTAAATGAATTATTAGGAGTAGAAGGTGCACAGCACTATACAGATTTGAAACCAATTTGTACATTGACAAATGAATGGATAGGTTTCTTTGTAAAAAGTGACTCAGAAATTAAAACAATCAATGATGTAATGGATAAACTTAAGAAAGATCCTTCGTCAATTAAAGTAGCAGTAGCACCAGGTAAGGGAAATGATGATCATTTATCAATTTTGTTGACAGCAAAAACTGCTGGTGTTGATTTAACAGAATTCGATAAAAACATTATGGCAACGACTACTGGTGAGTTAATACCTGGATTGCTTGGTGGATTTTATGATCTAATTGTGACTGGAGCAAGTGATGGAATAGAATTTATGAAATCAGGAGATGTAAGGTGTATAGCAATTACTGCTGATGAAAGATTAGATGGAGATTTTGCTGATGTACCAACAATTAAAGAGCAAGGTATAGATGTAGTATTTCCTCATTGGAGAGGTATATTAGGGCATCCAGATATGACTGATGAGGAGGTTGCTTGGTGGGAAGATTTAATTGAAAAAGCTATTGCAACTGATGATTGGAAGGAAGTTTTAGAAAATAATAACTGGGAAGATTATTATGAAAACAGTGAACAGACAATGAAAAGATGGGAAGAAGAGTATAAAATTTATGAAAGCTTAGTTAATGAGATAGACTTAAATAAATAAGTAAGCAAATAAAATAGTTACCATATGCGATATTGTTCTCGCATATGGTAACAAACCTACTATGAAAGAGGTGAAAAATATGAGTAAGAATAAAATTATTGGAATAGCAGGTTTATTAATATCAGCTTTTTATGGATATGGGATAATTAAACTTCCGCAAGCAGGTGCTACATTTTTGTCAGGTACTAAAATTTTTCTGATATTAATTGTGTTTATGACAGTTGTTTTTTCAATAATAATTTTTCTTCAAGATTTCAAAAAAGGCGCTGTTGTTGATAAACTTGTTTTAGATAAAAAAGTCTTAAAAACTATAGGAATATATGTAGTGATATTTGTTATTTATACTCTTATATTTGAAACAGTGGGATTTATTATATCTACAATATTCTTGCTTACAGCATTATTAAGTATATTAAACAAAGGAAAAATAAAAGCGAATTTATTAATAGGTATTATTTTTCCTATAACTATATATTTGATTTTTGCAAAGCTATTTTCTATATCTCTCCCACGAGGACTGATTCGCTTTTAATGATAAGGAGGTGTAGTTATGGGAGAAATACTTAAATCTTTAGGTGACGGTTTTATAGCAATATTAACTTTTAAAAATATTTTATGGATAACATTTGGAGGCTTTTTTGGTACGATTATAGGGATGCTACCTGGTTTAGGGCCAGCTACTGGTATAGCTATATTACTCCCAATTACTTTTGGTATGGATCCAACAACTGCTCTTAGTACGATGTGTGCAATATATTTTGGAGCGATGTTTGGAGGTTCAAGGTCATCGATTCTTATTAATACACCTGGGGATGGTGGGGCAATAGCATCTACATTCGATGGATATCCAATGTCTAGGAATGGTAAAGCTGGTGAAGCTTTAGCAATATCTGCAATTGCTTCATTTATTGGAGGTACAATAGGAGTTATATTAATGACATTTTTAGCTACTCCAATATCTAAAATTGCGATTAATTTTGGTCCACCTCAATATTTTACATTGATGGTATTTGCATTAGTTACAACTTCTTCAATATCTAAGGGAAATATGTTGAAAGGTATGCTTGCAACTTGTTTAGGATTAATGGTTTCAACTATAGGTGCAGATTTTTTGACAGGTACATCTAGATTTACGATGGGTATTCCTGAATTGTATGAAGGTATAGATTTCTTAATATTAATCATAGGGTTTTATGCAATAGGAGAAGCGTTTACGAATTTTGACAAATTATTATACGAAGAGCCAGATGGTAAAAACTCTGAGAAATATGAAATTGGTAAAGTATGGATTTCTAAGGAAGAGTTTAAAGAAACTTTACCTGGAATGATAAGAAGTACACCTATTGGATTTTTTATTGGAATACTTCCTGGAGCTGGAGCAACTATAGCTTCAATGATGGCTTATTCCACTGAAAAAAATCTATCAAAAGATGCTGATACATTTGGAAAAGGTAATATCAAAGGTCTTGCGGCTCCAGAAGCTGCAAATAATGCATGTTCCATTGGAGCATTAATACCTATGTTAACTCTTGGTATACCAGGTTCAGGAACAACTGCTGTTATGCTAGGTGCGTTAATGATGCTCGGTATAAGACCAGGGCCACTATTTTTTACATCACAACCTGATATTGCATGGTCAGTTGTAGCTAGTATGTATATAAGCAATATAATACTTGTAGCTATAAATATCCCTCTAGCTACACAACTTGTAAAAGTAATTAAAACACCTGCAAGGATACTATTACCAATAGTAATAACCTTAGGATTTTTAGGTACGTATGCGTTGAATTTTTCAACTGTAGACTTTTTTATAGTAGCATTGTTTGGTGTAATTGGTTACTTTGTTAAAAAGTTAAAAATACCTGTTGCAACTTTTATATTAGCTTTGATTTTAGGAGAAAAGATGGAAAGCTCATTTAGACAATCTATGGTTTTATCTAATGAAAACTTTAGCATTTTTATTTCTGATCCAATAACTATATTTTTTGTAATTGCAACAGTGCTTTCACTAATTTGGCCTTTCATTTCAAAGAAATTAAAAAAGAGTAAGGTAACAGCATAAAAGGAGATAATGATGTTATATAATATTATGCTGAAAAAAATTTGGTTTATATTGTTCCTAATAGCTTTAGGAGGATATTTTATTCTAAAGAAGACAACATATATATATATTTATATTATAGGAGAAGCTTTTATATTTATTATTGATTTTTTGATCAATAATAAATATTATGATAAAAATAATAGAAAAGCTGTAGTTAAAAGAAATTGGCATATACTAGCTAATTTTTGCCAGTGGACATTTTGGGCTGCAATTTTATATGTTCCTTTAATGACTGGACTTAATTTTGGATATAAAGTGTTTATTTTAATAGATACATTTATAGCTTCAACCTTTGCAACTTACAAGTTTATACATAAAAATATGTAGTTTTAAGCATTAATTTATGTTTATGCCTTAAGTAAATCATTTATATTTTTATTGTTTGTAATTTTGACAATAATATTGACTAGGCATATTACGTGAAAAAGGAGAAGACTATGGGAAGAATACTAATTACTCTTATAGTGGCAGCAGCAGGGGGATTATTAGGGGTAAAGCTTAAAATTCCTGCAGGAGCTATGATTGGAGCCATGTTTTCAGTTGCATTATTTAATATTTTAAGCGGAAAAGCCTCTATACCAGTAAACTTTAGATTAGTTGCACAAATGGTAGTAGGTGGAATGATAGGGTTGAAATTTACAAAAGAAACCATATATCAATTAAAGGAATTAATAGTGCCAGCTATTATTCTAGTAGTAGGATTTATGATTTTTAGCGTTGCATTAGGATACCTGATATATAAGGTTACTGGCTTAGAGTTGATGACTGCTTTATTTAGTACTTCACCAGGAGGACTTACTGATATGACACTTATAGCAGATGCATATGGGGCAGAAACACCTAAGATTGCAGTAATGCATATGATGCGTTTGGTTAGTGTTATTACAATTTTACCAATTGTAATTAAAGCTTTAACTCACTATATAAAAACTCATGGATAAAAAGCACTGGGCTCGTCCCAGTGCTTTATATATTATATGCTTCTAAATCTTTTCTAAACTCTTCAGTAACTCTTTTAAATTCCTTAATATTTTCTGTCATTTTTTCAATTTCATGAGTATATGATGTTACATTTGCACTTACTTCTTCTGAAGAAGCAGAGTTTTCTTCTGCAATTGCAGCTAATGATTCAATATTGTGTGAAACTTTATTAATAGATTCTGTTTCTTCATTAAGCTTATTTATCATAGCTATAAGACTATCAGAAACATTTTTAATGGAAGTTACTGTATCATGATTATTTTTCGCTACATTTGAAAGATTTGTGTTTTCTATTTCTAATATTCTGTATTGATTTTCTATTTGACCTACTACGGTATCTATATCTTTTATAAATGATACTAAATTCTTATTTATATCTCCTACAGCTTCCTTTGATTGTTCAGCTAGATTTCTGATTTCTTCAGCTACTACAGCAAAGCCTTTACCAAATTCTCCAGCTCTTGAAGCTTCTATTGCTGCATTTAATGCTAATAAATTAGTTTGATCAGATATAGCTTCAACGGTTTCAACGATTTTATTTACATCTTTTGCCCTATTTTGAAGAGCTACCCCATTTTCTTTAACTTTAGAGAACTCTTTTAATATGTTTTGAAGATTTGATGATGTATTTTTAAGTTCATTAAAGCCTTTATTGATTTTTTCTACAGCTGCTTCTAGAGATTCTTTACTTTTATTTTCTTCGTCAGATATTAAATTTAATGATTTAATATTAGTATTTAAAAGATAGGCAGATGATTCAGTTTCTTCAGCTTGACTAACTGCTCCTTGAGCTACTTGTTCAACGACTTCTGAGATCTCTCTAGAGGTATTATTCATATTTTCAGAAATCTCATTAAACTTATCACTAAATACATTTAGTTCATCAGTAGTACTTTTAAATCCCACAAAATCACTTTTCAAGATGGATACATATTCCTTTATTCCGTTATTGATATCTTCAAAAAAGTCATTAGTTTTTATATCAATTTCTTCAGAATAGTTCCTTTCTTTTAAATTATTGAGAATTTCCATGATTTTCTTTCTTGGAGCCATTAGTCCTTTAGTTATGATAAATGGGACTAAAAAACTCAATAAAGCAGTAATTGCAAAAGAAATTTCTTTGGTTAAATATAGTGATGATATTATTGATGGTATTCCAACAAAAATAAGTGATGCTATGGCAATTTTAGCTTCCATTTTTTTAATAAATCCTAAAGAGAGAAGTTTATTAAAACCATATGATTTATAATAATATATTTCTTTTTCAAAGGTTATTTGTATCTTAGTAAAATCTTCTGACTTTTCTAAGGTTTTTACATCGATTTTTTCACCATAGTATTTTGCAGCACCTTCAAGCATACCGTGGAAATATCCGAACATACCTCTAGATGATTTATAAGTCATTTCTGCTTTGTTTTTATCTACTGCGTAAACATTTAGTATAGGGGGATTAGCTCCTGGTATTTTTTTAGTTATTACTACATGTATATCATACATTGCTTTTAAGAAGGAGTATAGGTTTTTATATTTGAAAAAAGCAGGATAGTCTTTAGAAAAAGTCAATATATTATCATTACCTATCTCCTTCCATACATCATAGCTAGATTTATCTAGTTTTTTTGCTAAATATTCAACCATGTTTAGTGCATAACTATCTTCTATATCTTCTGTAGGTTTAAATATTCTATCTGGTTCAATATTAGAGGCTTTTAATGCTTCATTAGTAAGCTCATCTCCGTAAATCTTTCTTGATGTTTTAATCCATGCGGATACAATAGTTCCTTTCATATATTAGGGTAAGATTCCCTTTCCCTCCTTTAATGTTTGTTGTTACTATAATATAATAATTAGACTTCATACTACAAATTCCTTCTTTTAATTACAAAATTTATTTCATGACATGAATTGGATGTATTTAATTATATAACAGTTTAAATTGGCTTTTTATTTTAAAAATAAAAACATGCAGGAATTTATATGAAACAAAAAAATATATTTGTTAAGGAACAAGCTATTTACATAGAGATATTTTGGTGCTATACAAGGAGGTAATATCATGAATCACCTAGTTGTATATTCAAGTAAAACAGGGAATACAAAGAAGGTTGCAGAGAATATAGCAAAAGAATTAGATTGCAATATTATCAATCTTGATAAATGTTGTATCGATGATATTGATTTAACAAATGTAGATTTTATATTTCTTGGCAGCGGAGTATATGCTAATAAACTACATGAAAATATTATGAAATTTGTAGAAAACATAAGTCCTTCTAAAAAAAGAAAATTTGCCTTTTTTATAACTTGGTTTGGTAGGGGTAAAAGCGGTGAATTAGCTGTAAAGAAATGCAAAGATATTTTATTAAAGAAAAATCAAGATGTTTGTGAAGATTATTTTAATTGTTATGGACAAGGATTTGTATTTATTAGAAAAGGGCATCCAAGTAAAGATGATTTAGATAAAGCAAAAAAATGGGCTAAATGTATAGTAAATAAAACTCAATGTATTTAAAATTAATTTGGACACTTTTTATTCCTCATACGTTATATAAGTGAAAGCACAAATCGGGGAAGTGATATCGTGAATATTTATATGGTGTATAAAAAATATAACAAAGATTTTTTATCCTATGCAAAATCTATTACTCATAGCGAAGAAAAGGCCTTTGACCTAGTACAAGAATCTTATGTAGCTGCATTAGAAAAAGACGAAATATTTTATAATATGAATGAATATCAAATAAAAAGTTGGTTTTTTACAACTATAAGGAATAAAAATATTGACTACATAAGGAAATATAACAAATTAGCCTATTTACAAGATTATGATGTCATTGATTACAAAGAAAATTTTGAAGAAAGTGCAGCTATAAAAGATTTATTAGATAAATTGCCTGATAAAAATAGGGAAGTATTGTTATTGAAATATAAAATGAACTTAAATAGCAGGGAAATAGGTAAAGTATTAGGGATATCACCTTCAACAGTAAGATCTCGATTGTGTGCTTCATTAAAATTATTAAAAAAATTATTAAAAAATCAATTTTAGGAGGAATGAAAATGTCAAAAATCAAGAATATAGGTATGCTAGATGTAAGAAATATAGATAAAGAATTAGCTGAAAAAATTACACAAATAGAAAATATAGGAATAATTATCGAAAGTGATGAATCACAAGTGCTATTAAGACATTGTAGGAAATTAAATGTAGGAACTAGTTTAAAATTACCGAAGGATTTAAACATAAGGATTATAAGTCAAAATGGAAATATGGAGGTAGATAGAAGCTTTTTAGAAGGATTAACAAACTTAGTGGCCATTGTAGTTAATGGAAAGCTAGTTTTTAAAGATGATGTTGATGCTAAATTAATAAATGAAAAGATATATTCTATTATAGCTAATGGAAGGGTAATATCTAGTAAAAAATTAGCAGGAGTCATTCAATCTAAAGGCAAAATAAATGGGGAGTTTGTTAAGTATAATAATGGATACAAGTTCTTTGATGGTGTAATAAAATTGACAAATAAATTTCTAAAAGGCTTGGGAGTTAATTCGAAATTAGCTTTTAATAAATTATTAGCCATTGAAGAAATTGATTTGAAGCTATTAGAGGAAAAGGTATCAAATATTCAAATATTAGATTCATTAATAATAGCAGATTCATATGAAGAAGAAATATCGAAATATATAGATGAATATTATTCAGTAAATCAAGTCGTTGTTCCAAATAGTGCTAAAGGAATTAAATATATAGCTGGTGATATTTCACTAGATGATAATTCAATAAAAAAGTATGATCACAAAATCTTATATGTTGATGGAGATGTAGAAGTTTTCTTGAAAGACAATATAGCATTTAATGAGCATATTGAATATTTAATTTGTGATACACTTACTTGTAATCAAGAAACATATGATTTAATTAAAGATAGTATAAGTAGTGATGTAGAAATTGAAATCATAAAAGGTAAAATATATAAAAACACAGGAAAGATGATTTTATCTAAGAACTTTAAAGAAGAAACAACTATAAAAAATATGGGCAAACTAATATTTGATGAAAAGCTTGACTATGATGAATTTGAGAAAAGCGATGTATCAATTATAAATTATGGATTAATTGTAGTTCCAGAGGATAAACTTGATATAGTGAAGGATAAGATAAAAGATGATTATGGTTTAGTAAAGTCTAAGGAAGAAAAACAAGAACTGCATGATGAGGAATTGCTTTATGGTAATGTAGGAGAATTGAAGTTATAAATAATTGTTATAGGTTGGCAAGAGATATTATCTCTTGCCAATTTTTGTTTTGAACTTAGCTTTATTGCATATAGCATAAAAAACTAGTAAAATATTATTAAGAGAATATATAATAAGGGAAATTACATAATTACTACAAGGTCAAAATTTTTTATTATGAAATTTTCTCAATATACTTACGAAGGGGTGAAGCAGGATGAAAAAAGGATTTGATATTAAAAAAATTGGCATGATTTTATTAGTTATATCACTATTGATTTTACCACAAGGATTTTATTCAGAAGCGTCAACAAATAACTTAATAAAGGTGAAATTAGATGGGAAATATATTACTTCATTTGCAAAACCTATAGTTCAAAATGATAAAATTCTGCTGCCAATTGAATTTATTGCAGAAAAATTGGGTGCAGAGGTTTATAGGAATTATGAATATAATATTATAACAATTAAAAAAGGTAATAATTTAGCTATTTTACATATTGATAGTCGTTTGGTAATATATCAGAATGAAGGGAAAAGTTGTGAATTAAGTGATGTACCTACTAGGATTATAAATGACAAGGTTTATGTATCATATAAATTATTTCAAAATATATTTGGAGTAAAAGTTAAGTACAATGAGGATAGAAATAAAATTTATATCTATTCAAATAAAAAAGCAGATATAGAGCCATTATTTGACGTAGAGATTTCATCTGTTGAAATGGGACAAACTATTAATGGTAAAACAGATTTAAAAATATCATTTGATGATGATTTAGACAATGCGTCAGAGATAAAATACCTTCTGCTAAATCCAGAAACGGCAAGTGGAGTTATTATAGCAAGAGGAAATAAATTAGATGCAGAATATAATTGGATTCCAAGCCTTGAGGAAAGTGGAGAAAGAGTTTTAGTATCAGCTATATATGATTCTAATGGAAATTTTATAGCAGGAGATGCTGTTTTAGTAAATATTGAAGTTAATCCTAAAGTATTTTTAATTGGATTAGAACAAAATGATTATATTGATGATAATGTATCACTTAGTGTAGATACTAATTTTTTACCTTCCTATGTTGAATATGAGATTACTAATTTACATACAGGAGAGGTAATTTTATCTGGTAAAACTGACCCTTGGGGAACATATACTTGGGTACCAATGGTTGAAAATAATGGTGAATATTCTTTTAGGGTAATTGCTTATGATAGTGAGGATAATGGGTACTCAAGCTCATTAGTTACTGCTAAAATAGAAGTTCCACGTAAACTAGAATTAAGAGGAGTATCTGAGGGAGATACTATAAATAATCCAGTTAGATTATCAACTTTTAGGAATTTTCATGTTAGCGAAACAGAATATGTTTTAGAAGATTTAAGAACAGGCAAAGAAGAAATATTAAAGAAATTTGGATATGGAAGTTACAGTTGGTTTCCAGGACCTGAATATTCAGGGGAAAAAGCATTATTTGTTAGAGTTAAAGATACTAGAGGAAAAACCCATGAGAGTGAAAAGATAAATGTAACAATAAAAGACACACCAAAGGTTATTTTAGAAGGGATAGGTCCTAATCAAGTAATTACAAAACCTGTTGAGTTGAAAGTTAGTAGTAATGTTAATTTAAGTAGTGTAGATTATATTTTTACAAATAAAGATACAGGAAAGAAAGTAGTTATTGCTTCTAACCAAAATCCTTCAGATAGTTGTGTATATACTCCTAATGAAAATGATGAAGGAGAATGGATTGTCAAAGCTGTAGGAAAATATAAGTGGAAAAGCATTGAAAGCGAAGAAATACCTATTAAAGTGTATTTAGGTGAAACATATGGTCCTAAACCTATTATTGAAAAGGATAAGTTTATGGAATTTGCATCACAATTAGCAAAAAATTCTTGGGAGAAGACAGGAATGTCTGCTGCACTGCAGACTGCTCAAGCTATACTTGAAACAGGTTGGGGACAAAGTGTACCAGTCGATAAATATAGTGGACAGTTATCTTATAACCTCTTTGGAATAAAAGGTGAAGGAACTAATGGCTATGTTATATCTAATACATGGGAGCAATATAATGGACAGATTTTCCGTGTAGACGCAAAGTTTAGAGCATATAATAATGTAGAGGAAAGTTGGGCAGATCATAAGAATTTATTACTTAAATTAGACAGATATAAGCCTTTTAGAGAAGTAATGTATGACTATACACAAGGTGCATGGGCAATAAAAAGAGCAGGCTATGCAACAGATTCTATGTATCCACTTAAGTTAATGAGAATAATAAAACAATATAATTTACAAGAACTTGATAAGGTAAAAATTTAGATGCAATGGAGATGTGTTCCATTGCATCATAAATTATAGCGAGGTGTAAGGATTGAAGTATGAAGGTACAGTTTACAGGCCACCAAGTGAAGCCTATAGCTTAATTGTCCAAGTAACTATAGGATGTTCCCATAATAAGTGTACATTTTGTAGTATGTACAAAGATAAAAAGTTTAGAATAAGAAGTTTAGATGAAATATTCGATGATTTATATGAAGGAAGGAATTATTACAATAAGGTTAAAAGAATATTTTTAGCTGATGGTAATGCATTAGTTTTGAAAACAGAAAATTTGAAAAAAATACTTTTAAAAATAAAAGAGTTATTTCCTGAATGTGAAAGAGTAGGTATATATAGTGCTCCTAAAGACATATTGAGGAAAAGTGTAGATGAATTAAAACAATTGAAAGAATATGGATTGGGTATAGCATATTTAGGAATAGAATCTGGTAGTGATACTATATTAAATGAAATAAAAAAAGGTGTTACTTCAAAAGAAATTATCAAAGCAGGTAAAAGAATAAAAGAGTCTGGAATAAAGCTGTCTACAACACTTATTTCTGGCTTAGGAGGTAGAGATAAGTGGCAGGAGCACGCAAAAGAATCTGCAAAAGTTGTAAACAACATAAATCCAGATTATTTAGCATTACTTACTTTGCTTGTGCAAGAGGGGACTGAGATTGATGAAAAAATAAAAAAAGGTGAATTTAAGTTGTTAACGCCTAAAGAAGTGTTAAAAGAAACTAAAGTATTTATAGAAAATCTTTATGTAGATAACTGTATTTTTAGAAGCAACCACGCGTCAAATTATGTAACATTAGGAGGAACATTAAAAAAAGATAAAGAAAATATTTTAAGTGATATAGATAAATATTTAAAGATGGATTTTGATTATAGAGATGAATTATTTAGGAGTTTATAGAAAATATTAGGACGGATAATTTCTTTTCTAGAAATAACCCGTCCTTTTAATAATAGAAACCAAGGTAGGTGTACCAACCATATAACGTTTTTGGTGGAACTTCTTTTACCAACTTATCACTCTTCCTAATATATTTTCAAAATCCTTTCATTTATTTTTACTGCTAAATTACTTTACTAAACACCTAACATTTAAACTAATATTCAAAACTTCAATTTCTAAAACTACCTTATTAAACAAAGTAACTGAAACAACTTAACAACTCACTTACATTTCTGATATTTGGCTGATATAGAGCTACCTTGTTCTATTAATTACATTATACAGCAAAAATGAAGATTTGTAAACATATTTTTCAGAAAATTTAAAAGATTTATTTAAAATACTTTTTTAATTATTTTATTATGCAATTTTCTCATTTATTAAAGTAAAATCATTAAATTGCCGATAATAAAATTGAAAAAGTAATTTGGAGGGGTAGATACTTATGAGGATAGATGGTACACTATCACAAGTAGATTATCAAGGAATTAGTGCTTCAAAAAATGTTGACGCAGTAGAAAAAGTAAAAGAGGTTAAAAATTTTGATAATAACACAACTGCTTTAAATGAAACAGAAAAAAAAGAAATTAATGAAGATGAACTTATTCAAGCAATAAAAGATGTAAACAAAAGTATAAAAGCATATGACAGAAGATTAGAATATTCTGTACATGAAAAGACTAACACAATAATGGTAAAGGTCATAGATACTTCTGATGGCAATGAACGAGTTATCAGGGAAATACCTCCTGAAAAAATTCTTGACATGGTAGCAAAGATGTGGGAATTAGCAGGAATTATAGTAGATGAAAGAGTATAATTTAATATTTTAAGGTGGTGGTAATATGGATACTTCAAGAATTAGTGGGCTTGCGTCAGGGATAGATACAGAAACTATAATAAGTGACTTGATGAAAGCTGAAAGGGTAAAGGTAGACAAGCTTTACCAAGAAAAGCAGCTTCAGATTTGGAAGCGAGAAGCATATAATAACATAAACAAGAGTTTTGCAAACTTTATACTTGACACAAAAAAGGAATTTGGACTTACAACTACTACATATACAGGAGCATTGTTAAATACTTCTGTAAGTAGTCTTTCTTGGGTAAAAGCTGCAACGTCGTCTGATGAATCAATAGCTACTGTTAGTGCTTCAGCTAGTGCTATAAAAGGAAATTATAGTGTTAATGTTCATAGATTGGCTGATGGAGTGACTATGGCCAGTGGCAGTAATATTTCTGTTGGTGATAAGACTAATCTTGCTGAACAGTTTGGACTTGGTAAAAATAAAGATATTGAGAATGAAATTATTAATTTTACTATTAAGACAGAAAACGGTTCAAAGACATTTATATTTGGTAATGTAACTGATGCAGATATAGGAGATACTAAAGACGCAATAATTATAGATAAGACTTTAGATCAAATAAGCTTAAATGATATAGTAGATGCCATAAATTCTGCTACTGTTACAACAGAAGAGGGTGAAGAAGTAAGTTTAGGGGTAACGGCTGCTTATGACAGCACTATAGATAGGTTTTTCCTACAGAGTGATAGCACTGGGTCTAATAGTAAGATTACGATAGAAGATAATAGTACCTTAAGTGTTGGAGAAGATGATGTAGGTAACTTTATATGTGATAAATTAAAACTTAATTTTACTTACTATGATACTGATGAAAATAAACAAGTAACAACTCCTATTGTAGTTGATGGGACAACAACATACAGTGGAGTAGATGCTCAAATTGACTTTGCAGGAGCTACTAATATTACACAATCAACTAATCAGTTTACTATAAATGGTATTTCCTTTGACCTTAAGGGGACAGGTAGTTTTGATGTTAAAGTAGATACTAATGTAGATGAAGTATATGATAAGATAAAAAGCTTTATAGAAAAATACAATGAGATTGTCGATGAGGTAGGAAAAAAGGTAAATGAGAAAAAATATAGCGATTATCCTCCATTAACTAATGAACAGAAAGATGAGATGAAAGACAGTGAGATAGAGCTTTGGGAAGAAAAAGCAAAAAGTGGGCTATTAAGGTCAGATATGCTTTTAACTAGTACAATGCAATCTATAAGAAGCAGTTTATATGAAAAAGTAGAAGGAGTATCTGGTAGCTTTGATCATATAACTGAGATAGGTATAACTACACAAAGCTATGTTAGCGGTGAAGTAGGTGGAAAGCTTCAAATAGATGAAGATAAACTTAAAGAAGCTATTCGTGAAGATGTAAACGGAGTTTTAGAATTATTGTTTAAACAACCTGATTCCAGTTTAACTGATGAAGATGAAATACAGAAAAATAGCGGAATAATTACAAGAATTTATTCAAATATGATAGATGGCATGAAGGACATAATTAATAAGTCTGGGACTGGAGATGATGCTAATTTATATAGAAATGTTCAATCAAATATCCTTATAGACTTTGTTACTGAATATGGTAGTATAAGTACTATTGATAAAGAAATAAGTGATTTAGAAGATAGAATATATAATATGGAGTACTACCTTGATGCCAAAGAAGAAAGCTATTGGGATAAATTTACTGCTATGGAGAAAGCTATTTCTAGTATGAATCAGCAGAGTGCATGGCTCATGCAACAATTTCAAAGTTAATAGTTGACAAAATAATATGTAGAAGGTGATAAAGTGATAATAGGGAATCCATATGATAAATATCAGCAAAATTCCATTATGACAGCTACACCTGAAGAATTGACATTAATGCTTTATAATGGAGCTATAAAATTCATTAATAAGGCGAAACTATCCATAGAAAAGAAGCAAATGGAAGGTGCACATAATAATATCATCAGAGCACAAGATATTATTACCCATTTAAATGTAACGTTGGATATGAATTATGAAATATCAAAAAACTTAAGCCAATTGTACGATTTTATGTTAGAAAAGCTTGTTGATGCAAATATTAAAAAGTCTGTAGAACCATTAGATGAGATACTGCCATTGATTGAGGATTTAAGGGATACTTGGAAAGAGGCTATGAAAAAGGCAAAGATAGAGAGAAGAACTAGATAATAAATTAGGAGATGATTAGGTGGACTATGATATATTAAGTGATCTTGTTAAAATAACTACACAAAAAAAGATTCAACTAGAAAAGATACTAGATTTAACTAAAAAGCAGCAGCAGTCTATTAGAGATGATGATATAAAGAGCCTTTTTTCATATATTGAAAAAAAACAAGCTTGTATAGAATGTATAGATAAATTGGACAACTTATATTTAGATAAATATACTGAATTTAAAAAAAGCAAGAATATAAAAAAATTAGACGAATTAAATGTAAATAGCTATCCTGAGCTTAAAATATTAAAGCTTTTAGTAGAGAAGATTAATCAGTTATTAAATGAGATAAAGGAATATGAATCAATCAATAATAAAGAAATTAAAGAAAGGTTTGACAAAGTTAAAGAAAATTTAAGAAATGTGAGAGCAGGGAAAAAATTAGTAAGAGGATATGGTGCTTATAATCGAAAAGAAGGTTCAATATTTATAGATTTAGAAGGATAGTAGAAAAAAGGAGTATGCCTATAAAAAGGAAGGCTCCTTTTTTTCATTCAATATATAGTGTATAAAAAATTTTATACACTATAAAAATCATAAATATAAGTGTAGAAATATTTAATATTTTGTTATAAATTATATTTTAATAACAGCTGTAACAAATACACAAATTATTCACATATATATTAACAAAATAAACTCCCTACAATAACAGTTTTCCACAAACTTATACACATTATCCACAGAAATCATATATTTTTGTTCACAAAAAAACAGTAATTGCTATGTGGATAAAAAGAACAAATAAATATACAATTATTTTATAAAAAATTATTAAAAAAAAGCTATAAAATGTTTGTTAGGACACGTATTGGGTATCATATATATATACTAACTATCATTCTGAAAGGAGTTGGGCGTATGAAATTAAATATTAGCGGAAAGAACATGGAGGTTACTGACGCATTAAGAGATATAACTTTAAAGAAGATGAAAAAGCTAGAAAAATATTTCAAAGAAGATGTAGAAGGTAATATAACTTTCAGCGTAGAAAAAAATAGACAGATAATAGAAGTTACAATTCCTTTTTCAGGAGCTATACTTAGATGTGAAGAATCAACAGACGATATGTATACTTCCATAGATAAAGCTATAGATGTATTGGAAAGACAAATAAGGAAACATAAAACCAAACTTCAAAAGAGAATTCTTAATGGTAAAACAATTAGGTTTGAAAACATAGTACCACTTCCTAAAGAAGAAGAAGAAAAAGAACCTAAAATAGTTAAAACTAAAAAATTTGCTATGAAGCCTATGGATGTAGAGGAAGCAGTTCTTCAAATGGAGCTATTAAGGCACAACTTCTTCATGTTTATGAATGCTGATACTGATGAAGTAAATGTTGTATATAAAAGAAAAGATGGAAATTACGGATTAATTGAGCCGGAATTTTAAATAGGGCAAAGCCAAAGTGCTTTGCCTTTAATTTTTTATTTATAAATCACAAAATTTTGGCATTATAGTAATTATTCAATTTCGTCAGAAAATAAATATAAAGGAATTTTCATAAAATTGTAGAAGTCTTATACAACATACTATATTAGGGAAAAATATAAAGTTTTCCTACTTGGGTACATAACATCATATATAGTATATTTAGATATATTTGTAATTTAAATAGAAAAATATATACGAAAGGAAGGGAATGGGATGGTTATTGAAAGCTTCATTAGTTCTGTAATTGTTGGCTTTATAAGAGGAGGAAAGATTTCTAGATTTGCAAATATCAATTTTAAAAAGACATGGCTTTTCATATTAGCTTTGTTTATTCAATTTGGTATAATTTTCTTTAGTTTAAGTGAAAATGGAATTCAAATAAAGTATATTAAACAGTTGTACATGTTGTCTTATATATTATTGATCATTGGAATAATAATAAATATTAATTTAAGAACTTTATGGGTGATAATGATAGGTACAATTATGAACTTTATAGTATTTTTTGCAAATGGAGGTAAAAAACCTATTTTAACTGAAGGTCTTAAACTTATAGGGCTGGACAATATAACTTCTATGCTTACTGAAGAAAAATTAGCACTATACACTCCGCTCGGAAATAATACAAAGTTTTCATATTTAGGCAATATTATCATAGTGGCAAAACCGTATCCTTATCCACAAATAATTAGTATAGGTGATTTGATTGTTGCACTTGGATTATTCATATTTGTTCAAAGCATAATGTTAAATGAAGATCTTGATAGACATAAAATGATAAGATTTAAATATAAAGGAAGAATATAGGTGATTTCAAATTTGTTGTATAAAATAGGTAATAGTGATAAAATAATAGGATAGGATGAATTTTAGCAAAGAGGTGGGAAAATGAAAAAACTTTTTGAAAAGGTATTTGGTTCATATAGCGACAGAGAGATAAAGAGATTAATGCCTAATGTTGAGAAAATAGAATCATTAGAAGAAGATATGAAGAAACTTTCCGATGATGAATTGAGGGGTAAAACAATAGAATTTAAGAATAGATTGAACAATGGAGAGACTTTAGACGATATTCTTCCTGAAGCATTTGCAGTAGTTAGAGAAGCTGCAGACAGAGTCCTTGGAATGAGACATTATAGGGTTCAGCTTATAGGTGGTATAGTATTGCATCAAGGTAGGATAGCTGAGATGAAAACTGGTGAAGGTAAAACTTTAGTTGCAACATTACCTGTGTACTTAAATGGATTAACAGGTAAGGGAGTTCATGTAGTTACAGTAAATGATTACCTTGCTCAAAGAGATAGGGAATGGATGGGGAAGGTATACGAATTTCTAGGACTTTCAGTAGGTTGTATACTTCATGATATGGATAATAAGTCAAGAAAAGCTGCTTACAATTGTGATATCACCTATGGAACAAATAATGAATTTGGATTTGACTATCTTAGAGATAATATGGTCATATATAAAGAAGAGATGGTACAAAGAGAGTTGAATTATGTAATAATAGACGAGGTTGATAGTATATTAATAGATGAAGCTAGGACCCCACTTATTATATCTGGAGCTGGAGATAAGTCCACAAAACTTTATACTGTTGCTGATACATTTGTTCAGACGCTAAAGGGGAGAGTTAAGGATCCTAATGAGGATAAGGATAAAGATATTTTCAATAGAGAGATAAAAGAAGAAAAAGTAGATTTTGTAGTTGATGAAAAGGCACGTACAGTAACCTTAACTGAAAAGGGAGTTGAAAAAGCAGAAAGATTTTTTAACTTGGAGAATTTAGCCGATACTGAGAATATGGAAATTTCTCATCATATAAATCAAGCTTTAAAGGCTAGATATCTTATGAAACGAGACATAGATTATGTAGTTAAAGACGGAGAAGTAGTTATAGTAGACGAATTTACCGGCAGGCTTATGTTTGGTAGAAGATATAGTGATGGACTTCATCAGGCTATAGAAGCAAAAGAAGGACTAGATGTGCGTAGAGAGTCTAAAACTCTTGCTACTATAACATTTCAAAATTATTTTAGAATGTATAAAAAACTAGCTGGTATGACAGGTACAGCAAAGACTGAAGAAGATGAATTTAGAGAGATATACAATGTAGATGTAATTGAGATTCCTACTAATAAGCCTGTAATAAGAAAAGATTATCCTGATGTTATTTATAAGGAAGAAAAATATAAATTTGAAGCTGTAGTAAATGAGATAATTGAAAAACATAAAAAAGGTCAGCCAGTTCTTGTAGGAACTATATCTATAGAAAAGTCTGAAATGTTAAGTAAAATGCTGAAAAAACGAGGAATACCTCATCAAGTATTAAATGCTAAACATCATGAAAAAGAAGCTGAGATAGTAGCTCAAGCAGGCAGACTTGGAGCTGTGACTATAGCTACTAATATGGCTGGACGTGGTACGGATATCGTGTTAGGAGGAAATCCTGAGTATATAGCTAAAAGTGAAATGAAAAAGAAAGGTTATAGCGACCATGTTATAGCTTTAGCTAATAGTTTTGCAGAAACAGATGATCCAGAAATTCTTGAAGCTAGAAAGGTGTATAATACCCTTTATAATGAGGCTAAGAAATCAACAGACGAAGAACATAAAAAAGTGGTAGAAGCTGGCGGGCTTCATATCATAGGTACAGAAAGACATGAGTCAAGGCGTATAGATAATCAGCTAAGAGGACGTTCAGGACGTCAAGGAGATCCAGGTTCTTCTAGGTTTTACATTTCTCTTGAAGATGAACTCATGAGGCTATTTGGAAGCGATAGAATAAAAGGAGTAGTAGATACACTTGGTATGCCTGACAATGAGCCTTTGGAACACAATTTATTGACTAAATCTATTGAAAATGCTCAAAAAAAGGTTGAAGGTAGAAACTTTAGCATAAGAAAGCACGTGCTTCAATATGATGATGTCATGAATAAACAAAGAGAAGTAATATATGCTGAAAGAAAAAAGGTTTTAGAAGGTGCAGATTTAAAGGAACACATTATGTCTATGGTTAAAACTATTATTAGTGATGCTGTTAATATGTATACTGAAGGAGTAAAATATCCTGAGGAATGGAACCTTAAAGGGCTCGAAGATTATTTGTCAAATATTTTTCTTCCTAAGAATATACTTAAGTTTGATAATATAGAAGACCTTACTGTGGAAAAACTAAATGATTACCTTTTTGAAATAGCAAGAAATTTATATGAAGAGAAAGAGAGAGAAATTGGGTCAGAACAGTTTAGAGAAATTGAGCGAGTAATCCTTTTAAAGGTTGTTGATACTAAGTGGATGGATCATATTGATGCTATGGATCAGTTAAGGCAAGGAATAGGGCTTAGGGCTCTTGGCCAGGAGGATCCTGTGAGAGCATATCAGGTAGAAGGTTATGATATGTTTGAAGAAATGATTAGAAATATACAACAGGATACAGTAAAATATTTATATCATCTTGAATCACCAGAGAAAGTTGAAAGAAAAAGAGTAGTGAAGGTAATAGCAACAAATAGCGGAAAAGAGCAGTCAAAACCAAAGACTGTAGTGAAAGGTAAAAAAATAGGAAGAAATGACCCATGCCCTTGTGGAAGTGGCAAAAAATATAAAAAATGCTGTGGAAAAAATTTAGATTAGTTTATTGTATTAAATTATTTTACTAAATGGAGTGATGGCATGATAGATTTGGAGATTTATAAAGGTTATTTAAATGAATTTGAAAATAAGCTGAAAGAGGTAGGTGTTTCCCTTTGACTTGGATAGTATGAGGGAAGAGATAAAAAAATTAGATGAAAAAATGCTAGAAGAAGGCTTTTGGAATGATGTGGCTTCTGCACAAGAAATAGTTCAAAGATCTAAGGTATTAAAGGATAAGTTAGATGAATATGAAAAAATAAAGAGCAAGATTGAAGATTATCAAGTTCTTTTAGAGCTTATTGAAGAAGAAGAAGATTCTACATTGAATAGTGAAATAAAGAATAGTGTAAAAGAAATCAATAAAATGCTAGAAAAAATGAGGATAGAAACATTATTAAATGGTGAATATGATAAAAACAATGCAATACTATCTATACATTCAGGTGCTGGAGGACTAGATGCTCAAGATTGGGCAGAAATGCTTTTAAGGATGTATAAAAGGTGGAGTGATTCTAAAGGTTATGCAGTAGATACTCTTGATTTTATTTCCGATACAGAAGGTGGAATAAAAAGTGTTACTATATTGGTAAAAGGACTAAATGCTTATGGTTATCTAAAGTCTGAGAAGGGGGTACACAGGCTTGTTAGAATATCACCTTTTGACTCTTCAGGAAGAAGACATACATCTTTTGCCTCTGTTGATGTTTTTCCAGAGTTAGATGATGATATAGAGGTTGATATTGATCCAAATGATTTAAAAATAGACACTTATAGAGCTAGTGGTGCTGGAGGCCAGCATGTAAATACTACTGATTCAGCAGTAAGGATTACACATATACCAACTGGAATAGTGGTACAGTGTCAAAGTGAAAGATCCCAGCATACTAACAAGGTTACTGCTTTAAAGATGCTAAAGGCAAAGCTCCTTGAAATAAAAACAATGGAGCAGAAGGAAAAAATTGAAGATATTCAAGGACAATATACCCAAATTGCATGGGGATCACAAATAAGGTCATACGTATTTCATCCATATACGTTAGTAAAAGATCATAGGACAAATGCAGAGGTAGGTAATGTCCAAGCTGTTTTAGATGGTGATTTAGATTATTTTATTAATGAATATTTGAAGAATAAGTAAAAAAATATCAAGTTAACAAAAATAAAGATATTAAGGTCATTTTGATTTTAAACTAATAGATTTTAAGATTATATATGTGGAGCATATCATTTAGTAAAGTGATTATTATACAAAAGTACAAAGTTAAATTAATTTATATAGAGGAAAAATGCTAAAATTTTCCTCTATATATTTTTTACAAAAATTATCTTTTAGTAAATGATGAAATTGTAAAATTTACTCTAATAAAGTAATTATGAAATTTTCTCAATTAACAAAAGATTTCTGGGTTAATACAGTTCTGAGGTTTTTCTCCTTTTAAAGTTTGTATTATATTATTTGCAGCTATTTCAGCCATAGCATTTCTTGCCTCAACTGTTGCATTGCCAATATGAGGAGATAAGATAACATTGTCTAGCTTTTCTAACCCAGATGTTATTTCAGGTTCATTTTCATAAACATCAAGCGCTGCTCCTGCTATTACTTTATTTTGCAAAGCTTTTAATAGTGCAGCTTCATCAACGAGTGGACCTCTTGCAGCGTTTATAAGAAATGCAGTTGGTTTCATATTATTAAGTTCATTTTCTCCAATCATGTGGAATGATGAGGGCCTATAGCTACAATGTAAAGTCAAGAAATCTGACTGCTTGATTACTTCTTCAAATGGCATGTATTTATAACCTAATTCTTTTTCAAATTTCTCATCTAATTGATGTGAGCTATAATAAATTATATTCATATCAAATGCACGAGCACGTTTTGCTACAGCTTTACCTATATTTCCCATGCCTATTATTCCTAGAGTTTTACCTGATAATTCAGTTCCTAAATGGAATAATGGAGACCATCCAGTAAATTTACCTGCTCTTGATATTTTATCTCCTTCTACGATTCTTCTAGCGATTGAAATAATTAGTCCTAAAGTTAATTCTGCAGTAGAGGTAGTAGAAACAATAGGAGTGTTAGTTACAGGTATTTTTTTCTCTGTAGCTGTTTTAACATCAATATTATTAAATCCTGCACCATAATTAGCTATTATTTTTAGATTAGGATTAGAATTAATAATGTCTTTGTCTATTTTATCCGATAGCAGACAAAGTAAAGCATCTTTTTCATGTATGCCATTAATAATTTGTTCTTTTGTCAATAAATCTAAGCTGTCGTTCATAGTTACATCAAATTCCTTTGATAAAAGCTCATATGCTATTTGAGGAATTTTTCCTGTAATAAATACTTTTTTCTTCATAAACAACACGCTCCTTTAAAAATTAGATAATACCGTTAATTTTTTCTTTATGAAAATTATAACACTTGATATTATATAGATAAAATACATATTTAGAATAATCATTATGCATTTTATCTATAAGGAGGTTGATTTATTTATGGATATTAGACATTTGAAGTGTTTTGCTACTGTTGCTGAACATCTTAGTTTCACTAAGGCTTCTGAAATATTGCATATTACACAGCCAACAATAAGTAAAATGGTAAAAAATTTAGAAGAAGAACTTAACATAACTCTTTTTCATAGATCTCCTAAAATCCAATTAACTGATGTAGGAGAAATCTTATATAAGCAAGCTAAAGAGATATTAATTTTATTTGAAAATATTGAATCAGAGTTAGAAGATATTACAACTCTAAAAAAAGGAGTAATTAAAATTGGGATTCCACCTATAGTAGGTGCTAGTTTTTTCCCAAAATTAATTGGTGAATTTAAAAAAATATATCCTAATATTGAAATACAGATGGTGGAAGTAGGGTCTAAGAAAATCGAATCATTAGTAAATGAAGGCGTTTTAGATATTGGTGTAGTTTGTACTTTACCTGCAGAAAAAGAAAATTTTAATATGTTCTCCTTTGTTAAGAGCCCTTTAGTACTTATTGTTAATTCAGACCACAAATTAGCACAGAGAAAAATAGTTAGATATAAAGAATTAAAAAATGAACCATTTATATTATATAGAAAAGATTTTAGTTTGTATGATGTAATAATTAACAGATGCATTAAAAATAATTTTTATCCTAAGATAGTATGCGAAAGTTCTCAAAGAGATTTTATTGTAGAAATGGTTGCTGAGAATATTGGAGTATCTTTGTTGGATGAAAAAACTTATACTCAAATAGCAGTTAAACCTATAAAAGCTATAAAACTTGAAGAACCTAATATATATTTGCACCTATTTGTAATATGGAAGAAAAATAGATATATCTCCTTTGCGTCAAGAGAGTGGCTTAAATTTGTAAGTTCAAAAGTTAATGTAACAAGGTTAGTATAAATTTACAAAATGAAAAAATCTTATGATTACTTTAGAGTTAAAATTTTGAAAGTAATAAATTTTCATTATACAATGTTTTTATCAAAAATAATTATATTAAAAAGAAGGAATTTTTAAAAGAACATAGAATATATTTAATAAAGAAAAAACACATTTACTAATGGTAAATAATTTAATAATGCATAAGCTTAACCAAAAGCTATTTACTGACAAATATGCTAATAACATAATACTTTCAACAGTAGTAGAATTAATAGTTAAGGCATTAAGTTTAATTTATGAAAAATCTAATAATGAAATCCATGGAAACGTTTAACGGTCTGTTAGAAAGCTATTAATAAGAGATTAACAAAATATGTTATTAGCTTTTTGGCATGTAAATATCTAGTTATGGTTAAGCTTGTAAAATAAAAAATTGTTTACTAATAAAATAAATATTATTTGGAGGCGTAAAAAAATGAAAAATAGAAGATTAGTAATGATTCCAGGACCTACACCAGTAGTAAGATCTATTCAAGATCAAATGGGTAGGGAAACAGTAGCATTTGGTGACCCAGAGTTTATAAAAGATTATAAAGAATTGTTAAATGACTTAGAAGAAATATTTGACACAAAAGGGAAAGCATTTGTAGTAGCAGGGACAGGTACATTAGCAATGGAAATGGCAATAGCTAATGTAACAAAAAGAGGAGATAATGTATTAGTAGTATCTCATGGATATTTTGGGGACAGATTTGTTGAGTTATGCAATAGGAAAGGATTAAATGTTGATGTATTGTCATCAGAGTGGGGAACTATAGTTCCTGTAGAAGACATAGAAAAGAAACTAAGGGAAAAGGATTACAAAGCTATAACAGTAACACATGTAGACACCTCAACAGGAGTATGTGCTCCAATAGCAGAGATAGGGGAGATAGTAAAAAAATTTGAGAATACAATGTATATAGTAGATGGAGTATGTGCAACAGCAGCAGAACCAGAATACGTTGATAAAATGGGGATAGACGTATTGTTAACAGGGTCACAAAAAGCATTTGGAGTAGCACCAGGGCTAGCAATAGTATTAGCAGGACCAAGAGCATTAGAAAGAAGAGAAACATTAGGAGATATACCAGAATACTATGCAGACTTTAAAAAGTGGGAACCAATAATGGATAACCCAGCAAAATACTTTGCAACACCAGCAGTAAATATGATATGGGCATTAAAAGAATCAGTTAGAATAATAAAAGAAGAAGGAATTGAAAACAGATATGAAAGACATAGAAAAGTAGGAAGAGCAATGCAAAAAGCACTAGAAGCATTGGGATTTAAAATATTAGCAGAAAAAGAGCACAGAGCTATTACTTTATCAAATGTAATATATCCAGAAGGTATAAATGATGCAGAATTTAGGAAGATCCTTGCAGAGGAAGGAATAATAGTAGCTGGTGGATTAGGAGCATATGCAGGAAAGATGTTTAGATTAGGGCATATGGGAAATATTGATATTCATGATTTAGTATCTACAATATCTACTATAGAAAGAGCTTTGTATAGATCAGGCAAGAAGGATGTAATGGGCAAAGGTATAGCAGTTCTTACAACTGAATTGGCTATGTAGATGATTATAAAAAGGAAATTGCAAGGAATTGACATAATAAAATATTTTATTATGTCAATTCCTTTATTTATTTTTAAAATATGCAGAAGCTTTATTAGTAATTTTTAAAATATATTCTACCCATTTGTCTATGTTTTCTTTAGTAAATCTAGATGTTGGTCCAGATATGCTTATAGCTGCAATTATCTCGTTGTCAAAACCAAAAACTGGTGCAGCAATGCAACTTACCCCCAATTCTCTTTCTTCATTGTCAAAGGCATAATTTTTTTGTTTAATTATTTCAAGTTCTTTTCTCAATATGTCTTCATTGGTCACAGTTTTTTCTGTAAATGGCTTCAAATGTATATTTCTAAGTATTGATTCTTGCTTGGCAGGAGTCTGAAATGCGAGTAATACTTTTCCAGCTGCACTGCAGTATAATGGAGCTCTCGCTCCAGTTTTTGTAAACATTCTTACTAGCCTGTCGCTTTCTTCCTGAGCTATATATACTATTTCATTATTATCTAATACTGTCAAATTAGCTGTTTCTCCTGTTAAGCTTTTCAATTCTTTTAAATATGGCTTTAGTATAAGGGAAAGATGATTTTGTTTATTAGCTATTTTCCCAATTTGCCATAGCTTTATACCTAATCTATATTTTTTAGTTCGCGGATTTTGTTCAATAATATTAACTTCTTTTAAAGTGTTTAGGAGATGGTATGTGGCACTCACTCCATAATTTAAATTATTGCTTATTTCTGTAACTCCAACTTCTTCATCTGAATAAGCAATAAACTCCATAATTTCAATAGCCTTAATTACTGAATTTACTATTTTTTTACCCTTTTTTTTATTGTTATTATTCTCCATATACATCCTCCGGTTAATTTCAAGATTAATAAAATTTAACTTAAATTTGACACTTGAGTATTATACTACTTTCTCAGTTAATTATATCATAGAAGAAAATTATTTGATATTATGGTTATTATATTATTTACATTTATTTTTACAGCCTTGTTTTTATTTTAACATGGGAATTAATTATTTTTTTAGAGGATTTAACTAATTTTTGTAGAAATTTATCTTAGTAAAAATTTATTTTAATAAGTAAAAAAACATAAAATTAAGAATTATATAAAAAGAGGAAATTGCACAATTACTTTAAGGTTAAAATTTTGACGTTAAAATATTTTATTATGCAATTTTCTCAATATGTTAGATAATTATATTTTTGCAGTATATTTTTGAAGGGGGAAAATATTTTGTCTAAAAAGAAAAAAACAAAGGAAAGAAATTTTAATAAAAAAATCAAAAATGAAATAACAGTTATTGTTTTAACTATTACTGTATTAGCAGTGTTATCTGTTGGAATTATAAATTATAATGTACAAAGTAAAATGGTACAACAAAGTATAAATGACACAAATTTAAATGTTGCTATTATGGTCTCAAATCAAATAGATACATTTATAAATAGTACTTTCGATATACTTCAAACTCTTGTTTCTACTCACGACTTTGTTTATATGGATAAAGGTGAAAGTTCAATTAAGCTAAATACAGTAGCTAGGAATATTGGTCATATTAACAGTATACATATATATGATAGTAATGGAAATGTGATTGCTTCTACTGCTTCTAGAAGTATGCTTGAATCGAAGAATGTAAAAAATGAACAATGGTTTATAAATTCTATAAAAGGGGATAGATATATTTCTAACGCTCATATAGAGAATAGACTAGCCCAAGTTATTATATCTATGCCTTTTGAAAATGCTTTTGGGGAAATTAATGGGGTTGTAGCAGCTAGTATAAGTTTGAATCATCTTACAGATATTACCAAATCACAAAAGGTTGGCGAAACTGGAGTAGTATATATTGTAGATAGAAATGGTACGGCTATAGGACATCCAAACTTTGATAAATTCGTTAAAGCTGGTTATAATTATAAAGAAAATGGTATAGTAGGTGCATTAAAAGCATTAGAAGGTGAAACAAATGTTGATACATATAAAAATGATAAGGGAATAATGGTTTTAGGAGCTTATACACAAGTGCCATCATCAGGATGGGGTATTGTTGTAGAACAAAATAAAAATGAAGTAAACAAAATAGCTAATTTGGGATTAAAAAGTACGTTAATTGTAACTGCAGTAGTTATAATATTATGTGCCATATTTTCAACTTTATTTGCAAGACGTTTTTCTACACCTATTGTAAGACTTTTACAAGCTGCTGAAAGGATTGGTAGAGGCGAATTAACTGAAAAGGTAAAAGTGACAAGCAAAAATGAAATTGGTAGGTTACAAAAATCTTTTAATTATATGTTTGATTCATTATATACTCTCATATTGAGTTCAAAAGCTTCAGCAAATGATGTTAGTGAAGCATGCCAAAATCTTAGTCGAAGTACTCAAATGGCAGTACAAGCGTCAGAAGAAATTTCCAACGTTATAGAAGAAGTTGCAAGTGGTGCAGATAAACAGTTAAGGAACGTGGAAGAAGCAGAAAGAGTAGTAAAAGAGGTAGTAGAGAATGTAAAGATGGTTCAAGAAAGAAGTCAAAATATATTAGAAGCTACTAATTATGCTTCTAATATTGCAAAACAGGGTTCTAACACTATACATGAAGCTGAAGATATGATGAATTCTATAGAAAAGAAGGCAAAGGAATCTTCAAGACAAATTAGTATACTTATAAACTATACTAGTGAGATAGGAAATATTATTACATTTATTGATAACATATCTAAACAGACAAATCTTCTTGCATTAAATGCTGCTATTGAAGCAGCTAGGGCAGGGGAACATGGTAAGGGATTTACTGTTGTAGCAGATGAAGTAAGAAAGCTAGCTGAACAAACTAGCGAAGCGTCTAAGAATATAGTAAAAATAATAGAACAAATACAACGAGAAACAATATTAGTAACAAAAAGTATGGAAGAAAGCGTAAATGGGATAATAAAAGGCAAAGATGTTGTAAAAGAGACTACTAAGAATTTTAACAATATTAGAGATGAAAATGAAAAGGTCGTTAATATTGTAAAAGATTTCACTTTGATTATTGACAGTCTTTCTGATAGTATGAAGAAAATTGAAGATTCAATTAACCAAGTAAGTGCTATATCTCAACAGACAGCTTCAGGTACTCAAATGGTATTAGCTAGTACTGAAGAACAACATTCTGCTTTATATAGCATAGATAAACTATCAGAAAATCTTAAAGAATTGTCAAACCAGCTTGAATTAATAATTAAAGAATTTGTGTTAGGGTAGTTATTTTATGAGTGATTTCTCAATTAGCAAATGATGCTATTAGCAAGGAGTGTAAAAGATGAATATAGTTGAACAGTTGATGAAGGAGTTTAACATTAAAAGATTTCAAGTAGAAAATACTATAAGATTAATCGATGAGGGAAATACTATCCCATTTATTGCTAGATATAGAAAGGAACAGACTGGTGAGCTTAGTGATGTGGTGTTAAGGGAATTAAATGACAGGCTTATATACATGAGAAATCTTCAAAGCAGACAAGAAGAGGTAATTAGACTAATTGATGAACAGGGAAAACTTACAGAAGAACTTAAAGAAGAGATATTAAATGCAGATACATTGCAAAGAGTTGAAGATTTGTATAGACCGTATAGGCCAAAGAGGAGAACTAGGGCTACTATTGCTAAGGAAAGAGGTTTAGAGCCATTAGCTGATATAATATTGGCCCAAGAAATTGTTAAAGGGAGTATAGAGGATATTGCTTATCCTTTTGTAAATGAGGAAAAGGGAGTTAATAACATCCAAGAGGCATATCAAGGTGCTATGGATATTATTGCTGAAAATATATCTGATGATGCAGACCTTAGAACAATAATAAGAGATATTACTTTTAAGAAAGGTACTTTAGTGGTATCAGCTGTTGATAATGAAGCTAAATCTGTATATGAGATGTATTATGACTATAAGGAACCATTAAGAGTAATACCTAGCCACAGAATATTGGCAATAAATAGAGGAGAAAAAGAGAAGGTACTTAAGGTGAAAATAGATGCTCCTGGTGAGGAGATAGTGAATATAATAAAGGATAAGATAGTTAAAAATCCAAATGCTATAACAAACAGTTATCTAGAAGCAAGTATAGAGGATAGCTATAAAAGGCTTTTATCACCTTCGATAGAGAGAGAGATAAGAAATAGTCTTACAGAAGTTGCTGAAGAACAGGCTATAAAGGTATTTGGTATTAATCTTAAACCACTACTTATGCAAGCACCAGTAAAGGGCAAGGTGGTTATGGGGTTTGACCCTGCCTATAGAACTGGATGTAAAATAGCCATAGTAGATGAAACTGGCAAGCTTTTAGATTATACTACCGTTTATCCTACAGAGCCACAAAACAAGGTTGAAGAATCCAAAAAAGAGCTCATAGATCTTATACAGAAATACAACGTAGATATTATAGCTATTGGGAATGGAACAGCATCTAGAGAGTCTGAGATGATAATAGCTGATATGCTTAAAGAATTAGATAGGAAGGTATATTATACTATAGTAAGCGAAGCAGGTGCTTCTGTATATTCTGCTTCCAAAGTAGCAAATGAGGAATACCCTGATATAAATGTTTCCATAAGGGGAGCTATATCAATTGCTAGAAGGTTGCAAGATCCATTAGCTGAGCTTGTAAAAATAGATCCAAAACATATTGGAGTAGGGCAGTACCAGCATGATTTAAATCAAGGAAGACTAGATGATACTTTAAAGGGAGTTGTAGAGGATTGTGTAAATAGTGTGGGGGCAGACTTAAATACAGCTTCAGTATCACTTTTAAGCTATATTTCTGGTATTTCAAAGAGTGTTGCTAAAAATATTGTAAAATACAGAGAAGAAAAAGGTAAATTTACTAATAGAAAAGAACTGCTAAAAGTTAAAAGATTAGGTGAGCAGACATTTATACAGTGCGCAGGATTTTTAAGAATATCTGATGGAGACAACCCATTGGACAATACTTCAGTCCATCCTGAATCTTATGATGTGGCAATTAAGCTATTAGAGAGGTTAGGATTTACAGAAGAAGATATTAGAAATGGAAAGCTTAAAAACATAGAAAGTTTGATTGATCAAGACAGATTAACTAGTCTAGCAGAAGAATTAGAAGTAGGTTTGCCTACACTTAGAGATATAATTAAGGAATTAAAAAAGCCTGGAAGAGACCCGAGAGAGGATATGCCTAAGCCTGTGTTTAGGACAGATGTGTTGAAGATTGAAGATTTAAAACCTAATATGGTTGTAACAGGAACTGTAAGAAATGTAGTAGATTTTGGGGCATTTGTTGATATAGGTGTTAAACAAGATGGCTTGGTTCATATATCTCAACTAAGTGATAGATATGTAAAAAATCCAATGGAAGTAGTATCAGTTGGAGATATAGTGAGTGTAAGGATACTTGATGTAGATGTGGAAAGAGGAAGGATTTCTTTAAGTATGAAAGACTAGGGAGTTGCAGCTATTAACTGACTTGAATTATAATAATATTTAGAGGTACGAAATTATATTGATTCTTTTAGGAGGGTTGGTCTATGTTGTTAATAAAAAATGGTAAAATTTTCACTATGGCTGGAAGAGTATTAGAAAATGGAAGTATACTTATTGACAACGGTAAAATTATTGAAGTAGGAGAAAATATAGTTGCACCGTTAGATGCTGAAGTGATAGACGCAGAGGGAAGAATGATAACTCCGGGTTTTATTGATGCTCATTGCCATATTGGGCTATTTGAAGATGGAATAGGATTTGAAGGAAGCGACGGCAATGAATGGGTTGATCCAGTTACACCACAATTAAGAGCTATAGATGGCATAAACCCAATGGACATGAGTTTTAAAGACGCTTATGAAGGTGGAGTAACATCAGTTGCTACAGGTCCAGGTAGTGCAAATGTAATAGGCGGTCAGTTTGTTGCTATTAAGACTTATGGTGATAGGGTAGATGATATGATTATAAAAGAACCTATTGCTATGAAAATAGCTTTTGGCGAAAATCCAAAGAGAGTATATGAGAGCCAAAAGAAATCTCCTATAACAAGGATGGCTACTGCAGCGATATTAAGAGAAACTTTAAGTAAAGCTAAAAGGTATATGGCTAAAATAGAAAATGCAAATGGAGATTTATCTAAAATGCCTGAATATGATATAAAGATGGAAGCAATGCTTAAGGTATTGAAGAAAGAGATACCCCTTAAAGCTCATGCTCATAGAGCAGATGATATACTTACAGCAATAAGAATAGCTAAGGAGTTTGATGTAGATATAACACTTGATCATTGTACCGAGGGCCATTTAATAGCTAACCATTTGGCAAAGGAAGGTAAATGTGCTATAGTTGGACCTACGTTGAGCAATAGGTCTAAGTATGAACTAAGGAATCTTACATTTGAAACTCCAAGCATATTAAATAAAGCTGGGGTAAAAATAGCTATAATGACAGATTCACCAGTTATTCCAGAGCAGTATTTACCAATTTGTGCAGGATTAGCTGTAAAATCAGGATTGGATGAGATGGAAGCATTAAAAGCAATAACTATTAATGCTGCTGAAATTATTGGGATAGACGACAGAGTTGGAAGCATTGAAGTAGGTAAGGACGCAGATATAGTTATTCACGATGGTAATCCATTAATGGATGTAGGTTGTAAGACTTTTGCTACTATTATAGATGGTAAGATTGTATACAAAATAGGTTATTGACATAAAAATAACATTGTGAGATAATGTACTTAAAATATAATAATATATAATCTTCAGGGCAGGGTGAAAGTCCCTACCGGCGGTATAGCCCGCGAGCTTTTATAGCTGACTTGGTGAGATTCCAAGGCCGACAGTATAGTCTGGATGGGAGAAGATTAAGTTTTAGTTATTATGCTGATTTTTAGCCCTTGAAGATTTATCTTCAAGGGCTTTTAGCATTGTACTAACACCCTGAAGAAATAAAGGGAGGTATATGTATAATGATTTCATTAAAGAAAAATTTAACAGCAAAGAGTTTAACAAAAATATCGGTACTATCTGTAATAGCGTTTTTAATTATGTTCTTAGAGATACCATTATGGTTTGCTCCACCTTTTTTAGAAGTTGACTTAAGTGAAGTTCCTGCGTTAATAGGAACATTTGCATTAGGACCAATGGCTGGAGTATTTATTGAGCTTATTAAAAACTTACTTAATATAGCTTTACAAGGAACAGACACTATGGCAGTAGGAGAATTAGCAAATTTTATAGTAGGTAGTGCTTTTGTTTTTACTGCAGGAAGTATATATTATAAGAATAAAACTAAGAAAAATGCTATAATAGGAATTATTATAGGTACGTTAGTGATGACTATATTAATGGCATTTGCAAATTATTATATACTTATACCATTTTACGCCAAACTATTTGGCATGCCACTTGATAAGATAATAGCTATGGGTTCGGCAGTAAATAAATATGTAGTTGATTTAAAATCATTGATAATATATGCAGTAATACCTTTTAATTTAATAAAGGGTTTAATAGTATTTGCTATAACTATGCCACTGTATAAAAAGATATCGCCAATACTTAAAAGAGAGTGAAAAATTGACAATTAACAATTTGCAAACTACAATATATATAACAAGTAGTAGACAGGTGGAGGTGTGGAGTAATGAAGGTAGGTAGCGTTGATGTAGCAAAGGCTTCTGTAAAGATGGCGATATCTTCGAGGAGTGAAGAGGAAAAACTAATTGTAGAATTTAAGAAGAAAGGTATATTAACAGCAGGTGTTGATATTGGTGGAGACCTTATTTCGTCTATTCCTAAAATAGTAGAAAGAGCTATAATTGCTTCAAGACGTAGCGGTATTACTAAAGAATGTCATGTTCATGATGGTGCTGTAGCTGGAGCTACAAGAGAAGCTATAGCACAGGTTTCTTTAAAGGCAAATGGCTTAAATGTAGGTGGAAAGATTGGTATAGCGAGAAGTGGAGAACATATAAGTGTTTGTATTTTTATGAGTATAGGATTATTGCATTTAAATGAAGTAGTTATAGGGTTAGGTCATCGTTCCATACCAGAGTTATAAATTTTATATATGGAAATAAACGATTTCAACTTTTATTATAACGCCTTGAAAATTGAGGCAATTGCATAATAAAATTTCACGGATATTTTTTCTTGACATATTATAATTTTTTATGTATAATCATCACTATATTACAAAATTATATGCACAAAAAGTTTTAAATATTTTGGAATTAATTATTGGTAGGAAGTTGATTAGAAAGTAGCAGTGGTTTTTGCCTAATCAACTTAGTAGAATGGTAGATTGGAAAATGTAGTATAGTAGAATTGTTATTATTTAAAAAGTAGGATGGTAGAATGGTAGGAGAATATTATGGCCTTGTATAGGCTTATTTACTTATGGTGAAATCTCTCCTTCCTGGAGAGTTTTTTGTTTAGGGAATATCATAATTTATTAGGAGGATGGTAGAATGGTAGGAATTAAAAAAATTATTAGTTTAAGTTTAATCACTTTATTAGCTTTAACATTATTAGCAGGATGTAATAGTGGAGGTAAAGATAAGGTAATAAAAATTGGCATTGCACAAATTGTAGAACATCCAGCTTTGGATTCAGCAAGAGAAGGATTCATAGAAGGACTTAAATCAAAAGGATACGAGGAAGGTAAAAATATAGAGATAGATTATCAAAATGCTCAAGGAGATATGAGCGTTGCTCAAACCATAGGAAATAATTTTGCAACTCAAGAAAAAGACCTTATATTAGCAATAGCAACTAATATGGCACAAGCAGTTTATAATTCAACAAAAGATATACCTATTCTTATTACAGCAGTTACTGATCCAGTAGAAGCAGGACTAGCAGAAAGTCTTGATAAACCGGGGACTAATGTTACAGGTACAAGTGATGCAGTACCTATAAAAAATCAGTTTGAGTTGCTAAAAACATTAATTCCAGATGCTAAAAAAGTGGGCATACTTTACAATACTAGCGAAGTGAATTCTGAAGTTCAAGTAAAAGCTGCAAAAGAAATATCTGGACAGTTTGGTCTTGAAATAATAACTACTGGTATAACAAATGTAAATGACATATCTCAATCATTAGATTCATTGTTAGAAGATGTTGATGTCATATATGTACCTACTGATAATGTGGTGGCTTCTTCCATTCCTTTGATATACTCAAGAGCAATGGAAAAAAACATACCTATTATAGGATCAGAAGAAGCTCATGTAGAATCAGGTGCTTTAGCTACAGAAGGATTAAATTATTATAAATTAGGTGTGCAGACAGGAGTTATGGCAGCAGAAGTATTAGAAGGAAAAGATCCTAAGGATATGGCCATAACAACTTTAAAGGATACAGAATTGGTTATAAATATGGATACAGCAAAGAAGCTAAATATAGAAATTCCTGAAGAATTACTAGAAAGGGCAAAAATTATCGAAAGTGGTGAAGAATAATGGCTAGTTTTTGGATTAATATCTTACAAGAGGGTTTAATATATGGAATTATGGTCATAGGGGTGTATATAACATATAGAATATTAGATTTTCCTGACCTTTCAGTAGACGGAGTTTTTCCACTAGGGATATCAGTTACTGCAGCATCCCTTTTAATGGGTTTTAATCCTTATTTAGCTTGTATATTATCAATATTAGCAGGGATGGTAGCAGGATTGGCTACTGGTATATTACATGTAAAATTAAGAATAAGCAACTTGCTTTCAGGTATATTAGTTATGATAGGATTGTATTCTATAAATTTAAGAATAATGGGGAAATCTAATGTTCCCCTTTTTAATACGAATACTATATTTTCATTTGACGTTCCTCCAATATTGATAATTGCAATATTTGCTTTATTAGCCAAGTTATTTTTAGACATTTTCTTAAAGACTAAAGCAGGATTTATGCTTATAGCAACAGGAGATAATCCTCAGCTAGTAACATCACTAGGGGTAGATATTGGCAAGTGGAAGATAATAGGCCTTATGATATCTAATGGTCTTGTTGCTCTTTCAGGTTCTATATTGGCTCAATATCAGTCTTTCGCAGATGTTGGTATGGGGACTGGTATTATTGTCATGGGACTTGCTTCAATAATCATAGGGCAGTCATTATTAAAGAATATATCCTTTATGCTTGGTACTTCAATGGCATTGATAGGCTCGATTATATATAGGATTAGTATTGGATTTGCATTAAAAATTGGTTTTCCAGCAACAGATTTAAAGCTTATCACTGCTTTGATAGTAATAGCATTTTTATCCTTAAATAGGATGAATATTGGTAGTAGACTAAAAAAGCATATAAAAATAGGAGTTGATTCCAGTGCTAAAAATACGAAATCTATGCAAAACATTTAACATAGGTACTGTTAATGAAAGTATTCTTTTTAATAAATTTAATTTAGAAGTAAAAAAAGGCGATTTCATTACTATAATTGGTAGCAATGGTGCTGGAAAATCCTCATTATTAAATATTATATCAGGAACATTAAATTGTGATTCAGGAAGTATAATTCTTAATGGTAATGATATATCAAGTTTTCCAGAATATAAACGAACTAGAGTTATTGGTAGGGTATTTCAAGACCCTTCTCTTGGAGTATCACCATCTATGACTATACTAGAAAATCTTTCTATAGCGTACAATAAAGGTAAAAAATTTAATTTATCTATGGGCATATCTAAAAAAAATATTAATTATTTTAAAGAGATTCTTTTACAGCTTTCCCTTGGGCTTGAAGATAAATTGCATGTAAAAGCTGGTCTTTTATCTGGGGGACAAAGACAGGCTCTGTCTCTAGTTATGGCAAGTATATCAAATCCTAGCTTATTACTTTTAGATGAGCATACTGCAGCACTAGACCCTAAGACTTCTGAGAGAATTATTGAATTAACTAGTAAGATAGTTAATGAAAGGTCTATTACTACATTGATGGTAACACATAACTTAAATCAAGCGATAACTATGGGTAATAGGCTTATAATGATGCATAGAGGAGAAATAGTTTTGGATATAAAAGGCAAAGAGAAAGATGAACTTAGTATAGACAAATTACTTCAATATTTTGAGAAAAACCAGTCAAATGATGTGCTTAGTGATAGAATACTTTTTTCATAGGGTAGTGCTTGAATAAGTTGCGATGAAAGTTGATTTTTTCAAGGTATTGTAATTAAAGAAAAATTTATAATTATTGCAAAGACACCGTAATTATTTTGGTGTCTTTTTTCTTGTATTGAATTATATAGCGTTATATAATAATGATTAAAGATTAAGGGGAAAATATTGAGAAATGATTGAAAGGAAGAGAATATGTTTAAGATAATATCTAAGAATAAAGAAGATACAAGAAAAATAGGATATGAATTAGGGAAGGTTCTTAAAGGAGGAGAAGTAATCTGCCTTACTGGAGACCTTGGAGCAGGTAAAACTACTTTTACTCAAGCTTTGGCAAAAGGGCTTGAGGTAGATGACTATGTTACTAGTCCAACATTTACTATTATAAATGAGTATAATGGAAGGCTGCCATTATACCACTTTGATGTTTATAGGATTAACGATATAGATGAAATGTATGAGCTTGGTTTTGAGGAATATTTCTATTCAAATGGTGTAACTGTTATAGAGTGGGCAAACATTATAGAGGATATTTTGCCTAAAGATAGAATAGATATAGAGATTAGAAGAACTAATAAAGAAAATGAAAGAGAAATAATAATAAAAAACATAGGTAAAATACCTAAGTTTTGGATAAAAACGAATTGTTCTTAATGTTTCGATGAAAGGAGAGAAAAAAGGTGAAGGTACTTGCTATAGATACTTCCAGTATGGTAGCTTCCTGTGCTATAATGGATGATCAAAAATTGATAAGTGAATACATATTGAATCACAAAAGAACTCATTCTCAAAAAATCATGCCTATGATAAAAGAAGTTTTGTCTAGTTGTGAATTAACACCAGATGATATAGACCTTTATGGTGTTGCAAAAGGGCCAGGTTCTTTTACAGGATTAAGGATAGGCATATCTACAATTAAAGCATTAGCTCATGTTAATAATAAACCTGTTGTAGGAGTGTCAACATTAGATGCCCTAGCTTTTAATATTCCTTTTGGAGATGGGATTATTGTTCCAATTATGGATGCAAAACGTGACAGGGTATTTACAGGCATGTATAAATGGGAGAATGGTAATTTTTTTGTATTAGAAGAACAAAAAGTAATTGAAGTAGATAAATTAATTGAAGAGTTAAAAAAGAGGGATGAAATTATTATTTTTAATGGAGATGGCACCTTGGTTTATAAGGAAAGATTATTAAGTAGTTTAGGGAATAGGGCTATTATTTCCTCAAAAGCAGCTAATATGGCTAGGGCTTCCTCTGTAGCAGAACTTGCACTTGCAAAAGCACAAGAAGGAAAGACAGAAAACTACATAGATCTTCTACCAGATTATATGAGAAAATCTCAAGCAGAAAGAGAATATGAGAAGAAAAATAGTTCAAGGGGCGGTGAAGCACATGAGTGATATTATTGTTAGGATTATGAATGAAAGAGATATCGACGATGTTTTAGCTATAGAAGAGATGTCATTTTCAAATCCTTGGTCTAGAAAGTCTTTTGTGCTTGAGATAACTAAAAATAATCTTGCTAGGTATGTAGTAGCAGAACTTGAAGGAAAGGTAATTGGATACGGTGGTATGTGGCTTGTAATTGATGAAGGACATATTACTAATATAGCTGTACATAAAGATTACAGAGGATTAGGTGCAGGCAATCTTCTGCTTGAAAGTCTTATTAATATTTGTAAGGAGATCGGAATTATTAAAATGACATTAGAGGTAAGAAAATCTAATTATATAGCTCAATCTCTTTACAAAAAATATGGATTTAAAGAATTTGGAGTTAGACCAGGCTATTATTCAGATAATAATGAAGACGCAATTATTATGTGGAAAAGTGTATAAAAAATAAAAAAATGTATAGGAAAATTAATACATATAATATATAATATTAAATATCTGAGGAAATTGTTATATTTTTTACAAAAAACTTCATTAAATGTTTTGGGGGTAGATTATATGGCGAAAAGTAAAAAGAAAAAGGCACTTATTATTATTTCTATAGTAGCTGCTTTAGCAATTATAGTAACAGGAGTAATAAAGGCTATAAATAAAGAGGATAAGGGGGTATTTGTAAGTACTACTGAAGTTGAAAAAGAAGATAAATTTACTTCTGAGATAATTTGTGATGGAGTAATAAGGTCAAAAGAACAGCAAAACATTGTTTCAAGTTTACCTTATACTATAAGTGATGTGTTTGTTAAAGAAGGTGATGTTGTATCAAAGGGAGATGTTCTTGCTAAGTTAGATACTAGTGAATTAGAGTATAACATAAAAATTGCTGAAATTGACTTAGCCATGGAAAAAGAGAAACTTAAAAATCTAGAGGAAGGTTTACAGGATGTAACTGATACTTTTGATTTAGAGAAAAATTTAGAAAATGCAAAACTTACTTATGAAAATGCTCAAAAGAAATATGAAAACTCAAAAAAACTCTTTGAGGCAGGAGCTATAAGTGAGTTACAGCTTCAATCCGATAATATAGCAATGATAACTGCAAAAAATGATTTAGAAATAGCAGAGAACAAACTTAAAGATATTGAGAATAATGAGGACAAGACTACTAACGATTTAAAGACAAATATTGAACTGCAGAAAAAGAATGTAGAAATTAAGGAGTTAAATCTTAAGTTAAAGAAAGATGCATTAGAAAAATCTATAATTAAGAGTCCTATAGACGGTACCATAGTGCTTTCTAATGCAAAAATAGGATTGCCAGCTTCTTCTCTGACTCCTATGTTTACAATAGATGATGCAGATAATCTAATCGTTGAAGTAAAAATTAATGAATATGACATTAATAATATAAAAATAGGTCAAAAAGCAGCAATAGAAGGCGAAGCATTTAAAAAACATATATTGGAAGGAGTAGTTTCGTATATAGCACCTGTTGCAACTGTAGTAACATCAAATTCGGGTCAAGAAAATAGTGTAAAAGTACAAATAGATATACTTAACCATAATGAGTTTATAAAACCAGGTTTTTCTGCAGAGGTTACAATAAATACTAATGAAAAGGAAGGCGCTTTGGTTGTACCTTATGAGGCTTTATATAAAAAGAAAGATGGAAGTACTGTAGTTTTCAAAATTGTAGATAATAAAGCAAAAGAAATACCAGTAGAACTTGGTATAGAGGGTGATTTGAAAGTTGAATTAATATCTGACCAATTAGCAGAAGGAGATATACTTATACTAAATCCTAATGAAAGCATTAAAGATGGAATGCTGGTAGATTATAACAATAAAGGTGATAAAGAATGATAAAGTTAGAGGGATTATATAAAACTTATAAAACAGGAACTATTGAAGTAGAAGCACTTAAAGATGTTAATCTTATTATCAATAAAGAGGAATTTGTATCTATAATGGGTCCGTCAGGTTCTGGTAAATCAACTCTTATGAATATTTTAGGTTGTCTTGATAGACCTACTAAGGGGAAATACAGCTTAGATGGAGTTAGTGTAGAAGGATTAAATGAAAAAGAGCTTGCAGCTATTAGAAATAGGAAAATAGGATTTGTATTTCAATCTTTTAATTTACTTTCAAGAACTACTGCTTTAAAAAATGTAGAGCTGCCTATGATTTATGCAGGTGTTTCAGCTAAAGAAAGACGGAAAAGAGCTTTAGAGGCTTTAGAAAGAGTGGGCTTGATAGATAGGATTAACCATAAACCAAATGAGCTTTCGGGAGGACAAAGGCAAAGAGTAGCTATAGCTAGAGCTCTTGTAAATAATCCTGCAATAATATTAGCTGATGAGCCAACTGGGAATTTAGATACTAAATCAGGTGAAGAAATAATGGGGATATTTCAAAATTTAAATCGTGAAGGTGTAACTATTGTATTAGTTACTCATGAAGATGATATTGCTCAACATTCAAAGAGAATTGTATATTTTAGGGATGGATGTCTAATTGAGGATAAACTTGTAGAAAATCAAATAATTGTTGATAACGATTAGCAGTAGTTTTGCTGGGAACGAGGTGATAACTAATGAATTTTATTGAAAGTTTTAAAGTTGCCATAGCAAGTCTATTGGGAAATAAGATGCGTTCTTTTTTGACTATGCTAGGAATAATTATTGGAATTTCTTCTGTTATAACTATAGTATCCTTAGGTCAAGGGAGCCAAGCTCAAATAGGGAGCGAATTTGAAAAAATAGGTACAAATAGAGTTGTAATACATATGAACTGGGAGAAAAATCCTACTTACAGAGAACGGTTTGATGATGAGGATATAAAAATGGTAAAAAGAATTTTTAGCGATGACATAAAGGGTATATCGCCAAATTTAAGTATTAGTGGTCAAGCAAAAAATGGAAGAAATGAGAAAAAAATAAATGTTTTTGGTGTAAATGAGGAATATAATAAAATTGAAAACATTGATATTATTTACGGTAGATTTCTACTTGAAGGTGATGTTTTAGGTAGAAGAAAGGTATGTATTATAGACAAGGACTTAGCAATAAAGCTTTTTGGAAGAGAGAACGTATTAGGTGAAAAGATAACTGTTGACTTCGATTTTGCCAAAACTAAATTTTCAGTAGTAGGAATATATGAAAGACAAAGCAGCTCATTTGATGCTATAAATTCTCAATTTGGTGAGATACCAAGTAATATATATGTTCCTGTTGGAACATTACAGTTATTGGGGTTAGGAAATAGATACTATGCTTTTGAAATAAACGTAGTTGATAATTCAAAAATTGACAGTGTTAGTGAAGATATAATTAAGGTAATAGAAAGAAAACATAGGAACGAAGGCAAGGATTACTATAAAAGTACTAGCTATAAATCTCAGATGCAGATATTAGATAATATATTGGGAATAATGTCAAAAGTTGTTGGTGCTATAGCAGCTATATCTCTTTTAGTTGGTGGCATAGGAGTTATGAATATTATGCTAGTTTCGGTTACTGAGAGGACTAGAGAAATTGGCATTAGAAAAGCTATAGGGGCAACAAGAAGAGATATTTTAATTCAGTTTTTGGTAGAATCAGTTATTATTTCTGGAACAGGTGGACTTATTGGAACTATTTTGGGGCTAATATTCCAAAGCTTAATAGCTATGTCAATAGGGGTACCACCTACAGCGTCAATTGTTGTCATACTTATAGCTGTGCTTTTCTCAGCAGGCGTGGGGATATTTTTTGGAATTTACCCTGCCAATAAGGCAGCAAAGCTTGACCCAATAGATGCATTGAGATATGAATAATAATAATAAGGAGGAGCATTATGTCTGAAAATTTAAATGAAAATGTTATGGAAAAAAATCCACCGTTAAGTTGGTGGGAAAGAGTAAAAAATGTGTTTGTAAATCCTGATAAGGCTTTTGCAGACATAGCAGAACGTCCAAAGGCATTATTTCCAATATTAGTAATAGTAATTGGAACAATCCTTCTTGGAGTACTTAGACTAGATGCTATTAAGGAAGTACTAAGAAATCAAATGATGAATAATTTAGGAAGCAATCCAATGCCACCAAATGCTGAGCAGCTTATAAATATTCAAGCATATACGGGATTGATAATTGGAGCGTTGTCACCTGTAGTAATGTGGCTTGTAAAGAGTGGTGTAATGCAGGGAATGTCAGGATTTTTCGGAGGCGATGGAAAGTTTAAGCAAGCTTTTTCTGTTGTAGGTTATGCTTATTTACCTGTTCTTTTGGGGCAAGTAATAATTGCAATTATATCTATGATAATTGGAGAACTTACTATCATTTTTTCTCCTGCAGTTTTTTTGCCAGATTCTATGAGTACTAGTTTTATATATTTATTACTTAGTCAATTTGATATATTTGTCATATGGTATGAAATATTAGCTATAATTGGTATATCCTATGCTTACAAAATTGATAAGAAAAAAGCTGCAATTTTAGTGTTATTTACATGGTTTGTATGGATACTTATTGTTTGTGGATTAGGTGTTTTTGGTAATAAATATGTTTCTGGTATGATGTAGTGAATTAAAATGAATATATTGTCCTCCTTATGAAATAATAATAATTAGATGATTGCGAACTAATTGGAGTAAAATGTATAGTTTCGCAATTATAAAAATATATTAATGATAAGGAGGAGAATATGACTAACAAAGAACAATTGATAAAGATTGCTAATCGTTGTAGTCAGCATAAATTTATAGATGATAATGCTTTAACTTCAAGTGTAAATGAATTTGGTGAGGTTCAGAAAAGCTGTGCTAACTGCATACACTTTACTAGTGATGGAAGATGTAATATAAATCTAGCTGATGAGATACTAACTAATATGGCAATGGAATTAGATTATGAATGAAGCTGCGGGATTTCCCGTAGCTTTTGCTTTCATAACTGGAAACTGGAAAGCTATTGCTGTATAATTAGGTAATAGGAGTGTACCTATACCTTAATAAGGAGGAAAATTCATGAGAAAAAAAGATGTAATTGTACTAGCTATAGAAACTTCGTGTGATGAAACTTCAGCTGCAATAGTTAAAAATGGAAGATATGTATTTTCTAACATAATAGCTTCACAGATAAATATTCATAAAAAGTTTGGAGGAGTTGTACCAGAAGTTGCTTCTAGAAAGCACGTAGAAAATATTGAGCTAGTTATAGAAGAATCCTTGAAAAAGGCAAATATTTCTTTTGATGATATAGATTGTGTAGGTGTTACTTATGGTCCTGGACTTGTTGGGGCGCTTTTAGTAGGTATATCTGCTGCAAAGGCTATAGCTTTTAGCAAGAATATACCACTTATTGGAGTTAACCATATTGAGGGGCATATGTATGCTAATTTTATTGAGCATAAGGACTTAAAGCCTCCCTTTACTTCACTTATAGTTTCAGGAGGTCATACTCACCTTGTATATTTTAGAGATTACGGTGATTATGAAATAATGGGAAGGACCAGAGATGACGCTGCAGGGGAAGCCTTTGACAAGGTGGCGAGGGCTATAGGTCTTCCATACCCAGGAGGCCCTGAAATAGACAAATTATCTAAAATAGGAAATAAGGATGCTATTGAATTTCCAAGAGCATATCTAGAGGAAGGAAGCTATGATTTTAGCTTCAGTGGGCTTAAATCTGCAGTGCTAAATTATTTAAATAATATGCGTCAAAAAAATATCGATATATCGAAAGAAGATGTAGCAGCTAGTTTTCAACAGTCAGTAATTGAAGTATTAGTTGAAAAGTCAATTATGGCAGCTAAAAAAAACAATACGAAAATACTTGCGCTTGCTGGAGGAGTTGCAGCAAATGAAGGATTAAGAAGTCTTTTTAAAAAGAGATGTGAAGAAGAAGGAATAGAGTTAAAGTACCCTTCAAAACTATTATGTACTGATAATGGTGCAATGATAGGGTCAGTTGCTTATTACAATTATTTACAAGGCAAAGTATCTGATTTAACATTAAATGCAGTTCCAAATTTAAAGTTATGATAAGAAAATTTACTCACATTTTTTTTGCTTTGTATATAAATAAGTTGTGGATAATGTGGAAATATACCCTGGACAACCTTATATTAAAGGTTGTACCTGTGAATAATTTTGTGAATATTGTGCATAAAGCGTGAGTTACTTGGGAAAAATAAGTATTCTGTGTTCAAATACTTAATTATATTTGGGAAATTGCATAATAATGTTGAATTTTGATATTTCAGTAATTATGCAATTTCCCATATATAGAAATAGAATTAAGTGACTTATAGGTTAGTTTCTTCAGTAAGATGTATCCACTTCTTATATAAAATCTCAAGTTCGTTTTTAAGATTATTGCTTTTAACAGATATTTCTTGAATTTTTCCAGGGTCTGAGTAAATTTTTGAGTCACATAACAATTTTTCTATAGATAAAATTTCTTCCTCTTTTTTTGAAATTTCATCTTCTAGTTTTTTTATTTCTTCCTTTTTTTGTTTTTCTTTTTTTCTTTGTTCTCGTTCTTTTTTTCTTTCTGCTTTTTGCTGAGTTTTAGTTTTCTCTTCTTTTTCATCATCGGTATCAAGCAATTTTAGTGCATTTTTTTTCTCCAAGTAATAATCATAATTACCAAGATATTCGGTTAATCCTTCACTTGAAAGTTCCAATATTTTATCTGTAACCTTGTTTAAAAAATATCTATCATGGGATATAACAATTAAGGTGCCTGTATAATTTAATAAAGCGTCCTCTAATACTTCTTTAGAATCTATATCTAGGTGATTTGTTGGCTCATCCATAAGTAAGAGATTAGCTTTAGAAAGCATAAGTTTAAGTAGAGATAGTCTACTTTTTTCTCCACCACTTAAATCACCTACTTCTTTAAATATATCATCACCAAAAAATAAAAATTGGCTTAAAAGTGTTCTGATACTATTATGGTCAAGTTTTGGATTGTCATTCCATATTTCATCAACTACTGTATTTTCTGGATTTAAATCAGATTGTTCTTGGTCATAATAAGCAATATTTACATGGTGACCTATTTTAATTTCTCCATCAGTTTTATTTTCTTTTCCTAATAGTATTTTAAATAAAGTGGATTTTCCTATACCATTAGGGCCAATAAGCCCAACTTTCTCTCCTTTATATATTTTGAAATTTATGTTTTCAAAAAGGGTGAAAGAGTCAAAAGATTTTTTAAGATTATTTACCTCCAAAACGTCATTTCCACTAATAATTTTAGGTTCAAATTTAATCTTTGCTTTAGTGTTAATTTGAGCAGGTTTATCAACTATTTTCATCTTATCTAGCATTTTTTGCCTGCTTTTTGCTTGCCTTATACTTCTTTTTCCTCCTGAAGATAATGACTTTATTATTTGCTCTTGCCTAAATATTTCTTTTTGCTGTTCTTCATATTTTTTATTTAATAGCTTTAATTCTTGTTTTCTTTTTTTCATGAAAGTGCTGTAGTTACCTTTATAGATATTGAGTTTATGATTTTCTAGAAAAAATATTTTGGAAACTATATTATCTAAAAAGTATCTATCGTGAGATATTATTATTACTGCACCTTTATATTCACAAATATATCTTTCGAGCCAGTTAATAGCATCGATGTCTAAATGATTTGTCGGTTCGTCTAATAAAAGAATATCAGGTTTTTCCAAAAGAAGTTTTGCTAAAGATAACCTTGCTTTCTGACCACCACTAAGTTGTTTTACAGGTTGGTCAAATTGTTGTTCATTAAACCCTAGCCCTTTTAGTACTCCTTTTATTTCACTTTTATATCCATACCCATTATTATTTGAGAATTCTTCTGTTAGCTGAGCGTATTCTATCATTAATTCATTTAACTTATTAGATTTACCGTTGTTGCTCTCTATGCTTATAGCATGTTCTAAATCTCTTAGTTTATTTTCCATGTTTATAAGGGAATTAAATACTTCTAAAACTTCGTTAAATACAGATTTATCGCTTATCATGCTAGTATTTTGTTTTAAATGTCCAACTTTTAAATTTTTAGATATAAATATTTCTCCAGAGTCATAGGGTGTATTACCAGATATAATATTAAACAGAGTAGATTTTCCTGCACCATTGACGCCGACTAAACCGATTTTTTCTCCATCATTAATTACAAAGCTTATGTTATCAAGTATTTTATCTATACCATATGTTTTAACAATATTATTACATGATAATACTATCATGTTTATTTCCTCCTTAAATTAATTCTCTACTATGCCTTTGTATATAAATTTTAACAGAAAGAACTGATAAATAAAACTATTTATATATGAGGAAGTTGTATAATTATTTTAAGATCAAGATTTAATATTGTAAATTTGAAATAAATTCTCAAAATGATCTTTAAAAAAAGTTACAAATATTTTATAGAGGAAATTGCATAATTTTAAATTGTTGATTTTTCTAAATTTCACTGAACGCAAAAAGGAGTTTCACCCCTAAATGTCGAATATATTAAGTAGACAAACTCAATACCCGAAAGGAGTGAAACTTCTTAAATGTATATTCGACAAATGAGCTTGATTTCCTTTGAGGAAATTATGGAATTTCAACAAGAAACTAAATTAGAGATGATTTTATCTCAGATTGACATTTCTAATTTAGCTTGCAAACTAAGAAAATCTCATAATTCTAAAGGCCCGAAGGGCTATGATCCTGAAACTTTAATTTATGCTTTGATTGCTATGCAAGTAGAAAAAATTCAAACTATAAAAGATTTAGTTCTTAATCTTAAGCAAAATCCTGTTTTAAGATTCTGTTGTGGTTTTAGTGTCCTTGGCAAAGTACCATCCGAATCTACTTTTAGCAGATTTTTAGATAAATTAACTCAAACTGATGAACTTGAACAATTGTTTCATACCTTAGTTGTTAAAGCAAAAGAACTTAATATAATTGATGGAGAACATGTCTCTATTGATTCAACAAAATTAAGTTCTTATGAATCTGCTAAGCGTAAAAAATATATCGTAGATGATGACTATAACCCTAACTGGGGGATAAAAAAAGATACTAATGGTAACACCGTAAAATGGTTTGGTTGGAAGCTTCATATATTATGTGATTCTAAAAGTGAACTACCATTAGATATTTTATTAACCCCAGCAAGCACTTATGATGGCACTGTAGCTATACCTTTAATAAAGCAATTTTTTAATAATTATAAAGATATTTTTAAGCCTAAATATTATGCTATGGATTCTGGGTATGACTTTGAGTATGTTTATAAAGATATAATAAACGAATTTAATGGTATTCCAATAATAGCTTACAATCCTAGACGAAGCTATGCCCCACCTGCTGGATTAGATGAAGATTTTAATCCTATCTGCTCCGCAGGATATAAATTAGTATATTGGGGCAAAGATGGAAAATATCTTAAATTCCGTTGCCCTCACGCTTTAGGTAAGTGTAATTGTCCTTATGGAATGAATTGGTGTTCTTCTTCTACCTACGGATATACTTTTAAAGTCAATTATAAAGAAAATCCAAGGCATTATGGATATCCTTTAAGGTCTTCTACTAGTTGGAAAAAGTTATATGATAAAAGGACATCAGTTGAAAGATGTAATAGTAGACTTAAAGAATATCTAAATTTAGATAACATAAGGTCTAAAGGTATTAAAAAAGCCAAGGTTCACTCATTATTAAATTGCATAGCACTTATAGCTGGAACAATATCATTAAATTCAAGTAAAGTTGTTAATAAAGCTGCCTAACGGCATAAAATTACCTTTATTTAGGAGGTTCTTTGCATTATTCTAAAATAAATATCAAATTTAAAATCTCATTTTCAATGAGCTATCGCTCTATGCTCTTTTTTTCTACTGTGAAAAAGATGAATTATGCAATTTCCTCTTATAATAAATATTAAGATTAATTATAATTTTTAATTATAGTTCTTAAATTTTATATATAGAAATTATTATGATCAACTAAAATTGACATTATATTAACAAAACATTATAATTAGATTAAAAACGCTAAAACATCTTATTAAGTGAGGGGTAGATATATGGAAAAAGAAAACAAAGTATCTATGGCAGTTGTTAGAAGATTACCTAAGTATTATAGATATTTGCAGGAATTATTATCTAAAGGTATAAACCGGATATCATCTCAGGAGCTTAGTAATCTAACTGGATTTACAGCTTCACAAATTAGACAGGATTTAAATAATTTTGGTGGTTTTGGCCAACAAGGCTATGGATACAATGTAGAGAAATTATATTTGCAATTAAAAAAGATTATTGGGTTGGAGCAGACATATAATTCAGTCATTGCAGGAGCTGGTAATCTTGGGCAAGCAGTAGCAAATTATAAGGGATTTCAAGATGCTGGCTTTAAGATTTTATCGTTATTTGACAAAAATCCTAAAATTATAGGTTTGAAAATTAGAGATATTGAAATTAGAGATGTAGATTATATGGAAAGTTTTATAAGGGAAAATGACGTAAGTATTGGGATTATTACTACTCCAAAAGAACATGCACAAGACGTAGCAAATATATTTAGCAAAGCAGGAGTAAAAGGAATATGGAATTTTGCACCTGCAGACTTGAAGGTTCCTGATAATATAGTTGTTGAAAATGTGCATTTAAGTGAAAGTTTGTTTACTTTATCTTATTTATTAAAACAAAAATAAATATTATATATAAATATCCTCAAAAAATATATGATAAAAAATCTTATTTTATATGGAAATTGTTTAAAAATTAACGTATAATATAAGAAGAAGATTGATGCAAGACAAGGGGGGATATTTATTATGATGTTAAAATAGCTTAGAGGATAGAAAAAGGCTACACCTCTAAGCTATTATCTCTTTTTGCGGGATGGGGAAAAAATTATCAATTATAAATTATGACAAGGAGGAATAAGTATGGATTTTGCTTTAACAAGTGAACAACAAATGATAAAAAAAGTTATGAGAGACTTCGCAGAAAATGAAGTAAAACCTTTAGCTGCAGAAATAGATGAAACAGAAGAATATCCTATAGAAACGGTAAAAAAAATGGCAAGATACAATATGATGGGCATACCTGTACCAAAGGAATATGGAGGAGCAGGAGGAGATGAAATAGCTTATGTTATAGCTGTAGAAGAATTATCGAGAGTTTGTGCTACTACTGGAGTAATATGCTCAGCACATACTTCATTAGCTTGTTGGCCAATATTAAAGTTTGGTACGGAAGAGCAAAAAAATAAATATTTGGTACCATTAGCTAAAGGAGAAAAAATAGGTGCTTTTGGGCTTACAGAACCAAATGCTGGTACTGATGCTGCAAGTCAGCAGACGACAGCAGTCCTCAAAGGGGATAAATATATATTAAATGGTTCGAAGATATTTATTACAAATGGAGGACAAGCAGATGTATATATTATTTTTGCAATGACTGATAAATCAAAAGGTACAAGAGGTATAAGTGCATTTATAGTTGAAAAAGATTTTCCAGGCTTTAGTATTGGTAAAATAGAGGATAAAATGGGTATTAGAGCATCTGCTACAGCAGAGCTTATATTTGAAAATTGCATAGTGCCAAAGGAAAATTTACTCGGTGAAGAAGGTAAAGGATTTAAGATAGCTATGAAAACCCTTGATGGTGGAAGAATTGGTATTGCTGCTCAGGCGTTAGGTATAGCACAAGGTGCATTTGATGAATCTGTGAAATATTTAAAGGAAAGACAGCAGTTTGGAAGACCTTTAGCTAAATTTCAAGGTTTACAATGGATGGTTTCAGAAATGGCAACAAAAATAGAGGCAGCAAGGTGGTTAGTATATAATGCAGCATATAGAAAAGCAAATGGATTGACATATAACAAAGAAGCTGCTATGGCTAAGCTTTTTGCTGCAGAAACTGCAATGGATGTTACAACAAAAGCTGTTCAACTTCACGGTGGATACGGATACACTAAAGATTATCCAGTTGAAAGAATGATGAGAGACGCGAAGATTACTGAAATTTATGAAGGAACATCTCAAGTACAGAAAATGGTTATTGCAGCTAATCTTTTAAGATAATTATGGTTATGCAATTACCTGTTGAAATAGATCTTAAAGGGGGAAAATATTATGAATATTGTAGTTTGTGTGAAACAGGTTCCTGATACAAATGAGGTTAAAATAGACCCTGTTAAGGGTACATTGATTCGTGAAGGAGTACCAAGCATTATAAATCCAGATGATAAAAACGCTTTAGAAGAGGCACTTAAACTTAAGGAATTATTTGAAGGAACAAAAGTTACTGTACTTAGTATGGGGCCACCACAAGCTGAAGTTGCATTAAAAGAAGCATTGGCGATGGGAGCTGATGAAGCTATATTATTAAGCGATAGAGCATTTGCAGGGTCAGATACGTGGGCAACTTCAACAGTATTGGCTTCAGCAATAAAGAAAATAAAGGATTACGATATAGTATTTTGTGGAAGGCAAGCAATAGATGGAGATACTGCACAAGTTGGGCCTCAAATAGCTGAACATTTAGGGATACCACAAATAACTTATGTTGAAGAATTAAAAATTGAAGGAAATGAAGTAATAGCAAAGAGAGCATTAGAAGATGGATATTATGTTATAAGATCTAAAATGCCTGTTTTATTGACTGCTATTAAAGAATTAAATAAGCCAAGGTATCCTTCAATTAGAGGAATATATGATGCTTTTAGAGAGGAAAAGGTAAAAATTTGGACATTTAAGGATATTGACACTGAAGGAGTAAAAGTAGGATTAGATGGTTCACCAACACAGGTTAATAAATCCTTTACACCAGAAGGTAAAAAGGGAGAATGTGAAATGATAGAAGGAACTAAAGAGCAAATATCTAGAACACTTATTTATAAACTAAAACAAAGACAAATAATCTAAGTTAAGAAGTTGATTAATTAGAAAAAATTTAAATGTAATAAATAAGGAGGTATTATTATGGGCATTAAAGTATTAGAAGAGAAGTGTATCGGATGTAGTATATGTGTTAAAAATTGCCCTTTTGATGCTATAGAGATAAAAGATAAAAAAGCTTATATAAAAGATAATTGTACTATGTGTGGTGCTTGTATAGATAAATGTCCGGTAAATGCAATAATAAAGGAAAAAGAAGAAAAAACTGGAGTTGATATAACTCAATATAAGGGAGTATGGGTTTTTGCTGAGCAGAGACAAGGAAAACTTATGGGAGTAGCAATTGAGTTATTAGGAGAAGGAAGAAAAATTGCTGATAAACTGGGAGTAGAGTTAACTGCTGTTTTATTAGGAAATAAAGTTGATGAAATAGCTGATAAATTGATAAAATATGGAGCTGATAGAGTATTATATGTTGATAATGAAATATTAGATGTATATACAACAGATGCATATACAAAGGCTATATATGAACTAGTTATGGATAGAAAGCCTGAGATATTATTAATAGGTGCAACAAACATCGGTAGAGATTTAGGACCAAGATTGTCAGCTAGGATAGGTACAGGATTAACTGCTGACTGTACAAAACTTGAAGTAGACGAAAAAGATGGCAAACTTTTACAAACTAGACCAGCTTTTGGCGGAAATTTAATGGCTACTATTGTTTGTCCTAACCATAGACCACAAATGTCTACTGTTAGACCAGGGGTAATGGAGAAAGCTCACTATGATGAAAGTAGAGAAGGAACTATAGAAAAGGTAGATATTAAACTTGAAAAATCGGATATAAAAGCTTTTGTTGAAAAAGTTGAAAAAAGTGAGAAAGCAGAAGTTCCTTTAGAAGAAGCACCAATTGTAGTTTCTGGCGGTCGAGGATTAGGAAATAAAGAAGGCTTTAAATTAATAGAAAAACTAGCTAAAAAGCTAGGAGGAGTAGTAGGTGCCTCACGTGCTACAGTGGATGCTGGATGGATAGAACAATCACATCAAGTAGGCCAGACTGGTAAAACCGTAAGACCTAAATTATACGTAGCTTGTGGTATTTCTGGTGCTATACAGCATTTAGCAGGTATGCAAGAATCGGATTGCATAGTGGCTATTAATAAAAATCCAGATGCACCAATATTTGATGTAGCGGACTATGGTATAGTAGGAGATTTATATGAAATAATACCACAACTAATAGAAGAATTAGATAATGTAGACGATATAGTTAGTGCTTTTAAAGGTTAAATATATAGGTGTCCAAATCCTAATTTTAAAGTAATCTAAGATAAATAAGTAAGGGTTGACAATTTTATATACCTAAACTAAACTTATAATAAGAATATGAACCTCCTTGGTACTTGATATATTTGTTTTTGATTATAAAGTACAAGGAGGTTTTTTATAAACTTTGGAGGAACATAGATGAAAATAATTGCATTAATTGGGAAAAGTGGTACTGGAAAAAGCTACAAGGCTATTTCTCTTTTAAAAAAATTAAATATAGAATACATGATAGACGATGGGCTATTAATAAAAGGAAATCGCATTATTGCAGGAAAATCTGCTAAAAGAGAAGATACCTCATTAGGGGCTGTAAAAAGAGCTATTTTCATGGACGAATCTCATAGAAAAGAAGTGATAGAAGCTATAAAAAGTGAAAATCCTGATAGTATATTGATTCTTGGAACTTCAGATAAAATGGTTGAAAAATCAGTTAAAGCATTAGAATTACCCAACATATCGCAAAAGATATATATTGAAGATGTAGCAACAGAGAAGGAAATAAAAATTGCACAAATTCAGAGGAAAAAAGAAGGAAAACACGTAATTCCTGTTCCAACTTTTGAAATCAAGAAAGATTTTTCAGGATATTTTATCGATGCTCTAAGTGTTTGGAAAAAAAAAGATGGAAAAAAGGAAAAATATTGTGAAAAAACTGTAGTAAGACCTACATTTAGTTATAGGGGAAAGTACACTATTTCAAATAAAGTTATAAAAGATTTAGTAGGTTATGCTTCTATGAAAATTGATGGAGTGAGTAGGATTTTAAATATTTACATAAATAATTTGGAATATGGAGTAAAGATAAATATTGATTGCGAAATACAATATGGAAGTCCCATAATACCGATAGTCAAAAAGGTGCAATTTCAAGTTATTAAAGAAATTGAATACATGACTTCATTAAACATTATTGGAGTGGACGTTTTGGTAAAAAAAATGACAGTTTTGTAACAATATATAATTTCCACTTAGAGTATAATTTTAGTAGGCAAAAACAACAAAAATGAAAAAGATGCCCGAAAGCACCTTTAACATATATGAATCATCCAATATAATAGTAATTAATAAGAAAACTATAAAAGGGATGATTACATGTATAATATAAGTTTAGATGAAAAAGAAATTAATTTCAAGAACTTAGAGAAAATTATATATAAGCTTGTATGCCGACAGGCATGTGAAATGCTCGTAGAGCTATTAGAAAAATTAGATAATAAATTAATGAAAGAAAGAGATAAAGAAGAATATAGAAATAAAGGATTAAAGAAAACTACCATAAAAACAATAATGGGCGAAATTGAATATAAACGTAGAATATATCAATATACTACACAAGAGGGTAAAAGAGGTTACAAATGCCTTTTAGATGAATACTTAAAAATGGAAACCATAGGACATATATCTACAAATCTAGTAGAAAAAATAGTAGATCTAGCAACAGATGAATCATATAGAAAAACAGCAAATAAAATAACAGAAATGACAAACCAAAGTATAAGTCATTCAGCAGCTTGGAACATAATACAAAACTTAGGAGAACAACTAAAACAAAAAGAAAAACACGAAATAAAATTAAACAACGAAGAAAAATTACAAGGCAAAAAAGAAACAAAAATATTGTTTGAAGAAATGGATGGAGTGTGGATAAATATCCAAGGTAAAGATAAAAAGACTAAGGGAAAAGAGAAAAAAGAACTAAAATTAGGAATTTTTTATGAAGGCTGGGAGAAGAAGCATGAGAAAAAAGATAGATATGTACTAAAGAACAAAAAAGCATATGCAAGCTTTGGAAGTAGTAAAGAATTTAGAAAACTAAGACAAGCCAAAATAGCGAAACAATATAATACTGACGAAATAGAAACAAAAATAGTAAATGGAGATGGAGCAAACTGGATAAAAGAAGTTATAAAAGAAGACAATTCACACTTTCAATTAGATCCATTTCATAGAAATCAAGCAGTACTTAAGAACATAGAAGATAAGAAAAAGGCAAAAGAAATAATAAAGAAACTAAGCAATGGTAACATAGAAGAAGGATTAGAAATGATAACAAAACTAATGATAGAAAACAATGATAATCAAAAGAAAATGAAGAAATTACAGGCACTATATAATTACCTAGTAAACAACAAAGAAGGGATAGTGCTCTACAAACTTCGCCCAGACATAAATATGCCGCAACCACCAGAAGGAATTAAATATAGAAATCTAGGAACAATGGAACATAGCATATGTGATATATTAGCACAAAGGATGAAAGGGAATAAAACAAGTTGGTCAATACAAGGAGCCAGTAACTTAGCCAAGATACTAGCAGAAAAAGCAAGCAAAGAATTAGCAACAACAATAAAATCACTACTGAACAAAGAAATAAAAGAAGAAAAGCTTGAAGAAATAATAGAAAAAGTAGGATTAACAGCAGCAGAAGTAAATAAAAAGCCAAAGAAAAGCAAGATATACAAACACAAAAGAGCAAGCATGCCATTTAGTCAATGTTCAGTAACTAACGGAAGAAAAGCCATAAAGGACATGTTAGGTTGCAAATGTGCAAGTCAAATGAACCTAAGTTTTTAATATCTAATATATTATATAACTTAAAAGAATAAGCTAACATACGATACCTATGCTCTAATATAAGCCTAAAAAAATACAACATAATAGAGCATTAATACTGATGAATAAATAGAATTAGACCTAAAAATAGGGCTCTCAGACTTATTGTTATTCTATAATCATAAGTCTAGTATTATAGAATAACAATTTTGAAATCATTGTAAAGTATATGTAAATTTATTTTTAAAATTGTAGAAAGTATAAATAGAATACTCTTGCCCTATCGGGCATAAAAACATAATTAAAACAGCAAAATTGGATGATTAAATTTAAAAATAATAATTTTGCCAACTTTTACTTGACAGTATCTAATTTCCATTTACTATTTACAATAAAATATAAGTGTGTTATAATTCCATTTGAAAAGGGAAAAGGTTTCTAAAAACACATAAGGAAAATGTTTTATTGTGTTTATTTTATTAACAAAGTGTCCCTTTGACAATTAGTTAAAAATATAACAATTTAAATTTAATATAAAATAGGAGGTCTTGAAATGACAAAGGAAAGCTTAAATCCTTTAAAAAATGCTCAGTTACAAGTTAAAGAGGCTTGTGACAAATTAAATATGGAACCAGAAGTATATGAGTTGCTTAAAGAACCTCAGAGATTTATTGAAATTTCAATTCCTGTAAAAATGGATGATGGAACTGTTAAAGTGTTTAAAGGCTACAGATCTCAACATAATGATGCAGTTGGTCCAACTAAGGGTGGGGTTAGATTTCATCCCAATGTAACTCCTGATGAAGTAAAAGCATTATCAATATGGATGACATTTAAATGCAGCGTAACAGGCATTCCTTATGGTGGAGGTAAAGGTGGTATTACTGTAGATCCCAAAGAATTGTCAAAGGGAGAATTAGAAAGACTTGCTAGAGGATATGTTGACGGTTTATATAAATATTTAGGAGAAAAAAATGATATTCCTGCTCCAGATGTAAATACTAATGGTCAGATAATGGCATGGATGGTTGATGAATATAATAAACTTGTAGGGCATAGTGCTATAGGAGTAATTACAGGTAAGCCAGTTGAATTTGGTGGCTCAAAGGGTAGAAATGAAGCAACAGGTTTTGGTGTTGCAGTTGTAGCTAGAGAAGCTGCTAAAAAATTAGGTATAGATATGAAAAATGCAAAAATTGCAGTTCAAGGATTTGGAAATGTTGGTAGATTTACAGTTAAAAATATAGAAAAATTAGGAGGAAATGTAGTAGCAGTAGCAGAATGGTGTAAGGAAAAAGGAACTTATGCTTTATATAATGAAAAAGGATTAAAATTTGAAGATCTTCAAGCTTATATGGAAAAGAACGGAAATCTTTTAGGTTATCCAGATGCCGAAGAAATTTCATTAGAAGATTTTTGGAAATTAAACGTTGATATAATGATACCAGCTGCTTTAGAGAATGCTATTACAAAAGATGTTGCAGAATTAATCAATGCTAAGCTAGTTTGTGAAGCAGCTAATGGTCCTATAACTCCAGAAGCAGATGAAGTACTTAATAATAAAGGAATAGTAGTAACACCTGATATTTTAACTAATGCAGGTGGTGTTACAGTTTCATACTTTGAATGGGTACAAAATCTTTACGGATATTATTGGAGCGAAAAAGAAGTTGAAGAAAAAGAAGAAATAGCTATGGTTAATGCATTTAATGATATTTGGAAGATTAAAGAAGAATATGATGTACCTATGAGAAAAGCTGCTTATATGCATTCAATTAAAAAGGTTGCAGGTGTAATGAAATTAAGAGGATGGTATTAATATTAAAAACTCTCTGGTTTAAACCAGAGAGTTTTTAATATTATTTAGTATTATTTTGAAAAAGTATAGGGTATAATATGTATTATACACATATTTTACTGAGGAGTGAAATTATGCAGTATGATGTAACTTATGATAAAGGGAAGATAATAATTAAAGATGCTAAAGATTTTGTTCCTAAGCATGTATTTGAATGTGGTCAGTGCTTTAGGTGGGATAAAAAAGAGGATGGAAGTTATACAGGAGTAGCTTATGGTAAAGTAATAAATGTTAAAAAAGAAGGAGAAGACATAGTAATATCCAATTCAAATATGGATGATTTTCAAAACATTTGGGTAAAATACTTTGACTTAGATAGAGATTATGGTAATATAAAAAATATACTTTCAAAAGACCCGATATTAGATAAGGCAGTGAAATTTGGCCACGGTATTCGTATCCTTAACCAAGATGCATGGGAGATATTGATTTCATTTATTATTTCAGCAAATAATAGAATTCCTATGATAAAAAAAGCTATAAAATTGTTATGTGAAAGATATGGAGAATACATAGAAGACTATCAAGGAGAGAGCTATTATAGCTTTCCACGCCCAGAGGTATTGTCAAAGCTCAGTATAGAAGATTTAGAAAAATGTAAAACAGGATTTAGAGCTAAGTATATCTTAGATGCTTCCGCAATAATATCATCTAAACAGATGGATATATATGCACTAAAAAATATAAGTACGGAAGAAGCTAGGAAAAATTTAATGCTTTTTTCTGGAGTAGGACCTAAGGTATCTGATTGTATTATGCTTTTTTCTTTAGAAAAACGAGATGCTTTTCCAATTGACATATGGGTAAAAAGGGTTATGGAATATTTTTATATAAAAAAAGATACTAAACTAAAAGATATACAAAAGTATGCTAGAGACAAGTTCGGTGAATATGCAGGATTTGCTCAACAGTACTTATTTTACTATGCAAGGGAGTTAGGTATAGGTAAAACAAAGAAAGTAAGCAAATAGGCCAAAGACTGCCTTTGATGTTTCAAAAGGAGGAATATACATGTTAGGAACTATAGTTAATTTTCTTGCAATTATCATTGGTGGAAGTATAGGGGTATTTGTTAAAAATGGACTTAAGGAGAAATATAAAATTACCATCATGCAGGGAATTGCTTTATCTGTATTGATAATTGGTATTACGGGAGCAATCAAGACAGAAAATATGCTTTTGATGATAGGAAGTATAGTTGTTGGCAGCATATTAGGCGAGCTATTTAATATTGAAGAAAAATTGGACAAACTAGGAATTTGGTTAGGAGATAAATTTGGAAGCAGTAGTTCTAGTTTTTCTAAAGGGTTTGTTATGTCATCATTAATTTTTTGTGTTGGTGCTATGTCAATAGTAGGGGCTCTTGAGAGTGGCTTAACAGGAAATCATCAAACTCTTTTTGCAAAATCTATACTAGATGGTATTTCATCAATAATATTTGCTTCTACACTTGGTGTAGGCGTAATTTTTTCATCTATAACTGTACTCATTTATCAAGGAATTATTACTATTGCAGCTTCATCAATAAAGAATTTACTTACCCCAGAAGTTATAAATGAAATGTCAGCTGTAGGCGGACTGCTTATTATGGGAATAGGAATTAATATGCTTGAAATAAAGAAGATTAAAATAGGAAATATGCTTCCAGCCATATTTATACCTTTAATATATTATGTTATAACTATATTATTTTAAATAATAAAGAAAATTGAAGGATTACTATAAAGTTAAAACTTAATATAATATTTTATTGTATAAATTACTCAACAAAGAAAATATAAGAAATATAGAGACAATAAATGCGATAATAAGATAAAATAACAAAATTGCCATTAAAGATTAATATTGACAATATACGATTAAAAATTAAACTTGATTACATGAACCTGTTTATATAACATTATATTTGTAAGTGTTAGCACTCGACGATGATGAGTGCTAATAATATATTAGTCAGTTAAAAAATTTATATACAAGGAGGTCAATTTTATGAATATCAAACCTTTAGGAGACAGAGTAGTTATTAAGAAAGTTGAAGCTGAGGAAAAAACGAAAAGTGGTATTGTGTTACCAAATACAGCTAAAGAACAACCTCAAATGGCTGAAGTTATAGCCGTTGGAGCTGACATTACAAATGATGAAAAGAAAAAGGATCAAATTAAAGTTGGTGACAAAGTAATATTTGCTAAATATTCTGGTACTGAAGTAAAGATGGATGGAGTGGAATATACTATATTAAAATTAAATGATATTTTAGCAATAGTTGAATAAATTTAGTTATTTAGTAATTACTACATAATAATATAAAGGAGTGTGATTTTAATGTCTAAGGAAATAAGATTTGGAGAAGAAGCACGTCGTTCAATGGAAAAAGGTATTAATAAATTAGCTAATACTGTTAAGGTTACTTTAGGACCTAAAGGAAGAAATGTAGTATTAGGTAAGAAATTTGGTTCACCACTTATTACAAATGATGGTGTTACTATAGCTAGAGAAATAGAATTGAAAGACCCATATGAAAACATGGGAGCTCAATTAGTTAAAGAAGTTGCAACTAAGACAAATGATGTTGCTGGTGATGGAACTACTACAGCTACATTATTAGCTCAAGCAATTATAAGAGAAGGTTTAAAAAATGTTGCAGCTGGTGCTAATCCAATTATTTTGAAAAAAGGTATAAATAAAGCAGTTGAAAAAGCAGTTGAAGAAATAAAAGCATCATCAAAGAAGATTGAAAGCAAAGAAGCTATAGCTCAGGTTGCTTCAATATCTGCTGCAGATGAAGAAATAGGAAACCTAATAGCTGAGGCTATGGAAAAAGTAGGTAATGATGGAGTTATCACTGTAGAAGAATCAAAATCAATGGGAACTACTCTTGATGTAGTTGAAGGTATGCAATTTGATAGAGGATATCTATCACCATATATGGTAACTGATACAGAAAAAATGGAAGCTGTATTAGAAGATCCATATATTTTAATTACAGATAAGAAGATATCAAACATTCAAGAAATATTACCAATACTTGAAAAAATAGTTCAACAAGGTAAACAATTATTAATTATCGCTGAAGACGTAGAAGGAGAAGCTCTTGCTACATTAGTTGTTAATAAATTAAGAGGAACATTCAATTGTGTTGCTGTAAAAGCACCAGGATTTGGTGATAGAAGAAAAGAAATGTTAAGAGATATTGCTATCTTAACAGGTGGAGAAGTAATTTCTGAAGAGTTAGGATATGACCTTAAAGAAGCAAGTATTGAAATGCTTGGTAAAGCTCGTACAGTAAAAGTTGATAAAGAAAATACAACTATAGTTAACGGAGAAGGAAAACAGTCAGAAATAGAAAATCGAATAAAACAAATAAAAACTCAAATAGAAGAAACTACTTCAGAATTTGATAAAGAAAAATTACAAGAAAGATTAGCTAAATTATCTGGTGGAGTTGCAGTTATTCAAGTTGGTGCAGCTACAGAAACAGAACTAAAAGAAAGAAAGTTAAGAATAGAAGATGCTTTAGCTGCAACAAGAGCTGCAGTTGAAGAAGGTATAGTACCTGGTGGTGGAACTGCTTTTATCAACGCTATTCCAGCTATCAAAAAGTTAGTTGACGAAGCAGAAGGAGACGAAAAAACAGGTATAGCTATTATAATGAGAGCTTTAGAAGAACCAGTAAGACAAATAGCTATTAATGCAGGACTTGAAGGTTCAGTAATAGTTGAAAAAGTTAAAGAATGTGAAAAAGGCGTTGGATTTGACGCATTAAATGGAAAATATGTTGATATGATTAAAGCAGGTATAGTAGACCCAACTAAAGTAACTAGATCAGCTTTACAAAATGCTGCTTCAGTATCATCTATGGTACTTACTACTGAAAGTGCAGTTGTTGATGAACCTGAAGAAGAAAAATCTAATGCAATGCCAGGAGGAATGGGTGGCGGAATGCCAGGAATGATGTAATAAAATATATCATAGGGACGGTTCCGACGATATATTTTATACAAATAAAAGACGCGAGGATATGTTTTGATATGTCCTCGTGTTTTTTATTATAAAAAATCTGCACGACTATTTTCAAGTATTATTCTAAATAGTGTATTAATAAATTTTGAGGTTAGAACTTGTTTCATTAATATATATGTTTGTGAAATTTTTAATTTTCTAAATTCTAAAATTAGTCATTGACGAATTATGATTTTTTGTGGTATTATCAATATGAAACGTGTTTCATAGAGATTTATATTTTTAAAGATAAAAAGTCATTGCCCCCCTATATGGAACATGTTTCATACTTATGATTATATTAGTTCAAAGTTAAGAAAAAATAGGAAGGTAGTAAATATGATATATATTGGTATAGATTTAGGTACATCATCTGTAAAATTATTAGCTATGAATGAGTATGGTAAAATATTGGGAAATGTTGTAAAGGAATATCCAGTTTACTATCCAAAGGCAAATTGGGCAGAACAAGATCCTGATGACTGGTGGATTCAAACAAAAACAGGATTAAAAGAATTGATTTATAATTATGATCTTCCAAGGGACGCAATAAAAGCCATAAGTTTTAGCGGTCAAATGCATGGCTTAGTAGCTCTTGATGAAAATGGTAACGTTTTGTTTCCAGCTATTTTATGGAATGATCAAAGAACAATTAATGAGTGTAATGAAATAGAACAATTTTTTGGACAAAAGAAATTAAATGAATTAGTTGGAAATAAACCTCTTACAGGATTTACTGCTCCCAAGATATTGTGGCTTAAGAATAACCATAAAGATATTTTTAAACAAATAAATCACATTCTTCTTCCTAAAGACTATATAAGGTATAAGCTAACTGGAGATTATGCTACTGATGTTTCAGATGCTTCTGGAATGCTTATTTTAGATGTTAAAAATAGAAGATGGTCTGAGGAAATGATGGATTTTTTAGAAATTGATAAAACTATGCTTCCAGAACTTTATGAATCTTATGAAGTAACAGGAGTGTTATCAGATGAGATAAAAGATTTCCTTGGTATAAAAGGAGAAGTGTTAGTTGTTGCAGGTGCAGGTGACCAAGCAGCTGGAGCAATTGGGACAGGTACAGTAGAAAATGGAATGGTATCTATTACATTAGGAACATCTGGAGTGGTATTTGCCTCATGTGATGATTTTGTACTAGATGAGGAAAATAAATTACATTCTTTTTGCCATGCAAATGGGAGATATCATTTAATGGGAGTTATGCTTTCTGCAGCTAGTTGTTTAAAATGGTGGATTGAAGATGTAAATAGTGGAGAGTCTTTTGATAAACTTCTTAAAGAAGCAGAGGGTAGTAAAGTAGGTAGTAATGGAGTAATCTTTTTACCTTATTTAATGGGAGAGAGAACACCATATGCGGATCCAGATGCAAGAGGAGTTTTTATAGGCCTTAATATGAAAGTGAAAAGAGGAGATTTAACAAGAGCAGTACTAGAAGGTGTTTCATTTGGAATTAAAGATTCTTTTGAAATATTAAAAGAGTTAGGTGTTCCTATTTATCAAATAAGAATTATTGGTGGGGGAGCAAAAAGTAAATTGTGGAAGCAAATCCTTGCTGATATATTAGGATATCCAATTAATGAGATTAATACTAATCAAGGTGGGGCATTAGGAGCTGCTATTTTGGCAGGAGTTGGTTCAGGACAATATAAGGATGTAGAAGAAGGTTGTAAGAATTTAATAAAATCTTTAAATCAAATAAATCCAATAAAAGAAAACACAAAGTATTATGAAAGAATATATAAGAAATATCAATCTTTATATGGATGCTTAAAAGAATGGTTTAAACAATAGCAAACACAAGAGTTGGATTGAGGTGAAACTATCCATGTCCAATATTAGAGAAATTGCGAAAAAAGCAGGAGTAGGTATTGCTACAGTATCTCGATATTTAAATGGTACTGGTTATGTAAGCAAAGAAGCAAGACAAAAGATTAAAAAAGCAATAGAAGAATCAAACTATGTACCAAATGCATTGGCTAGAGCGATTTTTACAAAACATTTTAATACTATAGGGTTAATGGTTCCAAATATATCAAACCCATTTTTCAACCAAATGGCCTTAGTAATTGAAAAATATGCAAATAATATGGGATATACTATATTTTTATGTAACACCGATGATAATAAAGAGAAGGAAAAAAAATATTTAGAAGTTTTACGAAGCCATAGGGTAGCAGGAATAATTGCTTCTAGAAGTCAATGCAGTGAAGAATATAAGAATATTGATATTCCAGTAATAGCATTTGAAAATCATATATCAGATAACATTATAACAGTATCTGCAGACAATTATAATGGTGGGAAAATGGCTTTTGAACATTTATATGAAAAAGGTTGTAGAAAGATATTGCATATCAAAGGCCCTAAGTCTTTTGAAGCAACAGAGATGAGGTATAGAGGTTTTTTAGATGGAGCTAAGTCTAAGAATATTGAAATCGATTGCATAGAATTTGAAAGTGATTTTCAAGTAGAGATGATTGCAGGTAATATTAATAAGATAAAAAGCATAGGAAAATATGATGGAATATTTGTTTTTAATGATATTGCTGCAGCAACAGTAATGAGATTACTTAAAAAAATGGGAGTTAGTATTCCACAAGAGACTCAAATTATTGGGTTTGATAATAGTTTTATTGGTGAATTATTATATCCTTCTTTAACCACTATAAATCAGCCAGTACAAAAATTGGGCAATACTGTTATTAAATTATTAATCAAGTTGATTAATGGCGAAAAAGTACCTATTAAAGATTATATTGTAGAAACGAAATTAATAAAAAGGGAAACAACCCTATCTTAAAATTAAGTACAATGTACTGTAATTTAAATTAGGTTATAGAATGCTGAATAACAAATACTATTCAGCAATTCATATAACATAAATATGGAATAAAAATTAAATTTTAGGAGGGAAAATAATGAAAATGAAAAGAAGTTCAAAAATATTAGTAATTATGGTTTCTATTTTAATGATAGCATCTATGTTAACAGCTTGTGGTTCAGAGCAGCAAAGTGCAGATGACCAAAAGAACGAAGATGTATATGAAATAGTTATGGTAGCTAAGCATGAAGGTATCCCTTGGTTTGATGATATGAGAAAAGGTGTTGAAGAATTTAACGATGAATTTAAAGGCAAAGTCAAAGCTTGGCAAATTGCTCCAGAAGGTGGCGACCCAGCAAAACAAGTACAGATGGTAGAAGATTTAATTGCACAAGGCGTTGATGCAATTTGTGTAGTGCCAAATGATCCTGACGCTATGAGACCTGTTCTTGAAAGAGCAAAGGATAAAGGAATTGTTATTATTAGCCATGAAGCTGGAGGATTAACAGACATAGTTGATTACGATGTTGAAGCATTTGACAATAAGTCATTTGGAGAATTAATGTTTGAAGAACTTGCAAAAGCTATGGGTGGAGAAGGAAAGTTTGCAGCTATGGTTGGTGGACTTACTATGGAAACTCATATGGCTTGGTATAATGCAGGTATGGAATACATAAAAGAAAATTATCCAAATATGCAAGCTGTATCAGAAGAACCTTATGAAGATAAGAATGATGACAAGATAGCTAGAGATAAAGCACTAGAGATCTTAAATGCCTATCCAGATTTAAAAGGTTTTGTAGGCACATCAGTTTCTGCAGGAAGTAATATGGCTTCAGTGCTTAAAGAAAGGAACAACAAGGACGTTAAGGTAGTAAGTCTTGGTATACCATCAGTATCAGGTCCATATCTCGAAGAAGGCTATATGGTTCACGCTCAAACTTGGAGGCCTGCAGATGCTGGTTATGTATGTTGTAACCTTGCATATAAAATATTAGAAGGCGAAGAAATAAAAGATGGAATGGATTTAAATAGAGATGGGTATGACAATATAAAAATTGAAGATAAAATTGTATATGGTAATGCTCCATTAATATTGAAAAAAGGAACATTTGAGCCTGGAAATTATCCATTCTAATTAAGTAGCTTGGGGAATTGCATAATAAATAAATTTTATTATGTAATTCCCTAGTATAATATATTTTGTGCAAATCTTTTTACCTAGGAGGATTAATATGCAAAAACCTATTCTTATAGCAGAAAACATAACAAAAAATTTTGAAGGTGTGCGAGCTTTAAACAATGTAAGCATAAAAATAAATGAAGGAGAAATAATGTGTCTTGCTGGGCAAAACGGCTGTGGAAAGTCAACTATTGTTAAGATTATTGCAGGTGTTTATACTCCTGACGAAGGAACAATAACAATAGATGGGAAGAAGTATAATAAATTAAACCCTATTACTGCAATTAATGAAGGAATACAAGTAATATACCAAGATTTATCACTATTCCAGCATTTAACAGTTGCAGAAAATATAGCTATGAATAAAATGATTTATGACAAAAAAAGGTTTATTAACTGGAAGGAAATAAGAGAGATTGCACAAAAGCAGCTTGATGAAATAGGTGTAAATATTGATTTAGACACACCTATAAGAAATATTTCTATAGCTAATAGGCAGCTTGTAGCTATATGTAGGGCTTTAAGTTTAGATGCAAAAATACTTTTTATGGACGAGCCTACTACAGCTTTGACGAAAAAAGAAGTCAATAGATTGCTTTCAATTGTCATGGAATTAAAGAAGAAAGGTATTTCCGTTGTATTTATTAGTCATAAATTAAATGAAATATTCGAAATATCAGACCGTATTACTATACTGAGAGATGGAAATAAAGTTGGTGATTTTAACGCTTCAGAACTTAATCCAAAGAGCTTAAGTTACTATATGACTGGTAGAGAAGTTGAGTATCCGAGATATGAGAGAACTTATTCAGATGATTCAAAGATACTTGAAGTTAAAAATCTTAATAAAGCTGGAATGTATAAAAATATCAATTTTTCTATTAGAAAAGGAGATATATTAGGAATTACAGGATTACTAGGCTCAGGACGAACAGAGATAGCATTATCTTTATTTGGTCTTAATCCTCCAGATAGTGGGGAAATATTAATAGAAAACAAGGTAGTTAAGATAAATTCTCCTAATGACGCTATGAAGTATGGTATAGCTTTATTACCAGAAGATAGACATTCACAGGGGCTTTTTCTTCAACAGAGTGTGAAAACAAATATTACATCAACCATTCTCGATAAAATAAAAGGTAAAATAGGAGTAATTAATTCAAAGAAACAAAAAAATATTGCCACTGATACAGTTTATAATATGGATGTTAACAATAAAAATGTTAATATTGAGGTCAAAAAGCTTTCTGGAGGAAATCAGCAAAAGGTTGTTATTGGTAAGTGGATTGTTACTGATCCTAAACTATTTATACTAGATACACCTACTGTAGGTGTTGATATAGGTTCAAAAGCAGAAATTTATGAAAAAATACACAATTATGCAAATAACGGAATGGGTATTATTATAATTTCCGATGAGATAGAAGAAATATTAGCCAATGCAAATAAAGTTTTGGTAATGCACGATGGAGAGATAATAAAATATTTAGACGAAGATGACCTTAAAAAAGAAGATGTTCAAAAGAGAATATTTGAACTAATAAATAATCCTGATAAAAAATATAAAGATGAGGAAAATAAACAGCAGAGGGTGAAAGAAAATGAGGATGAAAGATCAATTAAGGCAAAAAAGACCATTTAGAAAGCTGAGACAGATGGAAAAATATCTATTAGGTATTTTGATATCGTATACAATATTAGTTGCTTTTGTAAATAAGGATTTTTTAAGTTTAAATACACTATTTGACTTATTAAAAACTTCATCAGGGACGATGATTTTAGCATTAGGAGTGTTAGTTGTTCTTATTTCTGGGGGAATAGATGTATCTTTTACAGCTATAGCAGTAGTAAGCGGATATTCTTCCATAAAATTAATGATGTATCTTGGCATAGATAATATCATGTTTGTTATGTGTATTTCAGTTATAATAGGAATTATTCTTGGAGCAATAAATGCCTTAATAATTCATATATTTAAGCTACAAACACTTATTGTTACTTTAGGAACTTCTAGTATATTTTATGGATTTATGACTACATTTATTGGGACAAAGAGTATCACAGTTGCAGACAAGCCTCAATCACTTCTCAATTTTGGAAGGGCAAATTTATTTACTATAACTTATGGTGCAAAAACTTATGGGTTATCAGTATTTACTGTAGTTGTATTAGCAGTTATTATAGCTACTTGGTTTATTCTTTATAGAACTATGCTTGGCCGTAGTATATTTGCATTAGGCAATTCTGAGGAGTCAGCTATTAGAGCAGGAGTAAATATATTTAAGACTAAATTGTTTATATATTGTTATATGGGTATGCTTTCAGGTATAATGGGTATTATCTATTTTTCGGAGATAGACCTTATCAATCCTGTTTCATTAGTAGGAACTGAGCTTATGGTTATCGCTGCTGTTGTTATAGGTGGCATAAGACTTTCAGGTGGTGAAGGAACTATATTTGGTGCTATACTTGGTGTAGCTATTATTCAGATGTTTAAATCTACACTTGTTTTTCTTGGACTTTCGACCTCTTGGAATGACTTGTTTGTAGGTGCGATCCTTATTGTTAGCATTTCAATTATTTCCTACCAAGCAAGAACATTTAACCGCAAGCATTTGATGTTTACAGAGTAAATAGAGAAGGAGGATCGATTATGAGGGAAAGTGTAAAGCAAATTATAAAAAAAGATATAAACCTTTCGGTTTTGGTAACTATATTTGTACTAGTTACAGCAGTACTTAGTTTTTTGTTACGAGATAAGTTTTTCTCCCTTAATAATTTTCAATCAATGGCATTTCAAGTAAGTGAATTTGGATTTCTTGCTATAGCAATGGCACTTGCTATGTTGACAGGAGGTATTGATCTTTCAATAGTAGCAAATGCAGGCCTTTCTGGTGTGATAGCAGCATTTGTTATGTCCGGTAAATTTTTCAACATCCAGGATATGAGTTCCATAGTAGTAATTTTTACAGCAGTATTTGCAGCATTATTGTGTTCTACATTGTGTGGAGTTTTTAATGGAATATTAATTGCTAAGTTTTCTATACCACCTATATTAGCAACTTTAGGTACTATGATCCTTTATACGGGGATTGGTATGGCTTTAACTAATGGAGAAAGTGTAAGAATTGCTGTGAAGGGCTTTTCAAGATTGAGTTCTAAAACTTTATTTGAAATACCATATATTTTTATTATGCTGGTTATTGCCTTTATAGTTATTTCATTTATTCTTTCAAAGACAAAAACAGGGAAACAGATATATATGTTGGGAGAAAACCCTGTAACATTAAGGTTTTCAGGGGTAGATACAGAAAAGCTTATAATAAAAACTTATGCCCTTATTGGTTTGTTAGTTGGATTTTCAGCTATTATCATGATTTCGAGAGTTAATTCAGCAAAAATGGGATTTGGAGATACCTATCAATTACAGGCAATTCTCGTCGCTGTTTTAGGCGGATTTGATCCTAATGGTGGGAAGGGAAAAATCGTTGGCGTTGTATTAGGAATGACAATTCTTCAATTTTTACAGAGTGCATTTACTATATTTAGATTTACTCCTTATGCTAAAAAATTAGTTTGGGGTGCTATGTTACTTGTAGTAATGATTATTAACTATATTGTTAATAATAGAAAAAAAGGTAGGAAAACGAAAAAAGCAAAAGAAATTCCTACTTTAGCAAGCTAATTATAGAAAGGTGGTAGAATATATGAAATATGATGAAATGTATAAAAAAATTTTAAATGAACTTTCGCAAGTATTTGAAAGAATTAATTTAGATGATGTGAATAAGCTTATGGACATGATAAATAAGGCAGATAGAATATTTTTAATGGGTGTAGGTAGAGAAGGCCTTGCAACTAGAGCATTTGCTATGAGACTTATGCATTATGGCAAAGAAGTACATTGGTGCTGGGACGATACTACACCAGCAGTTGAAAAAAATGACCTTTTCATCTTTACTTCAGGTTCTGGTGAAATAGGACATATACACTATGTTGTAAATGAAGTGAAAAAAACAGGTGCAAAGATTGCATTGGTTACAGGAGTGCCTGATAGAAAAACTGGCGAGTTAGCAGACCATATATTATGGGTTCCTGCTAGTGTATATAAAGGCAAAGATAATGTAGTACCATCTATTCAACCAATGGGTAATTTATTTGAGCAGTCATTATTCATATTATTTGATATGATAATTATGATGCTCGTTGATTCAAGTGAAACTACCTTTGAAGAAATGTCAGCAAGACACCGTAACTTCGAATAAATCGTGGGGACGGCTCCGACGATATATTTTTGATATGTTTTTAAGAATGAAAAAATGCGAGGGCAGATTGTTAATTATGTTCTCGCATTTTTTATTATATATAGAAGAAATTGCAAAATTACTTGAAATATCTTAATACGCAATTTTCTAAATTAATAATTTATATTATAATATAATAAGAATGTGTGGCTGAAATAAAAGAATTAGAATTATCAAATAATTTTTTTAATTATCACAAATGGGGTGAAAGAATTGAAGAGAATAGATGAAAGAGATACTATGTTTGCTAGAATGAGCTATAAAAAAGGAACCCCTCAATATGAAGATTATTATTCCAGAAATAAAGATTTAAAGGAAATAGACGATAAAATAAGGGCAAAACCTAATTTATGTGAAAAGGGTACAGCCTTTTATAGTCCTGTTAATTCACCAATAGCAGATGCAAATTTTAGATTTCTCAGCGATATTAATAGATTTGTAGAGGGAGATGTAAATCCTAAGAAAGTAGAAATAAATCCGGAACAGATGAGTTTTAAGCTTAAAGGGCTTGCTAAACATTATGGTGCAAAACTAGTTGGCATAGCAAAAATGGAGGATTACTACTATTATAGTTACAGAGGAAGACGAGCTGAGTCATATGGTGATAAAGTAGAACCAAAACATACTTATGGGATAACATTTGCAGTAGAAATGGATAAAGAAATGATGAATAGGGCACCACAAGTATCTGAAATCATAGAAGTATCAAAATCTTATGTTGACGCAGCAATAATTGGAATGATGCTGTCATACTATATAAGGGAATTAGGTTATGATGCTAGAAATCATATGGATGGTAATTACTTGGTAATAGCACCTTTGGTAGCTAGGAATGCAGGGCTAGGGGATATAGGAAGAAATGGAATTCTTATAACTAAGGAATATGGTTCTAGAGTAAGGCTTGGTGTAGTAACAACAGATATGCCTCTTATTCCAGATGAGAAGATAGACTTTGGGTTACAAGAATTTTGCACAATGTGTAAAAGATGCGTAAGAACATGTCCAGGAAAGGCTATACCATCTGGTGAAGCAAAAGAGATAGATGGAGTAAAAAGATGGAGGATAAAGCAAGAAAATTGCTATAATATATGGAGAAGTTTAGGAACAGATTGCGGTATATGTATTACCAGCTGTCCATTTAGCCAAGGCATAGATATTGAGCTTATAGATAAGATTAAAGAATCAAAAGAAATCATACAAAAAATATTAAAAGAGCACGATGAAAAATATGGAATAAGACCATATATAAAAGAACCTCTTGACTGGCTAAAATAAATCGTGGGGATAGTGCTGATGATATATTTAATAATATCATTGGAATCAATAAATAATAGTATGCTAGAAGAATCAGTAAAGGAAATATTAGAAGTAAGGTGGAAATATGTTCAAAAAAGTAATTTTAGGACTAATTATTGTATTAGTAATAATATTTTTATATCGTGAAAATAACTCTATAGTTATAACGCAGTTTAGCTTTAAATACAGTAAATTACCAGAAGAATTTTCTGGATATAAGATATTACATATATCAGATTTGCATAATAAAAACTTTGGTAAAAACCAAGAGAAGATTATGAAATATGTTAATGACATAAATCCAGATATTGTGGTGATAACTGGAGATATAATTGATAGAAGAAGGTACAACGAAGAGCCTAGTCTTAACTTAGTGAAGCAATTAGCTGATGTATGTTCAGTTTATTATGTTACAGGTAATCATGAAGCTTGGTCAGGGAAATTTGATGACCTTAAAGAAAAGTTAATTAAATCTAATGCAAAAGTGCTGAGAAATAAAAAAGTAGAATTAATAAAGGGTAATTCTAAAATTAATATTTTAGGCATAGACGATTATGCCTTTTTTGATAGCGGATTTGAATATGACCAAGAGTTAAGAAAATTGACAGACGATATTAATGAAGGAGAAATTACCATATTGCTATCTCACAGGCCTGATAAAATAGACTACTACAGCAAATATCCTATTGATATTGCATTTACAGGACATGCACATGGCGGACAAATAAGATTACCTTATATAGGTGGATTAATAGCACCAGATCAAGGGATATTACCTAAATACACGTCAGGGGTTTACGAAAAAAATGGGTTAAAAATGATAGTAAGTAGAGGCTTGGGAAATAGTATTTTCCCACAAAGGCTATTTAATAGACCAGAGTTAATAGTTGTTACCTTAGAAAAATAAATTAATTAAAGATTTATATTGGAAGAATATTGTGAAATTGTTATAATATTAATTAGATTACATAATTATCATAGAGTCATGATTTTGTAAGTTATAAATTTTAACAAAATATTTTATTATGCAAATTCCTCATATTATAAAAGGAGCGGTAAAAGTTGAATGAAAAGAGTATTGCAAATATAGCGTGCAGAATATTAGCTGTATATGTTATTATTACAGGAATAAAAAACTTATCATAATTTCTTTAGCCTTATACCAAAGATATCATTTTTTAATAGTGGCTATATTCCTAAAAATTCAGTTAGTACGCTGGAAGTAAAGTTTTCAATAATTGAACTAATAATTAGGTTTATCCTTGGACTTTTATTATTGCTAAAATCACAAAAAGAAGGTCTAAAGGATTTAGATAGGTGATGTATTAAAATATATCATCGGAACAGTCCCTATGATATATGGAAGAAGGTGAAGTTTTGAATATTTTAATAGTAGAAGATGATAAGGGGCTAAGTAGGGGGATTTCTTTTAGCCTTAATAAAGCTGGGTATGAGGTATATATTGCCCATAATATAAAAACTGCTAAAGAATTGTTTAAAAATAATAATATAAATATGATTATTTTAGATTTAAATCTTCCAGATGGAAATGGTGTTGATTTTTGTAGAGAGATTAGAGCTATATCTTCTGTTCCAATTATTATGTTAACTGCAAGAGATCTTGAAACTGATGAGATTGAAGGATTAGATTCAGGTGCAGATGATTATATTACAAAGCCATTTTCTATTTCTGTTTTGATAGCAAGAGTTAACTCTATTTTTAGGAGAAATGCAGTTAATCATAAATCTAATCAGATTAAATCTGGTAGAGTTATTATTGACCTAGACAGCTTTAAAGTATACAAGGCTAATAAAGAAGTGCCTATTAGTGTTACTGAATTTAAGCTATTAAAATATCTTATAGAAAACAAAGGGCAAGTTTTATTAAAAGAGCAAATATTAAAAAATTTATGGGATGATAGTGGAAATTTTGTTGATGAAAATACATTACCTGTTAATATAAGAAGACTTAGAAAGAAAATTGAAGATGACCCGTCTAAGCCTAAGTATATTAAAACTGTCCATGGTATGGGGTATATGTGGTGTGAGGAGTAGAAAATGAAGAACATAATTAGTATTGTTATTGCAGCTGGCTTTATATGTATATTAGTAATATACTTTTCCAGAAGGTATGTAGCTAAAATGTTTGATACAATCAGCTATATCCTAGAACAAATATTGTCTAGGAAAGATAATATCGTGATTTCGGAAGTAAAAGATTCTAGACAGTCAAAATTAGCATATCAAGCAAAGAGCATTATAGAAATGATAAATAGGGATGTAAATAAAACTGAAGAAGAAAAAGAAATTATTAAAGAACTAATTAGTGATATTTCACACCAAATAAAAACTCCTCTCGCAAACATATCTATGTATACAGATATATTACTAAATCAAAATTTAAATAAAGATGAGTATAGAGAGTTTTTGACGAGGATAAAAGAACAGTCGGAAAAAATTGATTGGCTTATGAAATCTTTGATAAAGATGTCAAGGTTGGAAACAGGGGTAATAGACTTTACACCTGATTATGAATACATAAAAGAAACTGTTGCAAAAGCTGTTAGTTCAGTTTATTCTCAAGCTAGCAGCAAGAATATTGAAATTACAGTTGAAGAATTTGATGATATAAAGCTTTTACATAATAGAAAATGGACTTGTGAAGCTATAACTAATATTTTAGAAAATGCTATCAAATATTCACCTGAGTTTTCTAAAATCAACATTAAAATTATTCCTCTTGAAATATATACAAAAATAGAAATAAAAGACCAAGGTATTGGCATAGATAAAAAAGATTATAACAATATATTCAAGAGATTTTACAGAGGTGAAAATGTGTCAGATTATAGAGGCATGGGAATAGGTCTTTATCTTTCACAGCTTATATTGTCTAAGGAAGGGGGATATATAACGGTTAAATCAGAATTAGGAAAGGGAAGTACATTTTCTATTTTTTTACAAAATATATCATAATGCAATTCCCTCGGGCAATTTTTTTTACGTCTAAAATATTTTATATTTTTTGATTTCATCTGTAACATTGTTAACTTCATATTCTAAAGCTATATGAGGATTTAAGTTAAATTTATCAAGTACTTTTTTCAAATACAAAATATTTTCATTAGAAGGCATCATGTGTTCATCATATATACCATTATTCCAATGAAAATGTATATAGACGATATCATCTTTTAAAATTTCCACCCAATTATGTATGTCATTACTAAGAATAGCATGACCTATATCTAAGCATATTTTTACGTTAGGTAAATTTATTGTATCGATAAGTTCTTTTAGCATCAAAGGATCATTTTCAAATATATTTTCAATCAATATTGTACCTTTGAAATAACTTGCTTGATTTAATATCTTTTGCCAAAATTCTTTATTTAGATTATTATTTATTTTTTTTATATTTGGTTCATTTAGATATGGATTAATTTGACTGTGGAATATTATATAATCTGCATTTAAATTACTACCAATATTAATTGCTTGTAAATATCTATTGATACTGGCATCTCTAATAGTTTTATCTGGGCTAATAGGTTTTAAATCCAAGAAAGGACCATGTAAAGATATTGTGTTAGGGAAATTTTTTAGAAGTATACTATATTTTTCTGCTATTTCTTCATAACCATTATCTAACAAATTTGGATTTGTAAAATCTTGGATTTCTACACCTAATCCTAGTTTGCTATATAAATCTTTATTGAAAGAATCTATAGTACTTATACAATTAATTATTTTGCTATGCATATTATTTCCTCCATATTTTAATATTTGAGGAAATTGCATAATATAATAAATTATTAGGTTTTGATTTTGTAGTAATTATGCAAATTCCTCACTTGTTTTTTATTTTATCATAATAGCTTATATTTCATAACTATATTTAAATAAAACTTGTTACATATATATCATAGAGATGGTTCTGGTGATATAAAAATTAGTTAGGGGGGTATTATATGTTAAGAAAAAGAAAAGTTATTATTGTTTCAATTGTGGTAATTTTAGTTGCTTTACTATTTTATTTAGGCAATGGGTCTTTATTTGCAAAGGATAAAGTAGTGGAAGATATTGAAGAAAAGGATTTTAATTTTACTATTGACCAGCTTACATCAGCAGTTTTGGAAAATGATATTGGCCTCGTAAATCAAATAATAGAAAGTGATTCATTAGACATTAATGAAAAAGATTCTCAAGGGCAATATCCTATTGAAATGGTGTTGGTAATGGGTAATTGTGATATGGCAAAAATTTTGTTAGAAGCAGGAGCTGATCCATATGTCATTACATCAAATGAGAAATCTGTATATGATATGGTAATGGAAGAGGATAATGAATCTTTAAAGGAAATATTTAGCCAATATAGTAAATAAAATATATCGTCGGAACTGTCCCCTAGATATATTTTTCTTACAGAATTGAAAGAAAAATATTTAAATTTGTAAGGAGTATGTAAGAATTAGATTTTATAATTGGATTATACAAAGGGTATAATCCAATTTTATTTTTATGGAGGGGTTATGATGAGTATACTTAAAAGTAATATGTTAAAAAAATACTATGGTAAGGAGCCTAATATAGTAAGAGCTCTTGATGGAGTTAGTGTAGAAATAGATCAGGGAGAGTTTGTAGCGGTTGTAGGAACATCAGGTTCAGGCAAATCTACTTTACTTCATATGTTAGGTGGTCTTGACAGGCCTACAAGTGGAGAGGTAATTGTTAGAGATAAGGAAATATTTAAGATGAATGATGATGAATTGACTGTGTTTAGAAGGAGAAATATAGGATTTGTATTTCAAAATTATAATTTAGTACCCATTTTAAATGTCTATGAAAACATAGTGCTTCCTATTGAACTCGATGGAAACACTATAGATAAAGATTATGTAAATAATATAATACATACATTAGGCTTGACAGAAAAATTAAGTAATCTTCCCAACAATTTATCTGGAGGGCAACAGCAGCGTGTTGCAATAGCAAGAGCGTTAGCTACAAAACCAGCTATAATTTTAGCTGATGAGCCTACTGGAAATTTAGATAGTAAAACAAGTCAAGAAGTAATAGGACTTTTAAAGGTTACAAGTGAGAAATTTAATCAAACAATAGTTATGATTACTCATAATGAGGATATAGCACAACTTTGTGATAGAATAATCCGAATTGAAGATGGAAAGATTGTTTCCTAGGAGGTGAGTCAAGTGCGAAATAATAATCAAAAAGTAATAAACAATTTGTCCCGTAAAAGCTTAAAGAACAATAAGCTTAGAAATGTTTTTGCAGTAATTGCCATTGTACTTACTACTGTGCTTTTTACTACTTTTTTTACTTTAAGCATGGGAATGGTAAAATCCATGGAGGAAGAAACTATGAGACAAACTGGAGGTTCTGCTCATGCGTCTTTAAAATACCTTACTTATGAAGAATATAATAATATGAAAGATCACCCTTTGATTAAGGAGATTGGGTACTCTGTCTTAGTTGGTTTTGCAGAAAATGAAGAGCTTATTAAAAGGCAGACAGAGATGCGATTTGCTACTGATAATGAAGCAAAATGGTATTTTAGTTATCCAACAGAAGGGAAAATGCCACAGAAAATAAATGAAATAGCAACGGACACTATAGTTTTGGATATGCTTAGAATACCTCATGAAATAGGTTCTCCAATAACATTAGAGTATTCAATAAATGGTAAAAAATTTAAGAAAGATTTTGTTCTCTCTGGATACTGGGAAGGTGATGTGGTTAATAGGGCAAGTCAAGTATGGGTGTCTCAAGCATTTATAGATGAAAACTTAGCAAATTTGGATCAAAATTACCAGAAACAACATCATCTTGACTCTGGATTAGTATTTGCAGATATAATGTTTAAAGACAGTTTAAATATTGAGGAAAATATACAAACAGTAATAACAGAAAGTGGGTATGAACTTGAGGATATAGATTATGGTGTAAATTGGGCTTATATGTCAACAAATTTCAATACAATAGATATTACTACTGCAATTACAATTATTGGTGCCATATTACTTATAATTTTTACTGGATATTTGATTATATATAATATTTTTTATATTTCAGTTACAAAAGATATACGGTTTTACGGATTGCTAAAAACTATAGGAACCACTTCAAAGCAGATTAAAAAGCTGGTGAGAAAACAGGCATATTTGCTTTCTGTAGTAGGTATTCCAATAGGATTGTTACTAGGGTATTTTCTTGGTGTTATGTTGTTGCCGTTAATAGTAAGTATAACAGATATAAAAAATATCAGCATTTCAGCAAGCCCAATTATATTTATTGGTGCAGCTTTATTTTCATTAATGACTGTATTTATAAGTTCACGAAAACCAAGTAAAATAGCATCAAAGGTTTCACCTATTGAAGCTGTACGGTATACAGGGGTAGAATTACACTATAAAAAGAAAAGTAAAAAAACATCAAATGGCGCTAAAATACACAAAATGGCTTTTTCTAATTTGTTTAGAAACAAGAAAAAGACTATAGTAGTTATTGTTTCTATGTCACTTAGCTTAATACTTCTAAACGTAGTTTATACTATAACAACAGGTTTTGATATGGATAAATATTTAAGCAATCAAGCAGTAACTGATTTTATTGTAGGGCATGTAAATTATTTTAATAATAGTCTTTCATTTGCATTTGAAGAAGATATGCCGTCGCAAAATCTAATTAATGAAATTAATAGCATGGAAGGAGTCAAACAATCTGGTAAGACTTACTATATGTATAATTTGCATAGGTTAAGTAACGTTGGTTTAAAGAATTTTAATGATATTTATCCAGATGAATATATAAAACAGCTTGACACAATCGACAAAAATGAAATAATAAAAGCAAAGAAAACAAGAGAAATATCATTAGGTATTTATGGACTTAATGATTTTCTTCTAGATAAATTAGAAATTAAGCAAGGAGAATTTGATAAAGAAAAGTTTAATACTGGACAATATATACTAACTAGTATACCAATAAATTCTAAAGAAGGAGACAATAGAAGTTACTATAACATTGGTGAAAAGATAACCATAAAATATGATGACAACACAGAGAAGACATATGAAGTAATGGGTATAGCAAGTATTCCATATAATATTTCTATAAGACATTATTATATTGATGGGATGATATGCTTTCTCCCAGAAACTGAATTTATATCTCAAGTGAAAGAACCAATGTTTATCAATTATGCTTTTGATGTTGATGATGAAAATACTGAAGCTATAGAAAAATTCCTAGAAAATTATACTAATAATATAGAGCCTATGATGAGTTATAAATCAAAACAAACTTATGTCAATGAGTTTAATCAAGTTCAGCATATGTATTTGATTATAGGTGGAGTGCTGTGTTTTATAGTTGGATTTATAGGAATATTAAACTTTATAAACTCAATACTTACAAGTATAATCACAAGAAAAAGAGAGTTTGCCATGATGAAAAGTATAGGAATGACTGGAAAGCAGCTTAATAAAATGCTTGTATTTGAAGGTTTGTATCATGCCATACTTACAATAGTTATAACATTGACTATTGGAAATATATTTTCTTATTTTATAGTTAATGCACTAGCAGGGCAAATATGGTTTTTTAAATATCACTTTACAGTATTACCAATACTAATTTCTATACCTATATTATTAATTATTTCAGCGGTTATTCCTTTTATATCCTATAAAGGAACTAATAATGAAACTTTAGTTGAACAACTAAGAGAAGCTGAATAAGAACCCTAATCAGGGTTCTTTTCAATTTCTCCACATATTAATTCTTGACATTATAATTAAATTCTGCTAAGGTATAAAGAAAAATATTACGATGTTTTTTATAAATAATTGTATTATTACTAATGATATATAGTAAGTTTAAGATTTCTTATTAAAGCAAAGGAATTGCATAATTATTGTATACTTAAGAAATTATATGCAATCCCCTTAAATATATATAGGAAATATTGTAGAAAATATTTACCTAAATTATGGCTTTGTAGTAACTAAGTAAACATTAATGATTAAAAGGAGGAAATTAAATGGAAATCGTAGGTGAAGGTTTAACATTTGATGATGTTTTACTAGTGCCAGCTAAATCGGAAGTTTTGCCAAGAGATGTGGATACGTCAACATATCTTACAAAAAAAATAAAACTAAATATACCTCTTATGAGTGCAAGTATGGATACTGTTACAGAAGCAAAAATGGCTATTGCAATGGCTAGAGAAGGTGGCATAGGTATAATTCACAAAAACATGAGTATTGAAAAGCAAGCTATGGAGGTAGACAAAGTTAAGAGATCGGAGCATGGTATTATCACAGACCCTTTTTATTTATCACCAGACCATATTGTTTCTGATGCATTAGAATTAATGGAAAGATATCGTATTTCAGGAGTACCTATTACTGATAACAATATGAAACTTGTTGGGATTATAACTAATAGGGATATTAGATTTGAAACCGATACTACAAAAAGAATTGCTGATGTTATGACTAAAGATAATCTTGTAACTGCTAGAAAAGGTATATCTATGGATGAAGCGTTAGATATTATGAAGAAGTACAAGATAGAAAAGCTTCCTTTAGTAGATGAAAACAATGTTCTTTCTGGGCTTATTACTATAAAAGATATTGAAAAATCAATAAAATATCCGCATGCTGCCAAAGATAAAAATGGAAGGCTTTTAGCTGGTGCAGCAGTAGGAGTTACTAATGATATGCTTGAAAGAGTAGATGCTTTAGTAAAAGCTAAAGTTGATGTAATAACTATAGATACTGCCCACGGACATTCTAAAGGAGTTATAGAAGCTGTAAAGAGAATAAAAATAGAATATCCAGAACTTCAGGTTATAGCTGGAAATGTTGCTACTGCAGAAGCTACAATTGATTTAATTGAAGCAGGTGCAGATGCTATTAAAGTTGGTATTGGACCAGGTTCTATCTGTACTACAAGAGTGGTTGCTGGTGTAGGAGTTCCTCAGATAACAGCTATTGATGAATGTGCAAAAGCTGCTGAAAAATATGGTATACCTGTTATAGCCGATGGAGGAATTAAATATTCGGGGGATATTACTAAAGCTATAGCAGCAGGTGCTAATGTTGTAATGATAGGATCATTATTTGCTGGAACAGAAGAAAGTCCCGGTGAAACAGAGCTTTATCAAGGAAGAAGATTTAAAGTATATAGAGGAATGGGTTCAATGGGTGCTATGGCGGCTGGTAGTAAAGATAGATATTTCCAAGAAGGAAGTAAAAAACTTGTTCCAGAAGGCGTTGAAGGCAGGACTCCATACAGAGGTCCGTTAAGTGATACTGTATTTCAGCTTATAGGTGGACTTAAATCAGGTATGGGGTATTGTGGAGCAGCTACTATTGAGGACTTAAAAACAAAATCTAAATTTATTAGAATAACAAGTGCCGGACTTAGAGAAAGCCATCCTCATGATATCCATATAACTAAAGAAGCTCCAAACTATAGCACAGGAGAGTAATAAAGAATTTGAGGAGGAAGGGAATGAAAAAAGATATAGTTCTTATAATGGATTTTGGAGGACAGTATAGCCAACTTATAGCGAGAAGAGTTAGAGAAGCAAATGTTTATTGTGAAATTGTCCCTTATGATTACAGTATAGATAAGATAAAAGAGAGATCACCTAAAGGAATAATATTCTCTGGAGGGCCTGCAAGTGTTTATACAGATAATTCGCCAAAGTGTGATGATAGAATATTTGATTTAGGAATACCTATTTTAGGGATATGTTATGGCAGCCAATTAATGGCAAAAACTTTGGGTGGAAAAGTTAATAGAGCTGCTTCAAAAGAGTACGGCAAAACAAAATTAGACGTAAAAAAAGGCAGCAAATTACTTCAAAATATCAATGATAACATTATATGTTGGATGAGTCATACTGATTTTATTGAAGATGCTCCATCAGGATTTGAGATAGTTGCAAAAACAGATTTTTGTCCAGTAGCAGCTATGGAAGATACAGGGAGAAAACTATATGGAGTACAATTTCATCCAGAAGTAGAGCATACAGAACAAGGTAGGGACATTATTAAGAATTTCCTTTTTGATATATGCGGTTGTAAAGAAGATTGGAACATGGGAGACTTTGTAAAAGAATCAGTAAAAAGAATAAAGGAAGAAGTAGGAGATAAAAAAGCATTATGTGCTCTTTCAGGTGGTGTAGATTCTTCGGTTGCTGCAGTTCTTGTACATGAAGCTATAGGCGACAACTTGGTTTGCGTATTTGTTGATCATGGTCTTTTGAGAAAGGATGAAGGAGACCAAGTTGAAAAGATATTTAGAGATAAATTTAATATGAATCTCATTAGAGTAAATGCTCAGGATAGGTTTTTAAATAAGCTTAAGGGTGTTACGGATCCTGAAAGAAAGAGAAAGATAATTGGAGAAGAATTTATCAGGGTTTTTGAAGAAGAACAGAAAAAGCTTACTGATATAGACTTTTTAGTGCAGGGTACTATTTATCCAGATGTTATCGAAAGCGGTACTGATAAAGCTTCAGTTATTAAGAGTCACCACAATGTTGGAGGACTTCCTGAAGATATTGATTTTAAGATTATCGAACCGCTTAGACAGTTATTTAAGGATGAAGTAAGAGAGGTAGGAAGGGAGTTAAAGATACCTGATGAAATAGTAAACAGACAACCTTTCCCAGGCCCAGGCCTTGCTATAAGAGTTCTTGGAGAAGTAACAGAAGAAAAGCTTTCTATACTTAGAGAAGCAGATTGGATATTTAGAGATGAGATCAAGAAAGCAGGGCTAGACAGTAAAATATGGCAGTACTTTGCAGTGTTACCGAATATAAGAAGCGTTGGCGTTATGGGAGATGAGAGGACTTATTCATATACTATAGCTTTAAGAGGTGTAACAAGTACTGATGGAATGACTGCAGATTGGGCAAGAATACCTTTTGATGTTTTAGAAAAAATTTCCAATAGAATAGTAAACAATGTTGAAGGTGTAAATAGAGTAGTATACGATATAACAAGCAAACCACCAGCTACTATTGAGTGGGAATAAAGAACAAACCTCTATGAATTTTAAATTATAAGTTTCATAGAGGTTTTTTTATATGATGGAGATACTTTAATATACTGAAAAAAACTATATAATTACTATGAGGTTAAATTTTTGAATAATACAAACACTATATTCTTTCATACTTTACAACAAATATTGTACCTAATATCAATGTTACTATGGAAGCTAGTAAAAGATATAATGTATTTGAGTTAACATTATCCACTGAATTTTGAATATTTGAGATATCTTGACCATTAAATCCTCTTCCGTTTATTGGTGGTTCATTTTCAGGTGGTGGTCCCATATTTGGTCTAGGTGCTGCATTAAAATTATCATTTCTATTATTTTCACCTATCTTTTGGCCTTGTTTTATATCAGTATTAGTATCCATATTCATAGAACCCATATCAGACATAGACAAATAATCTGCATCAATTAATGAACTGCTATCAGAAGACTGTCCTTCTTCAGTAGATGGGATACTTCCATCAAGCTGTCCTCGAACACTCTGTGCACGAAGTAGACAAAATTCCTTTAAAGTTTCTACTCCTTTTTTAAACTCTTCATAGCTATAAAATGCTGTTGGGTCGTTTTCTACATAATTTGAAATCAAGTTGACAACTCGGTCAAACTCTTGCTCAAATTTTCCACTTTCAAAATAATCAGCAATGAACTCATCAAAGTACTGATGATAAAGTTCCTTATATTCTGGGACTTCTAATAGTTTACCAAGTAGAGGTCGCTCCTCCATAGTAGTGCCAGATACTGGGGAATCAATAGGAAAATTTACCATTTCTGTTCCGTTTGTATTTCCTCTTGCCCCCAGACTAGCTGTAAATGCTCCAAAGGATAAGTTGTAATCCCATGGAATTACAGAAAGTTGACCTTCATTTTCATATAGGTAATAATTGTGTTGCATATTTCCAGTATAGCTATCAAAATTTAACACAAAATTATGCACAACAAAATACTTAAGTACACTTTCAATATCAACGACTGTATTTAAATCTTCTCCATTATTTAATTTTTTTATAGATTCTAATAATCTGTATTTATCACTTTCAGTAATATCAAAAATTGCACCATCCCAAATATCATTATAGCTGTCTAAATTGTCATCTATATATTGAAGTGATACACTACTTTTTTGCATATTTCTATCTATACCACCTTTGTTTCCTACTTCATTATTATCAGGTTTGTATAATTTGCCAGAAACACTTCCATAATTACGTTCTATTAAGGACTCTTCTACACCTTCTACTGCTACATAGAATCCAAAATCCTCACCGTTAACAGTGATATTTACAAAACTACTTAGAGGTGCTGCAATTCCTATTTCATTCATCATATGATATGAAAGATAATCTTTCATATAAGTGGGATCCTGTATAATATTATTAAGGGACAGTTTGTCAAGTCCATAATAGGATTCACTATTGTCGTAATGATCAAATTCAATCTTAAAGCTGTAGCGGTCTGAATCCATTTTTTTAACCATGGACAAAGAAGAATTTCCCTTTGTACGAATGGCTACATTATTAAAGTTTTCACCATCTATAACAACATTACATACTGTGTATTCTTTTTCTGATGCATTTTGAATCATATCATCCCAGTTATTTTCATCTATAACAATATCTATACTGTGTACCTTGGTATCATCAAAGAGTTTATTTTGGTAAGGTGATTCGTCTTTTGATACAATGCCAAGTGAAGTACCATTCATAAAAATTATTGTAAGGATAATAGCTAGGATGCATATTAAAATACAAATTCTATCAATATATTTGTGCCTAATCAACACCTCACCTCCTAGCTCATATAATCTCCATTATATCCTACTAATACAGCGTTTGAAACTCCTGATAGCTTAACAAGACTGTGAATAAAGGATGTATCTTTATCTTTAAGTCTTACTTCTACTGTTAACTCTACACCATTTTCTGATACACCTGTACTTTTTACAACGCTTTTTGTAACATTATTTTCTATTAAATTTCTTGCAGCATTTTCAGATTTTTCATCATCACAATTAACAACAACTATATATGGAGCATCATTTATTTTCTTATTAACGAATAGAACAAGAGTTATACCAATAAATACACTGCCAAATACAGCTAAAGGGATTAATCCTGCTGCTAATACAATGCCTATAGCTATAGACCAAAATAAAAATACTATATCAAGTGGGTCTTTTATAGCTGTTCTAAAACGAACGATAGAGAGTGCACCTACCATACCAAGAGAAAGAACAACATTACTTGTTACCGCTAAAATTACTACTGTTGTAATCATAGTAAGAGCTACTAAAGAAACGCCAAATCCTGAAGAATACATTACACCGCTAAAGGTTCTTTTATATACATAAAATATGAAAAGCCCAATGGCAAAAGCTAACGCAATAGCTAGTACCATATCAGTAAGTGAAACTGCAGTAACTTTTTCAATAAAACTAGATTTAAAAATATCATTAAAATTCATTTTTCATCCTCCTTAAGTTATTAAATTATAATATTTTTTAGAAATTATTCAATTCATTTATTTGAGGAAATTGAAATTACTCATTTAACTTTACATGTCTATCCATATCTGCGGCATGCAGCATATTTTGAAAATGAAGATTTATATCGACCTTTAATCTGCAACAATCTGACGATGTTGTCTGGTATAAACTCATCATATTTCACTTCAAGCAAAGCAACAGGTTCTACTGGTGTAATCATAGGAATACTTGGGTCAAATAACTTTGTTGAATATAAACCTGTCTTTAGCTCTGTGTCAAAGGTGATGCGTACATTTCCAGGAGCGTAAATATAAGCTTCCCTTTTATACTGCACAATAGTTCGCGGCCTTAGCTGTTGAGATTGCATTTTTGAGTACAGTTCAATTACTAAAGGTTTATCTATTTGTTTGATTTTTTCCCACTCACAATTAATAATTGCTTTTGCTTCTTCATAGTTTATCACTGCACTTAGTTTGTTATTAAGGCCCCTACGTTTGCTTTTTTTTCTAAACGAATATAGCTTTTATCGTTATTATAAAAACGTATGCGAAATTTTTCTCGATTATCAACGCCATCAATTTTTTCTCTTAAAGCTTTATCTTCTGCATTGTCAAAATACAAACTACGAATTAGATACATACCATTTTCATCACCATGGGGATCTAAGTCCATTAAATATTTCAGCCTATTTCGCAGTATATAATAATCAGCTATATTTACACGGTGCTTAAGCTCATGACGATAAATCATTTATTTTCCTCCTTCATCCAATTTTGCTTTGCAAAAACTATGATAGAGCATATACCTTAAATGAAGCTTAATAAAAATAAATATTTGAGAAAAATGTATGTTAAGGTATATTTAAGGTACAAATAATATAATGAACTAAATTAATAAAAATGATATACTTTTATTGTTAAGGAAGTGGTAATTTATGCGTATTCTAGTTATTGAAGATGAAAAAAGATTAGCTCAGACTTTGGCAGATATTTTAACACAGAAAAATTATACTGTTGATATTTCTTACGATGGAGAAAGTGGATTAGATAATGCGATGAGTGGCATTTACGATGCGATTATTCTTGATGTTATGTTGCCAAAGCTAAATGGTTATGATCTTTTAAAGACCCTAAGGAGTGAAGGTGATAATACGCCTGTTTTAATGTTGACTGCAAAATCTGAGCTTGAAGACCGTGTTAAGGGTTTGGATTTGGGAAGTGATTATTATCTTACAAAGCCTTTTGAAACTGCAGAATTTCTTGCTTGCTTACGAGCAATTATAAGACGTAAGGGAGATATTCAACCTCAACATCTTACATTTGGTGACATTGTCTTAAATATAGAAAGTGCTGAGTTACGTTGCAAAGAACGTACTGTACGGCTTAGAGCAAAAGAAATGGAAATTTTGAGATTATTAATAGAAAACCAAAATAAGTTGGTTTCAAAGGAGACACTGTATCTAAAAGTTTGGGGATATGATGCTGAAGCAGAGGGAAATGTAGTCGAGGTTTACATGACTTTTATAAGAAAAAAACTATCCCACATAAAATCTTCTGTAAAAATTGTTTCAGTAAGATTTATTGGATATCGTTTGGAGGTAGACAATGATTAAAATTTTGCGACGTAAATTTGTAATTATTATAATGAGCATTGTTGCACTAATTTTATTTGCGATTTTTATAACATTGCTGATTACAACAAAAAATAACATTGAAAGAAATAGCATGGAGGTGTTGCAACAATCATTAGGACGTGAAATTGATACATCTAATAGAATACCAAATCCTAATAAGCCACCTCCAAATATGCGTATACCTACTTTAGTAGTAGAAGACAATGGTAATACATACCATATAATAAGAAATGAAATTTATTATATAGATGATACTAATATAGATGAAGCAATCAAATTAGCAAATGATAATTTTGAAAATTTTGGTATTATAAAAGAATATAATTTAAGATTTCTTAAAAAGAAAATTGATGATTCTACATTTATAGCTTTTGTTGATACATCAGTAGAAACACGTATTATCCAAGACCTTGTCATAAATTCACTTTTAATTGGTTCGGCTGCATTAGTTGTTTTTTTCATTCTCAGTATTTTTTTTGCACGATGGGCAGTGAAACCTGTAGAACAGGCATGGGATAGGCAGCGCCAATTTGTTGCTGACGCTTCTCATGAGCTGAAAACACCTCTTACTGTTATTCTAACAAATACGGAAATGTTGGCTTCTGAAAAAAAGTATAATGAAAAAGATTCCAAGAGAATAGAGAATATTAAAGAGGAAAGTCTCAGGATGAAGAAGCTAGTTGAAAGTTTACTTATGTTGGCAAGGTCAGATTATGTGGAAACTTCATTACAATTTTCTTCTGTATGTTTGAGTGATATTGTTATGGATAGCGTACTATTATTTGAATCTACTATTTATGATGAAGGGAAATGCTTTGAGTACGATGTAGAGGAGAATATAAAGGTAAAAGGGAATCCAGAAAAACTTCGACAGTTGATTGATATTCTATTAGATAATGCAAATAAATATACAGATAAAGGGAATAATATTACTGTAAAGCTTAGTATTTCTCAAAAAAAAGCAGCTCATTTATCTGTTGCTAATGAAGGGGAGTTAATTCCGAGAGAAGAATTAGAAAATATTTTTAGACGTTTTTACCGTGTTGACAAATCTAGGGCAAATTATGGAGGATTTGGCTTAGGATTATCTATTGCAGAAAGCATCGTATTAGAGCATAAAGGGAAAATATGGGCTGAGAGTACAGAGGAGAAAGGAAATGTATTTCACGTATTATTTCCTTGCACTGATACTTAATAAAAAACGAATATTAATAGAAAAGAAAATATAAAAAGTTCGTATTATACCGAATTATATAAAAAAAATTATATAAAAAATACGAAAAACTATTGACTATTAATAATAATATGTTATCATATGTGTGTAAGAAAATTTAATACGAGCTCATATAAGTCTTGGGATATGGCTGAGACGTTTCTACCGAGTGACCGTAAATCACTTGACTATGGGTGGAAGTGTACCTAGGGTTCCAGAGAAAATTCTCGTTAGGTCCGAGTGGTACAGATATTACATTGTGTAATATTACACCGAGGGGATAAAAGCCCGGACGGGTAGGTTTCATCTATATTACCTATCCGTTCAGGCTTTTTTGTTTTTTACGGAATAATATCTGGAATTTGCAAACTAAAACCTATGGAAAAGAGGAGGATAAAGATGGAAAAGTTTTTTAGACTTAAAGAAAACAACACCGATGTAAAAACAGAAGTAATGGCTGGCATTACAACATTTATGACTATGGCGTATATACTTATTGTCAATCCAATTACTCTTTCTTTGGCTGATACCGGTGCAGAACATTTAGGTATGGATTGGGGTGGAGTATTTACTGCTACTGCATTATCTGCATGTATCGCTACTCTCATTATGGCTTTATATGCTAAGCTGCCTTTTGCATTAGCACCAGGAATGGGACTTAATTCGTTTTTTGCTTATTACGTTATACTTAATTTAGGTTATACATGGCAGTTTGCATTAACAGCTGTGTTTTTAGAAGGTATTATATTTATTATTCTTACAGTATTTAATATCCGTGAAGCTATCATTAATTGTATACCTAATAATATAAGAAAGGCTATTTCAGTAGGTATTGGATTATTTATTGCATTTATAGGATTAGTAAATGCAGGTGTTATCGAAGCAGGAGGAGCAATACTTCAACTTGGAAATGTTAAATCTCCTAAAGCTTTGTTGGCTTTAATAGGTTTGGTAGTTACAGGTATTTTACTTACTAAAAAAGTTAAAGGAGCATTACTATTTGGTATTATTATTAGTGCAATTATTGGAATACCAATGGGAGTTACTTCACTACCAGAAGGCATAGTCAGCTTACCACCATCATTAAAACCTGTAATGTTTAAATTTGATTGGACAAATGTATTTTCAGTAGATATGTTTATTGTGTTATTCACATTCTTATTTGTAGATATGTTTGATACAGTTGGTACTTTGGTAGGTGTTTCTACAAAAGCAGGAATGATCGATGAAAAAGGTAATATTCCAAGAGCTAAACAAGCTCTATTTGCAGATGCAATAGGAACTACTTTAGGTGCTTGCTTAGGTACAAGTACAGTAACTACTTATGTTGAAAGTGCTGCTGGTGTTGCAGAAGGTGGAAGAACAGGTCTTACTTCTTTAACGACTGCATTTATGTTTTTCATAGCATTATTCTTATCACCTTTGTTTATAGCAATACCTGGTGCTGCTACAGCTCCAGCTTTAATCCTAGTCGGATTGTTTATGATGAGTCCGATAAAAGAAATTAATCTTGAAGATTATACAGAAGCTATACCAGCATTCTTAACAATTATAATGATGCCTTTAGCTTACAGTATAGCAGACGGTATTGCATTTGGAATGTTATCTTATATTGCATTAAAGGCTTTAACTGGTAAAGCTAAAGAAGTTGGTTTTATAACATACATTGTAAGTATTTTATTTATCATTAAGTTTATTATTTAGTGCAGTATTTAAGTATTTGACATAAGAGTCCGAAATAGAGATAAATCTATTCGGGCTTTTATTTTCTAGGTCGAAAATATTACTTATTTAATTACTTATATTATGCAAGTTCTTCAATCATAAGGGCATAATAATTATTATCGTTGAAGGGAGATAAGTTAGATGTATAAAGATGTAAAGAGAGTATATGTTGAAAAGAAAAAGGGATACGATATTGAAGCAGAACATCTATTGTGTGACTTAAAGGAAAATTTGAACATTAAAGGTCTTAAGGATTTAAAAATTATCAATTGTTATGACGTATCAGGAATATCTGAAGAGGAATATAAAAGAGCTATAAATACAATATTTTCTGAACCTAATGTAGATAATGTATATATTGAAAAGCTCGATTTGCCATCTAATTTAAAGGCTTTTGCTATGGAATATTTGCCAGGACAGTATGACCAACGTGCAGATTCTGCAGCTCAATGTATACAAATACTTACCCAAGGAGAAAAGCCCCTCTTACGAACTTCAAAGATAATAGTTATTAATGGTGATGTAACAGAAAAAGAATTTGAGAAAATAAAGAGATATTGTATAAACCCAGTTGATTCAAGGGAGGCTTCTTTAAAAAAGCCTGATTCATTAGAAAGTAAACCTGAAGAACCTGCTAAAGTAAATATTATAGATGGTTTTATAGAAATGAGCGAAGAAGAATTAAAGGTATTTTTAAAAGATTCAGGGTTTGCTATGAGCATTGAAGATTTAAGGCTTTGTCAAAACTATTTTAAAAAAAGTGAAAAAAGGAATCCTACTATAACAGAGCTTAAGGTTATAGATACCTATTGGTCAGATCACTGTAGACATACAACATTTATGACTGAACTTTATGATGTGGATTTTGAAGATGGAAAATATTCGGAACTGATAAAGAAAGCATATAAAGACTACATTAAAGCAAGAGAATATGTATACGGAGATAATAAAAAGCCTGAATGTTTAATGGACATAGCAACAATAGCAATGAAGCAAATGAGAAAAATGGGTAAACTTGATGACCTTGAAGTTTCAGATGAAATAAATGCTTGCAGTATAGTAGTAGATGTTGATGTAAACGGTGAGAATGAAGAATGGCTAGTTATGTTTAAAAACGAAACTCACAATCATCCTACAGAAATAGAACCTTTTGGTGGAGCAGCTACCTGCTTAGGAGGAGCTATAAGAGACCCGCTGTCAGGAAGATCATATGTATATCAAGCTATGCGTGTAACAGGAAGTGGCGACCCTAGAACTAAGATAGAGGATACACTACCTGGAAAATTACCACAAAGGAAGATTACTACTGAAGCAGCAGCAGGTTACAGCTCGTACGGAAACCAGATAGGACTTGCTACAGGACAGGTTGTTGAGATATACGACGAAGGATATATAGCTAAGAGAATGGAAATAGGGGCGGTTATAGGTGCTGCACCTAAAAGCAATGTTGTTAGGGAAAAGCCTAATGAAGGAGACGTTATTATTTTAGTAGGTGGAAGAACAGGAAGAGATGGATGTGGTGGTGCAACTGGTTCATCAAAGAAGCATACTATAGAATCTCTATTAACATGTGGTGCAGAAGTACAAAAAGGTAATCCTCCTACTGAAAGAAAGATACAGAGGTTATTTAGAAAACCAGAACTGAGTAAAATGATAAAAAAATGCAATGACTTTGGCGCTGGTGGAGTATCCGTTGCCATAGGAGAATTGGCAGATAGCTTAGAAATAGATTTAGATAAAGTACCAAAAAAATACGAAGGGTTAGACGGAACGGAATTAGCTATATCTGAATCTCAAGAACGTATGGCTGTTGTTATAAGAAAAGATGATGTAGAAAGATTTAAAAAATATGCAGAAAAAGAAAATCTGGAGGCAACAGTTGTAGCTAGAGTTACTTCTGATGGAAGGCTTAAGATGAGTTGGAGAGGAGATACTATTTTAGATATAAGTAGAGAATTTTTAAATACTAATGGAGCTAGACAGAAGGTAAAAGTATTAGTAAGTGAATTAGATACTGAGGAAAATTATTTTAATAAATCACTTAAAAATATAGAAGATGACGAATTGTACAAAACATGGCTAAATAACTTAAAAGATTTAAATGTTGCAGGACAAAAAGGTTTAGTAGAGAGATTTGATAGTACTGTAGGTGCAGGTTCTGTTTTAATGCCTTTTGGAGGAAAATATCAATTATCTCCTAGTTTAGGAATGGCTGCCAAAATACCAGTACTAGATGGAGAAACTAATACTTGCTCGATTATGACGTACGGGTTTAATCCTAAATTATCAAAATGGAGTCCATTCCACGGAGCATTGTATGCAGTCCTTGAATCGGTTTCTAAGGTCGTTGCAATGGGTGGAGATTATAGAACTACGAGGCTTACACTTCAAGAATATTTTGAAAAACTAGGTAAAGATGAAAGAAAATGGGGTAAACCTTTTAGTGCTTTACTGGGTGCATATTATATACAAAACAAATTGAATATTCCTGCTATCGGTGGGAAGGATAGTATGTCTGGAACCTTTAATGACCTTAATGTTCCTCCTACTTTAGTAAGTTTTGCAGTAGACATATCAAAGATAGATAGGATTGTTTCTACAGAATTTAAGAAATCAGGAAGTAAAGTGATATTAGTCCCCATTAAAAGAGATAGATATGATGTTCCTGATTTTGAATACATTAAGAAAAGTTACGAAGGTATTACTAATCTTACAAAAGATAAAAAGGTATTATCCTCTAGTGTAGTAGGAATTGGAGGAATAGCCGCAGCAGTTAGCAAAATGGCTTTTGGTAATAAGATAGGAATAAAATTTGATAAGAGCATAACAAAATATGAGTTATTTAAAGTAGAATATGGCTCAATAATATTAGAAGTTGATAAAGAAGAAGACATTGACAAGTATATTAGCGATTATAAGATTTTAGGATACACTCAAGAAGAGCCACAAATATCTATAGGAGATGTAAATATTGATTTAGATAGTGCAATAGATGCTTGGAATGAACCATTAAATAATGTGTTTCCTATAAAAGAAGATGTAAGTGGCAAACCAGAAAAAATAAAGTATGTTAATGGAAATAAAATAAAATCATCGATAAAGATTGCAAAACCTAGAGTTTTTATACCAATATTTCCCGGGACAAATTGCGAATATGATACTCAAAAGGCATTTGAAAGAGCAGGGGGAGAAGTAAAAACTTTGGTATTTAGAAATCTTACTCCTCAAGACGTGGAAGAATCTATTATAAAAATGGAAGAAGAGATAAATAAATCTCAAATCATTGCTTTGCCTGGTGGTTTTAGTGCTGGCGACGAGCCAGAGGGCTCTGGGAAGTTTATAGCAGCAGTATTTAGGAACCCAAGGATAATGGAAGCAGTTATGAATCTATTAAAAAATAGGGATGGTCTTATGATAGGTATATGTAATGGATTTCAAGCATTGATAAAGCTTGGATTTGTACCATATGGTGAGATAAGGGATACAGATGTAAATTCGCCAACTCTTACCTTCAATAAAATAGGAAGGCATGTTTCCTGTATGGTAAGGACAAAGGTAGTTTCTAATCTCTCACCTTGGTTTAATAATGTAAATGTTGGAGATATCCATACTATACCAGTATCCCACGGAGAAGGTAGATTTATTGCTAATGATGAGGAAATGAAAAGGATGATAGAAAATGGGCAGGTGGCTACTCAATATGTAGATTTTAATGGTAATCCAAGCTATGATGGACTATTTAATCCAAATGGTTCAGTAAATGCAGTAGAAGGAATAACAAGCCCTGATGGGAGAATACTTGGTAAGATGGCACATTCAGAAAGAGTAGGGAAAAATCTTATGAAAAATGTACCTGGAGAAAAGGACCAAAAGATATTTGAAGCAGGAATAAGGTATTTTAGTTAATAAATTGAAAGGAGTTTTGTCATGAAAGTTGCTGTTATTATGGGAAGTGATTCAGATCTTCCAGTAGTTGAAAAAACGATAAATATGTTAAATAAATTTGATGTCGAAGTAGAGGCAAGAGTTTTATCTGCACATAGAACACCTTTTGCAGCGTTGGAGTTTGCTCAAAAGGCTGAGGAAAATGGATTTGAAGTTATTATTGCAGCAGCTGGAAAGGCTGCTCATCTTGCAGGAGTTTTAGCAGGAGCCACTATTTTACCAGTTATTGGATTGCCTATTAAATCTTCTACTATGGATGGATTGGACTCATTATTATCTACAGTACAGATGCCTAAAGGTGTTCCAGTTGCTACGGTAGCAATAAATGGAGCAGAAAATGCTGGCATTTTAGCTGTACAGATGTTGTCAATAAAATATTCTGAGTTAAAGGAAAAGCTCAAAGCATATAAAGAAGAAATGGCTAAAGAAGTAGAAAAGAAAAACGAGAAACTGAGAAGGATGTGAAGAAATGTATCCTAAAATGTTTACAGACGATAAGCTACATGAAGAATGTGGAGTATTTGGTATTTGTACATCTGCTGATGAAGATGTTGCTTCATCTATTTACTATAGTCTTTATGCACTTCAGCATAGAGGCCAGGAAAGTGCAGGTATAGCTGTAAGTAATGAAGGTAAAATAGATCATTATAAAGGAATGGGATTAGTGCCTGAGGTTTTTAATGATGAAATTCTGAATAAGCTTAAAGGTAGTATAGGAATAGGTCACGTTAGGTATTCGACATCAGGGGAAAGTTACCTTATGAATGCCCAACCATTAGTAGCAACCTATAAAAAAGGTGCTGTTGCTATTGCTCACAATGGTAATTTGACAAATGCAGATGCTATAAGGGATATACTTGAAGAACAAGGGACTATATTTCAAACTACAAGTGATACTGAAGTCATAGCTAATCTATTAGCAAGAAACAATAAAGAAGGTATTGTTAAATCTATTAAAAAGGTTACAGAAATATTAAAAGGTTCCTATGCACTAGTAATTATTAGCAATGATATGCTCATAGGTGCAAGAGATCCTTTTGGTCTAAGACCATTATGCATAGGAAAGACAGAAAACAGCTATATGTTAGCTTCAGAAAGCTGTGCATTAGACACTTTAGGAGCAGAATATGTTAGAGATGTAGAACCAGGGGAAATAGTTGTGATAGATAAAAAAGGTATGAAAAGTGTAAAAAGTGATAAGTGGTGCAAGAAAAATCTATGTGTTTTTGAATTGATCTATTTTTCAAGACCAGATAGCAAAATAGATGATACCAACGTGTATTTATTTAGAAGTAAATCGGGGAAAATATTAGCAGAAGAATCACCAGTTGATGCAGATGTAGTAATATCAGTCCCTGATTCTGGAACTCCGGCAGCTATAGGATATGCTGAAGCATCAGGAATTCCTTATGGAGTTGGGCTTATAAAAAATAAATATATTGGAAGAACATTTATACAGCCTAGTCAAGAGCTTAGAGAAAAGGGTGTAAAAATAAAGCTTAATGCTTTAAAGGAGAATATTGAGGGCAAAAGAGTAATAATGGTAGATGACTCTATAGTTAGAGGTACTACGATGAAAAAACTTGTAGATATGTTGAAAAAAGCTGGAGCAAAAGAAGTACACGTAAGAGTTAGTTCACCTCCTGTTACTAATCCATGTTATTTTGGAATTGACACACCATATAGAAGCCAATTAGTTGGAGCAACTAAGACTGTAGACGAGATAAAAGAAATGATTGGTGCTGATAGTTTAGCTTATTTATCTATAGAAGGGCTTATGAAGGCAACTGGCCAAACAAAGGGATTTTGTAAAGCATGTTTTGATGGAGATTATCCAATGGAGGTACCGATAAACAGAGACTAGAGGCTAAAATAGGGAGTGATTATGGTGAATAAAAAAGGATTGAGCTATAAATATTCCGGTGTTGATACTAAAGCAGGGTACGAAGCTGTAAAACTTATGAAGGAGCATGTTAAAAAGACTTATACAAAAGGAGTATTAACAGACATAGGAGGATTTGGAGGATTATTTGCTCTAGATAATAGATATAAAGAGCCTGTACTTGTTTCTGGGACAGATGGAGTAGGTACAAAGCTTAAAATTGCTTTCATGATGGATAAGCATGACACTATAGGAGAAGATTGTGTAGCAATGTGTGTTAATGATATATTGTGCCAAGGAGCAAAGCCTTTATTTTTCCTAGATTATGTAGCAACAGGAAAACTAGAACCTGAAAAAATTGCTCAAATAGTTAAGGGGGTATCCAATGGGTGCATTAAAGGTGGGTGTGCCCTTATAGGTGGAGAAACTGCTGAAATGCCAGGGCTTTATGGCGAAGGTGAATATGATTTAGCTGGTTTTTCTGTAGGAGTAGTAGAAAAAAGTAAGATAATTGATGGAACTAAAATAAAAGAAGGGGATATTCTTATAGGGCTGCCATCTAGTGGAGTCCATAGCAATGGTTTTTCCCTTGTAAGAAAGCTATTTTTTGATGTTAAGAAAATGAATGTAAATCAGTATATAGATGAATTAGGGACTACCTTAGGAGAAGAACTGTTGAAGCCAACAAGGATTTACACTAATCCATTGTATGACTTAATAGAAAAATTCAATATAAAAGGTATTAGTCATATAACAGGTGGAGGATTTTATGAAAATATTCCAAGAATGATACCTAAGGGTTATTCGGCAAATATTGATGTGAGGACTATTGATGAACTTCCTATTTTTAGATTAATGCAAAGACTTGGAAATATTGACATAGATGAAATGTATTCTACTTTTAATATGGGTGTAGGTATTGTAATAGTAGTTGGAAAAGATGAAGCAGATAAAGTTATAGAATATTTAAAGTCTAAAGACGAAAAATCATATTTGATGGGTGAGATAATTAAAGGAGAGGGCGGCATAAAAATATGTCACAAATAAATATTGGAGTGTTAATTTCAGGAGGTGGAACAAACCTTCAATCTTTGATTGATAATATAAATGCAGGGCAAATAAAAGGAAATATTTCTTTAGTAGTGTCAAATAATAAAAATGCGTACGGATTAGTAAGGGCTAAAAATGCAGGTATAGAATCTATATATATAAATAGGAAAGAATTTGACAATAGTGATGAATATAATAGGAAAATTTTAGAGGAGTTAAAAAAAAGAAATGTAGAGCTAATTGTATTAGCTGGGTATTTGAAAATACTAAGTGCTGAATTTATAGATCAATATGAAAATAGAATAATAAATATTCACCCATCTCTTATCCCTAGCTTTTGCGGAAAAGGATATTATGGAGAAAAAGTGCATAAGGCTGTACTTGATTATGGTGTAAAAGTTACAGGTGCAACTGTTCATTTTGTAGATAAGGGGACAGATACTGGACCTATAATAATTCAAGAACCAGTTAAGGTTAAAGAAGACGATACGGTTGAAACGTTAAAAGCAAGAGTATTAAAGGTAGAACATAAAATACTTTCCAAAGCTGTACAGCTATATTGCGATGGAAGATTAATGGTTATAGGGAGAAAAGTTAAAATCTTATAAAAAGGAGGAGGTAGGAAATGAAGAGAGCGTTGGTAAGCGTTTATGATAAAACAGGGATAATTGAATTTGTAAAAAAATTAGTGGAAATGGGTTGGGAAATTATATCAACTGGAGGAACTGCTAGAAAACTTAAAGAGGAAGGTATAGAGGTTATAGATGCTTCTGAAGTTACAGAATTTCCAGAGTGTTTTGATGGCAGAGTGAAAACACTACACCCTAGAATACACGGTGGGCTTTTAGCTGTAAGAGATAATGCTGAACATGTGAAAATGATGGAAGAATTAGGCATAAAACCTATAGATATGGTAGTGAATAATTTGTATCCATTTAAAGAAACAATTTTAAAAGAAGGAGTTACGCATGAAGAAATCATAGAAAATATAGACATCGGTGGGCCTTCTATGCTTAGAGCTGCTGCTAAAAATTACAAATTTGTTAATGTAATAGTTGACCCAAGGGATTATGATATGGTATTAAATGAGCTTAAAGACAAAGGCGAGACAAGCCTAAAGACTAGAGAATACCTGGCAGCAAAGGTGTTTCAACATACTAGCGCATATGATAGTTTAATTTCTAATTATTTTAATCAAATAACGAATGCAGAGTTTCCAGATACCATATCACTTACATTTGAAAAGAAACAAGACCTAAGATATGGAGAAAATCCTCATCAAAAAGCAGCGTTTTATGAAGAAATCAAAGAAACAAAAGGAACTCTTTCTGATGCAGTCAAGCTTCATGGAAAAGAGCTTTCCTTTAATAATATAAATGATACTAATGGAGCGTTGGAAATATTAAAAGAATTTGATGAGCCAACAGTAGTAGCAGTAAAGCACAGCAACCCATGTGGAATTGGTAGCAGTAGTACAATTTGTGAAGCATTTAAAAAAGCATATGAGGGAGATAAACTCTCAATATTTGGCGGGATAATTGCAGCAAATGAAGAGATTAATGCTGAAACTGCTAAAATGATAAATGAAATATTCATTGAAGTAGTTGTAGCACCATCATATACAAGTGAAGCTCTTGAGATACTAACTTCAAAGAAAAATATCAGAATATTAAAGTTAGAGAATATTAGAAAAAAGAATTACAAAAGCTATGATATAAAAAAGGTCTTAGGAGGCATACTAGTTCAAGAAAGAGATAATAAGCTATTAGATGGTGAAATTAAATGTGTTACTGAAAGAAAACCAACTGAAAAGGAAATGGAAGACTTATTGTTTGCTTGGAAGGCAGTAAAAAATACTAAATCAAATGGTATTGTTTTGGCTAAAGATAAAGGAACTGTAGCAGTAGGGCCTGGTCAGGTAAGTAGAATATGGGCACTTGAAAATACTATAAAGCAAGGAGAAGATAGAGTAAAAGGAAGCGTAATGGCTTCAGATGCTTTTTTCCCATTTAGCGATTGCGTCGAAGCAGCTCATAAAGCTGGAATTACTGCAATCATTCAGCCAGGAGGTTCAATAAGAGATAATGATTCCATAGAAGCAGCAAACAAATACAGTATCGCAATGGTCTTTACAAATATAAGACATTTTAAACACTAGCAAGTAGGGACGGTTCTTGCTTGCTATAGCAAGCAAGAACCGTCCCCACTTGCTACCTAAATTGGAGGTGGAAGGATGAAGGTTTTTGTTATAGGGAGCGGAGGAAGAGAGCATGCTCTCATTTGGAAAATTGCACAAAGCAAAAAGGTTTCTAAAATATACTGTGCACCAGGCAACGGAGGAATAGAAGAATTAGCAGAATGTGTAAATATAAAAGCTGATGATATAGAATTATTACTTAATTTTGCTATTAATAATAACATAGATTTAACAGTGGTAGGTCCAGAAGTGCCACTTGTAAAAGGTATCGTGGACAAATTTAAAGAAAATGGTCTTAAAATATTCGGGCCAGATAAAAAAAGTGCTCAATTAGAAGGCAGTAAGATATTTTCAAAAAAATTCATGGTAAAATATGATATACCAACAGCTAGATATAAGGATTGTAATGATCCTAAACAAGCGATGAAGGAACTAAAAAATTTTAAATATCCTTTAGTAATAAAGGCAGACGGGTTGGCTGCAGGCAAGGGAGTAATTATTTGCTTTACTGAAGAAGAAGCTAAGGAAGCTATAAGAAGCATAATGGAAAATAGAAAATTTGGGGTAGCTGGGGAATCTATAATTATTGAAGAATATTTAGAAGGAATAGAAGCTTCTCTATTATGTTTATTAGATGGTGAGAGAATAATCCCTATGGAAAGTGCTAGAGATTACAAAAAAATATATGATGGAGATAAAGGACCTAATACTGGCGGTGTAGGATGTTTATCACCAAATCCAATATTTAATGATAAATTACAAAATAGTGTAAAGCGAGATATATTGGAGAAAATAAAGGTTGGACTTAAAGAAGAAAACATTGATTTTCGAGGAGTACTTTTCATCGGATTAATGATAACTAAAGAAGGGCCAAAGGTTTTAGAGTTTAATGTAAGAATGGGAGATCCTGAAACTCAAGTAGTTCTTCCAAGGCTTGAAAGCGATCTAGTAGAGATTTTTGAGAAAGTTATTGCTGGTAATCTCAAAGAAGAAGATTTAAAATGGACAAATAAAAGCTCAATAGCGATAATAGCAGCATCTGAAGGTTATCCAGGAAGCTACGAAAAAGATAAAGAAATATTTGGACTTGATAAAATAGATAAAGACATAATAGTATTTCACGCAGGAACAAAAAAGACTGACAATAAAATCTTTACTAATGGAGGCAGGGTACTAGCATTGACAGCCTTAGGAAATACACTAGAAGAAGCAAGAGAAAAAGCTTATGATAATATAAGAAAAATAAACTTTGATGGTATGTACTATAGAAAAGATATTGGAGCCTTAAATTAGGCTCTTTTTTTGTATAAAGAAAAGGAACAAATATTATTTCCAATACGTCTATATAATGTATATGCAAAAAAATTATTTTGATGAAATTGCATATTATAGTTAAACAAAATTTAAGCTTAAAGTATGTCTATGGAAAATCTACTTTCCCTGCTCCGGTATTCAAGCACTATTTAGGGTAAAATATTAGGGTAGTGCTTAAATAAGTCGCGATGAAAGTAGATTTTCCAAGGCATAATAATTAAAGTGTTGAAATTGTTTACCTATGTATTACAATTATACAATTTCATCATTTTAAATTATAAAATTATGTTTTAGTGATTAGGGGGTAACTATGTATATGGGTAAAAGAGTTTTATCAGTTTTTCTAATTATAATGCTGCTATTTAGCCTAGCAGGATGCGCAGAAAAAGATTCAACAAATACAGAACTAACAGATAATGACATACAAGTTTCACTTAATGAAAAAGGATTTGATGTAATACCTACTTTAGCAGATACTTTAGGGGTTAGCTTAGATACAGGTTTTAAGGTAGTTTGTAGAGAAGATCAAGACATATCTACTATTAGGAGCAATGTAAATATATCACCTAGAGAACCTTATCAAATTGAAAAAGTTTCGGACAAAGAATTTTTAATTAATTTCGAAAATTCATTAAAGCCAAATAGTGTTTATAAAGTTAGCTTAAAAGACGATAATGATAAGCTACTGTCTTGGGCTTTCCAAACTAAAAAAGTATTTAAACTTGTTAGTACTTTACCTGCAGATAAAGCAACTTATGTACCAGTTGATTCTGGAATAGAAATGGAATTTAGCTATCCTAATATAAAAGCAATAGATGAGTATTTTGAAATAGAGCCAAAAGTAGAAGGAAGATTTGAATACCATAAAAATACTGTGGTATTTGTACATGATGGATTAGAGCCTGATACTATATATACTGTAAAGCTAAAACCAGGAATAGGATTGAAAGATAGCGATGAAGTCATAAAAGATGGATATACGTTTAAATTTAAAACAAAGGAAAGTGAAAATAGTAGTAAAAAATATTTTAATTTTTTAGATACTCTTCATAACTTTACATCTAAAACTGTTCCTAATATAGAGGTATCTAGTAGTGAAATATTTAAAGACAAAGAGCTAGAGGTAGAGATATATAAATATAAAAAAGGTGAAGATTTCTTTAAACAAATAAAAGAATTAAGTGATATTAATTTTAATTGGTGGGACAGTGTAAATGAAAAAATAGAAATAGATAAAAATAAACTTGAGAAAGTAGCAAGCTTTAATACTAAATTAGTTGGAGCAAGTGAAGATAGCTGGGGCAACTTTATTTCATTTCCAGAACCACTTAATGAAGGTTATTACTTAATAAATGTGATTTCAGGGAATGATAATTATCAAACTCATATTCAAATCAATGATATAGCTGCTTATATTATGTTAGGAGAAAAGGAAAGTCTTGCTTGGGTAAATGATAGTAAGACAGGAGAACCTATAGCAGGTGCTATAGTAAGTGCAGAAACAGGAGAAAGTGCAGAAACTAATGATGAAGGTATTGCAATAATAAATGAACAAATTGTAGATGGCGAAAATCTAAATAATGTATTTTTCACCATTGAAACAAATAAAGGACCTACTTATTATGCAAGAGTAGGGAAAACTTACTATGGATATAATGATTTTTATTACTTTGACGACTATTATGGCAACACAAAACAATCATCTTATTGGGAATATATGTACTTAGATAGAGGGCTGTACTTGCCTGACGATGAAGTAAAAGTATGGGGTATGGTTAAACCAAGAAACGGTAAAGAGATGGTTAAAACTGCTACACTGCATTTATATAGCGACGACTATGGAAGTGAAAGATTTGAATTAGATACTCAAGAAGTTTCTATAAACGAATTTGGAGCATATGAAGGGAGCATAGCTTTTACAGATTTACTTCAAGGCAGATATGCAGTGGAATTAATGATAGAAGATCAATTAATATCACGTAAATATTTTGAAGTTAGAAGATATACCAAACCTTCATATAAGTTAACAGCTAAATTTGATAAAGATAGAATATTTGGCTGGGAATCTGCACATCTAGATATACAAGCAAACTTTTTTGAAGGTTCTCCAGTAGCTGGTATAAAACTTGATTATTCATATAATGAAAATGACAGCAGTATAAGAGATAAAGTAGTTTGTGATAAAAATGGATATGCAAATATAGAATACAAACCTAATATAGTAACGGATAGCTGGTATCCTAAATATATCAACATAAACATAAACAATGCTGAAGCAGAAGAGGAAGAAATACGTGCGTCAGCAGGTATAGAGGTATTTCCAAGAGACGTTATGATTGATTTAGATACCAAGTACGATGAAGATATGGCTATTATTGAAGTAAAAACAAATAAGATAGATATAAATAAGGAAGTAGATGGTATAGAAACATACAATTATTATGATAGGTACAAAGGAGATAAGATAGATACAGATTTTACTTTAAATATCTATGAAATATCATATATTAAAGAAGAAACAGGAGAATATTATGACTTTATAAATAAAAAGATTTGTAAAACTTATAGATACACTAAACACCAAAAATTGTTGAAAGATATTAATGCTAGTACAGTAGATGGATATTATAGTATGGAGTTTCCAATTGAAGAAGGGAAAAATTATGAAATAGTATTATTAGGCCACGATACAAGAAATAACAACATAGTTTGCAGAGGGAATATAAATAAATATAATTATAGAGGTTGGTATCCAGGTACTAAATATTATTATATTGAAGAAGAGGATAAAGATAAAAAAAGCTATAAAATAGGAGAAGAAGCAAATATTATTTTAAAATGTAATAATCAAGAGGTTGAAGAGGTAGAAGAAACTGATGGAGATAAAATGCTATATCTTATTTTACAAGATGGGTTAAAGAATTATACTATTTCTGAAAATGTTAAGAATAGTTTTGAGTTTAAAAAAGAGGATATTCCAAATTATTACCTTAGGGCTGTGTATTTTGATGGAGAAAACATATTTTTAGCTGGATTAAAGAGTATTAATTATGATTATACAGAAAAAGCTTTAGACATTGATGTGAAGCCAGATAAAGAGAGCTATCGCCCAGGGGAAACTGTTAATTTAGATGTTGAAGTGAAGGGTAAAGAAGGTTTACCTGTAAAAGCAGCCATTAACATAAGTGTTGTAGATGAAGCATTTTTTGCAGTTAATGAACAGAGTGTAGATACCTTAAAATCATTATACAATTATTGCTATGGTACTGGCATTATACATGATTATGTTTCTTATAAAGAGATAAATCTATATGGAACAAGTATGGCAGAAGGCGGAGGTGGAGAAAACGGAGAATATATAAGGTCAGATTTTAAGGATACAGCATTGTTTAAATCTGCTGTTACTAATGAGTACGGAAAAGCAAATATAAGTTTTAATCTTCCTGATAATTTGACATCCTGGAGAGTAACATATCAAGGTATATCTAATGATTTACTAGCTGGAAGTGGAAAGATTAATATTAATGCTAAACTACCTTTCTTTGTAGATGTTATTTCAAGCGATATATTTATGGATGGAGATAGTCCATGTATAACAGTTCGTTCTTTTGGCACAGAATTAGGGCAAGATGATACAGTCAACTATGAAGTTATTTTAACTGATGAAAAGGGGAATGAAAATGTTTTTGAAAAATCCTCTAAAGGCAACAACTATACAAATATACAATTAGGAAAATTAAATAAAGGGAAATATACTGTAACTATAAAAGCAAGGAGTAAAGACTATTTTGATGGGGTAGAAAAGAAATTTGAGGTAGTAGATTCTATGCTTAAAGCTATGAGAACTGAATATGTTGATTTGAATGATAGGACTAAGGTAGAAGGAGGAGAAGGTTATACTAAGCTGTATTTTTACAATGAAAGTAGTTCGTTATTTTACAACACTTTAATGTCTTTATCACATTCTTGGGGCAATAGAGTAGATCAAAAACTTTCTAGAAAATTATCTCGAGAATTAATGGATAAATACTTTGATGAAGAAAGCTGGAGTGAAGATTATAATTTAGAACAATATCAGACAGGAGATGGAGGAATAGCATTATTACCATACGCTAGCAGTGATCCAGTTTTATCAGCAAAGATCACTTCTGTTGCAGGAGATTTATTTAATAAATATAAATTAAAAGAGTATTTTTACGGCATAATAGAAGACAGTGAATCTATTCCTGAACATGTAGCTGCAGCTTATTGGGGGCTTGCAAGGTTAAATGAGCCAGTTTTAATAGATATACAAAGACTTCTTGAGAATACAAATTTAAATATTAATGAAAAATTAATTTTAGGGATAGCCTTAGCTGATATAGGAGATTTAAATAATGCGGAAGAAATTTATGTAGATATTTTGAATAATTATGGCAAGAAAGCTGGTAATTATGTATATATTGATACAGGTGTAGATAAAGATGATATTTTACAAGCTACTTCACTTGCATCAATATTATCTTTAAAATTAGATAAGGCTGAAAAATATGATTTATTGAAATATGCAAAATATAATAGCACAGAGGATATTCTTACTTATTTAGAACAGCTAATGTTTGTGATGTATGATATTCCTCAAACAGATCAGATAGGAAGTTTTAGCTATACTTTAAATGGTGAGGAACATGAAGTTAAGCTTACTAAAGATAATAGATATGAGCTGCTTTTAAATTCTGAAGAAGTAAAAGAAATAGAATTTGATAATGTAAAAGGAGATATAGTAATGGCAGTAAATTATTTAGCTTCTGTAAAAGATTTGATAGATAAGCAAGATAAAAATATAAGCTTAACAAGGAGTTATAGTTTGGTTGAGAAATCTGATCAAGACACATTAAATCAATCAGATTTAATTAAAGTAATAATAACTCCAAAGTTTTCTGAATCATCTCCTGAAGGTTATTATGAAATTACTGATGTTTTACCTGCAGGATTAAGATATGTAGTTGGATATAGAAACGACAGAAATAAGAGCTATCCTATAGAAAGAGATGGTCAGAGATTAGTATTTGGATATCATTATAATAAAAAGAATCCTGTGAAATCAATCATATACTATGCGAGAGCTGTAACACCGGGAATATATAAGGTGGATAATGCTGTTATGAAGCACTGCAATAGCAATACTATGGTATTTACGGAACAGGATACTATAACTATTGAGGAATGATATGATGAATAGAAAAAAACTTCTATGTGGTCTATGTGGGGTACTATGTATTTTAGTTATTTTGATTGGCAGAGAAATATATTCACCTAAAAGCGATATAAACGTAGAAAATATACAGCGAGAAAAAAAGTTAATTCAGTGTAAATATTATAATGCTATAAACTTTCATATATCAGTTAATGATAGTGATGGAATATCATTAGATGATAAAGAGATAGTAGGGGGAATAGTACCTCACCACTTATTAGCAGATAAAATGATAGCTTCTTTCTTTAAAACAGTTGCTAAAAAGCAGCCAGATGTGGTTGTAGTAGTTGCACCAAATCATACTGGAGCAGGTGTAAGTGACATTCATACTGGAAGCTGGACTTGGGATACGCCATTTGGAGAACTTAAAGCTGACAAAACGATTGTAGATTATTTTATTGATAGTGGTATAGCAGATGCAAATTTCACATTGATGGAAAATGAACATTCTATTTCATCTGTTGTTCCATATATAAAGTATTTTATGCCAGACACTAAGATTGTTCCTATCTTAGTGTCTGGCACTTGTGGTATAAATAAAGCTATAGAGCTTGGAGAAAAGTTATCGGAGCAGTTAAGAGAGAAAAGCTTTCTAGTAATAGCATCAGTAGATTTTTCTCATTATCTGTCTGTAGAAGAAGCTGATAAAAAGGACGAATTTACTAAAAAAGTATTACTAAGTAGAGATATTTTAACCATAAGCCATATGAACAACGATTATATGGACTCACCATCTTCTATTATCACCTTGATTACAGTTATGAATAATATCGGAGCTAAAAATGCAATTATATTAGAACATAATAATTCTGCAAGAATTTCAGGTGAAAATAGAGATTATACAACAAGCTATTTTACAGTTGTCTATTGGAAATAGAGGAATAAAAGAGCAATTTGTAGTATAATTGTAATATACAAGAACAAGGGGGTTATACATGGTGAAAAATAGTGATGTTAACGTAAGTGACCACATAGAAAAAACTTATCAAGCAATTATGGAATATAAAGCTGTAAAAGAAGGGTTAGACTTCATAAAAGAGGATCATGAAGATATTGTAGAGGAACAGAAAAGGATTTGCAGTATTTCTGCACCTACATTTAAAGAGCAAATTCGAGGTCAATATTTTTATAAAAGATTTAAAGAATTAGGTCTTGAAGATGTTAGTATTGATGAAGTTGGCAATGTATTTGGTATAAGAAAAGGGACAGGTAAAGGTCCTAAATTATTAGTGGCAGCTCACTTAGATACTGTATTTGATGAAGGAACAGATACAAATGTTAAGGAAAAAGACGGCAAGCTTTATGCACCAGGAATATCTGATGATACGAGGGGATTAGTTGAAATCATATCTATCATTAAAGCACTTAATAAAACTAATATACAAACAATAGGTGATATTGTGTTTTGTGCCAATGTATGTGAAGAGGGACTAGGTGATTTACGAGGAGTAAAGCATATTTTTAAGAAGAATAATGATATAGACGGATTTATAAGCATTGATGGTACTGGAGTAGAACATATAACATACATAGCTACTGGGAGTCGAAGATACAAAATAACATATAAAGGTCCTGGGGGTCATAGCCTTGAAAATTTTGGACTGCCAAGTGCTATACATGCATTAGGTAGAGCAATAAGCGAAATAGCAGATATTAAAACACCTTCTAAGCCTAAAACTACATTTACTGTAGGGAAAATAGAAGGGGGAACGTCTATAAACTCTATAGCAGCAGAAGCTAGTATGTACGTAGATATGCGTTCTAACTGTCCTGAAGAATTATCAAAGCTTGAGAATAAAATATTAAATATAGCAGAAGACGCTGCGATAAAGGAAAATGAACGATGGAATTGTGAAGAAAAAATAAGTGTTGATATTGAGCTAATAGGAGATAGACCTGCAGGAAGTCAAAATGCAAATGAACCAATAGTTCAAGCAGCTGCTTGTGCTGTAAAAACTATGGGATTTGAGCCTTGTTTTAGTGAGACAGCAAGCACAGACGCAAACTTACCCATTAGTCTTGGAATACCAGCTATAACTGTTGGTACTGGTGGAAAAAGCGACAATGTACATACTGTAAGAGAATGGTTTGATCCTAAAGATGCTTATATTGGAGTGCAAAAGACTTTCTTGCTTATATTGGGATTAGTAGGGATAGAGGACATTGGAGGGCTATTAATTTAAATTATAATATTATTACCCAAATATACCATTTATAAGATCATTAAAATCAATATTTTTCATAAATTCAATAGTTTTGTCTTTTGAATGCTCAAACCAATCTAATATATGTACATCTGTATCTTCACTTTCCATTTTTTCAATTTTATATTTGTCAATCCTTATTATATAAAATATATCATCATTTTCGGTGATATTGATAACATCAATAATAAAAATAAATTTTTTGTCTTCACTAAATTCAATCCAATAACATTGATTATCATTTGATATTTTTTCTATTACAAAATTATTGTACTTATGGAGATCGGTAATTATGTCATCAACAGATTTATCATCAGTTTTGGATATTTTAATTTCAAGTATTTTACTATTATCATCCTTATTAGAATACCTTATAACGAGCTGATATATATTGGAAGATGAGAAGTTATCATATGTATATATTTTGCCAATTTCACCTATATGATCAATTGATGGCTTAGAACAATATACTGTTATATCGTGCAATTTATAGTTACTAATATTTTCTGGAATATTGATGTTGCTAAATATTTTTTTTAGGTCTAATAAAGAATTATATGTTTCATTATCCTTTTCGATGGATACTGGTATACCATCAACCATTATATGCTTGTACTGATTTAATTCTAAATCTTTAGCTTCTTCTTCTAACATTTTTTCATATTCCAAAACTTCCTCTTCGTCAACATATTGAATATCTAAGTTATCAGATGTATTTATTACTTCATTATAGTTAGTACCATCATTTTTTACTATAAATTCAAACATATCATTACTAAATTTTTCAATCAAATCTATATCTAATTTTTTCACTGTATCAAGCTCGGAATGGATAATATTAGTTTCATCTTGTCCTATATTTACAGCAGGGATACCGTATTCTTCGAAGCTTACATGATCACTAGTAAAAGAATCAAAAGTATCAAAAGAAACATCATAGTTTTTGCTATTAAGATAATCATACAAATCATTACTCAAACAATTTTCTATGTTTGAATCTTCACAATTATTAATAGTAAATTTTCTATCCTTAATTCCTATACAGTCAAAATTAATATTCCATATGTTTTTATACCTATCATTAATAAATTGAGCAAAAGCTTGACTTCCTTGCAATCCTGATTCTTCACCATTAAAAGCACATATTATAATATCTTGCTTAAAATTATTATTTATTGAGTATTCTTTTAATTTCCTTGTTAAATCTAATAATATTGATACACCTGAGCTATTATCTAATGCACCATAGTATATTGTATCTCCTATTTTTCCAACATGATCAAAATGAGCAGATAAAATGATGGCGCTATTATTATCTTCACCTGAAATCTTTCCTACAACATTATTTGCATTGATTTTTTTTATATTTAAGTTATATTCATAATTTATATTGCATTTATTATTAGCTAAATCATTATATAGATCTTCACTTATTTGAATAGCTGGTTTGTTATTACCTATACTAATATAATGATGAAAATATTTAGTTTTAAGTAATATTCCTTTTGCACTTGAATATTCAGGTTTTATGTTATCATTAACTAATAAGAAAGAACTTTCATCTATTTCTTTACTTATGGGGGCAGTTAAATTTATTTTTTTATTATATCTTTTAGGTAAAAAATCCTTACCTGCAATACATTCTCTAGTAGTGCCATTTTCATATTCTATGACCATTTTTATCTCTTCGTCGTTAAAGTTAACGAAATTATGAGTATAAGGTAATAAATAAGTATTATCTTTTAGAGTTTCTAGGCCTAATGATTTAAAATATTCGGATATAAACTCTTCAGCTTTTTTATTACCCTCAGTTCCTGTTAATCGGCCTTCCAGCTCTTTAGAAGCTAAAAATTCATTTATATCTTTTATAGTATAATTTATTAATTCTTTATCTGCATTTGACTTTAAAGATGCTCCAATGGTTATAGCAATAACGATAACAAGTACTATTATAAAGATTTTTTTCAATTTATTCACTTCCTTCGCAAGTTCTTTTTGATTTTTTCATTATCAATGCACCCATTTTTCACAGATAAAATATGGATAATATAAAAAATTAACAAAAATAACTTTTATATCCTAGAAAACAATATACTATTTTATAATATATATGTCAACGCTGTAATAATTTTTATAAATTACATAAACTGGGAGGCAAGCAAGAACCGTCCCTACTTGCTATTGACATTTAAATATATAAAATGGTATTATTTAGATAGAAAAAAGAATAATATGCTTTTAAGGTTTAGGGAAAGTGGTGAAAATCCACTACAGCCCCCGCTACTGTATACAGTGACGAATCCCAATCCACTGGCTTTTGCTGGGAAGGAGGGAGGAGGTTTAAGCTGTGAGTCAGGATACCTGCCTTAAAAGGAAGTACTCTTTCGGAGGGAAAGTAAGTACCTATTATTATAGTATTTATAGTATTGTGTAAATTTAAGGTGATTTTAATGGGAACTTCTGAAGGAGTTCCCATTTTTTAGTTTTTGAATGATTTAATTAGCAAGGAGGAGTGATATGAAAACTATCATGATTACGGCTCCCTCAAGTGGAAGTGGAAAAACTCTTATTACTCTTGGATTATTGAGGGCACTTAAAAAAAGAGGTTTAAATATTTGTGGATTTAAAACTGGGCCTGATTACATAGACACGAAATTTTTAGAGTTGTCTTCAGGGGAAAGGGCAGGTAATTTAGACTTTCATTTGATGGGTGAAGAAGGAGTTAAATATGCTTTGTCTATGGCAGAAGGGGAGTATTCTATTATAGAAGGAGCTATGGGATATTTCGATGGTATTTACAATACCTATGAAAATTCTAGTTATGATATATCCAAAAGGTTAGATATAAATACTATTTTAGTATACACTCCAAAAGGAGAAATGTTCTCAGCTATTCCTAAAATAAAGGGGATGGTAGATTTTGCAGGTTCAAAAATCAAGGGAATAATTTTGAATAAAGTTAATAAAGGGATTTATCTTCTTTTAAAGGAAAAAATCGAAGAATACATTGGTATAGAAGTGTTAGGATATATTGAAGAAAATGAAAATTTAGCAATAAAAAGTAGACATTTAGGTTTAGTTCAGGGTATGGAGATAGAGAATATCGAAGAAATAATTGATGAAGCGTCAGTAATTGTAGATAGAAATATTGATATTAATAAAATATTAAATATTATGAATGAAATAGATACTAAACCTTTTCATTATCCTAAAAAGAGAAATATATCAGTTGCTATAGCATATGATAAAGCTTTTTCTTTCTACTATAGTGAAAATTTAAAGCTTTTTGAAAACGTTTGTTTAGTAAAGTATTTTTCCCCGCTTAAAGATAAAAAGCTTCCTCCTTGCGATATTTTATATTTAGGCGGGGGATATCCTGAAGTATATAGAAAAGAGCTTTCTAAAAATACAGCAATACTTAAGGATATAAAGAAGTTTGCTGATAAATATGGAACTATATACGGAGAATGTGGTGGATTTATGTACTTAACTGATGAGATTGAGGATTCTAAAATGTGTGGAGTATTTCATGGTAAAAGTAAGATGACTGATAAGCTGCAAAGATTTGGATATATCAATATTGAACTAAAGGAAGACTGTTTGTTAGGTAAAAAAGGGGATAAACTTACAGGGCATGAATTTCACAAATCAGAAACTTATGTAAATGGTAATGAAGTATTTAAAATCACAAAACCTATGAGTAAGAAAAAGTGGGATTGTGGATACAAATATAAAAATGTTTTAGCTGGTTATCCACATGTACATTTTTTAGGGAACATGAAATCATTTAATAATATGCTTGATGTAGTAGAGAGAAACAAAAAATAAGTAATAAAAGAGGGGATTAAATGTATATAAAAAAGCCTATGGAAATTGAAGAAAAGAGTATGAATATTATTGAACAAGTTATGGATGATACTTCATTTAGTGATGAAGAAAAAATAATAGTTAAGAGAATGATTCATACTACTGGGGATTTCGATTATAGACACATAATTATTTTTAAAGAAGATTTCATTCATAATGCTTTAAAATCTATAAAAAATGGTGGAATTATATTTACAGATACAAAGATGGCTTATTCTGGTATAAACAAAAAAGCTTTGTCTAAGACATTGTGTAGCTTAAAATATTTTATTGATGATGAAAGAGTTATAAGGCTTTCAAAGGAAATGGGTACAACTAGGTCTGCTTGTTCAGTGGATTTGGCTGTAGCTGAAGGTATAGATATGTTTGTTATCGGAAACGCTCCTACAGCTTTATTTAGACTTTGTGAGTTAATAAATGAAGGAAAAGTTAGTCCTAAATTTGTAATAGGAGTTCCAGTAGGATTTGTAGGAGCAAAGGAGTCTAAGGAAGTTTTAAGAGAGACTATTGTACCATCTGTTTCTACTATAGGGACAAAAGGAGGAAGTAATGTAGCCGCATCTGTTATGAACGCTTTATTGTATATGGCGGTGGGAAGATAATGAAGGATATGTATGTTATAAAGGAAGGTAAACGTTTAAAATGTGGATATACTACTGGTAGCTGTGCTGCAGCTGCGTCAAAAGCTGCTGCTATTATGTTGAAGAATAATCAGACAATACCATATGTTGAAATAGATACTCCTGCTGGTGTGAGGCTTAAGTTAGAAGTTGTAAATCCTAAACTGGAAAATGAAAAAGCTTCTTGTGCCATTATAAAGGATGGAGGAGATGACCCTGATGTTACAGATGGCATGAAGATATATGCAGAGGTAAAAGAGAGAACTGATGGGGAAATTCACATTGATGGTGGAGAAGGTATAGGTAGAATTGCTCGAAAAGGGCTTTTTGGAGAGATAGGTGAAGCAGCAATAAATCCTGTTCCTAAAAAGATGATAATAAAAGAATTAAGTGAGGTATCTAACTGTGGATATGATGTGTTAATATATGCACCTTTAGGAAAAGAGATAGCTAAGAAAACTTATAACAAAAATATAGGCATAGAAGGGGGTATATCAATTATTGGCACTAAGGGCATAGTATATCCTATGTCTGAGGATGCACTTAAAAAGACTATATATCTTGAGGTTGATACAGTTATAGAAAAATATGGTAAAGACAATGTTATTTTCGTTCCCGGTAATTATGGAGAAAAAATAGCAGATTCTTTGGGTTTAAACAATAAGAGAGTAAAGATTTCAAATTATGTAGGGGATTCTTTTCTTTATGCTTACAATAAAGGAATTAAATCTATAACATTAGTAGGGCATATTGGTAAACTTGCAAAGTTATCTATTGGTTCATTTAATACGCACAACAGAGTTTGTGATGGCAGGATGGAAGCATTTATATATTACTTAGCATTGATGAAAGCACCTTATTATGTTATAGAAAAGGTCAATAATGCTTTGACTGCTGAAGAAGCATTAGATATATGTGTAAATGAAGGGTATAAAAATGTGGTTAAAGCCATGGAAAAAGGCTGTGAAGATAAAATAAGAAAGTACTTAAAAGATGAAGAATATAAAGTAAAAGTAATAATATATTCCATGAAAAGAGGTGCCTTTTTATGATAACAGTTGGTGGAATAGGCCCTGGTAATCCGAAATACTTAACTGAAGAAGTTAAAGAAGCTATAGAGAAGTCCTCGTGTGTATTAGCTTTTGGGAGAGTTGCAGACTCTCTTAAATCAATAAAGAAGGATTACATTAAAGTTACTTCTGTAAAAGAAGTCCTTAATTATTCAAAAGCTAATGAAGATATTCTCATATTAGCTTCAGGAGATCCATGCTTTTATGGAATATTAGAATATCTAAAAAAGAAAAATGTAGTGGTAGATAAAGTTTTGCCAGGGGTTTCATCATTTCAATACATGATGGCAAAGATTAATAAAAGTTGGCAAAATGCATTGTTTTTATCTCTTCATGGAAGAAAAGAAGATTTATCCAAAGTAAAGTCTAGTTCATTGACTGTTTTGCTTACTGATAAGGAAAATTGTCCTTCTTATATTTCTTCAAAGCTTTATGAATTAGGTGTACGAGGTAAAATATATGCAGGCTTTAATCTATCATATGAAGATGAATTAATAATTAAAAAGGATATTGGGGAAGAAATAATAGATATTTCCCCTTTAGCTGTGGTGGTGGTAGAAAATGAGATATTTGAGAGATGAAGATTTTATAAGAGGGAATATCCCTATGACAAAATTTGATATAAGAGTTTTAAATACAGCATATCTTTCCATAGAGAAAGATGATGTTTTTCTAGACATAGGTGGCGGAACAGGGTCAATTTCTATTGAAGCTGCTTTACAGGGAGCAAAAGTATATGTAGTTGAAAAAGAAAAAGAAGGTATAGAGTTAATAAATAAGAATGCAGAAAAATTTAATGCAGAAGTAAATATTATTCAAGGAGAAGCTCCAAAATGTCTTCCTAGTTTAACTATAAATAAATGTTTTATAGGTGGAAGTGGAGGAAAATTAGAAGAGATATTTGAGTACCTAGATAAAGCTCTTTTACAAAAAGGTATTGTATGTGCGAATTTTATTACTCTTAAAAATATGAACTTATTTTTATCATTGTTAGAAAAATACAAATATGAAGATATAGAGACAACTCTTATACAGTCGTCTAAGGTAAATAAAATTGGAATGCTAAAAGGAAACAATCCTATTTTTATAATAAAGGGAGTGAAGAGATGATTAGATTTGTTGGAGCAGGACCAGGAGATGTAGATTTAATAACAGTAAAAGGAAGAAAACTTTTAGAAAATGCAGACATAGTTATATATGCAGGAAGTTTAGTATCAAAAGAACATCTTAAGTTTTGTAAAGAAGGATGCCAATTTTATAACAGTGCGTCTATGACGTTAGAGGAAGTTATAGAAGTTATCCCGTGAGTTAGTTCTTTTACTGCTGCTTGTTGTGAAATAAAAAAAGAATTTACATTACCGGAAGTAAGTCAAACTATTATACTTACTAGACTTAAAGGAAGGACTCCAGTGCCAGAAAAAGAGGATTTAGAAAAGCTTGCTTCTTATGGAGCTTCTATGGCTATATTTCTTTCTGTCCAAAATATTGATGGCGTTGTTGAAAAATTGAAAAGAGGATATAAAAGAGATGATGTTCCTGTAGCTGTAGTTTATAAAGCTACTTGGGAAGACGAAAAAATAGTTAAAGGAACCTTAATGGATATAAGTTTTAAAGTTAAGGAAGCCGAAATAAAGAGTACTGCACAGATTCTTATTGGGGATAAAATAGTTAATTTAAGTAAACATGATAGTTCCTTTGTTAATGAGATTTGCCATTATAAAAATTCATCTATAGAAGGTGGAATAAAAAATATACTTAAAGATTTAATACAAAAATATGATGGTATAGTATTTATTTCAGCTATAGGAATAGCAGTTAGGATGATGACTCCATATATTAAGGATAAAAGATATGACCCTGCAGTAGTTGTAGTTGATGATATGGCAAGATATAGTATAAGTTTACTTTCAGGACATATTGGAGGAGCAAATACGTTGTGCGAATATATAGGAAATGCTATTGGGGCAATGCCTATAATAACTACAGCATCTGATGCTAGAGGTATAGAATCTATAGATATGTATGCTAAAAGAATGAATCTACATATTGAAGATATGGAGGATGTTAAAAATATAACTTCCATGATGGTAAATGGAAAAAAGATAGGTTTTTATTCAGAAATTAATGGAGCTATTAAATATAATAATTTAGTTTACTTGAGCAATGAGGACATTAACTTATATAAAAATGATATGGATGGTGTTATATGTGTTACATCAAACGAAAATGTAGATATAAAAACACCACATTGTATATTAAGACCTAAAAACTTAAATATAGGAATTGGATGTAAAAAAGGTATAAGTGGATATAGAATAATTGAATCTATAAGAAATGTTTTTAAAGAGAATAATTTATCGGAGAAGTCTTTAAAATCTGCAGGGACTATAGAGATAAAAAAGGACGAACAAGGAATAATTGAAGCTTGTAAATATTTTAAATTGCCATTAAAGATATTTACTAAAGAAGAAATACAAAAGGTAGAAAATAAATTTGAAAAAAGTGAATTCGTGAAAAGTAAAATAGGAGTTTACTCAGTATGTGAGCCTTGTGCATATTTATTAGGAGGACAAATAGTAGTTAATAAGAAAAAGGTAAATGGCATTACTATTGCTGTATCAAAGGAGGAGTATAATGGCTAAGCTATATGTTATAGGAATTGGACCAGAGATATGCTCCCTATATTGAATATATAAAGGACTTTTTAGATGGGCAAGAAGTATTTTCTACTGGTATGAGGGGAGAGATAGAAAGATGTAATAAGCTATTTATAATCCAAGAAGTAATGGAAGAAAAGACCATCTTAAAAAAGCAGTAGAAATAATGATGAAATATAAATTGGCATCGACACCTATAGGTAATAGCAAAACATATGTAGAAAATGGGAGAATGATAACTCCAAGGGGGTATAAGATTTGATTTGGATAATTGGAGGCACAACTGAAGCCAGGGAGTTTGTCAATAGAATAAAAGGTAAAAAAGACTTTATTGTAACTGCTGCAACTGAAGAAGAGAGGGAGTTTATTGATTGTGAGGAATTAAGAGTTGGTAGAATGGATTTTAATGATATGCTTAAATTTGTTCGTGATAATTCTATAAAATTAATTATAGATCTTTCTCACCCTTACGCTAAGGTTGTAAGTGAAAATGCCAAAAGAGTTTCAGAAATGGAGAATATTAAATATTTGAGGTATGAGAGAGATAAAACTGACATTCCCTCTTATGCTGTATATATCAAAAACTTAGAGGATACATTAGATTATTTAAGGGGAATAAAAGGAACAGTTTTCTTTACTACAGGTTCTAAAAATATTAGTGATTTTGAAAAAGTAAGAGGAAATAATAGATTTATATACAGAGTCCTTCCTACACCTATGAGTATTAATGAATGTAAGAAGAATAATATTCAGATGAAAGACATAATAGCTATTCTTGGCCCTTTTTCTGAGGATTTAAACTTTGCTATGTTTAAGGAATATAATGCAGATTTTGTGGTCATGAAAGATAGTGGAAAGCAAGGTGGGACTATTGAAAAGATAAATGCCTGCAGAAGACTAGGAATAAAACCTGTAGTAATAGGCAGGGATAGGTGATATTATGGAAAATTCATTATTAAGAAACAAAGGCTTAAGTAAAAATTTGATATTGTTTTTGTTTGTTATTTTATCAATCATTAGCTTCTTTATTAGTGTAGGAAATGGAGCAGTAAAGATTTCTCCATCAAATATCATTAAAGCTATTTTTTACGAGAAAGATACTGTTAATTATCAAGTAATATGGAATGTTAGATTACCTAGAACTATTGTAGCAGGTCTTGTAGGAGTGTGCTTTTCACTAGCAGGAGCTATACTTCAAGGTATAATGCGAAATCCACTTGCTAGCCCTAATATTATTGGAGTATCTTCAGGAGGTGGACTTGCTGCATTAATAATACTCATATTATTTCCAGAATATTATTATATAGTTCCTGCAGGTGCGTTTATTGGGGCATTACTTGCTACTTTAATTATTTACTCCTTAGCTTGGAAGGAAGGAATAAGACCTACAAGGCTTATCTTAGCAGGTGTAGCAATATCCTCAATACTTAGTGCAGGCATAAATGCTCTCATGACATTTTATCCAGATAGAGTTGCTGGAGTCATAGGCTTTATGGTAGGAGGATTGTCTTCAACTACTTGGACCCAAGTGAATATGATTTTTCCATATACGATAACAGGGATAATATTAGTTCTATTTATGCCAAATAAGTTAAATATATTAATGCTTGGAGATGAAATAGCAACTGGATTAGGAGTGAAAGTAGAGAGGACAAGATTCTTTTTCATCATTCTAGCTTCTTTACTTGCTGGTAGTGCTGTAAGTGCAGTAGGGTTATTAGGATTTGTTGGGCTTATAGTACCTCATATTGCTAGATTATTGATTGGTTCTGACTATAGGTACTTGTTTCCTGCATCTATTTTTTTAGGGGCATCAGTTGTTATATTATGTGATACATTAGCTAGGCTTTTGTTTGCACCTATGGAAATTCCAGTAGGGATAATAATGTCAGCTTGTGGAGGACCATTCTTCTTGTACTTATTAAGAAGAAAAGGAGGCATGAGTTAATGAGTATTAGAACTGAAGGGCTTTGTATCAAATATGGTGATAAGGATGTATTAAAAGAAATTGATTTTGAAGTAAAGGAGGGAGAATTGGTTTCTATAATTGGTCCTAATGGTTCTGGAAAATCAACATTACTTAGAGCTATCTCTAGATGTTTAAAGCCTTCTAGTGGAACTGTATATTTAGATGATGAAAACATTTATTCTATAAATACAAAAAAAGTGGCTCAAAGATTAGCGATTTTACCACAAATCAAGAAGGTACCTTCAGATATAGTAGTAGAAGATTTAGTTTCATATGGAAGGTATCCTCACCTTGGATTTAGTAAGAGATTACTTAAAAAAGATATTGAGATTGTTGATTGGGCTATAGAAAAAACTAGACTTCAAAGTTTAAGGAAGAGATTTGTAGCTACTTTATCTGGAGGAGAAAGACAGAGAGCGTGGATAGCCATGGCTATAGCACAGAGACCTAAAATATTACTTCTTGATGAGCCTACTACTTATTTAGATATATCTTATCAGCTGGAAGTATTAGAATTAGTAAAAGAATTAAATAAAACTTTAAATATTACTATTGTTATGGTGCTTCATGATTTGAATCAAGCTGCTAGATATTCTGACAAGATATATATACTTAAAGATGGGAAATTAGCAATGAAAGGTACTCCTAGTAATATCATTAATAATAACACATTAAAAAATATATTTGGAATTGAAGCTGATATATATAAAGATGAAGTAATAAATTGCCCATATTTTATTCCAAGGAAAATATGCCTTGGAATGAATCTGCAAAATATTTCTTTAGAGTAATTATGAGTTGCAAAGAAATGATTTAATAAAAATAAAAAAATGGAGTGGGACAAATGAGAATAAAAAAATATTTATGTTTAGTATTAGCAATTATTATGTCTATGTCAATTTTTGCTGGCTGTACAAATGGACAGAGTGAGGTTAATAATAGTCAAAATGATGTGGAGGAAAAGACATTAGAGGAAAGTGATATAAAAATAGATGAAGATACAGTTACATTTGTAGATGCAAGAGGGAAAGAAATAACTTATAACAAGAATCCTGAAAGAGTAGTATGTATTTATAATTCGTATCTAGATTTGTGGTATAAATGTGGTGGTACAGTTGTAGGAAGAGTTGAAGCAACAGCTGACAAACCAGTTCCAGGGTCAGAGAATGCAGAGGTAGTTGGAACAGCAGGTTCACCAAGTGTAGAAAAAATATTGTCACTCAAACCAGATTTAGTAATATTAAGTAATTTTCTTACTGCTCACAGAGGCATGGTAGATATTTTGGAACAAAACAACATTAAAGTTATGCTTTTAGAAATTAAATATAAAGATGATTATTTAAAAACAGTGAAACTGTTTACAGCATTAACTGGTAGAGAAGATTTATATGAACAGTATGGTAAAAAAGTTAATGAGGATATTGAAAAAATAATAGAAAAAGTACCAAAGGACAAAAAACCTAAAATCCTTATAATTTATGCTACTGCTAAAAATTTAACTGTTAGAGGAACAGATTCTATGGTAGGTGAAATGTTAGAGGATTTAAACACTATAAATATTTCAGGGAAAATTGGAAACTCTACAGATGCAAAGGTATTTAGCATGGAAAAAATACTTCAAGAAGATCCAGATTTTATTTTTGTTCAAATAATGGGTAGTGATAAAGAAAAAATATTTAAAAGGTTAAAAGATGATGCAGAATCTAATCCAGCATGGGCATCATTGACAGCTGTTAAAAATGATAGATATATCATACTCCCAAAGGATTTGTACTTATATATACCAAACGATAGATATGCAGAGGCATATGAAGGACTAGCTAAAATATTATATCCAGAAGTATTTGATAAGTAGTATGTATTTTACAATATAAGAATAAAGTTTAAAGTTTTAAGCCTCAGATTCTAAATCTGAGGCTTTCTGTTGCTTGGATTTAATCTAATGTTTTCAATGAAATTTAGTGTATCAATAGCATCTACATCCCTTTTCATACTCCATGGGAAAACCAGTGCATTCATCTGATTTTCAATAATAGGGTGTTTATATTTATTATAGGTTTCAAGAATTTTGTCATATCCATTTGTAGTATTTTTTTTATTGTTCATATATTTTCACCCTTTCAATTATATTTTGGTTAAAATAAAATTATTTATACTACTTGTTTAAATTGACAAATAAGGAAGTATGATAATTACTATGTTGAAAAAGAATAAATTTTGGTATCAATAATCAGTAATTTCTATATTATTTTGAAGGTTTTTTTATAAAAAGATAGAATAATAAACTTGAGGGGGTGTTTTTTTGGCTTATAAATCTAAAATAAAGAACGAACAAGTTGATAATTTTTTTGAAGCTATATTAAAATTGGAAAATATTGAGGAATGCTATAGATTTTTTGAAGATGTATGTACTATAAAGGAAATACTATCAATGGCTCAAAGACTACATGTAGCAAAACTTTTAAAGCAGGAAAAAACATACATTGAAATAGAAGAGGAAACAGGGGTTAGTACTGCTACTATAAGCAGGATAAGCAGGGCACTTCATTATGGAGCAGACGGATATAATATAATCTTGGATAGATTAGGGTATGGAAAAAACGTTTTCGGAGATAAAAACAAGTAATTTAACCTTCCTCAATTAACATAAAAACTGGATTATATCCAGTTTTTATTTTATGACTAATATTATTCTGTGAGAGGAAAACCCGGGGTTGGTTATTCCCGAGTTTACCTACTCAATATATATAATGAAGGGGGAAATTAGCATATTAAAACGAATTAATGACATCACTGTTAATATTTTTAATTATTTCCACAGCAAGATTTACAGTATTTTGAAAATCTTTAAATGATGCATAGCAGTAGTGAGTGTGTGCATACCTAGTAGGTATACCTAAAACTAAAGTAGGTACTCCTTTATTTGAAAGATGTATTTTGCCAGCATTTGTACTTCCTGCTACTCTTACTGTTTCTTGATATTGTATATTATTTTCATTGGCAATTTTTTTTGCAAAAGTTATGAACCTATGATGAGATACATAGGAACTATCTCTATGTCTTATTTGAGGACCATAATTAAGTCCTGACTGCATAGTATATTTATCAGTATATACATCATCGGCTGGGCTACCTTCAAATACTATAGCTATATCTGGTTTAACTCTATTTGCAGTTATTTGAGCTCCTCTTGTTCCTACTTCTTCTTGCGCTGCTAATGCTCCTACAACATTAACTGATAAATCTTCATTTTCTATTTTTTTTAGGACTTCTATTACAGCAGCACATCCTAGTCTGTTGTCAAAGGCTTTGCCCATCATAATCTTGTTATTTTCATTGTATTCAAACATTACATATGGGACAATGGGTGCTCCTATATTTATTTTAAATTCATTTATTATTTCTTCCCTACAAGTAGCACCTACATCTATTTTAAGATCTGATATATCTATCTTTTTCTCCTTTTCTTGAGCAGTCATGAAATGAGGAGGCTTAGAAGTTATAATTCCTTTTACATATTTACCTTCTGAATTTTTTATCATTACTAGATGAGCAGGAATATTATGTGTTACCCAACCACCTAAAGGAATAAAATTAATTAGGCCTTTTTCATCTATAGATTGGACCATGAAACCTACTTCATCTAAATGTGCATCTAACATAACAGTCATCTTTTTGTTATCTTTTTTTGCTAGATTTAAATAGCAGTTCATCATAGAATCACGTTCATAAGAAAGATTAGCTTTATATTTTTTTACTACTTCTAGAACATTGTCCTCAAAACCTGGTGCACCATAACAATTAGACAAATCTTTAATCATGGCTAAAGTTTCCATATAATACCTCCCATGCGTTGATTATTGATTATTATTTTACTATTTTAAGTTTCATTCAAAATTCATGCCAATTTTTTGGTTTAAAAATATTTTATTTAAAAATATTTTATTGACTACATAAAAGGTATATTATATATATTAAAATAAAATATCTAAATAACTTGGCTTTACAATTAAGAGGAGGGGGAATATGAGGAGTAGTATTTTAGTAATTGCTGCAAATAATCATACGAAAGATGCCATATACGAGTATCTTTACAATATTTTTCACGAGTATGTTGATTTAGATAGCTGCCTGATATCAGAATTAGATGAAAAAAAAGAAGAAAACTATGATTTAATTGTTTTACCAAATCAACCTGATGATAAAATTCTCAAAAGATTTATAGGAAACGACAAGATTATATTTTCACATAGAACTTTTAATTATAAAAAGATAGATGGAATATTTGATTTAGAACCGAATTCATATGTATATTTTGTAAATGACAGTAAACGTGGTATAGAAGAGGCTATTCAGCAGTTAAAGGATATGGGTGTTGTTTATTTTAATTTGATACCTTATTATCCTGGATGTAAAGTAGATAGAAGTATAAAAAATGCTATTACTGCTGGAGAAGCACGGTATGCTCCTGAACACATAGAAAAAATAATTGATTTAGGATGTAGGGTTCCTAATATATCAGATATTAGTGAAATTGCACATAAACTAAAATTGCCGATTAAGTTAATTAATTCTATTACACAAGATTATCTTAAAAGTTTTGCTAATGTGGTTAAAAACTCCAATATTCAACTAAGAAAACTGTATAACACACAACAAATACTTAAAAATGTTCTTAATAGTATTGATGAAGGAGTTTGTCTCATTAACGATAATTGCACAATTAAAATGGCTAATAACAAATTTGAAAATATTTTATGTTTATCTGATACAAACATAGTTGGAAAAAACTTAGCAGATATATTTAAAAGTAATAATATTAAAATACAAATAGATGAGATCCTTAAAGATGGTAAAATTATTAAAAATAAAGATAAAAAAGGCGTATTTATTGTTGCTTATGAGGTATATGAATTTAATGAAAAATCATATTTGATACATGTAAATTATACAGATAGTATTAACAAAAAAGAATTTATGGTAAGAAAAAAAACTGATTATAAAGGAGTATTAAAGAAATATAGTTTTGAAGATTATATAACTGTTGATAAAGCTACATTGGATATGTTAGACCGAGCAAAAAAAATATCTCATAATGATGCCTGTGTTCTAATTCAAGGGGAAAGTGGAACTGGAAAAGAGATAATTGCACAATCAATACACTATAATTCCCCAAGAAAAAATTATCCTTTTATTCCAGTTAATTTTGCTGCTATTCAACCAAGTCTTTTAGATAGTGAATTATTTGGATATGTAGAAGGTTCATTCACTGGAGCTAGTAAAGGTGGAAGCAAGGGACTTTTTGAAATGGCTCATAAAGGAACAATTTTTTTTGATGAAATAGGTGATGCTCCTTTAGATTTTCAAGTTAGACTGCTTAGAGTACTACAAGAAAAAGAAATAAGAAAGATAGGGAGTTCTGAAAGAATACCCATAGATGTTAGGGTTATAGCAGCTACTAATAAAAATTTATACGACATGGTATCTAAAGGTATGTTTAGAGAAGACTTATTTTATAGAATTAACGTTATGCCAATAGATACTATACCTGTAAGACAAAGAAGAGATGATATTCCAATACTTTTTAATTATTTTATAAAAGAATATTTTAATGATTCTGATTTACAACTTAAAGATATATGTACTGATAGGGTAATAGAATTTCTTATGGAATATGATTATAGAGGCAATGTAAGAGAGATAAAAAATTTAGTTGAATATTTTTCTTGTATAAAGGGTGCAAAAAAAATAGATTTATCAGAACTTCCTAAATATATGATGGAATCAGAATTAGAGTCTACTAAAACCCTTACTGAATATGAATACAATATACTTGATATTATTAATAGTAATCCTAAAATAGGAAGGTATAAAATTTACGAAATTTTAGCATCAGACAATAAAGATATTACAGAAAGTAAAATTAGGACCATTTTGAAGAAATTACAAAAACGAAAATACGTGGTAATAAATAATACTAGAGGAGGATGCGAAATAACTTTTTTTGGTAAAATGGTTCTGGAAAATATTAAAAAGAAGAACTCTATTAGGTGATTATAAATTTGTTTAATTAACCTAATAAAGTTATAAATTATTAATAAAAGGTAATTTATTTTGAAAATATTGCGTATATTAGTTGGCATGAATTTTGCTTGTATAATATACAAAGTTCATAAATATAATGAAAAATTATTTATTATTCAAAAATTTTTATAATTTTTTCAAGTTAATATTAGATTTAGTTACTAAATAAAAAGATTAGTAGACATAGTATTCAAAAGGAGAGGATATAAGTGACTAGGTATATATTAAAACGGCTTGAATCAAGTATTATTACATTATTGGTAGTTATAACTTTAACTTTTTTTCTTATTAGGGCTATCCCTGGTGGACCTTTTACTGATGAGAAAGCTATACCTCCTGAGGTAATGGAGAAGGTTTTAGAACGATATCATATGAATGATCCTCTATATAAACAATATTTTGACTATTTAAAAAATCTCGTAAAATTTGATTTGGGTCCATCTTATAGATATGCTGGAAGGACTGTAAATGAGATAATAGGAGAGACTTTTCCAATATCTGCGTTTATAGGAGCACTTGCTATACTGTTATCTTTGTTTATAGGAGTACCTATAGGCATAATTTCTGCACTTCGTAGAGGAAAGTGGCAGGATAATTTGGTAATGTTCATTGCTACTTTAGGAGTTACTGTACCAAATTTTGTTATAGCTACTTTGCTTATATATGTTTTTGCATTAAAATTTGGAATATTTACTGTAGGATTATGGGAAGGTGTATCTACTTCTATACTACCGGCTGTGACTTTGGCTGGATATCCTATGGCCTTTATATCTAGATTAGTTAGGTCTAGTATGTTAGAGGTAATTCAACAGGATTATATTAGAACTGCTAGATCAAAAGGTTTAGCAGAAAGGATTGTAATTTATATACACGCACTAAAAAATGCTTTGATTCCATTACTTACTTATTTAGGGCCTTTAACTGCAGGTATTTTGACAGGTAGTTTTGTTGTAGAACAAATATTTGGGGTACCAGGATTGGGGACTCATTTTGTTACGAGCATACAAAATAGGGATTATACTATGATTGTTGGCGTAACAGTATTTTATAGTACTTTTTTAGTAGCAATTAATTTTTTAATAGATATTTGTTATGGATTAATTGACCCTAGGATAAAAATAGATAGTTAAAGGAGGAAAGATAATTGGAAAATCAATATTTAGAAATAAACGATGAATTGTTTGAAGAAGTAAGTAAAGAAGCAAAAAAGAAAAATGAATTTTTACAACCTAGTCGTACATATTGGCAAGATGTATGGCAAAGATTAAAAAAAGATAAGATGGCTTTATTTGGTCTTATTATTATAATTGTTATAACATTATTTGCAATATTTGGTCCGATTTTTTCTCCTTATGAATATGATGAACAAAATTTTGATCTTTCCAATAAAGCTCCTACGTTATCTCATCCTTTTGGAACAGATATTTTTGGGCGAGATATTTTTGTTAGAGTTATGTATGGTGCTAGAATATCTTTAAGTATAGGGTTTGTTGCTAGCATCATAAACCTTACTATTGGAGTTATATATGGTGGAATATCGGGTTTAGCTGGTGGCAGAGTAGATAATGTGATGATGAGGATAGTTGATATCCTTTATAGTATTCCTACTATGATTTATGTTATTTTACTTATGGTAATAATAGGTCCTGGACTTAAAAGTATTTTTATTACTTTAGGGATTTCTTATTGGGTAGGTATGGCTCGAATAGTGCGATCTGAAGTTTTAAGGATTAAGCAAGAAGAGTTTGTATTGGCTGCTAAAGTTTTAGGTACATCTCAACGTAGGATATTATTCAGGCACATATTACCTAATGCTATGGGGCCAATAATAGTTACATTAACACTATCTATACCTAGTGCAATATTTACAGAAGCTTTTTTAAGTTTTGTAGGGTTAGGTGTTTCTGCACCAATGGCTAGCTGGGGTGTGTTAGTGAATGATGCTATTTCTTCTTTGAGCCTTTATCCATATCAGCTGTTTTTTCCTGCTGCCGCTATATGTATTACTATTTTAGGATTTAATTTTCTAGGAGATGGATTAAGAGATGCATTAGATCCTAAACTAAGAAAGTAGGTGATTTTAAGTGAATAATATAATTTTAGATGTTAAAAATCTTCAAACTTCATTTTATACTATGGCAGGAGAAGTTAAAGCAGTTAATGGACTTAATTTTTCTGTTAAGAAAGGTAGTACTCTTGGAATAGTAGGCGAGTCAGGAAGCGGCAAAAGTGTTACTATGTTGTCTATTGTAAAGTTGTTGGGAAGTAATGGGAAAATTAAAAAAGGCAGTATATTGTTTAATGGAGAAAATCTTGTAGATAAAGACGAAAGTTTCATGCAAAAAATAAGAGGAAATGATATTGGGATGATTTTTCAAGACCCTATGACTTCGCTAAATCCAGTTTTAACTATAGGTTATCAGATTTGTGAGTCACTTATGAAGCATAAAAAAATGTCAAAAGATCAAGCCAAAAAAAGAGCTATAGAGTTGCTCGGTGAAGTTGGCATTCCTGACCCTCAAAATAGATTGAACAATTATCCTCATGAGTTTTCTGGAGGAATGAGACAGAGGGTTATGATAGCAATAGCTATTTCATGTAATCCACAACTATTAATTGCAGATGAACCTACTACTGCATTGGATGTTACTATACAAGCTCAAATATTAGATTTGATGAAAAAACTTCAAAGGGAATTAGATACTTCAATTATTATTATTACACATGATCTTGGAGTAGTAGCGGATATTGCTGATGAAATCATGGTTATGTATGCTGGTAATATGGTAGAGAAGGGGTCTGCAAGAGATATATTCTATAATCCAAAACATCCATATACTAAAGGACTATTAAAATCAGTACCAAATCCTGATAATTTGGTAAAGGAAAGGTTAGTTCCAATTGAAGGTCAGCCGCCAGACCTTTTGAATCTTCCAAGCGGGTGTCCTTTTAGTCCTAGGTGTCCTCATACTATGAAGATTTGTCTTATGAGAGATCCAAGTTTAATGAAATTTGATAATGGTCAAGAAGTAAGGTGCTGGCTTTTATATAAAGAAGCAAGGGCTAAAGGGAAGGTGATATAGTGGAATATTTATTAAAAGTAGAGAATTTAAAAAAATACTTTCCTATTAGAAAAGGGATTTTTGGTAGGAAAGTAAGATATGTTAAAGCAGTTGATAACGTAAGTTTTAGTATAAAGCCAGGTGAAACATTAGGTCTTGTAGGTGAGAGTGGATGTGGAAAAACGACTACAGGAAGGACGATTATTAAACTTTATGAACCTACTGGAGGAAAAATATATTTTGATAATAAAGATATAACTAATTTGTCGAGAAAAGAAATCATGCCTATTCGTAAACAGATGCAGATGATATTTCAAGATCCATATGCATCGTTAAATCCTAGGATGACAGTATCAGATATTATTATGGAATCTATGATAGTCCATAATATGTATACAGATAAGGAAAGAAAAGACAGGGTTAAAGAACTGTTAGACATTGTTGGTTTAAATTCAGAACAAGCAAATAGATATCCTCATGAATTTTCTGGAGGTCAAAGGCAGAGGGTCGGTATAGCTAGGGCTTTGGCAGTAGAGCCAAAATTTATAATATGTGATGAACCTATTTCTGCTTTAGATGTTTCAATTCAGGCACAAATAATGAATACATTGGAAGATTTGCAAAGTAAATATAATTTGACTTATTTATTTATAGCTCATGATCTTTCTATGGTTAAACATATAAGCAATAAAATAGCAGTTATGTATTTAGGGAATATGGTTGAAATAGCAGAAAGCAATGAATTGTATTTGCATCCTCAGCATCCTTATACAAAAGCATTGTTATCTGCGATTCCAATACCAGACCCAGATAAGGCAAAAGAGAGGAAACGAATTATGCTGGAAGGAGAGGTTCCAAGTCCTATTAAACCTCCACGAGGATGTAAATTTCATCCTAGATGTAAATATAGGAAGAAAATTTGTGCTGAAGACCAACCTATGTTAAAAGATCTAGGTAATAATCATATGGTTGCTTGCCATTTATTTTAAGTAATTAGTATATTTTGATATTACAGATTTAAAAGGTCTTTTGACCTTTTAATATAAATATTATAAAAAAATAAATTAAAGAAAGGGTGGGTAATAAAATGAAAAGAAAATCTAGAGTCTTGTATTTGTTGCTAGTAGTGGTAATGTTATCAACAATAGTAGTTGGTTGTGGCAGCCAAAATACTAGCAATACTTCTGATGAGGGGACAAGTACTAATAACGTAGAAGAAAATACAGGAGAAGACACAAATGTAGAAGAAGAAAATATGATAGTTGCAAATATTGTAAGTGAACCAAGAACAATTGACCCTGCAATTAATAATGCTACAGATGGTTCTACAATAATATTCAATATATTTGAAGGTTTGGCTAGAATAAACCTTGATAATGATAAGCCAGAACCTGGTATAGCTGAAAGCTGGGATATTTCTGAAGATGGAACTAAATATACTTTCCATCTAAGAGATGGACTTAAATGGTCTGATGGATCTCCTCTTACTGCAGAAGACGTAAAATATGGTATTGTAAGGGTTCTTGATCCAAATACTGCATCATCTTATGCTTACCATGCTTATTGCATTAAAAACGGTAAAGCATTTTATGAAGGAAAAGCAAAAGCAGAAGATGTAGGTGTAAAAGTAATAGATGAAAAAACTCTAGAGATAACTTTAGATTATCCAGTTCCATATTTTATGGATATAATTTCTTGGCATCTATTATTGCCTCTTAAAGCAGATATAGTTGAAAGTGATCCTGATGGATGGGCTCAAAATCCAGAAACTATTATCAGCAATGGTCCTTTTAGAGTTAAAGAATGGAAACATAATGAATATATATTATTAGAGAAAAATCCTTACTACTGGGATAAAGATAATGTTAAAATAGATAAAGTTAAGTTAGTTATGATTACAGATGAAAACACTGCTTTAACAGCTTATAAAACTGGAAAAATAGACTATATGTCAAATATTCCTTCTGTTCAAGTTCCAGTACTTATTAATTCTGGTGAAGCTAAAGTTGTTGGTCAATTAGGTCCTTACTTCTATTGTTTTAATGTAGAGAAAGAACCATTTGATGATGCAAGGGTTAGAAAAGCTTTATCTTTAGCTATAGACAGACAAGCAATAGTAGATACTGTTGTACAAGGTGGTCAGAAACCTGCGATAGGCTTTATTCCTTATGGACTTCCTGGCATAGATGAAAACAAAGACTTTAGATCAGAAGTAGATCCTTATATAGATGTTAATGCTAATGTTGAGGAAGCTAAAAAACTTCTTGCAGAAGCAGGATATCCTAATGGAGAAGGATTCCCTGAAGTGACTTTCATATATAATACTAATGAAAATCACAAGGCTGTTGCTGAAGCAATACAAGCAATGTGGAAAAAGAACCTTGGTATAAATGTTTCATTAACTAATCAAGAGTGGAAAGTATTTATCAACACTAGAAGTCAAGGAGATTATCAAATTGCTAGACATGGATACCTTTCAGATTTTAATGATTTAGGTTCACTATTTGATTTATGGGTAACAGATAGTCCAAATAATGATGCTAATTATTCAAATCCTAAATATGACGAATTAGTTTTACAAGCAAGAGAAGAACAAGACCCAGTTAAGAGGGTAGAACTTTATCATAAAGCAGAAGACATATTAATGGAAGATATGCCTGTAATGCCAATATATTATTACAATACTACTTATTTATTAAAGCCTTATGTAAAGGGTTTGCATGTTTCACCTTTAGGATGGGAATTTTATAGAAATGCATATATTGAAAAATAATTAAATACTTATATTAATACTAAAAGGGTTCTGTGTTAAAGGAACCCTTTTAGTAATTATAAATAATTAGTAAAATAAAATTACTAATGAAAGGGTCATTATTATCATATCAAGTACCTACATATTTTGGTATGGCTGTTGTGAGTTGCGAATAAAAGATTACAGTTGAATAATAATATATAATAACAAAAATTATAAGCTGGATAGATTCCAGCTTTTATTTTTACAGGATGAGAAAAATGTATACAAATATAGTATAAGCACCTATGTTTATAACACAAAATAAAGGCAAGGAGGTGAATGTTGCTGAAATTAAGATTTTGGCAACGATATATGTTTAATTATAAAAGAAAAGTGTTTAAATGGGAAATGGCAGGTATAGCTTGGATTATAGTAGTAGGATTGTTATGGCATTCTTTGTATGAATGGTCAGGAAAGATTTTAATAATAGGTGCTATTGCTCCAGTAAATGAAAGTATTTGGGAGCATCTAAAATTAGGGTATTGGGCTCTCTTATCATTTTCAATTATTGAGTATCCTAAAATCAGAAGATATATTAATGGTTTTTTTCTTAGCAAAGCATTGGGGCTTATGACATTAGAATCAGTTATTGTTATAATAATATATACATATACTTCTATAACAAACGAGAACATACTCTGGATAGATATTGCATTGTATATTTTTGCAGCTATATTGTGTCAAGTGGTAAGCTATAATGTGTTAAAAAAGAATGTAACTAGAAAAGCTAATACAATTGGGCTAGTTATTTTCATAATATTTGGTATAATGTTAGTAGTATTTACATTTTATCCTCCTCATTTACCTATTTTTAGGGATTCAATTACAGGAGGATATGGTATAGAGTGACATAATATAAAATGCTAGGAGTAATTATTTATGAATATTTTATTACCTAATGAAGTAGATGTAGTATTAAGAAGACTAAAGTCAAATAATTATGATGCTTATGTAGTAGGTGGAAGTATTAGAGATATAACTATAGGATTACTTCCTCACGACTGGGATGTGGCTACATCAGCACTTCCTAAAGAGGTTATGGAAATATTTAAGGATTATAAAACTGTAGAAACAGGTATTAAATATGGGACAGTGACAGTAATTATAAATGATAAGCCTATTGAAATAACTACTTTTAGAAATGAAGGATTATATACTGATGGAAGAAGACCAGAATGGATTTCTTTTGGGAAAAGCATAATAGAAGATTTAAGAAGAAGAGATTTTACTATAAATGCTATAGCATATAATAGAGAAGATGGATTTATTGACCCTTATGGTGGACTAAAAGACATAAATGATAAAGTTATACGTTGTGTAGGTGATCCAAAGGAGAGATTTTTAGAAGATGCATTGAGGATGATGAGAGCTGTAAGGTTTTGTTGCCAACTAGATTTTTATATAGAAAAAAACACATTATCTGCAATATATAAATGTAGTGATAGATTAAAAAAAATCAGTATAGAAAGGATAACTGCAGAGTTTTTTAAGATACTTACCAGCCAAAATCCTATAAAAGGCTTAAATATATTGGAAAAAACAAAACTTTTAGATTATTTCTTGCCAGAGCTGACTACAGCAGTAGGATTTGACCAAAAAAACCCTAATCATGATAAAGATGTATTTGACCATACATTGTGCGTTGTAGACAGATGCCCTAATGATTTAGATACAAGATTGGCAGGATTATTTCATGATATAGGCAAGCCGTCATGTTTTTTTATTGATGAAGAAGGAATAGGACATTTTTATGGACATAACAAGAAGAGTGCCCAAATGGCTGAAGATATTCTTACAAGGTGGAAGTGTTCAAAGGACCGAATAAAAATTGTCACTAATCTAGTACGAGAACATATGATTTTTCATAATCAATTGGGCAATAAAGGATTAAAAAGATTGATAGGAAGGATAGGAAGGGAAAATATACATAAACTTATAGCATTAAATAAAGCTGATATATCATGTTCATGTGGTTCTATTCTTCAGGATGAAATAGAAAAAATAGAAAGTAGTATTCGTGAAATATTGTCAAGTAAAGAAGCTATGACTGTTAGGGACTTGGCAATAAATGGAAGAGATATTATTCAATTGGGAATTCCTCAAGGGAAGCGTATAGGTGAAATATTGAATTATTTATTGGAGTTAGTTTTAGAAAATCCAGAATATAATACTAAGGAAAAACTTATAGATATAGTGCAAAGGGAGTTTATAAACGATAAATGAATTAGTAAGGTCTAAATTAAAAAACCGTGATGTAATTAAATTGTATATATACACAAAATATGATAAGATTTAATAGATATGATATTACAGGAGGGATTATATGGGGCATTTGTTTGGCACAGATGGTGTTAGAGGTGTAGCAAACAAAGATTTAACTGTTGAGCTAGCCTATAATATTGGTAAAGCTGGAGCATATATCTTGTGTAAAGGTAAGAAAAATGCCAAAATTGTAGTTGGAAAAGATACTAGGCAATCAGGAGATATGCTTGAGGCAGCACTTACTGCAGGGATATGTTCAGTAGGTGTTGATGTGTTGTCTGTAGGAATATTACCTACTCCTGCAGTGGCATACCTTACTAGAGCATATAAGGCAGATGCTGGTGTAGTTATTTCTGCATCTCACAACCCTGTAGAGTACAATGGTATAAAGTTTTTTAACTCAGAAGGATACAAATTAAATGATGATGTAGAAAATGAGATAGAAGATATCATTTTAAATAAAAAGGATATACCACTAAAGCCTATTGCTGGTGACATAGGAGTAGTAACAAGGACAGACGAAGGAATGAAAAAATATATTGAATATATTAAAAGTACAGTAAATGTTGACTTTAAAGGATTAAAAATTGCTGTTGATTGTGGCAATGGAGCAGTTTATAAGGTTGCACCAATAGTACTTAAAGAATTAGGAGCAGATATAGAGGTTATCAACGATACACCTAATGGAGTAAATATAAATGTAAATTGTGGTTCTACAAATCCAAGTAAGGTTCAAGAGCTAGTAAAGAAAGCTAATGCAGATGTAGGGTTATCTTTTGATGGGGACGCAGATAGACTTATTGCTGTCGACAATGAAGGTAATATAGTAGATGGAGACCATATATTAGCTATATGTGGTACTCAATTAAAAAATGAAGGAAAACTAGATAACGATACTGTAGTTGGGACTGTTATGACCAATATGGGACTAGATGTGTACTTAAAGGAAAATGGGATGAATATAGTAAAAACTAAGGTTGGAGATAGATATGTCCTTGAGGAAATGCTGAAAAATGGTTATGTTCTAGGTGGTGAACAGTCAGGACATATTATCTTTTTAGATTATAATACTACTGGAGATGGACTGCTTACAGCCTTACAGCTTGTATCAGTAGTAAAACAAACTGGTAAAAAACTTTCAGACTTATCAAAGATAATGACTACATACCCACAGGTTCTAGTAAATGCAAGAGTTAATAATGAAAGTAAAAAAAGGTATCTAGAAGACGAAGTGATACAAAAAGAAATAAAAATATTAGAAAATAAATTTCATGGAGAAGGTAGAGTAGTTATTAGACCTTCTGGAACAGAACCACTAGTAAGAGTTATGATAGAAAGTAAAGATGAAGATGAAATAAAAAAATTAGCAGAAAAATTAGCTAATATTATTGAAGAAAGATTAAATTAATTACAATACTAGCTAATTTTTGATATATGAAAAACTTGCATAATATATGCAGATTCAGAATTTCATAATCTATAAATTTTCTATTATGCAAGTTTCTTATTTTTAAGGAGGTGATGTTTATAGCATACAATACAACTGAATAAAAGCGCCAGGACTTAGAAGGATTTCTAAGTTGACGAGGACAGGGTTTATCGAATTATTCGGCGGGTGCCCTGCGGTGTTTACACCACCGTTAGAGTTTTACAAAACCTTTAAGCGATTAAAGGTACAAAAGAAACTCAAGTGTTTATTATTACCATTTATATGGTGATTATTTTCTTCACGAAAAATGGAGTAAGGTATAAAATATTGAACGATAATATTATTTAACTTTAAATGGCAAAAGTATATATAGAAAGGTGGATATATATGTGTGGTATAGTAGGATATATAGGAGATAAAAATTCTATAAATATTTTAATAGATGGCTTAGAAAAGCTAGAATATAGAGGCTATGATTCTGCAGGTGTTGCAGTTTTAAATAATAATGAAATAAAGGTAGAAAAGAATAAAGGAAGAATTAAAGAATTAAAAGAAAAATTAAAGAGCAATAATATAGAAGGTAAAATAGGTATTGGTCACACAAGGTGGGCAACTCATGGAGAACCTTCAGATGCAAATGCTCATCCACATCTAAATAGTAAATGCGATATAGCTGTAGTACACAATGGAATTATAGAAAATTATCTAGAGATTAAGGAAGAGCTTATTGATAAAGGATATAGCTTTTGCTCTGATACAGATACAGAAGTGATACCATGTTTGATAGATTTTTATTATAATGGAGATATTGTAGAGGCTGTTAAGGAAGCTGTGAAAAGATTAGAAGGAGCATATGCACTTGCTATCATGAGCAAGAATGATCCTGATAAATTAGTAGCAGTAAGAAAAGATAGCCCTCTTATCATAGGATTAGGAGAAGGTGAAAACTTTATAGCTTCTGATATACCAGCTATATTAAATTATACAAGAAATGTATATTTGCTAGAAAATGGTGAAATGGCAGTATTAACTAAAGATACTATTGAACTTATGAAAACAGATGGTACACCTATTAAAAAGGATGTCTATAGGATAGATTGGGATATAAAGGCTGCTGAAAAAGGTGGATATGACCACTTTATGTTAAAAGAAATATATGAGCAACCTAAAGCGATAAAAGACACATTGTCGCCAAGATTGAGCAAGGATAATAATATAAAGCTTGATGATATAAATATTTCCGGGAAATATTTAGATAACTTAAATAGAATATATATAGTAGCATGTGGTACGGCTTACCATGCTGGAATGTTTGGCAAAATGATGATTGAAAAATATGTAAAAATACCAACTATTGTTGATATAGCTTCTGAGTTTAGATATAGCAGTCCACTACTTGATGAAAATACATTGATGATAGTAGTAAGCCAGTCTGGAGAAACAGCAGATACATTGGCTGCATTGAGGCTTGCAAAAGAAAAAGGTGCAAGAGTATTGGCTGTAACCAATGTAGTAGGCAGTAGTGTATCAAGGGAAGCTGATGATGTATTATATACTTGGGCAGGTCCTGAAATAGCAGTAGCTTCTACTAAGGCTTATACTACTCAATTGGTTGCATTAGCAGTGGTAGCAATGTATTTTGCTAAAAAAAGAGGTACGATAGAAGATAAGGAATACAATATGATATTAGATGAAATGAGAAATCTTTCCTCAAAAGCAGATAATGTTTTAAATAGTGTTGAAGATATAAAGAAAATAGTAGATGATATATATATGGTAGATGATGTATTTTATATGGGCAGAGGTTTAGATAACAGCCTTGCTATGGAAGGGTCGTTAAAACTAAAGGAGATATCATACTTGCATTCAGAAGCAATAGCTGCTGGTGAGCTTAAGCATGGCACTTTGGCTCTTATAGAAAAGGGGACTCCAGTTATAGCATTAGCTTTACAAGATAGATTATACGACAAGATGCTAAGTAATATAAAAGAAGTAAAGGCAAGAGGAGCACATGTTATAGCTTTTGCTAAAGAAAAGAATAAAGAAGTAGAAAAATCAGCAGATGAAGTAGTATATATACCAGATACACTTGATGAACTAGCACCAATACTGTGCGTAATTCATTTGCAGTTACTAGCATACTATGTAGCTTTAAAAAGAGGTAATGATGTAGATAAACCACGTAATTTAGCCAAAAGTGTTACTGTAGAATAGGCGAATAAGGAGAAAAGTTGGATTTTAATTCCTTCTTTTCTCTTTTTATTTTTTCCGAAATTAATTCAAAACTCTCTTTTTTCCTACCTTATTTCCTTCAAATTAATTCTTTATTTTGTTTATTTCTTTTATTAATTCTCTAATTTTCTTACCGACTTTATTTTCATTTTTCGAGAGAAAAAAGTAAAATTAAGGAAATAAAAAAGTGAAATTTCGGAAGGAGTTTATTTTGAGGAAGAAAATGGGAGGTTGAAAAATGAAGGAATGAGGGTAGGATTTCGGAAAGAGTTTTTTTTGAAACCACAGCCTTATGTCATAAAGGGTGCTATGATAGTGAAAATAATGATTTGTACTATAGAAAATGTAAATACGTAGAACCTAATCAAAATAAATTAGGAAGAAAGATTATTCCACTTTTCAGGCATAGTAAATATTCTTTAAAAAATTGGGATAGTTATGCTAATTTTGTTAAGAAAGAAATATTAAAATAAAAACATATTTGAAAAAAGATGCTGTTATATCAAATGAAGACATGAAGATTATCAATGTTAAAAATAGATGCAAAATAGATTAAAAATGTTAATTACAAAAATGACATAAATTAATATTTTAATAGTTTTATGAACGGATAAAACAAACACACCTCTTTTTACTGAATTAAGTAGGCAGAGAGTGTGTTTGTTTATTTTAAGATAAGTAATAGTATAATTTACAAATCACAATTTTATAGGAGGAACTTACAAATACTTGTAAAACAATATGCATGTTGATAAATCAACAGAGAAAGTTTTATTACTCTAATATCTGCCATGAAATTGCTGAACGGTACTTAAAAAATATTCAAATATTTAATTATCTATCGATTAAAGGAACTACTCTAGTTATGATTGTTTACATGATATGGAGGATATGATAAAAATGGCCGATAGAAATTTATACAAAGAAAAAAATATAAAAAACCAACAGGAAATTGAAAATAGTGAGTTAAAGAAAGAAATAGAAAAAGTGAGAAATAAGTTAGATGATATAGTAGCTAGAGAAAATAACATAGCAGGAAATGAAGAAATATTAGAAGTAAGCAAAAAACTGGATGAATTAATTGTAAAGTATTTAAAGAATGAACGATAAAAAATACTAATTTAAATTTATGAACCAAGACTTAAAATAAGCCTTGGGTTTTTTATATATAAATTAAGTTATTTAAAAATTAGAAGGAGAATAAATGACAATTATAGAATACTTTTTTTTATATGTAGAAAATGAAATAAAATCTTTAAGTCCAAATGAAAAAGGTAACGAGGTAGAATTCTTTTCTGGCAAGGTGTCTTGTTCTCAATTTAATTATATTTATTTCCAAAAGCATTTTTTAATAAACTTATTTTTTTCTTTCTTATTTTAGAAATATCATATTTAGAAGCAATTATATTCATAAAGATAAACGTAAGCCCAAGACCAACACAAAGCCCTTCTGCAAAATTTGGCAATAACTCAAAAGTTGCAGAGATAATACTTATACAACTAAACAAAAGGCCTAAAGCCAAATAATTGTTAGTTTTTTTCAATGAACTCACTTCCTTAATAAATATATTTATTTATATTATATAAAATTAAGCTGTAGTATTCAAGAAAATATATCTATTTATTCCTTTTTTTCTCTTTTTATTCTTTCCAAAATTAATTCAAAACTTTTTTCCTACCTTATTTTTTTCAAATTAATTCTTGATTTTGTTTATTTTTTTATTAATTCTCTTATTTTCTTACCGACTTTATTTTCATTTTTGAGTGGAAAAGTGAAATTTCAAAATGTATTTATTTTGAAAACACAAGGAAATGAGGAAAAACAGATGTTTTTATAAGTCGTATGTTGTAAAATAAAAGTATATGGTACACATTTGTAGAAATATTGTTAAGTTAACTTTATAAATTAGGTAGGGATTAGATGAAAGTTAGAAAATCAAGTCGAGCAATACTATTAAATCCAGAAAACAGGATTTTCTTATTTAAATTTGAGTTTGCAATGCTTTCGGAACATAAGACATTATGGGTCGCACCTGGCGGTGGTATCGAAGAAGGCGAAAGTTTTGAGCAAGCATTATATAGAGAATTGTATGAAGAATTAGGCCTTGAAGTAAATGGTGACTTCAAATGGATTTACTATAGAAATAAGATATTTACTAACAATTCTGGGGATAAGTTCATTTCGGAAGAACGGTATTATCTTGTAAGAATTGAACATTCAAATATGAAATTTGAAAACATGACTTGTACAGAAAAAAGATTAATAAAGGATTGGAAATGGTGGTCAGTTGAAGAGATAATGAATTCTTCTGATTTATTTTTTGCAGATAATCTTGGTGAAGAACTTTTAAAAATAACTAATGGTTTCATACCAGAAGAACCTGTTGAGATTTGACACCATTAACGCAGACATACAGAATTTTCTTTTGCGTATAACTTGTGAAGTTTTGTATATCTTAATGTATAATGATATTACATAAAGTTGTTTGGTATGTGCATTGGTATGAGTGTAGGATTGGCAATTGGTTCAGGGATAAAAAAGAAACAATAAATAAACTGTTGGAGAGGAGGATTAAGTTATGATTATAAGAACAGCACAATTTGAAGATGAAGAAAGAATATCTAAGTTGATAGCACAGTTTAGAGTAGAATTAAAAAAACTTAAAGGAATTAAGTCATCTGTTAACATAGAACAAGCAAAGGAAGAATTTAGAGAATACATGGAAGCAGAATTTCCTATATTTGTTGCTGAAAATAGTGACAATGAGTTGGTAGGATATTTAGTTTGCAGGGTTGATGGTGATGTAGTGTGGGCAGAATCATTATTTGTTTCCAATAGTTCAAGAAGAAAAGGAATAGCTTCAAGATTATATGAGGAGGCAGAGAAGTTAGCTAAGAAATTAGGAGGAAGTACAGTTTACAATTGGGTTCATCCAAATAATGATAAAATAATACCATTTTTATTGAAAAGGGGTTATAATGTTTTAAATCTCATAGAAATAAGAAAACCGCTGGAGAATGAAGCACTTACTCAAAAAATAAGTATAGGCAAATATGAATATAACTATTAATAATAAAAAAATTTTTACTAAAGTGGATTAAATTGAAAAGGATTAAAAAAATATGAAAAATTAAAAAAGGAATGTGTAAAAATGAATTATATAATAAAAATCAGTGAGAATTTTAGGATGAGTGCAGAAAGAAATAACATTACAAATAAAGAAATAAAACCATTGTTATTAAGATTCGTTATAAAGACGCATCACAACAATTTATATCACAATTAGATAATTATATTTTAGACGAACTTCAAATAGGAAATGTAAATTATAATATATATCATGATGACACTAACATCAAATTTATCACGTTTAAAGAAAATTTTGGAGGCAATAATTATAACGTACATGTAGAATTGCTCAAGACAGAAGCAGACGGTTCTATAGTAAATCAGTTCAAATGGTATACAAATAAATAGGTAATTTAATTAAAGAAAAATAAAACTTGTGCTAATAATCATAGTGAAAATAGGGTAGAGAACCTTATTGGAGCTATGATTTTTATTTTAGGATTATTAATGAATTATTATAGATGTTAAAATAGAACCAGAACAAAAAGAGAAAAAATCAGAAAAAGAGAATAGGGAAGTGAAATTTCGAAACGAGTTTATTTTGAAAATACATAGTGATGATTTATTAAAAGCATATGTTATAATAAAAAATATAATTGTTTTATACTATTAAAAGGAACTATAAATTGGGAGTGATGAATAAATAGATGAGATTATAATTAAGCAGAGCAAAATTAAATCAATAAACTTGATAATATTATGATATTAAAAGAGCAATGAATTCTAAACCATTATTGGTGATTAAGGAAGATGGTATCATTGATATGTCGACAGCAACTAGTGTAGGATTTATTGCTTGGGACGAAATTGTAAAGCAAACTTAAAGTTTAAATATTCACCTATTGCCATATTTATAAATACAGCTAAAAAGCAGGCATATGCCTGCTTTTTATTTTATCAAAATATAATAAATAAACATAAAAAATTGATTTTTTTGACATATATAGTATAATAAAAGTAAATAAACACCATTAATTATATAATTATGATTTTTTGTATAATATAATAATTATATGTAAAGTATGTTATGTAAAATACTGTTTAAATATGTCTATAAAATGAAAATAGAGAGAATTTAGTATGAGAAAAACTTACAAAAATAGAATTGAAGGGGTGCCTATGAAAACAATAAATGTTACATTTAATACCTTAACTCCTATTTACTTTGGAGATGCAAAACAATATTTTATAGATATAAGGCCATCAGCAATTCTAGGATGCATGCGTTTTTGGTTAGATGTTGCAAATGTAGGACTAAGTAAGGGAAAAATTACGATGGATCAAATGGATGAACTAACAAAAAATACTAATAAAAAAGAAGACTCCAAACCAAATATTAATGAAATTATATTAAAGAAATTATTTGAAAATACTAAAGATATTTCTTGGGACAATATGATTTTGGAAGAATATAAAGACACTTTTAAAAAAAAGAAATGCTCTGACCTTTTGTTTGGTTGTGAGGATTTTAAAGGGAATATAACTATAGAAGAAATTAATGTAGGAGATGAGAACAAAAATAATCAGGATGAGGAAGATGGCGGTGGTAGTGGTTTATCTAATGAAAGCAAAAAAGAAAATAATGATAACGAAGATAATAAGAATAATGAAAGAAGTAGTATTGCAAATGGAGTTATATATTTTGAATTTAAAAAGGGAAAAAAGATTAAATATAAAATTTATATTGGAGAATTTTCTGTAAGGTTTAAAGTAAACGAATTACTTTTAGAAGATTATTTCTATCCACTTTTGTATTTTATAAATGAAGTAGGTTATTTAGGTGGTAAATGGAATCTTGGTTTTGGCAGAGTAGAAGTAGTGAAAGTTATAGATGAATCTATAAAACAGGAAATAGATTTAAGAAAATATGGTAAGTTTGCTAAATGTATTACCATAGAAAGTTCTAGAAATTATAATATTGAGACTCATTTTAAAAATATAAAGCAAGGAACAAACGACAATCAAGGGAAAGTAGTAAAATTTATTATTGAAGAAGATAATGAAAGTAATGAAAATAAAAATAAAAATAAAAATAAAAATGAAGAAAATACATATAAAACTTATATAACGGGTGCCTTAAAAGAAAAAATAAAATATAGAGATATAATAAGAGAAAAAACAGATGAAGAAAAACAAAGAAAAGAAGAAGATAAAGAAAAAGATAAAGAAAAACAAAGAAAAGAAGAATTAAAATATCTAAGGCATAAAGTATTTGGTGCAGCAGGAAAAGAAGACATTCAAGGATCAAAAATATTGCCATATGTAGAAAAAGATGATAGTGGTAACTTTGAAACAGGATTTTTACTCCTTGATGGATTATATGATTTAAAAGGTGGTGGAAACAAAAGTGAGTGATCATATACATGAGTTTTTAGCGTCAAAAAATGATTTTGAAAGTAAAGAAGATGTTTTTGATTATTGTGATGACTTTTTTGATTATTGCAAGAAACAAGAGCTAAATCAAATTAATGAACAAGAAATATATAAATTAAAATGTTATTGGAAATCTAAATTTCTTTTTATAACGAAAGATGAAACGTTAGAATTAAGAAAGAGAAAAGAATTATCAGATAGACTAAGGGAATATATAAAATCATTTTACGAGGTAGATTGGGAAAATAAGGATAATGAAAAATTTTTTAGTAAAGATTATTTAAAAAGAAACATTGTTGAGCGTTCTATACCATATACATTAGCAATTTTTACAAACATTATACTTAAACAGCCCTATTTTTCCCGTGATGATGAAGAATATTATTATTTTATAGATAATCCTATTTTAAAAGATAAAGCTACCAAAACTCCTATGGCGAGAGGTAGTGGAATAAAAGGAAAACTTGAAGTATGTGCAGCTGAAGTAATATATGAATCAATTAATAAAGATAAAAATAATTTAATCAGTGAATTAATAAAATATTTAAGAATATTTGGTAGCGGGAATGATGAAATAAAAACATTAAATGAGCTATTGAAAAAATTATTCAATGAGAAAAAAATTGATAATTTGGCTGATGAGATAAAGGAGAAAATAGCAACTCAATTTATTAGTTTTATTTTGCTTAATTTTGGTGGAAAAGTGGCTAAAAAAACAGTTGATAATATATTGAGTTCAAATAGTTACGAAAATATTATAAATGAAATAATAGATTGGATATATCAAAACTCGAAAGATAAAAAAGAATTTAAAATTCAAAAAGGCAGACTTACTTTTTATCCTATGTATTTTAACAAAATTAACATAGAGGTTATAAATAGACATTCAAGAGAAAAAAGAGTAGGACAAGCACCAATATATTTTGAAGTAGTACCTAAAGGAGAAGATGCAAATCTTATATTAGTTTACACACCTTTTGATATTATATTTAGCAAAAATAAAGAAGAGATGAGAAAAGAGGCAGAAGAAGATTTAGACTTTATAATAAAATGTCTAGAAAAACTTCAAGAAGAAGGAATTGGAGCAAAAAGAAAATACGGTTGGGGACAGTTTGAGATGAAAGAAAAAACTATAATAAAAAGAAATCAAGATGAGTTAAATGAATATGAAGGATGGGAAATTAAATAAATAAGGCAAAAAGGGGAGGTAGGAAATGACTAATAAAATAAATGTGTTAAAAAATAATAGCATAGAAATTTTAAAAGCTGAAACTGCAGCCCTCTTATTTAATTTGGGAAAAACCCATTTTGGTTTATCAATTTGGAAGAATAAGGTTCAACCTATTATAAATGAAATTAAATTTAAAGATATATTTGGATATGAGAAATTTGGTAAATATAATGTGTATTATAATAAAGGATATTATAAACTTGATATGCAAATAAATAAAATATCTCAAAATAGTAATAATATATTACTTGATTTTATTAATAATGCAGATATTAACATAAAAAATAAAAGAATTAATTTTATTGAAATAATGAAGGGCAATGTGAGCAATGAAGAATTTGTAAAAAAGGTTTTTGTTAGAGGTTGTGAAAATATAAATTCTGGTATAGACAAAGGAAATCCTGATGAAAATAAGCAGCAGCTTGAAATATTGTGGCTATCTAATGCTTTTGGCAGCTATAAAGAGCAGGTTAATTCCATGTATTTAGATGAAAAAAGAAGAAATTTTTTTGAGAATCTTTTTTACTTTTTAAAAGAAAATAATTATTTTACAGATCCATCTTGGAGAGAAATAAGAAAATATATATTTGAGAATATAAAAAAGTGGTATAGCCATCTTTTAAGTGATAGTCGTTACCCTATAAATGATGTCAGTCTTTGGGATCAGGCATATATGACTGCTACTATGTTTAAAAGTGCTTTAGCAGCTATAATATTAGATGATGAAAAATTTGAAGAATATCAGAAAAATCCACAGGATATAAAATGGTGTATACTTGGAGTTCAATATGATAAAAAATCCCTTTATGAGAAAGCACTAAAATGTAGTTATATACAAGGTTACAAAGAAATTATAAAAGAAATTGATAATAAAGTTAAAAGTTTAATAGAAATAAAATATGCCCTTAGTAATGAGATATATAGAGATGAAACAGGGATTTATTTTCTTGCCCCAGAAAATATTAAGGGAGAAAAAATAGAAACCAATAGTTCATTTAATTTTTATAATATACATAATGACTTATCTTTATTAGAAAAAGAAATATATGAAATTTTTAAAGAAGAAAGTGATTCAGAAATATTTCCCTGTATTTTATGTACAGAAAAAAGCAAAGGTCTTCTAAATCTTTCAAAATTACTTGAAAATGCAAGAGATAATTTTTTAAATAAAAAGATATACAGCCTTCCTAAAATAAAAAAAGCTAGTAATAATATATGTCAAGTTTGTGGTGTAAGGACTGCAGAAACTTTTGATGGAGATTACCATGTATGTGATATTTGCCTTAATAGAAGACAGTTAAGAGTTAAAAACTGGTTTGAGAATTTAGAAAAAGAAACCATATGGACAGGTGAATTGCAGGATGAAAATGGTAAAATTGCCCTTATAATTCTTAAGTTTGATTTGGACCTATGGCTTAATGGGGAAATGATGAGTGGACTATTAGTAAGAGAAGGAGAAAATAAGGATAAGAGATTCATTGTTAATAAAATTATTAAAAATATAAAACAATATATAAATAATCCAGATACATTTTATACATCTTGTGAAGATAATGAAAAGAAAGAAAATAATATACATAAATTTATTGAATATTTTGATAAAAAGGGCATACAAGACATTTTTGAAAATATAACAAATACTAAAAACTATCAAGAATATTTAAGTAAGTCCTATAATAATTTAAAAAAATATAAAAGAGAAAAAAAGGAATTGTTGTTTAAAACTATTAAAATAGTATATTGTGAGAGAAATCAGAATTATTGTACTTATTTTAAGAAAGATATTGAAAATATTTTAAACAATCAATTAACTCAAAATGGAAATATTAATATTGAAGATATTGTTAAGCTTGATAAAGATAAAGAAGTAATTGACCTAGAGAACAATCACATTAAAGATAATACAAAACTTATTAATTATATACGAGATCTAGTTAGCATAGGATTTATAATACTTCAAATTAAAAATATAATATTTGAAAGAATAATTCATCTTAAAAATAAAGAAATTAATTATTTAATATCTGATGGCAAGATTGATATAAAAGAAAGAAGAATAAAATGGGATAATTTAAATGACAGGGATATAGAAATATTATCTAAGCTATTATATCAATTCCTTATCACTAAATCTCCTTCACCAGCAAGGCTTAAACGTATATGGGATAGTACTCAAAACTTTATGGAAGAAGTAAATCAAAGTGCATATAAAATTTTAGATTTAGACCAAGAAAAATATAGGAATTACAGGTTGATTTTTAGAGTAGACCAAAGTTATCCAGAAGGACTATATAAATATAAAGGATTAGATTTTTATTATAAAAGCGGGAATATTCTACTTATAACTTCTCTTTCAAAAGCTAAAAAATTTATCTTTAAAGATGATAGTGCAAAAGAAATTATAAATAATAACCTAGATGTTGATGAATTGAAATACCTTTTAAAACCAATAACAATAGAAAAAGTTGATGATAAGAAGAAAAAGAATGATAAGAAGGAAAAGATTACATTAAAACCAGATAATTTAGTTGAAATATGTAGATATAAACCTGCATTTGCCATAACATCTCCTAGTCCTATATCAACCCAACTCATAATTCCTGCTGATAAAGTACAGGATTTTATTAAAAAAGTGCAGGAAATATATATGAAGCACTTTAAATGGGTATATGGAAAACTGCCTTTACATATAGGTGTTGTTGTTCAAGATTATAAAATGCCTCTATATATAGGTATAAAAGCTTTAAGAAAAATGGAAAGACAATTAGAAAAACCAGAAGATATAGAAAAAACAGCTTTGGTTTTAGATGAAGATGAAATGAAAAAGTTGCCTTGCAAATTTGAAGATTATGGTAAAGACAGTAATGATTATATATATAAATTTTATTCTCTTTATAAAACCAATGATGAAGGTTTTGAATTTTTCTTCTTAAATAATGAAGCAAGATTTTCCATACCATTAGATTCTAATACTACTAAAGAGGTACAATACACTATTTATCCAAACACTATAGATTTTGAATTCCTAGATACCAATACTAGAATAAATGATATTTACTATAATAAAAAAACATATCAAAGATATTTAAAATTAAAAAATAATAGACCGTATACTTGGGAAGAATGGAAAAAGTTTGAAATATTTAAAGAGATTTTTCATGACAATTTAAAGACAAAGCTAAATAATCTTATAAGCCTTTTATATTCAAAATTGTATGATTGGCAGGTAATAGAAGGTAAAAACTATGATGATTTTAAAAAATTCTGTGCTGCTTTATTCTACAATACTCTTGAATTGAAAAATAACGAGGATATTGTTTTAAAACTATATCAAATTTTTGGTATTAAGCAAGATGACAATACAAAAGCAAATTTCATAGATAATATTTTAAATTTAGAAAATGTAAAATTTATAAAAAGTATATTGATGTTTTTAGATATGTATGAATTTTGGCATAAAGCTTTGAAGGAGGTTTAAAATATGTCTAAAATGATTGAAGAAATTAAAATATTTAGTAAAGCTACAGACCCTATATATATAGGTACAGGAGGATATACTATTGGACGGGTAGATAATACTATAGTGAGGGACCCGCTAAACAGGGTGCCTAAAATTCCTGGGTCATCTATTGCAGGTACTTGGAGATTTTATAGTGCTCTTTATTTTCAAGGTAAATGGAAAGATTTAAAACATATGTGGTCAAAGTTTAAAGAAAAAGAACATCTTATAACATCATATATAGGATCATATATAGATTATTTGAAAGGTAAAGGCTATCATATTGATGAAAATGAAGAAAATCTAAAAAAGAACCTCAAAAATGTTGACTTCAGGAAACTTATTTTAAAACTTAGACATATATTTTGGAATAATGGTCAAAAAGATTGGTATGTTTTTTGGGAAGATTTTTGGAATTATTTTGAAAAATATAAAGAACAACAAAAAGAACAAGATAGTGAAATAGAAAGTATTTTAGATAAAATATATGAAAATAAAGAAATAATAGAATACAGCATTTATTCCACAATTTATTGTGCTGGACAAGATGAATTACCACAGGAAGAAATAAAAGAAGAAGAAATAAAAGAAGACACTATAAAAGGACATTGTGGAAGATGTATTGTATGTAAATCCTTTGGTTATTCTAAAAACAACAATTCATGGCAGGGAACACTATTCTTTTCTGATTTAGAGATTATTTTATTTCCTGTTTATACACGAGATGGTACAAAATTTATTACTACAAAAGAAAAATTAAAATATCTAACGGATAATGCAGAAAAAAATAATACAGATGATAAAATAGAATATGCATATGAGTATGATGAATCAGGAGATTATTGTATCAATCTTGGGTGGCTAAATATAAAAGTTAAAAAATCAGAAGATGTAAAAGAAGTTTATAAAATAGAGGATTGTGAATTCAAATTAACTATTAGAGCTGAAGATATAGTTATAGTTCCAGATAAAATATTCAATCAAGTTGTAAATGCTAATTTAGAGGTAAGAACATCTGTATCAATTGACCCAATAACAGGTACAGCAAAGGATGGAGGGTTATTTACTTCAGAAGCAATCCCAAGAGGAACAATTTTCTATGGAAATATAAGAATTTTTGATAAGAGTATTTTTGACAAAGGTATATTACCTACTATTGGAGACATAAAAAATATGCTTTTAAATAGTAAATGCTATTTTGAAACATTAGGAATAGGAGGACTTACAACGAGAGGATTTGGCAGGATGAAGGTTGTTTTAAACAACGAAGAAAGCAATGGCAAAGAGGGGGCACAAAATAATGACAGGAAATAACCTTGATGTGCTAATAAATAAAATTTCCTATGATATAGCTAAAGAAGCAAACACTAAAGGAGTGCAGAATGAATTAGAAAAATTATTGGGTATTTTAATCAATGACGGAGTTTATGCATATTTTGTTTATTGTAGGTCTAAAAAAAATAAAACAAATGATGTTGAAAAGGTATTTGTTGAAAAAATTATAAAATCTAAAGATGGTAAAAATTTAATAAATGCAATGGGATTAGAAATAAAAGAAAATAGTGAAAAATTTTTTGAAAAACTCCCGCAAAACTTAGATGAACTTCTTTTTTTCAGAAGTGTTTTAGAAAGGATATTAACTTATGCTAGATACCATCTTAAGGGAATGGAAGACAATGGGGGCAAAAGTGCATGAAATGGTACAAGCTCATATTTAAACAGAAACAACCAATTTATTTAGGAAAAAGCAAATACGGTGTATTAAGTCAAACAAGCCTGTTTATCAATGGACATACTATGTGGGGTGCATTAACTAATACCTATATTACAAAACAAGAAGTTAATAATGTACAAGATATAAAAAAGATTGGAGATAGATTAAAAACTATAACTTGTTTTTTCCCAGCATTTAAAGAAGATAGTAGCTATATAGTTTTATATCCCCAATACGAGAATGGAATATTTTATTTCAAAAGCCAAGATGAAAAAATAAAATATTCAGAAGATGAATTTAGATTTAGATTTGTTGACAGTTTTGTTTCAACATCAATAGAATCTACTATAAGGTCAGCTAAAAATGAAGGTCTACATATGACAGAATTAATTTGTCAAAGAGATAAGCTCACGGGAAAACAGCTTTACTGGATAGGGTTATTGGGGGTAGAAGGTAGCGAAGATAACAACGAAGATAATATTGAAGTTAATGATATATTTTCAGAAATATTTGTTGGTGGAGATACTCGCTATGGATTAGGCTATATGCAATTAATAGGAACTTTAAATGGAGAAGAAGTTAAAAGCGAGTTAAGTAACTGGGGGGTTAATAGTGATGGTACTATTGAAATAAATAGTGGAGATGAAAGCATTAGATTGAAGAATTATTTACAACTCAAACCAGAAATTGATATTAGAATAAAGGGAGAATATGGTCTTATATATGAATATTCAGTCTATGATGAAGATAAAAAGGCTTCATTTTGTATTTACCCCGGTAGTAAAGTATTAAATGGCTTAAGTGGTTTTACAGGCAAACTATTTTTAGAAAAAGGAAAATTTGTTTTTAAATGAACAACACAATAGATATTTAAAGCTATCGTTAGATAATTTGATTAAGGAAAAATAAAAAATTGTGTTAAAAATTATAGCGAAAATAGGGTAGAAAACCTTATTTTCGCTATTAAATTTTATAAATTAAAAAATATTAGATATTATAAAAACCCTAAAATTTTTTATTTAACACACTTTCTATAGCTTCTTTAGGCATCCCTATAGATTCCACAATTACATTTTCATAATTAATAAGACCTTTTTTCATAAGCTGAAAAGTTACGGTTTTATTTGCTTTTACTGAACAGCCAAGGACTGCGCCAGTATCACAATCTACTCCAGAAGGTATATCTACTGACAATATGTATTTACTGTGATTATTTATACATGAAATAACATCTTTGTATAAGCCTTTTACTTCTCTAGTAAGCCCTGTCCCAAACAAAGAGTCTATAGTCATATCTGATGTATTAAGAGATTTTGCTAGAGTATTTAAATCTTTTTCTGCTTCAATTAAATTCATATTTACACCCATATTTTTTAGAATATTGTAGTTTATATCAAAATCTCTGCTGCCTTTATTTAAGTTTCCTACTATGAATATATCTACTTTTTTTCCTTCTACAATTAGATGCCTGCCGACTGCTAGCCCATCTCCTCCATTGTTTCCACAGCCACATACAATTGTGAATGAATGAAATTTACTTATATCAATGTTTTTTACTACCTTTAATGCAGCATTTTCCATGAGAACAATACCAGGGATACCGAGTTTTTCTATACAGAAGTTATCTATTGATTTCATTTGTTTACCTGTTACAGTAACCATAAAATCCCTCCTTTACTTCACATTATACCATATTAATTTTTTATTTATGTTTCTTCTATTGATAAAATTAAATAGTAAAATATTTAAAGAAAATTAAACTTGTAGTAATTGTGCAATTTGTTCTATTAAAAAAACTGATAAATTACAACTACCTTATTTAAAAATGCAATTTGACTTGCTTCATGATGAGTAATAGAGTTTAATAAGTATGTGAGTGTAGTTTGATTTCGGAAAAGGAGTGAGCAAATTGGATAAAGTGAAAAAAGTTATTTTATTATCCCACTGTGTAATAAATGAAAAATCAAAAGTAAAAAAATTTGAGATTAATCCGCCAGGAGATATTAAAGAATTTATTAATTTACTCATAGATAATGAAATAGGTATAATACAGCTTCCTTGTCCTGAGATGTTTTGCTACGGGTTAAAACGCTGGGGACATGTAAAAGAGCAATTTGATACACCTCATTATAGGGAAATATGTAGAGAACTATTTCAACCATATCTAGAACAAATTAAAGAATATATTGCAAATGGTTACGAAATAATTGGGTTAATAGGTATAGAAGGTAGCCCTTCTTGTGGAATATATAAGACATGTTCTGGTAAATGGGGAGGAGAGTTAGGGGGTAACCCTTATCTTCAAGATACTATAAATACTATAACACTAGCAGATGAAAGTGGAGTCTTCATAGAAGAGATAAAAAATATTCTTAGTGAAAACAATATTTCTTTTCCATTTATCGATTATAATAAAAATGAAATTGATGTTTTTATGAAGAGAATTAAAACAATTATCGAATAAGGAAATTGCATAATAAAAACTGACAAAAAACACGACCGATTAGCCGGCCGTGTTTTAAATTAGTTATTTCTAGCTTCTTGCATTGCTCTTTCTCCTCTTTCTTGAGCATCTTTTAGAGCGTCTTCAATAGATTTTTTATTATTAAATACCAAGTCTAATTCTTCTCCTAATACGTCAAGAGCATTTATTTCACCAATATTTCTCGCACCTTGGAAGCCAATTTCCATACAATCTAAGGACATAGATTTAATTGGATTTTTTTCTAAGTATTTTTTGTAACTATCTAATTCACGTACAGATTTTCTAACAGGTAAATATCCTGTGTTTTGTGAGAAATATGCAGTACTTTCAGGGATTGTAAGATGTTTTATATATTCCCATGCAGCTAGTTTTTCTTCAGGTGAATTAGTATTAAATACAGCAACATTTGTACCATAGAATAATTGGTCATTTGTTTTATATCCTGGAAGTGGTGCTGCAAACCAGTTTAAGCCATCAATTGCACCTTTTTCTATATAAGGAATAGCTGATGTAGAAGCTACACACATAGCTGCTCTTCCTTGTTGGAATGGAATATTAGCACTTCCATCTTCTCCAGCTAATCTAGCTATTTTTTCTTGTATCATACTATTTAAGAATTCTACTGCTTCTTTTGTTTCTGGAGTATCAAAATTTATTTTATCTTCTTCTTCGCTGATTATTACTCCGCCTGCTTGTTTAACCCAAGGAGCTATATCAGTTGAAAGATTATTTGCTAAAACTAATCCGTAAATTTCTGGTTCTCCATCTTTATCTTTATCAACAGTTAGCTTTTTAGCAGCTTCTTTCCATTCATCCCATGTCTTAGGAACTTCTAATCCTGCATCCTCAAACATGTCTACATTATAATAAAGAACCATTTGGCTTTTATTAAATGGCATAGCATATTGTTTACCATCCCATATTCCATCATCTAAAAATAATTGTGGAAAATCTTCAATTTCTTCTTTTGTCAATCCTACAGTTTCATTTTCCATATATGGTTTTAAATCTTCCACTAAGTTTTTAGAGATGTACCAAGACAATCTATTTGAATATACTTGAGCTATTGTAGGAAGCTGATTAGCTTTTGCTGCTCCCATTAATTTATCAAACAAATCTCTGTATCCACCTTGGTTTACTAGTTTTACGGTTATATTTTCATTAGCAGCGTTAAAATCATCAGTTAATTTTTGCAAAGCTTCTCCATTTGCTCCACTCATTGCATGCCAAAATTCAATTTCTACTGGGCTAGTGATTTCGGTAGCAATTGTTGATTCTTCTTCATTTACCTCTGGGTTTTCACTTTCGTTAACTTCATTGTCTGTTTCATTACCTGTTGTGTTGTTTGAACTATTACATGCTACAAGTCCAAATACAAGTACTAAAGATAATACTAATACTAAAATTTTTTTCATCAATTATCCCTCCATATTTTTATGCATTTAAATATATTTTATATAACCCATTTGACCACTATCCTTTTATTCCTGCACGTGATACTCCTGCAACTATGTATTTTTGAAGGATTAAATAAATTATAAATACAGGAATTATGATCATTGTAGCAGCTGCCATCAAAATATTGTAGTCTATTCCAGCTTCAGAAGAAAATGCAGACAATGCAACAGGCAGCGTTCTCATGGTATCTGAATTTGTAACTATTAAAGGCCAGAAAAATGAGTTCCAGCTATTAATGATTTTGAGTATAGCTAATGTTATTAAAGCTGGCTTTGATAGTGGAACCATTATTAGCCATAAAAATTTCATATCAGAGCAACCATCAATCTTTGCTGAATAATATAGTTGTTCAGGTATTCCAAGAAAGTATTGCCTCAGTAAAAATATTGAATATATACTTGCACACCAAGGAATAATTAAAGCTTTATATGAATCAATCCATCCCAATTTACTTAATGTAACGAAATTCGGAATGATTAAAACTTCACTTGGCACCATCATAGTTGCTATTAAAATAGAAAACAGTATTTCTCTACCTCGAAACTTAACCCTTGAAAATGCAAATGCTGCTAGTATAGTCGTAATTAATTCCCCAATTGTAACCATAGTAGCTACAAAAATACTATTTAGAAAATATCTTTTAAATGGAGCAGCTTCAAAAGCAATCTTATAATTTTCCCAAACTACCTTTGAAGGTATCCATTTTGGAGGCATTATTAGCACTTCTTTAGAAGGTTTAAGAGACGTAGAGATCATCCATGCAAATGGTAAAAGAATAAATAATGCACCTATTATTAAAATTATGTATATTATTATTTTAGATAATAATCTTTTTTTCATTGATTTCTACTTCCTTTAAACTATTGGTAGTTAGTCTTTTTTTGACCTAGTTTAAGTTGGATTAAAGTAAATATTAAAATAATAACAAATAATATAAAAGCTGCAGCTGATGCTATTGAAAATTGCCAATATCTATTAAATTTATTGTATATATAGTAAACAATAGTTAGTCCACTTTTTAAAGGGCCTGTTTGCTTATTATATAGGATAAATACCTCATCAAACAATTTAAAGCAGCCTATTACTGATGTTATTGATACAAAAAATAATGTTGGTGATAGAAGTGGTATAGTTATAGAGAAAAATCTTTTCCATGCAGGTGCTCCATCGATTTTAGCGGCTAAGTAATATTTTTCATCTATATTTTGAAGCCCTGCTAGAAATATTATTATTTTATATCCCATTCCCTTCCATACACTTAGTAAAATTAACATTGGTATAGTCATCTTAGGGTTAGTTAACCAATTTATTTTATTTATACCTAATGCCATAAGTATTGAGTTTATCAAACCAAACTCTTTATTAAACATCCATCGCCATACTATTGAAACAGCAACAGTAGATGTAATAAAAGGTATAAAGTATACACTTCTAAAAAATTTTTTTAGCTTTATATTAGAATTAAGAAGCAGTGCAAATCCTAATGATACAATTATTGATAATGGAACTGCTCCTAACACAAATAAAAATGTATTTTTAAGAGCCAGATAAAAATCTGGATCTGTTAGTACATATTGAAAGTTGTCTAAGCCTCTTTTATAAACTTCTCCTGATAGATAGTCAAAGTCAGTATAAAAACTCATAGCAAGAGATTTTATAATAGGGTATATTTGGAACACTGCTATGATTAGCAAAGCAGGGAGCAGATATAAAAAAGCTTTGAACTCATTATTTTTAATTATCTTTTTTATTACTGCTGCTTTTTTCAACATATACCACCTCTTTTGCTATGACTAGAAAATATGAAGCTTCTTAATACCTAAACCAATATTGTCTCCGATTTTTAGATCAAAATCCCAAGGAGTAACCATCGTAATATTTAAATTTCCTACTTTTACTTTTACATATATTTCTTTTCCTAAAGTCTGTAAACTTACTATATTACCTACAAAAGAATAGTCATTGTCTGTTATAAAAATGTCTTCTGGTCTAATTCCTACTGTTACTTGTTTATTCTTATTATTTATTTTAGTTATGTATTTATCTAAATTAAGTTTTATATTGGTATCATCTATTTTAATAGAGTTAGTGTCTTGAAAATATTTTCCTTTAAATAAATTAATAGGTGGATTTCCTAAAAACCTAGCGACAAATACGTTTGCAGGGTTCATATACATTTCTTTAGGTGCAGCAAATTGCTGACATTCTCCATCTTTCATTAAAAGGATTTTGTCTGATATACTCATAGCTTCTTCTTGATCGTGAGTTACAAATATAGTAGTGATTCCTACTTGTTTTTGTATACGTTTTATTTCATCTCTAAGCTCTATCCTCAACCTTGCATCTAGATTTGATAAAGGCTCATCTAATAGCAGTATTTTTGGTTTTTTAACTAATGCTCTTGCAATAGCCACTCTTTGCTGTTGTCCTCCTGATAGCTGAGATGGTTTGCGATCTATTAAGCTATCTATATGCATTAAACTTGCAATTTCTTCAGCTTGCTTTTTTGCCTCTTTCTTGGGGATTTTTTTCATTTTTAATGGAAACATAATATTTTTTAAAACTGTCATATGGGGATATAAAGCATAGTTTTGAAATACCATTCCTATTTCTCTATTTTCTGCCTCTATTTCATTAACTCTTTTATCATCAAAATAAATATCTCCAGAAGATGGTTTAAGGAGACCTGCGATTAAAAACAAAGTGGTGCTTTTTCCACATCCACTAGGACCTAGTATACAAACTAATTCTCTATCTTCAATAGTTATATTGAGATTTTTAACTGCTTCAACTTCATCAAATTTTTTTGATAGGTTTTTTAGTTTTATTCTCATGTTTGTACTCCGTCCTTGGCCCTTATTTATTCCATGGTATATGGTAGCATTTTTGTTATCAAAATTAAAATTGAATATTTCTATTTTATTAAGTGAGGTTATAGATGAAGATGTTATGTTTAATTGGTAAAGAAAAAAGAGATTAACTAGAGAGCATAATTAATAAACATGATAAAACACTTGGCGATTTTAAAGTTATTATGCTAAAAATAAAGCTAATAAGCTTAGATTTTAAATATCTGCTTGACAAAATGAACTTATTGAACATATAATAAAAGTGTACTAATTACACATATTGAACATAATAAACATAGGAGGTGAGTTATGGAAGAAGAATTTATTACTACTAAAGAGCTTTGTGAGTGGCTAAAAATCAGTAAATCAACAGCTAGTAATTGGCGTAAACAAGGGATGCCATACTACGGCAAGGATAGAAGTTTACGTTACAAAAAGTCAGAAGTAAACAGATGGTTAGATATGCAACGAAATAAGCAAAAATAAAGGGAACTCGCTCCCCGACCAAAGTTTGCGAATTCCCTAATTCAAGGAGAATTGTAATGAACAATCCTCATGTTCATTATAACAACTCCTAATCTAAAGTTCAAGGAGGGAGAGTTATGCTAAATAACCCACTTATTAGAGAACTTTACTATAGATCTACTGATAATGGTAATGGCGAACTTTTCAATGACCCAGAATATGTAGAAGCAGATAAGGAATTTCAAAAGGTTTTAAAGGAGCTTGAAAAATATATTCCAATAAATATGAAAGAAATATTGTTTAAATTAGACGAAGCCGTTAGTGCTAAGATATCAGTTGAAGCAAAATATTGTTATGAGTGTGGATTTAAAGATGGTGCTAATATATTAATAGCAGTTAAGGATTAATATAGTGTATTTTTTAATAAATGTATAGGCAAAGGGAGAAAATTGGATGAATTTCCTTATTTTCTCTCTTTAATTATTTTGAAATTATAGCAAGTAGAAAACACATAAACTTTTATATATTAGTGTTTTCTGATATAATTTATATAATGTTAAAATTTTATTATTTATACTATATTTGAGAAAAACTTATTATATTTAAGTATTTGTACTATACCAGGAGGTAAATGATATGGAAAAATTGACTGTACAAAAATTAGAATCGACTTTATGGTCTGCAGCTGATATCTTAAGAGGGGAATTAAGTGCAGCGGAATATAAAGATTACATATTTGGACTTTTATTTTTAAAAAGGATGAATGACCAATTTAAAGTTGAAAGACAAAGTAAAAAGGAAGAATTTTTGTCTCAAGGCATGGATGAAGAAGAAGTAAATATGATACTTGAAGAACCTTCAATATATGAAAATTTCTTTGTACCTGAACGGGCAAGATGGGATAAATTAAAAAATTTAAATTTTAACATAGGTCCAGAACTGGATAAGGCATTTAAAGCCATAGAAGATGAACCTAGAAACTCTGAACTTATAGGAGTACTTACAACAGCAAACTACAACGATAAAGAAAGAGTACCAGATAAAAAATTATCCCAACTATTATTATTATTTGATAGTATAAATCTTTCAAACGATAACTTAGAAAATAAAGATGTACTTGGTAATGCCTACGAATATTTAATAAAGAAATTTGCAGATGAAGGCGGTAAAAAGGGAGGAGAGTTTTATACTCCAGAAGAAGTTGTTAAAGTTCTTGTAAATATACTAAAGCCTAAAGAAGGAGATAGAATATACGACCCAACGGTAGGAAGTGGGGGTATGCTTATACATTCAACTTACTACATAGAAAAACATGGTGGCAACCCTAAAAATGTCTCATTGTTTGGTCAAGAAATAAACCTTTCTACATGGGCAATTTGCAAAATGAATATGCTTTTCCACGAAGCAAAGGGAGCAGATATTAAAAAAGGTGATACAATAAGAAATCCTATGCATGTTGAAGGAGGAGTGTTAAAAACTTTTGATATAGTTCTTGCCAATCCTCCATTTTCGTTAAAAAATTGGGGATATGAAGAAGCACAAGCAGACTCATATAATAGATTTCCTTATGGAATACCACCAAAAAGCTATGGAGATTTGGCCTTTGTTTGCCATATGATAGCAAGTTTAAATAACAAAGGAAAAATGGGAACAGTAGTACCCCACGGAGTATTGTTTAGAGGTGGAGCAGAAGGGAAGATAAGGAAAGGAATATTAAAGGATGATTTAGTCGAGGCAGTAATAGGACTTCCTGCAAATATATTTTATGGAACAGGAATACCTGCAGCTTTGTTAATAATAAATAAAAGTAAGCCAGCAGAGAGAAAGAAAAAAGTATTGTTTATAGATGCAAGTAAAGGGTTTATTAAGGATGGAAATAAAAATAGACTCAGGAAAGAAGACATAGAAAAAATAACAAAGACCTTTGATGAATTCAAAGATGTAGATAAATATGCCAGAGTTGTTAGTTTGGATGAAATAGAAGAAAATGATTATAACTTAAACATAAGTAGGTATGTAGATACAACAGAACCAGAACCTGAAGTGGATATACCAAATGTTATTAATGAAATAAAGGAACTAAAAGAAAAATCTAAAGAAACAGAAATGAAATTAAATGAATACTTGAAGGAATTAGGGTTTGAGGAAATTTAATATAGATGTTGGATAAAGAGAGGTGAAATAGATGAAAGAAGAAATAAAGGAAGGATATAAAAAGACAGAAATAGGAGTAATACCAGAAGATTGGGAAGTAAAGAGGTTAGGAGAATTAGGGTTAGCATATAATGGATTGTCTGGTAAAAACAAAGACGATTTTGGTAGAGGAAAGTTATTTATACCATATAAAAATATATTTAATAATTCAAAAATAGATATTAATTATTTAGAAAATGTTGTTATTAAAGAAAATGAAAATCAGAATAAAGTTAAATATGGTGATATATTTTTTACAACATCATCTGAAACACCTGAGGAAGTAGGTATGAGTTCTGTTATTTTAGATGAAGTGGATGAATTATACTTAAATAGCTTTTGTTTTGGATTTAGATTAAATGATTTTAGTACATTATTGCCTGAATTTGCAAGATTTTTATTTAGAGGAAGTAAAATAAGAAAAATAATTTCAAAATTAGCACAAGGTTCTACAAGATTTAATTTGTCAAAATCTCAGTTGTTAAAAATAAACATACCTATCCCACCCCTCAGCGAACAGCAAAAAATAGCATCCATTCTTTCAACAGTAGATGAATTTATTGAACAAATAGATAAATTAATAGAAAAAACTAAAGAACTTAAAAAAGGACTTATGCAAAAACTCCTAACCAAAGGTATTGGACATACAGAATTTAAAAAAACAGAAATAGGAGAGATACCAAAGGAGTGGGAGGTAAAAAGATTAGAAAAATATATAAAAATTAGGAGCGGGTATTCACCTAAAAATTTTGAGTTAAACGTGACAGGAAAATATCCATTTTATAAAGTTGATGACCTAAATTATACACCTAAATATCTAAATAAATCTAAGTTTTATTTTAATAAATGTTCTTATCCATTAATGCCAAAGGGAATGGTTGTTTTCCCTAAAAGAGGGGCTGCAATATTTACTAATAAAGTTGCAATTTTAGAAAAAGAAGGATATTTTGATACTAATATTATGGGACTAATTTGTAAAAAAGGTTTAAATAATGAGTATTTATTTTATCAAATCAGTTTCTTAGAACTAAAAAAGTTTGCTGACACCACTGCTATACCACAAATTAATAATAAACATGTCAATCCTTTAAAAATCCCACTTCCACCCCTCAGCGAACAACAAAAAATAGCCTCTATTCTCTCTGAAGTAGACAACAAAATAGAACAGTACGAACTAAAGAAAGAAAAACTCCAAATTCTTAAAAAGGGACTTATGCAAAAATTGTTGACTGGGAAAATAAGGGTGAAAGTGTATAACTAGAGATATCAAAAGAAGGTGATAACATGTCTTATCTAGGAAATGAAGAAACCTTAGTTGAATTACCAGCAATTGAATATCTACGGGAAAAATTAGGCTATGAATTTGTCCATGGACAGTTTTTGACCCCGGAATATGATGAAAGGGATTCTATGACAGAGGTTATTTTAAAAAAAAGATTAGAAAAATCACTTAAAAGATTAAATCCGTGGATGAATAATACCAATATAAATAAGGCAATAAGATACCTTGCTAGACCTGAAAATTTAGGGATAAACCTTTATGAAATAAATGAAAAAATTTATAATGCAATAGTAGATTTATCTTATTCACTTGACCAAGATTTAGATGGAAGTGGACAGAAAAAATACCATACAGTAAGATTTATAGATTGGGATAATATTGATAATAATGAGTTCCTAGTTACCAGACAATTCAAAGTACACGGACCAAATGAAAATATAATACCTGATATAGTTATATTTATAAATGGTATACCTGTAGTAGTTTTAGAGTGTAAATCTCCATTTCTTGAAAAAAGTAAAAATGAAAATATGGGCAAGTATGAAGCCTTTAATCAACTTCAGAGATACATGAATTTAAGGGGAGGAGATATAGTAGAAGGGGCAGAAAGGCTCTTTTATACAAACTTTATTACAGGTATTTTAAATAAGTATCATGGCTATATAGGGACTATAAGTTCCACATATCAATTTTATCAAGAATGGAAAGACCCTTATCCATTTAAAATTAAGGATATAGGTGGGGTAGAGGACAATGGTCAAAATATATTATTACATGGCGTGCTAGAGAAAAATAACCTTTTAGATATAATGAGAAATTTTATAATTTATGACGGTGGGATAAAAAAGGTTTGCAGATATCAGCAGTTTAGAGCGGTAAACAAAGCTTTAAAAAAACTCATAAAAGGTAAAGATTCAATAAGCCGTGGAGGAGTTATATGGCACACCCAAGGTTCAGGAAAATCCTTAACTATGGTATTTTTAGCAAGAAAAATAAGGAGGATTAAAGAGCTTTATGATGCTACTATTGTAGTAGTAACCGATAGAATAGATTTGGATAAACAGATTTACAATACATTTGTAAGAACGCTGTCCAGTATTACAACACCTATAAGAGCAGACAGTGTGGCTTCATTGAAAGAGCTGCTAACTCTTGCACAGCCACAAATAATAATGACTACTATCCATAAATTTCAAGGGGAAAAGAGAGACAAAGAAGTATTAAAAGATACAAAACAAAAAAAGGCTTTATATTTTGAAAAAGACTTTCCAGTTTTAACTACAAAATCAAATGTCATTGTCCTTGCTGATGAAGCGCATAGAAGTCAATATAAAGGAATGGCTAAGAATATGAGGAATGCTCTTCCTAATGCTGCTTTTATAGGTTTTACAGGAACGCCTATTGATAAAAAGGATAAATCTACAGTTAGAACTTTTGGAAAATATATAGATAAATATAGTATAAAACAAGCAGTAGAAGATGGTGCAACTGTTAAGATTATATATGAAGGTAGAAAACCAGAACTTCAAATTAAAGCAGATACATTAGAAGAATTATTCGATGTAGAATTTGAAGATAAAAGTGAAGAAGAAAAGGAAGCGATAAAACAAAAATATGCTAATAAAAGAGCAATAGTGGAAGCTGATGAAAGGATAGATGATATAGCAAAGGACATTCTTACTCATTATAAAGAACAAATTTATCCTAATGGTTTTAAAGCACAAGTAGTATGTATATCAAGGGATGCATGTGTAAAATACTATAATGCATTGACTAAATATATGGAAGAAATCATGGGGGAAAAATTAGAAGTAAAGATTATCTTTTCGGGCAGCCCTAATGATGAACCATATTTAAAAAAGCATCATACTACAAAATCAGAACAGGATAAAATAATAAAAAGGTTTTTACAGCCAATAGAAAAAGATAAACTTTGTTTTCTTATAGTAAAAGATATGTTATTAACAGGTTTTGATGCACCTATAGAACAAGTAATGTATCTTGATAGACCACTGAAAGAACACAATCTACTTCAAGCAATTGCAAGGGTAAATAGAACATATGGAGACGGTAAAAAATGTGGTTATGTAATAGATTACTATGGAATATCTAATCACTTAGAAGAAGCATTAGCAATATTCGATAAGGAAGAACTAGGGCAGCCAATGGAATCTCTAGACGCAGTATATAATCAGCTGCTTTCCTACAGAGAAGCAGTTATGAATATGTTTAAAGGCGTGGATAAAGAAGATTTAGATAGTTTGATTAGAAAAATTGAACCTGAAGATAAAAGGGCTGAATTTGAACTAGCATATAAAAGATTTGCAAGCACAATGGAGCAATTATTACCTTTGCGGGTTTCAACAAGTATTATAAATGATTTAAAATGGCTAACATATATAAGAGCAGCAGCAAAGGCTAGATTTGAACCGCAGAACAAGCTGGATATTGCAGGTTGTGGGGGAAAAGTTAGAAAAATTATATCAGAACATTTAAAATCTAAAGGTGTAGAGCAGTGGATAGAACCTATTACACTATTTGACCCAGATTTTAATAATAAAATAAATAAGTTAAATTCTGATGAAGCAGTAGCATCAAGCATGGAGCATGCAATAAAGCATGTAATACACATTAAAATGGACGATAATCCAGTTTATTATACATCTCTACTTGAAAAACTTCAAAAGATACTTGATGAAACAAAAAATAACTGGATAGAAAGAAAGAAAAAGTTAAAGCAATTTATTGAAAATGATATTAATAAGGGTGAAGTAAAGGAAGCAGAAGCATTAGGTCTAACAAAGGAAGAATATGCTTTTTTTGAAATGGTTAAAAAGCATCTTAATGAAAACAGTGAAAATGATTTTGTAGTGAAAGAAGAAGGAGAAGATTATATTTCAAATGAGATAATTGAATTATCAAAAAGTATTGCTAAAGATGTATGTGAAATAGTTAAGAAAAATTATATGATAGATTGGACAACAAATCAGGCAAAGACTTCAGATATAGAGAGAGCTATATATCTAATGCTTACAACAAAATACTTTAAAAAGATAAAATTAGAAATTAGAAAAAAGTTAGTAAAGCCACTTTTAAGCCTCGCTAAAAAACATTATGCGGTAATAGATTAAGGATGATTAATATGAAATTGTCGTTTGACTATGGGACAAGAAAAATAGAATTTACTTTAGAATATAGGAAAAGAAAAACCATGGAAATACGTGTAGAGCCACCAGATATCGTAAATGTAGTGGCTCCTCTTAATACTTCAGAAGATATGGTAATCAAAATAGTAAAAAATAAAAGTCCTTGGATAATACAAAAATTATATGAACTTAAAAATATAGAATATAGAAAAATTAAAAGAGAATTTGTAAATGGAGAATCATTTATGTACTTAGGGCGAAACTACTCACTTCAAATAATAGATAATATAAATGTAAAAATGCCAGAAGTTAAATTGTATCAAGGGAAATTTTATATTACCTCCAATACAAGAGAAGAAAATATATTAAAAAAAGCAATGGAGAATTGGTATAGAAAAAAGACATTAGAAAAAATAAAGGAAAAAGTAAAATATTATCAATCTTATTTTAAAGAAATACCTTTGAATATAAAAGTAAAAGAGCAACAAAAAAGGTGGGCAAGTTGTACCTCAAGAAATGAATTATTATTTAACTGGAGATGTGTTATGGCACCATCTAATGTGCTTGATTATATAGTAGTCCATGAAATGTGTCATATGGTTCATAAAAATCATTCAAAGGAGTTTTGGAATTTAGTATCATCAATAATACCAGATTATGAGGATAGAAAAGACTGGCTTAAAAATAATGGAATTAGGATGGATTTATAAATAAAAAAGGATACCCTAATTTGTTAAGAGCCTATCGAGATATGGGCTCTTTTTTATATTGACTTAATTGATATATTGATGTAAGAAGAATAAATTCGAAGGAATTTAATAAATACTCATTTTATAAAAATATGATTACATGAGATATTAAAAAAAGATATTTTTATTTAAATTTTGCATTTTAACATTATACAATATGTGATATTATTGACATAATTAAAATAGGTAGTTGCAGAATAAAAAAATGAACTTATCCACAGAAAAACAGGATAAAAGATGCGATAGCATAAAGTAATCCACAAAAAAAGAGCATAAGAAACCGAAGGTTAATTAAATCTTTAATTTTTATCAATATTCAATTATGTTCAAATTATGCTATTAATGTTTTTATTGCTAGAGGATTATCGTGATTTTCTTGAGTTTTAAACAGAAGTATGAAAGCAATTAATTGAGATATACAAGCCAATAAAATATCAGATTTCAAGGAAACTGTATTACGAACTTTTGTAACTTTTAACTGCATAAAATTTTTAATTTGTGATATCGACCTTTCAATAATGGTCCTTCGCTTGAAAAGTAAATTCCATTTCAAGCTATCGCGAGGAAAAGAAGCATTAAATCTGTAACTATGATGGATAGTAAGTTGTTTAATCCGCCCACATTTTGACTTGGTGCAGGGATTATCACAATTAAGAATATAGGTAGTTTTACCATTTACAATGGTTTTCTTTACCTTAGGGCAGATATACTTAATTCTATCAGCACGACCTTTTTCTCTAGTAATACCGTCGTAGACCATAGGTAAAGAAGGGTTTATAGGGCAAAGAGGAACACCAAGTTCATTAAAACCAGGTTGAGGTAAAATAAGAGAATTTCTAGGATTAATGTTGATAATAGGCATAATATTTTTAGAATGTAGATAAGCATAATTATCATCAGCATCAAAACCAGAATCTCCAATAAAGTATTTATAATTAAAATTAGGATGAATACTAAAAAAAGTTTCAAGAGAAGGAATTAGAGATTTAGCATCATATAAATCCTTAATCCCTTGTGGAGTAAGGTCAAAAGACAAACTATTATCAGAGTCATAAAAATTAACATCTCTAATAAGGCCAAAACCATTAGTAGAAATAACAGCTTTTTGATAATAACCAAAATGACCATTAAGGTAACAAAACTTAGCGTCTTTATTAGAAGATGCCGATTTAGGCATTAGACTTTGAGCATATTTTTCGATATCAAAATTAGAATTAGGATTACCTTTATTAATAGATTTATCATAAGCTTTCGCTTTACGTAGCTGAGACTGATAAAACTTAGGATTATTTTCAGTCACATAAGGTTCAAAGCCAGTAGTATCAGTAATTAAAATAGAAGAAAGAAAAGGGCTAACATCTTTAGCTAATTCATCAGTGACATCAACAAGGCAATGAAACATTTCTCTTAACTCATCAGAGAAAGTAGATTTAAACCTAGAGAACTGTGACTTATGAGGAATTCTAAGGAAACCACAAAAGCTACGCATCTCAGAAGAAATATGTAAAAAAGAAATTAAAAGGTCAATAGTAGGGATAGATAAAATATTTTTAAAAACAAAAGCTAAAAGCATAGACTCAAGAGAAAAATCTCTATTAGTACCTTTATTAGAATAATACTTTTGATAAAAAGAAAAAGGAATATATTTAGAAATATCAATAAATTGATCAAATAAAGAAAGCAAATCACTCTGGTTTTGATAAAAAAAATCATTAAAATCAGAAGAAATATCACAAAAGTTTAATTGTTTAGCTTGAACTGGCATGGTTTTCTCCTTTCTTTGAGTTATTAACAATTTCTTATTATATATATACCCAAAAATGGGGGAAAACCATCCATTTCAATAGATTTAAATGTAGTATTTATGCTAGTTGTAGTATTTTGCAACGAGCTAAATATATTATTTAAAAGAGGGATAAAAATGACTAATTATTGGAGAAAAGTAATTTGTTTGTTAATGATAATTTTTTTATTTCTATTTTCATTTGGATGTGCTGACAAAAAAGAAGATAAAATAATTTTCGAAAAAAATAATTATGAAGAAAAAAATAGTGAAAAGGAATTTCCTAATAAGCCTATCCAGATTGTTGTTCCTTATTCACCAGGTGGAGGAACTGATAGTGTTGCAAGATCTCTTGCATGGACTGCTGAAAAATTCTTTAATGTTCCAATAGTAGTTGTTAATAAGGAAGGTGATGGAGGGGCAGTTGGTATGTCAGAAGGAGTAAGTGCTCAACCAGATGGTTATACTGTTACAATGATGACTGTAGAACTTGTTACACTTTCAAACTTAGGATTAGCCTCTTTTACCTATGAGGATTTTAAACCTATACTTCAAGTAAATGCAGACCCAGCAGCACTTACTGTAAAAGCTGATGCACAATGGAATAATGTTGATGAATTTATTGAATATGCCAGAAAAAATCCTAATAAGATAAAAATTGGGAATTCAGGAGTTGGAGCCATATGGCACCTTGCTGCTGCTGGGATAGAAAAGAACACTGGAGTTAAATTTGAACATATTTTTTTTGATGGTGCTGCACCAGCAGTCGTTTCTCTGCTTGGAGGAGAAATTGATGCAGTAACAGTAAGCCCAGCTGAGGTACTTACTCATGTAAGAAATGGTAAGTTAAAAGTTTTAGCAGTATTATCTCCTAAGAGGATAAGCAGTTTGCCTAATGTACCTACTTTTGCAGAAGAAGGTTATGATTTTTCCATTGGAACTTGGAGAGGACTTGGAGTACCAAAAGATACACCAGATGATATATTGAAAATTCTTCAAGAAGGATTTGAAAAAGCAGCTAGAGATCCTGAATTTATTAATATGATGAATAAATTGGAGTTAGGATATAAGATAGCTAAACCTAATGACTTTTTAGAAACTATAAAATTAGATGATCGTTTGGTTAAAAATTTAATTGAAAATTTAGGATATTAATTTATTCATGTAAAGGATGATTTAGATGAAGGAAAATAAGATAAAATTAATAAAAGAAAGTGGAATAGTAGCTATTATTAGAAATATTGATGAGAGTCGAGTATTAAATGTGACTAATGCTCTTTTAAAAGGAGGAATTAAATGTATTGAAATTACATTTAATACACTTAATGCTAATAAAATGATATCAATGATAAAAAAAGAGTTTAAAGATGATGTTTTTGTAGGAGCAGGAACGGTAATAGATGAAGATACTGCTAAGATTGCTTATGATTCTGGGGCAGAGTTTATTTTAAGTCCAAGCTTACATAAAGATGTAATTGAATTTTGTAATAATAATAAAATCATATCTATTCCAGGGGCTTATACACCTACAGAAATAATAACAGCAAAACAATGGGGTGCAGACATTATTAAGGTTTTTCCTGCAGGAGCTGTTAAACCTGAATATATTAAGATGCTAAAGGGCCCTTTTAATGATATTGATATGATGGCTGTGGGGGGCATTAATGTATATAATGTATCAGACTATATTAAGAATGGGTGTATGAGTGTAGGTGTAGGAGGAGCTTTAGTAAATAAAAAATTTATTATTAATGAAGAATATGGTAAGATAACTAATTTAGCAAAGAATTTTATACAAAATATAAAAGAAGCAAGAAATATTTAAAGAATGAGTATTGGAGGTAAATTCATGGGGCATATAATAATAGATACAGGAACGACTAATACGCGAATAAGGTATATTGAAAAAAATATTGTACTAGGAAAATATAGTGAAAATGTAGGTGTTAGAGATACAGCTATTACAGGTAGTTTACAGAAGCTTAAAGAATGTATTAAGAAGGGTATAAAAAGTTGTCTAAAAAGCTGTAATAGAGAAATTGAAGATGTAGATAAGATTATTGCTTATGGTATGATTATTTCAAATTTAGGCTTAGTAGATATACCTCATTTAGAAACTCCTGTAGGATTAGAAGAAATATGTAGGAGTGTAATAGTAAAATATTTTAAAGAGATAGTTGATAAGCCTATATACTTTATACCAGGGGTAAAAAATAAAATAGGAGAAGTAGAATCTGAGGAATTTTATTTAATGGATATGATGAGAGGAGAAGAAGTTGAGACTTTTGGTGCTTTATATCTAACTGAAACAAAAGGGCCAGCACTATATATTTCTCCTGGATCACATACAAAATTCGTGTTCTGTGATGATAGAAAAAAAATTGTTAGATGTAGTACAACCCTTACAGGTGAATTGTTATGGGCTTTATCAAAAGAAACTATATTAGCTAGCTCGATTGATAATAATTTGATGTCTAATTTAGATAAAGAGTATATATTAAAGGGAATGGAGGCTGCTAAAAAGTATGGTTTTTCAAGGACATGCTTTTTAGTGAGGATACTTGATATACTTAAAAATACTACATCTAATCAGCGGGTAAACTTTATAGCTGGTGCAATATGTTACTATGATATAAAATCAATAGAAAAAGAATTAAAGTCTAAAGAGTTACAAATATTAATTGGAGGCAAATCAATTTTAAGAGATTTATATGGTGTAGTACTTGAATTAAATCAATATGATACGAATAAAATACTTAAGTTAGACGATAAATTGGTTGAAAAAATTAGTTTTGCTGGGCCAATAGGTATAGTAGAAGGAACAATGAGTAGAGATGGTTTATTTTGATATATTTTGAGTTTATAAAAACTGGTAGCAGTAAATAATACTGTTATCAGTTTTTATATGACAAAAATACATAATTACTTTATGATAAAAATTTTACAATTTTTTTACACAAATACTTTACAACTTTATCATGATAAAGTATAATATTATTTATAAAATAGAATAAAGAAAGGGGAAAAAATAAATGAAAAAATTTTGTTTGCTTTTATTAGTTATTGGATTAATAATTATTTCAATGATAGGATGTACTTCTCAGGAAGTAGCTAATCAAGAGGAAGATAAATCTTTAGAAGAAATCAAAGAAAATGGTAAATTAGTTTTAGGGCTTGACGATAGTTTTCCACCTATGGGATACAGGGATGAAAATGGTGATATTGTAGGTTTTGACATTGACATGGCAAAGGAAGTTGCTAAAAGGATGGGAGTAGAACTTGAGTTAAAACCGATAGACTGGGATGGGAAAGTGCTAAGCCTTAATAACAAAGATATTGATGTAATTTGGAATGGCTTAACTATTACTGAGGAAAGACTAGAAAAGATTGGTTTTTCAAAACCATATCTAAATAATAAACAAATAATAATTGTAAATAATGATTCTAGTATTGATACAAAACAGGATTTAGCAGGTAAAATAGTAGGGGTTCAGTTGGGAAGTAGTGGAGAAGACGCATTGGCTGCAGATACAGAAACTGAAAATTCCTTAAAGGAAGTTAGAAGATATTCAAACTATGTTGATGCTTTGATGGATTTAAAAGCTGAACGTGTTGACGCTGTTGTAGTAGATGAAGTTGTTGGAAGGTACTATATATCAAAAAAACCAGGTGAGTATAAAATTGCAAAAGATAATTTTGGGGAAGAGCAATATGGAATTGGTTTTAGAAAAGGAGATATTAGTTTGATAAACGAAGTAAACAGGATACTAGATGAGATGAACGATGACGGAACAACCGCAGAAATATCAAAAAAATGGTTTGGCAAAGATATAGTTATTAAATAGGAGGAATTTAAAGTGGCGTATATAATCAATATAACAAGATTTATATTACAGAGTGCTTCGATCACACTTAAATTATGTGTAGTAACAATTATATTTTCTATTCCCATAGGGGTTATATGCGCCCTTGGAAAGATTTCAAAGTATCCTTGGTTAAAGTGGATAATTGAGTTTTATACATGGGTATTTAGAGGTACACCTTTGCTGTTACAACTTTTTTTCACTTACTTTGGACTATCAGTAGTTGGCATAAAGCTTAGCCAATTTGAGGCAGCTTCTATTACATTTATACTTAATTATGGTGCATATTTTACTGAGATTTTCAGAGGTGGCATAGAATCTATAGATAAAGGACAATATGAGGCTGCAAAGGCGTTAGGAATGAATTATAGACAAACTATGCTGCGTATTATTTTACCTCAATCAGTTAAAAGAGTACTTCCTGCAACAAGCAATGAAGCCATTACATTAATAAAAGACACTTCGTTGGTTGCTGCAATAGGAATGGGAGATATTTTAAGGGCAGCAAAACAAGTTTCAAATAGGGATTTTAGAATAGCGTCATATATTATTGCGGCTATAATTTATTTATTGATGACTTCAATAATAGTATATTTCTTTAAAAAACTTGAGAAAAAATATTCTGTGTATGAATAGGAGTTAATTATGAATATTATTAGGACAAAGGGATTATGTAAGAATTTTGGAAAACTTAAAGTATTAAAAGATATTTCTATAGAAGTGAATAAAGGTGAAATTATATCCATTATTGGTCCTTCAGGGTCAGGTAAGAGTACTTTTTTAAGGTGCTTGAACAACCTTGAAGATATTGATGATGGGATGATAGAGATAGAGGGTGAACCAATAGCTTTATATAAAGAAAATAAAAGAGTAAATATTAATAAATCTGTTATAAGAAAAAAATGCAGCAAGATAGGCATGGTATTTCAAAACTTCAATTTGTTTCCGCATAAAACGGTATTAGAAAATATTATTGAAGCCCCTATAGTGGTGAATAAAATAGATAAAAAGGAAGCAATAAAAATTGCAGAATCTTTATTATTAAAGGTAGGTTTGCTTGATAAGAGAGATTCTTATCCTTCAAAATTATCAGGGGGACAAAAACAAAGGGTAGCTATAGCTAGAGCATTAGCTATGAAACCAGATATTATGCTTTTTGATGAGCCTACGTCAGCTCTTGATCCTGAACTTGTTGGAGAAGTTTTAGCGGTTATTAAGGATTTAGCGAAAGAGAATATGACTATGATAATAGTCACTCATGAAATGGGTTTTGCAAGAGAAATATCAGATAGAGTTATATTTATGGATAAGGGAGAAATAATAGAGGACAGTTCTCCTGATAAAATATTTACAAACCCTGACCATAATAGAATAAAAGCATTTTTAGATAAAATAATATGATATAAAAATTATGTAATTAGAGAAAATTGCATAATTACTACAAGGTTAAAATTTAAAATCTATGTTAATTATATTGACATACGCTATTATATAGAGTATTATATGAATACATTCAATTATAATCATATAATAACTAATTACTAAAATTTTAATTATGGAGGGGTTGAAATGAAAGAACAAAATAACCAAAATGACCAACAAGGACTAGATTTATTTGGAAAATACCTTACTATATGGGTAGCTTTATGTATTATTGTAGGAGTAGCAATAGGTCAATTGTTTCCTGCTTTTCCAAGAACATTGAGCAAATTTGAATATGCTCATGTATCTATTCCTGTAGCAATTTTAATTTGGCTTATGATATATCCTATGATGTTGAAGATTGATTTTTCAAGTATAGTTAATGCTACAAAGAAGCCTAAGGGTTTAACTGTTACATGTATTACTAATTGGCTTATTAAGCCTTTTACAATGTATTTGATTGCAGGCTTTTTCTTTAAAGTAGTATTTAGTAAGTGGATTCCACCTGAATTAGCTACAGATTATTTAGCTGGGGCAGTGTTATTAGGAGCAGCACCTTGTACTGCAATGGTATTTGTATGGAGTCATTTAACTAAAGGTGATCCAGCGTATACTTTAGTTCAGGTAGCGATAAATGATATTATTCTATTATTTGCTTTTACTCCAATTGTTGCGTTTTTACTTGGAGTAAGTGATGTTTCAGTACCATATGATACATTGTTTTTGTCAGTAGTATTATTTGTTGTTATTCCTTTGGTAGGAGGTTATTTATCAAGAGTAAATATTATTAAGAAAAAGGGATTAGATTATTTTGAAAATGTGTTTTTAAAGAAATTTAATAATGTTACCGTTATAGGTTTACTACTTACTTTGATTATAATCTTCTCTTTCCAAGGAGAAATAATTTTAGGCAAACCACTGCATATTGCTTTGATTGCAGTACCTTTGATAATACAGACATTTTTAATTTTCTTTATTGCTTATGGATGGGCAAAAGCTTGGAAATTACCTCATAACATATCTGCACCTGCTGGAATGATTGGAGCTAGTAATTTCTTTGAATTGGCAGTAGCAGTTGCTATATCACTATTTGGCTTGGAATCTGGTGCTACTCTTGCGACTGTAGTTGGAGTTTTAGTAGAAGTACCAGTAATGCTTACACTTGTAAGAATAGCAAATAATACAAGATATTGGTTTACAGAATAATTTTAGCAGTATAAATTTGACTTTGTGTGAGTTTATAAAATATATAAGTGAGCTGTATAATGAATATTCATTATACAGCTCACTTAACTTTTAAATAATACAGATTTTTGATAAAATAATAATAATATATAATAAATGTAAAAAGAATTGCATAATAAAATCTTTCAAGAAATTTTGACCTTGTATTAATTATGCAAATTCCTTGTTTTATAATAGGAGGAAGTAATGGATATTGTAGATATATTTCAGTGGCTTTATAGAAACATGATGATTATAAATATGATTCTTGCAGTATTGCTAGTATTTTTTGAAAGAAAAAAGCCTACATCTACTTGGTTGTGGGTTATGGTGCTGTTATTCTTGCCTGGTATTGGATTTATTTTATATTTATTTATAGGACAAGATTTGAGAAAGAAAAAGTTATTTAGTTTAAAAGTGGAAGAAGATAAATTGTTAAAAAAAATGATTCGCAATCAAGAAAAGACTTTGGCATTACAGAGCCATATATTTAATGATAGTACTATGGATAAATATAAGGATATTTTAAATTTTCATATTATTAGTAGTGAATCTTTATATACAAGAGATAACAAAGTAGAGCTTTTTCATAATGGAGAAGATAAATTTAAATCACTTAAATCTAGTTTAAAAGATGCGCAGAATTATATACATATGGAATATTATATTATACGAAATGACAATTTGGGTAATGAAATATTAGATATACTATGTGACAAAGCAAAGGAAGGTGTGGAAGTAAAACTGCTTTATGATGGTATGGGAGGATTAAAGCTTCCAAAGAAATTTTTTAATTCTTTAATAGAAAGTGGTGGAGAAGTAGCTTGTTTTTTTCCACCTTTTATACCATATATTAATTTAAGAATCAATTATAGAAATCATAGAAAAATATGTATAATAGACGGCAAAGAAGCTTATCTTGGAGGATTTAACATAGGTGACGAATATCTAGGAAAGTCTAAAAAATTTGGGTTTTGGAGAGATACTCATGCTAAAATTTGTGGTAGTGCTGTCGACTCACTTCAATGGCGTTTTTTACTAGATTGGAGATTTGCTTCTAAGCAAGACATATCATTTTTTGATAAAAAGTATTTTCCAAAACACGATAAATGTGGAAATACTGGTATACAAATAGTTTCTAGTGGTCCTGATTCCAAATGGAATAATATTAAAAATGGATATTTTAAAATGATTAATAGTGCTAGAGAAAAGGTGTATATAGCTACACCATATTTTATTCCTGATGATAGTATACTTGAAGCATTAAAAATATCTGCATTATCTGGGGTTGATGTCAGAGTTATTATTCCTAGTAAACCTGATCACCCTTTTGTGTATTGGGCTTCTTTATCGTATATAGGGGATCTGTTGAGTGCGGGAGTAAAATTTTATACTTATAATAATGGATTTGTTCATAGCAAACTGATACTTATTGATACATCTATATGTACTTTAGGAACAGCTAATTTGGATATTAGAAGTTTTGATATGAATTTTGAGGTAAATGCTTTTATTTATGATAGAAATGTAACTAAAGAGCTTGAAGATAAATTTATTGAAGATTTAGATAGCTGCACAGAAATAACTATAGAAAAATATGAGAAGCGTTCAAAAATGGTTAAGATAAAAGAATCAATTTCGCGATTGCTTTCACCTATACTTTAAAATTAATTTCAAATTACTCTATATACTTATTGTTTTCTTGTAAATAGTTTAAAATAATCATCTTTGGAAATAATATTTTCGAGGTGATTATTTATGATGAAAAAGAAAAAAAGTTTGTTTTTATTCTTTATGTTTATTTTAGTTTTTGTGATATTTACTACTTCATGTACTAATAAACAAGAAAAGCCTATTCCAATTCAAGAGGAAACTAAGATTCCTGAACATTTAAGTAGTATGTCTGAAGAAACAGATAAGATTATAGAAAAAATAGAACAAATAGATGAAGAAATAAAAAAACCTGAGTTTAAAGAGGAAACTAGCAAAGAAGAGGATAAGGAAGAAAATAAGGAAGAAAAAAGTGAAAAAAGCAATGAAGAAGAGGAAAAAGATAACTCTACTGAAGATGAACAACAGACTAGTAGAGAAGAAAAAATATATTCTATGTGGGAAGAGATAAAGACATCAGTGGAAGGGATTCATGAAAGTTGGAACAATTATGAAGTAGAGGCTATAGATATTGGAATAGATAAAGATGAAATGCTAAAATTTGAGGAAGCTTTAAATAAGTTCACAATAGCTGTAGATAAACAAAAATATATGGATTCATTAATTGAGTCAAATCAAATGATTTTATTCATGTCTTCATTTTTTGATTTTTATAAAGGAAGTTCTCAAGGAGATATATTAAGGATGAAGTATTATATAAGACAAACCTATTTATGTAGTATGGTAGGGGATTGGGAAGGTGCAAGTAAAAGTATGGAGGAGTCTGATACAGTACTAAAGCAGTTAAGGAAGAAAACTTTAGAAGAGGATGAGGCTAAGAAATTAGTAGAAAAACTAGATTTATCACTGGATAACATGGAAAATGGAATAAAAGAAAATAATTTAGAGCTATTAAAAATTAAAAGAGATATCGCTTTGAAAAACCTAGAAGAATTAAGGGATGAGTTGGAAGGCAAGGTTGTTCCAGCATTTTACAATAGAACTAAAGTAAATTGATTATAAAGGTTGATTTGTATGACTGAAAAAAATGAAATAAGAATATCAGTTAGAAATCTTGTGGAATTTGTTTTGCGTAGGGGTGACATTGATAGTAGATTTATTGGAAATAGTAGAGCTATAGAAGGAACGAGAGCTCATAAAAAAATTCAAAGTTCATATATTGATGGATATGATTCTGAAGTTTCTTTAAGCTGCAAAATTGACTATAAGGATTTCTTATTTAGAATAGAAGGACGAGCAGACGGTGTCTTTGAAGAAAATGATAATTTTTGTATTGATGAGATTAAGAGTACAACTAAACCTTTAGAAGAAATAGATGAAAACTATAATGTACTTCATTGGGCTCAAGCTAAATGCTACGGTTATATCTTTGCAAGAGAAAAAGGTATAGAATCAATAGATATACAATTAACTTATTATAATATCAATACTGAAAAAATTAAGCATATAAGAAAAACATTTTCCATAGGTGAGCTAGGAGAATTTTTTTACTCTCTTATAGACAAATATTTGGTATGGGCTAATTATATACTTAATTGGTCAATAGTAAGAGATTATTCAATTAAATCTTTGGGTTTTCCTTATGAAAGGTATAGAAGAGGTCAAAGGGAGTTGGCAATTGCAGTATATAAAACAATAGCTGATAATAAGAAACTTTTTGCTCAAGCACCTACAGGAATAGGGAAAACTATATCTACACTTTATCCAACTGTTAAAGCAATGGGTGAAGGGTTAACAAGTAAGATATTTTATTTGACGGCTAAAACTATTACTCGGGAAGCAGCACTTGACTGTATAAAAACAATGCATAGAAAGGGTTTAAGACTTAAGACTTTAGTTCTTACTGCAAAAGATAAAATATGTTTTAAGGAAGAACCAATATGTAATCCTGAAAAATGTGAATTTGCAAGGGGACATTTTGATAGGGTTAATCAAGCTATTTTGTCAATTTTGAAAGATGAAGATATTATTACCAGGGAAATAGTCGAAAAATATGCTAAGGACTACTGTATATGTCCCTTTGAATTTTCTTTAGATTTAGCTATTTGGGCTGATTGTGTAATATGTGATTATAACTACGTTTTTGATCCTAGAGTTTATTTAAAAAGATTTTTTATGGATAGCAATAATGATTATGTGTTTTTAGTAGATGAAGCTCATAATTTAGTAGATAGGTCAAGAGAAATGTTTTCAGCAGAACTTTATAAAAAGGAATTTTTAGAGTTAAGGAAGGTAATGAAAGATAAGAACGACGAAATATATAAGGAATTAGGCAAATTAAATTCTTTTATGCTTAAAATGAAGAAAAAATGTGGAGAACAGGATTATTATATTGAAAAAGAGAGTATAGACGATATATTTTATCTATTGAGAAAATTTTTAAGTAGTACTGAAGAGTGGCTAATAGAAAATGAAGATGTTGAAGGTCATAAGGAGTTGTTAGAATTATATTTTAACGTACTATCTTATGTTAAAATATATGAACTTTATGATGAAAGGTATGTAACTTATATAGAAAAAGAGAATAATGACGTTAAAATAAAGATGTTTTGTCTAGACCCTTCACATTTGCTTAAAGATGCACTAAATAGAGGGAAAGCAGCCATATTTTTTTCTGCTACTTTAACACCTATAAAATATTTTAAAGAAATTTTAGGTGGCAATGAAAATGATTTTTCAATAAGACTTTCATCTCCTTTTGACGCTAATAATCTTTGTCTTTTAATAGCAAATAATATATCTACGAGGTTTAAAAATAGGGAAAATACATATACCATAATAAGTGATTATATAAAGAAATTGACAGAACAAAAAAAGGGTCATTATTTAGTATTTTTCCCATCTTATAAATATATGAATGAGGTTTACTTAAGATTTGTAGATAAATATCCTAATGTTAAGACAATAGTCCAAAAAACATCTATGAAGGAAAAAGAAAGAGAAGAATTTCTTCAAGCTTTTGAAAATGAAACTGAACAGCTAATGATCGGTTTTGCAGTAATGGGAGGCATTTTTTCGGAAGGAATTGATTTAAAAGGGGACAAGCTAGTTGGAGCCATTGTAGTCGGTGTTGGTTTGCCTCAGTTATGTTTAGAAAGAAATATTATAAGAGAATACTTTCAAGATAAAAATGGATATGGATATGAGTATGCATATATGTATCCCGGAATGAATAAAGTATTGCAGGCAGCTGGAAGGGTAATTAGGACTGAAGATGATAAAGGTGTTGTTTTGCTTATCGATGATAGGTTTATGTATTCATCATATCAAGCGCTTTTTCCTTTAGGATGGATGAAATATAAAAGAATACATAGTACAGATGATATCAAAAGAATTACTAAAAGATTTTGGGTTGATTAATAAGGGGTCAGTAATCTGACCCCTATTTTGCAAAATAAATTATTAATGAAAAAATAATAATATAATAACTGCAACAACTGCAAATGCAATAATTATTACTGGGCTAAAAACTATTACAGCAGCAATAACCATAGCTAAAAAATCATTTTTTTCTAATTTTAAATCTTTTTTTATTTCTGGATCAATTTCTTTCTTTTCAAGCAAAGCACGCAGTTTGTTCATAAAAACAGCCCCTTATTTTGCTAGAATCATGAATTATATCTCTCCTGCAAAGTGGCATTTGCAGAAATGGTCTTTTTCTACTTCTATTGTTGGAGGGATCTCTTCTTTACATATGTCTTTCACATAAGGACATCTAGTGTGGAATGTGCAGCCACTTGGCAAATTAACATTACTTGGGATTTCTCCTTTTATAAGTTCTATATCAGTTTTGTAATCTGGATTTGGTACTGGTATTGCTGATAAAAGAGCTCTTGTATAAGGATGTAATGGGTTTTTATATATATCTTCTTTATCTGCAAGTTCGATAAGTGAACCTATATACATTACTCCAACTCTCTGACTAATGTGTTTAACAACGCTAAGGTCATGAGATATAAATAGATACGATAAACCTAATTTATCTTGTAAATCCATCATTAGATTAAGGATTTGGGATTGGATAGATACATCTAGAGCCGAAACTGGTTCATCACATACGATGAATTTTGGATTTAAAGCAAGTGCTCTAGCAATTCCTATACGTTGTCTTTGTCCACCTGAGAATTGATGAGGGTATCTATATATATGATAAGGAGACAAACCACAAAGCTCCATTACTTCCAATACACGGTTTTGAAGATCTGATTTATTTTTAACTATTTTATGTTCTAACATTGCCTCACCTATAATAGAAAAGACATTTAATCTTGGATTTAATGAGCTATATGGGTCTTGAAAGATTATTTGTAAATCCCTTCGCAATGGTTTCATCTCTTTTTCTTTTAATTTTAAAATATTTTTATTTTCATATATTACTTCACCAGATGTTGCTTCATATAATTTAATGATTGTTCTGCCTAATGTGGATTTGCCGCAGCCTGATTCACCAACTAATCCTAAAGTTTCCCCTTCAAATATATCGAAAGATACATCATTAACAGCTTGAACATAGCTTTTAGGTCCAAATATTTTAGAACTTTTAACGGGGAAATGTTTAGTTACATGTTTTACTTCTAACAGTTTATTTTTAGCCATTATTTAGTACCTCCTCGGTATAATGCTCTTTCTCAACTTTATCGCTATATAATAAGCATCTTACCTTATGATTTTCGCTATAATTAACAATATCAGGCATTTTTAATTTGCATTCTGGTTTTGCAAATTCACATCTAGGCTCGAAATAACATCCTTGTGGAAGCTCAAATGGGCTTGGCACAATACCTTTAATAGTATGCAGTCTACTTTTTTCTTGGTCGAGGCTAGGAATAGAAGCCATAAGCCCTTTAGTATATGGATGCTTAGGGTTGAAGAATAGCTCTCTAACTGGTGCAGATTCTACGACTTTTCCAGCATACATAACTATGACGTGATCAGCCATCTGTGCAATAACTCCTAAGTCGTGGGTAATGAGCATAATAGCAGTATTGGTCTTTTCTTTGAGGTCATTCATAAGTTTTAATATTTGTGCTTGTATTGTTACATCAAGGGCAGTTGTTGGTTCGTCAGCTATTAGCATTTTAGGGTTACAAGCAAGTGCCATGGCAATCATAACTCTTTGCCTCATACCACCACTTAATTGATGAGGATAATCATTAGCTACTTCTGCAGGTCTAGGTATACCAACCATATCTAGCATTTCAACAGCCACTTTTTTGGCTTCGTTTTCATCCATATTTTGATGTAGCATTAATGGCTCCATAATTTGATCTGATATCTTAAATACTGGATTTAGAGAAGTCATAGGCTCTTGAAATATCATTGATATATCATTGCCTCTTATTGACCTTATTTCCTCATCATTCATTTCTACAATATTTTTTCCATCAAAAATTATTGTCCCATCAACAATTTTGCCAGGTTTTTCAATGAGTTTTAAAATAGACATAGCAGTGATACTCTTTCCACAGCCTGATTCTCCAACAACACCTAAGGTTTTTCCTTTTTGCATACTAAAAGAAACTCCATCTACTGCTTTTACTACTCCTCTATCAGTAAAAAAATAAGTTTTCAAATTATTAACTTCTATCAAATTATTCATAGTATACACCTACCTTATTTCTTTTGGGTCAAAAGCATCTCTTAGACCTTCACCAAGAAGATTAATACTAACAACTGTTAAGACTATTAAAACTCCTGGTGGTATCCAAAGCCATGGTAAATTGTTAAACACATGACTGTTTCTTGCTCTTTCAATCATATTTCCCCAAGTTGGTGTTGGAGGAATAACTCCAAGGCCTAAGAAAGATAATGCTGACTCTACTAAGATAGCTCCTGCCATTCTAAGCATTGCATTAACGATAATGTATGATAAGGTGTTAGGCAAAAGGTGCTTAAATATTTTTGACTTAGTAGAAAGTCCCAATGCTTTAGTAGCCATCATAAAGTCTTGTTCTCTTAAAGACAAAATTTGTCCTCTAACTAGCCTTGCTAATCCTGGCCAAGATATAATAGCTAATATAAACATTACCACAAACATTTTTTGTTCAGCTGAAGCTCTCCACATAAGAGCAAATGAGAGAGTGATTAATATAGGATAGAATGGTAAAGAATATACAACTTCAGCTAGTCTCATTAATATATTGTCTACCGTTCCACCGTAAAATCCAGAAATAGCACCTATACTAGCACCAATGATAACAGTAACAACTGCAGTCATTACACCTATAAGTATAGATATTCTACCTCCTAAGAATACTCTTAATAAGACATCTCTCCCTTGTTCGTCAGTACCTAACCAATGCTTAGCTGAAGGAGGTTGATTTTTATTTGCAAGTTCAAATTCATTTACTTCATAGGGAGATAGAAATGGCACAATTATAACTAGTAATACTATAATAAGAAAGATAGTTGCACCGATTATAGCAATTTTATTTTTTTTAAACCTTTCCCAAGCTATTTTCCAAGGGCCCATGGCTTCAGATTGCTTTTTTATTTTTTCCATATCATGAGGACTTTTATTTAGAGTTTGAGCATCTTGCGTCATATTCTATATCCCTCCTACTCTAATTTTACTCTTGGGTCAACTGCTGCATACGACACATCTGCAACAAAGTTGCCTATTATTGTTAATACTGCATAAAAGGTATTACCAGCCATTACTAGCCAAATATCTCTATTCATTACTCCTTCATAAAGTAATTTTCCAATTCCTGGCCAGATAAAAACTGTTTCTAATAAGATAGCTCCGCCAAACAAAGTTGGGATGTACATACCTATCAAGGTTACAACAGGTATTAAAGCATTTCTAAAAGCGTGCTTATAAATAACTACTTTCTCAGATAACCCTTTAGAACGAGCTGTCCTTATATAATCTTGATTAATAACATCAATAACACTATTTCTTACATATCTAATAAGACTTGCTAAACTTAAAATAGTTAAAACGACAACAGGTAAAAACATATGCTTTGCAACGTCTAAAACCTCAAAAAAGAAGTTTTCGTATCCTAGAGCAGCTTTAATAGGGTCTCTCATGCTATTTAGAGGAATAAAATCTATTGGTACTGCTACGAAGAATACTAATAAAAGTGCAAAAAAGAATGAAGGCATACCTACTCCTATAAGTGAAAAAACAGTCCAGAAATTATCAAATTTACCGTACTTATTGACAGCAGATTTTATTCCTACAGGTATTGCAATTGCAAAAGTTAATGCAATCGACACGATATTTAGTAAAAATGTATTCCATATATGACTTCCTATGATTTCTTTAACTGGTTTTCTATACTGAATAGAACTTCCAAAATCTCCCTTTAAAGTTCTTCCTAGCCAGTTAAAATATTGAACTACCTTTGGTTTGTCTAAACCTAATTGTGCTCTGATATTTGCTTGCTGTTCTGGAGTAGTTTGACTTCCTTGTCCCAAATAGGCGTTAACAGGATCGCCTGGCATAAGTTGTAATAGAATAAAAAGAATTATCGTAATAGCAAGTAATACGGGAATCAAACTGATTATCCTTTTAATAACAAATTTTAACATTTCATCACCTCTGGTATTTAGTCGGATACATAGTTGAAAATAATAAGATGATTTTTGAAATATAACGCCCCACGATATGTAGGGCATTATATTTCAAACATTAACATAAGAATGAGAATACTTAGAATTATTCTTCAATATAAGCATCTTTAAGTGCAGCTACCCAATCATATAAAGAGCTAGTCTTGAAGTTCTTGATTTTTTCATTATATAAGTCATAGTAAGTATTAGCATATACTGGCATTATAGGAGCTTCTTTGTTAAGGATCTTGCATATTTCCTTATAGATAGGTTTAGCTTCTTCTATGTCCATAATTGCTTTTCCTTTATCTAACAATTCATCAACTTTAGGATTACTGTATCTACAAGTATTGTCTTCTCCACTTCCTATATAGTCTGAATGGAAAGATGAATATAAGCTATGGGGATCTGGAGTATTAATTGAAGTAGCTAAGAAGAATAAACTCCATTTATCTACATTTTCGTCAGAATTGTAGATAACGTAATCTAGCATAGTATTGAATTCAAGATAAGCTATATTAAGTTTAACTTTTAATCCTTCGCCCCAATCTCTTTGCCACATTGGTATTAATGTATTTAAGATATCATGATCTGGCATTGCTGCAATATTTAGCTCTAATATTTGGCCATCTTTTTCTCTATATCCACTTGAACCAACTTTCCATCCTGCTTCGTCTAAAATGCTCTTTGCTTTTTCTAAATCGAAGTGATATTCTATTAATTCCTTTTTAAGTTCTTCATCAACAGCCCAAGAAATTTGTGACAATGGATGATATTGTACTGTTGCTAAAACTTCACCAGTTTCTTCATCCTTGAAATAGCTGTTTACAAACTCTTCTATATCAAATGAATAGTATAAAGCTTGACGTACTTTTGGATCTTTTGTAGGGCCATATTCACAATTTAGTTTAATGTACCCATATCCACTTCTAGGGTAAGAACTTTCTTTTATAAATCCAGTAGCTCTAGCTTGATTTATTTTCTTAGGATCAATTTCACCAGCTAGTAAATCTACGCCTTTTGAAGTTAATTCAGTAATGTCAGTTGTTTGGTCAACGAATTTACAAATTACATTTTCTATGTAATATCCTTCATCTTTATACAGAGGATTTCTCTTTAATGAAGCAAATTGTTTTTCTTCAAATTTTTCTAATGTATATGGACCAGAACCTATTGGAGCAGTGGTAATAGCTTCAACAGATGAAGTATCCCCAGGTTTAAAGTCTTTTCCATAATAATGTTTAGGCATAATAGCATAAGTACAATTTGATAGGTTAACCCTTAGAGCTTCCTTGAAGTTAAATTTAATTGTGTAATCATCAATAACTTCTACACCTTTAAATACATCAGTTTCACCTTTCATGTACTCATCATATCCAACCATATCTTTTACTGCAGAGCTATATCTACCAGTATAAGAAGGGTCTGCCATTACTAAATAAGTAAATTCAACGTCCTCAGCAGTTAATGGCTCGCCATCTGAGAATACAATATCATCTCTCATATGGAAAGTAATACTTTTCCCGTCTTCTGAAAATTCCCAGTCTTTAGCTACAACTCCTTCATATTCTCCTTCGAAGTTTCTTTGTATTAAAGATTGGAATACCATATCTACTACTACTGCGTCGTAAGCTGAAGAATAGTAAAGTGGATTAAAGTTTCCAGACATTTCAAATATGCCGGCAACTAATGTTCCACCAATTTCTCTTTTTGGTGTTTCTTCTTTTGGTTCTTCTTTTTCTTCTTGTTGTTCTTCCTCCTTTTGTTCAGGTTCTTCAGATTCGCTTACTGATGAACTATCAGTTTGTTGTGGTTCGTTGTTGTCCCCGCAACCTACTGTTAATGTAGCTACCATTACAACTACAAGTAACAGAGCAATTAACTTTTTACTCACCAAAATTCCCCCTTAATAAATATTTTATATATACTTTGAAGGTTTTCTATTGTTTCAAGTAACGTATAAATTATTATAGAACTAATTTATAGAATTTGAAACTAGAAAACCCTCTAGAAGCCTTTATTAATATATTTTGGAAACTATAAGATTAACAGTATTTTGACAATAAACGAAAAATTATGACAATTTAAGAAAAGTTTCGACAATTTTGATAATTGCGTCAATTTTATTTATAAGTTGTTGCTTTTACAATGAAGATATGATTAAATTTTGAGAATTTTTAATGTATCATTCTATAAATATGTATTCGTTGTAGTCCAAAAAAATCCTTCTAATTTATTAAATATTTTTATAAAATTGAATTATTTGCTGATAATACAATAATATTCCTTGAAAATTACAGAGTATAAATTTTGCTAATTATATTCTAGAACATTGAAGAAATTGCATATTAAAATCTATAATTAAATTTACAAATTGCAAAATTTTAATACTGCAGTAATATAGATATTTTTTCAATTATTTAAAATATGCTATACTAATTCTAAAGAAGTTATAGTACTCGAAGGAGATGAAAAATATGAAAATAGAGGCTATCTTGAAATATTATTTGTGTAATGGTAGTATGTATTCTATAAATGAAAAAGAGCCTTTTTTAAAAATTGTAGATCCTGTTGTTTACGAAGTGATAAGGGTAATTGATGGTGTACCTTTATTTTTAGAAGAGCATTTAGAAAGAATGAGAAAATCTGCTGAACTTACTGATGTGAAAATATCTTATTCAGATCAAGAAATAGAGAAAGATATAAAATTATTGATAAAAGAAAATGATGTTAAGAATCTAAATGTAAAGTTGTTATTTGATTCATCAGCAAATTATTTTGTCTTTTTTATTAATAGTTATTATCCTGAAAAAGAGGTTTATGAAAAAGGAATACACACTATACTTTACAATTCAGAAAGGAAAAACCCTAATGCAAAGGTTATAAATGTTTCTTTTAAGGATCAAGTTAATAAGAAAATAAAAGAGGAAGGAGCTTTTGAAGCATTATTGGTGAATAAAGAAGGATATATTACGGAGGGAAGCCGTTCAAATATGTTTTTTGTAAAAGGACAAAAAGTTTTTACTGCCCCAGCTGGTGAAGTTCTTATGGGCGTGACTAGAAAACACATAATGAATATATGTGATAAATTAGGGATAGAAGTTATTGAAAGGAATATATCTGTAAATGAATTAAAATACTTAGATGGAGCTTTTATGACAGGCACATCTGTAAATGTTTTGCCTATATCTTCTATAGATAAACTAAAATATGATTCAGTTGTTAATGAGATAATTAATAAAATACAAAAAGAATACATTAAAGATTTAAACGAATATATTGAGTTAAAGAAAAATTGAGGGTAAAAAATACCCATAAGAGGCGACGTATCTATGAAAAAAAAGTTGATAAGTTATATTTTTGTAGTAATTCTTATTATTGTTACAATATATATTATATTTTCTAGTGAAGAATTAGGTGATTTGCGTAAGCTTATGGATACTACAAATAAGCTGTACTTAATTTTGGGATGCATGTCAATGTTAGGATATTGGATTTTTGATGCTAGTATAATAAATAATATTACCAAAACTATACACAAAAAATTGGGTATAGTTAAATCATTAAAAATTACAATGATTGGACAATATTATAGTGCTATTACTCCTTTTTCTAGTGGAGGACAACCAGCTCAAGTATATTCTATGGTAAATGATTCTATGTCTATTGCAAAAGCTACTTTGGTGATGATGAATAAATTTGTTATATATCAAATGGTAGCGACGATTTATTCTCTAATGCTATTTATTCTTAAAATGAGATTTGTATACAAAAATATAAAAACAGCATTGCCTTTAGTAATATTTGGAATAACGTTAAATTTGTTAGGCTTGGTGATATTAATAATATTATTTGCTAAACCTATTGTATTAAAAAAAATAATTGATAGAGTTCTTAGATTTTTATATAAAATTAAAGTAATTAAAGAACTAGATAAATATCAAGCAAAATTAGAGCAAAGCGTAGAGGAGTATATTAGCAGTATTGAAGAGATAAAGAAAAATAAACTTAAGTCAATAAAAATTATAATTATGACAATTATTCAATTGACTTTTAATTTTAGCATTACTTATTTTATATATTTATCACTAGGCTTTGACAAGGCTTCATATTTAGAAATACTTTCAGTTCAATCTTTATTGTATATGGCAGTATGTTTTATGCCTACTCCAGGGAGTATGGGGGCTTCAGAAGGAGGATTTTATATTTTATTTAAAGCCTTTTTCACGAAAAATTTTGTAATGTATGCTTTACTATTATGGAGAGCAATAAGTTATTATTCAAGAATAATAATATGTGGATTTGTTACCTTATTAGACTTTTTGATAAGAAAGAGAAAAAAGGTAGTTGCGTCATAATAAAAAACTAAGAGCAATGAGCTCTTAGTTTTTTGCATGTAATTCTATTATTTTTAGTATGACATCTACAGCTTTATCCATTGCAAAAGTTGGTATATATTCATATTTACCATGGAAATTGTGCCCCCCAGTGAATATGTTTGGACAAGGTAATCCCATATATGATAACCTTGCACCATCGGTACCACCTCTTACTGGGCTAATAACTGGGGTTATACCTACTTCTTCCATAGCTTTTTTGGCTGTATTTACTATTTCTATAACTGGTTCGATTTTTTCTTTCATATTATAATATTGATCTTTCATTTCAATATTGACTGCATTATCTCCATACTTTAAGTTTAAAAATTCAACTATTTTGTTTATTAGTTCTTTTTTGTGTTCAAATTTTGATTTATCATGGTCTCTTATTATATAATGGATGGATGTTTTTTCAACAGTACCATTAAAACTTGTTAAATGGAAAAATCCTTCATAACCTTCTGTGTATTGTGGTTTTTCGTTTTCAGGTAGAAGTGAATTGAGTTCCATGGCTATTTCCATAGAATTAACCATTTTATTTTTAGCAGAGCCAGGATGAACATTTCTACCATTTACAATTATCTTAACGCTAGCTGCATTAAAGTTTTCGTATTCTAATTCCCCTATAGGACCTCCATCTACAGTATAAGCAAAATCAGCATTGAATTTTTTTACGTCAAAATAATCTGCACCTTTTCCAACTTCTTCATCAGGGGTAAAAGCTATTTTTACTGTACCGTGTTTTATCTCTGGATGGCTTATCAAGTATTCCATAGCAGTAACTATTTCTGCTACACCTGCTTTATCATCTGCCCCTAATAAAGTAGTCCCATCAGTTGTTATAAGGGTTTTACCAATATAATTTTTTAATTCAGGGAAATCTTTTGGAGATAAAATGATATTTTTTTCTTTATTTAGTGTTAAATCTTCACCATTGTAATTTTCTACAATTTGTGGATTTACGTTTTTGCCTGACATATCAGGAGATGTATCCATGTGAGCAATAAACCCTATAACTGGAGTGTCTTTATCAATATTTGAGGGAAGGGTGGCCATGACATATCCTTTTTCATCTATAGAAACATCATCTAAACCAATTTGCTTAAGCTCTTCTGAAAGTTCCTTTGCGAAAATAAGCTGTGTTTTAGTAGTTGGAACTGTTGTAGAATTTTCATCGGATTTTGTATCATATTTTACGTATTTTAAAAATCTTTCTGTAACTTTTGACATTTTAAATCCTCCTTTGATTTAGGTTTCTATCTGTATTATAACTCTATTTATATTGAAATAGAAGTTTATATTTATTTTATAGGAGACGTATGTTTAAATATTATAGGTTTATTATTAATAGGGTGCAAAATATGTTAAAACTAGAGGAGGATGTATGGACAGTTTTGAACAAAAATATACAAAATAGGACTTAAAGACTAGAGGAAAATCCTTACACTTTGAAGAATTATTTCTAAAACAAATTAAAATTTTATATTGAGGTGTAATGATATGGGAAAAGTGCATATTGGGAAAAAACTTGATATTGATCAATGTAAACCAGGGATGAAAGTTATGGAAGATGTAAGGAGTGATACTGGGTCAATATTAGTAACTCCTGGAGTTACACTTACTGATGAATTGATAAATAGGTTAAAAAGATATAAGGTATCGTATATAACTGTAAAAGATGAAGGTTTAGATGTTGATATTAAAGATGATGAATATTTAGAAGGAAAATTAGAAACTAATCAAAATAAACATGATGAACGTGAAGAAAATTTGTCAAAATATAAATCTAAGGTTAACTTAGAAAGTAATAGTATATATAAAAGTAGTATTAGAACAATGAATAATATATTAGCAAAATTAGATAAGGGAAAACATCTTGATTTTCATGCTATAAAGAAAATAACATACCCATTATTTAACGAAATAATACGAAGCAATAATTTTCTCATATGTCTTTATGCTTTGAAAAAGAGAAATGAAAAAATGTACTCTCATAGTGTCAATGTGGCTATATTTGCAGGACTTATAGGAAAGTGGCTTAGGCTTAATGACAATATGATAAAGAATTTGATTCTTGGCGGATTGCTACACGATATAGGTATAGTTAAAATATTAAACAATTCAGGATACATAGATAAAAAAGAATATCGAAAACATCCTCTACTTGGTTATAGAGAAGTATTAAATATAAAAGATTTAAATACAACTGTAAAAAAGATGATTTTAAGCCATCATGAAAATTGCGATGGAACTGGGTATCCTTTTGGCTTAACTCGAGAAAATATTTCTTTTGAGGCTAGGATATTAGCAGTTGCAGATAGATTTGATGAAGTATATTTTGATGAACATGAAGAAGATGGTGGGATCTTTTTATCATTAAAAAAATTGTATTATGAAGAGCTTACTAGGCTAGATTTTAAGGTTTTAGATGTTTTTGTAAAGAACATGTTATGGAATAATATTGGGCGGTATGCTATTTTAAGTGATAATAGGATTGCAAAAATTATTTTTATAAACTACTATGATAAATTTAAGCCTTTAGTTAAAACAGACGATGCAATAATAGATTTGTCAACAGAACAAAGAATAAAAATTAAAAAAGTTATATAAAGAGGCTAGTTTAACATTCGTCAAAAATTTAAAACTAATGGTAAAAATCCCTAGAATTGTCTAGGGACTTAACTTTTATGTGTTTGAAAATATGATTAAAAGAATAATTACTATTATTACAATTGCAATTATTTTATACAGTGTTTTTTTAGGAACAAGAAAAAATTTAGTCAATCTGTTTCACCCCTTAGATTCCATTTGAAAGGAATTGTGTTATACTATAATTTATTGTAGTTTGATGGCATATATTCCAAACTTTAGATTGTAATTTTAATTTTTTCAATCTTATTTTTTTTTACGTTTTCTATATAGAATTTTATGCCTTTATATTCAAGGGTATCACCAGAATTTGGTAATCTACCAAATTTTCCAATTAAAAAACCTCCAATAGAATCAAATTCTTCAGAGTGAATATTGGTATTTATTATTCTATTAATATCTTCAATTTTTGTACTTCCAAGTACAAGAAATTCATTTTCACTGATCGTAATTATAGTATCATTTTCTTTATCATATTCATCATAAATATTACCAACGATTTCTTCTACTAAATCTTCTAGTGTAACAATACCAGAGGTACCTCCATATTCATCTAACACCACTGCCATATGTATTCTTTTTTTACGCATTTCATCAAAAAGATTTGTTATTCTGTTGAATTCAAATGTAAAATATGGTTTCTTCATGTAATCATTTATGTTAAACTTTTGTGAGTTTTTGTCAAAAAAAATCAGATCTTTTATGTATAGGATACCTACAATATTATCTAGAGTATTATCATAAATTGGTATTCTTGAAAATCTTTCTTTTTTAAGAATACCAACTAGTTCTTCGTAAGAAGATGAAATTTCAGCAGCTATCATGTTTGTCCTTGGCACCATTACATCTTTTACTTGAGAATCACCAAAATCAAATACGTTATATATCATTTGTCTTTCTTTTTTTTCTATTACGCCTTCCTCTTGACTAACATTGACAATCGTTTTTAACTCTTCTTCAGTAATAAAAGGTTTTTTACTTTCTGTTTTTTCTCCAAAAACTTTAATTGTAAAATTGGTTAAGTAAATTAATACGGATACGATTGGATTTAGGCAAGTGGAGATAAAAGATATAGGCTTAGCTACTCTTATAGCTACTTTTTCGGGGTTTTTTACTGATAATGATTTTGGAGTTATTTCACCAAAGACTAATATTAAAATGGTCATTATTGTTGTTGCAATACCTACACCAGCATTACCAAAATATTTTATTGCTAATGAAGTAGCTAATGCTGATGCAGTAATATTTACTATATTATTTCCTACTAATATGCTTCCTAATAGTTCATTTGGATTTTTTATTAATTTATTAACTAAATATGCACCTTTAACTTTATTGTCTACCATGTTTCTAATTTTTATCTTACTTAATGATGTTAAAGCTGTTTCTGATGCAGAAAAAAAGCTTGAGAATATCAATAGAATAAATAGTGATATTATTTGACCTATTTCATAAATATTCAAAATTTATCACACTCCTAGATATAGTATATTATCTGATATTATTAATGCATTTATCCATATATATTTTGATTTTTATTTACTTAATTAGTATAATAATTTTATGTGGATATAAATAATGCAAAAACAAGACTATAAGGAGGGATAGTATGACAGTAAAAATATTGACTGATAGTGCTTCGGATTTGCCTGAAGACATAATAAAAGAATACGACATAGATGTTTTACCTATATCAGTTTATTCAAATGAAGAGGAATACTATGATAGAATAACTATAGACCCTAAGGAATTATTTGATAATATGAGAGCTGGAAAAGTATATAAGACTGCTCAAATACCTCCTAAAACATTTGAAGAAAAATTTAAATACTATGCTGAAAAAAATATAAGCTGTATTTATATAGCATTTTCTTCTAGGTTATCAGGAACATATCAAAATTCTTTGATGGCAAGAAATGCTTTAGTAGATGATTATCCTAAATTGGATATTGAAGTTGTCGATTCAAAGAGTGCTTCTGTTGGTTTTGGGCTTCTTGTGTATAAAGCAGCTAGAATGGCTAAGGAAGGCAAATCTAAGGAAGAAATATTAAAGGTTTTAGATTTTTATATTAAACACATAGAGCATATTTTCTGCGTTGATGATATTGAGTATTTATATCGAGGTGGAAGGGTAAGCAGGACAGCTGCTTTTATTGGAAGCTTGCTCAGTATAAAACCTATATTAGATTTTGATGATGGCAGAATAGTCCCTAGAGAAAAGATTAGAGGAAGAAAAAAAGTAATTAAAAGAATGGTAGAAATTGTTGGTGAAAGAGGAGTGGATTTATCTAATCAAATTATTGGGATAAATCATGGGGATGATTTAGAAGGAGCGAATAAACTTATAGACTCTCTTAAAGAAAATTATGGTTGTAAAAAATTTGTAGTTAATATTTTAGGTGCTTCTATAGGCGCACATTCTGGTCCGGGAACACTTTCTGTATTTTTTTTGAATAAAGAGATGCCTGAGGATTTAAAGAAAATTGCTAATGGGTATTAAAAATTGTTCATAATATGGGGTGGTTATATGGAATATAAAAAAGTGCTTGAAGAAGCAAAAAAAATTAAGGGTTTAAAATGCCGTGTTTGTAAAGATTGCAATGGTAAAGCATGTGTAGGCGAAGTTCCTGGAGTAGGAGGTAAAGGTACAGGCTCTACTTTTATTAGGAATAGGGAGAAGATAAATGAATTAAAAATTAATTTGGATACTTTAACTGAAGAAGGAGAAATTAATACAGAAATCGAGCTGTTCGGTAAAACATTCTCTTTACCTGTTTTTGCAGCACCTATTGGAGCTGTAGGTATTAACTACTCTGATATAATGGATGATTATACTTATTCAAAATATATTATCGAAGGTTGTATAAGTGCTGGCACTATAGGATTTACTGGAGATGGAGTAGAAGATAAATATTATGATTTGCCTCTTAGTGTTATTGAAAAAAATGATGGTTATGGTATACCAACTATAAAACCATGGGAAAATGATGAGGTTATAAGAAAGATAAGGAAGGCGGAAGAAAAAGGTGTTTTAGCAATATCGATGGATATAGATGCTGCAGGTCTTATTACACTATCATTATTAGGGAAACCTGTAGGAACAAAATCTGTAAATGATTTAAAGAAAATCATATCTTCTACTAAACTTCCATTTATTATAAAGGGCATAATGACTGTTGAGGGAGCCAAAAAAGCTCTTGAAGCAGGTGCTTATGGTATAGTAGTGTCTAATCATGGAGGAAGAGTTCTAGATCATGCACCTTCTACTATAGAGGTATTACCTGCTATAGCTAAGGAAGTAGGAGAAAACATGAAGATTTTCATTGATGGAGGCTTTAGAGATGGTGTAGATGTATTTAAAGCTTTAGCACTTGGAGCTGATGGAGTCCTTATTGGAAGGCCATATGCTTTATCTGCATATGGAGGAGGAAAAGAGGGCGTTATATCATACACAGAAAAACTGAAAAGTGAATTAAAACAGGCTATGATAATGACTGGTTGTCATAGCTTGAAGGATATAAGTATAGAATGTATTTATAATCCTTTTTAATGTATTCATAAGTCGAGATTTATCTCGGCTTATGAAATTTTTGTATTAATTTGGAGGGAATATAGAGTGAGTTCAGTATATTCGGAAAGATTTTACTGTGTACATTATTATGAAGTGGATTATAAAGGAATGATTTTACCAAGTGCTATTGCAAATTATTTTCAAGATATAGCTATAATGCAGAGTGAACAGGTAGGTGTAGGTCTTGAATTTTTGAAAAACAATTCTCTGGCATGGTCTTTATATCAATGGGACATAGATATAAAAAAATATCCATTGTTAGGACAAAGTTTGAAGGTTACAACTAGGCCGTTAGCATTTGATAAGTTTAACGCATATAGGGAATTTAAGATTTTTCATGATGAAGAAGTTTTAGTGGAAGCTTGTTCTAGATGGGTATTATTAGATATAAATAAGATGAAACCTACAATCATACCTTCATATTTATATGAGGCTTATGGAATAAATAATGAAACTAAACATGCTAGAATGAGTAAAATTCCGATACCTGTGAAATGCGATTATCAAAAGGATTTTTTTGTTAGGTTTAGTGATATTGATACAAATAAACATGTAAATAATGCAAAATATATTCAGTGGGCTTTAGAAACACTCCCTTTGAATATATTAACAGATTATTTGTTAGCTAATATAAAGGTTGTATATAGAAGAGAGTCTAAGTATGGAGATATAATAAAGAGTGTTGTAGAAATAAGAGAAGAAGATAATAAAATTATTTGTATACACGAAATTAAAGATAAAAATGAAAACATATTATGTGTTTTACAGACACAGTGGAAAGAAGACTATAGTAAAAGAATATACTTTAAAATATGATGAGGGAGGCAAAAAAGTGAATGGTTTATTTTTACAAGGAGGAGGGGCAAAGGGAGCATTTCAAGCAGGAGTAATATATGGTTTGTATGAAAGAAATTGTGAATTTAATATACTAGCTGGAACATCAATAGGTGCTATTAACAGTTATTTTATATATAAAAATAGCTTTGAAGAACTAAAAAAGTTTTGGCTAGAAAATAATTTTGAATATTATAATACAAACGAGATATGTAGAAATGTAATAGATAATCAAGGGGTTATTGATTATTTAAGTGAGCTTGAAGGTATTAATGAAACAATAAAAGGCTTTTATGTAAATTATGTGTCCGTACGAAATAAGAAACTAAAAGAAGTAATAGCAGATATAACTAAGCTGCCAGATGATGAAAAGCTTAATGCAATAAAATATAGTTCATTACTACCTTGCAGATCAGAAAAATATGGCTCCATTGAAAATATAAAAAAACAATTTGATTCTTCAGTTATGTTTAATGAATTCAAAGAAGATTTAGAAACTGGTATTTATGAAGGATATAAATTAGATGGAGGGATTGTAAACAATAATTTTCTTGGGCCATTTGTTAAGAATAAGGTAGATAAATTATTTTTGATAGTATTCCATAAAAACTATCAAATACCAGATTACATAAAAAATAGGTATGCTATGGATAATATAGTAGTTATTGAACCTAAAAGAGATTTCAAGCCAAATGATACATTGAGGTTCGAAAAAAACTTTGCAAATGATCTATTTGAAGAAGGATATAGTATAAGTATGAAGGTATAAGATACTTAGTTTAATATATAGGTAAACAAGTTTAAAATTTAAAATAAAGTGTTAAACTTGTTTACCTAAATAATGATTATAGTTTTAAATATATTATACAATTTTATCGTTTGTTTTAGAATTAACTCTTGACATAGGGATAAAGCTTATATTATTATAACAATAATACTCAAAATTACTGTATATAAAGCTTAATTAAATTTTAAGATAAGTAGGTGATATAAATGCTAAAAGGTGAAAAAGTGAGATTGAGAGGTTATACGAAGGATGATATAAAATTAGCATATGAATATATGAATGATCCAGAAGTAATGCTCAATTTATCTACAGGTATCCCATATCCTATGACTTTGGAAATGGAGATGGAATGGTTTGAAAACCAGAAAAAGCTAAAGGATACATATAATTTTGCAATTGAAACTTTGGAGGAAGGGATTTATATAGGAGGATGCGGAATAAACAATATAGACTGGAAAAATGGAACAGCCACTGTTGGAATATTTATTGGACATAAAGATTATAGAGGTAAAGGTTATGGGACCGATGCTATGAAAATATTAGTTGATTTTATATTTAATCAGATAAATGTTAACAGAGTTGAACTTTCTGTATTTGAATTTAATGAGAGAGCACAAAAAAGTTATAAAAAATGTGGATTTATAGAAGAAGGAAGGTTAAGACAAAAATTATTTAGAAATGGTAAGTATTACGATGAGATAGTTATGAGTATTTTAAGAGATGAATATTTAGCAATGAAATAATATAAAAAAATAGTACAAAAATTAAAATTTATACTAGACAAAATGAAAAATAGATAGTATAATAAAAAATGTCGTTGATGACATGCCCCTTTAGCTCAGTTGGCTAGAGCACCTGACTCTTAATCAGGGTGTCCAGGGTTCGAGTCCCTGAAGGGGTACCAATAGATAAAAAGTTTCCAGAGGTCGCTTTGGAAACTTTTGTTATTTATTAAGATTTTTTATTCACTAAATAATAAAGGAGCCTTAGGCTCCTTAATAGCAGTAACAAAATATAATCACTAGAAGTAAAAAGAAAAATAATAATTCACTTCCGCTATTATTTCCACATAGTGCATTTGCCATAGATAAACCTCCCCATTGATTTATTTCTTTCTCAATTATAAATTATTCAACATTAGTTCATTTTGATACAACTGTTATAAATAATATTAGAGGCAACAAATTTGTAATTTGTAAAATTATGACTTTTTATTAATTTACAAATTTTTTATTTATTGCAAGAATTACTTTGTATATTTATTTGCATATGAAGAAGCTGCATAAGATTCAGGCTTAATCTTCGTTTCAAAACCAAGTCCTGCAAAGTATCCAATAGCTTCTTTAATTAACTTTCTAGTAGCTCCTTTAGTTCCTATATCAATGTGAATTTCATGACGAAAACTAGCTCCTTTATCTATATAAGGTAGTAGTATATTAGTTATTTCTTCAAAAATTTCAGGAGTAAACATAAATGCTAATTGCTGAGTTCTTGTAGCTTCAATAAATATTTTTTCTTTCAGATTTTTAATTCTTCTTGGAATGATAAGTTTATTAACACATCCCCAAGCTCCATTACCAATATTGTGGATGATTATTGCTGTAATAAAAATTGTATATTCTGATTTAACTTGAGAATCTGTTCCAATTGCGAGTATATACTCTCCTTGAGGATTTTTTTTAATAAAGTTTAGTATATGAGAAATTACATCGGAAAATGACATGTTTTTTTCGCTGCTATTATAAAAAGTCATTTCTTTTTTATATATTGAAGAGTCAAATTTCACATTATCACCTTCATTTTGTAATATATTATTATTCTAATCTTTCTGTTATTGTTACCTTGCAGAGATATAAATCTAAATAAATTAGTGTTACTTAAGAATTATACAAAACACGTTGTATTCCTTTATAAAATTTCGAAAATATTAATATTTAGGTTAAATTAAATTATATTCTGATTTTTGCTGATAATTGAGATAAACCGATTTTTATAAAAACTTAGATTTAAATAAAATTGGAAATTCATTATGAAGTTTTAATTTTTAATTAAAAATTTGATATGAAGTCTCTAATATACTGTACAAAATCTTGACATTTGTTTTAAGTTATCATAAAATAAAAATATAATAAAATTGAATATTTTGAAAGCAACACTTGTTTATTTAGATATGAAAATATCGACGTAAACAAGGTCATTAGCAAAGCCTTAATGTTTATATGGTTTTGCTTTTTTTGTTCTATTATATATAAAGGAGGTGATTTGATGTTTGATAAGAGGATACTTGAAATGAAGGATGAAATCATTCAAGAAGTGAGAAAAAGTGTAAAAATAAAGAGTGTACAGTCAACTCCAAAAGAAAATATGCCTTTTGGTGAAGGTGTTAATAAATCATTAAAACATGCATTAGAACTTGCGAATAAATTAGGATTTAGAACGAGAAACTTAGATAATATGGTTGGGTATGCAGAGTATGGCGAAGGCAAAGAGATGGTAGCTATTTTAGGGCATTTAGATGTTGTGCCTGAAGGTGATGGATGGACATATCCTCCGTATAGTGCTGAAATACATGATGGTAAAATATTTGGAAGAGGCACTCTTGACGATAAAGGACCAATTATAGGAGCTTTATTTGCACTAAAAGCTATAAAAGATTCACAATTACCATTAAAAAGAAGGATTAGAGTAATATTTGGAACAAACGAGGAATCTGGAAGTAAAGGGATAAAGTACTACACAGATAAAGATGAGATTCCAGTAGCTGGATTTACTCCAGATGCAGAATACCCAATAATTAATGCAGAAAAAGGAATAGTAACTTTCACATTAAGAAAACGTTTTGGTGTAAAAAATAATGATACTAGAACAAAAAGTGTTGGTATAGTATCATTTTCGGGAGGTACAGTTCCAAATGTTGTTCCTGAATATGCAGAGGTAGTAATACATAGCGATAAATTCCAAAAAGATTATTTAATAGAAAAGTGTAATAAAATTATTAAAATGAAAAATTACAAATTTGATGTTGAATATATTAAATCTAGTAAAAACTTTATTGTAAAAGTATATGGTATATCTGCACATGGAAGTACACCAGAACAAGGTAAAAATGCCATATCAGCAATAATACATTTATTAAGTGAATTAGATATATCTACAGATATAAAAGAAACTATGACTTTTTTAAATAAAAATATAGGTTATGAAACTGACGGAAGAACATTAGGAATTGATTTAGAAGATGAAATTTCAGGTAAATTAACTTTTAACTTGGGAACAATTAAAGGAAATAATAATGAAATCAGTTTAGGAATAAATATAAGGTATCCTGTTACTAAACAATATGATGATTTTATGAAAAATTTAACAGATAAAATGTTATCTGTAGGTTTTATAGTAGAAGATATTAAACATAAAGCCCCATTATATGTGAGTCCTGAAGAAGATTTTATTAAAAAACTTCAAAAAGTGTATAAGGAGAAAACAGGAAATGAACCAAAACTTTTAGCTATAGGTGGAGGAACTTACGCAAAAGCCATGAAAAATATTGTAGCTTTTGGGCCAATTTTCCCTGGTGAACCTGATGTTATCCATCAACCTGATGAATATATAACTATAGAAAACCTAATAAAAAATGTTCAGATTATGGCCTCTGCAATATATGAACTTGCTAATTGATATTAACATACTTATTGTCAACAATCATCTTTTAATGTTTTAATAAGTTATATTAGCGTTTTTCTAATTAATTAAAAATAATTTAAAGGAGGAGAATTAATGATTACAACTGGTTTTACATATTTATCTGTATTAGTTTTTTTAGCTGGCTTATTAGTTTGGCTAGAAAAGAAATACAAAGATAGCAAATTTTTTAAGTATGTACCAGCAGTAGTTTTGCTTTACTTAGTAGCTATGTTATTATCGACATTCGGATTATGGGAAAAAACAGATGATGTAAATTTATACTATTCAATATTTAAAAATAATCTATTACCTGCAATGATATTTTTAATGTTACTAAGATGTGATATAAGAAAAATTGTTAAATTAGGGCCTAAAATGTTATTAGGATTTTTTTCAGCTTCAATAAGTATAGGAGTAGGCTTTATTGTTACTTATATAATTTTTAAAGGTTTATATGAACCTGATACATGGCAAGCATTTGCAGCACTTTGCGGTAGCTGGATGGGTGGAACAGGAAATATGGTAGCTGTTCAAGGTGCTTTAAATATTCCAGATGCTAAGTTAGGGTATGCATTATTAATGGATTCTATTAACTATTCTATTTGGGTAATGGTTTTATTAGCATTAGTTCCTTTCGGACATAAATTTAATAAATGGACAAAATCAGATACTAGAATTATAGATGAAGTAGGTGAACAACTTGCTAAGGCTCAGGAAAATATGAGAACAAGTATGGAATTTTCAGACTTAATAATTTTAACAGGAACTAGTTTGTTAGTAGCTGCTATTTCTAAGAATTTAGGTGGATTATTGCCACAATCTGATTTTTTATCAGCAACGACTTGGACAGTTCTTATAGCTACTGTAGCTGGTGTTATAGGAGCTATGACACCTTTAGCAAAGTTACCAGGTTCGTCGCAGATTTCTAATGCGATGCTATATACTATAGTAGCTTTAATTGCTTCAAGAGCAAACTTTGCAGAGCTTGCACAAGCTCCATTATATATTATTTCTGGTTTTGTTATTTTAGGAATTCATGCTTTAGTAATGGCGATAATAGCTAAAGTATTTAAATTAGATCTATTTACCTGTGGTGTTGCAAGTTTAGCAAATATAGGTGGAGTTGCATCAGCACCTATTCTTGCAGCAGCATATAGTCAAGCTTTAATACCAATCGGAGTTCTTATGGCAATGATGGGTTATATCATTGGTACTGGTGGAGGTTTAATAGTAGGTAAGATAATGTCTTTACTTTAATGTAAATTAGTTTAAATAGAATATTGCAATAAAAAAAGGATATTGATCACTGCTGTAGAATTAATTTCAAGGATGAGATTTTTAAATAAAATTAATATAGGTGGTTTGAATAATGTATGATAAAAATACAGTGTATGTGATCGGTCACGGTAGAACCAATTCAGATAATGCTATAACAGAAAGATTTAAAATATTTTTTATAGGATTTATAGTCGACACAACAGATGATAAAATTGTTGATCTTAGTTGTTCTGCTACAATACCTACGACACAAAAGTTTATTGCTAGTATATTTAAAGGTAGAAAATTTGACAAATTCTATAAAGATATAGAAGAAGAGGTGATGAGAAGATACTTTGGGTCTTCACAAAAAGCTATAGTAGTTGCTTATAAAGATGCGTTAAAAAAATATAGGCAAGTAAAAGAAAAATATTATTAATAAAGATTTTTTATTTAAAATTTTGAGATAATATACGTACGGATCTGAGTTTAAAAGTTAAAGAGTCATAATAGAAAAATATATAGAAAATAATTAAAGGGGGAGCAATATGAAAATTACCGATATCAAAATAGGGCATATATCAGTTCCACTGAAGAAACCCTTTAAGACAGCATTGAGAACAGTTAATAGTGTAGAAGATGTTATTGTTAGAATTGAAACTGATACTGGAAATGTTGGCTATGGAGAGGCACCTCCTACAGGGGTTATAACGGGGGATACAACTGGTGGCATTATTGGAGCTATAGAAGATCATATTAAAAAACATTTATTGGGAATGGATATAGAGAACTTAGAAGAATTAATGTTAAAATTAGACAACTCAGTTGTTAAAAATACAAGTGCAAAAGCTGCTGTAGATATAGCAATATACGATTTATATGGGCAGTTGTATAAAGCACCAGTTTATAAATTACTAGGAGGATATAGAAAAGAAATAACGACAGATATAACTATAAGCGTAAATGACCCTGAAGAAATGGCACGGGATAGTATTGAAGCTGTAAATAAAGGGTATAAAACTCTTAAGATTAAAGTTGGTAAAGATTCATCACTAGATTTAAAGAGAATGAAAGCTATAAGAGAAGCTGTGGGATATGATGTTGATTTAAGAATAGATGCAAATCAAGGTTGGAAGCCAAAAGAAGCTATCTATACATTAAGAAAAATGGAAGATGCAGGACTTAATATAGAACTTGTCGAACAACCTGTACCGGCTCACGATATTGAAGGGTTAAAACTAGTAACAGATAATGTTTCAATACCAGTATTAGCTGATGAAAGTGTGTTTTCACCTAAAGATGCTATGAAAATCATTGAAATGAGGGCTGCTGATTTAATAAATATTAAATTAATGAAAACAGGTGGACTTCACAACGCTCTTAAAATATGTTCAATGGCAGAAATATATGGTATTGAATGCATGATAGGATGTATGTTAGAAGCTAAAGTAAGTGTTGCAGCAGCAGTACATTTAGCAGCAGCTAAAAGTATAATTACAAAAGTAGATTTAGATGGACCTGTATTATGTAGTGAAGACCCTATTGACGGAGGTCCAATATTTGAAGAATATAAAATTACATTGAATGATGAACCAGGTTTAGGAATTAAAGACGTACATGGAGTAGTATATAAATAATTTTTTTAAAGTCCTTTCCTTATGGAGAGGGCTTTTGCTTATAATTTTAATGATTACAAGACTAAAATATTTCATGTAACAAATATTTTTATCAACAAATAATTTATGTATTATAATATAATTGACTTATACAAATTTACATTGGGGAGTGTTTTTATTGAGAAATTTTAAATATGTGTTTGGACCAGTGCCATCAAGAAGAATGGGGCTTTCCATAGGTGTAAGTCCTATACCTGAGCAGACATGTAATTATTCATGTATATATTGTCAGCTAGGAAGAACAAAAAATATGACAAATGAAAGAAAAATGTTTTTTGATTATAAAGTTATTCTTGATGAATTTGAAGAATATATGAAGGAAAATATTAACTATGATGTGGTAACAGTAGTTGGCGAAGGAGAGCCTACTCTTTATAAAGGACTTGGAAATATCATAATGGGGTTAAAAGATCTAACTACTAAACCTGTAGCAGTTATAACTAATGGCGGCCTTATGTATGATAAACAGGTAAGAAATGAACTAATGCATGCTGACATTGTTTTACCTTCATTAGATGCAGCAGATGAAGAAACTTTTAGAAAAATCAATAGGCCCATTGGAAGTATAATGTTTAACGATATGATTGAGGGATTAATAGAATTTTCTAATGATTATAAAGGACAGTTATGGCTTGAAACCATGATTATAAAAGGGTTTAATGATAAAGAGTCTGATTTTATGAAAATGAAAGAAATCATAAAAGAAATAAAACATCAGAGATTGTATATTAATTCTCCTGTGAGGCCACCAGCAGAAAATTATGTTGAACAGCCTTCTGATAGATCTTTAGAATTGGCTGTAGAAATACTTGGAGGACTAGTAATAAATAAACTTGATTCTGTTGGATTTTATAGTGAAGTAAAAGATGATTACGATGCTATACTCAGTATTATAAGAAGGCATCCAATGAATACTCATGAGATTACAGGTTTTTTGAAAACAAGAGGTTGTAAGAAAATCAATGAAATAGTTTTAAAGTTAAGGGAAAATGTAAATATTGAAGTATTAAGTTATAAAGGTTATGATACTTTTAGGTTAAAATAAAAGAAGTTTAGTTTTTTATGAAGTATTCATTCAAATGAGAAAATTGTATATTAAAAAGAGGTGAGATAAATGATATTACCCGTTAAAAGAGTAGCTGCAATTCATGACCTTTCAGGATTTGGTAGATCTTCTCTTATGGCAATTATCCCAATATTGTCGACTATGGGACATCAAGTTTGTCCTGTACCTACAGCAGTATTGTCAAGTCATACAGGAGGTTTTGAAGGGTATAGTTTTGTAGATCTTACTGACTCTATGCAAGATTACATAAATCATTGGAAGAGACTAAAATTGGAATTTGATTGTATATATAGCGGATTTTTAGGCTCTTCAAAGCAAATAGATATAGTTTTAGATTTTGTGAATTACTTTAGCAATGATCATAATCTTACTGTAGTTGATCCTGTTATGGGTGATGATGGTAAACTTTATAGCACTATGGGATATGATATGGTTGAACGTATGAAAAAATTAGTAGAAAAGGCAGATATCATTACTCCTAATTTTACCGAGGCAGCATATTTATTAGGCAAATCATACTCTCTGGAGATTAATGATAAAGAGATGAAGAAGTGGTTATTAGAACTTTCTAAAATGGGACCTGAATGCGTTATAATTACTAGTGTTCCAGATGCGAATTCAAAAAAGAAGACAAGGACAATTGCTTATGATAAACGTCACGATAAATATTGGAATGTAACATGTCAATATATTCCTGCAAGTTTTCCTGGTACAGGGGATGCTTTTACAAGTGTAATAATTGGTAGTCTTCTTCAGGGCGACAGTCTTCCTATAGCGTTAGATAGGGGAGTGCAGTTTATAACTGCTTGTATAAGAGCCAGCTATGGATTTGGATATCCTGAAAGAGAAGGGGTTTTATTAGAAAGAGTTCTCAATAATTTAAATCTTCCTGTGCTGACCAGCAGTTATGAGGTCATGGATTAATTAATATATATTAATTAAGTTTGTTAACTAACACATCAGGGGGGTGGATGTTTTGAATAATTTAGAATTTTTAGCTGCAGATTTGCCAGAGGATATAAAGAAATTAATTACATATGGAAATTTTGCGGAGGCAAATAAGCTAATAGATATTTATTTAGATAGGAATATTTCTACTATGCTGAAAAAAAGGCTAAATTTTGAAAAGCATAGAATGGATATACTTAAGAAAGAATACATTTATACATATGATAGTGCATTAAAAATAGCTCAAGAAAAATTAAAGGATTTTACTAAGGAAGAATTGGATACTTTAAAAAACCAAAGATATGTTGATTGGGTATTTATTGATGGGAAATTAATGTTCAGTAAAAGATTTTTAGATAACATATTAAAGGTACATCCTGACATGAAAAATAGGTTAAAAAGAAGTAATAATGATAATAGAGAAAATGTGCTTTTAGATAAAACAGTAGAAGACATGATAGAAAAAGGAGAAAAGAGATACTTTATACATGTAAAATCAGGTATAAAACTAAAAAAAGAAGGAACAAGAGTTAATGAAATTGTAAGAGTTCATTTGCCTATACCTCAAGATGCAGTTCAAATAAAAAATATTAAGATATTAAATACTTCTCATAAACCAAAGATAATATCTCCAGAAACTTACCCACAAAGAACTATTTATTTTGAGGAAAAAGTAAAAGGCGAAGAGGAATTTATTGTAGAATACTCATATGAAAATCATGTAAAATATATTGAGTTAGATTACGATAAAGTATCAGAAATCCAGCCTAAATTTTATACTGAAGAATGGTTACCTCATATAGCTTTCACCCCATTTTTGGTTGATTTAGCAAAAGAAATAGTAGGCAATGAAGAAAACCCATTGAGGAAGGCAAGAAATATATATGATTATATTACAAAAAATGTACAGTATTCATATGTTAGACCATATGCAGCATTACTAAATATTCCAGAATATGCAGCATATAATCTCAAGGGAGACTGTGGAGTTCAGGCACTTTTATTTATTACATTGTGTAGAATTGTTGGTATACCTGCAAGATGGCAATCTGGACTTTATGTAAATCCGTATTATATAGGATGTCATGATTGGGCTCAATTTTATATTGAACCTTATGGATGGCTTTTTGCTGATTTATCTTTTGGAGGGAGTGCTTATAGAAAAAATAACGGTAAAAGGTGGAATTTTTATTTTGGAAATCTTGACCCTTTTAGGATGGTAGCTAATTCTGCATTTCAATACGAATTTTTACCTAAAAAGAATTATTTAAGATCTGATCCTTATGATAACCAAATTGGTGAGGTAGAATATTTTGATAAAGCAATATATAGTGGTGATGGATTTGAACCTATAATGGAGATAATAGATGTGCACGAGGTTTAATAGTGTGAGTATTTTTAATTTATAATTAATTATAGTAAATTAAGTTTTAGACTTGAAGTAATTATGAAAATATCAGAGATTTCGCATCAAAAAAATAAATGGGCGATAGCCCGTAGAAATTAAACAATTTATGATATACATATAAAATTTTGATTATTCCTATTTTTACTAGAAATTATAAAAAAATATTTGCAAAATAAAAGCATCCTTTCTACAATAGTTTTTACCCAAAAAACCAAAGAAAAGGATGCTGATAAAATGAGTAAAAGCTATTTGAAACAATTACTCACTTATATTAATAAGGTGTACCATATAAACGTAAAAATTTCAACAATTTCCTTTGTTGTATTATTTGGATTTATGAAAACTTAAATTGAAATAAAACTGGAAACTCATTATGGTGTATAATAAACTATATGGAATGTTTTGGAATAGGGGAGAAGGATTTTGAGTATTTATCAAGTAGATAGAGTGCAATACATTGAATCAGAAGATAAACTTATATTATTTGAGTTCTTTTTAGTTTCAAACATAAATGAATTTATTGATAGTTTTAAAAATGAAGGGAATAGATTTTCAAAGAAGTTTATAAGTGAAGATTACTATAATAAACTAAGGACTTTGTATGATTTAGCAGTTCAAAATGATGCATATTTATTAATAGTTGTATATGATGAGAATGCTAACAAAATACTATTTGTTAAAAGGATGCCAGAAATAAAGTGGAATATAGTTGATTTTGCAAGGTTTAAAGAAATATTTGTAGGAATAAACAATATAGATGGTGCAGAAAAAAAGTCAAAGAAATTAGGATCAGTTAGAAAAGAAAATAAAGATAATTTTGTTTTGGATACTTTAAAGAAAATTAATTGTTGTATAGATGAAAATGACGATAATGGCTTAGAAATTACGAAAAAATTATTGGGGGAATATACTACAAAAGGATTTGATTTTGATTTGTTTCAATATATAGAAACTACGGGAGAGACTATAATATACGAGTTTTTAAAAAAAGAAACAAGCTATGTTTCAAATTACACAGCACATCCTATGAGATATTGTTGGACTGGAAAACCAAGAGATAACAAACAGAAGTTTATAGGGTTATGGACTGTAAAAGAAAAATTAAATGGGAGATTGTTTCTTATAAATTACAGTGATAATTTAGATGATGGAATTGGAATTTCTGAAATACTTGATTTGGATATAGATGAAGGAATTAAAGGAGAATATAAATATAATTTAACATATAAAGAATTTATTCAATGGATGACAGAAATGAATGGCTACAATGATTATGACACTGATTATTTGAAAAAATATAATTCTAAAAGAAAGCATTTTGATAGAAAATTTTTCAAAAATTGGAACAAGAATAAAAGAAAATATTGTTAATAGGTAGTTGCAGAATAAAAAAATGAACTTATCCACAGAAAAACAAGATAAAAGATGCGATAGCATAAGAAACAGAAGGTTAATTAAACCTTTAATTTTTATCAATATTCAATTATGTTCAAATTATGCTATTAATGTTTTTATCGCTAGAGGATTATTGTGCTTTTCTTGAGTTTTAAACAGAAGAATGGTCCTTTGCTTGAAAAGTAAAGTCCATTTCAAGCTATCGCGAGGAAAAGAAGAATTAAATTTCATTTATAATGGTTTTCTCCTTTCTTTGAGTTATTAATAACTGCTTATTATATATACCCAAAAATGGGGGAAAACCATCCATTTCAATAATTTAAATGTAGCATTTATGCGAGTTGTAGGATTTTGCAACGAGCTAAAAATGAGGTATATATAGGAGGAAATAATAAAGTGAAAAATAATAAATTAATAAATATTATTCTAATAATAGGTTTATTGTTAATGACTAGTGGATGTATAACTACCTCAACGTCACCGACTTCTGATATTATGGTAGATTCAACTATTAATCAACAAGAACTGTCCATGGAAGCCTACAAAAAATTTCTGAATAATGAAATGAAGTTATCTTTTGACCGATTTATGCCAAAAGATTATGCTGGGAGAACTCTATACAAAAAAGGAAGTGAATATACACTTTCGGAAGTACTAGACATAGTTACTGGGCATTATTTTAAAAATTCCACAAATAAGAAAATTAAATATATAGATTACGGCTATATTGATTGTGGTATGGATGGAGTAAACGAATTGGTTCTTCGTTTTAATGGTATGGATATTTATGATAAAGATGATGATAGTACTTTAGTTTATATTATAAAGTATATTGATGAGAAACTATTTCTTTGTTATTATTACGAGACTTGGGCTAGAAGTGATTCCACAATAAATGAATATGGTTATTGTCAATCTAGTGGTAGTAATGGAGCTAGTAATTACGTAACAGAATATAGTCTAATTGATAAAGAGGGTAATTGGCAGTTTATTGTATCTATTGAAAGTGAACAGGATATAAACCAATTTGATTGGTCGGACGAGCTAGGAGAGATTTCAAAAGTGGCTGAGGCAAAAGGAATATCAGGCAAAATTCAGATAGATACCATATGCTTTGATAATAGTGTATATATACCTAATTCAGATGAAATTGGCAATAAAGAGTGCTTTTATACATTTTATGTATATGATGATAATTGGGAGCTAATAGATGATGCAAATCTTTATACGAATAGCATATATAAAGAAATTTTTGATGAAGCAAAGGTATCATTTATTACACCAGACGAGGTTTCGAATATGATTTCGGAAAAAGAGAAAAAGGTGGGGGCTACTATTGAAATCAAAGAAGGTGCCGAAATAACATGGAAGGCTCTTAGTGAGAACATGTTTTCTGATTATGTTGGAAGATAACTTTTAATTAGGAATATAATATTATGCAAATTCCTTAAGTATTAAATTTAATATTTTATATATAGAAGGATATTTATCAAAGTTTGATAAATACGAACATAAAGCGTGTTGGGGTACTGAAGAATTTAGTAAGTAGTGATGCAATAAATCTGTGCTTTTATGAAAATAAAAGCTCTTTTCTGGCAAGAATCTAAATAAGATTAAATCCAGAAAGGAGCATTTTTTTATGAGTACAATGCCAAAAGAAGTTTTAAGAAAAATGATTACAGAAGATAATTTAAAAACTGCAAAAACTTAGTTTGATCAATTCCCAATTCAAGTTCCCAGAGACAGAAATAGCGATTTTGAGCCTGTTGTTGTCCCAAAGAATAAAAGGAATATACGATAGTATACTTCCACAGATTAAAGAATGGCAAAATAGACCCCTTGAATCAATTTATCCTTTTGTTTTTATGGATGCTATCTATTACAAGGTAAGAGAAGATGGGCAAATTAAAAGCAAAGCTGCTTATGTAGTATTAGGGGTTAATTTAGACGGATTTAAGGATGTTTTAGGCATTTGGATAGGTGAAAATGAATCATCTAAGTTTTGGTTATGGGTATTAAATTATCTCAAAAATAGAGGCGTTTTAGATGTACTAATATTTAGTGTAGATGTTTTAACTGGTTTGAAAGAAGCTATACAATCAGCATATCCAAAAGCTGAAATACAAAGGTACATAATTCACAATTAAGAAATACTTTTAAATATGTTAGCTACAAGGATATAAAAGAATTTTCTAATGATTTTAAGAGCGTGTATAAAGCTGTAAATGAAGAAGAAGCTCTTGAAAATTTAGGGGAACTTGAAGAAAAATGGGGTAAGAAATATCCCTATGCAATCAAAAGCTGGGAAACAAACTGGGATGTACTATCTCCATTCTTCAAATACCTTAAAGAAATCAGGACTATAATGTATACTACAAATATTATAGAAGGTTTCCATAGACAGCTAAGAAAAGTAACAAAGACTAAGACGATGTTTCCATCAGATCAAGCCCTTGAAAAAATACTTTACTTAGCTAGTCAAAACGTTGTAAAGAAGTGGACTCAAAGGTATAAAAACTGGGATTTAATATTAAATCAGTTAACCATATTCTTTGATGGAAGAATACAATGGTCCTTTAATCAATGCTTATATGCTTTAAGACAGCCTGAAAGGCTGGATTAAATCATATAAGCCAACAGAAAAAATAAAAATTTTTTTGAAAACAAATATACTATATAGCATATTAATAAATAAGCATACAACCCTATAATTAAAATTATTGCCAAAAATATTATTTTAATGCATAAAACATAATAATTTTGGCAATAACAAAAATAAGATATTAAGTTACAATTTTACATAGTATTAGTTAGTATTTCTTGTCAGATTAGAGTTGTATATTCTCTTCTAAAGCACAAATTTAATTATATTCTCGGTTGTAGGATTTTGCAACGAGCTATTTTGTTATAAGGTTAGGGGGAATGTGACCATTTAATGCTGCTATAATATTATCTGCAGCCATGATAGCCATTTTAACTCTTGTTTCATAGGTTGCACTTCCTATATGTGGGCACATTACTACATTATCTAACCCCATTAATTCTTCCCTTACTGCCGGTTCATTTTCAAATACGTCTAATCCTGCTCCCCAGATTTCCTTGTTTTTAAGGGCATTTACCAAAGCCTTTTCATCTACAACCGGCCCCCTTGAAGTATTGATTAAAATAGCAGTTTTTTTCATCATTTCAAATTCTCTTTCTCCTATAAGATGGACTGTTTCTTTTGTTAATGGTGTATGTAGTGAAATAAAATCTGAGTTTTTTAATAGTTCATCCATAGAAACATACCTAGCACCTAACTTTTTTTCAAAATCTTCCTTTCTACTTCTATTATAATACAGTATTTCCATATTAAAGGCCTTAGCTCTCTTTGCAAATGCTCTCCCAATACGACCTGCACCTATTATACCCAAAGTTTTACCTGTAACATCCCTGCCAAGTAACAATTGAGGCGACCATTTTTTAAATTTACCTTCCCTTATATATCTATCTCCCTCTACTACTCTTCTTGCAGTAGCAAATAAAAGGGCCCATGCTAAATCAGCAGTTGCATCTGTTAATACATCTGGAGTATTTGTTAATAGAACATTTTTTTCCTTTGCGGCCTTTACATCCATGTTATTATATCCTACTGCATAATTTGCAAATATTTTTACTTTAGGTTCAGTATCCATTAGTTCTGCATCAATTCTATCTGATAATAAACATAAAACTCCATCTTTTCCCTTGATTTTTTCTTTTAATTCTTCATATGTAAGTTCTCTATCAAACTCATTTACTTCAACATCAAAATATTTTTTTAGCTTATTTATCCCTTCTTCTGGTATCATTCTAGTTACATAAACCTTTTTCCTTTCCACATTAATCCCCCCATTAATAAAAATGCATTATAACAAGTATAATTTTATCATATAAACAATTATAAGAGCAATTATCGTAGATTTATAGATACTGTCAAGTAAAAGTTGGCAAAATTATTATTTTTAAATTTAATCATCCAATTTTGCTGTTTTAATTATGTTTTTATGCCCGATAGGGCAAGAGTATTCTATTTATACTTTCTACAATTTTAAAAATAAATTTACATATACTTTACAATGATTTCAAAATTGTTATTCTATAATACTAGACTTATGATTATAGAATAACAATAAGTCTGAGAGCCCTATTTTTAGGTCTAATTCTATTTATTCATCAGTATTAATGCTCTATTATGTTGTATTTTTTTAGGCTTATATTAGAGCATAGGTATCGTATGTTAGCTTATTCTTTTAAGTTATATAATATATTAGATATTAAAAACTTAGGTTCATTTGACTTGCACATTTGCAACCTAACATGTCCTTTATGGCTTTTCTTCCGTTAGTTACTGAACATTGACTAAATGGCATGCTTGCTCTTTTGTGTTTGTATATCTTGCTTTTCTTTGGCTTTTTATTTACTTCTGCTGCTGTTAATCCTACTTTTTCTATTATTTCTTCAAGCTTTTCTTCTTTTATTTCTTTGTTCAGTAGTGATTTTATTGTTGTTGCTAATTCTTTGCTTGCTTTTTCTGCTAGTATCTTGGCTAAGTTACTGGCTCCTTGTATTGACCAACTTGTTTTATTCCCTTTCATCCTTTGTGCTAATATATCACATATGCTATGTTCCATTGTTCCTAGATTTCTATATTTAATTCCTTCTGGTGGTTGCGGCATATTTATGTCTGGGCGAAGTTTGTAGAGCACTATCCCTTCTTTGTTGTTTACTAGGTAATTATATAGTGCCTGTAATTTCTTCATTTTCTTTTGATTATCATTGTTTTCTATCATTAGTTTTGTTATCATTTCTAATCCTTCTTCTATGTTACCATTGCTTAGTTTCTTTATTATTTCTTTTGCCTTTTTCTTATCTTCTATGTTCTTAAGTACTGCTTGATTTCTATGAAATGGATCTAATTGAAAGTGTGAATTGTCTTCTTTTATAACTTCTTTTATCCAGTTTGCTCCATCTCCATTTACTATTTTTGTTTCTATTTCGTCAGTATTATATTGTTTCGCTATTTTGGCTTGTCTTAGTTTTCTAAATTCTTTACTACTTCCAAAGCTTGCATATGCTTTTTTGTTCTTTAGTACATATCTATCTTTTTTCTCATGCTTCTTCTCCCAGCCTTCATAAAAAATTCCTAATTTTAGTTCTTTTTTCTCTTTTCCCTTAGTCTTTTTATCTTTACCTTGGATATTTATCCACACTCCATCCATTTCTTCAAACAATATTTTTGTTTCTTTTTTGCCTTGTAATTTTTCTTCGTTGTTTAATTTTATTTCGTGTTTTTCTTTTTGTTTTAGTTGTTCTCCTAAGTTTTGTATTATGTTCCAAGCTGCTGAATGACTTATACTTTGGTTTGTCATTTCTGTTATTTTATTTGCTGTTTTTCTATATGATTCATCTGTTGCTAGATCTACTATTTTTTCTACTAGATTTGTAGATATATGTCCTATGGTTTCCATTTTTAAGTATTCATCTAAAAGGCATTTGTAACCTCTTTTACCCTCTTGTGTAGTATATTGATATATTCTACGTTTATATTCAATTTCGCCCATTATTGTTTTTATGGTAGTTTTCTTTAATCCTTTATTTCTATATTCTTCTTTATCTCTTTCTTTCATTAATTTATTATCTAATTTTTCTAATAGCTCTACGAGCATTTCACATGCCTGTCGGCATACAAGCTTATATATAATTTTCTCTAAGTTCTTGAAATTAATTTCTTTTTCATCTAAACTTATATTATACATGTAATCATCCCTTTTATAGTTTTCTTATTAATTACTATTATATTGGATGATTCATATATGTTAAAGGTGCTTTCGGGCATCTTTTTCATTTTTGTTGTTTTTGCCTACTAAAATTATACTCTAAGAGATTTATATATTGTATAGCCATATAACCATAGGAATTTTTCGGGGCCAGTAAAAAAGATGTGTATTTATATTGAAAATCTTATAAAACTATCAAAAAGTTAAAATTCAATCTAATAAATAAAGATTTTTCATTAAATCCAATTAATAAAAAAAATATATGTCTAGGGAACGGCAGACTGTGTACAAGATATAATAATTGGTTAACATAATGCGGGTGAAATATGCTACAATTAACCTATTACAGCAGAGATGTTTTTGGGATTTTTCCTAAAAACAATGGATTTACAATTAAATCAAGTGGTGATTTTAATGGTACAAGGATTTACACAGACGGATCTGAATTTGAAAGTATGTGGTGGTCACCTGACAGTAAATATCAAGTTATTTCTATTGTGCATGAAAAAGATCGATTGCTTGAATCTGGAAAAAAGAACAAAGAGGTATAATAGTTAGGTTTGCATTTGAAGATTACATTGGCAATCAGCAAAACGGTAAGTTGGATTTTAATTGTGAAACAGGTATTATTTCTAACATTGAGTTTGAATAATCATTATGAGTATAATAGGTGTATTGCAAATTAAAATTTTTTAAGGAAACTACAGTAACTATGAGAAGGTTCGAGATTAGTGAAAAAATCCCCATTAATTAATGCAAACAGAAAAGCACACTTAAGATATATCCATCGAAAAACATTAAATTAGCAATAGCAAATTCAGTATTAGAATAGTAAATATTAAAAGAAAAAGGATTATCTATTAGACAGATAGCTAGATTAACAGAAATAAGCAGACATATTATACTAAAATTATATAACTATGTTTTGTAACTAAATTTCGACCAGAAGAACCGTCCCTGCGGTTATGCGGTTATTTTCGGAAAATTCTATATTGATATATTTTTGTAAATATGATATATTTTTTGTATACCAATTATTTTCAATTTTTGTTATATTTTTATTTAATTAAAATTGTTAAGGGAGGGTGTTTATGGGGAAAAGTTTAGTTAAAAAGATTTTTATTGCATTTGTTTTAGGTCTTATTTTAGGTCTTGTTTTATGGTTAACTAAAGTACCAATTGAAGGCTATGTAAAATGGGTTTCACCTTTTGGACAAATTTTAGTATCAATGTTGAAAATGATTGTTATACCCGTTATTTTATTGTCTTTAATTTCTGGAGCTGCTTCGGTTCCTACAAAGGAATTCGGGAAAATCGGTATTAAGGTTATTATCTGGTATCTTTTAACTTCTTTATTTGCTGCTATTTTAGGCTCTACATTGGCTTTAGGATTTAACCCTGGAGGTTCATCATCTCAAGGTGCTTGGCAGTCCTTAATGTCTATGGAAGATGCAACACAAATAACTCCTACAGGTTCTGGTAGTTTAGCAGATATACTTATAGGAATGTTCCAAAATCCTTTCCAAGCATTATCTGAAGGTAATTTCTTAGCAATAATTGTGTTTGCAATAGCCTTTGGGTTAGGATTAAAACTTATATCTGAAGATGGTAGCAAAAACATAAAATCCAATGTAGATAATTTATTAGGTATTGTTGAAGCTGCCAAAGAAGCTATCTTTAAAATAGTTGATTGGATTTTAGCATATTCTCCTATAGGCGTCTTTGCATTAACGTCAGTAAACTTTGCCCAATTTGGTTCATCTCTTTTTGGACCTTATGTAAAACTAGCCTTAGGTGTTATTATAGGAATAATTATAATGATTTTTGGTATATATCCTTTATTGATGTTTGTTACATTAAGAGAAAATCCTTTTAAAGTAATAGCAAAATTGAAGGAACCTATGCTAACAGCTTTTGTTACTAGAAGTTCTGCTGCATCCCTTCCTGTTTCTTTGAGAGTTGCCACAGAGAATTTGAAAGTGAGTGAAAATATTTCATCTTTTGCATTGCCTTTAGGTTCTACTATTAATATGGATGGTGTTTGTATTCACTTACCTATGTTTGCTGTTTTATCGGCAAATATGTTTGGAGCAGATATGGGCTTTGCAACTTTAGCTGTTCTCGTTATTACAACTGTTTTAGCTTCAGTAGGTGCTGGTGGTGTTCCAGGTGGAAGTCTAATGCTTCTTTTTATAATTTTACAAAATATGGGTTTGGCACAGGAACAAATAGCATTAATAGTTGGTTTAGCCCTAGGAATTAACCCAATACTTGATATGTTTGAAACTATGAACAATGTAACTGGTGACCTTGTATGTACATACAGTGTTGCAAGGATGTCAAATCTTGTTGGTAAAGAAGAAGCCCTTGATTCATCTGAATCTTAAATAAAGATATTTAAAAATATTATGCTACCAAGAAGTATTCTCTTTTTGGTAGCATGTTATTTTTTATGAAAAATATTAATTTTCCTTAAACAAATAAGATTCATGTTTGAGATAGATTTAATTGATTATTTTAATGACTTATATTAGTTAAGGGGATGAAAGATAATGAAAAATATAATAAAATTGTAGTATGAAAGCAGTTGATGAAGAAAAATTCAAAAATATACTTTTTCAACAGTTGTGGAGTTTTACAGCTGACCATAAAATATTTAACATAAGGGAGAAAAAAATATGCATGATAAGAAATATTTAGAGAAGGTTATATATCAAATCAATGAAAAAAATCCTTTTTTCTTATTTGCAAAGGGTTGGTCATCACCAACTTATGGATTTTCATATAATAAATCTAGAAGTACAAAAGCCATGAATGCTTTAATGAAGAGTTCTATTATTAATGAAAGTAGAAATGACGTTATTTGTATATTATCTGATTGGGAGACTGTTGCAGAAGGCATTTTTTTCACTGATAAAGCAATTTACGTGAATTCACCAAAAAATGAGAGTAAAAAATTTAGCGTTAGATATGATGAAATACTGGAGTTAAAATACTATAGTTCAACTGCAGAATTAAAGATTATTTCTAAAACTGGTGCTACATATTATATTACAACACCTATGTGGAGTAAAAGAAATATAAAAATTTTTCTTGAAATTGCATCGGGTAATATGAATTTTGATGATGAAGATCGGAAACGGGTGAAGCACGTTGAGTTATTAAACATTAATAATGAGGATACAGGTTCTTTAGCAGCAGGTGTGGTTTATGGAAATGTTAGCAATGCAAGTACTTTATATGGAATGGATAAATTTAATACCCCTAGAGGACATGGCTTTGCAGCAGAAAGAGCAAATCATATTTACGATAAATTGACAGGAAAAGATGTTAAACTTGTTGGAGATGATAATGCAAAATTTGGTGCAGATAGAGTGGTTAATGGAGTTAATATTCAATCAAAATATTGTAATTCTGGTTCTAAATGTATTCAGGAATGTTTTCAAGATGGAAAATTTAAATATATTAATCCGGATGGATCACTAATGAAAATTGAGGTTCCATCCGATAAATATGATGCTGCTGTTCAAGCTATGGAAAATCGAATAAAAAATGGACAAGTACCTGGGGTTACTGATATAAAGGAAGCAAAAAATATAGTTAGAAAGGGTCATTTTACATATGAACAGGCTAAAAATATAGCAAAATCAGGAACTATAGAATCTATAACATTTGATGCTGTTAATGGTGCAATTATTGCAAATATAGCTTTTGGATTAAGCACAGCTGTAACTTTTGCAGCTTGTATTTGGAATGGGGAAGATTTTAATACAGCTTTAAAATCTGCAACCTATTCAGGGTTAAAGGTCGGTGGAATTACTTTTGCTACTGCTGTTTTATCAAGTCAATTATCTAGAGCAGGATTAAATAGTGCGTTAGTAGGAAGCTCAGAAGCTATTGTTAATATTATGGGACCAAAGGCATCAGCTGTTCTAGTAAATGCCTTTAGAAGTGGATCGAATATTTATGGTGCTGCAGCTATGAAAAGTGCAGCAAAAATGTTGAGAAGTAATGTAATAACAGGTATTGTTTCTGTTTTTGTATTATCTTCGGTAGATGTAGTAGATATTTTTAAAGGAAGAATATCGGGAGCACAATTGTTCAAAAATCTTGCTAATACAGCATCAACAGTAGCTGGAGGAACTGCTGGTTGGGTAGGAGGAGCTACTGTTGGAGCATCTGTTGGTTCAGTTGTTCCTATAATAGGTACAGCTGTTGGAGGATTTGTAGGAGGATTAATTGGATCTTTTGCTGGTGGGAGTGCAGCAAGTAAGATGTCCAATACTGTTGTTAGTAAAATTATTAAAGATGATGTGGATGAAATGGTAGGTATTATAGAAAAAGTATTCATTCAAATGGCAGAAGACTATTTGTTAAGTAAAAAAGAAGCAGAAAATATTATAGATCGTTTAAAAGATGATTTGACAGGTTCAGTACTTAAGAATATGTTTGCAAGTTCTAACAGAAGGGAATTTGCTCAAAAACTATTAATAAACTATGTTGAAAGTGAAGTTGGTAAGCGTAAAAAGATAATTATGCCTTCTAAAGAAGAAATGCAAAAAGGTTTAAAAAGTGTTCTTGAAGAAATTTCTGGGGTACAATGGGCTATTTTATAGTTTTCTAAAACAAATCATATACAGATTATTTATCTATGATATAGAACTTGTAACTTCTATAGATAATTTTAGAAAGATCATGAAAGAAGCTGAAGAAGAGTTTAATAAAAATGGGATGGAGATTCCGACAATTTACTGCTTAAAAAATTCAAAACATGATGGTAGAGAATATTGAAGCAAATGAAAAATATCACATTAGCAATAGACTTTTGGAAAATATGTTAAAAAAAGAAGTAATAGTAAGTATTATTTTATCTATTATATATGAAGCGTATCACGTTGAAATGGACAATAGTGTGTCATATTAAAGATATATGTCTAAAGTTTTTTTGAGCTTTTCTTTGATTTGTAGGCGAATATATTCAGGTTCTAATACTTCACAATCCAATCACTTTCACAACTTCCAAATAATGAAGACAGTTTCTGTTTTATCCAACACAAAATCAGGTAAGAGAGAGATTCCCCTGCCTCTGCCTTTGGTCATGTAGATAGGAATGCCTGCTGAAGATAAGAGTTCCACATCTATTATAAGGGGATAATATGACATCAACAAGACATATTAAAATGTTTTAGTATTCCTTTTGATAAGTAAAACATATTAGTCTATTTGTATTGACAAGATTTTTCTGCTAGAAGTAACATTTTAACAACAAAACTTTGAATTTTCAGGAGGTCATTATGGTATATGTAATTATAAGTCTTATTTTAGGAATAACATCTTGGGCAATTGCAATTTGGAATTGTAGAAATGAAGAAGGGAAAAAAGTAAAATATATTATCATTAGTTTTGTTTTGTCTTTGTGTTCTATTTATCCCCAGATTTTACTTATGAGTAGTTATGGAGATGATTTTGTACCTATTATTGATACTGTTGGTGCTTTGAAAACAGTAATTCCAATTTTAATAATTATTACTGCTGTATTGAATTTTGTACCTATGAAAATAAAAATACGAAGTAACTAAGTGACAGTTCTTTTGATTAGAGATAGACATAAAAATCACATACTTAAAAAATTTATTATTTATAAATAACTTTTGCTTCATCTAAGTAAATTTTGACTACCTTACAATTATTTTTTAAATTATAAAGTAAAAGATTAGTTTCATAAATATGGTTTTATATTTTTGTGAAATTATCCAAATAAATAGAAGTATAGATAAGGAAGGTGAAATTATGGAGTACTCAATAAAAACTAGAGAAGCACAAGAGTTTATTAATATAACAGATCTTGTTAGGGAAGCAGTAAAAACAAGTGGAGTAAAAAAAGGGATAGTGGTAGTTTTCGTTCCTCATACTACTGCTGGAATAACAATAAATGAAAATGCAGACCCTGATGTTGTAAGGGATATTTTGACAGCATTAAATAAAAGGTATCCTGAAAATGATGATTATCTCCATATAGAAGGAAATTCCCATGCCCATATAAAAGCATCGTTAATGGGAAGCTCATGTAATGTTATCATAGAAGATGGAAAACTCAAAATGGGAACATGGCAGGGGATTTATTTCTGTGAATTTGATGGGCCAAGAAATAGAAAAGTATATATAAAAATACTTGAAGGCTAATAAGTAAAATATTTTTAAAGGTTTGGCTTTAAACATAAAATAGTCTCCATCTTAATTTAAGGTGGGGATTATTTTATGTGCGCCCAGCATGCGCACAATATAATGAAGTAAAGTTCCTATTTTGGTTTTACGCTAACAAATCTAAATTTTCTTTATGTTAAATACATAACAAATTAGTTATTTTCTATTGACATATTATTCTATTTACAATAGCATGATAAAAAAATAATTATAGGAGGAATTATTTTAAAATGAGAAAACAAATTGATGTAGAGAGAATGGCATGGGAGGATCAGGGTGTACTTGTGGAGCAATGTATTTCTTTTACAGGAGAAGTTGCTGCAGAAGTTACAAAGATAATTATCCGAGAGACAGACAATATAGATTAAGTTAACAATGATAAATTAAAAAAATTAAACAAGTTCCAAAAGGTGTTTATCACATTGTTGTTGAAATTTATACAATAACTGAAAATAATGAGATCTTGATCATCATTGGTAAGAGATCGCTTTTATGTTCATGAAGTAATTTAAAAATAAAGCAGGAGGTAAATAATGGATAATAAATTAACGATACTTTGGACAAATGCAGATCCAATTACAGCAGAATTAATGGTTTTTATGTATGTTGAAGCAAGTTTGAAAAATGAATGGTGGAAGGAAGTTGAAATAATTGTATGGGGAGCAACAGCTAAACTGGTTGTTGAGAATAAAGCAATTCAAGAAAAACTTTTAGAGATCCAAGCGAAAGGTGTAAAAGTAAGATTTTGTATCGCTTGTGCAGCACAACTTGGCATCGATAACAAAGTAGAAGCACTAGGCTTTGAGTTAAAACCGATGGGACAGCCATTGACAGAAATCCTTAAAACTGATGGAAAATTATTGACTATCTAATATATAATGTTATCAAATCGAAATTTTAAGTTAATATCAAAAATAATAGTACTTATTAAAAATTGGAATTAATTGTCAATAGTCACATTGATAAAGGAAGCTATGACTATATTATTATGACTTGCCTAATGCATTAACACATGCGATGCTAGAACGATGCTTCTGCTTTCGTCACCAAGGCACTTTCTCTTTAAAAGATAAACCGATTATTATTCTATCAACTGGTTATTCTAAGGATGAAGAAAATAGTCAAGTATTAAAAATAGTAGAATATTTTGCGAATAACAATAAAATGAAAGTAATTTCAAAGTTTTTAGTAGGTGCTTTTTCCCAATGCTATTCATGTAAATATGGTATTACTTGTGCTTATGGAAATGTTGTAAAAGACAATGGTTTTGTTGATAAAATCACACCAGAGATGCTACCACTTAAATTTAAACAGCAAGAAGATTCTATTTTAAAATGCCATCGTGCAGCAGGTGTGTTTTTTATATAATAAATATAAGTATATCCTTTAAAATTTTCAAAAATATAAAAAATTACTGAAGGGCCTTCAAAAGTTATGAACAGAGAAGAAGCGGACATGTTTTTTGTCCGCCTTTTTTATTAGAATATACTATGTTTTAATAGTGGAAAAAAATAAGAAATAAAAAGTTAAAACTATTTATTTAGCTATTACGTATATAATAATAGACAAAGATTTTAAATATGGGATAGATGGTGAACAATGGATAGAGATAGAAGATTAATAAGAAGTATTAAAAGAAAACAGGATAAAGATGCAGCTAATGAGTTAATCTCTAAATATTATAAGGAAGTATATACTTATGTATATAAACAGACAGTTGATAAGGAACTTTCTATGGACTTAACTCAGGATATATTTATAAATGTATTAAAATCCATATATACCTATGATGAAAGGAAAGCTAATTTTAGAACTTGGCTTTATAGGATAGCTACTAATAGATTGGTAGATTACTATCGTTCTAGGAATTATAAGTATAATAATATGATAGTTCCAGTTTATAATGTTCAGATATTTAATGAGAAGGATTTAGAGGTTACAGTTGAAGATAAAGAAGATGTAAAAAAGATAATGAATATACTCGATAGTTTAGATACGCTATCACAGCAGATATTTAGACTAAAGATGTTTGCAGAGTATACATTTTTAAAAATATCTAAAGTATTAGAGATTCCAGAATCCACAGTTAAAACACGGTATTATTCAATGATTAAAAAAATTAGAGAAGAATTTAAGGAGGGATAACTATGAAAGTGGACATGCCAAATGAAAGAGAAATAAAGGCTGAAATAGACAGTATTATAGCTAAAGGTTTAGAAAATAGGGAATCATTTCACTCTCTTTTAACAAATATGTACAGGCAAATAGGCATTAGGAATTTATTTCATGATAAGCTAGAGATTATCTTCATTACATTATTAATGTCTTCTGTTTTATTATGGACTATTGTTAATGGCAATATGAAAAATGTGGAAGAAATATATGCTTATTTATTTACAATATCTCCGCTGTTATATCTTACAATGTCTATTTTTAACTTTATCAATTCAAAACAGAATAATACTTATGAAATAGAAATGACCTGTAAATACAATATATATCAAATATCAGCTTTTAGAATGTTAGTATTTAGTATTATATGTATTTTATTTAATTCTTTATTTGTATATATAACCGTCTATATTTATGAAGAAATAAGTTACTTAAAAGCCTTTATAATTTCAATAGCATCCTTATTTTTATTCTCTACAGTTTTTTTACTTGCAATGACTAATATTAGAAACATGTTTACAAAATACTTTGTTTTTTTAGGATGGATAGTCTTTAATTTTGCTTTAGTTATATTTAAAGTGAATTTTTACATCAAATTAATAGATAGCATTTCCATATATACATGGTTTGCAGTGACAATTATTTCTATAGTTATATACATGAGAAATCTTAAAAAGCTTATTTTATTTAGAAAAAGGAAAGGGATGATTAGATGTTGATAGTAAACAATGTAAGTAAAAGCTATGGCAAGTTTTCAGTCCTTGAAGATATAAATATTGAGTTTACAAATGGAGTATATGGTTTATTGGCACCAAATGGAGCAGGCAAGACTACTTTAATTAAGATGTTGACTACTTTACTTTTTCCAGATAGAGGAGAGATACTTTACAATGGTACAGATATATTTTCTATGGGAGATGATTATAGGAATATATTAGGCTATTTACCTCAAGAATTTGGATATTATAAGAATTATAGCCCTAGAAGATTTCTTAATTATCTATCAGCATTAAAGGGGATGGATAGAGGTAAGGCAAAAAAGAAAATAGATGAGCTTTTAAGGCTAGTTGGATTGGAAAATGTAGTAGATAAGAAAATGAAGAAATTTTCAGGTGGGATGATTCAAAGAGTAGGTATTGCTCAAGCTATGCTTAATGACCCGAAAATACTTATATTAGACGAACCTACGGCTGGATTAGATCCAAAGGAGAGGGTACGATTTAGAAACCTATTGGCAGAATTATCTAGAGATAGAATAGTTATTCTTTCTACTCATATTGTTTCAGATATAGAATCAATAGCTAACGAAATAGTAATGATAAAAGATAAAAGAGTTTTGTATAAGGATAAATTAAAAAATATATGTAAAATACTTGAAGGTATAGTCTATGAAACAAAAGTTGAATTTGAGGAAGTTTCAAATTTTAGAAAGAAGTTTTTTTCTTTGTCAGAAAGGCAGGAAAATGACAAGATGAAAATTAGATTCATATCCAAAGAAAAACTTGAGAGTTCCTGGAATAGTGTAGAACCAACTATAGAAGATGTATTTCTTTATGTATATAAAGATGAAGTAATAAAAGAGGGATAAAAAATGGAAATAAAGATAAATGAGTTTAAAAAAATTATAAATTCTCCTATTATTATAGGACTTTTAATTCTATTTATAGTTTTTAATTCCTTTATAATATTTGAAAACTCATATTTTAAAGATGATCTGAAAGTCTTAAATAAGATAGTTAATATGTTTGGCTATAAAATCAATGATGAAATGAAAGCTAAATTTAAGGAGTATTATGAAGAAGGATTAAATAAATTAAATACAATTGTAAAAGAGAAGGAATCAAAAGCTTATAATAGTGCATCTGAATTTTATAATGATAGTCCTTATGGTATTGAAGATACATACAGTGAGGAAGAAGTTAAATTTATTAAAGAACTAGGAATAATAGAAGCTTATTATTATAAAGTTGAGGAAATAGATGATATCTATTCAAAAATTGATATTATGGGAAAAGCTGAAGGAGAAATAAACAAATATAGACTTAGTGGAAAGGCTGCTGATACAGTAAGAAATCAATATAGGGATTTTAATATTAGATTCTGTCAATTGCTCAACAATGAAGAACATAAAAATCTATTTTTTTTAGGACAATTCTATAAAATGCATTCCTTGTTATTCAAAAATTTATTTAGAAAAGTTATATTTGAAATAATCATACTAGTAGTTTTAATAACTGCCTATTTAGTAAACTATGAATTTGATAATAATACAGAAGCTATAACCTATACAACTAAAAGGGGCAGAAACTTTATTTTAGACAAGCTATATACAGCCTTAGTTTCAAATATATTAGTAGCCACAATTATTTTAACTACCAGTTTGGGATTGTATTTTATGATTTTTAATTATTGGGGACTATGGAATGTTCCTATAAGTAGTTACTTTAACGCAGAGTATGGCTTACCATATATGTCTTGGTGGAATATGTCCTTTATACAATACTTATTTTCCTGTGTAGGACTTGTTTATATAAGTACATTGCTTTTTACTGGAATTACCTTTTTAATAACAAGATTAGCAAAAAACACTTATATTGTATTTTTCTTGTTTGCCATAATATTTGGTTTGTTTTTAGCTGTTCCTAGTCTACTACCTAGAAATAGCAATGTGATTTTCATAGGCGCATTTACACCATTTTATTTAGTCATGAATCCATTTAAGTGGTTTATGGAAAGTGGTGCTTTTACAACCTTTAAGTATTATGAATTGATTACGATAGGTATATGGTCAGTATTATTGTCAGTTTTTAGTGCATTATCAATTAAGAAATTTAAAAGGCTAGATATATAGTGAGGTGAGTTAAATGAATATTGTTATAAATGAATTGAAGAAGATATTTAATATAAAGTCTATCCTATTATTAATACTTATAAATATCATCATGTTTTTTCTCTTTATTGAATTTGAAATAACAAATTTTCCAAATGGTAGACCTGCCTTGGACATTTACAATATATTTGTAGAAATGAAAGAAAAGTATGGTGAATTTATGGATGAAAAGGAGTTTGAGGATTTTAAATTAAGATATGAAGAAATTAAAGAAGAAGCAGATGAGTATATTCAATCAAGGGAAGATTTTAAAAGATTAGGTATAACAAATTATGATGAATTTGTTAATATGGATACGACAAATGAGGAACTTGACAGACTTTTTGATGATGTAATCTTTAAAAAGCAAGTAGATATCTTTTGGGAACTTCCTTGGAGAGAAGATTTTATACGAGATTATGAAAATAGGGAAGAGTATATGTTGATAAAAGCAAAAAATGAAAAGCAGGAACTAAGAATTAAAGAAATATTAGAAAAAGGATTAGAAACTTCTGTTTTTAATGATGTAGTATTTCAAAATTATAATGACTTTATAAAACCAGTAGCTGCAACTATATTGTTAAGTGTAATCTTTATGATAACTCCTATATATTTTAGAGACAATAAAGAAAAACTACACTACCTTCAGTACACATCTAAAACAGGAAGGAAAATATTTAAAAAGAAGATAATTGCAGGGATTTTAGCATCTTTTATAATGGTAACCTTACAATTAATATGCTATTTTAGCATATACTCTACAAACAATACATCTATGTTTTTTAACTCTAATATAAACTCAATATATAATATTGTATCTTGGTATGATTTGACATTTATTCAATATATAATTCTTACTGTTTTAGGAATTTATATATTAGCTTTTGTATTTACACTAATATCTATGGTGGTTTCTAGTATAGGTAAAAGCTATATAGCTTTAATAGGTATTCAATTGCCTATAATGATATTTACCTTTTCATTACTATTGAAGTATCTAATATATTATATTACAAGCATTTGGTACCCAAAATATTTTATAGGCTTAACCTATATAGCATTAATATTTATTAGCACTTTATCTATCATAACTAGATGGAAAAGGGAAAAAAAGGCAGATATTCTATACTAGTGGTTGCATTGGGGACGTTTTTTGCACCTAATTTTCTTAGAGTATCTTATATAATTCATTACACCTTTAATGAAAAACTTTGATTATTCACAATATTTTATTTTTATAAAAAATAGAAAATAATTTAGAAGATTTCTCTTTGATATAGAAAGAATGGTATGGGAGGATTAGGGTGTACTTGTGGAGCAATGCATTTCTTTTACAGGAGAAGTCGCTGCAGAAGCTACTAAGATAATTATCCGAGAGTTAGACAATATAGATTAAGTTACCATGAATAAATTAAAAGATTATTTATCTTATTGACAAGAAACTTTTATTTGATATATAATATTTATATGCATAATAGGGCATACGTGCATATTATAATAAATAAAAGAAAGACAAATGATTAATGAACAATTAAGAATTGTTTTTGTGGTTTTAAGGTTGTACTTATTAACTTTTTTAAGTATATGGAGGTTTAGTATGAAAGACTATGAAGTTAATATTTTAGAGAGATATACAACTATATTTAAAGCACTTTCTGACTCAACAAGACTCAAGATAATGTGGTTATTACTTTCAATTGATTCAAAAATTAGTGTATCTGAGATTATCGATGTTTTAGAAGAAAACCAATACAATGTTTCTAAACATTTAAAAGTATTAAAGAATGCAGGACTTATTTATAAAAAAAATGAAGGGAAATGGTCATTTTATCATTACTTACCTGGTGATGATGCTTTTGATACATATATTCGACAAACTATTATGTCCATACCTAAAGAACTAATGGCTGATGAAATATATAGATGTAAGTTACGTCTATCCATGAGAAAAGATGGGAAATGTGTACTCGGTGCAGATAGTGAAGAATGGGAAGAATTAAAGAATGAAAAAAAACATAAGGGGAGATGAAGTTGTGGCGAGAAAATTTAGGATTAGCATTAAATGAGTTTTGGCATTTTCTATGGGTACTTTTCTTAATAGTTCTAGCTGTTTCTATAGTATCTGGAATTATGAGAGAGTTCATAGATCAAAATAAACTTCACAAAAGATTAGGACTAAATAAGGAATCAGGAGTATTCGTAGGTGCTGCACTAGGAATTTTAACTCCATTTTGCAGTGCTTCATCTGCTCCGGTGATTATGAACATGGTTGAAATTGGAGTATCTTTTTCCTCTATTTTTGCTTATGTAATAACAGGAGATCTTATCAATTTTGTTGTAATGGGAATTATCTTTGGAGGTTTTGGGTGGAAGGTTGCTTTATTTTGGTTTTTATGGATATTTATTTGTGCATTATTAGCAGGATTTATTGTAGGTAGAACACCAATACAAAATGAAATTAAAGTAGTAGATACAGGAGTTTTAAAACGATTAAACCCAGAGAAAGATTTTGATACAATTGAAGAATACCTAGATTATGTAATTGCAGTAAATACAGATTATATTGAAAATAATGACTTTAAGACCAATGAATTAGATGTCCTTGAAAATAATGAAGAAATGTCTACGACTAATAAAGCTGTTAGTAAGAAAATAAGAGTAACAAAGGCTATAATATATTCTATGTCGGTTTTTTTAAATGTATTTCCATATGTTCTAATTGGTGCAGTTATAAGTGCTTTTGCAACAGTATTTGTTCCAACTTATTATATAGAAAAATATATAGGTAGTCAATCAACTTCTGCTATACCAGTGGCATCTATTATAGGTATTCCATTGTATATGAGAATTGAGATGTCCATCCCTTTCTTGAAAGTGCTTTTAGAAAAGGGCATGGGATTTGGTGCTGCAATGGCCTTGCTTATTGGTGGTACTGGTGCTAGTCTTGCAGAGATTTCAATACTAAATATCTCATTTAAACCAAAAGCAATTTTGGCATATGTTATCTGTATGATTTTAATAGCAATGTTAGGAGGGTATGTATTTCAGCTTATTGGATTATCGTTAATTTAGGAGGATTAAGTTATTATGGATAACAGTAACAACATAAATAAAGGTCTAACAATTACATACAAATTTTTTATTGCTGTTCTTTTAGCTTGTCCACTTTATGTTTGGGGTAAAAAAATTAAAATTAGTAAAGAAAAAGAAAAGAAGGAATTAGAAAAATGGTTAAGTACACTAAAAAAGAAAGATAAAGAAAAAGTAGTTCCATTACTATTAACTATGAAAACTGGCAGGTCAATATTAATTTTAGGTTCTTTTTGCCCGTTATTTTGGTTTTCCTTAATTGCAGGTCAAAGTAAGAGAATTATACTTTTTAATTTATCGCATTCATTGATATATATAATAATAGGTTATTATATGACTAATAGGGCAAAGAGAAATCTAATTATAATGAAAAATAACCTCCAAAGAAAATAACAAGAATAATTAAGGACTTTTTACTAAATCCAGTTAATAAAGATGTTTAATTGTTCTTTATGATATGCACGATTTGTTTGCTTTTGACTGAGAAAAATTAATTGAAATATTGAGATAATGGACGTTTGATTGTTATTATTGCATTTAAACAATCAGACGTCTATTAATTTTTTGATGATTAAGCTCTTACTATATTAAAAATAGAATATAGAGATGAATTACAATGATAAAATATATAATTTTTCAAAAAAAGTATTGACATAGATATTTATCTAATATAAACTGCAATTAGATAAATATCTAATTTAAAAAATATAATTAGATAAATATAAAAAATTGAAATAAATTATCATATAAAATTCTAAACGGAGGTGTATAGATTGAAAATAATATTTGACCCTCAAATAGGCAAAACAAGAGATTGTTTTAGATTTTTACACAGTATATATTATCATGAGGAGTATAATGAAAGAATTAAAGAGCATGGAATAAAGCCAAATGAAGAGTTTGAGAAATTTATAATTGATTTAAAACAGGACGTTAAGTTAAATGAAGAAAAGTTAAAACTCTACTATGGTAATGAGTTTAGTTTATCAACAATTTTCTTATCAGACCAAGAGTTGTGGGAATATAGGGAATTAGATAAATGTTTAAATTATATAAAACAATTAGATGATCATCTACTAAAGCTAAAATTATTAAAAAATCTAATAAGCATAACTAGCGAGGAAAACAAAGAAAGTGAAATCGAAGAGAAAGCAAATTATATTTTAGCGAATGAACATGAGTGCTTATCTCTTATCCAAAAAACAGAATATGATTCAGGATTAAAGTGGGAGCTATTTTCTTTTCTTCAAGACCCAGAGAAATATAGAGATGAATATATCACATTTATGGAAAAATTAATTCCTAAATTTTTGAAGCACTATAAGACTAAAGAAAAAGTCATTGATGAGTTTAATAAATATATCGAAGAAAAAAATAATACAAACAATGGAAAATATTTCAAAAGTATTTTGGGGAAATTTATGAGATTTGATAAATATGATGAAATCTATATAACTACTAGTTACTTAGATTATTACAGCATCACATTTAATGTTTTAGAATCTTCAAGCTATGTTTATATTGGGATAGACTATGAAGACGCTTTAGCACAATATGAAGGAAGAGAAGGGGATAAGTTAAAAAAATATATCAATATTTTTAAAAACTTTTCAGATATTACTAGATTTCAAATACTTAAGCTTATAGCAGAGGATAAAGATTATTCCAGCAAGGATATTGCTGAAAAACTTGGAATTTCAGGAGCAACTGTTTCATATCACATGAATAATTTGTTTTCTGCAGAATTGGTGTCAATGAATAGAAAAAAAAGAAAGAATATTTATTCGATAAATAAGGATGTAATAAAGGAAGGAATAGATTTTTTAATAAGGGAATTTAATTTGAATGATCATGTTAAATAGATAGGAGGTTATTTATGAGTGATAGAGTTAAAAGATTAAAAGCTTATAAGCCAAGTGTTATATCAAATATGGTGTTGTTACTTTTAGGAAGACTTGTATCTTTATTTGGTTCAAGGATATATAGTTTTGCAATAAGTTTGTATATCCTTAAAACTACAGGTTCAGGTACTACTTTTGCATTATCATTGGTTATTAGCACACTTCCAGCAATCATATTTGGGCCTATAGCTGGGGTAATGAGTGACAAGATTGATAGAAAAAGAATGGTAGTATTAATGGATATCTTAAGTGGGGTAATAATTTTATTGTTGGCAGGATTGGCTGTACTTAATGGTTTAAAATTAATATATATTTATATAGCAAGCTTTTTATTAGCTACATGTAATACTTTTTTTAATGTTCCTTTTCAATCATCAATTCCTAATATAGTTGATGAACAAAATCTAATGAGGACAAACTCTTTAAATCAAGCTATAACATCAATTACTTCTATTGCAGGTCCATTTTTAGGAGGTATAATATATGCCTTTGTTGACATACAATTATTTCTCGTTATAAATGGAGTATCTTTTATACTTTCAGGCATTAGTGAAATGTTTATAGATTTTAATTTGAATAAAGCTGAAACAGGGACGTCAATGGATACAGTGAAAAATGAAGTAGTAATTGATGAAGATAAGGAAGTAATGGAGGCTAAAGTAGAGAGTGAAAATGCTGAGTCAGGTAAGAAACAGATCATCAAAAATTTCATAAACGACTTTAAAGATGGATTTGTGTATTTGAAATCAATTAGGTCAGTGTTTATGATGTCTATGGGTGGGATATTTCTTAATTTGTTTGCATCATTAGGGATGACAGTTCCTTTCCCTTATATAGTTAATGAGGTCATAAAAATGTCTGAGGTTCAATTTGGAACCTTAGAAGCAGTTTTTCCCTTAGGGATGCTTGTAGGAGCAGGGGCTCTATCTATTTTGCCACAGAGTGAAAAGAGTTTTAAGAAAATGATAATTGGATTATTTGTCGTAGATATAGGTATTACTTTATTAGGTTTATTTATTGTCTCAGAACCTTTAGCTTTCACCATAAACACCTATTTTATTTTGTATGCAATAATAATATTTATTATTTCTGTAGCAATAGTCTTTGTAAATATACCTATGGAAGTGAATTTGCAGAGGATAATACCTGATAATATGCGAGGAAGGATATTTGGATTGCTTACTACATTTTCCATGTCATGTATGCCTATTGGGATGGCTATTTCTGGAGTACTTATTGACTTGATCCCTGTATGGATATTACCTGTGACATCAGGAATTATATTGTTAGGAGTAACAATTGCTATAGGATTAAATAAAGATATAAGGGAATTATAATATATATAATTACAGTAATTATAAAAATAAACTGATCTAAGGTATGATAAAAAAATTTTATATTAATAATAAGTGTTGATTACTGAACTAATATATGAGTACTAATTTGTCTATAGTAAGAATCTTAATTCTTATTTTATATTAAAATTAATATATATATTGAAAATCACATTTTATTATATTATCATATTATTATCAAATTTAAAGGTATTTTGCCAATTTATGGATAATAACCATATGAGATTAAAAAATAAATATTGTTAAGGTAAAAAAATTAAATAATACCATAAAATTGAATCAAATATATATAAAGGTATTGATGATATTATTTTAATTATGCTTGGAAAACTCTTATTAAATGCAAATATCGATAATTAACCAAGAGTAATAATTGCAAATAAACAATTTTAATATACATAAAAATTATTTATTTAAAAATGGTGTAATGTTAAAGGAGGATTTATCATGTGAATTTATAAAAAATATGTTGTTAAACTAAATAGTACATTTACAGGATCTCTTGAAATGTTAATAAATGGAGTAAATAATAATGTTGAGAAGTATTTAGATTTAAAAAATATATAAATTTTAAGAATTTTCTAATAGATGATAAAAAAGTATAATTAAAGTAGGTGTTTATTATGGATGTTGAAAAAATTAAAGAAATTTTATACGAAGAAAATATAAAAAATGCAGTACATAAAATAAGAGAAATTAGTGACTCGAAATCTTTGCATATACTTATTGACAACTATAATTGGGATGATGGATTTGAAATTCCATCTGCAGTAATTGAAAATCCTTATTGTGACCTTGGTACAGCACTTTTAATTTTTTATTTGGCAGATGGTTATAGTATGATAAGTGATAAAAATTATTTTGAAAATCATTTCGATAATGAATGGAAGAATTTTCTTAAAAAATTGTATTTAAAAATTATTCAAAATGATTTTTCTAAAAATAATATTGAATTTATTGTTCCTTTGACAAAAGTTCAAATATATAAATTGAAAAAAAATAACCCGCAAATACCTAAAGTACTAGTTAATAATTTAGCAGGTGAAAAAATTGATAGTCCAATTCTTTACTAAATATGAAAATTATTTTTAATAATTTATAAGCTAATAATGCTGGATATATAGACTCACAAGTATATTTTAATAAAATATCTTCTTCATCTATAATATCTAAATGAGTATTAAATTTATTAAATATACTGTCTATTTTTCTATATTAATTTCATTATATAATTTTGAAGAGTTAAGAGAATTAAAATTTACAAAGTATTTATTTTATTATAATTCCATTTATAAGCACTATATTTATTTTTATATTTTCACCATCATTATTATCACACTTGAGTATAGCCTTTGAAATAAATAGTAAAATCATTTATCACTTAACGACTTTTTATATAAATCTAGATAATATTACCAAATAATATGGGATATTAAAGAGGTCTCAGTTTTTACTGATTTTAAACTTCTTGTCAGGAAATACGTTATACCAAATCCTCTTTTTATTGTCCCGAAGGGATGTTCTACTATCATTTGCCTTTGCTTATAAAGCTCTTTGTTTTCTATGGTTCTTTTATCAACTATATCTAGAAAGTCTTGGTTTATTGATCTTTTAATTTGTCTTCCTTAATAAAGTCTTTCTCCTTTAGGGCATATATAGATATTTTCTTCTTTGTCATATTTAAATTTGTCTAAATAATATTCTTTTTCTCCTGTAGAATTAGAGAATGTTTGTTTTGCAACATAGGTTTTTATATTTTTTTCACATTTATCTTTTACTGACGTCCCAATATCACAATATCATATAAAGAGAGGATTTTTGTAATGATAAAAGGATATGAGTTATTAATAAGCTTTCCTTTTTCCAACGAAATTGGTTCAATACTTTAGTAGTAGATTGAGGAAATTGTATAATTACTATTGGGTTAAAATTTTTATTATGTAATTTTCTTAATTAATATTGAAATTTAATCTTAGTAAAATCAACTCCAAATTTTAGAGTAAAATCTAATGTTTTGAGTTGATTTTTTATTTTTGCATTATTGTATCTTTTGTGGAATAAAATAACTAATATATTCTAAGCATATTCTTAGAGTATAATTTTAGTAGGCAAAAACAACAAAAATGAAAAAGATGCCCGAAAGCACCTTTAACATATATGAATCATCCAATATAATAGTAATTAATAAGAAAACTATAAAAGGGATGATTACATGTATAATATAAGTTTAGATGAAAAAGAAATTAATTTCAAGAACTTAGAGAAAATTATATATAAGCTTGTATGCCGACAGGCATGTGAAATGCTCGTAGAGCTATTAGAAAAATTAGATAATAAATTAATGAAAGAAAGAGATAAAGAAGAATATAGAAATAAAGGATTAAAGAAAACTACCATAAAAACAATAATGGGCGAAATTGAATATAAACGTAGAATATATCAATATACTACACAAGAGGGTAAAAGAGGTTACAAATGCCTTTTAGATGAATACTTAAAAATGGAAACCATAGGACATATATCTACAAATCTAGTAGAAAAAATAGTAGATCTAGCAACAGATGAATCATATAGAAAAACAGCAAATAAAATAACAGAAATGACAAACCAAAGTATAAGTCATTCAGCAGCTTGGAACATAATACAAAACTTAGGAGAACAACTAAAACAAAAAGAAAAACACGAAATAAAATTAAACAACGAAGAAAAATTACAAGGCAAAAAAGAAACAAAAATATTGTTTGAAGAAATGGATGGAGTGTGGATAAATATCCAAGGTAAAGATAAAAAGACTAAGGGAAAAGAGAAAAAAGAACTAAAATTAGGAATTTTTTATGAAGGCTGGGAGAAGAAGCATGAGAAAAAAGATAGATATGTACTAAAGAACAAAAAAGCATATGCAAGCTTTGGAAGTAGTAAAGAATTTAGAAAACTAAGACAAGCCAAAATAGCGAAACAATATAATACTGACGAAATAGAAACAAAAATAGTAAATGGAGATGGAGCAAACTGGATAAAAGAAGTTATAAAAGAAGACAATTCACACTTTCAATTAGATCCATTTCATAGAAATCAAGCAGTACTTAAGAACATAGAAGATAAGAAAAAGGCAAAAGAAATAATAAAGAAACTAAGCAATGGTAACATAGAAGAAGGATTAGAAATGATAACAAAACTAATGATAGAAAACAATGATAATCAAAAGAAAATGAAGAAATTACAGGCACTATATAATTACCTAGTAAACAACAAAGAAGGGATAGTGCTCTACAAACTTCGCCCAGACATAAATATGCCGCAACCACCAGAAGGAATTAAATATAGAAATCTAGGAACAATGGAACATAGCATATGTGATATATTAGCACAAAGGATGAAAGGGAATAAAACAAGTTGGTCAATACAAGGAGCCAGTAACTTAGCCAAGATACTAGCAGAAAAAGCAAGCAAAGAATTAGCAACAACAATAAAATCACTACTGAACAAAGAAATAAAAGAAGAAAAGCTTGAAGAAATAATAGAAAAAGTAGGATTAACAGCAGCAGAAGTAAATAAAAAGCCAAAGAAAAGCAAGATATACAAACACAAAAGAGCAAGCATGCCATTTAGTCAATGTTCAGTAACTAACGGAAGAAAAGCCATAAAGGACATGTTAGGTTGCAAATGTGCAAGTCAAATGAACCTAAGTTTTTAATATCTAATATATTATATAACTTAAAAGAATAAGCTAACATACGATACCTATGCTCTAATATAAGCCTAAAAAAATACAACATAATAGAGCATTAATACTGATGAATAAATAGAATTAGACCTAAAAATAGGGCTCTCAGACTTATTGTTATTCTATAATCATAAGTCTAGTATTATAGAATAACAATTTTGAAATCATTGTAAAGTATATGTAAATTTATTTTTAAAATTGTAGAAAGTATAAATAGAATACTCTTGCCCTATCGGGCATAAAAACATAATTAAAACAGCAAAATTGGATGATTAAATTTAAAAATAATAATTTTGCCAACTTTTACTTGACAGTATCGATTTGCTGTACCTTTTTTCATTATTTTATAATTTGTGATAAAATAATATAAAAAATGTTCTTAATAAAATGATATACTGAATTAGCGTTCTCTGAGGTGATTGTATGACCTATGATTATGAGTATTTAAAAAAATTTAGGAGCGATGAATCATTTGATGAAAAAATAAAAAATGAGATATATAAAGAGATAGCTAATACTTTAGGTAATTATGGAGATATAATAGATAAAGCAGTGAAGAATCAAAATGAATTATTGTGTGAAATTAAAAAACTAGTTTTTGTAAATAATAAAAATAGAATAAATTTAAAGCAACTAGAAAAATTAGATGAAAAAGAAAAAATCAAAGTATATAAGTTAATAGATACGTATAATAAGAATTATTACATTGCTGAGAAGTATCAATATTATATGAATGTACAAAAAGAAGCATTGAATTTTAGAGGGTTTAATTATGACCCGTATAATATTCTTCCTAAATTAATTATAGATGGGTCATAATTAATTTGATAAAAAAGTTTATTTTTAAAATTTTGAACATATTATAGACAATAGTGCTATTACAATGTAAAATAGTATAGGTATAAGATATCCCATTATAGAAATATTATAATGAATTATGTTATTTAAACGGAGGACTATATATGAAAGATTATTTAATAAGAGCTATTGATGAGGAAAAAACTTTTAGAGTTTTTATTGCTACAACTACAAATCTAGTGGAAGATGCTAGAAAATCTCATAATACCAGTCCTACAGCTACTGCAGCTTTAGGCAGGACTATGACTGCTGCTGGAATTATGGGAGCAATGTTAAAAAATGAAGAAGACAGTGTATCCATACAAATAAAAGGAAATGGACCTATTGGAACTGTTTTAGCAGTTGGAAAGAGAAATGGTAACGTTAAAGGATATGTTGATGTGCCTTATGTTGATTTAAAATTAAAAGAAAATGGAAAGTTAAATGTAGGTGGAGCTGTAGGAAAAGAAGGTAAAATTGTTGTGATAAAGGATTTAGGCCTTAAGGAACCTTATATTGGTCAGTCTAATTTAGTTACTGGAGAGATAGCAGAGGATTTAACTCACTACTTTGCATATTCAGAGCAGCAACCTTCAGCAGTATCTTTAGGGGTATTAATTGATAAAGATTTAAGTGTAAAAGCTTCCGGTGGATTTATTATTCAGATGTTGCCTTATGCACCAGATGAAATAGTAACTAAATTAGAAAATGCTATTGGAAATTCTGAACCAATATCTTCGTTAATAGATAAAGGATTAAGTCCTGAGGATATTTTGAGTCATATATTTAAGGATTTCAAGATGGATATAATTGAAAAAAGGGACTTGAGGTTTAAATGTGATTGTTCAAGAGAAAGAGTAGAAAGCATATTAATAAATTTAGGGAAAAAAGAGTTAAAAAACATGATAGACGAAGATGAAAAAGCAGAAGTTGTTTGTCATTTTTGTAATACTAAATATCAATTTAATAAAGAAGAATTAATTGATATACTTGAAACATTAGAGTAATTATTTAAAGTAGTTTTATAAAAAATTGCTTGTTTACTGTTGACTTTATTGTTAAAATAGTGTATACTAATTCTTGCGTTCAACAAACTACTGTTTAGCCCAGATAGCTCAGTCGGTAGAGCAGGGGACTGAAAATCCCCGTGTCGGTGGTTCGATTCCGCCTCTGGGCACCATAAAGTGTATATGCGGAAGTGGCTCAGTGGTAGAGCATCGCCTTGCCAAGGCGAGGGTCGCGAGTTCGAATCTCGTCTTCCGCTCCATGTATGGCGGCATGGCCAAGTGGTAAGGCAGAGGACTGCAAATCCTTTATCCTCAGTTCGAATCTGGGTGCCGCCTCCACTATATCTTCCTTAATGGAAGATTTTTTGTTTTTTTGAAAAACTAAGAAATATATGGTCTATAAATAACCTTGCAACTTTTGTTTGTGAGGTTATTTATTTTTGCTTCATGTTGGGTGATAATATATTATTAATAAAAGAAGGAGTGATTATAATGGATTTGTTAAAATCTACAGAAATAAAAAGGATATCAGATGTAGCTATTGTAGATGGTAGAGTAGATGATGAAACGATAAATAATCTCAAGAAATATTGTCTAAATATAATAAAAACTATTAAATGCTCCGAGCTATACGACGCTATTTCATATCATCCAGATATAGTTATTCACCCTATTGATTCAAAAACGGTTGTTGTTGCTCCAAATGTTTACGATTATTATAAAGACAGATTTTATAAAATGGGTATAAAAGTAATACAAGGAGAGAAAAGACTTAAAAGAAACTATCCAGATAACATTGCATATAATGTAGCAAGAGTTGGTAGATATGTTATTCATAATTTCAAGTACACAGATGAAAAATTAAAATATTATTATAGAAAAATGAATTTTGAATTTATTAATGTAAATCAAGGATATACAAAGTGTTCAATAGCTATCGTTAATGAGAGGGCTATAATTACCTCTGATCCTTCTATATATAAAGAATGTGTCAAACATGATATAGATGTGTTGCATATAACAGAAGGATTTATAGAATTGCCTGGGTTAAATTATGGATTTATCGGTGGTGCAACAGGCAATTTGGACAAAGATAGTATTTTATTTTCTGGCTCTTTTAAGAGCCATCCTGATTATATAAAAATTATAGAATTTTTGAAAAAATATGATAAAATACCAATTATTTTAAGTAATAATAAAATAAAAGATATTGGTTCAATTATTACTTTAAATACAATTAATACAATATAGTCAAAGTGAATATGTAACTATTAAAAACATATACTACTATTACAACTGAAGGGAGTGAAATAAATGCAATCATTATATATTGGAATTAACGATGAGTTAGATACTGCAAATGACATATTTGATAAATATATAAAATTATTCGATAATAAAGAAATTGCAATTGATAAAGATATAAAAAAAGTTGGAGATACTGTTTTTTTAAAATATGAATTGAAGAATAGTAATAATAAAAAATATAGTAATGTTGATAATATATTTAAAAATTATATAGCAAATGCTATTTCTGAAATAATTTTAGATATTTATCAAGAAAAGTTAATTACTAGATTAATTAATTTTAAATGTAATTATTTTGATTACAAAGATAAGGAAAGAATTAAAAATAGTACTATCAATAGCTTAAAAGAAAAAGAATGTATTTATACAGATGGTGTAATATATAAAATAAGCCGTAAAGCGAGAATACTTAAAGCTATAATAGAATATTTAGAAAATAATAATGAAATTATTATAGAAGGTTTTATTAATTTTAGATTGAAATTTTTTGTTGATGCTATAAAGGAGGAAATAGATAGAAATATTGAAAATATTATAATAGAAAAAGAATTTGAGGAATTTATAAAAATATTAAAGTATTTTGTCGAGATTCAAGAATCAAAGATTGATATGGTAAATATTGTTATTGATAAAGAAGAATACAGAATATATGATAAAAACAATATTAAAATTAATGATGATTTTGTAGAAGAGATTGCTGACGAATTTATAAATGATGATATAACTAATGATGATTTACTTATTAGTAGCTTAATTACACTGGCTCCTAAGAAAATAATACTTCATATTCGACATATTGATGAAAATACTAATGAAATGATAAAAATAATAAATAGTATTTTTACTGATAGAGTTAGTATTTGTGAGGGCTGTAAACTTTGTAATGTTAAACTATCCTTAAAAAATGAAAAATAGGTTGCTAAAAAACAGATATTTGTTTCTTATGACTCTAATATGTGCTATAATAATTTGGTTAGCACATATTAGAGTGGGGTGTAAATATGATAATAGTTAAGATATTGATACTTGCAATAATTGGAGCAATGATAGGATGGATAACTAATATTATAGCTATAAAATTAATATTTAGACCTTTAAATCCTATAAAAATACCACTTATTAATGTAAAGCTACAAGGATTAATACCTAAAAGAAAAGATGAAATTGCAAAAAGTATTGGCAATGTTGTTGAAAGTGAATTGCTATCAGTAGGAGATTTATTAGATGAAATTATAACTGAGGAAAGTATGTCTAATATATTATTCATTATTAAGAGGAAAATTAATTATATTATAGATCAAAAAATTCCATCTATTGTACCTAGAGCTATTAAAAATATGATTTTTGATTATATAAATGAGTTAGTTGATACAGAAGGTGAGAAAACTATCAAGGATTTGGCACAAAAAATTATTGATAAGACTACAAGTGAAGTTAGTGTGGCTAAGATCGTTGAAGATAAAATAAATTCATTTGAATTATATAAAATGGAAGAACTAGTTCTTTCCGTTGCTAAAAAAGAACTTAAACATATTGAAATATTAGGTGGAGTATTAGGTTTTATTATTGGAATAATACAAGGAATAATAGTAATGTTATTTTAGAGCGTTTTTTTATGTATATGACTTTTAAATTATAGATTTTTATACCTAAGAGTCCTTGACAAATACGAATATTATATCTATAATTATAAAAAAATATAGCTAAAGCTATGATGGGAAGAGTAAATTAGAAACAGTATCACAGAGAAGGGATGTCGTAGGCTGAAAACCTCCCTATACATGACTAATTGAAAACTGCCCCTGAGTTGTGTTTGAAACTCATTTTGAGGTAAAAATTTCCGTTGATTACGTTATAATCATTTGAGAGGATTTTATATCAATTAGGGTGGGACCGCGAGAATATAAGCTCTCGTCCCTAGATTTTATCTAGGAACGAGAGCTTTTTAATTATAATAATGCCAAAATCAATTAATTATGAGAAATGGAACTGTTAACTTAAAATGAAAAAATAGCATGATTTTATAGAAAAATTCTTAATGGATCTTGACCTTACAGCCCTATATGAATTTTAGCTATTACAATAAAGCTGTCAAGGGTCAAGATAAACGAGCAAAGCTCGCCCTTGACAGCTTTATTTTAAATAGCTATGGAATGGTTAAGGGCTGTAAAAATAAAAATTGCATAGCAAATAAACCAAGAAATAAGGCAAAGCAGAGAGAACCCTTAACAAGTAAATATTATGCAGATAATAACCAATTACTGCGATCTCTATCGCTATATTTGGCACCTGCTACCTGGGCAGGAGTAAGGTTACTCAAAGAAGAATGAGGCCGTATATAATTAAAGAAGAATACAAAGTTTGCAATTAAGTTATTAGCGCTTTCGAAACAGTTAAAACCTCGCTTTGGTTTATACCAGGCTTTAAATTCCTTATTAAAAGATTCAATTATATTGTTTGATATATCATCATCAAAAGATTCAACTCTTATATGGTTGGCACCGGCAAAGATAGATTTAGCAGGCACCTTATAAGCACTATATCTATCAGTAACGATAGTATTAGGAATGCCAAATTTCTTTGCTTTTTTAAAAAGGCTGAAGGCCTGGTTAGAATTTCTGTAAGGAGATAGATGAAAATTTATAATAAAGCGAGTTTCAGAATCAATGATAAACCAGAGATAATGTTTTTTACCATTAATTTTAACAACAGTTTCATCAGCATGCCACTCATCAGAAGAAGATAAGTCAATGGTTGAAGAAAGCTTACTAGATATACTGTCAAACAAAGGTGCAAACTTTTTAACCCAGGATGCAATGGATACATGGGAAACCTTAATATTATAAGTGATATATAGAAACTGCGATATCTTCCTTGTTGAAGAATTATTTAAAAAATAAAGGTTAAGAGCAGTAATAATAACAAACATAGGAAACCTCATTCTTTTAAAATCAGTTTTACCGGAAAGGTTAGACGATGAGGGATTATCGATAGTAGTTGGTTTAGCGATAAAGAAAGAATGGTAACACTTTTTATCTGAGCATCTATAGTTTGTATAGTGTTTATAATTATGATGAATAAAAGATGCTTTGCCACACTTGGGACATCTTGGATGTTTGGTATTGCGTGTAGTATTAGATTTAGGCTTTGTAGAAAATTGACGTCTACAATCACGGCATTGATACTTTTGATAACCATAAGGATCTTTGCCAAATTTATAAAGTTTTGAAGAATTACATCTAGGACACTTAATTTTTGGTATAATAGTCATAGGTCTCGACCTCCTTTGGAGTAGTGTTTTTGTGTCTATTGCTATTATACCTAAAGGAGTTCGAGACTTTCAATTTTCATTTAAGTTAACAGAACGTGAGAAATTGGAAGGAGGAAAGATTATGTCAAAAATTAATATTACATTACCAGATGGTTCAATAAGAGAATACGAAAAAGGTGTTACTGTTTTTGATGTAGCACAAGACATAAGTAGTGGATTAGCGAGAGTAGCTGTAGGCGGAAAAGTAAATAATAAAATTGTAGGTTTAAATTTTCATATTGATGAAGATGCAGAAGTTAGTATATTAAAATTTCAAGATAAAGAAGGTGCTGAAATATTTAGACATACTTCATCTCACATTTTGGCACAAGCTGTAAAAAGATTATTTCCTGATACAAAGCTTGCAATTGGTCCAGCTATAGAAGATGGTTTTTATTATGATTTTGACACAGAACACAGATTTACCCCCGAAGATTTAGAAAAGTTAGAAAATGAGATGAAAAAAATTGCTAAAGAAGATTTAAAGATTGAAAGGTTTGAACTTCCTAGAGAAGAAGCAATAAAGTTTTTAAAGGAAAAAGGTGAACCTTATAAAGTAGAATTAGTTGAAGATTTACCTAAAGATGCTGTTATATCATTTTATAAACAGGGAGATTTTACTGACTTATGTGCAGGACCTCATCTCCCAAGTACTAAGAAAGTAAAAGCTATCAAGCTATTGAGTATTGCGGGAGCTTATTGGAGAGGTAATGAAAAAAATAAAATGCTTCAAAGAATATATGGTACTTCATTTGAAAAAAACAAAGACTTAGAATTGTATTTAAATAGGTTAGAAGAAGCTAAAAAAAGGGATCACAGAAAGCTAGGAAAAGAGTTGGATTTGTTTAGTATACATGAAGAAGGACCAGGATTCCCATTTTTCCATCCAAAAGGAATGATAATTAGAAATATACTTGAAGATTTTTGGAGAAAAGAACATATAAAAAATGGATATGGAGAGATTAGGACTCCTATTATTTTAAATGAAGAATTGTGGCATAGATCAGGACATTGGGATCATTATAAAGAAAATATGTATTTTACTGAAATTGATGAATCAGATTATGCGATAAAACCAATGAATTGTCCAGGTGCAATGTTAGTATATAAAACAAAGATGTACAGCTATAGAGATTTTCCACTTAAACTTGCTGAAATGGGGCTTGTTCACAGGCATGAACTATCTGGGACACTTCATGGATTAATGAGAGTTAGAAATTTCACGCAGGATGATGCTCATATATTTATGCTTCCTGAGCAAGTTAAAGATGAATTGATAAATGTTATGGAATTGGCTGACTATATTTATGGAGTATTTGGCTTTAAATATAAGGTAGAATTATCTACTAGACCAGAAAATTCTATGGGTACAGATGAGCAATGGGAAATGGCAACAAATAGTCTTGCAGAAGCATTAAAAGCTAAAGGAATAGAATATACTGTTAACGAAGGTGATGGAGCTTTTTATGGACCAAAGATAGACTTTCACCTTGAAGATGCTATAGGAAGGACATGGCAATGTGGAACTATACAACTTGATTTTCAAATGCCTGAAAGGTTTGATTTAACATATATTGGTAAAGATAATGAAAAACATAGACCAGTTATGATTCACAGGACTATTTTTGGGAGCATTGAAAGATTTATGGGCATTTTGATTGAACACTATGCAGGAAAATTCCCAGCATGGATAGCACCTGTACAAGTTAGCATTTTACCGATATCTGATAAATTCAATAGTTTTTGTTATGAACTAGAAAATAAGTTTAAAGAAAAAGGAATAAGAGTTGAGGTAGATGATAGGGCTGAAAAAATAGGGTATAAGATAAGGGAAGCTCAAATTCAAAAAATACCTTATATGCTTATAGTTGGTGAAAAAGAAGTTGAAAGCAATACTGTTTCAGTAAGGTCAAGAGATAAAGGAAATATAGGCTCAATTGATATTGATGAGTTTTTAAATAAATTGCTAGAAGAAATTGAAAAGAAAAAGTAAATATACATTATATTCAGGTGGGTAGAATCCCACCTGAATATAAAAGACTATATAGCATAGTTTTCTAATTTTTCATATTTCCTAAATATTTCATCAAGCTGTTCTCCATCCATAGTTTCATTTTCCATTAAGAAATTAGATACATCAGATAATATAATCTTATTGTTTTCAATTATTTGAATTGCCCTATTAAAGCATTGGTTGGTTATTTTTTTCACTTCATTTTCTATAATGTTAAAGTTGTAGTGTAAATATTTTTCATCTATTGCTACATTTCCGAAAGAACTCATTCCATAATCACATACCATCTCTAAAGCAATTTTAGTAGCTTTTTTCAGGTCATCTTTTGCACCAGTAGTTATTTCATTAAATACTATTTGCTCTGCTGCTCTTCCTGCAAGCAATACGGTTATTTTATTTAATAACTCATTTTTTGATAATAAATATCTATCTTCTTCAGGGAACTTTAGCACATATCCTAAAGCTTGACCTCTGGGGACTATAGATATTTTTTGAATCATATCTGTTTTAAGTATTTTACCAACTATTGCATGACCTGCTTCATGATTAGATACTATTTTTTTTTCTTTTAATAAAACAGAAGGGTGTTTTATTTCTAGTCCTGCAACTACACGTTCAATTGCTGCGTTGAAATCTTCAATATTTATTTTTTTCTTGTTCTTTCTTACTGCGATTATAGCTGCTTCATTAGCTATATTTGCCAATTCAGCTCCAGACAAACCATGAGTTTTTTGTGCTAATTCTTTTATATCTATACTTTCATCTAGAGGTTTATTACAAGTATGAACTTTAAAGATTTTTTCTCTTGCTTTTACATTAGGATTTCCTACATACATATGTCTATCAAATCTTCCTGGTCTAAGTAGAGCTTCGTCTAGTAAATCTAATCTGTTTGTTGCTCCTATGACTACAATAGTATTGTTTTTATTAAAACCGTCCATTTCAACGAGAAGTTGATTTAGAGTTTGGTCTTTTTCATTGTTATTATCAAGATTTCTTTTAGAACCTATTGCATCTATCTCATCAATAAATATTATACAAGGGGCATCTTTTTTTGCTTTTTCAAAAAGAGTCCTTATTCTTTTTGCGCCAACACCTACATATTTCTCTACAAATTCAGAACCACTAGCATAAAGAAAGGTTGAATTTGTTTCTCCTGCAACAGCTTTAGCAAGCAAAGTTTTGCCTGTTCCAGGAGGACCGTAAAACAAAATACCTTTAGGAATTGTTGCTCCCATTTTAATATATTTTTCAGAATTATTGATAAAATCTATAGTTTCTTGCAACTCTTCTTTTATTTCTTCAAGTCCAGCCACATCTTTAAAGGATACATTAGGTTTGTTGCTGTTATTTTGGCTTTCTCCATTGGTTTTTTCAGTATTTATTGAGGCAGTGACTAATTGAGCATTAGAATTTAATTTTATATAATATATTAGAAAAGCCATAGTGAAGGCTATTATTATTAATACATTAGTGTTACTTATATTAATAAATCTTATACTTGATATGTATTTACCATATATTATAATTGATGAAATTATTATACAAATAATTAATATTGTTAAAATTAATTTCTTTTTCAATATTATTTCACTCCTATCAGTTAAAATAGATATATATGAATTGGTCTATTTCTGTAAATATATTTTAACCAAGTATGTGATTTTATATTTAAAGTGATAAGATAATAAAAAAGGTAATATAAAGCAAACAAATTAAAATGTAGAAAAAATATTTTAATATTTTTAGTTGACAAGATGTAAACATTAACATATAATGTACTGGAAATGTTTTATGTATAAAATAAAGTAGAAGTGTCCGCTTCTCACCTTATGGCGTTTATAGAAATTGCTAATAAGGTTAATAAAAAGTATGGGGTATTTTGATATTTATTGTTATTATGCCTTTATTTTAAATGAAGCGGATAGAAATATTCTATTCGTTTTTTTATTATAGATTTAATAATTATCCAGGAGGTGGAGTAATATTAAAGAGCTTCAAGTAAATGAAGAAATTAGGGACAAAGAAGTTAGGCTTATTGATGAAAAAGGAAACCAACTTGGCATAATGTCTAATTTCAAAGCAATTGAAATTGCTTATGAGAAAAAGCTTGATTTAGTTAAAGTAGCCCCTAACGCTAAACCGCCAGTTTGCAGAATAATGGATTATGGTAAGTATAAATATGAATTGGCAAAAAAAGAAAAAGAAGCAAGAAAGAATCAAAAAATTATAAACATAAAGGAAATTAGATTGACACCAAGTATTGAAGATCATGACTTAAATGTTAAAGCTAAAAAGGCTATAAAATTTTTACAGAATGGAGACAAAGTTAAAGTTACAGTGAGATTTAGAGGAAGAGAACTTGGACACACTGAACTAGGTGAAGAAGTATTAAAAAAATTTGTTGAATTAACTTCTGAATTTGGAATTGTGGATAAAAAGCCTAAGCTTGAAGGAAGAAACATGGTTATGTTTTTAATCCCTAAACAATGACATATTTTGAAAGGAGGAAAGGTATATGCCAAAAATGAAAACCCATAGAGGTGCAGCAAAGAGATTAACTAAAACTGGAACTGGTAAAATAAAGAGATATAAGGCTTATAAGAGCCATAAAACTGGTAAGAAATCATCTAAGAGAGTTAGAAATTTACGAAAATCAACATTAGTAAGTGGACATGATTCAAAAAGAATGCACAAAGTATTACCATACTAGTTTATACTGAAAGCAAAGGAGGTAGAAAAAATGGCTAGGGTAAAAAAAGCATTAAATGCAAAGAAAAAACATAAGAAGATTTTAAAGTTAGCAAAAGGATATTATGGTGCAAAAAGTAAATTATATAGACCAGCAAACCAAGCTGTAATGAAATCACTTAGCTATGCGTATGTAGGACGTAAACTAAGAAAAAGAGATTTTAGAAGATTATGGATAACAAGAATTAATGCAGATGCAAGAATGAATGGCATGTCTTATAGTACATTTATTAATGGATTGAAAAAAGCAAATATTGAAATCAATAGAAAAATGCTTTCAGAAATGGCTGTACATGACCCTAATGGTTTTTCACAATTAGTTGAAATTGCAAAGAACGCTTAAACAAAAGTTCCTTTTTAGGAACTTTTATTTATTATTAAGCGAAGAAATTGTTTATCTATGCACAATATGCATATTGAAGATAAAAAGTAAAATATTAGGTATTAACTTTTAAAGGGCACTATTAAATGTTATAATAATAATAATATTTTATTACATACTCATTAAATTTTAATAGGGGATGATAACTATAGATATTGTAAACAAAATTAATGAACTGAAAATGAACCCTGCACAAGTTTTAGTATTAGGTTTTGCGGCATTAATTTTAATAGGAGCAACTCTACTTAATCTACCATTTGCGTCGACTGATGGACTAAGTATTGGATTTGTAGATGCTTTATTTACTTCGGCTTCAGCTGTTTGCGTAACTGGATTAGTTGTAGTAAACACTGCTACTCATTGGACTATTTTTGGGAAAGTAGTAATATTAATTTTGATACAAATTGGAGGATTAGGATTTATGACCATGGCTACTTTAGTAGCTTTGTTTCTTGGCAAGAAAATTACTCTTAAAGATAGATTGATAATGCAAGAGGAATTAAATCAGTTTAGTTTATCTGGTCTAGTGAAGCTTACCAAATACATAATTATATCAACTTTTATTTTTGAAGGAATAGGTGCAGTATTTTTATCTTTTAGATTTATAAAAATATATGGTCTATTAACAGGAATATGGTTTTCGATTTTTCATTCTATTTCTGCATTTTGTAATGCCGGTTTTGATTTAATTGGCAATAGTTTAGTTATGTTTGTTACGGATCCTCTGATAAATTTTACTGTAGGGTTGTTGGTTATAGTTGGAGGGTTAGGATATACCGTATATATGGATATATCGGTAAAGAGAAGCTTAAAAAAACTTTCTCTTCATTCGAAAATTGTGTTATTAATGACATCGATATTATTAATTTTTGCGCTGGTTTTTGTTTTTGTTGTTGAGTATACAAATCCTAAAACATTAGGAAACTTATCTTTAGGTGGTAAACTGATAGCTTCATTTTTTCAGTCGGTAATTCCAAGAACTGCTGGTTTTAACACAATAGATATTGCATCCATAAGAAGTGCTACAGCTTTTATTATTATAATTTTAATGTTTATTGGAGGGTCACCAAGTTCTACTGCAGGTGGAATTAAAACTACTACTATTGGAGCAATATTTTTAGCGATACTTTCTGTCGTAAAAGGTAAAAAAGACGTTGAAATATTTAAAAGGAGAATACCTAATGATATTATATTAAGGGCACTTGCTGTTACAGGAATAGGAATGGCTTTAGTATTGACAATTACAATTTTACTTACGATTACTGAAGCAAAAGCATCATTTCTAGACATATTATTTGAGGTGACTTCTGCTTTTGGCACTGTTGGGCTTAGTAGAGGGTTAACTCCTAACTTATCTGTAATTGGAAGATTACTGATAACAATTACTATGTTTGCAGGAAGAGTTGGACCATTAACAATGGCTTTTGCTTTTGCAAAAAAACAGAAGGATAATAAGGGCATTTATAGATATCCTGAGGAAAAAATATTAGTTGGATAGGGGGTATATTTTATGAAACAGTTTGCTGTTATAGGGTGCGGAAGATTTGGTTCAAGTGTAGCTAAAAGTTTATATAGCCTTGGTTATGATGTCTTAGCTATAGATCAAGATGAGGAAAAAATACAAGAGATATCAGATTCTGTTACACATGCAGTTCAAGCTGATGTTATAGATGAAAGTACATTAAAAGCTTTAGGAATAAGAAATTTCGATGTAGTAGTAGTAAGTATAGGATCAGATATTCAAGCATCAATAATGGCTACTTTAATTGCGAAAGAATTGGGGGTAAAAACTGTTATTGCTAAAGCACAAAATGAACTTCATGGTAAGGTTTTATATAAAATTGGCGCAGATAGGGTAGTTTTTCCTGAAAGAGATATGGGAGTAAGAGTTGCACATAACTTAGTTTCTTCTAGTATATTGGATTATATTGAACTTGCACCTGATTATAGTATTGTAGAGATTGCAGCATTTCAAGAATGGGAGAATAAAACTCTTAAAGAACTCAGACTTCCTATAAGATATGGAATTAATGTTATGGCTATAAAACGAGATAAAGAAGTAAATATATCTCCATATGCTGATGATATAATATTGAAAGATGATGTTTTGATTGTTGTAGGGAGTAATAAAGATCTAAATAAGTTAGAGCGTATGAGTAAGTGAGGTGTACAAATGACCAATATAATTACAAGTGAAGACAATATAATAATTAAAACCATCAAGTCACTACACAAAAAAAGACAGAGATGGAAAAAGAAGATTTTTATTATTGAAGGTATAAAACTCCTTAAAGAAGCTATAGAGTATAATGGTGAAATTGAATATATAGTTTTTTCTGATTCATTATTTAATTGTAAAGAAGGAGAAGACTTTTTTTCTAGTTATTTAAATAGCAAAAAGTATAAAACATATCATATTTCAGATAAATTAATGAAAAGTATTTCTGATACTCAAACGCCACAAGGTATATTAGCAGTGGTTAATTTTCTTAATTGTACATTAGAAACAGCATTAAAGGAAGAAAAAAATTTTTTAGTGATTTTAGATAGATTGCAGGACCCTGGCAATGTAGGAACGATAATTAGGTCTGCTGACGCTTTAGGTTCAAATGGTGTTATTTTTACTGAAGGATGTGTGGATTTATATAATTTAAAAACAATTAGGGCAACAATGGGTTCAATATTCCACATTCCTATTATTTATTATAATGATGATATAAAGAAATTAGTTAAAGAACTTAAGAAAAGAAATATAAATATTATGTCAACTTCTATTAATGCAGATATGCTTTCATATCAAGCTAATTTTACTGAAGATTTTGCATTGGTTATAGGCAATGAGTCATCTGGTATTTCTCCTGAAATATTAAACATATCTGATACAATAGTAAAAATACCCATGGAAGGGAAGGCTGAATCTTTTAATGCAGCGGTAGCATCTTCTATAGTAATGTATGAAGCGTTAAGGCAAAGAAATAATTCAATATGATATAGAAGTTTATTATGGTTTACATATTCCTTGTAATTATATTTATAACATGCTATAATTTAATAAAATAACTTTAAGGAGAATATGTCTATGATAAATGCTGATTTCTTTTGGAGAGTTTTTGAATTGACAGGATCTGCAAATGCATATTTGGCTTATAGAAGTTTTTTGATTAATTAAAGTATGAGTTTTATTTTTAATACAGTTATTATTCTATAATATTTATATATATAAAGGTAATGAGGAAGAGAGTAAGTGTTGAAAACCTAAAGAGAGGAAATACCATTGGCTGAGAGTATTTCTAGGTGGAAGATACTGAAGTTCACTTCTAAACTGCAAGGCTGAAAATATAGTAGGCCTTAGCCGGTGTGAGCCGTTATTATAATTAAGTGACTAAACGATAATTATTATGTTTAGTTATAAGGGTGGTACCGCGGAAGACTTTCGTCCCTTTTAGGAAGTCTTTTTTTTATGCACATTTATAAGGAGGTTGGATATTTGGAATATTTGGTTAGCTTTATCGTGTTTTTTTTAGCATATTTTTGCTTAAATTTACTAGTAAATAAATTAAAAAAAACTAACAAAAAGAAAACCATAGATATCTTAAAGAATTCAGTATTTATAGCTATAGTATACATATTAGTTATTTTTGTATATGCAAGATTTAGATAGATGAAGAGTTTGTGTAGTTATAACGATTAAAGTGCTGAAATCTTATACTATAACTATAGAGAAAGGAGTGTATTTAACATGAAAGAAAAGTTAAGAAAAATAAAAGAAAAAACATTAATAGAGATTAACAAGGTTTCTACTTTAGAAGAATTAGATCAGCTAAGAGTAAGAGTTTTAGGAAAGAAAGGAGAATTAACAGAGGTTTTAAGAGGAATGGGGAGTGTGGCAAAAGAAGAAAGGCCAATTATTGGGAAAATAGCTAATGAGGTAAGAGAAACAATAGAAAAAGAACTAGAAAATGTAAAAGGAAAGCTTCAAGAAAAGATGTTAGAAAAGAAGTTAGAAAGTGAAAAAATTGATATTTCTATTCCTGGAAAACGTAAGATTTTAGGTCATAGTCATCCACTTATATCAGTTATGGAGGAATTAGAAAATTTATTTTTAAGCATGGGATTTTCAGTAGTAGAAGGGCCAGAAATAGAAACTGTTGAAAATAATTTTGACGCATTAAATTCTCCTGAAAACCATCCTTCTAGGGATTTATCAGATACATTTTATATAACTGAAAGTATCTTGTTAAGAACACATACTTCTCCTGTTCAAATTAGGGTAATGAAGCAAAACAAACCTCCTTTGAGAATTGTATCTGCTGGTAGGACATTTAGATTTGATGATGTAGATGATACACATTCTCCAATGTTCCATCAACTAGAGGGACTTGTAGTAGATAAAAATATTTCAATGGCTAATCTTAAGCATACAATTGATACTTTTGTTAAAAATTTATTTGGTAGTCAAATGAAAACTAGGTTTAGACCACATTATTTTCCATTTACTGAACCAAGTGCAGAAGTTGATGTTTCCTGTCCTAATTGTATGGGTAAAGGATGTGAAGTGTGCCATGATACTGGTTGGAGCATGGAACTATTAGGATGTGGAATGGTTCATCCTAAAGTATTAGAAAACTGTGGTATTGATCCAGAGGTTTATAGTGGTTTTGCTTTTGGATTAGGAGTGGATAGAATCGCTATGGTTAAATATGGAATTGATAATATAAGATTATTATTTGAAAATGATATGAGATTTTTAAATCAGTTTTGATAAAGGAGGAATATTATGCTAGTGCCAGTTAAGTGGTTAAAAGAATATGTAGATATTGATATTGATTCAAGGGAATTAGCAGATAAACTTACTATGTCTGGGTCACATGTTGATTCAATTTATAAAATGGATAAAGGGATAAAAAAAGTTGTTGTAGGTAAAATAACTAATATTGTAAAACATCCTAATGCTGATAAGCTAGTTATTACTACAGTTGATGTTGGAGAAGAAATGTTACAAATCGTAACAGGAGCTTCAAATATAAAAATTGGAGATTATGTACCAGTAGCACTTATAGGGGCTAGGTTGCCTGGTGGTATTAAGATAAAGAAGGGGAAACTCAGAGGAGAAGAATCATTAGGGATGCTTTGCTCTGCAAAAGAGCTAGGGATACCGGATAATGTTATACCTAAGGAAGCTAAGGATGGTATTTTTATATTAGATAAAGAATATCCATTAGGACAAGATATTAGGGATATTTTAGGATTGTGTGGTGAAGTAATAGAGTTTGAAATAACTCCAAATAGGCCAGATTGTTTAAGTATGATTGGAATGGCTAGGGAAACTGCTGCTACATTAAATAAAAAATTGAAATATCCAAAAGTTGAAATTAAAAGTCAAGAAGATGACATACTTCAGTATTTGAATGGCGTTGAAGTAATAGATAAGGATTTATGTAAGAGGTATTATGCAAAAGTAGTAAAGGATATCAAGATCAAACCTTCACCATTGTGGCTTCAAATGAGGTTAATTGAAGCAGGAGTAAGGCCTATTAACAATATTGTGGATATAACTAATTATGTAATGCTTGAATATGGGCAACCTCTTCATGCTTTTGATTTAGATAAGGTTGATGATAAAATTATTATTGTTAGAAGAGCAAAGACAGGAGAGGATATAACTACACTTGATGGTGTCAAAAGGCAATTAAGCGATAATGATTTAGTAATAGCTGACAGTAACAAACCTATAGGTATTGCAGGTGTTATGGGAGGGTTGGAATCAGAAATAACTAATGATACAAGTGTTATACTTGTAGAATCCGCAAATTTTGATGGACGTAGTGTGAGATTAACTTCTAAAAGAGTTGGTCTTAGAACTGAGGCATCTTCTAGATTTGAAAAGAATCTCGACCCTAATATTGCTGAAATAGCTTGCAATAGAGTTTGTCAGCTTATAGAAGAAGTTGGAGCTGGTACAGTTGTTAAAGGTTATGTAGATAAATATTATGATAAGACAGTAGAAAAAGTAGTTGAATTGAGGATTGAAAGAGTAAAGCAGTTATTAGGAATTGATATTGAAAAAGAAAAAATGATAGCTATATTGAATAGCCTCGAATTAAAATCTGAATTAAATGGGGATAAGATTAAAATAAATATTCCTTCATACAGAGGAGATTTAGAACTAGAGGCCGATATTATTGAAGAGATTGGAAGAATATATAATTTTGAAAAAATAGAACCACAGCCATTAAAAGGCAGCTTAACAAGAGGTGAAAAGTCTACTGCTAGAGTTATTAAGGATAAAGCAAAGAGTGTATTATTAGCTTTAGGATTAAATGAAGTGACTACATATTCATTTATTAGTCCTAAGGCATATGATAAAATAAAATTGCCAGAAGAAAGCATAAAGAGAAAATATGTCAAGCTTATTAATCCATTAGGGGAAGATTACAGTGTTATGAGAACAACTCTTATTCCAAATATGCTTGAAGTACTTTCAAGGAACTTTAATTATGGAGTGGATAAGGCTTATGCTTTCGAAATAGGAAACGTATTTATACCGAAAGAAATACCTGTAAAAACACTTCCATATGAGAATAAAACTCTTTGTATTGGTATGTATGGAGAAATTGACTTTTTTGATATTAAGGGTATACTAGAAGAATTATTTAGTAGAATGGGAATAAATAGTTATGACTTTTATAGGGAGATAAATCATAATACATTTCATCCAGGAAGATGTGCTAATGTGATTTTATCTAACCGTTTAGTAGGTATAGTTGGAGAAGTACATCCAGAGGTATTAAAGAACTATGGAATTAAGCAAAGAGTATATGTAGCAGAAATAAACTTTGAGGAAATAATTTTGGCTGCTAATTTTGAAAGAAAATACAAACCACTACCCAAATATCCTGCAATTGATAGAGATTTAGCTATAGTGATTGATGATGAGATATTGGTTGGTGATTTGGAAAAAATAATTTGGGAGAATGGTAATGGATTAGTGGATAAAGTTGATTTATTTGATGTATATGTTGGCAAACAGATACCTAAAGGCAAAAAAAGTGTAGCTTTTTCAATTTCATATCGTTCGATGGAAAAAACTTTAACTGATGATGAAGTTTCAAAAGTTCATGATAAGATTATATCTAAACTAAAAGATAAATTTAATGCAGTATTAAGGAGCTAAGTGAGTATTACTCATTTAGCTTTTTTTAGCTAAATTAGAGAAATAAAATAAATATTTGACTATGAATTATTAACTTTCCAATATTTTATGCAGGAAATAGATGAGATTAGAAGAATACATTATATTAACAAAGGGAATATATTAAGGAGAGGATAGCTATGACAAAGCAAAATAAGGTTATAGTTAAGATAAATGGTCAAGATTTTACTGTTGTTGGTGATGAAAGTGAAGAGTATATAAAAAATATAGCAAATTATGTTGATGAAAATATAGGAGAGCTAATTGAGAAAAATAACAAATTAAGTAAATCAATGGCTGCTATCCTAGCAGCTTTTAATATTGCAGATAAGTATTTTAAAAGTTCAAGGGAATTAGAACAGTTAAAAACAGATATAGTAGGTCCGCTTAAAGAGTATGAAAAAGCAAAAAAAGAACTAGAAGAATTAAAAAAATCTTTTCAAGAAATTAAAAGTGAATACGAAAAATGCAAGTTTGATTTAAATAAGATAAAAAAATTAAATGAGAGCAAGGATGCAAAAATAAAACAATATGAACAAGCATTGCAGTTAAAAGAAAAAGAGCTAGAAAACGCGCAAAAAATAATAAATGATCTTCAAGACAAATTATTTGAAAACCAGCTAGAACTTATAAATACTAAGAAAGAGCTTGAGGAAACGCTAAAAACAATAGAAGATATTTAATAAAGAGAATAGGCACTTTTACAATTTTGCTGAATTTTTAGGAGGATGAATAGAGCTAATGGAAAAAATTGAGTTACTTTCACCAGTTGGTAGTATAGAAGCCCTTTATGCAGCAGTAGAAAATGGTGCAGATGCAGTATATTTAGGAGGAAAGCTTTTTAATGCTAGGCAGTATGCCTCAAATTTTAGTAATGATGAGCTTAAAGATGTAATTAAATATGCTCATTTAAATAATGTAAGAGTTTATGTTACCGTAAATACGTTGCTTGATGACAAAGAAATCGAGAAGGCAATGGAATACATTGTTTTTCTTTATAATATTAATGTAGATGCAATAATTGTTCAAGATTTAGGATTGGCATGCCTAACGTCTTCTTTATTAAAAGATTTTGAAATTCATGCTAGTACTCAAATGACCATAAATAATTATTATGGAGCTAAGTTTTTAGAAGACTTAGGCTTTAAAAGAGTGGTTCTTGCTAGAGAACTTTCTTTGGATGAAATAAAGCAAATAAAAAACAAGACTGAAATAGAGTTAGAAGTGTTTATACATGGTGCACTATGTATATGTTATTCAGGACAATGTTTAATGAGCAGCATTATAGGAGGAAGAAGTGGTAATAGAGGTAGATGTGCACAACCTTGTAGAATGCCTTATTCAATCATAATGAAAGATAATGGGCAAACAATAAAAGGGTTTGAAAAAAAATATCTTTTAAGTCCTAAAGATTTAAATACTATAGATTACTTAGATAGTATAGTAGATGCAGGCATTTCCTCATTAAAGATAGAAGGAAGGATGAAAAGGCCTGAGTATGTAGCTATAGTTGTTTCTAAATATAAGAAAGCATTAGATATTATGAATGCAAAAAACAATAAATTAAAAATAAGTGACCGAGATAGAAGAGAAATAGCTCAAATATTTAATCGAAATTTTACAAAAGGGTACATGTTTGGTGACTTTGGGAAAAAACTTATATCATTTGATAAACCAAATAATAGGGGAATTTATATAGGCAAAATTAAAAAAATTAAAGGAAATAGCATGTATGCATTATTAGAATATAGTTTAAATAAAGGAGATGGTATTGAATTTATTAATGGCACAGGTCAAAATATTGGTTATTTAGTTGAACATGATATTGCATCAGATAATAATTTAAATAAATATGCACTCGTTAGATTTCCAAAGATTAAGGGTGTTAGGAAAGACGCATTGATATATAAAACTTCTGATGTTAAACTTTTAGAAAAAGCTCAAAATTCATATCAGGCAAGAGGAAAAAACATAAAATTAGGGTTATCTTTAGAAGTATTTATAAGGATAGGAAGTCCAGTTCAAATACATGCTTATGATGATGAAAATCAAGTAACTATATGCAGTGATGAAATAGTTGAAGCAGGTTTAAATGTCGTGTTAACTAAAGATAAGATAATAAAGCAAATGAACAAATTAGGTAATACTCCTTATTTTTTAGAAAAAATAGACATCGACTTACAAGAGGGTTCTATGGTTTCTATTTCTGTTTTAAATGATGTAAGGAGAAGAGTGGTTAAAAGTTTAATAGAAAAAAGGATTAGTATAAAGGGAAGGGAAAAAATTGATACTAATATAATTAAGAGTCAGATGAATCAAATATTTTTACAAAAAGATAATGTAAAGAAAGACTTTGCAAGAAAATTGAGCATAAAGGTAGAAAATCATTATCAATTTAATAAGTTAGACATGAAAAAAGTTGATAGAGTATATTTAAATTTTTCACAGAACATACAAGAGTGTATAAAAAAAGCTCATGATAATGGGGTAGAGGTATATTTTGCGACTGATAAAATTATTTCAAATAATGAATTTGAAAGCATTGAGAATGTTTTAAATGAGATAGGAGTTGAGAATATTGAAGGCATGAGTGTCTCAAATCTTGGGACACTTAAATTTGCTGTTGAAAAATATGAAGGACTTAAGATACATTGTGATATCGGTTTAAATATCTTTAATAAATATTCAGCATATTTTCTTAAAAACTACGGTGTTGAAAGTATGACTTTGTCGCCTGAATTAAAACTTTCGCAAATTAGAGAGATATGCAGTAATTCGATGGGTGAGTTTGAAGTTATTGGATATGGCAAATTGCCTTTAATGGTCAGTAGATATTGCCCATTATCTCTTGTTAAAGGGTGTGAAGATGATAAGTTTTGTGAAAAATGTGAGTTGAAAGAGGGTTTTGCATTAAAGGATAGGAAAGGTATGATATTTGATTTGGTAAGAAAAAAAGGAATTACTACTATATATAATAATCAGCCTATATTTGTTTTAGACTATCTTGAAGATATTTATAGTAGTGGAATAAGCATGATAAGAATGGATTTTACTACAGAAAAAAATGGTATAAGAGAACTTCAAAATATTTATTTTAATTATGCAAAAGGTAAAATTAATTATAAAAAAGCAAAAGAATTTACAACCTATTATAAGGAAAATCATAATATCACTAAAGGGCATTTTTTTAGAGGTGTATTATGATTTAACCTTGTTAAAAGGAGTGATAAAATGAACGAAAAGACTTTGAGAGTTTTAGAATATGATAAGATCATTAAAAAGCTTGTAGACAAAGCAGAGTCATCTCTTGGTATGGAGCTTGCTAAAAAGCTTATGCCAGTTACAGATATTAATTTGGTACAAAAATTACAAGATGAAACAGACGAAGCAGTATCATTGTTAATTAAGAGAGGAAGTCCTCCATTAGGTGGAATACATGATATATCTAGTGAAATTAAAAGAGCTGAAATAGGTGCTATGCTTGCTCCAGGGGAATTATTGAGGATTGCTGATACACTAAGAGCTTCTAGGCAGATGAAGGGATTTTTAAAGCAAGCTAAAGAAGATAAAAACTCTAGTTATCCTATACTAGGAGATTTGATATCAGGATTGAGAGTTTTCAAAGATGTAGAAGATAGTATATTTTATGCTATAGTTAGTGATGAAGAAATATCAGATAATGCTAGTTCTAGTTTAAGAAATATTAGAAGACAAATTAGTCAAAAAAATGAGGCTATTAGAAGTAAACTTAATTCTATAATCAATTCTCCAACAAATAGAAAATATCTTCAAGATGCAATAATTACTATAAGAGAAGGTAGATATGTAGTTCCTGTTAAACAAGAAAACAAATCGAGTTTTCCTGGATTAGTTCACGACCAGTCATCAAGTGGTGCTACTCTTTTTATTGAACCAATGGCTATAGTTAACTTAAATAATGATTTGAAGGAATTAAAAATAAAGGAAAAACAGGAAATAGAAAGAATATTAATAGAGTTAACTAATCTTGTATCAGCTGTTAGTGTTGATATAAGAAACAATGTTAATATACTAGCTAAGATTGATTTTATTTTTGCAAAAGCAAAATTGGCTTTAGAAATGAAAGGAGTAAAGCCATTACTTAATGATAAAGGTTATATTAAAATAAAAAATGGAAGACATCCTTTACTAGATCCTAAAATTGTTGTACCAATAAACGTTAGTCTAGGTAAAGATTTTGACACACTAATAATAACTGGACCTAATACTGGAGGTAAAACAGTATCATTGAAAACAGTAGGTTTATTAACCCTGATGGCACAATCAGGAATTCAAGTTCCTGCCGATTACGGGACTGAAATGGCAGTATATGATAATGTATTTGCAGATATAGGGGATGAACAGAGCATAGAACAGAGTTTAAGTACATTTTCATCTCATATGACTAATATTGTTAATATATTAAATAATGTTAAAAAAAACATGCTTGTTTTGCTAGATGAGTTAGGTGCAGGCACAGATCCTACTGAAGGTGCTGCTTTAGCTATGTCGGTGCTTAATTATTTACATGAAAATGGAGTAAAGACTATTGCTACTACGCATTATAGTGAACTTAAAGTTTATGCTTTGACTACTGAAGGCATTGAAAATGCGTCAGTAGAATTTGATGTTGACTCGTTAAGTCCTACTTATAGATTGATGATTGGGGTTCCTGGTAAATCAAATGCATTTGAAATATCTAAAAGGTTAGGACTTCAGGAACATATAATTAAAAGCGCGCAAAATCTTCTATCAAAAGAAAATATAGAATTTGAAGATGTTTTAGCAACTATAGAAAAAGATAGACGAATAAGTGAGAAGAATAAGGAAGAGTCAGAGAGACTTAAATTAGAGCTTAATAAACTTAAAAAGGAATTAGAAGAGAAAGAGAAAAAAATAGAAAATACTAGACAAAGGATAATTAGGGAAGCAAAAATAGAGGCAAATAGAATATTGAAAGATGCAAAACAAGAGACGGAAGAAATAATAAAAGAGCTAAAAGAGATTTCAGTTGAAATTGAAAAAGAGAAAAATAAAAGGATTCAAGAAGCAAAAGATAGATTAAAGAGCAAATTAGACAATGTTCAAAAAGAACTTACTGAAGATGTTCTTAAAAAAACTAATAAGAATCCGCCAAAAAATCTTAAACTAGGAGAAACTGTTAAAGTCTTAACCCTTGGGCAAACTGGTAATATTATTTCTCTTCCAGATGATAACGGCAATGTAACTGTTCAAATTGGAATAATGAAAGTAAATGTAGCTGTTTCATCTTTAGAAAGAATGAGCAAAGATGAGAAGGAGAAAAGTAAAACTATTACTAAAAATATAATTAAGTCAAAAGCTAAAGGGATAAAAAATGAAATAGATTTAAGAGGTAAAAATTTAGAAGAAGCTATATTAGATTTAGATAAATATTTGGATGATGCATATATTGCTGGATTAGAACAGGTATATATAATTCATGGTAAAGGTACTGGAGTATTGAGAAATGGAATAGGGCAGTTATTAAAAAAGCATAAACATATTAAATCATATAGACTAGGTAAATATGGAGAAGGTGGAGATGGAGTTACTGTAGCTCAGTTAAAATAAGGAGGGGTAGCTTATGTATATTGTAAGTGCTTGTCTAGCAGGAATTAATTGTAGATACGACGGTAAGAATAATTTAGATAAACGAATATTAAAATTAGTGAAAAAAGGGAAGGCAATTCTTGTATGCCCCGAACAATTAGGTGGTTTAACTACACCTAGAGATCCTAGTGAAATCATTGTTGAAAATGGCATTATGAAGGTTAAGAGTATTAATAATAAGGATGTAACCGAAAATTTTGAAAGAGGTGCTATGGAAGTATTAAAACTGGCTAAAGAAATTGGAGCAAACAAAGCCATACTGAAATCTAGAAGTCCTTCTTGTGGTTGTGGCGTGATTTACGATGGAACATTTAGTGGGAAACTTATACAAGGAAATGGTGTAACAGCTAAAATGCTTATCGAAAATGGAATAAAGGTTTTAACTGAAGAAGATTTAAACGATGGTAATGAGGGGGAATTATAATGAAATTAAAGATGACTAGTTTAATTTTATGTATTGTTTTGATTTTTACACTTTCTGCATGTGATAAGGAAAAAGAAGAACTAGATAATGTTGATGTGATTGATGAAGAAGAATCTACTGCCAACAATCAAAATAATGATGATAGTGAAGATTTAATAAATGAAAAGACGAGGGATATACAATATGCAATTTATTTAAAAAATAAAGATTTACCTATTCTATTAGCTGAGATGTATAGTATCAGCTCTGATGACATAAAGTTAAAAGATAAAACTATTGAAGAAGTTGCATTAGAAGAATTATTTAATTTTCAACAATACGAAGGGTATGTATCTCCAATTCCTAAAGGGACAAAAGTGATTAGCTTAGAAAAAGAAGGAGATACTGTTTATGTAGACCTTTCGAAAGAGTTTAAGGATGGGTTGAAGGACAAAAGTGAAACAGATATAGCTGTTGCATCTATAGTTAACACTTTAACTTTTTTTCAAGGCAATGAATACGTAGTTATAAAAATTGAAGGGGAAAAAGTGGACAAGTTAAATAATATAGATTTAAGTGGTAAATTATCGTTTGTTGAAACTTATATTCCTAGCAAATAATATATATAAAATTCTTTTGTTTCGGTACTTAAGTACTGTTTTGCATAAATTATTAGAGTGTACTTAAATAAGTTACGATAAAACTTATATTTTAATGTATGATAATTTAAGTATGGCTACTTACATTATGCAATTATTCAATAGGAATAATGTATATTTACAGTACTAATCATAAAGAATAATTAGAGAGAGGAGGATTATATGTACAAAAAAATATTTGGAGTAGTATTAGTTATCACTATTATTTTCACTTTGGCAGCATGTGAAAAAGATAATAACAAATACAAAATGGGAGATCTTCAATATGAAATTATATCACCTGAGGATATAGAAAATGAAAATTTGGTAAATTGGTATAATAATAATTTTAAGACATATGGAATACATGTATCAAATGAAAACTACGATGGAAAAAAATATATTATAGTTAGTGCTGGAGAAAAAAATACTGGAGGATATTCAGTAAAAATAGATTCAGTAGTTGGGGAAGAAAATATAATACGCATTAATGCTACTGTGAACCCACCAGAGTCAGGTCAATCCGTTATACAGGCTATTACTTATCCAAACGTATTATTAGCAATAGATGATGATGGAAGAGATATTGAACTTGGCACTTTCAATGTTGGAACAGATGACAAAGCTTTTGAAGATAATAGCAAAGTTGAAAAGAAAGATACAGTTGAGAAAGTAGGTAAATATGTTGGGAGAATTGATAATAACTCAGTAGAAATAATTATTGATGATGAGCCTTTAAGCTTTCGTTTAAATGATGAAATAAAACAAAAGCTTGATAATGAAGAGATAAAAGATGGAGAAGATGTTGTTGTAGTTTACTATAAAAATGAGTATGATCAGCTTGTTTTAGAAAGTATGAATAAAGCAATAAGCGATTAATTAAGTGTATAATTATTTTGGAGTTAAAATTTATAATTGTTAGAATTAGTATTGAGGTTGTAGACCAAAGATATTATAAAATATACTTGATTGTAAAAAAATAATATGGTAAAATTTTATAACAAAAGAAGAGCTAAAATCTATGAAGGAGAGAGTAAAGTATAATATGTTTTATAGCGAACAGGGGATGGTGTAAGCCTTGTAAACATTTATACTTGAAAAGAGCTCTGGAGATGTTGTCTGAAATAATAGTAGGATTAAACGTAAAACTGCGTTAAAGTTTTGAGTGGGTATATTATATTATACCAATTAGAGTGGCAACACGGGTAAACCCTCGTCTCTTTATTGAGATTAGGGTTTTTACTTATTTATAAGGATACATAAGGAGGATATAAAATGATAGATTTTAAAGGAAAAATTTGTGAACTTATAACAAATAATGTAGATACATTATCTAAAGAGGAGGTAAGTGATCTTATTGAGATTCCTCCAAGTTATGATATGGGAGATTATGCAATGCCATGTTTTAAGTTGGCCAAGATATTTAGAAAAGCTCCTAATATTATAGCTGAGGAAATAGTTAAGAAAATTAGTGAAAATGAATATTTTGAAAAAATTGAAAATGTAGGGCCATATGTAAATTTCTTTATAAACAAAAAAGTCCTTGCTGAAACTGTATTAAATGAAGTTTTAGAGAAAGGGCAAATGTATGGAAGTTCAAATTTAGGAGAAGGCAAAAATGTCATAGTTGAGTTTTCATCACCAAATATCGCAAAGCCTTTTCACATTGGGCATATAAGAACTACTGTTATTGGAAATGCACTATATAGGATATATAAGTTTTTAGGTTACAATGCTATAGCTATAAATCATTTAGGAGATTATGGTACTCAATTTGGAAAGTTAATAGTAGCTTTTAAAAGATGGGGAGATAAAGCTGTAGTCGAAGAAAATCCTATTCCTGAATTATTAAAGCTTTATGTTAAGTTTCACGAGGAAGCAGAAAAAGAACCTAATTTAGATGATGAAGCTAGAAACTGGTTTAAAAAACTAGAAGACGGAGATAATGAAGCTAAAGAGTTATGGCAATGGATTAGGGATGTTAGCCTAAAGGAGTTTAATCGTGTATATGATATGCTAGGAATTAAATTTGATTCTTATGCTGGAGAGAGCTTTTATTCTGATAAGATGCCAGAGGTAATTGATATTTTACATGAAAAAGGATTATTAAAAGAATCAGAAGGAGCTGAAATAGTAGATTTAGAACCTTTTGGTATGCCTCCAGCACTTATCAAAAAAAGTGACGGTTCAACGCTATATATAACTAGAGATATTGCTGCAGCTATATATAGGAAAAGAAAATATAATTTTTACAAAAATATTTATGTAGTTGCTTCACAGCAAAATCTTCATTTCAAACAATTAAAAAAGGTTATACAGCTTATGGGGTATGATTGGGCTGATGATTGTGTTCATGTTCCATTTGGAATGGTTAGTTTAGAGAATGGTACTTTAGCTACAAGAAAAGGTAGGGTAGTATTCTTAGAAGATGTATTAAATAAGGCTATTGAAAAGACAAAAGAGATTATATTAGAAAGAAACCCAAATCTGGAAGATAAAGACAAAGTAACAAAGCAAGTTGGAATAGGTGCAGTAATATTTCAGGAATTGTCAAATAGTAGGATAAAAGATTATGTTTTTTCTTGGGAACGAACTTTAAGCTTTGAAGGAGAAACAGGCCCATATGTACAATATAGTTATGCAAGAGCAAATAGTGTAATAAACAAAGCAAATATTGAGATTGATGGGGATGTTGATTATTCCTTGTTGACAAATGATGAATCTGTTGAGGTAATAAGGTTAATTCAAGGGTTGCCAAGAGTTATAATTGATGCTATGGAGAAAAACGAGCCATCTTTTATAACAAGACATATTACTGACATAGCTCAGGCTTTTAATAAATTTTATCATGAGTGTCCAATAATTGTTGAAGACGAAAAGGTTAAGAAAGCGAGATTGTTATTAGTATATGCTACAATGACAACTTTAAAAATTGGATTAAATTTATTAGGCATAGAAACTCCGGAAAAAATGTAATTATTATAATAAATGATATAGATAAAAGAGCAAGGTGTATATATACACCTTGCTCTTTTATTATCCTAATAGAATTGTAGAGAATTTTAAATAATACTTTATTTTAAATAAAAATGCTCTTCTCAAATCTAGGCATTTGTAGTGTTATAAAAAATATAAATTTGGACATGCTTACCATATAAGGTCTAGTTACGTTAATGTAACAATATTGACTTGTATAACCATAATTTATATAATAGTTCTTGTGCAAAAATTGAGAGGAGTGAAAAAATGGAAAAAAATTTTTTAATTTATCTAATTCTAGCGATTATTGTCATTTTTAGCAGCACAGTATATGGAATTATGGTAAATCAAGATGAATATAAAGAAATAAATTTAAGTAGTATCAACGATATGAAGGTGATTGGCTCTATTGATTTAGGCAAGCTTGAAGATAAAAGTACAGAAATAGATTTTATAATGAAAGAAACTGGATTAGATAAAGACGAAAGTGAATATCTTATAGAAAAAGCAAAGGAAAAGAATTTAGATTTATTTCTTCTTATGGGAATAATGAAGGTTGAGAGCAATTTCAATAAAAAATTAGTTGGTAGTCATGGAGAAAGAGGACTAGGGCAAATAATGGATGGAACAGCAAGAATCCTTGCGAATAACCTAAATTTAGATTATAGCCCTGATATGTTATTTGATGCAAAATACAATATAAATCTTTTTACAACTCACCTAGCTTATTTAATGGATGTATTTAATAATGATATACATAAAGCTTTAACAGCTTATAATAGAGGTGAAGGTGGATTGAAAAAGTATATTGCGTCTAGGGGAGGATATAGAAATCCAGCTGCTAGTACATACTCTAATAGGGTAATCGAATATAGAAATATGTATGCAGAATTGTATCATAAAGAAAATTAAAATTAATTTTTGGAAATAGCTGAAGTATAATAAATTGTATTAAGCTATTTCCTTTTTAAATATCTAATATTTTGATATACTAAATATAATAAATGTTAGGAGTGTAATTTGAGTGGAAAAAAAGATAAGAGATTTTATATTAAATGGATGTAATGCTAGTGTAAAGAATGATAGTCAGTATACATATGAAGTAGAAACTATGATATTTACTGCAAAATCTTTATTGCCATGCTTAGAAGACGTTGGTAATAGAATAGATTATTTTAGATTTAATGAGGAATTAAAATTATGGTTTTATTATAGAAATGGAGGAAATAGAAATTTAATTAATTTTTATAATTGGTGTAATGATGTTTATTGGGGAGAGGACGATAGTATATATAGCAGATTGGTTCCTATTGTATTTGCTAACGAAAAATGGGATATAGTTGTTGATGAAGTAATTAAAAATATATTATTTACGACTGGGAATATATCTTGTTTGTTTGAAGGAATAGCTTTGGCAAAATTGTTATCTTTAGTGTTAAATGATTCTGATTTTAATGATATTAAATTAAAACTGAAAGAAGAGATAATAAATTTTTCACAGGTGAACTATATTAACACATATAAAGATTATTACAAAGATAGAATAGATAATTATCCTGGAAACTATAGAGTTCATTTTGAGAAAGAAAGGATAAACTTATTAAATATATTGAATTCACAATCTTTTATAGCAAGTAAGTATAGAATTCTTAGAAGTTGTTTAAATATGTTAGATCATGGAATATCAAAAGAAAATAAAGTTCAAAATTTTTTCATATTTGGGTTTAAAGGACTACTAGGTGAAATTAATGATAAAAATAAAATTCACAATGATGTTTTTTTAAAAAATTTAGCAGGATATTTATATAAACTTAGAAAAGGTAAGATACATCCATCAAATTTGAAGATAGATAAATATATTTTACCAGATATTTTTAGTTTTAAAACTGGAGATAAGTTTTTTCATAGCTTATTAAATAATTGTAAAGTAATAAATAGAATGGATAGTAAAGATAAAATTGTTATATACGTGAAATCTAAATCAGGAATATATAAATTTAAAAGCCCTCAGGAAATTGAGGACTTTTCTAAATAACTTAAAAACTCTTTTTCGCTATTTGCACCAGAAAGTTCACTTAATTCTTTAATAATGTTGTCTTTTAATATTAAGAAGTCATTAATATTTGTATTTTTTCCCGTATATTCAAGTGCTTCAATAATCATAAGCATATCTTTTTTTGATATTTCAAAAATCGATATTTTTTCAAATTCTTGCATTCTATTATTCTCCTTCCTTTACTACAAATGATATTTAATGTCCTATTAAATTATATTTCGATGTAAAAATCAAAATACCTTTAAGAAACCATATATTTCAACAAAAAATATACACGAATTAATAAATTATACTTTAGTGAAAATTTTTAATTAATTCTACTAAAATATAAAGCAGATATGTACCAAATAGTATTACAATATGTACTAAAATATTATAATGTCTATACAAGGATTAAACTTGTGTTATAATATACCCATAAGAAAAATTGACTTTCCCTTTTTTGTTATTCAAGTACATTTTGGTATAAAAGTTTTAAAATTAGTATTGTCATTGAATTTACTTACTTATACCATTAAAAATATATCAATAAAAAAAAGGTAGGCATATAAATATGAAAATTTTATTAACTACATTAAATTCAAAATTTATTCATTCATCTTTATCTATAAGGTATTTAGAAAGTTATTGTCAAGATTGCGATTTGGATATTTTGACTATGGAATTTACTATAAATCAAAAGGATGACTATATTACTGGAGAGATTTATAAGCAGAACCCTGATATAGTAGCTTTTTCATGTTATATTTGGAATTTAAATGAGACTATGAACATTTGTCAACGACTTAAACTTATCAAGCCAGCTGTAAAAATAATTCTTGGAGGGCCTGAAGTATCTTTTGACAGTGAAAAAATACTTGAGAAGAATTGGTTTATAGATTTTATAGTATATGGTGAAGGTGAAGTAACTTTTAAAGAGTTAATTAACGCATTGAAAGATAAAAATAATGATTTTAGTAATATCAAAGGTATAGTATATAGAAATAAAAACATAATAAAGAAAAATGAACCTAGAGAACCTATAAAGAATTTAGATGTAATACCATCCCCTTTTAAAAAAAATTTATCACAATTTAAAAATAAAATCGTTTATTATGAGGCTTCAAGGGGTTGCCCTTTTAATTGTCAATTTTGTCTTTCTTCGACTATTAAAGGATTGACTTTTTTTTCATTAGAAAGGGTGAAAGAAGATTTAGACAATCTCATAAATGCAAAGGTAAAACAAGTAAAATTTGTTGATAGGACTTTTAATGCTAATAAAAATGTTGCTATGAATATTATGAAATATATAGTGAAAAAAAATGTTAAGGGAATAAATTTTCATTTTGAAATTAATGCTCATTTAATGGACAAAGAAATGTTACAGTTTTTAAAAAATGTTCCTGAAGGATTATTTCAATTTGAGATAGGTGTACAAACTACTAATTTAGATGTTCTAAATGAAATACAAAGAGATACTAATCTAAAAAAATTAAAAGAAATCGTAAAAGAGCTTCATAGTTATAGGAACATTCATTTACACTTAGATTTAATTGCAGGTCTACCATTAGAAGATTACGAGAGTTTTAAAAAGTCATTTAACGATATATATGACTTAAAACCTGATAAACTTCAACTTGGCTTTCTTAAACTTTTAAAAGGTTCAGGTCTTAGAATAAACAGTGCTAAATACGGATATAAGTATATAGATAGACCACCTTATGAGGTGCTAGAAAACAATTATATAACTTATTCTGAAATTCTCAGATTGAAGACAATTGAGGATTTGGTAGAAAAATATTGGAATAATGGAGGATTTTCACACTCCCTTAACTTTATAATAGAAAACCATTATAATAGTGCTTTTGATTTTTATGAGGATTTTAGTATATATTGGGAAGAAAATGAATTCCATAGATTGTCTCATAGTAGAGAAGCTCTTTACAGTATTTTATATGATTTTTATAGCAATTTAGATAAAAATAACATTTGTATATTTAGGGAACTAATGAGATTTGACTATATTCTTTTTCACAAGAATCCGGCTATACCTAGTTATCTTATAAATAAGAATATTATTGACAAAAAATATAAGCATGCTTTACTAAAAAATACTAGAATTTTAAATTGTTATTTAACTGACTATAAAAACAGTCCAACAAAAAAGATTTTAAATCAAATTTATATGGATTCATTTTCTTTTGATATTTTGTCTTTTATTAAAGGTGATTACTTAGCAGAAAATATGATTGACAAAGAAAAGAGAATTTTGTTATTTGTTTATAATGATGAAAAAGTATTGAATAATGTGGATTTTTATGATATAACACAAGAATTCGATGAATTGAGGAGTGATGATATTGGACATAATTAATGATTTAGTTTATATAAATAAAAGTACTGGTAAGAAAGCGGCAAAATTGTTTGTTAAAAACTGGGGGTTTATTTTTACTGGTATAGTATATATGATGATTAATATTGGGCTAATATGGATTGTTTCAATATTATTTAGAGGAGTATTAAGTATATTTGCTGGGTTAGCTATTGCTATAGCTATGAGTGCTATAATTTCAAGTTACTTATACTTATTAAACAGTATTGTGAAAAGAGGAAAATTTTCTTTAGCTGATTTTAAAGAAGGTTTTGGTGTCTATTTGTGGAAAATATATGGAATTTTGTTCATTGCATGGGTTGTAAGTTTTTTATATGATAGAATTTTATACCCAGTTATAGGAGCTGCATTACCACTTGAAATTGATTTAATAATTTCCCTTTTAGTTTTTATAATATTTAATGCTTTACCTGAATCTATTTATCTAAAGCATTATTCATCGTGGGAAACAATATTATATGCTTTTAACTTTATAAGAGAAAATTGGTTAGAGTGGTTATTACCTAACATATTATTTTCGATAGCTATATATTTTATTACTGGTAAATTTATTAATAGTTATTTTTCATTAAGTATTAATTTTATTATTCCCCAATCAGGGTTACTAAAATATATAATATCTCAAGTGTTGCTTTCTTATGCCATGATTTATAGGGGTATATTATTTGAACTTTTGAGTACTAGTACTAGAAGAAAAAGAAAATACATGCGAGATTTATATAAATAAGGCAGGTGAATAGGATGAAAAGTATAAGTGAATATTTTAAAGATAAGACTAAAAACTTATCTTTTATAGAGATAAAACCAAACTCATATATAGACATAAATGGTTACAAAGTTGATAATAAAGTACCTCTTCCTATAGTGATAGACGAATTAGTAGAAGAAATAAAAACTGGTAATGTAAATGAAGAAATTAAAATATCTTCAATAGTAAATGGAATGATATATACCATAGGGGTTGACCCTGAATTTGTGTATAATGATATTTATAAAGAAATATTATTAAAATACGACGAAAAAATTGAAAGTTATATATTGTTTAGTGCTATTAAATTTTTGAAAAATGGTAAATTAGATGATGGATTGATATATTTAAGGGCTTTAGTAAATATAAACCCAAAAAATGAAAAAGCACTTTATAACTATTCTTTGGCTCTTGAAGAGAAAGGAAAAAGACTTTATGACGTAGGTATGAAACAAAAAGGAGATATTTTTTTAAATGAATCAAGACAGATATTAGAGGAGATTACAAATATTAATCCTAAATATGCTTTGGCGTACTATAATTTAGGTTTTTATTATAGAAATAGTAAACAGTTTAAGAAATGCCAGCTTACTTGGCAAAAGTATATGCAATTAGGTGATGATCCAAGTAAAATTGAAGAAATAAGACAAAATCTTTTACTTATTGATGATTGTGTACAGTATGAAGAAGGATACAATGCTGTATTAAACGGTGATCCTTTAGAAGGACTTAAAAAGCTTTTACCTTTATTGGAGAGATATAATGATTGGTGGAATTTATATTTTATGATAGGACTTGCTTATAGATTTCTTGATAATTATAAAAAAGCTAAAGAATACTATAATAAAGTGCTTGAATTAAATGCTGATCAAATTGACACTTTGAATGAAATTGGTATATGTGAAGCTAATCTGGGGAAATTTAATGAAGCTATAGAATATTTTAATAAAGCTCTTCAAAAAAGGCCAAATGATTGTGAAATAATGTGTAATAGGGGAATGACATATATTAAAATGGGAGATATTAAAAGTGGAGAAAAGGATATAGAATGTGCTTATAAGCTAAATCCGAAAGATAAAATTATTATATCTTGCAAAACTTATTTAGATCAAGTCAAAAAGAAGGCAAAGAAGGCATAGTTACTATATCTTTTATTTTTCATTATAGTTTTTCACAAAAAAATAAAATTTATTGTACTTAGAGTATAATTTTAGTAGGCAAAAACAACAAAAATGAAAAAGATGCCCGAAAGCACCTTTAACATATATGAATCATCCAATATAATAGTAATTAATAAGAAAACTATAAAAGGGATGATTACATGTATAATATAAGTTTAGATGAAAAAGAAATTAATTTCAAGAACTTAGAGAAAATTATATATAAGCTTGTATGCCGACAGGCATGTGAAATGCTCGTAGAGCTATTAGAAAAATTAGATAATAAATTAATGAAAGAAAGAGATAAAGAAGAATATAGAAATAAAGGATTAAAGAAAACTACCATAAAAACAATAATGGGCGAAATTGAATATAAACGTAGAATATATCAATATACTACACAAGAGGGTAAAAGAGGTTACAAATGCCTTTTAGATGAATACTTAAAAATGGAAACCATAGGACATATATCTACAAATCTAGTAGAAAAAATAGTAGATCTAGCAACAGATGAATCATATAGAAAAACAGCAAATAAAATAACAGAAATGACAAACCAAAGTATAAGTCATTCAGCAGCTTGGAACATAATACAAAACTTAGGAGAACAACTAAAACAAAAAGAAAAACACGAAATAAAATTAAACAACGAAGAAAAATTACAAGGCAAAAAAGAAACAAAAATATTGTTTGAAGAAATGGATGGAGTGTGGATAAATATCCAAGGTAAAGATAAAAAGACTAAGGGAAAAGAGAAAAAAGAACTAAAATTAGGAATTTTTTATGAAGGCTGGGAGAAGAAGCATGAGAAAAAAGATAGATATGTACTAAAGAACAAAAAAGCATATGCAAGCTTTGGAAGTAGTAAAGAATTTAGAAAACTAAGACAAGCCAAAATAGCGAAACAATATAATACTGACGAAATAGAAACAAAAATAGTAAATGGAGATGGAGCAAACTGGATAAAAGAAGTTATAAAAGAAGACAATTCACACTTTCAATTAGATCCATTTCATAGAAATCAAGCAGTACTTAAGAACATAGAAGATAAGAAAAAGGCAAAAGAAATAATAAAGAAACTAAGCAATGGTAACATAGAAGAAGGATTAGAAATGATAACAAAACTAATGATAGAAAACAATGATAATCAAAAGAAAATGAAGAAATTACAGGCACTATATAATTACCTAGTAAACAACAAAGAAGGGATAGTGCTCTACAAACTTCGCCCAGACATAAATATGCCGCAACCACCAGAAGGAATTAAATATAGAAATCTAGGAACAATGGAACATAGCATATGTGATATATTAGCACAAAGGATGAAAGGGAATAAAACAAGTTGGTCAATACAAGGAGCCAGTAACTTAGCCAAGATACTAGCAGAAAAAGCAAGCAAAGAATTAGCAACAACAATAAAATCACTACTGAACAAAGAAATAAAAGAAGAAAAGCTTGAAGAAATAATAGAAAAAGTAGGATTAACAGCAGCAGAAGTAAATAAAAAGCCAAAGAAAAGCAAGATATACAAACACAAAAGAGCAAGCATGCCATTTAGTCAATGTTCAGTAACTAACGGAAGAAAAGCCATAAAGGACATGTTAGGTTGCAAATGTGCAAGTCAAATGAACCTAAGTTTTTAATATCTAATATATTATATAACTTAAAAGAATAAGCTAACATACGATACCTATGCTCTAATATAAGCCTAAAAAAATACAACATAATAGAGCATTAATACTGATGAATAAATAGAATTAGACCTAAAAATAGGGCTCTCAGACTTATTGTTATTCTATAATCATAAGTCTAGTATTATAGAATAACAATTTTGAAATCATTGTAAAGTATATGTAAATTTATTTTTAAAATTGTAGAAAGTATAAATAGAATACTCTTGCCCTATCGGGCATAAAAACATAATTAAAACAGCAAAATTGGATGATTAAATTTAAAAATAATAATTTTGCCAACTTTTACTTGACAGTATCTTTATTGTAAAAATGTGTTGACAAAAGGATAAAAAACTGGTATAGTTTTAAGAGTCGGCACGAGGAGTTCACAAGAAAAGATGAAAATAATTTAAAGAAAAAGATAAAAAGTGCTTGACAAGAAAAAGAAAGTATGGTATATTAAAAAAGTCGCTAAAATTGAACATTGAAAACTAAACAGTACAGAACCTGTTAATTCTGAAGAGTAAAAGCTTAGGCTATTAGATAAAATTTTTTAATGCGAGAGTTTGATCCTGGCTCAGGACAAACGCTGGCGGCGTGCCTAACACATGCAAGTCGAACGAAGCTTTAATTAGGAAGTCTTCGGATGGAATAGTTAAAGCTTAGTGGCGGACGGGTGAGTAACGCGTGGGAAACCTGCCCTATACTGGGGGATAGCCTCGGGAAACCGGGATTAATACCCCATGAAACTCTAATACCGCATGGTATGTGAGTCAAAGTGTTAGCGGTATAGGATGGTCCCGCGTCCCATTAGCTAGTTGGTGAGGTAACGGCTCACCAAGGCGACGATGGGTAGCCGGCCTGAGAGGGTGAACGGCCACACTGGAACTGAGACACGGTCCAGACTCCTACGGGAGGCAGCAGTGGGGAATATTGCACAATGGGGGAAACCCTGATGCAGCGACGCCGCGTGAGCGATGAAGGCCTTCGGGTCGTAAAGCTCTGTCCTAAGGGAAGATAATGACGGTACCTTAGGAGGAAGCCCCGGCTAACTACGTGCCAGCAGCCGCGGTAATACGTAGGGGGCGAGCGTTGTCCGGAATTACTGGGCGTAAAGGGTGCGTAGGCGGTCATGTAAGTCAGATGTGAAAGCCCTCGGCTTAACCGAGGTAAGCATTTGAAACTGCATAACTTGAGTGCAGGAGAGGAGAGTGGAATTCCTAGTGTAGCGGTGAAATGCGTAGATATTAGGAAGAATACCAGTGGCGAAGGCGACTCTCTGGACTGTAACTGACGCTGAGGCACGAAAGCGTGGGGAGCGAACAGGATTAGATACCCTGGTAGTCCACGCCGTAAACGATGAGTGCTAGGTGTTGGGGGAGACATCCTTCAGTGCCGCAGTTAACACAATAAGCACTCCGCCTGGGGAGTACGGTCGCAAGACTGAAACTCAAAGGAATTGACGGGGGCCCGCACAAGCAGCGGAGCATGTGGTTTAATTCGACGCAACGCGAAGAACCTTACCAGGGCTTGACATCCCTCGGACCGTCCTAGAGATAGGACTTTCCCTTCGGGGACTGAGGTGACAGGTGGTGCATGGTTGTCGTCAGCTCGTGTCGTGAGATGTTGGGTTAAGTCCCGCAACGAGCGCAACCCTTGTCTTTAGTTGCCATCAGGTAATGCTGGGCACTCTAGAGAGACTGCCGGTGACAAACCGGAGGAAGGTGGGGATGACGTCAAATCATCATGCCCTTTATGTCCTGGGCTACACACGTGCTACAATGGCCGGTACAACGGGCTGCGAGCTCGTAAGAGTGAGCGAATCCCAATAAGCCGGTCCCAGTTCGGATTGTGGGCTGCAACTCGCCCACATGAAGTCGGAGTTGCTAGTAATCGCGAATCAGCATGTCGCGGTGAATGCGTTCCCGGGCCTTGTACACACCGCCCGTCACACCATGGGAGTCGGTAATACCCGAAGCCAGTGAGCTAACCTTTTGGGGGCAGCTGTCGAAGGTAGGACCGATGACTGGGGTGAAGTCGTAACAAGGTAGCCGTATCGGAAGGTGCGGCTGGATCACCTCCTTTCTAAGGAGTAACACTTTAATTTAGACTATTTAGGGTTCTGTACTGTTTTGTTTTGAGTGTCCAATAAAATAGGATTGGGCAATCATTTCGTGGGGGTGTAGCTCAGTTGGGAGAGCACCTGCCTTGCAAGCAGGGGGTCAGGAGTTCGAATCTCCTCATCTCCACCATTGCACCTTGAAAATTGCACAGTGAATATAGTAAGTACTAGATACATGGATAGATACTAGCAATTTAATTGCTGGTAACTACTAAGAGTAACTAAGTACTACAATTTCTGGTCAAGTTATTAAGAGCATAGGGTGGATGCCTTGGCACCAGGAGCCGATGAAGGACGGGATAAGCACCGATATGCCTCGGGTAGCCGCAAGTAGGCTTTGATCCGGGGATTTCCGAATGGGGAAACCCACCTAGAGTAAACTCTAGGTATCAACTACTGAATACATAGGTAGTTGAGGGGACACCGGGGGAACTGAAACATCTAAGTACCCCGAGGAAGAGAAAGAAAAATCGATTCCCTAAGTAGCGGCGAGCGAACGGGGAAGAGCCCAAACCAGTAGAGGTTTCCTTTACTGGGGTTGTGGATGCAGCATAAAAGAAGGATTATCGTAGCTGAAGAGTTCTGGAAAGTACCACCATAGAAGGTGAAAGTCCTGTAAGTTAAACGATATGAATTCTAGCTGTATTCCAGAGTACCACGGGACACGTGAAACCCTGTGGGAAGCTGGGGGGACCACCCCCCAAGGCTAAATACTACCTGGTGACCGATAGCGAAGTAGTACCGTGAGGGAAAGGTGAAAAGAACCCCGGGAGGGGAGTGAAATAGAACCTGAAACCCTATGTTTACAAGCAGTGGAAGTACTTTTTATGTACGACCGCGTACTTTTTGTAGAACGGGCCAGCGAGTTACGATATGCAGCAAGGTTAAGTTGCTATGCAATGGAGCCGTAGGGAAACCGAGTCTTAATAGGGCGTTTTAGTTGCATGTCGTAGACCCGAAACCGGGTGACCTACCCATGGGCAGAGTGAAGCGGAAGTAAAATTTCGTGGAGGCTCGAACCGTTTAGCGTTTAAAAGCTATCGGATGACCTGTGGGTAGCGGTGAAATTCCAATCGAACCCGGATATAGCTGGTTCTCCTCGAAATAGCTTTAGGGCTAGCCTCAAGTAATAGTGACGTGGAGGTAGAGCACTGAATGGTCTAGGGGCGTTCATACGCTACCAAAACCTATCAAACTCCGAATGCCACAGTCATGTTTCTTGGGAGTCAGACTACGTGAGATAAGTTTCGTAGTCAAAAGGGAAACAGCCCAGATCACCAGCTAAGGTCCCTAAGTACAGGTTAAGTGGAAAAGGATGTAAGACTACACAGACAACCAGGATGTTGGCTTAGAAGCAGCCATTCATTTAAAGAGTGCGTAATAGCTCACTGGTCGAGTGGTCTTGCGCCGAAAATTTCCGGGGCTCAAACCTGTCACCGAAGCTGTGGGATACGTATGTATCGGTAGAGGAGCATTCTGTATGGACTGAAGCTATACCGTAAGGAATGGTGGACTATACAGAAGAGAGAATGCTGGCATGAGTAGCGAAAGGTAGGTGAGAATCCTACCCATCGAAAGCCTAAGGTTTCCTGAGGAAGGCTCGTCCTCTCAGGGTTAGTCGGGACCTAAGCCGAGGCCGAATGGCGTAGGCGATGGACAACAGGTTGAGATTCCTGTACTACCTGTAAGCGTTTGAGAAATGGGGTGACACAGGAGGATAGGTTATGCACACCGTTGGTTGAGTGTGTCTAAGCCAGTAGGGAGCTTCTATAGGCAAATCCGTAGAAGTAATCCTAAGAGGTGATGGGGAGCGAAAAATAAGTAGCGAACTAACTGATTCCACACTGTCGAGAAAAGCCTCTATCGAGCGAGCAGGTACCCGTACCGCAAACCGACACAGGTAGGCGAGGAGAGAATCCTAAGATGAGCGGAAGAACCCTTGTTAAGGAACTCGGCAAAATGACCCCGTAACTTCGGGATAAGGGGTGCTAAAAGAGGTTAATACACTAGCTGTATGAAGCCTTATTTAGCCGCAGTGAAGAGGCCCAAGCGACTGTTTACCAAAAACATAGGTCTCTGCTAAGTCGAAAGACGATGTATAGGGGCTGACACCTGCCCGGTGCTGGAAGGTTAAGGGGAACGCTTAGCGAAAGCGAAGGTGTGAACTTAAGCCCCAGTAAACGGCGGCCGTAACTATAACGGTCCTAAGGTAGCGAAATTCCTTGTCGGGTAAGTTCCGACCCGCACGAAAGGTGTAACGATTTGGGCACTGTCTCAACAAGGGATCCGGTGAAATTGTAGTACTCGTGAAGATGCGAGTTACCCGCGACAGGACGGAAAGACCCCGTGGAGCTTTACTGCAGGCTGACATTGGATTTTGGTATCGTATGTACAGGATAGGTGGGAGACTTAGAAGCCGGGGCGCCAGCTTCGGTGGAGTCGACCTTGGGATACCACTCTTATGATGCCGAAATTCTAACCAGAGACCGTGAAACCGGTCTTGGGACACTGTCAGTTGGGCAGTTTGACTGGGGCGGTCGCCTCCTAAAGAGTAACGGAGGCGCTCAAAGGTTCCCTCAGCACGGTCGGAAATCGTGCGTAGAGTGTAAAGGCAGAAGGGAGCTTGACTGCGAGAGATACATCTCGAGCAGGAACGAAAGTTGGACTTAGTGATCCGGTGGCACCGAGTGGAAGGGCCATCGCTCAACGGATAAAAGCTACCCCGGGGATAACAGGCTTATCTCCCCCAAGAGTCCACATCGACGGGGAGGTTTGGCACCTCGATGTCGGCTCGTCTCATCCTGGGGCTGGAGTAGGTCCCAAGGGTTGGGCTGTTCGCCCATTAAAGAGGCACGCGAGCTGGGTTCAGAACGTCGTGAGACAGTTCGGTCCCTATCCGTCGTGGGCGTAGGAAATTTGAGAGGAGCTGTCCCTAGTACGAGAGGACCGGGATGGACAGACCACTGGTGTATCAGTTGTTCCGCCAGGAGCATGGCTGAGTAGCTAAGTCTGGAAAGGATAAGCGCTGAAGGCATCTAAGCGCGAAGCCACCCTCAAGATAAGATTTCCCATCTTTTTAAAGAGTAAGACCCCAGGTAGACTACCTGGTTGATAGGTCACAGGTGTAAGGATAGTGATATCTTTAGCTTAGTGATACTAATAGGTCGAGGACTTGACCAGGAAAATTCACTGTGCAGTTTTGAAGGCGCAAGCCTTAAAAATATCCGGTGACGATAGCGAGAGGGTCACACCTGTTCCCATACCGAACACAGAAGTTAAGCCTCTCAGCGCTGATGGTACTTGGACGGAGACGTCCTGGGAGAGTAGGTCGTTGCCGGATGACATTCCTGGGTAGCTCAATGGTGGAGCAACCGGCTGTTAACCGGTAGGTTGTGGGTTCGAGTCCCACCCCAGGAGCCAATAAAGTGCCGGGGTGGCGGAACTGGCAGACGCACAGGACTTAAAATCCTGCGATCCCTAAAAGATCGTACCGGTTCGATTCCGGTCCCCGGCACCAATAAAATAAGTATTATATTAATTAAATGTACATCGCGGGGTGGAGCAGTCTGGTAGCTCGTCGGGCTCATAACCCGGAGGTCGCTGGTTCAAATCCAGTCCCCGCAACCATACGAAATATGGCGGCGTAGCTCAGTTGGCTAGAGCATGCGGTTCATACCCGCAGTGTCAGCGGTTCAAATCCGTTCGCCGCTACCAAAAAAACATGGCCCTATGGTCAAGCGGTTAAGACATCGCCCTTTCACGGCGGTAACCCGGGTTCGATTCCCGGTAGGGTCACCATATGGGCGCATAGCTCAGCTGGGAGAGCACCTGCCTTACAAGCAGGGGGTCATAGGTTCGAGCCCTGTTGCGCCCACCATAAAAAAGAATATGATGCGGCCTGGTAGTTCAGATGGTTAGAATGCCAGCCTGTCACGCTGGAGGTCGAGAGTTCGAGTCTCTTCCAGGTCGCCATGCTGGTGTAGCTCAATTGGTAGAGCAACTGACTTGTAATCAGTAGGTTGGGGGTTCAAGTCCTCTCACCAGCTCCATTATTTGAGGAGGGGTTCCCGAGTTGGCCAAAGGGGACGGACTGTAAATCCGTTGGCACAGCCTTCACTGGTTCGAATCCAGTCCCCTCCACCATTTAAAATATGCGGGTGTAGCTCAGTGGTAGAGCCCCAGCCTTCCAAGCTGGTTGCGAGGGTTCGATTCCCTTCACCCGCTCCAAAGTAAAAATTTAAACTAAAGTAATATGCACCTATAGCTCAGTTGGATAGAGCAACGGACTTCTAATCCGTGTGCCGGGGGTTCGAATCCTCCTAGGTGCGCCATATGTTGGGGTGTAGCCAAGTCGGTAAGGCACTAGACTTTGACTCTAGCATTTCGTAGGTTCGAGTCCTGCCACCCCAGCCAATTTGACCCATTAGCTCAGTAGGCAGAGCACCTGACTTTTAATCAGGGTGTCCGGCGTTCGAATCGCCGATGGGTCACCATTGGAGAGGTACCGAAGTGGTCATAACGGGGCGGTCTTGAAAACCGTTAGGGTGCAAGCCCACGTGGGTTCGAATCCCACCCTCTCCGCCAGATATGGAGAAGTACTCAAGTGGCTGAAGAGGCTCCCCTGCTAAGGGAGTAGGTCCTTCACGGGGCGCGAGGGTTCAAATCCCTCCTTCTCCGCCATTGGATGTTGATTATATAGGGGCCTTTAGCTCAGTTGGTTAGAGCGTCCGGCTCATAACCGGCAGGTCCGGGGTTCGAGTCCCTGAAGGCCCACCATTACACCATTAGGGGTGTAGTTCAGTTGGTAGAACGTCGGTCTCCAAAACCGAATGTCGTGGGTTCAAGTCCTGCCACCCCTGCCACTAAATGTTACTTTAATAATATGGGCAATAATATGGGCGCATAGCTCAGCTGGGAGAGCACCTGCCTTACAAGCAGGGGGTCATAGGTTCGAGCCCTGTTGCGCCCACCATAAAAAATTTAATAATTAACATTGCTTTATTTATCGGGGTGTAGCGCAGTTTGGTAGCGCACGTGGTTTGGGACCATGGGGCCGGGGGTTCGAGTCCCTCCACCCCGACCATATAAAGGAATGGGCTTGTAGCTCAGGTGGTTAGAGCGCACGCCTGATAAGCGTGAGGTCGGTGGTTCGAGTCCACCCAGGCCCACCACAAATTAAAATAAGGGCCTTTAGCTCAGTTGGTTAGAGCGTCCGGCTCATAACCGGCAGGTCCGGGGTTCGAGTCCCTGAAGGCCCACCATATATGCCCAGATAGCTCAGTCGGTAGAGCAGGGGACTGAAAATCCCCGTGTCGGTGGTTCGATTCCGCCTCTGGGCACCATTTAAAACCCTATGATTAATTTCATAGGGTTTTTTATTATGAATCAATTTTAATTGTAAATTATTTAAATATTTTCCTAATATTTAATTTTAAATAGTTTTAAATTAAATATTAAAATATAAAAAATTTCATATGTATTTCATAGATTGCTTAAGTATTGCTTTTATAATATTTTTTAAGTTTTCTGAAGCTATAATATCACCATATTGTATTAATAATATGCCTTTAGGCAGCTTATATTTTGTAGTATCAACTATATGTTTAGTGAATGGATAATCATATTGACTAATATAATAACATTCTTTTCCATCTGACAACTTACTTTTTCTTATTTCAAAATCAATAGTTAAATTACCATCTATAGGTAACCAAATAAAGGAATAATTTTCAGAAAAATAGATTTGTTTTTTTAAATTTAATTTATCAGTGTTGCATTTAACACTGAAATAATTTTGATTGTTTAATACATTTTGTATGTTTATGTTTAGCAATTGTGTTTGAGATTTAGTACTAATATTGACATTAAAGCTTATTTTATTTTCGATATAATCAAATATTTTTAATAAAAATTGAAGATTATAGACATCATCATAATTATGTTTTAATATTAGTTTTTTAAGATTATAATCATTATTTTTTTCATAATTTTTATATAGGGTTATAACATCCTTACCTGAAATTGTGTCAGTTCTATTGATTTTGAGAAACTTTTCAATTGTTTTTAATTTAAGGTTATCTACATTAAGAAATTGTTTGTAATTTTTTAGTATATTTAAAATATCAATGCTTTGTACCTTACTAATATTAAAATTTAAGCCAAATTTGCTGCATCTATCATTTATGAACGGAATATCAAAATTATTTCCATTATATGAAATAAAATAATCAATTTTATTTGCAACTTTTATGAAATTACGTAGGAGATCCAATTCTTCCTTTGAAGACTCTGCAAAAAATTGATTGATACAAATATTATCGTTATGTACAATTAATAAACCAATTAATATAATATTATTATACATATGGTTAAAACCAGTTGTTTCAATATCGATAAAGCAGAAGCTTTTATGGTTAAGTTTATCTACTAAATGTTGTGGTATATACACTTTTTCTTTTTGATTAAATTTAATTATTTCCATAAAAATACCTCCAGCAATATTAATATATCATATATTTTGATTATTAGGATACATTACTATAGACTATTTATTAGATTTTATATTTTATAATTATAAAGTTTTTTAAAACAAATTTCTAATTTGCTAGGTTGAATGAGAATATGTTAGAATTGAAGTATAAACCTGTTTGCCTATAACATAAATTAGAAATTGCGTTCATAATATAAATGTGAGATAAAATACTTTTTAATATTTTCACATTATTTATATGGTTGTTGAAGGCATGATATAATGAGTAGAAATGAATAAATTATACAGAGGGTGATATTATGAACGTAGTTGAATTGTTAGAATATAAGCTTACTTTAGCAGAAAAGATTTGTAATGATAAATTTCAAAATGATGTAATGCTTATATTTAATAATTTTAGTCAAAAATCTACAAAGTTAATAACTCAAATGATTATAAATGATATTAGAAAACATAGTTATATAGGAATTATACTTGATAGTAAATTACTTAGAACATACTGTACTATGTATCTCGGCTTAGCGTGGAGTATGTATAGGCAAGGGAAAAATATTCAAATAAAAAATAAATTAATAGATGAAGATAATATTAATGAAAAAAAACAAGAAAATAAAATAAAAAATTTTCTTGTTGAAAATAACTATTGTAGTGAATTAAAGGAAATTTCAATTAGATATTTTAATTTATATATTTCTAGACATTTAAAAGATATAATTAGTCGTATGGAAATTACTAATCATCCTAATGTAAATAGTGAAGAAGATCTAAAAAAAATAATGATCGATGATTTATATTATTTTGCTTATAGAACAGTAATAATTGGAATTTACGATGAGTATAATAAAAGTTAAAATTACTATAAATTATTTTGTTTATGTAATTAAAAAAATAAATATAAGGGGTATCAAATATGGAGAAAAAAAAATACATGATTTCTGTACTATTAGTTTTGATGTTATTAACTTTATCTAATTTTTCATTTGCAGGGACTTATTTTCTTGATGTATTTGGACATTGGGCTGAAGAAGACATTATGTGGGGAACAAATGAGGTTAAATTATTTAAAGGGTATGAAGATGGTACATTTAAACCTGATAATTATATAACAAGAAGTGAGTTTATATCAATTTTATACAGAACTGCTATTAAGAGTAATGTTATGGATAGTACATTGTCTGAGGAGTCAAAAATAAATGATGATTTTCAATTAGATACCTTAAGGACAAGTTCTTCAGATGGCTATGGAAAAATAGAAGAGGACATAAAAGAAGAAATTACAGAAAAAGTAACAGAAGCTAATACTGGTTTGTTATATCAAGATTTAGACATGAATTTTTGGGCATACAATGATATTTTAGCTATAAAAAATTATATTGATCGAAAGAATGAGCAAATAAATTTTGAAGATATTTTTCCTGGTAATAAATTTTATCCTAATAAATATATTACTAGAGAAGAAGCAGCTCTATTGACATATTTTTATACTACTCCACCAATTGTATGCAAAAATAAACAATTTAGTGACCTTGATAATGGATATAAATATTATGATATAATTAGAAATTTGGTAGATAATGGAATAATTACTGGATATGAGGATAATACTTTTAGGCCTGAAAAAAATATTACTAGAGGAGAATCAGCTACCATAATAAGGAGAATATATATGAATATGAAGTACTTCCGAGACGACTATCTTAACGATATATATTTAATTAGTAACGAATATATTGACAGTACTCCTTTATTTGGCGACTATGAAAATATAGAATTAACTAATGACGACTTTCTGTATAAAAAAGCAATTTCAAGTTTAGAATATTTAGATTTAGTAGGTAGAATTCCATATGAAGAAATGCATTTATATGATTTAAATCCTTTAGATACTTTAAATAGTTTAAAAGAAAATAATTACTGGAATAGGTTAGGAATAGATTATTATATATTCAAATATGGAAAGTTAGAACGTGAAGAAAAGTTAGATATATATAGAGAGATATTAGAACAATATTTGAAAAGAGATGATATAAAAGATTACGAGTCTTTGCTAATATTTAATGAAGGATTAGCTTTAAATGATGACCTTATAAATATGTTGCCTGCTGTTGAAAAATGGAAAGAAAATTGTGTTGACCGGGAATCAAAATATAATGCTGTTTTTATTATGACTAAGATATTAGTTAATTCAAATAGAGGAGAAGAAGCTCTTATGTTGTATACAGATGATATTTTGGAAGAATCGATAGATATTAAATTTTACTATATTATCAACAAGGCATACGTGCTGATAAATTTAGATAAGTTTGATGAAGCTAAAGATGAATTGCAAGAAGGATGGAATACTTTAAAGATGGACAATAATTATTTTAAATATAAAGAAAAGTATGAAGATGTATTAATTGGAAGTATAAAAAAAATAATGATGACTAATCCAAATATGGAGAGCTGTTCTGATTCACAATAATACTAAGGAGAAGATATTCATGTTTAGAATAATTATTAAAGCTCTTATCTTTAAAGGTGATAAATTATTGCTCATAAAAAGAAATAAGAAGTCTGATTTTGCAGGTGGGTGTTGGGATATACCAGGAGGAAAGATGGAGTACAAAGAAACTCCTGAAGATGCTTTAAAAAGGGAAGTATACGAAGAAACTGGATTAAATATAAATATTGAAAATATAATCAGTATAAGTTCAGGTATTAATGAAAAAAAGAAAAAACAATATATTTCCATAGTTTATTTATGTAAGTATAATTCAGGAGATATATTATTAAGTGATGAACATACAGATTATATTTGGTTAAATATAAATGAAGCTGAAAGTTATGAAAAAATATATTATATAGAAGATGCTTTGAACAATATTAAAAATAAAATTTAAGAATATTTTTGGTATATTATAGAGAAATAGATTCAAAATTGAGGGGAGATAAACATGTTAAAGGGAAAAACAATAGAAAGTGAATATACAGAGCAAGATATGTGCAGGAACAATTTATCTGATGATTATAATAAGTTTTTCAATGAACAAATAAGAGATCTAGCAACTATAAGCTACTATAAAATTGCTGAAGAAATAGTAAAATACTATGAGTATTCAAATGATGAAATTATTAATAAAAGTGGGTCCGAAAAAGAAAAACTTGTAAAATTAAAAAATAATATTTTATTACAAATTTTAAAGGCAACAGAAAGTGAGTTGCCTTTTAACAATGATATAGAAGAATTAAAGGAACTAAGAAGGGAAATAGTAACAAATATTAAATCTTTAAATTCATATATGAATGAGATTTTGTATTATAATGAAATATTAAATTATTTAATTATTAGAGAAAATATTAAAAATAATGTTTTACAAAATGAAGAAATAAATGTTCAAATATTTATTCAAGAGATATATAGATTTATAATTGTAGACACTAATAGCATATTCTTTAAAATTAGATCATTAATAAGAGTTTTGCCATTGAAGATTGCTAAAGCTAAATATTATGATATTTTAAAAAAATCTCTTATCAAGGAATTGCAAGGAAGTAGTTGTGAAACAATTGACTTTAAAATAATTAAATATAAACAATTGTTTAATGGAACAATGACTCATGAGTATGGTGTTAAATACGATAAATATTTTCGAGAAACACAAAAATATAAAAATATTGATTTAAAAAAACTAAGTTTGAATGAATTAAAAGAAAATGAAATATTAACTGCCAGGACTTTTCTTGAAATGAATAAGTTAGCTAGAACTATAGCTAACTGGGGACTATTAGTTAATAATTTAATTTGTGTAAATATGCTTAATGATAAAGAAAAGAAATTGATAGTTGATAATAATAGATCATTGCATAATAAATTAAAAAGATATTTAAATACAAAAGACAAAAAATTAGGAAACAATATTAAGGATATTTGTGACATGAATGTTCATAAGCTTGAAGATAATATAAATGTTAGAGATAATACTAATCTAATTAAGCTTCAAGAGATGTTATTATATCAAAATGATTTAAGCCTTGAAACTGAAGAGGTAGTTATAACACAAAATAAACGTGCAGATTTCAATTATTTAGATCAGTCTATTGATAATCTTATTCAATATATTGATAGAAATATAAGAAGTATGGATGTGTTGCAACGAAAAATAAGAATGAGAAGGCTGTTATCTGCTATACCTGAAGTATTTGATAGTATTGAAGATTTTATGATTTATGTTTCTGACATATTAAATTTCACATCTTCTAAAGAAGAGTTATTAATGATTGTCAATGATATAAAATATGTTATGGACAATTTTAAATAGTTGTCAGAGGTTGTTTATTATAGAAAATCCTGAGGTTTTATCCTTGGGATTTTTTTATTTTTTGCTTTGTAAAGTATATAAAATAATGTGTATGTCTATAATAAATAGATAGATTGGAGGGATATAATGACAAAAAAAGTTGGAATTCCGCGAGGACTATTTTTTTATGATTATTATCCTATAATTATCAATTTTTTTAGAGAATTAGGAGTAGAAGTAGTATTATCATCAAAAAGTAATAAAAATATACTTAATCAAGGGGTTGCTAATTGTGTTGATGAAGCGTGCTTACCTGTAAAGGTTTATCATGGACATGTAGTTGATTTAATAGGAAAAGTAGACTATATATTTATACCTAAAATAATGAGCACAAGAAAAAAAGAGTACAATTGCCCCAAAGTCCTTGGTTTGCCGGAGATGGTTAAGAACTCAATACACGATTTACCACCTATTATTAGTCCTACAATTAATCTTAGGAAATCAAAAAGAAATTACATTAATTCAATTATTGAAGTAGGAAGATATTTTACACAGAATACTTCCATGATTAAAGAAGCATATGAAAATGCCTTTGAAAAATATACAGAAATTAAAAGGTATATTTATAAAACTAAGACTATACCTATCAATATTATCAACAACTATGATAGTTATAATTTTGATAAAATATTAAATTTCAATAAAAATGAGTTAACATTATTAGTTTGCGGTCATCCATATAATATATTTGATGAATATATAAACATGAACATAATAAACAAATTAAAGAAACAGGGAATAAATACTTTAACAACTGAAATGGTAGAATCGAAATATATTGATAAATACATAAATGAATTACCTAAAAAAATGTTTTGGAGCTCTGGTAGGAATATAGTTGGAGCGTCATTTTATTTAATTGAAAATAAAATGATTGATGGGTTGATATATATTTCTTCTTTTGGATGTGGACTTGATTCTATATTAATTGAATTAGTTCAAAGAAAAGCTAGGAAAAGACAAATTCCATTTACATTATTTACACTTGATGAACAAACTGGTGAAGCAGGAATAAATACTAGACTAGAAGCATTTATAGACATGATGAAATGGAGGAATAATAATGAAAATAACATTTCCACACATGGGTAATGTTTATATTGCAGGAAAATCAATAGTTGAAGATTTGGGGCAAGAAGTTGTACTGCCACCTAAATGCAGTAAGAGAACATTAGAACTGGGGACAAAGTATTCTCCTGAAACAATATGTCTTCCTCTAAAAATTAATATTGGAAATTATATTGAAAGTATTGAAAATGGAGCAGATACAATATTGATTACAGGAAGTTGCGGACCATGTAGATTTGGATTTTATCCAACTATCGAACAAGAAATTTTAAGAGATCTTGGATATGATGCAAATATCGTTGTATTTGATGTATTTGAAGGTAATCCTATAAAACATATAAAGAATATAGGAAAATCTTTTAATATACAGCCGGGAGAGTTTAAAGGTGGTATTATGTATAATACAGCAAAGATTATTAAGGCTATTAGTAATGGTAAAAAAGTTTTATATAAATCAGACAAACTTACCCACTATGCAAATATTAAGAGAGCTCATGCTATTCACAGTTATTTAGTGGATAAAGTTATGTTAGACTATTACAATGAATTAGAAGAAGTAAGAGGTTCTCAAGAAATTTTAAAATTGATAGATAAAACTTTTGAGAGATTAAATAAGATTCAAGAAAAAAAACAAAATAGTTATTTAAGGGTAGGTATAGTAGGAGAAATATACACATTGATTGAACCTTTTGTAAATTTAGAGATAACCACTAAATTAGCAAATATGGGAGTTGAACCTTATATGGCTTTGACTCCAACAAAATGGGTAAAACATCACCTAGGTCTAGGACTTATAGGTATTAGTGAGGAAAGAAAAAAGTGGAAAGCTGCTAAACCATATCTTAGCACTTTGGTTGGTGGTCATGGGCGAGAAACCATAGGCAGTACAGTTATATATTCAAAGATGGGATTTGACGGAATCATTCAAGTTTATCCTTTAAATTGTATGCCTGAAATTGTTGCAGAAAGTATAATGCCTACTATTTCAAAAGATTATGATATACCTATTTTAACATTAATAGTAGATGAAATGACTGGTGAAGCAGGATACTTGACTAGAATCGAGGCGTTTATCGATCTATTAAAGAAGAGAAAGGAGCGATTTAAGAGTGGACCAGTTTTACTTAGGAGTTGATGTGGGTTCTGTTAGTACAAATATAGTTTTAATGACTGATGATAATGAAATTGTCACAAAAAAATATCTTAGGACTCAAGGGAAACCTATTAAGATTTTACAACAAGGACTAAGAGAAATAAAAAATGATTTTCCTAAAATTAGGATAAAAGGGGTTGGTACTACTGGTAGTGGAAGGTATCTTGCTAGTATTATACTAGGTTCTGATATTGTAAAAAATGAAATTACTTCTCATGCTATTGCTGCATTGCATTATTTCCCAAATGCAAGAACAGTTTTTGAAATTGGAGGACAGGATTCCAAGATTATTATATTAAGAGATGGAATAGTTACAGATTTTGCTATGAATACAGTATGTGCAGCAGGTACTGGTTCTTTTCTTGATAGGCAGGCAGGAAGATTAGGAATAGATATAAGTGATTTTGGAAAGCTTGCATTAAAATCTAAAAATCCAGTGAGAATTGCAGGTAGATGTGCTGTTTTTGCAGAATCAGATATGATACATAAGCAGCAACTTGGACATAATCAAGAGGATATAATAAGGGGATTATGTGAAGCATTAGTAAGAAATTATCTTAACAACGTAGGAAAAGGCAAAGAAATAGAACCTCCTATAGTTTTCCAAGGAGGAGTAGCAGCAAACGAAGGTATAAAAAAAGCATTTGAGCAAACATTAAATACTGAAATATATATACCAAAACATTATGATGTAATGGGTGCTATAGGTGCAGCTATACAAGCTAAGGCAAAGGTTAAAAATAATATAGAAACTGTTTTTAAAGGATTAGAAATAGCTGACACAAATTACCAAGTAAAAGGTTTTGAATGTAATGGGTGTGCTAACATGTGTGAAGTCGTAGAAATATATGCTAATCACAAGGTTATAGCTAGATATGGAGATAGATGTGGCAAGTGGACTAATTCATTAAAATCTAGTAATCAAGAACTTGCGTGAGAGGTATGATAAAAAAGATTTAGCTTTATAAGCTAAGTCTTTTTTTGTGGATTAATATATAAGTTGTGATTTTATATATTATTTTTTAGGAAACTAAACTACAATATTATAGAAATTATCAAATTATTTTATTAGTTATCACAATATGGTAAAATTAAAAAATTTATAACTTCTAAAATTTTTGACATGAGGTAATCATATAATTTTACTTTATGTAAATGATAAGGGAAATTCTTTTAAAAGGTTTTCCTTTATTTTTATTAGATATATATTGTGCTATAATTAATAATTGTAGAACAAAATATTTTAAAAGAGGTAGTAAATTGCATGAATATCTAAGATATTTTTTATGAAATTTTTTCCTATAAATAAGTATAGAGACAATAGGGGGCAATATATTTGGATAAATGTTTAAAGAAAGATATACCTATGAAAAAAAAGTGGAATTATAAGAATACTCTAATTAATGGTTTGAAAAATGGGTTGAGTACTTTATGGGTTTTGACTAAAATTATAGTTCCTGTTTATTTTTTTGTCACATTTTTAAAGTATACTCCTATATTAGGAAAAATATCAGATTTATTTGAACCCTTAATGAAGTTAGTAGGTTTACCAGGGGAAGCAGCGATTGCACTGGTATTAGGTAATTTTGTAAATTTGGCAGCTGCAATTGGAGCAATAGCTTCTTTATCTTTAAATGCTAAACAAATAACTATAATTGCAGTTATGCTTTCTTTTTCTCATAGTTTATTTTTGGAAACTGTAGTTGCAAAAAAGACAGGTGTAAGTGTCGCACTGATTATAACTACAAGAGTTACTTTATCTATCTTATCAGGAATTTTATTAAATATTTTACTATAGAAAAAATATAATTTTCTAAAACCAGGAACTTGCATAATTATTACAAGGTCAAAATTTTTTAAGTATTAAAATAATGATAAATTGGAGGATAAAATGGATTATATTCAATATTTTAAGGAATCATTTTTAGGAAGTGCTGATTCGGTACTATCTCTTGCAAAAATAATAATACCTTTAATGATTGTAATGGAAGTTTTGAAAGACTTAAATATACTAGATAAGTTAACTAAAATATTTGCACCTATGACTAAACTTTTAGGGCTTTCGAGTAAAGCTACATTTCCGTTAATTGTTGGCCTTTTCTTAGGATTATCCTATGGAGCAGGTATAATAATTAAAAGTGCTAAAGATTATAAGCTATCAAAAAAGGATTTATACTTAATAATTATATTTTTAATATTATGTCATGCTGTAATAGAAGATACATTGATATTTTCTGCAATAGGAGCAAATGGGTGGATGCTTTTAGCAATTAGACTTGCAATAGCAATGATTTTAACAGCTTTTTCTGCGAAATGTATCGATAAAATTGTTAGAAAAAACAAGAATTTTATGTAAAAAAAGAGGAAAATTAATATATTTGTAGAATTAATTAAATAATACCATCACTATTAATGGAGGTGATAGATTGCCACTCATTGCTATAAATGAAGCTTTACCTGGAATGATAGTTAAAAAACCTATAGAAAGTCCATTTTCAGGTGCTATATTATTAAATGCTGGAACTATTTTAAATAATAATAATATTTTTAGAATCAAAGATTTAGGTATTAAATACATAGAAGTTGTAGAAGCAAAAAATTCAAATAATGACTATATTATAATAGACAATAACAAATATTTAGCAACAAGGAACGAATTAGTCAAAGAGACAAAAAAAATTTTTAATCAAGTAAGGATAGGAAAAAAAGTTATTATAACTGAAGTAAGCGATACTGTAAATGATTTAATATTAGAAATAACGAAAAGTAATAATATATTAGGAAAGTTAAGACAAATTAAGGATGACGACGACTATACTTATAGGCATTCGATAAACGTTTGTATGCTGAGTACTATGATTGGTAAGTGGCTTAATTATTCAGCTGCAGACTTAAAGCAATTATCTTATGCAGGCTTATTCCACGATATAGGCAAGTATAAAATTCCTGATAATATTATAAAAAAACCAGCTAAGCTAACACCAGAGGAATATAATAAAGTAAAAAAACATACAATATTTGGATATCGTATTTTAAATGAAACTGTAGGATTAAGTAAAACGGTTTCACTTGGTGCTTTACAGCATCACGAAAGAGAAGATGGGAGTGGATATCCATTTGGAATTAAGTCTGAAAAAATCCATGAATTTGCTAAAATTATAGCTGTATGCGATGTTTTTGATGCTATGACATCAGATAGAATATATAAAAGAAAGATTTCTTCTTTTTCTGTTGCTGAATATATAGCTGATAATAGTTTTGGTGCATTAGACCCTAAAATATCAAGGTTGTTTTTGGATAATATTTCGAAGTTTTATGTAGGAAATATAGTTAAACTTAACACTGGGGAAATTGGAAGAGTAATTTATGTTCACAAGGAGATGCCAACAAGACCTGTAGTTAAAGTTGATGAAAAATATGTTGATTTGTATAAAGATAGTTCTATTAAGATAACTGAGGTTATAAATTAAAAAGCCTAAGCTGTTTTATATAGCTTAAGCTTTTTTCAATATATCTATTAAAATTACTCTTCTTGTGTTTGTTCAGAAGAAGTAATATTTCCGCTACTGCAATGTCGAGAGCTTTCGTCAATTTGTTTTGGAAATAAACTTGGAAAAGTAGAACATATTGGTGATATTTCAGCTGATAATTGAGGAAATCCTGTTGAAAGTACGCATAATTGAACAGGAACAACAATTTTCTTTTCACACGCAATACATAGTGCTATTAACAAATTAGCTCTTACACATCCTGTAGCAGGGTCTATAACCATATCTCTAATGATACTGTTTGTTGCTAATCTAGCTTCACAGTTTACATTGCAAAACTCTGCAAATCTAGGTAAATATGCAGTATTATAAACTGAAGGTATGCATAGTTCGAAGAAATTTGTTAAGACTAGTGGATTATCTTTTGGTGCAATCTTAACATTAGCTTTTAAAGTAGTCTTACATCTAGTGTCACAATTATCAGTAAATAATACATCAATTTCTACTAATACATTTCCTGTTATTTCAACATTTTGTGTACCAAAAATTGGTGTTCCTTTACCTTCTTCATCACAATCGTGTGTATCTGTATAAACTATTTTTTCGCTAAATTTTCCATCTGGGCCAACTACAGTTACATCTTTTCCTTTACTTTTTACAAAGTCTCCACCTGAGATTATTGTATCAGTGTTAATTTTTAAGTTCCTTGGGTCACAAATATCATCAGGATTAAAGAACTTTTTACATCTAATATCCAATACTTGAATTATTCTTGCGCCTTCTCCTAAACATGGTAATAATTCTTGGTTTGGTGCAGTTTTAAGTCCTTGAAGATTAAATAAAGCTGCATCATATACTTTTTGAACATATATTGGTTCGGCTTTAACATTCCTTAAAGAGCCGTCAAATTCACAGCCGGTAGTTGCCGTACAACATTTATCAGGAAGAGCAAGATTTAGTTGTTCTTTATTTATTGGCTTCATATATTTTCCCCCTTTATAAATAATGTAATATTTATTTCTCAATGTTAGTATATTCCTTGCTTTAAATATTTGTTACATATATTAATAATTGAACGACAAAATATATCAGTGTATTATAGAATATTTCTTTAGCTATTGAATAGGATATAAAAGAATAATATTAATTCATTTGGGGTGATTTGCATGGCTTTTTATAACGATAAAGGATATATTATCAATGATAGCTTATCTAATGTACATGTAATATTAGAAAGTAAAAACTTTATTAAACTTTACACTTTTAATGCTGAAAAAAATAAATCGAAAGAAACTATCTTGGTAGAAGAAAAAATAAATGAATTTGATGTAACTATAGATAATAATGACATAATGTATCTTGTTTATCAAACAGTAGATGGTAGCCTTTGGCTGCTAACTATTAATAATGGAGAAATAAACAAAAGTATTTTAATAGAAGGTCCGGTTCAAAGAATGTATAATTTAAACATTTTTATTGGTGATGATATAAATATAATATATTGTGTACCTAGCGAAAAAACAAAAGACGAATATAGAATTCTTCACCATTGTTACAATGGTGAAGAATGGCAAACATTAGAAGTTGGAAATATAAAAGTTAGAGAAATAATTAATGAATTTGCCATAGTAAAGTCAGAAAATAATATAATTTTAACATATTACAATGTAAAAGATAATTATGAACAAATATATATAAAAGCATTTGACCTTATTGATAAAAAATGGGGGAAGTCTATACAACTTACAAATAGTCAAAACAATAAACTTTATTTAGATATTTTCATAAAACCTCAAAACTTATTACATTTGGTTTACAGTGAATATGATGGAGGTAATTTGCATATTAAATACTGTAAATTTGAGATTTGTGAGAATAAGATTTTATTAAAATCTGAAAGCTATTTATCAGATCCATGTAATTGTTCCTATCCAACTTTTATTTTTGAAGAAGAAAAACTTTGGATTGTTTGGACAGAATACAATCATTTAATAAGCCTTTATTCTTTAGACTATGGTGATACTTGGTCAAAAACATATCATTGGTCAGAATCTGAAAAATATGATTTTTTGAGATATAAATTTTTGTCTAATAACAAAAATGTTAATAAATTTTACAAATTTAATTATTCTTTTGGGAAAGTATATCCAGAAATAAGCTTTATTGGATTTGGAAACTTAGAAAAAGCTAAAGAACAAAATACTAAAATAAATAATAGTATTAAAGATGATGTTAATAATCAAGAAAAGGATATTATTACTAGATCAAAAGAAAATTTTAATAATGAAATTAATCAAATAAAAAGAAGCATTAGAGAAATAAATGATCAAATCAATAAATTGATTAATTCTAAGGATAGCAATAAAAATAATGAAAATAAAGAAATAATATATAAAAAGATGGAAGAAATCGAAAAAGTGACTGCTGAATTAAACAAATTAGAAGTACGTGTTAGAAATATAGAAGATTTTTTAGATAGGAAGACTAGAGGGTTGTTTTATAGGAGCCGACGATTATAATATATAACCCAACGGTTTAATAAACCGTTGGGTTATATATTAATGTTAATTTATATCGTATGAATTTTCTTCAAAAAATTGTCTTATTTTGTTTAGATCTGATGTTGCACCTAGAGCTAGCATAAGTTTAATTCTAGCTTTTTGTCCAGGTAAATTGCCACCAAAAATTACTCCAAGGTCTTTCAGAGTTTTACCTCCTCCAAAATATCCATATGTGTCTAGAACTCTACCTGTAGGGCATCTTGATACAATTACTACGGGTATGCCTTTTTCGATACTATTTTTAACTCCTTCTACCATATCGGGAGGAATATTACCTCTTCCTAGTGCTTCGATAACAATACCTTTGTATCCAGAGTTTATACAGTAATTAATAAGGTCGGAATCCATACCTGCAGCACATTTAATAAGAGATACCTTTTTTTCTACTCTTTGAGTTTTTATATGGTTATGTTTAGTGATACTTCTATAAAATAGAACGGTATCGTTATCCACTATTCCAAGGGGACCAAATTCAGGGGATTTAAATGTATCAACAGACAAGGTATTAGTTTTTGTAACTTCCCTTGCAGAATTAACTTCATTATTCATAACTACTAAAACTCCTTTGTCTTTTGCTTCAGGGGAAATAGCAGTACATATTGCACTTGAAAGGTTGCTAGGACCATCATAGCCTAATTCAGAACTATTTCTCATTGCACCTACTACTATAACTGGTTTATTTAAGTTTAAAGTTAAGTCAAGAAAATACGCAGTTTCTTCAAGTGTATCAGTTCCGTGTGTTATTACTATTCCTGTAATATCATTACGAGCAGCAGTTTCACGTACAAGGATAGATAATTTCATCATTATTTCAGGAGTTATATGTGGACCAGGAATATTAGAAAAATTTATTATTTCTATGTCAGTAAATTTTTCTATATTAGTTACCATTGCCATAATTTCTTCACTAGATAATGCTGGTATTGCAGCATGTATTCTTGGATCTATTTTCATTGAAATAGTTCCACCAGTAAAAATAACAGCGACTTTATTTGACAAAATAGTTCACCCCTTATTTAACTTATTATTTTTTACCACATATAGTTTAACACTTTTCTAATTAAAATTCGAGGAAAAGAATAAAAAAAAGAACCCCATAACATGGGGTTCTTTCCGCACCCAATTAAGGGTGCTTTGTAAAACCGTTCAAAAGGGGTATTGGGAATAGAGATCTTATTTGAGGTTACCAGGGGGATAACCACATTGAAATTATAACAAAATACGACATCATTTGCAATACTTTTTGTAAAAAAATATTTTTTGTTATGTAATTTTTTAAGTTAAAGTCGTATAAAATTTAAATTTGTAAAACTAAATAAATTATTCTATTATAATTTCCTCATTTGATTTAGTGTGAATGCTTAATTTATTTGCTCAGAACTGGAATAGAGATTAAAATTAATATATAATAAAGATAATGTTTTGATCTACATTTTATTTTTGAATACAATTAAAAGAAAGTGGGAAAATGATTCATAGATAAATATATGGATACTATTTGTTGTAAATAATCATTAAGGGGTGATTCTATGGAAGTTTATTTAGATAATTGTGCTACTACACGACCTAGAGATGAAGTAATTGAAAAAATGGTTTATGTCTTAAAAAATTCATATGGTAATCCTTCTTCTCTTCACAAAAAAGGGTTTGAAGCTGAGAAAATGATAGAAGAATCTAGAGATATAATTGCTAAATTTTTGAATGTGGAAAAAGAAGAAATTTTTTTCACATCAGGAGGGACAGAAAGTAATAATTTAGCTATTCAAGGGATAGTAAATAAATGTAAAAGGCAAGGAAGACATATAATAACAACAAAAATCGAACATGCTTCTGTACTTAATATTTTCAAATATTATGAGAGTCAAGGATATGAAATTACGTATTTAGATGTTGATGATAAGGGTAGGATTGATTTAGATCAATTTGAGAAAAGTATAAAAGATGATACTATATTGATAGCTATTATGCTTGTAAATAACGAAATAGGCACTATAGAACCAATTAGGGAAATACGAAAGATAATTAATTCAAAAAATAAAAACATAAAAGTACATGTTGATGGGATTCAAGCATTTGGGAAAATTCCATTAAATATTAGTAAACTTGGTATTGATACTTTTTCTTTTAGTAGTCATAAAGTTTTTGGACCTAAAGGGGTAGGCGGATTGTATGTAAAAAGAAACCTAAATATTAATCCAATTATATTTGGTGGAAATCAAGAAAAAGGATTGAGATCAGGTACCGAAAATGTCCCAGGAATAGTTGGGTTTGGGAAAGCTGTTGAAATATTAAAGAGCAATTTTGATGTAGAAATAAAAAAAATATATTATTTGAGGAATTATTTTGCTGATAAAATAAAACATAGTATTGATAATATAAAAATTAATACTGAATTAAATGAAGATTTTGCTCCTCATATATTGAATGTTTCTTTTAGAGGAGTGAGAGGTGAGGTTTTACTGCATTATCTAGAACAGTATGGAATTTATGTTTCAACTGCGTCAGCTTGTTCATCCCATGGTAAAGGAAAAAGCCATGTTTTAAAAGCAATAGGGTTAAGTGAATCTGATATAGATGGTACTATAAGGTTTAGCTTTTCCCATTATATTAATGAAAATCAATTAGATTATACTGTTGATAAATTAATTAGTTCAGTCAAAGAAATAAGGGAAATAACGATGAGGTGATAATATGGAAATGGTTGTAAGTGCTAGCTTTGGAGAAATAGTTCTTAAAGGATTAAACAGAGCCTATTTTGAGAGGGTATTATTTAGACAAGTTGAAAAGGCTATTCAAGGCATTGATTATAAGGATATTTATAAAGAACAAGGTAAAATATATGTAGTAGTAGATGAAGTAAGTACAGGAATAGTTATAAATAGATTAAAAAAGGTTTTCGGATTAGTTAATATAAGCCCATGCTATAGAGTAGAAAAAGATATAGATACCATAATAAATACTTCCATATTTGCTGTAAATAAAGCAATGATGGATAGAGATATTAAGACTTTTAAAGTAAAAGCAAAGAGAGCAGATAAAAAATTTCCTTTAAAATCTATGGATTTGGCTCGCAAACTCGGTGGAGAGATTTTAAAAGGAGTACCAGACATTAAAGTTGATGTTCATAATCCAGATTTGTATATTTATGTTGATATTCGTGATATGTGTTATATATATACAGAGAAGATTAAGGCTTATGGGGGACTTCCTATAGGAACAAATGGTAAAGGTCTACTATTGTTATCAGGCGGAATTGATAGTCCTGTTGCAGGTTTTTTAATGGCAAAAAGAGGTGTTTCTTTAGAAGCTGTACATTTTCATAGTTATCCTTTTACTAGCCAAAGATCTGAAGAAAAAGTTAAGGAAATAGCCAAAATATTGTCAAGGTACTGTGGTCAAATTAAGATATATAGTGTAAATCTTTTAAATATACAAAAATCAATAAATGAAAATTGTCCTGAAGATGAAATGACTATTATTTCTAGAAGATTTATGATGAGAATAGCTGAAAAGATAGCAAAAGATAATGGGATAGATGCATTAATTACTGGAGAGAGTCTAGGTCAAGTTGCTAGCCAGACGATCATGGGAATAAATGCTACTAATTCTTCGGTAAATATTCCAGTTTTTAGACCATTGATAGGAATGGATAAGGTTGAAATTACTGAAATTGCAAAAGATATTGAGACATATGAGACATCAATACTACCTTATGAAGATTGCTGTACCGTATTTTTGCCTAAGCACCCTGTTACTAGACCAAAATTAGAAGACATTGAGAATTCAGAAAAAAAATTAGATGTAGATGCTTTGATAAAAGCTGCAATTGAGGACATGAAGATTATTAATGTTTAGAATTATTTTTATATGGGGAAACAATTTAATACTATAATTAATATATTTTGAAAAGTAAACTTTCATCACGATTTATTTAAATACTATTCTAATGTTTCATACTAAAAAGTAATTAAATATTCGAAAAGCGAAAGTTTATTTTTCTTATAACTTATAATGAGTAAATTGGTAATTACTTTAAGATTAAAATTTTGTAAGTTACAAACTTAACATAATATTTTATTACGTAATTTAATTAATTTTATTAAAAACATGTTGACAATATGTGTAATTATGTTAAAATTATATTGACGAATGCGTCGATAAAGACTGATATGTCGATGAAAAAATGTATATTTTAGGAGGAATAAGGATTGCCCAAAATTGTTAACTATGAGAAAAAAAAAGAAGAAATATTAGATAAGGCTATGAAGGTTTTTATTAACAGAGGATATTATAACACCAAACTTTCTGATATATCTAGTAAATGTGGAATGGGAAGAACTACTTTATATCAATATTTTAAAAACAAAGATGAAATATTTTACTATGCCATAAATCGTACTATAGATCAGCTTATAAATAGAATACAGATTATAGTACAGGATGATAATTTAAGCTTTATAGATAAGATAAAGAAGATTATTTCAGAACTTGCTATTGAGTACCAAAATAATAATATGATAGTTGTTTTGATAGAAATATGGGTTATTATGAAGAGAGAAAATAATGAAAAAATGAAAAAAATATACAATCATATAATGCAGATTAAACAACGCTTAAGAGACTTACTAAATGAGGCAATAGAAGCTAAAGAAATTAAACCTTTAGATACAGAAACTATGTCTGACACTTTATTTTCAATAATTCAGTCTTTTCTTCTTCAATCTTCTTCAAACAAAGAAGTTAATATTCAAAAACAGTTAAATTCATTAAATATATTGATTGAAGGGTTAAGAGCTTAGTATTGATAATAAAGGCTATTTTAACTATCGCCTTTATGTAATAAATATAACTTATTATTAATCCATTTAAGGGGGAGGTTACTTTGGCAAGTGTAAAACAACTAATTAGTACTGCTCTAATTAACGAGGGACTCAAGTATATTGAAAAAGATCCAATGAAAAATATGAATAAACTAATTGATTGGGCAGATAAAATCGTTACTTTAGATGAACATAAGAGGCATGTACAAACTTTTAGAAATATCATGAAAAACCCAGATAGCAACTGGTATAAGCTTATCGAGAGATATTTTAACGAATTATCGCCAAACACTAGAAAAAAATTCTTAATAAATTATATGGTTAATTCTGGAATGGTAGGAATGCCTAAAAAAGCAAAACTTCAGGAAAAATATGATTGTAATATACCTTGGGCAGTATTAATGGACCCAACATCTGCTTGTAACTTAAAATGTAAAGGTTGCTGGGCAGCAGAGTATGAAAAAACTGATTCATTAAGTACAGAAACATTAGATAGGATTATACAAGAAGGTAAAGAACTAGGAATATATATGTACATATATTCTGGAGGCGAGCCTCTTGTAAGAAAGGATGATTTAATTAAATTAGCAGAAAAACATGATGACTGTGCCTTTTTATCTTTTACTAATGCTACATTAGTAGATGAAGAATTTGCTAAGAAATTAGGTGAGTTGGGTAATTTTGGATTAGCAATTAGCATTGAAGGAAATGAAGAAGAAACTGATATGAGAAGAGGCAAGGGTACTTATCAAAAAGTAATGAAAGCTATGGATTTATTACAAAAAGAAGGAGTTGTATTTGGGTTTTCAACTTGTTACCATAAGTACAATACTGAATCTGTAGGTTCTGATGAATATGTTGATAAGATGGTTGAGAAGGGATGTAAATTTGGTTGGTACTTTACATATATTCCAATTGGTAAAGATGCAGTTATGGATTTATTAGCAACACCTGAGCAGAGAGAATATATGTTCCATAGAGTTAGAAAGATGAGAACAGAAAAACCAATATTTATACTAGATTTTTGGAATGATGGTGATTATGTTGGTGGATGTATTGCAGGTGGAAGAAATTATTTACACATAAATGCTAGTGGAGATGTGGAGCCTTGTGCATTTATACATTATTCAAATGTTAATATTAATGATGTTAGTCTATTAGAAGCATTAAAGTCACCTTTATTTAGACAATATAGATCACATCAACCTTTTAACGAAAACCATTTGAGACCTTGTCCACTATTGGATAATCCAGAAAAGTTAAGAGAGATGGTTCATAACGCAAATGCAAAATCAACGCAGCCAATAGATGAAGAGTCTGTTGATGAATTGACAGCTAAAACAGAAGAAGCATCTAAAAAATGGGCACCTGTTGCTGATAAACTTTGGAAAGAATTGCAAGAGCAGAAGAAAGAAAAAGCTTGTGAGACATGTTAACGTAAGGACAATAATTTGAATTAGTAAACTGGGCTAATTTTATAAGTAGCCCAGTTTTTTTGTATGAACAATAAATTTCTTAAAGTGATAAACTTGAGAAAATGTAGAAATAATTATTGTATTGTAGTATTATATATATAAAATGATTATATATTATTTTGATATATTTAATAGGAGTTGGCATTTATGGACCAATTATATGAGATATATGAAAAAGTAAAAGAAAAAGGTCATAAACTTACTCAACAGAGAAAGGATATTATTTTGATTTTTTATGAAAATAAAGATTATTTATTAGACCCTTCTCAAGTTTTTAAAAAATTATTAAAAAAAAATATAAAAATTAATTTTTCTACTGTATATAGAAATATAGATTTTTTATTGAGTATTGGTATATTAAGAAGGGTTAATATGGATAATGGAGTAAACACATATGAGCTAGATGATTTAGGAGGGCATCATCATTTAATTTGCTTGAAATGTGGTAAAGTAAAGCCTATAGAAGTTTGCCCATATAAGGAAATGGATAAAAAAATATTCTATGAAAATGATTTTTTCCCTGAGAACCATAAGTTTGAAATCTATGGTTATTGTAAAAAATGTATGAAAAAAAAGCTTGAAAATATGAACAAGTAAATATTGTTGAAAAACGGGTGTAAAAAATTAAAAGTTGATGTTTTACACCTGTTTTTTTGTGTTCATTAAACTATTGACTTTTAATAAAAAAATTTATTATAATTAGATAGTGTGTTTAGTAAATATAAACTTTATGTTAATAAATATCAAGTATTCTGTTAGGAGGGTTTTTGTGAAAATTGGTGAAAAGATTAGAAGGTTAAGAGTAAGGAATGATCTTACTCAAGAGGAACTAGCTAATCGGTGCGAATTGACAAAAGGCTTTATATCTCAGTTAGAAAGAGATTTGACCTCACCTTCTATAGCAACTCTTGTAGATATTTTAGAAGTTTTAGGAACAAGTCTGAAAGACTTTTTTAATGAAATAGAGCAGGAGAAAGTTGTTTTCACTAAAGATGATGCTTTTACAATGGAAAATGAAGAATTAAATTATAACCTAAGTTGGATAGTGCCAAATGCACAGAAGAATATGATGGAGCCTATACTGTTAGAATTAGGAGCTGGTGGGAGGTCTAAGGAGGACTGTCCCCATGAAGGTGAAGAATTTGGATTTGTAATATCTGGTAGTGTATATATTTATTTAGGAAGTGAAAAGTACAAGGTCAAAAAAGGAGAAAGTTTCTATTTTAAACCAAATTCTAATCATTATATTATTAACGCAGGGAAATCTAAGGCAAAGGTTTTATGGGTCAGTACCCCACCTAGTTTTTAATTATTAAGTGATTGCAAAATTTCATTTAATTAACATAAATTAAGATAATTTTGCAATAATTTATTTAATTATTTAGAGGGAGAGATGAAATGAGCAATATTATTATTGATTTAAAAAACATTTCTAAGGAGTATAATGGAGTAAAAGTGCTTAAAGATATTAATTTATACATTAGAAAAAATGAATTTTTAACATTGCTTGGACCAAGTGGCTGTGGGAAAACTACAACTTTAAGAATAATTGGAGGATTTGAACAGCCTACTACTGGTGATATTATATTTGAGGGCAAAAAAATAAATTATTTGCCCCCTTATAAAAGACATTTAAATACTGTTTTTCAAAAATATGCCTTATTCCCTCATATGAACGTGTATGAAAATATTGCTTTTGGACTAAAAGTAAAAAAGATAAATAAAAAAGAAATTGATAAAAGAGTTAGAAATATGCTCAAACTGGTTAATCTTGAAGGGTTTGAAAATAGAGATATTAATTCTTTAAGTGGTGGTCAGCAGCAGAGAATTGCTATTGCTAGAGCTCTTGTAAATGAACCTAAGGTATTGTTGCTTGACGAACCACTTGGTGCTTTAGATCTTAAGCTTAGAAAAGAGATGCAAATAGAACTGAAGAATATGCAGAAAAGAGTAGGTATAACTTTTGTTTATGTTACACATGACCAAGAAGAAGCACTTACTATGTCAGATACAATAGTTGTAATGGATAAAGGAGAAATTCAACAAATTGGAACTCCAGTAGATATCTATAACGAGCCAAAGAATGCTTTTGTGGCTAATTTTATAGGAGAGAGCAATATTATTAAGGGAACAATGCTGAGGGACTATGAAGTTGAATTTTCAGGAGTAAGATTTGATTGTGTTGACAAGGGATTTGATGCAAATGAAGAAGTTGATGTTGTTATTAGGCCAGAGGATATTAATTTAGTAAGCGAAGAAGACGGGCAATTAAAAGGCAGTATTGTTTCAGTTACCTTTAAAGGCGTTCATTATGAAATGATAATAAAGCAAAATAATGATTTATGGAAGGTTCACAGTACAGTTATGAAACCTGTTAATAGTAATGTTGGTATGGTTATTGATCCTGAAAATATCCATATAATGAAGAGGTGAGGGCATGAAGACAAAATGGATTTCATATCCTTATGTGATTTGGATGATTGGATTTATTGTAATTCCTTTACTACTTGTTTTATTTTTTAGCTTAACTGTAGGGGATGTTCACAATGTTAAATCATTAAAGTTTTCTTTAGAAAATTATAAAAGATTTTTAGACCCTATTTATATTAAAGTGCTTATAAGGTCAATAAATTTAGCATTAATATCTACTGTTATATGTTTAATTTTAGGATATCCTATGGCATATATCATATCAAAGGCAGATATAAAAAGAAGAAATTTTATGGTGTTGTTATTTGTATTACCTATGTGGATGAATTTTTTACTCAGAACATATGCGTGGATGACGATTTTAGGTAAAAACGGAATAATAAATAAATTTTTATTGTTTTTAGGTTTACCTACACTAAACTTATTATATAATGACGGTGCGGTAATGTTAGGTATGGTATATAACTTTCTGCCTTTTATGGTTTTACCAATATATTCAGTATTGAGTAAGATAGATAAAAATATTCTTGAAGCTGCAGAAGACCTTGGTGCAAGTAAATACATGATTTTCTATAAAATAATTTTTCCTTTAAGTCTCCCAGGAGTAATATCAGGTATTACTATGGTTTTTATGCCTGCAGTAAGTACTTTTGTAATATCCAGACTTTTAGGGGGAGGACAGTATTGGCTTATTGGTAATTTAGTTGAACAACAATTCTTATGGGCTGGAGACTGGCATTTTGGTTCAGCAATATCAATTATAATGATGATATTCATTCTTATTGCTATGGCTTTAGCGGCAAGATATGATAAAGGAAATGAGGGGGGAGGTTTGTGGTAAAAAAAACCTTAACGAGGACTTATTCCGTATTAATATATTTATTCTTATATGCTCCCATTGTTATATTGATAATTTTTTCGTTTAATGATTCAAAAATCAAAGGATCATGGAATGGATTTACATTAAAATGGTATGTTGAATTATTAAAGGATAGGCAAATATTAAAATCATTATATTATACGTTGGCAATTGCTATTTTATCATCAAGTATTTCAACAGTATTAGGTACTATTGCTGCTATTGGAATTCATAATATGGACCATTTTAATAAAAGAATAATTATGAATATAAATTATTTACCTGTACTAAATCCGGATATTGTTACTGGAATTTCACTGATGACATTGTTTATATTTATAAAATTAAAGTTAGGTTTTTTATCAATGCTATTATCTCATATTACATTTAGTGTGCCTTATGTGGTGTTGGCAGTTTTGCCAAAACTAAAACAGCTTAATAAACATTTAGCTGAGGCGGCTATGGACTTAGGAGCAACTCCCTTTTATGCATTAAAAAAAGTAATAATACCTGAGATTATGCCAGGTATTATTACTGGTGCATTGATGGCTTTTACACTTTCTATAGATGATTTCGTAATTAGCTTTTTTACAACTGGTTCGGGAGTGACCAATCTTTCTATAACTGTATATTCAATGGCTAGAAGAGGGATTAACCCTAAAATAAATGCTTTATCAACATTGATGTTTTTAAGTGTGATGGTTCTTTTAATTATAATAAATAAGAGAACTAAAAAAGAAATAAAAAGAAAGGGTGAAGTGTAATGAAAAAAAATGTTAAAAGATCTATTGCTTTAGTTTTAGTTTTAATGATTGCATTTTCAATTACAGCTTGTGGTGAAGAAAAAGTGGTTTTAAATGTTTATAACTGGGGAGATTATATTGATGAATCAGTTTTAGATGAATTTGAAAAAGAATATAATATTAAAATAAATTATGAAACTTTTGCTACTAATGAAGATATGTATTGGAAGATAAAATCAGGAGGTACTAATTATGATGTAGCATTTCCTTCAGACTATATGATAGAAAAGATGATTAAAGAAGATATGCTTAATAAAATAGATATGAATAATATTCCAAACTATAAGAACATAGATGATAGATTTAAAAATTTAGACTTTGATCCAAACAATGAATATTCTGTTCCATATATGTGGGGAACATTAGGAATATTATATAATACAAAGATGGTTGACGATGTAGTTGATAGCTGGGATATTTTATGGAATGAAAAATATAAGGGACAAATTTTGATGTTAAATAGTCAAAGGGATTCTATTGCTGTGGCATTAAAAAAATTAGGTTATTCGTTGAATACAAATAATGTAAGTGAGTTAGAAGAAGCTAAAAAAGAATTAATAAAACAAAAGCCTTTAGTCTTATCATACGTTGGAGATGAAGGAAAAGCTATGATGGTCAGTGAAGAAGCAGCACTGTCCGTAGTATGGTCAGGCGACGCTGTTGCGATGATGGAGGAAAACCCAAACCTAAAGTATGTAGTTCCTAAGGAAGGAAGCAACCTTTGGTTTGACAATATGGTTATACCCAAAACAAGTGAGCATATTAAAGAAGCAGAGCTATTTATTAATTTTATGTGTAGACCTGATATTGGATTAAAAAATACCAATTACATTGGATATTCTACAACAAATAAAGAGACTATGAAACTTTTAGATGAAGAAATATTAAATAATGAAGTTGCATATCCTAGTGATGAAATTATACAAAACTGTGAAATATTTAATGATCCTGGAGAATTTATAAAGGAATATGATAAAATTTGGACTGAAATAATGGCACATTAGTATATAAGAATTTATGAAAAAATAAGGAAATAGCATAATTACTACAAGGTCAAAATTTAGCAAGTTATAAATTTTTTACTCCGGTATTTTGGACTTTTAGTTGAATTTATAAGGAAAAAAGTCCAAAATAAGTCGTAATATAATAGTAAAAGGGTCAGGTTATAATATATAGTATCTAAAGATACAATATTTTATGACCTGACCTATTTTATTATATAATTTCTTTAATTGTAAAAATTCTTCGATTACTAAACATAATATTGGGTAATAAATTAAACAGAAGAAATAATTTAAATGGGGGTAAAAAAATGAAATATTTAATTATAGGTAATGGGATTGCTGGATTATCAGCAGCTAAGGAGATAAGGAATAAGGATATTGATGGTGAAATAACGATAGTAACTAAAGAACCATATCCAACTTACTATAGATTAAAATTATCACACTATATAAGTAAAGAGTTTGAAGACGAGGATTTGTTTATTGAGGAAATTGCATAATTTTAAATTGTTGATTTTTCTAAATTTCACTGAACGCAAAAAGGAGTTTCACCCCTAAATGTCGAATATATTAAGTAAGCAAACTCTATACCCGAAGGGAGTGAAACTTCTTAAATGTATATTCGACAAATGAGCTTGATTTCCTTTGAGGAAATTATGGAATTTCAACAAGAAACTAAATTAGAGATGATTTTATCTCAGATTGACATTTCTAATTTAGCTTGCAAACTAAGAAAATCTCATAATTCTAAAGGCCCGAAGGGCTATGATCCTGAAACTTTAATTTATGCTTTGATTGCTATGCAAGTAGAAAAAATTCAAACTATAAAAGATTTAGTTCTTAATCTTAAGCAAAATCCTGTTTTAAGATTCTGTTGTGGTTTTAGTGTCCTTGGCAAAGTACCATCTGAATCTACTTTTAGCAGATTTTTAGATAAATTAACTCAAACTGATGAACTTGAACAATTGTTTCATACCTTAGTTGTTAAAGCAAAAGAACTTAATATAATTGATGGAGAACATGTCTCTATTGATTCAACAAAATTAAGTTCTTATGAATCTGCTAAGCGTAAAAAATATATCGTAGATGATGACTATAACCCTAACTGGGGGATAAAAAAAGATACTAATGGTAACACCGTAAAATGGTTTGGTTGGAAGCTTCATATATTATGTGATTCTAAAAGTGAACTACCATTAGATATTTTATTAACCCCAGCAAGCACTTATGATGGCACTGTAGCTATACCTTTAATAAAGCAATTTTTTAATAATTATAAAGATATTTTTAAGCCTAAATATTATGCTATGGATTCTGGGTATGACTTTGAGTATGTTTATAAAGATATAATAAACGAATTTAATGGTATTCCAATAATAGCTTACAATCCTAGACGAAGCTATGCCCCACCTGCTGGATTAGATGAAGATTTTAATCCTATCTGCTCCGCAGGATATAAATTAGTATATTGGGGCAAAGATGGAAAATATCTTAAATTCCGTTGCCCTCACGCTTTAGGTAAGTGTAATTGTCCTTATGGAATGAATTGGTGTTCTTCTTCTACCTACGGATATACTTTTAAAGTCAATTATAAAGAAAATCCAAGGCATTATGGATATCCTTTAAGGTCTTCTACTAGTTGGAAAAAGTTATATGATAAAAGGACATCAGTTGAAAGATGTAATAGTAGACTTAAAGAATATCTAAATTTAGATAACATAAGGTCTAAAGGTATTAAAAAAGCCAAGGTTCACTCATTATTAAATTGCATAGCACTTATAGCTGGAACAATATCATTAAATTCAAGTAAAGTTGTTAATAAAGCTGCCTAACGGCATAAAATTACCTTTATTTAGGAGGTTCTTTGCATTATTCTAAAATAAATATCAAATTTAAAATCTCATTTTCAATGAGCTATCGCTCTATGCTCTTTTTTTCTACTGTGAAAAAGATGAATTATGCAATTTCCTCTATTTATAAAGAAGATTGGTATAGAAAAAATAATATTAATTTGATATTGGGAAAGATAGCTGAAAGTATAAATATAGAAAATAACTTTGTAAGATTAGATGATGGTAATGAAATATACTATGATAAACTACTTATAGCAAGCGGAAGTAGACCTTTTATACCACCAATAGCTGGTAAGTACAAAGATGGTGTTTTTGCACTTAGGACATTAAAAGATTTAAGGCACATAAAAAAATATTTTTCTTTATGTGATAATATTACTGTAATTGGTGGAGGATTATTAGGATTAGAAGCTGCTTGGGCAATAAAAGAATTAGGCAAAGAAGTTAATGTTGTTGAGTTTAGCCCTTATTTATTACCTAGACAATTAGATGAAGAAATATCTGAACAATTGGCTAAAAAGCTTGATAGTGCAGGTCTTAATTTATACTTAAATACTGCTGTAAAGGAAATAACAGGAGAAGTGAGAGCAGATGGTATATTGACTAATAATGGTAATAAAATTAAAACCGATGCTATATTAATTTCTGCTGGAGTTAGACCTAATATAGATTTAGCAGTAGATACAAAAATAAAATATAATAGAGGAATTATTGCTGACGAATATTTAAGGACAAATATTGATAATATTTATGTAGCTGGAGATGTGGCAGAGATAGAAGGTATGGTTATTGGTCTTTGGACTATTGCTAATGAACAAGGAAAAGTTGCAGGACAAAATATGGTAGGAGAAAATGTTAAGTATTCTCTTCCTAAGCCATTTACTACGCTTAGAATAGGCGATATATCAATGTTTTCTGCTGGAGACGTAAAAGACTTTGATGAAGTTATTGAATATAAGAAAGGCGAATCATATCATAAATTATTTGTTAAAGATAACAAAGTAAGTGGAGCAATTTTAACTGGTGATATATCAAAGATGTCAAAAGCAAAAAAAGCTGTTGTTAATAAAATAAATATTGGGGAATACATTAAACAAAATATGGATTTTGAAGAAATAGTAGAGAAATTTTAGATTTAGATTAATACCCCGATCAATCTTTTGATATAATATTTTAGATAATTACGAGAATGTAATTAATTATGTGGCAAAACAAAAGTGACAGGTTAACCTGTCACTTTTGAATATTAAGTGAAAAAATCGTTCTTTTTGGCAAAAGTGCTTTACTTAGTAAGCCAAAATGTTACGAAGAAGTGAATCAAAGGTATGCAAACTGGGGTTTTATGTATATTATCTTATATAATTTTGTATACTATAAAGTAGTATTATTAAATCGTTATTTTAGCCCAATTAAATATTTTTTGTCAGAAAAGAGTTGATCTTATTGAGAGTTAAAAGCACAGAATTGCTTACAGCTTTTTTCGTTTATTATTTAATATGTTTATTTTATAGTTTTTTAATATATTATCAACTCTAATAGTTTCATCTAAGAGAAGACTATAATAATAGCAGAGTATTGAAGGCATAATATTTAAGTTTCCGGTAACTAAATAATTATTTATTAAACATGCACCATCACATATAGGATTAAATTTACATTGTTTACACACTTCTATTCCATCGCTGCATTCAACTTTTCTTGGATCAAATTTGTGTATTAGGTTTAAACGTGCCTTGTTGTCTTCTCCTTTGTAGATATCTCCAATAATGAACATTCCACTTTTTGACTTGTTTCCCACTATTTCTTGGCAGCTATATAGTGTTCCATCAGTACCGACATTTGCGAATTTGTTGGCACCAATACCACATCTTCCAAAACCTAATAGATTTGCATTTTCATTTCTAAAATATCCATTCTTTTTTGCATAATTAATACGTTTAATTTTATGAAACATTTCATGGAAAGGTGAAAATGTTACATTTTTTTCTTTACATTATCATGATCACAAGTGCTTCTGAACGTCATATTGGGATAATATTTTAGAATCATCGGTATTTTTTTAATTAATATATCAAAGCTTCCTTAATTCTTTTTATATAGTAAAAAGGTTTTTAGGATGGAGGTGTTTTAATGGATAATGATTTTCACTTTATCTTTCAAAAAGCTAAACGTGGTGATAAAGAGGCATTGTTAGAAATTATATTACGATTTAATTCACTAATAAAAAAATATGGCAATAAATTAAATTATGACGGAGCTGATACGGATTTAATAATAGCACTTATTGAGTCTATTGATTTTATTCCAATTGAGAAAAAATTAAAAACAGATAAGGAAATTAGTCCATATATGGTAGCAGTAATAAAAAATAAATATATTAAATTAAGTAAAAAGCAAGATATTATTAATAAAATGGAAATTCCATTAAAAGAAGAAATTTTAAATGACTCATATGTAAGGGATATAGATTTGAAAATTTACTTATAGTTTAATGGACAAGCTAACGAATTTACAAAAATATGTTTTAAAGATGGTTTGTATAAATGGATATGAAGAAAAAACAGGAATATTTCCGAAAAAATATTAAAAGGAGGTTAATTGTATAATATGGGAAAAGATAATTATTTAAATAATGGAAAAGAAATAATGATTGATCCATGTTATGTTAATTGCCAAGATGCTTGTGAAGAAAGTTGTCGAAGTACGTGTGAAAAGAGTTGCCAAAGCACATGCCAAAAATCTTGCCAATGCAGTTATGAAGGATGTCAGACTACATGTGAGAGCATTTGTCAATGTTCTACTGAGGGATGTCAAGAAGAATGCCAAAGTAGCTGCCAGTGTAATGAAGAAAATAATCAAAGTGGAGGAGGTAATTCAAGATTATTAATTTCAGATATTAATGCTACTTCTATTACAGTAAAAATTTCAAATCTACAATATGAAGCTAATCTATATGACAAACTGATACAACCTATGAAATAAGTGCAGTTGTATTTACTGTAACTTCAAATACTCCAGGGAAATTTAAATATACATGCGAACTAGACCCTAATAAAGAATCGGGGGAAACAGATGAGTGTAGAGGAAATAATATAGATGATGTGTATTGCAACTGGTTGGAGGAAGATGATACAAATAGTTATATAATCGTAGTACGTGATTCTATATATTTACCTGAACAACAATGGATACCAGCTAAGCCTAATATAAGATTAAAAATTATTCTCTTAAATTACCTAGGTATTCTTTAGTTTTGTAATCATCAGGACTAATATTAATATCCCACGGGTCACCAGAAATAAAATTCTAAACATCACCAGTAATCGAATCAATTTTAAATTCTCTTAAAATCTCACAACGTGTTTGATTTTCTTTTTGTATAGCAAGTATTACTATAACATATCCTTTGTGGTAACCACCAGTTACTAAATAGCTATTTTCAGGTTTGTCAGTAATTATTTTTTCTGATAGCAGCCTTAATATTTCATCTTCACTTAATATTTCTATTTTGTCCTTGTCCATAAATAAATTAGTTATTAACGAATGACCAATATCATCATAAACATTTCCTGTATAAGGGTCTACAGCATAAGGAATTGGTGAACCAGTGGTTTCATTTGTTTTCATATAGATATAGCTTCCAAAGCAGTTATCTCCTATGTACTTAAATGTTTGCTTTTCTGAATCATCCCAATCCAAATATTTCCATAGTAATTCATATGCTTCTTCTTTTGACATTTTTTCTTTTTTTTCACCATTTTTATCTATTGAGTTTTTGTCCAAATCATTATTTAGTGATTTAACAGAGTCATCATTAGCACTATTACATCCAAATAAAGTAAATAGCATTAAGATTGATAATAATAGTAAAATAATTTTAATTTTCACACAAATCTCTCCAAATTTTCATATTAGGATAAATAAATTAATTATATTATACCATAAAATTATAAAATTTAGTACAATATGGTAAAAATATTGTATAAAAAAATATATTAAGCAAAATATGAGTTTTAATGAAATTGTAGATGAATTTTAGATTCAAGCTAATACCTAAATTAATTATTTGATATAATATAATTGAATGTGGCAAAGCATTATAGAATTAGGTAAATAATTGGATTGGAGGTATTAGTTTGAGTTATATTAAAAAATATGAAGAATGGCTAAATAATGATTATTTTGATGAAAAGACAAGAGAAGAATTAATGAGTATTAAAGACGATGAAAAAGAAATAGAAGACAGATTTTACAAAGATTTGACTTTTGGTACAGCAGGACTAAGGGGTAAAATCGGAGCAGGAACAAATAGGATGAATAAATATGTGATTGCATCAGCTACTCAAGGGCTTGCAGAAGTTATTAAGAAAAGAGGAAAGCAAGCAATGGAAAGAGGAGTAGTTATTGCGTATGATTGCAGACACTACTCTGATTTATTTGCAAAAACTGCTGCTTTAGTGCTTGCAGGAAACGGTATTAAAACTTATTTATTTGAGAGTTTAAGGCCTACTCCAGAGCTTTCTTTTGCTGTTAGAAAGCTTAAAACAATTGCTGGTATTGTAGTTACCGCAAGTCATAATCCAAGAGATTATAATGGATATAAAGTATATTGGGAAGAAGGTTCACAGATACTTTCAGATATTGCTACAGAAATACTTAATGAGATAAAAAAAATAAAAGATTTTTCTATCATTAAGTCTATGAAGGAAGCAGAAGCATTAGAAAATGGTCTTTTAAAAATAATTGGGAAAGAGATAGATGATGAATACATAGAAAAAGTAAAAAATCTTTCATTGAGAGATGATATTGATAAAAGCATAAATATAGTATATACTCCATTAAATGGAACAGGCAATATACCAGTAAGAAGAGTATTAAGAGAAAGAGGGTTTAATAATGTAACTGTTGTTCCAGAACAGGAAAATCCAGATCCTGATTTCACCACTGTAGGTTATCCGAACCCAGAAGATATTAATGCTTTTGAGTATGCTAAGAATTTAGGGAAAAAGATAAAGGCAGATTTACTTATTGCAACAGATCCTGACTGTGATAGATTAGCATGTATGGTTAAAAATGATAAAGGGGAGTATGTAGCACTTAATGGAAATCAAACAGGTGCAATTTTAATTGAATATATATTGTCTGCAAGAAAGGAAAAAGGAGATTTACCCAATAATGGTGTAATAGTGAAGTCTATTGTAACAGGAGACTTGGGAAAAGCTATTGCAAAAAAATACGGCATTGATACAATTGAAGTTTTAACTGGGTTTAAAAATATTTGTGGAAAAGCCAATGAATTTGATAAGACAAAAGAGCATACTTTTATATTTGGCTATGAAGAAAGTATAGGTTATGTATATGGGACAATTGTTAGAGATAAAGATGCAGTTATGTCATCTATGCTGTTAGCTGAAGCAGCAGGTTATTATAAACTTAAGGGAAAAACTTTATTAAATGTGTTAAATGAGATTTATGAAGAACATGGATACTATAGTGAGAAGCTGATATCTTTAGTTTTAGAAGGTATTGAAGGTCAAAAGAGAATTGAGAGAATGATGAAGGTTTATCGCAAGGATTACATAAAAGAAATTGGTGATGCAAGGTTAATTAAAAAGATTGATTACCAAATACAAAAAGAATATGACATGATAACAGGAAAAGAAAGAGATATAGATATACCTAAAACCAATGCATTGAAGTTTATTTTTGATGACGATTCATGGTATGCTATAAGACCTTCGGGAACAGAGCCAAAGATAAAAATTTATATTTATTCTGTAGGAGATGATTTAGTTCAATCAAAAGAAAAAATAAAAAGAATTGAAGAAGAAGTTATGAAAAAGTTAAATAGTATAGAATGATTAAAGCCTGATGTGTTTCAGGCTTTTTTTTACCTTTTTAACCAAATATGAATATAATTAATCTTTAAATCACAGAATATCATTATATGTTAGTTTTTATCTAATTCTTATTCAGTGTTGAGATTATTTATTTTAGAAAATTGCATAATGTATGGAAAGGTAAAATTTTAAATATATAATATGGTTTTTCATAATAATGAAAAGGAGTGGTTAAAATTAAAGCTGTAATAATGTCAGGAGGCAAGGGAAGTAGGTTAAGACCTTTAACGTGTGATATACCAAAACCAATGGTACCCATATTAAATAAGCCAGTAATGGAGTATATTATCGACCTTCTCAAAAAAAATGGAATAAATGATATTGCTGTTACATTGTCCTACCTTCCATCTGTTATTACAGAATATTTTGAAGACGGTAAAAAATGGAATGTAAATATCCAATATTTTATAGAAGAAACTCCTCTGGGCACTGGAGGAAGTGTTAAAAACGCTGAGGATTTTTTAGATAGCACATTTGTTGTTATAAGTGGTGATGCATTTACAGATATTAATATTATTGATGTATTAAAATACCATAAAGAAAAAAAATCTAAAGCTACATTAGTACTCAAAAGAGAACCTGTGCCTTTAGAATATGGTGTAATTATTACAGATAATGAAGGAAGAATTGTAAGATTTCTTGAAAAACCGAGTTGGGGAGAAGTATTTAGTGATACGATAAATACCGGCATATATGTATTAGAACCGGAAGTATTAAACTATTTTGATAAGGGAGATAATTTTGACTTTAGCAAGGATTTATTTCCTAAGCTACTTAAGGACAATGTTCCAATGTATGGATATGTTACAGATAATTATTGGAGTGACATAGGTGATTTAAGTTCTTACTTAAAAACTCAATGGGATATATTAAATAAGAAAATAGATGTAAATATTGATTATAAAGAGATTAAAGAAGGAGTATGGATAGGACAAGGAACTGAGATAAGTAATGATGTTCAGTTGAATTCACCGCTTTTAATTGGGAAAAATTGCACTATAAAGAGATCAGCAATAATTGATAAAGAAACAATAATAGGAGATAATTGTTTCATTGATGAAAAAAGTATTATTAAGAAAAGTATAATTTGGAAAAATTCCCATATTGGAAAGATGGTTCAATGCAGTGGAGCTGTTGTATGTAATAATGTCCATATTGATAATGGAGCTAGTATATTTGAAAGCTCAGTCATAGGAAAGGGAAGTGTAGTATCTGCTAATGCTACCATAAGTCCAAATATTAAGATATGGCCAGAGAAGAAGATAGAGCAAAATGCTGTAGTTAACGATAACTTAGTGTGGGGCACAAAAAAATCAAAAACTTTGTTTGGATTTAGGGGAATTTCAGGAAATGTAAATATAGATATAACACCTGAATTTTCATCTAAACTAGGTACAGCTTTTGCATCAACTATAGGGAATAATAACTGTTTCGTGGTAGGATGTGACGAAAACAATGCAAGTATCCTTGTGAAAAATTCAGTTGTATCAGGATTATTGTCTACAGGTGTTTCTGTTGTAGATATAAATAAATCTTCTATTCCAATGTGTAGATTTGCAATAAGGAATTTTGAAAGTGACGGCGGAATTCATGTAAGAGCTGATTTAAAGGATGAAAATAAGATTCATATTGAATTAATGGATAGATATGGAGCAAATATATCAAGAAATATAGAAAGAAAAATAGAAAACATTTTTAGTACAGAAGATTTTAGTAGGTGTAATAGCAAGAAAATCAAAGATTTAATAAAAGTGAATAATTTTTCTACGATTTATATAAAAAAAGGTATAGAATTAATTGGAGAAATGGATGATATAAAGATAAATAATCCTATAGTTATTATTGGTTCAAAAAATAATAGTATATTAAATACTGCAGCTGATTTTTTGAAATCTATTGGATGTTCAGTTTTGACTCAAGTTTATGATTGTCGTTTTAATAGCGAGAAGAAATATTTAAATTATATTGTAAGAGAAACTGTTAAAAACAAATGTGATATAGGTGTGTATATATCGGAAGATGGAGAAAGAATTTCTTTAGTAGATGAAAAAGGTCGATTAATTGAAAATGAAAAATATTTTGCATTAAAAACATTAGCAATTTTAAAAAGAGGTAATGTTAAAAATATTATTGCGCCATATAATCTACCAAATGTTATAGAAAAAATTGCTGAGGATTTTGATGCAAATGTATTAAGAACAAAAATTAGTCCTGCAGATGTTTTGACCAAGATGCTTAAGGGCGGAAATGAAGAGGATTATTTATTTCAGTACATATTAAATTTTGATGGTATATGGAGTATTGGCATTTTGTTAAAGTTTTTGATTGAAAAAGAATTGAAGCTTAGTGAACTCTTAGACCAAATTCCTGAATTTTATTTTATACGAAATAAAGTGAATTGTGACTGGAAAGATAAAGGGAGAATTATAAGAGAAATAATTCAAGAATATCCGGATAGAACCATTGAAATGTTTGAGGGTTTGAAGATATATGATAAAAAGGGTTGGACTTTGATACTACCAGATCATGAAAAGCCAACGTTTAATTTATATACAGAGGGTTTTACGGAGGAATATGCTAATGAACTTTCAACCTTTTTTATAGATAAAATAAACAAAATGTTAAAAAATCAAGGACAATAATGTCTTTGATTTTTTAGATAAATTAATAATATGTAAAAAAGTCTAAAAGTAAAATTATTATTTATACACTTCAGATGTGGTAACTTAAGTGTTAAGGCTGGATTTTTATATATTAAAAAAACTAAGAAGGAAGGATTGGATAGTTTATGAAGGAGTTTCTTATAGTTACAATAATATTTTCAATTATTTTAGTTATTATGAAAAATATAGAGTTGAAGAATAGAGAGATTATAACATTAAAAGATATTTTGTTAGATATAGAAGCCCTTCAAAAGCATGCAGTAGATATAGCAAGAAACCATTCTGTTTCTAAAGAGGCTAAATTTAGCAGGACCCTTATATATAGACTAGATAACAATTTTAAGTGTATTGAAAATACTTATAAAATACTTAATAAAAAAAGAAAAGAAGATTGGAGCTATGAACCTGCTATTGATTGGTTATTAGATAATTTTTTTCTTGTAGAAATTCAATATAGAAGCATAAGACAAGATCTTAAAAGAGATAGATATTCAAAATTGCAAATATTAAGTAATGGTAAATTAAAGGGGTATCCGAGAGCATATGCTATTGCACTAGAATTAGTATCTCATACTGATGGTAATTTAGATGAAGAACATTTTACTAATTTTATTGATGCTTATCAGACTCAAACTATTCTTTCTACGAATGAGATATGGTATCTATCGATTATGTTAAGGATAGCTTTAATTGAATACATAAGAGTAGTGAGTGAAAAAATACTTAATAACATTTTAGCATTAGAAAAAATAGAAAAATTAGACCTTAATGAAGGAATTGAAGACTTATTAAATGCAATTCAAAAAGGTGTAGGTAGTTTAGATAAAAATATGAAAATATATGCAAGCCAATTAATAAAAAAATTAAAGAAGAGTGAAAATACAAAAATAAATGTATTAGACGAAATTTTAACTATATACGGTACAAATGTAGATAAGATTGTTGAGCAGGAACATCAAGAACAGTTAAATAGAAGGATAGCTATAGGTAATGCTATTATGAGTTTAAAAAAGATAGCCACAATTGATTGGAATGACTTATTTGAATCTTTGAGTATAACAGAAAAAATATTGAGGAAAGATCCCAGTAATATTTATTCGAAAATGGATTATAAGTCTAGAGAATATTATAGAAGAATTGTAAACGGGTATGCACATAAGTTTCATGTACATGAAACTTATGTTGCAAATAAGGCTATAGAGTTATCCAGAGCTTGTTATGATAATGGATTTGAAGATAGAAAATGTCACGTAGGATATTATATAGTAGGAAAAGGGAAACTAGAATTATTAAATAGTTTACCAATAAAGAGAAAAATAACAAAAGTAGGATATAATCTTTCTTCCTATTTACTGCCTATTTTTCTGCTTACAGCTTTATTGTCTTTAGTATTTGCATTTTATTCTTATAAAAAATCACTTAATATTTTTATTAGTATAGTTGTTTTTATTACTGCCTTAATACCTATGAGTGATATTAGTATTTCTTTAATTAATTGGTGTTTTATCCGTAAAGTTTCTCCTGCGTTTCTTCCTAGGCTTAAATTTAGTAATAAAATACCTGAAGAAATGTCAACATTAGTGGTAATAACGACTTTACTTTCTAATGAAAAACAGGTAATTGAATTAATTAAAAAGTTAGAAATATATTACCTAGGAAATAAAGAGGAAAATATATATTATGGCATAGTTGGAGATTTTAAAGATTCTTTTTCCTCAAATTCAGATGATGACGAAAGAATTATTAATAGGGTAGTAAGTGAAATTGACAGATTAAACAAAAAATATCATACGGATGTCTTTCACTTATTTATAAGACATAGAAAATATAATAAAACACAGAATAAATGGATGGGCTGGGAAAGAAAGAGGGGAGCAATAGTAGAACTCAATAAGTTATTACTTGGTTCTGAAAAAACATCATTTTCTATAATTTCAGAAAATGTTAGTAATATAATAAATAAAATTAGATATGTAATAACCCTTGATGCTGATACTTTCCTTCCTATGGGAGCGGCTAAAAAACTCATAGGGACTATTTCTCATCCAATAAACAAAGCTGTTTTTGATGAAGATAAAAAGATAGTTATAGAGGGTTATGGATTAATTCAACCTAGAATTGCTGTAGATATTGAGAGTTTTAGCAAATCAGTGTTTTCAAAAATATTTGCTGGAGAGTGCGGAATAGACATTTATACAACAGCTGTTTCTGATGTTTATCAAGATGTATTTGGAGAAGGTATTTTTACTGGTAAAGGTATATATGATATTGATATATTTGAGAGATCCTTGTCAGATGCAATACCTGAGAATTCAGTCTTGAGTCATGATTTGTTAGAAGGAAGTTATGTAAGAACTGGGCTAGTAACTGACATTGAATTAATAGATGGATATCCATGGAAATATAGTTCCTTTGTTATGCGATTACATAGATGGACAAGAGGAGATTGGCAACTTATACCTTGGCTTAAGAAATATGTATTGAATAGGAAATGTAAAAAAGAAATAAATCCTATATCTTCTCTTTCAAAATGGAAAATACTAGACAATTTAAGAAGAAGTCTTTTGTTACCTTCACTATTATTAGTATTCGCACTAGGGTTAACTATTTTTCCGGGTAATTTTATAGTTTGGCTAGGCTTGGTTTTTCTAGTATTGGATTTTCCTGTTGTTTTAAGAAGTATAGAATATCTTTTTGGAAGAAAGCATATAGGAAAAAGATATAGAACAAATTTAAAAGTATATTCTAGTGTTGAAAGAATATTACTTCAAGGAGTTTTGTTGTTTGTATTTTTACCTTATCAAAGTTATATGATGATCGATGCTATTTTTAGGACGTTATATAGACTTTTAATATCTAGAAAGAACTTACTAGAATGGACAACTGCAGCAGACGCAGAAAAAAATTTAAAGAACGATTATCTAAGCTATGTTAAGAGGATGAAAGTATCAATAGTATTTTCATTGTTAATGATAATTTTATCTTTCTTCAAAGGAAAAATATATCCTATATACAGTATATCCATAGGAGTTATATGGATGATATCACCATTTATTGCTTATAAGGTCAGTGTTGAACAAACTAAAAATAAACTAGACATTTCCAATCAAGATTTACGTCTATTGAGAAGGATAGCAAGAAAGACATGGAGATATTTTGAGGATTTCGCCGATAAAGACAATAACTACCTCCCCCCTGACAATTATCAATTGAATCCATATAATGGAGTAGCATATAGAACTTCACCAACTAATATAGGATTTTTATTAATATCTATTTTAAGTGCAAGGGATTTGGGGTATATTACTACCACTGAGATGGTAAATAGAATAGATAAAACTATAGCTACATTAGAAAAAATGGAAAAGTGGGAAGGACATTTTTATAATTGGTATAATACAAAAAATCTTAAACCATTAATGCCTTTTTTCATTTCCTCTGTCGATAGTGGCAATCTTATAGGATACATGATGACTGTTATGCAAGGGATAAGAGAATATCTAAATAAACCTTTAATAGATTCCATTTTTGTGCAAGAGATAAATGAAACATATAAAGAGTTTTCAGATAGTAGCGGATTTAGTGACCAATCTTTAAAAATCAGCTATAATAGCAGTTTGTGGGAATTAAAAAAGTGGATAGATGATACTATAAAAATGATTTCTGATGAATCCATTAATGAAAATAACTGCTATAGAATATTAAGGATGATAAAAAAAGAGTTGGATTTTCTGTTACCGAATAAGGAAGTAATTGATTATGATAAAAATGTAAAATTAAAACAAATTAGTAATATTGTTAAAGAAAGTTTACATTCTATTGACAAAAATACTTCTTTGTTGGATTTAAGAGATATTTATGATAATTTAGTAAAACAATTGGAAGATAATTTAAGGTATGAGAATATTGATGAAAAAAATACTTTGAATATAGAAAATTTAAGAAAACATATTAAAGAAAAAAAAGACAATGCAGACGAGGTAATAAAAAATATTGATAACATCTATAAAAGATTAGAAAAGATAGTTAATGAGACGCGTTTTGATAAACTTTATGACTCCAAAGTAAATTTAATTTCTATAGGATATAATGTAAGAGAAAAGAAGCTTATAGATTCATATTATGACTTATTAGCTTCAGAAGCGAGAATAGTGAGCTATATAGGAATTATTAAAGGTGAGATTCCTAAAAGTCATTGGTTTAAGTTAGGAAGGTCATTAACTGAAATTGATAAATATAGAGGCTTAGTATCATGGACTGGTACTATGTTTGAATACTTAATGCCTAATCTAATACTTAAGAGTTATGACTATACTCTTTTAGATGAAACTTATAGAACTGCTATTAGAGCACAAAAAAGGTATGGACAAAACCAAAGCATACCTTGGGGGATTTCAGAGTCTGGATATTTTTCTTTTGATATGCAGTTAAATTATCAGTATAAGGCATTTGGCATACCTAAGTTAGGTCTAAAGAGAGGTTTGTCAGATGATATAGTTGTGTCTCCTTATTCTACATTTTTAGCTCTTAACTTTGACTATGATGATGCTATGAAAAACATAAGAGAGTTTATTGATAAAAAAATGGAAGGGATATATGGATTTTATGAAGCAATAGATTTTACAAAAAAACGACTTCCCTATGGAAGTAATTATGAAATAATTAGAAGCTATATGACTCATCATCAGGGTATGAGTCTAGTGTCAATAAATAATATTTTAAATGATAATATAATGCAAAAAAGATTTCATTCATTTCCTCATGTAAACATGGGTGAAATATTGCTTAAAGAAAGGATGCCTAATAATATCGTTGTATCTAGCAAAAATTATTATTTGAACCAAACTCAAGAAACTGCTAAAGAAAATGTTATGATAGAAAGAGTATATGGACTAGAAGATATAAAAGATATTGAATGTCAAATGATATCTTCTGGAAGATATTCACTTATGATAACTAATAGAGGTGGTGGTTTTAGCAAAAAAGGGGATATATTAGTTAATAGGTGGAGACGAGATAACTTACTAGGCAAATACGGTAACTATATTTTTTTAAGAGATTTGAAAGAAAACAAAGTATGGTGTTCTACATTTGAGCCATTAAATATTTTGCCTGAAAAATATGATGTGTCTTTTACAAATGATAAAGCTAAGTTTTCAAGAAAAGATGGAGATATAGAAACTCAAACAGAAGTTATTGTTAGTTCAGAAGAAAATGCAGAGATTAGAAAAGTTAGAATATCAAATCATGGTGATGAAGTAGCTATGATTGAAGTAACAAGTTATATGGAATTAACTATGACAAGATTAGAAAGTGATTTAGCTCACCCGGCATTTAGCAATTTATTTGTGCGCACAGAGTATATACCTAAATATGATAGCATTTTAGCACATCGAAGACCTAGAGGTGAGGATGAAGAATATATTTGGGCAGTTCATTCTGTTGTAACTAATGGTAATATGGTAGGAAGCGTTGAGTATGAAACAAGCAGAGAAAAATTTATTGGAAGAGGCAGGGATGTATCTAATCCCAAGGCATTAAATAGGCCTTTGACTAAAACGGAAGGTGTTGTATTAGACCCAGTTATGAGTTTAAGGGTGAAAATCATTATTAAGCCTAGAGATACTTCAGAGGTTATTTTTATAACTGGCATTGGTGAAGATAAAAAAGAAAGCTTATCAATTGCTCAAAAGTATAAAGATATGAATATGGTTGAACGTGCCTTTGAATTATCTTATAACAGAAGTTTTGTTGAGGCAAGTTATTTAAACTTAAAAGGATCAGAAATAAAACTTTACCAAAATATGATTCCTCACTTACTATTTCTTACTCCAATTAGAAGAAAATATGATAAATATTTAAAAAATAATTGTAAAGGACAATCTGGATTGTGGGCTTATGGAATATCAGGAGATAACCCTATAGTATTAGTTTCTATAAAGGAAGAGAATGGTATAGGAAGTATCAAACAAGTGTTAAAAGCACATGAATATTGGGCAATAAAAGGACTCAAAGTAGATTTAGTAATATTAAATGAAGATAGAGGTGATTATTTACAATCTTTATATCAGAGTATAAAAGACATTGTAAACAGTAGCAATAGCAAAGGAAGATTAGATTCTCCAGGAGGAATATTTATAAGAAAAGCAAGTGAAATACCTGAAGAAGATAGAATATTACTTTATGCGAGTGCTAGAATTATTTTAAAATGTGGGAAAAAACCTATAGCTTCACAAATCAATTATAAAAGTAACAGTCAAACTTACATGCCGTTTAAAAATTATATTGGTAAGAAAATTAAGTATGTAAACAAAGATGAAACTTTAGAGTTAATGCATTTTAACGACTATGGTGGTTTTGCTAATGATGGAAAAGAGTATATTATTAAGCTTACTAAAGATATAAATACCCCTAGACCTTGGATAAATGTTATTTCAAATAATAATTTTGGATTTGTAGTAACGGAAAGTGGTGGAGGATTTACTTGGTCTGAAAATAGTAGAGAAAATAAGATTACTCCGTGGTCAAATGACCCAATATCTGATATGCCCGGTGAGATTATTTATACTAAAGATGAGGAAACAGGTGAGATTTGGACAGTGACACCTTTACCTATAAGAGAGAAGGAAAGTTATATAATTACTCACGGGATAGGATACTCAACAATATCTCATAATAGTCATGGTATTCAACAAAGTTTAACTGTATTTGTACCTGTTGATGAACCAATTAAACTTAATGTTCTTAAGATTAAAAATATTTCAAGTATTAAAAGAAAATTGTCTTTCACTTATTATATAAGACCTGTATTGGGCGTAGATGAAAATAAAAATCAGTTTTTTATAAAAACAGAATTAGATGATAAAACTGGTGCAATTCTAGTAAGAAATCCATATAATACGGACTTCCCTAATAGATTAACTTTTGTTGATACGTCTGAAATTGGAAGAAACTTTACCTGTGATAGAGTAGAATTTTTAGGTCAACTTGGTAGTTTGAGAGAACCTGAAGGTCTTAAAAGAGAAGGACTTTCTGGAACTGTTGGTTGTGGTTTTGACCCTTGTGTTGCTTTGCAGGTTACCTTGGAAATTGGAGTAAATGAGGAGAAAGAAGTAATCTTTTCTCTTGGACAGGAAAAGGCAATAGATTCATGTAGATCTTTGATAGAAAAATATAAAGATGTAACTAATGTAAAGATAGCTTTAATTAGAGTAAAAGAATATTGGGAAAATATATTGGAAACATTACAAATAAAAACTCCAGATAATTCTATGAATATTTTAATTAATTCATGGCTTGTTTATCAAACAATATCCTGTAGAATATGGGGAAGGTCTGCATTTTATCAGTCAGGAGGAGCCTATGGTTTTAGGGATCAGCTTCAAGATGTAATGAATATGATATATTTATTACCTGAACAAACAAGAAACCAAATATTATTGCATTGTAGGCATCAGTATGTTGAAGGCGATGTACAACATTGGTGGCATCCTGGAGGGACTAAGGATGAAATTGATAAAGGGATTAGAACAAAATTTTCAGATGATTTATTGTGGTTACCTTATGTAGTAGCTGAATATATAACTGTTACTGAAGATTACAGTATATTAGACGAAGTAGTAAGTTATATTGAAAGCGACCAATTGGGAGAAAATGAGATGGAAAGATATGAAATTACTAGTATTTCTAAAGAAAAAACAACTGTTTATATCCACTGTATAAGAGCAATAGAGAGAAGTTTATCATTTGGAGTACATGGTATTCCTTTAATAGGAGGAGGAGATTGGAATGACGGTATGAATAAGGTTGGATCAAATGGTAAAGGGGAAAGTATTTGGCTTGGATGGTTTTTATGTGACATATTAAATAAATTTTCTCGTATATGTAAAATGAAGAAAGACCACTATAGACAGGCAAAATTTGAAAAGGTTTCAAAAGAAGTAGCAAATGCTATTGAAAAAACAGCTTGGGATGGGCAGTGGTATAGAAGAGCTTATTTTGATGACGGAACCCCTTTAGGTTCAGCTCAAAATAGTGAATGCATTATTGATTCTATTTCTCAGTCATGGGCAGTAATATCTAAAATGGCGAAAGAAGATAGAAAAAAAATTGCAATGAGTTCAGTTGAAAATTATTTAATTAGAGAAGAAGAAGGGATTATTTTATTGCTTACTCCTCCGTTTAATAAAAGCAATATGGAACCAGGATATATTAAAAGCTATGTTCCAGGAGTGAGAGAAAATGGTGGGCAATATACTCATGCAGCTGCATGGGTAGTAAATGCTTTTGCTATGATGGGCGATGGTGATAAAGCTTACAAACTATATCGTTTATTAAATCCTATTAATCACACTAGAACCAAACAGGAATGCAATATTTACAAGGTTGAACCTTATGTGATGGCTGCAGATGTTTATGATATTGAACCTCATAGAGGTAGGGGAGGATGGACTTGGTATACTGGTGCAGCAGGGTGGATGTATAAAGTGGGTATTGAAAGTATTTTAGGATTTAGAAAAGAAGGCAATAGGTTAATTATAAATCCTTGCATACCTAGAAATTGGAAGGGATATTCAATACGATATAGATATAAAAATACAGTTTATAATATAATAGTAAAGAATCCTTATGAGGTGAATAGAAAAGTAAAACATATATTAGTGGACGGAAAAATAATAAAAGAAAAACAAATTAAACTTTTTGATGATGGAAAGGAACATAATATTGATGTTACACTAGGGGAGAATGCTGCAAAAGGGTTATAGCATTTTAAAGCTATAACCCTTTTCGTATTTTAATTTTAAGATATTTGTTGAAAAAAGAGTTTTTCTTATTTTGGTATTTAAGAAATTATGCAATTTCCTCAACCAAATAAACCTTCTAAGTTAAAGTATTAATAGCAGAAAAAGTAACTTGTAAATGATTTTCTTTAATGTTAAACTTAATATGTGTAATATTGTGTATTTTTTCGGGAATAATTATCTTAGTTAAAAATTTAATTTATTGACAAAATGAGGTTAATATTTATAATTAATGGTATAATGCAATATTAAAAAAATTTAGGTGAGTGATATTAATGACAGAAATAATATTGGCTTCTTCTTCACCTAGAAGAAGAGAGTTATTATCTAAATATAATATCAATATTAAGATATTTCCGAGTAATATTAAAGAAAAAATATCTGGAAAAGAAGAGCCAGCTTGCTTAGCAATGGCTTTGTCATATGAAAAGGCACTTGATGTGTCAAAACGAGTTAAATGTCAAAGTGTTATTATAGGTGCTGATACTATTGTATATAAGGACAAAATTTTAGGAAAACCAAAATCTGAAGAAGATGCGTTTAAAATGTTAAAGTTTTTAAGTGGAAAAAAGCATGAAGTTATTACAGGCATATCATTGGTGAAATCTGGAACTAATATGAAATTTGTTGATTATGAAAAAACTATTGTAAAATTTAGAGATATTACTGAAGATGAAATAAGAGAGTATATAAAAACTGGAGAACCTATGGATAAGGCAGGAAGCTATGGTATACAAGGATATGGTGAAATTTTTGTGGAATATATCATTGGTTCTTATTCCAATGTTGTAGGACTTCCTATGTCAAAACTTGATTGTATGTTAGAAAAATATTTTGATATTTGTCTTTTATAATTTAGGAGGATATCATGAATAGCGATTTAAACTATACAATTAAGGATTTACCTGAGGAAGAGAGGCCAAGGGAAAAACTTTATAGATATGGTTCAAAAGCATTATCTAATCCAGAATTATTGGCTATAATAATAAGGACAGGTAGTAAAGAAGAAACTGCTATAGAAATATCTCAGAGGTTGCTTGCTATGGATAAAAGAGGTCTTGCCCTTTTAGCGGATATTTCTTTTGAAGAATTAACATCTATTAGAGGAATAGGAAAATGTAAAGCTGCCCAAATATTGGCTGCTATAGAATTAGGTAAGAGAATATCTATAGCATGTAATATGGAAAAAATAAAAATTACTTCTCCTTTAGATGTAGTTAACGTATTAATGGAAGAAATGAGATATTTAAAGAGAGAACATTTTAAAGTTGTGTTACTCGATACCAAAAATCAGATAATTTCTATAGAGAATGTATCAATAGGAAATTTGAATTCTTCTATTGTTCATCCAAGAGAAGTATTTAAAATAGCAATAAGACGGAGTAGTGCATCTATGATATTAGTTCATAATCACCCAAGTGGTGATCCTACACCTAGTAGTGAAGACATATCTATAACAAAAAGATTACTTGAAAGTGGCAAAATACTTGGGATTAGTATACTTGATCATATAATTATTGGCAATAAGACATATGTTAGTTTAAAAGAAAAAAATATAATATAAACATCTATGGAAATGAGATGAAGTTAGGAGGAGCTAAAGAAGATGGGATTATTAAGTTTTTTTACTAAAGATTTAGGAATTGATTTAGGAACAGCAAACACATTAGTTTTCGTTAAAGGTAAAGGAATAACTATTAGAGAACCTTCTGTTGTAGCAATTCAAGCTCATACAAAAGAAGTTCTAGCTGTAGGAGAAGAAGCAAAAAAGATGATTGGGCGAACTCCAGGCCATATAATCGCCGTAAGACCTTTAAAGGATGGAGTTATTGCAGATTTTGATGTTACGCAAACTATGTTAAAATTTTTTATAAAAAAAGCAAATACAAGGCATTCTCTTGTGCAACCTAGGGTTGTAGTGTGCATACCTTCAGGAGTTACTGAAGTGGAAAGGAGAGCAGTAGAAGAAGCTTCTGAACATGCTGGGGCTAGAGATGCTTATTTGATTGAAGAACCAATGGCTGCTGCAATAGGAGCAGGATTACCTGTTCAAGAGCCAACAGGGAGTATGGTTGTTGATATTGGAGGAGGGACTACTGAAGTAGCAATAATTTCGTTAGGAGGAATAGTTACTAGTAGGTCTATTAGAATAGGTGGAGATGAATTAGACCAGTCAATAGTTTATTATATTAAAAAAGAGTATAATCTTATGATAGGAGAGAGAACTGCCGAATATGTTAAGATTAAAATTGGGTCTGCTGATGCAAAGTCTAAAGATAAAAAAATACAAGTTAGAGGTAGAGATTTAATATCCGGATTACCTAAAACTATTGAGGTTACATCTTCGGAGATTAATAGTGCTATGGAAGAGCCTATTTCCAATATTATTGATGCTATAAAATATACTCTTGAAAAAACTCCACCTGAGTTAGCTTCGGATATAATGGAACAAGGTATAATGCTTACAGGTGGAGGAGCATTATTAGATGGTATAGATAGAGTAGTTAGAAGAGAAACAGGAATGCCTGTGAATATAGCTGAAAGTCCTTTAGATTGTGTTGCTTTAGGTACTGGTAAGGCTTTAGAGAGTATAGATTTATTAAAAAAAGCTAGTGTTAAAAGAATAGGCTAAACAAGTGGTGATGATTTATGTCTGATTTTAAAAAATTTGGAGATAGAATGATAGTAACTATAGTTACTGTCATTCTTATTATAATTATAAGCGTGACTGCTGGAGGAAGAGGCAGGATAACTTTTGCAGAAAATATTTTGGGCAAAATTATTACTCCTATACAAAGGGTATTTTACAATGCTGGAGAATATATATCAGGTACATTTAATTCGATTGCAAGTATTTCAAAATTAAAAGAAGAAAATATGAACTTAAAAAAAGAAATTACTAAACTTAAAAGAGAAAATATGTATTATGAGGATATTATATCAAGAACAGAATACTTAAGAAATGAATGGATTTTAGAGAATAATTCTAAATTTAACCTTGTAAAAGCTGAAATTATCGGGAAAAATCCCGGCAACTGGTTTGATAGATTTATTATTAATAAAGGATTAAAGGATGGTATAAAAAATGGTGACACGATAATTCAAGGAATTAATGTTGAAGGAGAAATTATTGAAGAAGGACTAATAGGTAGAGTTGTAGAAGTAGGAGATACTTGGGCAAAAGTGATATCTATTATTGATGAAGGCAGTAATGTCAGTTTCAAAGTAATAAGAACTCAAGATGGAGGAGTGCTTTCTGGGAGCGTGAATGGTAAACTTAGCGGTTATCTATTTGATTCTAAGGCTGATGTAGTAAAAGGAGACAAGCTTGTGACATCAGGTCTGGGAGGCGTTTTTTCCAAAGGAATATATATTGGTGAAATTAATGAGGTTACGAAAACAAGCGAGGATTTAATGAAAAAAATTGAGATTGAACCGGCTATAGATTTTAAAAAAATAGATAATGTTTTTGTAGTAATTGAGAATAAAGAAGCAAGGGAGTAATGACTTTGCAATACTTAATAATAAGTTTGATTATTTTGATAAATTTTCTTTTACAGACAACAATATTTCAATATATTGGAATAGTGGGGATTGTTCCTAATACATCTCTTGTTTTAACTGTTTGTTTTGCTTTGCAAAAAGGCAAAAAAACAGGACCTTTATTAGGTTTAGTTATGGGAATTTTGCAAGATATCTTTTTTGAAAGAGCCATAGGAGTCAATGCTCTTTTATATTTTTTAGTTGGATATTTTATGGGTTTGTCGGAAGAAAAATTATTTAAAGACAATATTATGATTCCTATAATATTTACTGGAATAGCAACTCTTTTTTATCATTTAATTTATTACTTTTTCATGTTTTTTATGGGAGTTAATGTTAGTCTTGCATATATTATGCAAAGAGTTGTATGGTTAGAGCTTGTATACAATTGTATTGTTGTTATCCCTATTTTTAAATTGATAGCTAAGATACATAAGAAACCTTCTATTAGCTTTAAGAGGAAGTAGGTGATAAATATTGAAACTAATAGATAGACTTAAGGATAGATATAATATTTTGCTTATATTGACATTCGTTATTTGTTTGATTTTATCTTTTAAATTAGCAACTTTAACAATAGTTGAAGGGGATATGTATAGAAATAAAGCAGATAATCAAAGAATTAGAAAGTTAACAATTACTGCTCCTAGAGGAGAGATAAGAGATAGATATGGGAGACTTTTAGCGGGTAATAAACTAAGTTTTACAGTTCAAATATTAAAAGATGAATTAAATATAAAAGATTCTACTGAACGTAACAAAGTTATTTTAGATTTAGTTAGTATTTTAAACGAAGATAGCGTAGAATATATAGATGAGTTTCCAATTAATATTAATGAGTTTATATATAAAGATGAAAGCCAATATTTTAATGATACAAAAAAACCTCAAGAAAAGGTAATAGACTTGATATTAGAAAATGATTTAATAGATAATTTAATATTGAGTCATTCTAATGAAAATGTAAATGATAAGGAAGTAAATTTTATAGTTGCTAAGAGAGCTATTGATATTTTAAGAGCTGAAAAAATGAGTGTGCCTATAGAGGTCAAGTTAGGTGAAGATAATTTCTTAGCTTTTTATTTTACAGAAGATGTTGACATAAAAGAGTGGAAAAAAAATAATAATATACCTTTGGATATGACTGCAAAAGATGCTCTTTTGAGACTTGTTGGAAATGATAGGAACATACTAAGAAAAATATTAGATAATCCAGTTGTTAGAAAATTATGTTTTGAAATTCTTAATGATAATAATTTAGCTTCAGATATTGCGTTAGATCAGTATTCTTTTAGTTTTGATCAAGAATATAGAAATATCAAAAGGTCACTTATGAAGAATTTTAGTGAAGTAACTATGACAACTACTGCAAAAGAGGATTTTGTGAATATTGTTTTACACACTTCTATAAATGACTTATTAAGTAAAGTCATTGTCAAAAAAGATGATGATGGTAAAGTAATTGAAACAATTGTACCCGGTAAGATATTGTTAGATAAATTGGAAGAGAATAATATATATTCTCCAATTGATATTGAAATAGATACTAACTCTAATACTGTAGAATATCGATTTAAAAGTGAAAAAGACAAAGCAAGATTTTTGTCTGAAGAAAGTCAAGAAGATGAAATAGACCCATTAGATGCGTTAATCTATTTAGGAATTAAAACAGGTTTTATTAAAGATGTAATAGTCGATGATAAAATAAAAGTAACTAGTCAGGAATTAATTTTAGGTAAGAATATAAATCCTAAAATATCAATAACAAATTGGGAGTATGTACCTATAAACAATAAAAATAATTGGATGAAAAGGTATAATATTCCTTTAAATAGTACAGCTAAAGAAGCACTTCAGTTTTTGAAAAATAGATATAAGATTGATTATGAAATAAGTGATTATTATTTAAGAAGTATGCTTGTTATTTTGGATCAAATAGATAGTAGAGTTTATGGTTCTTATCAACCAATAAATATTGCTTATGATATTAGCAATATAACAGTGGCTAAAATAGAGGAAAACAAATTAAATTTGCCAGGAATTAACATTTCTACCGAACCAGTAAGATATTATCCAATGGGAAAAACTGCAGCCCATATATTGGGTTATTTAGGTAAAATTTCTCAACCATTTGAAATTAATAAATATATAAATGAACTTGGCTATTCTCCAAATGATATTATAGGTAAGATGGGTGTAGAAGAAAAATTTGAAACGTACTTAAATGGGAAAGATGGATTTAGACGAGTTGAGGTAGATGCTTTTGATAATACCATAAATGTAATTGATGAGGGAAAATATACACCTGGAGATAATTTGTTTTTGACAATAGATGCTAAACTGCAAAAAACTGCTGAAGAATCTCTTAAGCAGGCATTGGAGCAAATACAAATAGGTGGAGAGTATAAGAGTAAGTGGGGTAATTATAAATATGGTATTAATAAGAGTAAAGGACAACCATATAAAAATGCTACTTCAGGTGCTGCAGTAGCAATAGATGTTAAAACTGGTGAAATTTTAGCTTTAGCTAATTATCCTGCTTTTGATCCCAATTTATTTGTTACAGGAATTTCAGCTAGTGATTGGGAGAGTTTATTACCAGAAAATGAAGAAGACCCTTTGGCTCCTAAGCCATTATATAATATTGCTTTACAGACTGCTATCCAACCCGGTTCTACATTTAAGATGATAACTGGATTGGCTGCTTTGGAAAATGGATTTAGTCCAGATAAAAAAATTAGAGACATGGGATATGTTGAAATTGGCAATAGGAGATTTGGCTGTTGGATATGGAATAGTTATGGAAGAACTCATGGATATGAAAATCTATATGAAGCCATAAGAGACTCATGTAATTACTATTTTTATTCTTTAACTTTAGGTGAAAATCCAAGAACTGGGGAAGATTTAGGAGTTCAAGTTGATATTGAAGATATAATAAGATTATGTGAACAATTTGGATTGAATAAAAAAACAGGTATTGAAATTGATATTCCTGCTGAATCTTCAGGAATTGTTCCCAGCCCTAATAAAAAGGTAAGTAGTATGAAATGGAGTTTAGAGAGATTTTTAAGAACTAATATTGAAAAATACATTATGGACGGAAAGAAATTAGATGATGAGGAATTAGAAAAAATAATATCGGAAATTTCTAGTTGGACAGAGCTAAAAACTCCTTTGTCTCGTAACGAAGTTATAAGAAGATTAAAAGAAATGGGTGTAGATGGAGAAAAAATATTAGAAGGAGAAAGAGAAAACCTTGCAGATAAAATTAAGTATACCTATTTAAATCAAGCTGGATGGAATGCAGCTGACACTTTAAACATTTCTATAGGGCAAGGTGAAAATTCGTATACTCCTATACAAATGGCAAACTATGTGGCTACTCTGGCTAATGGGGGATACAGGCATAAAACTAGTGTAGTAAAAGAAATTAAAAAATATGATAATAGTGAGATTACCTATGAGCCTGAACGATATTCTGAAAGAATAAATTTAAATAATTACGAAAATCTTGAAATAATTAAAAAAGGTATGTTACTTGTTACTACAGAAGGAAGCGCAAAAAGTATATTCAAAAATTTACCTGTCAAAGTTGGAGCTAAAACAGGAACCGCACAGAGAAGTGGCATAAACCCAGTTACTGGTGAAACTTATGATGAATATGCTTGGTTTGTAGCTTTTGCTCCATATGATGATCCTCAAATAGCAGTTTCAGTCGTAATTTTTCAAGGAGGAAATGGAGGATATGCTGGTCCTGTTGCCAGAGATATTATTGCAGAATATTTAGGATTAAATAACTTGACAAAAAATGAGTTTTTGTATGAAAATAAACTGGTAAGGTAGGTGTATTTCTGCTTTTAAGGTAGGTGTATTTCTGCTTTGCCAGTTATTTTTTTAGATAAATTAAGAAGGATTTATTTTAATAATATAGAATATTAAACTAATGGTAATATTGTTGCAGATGTAATGGAGGTTAAATTATGGCACAAAATTTAGTAGCATTTAAAGGAAACAAAGAAGGTATATATATATATATCAAAGAAGGAAGCTTTCAACAAATAAAAAATGAACTTGAACTTAAACTTCAGCAGTCAGGAGCTTTTTTTAAAGGAGGTAAAGTAGTAAACTTTAGAGGTAAAAAATTAACTGCTGATGAAAAAAAAGAATTATCAGGTATAATAAAATATAAGTATGATATAGCTGTTGAAACAAATGATATAGTTAATTTAAATACTGACAAAGATAGTAAAATTAATAAAGAGGGATATTTTGAAGGCATACATGAAGGAAAAACTAAATTTTTAAAAACTACTGTAAGATCTGGGCAGGTCATAAAGTATGATGGAAATATTGTAATTTTTGGAGATGTTAACCCAGGAGCTATTGTATCTGCAAAGGGAAATATTATCGTGATGGGTAACTTGAGGGGCATTGCTCATGCTGGCAATGATGGCAATAGGGAAGCTATAGTTGCAGCTTTCAATTTACAGCCTACTCAACTTAGAATAGCTGACATAATTTCTAGACCTCCGGATGGGGAAGCTATTCCATCAAATCAACCAGAAATTGCCAGAATAGTCAATGGTGATGTAGTGGTAGAAGCATTCTTAAAAAATAAATTATAGGAGGCTGAATTTATGGGAGATGTAATAGTTATAACTTCTGGTAAAGGTGGTGTAGGCAAAACTACTACTACCGCGAATATTGGTGCTGGTCTTGCTATGGAGAATAAAAAGGTAGTAGTTGTTGATGCTGATATAGGATTGAGAAACTTAGATGTAGTAATGGGCCTTGAAAATAGAATAGTTTATGATATAGTTGATGTTGTTGAAAAAGTGTGTAGATTAAAGCAAGGACTTATTAGAGATAAAAGGTTTGAAGGCTTGTATCTTTTGCCTGCAGCTCAAACTAGAGATAAGACTGCTGTTACACCACAACAGATGTATGAGCTATGTGGAGAATTAAAAAAATCTTTTGATTATGTATTAATTGATTGTCCAGCCGGAATTGAACAAGGTTTTCAAAATGCAATAGCTGGAGCTGATAAAGCTATTGTAGTAACTACTCCTGAAATTTCTGCTGTTAGAGATGCTGATAGAATAATAGGATTGTTAGAAGCTAAAGGCTTGCATAATCCTAAACTTATCATTAACAGGATCAGACAAGAAATGGTAAAAAAAGGAGATATGATGAATATAGATGATATGATTGATATTCTTGCTATAGATTTGTTAGGAATAGTTCCAGATGATGAAGCCATAGTAATATCAACTAATAGGGGAGAACCAGTAATAGCTGATGAGAAAACTTTGTCAGGTCAAGCTTTTAAAAATATTACAAAAAGGATATTAGGAGAAGATGTACCATTACTTGATTTAGAAGCAGATGAAGGAGTATTATCAAAGCTTAGAAAAATATTATTTGGGAAATAAAAGAGGGAGGAGTGAAGTTGGATTTATTTAAAGTATTTGGGAAAAATAACAATAGCAAAAATGTTGCTAAAGAACGATTAAAACTTGTTCTTATTCATGACAGAGCAAATGTTTCTCCTCGTTTTTTAGAGATGATTAAGGGAGATATAATTAGAGTTATATCAGATTATATGGTAATTGATGAGGAAGGGTTAGATATTAAATTTACGAGGACAAGAAGAGAAAGTGATAATATGCCAATCCCAGCTTTAATAGCAAATATACCTATTGTTAAAATGAAAGATAATGCAACAAAATAAGTTAAAAAATATCAATCCTAATATAGAATAGGAGGCATTATATGAATATAGCTTTAATAGCTCATGACAAAAAAAAGGAGCAGATGGTTAATTTTACGTTGGCTTATAAAAACATATTGGAAAAACACAATATTTATGCAACCGGGACAACTGGGAAAATAATACAACAAGCTACTGGACTAAATGTTCACAGATATTTATCAGGGCCATTAGGGGGAGATCAACAAATTGGTGCTAAGGTAGCTTCAAATGAAATAGACATAATAATTTTTTTAAGAGATCCATTAACTGCTCAACCTCATGAGCCAGATATTCTAGCTTTAATGAGGTTAAGTGATGTGCATTGTATTCCTATAGCTACTAATATAGCCACTGCAGAAATCTTGATTAAAGCTATGGAGAGAGGAGATATGGATTGGAGAATGGTTATGAAAGGAAATTAATATATATTAGAAATAAACTTTAAAAATTATATTATTGTTATATGAATTGATAGATGTAGGAGTAACATGTAGAATAATTATGAATTAAAACTAGTTAAATAAAAGAATTTTATTAAAAGGGTAGCGACATTAAGTCACTATCTTTTTTGCTTTTTTGTGCTTAATGCTCTAATTTCATATTATTAATATATAATTTTGTAATAAATTTAATTAACAAATAATAATTATATATTAAAATTGGTGGGTAGGTGGTAAAATGTCAGTAAAAAATTATTATGGTAATTTTAATAGAAATATAAAGAGTAAAAGACCATATGGTTATACTAAAACTAAAAATGGACAGAGTAAGTTATTAAAGAAAATATTAATAAGTATTATTATCGTAATAGTGGTAATATTCTTAAAAAAAGTTGATACTAAACCTACAGACAGGGTCATAGAAATAATTAACAATACTATAAATTATAATTATGATATGAAAGATGTTAGTAAAGAGGTTATAAATTTTGCAAAAAACTTAAGTAGTTGGCCAGAAAAAGTTAAGTCAGTTTTTTTTGAAGATGAAAGAGCAAATGATAAATATGTAATTCCTATTGAAGGGAGGGTATATCAGAAGTTTGGTGAAGAAAAGAAAAATAATGGAGTTACATTATTTCATCGAGGAATAGATATAATTGCTACCGACTATTCTGTATATTCTATTGGTAATGGAGAAGTTATTGAAATTGGAGTAAATAAAATTTATGACAAATACATAATAATAAATCATGAAGATGTAAATGCTGTATATTGTATGATGGATGAAATTTTATTAAAGGAAGGAGACACTGTTACTACAGGAGAAAAAATAGGTACACTAATTAAGTCAGGTAATGGACAAAATATATTTCATTTTGAAATTTGGAAAGAAGGTAAACCTATAGATCCTTTAACTATTTTTGATAATCAATATAGTAAATCTAGAATTTAGATTGAGGACGTGTCTTCATGGACTTGTTTAAACTGGGCAATATAAATATAAAAATAAATTTGATAGCAATTATTATAATAATTATATTTTCATTAATTGGATATACTGCTGAGGTATTAATTATTTTAATTTGTGTTTTGGTACATGAATTATCTCATGGAATAGTAGCAAAAATACGCGGATTTAATATAAGGGAAATAGAAATTTTCCCATTTGGAGGAATTGCTAAATTTGATACTATGTTAGGTTGTGATAGGGCAAATGAAATTTTTATTGCTGCAATAGGACCTTTAAGCAATATGATAATTTTACTACTATTTTTACTAATAAAAACTTATTTAATTGATAATTATATTACTAGGTTTATTATTCAATTAAATATGACTATGTTTATTATTAACTTACTTCCTATATTCCCACTTGATGGTGGAAGAATATTAAGGGCTGTTTTATCAGGAAGTATAGGATTTAAGAATGCTACTCGTATCTTATCATTTATGACATATTTCATAGCTTTTTTTTTGATTGTTTATGCTTTTATTAAAGTATCTGATTTATCTAATATAGTTATACTATTATCATTTTCAATTTTTCTTTTGTTAGCTGCCAAAAAAGAAATGAGCATGGCAGCTATTATTTTCTCTAAAGATTTAATGTTATGTAGAAAAAAAATACTAGAAAAGAGGATAATGAAAGTTCGTATTTTAGCTGGATTGCAGACAGCTAAAATTAGTGAGATTGTAGATAAATTTTTACCAGATTGCTATCATATAATAATTGTTATTGATTACAAGGGAGAAATAGTTGAAGAACTATCAGAAAATGAGATTTTAAGAGGAATAACCAAATTTGGAATGGATATAACATTAGAAGAACTATTATTTAACGATAAAAAGTGGTAAAATAATATTTGAAATACAATACTAAGGAGAAATATGAAAGGTGGTTTTTATGATAAATGCTGATTTGCTTGATAAAATATTACTTAATGTGGAGAAACCAGCTAGATATATAGGTAAGGAAATAAATAGCATAATAAAGGATAAAAATGAGGTAAATATAAGGTTTGCTTTTGCTTTTCCAGATATATATGAAATAGGTATGTCTCATTTAGGCTTACATATTATGTATAATTTACTAAATAATATCAAAGATGTTGGATGTGAAAGAGTTTTTGCTCCATGGATTGATATGGAAAATATTATGAGGGAAAATAACATTCCTTTATTTTCTTTGGAAACTAAAGAACCGATTAAGAATTTTGACTTTGTTGGATTTACGCTGCAGTATGAAATGAGCTATACTAACATTGTCAATATGTTAAATTTAGGAAATATACCTATACTATCTAAGGATAGAGGGGAGGATGACCCTTTTATTATAGGAGGGGGTCCTTGTGTTTATAATCCGGAACCATTGGCAGATATATTTGACTTTTTTATCATAGGTGAAGCTGAAGAGGTAATATTTGAAATATTAAATATGTATAGAGAATGGAAAAATGGAGGAGATAATAAATTAGAATTTTTAAAAGACATAAGTAAAATCCAAGGAGTGTATGTACCTAGATTTTATGATATTGTTTATAATGATGATGGAACAATAAAGGAAATGATACCTAATATGGCTGAAGCTCCTAACAAAATTAAAAAGAGGATTATTAAGAATTTTAATGAGGTATATTTTCCTGAAAAGTTTATTGTACCTTATATAGAAACAGTTCATGATAGAATAGTTTTGGAAATATTTAGGGGATGTACTAGAGGATGTAGATTTTGTCAAGCTGGTATGATATATCGACCTGTAAGGGAGAAAAATATTGATAAATTAATGGATTTTGCAGAAAAGTTAATTTCATCTACTGGATATGAGGAGTTATCTTTATCTTCTCTTAGTACAGGTGATTATTCTAACTTGGAAGAACTAGTAATGAAACTAGTTAATAAGTATAAAGATAAAAATATTTCTTTATCGTTACCTTCTCTAAGATTAGATTCTATTTCAAATGAAGTTTTGGAAGAAATTCAAAAGATAAGAAAATCTGGATTAACTTTTGCACCTGAAGCAGGAACTCAAAGGCTTAGAGATGTTATAAATAAGGGGATAAAAGAAGATGATATATTTGGTCCAGTTAGTGAGGCTTTTAATCTAGGCTGGTCAACAGTTAAGTTATATTTTATGATTGGGTTACCTACTGAAGAATTTGAAGATATTATTGGTATTAAGGAGATCGCTTATAAAATAAAAGATATGTTTTTTAAATTACCAAAGGGAAAAAGGAAAGGTAATTTGAATGTTACAGTTAGTACATCATGCTTTGTTCCTAAACCATTTACTCCTTTTCAGTGGTATCCTCAAGATACTGTAGAAGATTTTTATAAAAAAATAGATATTTTAAAGAATAGTATTAAGGATAAAAAAATAACTTACAACTATCATGATCCTAAAGCTAGCTTTCTTGAAGCTATACTTGCTAGAGGAGATAGAAAATTATGTGATGTTATTATTAAAGCATGGGAAAAAGGTTGTAAATTTGATGGGTGGGGAGATCAATTTTATTATAAAAAATGGATAGAAGCTTTTGAAGAAGTAAATGTAAGCCCTTATTTTTATGCAAATAGATCTAGAGATTACAATGAGGTACTACCTTGGGATTTTATTGACATAGGTGTTTCAAAGTCATATCTTATTAAGGAAAATGAGAAATCGAAAAACGGTGAAACAACTAGAGATTGTAGATTGGGTTGTACTGGGTGTGGAATTAGCAATACATTTGAAGGTGGTGTATGTGATGCCAACATTAAGAGTTAAATTTAGTAAAAAATCAGATTTAAAGTATATTTCTCATTTAGATTTAATGAGGCTATTTCAAAGAGCTTTTAGGAGAGGAAATATAGGTGTTAAATATAGTCAAGGATTCAATCCTCACCCTAAATTCTCATTTGCTACTGCATTACCTTTGGGAGTTTCTAGTGATGCTGAATATGCAGATATAGAATTAGTTGAAGAAATGGATGCAAGTCATTTTATTAATAAAATGAATGATGTATTACCTGAGGGAATAAATATTTATAAAGCGAGATATGTTAATAATTCAAAATCTATAATGTCTCTTATTAGGTGGTCTTCTTATATATTTGAAGTCAAAATATTAACTAACTTAGATAAATTTTCAATTAAAGACGAAATAGAAAAATTTTTATCTAAGAATGTCATAATTATAATAAAGGAAAAAAAGAAAAAAAATAGAAATATTAAATCAGAAGAAAATATAAGAAATAAAATTAAAGATATTGATATTTTGAGTATAGAAGAAAATAAAATAATATTAAAGTCAATTTTAATGACGGGGAGCAAAGGTAATTTAAAGCCAGATGTATTTATTAGAGCATTAAAAGAAAATACAGATATAGATATGGATTTAGAGTCTTTAAAAATACATCGGCTTGAGTTATTTTTAGAAAGTAATGAGGGTTTACTTTATCCAGTAATGTAAAATAACAAATTGAGTTTTGGGAGAGGTTTTATGAATCAGATAATAGTTGATGTTGGTGTATTTGAGGATAGGGTTGCTGTTTTAGAGGATAATGAGTTAGTAGAGTTTTATGTAGAAAGATATAATGGTAGTAAAACTGTAGGTAATATATATAAGGGACGAGTTGTAAATGTTTTACCAGGTATGCAGGCAGCTTTTGTTGATATAGGACTTAAGAAAAATTCTTTTCTTTATGTAAGAGATGCATTGCCTAAGGAAATGTTGCTAAATAGAGACATAAACTTAAAGGAAATTTCCATATGCGATGTATTAAAACAAGGTCAAGAGATAATAGTACAAGTATCAAAAGAACCATCTGGAACTAAAGGGGCTAGAATTACTACTCATATTACTTTACCAGGTAGATATATAGTATTAACTCCATTTACTGATTATGTTGGAATATCAAGACGTATAACAGATCAAGCTGAAAGAATGAGATTAAAACAATTAGCTGAACAGTTAAAGCCAAAAGGAATGGGAGTAATTATTAGAACTGCAGCAGAGGGTATGAGTGCTCAAGATTTTGAATCTGATATAAATTTTTTATTAGCATTGTTCAATAAAATACAAAATCAAAGTAAATTGGGATCAGCTCCTAAAGTTATTTATAAAGATATGGATCTTGTGGAGAGAGTAGTAAGAGATATGCTAAATAAATCAACAAAAAATATTATTATTAATAATGTTGAAAAATATAAAAGTATATTAGAGTTAGCAAATATGATATCGCCTGATTTAAGTTCTAGAATTGAACTCTTTGATATGAAACAAAATATATTTCAATATTTTAACATTCAACCACTTATAAATCATATTCTAGACAGAAAAGTGTGGTTGAAAAGCGGAGGATACATAGTCATAGATGAAACTGAAGCGTTAACTTCAATAGATGTTAATACTGGAAAGTATATAGGAAGCATAAATTTAGAAGATACGGTGTTAAAAACTAATATGGAAGCTGCCAAAGAAATAGCTAGACAGTTAAGGCTTAGAAATATTAGTGGTATAATAATAATTGATTTTATTGATATGAATTATAGTGAAGATGAAAAATTAGTTTTAGATTGTCTTGAAAAAGAATTACAAAAAGATAGAACAAAATGTACAGTATTAGGTATGACACAGTTAGGACTTGTCGAAATGACTAGAAAGAAAATTAGAAGACGACTAGCTTCCAAGACTTTGACAGAATGTCCATTTTGTGAAGGCAAAGGCAAAGTGTATTCTCCTAGTACAATAATTGGAAAGATTGAAAATAAACTAAAAGAAATGCAGAAAATTAAAACTTTAAAAAATATGACTGTATTATTAAACCCATTAGTGAGAAATTCAATTTTAGAAGAATATGGAGAAGCTATTAATATTATTGAAAAATCTTATAATGCTAGATTAAACATATTAGAATCTGATAAATTAGGATTAAATGATATAGAAATAGAAGTTGCAGATTTTGCTATGTATAGATAAAAGAATCTATAATAAAAAAAGTCTATAAATATTAAATCATAGAACTTCTCTAATTATACAAAATAAATTAAAAGATTACTTTTCAAATAGTTGACAAATCATAATATTTTTGATAAAATCTTGTTTTGTAAGTAGCCGCGCAGTGTGGGTTTATAAACTTCGGTACCTTATACTGGCGAGACTGGATAGAGGAGGTGTAATTATAATGTATGCTATAATAGAAACAGGTGGAAAACAGTATAAAGTTGAAGAAGGAAACACTATTCTTGTTGAAAAAATCAAAGGAAATGATGGAGACTTAGTTAAATTTGATAAAATCTTGCTCATTTCTAATGACGGACAATTAAAGGTTGGGAAACCACTGGTAGAAGGAGCAGCTGTAGAAGGAACAATTGTAGAACAAGGTAAAAGCAAAAAGATTATTGTATTTAAGTATAAAGCTAAGAAGGACTATAGAAGGAAACAAGGACATAGACAACCTTATACAAAGGTAAGAATTGATAAAATTATTGGGTAGTGTTATTCTATGATTAAATTTAAAATTTATAAAGATAAGCATGAAAATATTGTTGGATATATGGTAAAAGGACATGCTGGATACGATGTATCTGGAAAAGATATCGTATGTGCAGCTATATCTGTTTTATCTCAGACGGCTCTTATTTCTTTGAATAAAGTTTGCAAAATAGAAGAAAAAGATTTATTTTATGAGATTGACGAGAAGATAGGCTATATGAATGTCTCTCTTGTTGATAAGATTTCTAGAGCTCAAAGAGATAGTGCTAATATTGTATTGCGAACTTTAGAATTAGGTGTCAAAGAAGTAAGAAAATCTTATCCTGAATATATTACTCTCGAGTATGGGGAGGTGTAAAGAGATGATTAAATTAAATTTACAATTATTTGCTCATAAAAAAGGTGTTGGTAGTTCTAGGAATGGCCGTGATAGTGAATCAAAAAGGCTTGGTGTAAAGAGAGCTGATGGCCAATTTGTATTAGCAGGTAATATTTTAGTTAGACAAAGAGGAACTAAGATACATCCTGGTGTAAATGTAGGTAAGGGTGGAGATGATACTTTGTTTGCTAAAGTAGATGGCATAGTTAAATTTGAGAGAAAAGGTAAAAATAAAAAGCAAGTAAGTATTTATTCAAAGGAAGAAATTGCAGCAAGTGCAAAATAAACCTACCTATGCAGGTAGGTTTTTATTTATGAGTAAAATTTTTAATTAAAGAAAATACTAATAAATATAATTGACACAAGTATCATTGTTGGTATAATAAAAATATAATTAACAATAAGGATGATATATATGTTTATAGATGTAGTTAAAATTTTTGTTAAAGGCGGCAATGGTGGGAATGGTGCTGTTGCTTTTAGACGAGAAAAATATGAGCCTTCCGGTGGGCCAGCTGGAGGAGATGGAGGAGATGGAGGCAGTGTAATTTTAGAAGTAGATGAAGGTATTAAAACATTGATGGATTTTAGATATAAAAAACATTATAAAGCTGAAAAGGGTGAAGATGGTAAAGGGAAAAATCAGTTTGGTTCGAAGGGAAAAGATTTGATACTTAAAGTTCCGCCAGGAACTATAGTTAAAGATAGTGAAAGTGGAAAGATTATTTATGATTTAGTTAAGAATAAGGAGAGATTTGTTGTTGCTAAAGGCGGAAGAGGTGGAAAAGGCAATGCTAAATTTGCAACATCTACTAGACAAGCACCTAGATTTGCACAAGCTGGAGAAAAAGGAGAAGAAAGATGGATAATTTTAGAACTTAAGTTGATTGCAGATATTGGACTCATAGGATTTCCTAATGTTGGAAAATCAACTCTTTTGTCAGTACTTACAGATGCTAGACCTAAAATTGCTAATTATCATTTTACAACTTTATCTCCTAATTTAGGTGTAGTAAAAATAGATGAAGGTAAAAGTTTTGTGATTGCTGATATACCAGGGTTAATTGAAGGTGCTCACCAAGGAGTAGGACTAGGTCATGAATTTTTGAGACATATTGAAAGAACACGTTTATTAGTACATCTTATTGATATTTCAGGGACTGAAGGTAGAAATCCCTTAGATGATTTTCATAAAATAAACATGGAACTTAAGCAATATAGTGATAAACTTGCGAAAAAACCTCAAATAGTTGTTGCTAATAAAATTGACATACCTGGTGCTAAGGATACTTATAATGAATTAAAAGTTGAATTTGAAAAATTAGGTTATGATTTAATTGCGATATCTTCTGCTACCAGAGAAGGTGTAGAACAGTTAAAGTTTACTATGTGGAATAATCTTAATAAGCTTGATTCTGAGGAAATTTTTCATGAAATAGAGGAGAATAAAAAGTATTATTCTCCTAAAGTAGATAAAGATAAGTTCGTTGTTAGGAAAGAAAATGATCGATATATTGTTGAAGGAGATTTCATTGAAAGATTAATTTATTCGACAAATTTTGATGACATAGATTCACTTAGATATTTTCAAAAAGTAATGAAAAAGAAAGGAATTGTAGATGAACTAAAAAAACGTGGCATAAAGGATAATGATATTGTAAGCATATGTGGATTTGAATTTGAATTTTTTGATTAATTATGGAGGTTAACGTAAGATGGAGTGTATGAATTGTGGAAATTGTAAAGACAATAGTCAACAAACATATTATTGCTTAGCAAAAGGAGAATTTGTTATTAATGAAAATTACAAGCCACAGGAAAAGATGAGATTAGGATGGAAAAAAGGCACTAAAAATTACGAAGACCACAGGAGGCAATCAAGGAAAGAAATAGAATTATAATTATAATTGCAATAAGGGAGTGGCAAAATGTTAACAGGAAAACAAAGAAGTTATTTAAAAAAAATAGCTAATTCAATAGACCCTATTTTTCAATTAGGTAAAGGCGGTATTACGGAGAATTTTATAATACAAGTAGATCAGGCTTTAGAAGCTAGAGAATTAATAAAAGTAAATGTTTTGAACAACAGTTTAATTGATCCAAAAGTGGCTGCAAATGATATAGCTAAACGTACAGGGGCTGAATTTGTTCAGAGTATTGGCAATAAATTTGTTTTATATAGAGAATCTAAAAATAATAAAAAAATTGAACTTCCTTTATAATATAAAAATAGTATGTTGGGTAAAATACATGAGATTGGAAATTGTTCCGATCTCATTTTTAATTAAAATATATTTGTGCAATGTAAATTTTCATGCCCTTATACTATAAATATTATTAATTATAAAGGAGATGATTATAAGATGATTAATAATGTGGAGAAAGTAAAAAAATTATACGATAATGGGTATAGATGTATAAGATACGAATACGAGAAGGATAATAGTTTGAGCATTTACTTTAAAAATTTTGAAGAAGAAGATGTCGCATATGTAAATTGCAAAAATGGTAGAGAAATCGATGAAATAAAAACATTTATTGGACTTAATTAAAACCCCTTGAAGAGAGGGGTTTTAATGTAATAGATATAAGCCACTTTAAGTATATGAAAAAATAATATATAATAAATATGATTGTAACTTTGGAGGTAATTATTTATGAACACAAATAACTTAAAAAAAATTGGTATAATGGGTGGAACTTTTGATCCAATACATTTAGGACACTTAGCAATAGCAGAGGAAGTGCGTGAAGAGATGAATTTGGATAAAATAATTTTCATTCCTACTGGGATACCGCCTCATAAAAACAATGAATATATAACGTCAGCAAAGCATAGATATGCGATGACTTTACTTGCTACAATTGATAATCCGCGATTTGAAACCTCTATGCTTGAAATAAATAGACCAGGAAAGTCATATACTATTGATACAGTTAATCAGTTAAGTAATTATTATAAAAATGATGTAGATTTGTATTTTATAATTGGGGCAGATAGTGTGTTCCATATTTTAAAATGGAAAAAGAGTGATGAATTACTTACAAAATGTAAGTTTGTTGCAATATCTCGCCCAGGGTATGATAATGAGAAGTTAAAAAGAGAAATTGATAACCTTTATAAGACTTATGGCACTTCAATAAAGGTGATTTCAACAATGTATTTAAATATATCATCTACTATGATAAGGGAAAGATTAAAAAATGGCAAATCAATTAAATACCTAGTACCAAATGCTGTAGAAGACTATATTAGAAAAAATAAATTATATAACATATAATAATATTACCTAATGAATGTATATAAAAGGGAGGAATTTTATGCAATTAGATGAGATATGCCATAAACTAGAAAAAACTATTGGCAAAAAAAGGTTAAGGCATTCAATAGGTGTTATGAATACAGCTGTGGATTTAGCTGATAAATATAATTATGACAAAGAAAAGGCTAAGATTGCAGGTCTATTACATGACTGTGGAAAAATAGAAGATAAACCTACTTTGTTGAAAATGGCAGATACATTTGGCATAATTCAGGATGATGTTATGAAAAATAATTATCAATTAATACATGGGCCATTAGGGGCTTCAATAGCTGAAAAATATTATAAAATTAAAGATCAAGAAATACTTAATGCTATATATTACCATACTACTGGTAGAGAAAATATGACTTTATTAGAAAAAATCATATATATATCTGATTATATTGAACCAGGAAGAAAACTTCTAGGCTTAGAAGAAATAAGACAAACTGCATATACAGATTTGGACAAGGCTATGCTTTTGTCTATGGACCAAGTATTAAAATATATATTATCTAAAGGTGAGTTAATACATATGAATACGGTTAAGGCTAGAAACTATTTAATAAATGAAATTAAAGAAAAAGCAAACTAATTTTATGTAAGCAAATTTGTTAAATGTATTAAAAAATTTAACAATTTAGAATGGAGGTTATTATTAGTGGCAGAAATAAATGACAAACTAAGATGTGCAGTAAAAACTGCATATGAAAAGAAGGCTTTTAATATTAAAGTAATTGATATTTCACATATAACGAACATAACTGATTTTTTTGTAATACTAAGTGGAAATTCAACTGCTCATGTTATGTCTATTGCAGATGAAATTGAAGATAAACTACTTGCAAAAGGGTATAAATTAGGGCACAAAGAAGGGTACAGGGAAGGAAGGTGGATTCTTTTAGATTTTGGTGAAGTTATTGTTCATGTTTTTCATAAAAATGATAGAGATTTTTACAATTTAGAGAGACTTTGGATAGATGGAAATGAAGTTAGTGTTAAGGATATGATACAATAGATAAATTTATGAAATTGCATAATAAAGTAATACTTTATTATGCAATTTCTTCAGGTAGCTGTTATCTTCAGAAATTTTGTTAATGATTATTTATGTTATAATGTAAAACAGATACTTTTCTTTTTTTACGTTTATATCTTTTATAAGCAATTCTTGCACGCCATATAACACCTAAAGCTATTACCCAAAACCACCATTTTTTTAAAATAGAATTTTTACTATCATTTATAACTTTATATACTGGTTTTTGATTAACTTCAATTGCAGATACTATATTTACAGTCCCTAATATTTCTTCATCTAGAGTATATTCAATCCTTCCTACTACTTGATTTTTTGTTATAGGAGAGTTTAATTTAGACGGCATTATGATATTTTTTTTAATTTGATCTATTTTTTCAATAGGTACTGTAACATTTAAATTATTTTCTACTATACATGTTGCAAAAGGAATATCACCATTTTCTACTTCTATATTATTAATAAATTCATTTTTAAATGCTACTTGTACGTCACTAAAATTATCAAAACCATAATTTAAAAGTTTATGAGTATCTATATAGGCATCATTTGAACTTGTACGAAGTACTACACTTATCAAAGTTTGACCATTTCTAGTAGCACTTGTAACTAAGCAACGCCTTGCTGCATCTGTGTAACCTGATTTTACACCATTAACTCCATCATATTTTATAGTTACCCAATTTCCATCAACATTTATTTTTTTACTGCTATATAATAGTTCATTTGAAGATTTTAAATACCTAGGTTCACTTTTTTTATTAGTTGGTTCAATTTTATATGAATATTGACTAACAATATTTCTAAATATTTCATTTTTCATTGCATATTTTGTAATCATAGCTAAGTCATATGCAGTTGTGACGTGATTTTCATCAGGTAATCCATTTGGGTTAACGAAATGTGTGTTAAGAGCACCTATTTCTTTAGCCTTATCATTCATGAGTTCAGCAAATTTTTCTACTGAACCAGAAATATGTTTTGCAATAACAACAGCTGCATCATTAGCAGATTCAATTAATAATGCATATAACAAATCTTTTAAAGTTAGCTGTTCTCCGGGTTCTAATGCTATGTGAGAACCTGTAATTTCATAAGGAGTTTTATCATCAACTGTTACTATTTCATTTAAATCACAATTTTCAATTGCTAAGATTCCAGTCATTATTTTAGTAGTGCTAGCTGGATACAATTTTTCATGAATATTTTTTTCAAAAAGTATTTGACCAGTTTCTGCATCAATTAATATAGCAGCCTCAGCTGATATATCAGGTTTATCAGCATATGTAAAATTTGTTGAGTTTAGTAATAAGATTGTTACTAGTAAAAATACTATTATTTTTTTCAATGTAAATCACTCCAATGAATTAGTATATTAATTTTTTAAATTGAAATATGAATTAAACATTTATAATTAAGTATATCAAAAAAATATGCATTTTTTAAGAAAAAACATGTATTTTGTTAAAAAATATAGATAGAATATAGGTATGGTATGGAAATGAAAAGGAATTAAAGAGGAAAATATAAATAATAGTAGAATATAGTAATTATATTAAATTGAAAAGGGATGATGTGAATGGTTTCCTTTACAAAAAGAGAGCAAATAGTTATACTAATACTAGTCGTATTTATAGTTTTTATGTTGGGATATAAATTTTTTTTAACAAATAGTTATGATGCTAATAATTTTGCTGATGATGAAGGTGTTATTACTGAAAATGAACAATTAAAAAATATTGATATTTATAATAATCAATTAGAAGAAGACAAAAAGACTATAATGGTTCATGTATGTGGTGAAGTAAATAAACCAGGATTAATAGTACTTGAAGAAGGTGCAAGGGTATTTGATGCGATACAAAAAGCCGGAGGACTAAAAGAAGATGCATGCCCAGAAATGATAAACTTAGCTAAAAGAGTGACAGATGAAGAAAAAATTTATGTCCCTAAAAAAGTAGAAAATTTACAAATGGAAGGCTTAAATCCAAGTATGTTTAATTATAATAATGTAGAAAATGGTAATAACGTGACTGCAAAAATTAATATTAATACTGCTACGAAAGAACAATTAGAAAGTTTATCAGGTATAGGAGAGAAAACTGCACAGAAGATAATAGAATATCGAAAGAAAAAGAAATTTGAAAGCATAGATGAAATAACTAATGTTGATGGCATTGGTGAAAAAAAGTATGAGGCAATAAAAGAATTAATAACCATTAGATAAGGGAGTGATATTATGAGTGAAAAGTATAAAAGATTGACAGAGTTAACTAAAAGTTCTGGGTGAGCAGCTAAAATTGGTCCTGATACCTTGGCACAGGTTCTGTGTCATTTACCAAAAGTATATGATGATAATTTAATTGTTGGTTTAGATACATCAGATGACGCTGCTGTCTATAAAATAAATGAAGATACAGCGTTAATTCAAACTCTTGACTTTTTTACACCTGTAGTTGATGACCCATTTACATTTGGAGAAATTGCTGCTACTAATTCACTAAGTGATATTTATGCTATGGGAGGAGAACCTAAGCTTGCAATGAATATAGTATGTTTTCCTAATTGTTTACCTCCAAGAGTTTTAACAGAAATATTAAAGGGTGGATATAAAAAGGTTAAGGAAGCAGGAGCTCTTTTAATTGGGGGACACTCTGTTGAAGATGATGAGCCAAAGTATGGTTTATCTGTTTCAGGATTTGTGCATCCAAGTAAGGTATTAACAAATAGGGGTGCAAAGCCTGGAGATGTTTTAGTACTAACTAAACCATTGGGAGTTGGAATATTGAGTACTGCAATAAAAGCTCAAATGATTGAAAAAGAAACATATGATAAAGCTGTAAAGATAATGACTACCTTAAATAAATATGGTAAAAATGCAATGGATAAAACTGAAGTGAATGGGTGTACAGATATTACTGGATTTGGATTATTAGGTCATGGATTAGAGATGGCTTTAGCAAGTGATGTTACTATTAAAATTTATAGTAATAAAATACCAGTAATTAATGAAGCGTTAGATTTTGCTTCAATGGGACTTGTTCCTGCAGGTGCTTATTCTAATAAGGCATATATAGGTGATAGAGCATATATGAGAAACAAGATTTCAGAAGAATTGGAGGATATTTTATTTGATCCTCAAACTTCTGGAGGATTACTAATTTCTATAAAAAAAGATAATGTTGATATTTTACTTGAAGGATTGAAAAACAGTCCAGTAGAATATGGAATAGTAGGAGAAGTTGTTGAAAAACAAGCATATCCAATAATAGTAGAATAATAAGATAGGATGGTATCAAATGGATAAAAGTAAATTATTTAGAAGGCTGCCTAAAGTTGATCAAATATTAGCGAACAAAAAAATTAAGTTATTGTTAGAATCAGGGGATATCCCAAGAGATATATTAATTGAATCAATAAGAGAGACAATTGATGAAATAAGAGATGATATTTCTAAGGGCATAATTAGAGAAGATGAACTCGATAAGAAATTAAATATTATTCCAGATTTAATATGTAATAGAACAGAAAACAAACTTAAACCCAAATTAAGGAAAGTAATAAATGGAACAGGAATAATAATCCATACAAATCTAGGTCGTTCATTAATCAGTGAAAAGATAACTGGACATATTATCGATGTAATGACTAATTACTCTAATTTAGAGTATGATTTGGAAAATGGAAAAAGAGGATCAAGGTATAGCCACTTAGAAGATATAATAACTAAAATTACAGGTGCAGAGTCAGCATTAGTTGTAAATAATAACGGTGCAGCAGTATTGCTTATATTAAGTAGTATAGCTAATAAAAAACAGGTTATTGTTTCTAGGGGAGAGCTAGTAGAAATAGGAGGTTCTTTTAGAGTACCAGATGTTATGAAACAAAGTGGGGCAGTACTTATAGAAGTTGGTACTACAAATAAAACTCACCTTTGGGATTATGAAGATGCTATTAATGAGGAAACTGCTGCTTTATTAAAAGTACATACAAGTAATTATAGAATACTTGGATTTACTGAAACTGTTGCATTAGAAAAATTAGTTCAACTTGGACAAAAGAAAAACATACCTGTTATAGAGGATATAGGCAGTGGTGTGTTAATTGATATGTCTAAATACGGTCTTCAGCATGAACCAACAGTTCAGGAGTCTATAAAAGCAGGAGTAGATATAGTGTCGTTTAGTGGTGACAAACTTTTAGGGGGGCCTCAAGCAGGTATAATAATTGGTAAGAAAAAATACATTGATATAATGAAAAAACACCCTTTAAATAGAGCATTAAGGATAGATAAATATACTATAGCAGCTTTAGAAGCAACCTTAAGATTATACTTGGACGAAGAAAAAGCGATAAAAGAAATACCTACGTTAAGAATGATGACTTTTAGTTTAGATGAACTTGAAAGTAGAGCAGAAAAATTACTAAAAGTTATAAAAGATAAAGTGGATAGTATACAAGTAAGAATAGCTGATCAATTTTCCCAGGTAGGCGGGGGTGCAATGCCACTTCAAAACATACCAACCAAAGCAATAGAGATTTCTTTTTATGGGAAAAGCTTAGTTTCTATAGAAAATAATTTAAGAAATTTTAGAACACCTATAATAGTTAGAGTTAATAAGGAGAAAATGTATTTAGATTTAAGAACAATAAAAGATAAAGATTTTAATCTTATTGCTGAGGGCTTAAAATTTGCTGTAGACAATGCTTAGAGGAGTGGTGAAATGAAAAATATTATTATTGGAACTGCAGGACACATTGACCATGGCAAAACTACCTTAATAAAGGCAATTACAGGAAGGAATACAGATAGGCTTAAGGAAGAGCAAAAAAGAGGTATTTCAATAGATTTGGGGTTTACTTATTTTGATTTACCTAGTGGGAGAAGAGCAGGAATTATTGATGTACCTGGACATGAGAAGTTTATAAAAAATATGCTAGCCGGTGTGATAGGAATCGATATAGTTATATTGGTTATTGCTGCAGATGAAGGGGTTATGCCCCAGACAAAAGAGCACTTAGATATTTTAAATTTATTGGGTATTAAGAATGGAATAGTAGCCTTAACTAAAATTGACTTAGTTGAAGAAGAATGGAGAGAACTAGTAGTTGAAGAGATAAAAGAAAATTTAAAAGGTACTTTTTTAGAAAATAGTCCTATAATACAAGTTTCTTCTGTTAATAGGGTAGGAATTGATGAAATTGTAAATACTATAGATAAGATGACAGATAAAGTTCCTGATAGAGATATTACTTTGGTTCCACGGCTTCCAATAGATAGAGTATTTACTTTAGCAGGATTTGGCACTATAGTAACTGGAACATTAATTTCTGGGACATTTAGTTTGGGAGATGAAGTTCAGATTTTCCCTGGAAATAAAAAAAGTAGAATAAGATCAATACAAGTTCATGGAAAAAATGAAAAACAAGCTTATGCAGGACAAAGAGTTGCTATTAATCTTCCAGATGTTAAAAAAGAAGAAATTAGTAGGGGAAATGTCTTAGCTCCTATTGATTCTATGCAACCTACTATGATGATTGATGTAAAACTAGATTTATTGCAGAGTTGTGAAAAAATAATAGAAGATAGAACTCGTCTTAGATTATATATTGGGACCAATGAGGTATTGTTTAGAATTGTACTCTTAGATAAAGAGAATTTGTCTGCAGGTGAAAGCTGTTATGCTCAATTAAGGTTAGAAGATAAAATTGTAGCTAAACCAGGAGATAGATTTATTATAAGGTCATATTCCCCTATGGTTACAATAGGTGGTGGAAAAGTTCTTGAATCTAATCCACCTAAGAGGAAAAAATATGATCAGCAGGTTATAAATGAATTAAGGATTAAAGAAAGCGGTAATATTAGTGATATAATTGAAGAAATTATAAAAAATAGGAGTAGTGAATATCCTACGATAAAAGATATTTCTACTTATACTGTTTTACCTGAAGATAAGGTTAATAGCATTGTAAAAACACTTGAATGTGACTGTAAAGTAGTTACAGTGAAACTTTTAAATGATAAATATATTATTCATAAAACCTATTATGACTTTTTGGAAAATAATATAAGAAATGAATTAATAAAATATCATAAAAATTATCCGTTAAGGGTGGGCATGCCTAAAGAAGAGATAAAAAGCAAATATTTTCCTAATATAAAACCTAAGTTAGCTGAAAGTATAATAAACATTATGATTGATAAAAAAATAATTAAACAGACTTTAGAAAATGTAAGCATAAAAGAATTTGAGGTAAAATTTAACTCTTTTCAGCTTGAAATTAGGAAAAATATAGAAGACATGTTTTTCAGTAATTCTTTTAATCCACCAAAGAAAGAAGAAATTATTGGCGGATTGACTTATGATGTAAAAGATATAAATCAAGTTTTTGAAGCACTAGTAGAAATGGGAATAATTATTAAAATTAATGATGAAATTTATTTTCACAATGAAGTATATAAAAAAATACAAAAATTAATAATAAACTATATTGAAAATAATGGTTCTATAACTGTCGCTCAGGGTAGAGACTTGTTAAAAACAAGTAGAAAAATAATGATTGCATTAATGGAATATATGGACAAAAATAAGATAACTAAACGTATTGGCAATGAAAGAATATTATTTAACAAAAAAGAGGATTAACAAAAATTTTGTAGAATTGTTAATATGATATGTGGCAAATAATATATAAATTTACAATTATCTTGTTTTATTTGTGTTATTATTGTTCAAATTTTTCTAATTAATAGTATGAGATTTTTAATGAGAATAGATATGAGGTGATTTTGTGAGCACCAAAGTATTGGTAGTTGATGACGAGGCCTTGCTTGTTAAGGGCTTAAAGTATAGTTTAGAGCAAGATGGATATATAACAGATGCTGCTTATGATGGAAATGAAGCTTTAGAAAAAGTAATGAAGGGCAACTACGATATAATAATTTTAGACCTTATGTTACCGGGAATAGATGGCATGGAGGTTTGTCGAAAAATTAGGGAGAAATCTCAGGTACCAATAATTATGCTTACTGCTAAAGGAGAAGATATAAATAAGATATTGGGATTAGAGTATGGTGCAGATGATTATCTTACTAAGCCTTTTAATATTTTAGAACTTAAGGCTAGAATAAAAGCTATACTCAGAAGAGTAAGTGTACGAGATGCTAAGATAGGTGAACAAGTCATAGAGGTAGATGATTTTAAAATTAATACATTAGGTAGAAAATTAACTGTCAGAGGAAAGGATATAAATTTAACTGCTAAAGAATTTGATTTACTACTTTTGTTAGCTACCCATCCAGGCAAGGTATTTACTAGAGAGGAATTATTGGAAATTATATGGGGCTATGAATACTTTGGAGATTTAAGAACTGTAGATGTACACATAAGAAGACTTAGAGAAAAAATTGAAAAAAATTCTAGCCAAGCTGAATATATATTGACAAAATGGGGAGTTGGTTATTATTTTAGGAGTAAATCTAAATAAGGATAATAGATTCATTAGTGTTAGGTGGAAACTAGTTTCCACCTATTTGTTATTAGTAGTTATTTCACTAATAATAATTAGCACTATAGTTAGTAATAATATTCTGAGTATGAATATAAAAAGGAGAAATGACGAATTATTATTAAAGGCTAATATAATATCAAACAGAATAAGGGCGTATATGTTTTCGTATGATTCTTTATATTATAATGAAGGATTAATAATACCTGACCGAATGAAAGAACCTTATGTAAAGAATTTAATAAAAAATTATAGCAAAGAAATTAATTCAAGAATTATTATAGTTGACAATGATTATGTTGTAAGAGGTGATTCAAATAATAGTTTTGTAGGCTATATTTTTAAACATATTGAACTTCAGCGTGCATTAAAAGGCGAAAGTGTAAGTAATGTTTATAATTTTGAAGAATATGGTCATGTGATGTATGTTGCTGTTCCAATCATTTCGAATAATAAAATAATTGGTGCTACTTTGTTGTCAAGTTCTATAGATGATTCATACAACTTAATAAAAGAGTTAAATAAAAAATTATTTTTTATTTCATTAATAAGTATAATTTTTATTTCACTTATAAGTTTCATATTTGCAGGAATTATTGCAAATCCCATTAATAAGTTTATTAATGTTATTAATAATATTTCTAAAGGGAAACTAGGTGAAAGGGTTCAAATAGAAAGTAATGACGAGTTTAAAATGATGGCAGATGCATTTAATGTGATGATAATGAAACTTGAACAAGTTGATAAACAGAGAAAAGATTTTGTTGCCAATGTTTCTCACGAATTGAGAACACCGTTAAGTTCAATTAAATTGCTTGCTGAGTCATTATTGACTCAGAAGGAGCAAGATATTTCTTATTATAAAGAATTTCTTAAAGATATAGATTCAGAAATTGATAGGTTAAGTAATATAATTAATGATTTATTATTATTAGTAGATTTAGATAAAGAAAAACTGAAATTAAATATTAGTCCAGTATATATTAATTTTTTGCTCGAAAATATTATTAAAAGATTTAAGCCCCTTGCAAATAAAAAATCTATTGATTTACAGCTTAAGCTATGTGAAAAGATACAAATGAGAATTGACGGAGAAAAAATGCAACAAGCAATTATAAATATTATTCACAATGCTATAAAGTATACTCCTGAAGGTGGAAGAGTAAGGGTTAGTCTTTATAGTCAGAATAAACAGGTTAAGATAAAGGTAGAAGATAATGGTATAGGTATTCCCAAAGAAAGTCTTTCAAATATATTTGATAGATTTTATAGAGTAGATAAAGCTAGATCAAGAGCAACAGGAGGAACAGGGTTAGGACTTTCGATAGCTTCACAGATAGTGTCATTACATGGTGGGAGCATAGAGGTTGAAAGTAAATTAGGTGAAGGAAGCAAATTTTATATTGTTTTGCCTTACGATATACATTTAATGTGATTTAAACATTAATAAATATTTTTTAGAATAGGATGATACTTTATGAGGAAAAAGTTGAATTTAATTTTATTAATTATAATTTTGTTATTATCTGGTTGTAACAATTATGATGTAATCGAGGAAGACAGCTATAATTATCCTCCAATTAATCCTTTACCTAATGAAGGTAAACTTGAAGTGACATTGTTTTATCCAAACCAACAGTTAACTCATTTAGTACCAGAAATTAGAATAATTAATAGCGATAATAATGATTTGAGTTCTACCGTTATTGAAGAACTATTTAAAGGAACTGATAAAAAAGGGTTAGTTAATATAATACCTAAAAGTATAAAATTTTTATCTGTTGATGTGTTAGAAGGTACTGCTTATGTTAATCTATCTAGCAATTTAAAAGATAATAACATGAGTGAAAAAGAAGAAGCTTTTATTTTATATTCTATAGTAAATACTTTATGTAAGTTGGGAAATATTAATTCGGTTCAAATTCTATTAGATGGACAAATGTCAGATAGATTTATTAATGTTTATAGTATAAAAGAACCTTTATCATATAGTTCATTGATTGTGGAAGAAGATTATATAAACTTGATTTCGGTTATAAAAAATTATTATAACAGTATTACTTCAAATGATTTTGGAAGTTTATTAAAGCAATTAAATTTAAATGATCATGATTATTTAATATTGGGTATGATAAAAGCTGAATTTGGTATACTGTCTAAGTATATAGATGATTTTCAAATAAAAAATTATGTAATTAGTAGATATAATTATGAAATTGAAGTAACAGCAGATATTATTTTATATGATTATACTAAATTAAATAATGTTGAAAATACAAGAATAAATAGACGTTTTGATTTAAAATATGAAAATAATGATTTTAAAGTTACAATGCATGTTTTTTAAATTGTTATTGATAAGTACTTGACACAGAAATTCATTTTACCTATTTCTTAATAAAAAAGTGGCAGAGATTTCGCATCAAAAAAAATAAATGGGCGATAGCCCGTAGAAATTAAACAATTTATGATATACCTATAAAATTTTGATTATTCCTATTTTTACTGGAAATTATAAAAAAATATTTGCAAAATAAAAGCATCCTTTCTATAATAGTTTTTACCACAAAAACCAAAGAAAAGGATGCTGATAAAATGAGTAAAAGCTATTTGAAACAATTACTCACTTATATTAATAAGGTATACCATATAGGTGAAAAAATCAATACCTTAAATGATAAAAGATTAAAATCTAACGTAAAAATTTCAACAATTTCCTTTGTTGTATTATTTGGATTTATGCTTCAAATAAGAAGTTTCAATAGATTAGAGCATTGGCTTAAAAAAGATAAATTTAAAAAGATCATGCCTAAAAAAATAAAGATGCCACGTATTGATACTATTAGACGCTCTTTAAGTGATTTTGATTTAGAAGGTTTAAAAAATATTCATGGTCATATAGTAAAAACTACTATAAAAAATAAGGTGTTTAGGAATGGTACTATAGAAGGTTTAAAGGTAGTTGCTATAGATGGCGTAGAATTATTTGAAAGCACTAAAAAGTGTTGTGATAAATGCCTTACAAGAGTTGATAAAAATGGAATTACTCATTATTTTCATAGATCAGTTGTATGTGCAACCGTAGGTTCTGATCCACACATTATTTTAGGTCAAGAAATGCTAGAACCTAAAAATGATAGTTCATATAAAGATGAAGGCGAAATTACTGGTGGAAAACGGCTCATTAAAAACTTATATAAACAATATCATCATTTTGCAGATATTATAGTAGCTGATGCTTTATACTGTAAGTCTACTTGGATAAAAGAAGTTCTTTCTATAGGAATGGATGCAGTAGTAAGAGTGAAAGATGAGCGGCTTAATATTGTAAAAGACGCATTATCCTTATTTAAATGTCGTAAGGCAAATAAAGAGTGGATTGTAAAAAAAGGAAGTAAGAAATATATAAAAATTAAAGTTTGGGATGAAGATAATTTTGAAATGCCTAATTTAGATACAAAAGTAAGATTTATAAAATTTGTAGAAGAAATTCATAACGGAGATAAGAGTGAAATTAAAGAAGGATGGATCATAACTACAGATAAAATGACAACAGTAGAAACTTTATGGAAGATAATGCATAAAAGATGGGACATTGAAAATAATGCATTTCATCAATTAAAAACACAATGGCACCTAAATCATTGCTTTCTTCATAGCCCTACGGGCGTAGAAACAGTATTAATGTTTATGATAATAGCATTTAATTTAATGCAACTATATTTTTTTCGGTGTATAAGAGGATTTAGGAGAAAAGGTATGCTTCAGATAGATATTATAGAAGATATAAGAGATGAAAGATTTATCATAGAAAATAATTGGGATAATCCAATATTTATGAAAACTTAAATTGAAATAAAACTGGAAATTCATTATGAAGTTTTATTGGGGTAGGGGGAATTGTAACCATTTTTATGACCTAACGGTCTTTTAGCCTACCAATAATTCAAATAATTGTTTAGAAATACACATTTAGTAAGATTCAATTTTTCATTGGAAATTTGATGCGAAATCTCTGAAAAAGTGGTATTTTACTTGACAATTCTTGTCGATTTGTTATAATGTATTAGTGCCAATTAGAAATAATCTTGGGAGTAGATGGGTGCTGGTGTGCCCTCTGGTCTTCAAAACCAGTACGGGGCGTTAGGAGCGTCCTGGGTGGGTTCGATTCCCACATATTCCCGCCATAAAACATGTCAGTTAAGGCATGTTTTTTATTGTGCTTTTAATTCATTATTAGTTAAAAAATAAAGATATTTTTATATTATAATCAATATACTTATTTTATAGGAAACATGATATAATTATTATAGAAATAAAGAAAGATGATTTTTCTTTAATATATTGGTTGTTTTTTATACTTGCTTACAAGGGGGGCTTGATATGAGTGGTAGAAATATAATGGTTTGTGTAACACAGCAAAAGACATGTGAGAGATTGATAATGTATGGATATAATCTACAAAAGTGGGAAGATGATAAATTATATATTATACATGTTGTAAATGAAAAAGATAAATTTTTGAATAACTCAGATGATGGTGAAGCTTTAGAATACTTATTTAATGTTTCCAAAAGGGTAGGTGCAGATTTAACTGTACTAAGGTCTAAGGATGTAACAAAGGCTATGGCCGATTTTGCAAATAAAAACGAAATTACTCATATTTTAATGGGAGCTTCTCCAGATGGTAATGATATAGAAAATCATAAATTAGCTTTGAAATTAAAAAAAATGTTACCATTTGTAGAATTTATTATTGTATAGAAATATTAATATTGATAATACACATAACACTCCGTTTATAGTAAAATTATAAAGGAGTGTTTTTTATAATGAATTAAGATTTAACTAAATAATACTTAAATACTTAATCGTGGAAAGTTAATTTTAATAAGTATATTTTAAGTTAAAGCTTGTTTACTTATATACATAATTACAGTAAACTAAAATTTAACTGTACACTATTTAGATATATGTTCTCAAATCTAAAAAATGGGGTGAACATATGAACTTTATTAGAAAGATTCTTGTTGCATTTAAATTTTTATTTGATAGTAAAGTTGCTTTAAGGAGAAAAATCCCTATATTATTAGGCTTTTTATATTTTATATTACCTATTGATTTTATACCAGACCCAGTTCTAGGACTTGGTATAATAGATGATTTTGTTATACTATCGTTTATAATTCATAAATTATCTGAAGAATTGGACAAATATATTATAAATAAAGAACAAGAAGAAAAAGAAAAAAATTTTAAAGATAAAATAATAGAAGATGTTAAATATCATGTAGAAGATGATAAATAGAGCAAAGATAATATCAAATTATTATGACAATTCGTGAAAAAGATGGTAAAATAGAAATATAATTAGGGGAAAGGAAAGATTTTATGTCAAATGATATATTAGAAATGCTAGAGACAATAAGAACCTATTTTACCAACGATATTCAAAATATAACAGTTTGCAAGCATAGGGAAACAGGTGAAATTTTTATTTTAAATATTATTTACAAAAAAGATATATTTAAGGATGTTGATTTAAATAAATTATTACAAATGAAAAATATAAAAGGAATAATTGAGTTACAAGAAGGTTTATGTATTATTAGTAAGTTAATAGATTTTTCAAGTATAAGTGAATATATAAAAAATAATAAAATAAGTTTAAGTAGAGAAATTGGTTATACTACATTTATTATAGATAATCTAGTTAAACTTAAAGACTTTCCTCCTTGTATATTAAAATCACTATTTGATTTAGAAAATATAGTTATTGATAAAAACGGTAATATTAATCTCTTAGGTTTAATTATGTTGAATGATAATTATTCTGAAATATCTATGTCTCAAGTGTTTAATAATTTGGCAAAAATATTCCAAACTATTTTCGCAGGGGAAACATTTTTTAATAGTGATGTAGAAAAAAATATTCCACCACCAATAAATAATATAATTAATAAATGTTTAAAAGGCGAATATTTAAGTTATATTGATTTAGCGAAAGAATTTAAAGATTCCAAAATATACAGAATAATGAACCCAGAAGTTGAAGAAAGCCAGAGAATTTATTCTGTAAGAAAAAAATTAAAAAATAAGAGAAGAAAATATTTTTTTGCTAAAACTGGGTTATTAATTGTTTTAGTTGCAATTATATGTTTACCTTTTATTCTTAGGGCTGCTAAAACATATAAATATAATTCAAAAAATATAGATAGCAATTTAAACAATACAATTAGTGAAGAAAATGATCATACAGAAAATAAAACTAGTAATGAAGTATATGCAAGTAAAAATGATATACAAGAAAATGAAGAACAAACAGGAAAAAATATTTATGAAAGTAATGAAGAAAGTCTTTTTAAATTTTATAACGAAGATTTTCTTGAAAAATGTAAAGGTGAAACTAGTATTGGTTTTTTAGATGAAGAAAAGTATCATAAGGGTAATTGTTCTGTTAGAATTGAAAACATGGATGATTCAAAGGAGACATTTTTAATAGGAGGTATAGATTTAGAGAGTATAGATTTTAGATACCTTAATAATAGAGATGTGAGCCTTTCCTTGTGGACTAACAGCGAAAGTGATATTGATGCTATGATTACTGTTCAGACAGTACAGGGGAATAGTACATTGGCTAGATATTCAAAAAAAATTTATATTCCTAAAGACATTTGGTCACTGCAAAATATTGATTTAAAGTCAGTAAATGGAGATTATTTAAAGATATATTTGACTACTAGTGAGAAAGGAAGAGTTTGGATAGATTCCTTTGAAATAGATATTTTAAAGTGATTTTTTTCTAAGAGTTAAAAAAGGTATAATTAGTTATTAGTAGTAAGAATAAAAAAGTCTAACACTACCTAAACCCCATATAGTAAATAAATTTATGCTAATATATATATGCCAAGCACTATAAAGAAAAACAAATAATATAGTATTAATGTAGACTAAGATCGTTAATTGGGAGGAGAGGTATAAATGTCAAATAAAATTAAAAGGGTTTTTCCTGGGGGGAATACTTCGGTAGGGTTCTATTCTTACTACGACTATATTATTGGTGAGAATGCGAATAGGATATTTATTATTAAGGGAGGTCCTGGTACAGGTAAATCTTCTTTAATGAAAAAAATAGGTATGGAGATGTTTGAAAGGGGATATGATATAGAATATCATCACTGTTCATCAGATAATAATTCTATAGATGGAGTTGTTATTCCTAAATTAAAGGTTGCATTGATTGATGGCACAGCTCCTCATGTTGTAGATCCAAAAATACCAGGAGCTGTAGATGAGATAATTAATTTAGGCGAATTTTGGGATACAAAAATAATGGAAAAAAATAAAGATAAAATTATATATTATACTAAAAATAACAGTAAATTTTATAAGAGAGCGTATAAATATTTGTCAGCTGCAAGACTCATAAAAGAAGATTATATTAGGATAATTAGTGAATCACAAGATTTTGCTAAAGTAAATATTGAGACAGGTAATATAATCAAAGAAATTTTTGGAGAGAGAAAAATACAAGATAAACTAGGTAAAGTTAGACATTTATTTGGTAGTGCATATACTCCTGATGGCTGGGTAGAATATACTGATACATTAATAGAAGGATTAAATAATATATATTTTATTAAAGGAGATTGTGGTACTGGAAAATCAACTTTACTAGAAAAGGTATATAAAGAAGCAGTAATTAGAGGACTAGATACAGAAGTATATCATACGCCGCTGATTCCAGAAAAAATAGAAACTGTTCTTATAAAAGAGTTAAGTTTAGCATTAACTATTAGTGAGGTAGCTAAAAAGTATAATTATATAACAATTGATATGGATAAATATTTAAATAATGAAGCACTTGAAAAATATAAATTAGAGATTGAACAAGACAAGGAAGTGTACAATAAATTAATAGATATAGCACTATCAAATATAGCTGCAGCAAAAGAGAATCATGATATAATAGAAAAATTTTATGTTTCTAATATGAACTTTTCAAATGTAGAAAAGTTAAAAGATAGAATTGTTGAAAGCATACTTAAATATCAAAAACAATGATGTTAAAGGCAGAAAATGGTACAATTTTCTGCCTTTGGTATTTTTAATTTGTTACACAGCTTTGCTTTTAAAAATATAAATATATTAATCCTCATCATATTCTTTCGAATGAGCTATTCTAGCACATGACGCTGCTACAATTCCTGCAACTAAATCATCAAGAAAGGTATGCACTTCATCAGTGGCTTTACCTTTATGGTCAATTTCACCTATTATACCTGTTTTGATTTTATCTAGATACCCAAAATTTGTAAGTCCTATAGAGCCATAGACGTTTGTAATACTTAAAGCTAGGATTTCATCTATTCCATAAAGAGATTCATCTCTCTTGATTATACTTAACAAAGGTTCTTCTATTAATCCTTTTTCTGAAAGTATATCTAGTTGTATGCCAGTTAGTATTGCATTTTGAACTTCTCGTTTTGATAATACTTTGTCTATATTAAACATTGCTTCTTCCATAGAAATATTCATTCTGCTTTTTTGAAGAGAAATAACTATTTTGGCTATTTCATTTAAAGATACTCCTCTTTCTGCTAATTTTTTAATAACGATTTCTTTCATTTTATACCTCCATCTTAATTAATTCAATACTTGTATCTAAGCATTCTTGCAGTTTTTCACCAATATTTCCTCCGCCTTGAACAGAGCTTACACTACCTCCTCCTTTTCCATTTATTATGTGAATAACAGAGTTAAATATTTTTCTCAAATCTATGTTAACATTTTTAGATCGTCCCATTAAAAGTTGACATTTTTCTTTATTCCTTATTCCTAAAATTACAATCATACCATCATTATTTTGTATGATATTATTCATAATATATTTCACGTCTTTAAGATTAGCATCATAAAAAATTTTATTTATTATATATACTGACTTATATTTTATGGTATTACTCATTAATTCTATACTTTTATATTTTAGAAGTTCTTTTTTCAATTTTTTGTTAGTATTTTCTAATTGTTGTATTCTATCTTTTAGTTTTTGAACACCTTTTTCAACATCTTTATCTTTTTGAGAAAGCAATGTAGAAATGTTGTTTACAGCATTATTTTTCCACCTATAGTCTTTTAATGCTCTATTACCACACACAAATTCTACTCTTATATTTCCTTTGTACTTTTCCCATTTTCTTATTTTAATAAGGCCAATTTCTCCAGTTGATCTTGGGTGAGTTCCACAGCAAGGAGAATAATCTATACTATCAATTTCTACAATGCGGATATTTGATTTTACCGAAGGTTTTTTTCTTAGCGGTAAATCTTTAATATTATTATTATCAATATAATAAGTTTTTATATCTAAGTTTGAAAAAACGATTTTGTTTGAAAACTTTTCTATTTTGATAATATCTTCTTCACTTATTTTTGATAAAGTTATATCTATATATACGTATTCTTTGCCCAGATGAAAGCCTACAGTTTCTGCTCGGAAAAGATTATAAAATATGGCTGATAGTAAGTGCTGGCCAGCATGTTGTTGCATATGGTCAAATCTTGTATCCCAATCAATAGATAACCTTACATTTTCACTTGTTATGTCTTTTTCTAATACATGGACAATATCTTCACCTTTTTCAAATACATTTTTTACGGTAATTCCATTTATTGAACCTTTATCCATTGGTTGACCTCCGGACATATGGGGATAAAAAATTGTTTTGTCTAGTGTAATGAGAAAATTTCCATTATTATATTGTTTATTTATTATTTTTGCATTAATCTCCCTTAAATAAGGATTATGCATAAACACTTTTTGCGTCATTTCAACACTCCTCTATTTAGTATATTTTAGGCCGTATTGATCTGATAATTTAAATATTTCCTTTTTATACATTTCATAGTAATTACTCGCTTCTTTTAACATTTCATTTCCTTCTTTGATCATTTCTTTATCTTTTAATTCTGCACCTTGCTTTATTTTATACAGAGCTTCTAATTGTTTATTTACTCCTTTAATATAAATATTATGGATTTCTTGTACTTTTTTTGTAACAGGTTTTATATTATTTAGTTCTTTGATTAATGTTTCATAAGTTGGGATAAGATAATTATTTAAAATATCTGACAATTCATCAAAGGAATAGCTGCTTGTTGAGATGAATTTTTCATATTGTGTTACACTTTCTTTTTGTATTTCTAACGCTTTAGTTATATCACTATTGATATATACAATTAAGTCTTTTTTTATAGAGCTTGTACAGCTACACAACATAAAAATTAATAAAACAATTAAAATTAAATTTTTTTTCATCTTTTCCTCCTTATTTTGTAAATATTCTTAAACTTAATTTGCATACTACTTTTTACTTATTTTTTAATTAATTTTAGATTTTCATTAAACTAATTTTCATTAAATTCTATAAGTTTATTATGTATGTAATCTATTTTACCATTTTTATATATCACTTTGTAGTATATATCTTGATCTTTGAGAAGAGAATCTGAAGAATGATTACTAAATTCAATTATTCCAACAGGTGTATTATCAACTTTATACGTACCTACTCCTATTATAAAATACTTATAAACATTGCTCCAATTGTATTCAATATCAAACTGTTTTTCTTGTATTAATTGGAAGTTATCAGGAATCATATTATTATCTAATGAATTATATCCTTCATATTTTTTTAAAATTTTAGATACTTTTATTTTCAAAGAATCATTATTACTAGAAATATCTGATAATATACTCATTTCTTTAATCATGTACCACTTTGGAGTTTTAATAGAAGAGTCTGACCATTTTTCATAGTAATAGGATGTATATTCAGTTGATAGTCTAAATACTTCGGAAAAGCTATTATCTATCTTAGTAAAAATTTGAATATAATTATCATAGAAGAAAGCTCCTAGTCTTTCATCTAGCACTTGTTCTACAATTAGGAATGTTCTATTATATTTTTGACTTTTTATTGAATATATGTCTTTAATATATGTCAAATTTTCTATCTTATCTGAGAATATATACTCATCATTTATTAGTCTATATATTGCTATAATTCCTGTATCTTTGGACAAATTAATTGTTATGACTAAATCTTCAGAGATATCGCTATAAATTTTTGTTGGATATATAGTAATTTCTATGTAATCTAAATACTCTATCCAATTATCATAATTTAAATCTTTTAAAACAATTTGCTTTATAATATTTTGAGAAGATTTTTTTAAAGATTCATCATTAGAAAAATAATTATTTATTAAAGCTTTAGTAATTGATGGATTTAATAGACTAATATTATTAAAACTGACTTCTTTTGAATTAGAATTATAATATGTATTAATTAAGAAAAAACCTACTATACAAACTATAATAGTTAAAAAAATTAATACATTTTTCAATGTATACGCCTCCTAAAATGTAGAAGTTATTGACAATATGACTAAAATGAGATATAATAAAGTATCACTTCGTATAACCTCATCTAAATATTTGCTTAGTCAAATAATTCTTATTATCCTTTTATGTAAATAATATTTTTATAACTTAAAATTATTACCAATTTATTAATCTCATCTATTAGATTAATTATTTTACTCAAATAAATAATAATCTAATGTTTGTATTTGTGAAAATATTATTACTAAAAATTACTTTAATGTAAATATAATACAATATATTATCATAAATGATAAAAGGAGGAATGCTAATGACAGACTTAAGCGGAGCTCAAAAAAGAAATGCATTGTTTAACAAAGAAATGCCTTTTGAAGGAAAAATTTATTTAAAAAGGGAGATTTCTCTAAAGAGGGCCAAAGAGTTAAAATCACGTATTACTGACTATTTAGATGCTAGGGAAAGAATTCCTAGAGGACTTTACATGAGAGAAAAATTTATTGAATCTAAAAGAAGAATACTAGACGTACTTGGAGGCACTGATGAGGATTGGGAAGATTATAGGTGGCAACTATCTCATAGGATTAAAGATGTAGATACTTTAAGCAAAATCATAAATCTTTCTGATGAAGAAAAAGAAGAAATCAAAAGAGTAGGTAGTAAGTTTAGATGGGCTATATCACCTTATTATGCTAGTTTGCTAGACAGAGATGACAAGTATGATCCTATTAGGTTGCTTTCAATTCCAAGTGTTGCAGAAATAGTAAATCACGAAGGAGATACAGACCCTATGGGTGAAGAATATACTAATCCAGCAGGCAGTATAACTAGAAGATATCCTGACCGGCTAATAATTAATGTAACCAATGAATGTGCTATGTATTGTAGACATTGCCAAAGAAGAAGGAACATTGGACAAAAGGACGAACATAAGCCTACTAAAGTCATTCAAGAATCTATAAATTATATTAGGAATAATGAGGAAATAAGGGATGTTTTAATAACTGGTGGAGATCCTTTGACAATGCCAGATGATAGACTTGAATGGTTATTAAAAGAATTGCGGGATATACCACATGTAGAGATAATAAGGATAGGAAGTAGGGTTCCAGTAACTATGCCGCAACGAATAACTGATGAATTAGTTAATATGTTAAGTAAATACCATCCAATATATTTAAATACACATTTTAATCATCCTAAAGAAGTTACTGAAGATTCAAAAAAAGCCTGTGAAAAGCTTGCAAATGCAGGTATACCTTTAGGGAATCAAGCTGTTTTGTTAAATGGTATAAATAATGACAAGTTCGTAATGAGATCTTTAAATCAAGAGTTATTAAAAATACGTGTAAGACCGTATTATATTTTTCACGCTAAGCATGTTTTAGGAACTACACATTTCAACACTTCAATAGATGATGGAATAGAAATAATGGAGTATTTGAGAGGATATACTTCTGGCCTTGCAATACCTACGTATATTGTTAACGCTCCAAAAGGTCAAGGCAAAACACCTATATTACCACAGTATCTAATATCAAGGGGAAAAGATTACATTGTATTTAGAACATGGGAAGGAAATGTTATTAAATATGAGAATCATCCAACTAAAGATATTAGAGAAATAATATAAACCTGTTTAACTACTGGTAAGCTGTGAAAGTGAACACAGATTGTCAGTAGTTTTTTTTTAGCTAAATCATGCTTGTGTACATTTAATTACTTTAATTTGTGTTATAATGTATAGAGATTTATTAACTTTGGAGGTGGATTTTATGAAAAAATTTGAATATAAAGTTGTAAATTTTAGAACTCATGGAATGGTTAATTTAATATTAACTAAAGAAGATGAAGATAAGATGAATGAATTAGGTAACATGGGTTGGGAACTTGTAACTTTAAATGTTGCTAAAAATACTAGAAATATAATGGCTATATTTAAAAGAGAATTAAACGATTAGATTAGAAATAGAAGGTGAATATTTTGTTAATATTAAATAATTTTAATATTATGCTGATTGATATTGCAAGTAAAAGTTTTACAGGATATTTATATATTTTTTTAGGTACTTTACTTATTATATTTACTCTTAATAAAATGAATAGAAACCATAAAAACAGGTGAATAAAATTAGAAAACATATTAAGGGAAAAGAGTGGAACTAAAAATGTTTATGAACAATATGTGAAAAATAGAAATAAAAACTCTTAATATATAATTTAAGGATTTTAAATCCTTTTTTTTTTTTAGTTACATATTAGGAAATTTCATAATTACTGTAGCGTAAAAAAATTACGAGCTTATCGCATGATTTAAAAATATTTCTAATTTGAATAAATATTATATAAATTAAATTACTTTACATGACAACAATTCACTAAATTAGCAAATTTAATAATATCAATAAAAAATAAAGGTAATAAATTACATATAAATTATATTTATACGTAAAACGCATAAATATAGAAAACAAATGAAGTTGACAATTAAGAATTAATATAGTTATAATCAAAGTTGATAGGATATAATAATTTGGATTTTGTAATCATATTGTGAATAATCCTGTATAAGAGGTGGAATGTTATGTGTGAAGATAGTGTTTTATGTGTTAATTCCGAAATAGGGAAATTAAGAACTGTGTTACTTCATAGACCTGGTGATGAGATTAAAAATTTAGTACCTGATTATTTGGAAAAGCTGTTATTTGATGATATTCCATATTTAGAGGTTGCAAAGAAAGAACACGATAATTTTGCAAAAATTTTGCAAGATAATGGTGTTAAGGTAGTTTATTTAGAAGATCTTGTGTCTGAAGCTATAACTGATAAATCAGTGAGAGAATTGATGATTGAGGAATATTTGGATGAAGCACAATTGGAAGGAAGAGGTAGAAGAGACGCAGTAAAGTATTATTTTTCTTCTCTTTCTAATAGAGATTTAATAAATAAAATGATGGCGGGTATTAGAAAGACAGAAATACCTCGCTTTGTAGCTAAATCATTAGTTGACATGATAGAAACGAATTATCCTTTTATTATAGATCCTATGCCTAATTTATATTTTACAAGAGACCCTTTTGCAACTATTGGAAATGGCATTACATTAAATCGCATGTATACAGCTACTAGAAATAGAGAAACTATTTTTGCAAAATATATATTTAAATATCATCCAATATTTAAGGATAAAGATATACCCATTTGGTTTAACAGAGATGAACATTATTCTATGGAGGGTGGGGATGAATTAGTATTAAGTGATAAGGTTATAGCTATAGGGATATCTGAAAGAACTTCGCCAGTAGCTATAGAAAAGTTTGCGAGAAAAATACTTAATTCTGATAGCGGATTTGAAACTGTGCTTGCTTTTGATATACCTAAAAAAAGAGCTTTTATGCACCTTGATACGGTTTTTACTATGGTAGACTATGATAAATTTACTATTCATCCTGAAATAGAAGGACCTTTAACCATATTTTCAATTACTTGTGATAAAAATAGCCCTGAAGGTATTTCTATAAAGAAAGAAGAAATGAAATTAGAAGATATATTGAAAAAATATTTAAATTTAGATAAAGTTAATTTAATTAGATGTGCTGGTGGAGATATTATAGATTCTGCTAGAGAACAGTGGAATGATGGATCTAATACTCTTGCTATTGCACCTGGTGAAGTTGTAGTATATAGTAGAAATAGTGTTACAAATAAAATATTAGAGGATAATGGAATTAAGATTCATCAACTAGATAGTTCTGAATTGTCTAGAGGAAGAGGTGGCCCTAGGTGTATGAGTATGCCTCTTTATAGAGACAAGTTAGAATAATTGGACCTACAAATAAAAATAATATAATAAATATAAAGTTTTAAATTGAAAAGGAGGAATATAATATGGCATTTAACCTGAAAGGAAGAAGTTTTTTAACATTAAAGGATTTTACTCCAAAAGAAATAGAGTATTTGTTGAATTTAGCAGAAGAGCTTAAGAAGATGAAATATGCTGGAATAAGGCCAAGAACATTAGAGGGAAAGAATATAGCTTTATTGTTTGAAAAGCCATCAACAAGGACAAGATGTGCTTTTACTGTAGCTGCAATAGATGAAGGAGCTCATCCAGAATACTTAGGTAAGGGTGATATACAGTTAGGGAAAAAAGAATCAGTAGCAGATACAGCAAGAGTGTTAGGAAGAATGTTTGATGGAATAGAATTTAGAGGTTTTAAGCATGAGACAGTTGAGGCTTTAGCAAAATATTCGGGGGTACCTGTTTGGAATGGATTAACAGATAAATACCACCCAACTCAAGTATTAGCAGATTTTTTAACTATAAAAGAACATAAAGGATATCTTAGGGGAATAAAATTTGCTTATGTAGGAGATGGAAGAAACAACATGGCAAATTCTCTAATGATAGGGGCAGCGAAGATGGGAATGGATTTTAGGATAGTATCTCCAAAGGAATTATTCCCAGAAGAAGAATTAGTAAAAGAAGCGAGAGAAATAGCAAAAGAAACAAAAGCAGTTATAACTTTAACTGATTCAGTAGAACAAGGGGTGAAAAATGTAGATGTAATTTATACAGATGTATGGGTATCCATGGGAGAAGAAGAGCATTTTGCTGAGAGAATAGCCTTATTAAAACCTTATCAAGTAAACATGAATATGATAAATATGGCGGATGAAGATGTGATATTTATGCATTGTTTACCAGCTTTTCATGACCGAGAAACGATAATAGGAGAAGAAATATATAAAAAGTATGGAATAGGAGAAATGGAAGTAACTAATGAAGTATTTGAAGGTAAGCATTCAGTAGTATTTGATGAAGCAGAAAATAGAATGCATACTATAAAAGCAGTTATGGTAGCAACTTTGGGAAAATAGATAAAAAATACTATTTTTTAAATCTTTAGTTTAAAAAAATAGAAGGAATTAGGTGATATTCATCTAATTCCTTTTTAGTATATTTTTTAAATGGAATGGAAGATATTATGAAGAGACCATTTGCAATATTATTTTTTACCTTAGCTTTGGGTATATGTTTTTTCTATAAAATAAAAGTTTCACATAAACATTTATTTATTTTTATTAATCTTATAATAATTTCTTTTTTAACTTGTTTTATTATATGTAAAAAATTAGAAAATATTTCTAATTTAATATTACTCATTTTAATTTTTACTATAGGTGGATTTATTCTTCAATATAAAGCAAGCATTAGTTATCTGTTAACATATAAAGATAAAACTGTTGAAATAGAAGGTTACGTATTAGATACTATTAAAGTAGATTCTGAATATGGAAAATATTTATTTAAAGTAGAGAGTATTAGTTATAATGATAAACTCATTAAAGTTAATGAGAAAGCTTTACTTGAAATATATGGGAATAAAACTTTAAAAGTGGGCGATTTAATAAACAGTAAAGCAACTGTTTTGCAACCTAAAAGGAATACTAATCCTGGATTATTTAATTATAGACTTTATTTAAACACTAGAGGTATTTATGTTCAGATAAGGGCAAATAGTTATTATGTAAATGTCTTGAGTAAAAAAAACTTATCATTATACCGAAAATTGACTTCTACTTTTGCCAACGAAGTAAGCAATACATTTAGTCAAATTTTAAATAAAAAAAATGCCGGAATAATTAGTGGTATTCTTTTAGGTGATGATACATATATAGATAGTGATATTGTGAAGAATTTTAGAGAACTGGGACTAGCTCACGTTTTGGCAGTATCTGGACTTCATATTGGTATTATAGTGTATTTTTTCATAAATTTATTTAGATTTGTTGGTATAAATAATAAGACTGCTAAAGTATTAGCTACCTTAATGATTTGGTTTTATGGATTACTTATTGGATATCCTGTTTCAGTAGTTAGAGCAAATATTATGTTTACTTTATTGATATTAGCTACTTTAGTGCACAAAAGATATGATAGTTTAAATATATTATGCTTTGCAGGTTTTATAATGCTATTATATAATCCTTTATGGTTATTTGACGTTGGATTTCAGCTTTCACTTTCGGCTGCAGCCTCAATAATATTATTTAATAGTAGAAAATTCTATACTAACAATATAAAGGATAAAATTTTAAGTAAACTATCACCAATTATAGGAGTACAACTTGGAACTTTGCCTATAGTTTCATATCATTTTAATAAAATATCTATTATAGCGTTAATTGCCAATACATTAGTAATACCACTAATATCGATAAGTGTTGTATTAGGATTTTTATTAATTTTTTTTTCGTATATTTGCATAAAAATTTCTATTGTATTAGGTTTTATACTAAATATATTTTTAGATATTGTTAATATTTTATCAAACATTATAGTGAATTTTCCTATTACAAGTATGCCATTGAGGTCTCCAAGTTTTATTGAAGTAGTTTTATATTATATTTTGCTTTTATTAATATATAAGCATATTAAAATAGATTACTTCAGCTGGAATATTAAAAAAATACTATTTAAATATTTATTGGTAAATATTACATTTATTCTTCTACTTAATAATTTCAATCACGAAATATCTTTGGAATTTATAGATGTTGGGCAAGGAGACTGTTCATTAATGAGATTTGGTTCTAAAGCATATTTAATTGATACAGGTGGTAGTACTTTTGGAGATTATGATGTTGGTAAAAATATTGTTGTGCCTTATCTTAATAAAAATGGAATAAAGAAATTAGATGGGGTATTCATTAGTCATTTTCACGAGGATCATTGCAAAGGGTTACTATCTATTATGGACAATATAAAAATTAAAAGGATAATAATTGGACCAAGGAATGAAAAAAATACTCTTTATACAGAAATAGAAAGTAAGGCTAGTGAACTTAGCATACCTTTAGTAATTGTTTCTATGGGTGATAATATATATTTAAGCAAAGACATCTCTATAGAAATTCTAAGTCCTTCTGAAAAACTTATTTCTACATTTTCTAATGAGGAAAATAATTTATCTCTTGTGTTTCTAATGCAAGTTTTTGATAAAAAAATATTATTTACAGGTGATATTGAAAAAGAAGTGGAGGAAATATTATTAAAGAAAAATGATAATTTTAGGATAGACATATTAAAGGTACCACATCACGGAAGTAATACTTCTTCAACTATTTCATTTATAAAAACATATAATCCTAAATATGCGGTTATCCAAGTTGGAAATAATAATTTTGGTCATCCTGATGATCAAGTCATAAGGAGGTATGAGGATAATCATACATTAATATTAAGGAATGATGAATGTGGTTTAATTACTTTTAAGTTATACAATAATAAATTGGATATGAGTTATTATTTAAAAAAGGAATATAGTATTTTTAATATAATACAAAAATATACAGAAGAATTGTTAATTATAATTACTTATATTTTGTGTAGTATTTATTTGTCAAAGCTATATCAAAACATATATAATAAAGATAATCAAAACTTGAAATATTATACTTGTTTTCCTATAGATTAGTATATTACAGTTATTATCTAAGGATCAAAATAATTGGTGGTGAGGTGTACATATGAGTTATGAAGATATGTTAAATGATATTAAAAAAAATGCTATAAAATCAGTGTACTTATGTTATGGTACTGAAAAATACTTACAAGATTGGCTTATAAATGAACTTAAGATAAAATATATTGATAAAAAATTTGAATCCCTTAATTATATGTATTTGGATGGTAAAGAAATTACAATTGATGAAATACATAATGCTTGTGAAACTCTACCATTTATGTCTGACAAAAAGATTGTTATTGTTAATGATTTTTTCGATGGAAGGAAGGACATAAGTCGAGAATTAGAAGAAGAAATGGCAGAATATATATTAAAGTTAAATAATAAGACATGTTTAGTATTTTTATCTAATAGCGAAAAGATGCCGAAAGGACCTATAGCAAAAAGCATTAAAAAAGTAGGAAGAATAATAGAGTTAAAAAGGATAAAAGGAGAAGCATTAAATAAATGGATATTACACGTATTTAAAAAAAATAATAAAACTATTTCTAAAAATAATATTTTTTATTTACAACAGAATTCTTCCTATCTCGAGTATAGATCTGAAAAGACGTTGTACGATTTAGAAAATGAAATAGAAAAGATATGTAATTATGTAGGAGATAGAAAAGAAGTTACTGAAGATGATATAAATAAAGTTTTAGTAAAATCTATAGAAGGTGACATTTTTAAACTTGTTGATGGAATAGGTCAGAAACGTTGCGATGTCGCTTTAAATGTACTTAATGAAATGATTTTAGAAAACGAGCCTTTACAATTAATATTATTTATGATAATCAGACAATTTAGGCTAATTTATAAGGCAAAGCTACTTGATAATAAGGGATATAGTCAAGGAGATATTTCTAGGAAACTAAGTGTAAATTCATTTATTGCAAAAAAAATTATTTCTCAAGGAAGAAACTTTTCTATAGATGAATTAGAAAATGCTTTAGAAAAGTCTCTAATTGTAGAGGAAAATATCAAGCAAGGTTATATGGATGCCAAATTAGCAGTAGAGATGCTTATTATACAATTTGCATCGAAGTAAAAAATACAATTTGGTAATTTTGCTATACTCTTTGTATTTATAAGTAAGCTTCGGAATGATATCCGAAGCTTAAAAACCAAGCTACATAGCTTTATTCAATTTTTTAGCTAAACGGCTTACTTTCCTAGCTGCAGCATTTTTATGGATAGTACTTTTTGTGGAAGCTCTATATAATTTTTGTTCTATTAAAATAAGCAATTTTTTTGCTTCATCAATGTTTCCATTTTCTAAAGCAAGTTCAAATTTTCTAATATATGTTTTAATTTCTGATTTTCTTCTGCGGTTAATTTCTCTTTTCTTTTCTATTATATCAATTCTTTTCTTAGCTGATTTAATATTTGCCAACAGGCTCACCCCCTTCAAATACGACTAACAAGAGTTATTTTACCATGAAGAAATGTAAAATGCAAGGAAAATGTGTCATTTCTTTTATTCCCATATTTATATAAAATTATTCTTTTTAACGTTGAACTTTTTATTATATGAGGAAATTGCATAATTACTGAGAAAACTAAAATTTAAATTTACAAAATTTGTTAAATATTTATTTATGAAATTTAATTTTATTCGTTTGTGCAAACATAAAGAATAAAAAGTGATTATTAAGAAAATATAATAATATATTGGTATAGCATAAATATTATTGGATATTAGGAGGTGCTTGAATTGTTTCAAATTCGTACTGATTTAGCATTAGAAGCTAGGGAAATGTATAAAAAGAAATACAAAAAAGAGATTCCTGGTGTAGAAGTAGAAAAAGAAGAAAATAAAGATTATGTAGTAACTAGAGTTAAAATAATTAATGATGTTGGACAAAAAGAAATGGGGAAAAAGATAGGAACATATACTACTATAGAAGTACCAGCATTAAAAAGTGCTGATCAAGATTTAAAAGACAAAATTAGCAAAGTATTAGCTAAAGAATTGAAGAGTTTAACAAAAACAAATAAGTCTATGAAATCTTTAATTGTAGGTCTTGGAAACTGGGACGTGACACCAGATGCTTTAGGGCCAAAGGTTGTAAGCAAAGTATATGTTACTAGACATTATTTTGAAGCCTATAAAAAAAGTGAGGATGAAACTATGGCTAATGTTTCTGCTATATCCCCAGGAGTTATGGGGATTACTGGGATAGAAACGAGCGAAATAATAAAAGGGATTGTTGAGAAGACAAATCCTGATTTAGTTATTGCTGTCGATGCTTTAGCTTCAAGAAAGATGAGCAGAATTGCTAGCACTATTCAATTATCTGATACAGGTATAAGTCCTGGATCAGGGTTAGGAAGCCAAAGAAAAGCATTAGATAAGCAATATTTAGGAGTTCCTGTTATTTCTGTAGGCATACCTACTGTTGTAGATGCAGCAACTATAATAAATGATGCTATGGATTTGATTTTAGAATCATTAAAAAATCAAGCAGAAAAAGGAAAAGAATTTTATTCTATGTTAGAAAGTATTGATTCCCAAGATAAATATGAATTAATAAAAGAAGTTTTAATTCCACATATGTCCAATGTAGTAGTTACTCCTAAAGAGGTTGACCAACTTATTAGTAGTTTATCTCAAATAGTAGCAAATGGATTAAATATTGCGTTACATCCGGGGATTGATCTTAAAGATGTTAATAGATATATAAATTAACTAGTCATCTTTTACGATGACTTTTTATTCATATATCTTGATGATTCATAATAATCTAATTTAATGAATATAATTTGATGTATAGATAAAAATTGGATAAGCAATAGGAGAAAAGTAATTGAGCGAGGTGTTTATTATGCATAGATATTATAATGGATATTCACGGTTGTTTAATATTACTATTGCAATACTTTGTATTTCTATTGTATTTGTTAGTTTTCAATTATTTATGAAAATTATTAAATTAAATAAGTCTGATGATATGAGTTATATCCAAACAAATGAGGGAAAAACTGTATCAGTTTTTTCTGAAATTAAGGAAAAAGAAGAATGGGAAAATAAATATATTGAATCTAATATTAACCAATTTGATACTAGTGAATGGTTTTTAAACGTAATAGCAAAATCAAATACATATATGGAATACTTTATTAGTATGCACTTATCCAATAATAAATTCAACAATATTTTTTTTTCTGATAGCTTTTTAAATATTATTAACTTAGATAGTTATTTTAAGATTCATCTTCCTGCAATATTTAATATTATGGATTCAACATTTGCATTTAGTGACAAATATGCAAAAATAGAAAACAAAGAAGATGAAAATTCTCCTATGGTTTTAGAAGATTTAATATTTATTGAAGATCCTGAAGAATCAGAAAAGGGCGAGAAAATAGAGAACAATGTTAATGAAGAAGATATAACTGTTTCAGGGTTGCCCGAACCTAGTGATGTAGAATTAGTTAAAGTTAATACCGAAAAACCATATGTGCTAATATATCACACCCATGGTACTGAAGCTTTTTTACCAATAAATGAAAATCAATTTCATACAACAGAGAGAAAATATAATGTTATTAGTATTGGAGAAATATTATCTGATAAATTGAAAAAAGCTGGTCATAATGTGCAGCATGTTGATGTATATCATGATATTCCATCATATAATGAATCATATTATAGGTCATTAACTACAGCGAAAGACATTTTATCAAATAATAATAATATAAAAATAATATTTGACATACATAGAGATGGTGTAGATGAAAATGCAAGTTACATAGACAAAGCGAAAAAAGAAGCAAAGGTAAATATTGATGGTCAAGATGTTGCTACATTTTCAATGGTTATAGGAAATGAAAATCCCAATAAAGAACAATTGATTAATTTTGCAAAATATATTAAACTAATTTCTGATAAGATGTATCCAGGATTGTGTAAAGGTATTATTATAAAACCATATGGCAAATTTAATCAATATCTTTCTGATCATTATGTACTACTTGAAGTAGGGAGTAACTTAAATACAGTAGATGAAGCTAAAAGAAGTGCAGAGCTAATTGGAGATGTTTTAAATAATGTTATTAATCACATATTAGAATGAGAAATTACTTTGGTGTCTGTTAATTTTCAACTTTTTTTTAGTAACGTATAGTGGTATAATAACATAAAAAGTAATTTTGGGGAGGTAACTCTATGACAGAAGAAAAAAATGTAAAGAAAGAAGTGTATGAATGGATAAAGAGTATAGCCTTAGCTATAATAATTGCCATATTGATTAAAACTTTTATATTTAATACTACTTACGTTTTAGGTAGTTCTATGTATCCAACACTTCATGAAAAGGATAGATTATTTACTAATAAAATTGTATATACATTTAAGTCGCCAAAGCGAGGAGATATAGTAGTTTTGAAAGCCCCTGATGATCCAGAAAAAGATTATATAAAAAGAGTAATCGGTGTGGAAGGAGATTTAATTGAAATAAAGGATGGTAAAGTGTATTTAAATGGTGATTTATTAGAAGAAGATTACCTAGAAGATGATGCATATACTTACACTTATGGTCAAAATGTTTGGAAGGTTCCTAAAGGCTATGTTTTTGTACTTGGAGATAATAGACATAAATCAGCTAGTAAAGATAGTAGGTATTTTGGTTGTGTAAAAGTTGATTCTATTAAAGGAAAAGCAAGCTTTAGGTATTTTCCGTTTGATGGTAGAGTAGGTGTTTTAAAATAAATTAGAATATATATATAAAATGTTGTCTATAATAATTTTGGTGATTATTATGGGCAAGAGATTAGAAAGATATCATAGAGTAAGAAAAGAAAAAAAAATAAAAAGACAAAGATTTTTAATCGTTTTTTTGATGGTAATATTTTTTTTAACTGGTTTAGTAATAGTTGATAATTCTTTAAGAGAAATGATGTGTATAGAAGATAAAGGGTTATTTGATATTTTGAAGATAGAAGAAAATTATGATATTACGTTTATTGGGAAAAATTTTCATATAGATAGTAAAGATATTAAAACATTTTTAAAGGTAAAAACGGATTTATTTTTAGATGAGGTTTTTGAAATATTTAATACTATTGTTGGAAAGATATCTAGTGAAATTATATATTAATGATGACCAGGCATATGCTTGGTCTTTTAAAATTATATTATAAAACTTTGTTAAATGAATGTTTTATATAAAAAAGAGTATATGATATAATTTAATAAGTTGTTTTTATATAAATGATCGAATTATTATTATAAATAAGATTTTTAAGGAGGATACATATGCTTGAAAAAAAACAGGATAAAATACGAAATTTTTGTATTATAGCTCATATAGACCACGGTAAATCAACATTAGCAGATAGACTTATTGAAAAAACTGGTGTTTTAACAAAAAGGGAGATGCATGAACAGTTTTTAGATAATATGGATTTAGAAAGAGAAAGAGGAATTACTATTAAATTGCAAACTATAAGATTAGTTTATAAAGCAAAGGACGGAAATGAGTATATTTTAAACCTTATTGATACTCCTGGACATGTGGATTTTAACTATGAGGTATCTAAAAGTCTTGCGGCATGTGAAGGAGCATTATTGGTGGTAGATGCTGCTCAAGGCATTGAGGCACAAACACTTGCTAATGTGTATTTAGCAATTGAACAAGATTTAGAGATAGTTCCTATAATTAATAAAATCGATTTGCCTAGTGCAAGACCTGATGAAGTAAAGGATGAAATAGAAGATGTCATTGGTATTGATTGTTCTGATGCACCTATGGTGTCTGCTAAAGAGGGATTAAATATAGATGAAGTGTTAGAAGCTATAGTAAAAAGAATACCATCACCAAATGGAGATGTAAATAAACCTCTTAAAGCTCTGATTTTTGATTCATATTATGATAATTATAGGGGTGTTGTAGCTTTTATAAGGGTATTTGAAGGGAAAATAGAAAAAGGTATGACTATTAAAATGATGTCAAATGGAAAAGAATTCGAAGTAACAGAAGTAGGTATAAATGTTGCAAAACAGCTAAGTGTAGAAAAACTTGAAGCTGGTGATGTAGGTTATGTAGCTGCGAGCATAAAAAAAGTTGGTGATGCTAGAGTAGGAGATACAATAACAGATGCACATAATCCCACTGATAAACCGTTACCAGGTTATAAAAAGGTAACGCCTATGGTATACTGTGGCATATATCCTGCAGAAGGAGAAGATTATAACAGTGTAAGAGATGCTTTAGAAAAGTTACAGGTTAATGACGCAGCTCTAGTTTTCGATCCTGAAACTTCAGTTGCATTAGGATATGGTTTTAGGTGCGGATTTTTAGGTTTACTTCATATGGAGATTATTCAAGAAAGATTAGAAAGAGAATTTGACTTAAACATTATTACTACAGCACCAAGTGTTATATATAAAATAGTAAAAACGGACGGAAAAACTATAGATATTCAAAACCCGACAAACCTTCCACCTATGACAGAAATAGAAGTTATGAAGGAGCCTATTGTTGATGTTTCTATTATGACTCCAGATGATTATGTAGGGGCTATTATGGAATTATGCCAAAATAGAAGAGGCGTTTTTAAGAATATGGAATATATTGAATCAAATAGAGTTGTTATGCATTATGAAATTCCTTTAAATGAAGTTATATATGATTTTTTTGATGCTTTAAAATCTAAAACAAGAGGATATGCTTCATTAGATTATGAGCTAAAGGGGTATAAGGATTCTGAACTTGTAAAAATGGACATACTAATAAACGGTGAGTTAGTAGATGCTTTTTCTATTATTGTGCATAAAGATAAGGCTTATGAAAGAGCTAGAATGATAACTGAAAGGTTAAAAAATGTAATACCTAGACATCAATTTGCTATACCTATTCAAGCAGCAATTGGTGGGAAAATAATTGCTAGAGAAACAGTAAAAGCATTAAGAAAAGATGTTTTGGCTAAATGCTATGGTGGAGATATATCTAGGAAAAAGAAATTATTAGAAAAGCAAAAAGAAGGCAAAAAGAGAATGAGACAAATAGGTAGTGTTGATGTGCCACAAGAAGCTTTTCTTTCCGTTTTAAAATATGATGAAAAATAATTCTAAAATTTTCAATATATAGGGATCAATATGTGTTAATAAAAGCATTGAAGCTATATACCTGTCAAAACAATAAGAAGGTGAATTTATGAATGAAATTTCCATATACATACATATTCCTTTTTGCCAAAAGAAATGCAATTATTGTGATTTTAATTCTTTTTCTGATTGTTTAGATATAGTGCCAGATTATATTAGTTATCTGAAGAGAGAAATTGATCTGTATAGGAATGTACTTAAAAACTATGAAATAAAAACGATTTTCTTTGGTGGTGGAACTCCTTCATTAATTGATGCTAAATATATTGCTGAAACATTAAAGTATATTTATAACAATTTTAATATTAGTCATTTAAAAGAAATAACGTTGGAAGCTAATCCTAAAACATTAAATAGTGAAAAATTAAAGATTTATAAAGATATAGGTATTAATAGAATTAGTTTAGGGGTACAGACATTAAACGATAAGTTGCTAAAAAGATTAGGAAGGATTCACGACTCAAAAATATTTTATAAAAATTATGAAGAAGTAAGAAAACATGGATTTAAAAATGTTAATGTTGACGTAATGTTTAACTTGCCTAATCAAGGTATTGATGATGTATTAGAAACTTTAAATAAATTAGTAAAATTAAATCCTGAGCATATATCTTATTATAGTCTTACTCTCGAAAAAAATACACCTTTTTACAATGATTATAAAAATAATAAATTACACCTTCCAGATGAAGATACAGAAAGACTTATGTACCATAAAGGATTAGAATTTCTACAAAAAAAAAGATATGTTCATTATGAAATTTCCAATTTAGCTAAAGAAGGATACCAATGCTTTCATAATTTAGTATATTGGAAAGTAAAACCATATATAGGACTTGGCCTTTCTGCACATTCTAATATTAATGGTGTAAGATATGGGAATTATGACGACTTTAAAAACTATTTTTCTTCTATTGAGAATGGGAAATTACCTTTTAAGGAAATGGAGTTTATTGATAAAAAAATGGAGATGAGTGAGTTTACTATTTTAGGGTTAAGGTTGATAGATGGTATTAGTTATGAAGATTTTTATAAAAGGTTTAATTGTTCATTGGATAATGTATTTGGTGATATATTAAATAAATATGTGAATGAAGGGCTGATTAAGACCGAAGATAAAAGGGTAAAATTAACTAATAAAGGTCTGGATTTATGTAATCAAATTTTTGTTGATCTTTTACCTTAAAATAATGAAAAGTTTTTTATAGAAAGGTATTGACAAAATTTTATATCAATGATAACTTAAAATCGTAGGATTAGCACTCAATAACACAGAGTGCTAATAAAACACAAATATGATTGTTTTTATCATAGTTTTGAGGTGATAAGTTATGCTTGATGATAGAAAAATAAAAGTTTTACAGGCTATCATTCATAGCTATATAACTACCGCAGAGCCTATAGGGTCAAGAACTATATCTAAAAAATATAATTTAGGAGTAAGCTCTGCTACCATAAGGAATGAGATGTCTGATCTAGAAGATCTTGGTTATTTGAGTCAGCCTTACACATCTGCAGGACGGATACCATCTGATAAAGCATATAGATTGTATGTTGATAAATTAATGAAAGATGCTAAAGTTAATAATGAGATGAAAATGAATATAAAGCAAAAGTTATATCAAGAAATTGGAGAATTAGACCAACTTATTCAAAAATCAGCTAAAATTCTCTCTGGTGTTACTAAATATACTTCGCTTGCTGTTGCACCACAGATTAAGAAGACAATTTTAAAGCATATACAATTAGTTCCAATAGACGAATATAAAATTTTGCTGGTACTAGTGAGTGAATCTGGTATAGTTAAAAATTCTATACTAAGGATAGATGAAGCGATTTCGCCAAATCAGTTAAACAAAATCTCTAATTTTTTCAATGCCCGGTTGACAGGATATACATTTGAAGAAATAGGAAATAAGATAGAAGAAGAAATTGTAAAAGAGATGTACGATTTAAGTAGTATAATAAAAAAAGTCATACCAATTATAAGTCAGTCAGCATTTGAAGGATTAAATCATGTTACTTTATTTTCAGATGGAGTTACAAATATTTTTAATTTCCCTGAATATAATGATATTTCTAAAGCAAAGTCTTTTATTTCATTTATTGAAGATAAAGATGCTGTTATAGATACATTATTAAATACGGGATTTAATGATGTTGAAATTAAAATTGGAAGCGAAAATTGTTACGATGAAATTAAAGATTGTAGTGTAATTACTGCTACATATAAAATAAATGGAAAGACAATTGGTAAGATTGGGGTTATAGGCCCTACTAGGATGAATTATTCAGAAGTAATTTCAACTGTAAAATCCATAGCTGAAAGTTTAAATGAAGTTATAGAACAATATTTGAAGTAAAAATATATTTTGATAATAAAGGTGTAAGATTTTATCTTGCACCTATATATTGTGTTATTTAATTTTTAATAATATATAACTAATAAAAAAGAGGTGAAAAATGTTGGAACATAAAGACGAGTTAAAAAAGGATATGGATGATAGTATAGAACCTAATGAAGATGAAAATAAGAATAACAAATGTGATTCGCAAAAGGATGAACCAACAAAAAATAGTGAATGTTGTAGTGAAAAATGTAAAGAAACTAAAAAAGATTTAGATGATAATGAAAAAAAACAGAAAGAAGAAAATGAAATTAAAGAAAGCAGTAATAAGAGTAAAGAATATGAAGATCTACTTAAAGAAAAAGAAGAAATAAGTAATAGATTTTTAAGATTACAAGCAGACTTTAGTAATTATAAAAAGAGAGTTGCAAAGGATAAGGAAAAGATATATGCGTATGCAGCAGAAGAGCTAATAACTCAATTGTTACCTACTTTAGATAATTTTGATAGAGCGTTATCTTCTATAACAAATAAAGATGATGAGTTTTATAAGGGAATGGAGATGATATATAAGCAAACAATTAAAGTATTAGAAAATTATGGGTTAAAAGAAATAAAAGCAATAGGAGAAAAATTTGATCCTAATTTTCACCATGCAGCAGCAACGGAAAAAAATGATAAATATGAAGAAAATACTATTATAGAAGTTTTTCAAAAGGGATATTTGTTAAAAGATAAGGTTATCCGACCAAGTATTGTTAAGGTTATAAAATAAATTCTATTTTAGTTAAGGAGGAATAAATTATGGGAAAAATTATTGGAATTGATTTAGGAACAACAAATTCTTGTGTTGCAGTTATGGAAGGTGGAGAACCTGTTATTATTCCAAATGCAGAGGGTAATAGAACTACTCCATCCATAGTTGCTTTTACTAAAAATGGTGAAAGGTTAGTTGGCGAAACAGCTAAAAGGCAAGCTATAACAAATCCTGATAAGACGATAATTTCTATTAAAAGGCATATGGGTTCTGATTATAAAGTTAATATAGATGGCAAAGAATATACTCCTCAAGATATTTCAGCTATGATATTACAGAAACTTAAGGCAGATGCTGAAAATTATTTAGGAGAAACTGTAACAGATGCTGTAATTACAGTACCTGCATATTTCACAGATAGCCAAAGGCAAGCAACAAAAGATGCTGGAAGAATAGCAGGTTTAAACGTTAGAAGAATAATTAATGAACCAACTGCAGCTTCATTAGCATATGGAATGGATAAGGAGAATGAACATCAAAAGATTATGGTATTTGACCTCGGTGGAGGTACATTTGATGTATCTATACTTGAAATAGGTGATGGAGTCTTCGAAGTAATTGCAACTAAAGGCAATAATCATCTTGGTGGTGATGATTTTGATCAAGAGATTATAGATTATTTGGCAAATGAATTTAAAAAGGAAAATGGAATAGATTTAAGAAATGATAGAATGGCTCTTCAAAGGTTAAAAGAAGCAGCTGAAAAGGCTAAAAAAGAATTATCTACAACTATGACTACAAATATTAATTTACCATTTATTACTGCAACTCAAGATGGACCTAAGCATTTAAATATTGATTTAACTAGGGCAAAATTTAATGAGTTAACTGCTCACTTAGTTGATAAAACACTTGAGCCTACAAAACAAGCTTTAAGTGACGCAAACTTAAGTCCATCTGATATTGATAAGGTAATTTTAGTTGGAGGTTCTACAAGAATTCCTGCAGTACAAGAGGCAGTAAAAAAACTTACAGGTAAAGAACCTCATAAAGGAATAAATCCTGATGAATGTGTTGCATTAGGTGCTGCAATTCAAGGTGGAGTACTTAGTGGGGAAGTTAAAGATTTATTACTTTTAGACGTAACTCCATTATCCCTTGGTATTGAGACTTTAGGAGGAGTATTTACAAAACTAATAGAAAGAAATACTACTATACCAACCAAAAAGAGCCAAATATTCTCTACTGCTGCTGATAATCAAACTGCAGTTGATATACATGTACTCCAAGGAGAAAGACCAATGGCTCGTGACAATACTACATTAGGAAGATTCCAATTAACAGGAATTCCACCAGCACCAAGAGGTGTTCCTCAAATCGAGGTAACATTTGATATAGATGCTAATGGTATAGTAAATGTTTCTGCTAAAGATTTAGGTACAGGCAAAGAACAAAATATTACAATTACAGCATCAACAAATTTAACTGAAGATGAAATCCAAAAGAAAATAAAGGAAGCAGAAAAATTTGCCGAAGAAGATAAGAGAAAGAAAGAAGAAATAGAAGTACGAAATAATGCTGACAATTTGGTATATCAAACCGAAAAAACATTGAAAGATTTAGAAGGTAAGATTTCAGCTGATGAAAAGTCTAAAGTTAAATCAAAATTAGATGAATTGAAAAAAGCATTGGAATCTAATAATATTGATGATATTAAGAAAAAAACAGAAGAGTTGACTAATGAATTCCATGTGTTATCACAAAAAATGTATCAACAAACTTCGCAACAGCAAGGTAATGCGCAAGGAGGACAAACAAATAAAAAAGATGATGATGTGGTAGATGCTGATTATGAAGTAGTAGATGATGACAAGTAATTTTTACCAAAGCTAAATCTTTTGATTTAGCTTTGGCTTTTAATGGAGTTATTTTTTATAAGAATAAATTGTATAATTACTATATAGGGTATAAATTTTTATTTTGGTTTTATAGAATTTAAAATTAATTCTTTGTATAAAATTCAAAAAAGTTAGTCTAAAGATTAAATTTACAAGAGCTAATAAATAATATATATTGTGAAAAATTCTTATGGGTATTTTTAAAATTTATGAAACAATGATCAGACTATAAAACTAATTAATAATTACAACTTTGAAAGTTGGTGAAAGAGTGAGTAAAAGAGATTACTATGAAATTTTAGGAGTAAGTCGCAATGCAAGTGAAGATGAGATAAAAAGAGCTTATAGGAAATTAGCTAAGAAGTATCACCCCGATTTAAATCCAAATAACAAAGAAGCTGAACAAAAATTTAAAGAGGTTAATGAAGCATATGAAGTATTAAGCAATTCGGAAAAAAGAGCAAGATACGACCAATTTGGTCATGCTGGGGTTAATGGCCAAGCTGGCGGATTTAGTCAAGGATTTGGAGGCTTTGGTGACATATTTGATGATATATTTGATATGTTTGGTGGTGGATTTTCTAGTAATAGAAGATCAGGGCCGAAGAGAGGAGCTGACTTAAAATATAAATTAGACCTTAAGTTTGAAGAAGCTGCTTTTGGTGTAGAAAAGGAAATTAAAATCAATAGAAATGAAATTTGCTCAGCTTGCAATGGAACTGGTGCTAAAAATGGAACCAGTAAAGAAGTATGTTATAAGTGTCATGGTACAGGAGAAGTACGATATGCTCAAAAAACACCTTTTGGCCAATTTGTTAATGTAAGGACTTGCGATGTATGCAATGGAACTGGTGAGATTATTAAGGAAAAATGTGATAAATGCCGTGGAACTGGAAAGATAAGAAAAACTAAGAGGATTCATGTAAAGATCCCTGCTGGAGTAGATACTGGATCTGTAATACCATTAAGAGGCCAAGGTGAACCAGGAGAAAAAGGTGGAGCTACTGGAGATTTATATATTTATATTAATGTACTTCCTCATGAAATATTTGAGAGGGAAGGTAATGATATTATTTGTGAAATACCTATAAATTTTGTTCAAGCAGCATTAGGAGATGAAATTGATGTTCCAACATTGGAAGGTAAAATTAAGCATAATATTCCTGAGGGAACACAACCTGGTACTATATTTAAATTAAAAAATAAAGGAATACCAAATGTTAGAGGTTATGGCAGAGGAGACCAGTATGTAAAGATAAAGGTTGAAGTTCCTAGGAAGCTAAACCAAAAGCAAAAAGAAATTTTAAGAGAATTTGCTAAGGCTAGTGGTCAAAATCATGGTGAAAATAAGAAAGGTTTTTTTAATAAGGTTAAAGATGCTTTTGGAGGATAATCAATCACTCTTTGTATATACAAAGAGTGATTGATTATTTTTACATTTATTAATTATATACTGGTTTTTTTATTTTATATAGGGTATAATAATTGAGAAAATAGCTATTTTACTATTGATAATAAAAAGGATGTGAATAGTAATGAAGTGGATTGAGGTCCAGATAAAAACTACTACTGAAGCTGCTGAAGCTGTTTCTAATATAATGTATGAGGCAGGAGTAGGTGGATTGGCTATAGAGGATCCAAACGATATTATCATGCAAGCTAGCTCTGAGGAAAATTGGGACTACATAGATGAAAATCTGTTAGACCGAGATTTTGAAGGAGTTATTATAAAAGGATATTTTCCAGAAAGTGAAGATTTAAAGGATAAAATTGAACTAATAAAACAGAATGTTGAAAAAATTCCTCAATATAACCTAGACAAAGGGTTAGGCGAAGTAAGCATATCTGAAGTATATGAAAAAGATTGGGAAAATTCGTGGAAAAAATATTATAAACCCAAAAAGATAGGGGATAGAATTGTTGTTAAGCCTTCATGGCATGAATACCAAAAAAAAGGCGATGAAATAATTATTGAATTAGATCCAGGTATGGCATTCGGAACTGGAACTCATGAAACTACTATAATGTGTATTAAACAGCTAGAAAAGTACATTGATAAGGGGAGTATAGTTTTTGATATTGGATGTGGGACAGGAATATTAGGAATAGCATCAGCAAAATTAGGAGCAGATTCTGTTATATGTATAGATATAGATGATGTTTCTGTTAAAACAGCTCAGAAAAATGTCAAAATAAATGCTGTAGATGATATAGTAGAAATTAGACATGGTAATTTGTTGGATGTTATTGACGGAAAAGCTGATATTATTGTATCTAACATAATTGCAGAGGTTATAATTAAGATTTCAGAAAATATAAGAGACTATTTATTAAATGGAGGTATATTTATTTCTAGTGGTATTATTTTAGACAAAATTGATATGGTAAAGGAAAAACTTGAGGAAGAAAAGTTAAAAATTATTGATATAATTCAAATGGGCGAATGGGCTTGTATAGTTTCTAAAATGGAAGGATAATTTAGATGAATAGATTTTTTACTCATAAAGATAATATACAAGATGATATTGCTACAATAATTGGTGACGATGTAAGGCATATTAAGAATGTTCTTAGACTTGATGAAGGCAATCATATAATTGTTTGTGACTGTGAAGGAAATGATTATAAAGTAAAAATAACAGAAATAGCTGGTGATAAGGTAATAGGTACTGTTGAAGAGTCATATGCATCTAAGGGAGAACCTCCAGTTGATATTATTTTATATCAGGGGATACCTAAGTCTAATAAAATGGAACTAATAATTCAAAAGACAGTTGAATTAGGGGTAGTTGAAATACAACCAGTTATTATGGAAAGAACAGTAGTAAAAATTAAAGATAGAAGTAAAGAAAGTAAAAAACTGGTCAGATGGAATAAAATTGCTTTAGAAGCAGCAAAACAAAGCCATAGAGGAATAATTCCAAAAGTTAACAGTATAATCACCTTTGACGAGATGATTAAAGACCTTAAAGGGAAAAATAATATATTAGTTCCATATGAAAGTGAAGAAAATTATAAAATAAGAACTGCTTTGAGTAATTATAGTGGAAAGAAAATTAGGATAATTATTGGGCCTGAAGGAGGTTTCGATGAAGAAGAAATAGCAATTCTTAAAAGTTTAGATGCTGATATTGTTACTTTAGGGCCAAGAATTTTGAGAACAGAAACTGCTGGGTTTACTACTGTAGCTATAGTTATGTATGAGCTTGGGGATTTAGGAGTGATTTAATTTGAAAAAAGTAGCATTTTATACTCTAGGTTGTAAAGTGAATCAATATGAAACTGAAGTAATGGAAGAGAAATTTGAAAAAAAAGGATATAAGGTAGTCAATCCGGAGGAAAAGGCAGATATATATGTAATAAACACATGTACGGTAACTAATTTAGGAGATAGAAAATCGAGACAATTTATTAGAAGAGCGAAAAAGAATAACAAGAATGCTGTAATTGCTGTTGTTGGTTGCTACGCTCAAGTATCTCCTAAGGAAGTTTCTAATATTAAAGAAGTAGATGTGATAATGGGAACAAAAAATAAAAATAATATTGTAGATTTATGTGAAAAAGCTATGTTTGAGAAGGTAAGAATTAATGCTGTAGATAATATAAGTGACCTTAGAGAATTTGAGGAAATGAGTATTGAAAATAATAAGTTTAAAACAAGAGCATATATTAAAATTCAAGAAGGATGTAATAGATATTGCTCTTATTGTATAATTCCATATGCGAGAGGCCCAATCAGAAGTAGGTCTTTAGATAATATTATATTGGAAGCAGAAAAACTGGCTCATAATGGATATAAGGAAATAGTTTTAACTGGTATACATATAGCTTCATATGGATTAGATTTAGGAACTATTAGGTTAATTGATGTAATAGAGAAAATTAATTTAATTAGTGGTATAGAAAGGATAAGATTAGGATCTCTAGAACCCACGTTGGTTGATAAAAATTTTTTAGATAGATTGGTGAAATTAGATAAGGTTTGTGATCATTTTCACTTATCGCTACAAAGTGGTAGTAATTCAGTATTAAAGAGGATGAATAGAAAATATACTACTGAACAATATAGTGAAATTGTCGATTTAATTAGAAAATACATGCCTGAATCAGGTATTACTACAGATATTATAGTCGGTTTTCCTGGAGAAACAGATGAAGAATTTGAGGATACGTATAGATTTATTAAAAAAATAGGTTTTTCAAAGATACATGTATTTAAATATTCTCCAAGGAAAGGAACACCTGCAGCTATGTTTAAAAATCAAATTGGTGGAAATATAAAAAATGCTAGAAGTAAAAGTCTCATTGATTTAGGACACAACTTAACCGTATCATTTAATAAAAAGTATGTTGGTAGATTATTAGATGTTTTGTTAGAAAAAAAAGTTGAATATGAAGGAAGCATATATATGGAAGGATATACTTCAAATTATATTAGAGTTCTTACAAGAGCAAGCAATAAATTGAAAGGTAATATTGTTCCGGTAAAAATTACGAGCTTAAAAGATGAAAATTTGATTGGGGAAATAGAGGATTTTAAAAATAATTGTAGAATATAATTAATTATGATTAAAATGAGGAGGTGAAATGGGTGGCTGACTGTATTTTTTGTAAAATAGTTAATGGAGAAATTCCTTCAAAGATAATATATGAAGATGATAAGGTGGTTGCTTTTGACGATATAGACCCCCAATCTCCTATACATTTTTTGGTTATACCAAAAGAACATATTTCTTCTGTTAATGAATTAAATGACAATAATAAAAATATCATATCACATATATTTATTATTATAAAAAAAATATGTATTGAAAAAGGAATATCTGAAAATGGTTATAGGATAGTGAATAATTGCGGACAGCTTGGAGGTCAAACAGTTCCTCACCTACATTTTCATGTATTAGGTGGTAGACAAATGCAATGGCCTCCAGGTTAAAAATAAGTTGCATTCAAGTTGTGTTTAATGGTATAATATTCAAGTGCCAAATTCCACTTACTGCTCATAGTTTAATAGTAAACTATAGGCAGTGAAAGAGGGGAGGGAAACTGTATGTCAGAGGTTAAGGTTAAGGAAAATGAGTCCTTAGACAGTGCACTAAAAAGATTTAAAAGGCAATGTGCAAGATCTGGTGTTTTAGCTGAAGTTAGAAAAAGAGAACACTATGAAAAGCCTAGCGTGAGACGTAAGAAAAAATCTGAGGCAGCAAGAAGAAAAAAGGCTAGAGCTGGGAGAAATAGATAAGAGGTGAGATTATGTCTCTTAAAGAGAGACTTATGGAGGATCTTAAGTCCTCTATGAAAAACAAAGATAAAGTGAGAAAAAATGTCATTACAATGGTAAGATCTGCTATTAAACAAAGAGAAGTTGATGAAAGAATTGAATTAGAAGATGAGGATATAATCAATATCATATCTAAACAGGTGAAACAGAAGAGAGATGCAATAGAAGATTTTGAAAAAGGTAATAGACAGGATTTAGTTGATCTTACACAACAAGAAATAAATATATTGATGGAATACTTGCCTAAACAGCTCACTGAAGATGAATTAGAAGAAATTGTTAAAAAATCCATAGAAAAAGTTGGTGCAACTACTATTAAGGATATTGGAAAAGTAATGTCTGATGTTCTTCCAAAGGTAAAAGGAAAAGCTGATGGAAGTATGGTAAATAAAATTGTAAGACGTTATTTGAAATAAACTTGGATACATTGTATCCAAGTTTTTTGGTATTAAAATATTTAGTTTGAGTATATATGATAAAATAAGTTTTAAATATATATTTATAAAAAGATAAATGGTATAATCATATTAATAATAATCTATTTTAAGAATAAAATATATATAGTGTTTTATTTTTAGAAACTTACAAAATTTAACAAAATATTTTACAATACAATTTTTTTATTGTTTAATTGAGGGAGGTGGTATATTGTTTTTTAAGAATTTGGTCAAGAGTTTTTTTACAATATTTATATTAATTACAATTTTATTATTACCTAATTGCGTTATTGGCCAAGAAAATGAAAATGTATATGTAATACCAATAAATGGTAATATTAACAAGGCAACATATCAGTTTGTCCAAAAAGAAGTAAATAAAATTGAAAAATTCAAACCAAAGGCTATTATTTTTGAAATAGATACTTATGGAGGGTTAATAAGTGAAGCAGGAAAAATAAAAGATTTAATTTTTTCTCTTGAAACACCTACAATATCTTATGTGAATAATAAAGCTGAATCCGCAGGTGTATTAATCACTATATCTAGTGAAAAAATTGCTATGTCTGAAGGAGCTACAATCGGTTCTGCTGAAACTATACCAAATGATGAAAAAACCCTTTCTTTATGGGTGAGCTGGTTAAGAGATGCTGCAGAACGCAGAGGGAGAGATGACGAAGTTATTGCCGCTATGGCTGATAAGGATATAGAAATAGATGGTTTGGTAAAAAAAGGCAAATTATTAAACTTAAATGCAACGAGAGCAAAAGAAACAGGCATTACTGATGTTATAGCTAATAGTTATGAAGATATTTTAGATTATTTTAATATAGAATATAATAACATTGTTAAATCTGATATTGACTTAAGGACAAATATAGCTAAATATGTTTCAGATCCTTTTGTAAGTACATTTTTGCTTATGATAGGTTTTATAGGATTAATTGTTGAAGTATTTACTCCTGGTTTTGGATTAGGAGGGACTATTGGATTTATTGCATTTTCATTATTTTTTGGAGGCAATATTTTAGCTGGTAATAGCACTTGGAGTGCATTGATTCTTTTTGTAGTCGGTATAATATTATTGTTAATTGAGGCTGCAGCTCCCGGTTTTGGAGTACCAGGAGTTGGTGGCATTATAAGTATATTTATTAGTATTGTTTTAGCTATGAATTCTTTTAAGGTTGCAGTTATATCTTTTAGCATTGCAATAATTGCTACTGCTATTGTTGCAGTATTGCTAATTAAATATGGATATAAAAGTCCGTATTTAGATAAAATAATATTATCTACCAAACTTGATAAAGATCATGGTTATATTAGCTCAGAAACAAAATATGATTATCTTGGTAAAGAAGGGATAGCTGTAACTGACCTTAGACCTTCAGGAATAATTTCAATCGATGATAAAAGATTAGATTCAGTTTCTGAAGGAGGATTTATTGAAAAAGGGGAAAAAATAAAGGTGATTAAAGTGGAAGGATCGAAAATAATAGTTAAATCTATTAACTGAAAAAGGAGGTTTTTATATGCCATTTAATTTTAGCTTTCTTGTTTTGGCTGTAGTTATTATTTTTGTATTAATTTTGTTTTTTACATTTGTACCAGTAGGATTATGGATAACAGCATATTTTTCTGGGGTTAAAATAGGTATTTTTACTTTAGTTGGTATGAGACTAAGAAGGGTTATACCATCGAGAATAGTAAATCCCTTGATTAAGGCAACAAAAGCAGGTTTAGATTTAAGTGTGGATAAATTAGAAGCACATTATTTAGCAGGAGGAAATGTAAATACTGTTGTTGACGCACTTATTGCTGCTCAAAGAGCTGACATAGCTTTAGGTTTTGAAAGAGCTGCTGCAATAGACTTAGCTGGACGTAATGTCCTTGAAGCTGTACAAGTAAGTGTAAATCCAAAGGTTATTGAAACTCCAAAAGTTGCTGCAGTTGCTAAAGATGGAATTGAAGTTATGGTAAAAGCAAGAGTTACTGTTAGAGCAAATATCGAGAGATTAGTTGGTGGTGCTGGAGAAGAAACAATAATTGCTAGAGTTGGTGAAGGCATAGTTACTACAGTAGGTAGTGCTGTTTCTCATAAAAATGTGTTAGAAAATCCAGACCAAATATCTAAAACGGTTTTAAGCAAGGGGCTTGACGCGGGAACTGCTTTTGAAATTCTTTCTATAGATATTGCAGATGTTGATGTTGGAAGAAATATAGGCGCGCAATTACAAACAGATCAAGCTGAAGCTGATAAGAGAATTGCACAAGCAAAGGCTGAAGAGAGAAGAGCAATGGCAGTAGCACGTGAACAAGAAATGAAAGCTGAGGTTCAATCTATGAAGGCTAAAGTAGTTGAAGCTGAGGCAGAAGTACCTCTTGCTATAGCAAAAGCATTTAAAGATGGGAATCTAGGGGTTATGGATTATTATAATATTAAGAATCTTACTGCTGATACTGAGATGAGAAATTCTATTTCTAAAATGAGTAAAGAAAATAATGATACATCTGATAATTAAAGGATGATAGATATGGATTTTTTTGATATATTGATTCCAATTGTAGTTATATTTGGTTCTATAATAAGTAAAAGTTTACAAGACAAGGAAAAGATAAAAAAGGAAAGATTAGAAAAAATGCAAAATATAAATGATGAACCAAATAGTGAAAATTATATTTCTGAAGAAAGAGTAGAAACAAAAATGAAATCTAAAAATCAAAATATATACCAAAATGAAAAATATGAAGAAGATCAAGTATATAATGATTTTGTAAAAAATAATAATTATGTGTTAAATGAAATAAAGAATATAGATGAAAGTACTAATAAAAGACAGCATAATTTAAATAATAATACTGTTTCAAAATCCACATCAAATTCTTATTTTCTGTTTACAAAAAATGATATAGTAAGGGGAATTATTATGTCAGAACTTTTAGGTAAACCTAAAAGTTTAAATAAACATAAATAAAAAGTAAAAAGGATGCAGATTAATCTGCATCCTTTTTTTAAATTCACATTAATTTTTTTATGTAATGATATGTAAGTATTTGTTTGAATCTTCTTAAAGCAAAATCATGTAATACTATTGTATTTTTAGCATAAATTTTATATTAGGTAATTGTAGAATACTATAATAGAAATTTTGCAAGCTTTAAATTCGAAAATTCTGATTTTAATTAGTCTTAAAGAGAATTTAAACTTGCAAAATTTAGTTTAAACAATAATTTTTTGCTAAAAGATAAATTAAAATATGAAGGAGGACTTAGTGTGAAAAAAAAGATTGAAGATATTAAGTCAAATCTTTCAGATGTACTTGAGCTTCCTAAGGATATAGTAATGGATTTACCTAAAATAACTATGATAGGAAGCCTTCAAATATATGTAGAAAACCACAAGGGTATAATAGAATACAATAATGAAAATATAAGAATCAATTCAAATAGCGGGATAATAAAAATAACAGGAGAAAAAATGTACATAAAGACAATAGTGACTGAAGAAATAATTATTGTTGGTGATATAAAAAAAATTGAATTTTTGAAATAGGGGTGCAATTATGCTTGTTATTAGGTTATGGAATTATTTTCGAGGATATGTTATTATAAAAGTTGAAGGACTAACATTAGAAAGGTTTATTAATCTATCTATTGCAAAAAACATATATTTATGGGACATTATAAGGCATGATTATACAACTATTGAAGCTAAAATTAGTGTTTCAGGTTTTAAAGAATTAAAAGAAGTAGTTAGGTCTGTTGGGTGCAGGATTAGTATTGAAAAAAAAATTGGCTATCCTTTTGTAATTCACAAATTAAAATCTAGGAAAATGTTAGCTTTAGGTTTTATTATTGCTGTAACAATAATATTGTATTTAACTTCCTTTATATGGACCATAGAGATAAATGGGAACAATAGAATAAGTGATGAAAAAATAATTTCCTTTTTAAAACAGATAAATGTGGAACCTGGAACGAATAAGAACAAAATTCAAATTAATGATATAAGAAGAGAACTTTTAACTAAAATTGATGATTTTACTTTTGCTAATATCGAAATAAGGGGTACTAAACTTATTATTGAAGTTAAAGAAAGAGAAGAAAATCCCCAAAAATTGTATAGTAATACTCCTTGTAATATTGTAGCACAAAAAAGAGCAGTTGTAGAAAAAATTATTGCTAAAAATGGAGAAGCAGTTGTTAATGTAGGAGATATAGTCGAAGAAGGTAGAGTATTGATTTCTGGTATAATTAAGAATGAAAGACTAGAAAATGACTTGCTTGTTCACGCAGATGGTATAGTACTAGGAATTACTAGATATAATAAAGTAATTAAAAAAAATATTGAAGAATATGTAAAGGAAGAAACAGGTGCATATTTCACAACAAAAGAGTTGAAGATTGGTGAAAAGAGAATCCAATTGATTAATGGAGAAATACCATTTGATGATTATAAAATTGAAACTGAGAGAAAAAGAGTAATAGGTTCTAAATATTTCAATATACCTTTAGAAATAGTAACTTATAATTATAAAGAAGTTAAAGATAAAAAAGTTAAATATAATATTGATTTTTTAAAGCAATCATCTATTGTTGAAGGTACACAAGAGATTATGAAAAGTATACCTAAAGTTGAAAAAATATTATCTAAAGATGTTAAACATTATATTGATAATAATATACTAATTACAGAAATTAGTGTTGAGGTATTGGAAAATATAGGTATTGAAGAAAAGATTGGAATGGATAGGGAGGATTAGTTTTGCAAAAAGAAACCCAAGAGAAAAAAATTATTATATCAGATGATTATTTAGTTAGAGAACTGTTTGGAAGTTTTGATAAAAATGTTAAGATAATAGAAAATGAACTTAATGTTGATATATTGTCAAGAGAAGGAGAAATACGAATAATTGGCGAAGAAGATAATATCAAATTAGCTGAAATACTTATAGAGAAGTTAATAGAAATTATAAATAAAGAAGGTAAACTAACTGAACAAAACATAAATTACGTGATTAGACTCGTTTGTGCTGGAAAAGGGGACAAGATTAATGAGTTATTAGACGATACAATCTGTGTTACTTCTACAGGTAAAATGATAAAGCCTAAAACTCTTGGACAAAGAAGATATATCAACTCTATAAGAAAGAATGATATAGTTTTTGGTATAGGGCCTGCGGGAACTGGAAAAACGTATTTAGCTATGGCAATGGCAATATCTTCTTTTAAAAATAAACAGGTAAATAGGATTATATTAACAAGACCAGCAGTAGAGGCAGGAGAAAGCCTTGGATTTCTACCTGGAGATTTACAAGAAAAAGTAGATCCATATTTAAGACCTCTGTATGACGCTTTATTTGATATTCTAGGAGTAGAAACTTTTACAAAGTACATGGAAAAAGGATTGATTGAAATTGCTCCTTTAGCTTACATGAGAGGAAGGACTTTAGATTCTTCTTATGTTATCTTAGATGAAGCCCAAAACACTACTAGTGATCAGATGAAAATGTTCCTTACACGTTTAGGATTTGGCTCTAAGGCCATTATTACTGGAGATATAACTCAAATAGATTTGCCAAAAGGCAAAACTTCTGGACTTATAAAGGTAGCAGACATATTAAAAGATATTAAAGGAATTGGATTTGTGTATCTTGATAAAAATGATGTTGTAAGGCATCAACTTGTTCAACGGATAATTGAAGCTTATGACTATTATGAGAAGAAAAATAATGTATAAATAGGGAAATTTTAAAATCAAAATAAGCGGAGGCTATATATGTATAAATTAAAGAGCATTAATAAATTAAAAAGTATTAAATTTTGGAATTTTTTTACTGTACCAATTGTAAAACAAATATTTATAGGAGCTATTTTTGTTGTTGCTCTTTATTTTATACTTATCGATAATATTGCTCCTGAAAAAATAAGTGTAAAAGTAGGAGATATTGCTCCAATTGACATTAGGGCAACTAAGGATATAATTGACGAAGAAGCTACTGAAAAGTTAAAACAAGAAGCAATGTCAAGAGTCGAACCTAGACATAAAATAGATCATACTATACAAATCAAATCTAAAAATGAAGTTAAAAGTTTTTTTGATTTAGTATTTAGTTTAAAAAGCATTAATAATAATGACAATGAGAGTGTTAGTGATAAAGGCACCGGAAATATTAGTAATGAGAACAATATAGAAAAAGAATTTGATAAAGAAAATGCTTTAATAATTTTGAAAGAAAAATCTAATATAATATTGTCAGATGAAAATTATCATACTGCCATAAATCTGAATAATGAGAGATTACTTGAGTTACAAGATACACTATTTGATATTGTTAATCAAATAATGGGGACAGGCATACAAGAAGAAGAGTTAGAATATGAAAAGGAAAATGTAAAAAAAATTTTTGAAACAATGGATAATTTTTCAGAAGAAGAAAAAAAGTTAGGTATAAATATTGCTGACCAAGTTATAAAACCTAATAGATTTTTGGATGTTGAAACTACTGAAGAGAAGAAGAGAGAGGCAGCTGAAAATATAGAACCAGTTATAATAAAAGAAAATCAACTTATCGTTATGAAAGGAGATACTATAGACAGTAAAACTTTAGAATTAATTCGTAGTACTGGACTTTTAAAAGAAAAGGAAGGTATAGACTATAAAATTATTATTGGAACATTACTTATTGTTTTATTAATAACTTTTATTATTGGTTTGTATTTATATTTGTTTCATAAGGAAGTATTAAAAAGCGTTAAATTGGTTATTTTAGCCATCATCATTTTATCTGTAATTTTAATTTGTCAGGGCGTTTATGGTATATCAAAATATCTACTTCCTATATCTGCAGCCTCTATGTTGATTGCAATAATTATTGATACAAAGTTAGCTGTTTTAGTAAATTTTATATTAGTAATAATTGTTAATTTAATAATGAGAGAAATTGATACTCCATTAACAGTAATGCTTTTAATTGGTGGTTCAGTTGGTGCTTTTAGTGTAATTCATGCACTCCAAAGATTTAATATTTTTCTCACTGGACTTATTGTAGGGCTTATAAATATGTTAACACTGACTGCTTTTGGATTAATTAATAATTTAGAATTTAAAGAAATATTATTTCAAAGTATATATGGTATACTTAATGGAGCTTTTAGTGCAATATTGACAATTGGCACTTTGCCTTTATGGGAGAGTGTTTTTGGAATTCTTACTCCTGTAAAATTATTAGAACTTTCTAATCCTAATCAACCATTATTAAAAAAATTATTAATGGAAGCCCCTGGAACTTACCATCACAGTATTTTAGTAGGCAATTTAAGTGAAGCAGCAGCAGAGGCTATTGGATGTAACTCTTTAATTGCAAGAGTTGGTGCATATTATCATGATGTAGGCAAGCTAAAAAGACCATATTTTTTCAAGGAAAATCAGTTTAATATAGAAAATCCTCACGATAAATTAAATCCAAGTTTAAGTACTTTAATAATTACTAAACATACTAAAGAAGGAGAAGAGATAGCTAGCAAATATAAATTGCCACAAAAAATTAAAGATATTATTTTACAACATCATGGACAAACTGTAGTTGCTTATTTTTACCACAAAGCAAAACAAAATAAAAATGGTGAGGATATAAATATTAATGATTTTAGATATGAAGGCCCTAAGCCACAATCTAAGGAGGCTGCTATAATAATGATTGCAGATTCAGTTGAAGCAGCTACTAGGGCAATGAAAGAGCCTACAAAGGACAAGATTGAAGCTACAGTAAAACAAATTATAAAAGATAAACTAAATGATGGACAATTGGAAGAATGCGATTTGACTTTGAGGGACTTAAATACTATTGCAAATTCTTTTTTAAATATTCTGTTAGGGATATTTCATGAAAGAATTGAGTATCCAGAACTTAATATTAATGAGATAAAGGGTGAATGTTAAATGGAATTAATAATAGACAATAGACAAGAAAAAATTGTGATTGAAGATAATATAAAAGAAATCATAAAAAATGTTATCATAGAATCTTTGAATTGTGAAAATAAAGGGCAAGATTATGAAATAAGCGTATCTTTTGTTGACAATGAGGAGATTAGAAAACTAAATAATAAGTTTAGGGGAATAGATAGAGAAACGGATGTTCTTTCGTTTCCAATGGAGGATGAACAGGAAATTGGGGAAGGTTACATTCCTTTATTGGGTGATATAGTTATTTCTGCTGAGAAAGCTTTTGAACAAGCAAAAGAATTTGACCATTCTTTTGAACGAGAAGTGGCATATTTGACAGCCCATAGTATGTTTCATTTGATGGGATATGATCACATGAATGATGAAGAAAAGCGAATTATGAGAAATAAGGAAAAAGAGGTAATGAAAAAACTAGGCATATTCAAAACATAAAAATGTAATCAGTCATTATAAATAACTACATTATAAATAACTAATAAACCAGGAGTGATGAAATTGAGAAGAGTATTAATACTGCCTTTAATAGTTATAATATGTATAACATTATTATTTAGTGGATGTAATAAAGCACAAAAATCCTCTATTGATGATCAAATTGCAGTTAATGATGAAAAAGATTCAGATAATATTAATTCAGATAATATTAATGATGAAATTATTGATAATGAAACAGAAAGTATTGAAGTTGTTGAGCAGAAAATAGAAGGTATACCTTCACCGTTAAGTGGTATAATTGCACCTGAAGAAAAAGTAAATAGAAGAGTTGTAGCAATTATGTTTGATAATCATCCAAAGGCTAGGTGGCAAGCAGGTTTAAGTCAAGCTGAAGTTGTCTATGAATTTTTAGTTGAAGCTCCATATACAAGGTATTTAGGGTTATTTCTAATAAATGATCCAGAAATGGTAGGTCCAATAAGAAGTGCAAGACCTTATTTTGTAACAACAGCATTAGAAAATGACGCAGTATATGTTAGAGTGGGTGGTAGTGAACAAGCAAAAGAGGATGTAAAAAAACTTAAAATAGCTGATATTGACGGAATGAGTAGTTCATCGGATGTTTTTTGGAGATATTATAAAACGGGTAAAAAAGCACCTAATAATATGTATTCTAGCATGGAAGCTATAAGAAAGACTCAAGAAGAGAGAGGATATAGATTGACAACGGATTTAAAATATTTTAATTTTAATAGAGAAGATACTGACATTAATGGTGAAAATGCAGAAGAAATAACCATAAGATATAATCATGAGAATACAACAAAGTATGTATATGATAAAGATAAGAAGCTATATAAAAGATATAAAGATGGCAAAGAACATATAGACGAAAATGACAATAAAACTCTATATGCTAAAAATATAATAATACAGGAAGCCAAAACAAGGGTTATTGATTCAGAAGGAAGACTAGATATTGAGTTAATAGGTAAGGGCAAGGGCATGTATATTACAAATGGAAAAGCTCAAAATATTACTTGGATAAAAGAATCAAGAAGTGATAAAACTAAGTATTATGACGAACAAGGTGATGAAATAAATTTAAATCCAGGAATAACTTGGATTCAAGTAACTAGATTAAATCCTAATTTAGAGATTAAATAATATGAAGTTATTAAGAAGGGCAGGTATTAAAATGAACATAAAGGATTTAATAGAAAAAGCACTAGAGGCTAAAAACATGGCATATGTACCTTATTCGAATTTTCATGTAGGTGCTGCTTTGCTTACAAAAAGTGGTAAGGTTTTCACAGGGTGTAATATTGAATCTGCATCATTTAGTCCCACAATATGTGCTGAACGTACTGCTATATCTAAAGCTGTTTCAGAGGGAGAAAGAGAATTTATAGCATTGGCAGTAGTTGGCGATTCAGAATATACTTTTCCTTGTGGAGTTTGTAGGCAAGTTATTAGAGAATTTGGTACAGAGATTAAAATTATTGTAGCTAAGAATAAAGATGATTATAAGGTATATACTTTAGATGAACTTTTACCAAATAGTTTTGGTCCAAGTGATTTGAGAAAAAATGAGACTAGGAGTGAATAATGTGAAATATAAATCAGGATATGCGACAATTATTGGTAGACCGAACGTTGGAAAATCCACTTTGCTTAACAATATATTAGGTGAGAAAATATCAATTATTTCAGACAAACCACAGACAACGAGAAATAAAATTCAATGTGTATATACGGATAAAGATTTTCAAATTGTATTTTTAGACACCCCTGGTATTCATAAACCAAAAAATAAATTAGGTAAACATATGGTAAAGGAGTCATTTTCAACTTTAAGTGAGGTAGATGTATTAGTGATGATGGTCGATGAAAGTCTTGATATAGGACCTGGAGATAATTACTTAATAAATCAAATAAAAGATATAAAAATACCTAAAATATTATTGATCAATAAGATTGATAAATTAAAAGATGAAGAAATAAAGTTAATCAAAAGCAATTATGAAAAGTTAAATATATTCCAGTCAATAATTCCTATATCTGCAATTAATAACAAAGGTGTAAGGTTATTTATTAACACTATTGTAAAATATTTACCTTATGGTCCTCAGTATTTTCCAGAAGATATGATTACCGATCAATCAGAGCGATTTGTTATTAGTGAAATAATAAGAGAAAAAGCTCTTCATTATCTTGAACAAGAAATTCCACATGGAATAGCAGTTGTTATTGATAGAATGAATAAAAGAAAAGAAAAAGATATTATTGATATTGATGCTACTATTTATTGTGAAAAAGATTCTCATAAAGGAATTATCATTGGCAAAAATGGACGAAAACTTAAAGGAATAGGTAAAAGTGCGAGAATTGATATAGAAAAGTTTTTAGGAAATAAAGTAAATCTTCAGATATGGGTTAAGGTTGAAAAAAACTGGAGAGATAAAGAAAACAAACTCAAATATTTAGGGTATGATTAATATAATATATAGCATAGAGGTGTGAGATGTTCATAAATACTGAAGGTATTGTGCTGCGTCAAATTAATTTTAAAGAGTCAGATAAAATACTTACTGTTTTTTCAAGAAATAATGGTAAAGTACAAGTGATAGCTAAAGGTGCTAGAAGACCAAAAAGTAACTTATTTTCTAGTGCACAAATATTTACATATGGGGAGTTTGTGCTTTACAAAGGGAAAAATTTTTATCATTTGAACCAGGGTGAAGTTATTAATTCTTTTTATGGAATAAGGGAAGATTTAGCTAAATTAGCATATGCTACCTACTTAATTGAGTTGATAGATGCAGGGGTAATGGAAGAAGAACCTAATGAAAGACTATTTCAATTGCTAATAAAATCTTTATTAACACTTATTGGTATGAAAGAGAACTATTTAAAACTTATAGTTGCCTTTGAGCTTAAATTTATTACATTTATTGGCTATCGTCCTCAATTAAGTAGATGTGTGACATGTAATACAATTATAAGTGATAAAATAAGATTTAGTGTTAAATTTGGTGGGGTACAGTGCGAGGATTGTTTTAAAAAAGATATTCATTCTTTTGATATTAATAAAGAAATATTAAATGATATGAATAAATTACTATTTGTACGTTTAGAGAATTTAAGCAAATTAAAAATAGATATGGGCAATATGATTAAAATTCACAAATTGATGGTAAAATATATATTAGGGCATTTAGGGAAAAGCAGATTTAAAACGTTAGAATTTATAAAATTAATAAAGTAATTTGGAGGGAAAATTGTGGAAGATATTACTATTGAAAAAATTGATATGGTAGTTGAACGAACAGGAGCTAGTTACAGAGATGCAAAAGAGGCATTGGAGAAATCTAAAGGGAATGTTGTAGATGCTTTAGTGTATATTGAAAGTAAAAATAAATCATGGGGTGAAGATATTTCCCACAAAGGAGAAGTTGTTTTAGAAAAACTTAAAGAAGCTATAAGAAAAGGGAATGTAACTCGTGTGCTTGTAAAGAAAAATGGAGAGATAATAATGAATATTCCTATAACTGCAGGTGCGATTGGGTCTTTTTTAGCTCCACCAGTTGCTCTTATTGGTTTGACTGCTGCAGTTGCGTCTAGTTGTACTATAGAAATAGTTAAAGAAGGGGGTGAAATCGTAAATATCAATGAAATGGCAGAAAGAACAGTCCACAAAGTGAAAAACACAATAAAAAAAGATTAAGGAAAATAAGATATTGACAATAGAAATTTAATTTGTTAAATTTAAAATTATAGACAAATTGAAAAAGATATGCAGTGAAGGAGATAGTAATTAAATTTGATTATTAAAGAGAGTTAGGGATGGTGTGATCCTAGCATAATCATTTAATGAAAGGCACTTCTGAGCATATTTCTTCAAAGAGAATACCTTATGGTATTAATTAGGGTGGAACCGCGGAAGTAACCTTTCGTCCCTAGGGGATAGAAAGGTTTTATTTTGTTATAATAAATTATTTATCTATTTATAAAATAATTGAGGAGGAAAAGATATGTATTTTCAAGATCTAATATTAAATTTGCTAAATTATTGGGGAAATAAAGGATGTATTATAATGCAGCCGTATGATGTTGAAAAAGGTGCAGGTACAATGAACCCTCAAACATTTTTACGAGCTTTAGGTCCTGAACCATGGAAAGTAGTATATGTTGAGCCATCAAGAAGACCTGCAGATGCTAGATATGGAGAAAATCCAAATAGAGTGTATCAACATCATCAACTTCAGGTAATATTAAAACCTTCTCCAGAAGATGTACAGGATTTATATTTAGATAGCCTAAAAGCTATAGGGATCAATCCTTTAATGCATGATATAAGATTTGTTGAAGATAATTGGGAAGCTCCAACTCTTGGTGCATGGGGGTTAGGATGGGAAGTATGGTTAGATGGTATGGAGATAACCCAATTTACATATTTTCAACAAGTAGGTGGGATAAACTGTGAATTGGAATCAGCTGAATTAACTTATGGCTTAGAAAGAATAGCAATGTATCTACAAGATGTAAATAATATATTTGATATTGAATGGGTTTCAGGTATAAAGTACGGTGATGTTTTCAAACAAGCTGAATATGAACATTCAGTTTACAGTTTTGATAAGGCTAATATAAATGTTTTGTTTAATTTGTTTAATATATATGAGTCTCAAGCTAAAGAGGTAATAGAAGAAGGGCTAGTTATACCTGCTTATGATTATGTATTAAAATGTTCTCATACTTTCAACATTTTAGATGCAAGAGGGGCTATCAGTGTAACTGAGAGAACGCATTATATAGCTAGGGTTAGAAACTTAGCAAGACTTGTTGCTTCAAAGTATGTGGAGCAAAGAAATGATTTAGGTTTTCCACTCATTAAGGGAGGTGCTTCAGTTGAAAAATAAGTATTTATTGGAATTGGGCACAGAAGAGATACCTGCAAGGTTTGTAGAGAATTCATTAAAGCAGTTAAAGGAAAAATGGAGCAAATTGTTAGAAGAAGAAAGAATAAATTATGAAGAGATAAAAACATATGCTACACCAAGAAGGTTAGTGGTATTGATAGAAGGATTATCAGACAAGCAAAAAGATCTAGAAGAATTAGTTAAAGGGCCATCTGAGAAAATTGCATATGATAATGATGGGCATCCTACTAAGGCCTTAATTGGATTTGCAAAATCACAAGGCATAAGTTTAGATAGTATAGTTGTTAGACAATATAAAGGAGAAAAGTATATATATGCTAATAAAGTAGCAGAAGGGCGAAAAGTGCAAGAAGTTATAAAAGATAAAGCGCGTAGTATAATAACTAGCATAAGTTTTCCTAAATCAATGAGATGGGGAGGAAATAACTTTAGATTTTCTAGACCTATAAGATGGATTGTATCTTTGTTTAATGATGAGATTGTAGAATTTGAAATAGGAAATATAAAAGTATCAAATAAAACAAAAGGTCACAGGTTTTTAGGTAGTAGTGAGATTGTGGTAAATAACGTTGATGAATATTTCCAAAAACTTAAAGATAATTATGTTATAGTAGATCAAAATGAAAGAAAAGAAATAATCAAAAGAAATTGTGAAAAATTAGCTAGAGAAAAAGGCGGAAATCTTTTAAAAGATGATGAGCTATTAAATGAGCTTACATATATTGTTGAATATCCTACCCCAATGATTGGAAGAATTAACGAAGAATTTTTAAGTTTACCTAAGGAAGTAATAATAACTCCTATGAAAGAACATCAAAGGTATTTTCCTGTATTAGATGATAAAGGGAGATTATTGCCATATTTTATTGCAGTGCGAAATGGGAATGAAGAGTATTTAGATATTGTAACAAAAGGAAATGAGAAAGTATTAGAAGCAAGACTTGAGGATGCAAAATTTTTCTATAATGAAGATATAAAACAGCCATTAGAGCAGTATGTAGAGCGTTTAAAGTCAATAGTATTTCAAGAGAAATTAGGAACAATGTATGAAAAAACTATAAGAATTAATGAATTATCAAGAAGAATAGGTGAATATCTAGAAGTAGGAGAAGAAACGCTAAACAATATGAAAAGAGCTTCGCTACTTTCAAAGGCAGATTTGGTAACAAATATGGTAAATGAATTTACTGAGCTTCAAGGAATAATGGGAAGAGAATATGCAATTAAATCTGGGGAAAATGAAATAACAAGTCTTGCTATATTTGAACACTATTTACCTAGATTTGCTGGTGATGAATTACCTACTACAACTGCTGGTGCTATATTGAGTATAGCTGATAAATTAGATACTATAGCAGGATGTTTTGCTATAGGAATTAAGCCTACTGGTTCACAAGATCCATATGGCTTAAGACGACAAGCATTGGGAATAATCAATATAATACTAGATAAAAATTTAAAATTGTCTTTAAATGAACTATTAGACTTTGCATTGTATATATATGTAGAAGAGAAAGGTTTAGCTTTTGATTATAATAGAGTAAAAAATGATATAAAAGAGTTTTTTGATGGAAGAATAAAAAGTATGTTTATTGAAATTGGTATAAGATATGATATAGTAGATGCTGTATTAACTTCAGATGTTGATGATATAGTAGATCTAAAGTTAAGAGCAGAAAAGCTCAATGAATGGATAAATAAGGAAGGATTTAATGAAATATTGACTGCTTTTAATAGGGTTATTACACTAGCATCAAAATGTGAAGAATATAATGTAAATAAAGAGATTTTTAAAGAAGAACAGGAAAGAAAATTGTATGAGGTATATAATGATATAGAAGAAAAAGTAATTGCAAGTATAAATAGGAAGGAATATGATAAAGCTTTAGACGAGATGTTAATATTAAAGAAACCTATAGATAGTTTTTTTGATAATGTTATGGTTATGGTTGAAAATGAAGAACTAAAGAATAATAGGCTTGCTTTATTGAAAAAAATATCAGATTTGATGCTTAGAATTTGTGATTTGTCGAAAATAGTTAATAGCTAGCCCACATATAATGTGGGCTTTAATATACTTTAAATTGGTATATTTTTTAGATTTCAATGTAATTTATAAAATTTTTTGCCCATTAGAAAAGGGGTGGTTATTATTAAGCTAAATAGTAGACAAGAAAAAATTATTAATATTGTTAAAGAAAATGAACCAATTACAAGTGAAGAAATAGCAAAAAAATTGAAACTAACTAGGTCAACATTAAGGCCAGATTTAGCTATTCTTACTATGTCGGGGGTGCTTGACGCTAGACCTAAAGTAGGATATTTTTATTCTGGTAAATCTACTATAGACCTTTTTTCAGAAGAAGTAAAGAAGATAAAGGTTTCGGAGATAAAATCTTTACCTGTCGTTGTGAGTGAAGAAACTACTGTATACGATGCAATAGTAACTATGTTTTTAGAAGATGTTGGAACATTATATGTTACAACTGATGGTTTATTATCAGGGGTAGTTTCTAGAAAGGATTTTCTAAAAAGTGCTATTGGGGGAGTTGATATAAATAAAATTCCTGTTGGAGTTATAATGACAAGAATGCCTAATATAATAACAACTACTTGTGATGATAGTATTTTAGATGTCGCTATGAAGATTATAGAACACGAGATTGATAGCCTACCAGTAGTAGAGGAAGTTGAAACTGAAGATAGAAAGAAAGGATATAAAGTTATAGGAAGAATTTCTAAGACAAATATAACCAAGTTATTTGTTGATTTATGTAATAATGGTTAGGAGGGAATCAATATGGGTAAAGATACTAATCGGCATACTGTTATATATGTGATATCTGATTCTATTGGTGAAACAGGAGAACAAGTATGTAAAGCAGCTATTAGCCAGTTTAACTCAGGAAGTTATGAAATACGAAGATTTCCATATATAACAGATGAAGATCAGATAGTAGAAATATTTGAAGAAGCTAAACAAGAAAATTGTTTAATATTATTCACAGTAGTCATTGAAAAATTAAAAAATTTTATTTTATTGCAGGCTAAGAAATATAATATTATCGCTGTTGACATAATGTCACCTATATTAGATGCTATGAGAAGTTTAGTAGGAATAGAGCCTAAAAGGGAATCAGGAATTATTAGAAGATTAGACGATAAATATTTTAAAAAGGTAGAAGCAGTAGAATTTGCAGTAAAATATGACGATGGCAAAGATACTAGAGGGATAAAAAAGGCGGATATTGTGCTTATAGGGATATCGAGAACATCAAAAACTCCATTAAGTATGTATCTCGCTCATAAATATTTTAAAGTGGCAAATGTACCATTAGTACCTGAAGTTCCACCACCAGAAGAGCTGTTTGAAAAAAATTCTAGGCAAATAATAGGATTAATTGCAGATCCTATTAAGCTAAATAAAATAAGACAAGAAAGATTAAAAGCTTTGGGTCTTAGTAACAATGCCAATTATGCAAGCATAGAAAGAATTGAATATGAGCTTGAGTACTCAAAAAAAATTATGGAAAAGATTAAATGTCCAATAATAGATGTATCTAATAAAGCTGTTGAAGAAACAGCAGGAATAATACTCGATATGATTAAAAAAAATAAGATAGAAATTGATTGAGATTTGTATTAAACGTAGGTGCTGTATTTTACAGCACTTTTTGTGTATATGAATAAAAACTATCTATAAATTATTAGAAATTGAAGGAATTATGATATGTTTGTTGTATTTATATAATATGAATCGTTATATTGACTAAAGTCATATAGAAAAATAAGTGTATGATAGGATTGGAAAGAGGGAATAATTTTATGGTGACTAGAGAAATCACTGAGGAAATAGAAGCTAAGACATTATCTAAATATGCTTCTTTGAGTAAAAATTCTAAGGGAAGGTTGAAAAAGGAAGAAAAATGTGAAATTAGAACTGATTATCAAAGAGATAGAGACAGGATTATTCATTCGAAGGCTTTTAGGAGATTAAAGCATAAAACCCAGGTTTTTATTGCCCCTGAAGGAGATCATTATAGAACAAGACTTACTCATACACTTGAGGTTGCACAAATTTCAAGGACACTAGCGAGAGCATTAAGGTTAAATGAAGATTTAACAGAAGCCATTGCGTTAGGACATGATTTAGGGCACACACCTTTTGGACATACAGGTGAATATATATTAAACAAAATACACAAATATGGCTTTATGCATAATAAACAAAGCTTAAGGGTAGTTGATTTTTTGGAGCATAATGGTTTGAAAAAAGGACTTAATTTAACTTATGAAGTGAGAGATGGAATATTAAACCACAGAGGACCAAAACAACCAGAAACTCTTGAAGGACAAATAGTGAAACTTTCTGATAGGATAGCATATATCAATCATGATATAGATGATTCTATCAGAGGTGGTATTATTATGGAAGATGAATTACCTAAAGATTGTATAAAAGTGTTGGGATCTAATCATAGCCAAAGAATAAATACCATGATAATGGATGTTATAAATAATAGCTATGGTAATGATAATATAAAAATGAGTGAAAAGATAAAATATTATACCGACAAGTTAAGAGAATTTATGTTTAAAAGGGTATATTTAAATAGTAATGCAAAAAGTGAAGAGAACAAAGCAATTAATATTATTACCCAGCTTTATAATTATTTTTTAAATAATTTTAATGAATTACCTAAAGAGCATATAGATATTTACAAAGATTTGGATATTAGTAAAGAGACAATTGTTTGTGACTATATAGCTGGTATGACAGATAGATATGCTATAAATATGTATTGTAAGATATTTATACCAACCCCATGGGGAAAATATTAAGAAAAAAGAAGGATTATAAGTTTTTTTGTAGAATATACTAGAATGTTTTTGAATTAATTAGAGGGGTATATATTTATTGAGTATTAAAATAATTTTTTATCATAATAGAAATAGGAGAAAATTGACAACAAAATATTAAATTGATAGCAGAATGTTTTGTGAATAATATATTAAGGTGATAATTATGCAGTATTATGTTTATTCAGAGGATGATATTGAAAAAGTTTTATTAAATAATGATATTGTAGATGTTATTTCACAATATGTTGATTTAAAAAGGACAGGTTCTAGTTATAAAGGTCTTTGCCCTTTTCATAATGAAAAAACCCCATCATTCACGGTATCTCCTTCAAAACAACTTTATCACTGCTTTGGATGTGGTGAGGGTGGAGATGTAATAAATTTCATAATGAAAAAAAATGATTTAAGTTTTTTAGAAGCTGTAGAATTTTTAGCTGATAGAGCAGGTATAGTATTAGATAAGAAAATTAAAAAGAGCGATAATAAAGCACGGCAACAGAAAGAAATACTTTATAGAATTAATAGAGAGGCTGCCATATTTTTTTACAAAAACTTAATAGATGATAAAATAGCACAAAGTTATTTAAAAATAAGACAAATTGATATGACAATAGTAAAAAAATTTGGGTTAGGATATTCTCTTGATAGATGGGATGGTTTATATACTTATCTTAAAAAAAAAGGATTCGATGATGAACAGATATTTAAATCAGGATTAGTTAAAAAAAGTGAAAATAATAACAAATTTTACGACACATTTAGGAACAGAATAATGTTTCCAATTATAGATTTAAAAGGTAATGTCGTTGGCTTTGGAGGTAGAATTATTGGTAATGCTCAACCTAAATATTTAAATTCCCCAGAAACCCCTGTTTTTTCAAAAGGTTATAATTTATACGGGCTTAACATAGCTAAAAACTTTGGACGAAAATCTGGGATCATTTTAGTGGAAGGATATATGGATGTTATATCTCTTTATAAAAATGGAATAAAAAATTCAGTAGCTTCACTTGGAACTGCATTAACTCATAATCAAGCAAAATTGTTAAAAAGATATAGTGACAATATTTACATTTGCTATGATGCAGATGATGCAGGGTTTAAGGCTGCTAATAAAGCTTTAGATAAGCTAAAGGAGCAAGGGATAAACAGTAAAGTACTCTTGATTAAAAATGGTATGGATCCAGATGATTATATAAAGCAGTATGGCAAGTCTGAATTCGAAAAATTAAAGGAAAGTTCTTTAAGTTATATTGATTTCAAGATACATTTTTACAAAACTAAATACAACTTAGATGATTTAGAAGAAAAAATAAAATTCACTAAAGAAATATCAAATGTGTTGAGTAGTTTAAAGAGTACTATAGAAATTGATGCTTATATAGATAAACTTTCTCATGAAACAAATATATCTACGTATGCTATCAAATCGGAGATTTATGGCAAGAATAACAATACAAGTATACAAAATTTGAAGGACAAGTATATAAATAAGTTTTACAGGAATAATAAAGATAAAATAACTCCTGTTAATTACAAGGTAGAACTGGGTCATTTTAGTGCCGAAAAAGGATTGTTAAGTTTGATAATAAATAATAAGAATATGTTTGATAAAATTAAGTCTAAATTTAATCCTGAAGATTTTACTGATATTAAATTTAGACAAATCGCACATGTAATATATGAGTTATATGAAAATCAAACTGAAATATCTTTTAATGATATAAAGAAATTTTTTGATATAGAAACCATAAATATAGTTAAAGAAATATTTGATGATAATAATAATTTGGAGGAAGATGAAATTAACAAGGCTATGGAAGATTATATAAATAAGATTAATTACTATAAGCTTAAAAATAGAAAGAAATTGATTAAGGATGAACTTAGAAAGATTCAAGTTGGAAGTGATAATATCAGTAAAGGAGATGTAGAAAAATCCAAATATCTGTTAAACGAGCTTACAAAAATAGAGCAAAAGTTAAAAATGCATCAATAATTGCTGAAAGGAGGGAATCAATATGAGTAAGTTAGACAAGGATATGGAGCAAAATATTAAATCAGTAAAAGCATTGATTGAAAAAGGAAAAAAACAAGGGATGTTAACATATAAAGAAATTATGGATGCTTTAGAAGAAATGGATTTAAGCCCTGATCAAATAGATGATGTTTATCAGAGCTTAGAGAATATAGGAATAGATATAGTAGGGGATAAGGATGAAGAAATTTTATTAGCAGATGATGATGAGGAAGAGATAGATGTTAAGGAAGAAGATTTATCTGTTCCTAAAGGTATTAGTGTAGACGATCCAGTTAGAATGTATCTTAAAGAAATTGGGAAAGTACCTCTTCTTAGTGCAGAAGAAGAAATTGAATTGGCAAAAAAAATGGAGCAAGGAAATGAGGAAGCTAAAAGAAGACTAGCTGAAGCCAATTTGCGTTTAGTAGTTAGTATAGCTAAAAGATATGTAGGAAGAGGGATGCTCTTTTTAGATTTAATTCAAGAGGGCAATTTAGGTTTAATTAAAGCAGTTGAGAAATTTGACTACAGAAAAGGTTATAAGTTTAGCACGTATGCTACATGGTGGATTAGGCAGGCTATTACAAGAGCTATTGCTGATCAGGCAAGAACAATAAGGATACCAGTACACATGGTAGAGACTATAAATAAACTTATAAGGGTTTCAAGACAGTTATTACAGGAATTAGGTAGAGAGCCTACACCAGAAGAGATTGCAAAGGAAATGAATATGGAAGAGGACAAAGTAAGAGAAATAATTAAGATAGCTCAAGAACCAGTGTCTTTAGAGACTCCTATAGGAGAAGAAGAAGATAGTCATTTAGGGGACTTTATTCCTGATGATGACGCTCAGGCACCAGCGGAAGCTGCTACTTTTACCTTATTGAAGGAACAGCTTATTGAAGTGTTAGATACACTTACTCCTAGAGAACAGAAGGTACTAAGGTTAAGATTTGGGTTGGATGATGGTAGAGCAAGAACATTAGAAGAAGTTGGTAAGGAGTTTGATGTTACCAGAGAGAGAATAAGACAAATTGAGGCAAAAGCATTAAGAAAATTAAGGCATCCAAGCCGAAGCAAAAAACTAAAAGATTTTTTGGAATAGATTATTATAAAACTAAAGATTCGCTTAAAGCGAATCTTTAGTTTGGTTAATTTTTATCTTTTTTCGTTATTTTTAAATAGTTAGTTAAATTTTTAGCTTCTTTTATCCATTTTATAGTGTTACCACCCCACGTAAATACTGGTATATTATCGTTAGGTTTTTTTATTTGAACTTTTTTCTTCATAATTTAACACCTCAAGAATATGATTTCCATTTTAGCATTAAATATTTTATCAAATTAAGGAATAATTTTTAAAAAGATTAATGCAATAGTGTTTAAATAGATTTTACGGAAATTTTTCAAATCAGTATTATTAAAATGTTGAAGTTATTTTCTATGTATTAAAGTTAAATAAATAGAGAATAAATTAATAAAGGAGAAGCATAATGAAATTATCACCAAGATTAAAATGTGTTGCTAGTTTTGTTAAAAAAGACGCTAGGGTAGTTGATGTTGGTACAGATCATGGTTATATACCTGTATACCTTGTAGAAAACAATATAAGTAAGAAAATTATTGCTACCGATATAAATAAGGGACCATTAAATAAAGCAAAACGACTAATTCAGCTAAGACAGTATGAAGATTATATAGAAACAAGATTAGGTAATGGATTAGAAGTTTTAAATCCTAAAGAGGTTGATACTGCAATAATAGCCGGAATGGGAGGGCTTTTGATAACAGAAATTATTGCTGGGGCTGAAAATGTTGTAAAAAATATTGACACATTTATATTACAACCTATGGTTGCTAGTGACTTAGTTAGAAAATTTTTATATAGTAACAATTTCAAGATTATAGATGAAAAATTAGCAAAAGAAGAAGAAAAAATATATGAGATAATAGTTGCTCAACATGGAAAAGATAAATTAGAAAAAGAAATACACTTGGAGATAGGAAAATGTTTGATAAATAATAGAGATAAATTATTAAATGATTTCATCAGAAAGAAGATTTGTGAAATTGATAAAATATTATATAAAATGGAAGGAAAAAATTCTAAAAAAGCTGAACTAAAAAGACAAGATTTACTAATAAGAAAATATAGGCTAAAGGAGGTTTTGAAGTCCTTATGAAAGTAAAGGATATAATAAATATTTTAAATAGCTTAGCACCACCATACCTTGTTGACAAATGGGATAATTCAGGTTTTCAGCTAGGAAATCTGAATGAAGATGTTAAAAGAATACTTATATCTATAGATATAAGTAATGAATTAGTAGATTTTGCTATAAAAAGAAATGTAAATATGATTATAACTCATCACCCTTTGATTTTTGATCCAATAAAGAGTATAACTTTAGACAACTATAAAGGCAGGATGATTTATAAATTAATAAAAAATGACATATCGGTTATAAGTGCTCATACCAATTTAGATGTTTGTGATGGAGGAGTAAATGATGTCTTAGCTGATATTCTTAGTATTAAAAATAGAAAAATTTTATCTAAATCATATATTGAAAAATTATATAAAATAGTTGTTTTTGTTCCTGAAGAATATAGTGATAAGGTGAGAAGAGCAATGACAGAGGCAGGTGCTGGATATATTGGAAATTATAGAGATTGTACATTTAATATTAATGGAACTGGTACGTTTACACCACTTGAGGGAACAAATCCTTTTATAGGAAAATTAAATGAAATGGAAACGGTTGAAGAAACAAGAATAGAAACTATAGTGAAGGAAAGAGACTTAAATATGGTTTTATCTAAAATGATTTCTGTTCATCCATATGAAGAAGTTGCATATGATGTATATATGCTAAAAAATGATTCAATAACATATGGCTATGGAAGAATAGGTGAACTAGATAGTGAAATGACCCTAAAAGAATTTAGTAATATGGTTAAAAACAGATTAAACTGTAAAGATATTAGAGTGTACGGTAATTTAGATAAGAAAGTTAGACGAGTTGCGGTATGTGGAGGAAGTGGAGCAGATTTTATAAGAGATGTATTTAGAAAAAATGGAGATGTTTATGTAACAGGAGATATAAAGCACCATCAAGCACAATATGCCCTAGAATTAGGCATAGCAGTAATAGACGCTGGTCATTATTATACCGAAAGAGTAATACTTGATAAACTTAAAAATTATTTAAAGAACAATATAAAGGAAGATATTGATATTTTAGTAAATGAAAATAATGAGATAGATTTTTCAATATATTAAGTATAGTTTTTATAGTTTATATTTATTTGGGGGTGCTAGGCGTGAATCAAATACAAATGTTGTGGAAACTCCAAAAGCATGATTTAAGTTTAAAAGAACTTAAGTCAAATTTAAATGAGATATATAAGAGAAAAGAAAGCCAAAATTTAAAGGTTGACTTAAATAAAAAAAAGTATGACTTATCACATAAAAAAAAATTGTTAGAAGTGAATAATTTAAAGATTCAGAGAAACAATAACAAAATAAGACAACTAAATTTTAGTGTCAAAGAAAAAGAAATAAAACTTTATGATGGAAATATTACTGATTTAAAACAGTTAACTCATTTAAATGAAGAAGTTGAAGAAATGAAGAAACAAATAGAAGATTATGAGACTGATTTATTAGAATTAATGGAAGAGGTAGAGAATTTAAATAAGGAAATTATTGAGTTAGAAATTGAATACAAAGATGAAGAAAAAAAATTAGAATTAATTAAAAAGGATGAAAATGATAAGATTAATTGCATTAAAAATATGATAGAGGACGAACAAAATAAAATAGATGATCTAGCTGAAAGTTTAGAAAAAAAGTTATTGGAAAAATATAATACATTAAAGCAAACTAAAGGAAAAGCAATTGTAGAAGCTATTGATGGTAAATGTACAGGTTGCCATATGATAATACCTGTTTCATTATTTAATAAACTGAAAAATGGGAAAGAGATCGTGCAATGTGATAATTGTAATAGAATCCTTTATTACTATGAAAATGATAATGATAGAGATAAAGATGATTAAAACACATTATGGTAAAAATTAGTGATTGACACTAGTATAAATAATATGATACATTATTAATTATGACATAATGTGTACGAGTAAGCCAGATGATCGCATGCAAATGCATGAGGAAAGTCCGAGCTCCACAGGGCAAGATGCTGGGTAATACCCAGTAGGGGTGACCCTAAGGAAAGTGCAACAGAGATATACCGCCTAGCTATATAGTTGGGCAAGGGTGGAAAGGTGAGGTAAGAGCTCACCAGCAGCTAGGCGACTAGCTGGCTATGTAAACCCCATCTGGAGCAAGACCAAGTTAGGAACTTGAAAAAGTGGCTGCCCGTCACTGTTCCGTTGGTAGGTCGCTTGAACCTATTGGCAACAATAGGTCTAGATAGATGATCATCTAATACAGAACTCGGCTTATAGGCTTAGTCGTACAATTGTAAAAAACACTAGCTTAAATGGCTAGTGTTTTTTTATGTTGCGCTAGCATGAGTGCTTGTTTGTCAGTGTAAGTCCGATACATGGGCTGGCATTAGCAACCTAATTGTGATTTTACAAGCTTATCTTCACAGTATGAAAATTAAGATTGTCTTAATGAACATAAAATGAATAAAGATTAAAGATTAAAGATTAAAGAAGGAAATATGAATAACATGAAGAAATATATTGTTATGTTATATATTTATTATTTGTTCACAGAGGAATAATATAATGTTAAAATAGTAATTGAAAAATAAAAAAAACAGGTGTACTTATAATATATGATAAAAAAGGAGATGTTTAAATATGAAAGAGATTGTTTTAGCTGGAGGTTGTTTCTGGGGCGTTGAAGCATATATGTCTAGGATAAATGGAGTTATAGAAACAAAAGTAGGGTATGCAAATGGAACAAAAGAAAACCCTACTTATGAAGAAGTATGCACTTCAACAACTGGTCATGCTGAAGCTTGTTATATTAAATATGATGAAAATATTATTGATTTAGAAGAATTATTAAATAGATTTTGGAAAATAATAGATCCAACTCTTAAAAATCGTCAAGGAGGAGACATAGGGCTTCAATATAGAACTGGGATTTATTATGTAGATGAGTCTGATTTAGACATTATATTGAAGACAAAGGAACAACAACAAAAACTATATAATGATCCTATTGTAACAGAAATAGAACCATTAAAATGCTTTTATCTAGCAGAGGAATATCATCAAAAATACTTAGAGAAGAATCCAGATGGTTATTGTCATATTGATTTAAACAAGTGAGAGAATTACATAATACTATTTTAACTTTATAATCTTATAGATTTTGAGTATTTTATAACAAAGTTATAAAATATGCAAATATGAGATTATTAACCAATGAAAGATTAGATGTAACATGTAATGCTTAGCTTAATACAAAAGGGGGAAAGGTGTATGAGTGCTAAGGTTGCAAAATTTATTAGTATTATTACTGTTGTTCCAATAGCAGCAGCTTTTGCTATCACTTGGATATATTTCAATAATAGTGGAGGAGATTTTACTTTTACTTGGTATGCTATGTGTATAATTTTCCTTACTATTTTGCCTATAAGTGCGTATCCTATACAAAAAGTCGTACCTTCTCTAAGGAAAGGAGGAAGAAGGTTACAAAGAAAGCTTGCTTTTATTTTAGCTATATGTGGATATGTTTTAGGAACTATATGTTGTGTTATTTTTAAGCCACCTAAAGATGTCGTTTCAATTTTTTTAGCTTACCTTTTTTCGGGAGTAGTGCTAAGCATATTTAATGGACTTTTTAAAATAAAAGCTAGCGGACATGCTTGTGGAATATCTGGACCATTTATGCTACTATTATATTTGATAGGTAATAATGCATTGTGGACTATAATTTTAATTCCTATAGTTTTTTGGTCAAGAATTAAGCTTAAGAGGCATACATATAAGGAACTTGTATTAGGCACAGTTGTAGGTGTCTTTTCTACGATATTAGCTATTGTTGCAAATTTATATATTTTTGTTTAACTATATTTTTTATTGATGACAAAATAAAAAAACTTTATTAATATTTACCTTAGAAAATATTACATGATGGTAACATGATATAAATACTTTGTAATGTGATTAAAGATAGCTATTGAGAGGGAGGAAATTATATGCCTAAAGTTTTAGATGGAAAATGTGTTGCAAGAGAAATCAAAAAGAATATTAAGGAAAAAGCATCTAATCTAAGAAGAAGAGGGATAATACCTACTTTAGGAATTGTACGTGTAGGGAAGAGACCTGATGATTTAGCATATGAAAGAGGTATTATAAAAAACTGCAAAGCAGTAGATATTGAAAGCAGAGTATTTGAAACTGAAGAAGATATTTCTATGGAAGAGCTTGTTAAGCTTTTAAAGAACATTAATGAAGATAATAGTATTCATGGAATCTTAATATTTAGGCCACTACCTAAACACATTGATGAAGATATCATAAAACAAATAATCAGCCCTGATAAAGATATAGATTGCATGAATCCTATAAATCTTGAAAAAGTTTTTGAGGGAGATTTAAATGGATTTGTTCCTTGTACTCCTAAAGCGGTAGTTGAAATTTTAAAATATTACAATATACCTTTGTTGGGTTCTAATGTTTCTGTAATAAATAGAAGTATGGTTGTTGGAAGACCTCTTAGCATGATGCTTTTAGGAGAAGGATCTACTGTAACTATTTGTCATTCTAAAACTAGAAAACTTCATGAGATTACTTCTAATGCTGACATAGTTGTAACTGCTGTTGGAAAAGCTAAAATGTTTGATTTGAAATACTTTTCAACTAAAAATGTAGTGATTGATGTTGGTATTAATGACGCTGGAAATGGTAAAATATGCGGAGATGTAAATTATGAAGAAGTTGCGGAAAACGTTAAAGCTATTACTCCTGTTCCTGGAGGAGTTGGAAGTGTAACTACATCTATACTACTAGAACATGTAATAAAAGCATGTAATAAAATAGCACTATAGATATTAAAGGGAGAGTTTAAAAACTCTCTCTTTTGTATTTGTACATTGTATTAATAATGATTAACAAAATATTACAAAATAAAACATTTTTCTATGAAGGAAATTGCTTATTATGCAAAGAATATATGAAAGGTAAGGCAAAAGTGAAATAGGGGGGATAATTTTGAAAGTTGAATTTGAAATAATAGGGAAAAATCTTATTGTTAGATTTAATGGGGAATTAGATCATCATACGTCAGAAGAAATAAGAGATGAGATTGACAAAATTTATATTGATAAAGGATTAAAAAATATTATTCTAGATGTTAAGGCTTTAAATTTTATGGATAGTTCTGGAATAGGGTTAATTATGGGTAGATATAAAAAGGTATCAAGCAATAATGGAAAAGTTTATCTTTTACAAGTAAATAAAAGGTTAAAAAAAATATTGTCAATGTGTGGAATATTAAAAATAACAGAAATATACGATGACTTAAATGAATTAATGGACAATATAAGGGAGAGTGATAAAAATGTATAAAAATAATTTTAAATTAGAAATACCAAGTAAATCTCAAAATGAGGCTTTTGCAAGAATAGTAGTAGCAGCATTTGCATCACAGCTTGACCCTACTATTGAAGAATTAGCTGATATAAAAACAGCTGTTTCAGAAGCAGTAACAAATGCTATTATTCATGGATATGATAAAGGTGTTGGAATAGTAACAATAGAGTGTAAAATGGAAGATAACATTATTGAAATTATTATAAAAGATAATGGGAAGGGAATAGAAGATGTAGCGAAAGCGATGGAACCATTTTATACTTCTAAACCTGAATTAGAAAGATCAGGTATGGGGTTTACTGTTATGAATACATTTATGGATAAACTTGAGGTTTACTCGAAAGTTGGAGAAGGAACAATAGTTAAGATGACTAAAGAAATTAAAAGTACTTCTTCTAAGGAGTAGATAATATGAATAGCAATTCTGCAAATAAAAGCGATAGTGAATTGTTAAGCCATGAAGAAACTATGAAGTTAATTAAGAAGGCTCAAAATGGTGATGAAGAAGCACAAAATATTCTTGTAAATAACAACATTGGACTGGTTAGAAGTGTTATAAAAAGATTTAATAACAGAGGATATGAGTCTGAAGACCTTTTCCAACTTGGATGTATAGGCTTAATTAAAGCAATTAAAAAATTTGATATAAAATATGATGTAAGGTTTTCGACATATGCTGTTCCCATGATCATTGGTGAAATAAAAAGATTTTTGAGAGATGATGGAATTATAAAAGTGAGCAGATCACTAAAACAAACAGCAAACAAAGTAAAGGTAGCAAAAGAACATCTAACTAAGCAATTAGACAGGGAACCAACTATTCAGGAAATTTCTGATGAGATACATGTAGATAAAGAAGACATTGTTATGGCTCTAGAGTCAAATTATCATCCGGATTACTTATATGATGTGATACATCAAAATGATGGTTCACCAATTTATCTTATAGATAGGATAGGTGATGACGTAGATTTAGATGGAGAAGTTTTAGATAAGATAATTTTGAAAGAAGTACTTAATGAATTAAAACCTAGAGATAGGCAGGTAATTATTTTAAGGTATTTTAAAGATAAAACTCAGACTGAAGTAGCTAAAATTCTTGGAATATCTCAGGTCCAAGTTTCACGAATAGAAAAAAGAGTATTAAAAAATATGAAAAGTCTTCTATCAAAAACATAAATAAGTAAATGTATAAGGTATATTCATTTATTAAAGGAATCATATTATTACTTTGCTTTAGATATGCGGTCTAAAGCTTATGTAAGATGATTCTTTTATTTTTTGTATTAAAAAATAAATATTACAAATAATAAAAGTACAAAGAATTCGGAGATGATTATATGAAAAAAAAATGGTTTAAATTAACTATATTTATCATATCTATAGTGTCTATAGGATTGATATGGTACTTGTTTTTTAATAATAATAAGATCACAAATGAAATTCCTAAAAGCTCAAAATTAGTTAAAAGCTTCTATGGAACATTAAAAGAAAGGAGAATATGAAATTTCTAATTTGAAGATTTTTATTAAACTTGAGCCAAAAGTAAGTATTTGCAAAGAGCAAATACTTAAAATTAAAGATATTGCAACAATTTATTGTATAGATGAATCAGTTAAAAGTTCGATTTTAGAATTAAATATTAATAATTTAAACTACAATAAAGGTACACAGGTTATATCAATTATCAGAATAATAGATATAATTAATAGCACTTTTGAAGACTTAGACATAGTGGTTTTTGGAGATCCTGAAATTTTGATTGAAATTGAGAATAAATCTAATATAAGACCTTTTTTTAACTTTTTAAAGATATTTTTTGTGTCTACAATATTGTTTTTAGGAGCTGCTTTGGCAATAATTAATTTTCATGAGGATGTAAATATGGATGAATCATTAAAAAAAATATATTACATAATAACAGGAGAAATGAATAATAATCCAGCAATTTTATATATACCTTATTCAATTGGAATTGGGATAGGTATGTTTGCTTTTTTTAACAGTTTTCCAGGAAAGAAAAAGAAAAAGGAACCTAGCCCATTAGAAGTTGAGATGCATTTATATGATAAAAATGTTCAGGACTATATTCTAGACAATACTAAGGATAAAAATAAAATGGGGTGATTAATTGACTAAAGAATTGTTGTTAGTTTTGGTTGCAATTTCAGGAGGTATTGTAGTAGGAAATGCTGCGGCAGCTTTTATAGCATTACTTGAAATAGTACCACGACTTATGCAGCTTACTAATTCAAGAAATATGATAAAGATTTATGAATGGGCAATCATTATTTCACCAATTATTACAAGTATTATATATTTTTTGAATGTAAGTATAGGGCTTAATATACAGTTTATTGTAATTATTGTTGGTTTAGCATTTGGAATATTTGTAGGATTATTAGCCTCTGCCCTTGCAGAGATACTAAATGTGATTCCTGTGTTATCAAGAAAGTTAAATATAGCAAAATATATGTATTATGTTATGTTTGTAATTACTTTTGGGAAAATAGCTGGATCACTTTTTTATTGGTTATCTTTATCAACAAAATAAAATTATAGAGGTGAAAATTATGAAAAATATTAATCAAAAAGAATATGAAAAATATGTAAATAAGAAAATTCCTAAGCCAAATTATGTAAAGAATTGTTTAAGAGCTTTTATAGTTGGAGGATTAATATGTACTTTTGGTCAGCTCATTAATAATTGCTTAAGCAATGCTGGCCTTGATAAAACAAGTGTTTCGTCAGCTACTTCTATTATTTTAATATTTATTGGAGCTTTATTAACTGGATTTGGAGTATATGATAGACTAGGTAAATTTGCAGGAGCAGGTTCTATTGTACCAATAACTGGATTTGCTAATTCTATTGTATCTCCAGCCATGGAATTTAAAAGAGAAGGCTATGTTTTAGGAATTGCAGCAAAAATGTTTGTTGTGGCTGGACCCGTATTAGTTTATGGATTTACTAGCTCAGTAATTGTTGGGATTATTTACATTTTAATAAAATAATTAACTGGGGGAATTAAATTGGCTCAAAAAAAATTAGGAAAACAAACAATAAAATTTAATAATCCTCCTTCAATAATAGGTAACGGTACAGTTGTTGGACAAAAAGAAGGAGAAGGACCATTAAAAGATTATTTTGATATTATTATGCCAGATGACCTTTGGGGGGAGAGTTCTTGGGAGAAAGCTGAGAGCAAAATACAAATTGAGGCATTTAAGTTAGCATTGAGGGATGCAAATATATCTGAAAACAATATTGAATATGTATTTGCAGGTGACTTGCTTAATCAAATAATATCATCTTCTTATGCTATGAGACAATTAAATATACCATATTTTGGCCTATATGGAGCCTGTTCAACTATGTCAGAATCTTTATCTATAGGAGCTATGACTATTGATGGTGGATATGCTGATAATGTAGCATGTATTACATCAAGCCATTTTTGTACTGCAGAAAGGCAATATAGAAATCCTTTAGAACAAGGAAGTCAAAGGCCTTTAACTGCACAATGGACTGTAACTGGTGCAGGAGCAACAATACTTTCAAATGAAGGTAAAGGTCCCTTCATAACTCATATAACTACTGGTAAAGTAATAGATGCAGGAATAAAGGATGCGAATAATATGGGAGCAGCTATGGCACCTGCTGCAATTGATACTATTGTTCAGCATTTTATTGATACTGGTTTTACTCCTGACGATTATGATTTAATAATCACTGGAGATTTAGGCCGTGTTGGAAAATCAGTATTAATGGAATTGATAAGTGAAGAAGGATATGATTTAAGTAAGGTACATACTGATTGTGGTGTTGAGATTTTTGATGATGTAAAACAAGATACTCATTCAGGTGGAAGTGGTTGCGGATGTGCAGCAGTAGTTTTTAATGGATATGTGATTAAGCAAATTAAGTCAGGTATATTTAATAGGGTATTATTAGTTTCCACGGGTGCATTGCATTCACCGACTAGTATTCAACAAGGGGAGTCAATTCCTGGTATTGCTCATGCAGTGACTATAGATATAAACAAAGGGTAGGAGGTAGAATATGGATTATGTAAGAGCTTTTCTAATAGGTGGCTTAATATGTGTAATAGGACAAATAATTATGGATGGAACAAAGTTAACCCCTGCTCATGTTTTGGTATTATTTGTTACATCAGGTGTGGTATTAACTGCAATAGGGATATATGAACCTATAGTTCAATTTGGAGGGGCAGGAGCAACAGTTCCATTACCAGGATTCGGGTATGCATTAGCAAAAGGAGCTATAAAAGCAGTTAATGAAGATGGTTTACTTGGTGCATTTACAGGTGGTATAAAAGCTACTGCTGCAGGAGTAGCAGCAGCAACAGTTTTTGGGTATTTTATAGCAGTACTTTTTGATCCTAAGGCAAAAAAATAAATAATTAAAAATCGGGTAAAAGCCCGATTTTTAATTTCTATTGTCATTATTTTCTTCATCTTCTTTATTGTTTTCAATGATGTTATTATCTTCATTATTTTGATTTTTATCTACATCAGTATCTTCATCATTGTTAAACCAGTTCCATAACCAATCATCAAATATACTTTTTTCAGGTTTAGTATGGATATCACATTCTTCTGTTGGAGCAGTATATTGGTAATCTAACGGAACTATACCATTATTTTCATCTGGATTATATGGTGGATCACGTTTTATAAATACTTTTTTCTCCACAAGGTCATCTGGACAATATTCAGTAGCTATTTTATTTGTGCTAGTGTCTATATCTAATTCTACATGTGCATCACAGTATTCTGTTGGTTCAGTACCTTTAATGAAGATTTCTGTTCTAACCTGACTACCTCTAGGATCTTTTGAACATAATTCAGTTGCTAATTTACCTGATACAGTACATATTTGCTTTGTAACAAATCCATCTTCTACAGGGAAGTCTTTAGCTGGCAAATCTTTATGAATTTCTTTCATAATAATTGACCAAAATTGTGCTGCAGTACTGCTACCTTTTGAAAGCTTAATTTGTGGCGAATCGCTACCTATCCAAACTCCAGTTACATAATAAGGAGTATATCCAACAAACCATATGTCAGCTTTATCTTGTGTAGTACCTGTTTTACCTGCAACTGGAATATTTACATTACCTGGAAATAATTTTGCTCTATTACCAAGACCACTTGTTACAGTAGATTTTAGTATATCTGTCATTAGATATGCAACTTGTGGTGAAACTACACTTGTTTTATTAGGATTATTTTCATAAATAATATTTCCATCTTTATCCACAATTTTAGTAAAAGATATAGGCTCGATGTATATGCCTCTGTTTGCTATAGCACCATAAGCAGCAGTAAGCTCTAAAGGAGTTAGTCCTCTTGACATTCCTCCTAAGGCAAGAGATGAATAATTTTCATCATTTATTTTTTTGTTTTCTGCTCTTGTGATAAAGCTATCACTCTCAGGATGTTCTTCATCTATTATTCCCATTCTTGTAAGATATTCAATAGATGTATCTATACCAATGGTTTCAAGAACTTTTACAGCATTAACATTTATAGATTGTTCTACAGATCTTCTTAGTGTTGTTAATCCCCAATATTTATTTGCTTTATATTCATACCAGTTTTTTGGCCATCTATTACCATTACTATCATAATGAGGAATATCATCAATAATTGAAGCTGCAGTAAATCCATTATCTAATGCGGGAAGATAAACACTTATAGGTTTAATAGCCGACCCAGGTTGTCGATGTGAGTTAGTAGCTCTATTTAGAATTTTGTTACCCTTTACATTTCTCCCGCCAACTAATGCTTTAATTTGTCCTGTTGTGTAGTCAATTACTACTGCTGCTGATTGAGGTTGTACTACACCATTAATATCATTATTTAGAAAATAGTTTGAGCTTATTATTAAATTATTATTTGAATCTATAGAATAAAAATCTTTATGTTCATTTAAAAAGTTATTTGATATAATTAGTTCTTTGTTTTTACTTATACTATAATTTTCACTTGACAATGATAGTGAACCCACTGTATGAGTAACAAGATTTTTTTTATCATCAATTGTGTAGTAGTCCTGTATATCTATTGTTTTAGGATAAAGGTTTAATTTATTGTTTTTAATGACTAATGAGCCTTCATCTGAAAACCTATATGTTCCATTTTCTATTATTAAATTATTGTTATCATTAAACAAGTTAGTCTTATTATAGTAAATTATATTATTATTATTATCGATTATGTTTTTATATTTGTCTATACTCCAATCTATTAAAATAGGAGTATTATATTTAGATAAGTCACCAAACAACATTTCGCCAAAATTGTCGTATATATCTTCTATCTTTTTTTGTAGATTCAAATCTAATGTTGAGTAAATATTAAGACCACCAGAATAAACTAATCTTTCAGCTTCTTCTTTTGTATATCCTACCTTTTTTTCCAAGACATCTAAAACTTGATACTTAACATAATCAGCAAAGTAGGAAGATATTCCTTCTGCCGATGTTTGACCTGGTTTAAGAGCTGCTCTCATGTCTTCATTTAGTGCACTATTATACTCAGCATCTGTAATGCAACCTAATTCTTTCATTTTTTTAAGAATAATTCTTTGACGTTCAACAGCTTTTGGATTAAATACAGCTGTATATCTAACGCCATCAACATCTACATACCCTAATATATCTTCTTCATTTACATTTTCAGGATTTAGATACCTAAGGTAAGGAGTGTAAGTAGATGTTGCTTTTGCAATTCCAGCAATTAATGCACATTCTGCTAAAGAAAGTTCACTTACATCTTTTGAAAAATATGCTTGTGCAGCTTCTTGCACACCATATACTCCTTTGCCAAGAGGTATAGTATTAAGGTATGCTTCTAAAATTTGATCTTTTGTTAATTGTTTTTCAATCTGAATGGCTAAATAAGCTTCTTTTATTTTTCTATCAAGCTTTTTTTCATTTGTAAGATATAGATTTCTAGCAAGCTGTTGGGTAATAGTACTTGCACCTCTTACAGTTTCTCCTGCTTTTATATTATCAATAAAAGCAGCTATAATGCCCTTAAAGTCTACCCCAATATGGCTTTTAAACCTTTCGTCTTCAATAGCAATAAAAGCATTTTGTAAATTTTTAGGTATTTTATCTAAGCTTACTATAGTTCGAAATTGATTTGAATGGATTTTTTCTATGAGATTTCCATTCTGATCTAATATTACAGATGTTTCACTTAATAGAGATTCAATGTTTGTTGGGTCAATTTTTGGAGCATTCTTAATTGCAGCTAGGACTAAACCACCAACTGCTCCTGCTGTTATAAAACATGTCAATAAAATAATAACTAATATAAGTCTAAATATACTTATTTTCTTTTTTTTCTTAACTCTTCTAGGAGAAGCTTTTTTTTCTTTATCTTGTGTCATAATTAAAGACCTCCTTATAAGAATGAAGGTGACTGAAATTTGTTATCTAAATAATAAAATTATTATACCATATAAACATAGTATTGTTAACTAAATCAATAAATAATCAAAAGTGTATTAAATATTTCATATATGAATATTTCTAAATTAATACTATTAATCATAATTTTTTACTGTATACTATATTAGTTTTCCTACATATATTATATAAGGGGTGTTTTTTGTAATGTATAAGAATAGGGGGAGAAATAAATTATTTATAATAATTGTTATAATAACTACTTTGATAATCTACGGCTTTATTGTATTAGATAGAAACATAAAACCCTCTGTACTAGCAATTAGTGAGGTGAAAGCTAGAATAATAGCTACACAAGCTATTAATGATTCTATTAAAGCTAAGATAAAAGATGATATTAAATATAAAGATTTAATTTTTGTAAAATACGACAACGAAGGTAAGGTTACTATGATGCAAGCAAATACAGTGCTTATGAATTCAATAGCTTCTGATGTGGCATTAGAAGTTCAAAATAATATCAGGCAAATATCTACTAGTAATGTAGAAATACCACTTGGAAATGCCTTTAATAGTCAATTGCTTTCACAATATGGTCCTAAAATTAAATTAAGAATTGTTCCTCAAGGAACTGTGACCGTTGACTTTGCTACAGAGTTTGAAGAATCAGGTATTAACCAAACTCGACATAAGGTGTATCTAATAATTATTACTAATGTTAGAATTATTGTACCTTTGGCTTCAGATACCATTAGAATTGCTACTACTATTCCTATAGCAGAAACTATAATAGTAGGTGATGTTCCGGAAAGTTATATTAATGTACCTGAAGAAGAATTTCTAAATGTAGTTGATTGAGTAATAAACGACATAATAAATATTCTTGTTAATTATATATGTGAGGGAATTGTTAATTACATAAGGTATTATGGTATTGTATGAATAAGTTACGATGAAAGTATATTTTTAAAAAGGGTATAAATTAAGTGTTGAAATTGGGTGTTAATATATATGCAATTGACAATCAATGAAGAGGAGAGTACAATTTAATCAAGTGAAAAACAGTATGAGGTGAACATATGAATAAGAGTACAAATTTTGATAAAAGAGAAAAAGTCCTTTTAGTTGGAGTTGATTTAGGTAAAAAGGATGAAATAGATATAGATACTTCTATGAAAGAACTTGAAAATTTAGTAACAGCAGCTGACGGAGAAGTTGTTACAAGTATTATTCAGAGTAGAGAAAGAATTGATTCAGCGTTTTATATTGGAAAAGGAAAAGCTGAAGAAATTGCTACTTATTGTGATGAACTTGATATAGATACAGTAGTATTTAATGATGAACTTTCTGGAGTACAGGCTAGGAATTTAGAAGAAATTATAAATAAAAAAATAATTGATAGAACTAGTATTATTCTTGATATATTTGCTCAAAGAGCAAGTTCCAAGGAAGGAAAGTTACAGGTTGAATTAGCACAGCTTAAATATCGCCTCCCAAGGCTTGTAGGATTCAGAAAATATCTTTCAAGAACAGGTGGTGGAATAGGAACCAGAGGGCCTGGAGAAAAAAAGCTTGAAACCGATAGAAGACATATCATGAGGGAAATAAAAGAAATAGAGTCACAACTACATGACTTGAAAAAAGTTAGAATGGTGAAAAGAAAAAAGAGATTAAAATCTCAATTGCCAATAGTTGCTTTAGTTGGTTATACAAATGCAGGCAAATCTACTCTTTTAAATGCTCTTATAAAACACTATAAAGACTATGATAGAAGCAAAGAAGTATTCACTTATGATATGTTATTTGCAACATTAGATACTACCCTAAGAAAGGCTACATTTCCTAACGGACAGGATTTTTTAATAACGGATACCGTAGGTTTTGTAAACAAGCTACCTACTCATCTTATTGAAGCTTTTAAAGGAACTTTAGAAGAAGTAAAATATGCAGATTTACTTTTACACGTTGTTGATGCAAGTAGTGAAAATATAGACATGCAAATAAAGACTACAATGTCCATATTAAAAGAGATGCAGGTTTTAGATAAAAAGATTATAACTGTATATAATAAAATAGATAAAGTGGAAAAAGAAGATGAATTAATTATTAATTCTAATGCTCCTAAAATATTTATATCTGCAAAAGAAGAATTAAATATCGAGAAGCTTCTCTATATGATACAGGAAAATATTCCACAAAGGTATCGAAAAGTAAGTTTTTTAATTCCATATGATAAAAGTGATATAGTATCATATCTTTTTGATAATACAAAAGTAGAAAAAAATGAATATGTTGAGGAAGGTATTTTAATCAAGACAACGGTTAATGAAATTGATTATAATAGATTAAGGAAATATATAAAGTAAAAATTTTATATGAAGAATTGGACATTTAAAGTATATTCAAAAATGAGTAAATTGCATAATACTTAAGGGTCATAATTTTGTAATTTGTAGATTTTTATTATGCGAGTTCATAAAATATTTTATTTATCGTATTAAGGATGATATAAATGGATTCTACGAAAATAAATTGGGAAAATATAAGCAATCTTGATGACCATTTTATAACATATTTGCTATATAAAGAAGGTAAAAGTATTGATGCTATAGCATTGATTAGACGAATAAATAAATGCGAGGTTGAAAGACATATAATAAAATGCAAAATGTTATTAGTAGATAAAGAAAAAAGAAATGATAAATTAGTAAATCTTATAAGTATGGACAAAAGTGAAAGGTTACAATACATTAATAGTCTAAATAATGATGAAAGGAATATAATTATCGATGAAATATATAAGAGATATATAAAGTTTAAAAATACTGAAGATAGAATGATATTAATTTGGTTAATAGGTGAGCTTAAAGCATTAAAGCTTGTTCCTTTTTTAAGAATGGAACTTAGAAGCAAAAATGTTAATTATAGAAGACTTGCTTGTTCAGCTTTAGGAAAGATTCGCTATAGAGAAGCAAAAAATTGGCTTGAAGACGCTATATTTGATGTGAATCCTCAGGTTAGACAGTATGCAATAAAAGCCTTAATTCATATTGGTGATGAAAATACAATTAAAAAACTAGAAAACATATTAAATAATGATAAAGAGAAAAGATATGTTAAAGTTGCAGCATTAAAAGCAATAAAACAAATTAAGAATAGAAAAGGATAAATTGCATAAAATATTTATAATAATATTTATATTTTTTTAAAGTTAAAATAAAACATATAATACATTTTTAATACTATAAATTTTCAGAAAAATATTGAAATTTCGAGAGCTTTAATGTATTATGTAATTAGAAGTGGAAACGATTGCAATGTTGCAATAATAATATAATAAAATATGTAAGGAGGAATTCTACCAATGATATTTAGAAGCTGTGCTGGAGGCATTGTATTCAGCGGAGAGAAGGTTTTTTTATTAAAAAATGACAAGGGAGAATGGGTATTACCAAAAGGAAAAATTCGTAATGGTTTGTTAGCTTCTGAGACTGCCGTTGAACGTGTTAAAGTTGAAGCTAATTTAGATGCAGAGATTATTTCTACTGCAGGGGAAACCAGTTACGAATTTTATTCTTTTTCTAGGCAAAAACCGGTTTGTAATCAAATAGTTTGGTTTATTATGAATGCGAAGGATGATAATTTTGAAGTTAATAAGGAAATAGGATTTTTAGACGGAGGTTTTTTTACTTTAGAAGAGTCAATGAACAAGATAACTTATAGTCAGGATAAATCATTGGTTAGACTTTCATATAAAAAATATTTAAAATTAAAGGAAAAAGAGAAATTAATTGTATAAAGGGCAATATGCCCTTTTTCTTTTTTAAAAGATTATATGGGCAAATTTATAAATTAGATTGTTTTTTTTGTTATAATATATAAGTAATTAAGAGGATTTAAGGGAGGAAATTATCATGATAGAAAGATACAGAACTATACATAGTTTTGGTAGCAATGAAATTATTATAAACAAATCAAGATTTATAGGTTATGCTAAGCCTATCAAATCCGAAGAGGAGGCATTAGAGTTTATTGATGAAATTAAGATTAAGCATAAGGATGCTACTCATAATGTCTATGCATATGTTGTAGGAGAAAATAGTAATATCCAAAGATATAATGATGATGGAGAACCTAGTGGGACTGCAGGGATTCCTGTATTAGAAGTAATAAAAAAGGAAAATTTAAGGAATGTAGTAGTTGTAGTTACTAGATATTTTGGTGGAATAAAACTTGGAGCAGGTGGACTTATTAGAGCTTATACTAAAGGAGCGAAGATAGCACTTGAAGCAGGAAATATTGTAGAGAAAGTGCTATTTAAAATAATAAAGGGTAGGATTGATTATACTTTATATGGCAAAGTGGAAAATGATATAATAGCTAAAGGCTATATAATTGATGATGTGAAATATGATGACAAAGTAAATATATATATATTATGTGAAATAAGTAAGCAAGAAATACTGAAAAAATTACTTATAGAAGTTACAAATGCTAGAGTATTAATTGAGGATGTAGGTGAAAAATATTTTTCATTAAAAAATAATGAAATAATTGTTTAAGGAATTATATAATGAAATTTGATTTTACATTACCGAGTTAAATTTATTTATGATTATTTTCCTTACTTAATATTGTATAAATACCCATGATCAATAAAAAGATTCCAAACATTTTCCTTAAAATATTCGCTGAAATATTAGTGGCTATAAGTGAACCACATATAGCTCCAATTAAACCGAATAGGATGATAGGAAATATTATTTTAAATTTAATATTTTTATTTATAAGATGTGTTATCAATGCAACACATGCAATTGGAATGAATGCTATTAAATTTATGCCTTGTGCTTCATGTTGATTTAAGTTTGCAAATAAAATTAAAGAAGGGATTAATATAGTGCCTCCTCCTATCCCCATACCACTTATTATTCCAGATATTAATCCTATAATAAACAATATCATCCTATTATCATCCTAATCGCAGCAAAAATCATAAAAGTACCAAAAATTTTTCTCAAAAATTTAGTTGGAATTTTATTTAATAATTTAGAACCTATAAAACTTCCAATCATTCCTCCTATTATAACTATAATTGCTACCTTGAAAATTAACATATCTTTTTTAAAGTATATTATTGTACTTATTATGCTTAAGGGTAATATTATTGATATTGCAGTTGCATGAGCCTTGTGGTCTTCTATGTGCAAAATAAATACCATTGCAGGAACTAAAATTGTACCTCCACCTGATCCAAAAAGGCCATTTATTATACCGGCTATTAAGCCTATAAGCATCATTTTAATTTGATATATATTTATTTTCATATAAATCTCCTTATGAAACAAAATTGAAATAGAATTAAATATCATTTATTAATTTTTCCTAAATACGTTTACTTATTCGATATTGAAATAAAAAATGTTTATTACTTAGTGTATAATTTTAGTAGACAAAATTACAAAAAAATAAAAAAGATGCCCAAAGTTATCTTTAAATATAGATGACTAGCTGATAAGTTAATTAAAGAAAAAAAATTGTAGATCTAGCAATAGATGAATCATACAGAAAGACAGTAGTATTGTTTGAAAAAATGGATGGACTATGGGTAAATATGCAAGATTTAAAAGAAGCAAAGATAGCTAAAGAATTTAATGTAATGGTATTGCATAACTAACTATTACTTGACAGTAACCGTTTATTATAGCAAATTGATGCATATATAATTTTGTGTTAAAATATTTATGAAGTTAGGTGATAGGAGGATAAGATATGTCAGGACATTCAAAATGGTCAACAATTAAGAGAAAAAAAGGAGAAGCTGATGCAAAAAGGGGAAAGATATTTACAAAATTAACAAGGTATATAACTGTTGCTGTGAGAGATGGTGGTCCGGATCCGGAATATAATCCTGCGCTTAAGAGTGCAATAGAAAAAGCTAAAGCAGAAAACATGCCTAATGATAATATAGAGAGAGCTATTAAGAAAGCTATAGGAGATCAAAATAGCACTAATTATGAAGAAATAGTATATGAAGGCTATGGTCCAGCTGGAGTAGCTGTATTTGTTGAGTGCTTAACTGATAATAGAAATAGAACTGCATCAGATGTTAGACATGCATTCGATAAATTTGGAGGGAAATTAGGAGCTACTGGTTGTGTATCATGGATGTTTGACAGGAAAGGGTTGTTAGTCATAGAAAAAGACGAATCTATAGATGAAGAAGAATTAATGCTTCAAGCTATAGATGCTGGAGCAGAAGATTTTGAGATTGAAAATGAATATTATGAAGTTACTACATCCCCTGAAAACTTTTCGCAAGTTCGTGATAACCTTAAAGAACTAGGGTATGAATTTTCTACAGCAGACATAACGTATATACCTCAAAATTATACAAAATTGAATAATGAAGCTGATATAAAAAATATGAATAAACTTATTGAAACTTTAGAAGATAACGATGACGTTCAAAATGTGTATCATAATTGGGATGTTCCAGAAGAATAATGAATAATTAGATTTATTTATGTTGAATTAAGATATAACCACTTTTTATTTTGTTATAAAAAACAAGGTAAGAAGTGGTTATTTTTTGCGAATTTTTAAATTACTAAAGCAAGGTGTTATAATATTCTTCTTATGTGGTAATAATTGCTAAGGGAGGGATATTTATGCCTGCTAAACCACTTAAACTATGGGAAATTTATGAAGAACTAAAAAAAAATTTTTTGTATGAAAATGATATTAATTCTATCTATATCCTCCTTACACTTTACGATTTAGAAGAAAATATAAGTAATATTTGTCCTAAATATATGTGTACTAAAAACATAAAAAAGAAAATCAGGTATGTTTTGAAAGATAGGTTAGATAGAGATATAATATCTCACAATATTAGTCTGCTTATACATGAAGATATAAGCAGACTAGAATTATGTTTTTACTTAGAAGGATATAAATATGGATTTTATAATAACAAGTGGGTAAATATACTGGAAGAAAATGCTATAGAACGGTTTGGTATCAATAAAATCTATGGTAAAAAATATTTATTTCATTTTGATACAACTGATGAAATAAAGAAATTAAAGGCGTCAATTGAAAGAAGTATAGACAATAAGGAGAAAAAAGAAAAATATATAGAAAGTTTAGTTTTTACTTTTTCAAATAGAGTGATTAAGAAAAAAATTGTAAATTTAGAAGAATATTTAGATAAACAGTTAAAAATAGAGTTTAATCCTTATTCATATCATATAAATGAAGGTTTTTCTAAAATTAGGGATGAAGAGCTGGATAAGATTTATTTTACCATTGTAATTAATGCTATAAAAAATTTTAAGAAGATTTATAAAGATGCATGCTGGTTTGCATTAAACGATAAAGTATTAAAAAGGTATACATAGAGTATAAATTAGGTAAAATTGGATAAAATATTCCCTTAGAAGGCTAAGGAGGGATAATATGAAGAAGTATTTATTTATTATGTTGCTTATATGTGTAGTATTAACGCTTGCTAGTTTTGTGTTTAGTTATTATATAATGGATAAAAACATTAGTGAAAAGCCAAGTAAAGGGATATCTGAAAATATGTATTTAGAAGATAACAAAGTTAGTGATGAAAATATACTTAGTATAAGTAAAGGTGAAAACCATGTTTCTCCTAATACGACTATTAAGTATATTATATATTACACAGAATGTGGGCATACATTAACTAAAATAGTGGAACCATTTGATGAAATTATTAACATGAACCAAAAGCAGTTCGAGGAATATATTAAGAATAATTTAGAAGAATCTAGACTAATTTCTTTTTCAAATAAGGAAATTATTATTGAAAAAAAAATTAACTCTTTATGCCCAAATCATTTTATAATAGGAGAAACAAATGGCAAGATAGCTATTTATAAAATCAATGAAAAAGGTGAAAAAATATTAGACAAGATTCTAGAAAATTCATCTATAAAAATGTTAAAAGATATAGACCAGCAAAAACTGAAAAATGGAATTAGAGTTGATAGTGAAGAGGAATTAACAGATGTTCTTGAAAACTTTATTAGTTAATATTTCTTATTTTATAAATATTTTATTCCTATGTTTCACAATATGAAAAATATAATATAATATAAAAAAGGATTCTACGTAACGTTTAGCGAATATATGTTTGTAATATATATTGAAGGGATGATAATAGTGATTATTATGGGAATTGATCCTGGAATAGCAATTGTTGGTTTTGGAGTTATAGAATATAAAGGAAATAGATTTAAAGTGATAGATTATGGAGCAGTGATTACTGAATCAGAGGTTAGTTTTCCTAATAGGCTAAAACAGATATATGATAAGCTTATTGAACTGTTTAATATGTATAAACCGGATGCATTAGCTATAGAAGAATTATTCTTTAATAAAAATGTTAAAACTGCAATTAATGTTGGACAAGCTAGGGGAGTAGAAATATTAGCTGCAGTAAACAGCGGGATTGAAGTTTTCGAGTATACACCTTTGCAAGTAAAACAAGGTGTTGTAGGATATGGTAGAGCGCAGAAAAGACAAGTTCAAGAAATGATAAAAATAATTTTAAATCTAGAGAAGATACCTAAACCTGATGATGTTGCCGACGCTTTGGCTGTTGCTGTATGTCATGCTCACTCTGGTAACTTTAGGGATATGTTTAAAATTAAATGAAGGGAGAATGTGAATGTTTGAGTATATAGATGGGGTTGTGAGTATATTAGGTGATGACTATATAGTGTTGGAGAATAATGGCATTGGATTTAGAATTAATACTTCAAAAAATTCAATTGCGAATATAAGAAATAAAGGAGAAAAGCAAAGAATATATACTCAGCTAATTGTAAAGGAAGAAGGAATTTTTTTGTATGGTTTTACTACAAAAGAGGAACTTGATCTATTTAAGCTATTACTAACTGTCTCGAAAATTGGTCCTAAAGCGGGTTTGAGTTTGCTTTCAACATTAAAACCTAAGGATTTAAAGCTTTCTATACTAAGCAATGATTCTACTTTTTTGTCAAAAGCCCCTGGAATAGGTAAAAAAACTGCTGAGAGAATAATACTTGAATTAAAGGATAAAATTGATGATAATATAGATATTGAAGAAGGTTTACAAAGTAATATCGAAAATAATAATATTAATGAAGTTTACAATGCACTTATTTCACTAGGGTATAATAGAAGTGAAATAAGAATGGCTTTAGCTGATATAAATGTTACTGAGCTAAGTACAGAAGATATAATAAAAATTGCTTTGAAAAAAATATCAAATTCATAGGAAGGGAAATAATTTATGATGGACGATGAAAATAGAATTATTACTAGACAATTAAAAGCTGAGGATATGGAAAATGATAGTTCTTTAAGGCCTAAAAATATTGAAGATTATATTGGCCAAGACAAAGTGAAAAATAGATTAAAAATATTTATTAAAGCTGCTAATGCTAGAAAGGAAGCGTTAGATCATGTCTTATTATATGGGCCACCAGGTTTAGGAAAAACTACTTTAGCTAATATTATTGCTAATGAAATGGGTGTAAATATTAGAATTACATCTGGCCCTGCTATAGAAAGACCAGGAGATTTAGCTGCAATTCTAACTAATTTGGGAGAAAATGATGTATTGTTTATAGATGAAATCCATAGACTGAATAGAAGTGTTGAGGAAATATTATACCCTGCTATGGAAGATTATGCCCTGGATATTATAATAGGCAAAGGTCCAAGTGCAAGATCAATAAGATTGGATTTATCTCAATTTACACTTATTGGAGCTACAACTAGAGCGGGTATGCTTACTTCACCTTTGAGAGATAGATTTGGAGTTATATGCAAACTAGATTTATATGATGTAGAAAATTTAAAAGAAATAGTTAAAAGGTCAGCAAATATCTTGAAAATAAAAATTGACGAAGAAGGAGCTAAGGAAATAGCTAAACGTTCTAGAGGTACTCCACGTATCGCTAATAGATTGTTAAAAAGAGTCAGGGATTATGCTGAAGTTGTAGAAAATGGAGTTATATCCTATCCAGTTGCTAAAAAAGCTTTAGAAATGTTGGAGATAGATGAATTAGGATTAGATAATGTAGACAGAAAATTAATTATGACTATTATTGATACCTTTAATGGTGGACCTGTAGGATTAGACACATTATCAGCATCAACTGGGGAAGAAAAAAATACAATTGAAGATGTTTATGAACCTTACCTTCTTCAACTTGGTTTTATAAGCAGAACTCCTAGAGGAAGAATTGCTACTTCTAGAGCTTATGAGCACTTTGGATTGAATTATAATAAATAAGTTAAACAGGAGGGTAATTTTGCTATGGATTCATTAGGTAAAGGTATTATTGCGTTAGGTGTTGTATTAATAATTATAGGAGGAATTATCGTATTATTACAAAAAATTGGATTTACAAAGCTTCCAGGAGATATATTTATACAAAAAGGTAATTTTACTTTTTTCTTTCCAATTGTTACCTGCATTGTTATAAGCATTATTTTAAGCATAATACTGAATTTATTAAAGAGATAATTTAGATTATAAGGGGAGTGAGGGCTTGCACAGAAAAATATTTACAATACTTGTTATTATAGTTATGTTGTTTATTACTGAATTTGGAGACGCAAATGATAATCAAAGCGATAGCCAGTTTGTTAAGATAGGTTTAATTAATTCTATTAAGCCTGAAAGTACAATTTCTTTATATAGTAGTAGTGGATTTGATATAGGAATTTGGGATAAAAAATTTTTAAAGTTGTATGATATTGATAATGATAAAATTGTAGTAAAAAAAATATATAGTCAAGATAACATAAATGATTTATACTGTATAAGGATAAAAAAAAGCTATAGTGATTTTGAAAAAGCTTTAAAAGATTACTATTCGTTTAGGGAAGAAAAGATAGACGCATATCTAGTTTTTAACAATAATATTGAGATTTGGATTGGTGAATATACAGATAAAGATAATGCAGGCATAGAAAAAAATAAATTAAGTTCATTAATAAATTATTCTTTATATGTTTCAAAGATTGATGCAGATATGATTTTTGTTAGTGACAAGAAAGGCAATCATTTACTAGCTTTTAATAATGGTCGAAATATTATATTTAAGTCAAATAATGATGATGAAAAAAACTTAGTGAAAATTGAAGACAATTTATATAGAGACTATGTTACTTTTGGAATATATGAGAATAGATTAATTGCAATAAATTATACTACATTAAAACATTATTTATATGGTGTTGTACCAAACGAAATGTCTTGGGATTGGCCTTTGGAATCGTTAAAAGCTCAAGCTGTTGCTGCTAGAAGTTATGCTCTTTTAAATCTTGGTAAACACGAGAATAATGGCTTTGATTTGTGTGATGGACAGCATTGTCAAGTATATAATGGATATAATTCAGAACACTATGAGACTAATAAGGCTGTTGATGATACTGAAGGGAAAGTGATTAAATATAATGGTGAAATAATAAATGCTATGTATCATTCAACAAGTGGTGGACATACTGAAGATAGTGAAAATATTTGGCAGAAAGAGATTCCTTATCTTAGAGGAGTAGAAGATGAATATTCTATAGATTCACCTAATAGTACTTGGAAAATAATAATGACAAAGGAGGAGATAAAGCAAAAATTATGTGAAAATGGTATAGATATAGGCGATATTGAGTCTATAGAACCAATAAGTTATTCAGAAAATGGTAGGATTCTAGAAATAATTATTGAAGGTTCTGATGGAAGTTGTGTGCTAAAAAAAGAAGAGATAAGAGAATTGTTTGGATATAATGTTATTAAGAGTACTTGGTTTAATGTAAAAAGTGATAGCAGTGCTTATGTTATGTCAGCAGATACCTTGGAACCTATATATATTTCTCTAAACAATATTTCAGTAGTTAGTTCCAATAATAAACAATTAGCCAATAGAAGTTCTTTTAATAGAGTGAATATATCTAATGGATTTCAGAAAAGTACAATTTCAATAATTCCAGATACTTATATTTTTGAAGGTAAAGGATGGGGTCATGGTGTAGGAATGAGCCAATGGGGAGCAAAAAAAATGGCTGAGCAGGGGTATAGTTATGAGGAAATACTAAAACACTACTATTCAGGAGTAAAGATAGAGTAAAGGATGATGAATATATGAAAAAAAATGACTTTTATTATGATTTACCAGAGGAGTTAATAGCGCAGCACCCATTAAAAGAAAGATCAGAATCAAGGCTTATGGTACTTGATAAATACACTGGCAAGGTAAAACATGACCAATTTAAAAATATAATTAATTATTTAGATGAGGGAGATTGTCTAGTGTTGAATGATACTAGGGTAATGCCTGCTAGATTGTTTGGTTTCAGAAAAGATAATGGTAGTCAAATTGAATTTTTATTATTGAGAAGGATAGATAAATATAGTTGGGAAACTCTTGTTAAACCGGGTAAAAAAGCAAAAATTGGGAAAAAAATTATTTTTGGGAATGGTCTTATGACTGGAGAAATTCTTGATATTTTAGATGGAGGAACTAGGATTATTAAATTTGAATACGAAGGTGTTTTTGAAGAAATATTAGATATATTAGGGGAAATGCCTCTTCCTCCATATATTACTGAAAAGCTTCAAGATAAAGAAAGATATCAAACTGTATATTCAAAAAATTTGGGGTCTGCAGCAGCTCCTACTGCTGGATTACATTTTACTAAAAAGCTACTTAAAGATATACAAAACAAAGGTGTAAAAATAGCTTATATCACTTTGCATGTAGGGCTTGGTACATTTAGACCAGTAAAAACGCAAAATATAGAGGAACATCATATGCATTCTGAATTTTACAGCATATGTGATGAAGCTGCAAAGATTATAAATGATACCAAAATGAAAGGAAATAGAATAGTAGCTGTTGGTACAACATCAACAAGAACTTTAGAGTCAGCAGTAAATGAAAATGGGTATTTAGATGCAAAGAGTGGTTGGACTGATATATTCATATACCCAGGTTATAAGTTTAAGGTGATTGATTGCTTAATAACAAACTTCCATTTACCAGAATCGACTTTAATAATGCTTGTAAGTGCTTTAGCAGGTAGAGAAAATATTATGAATGCATATAAATTAGCTGTTAAAGAGAAGTACAGGTTTTACAGTTTTGGTGATGCAATGCTTATAAAATAAGCATTAAAAGTATGTTGAGGAGGTTAATATGGCTATAAAATTTGAATTAATCAAAGAATCCAGTGAAACTAAAGCAAGGTTAGGAAAACTATATACACCACATGGAGTTATAGAGACTCCAATATTTATGCCTGTTGGAACTAGAGCTACTGTTAAAACTATGACTCCAGAAGAGCTTAAAGATATAGGTGCACAAATAATATTATCAAATACCTATCATTTATTTTTAAGGCCTGGACATGAGTTAATTAAAGAAGCTGGTGGATTGCACAAATTTATGCATTGGGATAAGCCTATACTTACTGATAGTGGTGGGTTTCAAGTGTTTAGCCTTGGCGATCTAAGAAAAATAACTGAGGAAGGAGTAGAATTCAGATCTCATATAGATGGTTCTAAGCAATTTATTAGTCCAGAAAAATCTATTGAAATACAAAATGCTCTAGGCTCTGATATTATGATGGCTTTTGATGAATGTGCACCTTATCCTAGTGATAGGGACTATGTAATTGAATCTTATAAAAGAACAACAAGATGGGCTAAAAGATGTAAAGATTTTCATAAAAATGTTGACAAACAGGCTTTGTTTGGAATAGTGTAAGGAGGAATGTACAAAGATTTAAGAGAAAAAAGTGCTAAAGAACTTATAGATTTGGATTTTCCCGGGTATGCAATAGGTGGATTAAGTGTAGGTGAACCTCCTGAACTAATGTATGATATACTAGATTTTACTGCACCTTTACTTCCTAAAAATAAGCCAAGATATCTGATGGGTGTAGGAAGTCCTGATTATTTATTTGAAGCTGTTATAAGAGGTGTAGATATGGCAGATTGTGTTTTACCTACAAGGATAGCTAGAAATGGAACTGTATTGACAAGCCATGGAAAGCTAGTAATTAGGAATGCCAAATACGCAAGGGATTTTGAAAAACTAGACCCAGAATGCGATTGTTATACATGTAGGAATTATTCTAGGGCGTATATTAGGCATTTATTTAATGTTAATGAAATTCTTGGTGCACGGCTTGCTACTATACATAACCTATATTTTTTAATCAAACTTATGGAAAATATTAGAAAAGCAATAAAAGAAGATAGATTATTAGAGTATAAAGAAGAATTTTATAAAAAATATGGGTATATAAAATAAAGGATTTAGCTTTTATTTGTAGAATAATATATCCTATGAAAGGAGGGACTGCTTTTGCAGCAATATCAAGGGCTTATATTACCTATAGCTTTCCTTGCTATTTTCTATTTTTTAGTTATTAGACCTCAACAAAAAAGGGACAAGAAAATTAAGGAAATGAGAAATAACTTAAAGTTAGGGGATGAAGTAGTTACTATAGGTGGCATATATGGTAAAATTACAAAAATAAAAGATGACTTAGTAACTATTGAAGTAGGTAGCGATAAAGTAAAATTTAATATTGCTAAATGGGCTGTAGGTAATGTATTAAATAAAACAGAAAATAAAGACAAAAAGTAAAATTAAATAATTGTGAATATCATAAGTTAAAACTCCCGAATTTTAAAGAACTTATCAAGTGATTAATTAAGTTGAATTATTTGATTAGTTCTCAAATAGGGAGTTTTTGTTTTATAAATTAAGGCTCTTTGTCAATATTTGGGGTGGGATTTTTTTAAATCACACTCCATTACTATTTTTAGCTCTAATTTTTGCATTTGGTTGAGGAGGATAAAGCTATACGTGTTTTTGGGTGCACTTAAATAAACCTAGCTAAAATGTAGGCTTCATATAGGTATTTACTTTTTAGATATTTATCTAGTACAGTGAAGAATCCTATTACGGAACCTATGAAAGTTTTTAAGCCCAAAAGATATTCGTTTCAATACCTTAATCTTATTATTAAAACCTTCAGTTGGACTATTAGTATAACCATATTTAAAAGCATTTTTAATTTCTTTATACCATCTTCTATATGTAGCTGCACATTTTTCAAACTCTGGTATTCCAGAGTTTTCTGCATTTTCAATCCATTGAGCAAATTCTGTACATTGATAAGAATATTTATTGCTTTGACAGATTTCATAAAACCACTCTTTAAGCTTATGGGCAATACGTAAGTCATCATTATATAAAAGCATTAAATCAACAGCTTCTTTATTCTCATTCTTAAGCTTATAGTAACGAGTTAGAATTAATTTTCTGCTTCGCTTATAATATTTTCTAAGGGTGGTAGACATAGATTTCTGAATACGCTTTCTCACATTTTCAATAGCCCAAGTTACATGCCTAATAAAGTGGTATTTATCAATAATAATTTTAGCTTTAGGGAAAAACACTTTGGCTAAGTCAACGTAAGGCTGCCACATGTCACAGACGAAGAACTTTACCTTATTTCTTTCCTTACGAGAAAATCGCCTAAAATAGCTCACAAGGTCACTTTGATACCTATTAGGAATAATATCTAAAACCTTATTTTTTTCCCCATCAACAAGAATACATTGATATTTTCCAGTCTCTGCATTACCTTTAAACTCATCAATACAAAGAACCTTAGGTAATGTAGGAACATCATAATTAACATAATTAAAAATACGAATAACAGTAGAAACAGAAACATTAGCAACTTTAGCTACAGAAGTTAGGCTAGTTAACTTAGTAAGCTCTTGACAAATAAAAAATGCCAACCGGTTAGTCATGCGGTGATAGCGAGGCAGAAAGTCATAAGACTCATAAAATCTCTTTCCACAAGAGCAAACATATCTTCTTTTACGAAGCACAAGGTAGGTGTGCTTAAACTGAAAAGGCAAATCCTTAATTGTTTGTTCTCTATAATCGTGAATTTTAGAAGTTTTAGCACCACAAGCAGGACAAGTATGTTCTTTTGGATCGGTTGTAATATGGATTTTAACAAAAGAATCACCATGTGATATTTTAGTTATTTTAACCCCTTCTAAATTTAATAATTGTGTGATAAAATTAGATTGCACTTGTGAATAAACCTCCTTTGTATGTTGTTTTTTCCAATTAACATTTTAGCAGGTTTATTTCGCAAGTGCATTATATTTTGGGAAAATAAATGTTAGGGCACATCTTTCTCTACCCCAACATTTATTATAGAACCTAAATTAAAAAAAATTAATGTATAATTATGGTATAAATTAGTTAGATTCGCATAAATATTGAGTAAGGGGTAAGGGAGGGATTTTTATTGAAATATAAACTAAAAAAAGATAGTTCTAGATATACATATTATTTAACAAAAGGACTATTGATATCTTTTGCAATAACAGTGATTTTAATGATATTATTTACATTAATGCTTACTTTTACAAATATATCTGAAAATATGCTTACTGTTTTTAATTCTATTTCTATAATTTCAAGTATAGTAATAGGGGCATTGTACAGCTCTTATAAAACAAATAGAAAAGGATGGATTGTTGGGGGAATAATTGGATTTTGTTATATAATAATTATTATATTAATAAATGCTATCATAAATAAAGAGTTGAGCTTCAATTTGTATATTATTATTAAGATGTTAATTGCCCTAATTGTTGGTATGGTTGGAGGTATAATAGGAGTTAACTTAAAATAAAACTTTATTTAGAAAGTAGTTTGTGATATAATCTAATATGTTAAAAACAACGAATTGGTAAGGAGGACTAGAAATGAAGCATATAAAGACTTTAAGTAAGAAAAGTTTAAGGGTTACATGTTCAACTGGCGGATGTGGTGAATGTCAAACTTCATGTCAATCAGCTTGTAAGACTTCTTGTACAGTAGGTAATCAAAGCTGTGAAAATAACTAATTACTTAATAAAGTGGTGGTCAAGCCACTACTTTTTAATTTTAAGCTAAAGTGTAAGCTTGGAGGTAAGTTATGAGTGATAAATTGCATAAAATTCATTTTAATAATACGAGAATTATTTTAGATATAGCAAGTGGTGCAGTTCATATTGTGGACGAGCTAATTTGGGATATTGTCGATTTATTTGAAAAAAATAGTTTAGATGAAATTGTTAAAAAACTTAATAGTAAATATGATGAAAAAGATATAGTAGAAGGCTATGGCGAGATAAAAGAGTTAGTAGATGAAGGACTGATTTTTACTACTGATGACTATTTAAAAGATGTTAAATCTATGCATTCAAATATAGTAAAAGCATTATGCTTACATGTTGCTCATGATTGTAACTTAAGATGCGAATATTGCTTTGCTTCACAAGGAAACTTTCGTGGAGAAGCTATGCTAATGCCATTTGAGATAGGGAAAAAGGCATTAGACTTTTTGATAAAGGAGTCTGGAAATAGGAGAAATTTAGAAGTTGATTTTTTTGGTGGGGAACCTTTAATGAATTTTGAAGTAGTTAAAGACTTAGTCAAATATGGAAGAAGCATTGAAAAAGAATATAATAAAAACTTTAGATTTACAATAACCACTAATGGTATATTGTTAGATGATGAAAAGATGAAATTTATAAATGAAAATATGGATAATGTAGTAATGAGTCTTGATGGTAGAAAGCTTATTAATGATAAAATGAGGCATACTGCAAGTGGAGCTGGCAGCTATGATATTATAGTACCTAAATTTCAAAAAATGGTAAAACTTAGAGGAGATAAAGATTATTTCGTAAGAGGGACTTTTACATCTAATAACTTAGATTTTACTAAAGACATATTAGAATTTTATAAATTAGGGTTTAAAAAGGTTTCAATAGAGCCAGTAGTAACAGATCCACAAAAAGATTACGCTTTAAGAGAGGAACATCTTCCTAAAATTTTGAAAGAATATGAATTATTTTCGAAAGAATATGTTAAAATAAGAAATAAAGATAAAAAATTTAAATTTTTCCATTTCATGATTGATTTGGAACAAGGACCATGTATTATAAAAAGGATTTCTGGATGTGGTGCTGGTTCGGAATATTTGGCTGTTACACCTAATGGAGATTTATATCCTTGTCATCAGTTTGTTGGAGAAAAACAATTTAAAATTGGAGATGTTTATCAAGGGATTACTAATCTTAAATTAAGAGATAAATTTAGGGAACAAAATGTATATAGTAAAGAAGATTGTAGGAAATGTTGGGCAAGGTTTTATTGCAGTGGTGGCTGTCATGCTAATGCTTATTATGCTAATGGAGATATAAAAAAGCCGTATAAGATGGGATGTGAAATGGAAAAAAAGAGAATAGAATGTGCAATATCTGCCGCAGCTATTTTAGCTAGGGGGGAAAGTCATGATAATTGAATATAAAGGAATAAAACCTAAAATTCACGAGACTTGTTTTTTAGCAGACAGTGCAGAAATAATAGGAAATGTGGAAATCGGTAAAAATACAAGCATATGGTATAGCTGTGTTTTAAGAGCAGACTATAATAAAATAAAAATTGGAGAGTATACAAATATTCAGGACGCGTCAGTTATTCATATAAGTAAGGATTATGATACAATTATAGGAGATTACGTTACTGTTGGTCACAAAGCTATAATACATGCTTGTAAAATAGGCAATAATGTATTAATAGGTATGGGCTCAATTATATTAGATGGAGTTGAAATAGAAGATAATGTATTAGTAGGTGCTGGAAGTATAGTTACTCCTGGAAAAAGAATACCAACAGGATCATTGGTATTAGGAACACCAGCAAGAGTAGTTCGAAAATTAAGTGATGAAGAAATAAAACAATTAAAGCAATCAGCTGTTGACTATGTCAAATACGCACAGAACCATAAAAATAGCTTTTAGATTATTTATTGACTCTTATATTATACAAATATATAATAAAATAGTATGAACACAGTAAAGAGGGGGAAGAGTGATGAACCTTAAGAACACAATTATTTTTATTTTAATAGTTGCATTAGTAGTGTTTACTTCATATGTCGCTATTAATGGTGTAGATTTAGGAAAATACAAAATTGAAAATGCAAGAGAAGAAATTGACCTTGGATTAGACCTAGCGGGTGGTGTTTATGTTGTCCTTGAAGCACAAACGGACGCAACTGGTGAGGAGTTAGATAAGATAATGGAGCAATCTAAGGCGATTATTAGAGAAAGAGTCGATGGTCTCGGTGTATCTGAACCTAATATTACTATTGAAGGTAATAATAGGATAAGAATTGAATTAGCTGGAGTACAAGATTCACATCAAGCTATAGATTTAATTGGGAAAACTGCACAGCTTCAATTTATTGATCCTGAAGGTAATGTAGTAGTTACAGGTAAGAATATAAAAAAATCTGAGGCTAAATATCAATCTACTGATTTAGGAGAAGAGCCTGTAGTTGCATTGGAATTCGATAAAGAAGGCACTACTAAATTTGCAGAAGCAACAAAGAGGTTAGTGGGTAAAACTAATGATATAGATAAGATAATATATATAGTATTAGATGATAAAGTTATATCAAGTCCTGTTGTTCGTTCAGTTATTGATGATGGTCAAGCACAGATAGAAGGTAATTTTACAATACAAGAAGCCAGTGAGTTGGCAACATTGATAAGGGCAGGTGCTTTACCTGTTGAGATGAAGGAAATGGAAGTATCCACTATAGGACCAACTTTAGGATTGAAATCATTAGATAAAAGTATTTTTGCTGCAATGATTGGCTTAATACTAATTTTTGCTTTCATGTTAATATACTATAGAATACCTGGATTAGTTGCAGATATAGCCTTAATTATTTATATTCTCATAATGCTAGGTATTATGATTAATTTAGGAGTTAAGCTTACATTACCAGGTATAGCAGGATTGATATTGTCAATTGGTATGGCAGTAGACGCAAATGTTGTTATTTTTGAGAGAATTAAAGAAGAATTGAGAATGGGCAAGTCTTTGAGGTCTTCTGTTGATTCAGGATTTAAAAGAGCATTATCAACAGTATTGGATGCAAACATTACTACCTTTATTGCTGGGTTAGTATTATATAGTTTTGGTACTGGTCCAATTAAGGGATTTGGCGTTACTCTAATAATAGGGATAATTTCATCTATGATTACTGCTGTATTTATTACTAAATTCCTATTAAAGTTAATTATAAATACTAATATAACTAAGAATACAAAATTATATGGAGCTTAAAGGGGGGACAAAAATGAACATTGTTAAAAACAGTAAAATTTTCTTTAGTATATCATTAGTTATTATTGTTATTGGAATAATTACAGGCTTAACTAGTGGATTTAATTATGGAATAGATTTTACAGGTGGAACATTATTACAAATAGATATGGGTAAAACTGTTCCTGTAAACGAAATAAGAGAAATAACTGATGAATTTGATAAAGATGCAAGTATAATTCATGCTGGAGAAGAGAAAAATGAGGTTATTATAAAGAGCAAGTTAGATATGGATAATACAATGAGAAAAGAAATAGTTGATAAGTTTTTAAAAAAGTATGATTTAGAGGAAGACGCATTTATAAAAGCTGAAAAAATTAGTCCTTCCATAGGTAATGAAATAAGAAGGAAAGCAGTAATTTCTATAGCTATTGCTACTATAGGTATGCTTATATATATAACTTTCAGATTTGAATTTAAATTTGCTTTATCTGCTATAATAGCATTATTACATGATGTTTTGATTGCAATTGCATTTTATGCGATATTTAAATTTCAGATTAATAGTTCTTTTGTAGCAGCTATTTTGACAATAGTTGGTTACTCTATAAATGATACTATAGTTGTATTTGATAGAATTAGAGAGAATATTAAATTAATGAGAAAAGATAAATATGAGGATATTGTAAACAAGAGTATAGCTCAAACAATAACCAGATCAATAAATACTTCGGTTACTACTTTAATGGCTATCGGTGCATTGTATATATTTGGAGTAGAAGCAATAAGAGACTTTGCTTTGCCACTTATTGTTGGGGTAGTAGTTGGAACATATTCTTCAATATTTATTGCTAGCCCACTTTGGTTGCTATTTAAAACACGAGGCTCTAAAAATGGTAAATATAATGCTAGAAGAGTATAATAAAAAAACTGCCGTTTGGTGGTTTTTTTAATTATACTCTTTATTTAATTCATAAAATGTATTAAACTTAAATTATCAGAGAAATAGATAGTAAATTTAAAACCGTTTTGGATATATAGAGACAAAAGCGTTGAACTTAAAATATGATTATAATCTAATAAAATTCAGAGTAATATATGTGATGAAATATGAAAGTTATAGTATTGAGCTTGCTTATTTATATTATTTGTTAAATTATATTTTAATTATAAATTTTAGTAAATAGGAGGTTGCTTATGCAAGCTGGTTTTATTTTGTCATTATTTTTTGCTATAGTAGTTGCATTATTTGCTTTAAAAAATGCTAATTCAGTGTTAATTGATTTTATTTTTGCAGAAATTGAAGTTTCACAAGCCATTGTAATCTTTGTATCAGCAGCTTTAGGAGCTGTAATTGTTATGTTGTTAGGATTAGTAAGGCAAATAAGATTATCGATAAAGATAAAAGAACAAGGAAAAAAGATAGAGTCATTAGAAACTCAAAAAATTGACTTGGAAAATAGGATAGAAGAACTGTTAAAAGATTACAAATCATCAGACAATGTTGCAGAAGCAGAGATTTGTACAAAGACAAACTTTGATGAAAAAATGAATAATAAAAAAGATCTAAATGCTAACAATTTAAATGTTAACAATTTAGAAAAAACTAATGAAAAATAATTTATATACATAAAAATTGGGTGACGAAAATATGAATATAAACAAGATCTTTAAAATACAAAATAGTGATTATAGCAATGTAGATATGTTGAGTAGTGAACTGAATATTTCAAAATTAACATCTAAAATATTGATTAATAGAGGACTAAAAACTAAAGAAGAATGCTTAAAATTTTTAAATCCTAAATTAGAAGATTTACATGACCCATTTTTACTAGAAGATATGGATAAAGCGGTTAAAAGAATAATCAAAGCTATAAAGAATAAAGAAAATATATGGATATATGGTGATTATGACGTAGATGGAGTAACTAGTACATCATTGATGATCTTATTTTTAAGGAATATTGGTGTAAAATGCAATTATTATATACCAAATAGACTTAATGAAGGCTATGGGCTTAATAAAGCAGCTGTTGACTATATAAAAAATAATAATGGAGAATTAATAATAACTTTTGATTGTGGGATAACTTCTTTTGAAGAGGTTGAATACTGCAGGGATAATAATATTGATATTATCATAACAGATCACCATCAATGTCAAAATATTTTACCAGAAGCATATGCAGTAATAAATCCTTCAAGGAAAGATAGCAAATATCCATTTAAAAAATTAGCTGGAGTAGGAGTGGCATTTAAACTTGTACATGCTTTATCAAAAAAATTAGATGTGAAAATTCACTTAGAACAACTATTACCTATTGTTGCTATTGGAACAGTATCTGACATTGTATCTTTAACTGGTGAAAATAGAATATTAGTGAAGTATGGAATAGAGGAAATGAATTCTTGCAAAAATGTGGGTATTAAAGCTTTGCTTGAAGTTACCGGCTTAAAAAATAAAAAGATTACTTCAGGACATATTGGATTTGTTATTGGACCTAGAATTAATGCTGCAGGAAGAATGGGGTCAGCAGATTGTGGTGTTGACTTGTTTACTACTGATGACTATGAATATGCTTTAAAAATTGCTAAATTTCTAGAGAAAGAAAATTCAAGAAGACAAAATTTAGAAATGAAAATATTTAAGGAAGCTGAAGACTACATTAATCAAAATATAGATTTAAAAAAAGACAAGGTGATTGTTGTAGCTTCTGAATCCTGGCATCCTGGTGTTATAGGAATTGTGAGTTCGAGAATAACTGAAAAGTATTACAAACCAAGTGTTGTTATATCTATTTGTGATAATGTTGGGAAAGGCTCTGCTAGAAGTATATCTACATTTAATTTATACGAGAATTTGTATAAATGTCGTGACTTATTTAATGCATTTGGAGGGCATTCACAGGCTGCGGGATTATCTATAGAATTGAAAAATATTGATGAGTTTACTAAAAGGATAAATAGAATAGCAAATCAAGTGTTGATGGACGAAGATATGATACCACAAACTAATATAGATGCAGAAATAAGCCTTGATGATTTAAATATAGAGATTATTAAAGAAATTAAGTTACTTGAACCTTTTGGGATTGGGAATTCTTTGCCAGTACTAATTTTAAAAGATGCTAAGGTTGAAAGTGTCAAAAAAGTGGGGAAAAATAAATCTCATTTAAAATTATCAGTAAGGAAAAATAACGTTTCTTTAGATTGTATCGGATTTGGAATTGGACATATTTCAGAAAATATAAATGTAAATGACTGTGTGAATATTATTGGAAATGTTGAAATAAATGAGTTTATGAATGAAGAAAGAGTTCAAATAAATATAAAAGACATTATAAGTGATATTTTGCCACTTAATGATGTCAATTCTTATAAATACTTGTTTAATATTATTAAAAATGATTATAATAGTATAGATAAAAGCATCTTAAAAAAGTGTACTACAATTTTGAATAATATTGATAGATTAAAATATACTATAGAACTATTAAAAAGTTACGAAAACATATTAGTTGTAGTTAACAATATATATAATTTTAATCAATTAATAAAAGAAGTTATTACGAATGGTAGAGATATTATAAAAAAGACAGAAATATCTTTAAATAAAGGTTTAACATCAAAAACAAATAAAATCATATTAAATCCTACTATTCATAGCATTAATATTGATCATTATGATAAAATAATCATGTATGATTTATGTTTTGATATAAGTGATATTAAATACTTTTATGATATTAACTGTACTAAAGTAGAAATATTAGCAAGACAGGAAGACCTAACATATAACACTATTATATTGAATAGAATGATTCCATCTATTGAAGAACTAAGAAAAATTTACAAATCTCTTATATCGAAGAATAAGGAGATTTTGAAAATTGATGTTTCAAATTATTTAAAGTATATGTCAATAACCAAAGGTATGAGATTAAATCCTGTTAAGCTTTGGATTATATTTAACGTTTTTAATGAATGTGGATTATTGGATTTTATTGAAAAAAATAATTATTACTATGTAAAATTAAATGAAAGGCCTGAACAAAAAATTGATATTTTAAATTCGACTGTTATGGTAAAGTTATATAGCTTATTTAATGATTACAAAAACTTAAAAAGATTTTTAAGTTTTGATTTAAGTAATTAAAATACAATTTAAAGTTTTAGTGAAATTGAAGGGGGAATATACGTGGATTTAAAGAATATGATAAGAAATATTAAGGATTTTCCAAAGGAAGGTATTAATTTTAAGGATATTACACCTGTTTTAAAAGATAAGAAAGCCTTTAAACAGTGCATAGATGAAATGGCTGAACAAATTAAAGATAAAGATATAGATTTAATTGTTGGGCCAGAGGCTAGAGGCTTTTTAATTGGAGCTCCATTAGCATATAAGTTGGGAGTAGGATTTGTTCCAGTAAGAAAACCTGGAAAATTACCAGCAGAAACCATTAAACATGAATATGAATTAGAGTATGGAACAGATGTTTTAGAAATGCATAAGGATGCAATTAAGCCAGGACAAAAAGTTCTTGTAGTTGACGATTTATTAGCTACAGGTGGTACAGTTTACTCAATAATAAATATGGTGGAAAGTTTAGGTGGAAAAGTTGTCGGTGTACACTTTTTTATAGAATTAGAATTTTTAAATGGTAGAGATATGATTAGTGAATACGAAGTGCAATCATTAATAAAATTTTGATGAGTTCCCACAATGTTGTGGGACTTTTTACAATAAATATTAACTAGTGGAATCAAAAATGTTTTTAATTGAGTATTCTTGTGGTATACTGTTATATATATTTAATTACAGAATATTATTATTTTTCATTAATGAGCAGTACTAAAAGTTAAAATGTACCTATGAAATATAATTTTTTCTTGATATAATATTTAAATTAAAGTATTAAGATATTTGTGTTAAATTAATTATAGTAATATTTTTTAGTGATAGAATGTAGTAGATAATATGTTTATCTATATCTAGTAAGTAGGTGGACAAATTGTTAGAAAATTTAATATTAAAAATTGAACAATATAATCCCCAAGCTGACTTAAATAAGATAATTAAAGCATATAATTTTGCTGAACGTGCTCATGAAGGTCAATACAGAAAATCTAGCGAGAGATTTTTTGAACATCCTTATAATGTTGCTATGATTTTAGCAGATTTGAGTATGGATTCAGAAACTATTATTGGTGGATTATTGCATGATGTTATAGAAGATACATCGGTGACGTATGAAGAAATAGCTAGTGAATTTGGCGAGGGAATTGCTTATTTAGTAGAAGGAGTTACAAAGTTAAAAAAATTAAAGTACAGGACTAAGCAGGAGAACCAAGCTGAAAATTTAAGAAAAATGGTTATAGCTATGTCTAAAGATATAAGAGTAATTATCATAAAATTAGCTGATAGGCTGCACAATATAAGAACTTTAGATTATATGGATGAGGGTAAAAGAAAAGAGAAAGCTTTAGAAACTTTAGAAATATATGCACCAATTGCTCATAGACTAGGTATTTCTAAAATTAAATGGGAACTTGAAGACCTGTCTTTAAGATATCTTGACCCTGAAGGATATTATGACCTTGTTGAAAAAGTATCTAAAAAAAGAAGGGAAAGGGAAGCATATATAAAATTAATCATTGATACTCTTAGTACTAAACTTAAAGATATGGGTTTAGAAAGTGAAATAAGTGGGAGACCAAAGAATTTTTACAGTATATATAAGAAAATGGTTTATCAAAACAAAAGCTTCGAGCAAATATATGATCTTACTGCAATTAGAGTAATAGTTAATAGTGTTAAAGATTGCTATGGAGTATTAGGTATAGTGCATACACTTTGGAAGCCTATACCAGGTAGGTTTAAAGATTATATTGCAATGCCTAAGCCTAATATGTACCAATCGTTGCATACTACTGTTATGGGACCGCAGGGTGAGCCATTTGAAGTTCAAATCAGAACTTGGGAGATGCATAGAACAGCTGAATATGGTATAGCTGCTCATTGGAAGTATAAAGAAGGGATTTTAAAGACTGATGATTTTGATAAAAAGTTATCTTGGTTAAGACAACTTTTAGAATGGCAAAAAGAAATGAAAGATCCTAAAGAATTCATGGAATCGTTAAAAATAGATTTTTTTACAGATGAGGTGTTTGTGTTTACTCCTAAAGGAGAGGTTATTAATCTTCCTGCAGGTTCTACGCCTATAGATTTCGCCTACAGAGTTCATACAGCGGTTGGAAATAATTGCATAGGTGCAAAAGTTGATGGTAAAATAGTACCTATTGATTATAAATTAAAAAATGGGAATATTGTAGAGATATTAACATCCCCCAATAATAATGGGCCGAGCAGGGATTGGCTTAAGATAGTTAAAAGTAGCCAAGCAAAGACTAAAATTAAGCAATGGTTTAAAAAAGAAGAAAGGGCTCAAAATATAAATAGAGGTAAGCAATTGCTTGAAAAAGAAGTAAAAAGACAAGGATATAAATTAACAGAAATTTTAAAAGATGAATGGATGAAAAACATTTCAAATAGATTAAGCTTAAATAGTGTAGATGATTTGTATGCAGCTTTAGGCTATGGAAGTATTACTTTATCACAAATAGTAACAAGACTTAAAGAAAACTATAGAGAATATTATAAAAAAGATAACGAAAAACTCAATATTGCTAAAAAGGTAAAAGAAAAGTCAAGACATGATGTAACTCAGGGAGTAACTGTTAAAGGTGTAGACAATATTAAAGTGAGATTTTCAAAATGTTGTAATCCTGTTCCTGGTGATGAAATTATTGGATATATTACTAGAGGAAGAGGTGTATCGATTCATAGAAAAGATTGTGCTAATATTGCTGACTTAAATATTAAAGAAAGATTTATTGAAGTAGAGTGGGATACTGACAAAAAAATATCTTATCAAGCTGAAATACAGATAAAAGCTTCTGATAGGTCTGGTTTATTGTCTGAAATAACTCAATTATTGACACAGTCTAATTTGTCTGTTACTTCTCTAAATGCTAGAACTAATAAAGAAAAGTTGGTAATGATTAATATGACGTTAGAAATAAAAGATTTAGAACAGTTAAAAAATATAATGAAAAAAATTAAAAAATTTAGAGGAGTTATAGATGTTTATAGAGTAATAACTTAGAAGGGATGATTATATGAGGGCAGTAGTACAAAGAGTTAATAGTGCAAGGGTTATTGTAGATGGAAAAGTTATTGGGCAAATTGGGAAAGGATTTGTTGTATTACTAGGAGTAGGCTTAGATGATAATGAAACTGACATCGACTATTTAAGTGATAAAATATTGAATTTACGTGTTTTTGAAGACCAAAATGATAAGATGAATTTATCTCTTTTAGATGTAAATGGGGAATTGCTTATAGTTTCACAATTTACATTATATGGTGATTTAAGAAAAGGGAAACGTCCAAATTTTATGAAAGCTGCACCTCCAGATATGGCAAAGGACTTATATGATAAATTCGTCAAAAAATGTACTAGTTATGGAATTAAGGTAGATACTGGTGAATTTAAATCTCATATGGAGGTTGAATTGATAAATGATGGTCCAGTAACAATATTGATTGATAGTAAGAAAAGTTTTTAGGAGGTATTTTTATGATTCTTGAAAGATTAGTTGCAGGAGTATATGCTGCTAATTGTTATATTGTTGGTTGCGATAAAACTAAAGAAGCTATGGTTGTAGATCCAGGTGGAGATGTAGATGACATATTAAAAAAAATTAATGAACTAGGACTTAAAGTTAAGTATATAGTGTTAACTCACGCACATGGTGACCATATTGGAGGATTAAAAGAGTTAAAGGAATTTACTAAAGCAATGGTGTTAGTTCATAAAGACGATAAATATATGCTGCTAGATTCAGATAAGAATTTATCTAGTATAATGAGCATAGATAATGTAGAGATTGAACCTGATAAATTGCTTAATGATGAAGATACATTCAATGTTGGTGAATTAAATGTAAGTGTTATTCATACACCTGGACATACACCAGGAAGTATATGTTTAAAGGTTGAAGATAATATTTTGACAGGTGACACTTTATTTAAAGGGTCTATTGGAAGAACTGATCTAGAAGGCGGATCTTTTGAAAAAATAATTCAATCAATAAATAATAAATTATTAATTTTTGATAATGACACAAAATTGTTTCCTGGTCATGGACCAGCTACAAAAATTGGAATTGAGAAGTTGACAAATCAATTTATTAAATAAAGCAGCTAAAAATAATTCCTAAAATTAAAATATTAACTTGTCAAATTAAATAATATATAAGAATACTCTCATTGATTATTGGCAAACTAATATAAAAGTCAATGGGAGGGAAATATTTTGAGAAAATCAAAAAAAAGTTATAATGGACAAATTCATTTTGATAAATTTATAGATACTGAATTTTATGATTTGTTAGAGTTAAGTGAAATGGGATTAAGTAATGAGGAAATCTCTAAAGAATTAAATATTCCTAAACAGCATATAGAAACTTTGTTAAACGATATAAGAAAAAATATTTAATATATTGTGGAGAGAATATTATGATATACGTAAAATTGATAGGGCATAATTACCAATATGAAATTTATGAGCTTTTAAGACTTTTTTATTCAGATAATGATATATGTTTTGATTTAGATGAAAAGGCTTTGAATTTTGATCAAAGCCTTTTCATTGAAAGTATATTAGAGGAAACAAATGGACTGTATAGAGTTATAACAAATATATTAAAGAATAGTGAAATAATTAGTAAATATGAAATAGAGGATGTTAATAAAATTGATATTAAAGAGAATGACATAAATAAGAAGATAAAATATGGCATAAAGCAAAGTGCTTTTGAAGCAATTAAACCATTAACTAATACTAGAGCACCATGGGGAATTCTTACTGGAATTAGGCCTACTAAAATTGTACATAAATTACTTGATAAAGGGTATAATGATAAAGATATAATTTCTGTCTTTAGAAATGTGTATAAGGTTGACTTAAAAAACTCTATGTTAGTTTTAGATATTGCAAAAAGGGAAAGGAAAAAAATATATCCTCTTGATTCAAAAAAATTTAGTTTATATATTAGTATACCGTTTTGTCCTACTAGATGTATATATTGCTCTTTTCCATCTAATTCTTTAATGAAATATAACCACTTAGTAGATGAATATACTGATAAATTATTATTTGAATTAGAAGAAGTGGTCAAACTTACTTCGAATATGAAGATTGATACTGTGTATATTGGTGGAGGTACTCCTACATCTATTCCTATAGATAATTTGCATAAAATAATAAGTAAGATAAATGAATTTTTTCCTAGAAAAGAAGTAAGAGAATTTACAGTTGAGGCTGGAAGGCCAGATACTATAAAAGAGGATATGCTTAATATGCTGAAATCAAATAAAGTTGACAGAATAAGTATAAACCCACAAACTATGAATCAAAAAACTTTAGATTTAATTGGGAGGAGTCATTCGCCACAAGATATTATTGATTCATATTATCTAGCAAGAAAAATTGGGTTTCCTGTTATAAATATGGATATAATTGCAGGTCTACCTCAAGAAACTGTAACAGAATTTAAAAATACATTGGACCAAATAAAAAAGTTAGATCCTGATAATTTAACTGTCCATACTATGACTATAAAAAAAGCTTCTAAATTAAAGGAAAATATAAATAAATTTAAATTGAGTTCTCAAGAAACAGTATCAAAGATGCTCAGCTTAGCAGAAAAGTATACTAGAGAGATGAACTTAAATCCTTATTACTTGTACAGACAAAAACATATTTTAGGTAATTTTGAAAATATTGGATACTCTAAAGAAGGTAAAGAATCTATATATAATATGGAAATTATGGAGGAAAAAGAAACAATAATTGCTCTAGGGGCAGGGGCTATATCGAAGATATTTTATCCGGATGAAGATAGAATAGAACGAGTTCCTAATGTAAAAAGCCTTACAGAATATATTAAAAGAGTAACAGAAATGGTAAATAGAAAGAAAAAACACTTAACCTCTATTGACAGATATTAATAGTTATTTTATAATATGAAGCAATATATTCATAAATAAAATACAATGAAGAGGAATAGTAGTTAAATTATTGGGTAATAGAGAGTCGGTGTTGGTGGAAATCCGATACTCATGATTAACGAAGACACCTTGGAGTAGACATGCTGAAATTTAGTAGGTTTGTCCGCTTACCAGCGTTAATGGTAATTAAGTGGGATTTTATCCAAAAAGGGTGGCACCGCGGGAATTTAAACCTCTCGTCCCTGTCTATTTATAAGACAGTGATGTTGAGGTTTTTATTATTTATTATAAAAATGTGGAGGTAATTTATATGGGTGAAGCAATGGGAAAATTAAGAAGAAGTCATATGTGTGGTGAATTAAATATTAAAAATATTGGGCAAGACGTGGTACTAATGGGATGGGTTCAAAAAAGAAGGAATCTTGGAGGACTAATTTTTGTTGACCTTAGAGATACGACTGGTATAGTACAGGTAGTTTTTGATGAGAATATATCTAAAGACGCTTTTTATAAAGCTGATAAAATAAGAAGTGAATATGTTATTGCAGTAAAAGGTAATGTGATGAGAAGACAATCTATAAACAAAGAATTACCTACAGGGGAGATAGAAGTTTTTGCTAATGAATTAAAAATATTAGACGAAGCTGATACACCACCTATATATATTAAAGATGGTGATGATGTATCAGAAGATATGCGATTAAAATATAGGTATTTGGATTTAAGAAAACCGTCTATGCAAAGAAATCTTAAAGTAAGGCACAAAACTGCTAGAGTAATTAGAGATTTTCTTGACAATAACAGATTTATTGAAATAGAAACTCCAGTGTTAACTAAGCCTACGCCTGAAGGAGCAAGAGATTATCTAGTACCTAGTAGGATAAATCCAGGAAAATTTTATGCATTACCTCAATCTCCTCAGCTTTTAAAACAATTGTTAATGATTTCTGGGATGGATAGATATTACCAAATAGTTAAGTGTTTTAGAGATGAAGACTTAAGAGCAAATAGACAGCCTGAATTTACTCAGGTTGATATTGAGATGTCTTTTGTTGATATAAATGATATAATAGAGTTGAATGAAAAGTTGTTATACAAAATATTTAAAGAAATTAAAGGTATAGAGTTAAATCTTCCTATTAAGCGAATGACTTATAAGGAGGCAATGGAAAGATTTGGGTCTGACAAACCTGATTTAAGATTCGGATTTGAATTAAGAAATATTTCTGATATAGTTGCTAATTCTGATTTTAAGATTTTTAGTGAAACAATAAAAAACGGTGGAGAAGTAAGAGGTATAAATATTAATGGTTTTGCAGATGCATTTTCTAGAAAAGAGATATCTAAACTTGAAAAGTTTGTTAAAACTTATAAAGCAAAAGGTTTAGCTTGGATTAAGATTCAAGAAGACGGTATTTTATCTCCTATAGAAAAGTTTTTAAATAAAAAAACAATTGAAGATATTATCAAAAGAATGGAAGGTAATCCAGGTGATTTACTATTATTTGTAGCTGACAAACAATCTGTGGTTCTTGATTCACTTGGTGCTTTAAGGGTTGAAATAGCGAAAAAATTGGATATAATCAATAAAGACGAATATAAACTTGTTTGGATTACTGAGTTTCCTATGTTTGAATATAATGAAGAAGAAAAAAGATTTGTAGCTAAACACCATCCATTTACACATCCTATGGAGGAAGATTTAGATATATTAGAAACAGAACCAGAAAAGGTAAGGGCTAAGGCCTATGATATAGTTATTAATGGTGATGAGATAGGTGGCGGAAGTATAAGAATAAATAATTCACATTTGCAAGAAAGAATGTTTTCAGTATTAGGATTTTCTATGGAAGAAGCTTGGAATAAATTTGGCTTTCTTTTAGAAGCTTTTAAATATGGTACTCCACCACATGGTGGAATAGCATATGGGTTTGATAGATTAGTAATGCTTTTGACTGATAGTGACAACATTAGGGACGTAATAGCATTTCCTAAGACTCAGAGTGCAACTTGCTTATTAACTGGAGCACCTAGCGATGTTTCACCTAATCAGTTATCAGATGTTCATATATCTGTAAAAGATAGTTAAGGATAATTATTGGGCGCACCTAAATTGGTGTGCCCTATAGCACAATGAATTAAGTAAAACTTCGTAATTGAGAAAATTCCATAATTAATATAAAAAGGGTTACCAAAAAAGGAGTAATAAAAATGGATTTAAAGTTTAGTAGAACTGAAATGTTGTTGGGTGAAAGTGGACTTAAAGTACTAAAAAAATGCAAGATAGCTATTTTTGGGGTTGGAGGGGTAGGTTCTTTTGTAGCAGAAGGATTGATAAGAAGCGGGGTTGGAAGTTTTGTATTAGTTGATAAAGATGATGTAGATATAACAAATATAAATAGGCAGATACATGCTACTACTAAAACTATAGGGCAACCAAAAGTTGCGGTAATGAAAGAGAGAATGCTTTCTATTAATCCTGATGCCAATGTATTAGCAATAAAAAAAATGTTTAATCTTGAAACATCAAAAGAGTTGTTATCGCAAGATTACACGTATGTAATTGATTGCATAGATATGGTATCATGCAAACTTGACTTGATAGAACAATGCAAGAATAAAAATATACCTATTATCAGCAGTATGGGTGCTGGAAATAAATTAGATCCTACTCTTTTTAAAGTAGCAGATATATATGAAACATCAGTTTGTCCTTTAGCAAAGGTAATGAGAAGAGAATTAAGAAAGAGAAATATTAAAGATTTAAAAGTGGTTTTTTCCACAGAAAAACCTATAAAAACAAATAAATGTTATAATGACTCTAATAATAGAAAATTAGTGCCTGGTAGTGTTGCTTATGTGCCATCTGTTGTTGGATTGATAATAGCTTCGGAGGTTGTCAAGGATATTTTAATGACTAATAAATTATATTTTAGGAGGTGAACATAAATTGTATCAATTAGGATATATAACAGAAATAAAAGGGAATGTAGCAGAAGTAGAAGTGAAAAGAGTTTCAGCATGTGGTGGCAATTGCAGCTCTTGTGGAGGTAGTTGCAGTGCTCCAAGTATGAAAATTTCCATAAAAAATACTTTAAATGCTAAGAAAGGCGATTATGTCGAAATATCTGTTAAAACTAATAAGATTATTTTTTCTGCTTTTATCGTTTATGTTATACCTCTAATTAATATGGTTATAGGGATAATAGCTGGTACTAAAATTTTCAGTAACATTTCTAATACTAATGGAGAAATGTTTGGGTTTTTGATTGGATTAATTTTTTTAGTGTTATCTTTTTTTATTTTGAAAAGAATAGATAACAAAATGAAAAAACGCAATTATCTTACATTTCATATGAAAAAAATCATTTCTGAGCATTAAAATTATCAATAATAGAATTGTTTACGGGTTATCATTAAATAACTACAAACTAAAAAATTAGCTAATATTTAATTGATTAATTATATATATAAGGAGGGAATGCATTGGAAATTTATGAAAAAAAGGACGCAGTATTAAATAGATTAAAAAGAATAGAAGGTCAAATTAAAGGTATACAAAGAATGATAGAAGAAGATAAGTTTTGTGGAGATGTGTTAGTACAAATAACAGCTGCTCGCTCTGCTTTAAATAAGGTTGGCGGAATAATATTAGAAAATCACATGAAAGAATGTCTAAAATCATATATTGAGGAACATGACGAAGATGTTTTAGATGATTTGATAGATATAATGGTAAAATATACAAAATAATTAAATCATTATCTTTGTTTTTTTAGGACTTTTATCAAAGATGAAGATATAATAATTCCACTTGCAATTGAACCAGCTATAAATAATGTTTCAGTTCCTATATTTGCAGCTTCTAAAAAGTTTTTTTCAACTATAGCCAGCATAGTGTAATAGGTACCAGCACCAGGAACTAGAGGGACTATTCCTGGTATTATAAATACAGTTGCTGGCTTTTTAAAATGTTTAGCAAGTATTTCACCAATTAAACCTACTGTTATAGCAGCTAAAAATGTTGCAGCCACAGGTGAAGAATAAATATTATTAATTATCATATATATTGCCCAACCTGCTGCACCATTTATGCCTGACATTAATATTGATCCTTTTGGTATATTAAATAATACAGCAAACCCAATTGTAGATAAAAAAGAATATATAATTTGTTTGGAGTATACCATTTAAATTAACCTCCTAAAAGTGAAAAATAGAATTTTAAAGTAATTCCCACGCCAAATGCAATAGATAATGCTATAACTAATGTTTCCATGCCTCTAGAAAGACCAGATATAAATTCACCAGAAATGGAGTCTCTAATTGCATTAGTAATTGCTACTCCAGGTACAAGAGTCATAATTGAACCAATAATAATTTTATCCATATTAATTCCAAAACCTATTCTAGTGAAAAATATTGATAGTATTGTAGCTACTGCTGAACCAAGAAAATTATTAAGGAAAAAGGTCAAATCTAATTTACTTATCCACCTAGTTATTTGAATTACTGCAATACTAACTAAAAATGCACAAATAAAGTCAACAAAACAACCACCAAATAATAATGAGAAAAAAGCTCCTCCAAAGCTACCAAAAATAAGTGTTATAAGATTAGAGTAGCTTTCAGAATGATCTATTTTATTTAGAATTTTTATTCCTTTTTCTACACTTATTTTAGTGCTAACAAATTTTCTTGAGAAATCATTTACTAACGCTATTTTATTTAAATCTATTTTTATAGATTTTATTCGTTGGACATATGAAATTATATCATTTTCGTATTCTAAAGATATTATTATTCCTGTAGGCGTAACAAAAGCTTGGACGTATTTAACATTTTTTCTAGCTTTACATATCCTGATAACAGTATCTTCTACTCTATATGTTTCTGCACCATTTTTTAACATAATTTTACCAGCTAAAGTAGCCATAATTAACAAATTTTTTACTTCATTTTTATTATTCATAATAACACCTATCTTTTTGATTATTCTAGATAATAAGTATAGCACAAGGGAAAAATATAGTAAATATTTACTTGTAAAAACTGTGACTAATTTATATAATAAATATGGTATTAAAATATTATACTATTTAAATGATAATATTAAAATATTATCATTTTATTCTTTTTTATTTATTATGTTAGAATATATGATAGAGTAAAAATAATGATTTTGGATAGCATATATTTAGTATATACTGAGGGAATTAAAGTTTTGTATAAAATTTTATTAATTTTACGAAAAGAGCTTTGCAAATCTATAAATAACATTTTGAAAGGAGAAAATATGATGAATTTTGAGAATCTCTGTAATTTTGATGAAGAAATTATGGGTGCTATTAATAATGAAATTGATAGACAAAGAAGTAAAATTGAGTTAATTGCATCTGAAAACTTTGTGAGTAAACAGGTAATGGAAGCAATGGGCAGTCAATTAACTAATAAATACGCAGAAGGATATCCTGGCAAAAGATACTATGGAGGATGTAAGTACGTAGATGTTGTTGAAGATATTGCTAGAGATAGATTAAAAAAGATATTTGGCGCTGAGCATGCAAATGTGCAGCCTCATTCTGGTTCAAATGCAAATTTAGCTGTATACTTTGCTGTTTTAAAACCAGGAGATAAGGTTTTGGGCATGAATCTATCTCAAGGTGGGCATTTAACTCACGGAAGTCCTGTAAATATATCTGGTACTTATTTTAACTTTGTACCATATGGAGTAAATAGTAAAACAGAGATGATTGATTATGATGAAGTAATGAGCATAGCAAAAAAAGAAAAACCTAAGATGATTGTTGCTGGTGCAAGTGCTTATCCAAGAATAATAGATTTTAAGAAATTTAGAGAAATAGCAGATGCTGTTGGAGCATATTTAATGGTTGATATGGCACATATAGCTGGTTTAGTTGCTGCAGGTTTACATCCTAGTCCAGTACCATATGCTGACTTTGTAACTAGTACTACACATAAAACTCTTAGAGGTCCAAGAGGTGGAATAATTTTATGCAAAAAAGAATATGCAAAGATTATTGATAAAGCAATTTTTCCTGGTATACAAGGTGGGCCTTTAATGCATGTAATTGCTGCGAAAGCGGTTTCATTTAAAGAAGCTCTGGAGGATAATTTTAAAATTTATCAAAAACAAATATTAAAAAATGCAAAAGCTTTATCTGAAGCATTGATTAATAAAGGTTTTAGATTAGTTTCAGGAGGAACAGACAATCATTTAATTTTAATAGATTTAAGGAATAAAGGATTAACAGGGAAAAAAGCAGAAGCTTTACTTGATGAAATCGGTATCACTACTAATAAGAACACTATTCCAAATGATCCTGAAAGCCCATTTGTTACAAGTGGACTGAGAATAGGTACACCTGCTGTAACTACAAGGGGTATGAAGGAAAATGAGATGCTGGAAATAGCTGAAATTATGGAATTAGCATTAGATGAAAGCAATAACAGAGAAATTATTAAGGATAGAGTATTGGAACTATGCAAAAGATTTCCTCTATATGAATAAGAGCTATATAAGGTTAATAAAGATTTTTATGTGTTTTATTAGATAAATTAAATAATTAATAATATGGTATTGGTAAAGCATAGCAAGCACATTATAATATTTGCTATGCTTTTTTGTATACTTTTTTCCTAAAAGGGCAATCTATAATAAATAGAATTTTAGAAGATTAAATAATAATTATTATTTTACAATTACTAAGCAAAAAAGTTGTGAAAGGGGAAAGTTTTATGTGCTGATATATTTATTTTCAATTATTATAATATTTATTTTAATTATAGAGAAGAAAAGAAATGAATTACTAATATTTTTATCTATAATAACGGCGAAAGCTTTTACTCCTTTTATGACTATTTGTGGGAAAATTTTTTTAGGGACATATAGTTTAATTCTCGTATTAATAGTAATACGTTATTTTTTTTTCGATAAAACATCTAATTTATATAAAATTGAGAGTTTAATTATATCTTTTATAACATTTCTAGCTATTTTTATAGGTGAAATGTTATTACCATATAATTTTAAAATATTTTTTATAGATAAATATATTTTTTATGGATTAATTATTAGTTTAATGATATTTTTCCTAAATAAACCTAATATACATGGTTTTATAGGAAGTATATGTGGAGTTTTATTATTTGAATATACCAATTCTTATTTTGAATTTAAAAAATCAAATAGTATGTTAATATTAGCTGGACAGAACTTATTTAGCATAATAATCAGTATATCAGTATGTGTAACAATAATTAGCTATATACAAAACTATAAAAAAAAGGAAAAAAATGATTCTTTTGATTATACTAAAAATAATGACGAAAAAGATCTACTAAATCTTCTGTTAAATGATAAGAAAGTAAAATAAATGTTGTATTTAAAGTAGGTGTTTAGATGGTTGATTATGAATATATTGTAATTTTTTCATTAATTTCAGGTTTGATAGCAAGAGTATCAATGCTTAGAGTAGATTACAGACAATATCCAAGTTACCCTCAAGGTGTGCTATCACATTTAACTCTTGGAATTATAGCTGCAGCGTTAGGTTCTGTATCTGTCCCTGCTCTTTTAGAAAAAGAATATACTGCTGTTACATTTTTAGCTTTAGCTGCACAACAGTTTAGAGATGTAAGAAACTTAGAAAGGCAAAGTCTCGACAATATAGAAAGTACAGAGCTTGTAGCAAGAGGTACAGCCTATATAGAGGATATAGCTAAGGCTTTTGAGGCGAGAAACTATATTACTATGCTTACATCAATAATTGTAAGTATAGTTTTATATGTGTTGTTTAAGTCAGGTTTTTCTAAACAGTACATTATAATTGGAGGGGTTGTAACATCTATTATAATAATAACTTTTTTTAATATCGCTATATCTAGGCAAGTTGTAAAAGATATTGCTGATGTATACCCAGCTAAAATATCCTTTGATGGTACAATACTAAAGGTAAATGATGTTTCAATAATGAATGTTGGACTTAAATCATCTCAATCAATATATTTAGAACATGGAATAGCAGTAGAGATTATTCCAAAGGATGAAAATGCAGTAGCAACCCTTGCAAATTTAGGACAAAGACAGGCTATACAGCATAATGCAGCTATACAGTTAGGTATTCGTAAAGATGTTGATGAGCCTGATTTTACACCTTTGGCGAGGCGAGATCCTCATAATGGAAAAATAGTTATGGCTATTGTAGCTATGGAGCCAGATGTAGATAGTTTAGTAGAGGCAGTAAAAAGAACGATTGTTTTAGAAAGTTCAAAACGAAAGCCTCTAAGCTCTTATGCTGGGAAAAAAGCTGCAGATTAGGAGTGATAAAAATGGATGTAGGTATAAAGGAAACTATAATTGCAATAGTAACTACAGACAAAAACGTTGTTTCAGGAGGAAATGTACCGACTTTTATTGCTAAAAATGATGAAGAAAAGGAAAAGATTGCTTTATTGATATCTAAGGTTACTTTGGGGATGATACATGACTTAGAAAATGGTTGCTATATTATAGTGCGTCATTAAGAAAGTTTTTTGGCTATTAATCATATTATCACCAGTAGATTAATAGCCACTTTTATTAATTAAATAAAGTTACACTAAAAAGTACTTTTATCTTGTATCTTGTTATCACGCAGTAATCGCGTAAAGTCCTTATTAAAGTAACCATAAAATTTTTCTAAATTTATAAGTTGAAAGTTAGAAGAATTAAACTTGTTTCAATATTTAAGATACTATGTATTAAAATATAATAAATAGTGTTTGTAAAGATATAAAAATTAATGTAGAATGAATAGTGTATAAATATTGATCAGGAATAACATGGAAGGAGATATAATGGAAATAAAAAGTTATAGCGAAAATAAAAATATTATTGAAAGAATTGAAAAAAATTCTATTGCTGAAGAATTAGGAATTGAAAAAGGTGATATACTTTTAGCAATAGATAATAATGAGGTCAAAGATATTATAGATTATAAATATCTAATATCAGGTGATTACATCGTTGTGACAATTCAAAAAAAGAATGGCGAAATATGGGATTTTGAGATAGAAAAAAATTATGATGAAGATTTAGGAATTATATTTTCTAATCCATTAATAGATAAAGCTAAAAGTTGTAGAAATAAGTGTATATTTTGCTTTATAGATCAATTACCTAAAAACATGAGAAAAACTTTGTATTTTAAAGATGATGACTCTAGACTTTCATTTTTACAAGGGAATTTTATTACTTTGACTAATATGAGCGAAAATGATATCCAAAAAATAATTAAATATAGATTGAGTCCTATCAATATTTCAGTGCATACAACTAATCCAGAACTGAGAATAAAGATGTTAAATAATAAAAATGCAGGTAAAATATATAGTATAATAAAGAAATTTAGTGATGCTGGTATACAGATGAACTGCCAGATTGTATTAGTTCCTACTATCAACGATGGAGAAGAACTCATTAGAACTTTAAATGATTTACAGAAGCTTTATCCTCAAGTAAAGAGTATTGCTATAGTTCCTGTTGGTTTGACGAAATACAGAGAGGGGTTAGCTGATATAAAAACATATGATTATGAAAGTGCTAATAAACTTCTTACTCTTATTACAAGTATACAGGATAAATTTTTACATTCATTAGGAACACGTTTAGTTTTTCCATCTGATGAATTTTTTGTTTTAGCAAAAAGAAATATACCATCACTTGAATACTATGAAGGGTTTCCTCAGTTGGAAAATGGTGTTGGCTTAATGAGAAATTTTGAAGAGGAAATTTCAAATTCAATAAAAACTATAAAGGAAATAGAGAATAACAATAAATATACAGTTGCAACTGGAGTATTAGCATATGATTATATGAAAAATATTTGCAAAAAAATCACAAACAAATCAAAAGGTTTAAAAATTAATGTTGTAGCCATAAACAATGAATTTTTTGGAGAAAAAATTACTGTATCTGGATTGATAACTGGCAGGGATTTAATTAATCAACTTAAGCAGCTTAATGTAAAAAATGATATAATAATACCTGAGTGTATGTTAAAAAGGGATGAAAAGATATTTTTAGATGATGTTACAGTTGAACAAGTAGAAAATGAATTGGATACAAAGGTTATAGTATCAAAAGTTAATGGTAATGATTTTTTAAATATATTTTGTAATAAAAGAGGTGAATAGATATATGGTTAGACCAATAGTTGCAATAGTGGGAAGACCAAATGTAGGGAAATCTACTCTTTTTAACAGAATAGCTGGAAAAAGGATATCAATAATAGAGGATAATCCGGGTGTAACCAGAGATAGAATATATGCAGAGGGTGAATGGTTAGATAAATACTTTACTATAATTGATACTGGTGGTATTGAACCAAATAGTAATGATATTATTTTGTCTCAAATGAGAAGGCAAGCAGAGATAGCTATTGAAACAGCAGATGTTATATTGTTCCTTGTTGATGGGATTGAAGGTATTACATCTGCTGATAGAGAAATAGCAGATATGTTAAGGAAGTCGAATAATAATATTATTTTAGTTTGTAATAAAATTGATACTAGAAATGTACCAGATACTATATATGAATTTTATGAACTAGGATTAGGAGAACCGATAGCTATTTCAGCTGCGCAAGCTTTAGGTTTAGGAGATTTATTGGACCGTGTTATAGCTAAATTTCCTGAAAATAAAGACACCAAATATGATGATGATGCCATTAAGGTTGCGGTTATTGGAAAACCTAATGTTGGAAAATCATCACTTATAAATAGAATATTAGGCGAAGAAAGAGTAATAGTAAGTGATATACCAGGGACTACAAGAGATGCGATAGATACTGAATTTTCATATGAAGGTAAAAGATATATATTCATAGATACTGCTGGCATGCGAAAGAAGAAAAAAGTGAATCCAGGTGTAGAAAGATATAGTGTAATAAGGTCTCTTGCTGCGATTGAAAGGGCTGATGTGTGTCTTATGGTAATTGACGGTACAGAAGGTATATCTGAACAGGATTCCAAAATAGCAGGGTATGCTCATGATAATGGAAAAGCTTCTATAATTGTTGTAAATAAATGGGATATTGTTGAAAAGGAAGATAAAACGTATTTAAAATATGAAAGAGAAATAAGAGAAACCTTATCTTTTATGTTATATTCACCAATTATTTTTCTATCAGCTAAAACTGGTAAGAGGGTAAATAAATTATTTAGTTTAATTCAAACTGTTAATAATAATTATACATTTAGGATAAAAACAGGTGTTCTTAATGATGTGATAAATGAAGCTGTTTTAATGAACCAGCCACCATCTGATAAAGGAAAAAGATTGAAAATTTATTATGCTACTCAGGTAAGTGTAAAACCTCCTAAATTTGCAATTTTTATTAACGATAAAGAATTAATGCACTTTTCTTATTCGAGATATTTAGAAAACAAAATCAGACAGTATTTTGGATTTGAAGGTACTCCTATACAATTTGAATTTCGAGAAAAGGGGGACTAGATTTGAAATTTGCTATACTAGTTATAATTATTTCTTATTTTATAGGTAATTTTTCTACATCTTATGTTTTAGGTAAATTATTTAGAAATAAGGATATTAGAAACTACGGAAGTGGTAATGCTGGAGCAACCAATGCCCTTAGAGTTTTTGGTCCAAAATTTGCTGCGATAACTTTTTTAGTTGACGCTCTGAAAGGAACCTTAGCAGTAATCATTGGTAGCAAAATAATGGGTTTTGATGGTGAGCTATTGGCTGGAATAAGTGTGATTGTTGGACACAATTGGCCAATAGTATTGAATTTTAGGGGTGGTAAAGGCATGGCTTCAACAATTGGGGTTATGTTAACCGTTAATTATGTTACTGCAATTATTTGTATATTTGTTGGTATAATAGTTGTTTTTAAGACAAAATATGTTTCATTAGCTTCTATTTTATCTGTTACTTTTCTTCCTATAGTAGGAGTTTTAATTAATAAACCTTTTAACATCCACTTTTTCATTTTTACTCTGATATTAACAGTAATGGCTATTTATAGACATAAAAGTAATATTGTTCGATTAATAAATGGCACAGAGCATAAAATAGGAGAAAGAGTATAGTGAAAGGGGAAATATTTTATGAATAAAAAGATAGGGGTAATTGGAGCAGGTAGTTGGGGAACAGCAATTGCAATATTATTATCTAAAAAAGGATTTGATGTTGAGCTTTATGTAAGAAATAATATTCAAATGGAGAAAATGCAATTTTCAAGAGAAAATGTAAACTATCTTCCTGGAGTAATTATACCATCTAGTGTAAATATAACTAATAAACTAAGCAAGATAGTATTTCATAATGATATTATTGTTTTAGCTGTACCGTCACATGCAGTTAGGGATACATTAAGAAAAATTAAGGATATAGTGAAGCCTAACCAAGTTATAGTAAATCTAGCTAAGGGCTTAGAAGAAGGTACTTACCTTAGAATATCTGAAATAGTTAAGCAAGAGATTCCAATTGCTAAATATGCTGTGTTGTCTGGGCCTTCTCATGCTGAAGAAGTTGCTAGGGATATGCCTACAACTGTGGTAGTGTCATCTCAAGAAAAAGAAATAGCCCAGTTTGTACAGGATATTTTTATGTCTCCAAAATTTAGGGTATATACTAACCCTGATATTGTTGGTGTTGAACTTGGAGGTTCGTTGAAAAATGTAATAGCTTTAGGGGCAGGTATTTCGGATGGATTAGGCTATGGAGATAATACTAAAGCTGCTTTAATGAATAGAGGTATAATTGAGATAACAAGGCTAGGAATAAAGATGGGGGCGAAAGAATCAACTTTTGCAGGATTATCTGGTATAGGGGATTTAATAGTAACTTGTACAAGTATGCATAGTAGAAATCGGAGAGCAGGCATTTTAATTGGGAAGGGGTATTCAGTAGAGGATTCCATAAAGAAAATAGGAATGGTTGTAGAAGGAATTAAAACTACTAATTCTGCTTATATGCTTTCTAAAAAATATAAAGTAAAAATGCCAATTACAGAAGAAATATATAGGGTGTTGTATGAAGGTTCAGACGTAAAAACATCTGTGATAAATTTAATGCTAAGAGATAAGAAATATGAAATGGAAGATATTATAAATGACCGTAATTGTTAAAGTTTTTAGTTGAAAAAGGAATTAAAAAAGGTATTTACTAAAATACCTTTTTTAATTCCTTAATTTTTTTATGAGCATGTCATAATATTTACAGTTCCTCATATATATATATTGTTAAGTATATAAATAAAATAATTTGGCTATAAAATTATCCATCATTAATAAAGGAGGGAAAAAGAAGAATGGATAAGTTTGATATATACAAAGACATAGCAGAACGAACAGATGGCGATATATACATAGGAGTAGTAGGCCCTGTAAGAACAGGAAAGTCAACCTTTATTAAAAGATTTATGGATTTATTAGTTTTACCTAATATCGAAAATAGATATAAAAAAGAAAGAGCAACAGACGAATTACCATTAAGTGGTTCAGGAAAAACAATAATGACTACTGAACCAAAGTTTGTTCCCAATGAAGCAATAGAATTGACTTTAAAAGAAAATATTAAATTTAGAGTTAGGATGGTAGATTGCGTTGGATATTTGGTAAGTGGAGCTTTGGGGCACGAAGAAGAAAATGTACCAAGAATGGTTACAACTCCATGGTACGAAAAAGAAATACCATTTGAAGAAGCGGCGGAAATAGGGACAAAAAAGGTTATAACGGACCATTCGACAATTGGAATAGTGGTTACTACAGATGGATCAATAACAAGCATTGAACGTTCTAGTTATATAAGTGCTGAAGAAAGGGTAATAAGTGAACTAAAGGAAATTGGAAAACCATTTATTGTTTTATTAAATTCAACTCACCCAAATCTAGACAGTACTATTGCTTTGAGAGAAAGTTTAGAAGAAAAATATGCTGTTCCAGTAATTGCAATTGATTGTTTAAATATGAATATTCAGGATATTAATAGTATGCTTGAAAAGATATTACTTGAATTCCCAATAAAAGAAATAAATATAAACCTTCCAGGTTGGGTAGAGGGACTTCCAAAGGGTAATTGGATTAAAGATAAAATTTTAGGGTCACTTAAAGAAATAATTAAGAATATTTACAAATTAAGGGAAATAGATACAGCAGTAGCAAATCTTAGAGATTTAGATATAATTAATATTGCTAAAATTTCTGAAATAAAGCTTGGAGAAGGGGTTATTAATATAGACATACAAATTGACAATACACTATTTTATAATGTATTAAAAGAACTAACCGGGTATACAATACGAGGAGAACATCAAATTTTAAGTCTAATTTCAAAATTGTCTAAGTGCAAGAAAGAGTATGATAAATTAGAGGTAGCACTAAAGGATGCTAGAAATATAGGATATGGTATTGTACAACCGAGTTTAGAAGAAATGGAGCTTGAAGAACCTGAAGTGTTTAAACAGGGTAACCAATTTGGAGTAAAGTTGCGCGCAAAAGCTCCTAGTCTGCATATGATTAGGGCAGATATAACAACAGAAGTTTCACCTTTAATTGGTACGGAGAAACAGAGTGAAGAGCTATTGAATTATTTTTTAAGTGAATTCGAAAGTGACCCTAAGAAAATATGGGAGTCTAATTTATTTGGGAAATCTTTATATGATTTAGTAAAAGAACAACTTCAAAGCAAACTAAATATGATGCCAGAAGATGCTAGAATCAAAATGCAAAGAACTCTTCAGAAAATTGTAGATGACGGAAGTGGGGGATTAATTTGCATAATAATATAAAAATAAGAAGGATTTTTCCTTCTTATTTTTATGGTCGGGATGACTGGATTTGAACCAGCGACCCCAAGTCCCCCAGACTTGTGCGCTACCATGCTGCGCCACATCCCGATAACAATATCATTATACATGATATTGTTTTTTTTGTAAAGAAGCAAACTTAATCAGATACTGTCAAGTAAAAGTTGGCAAAATTATTATTTTTAAATTTAATCATCCAATTTTGCTGTTTTAATTATGTTTTTATGCCCGATAGGGCAAGAGTATTCTATTTATACTTTCTACAATTTTAAAAATAAATTTACATATACTTTACAATGATTTCAAAATTGTTATTCTATAATACTAGACTTATGATTATAGAATAACAATAAGTCTGAGAGCCCTATTTTTAGGTCTAATTCTATTTATTCATCAGTATTAATGCTCTATTATGTTGTATTTTTTTAGGCTTATATTAGAGCATAGGTATCGTATGTTAGCTTATTCTTTTAAGTTATATAATATATTAGATATTAAAAACTTAGGTTCATTTGACTTGCACATTTGCAACCTAACATGTCCTTTATGGCTTTTCTTCCGTTAGTTACTGAACATTGACTAAATGGCATGCTTGCTCTTTTGTGTTTGTATATCTTGCTTTTCTTTGGCTTTTTATTTACTTCTGCTGCTGTTAATCCTACTTTTTCTATTATTTCTTCAAGCTTTTCTTCTTTTATTTCTTTGTTCAGTAGTGATTTTATTGTTGTTGCTAATTCTTTGCTTGCTTTTTCTGCTAGTATCTTGGCTAAGTTACTGGCTCCTTGTATTGACCAACTTGTTTTATTCCCTTTCATCCTTTGTGCTAATATATCACATATGCTATGTTCCATTGTTCCTAGATTTCTATATTTAATTCCTTCTGGTGGTTGCGGCATATTTATGTCTGGGCGAAGTTTGTAGAGCACTATCCCTTCTTTGTTGTTTACTAGGTAATTATATAGTGCCTGTAATTTCTTCATTTTCTTTTGATTATCATTGTTTTCTATCATTAGTTTTGTTATCATTTCTAATCCTTCTTCTATGTTACCATTGCTTAGTTTCTTTATTATTTCTTTTGCCTTTTTCTTATCTTCTATGTTCTTAAGTACTGCTTGATTTCTATGAAATGGATCTAATTGAAAGTGTGAATTGTCTTCTTTTATAACTTCTTTTATCCAGTTTGCTCCATCTCCATTTACTATTTTTGTTTCTATTTCGTCAGTATTATATTGTTTCGCTATTTTGGCTTGTCTTAGTTTTCTAAATTCTTTACTACTTCCAAAGCTTGCATATGCTTTTTTGTTCTTTAGTACATATCTATCTTTTTTCTCATGCTTCTTCTCCCAGCCTTCATAAAAAATTCCTAATTTTAGTTCTTTTTTCTCTTTTCCCTTAGTCTTTTTATCTTTACCTTGGATATTTATCCACACTCCATCCATTTCTTCAAACAATATTTTTGTTTCTTTTTTGCCTTGTAATTTTTCTTCGTTGTTTAATTTTATTTCGTGTTTTTCTTTTTGTTTTAGTTGTTCTCCTAAGTTTTGTATTATGTTCCAAGCTGCTGAATGACTTATACTTTGGTTTGTCATTTCTGTTATTTTATTTGCTGTTTTTCTATATGATTCATCTGTTGCTAGATCTACTATTTTTTCTACTAGATTTGTAGATATATGTCCTATGGTTTCCATTTTTAAGTATTCATCTAAAAGGCATTTGTAACCTCTTTTACCCTCTTGTGTAGTATATTGATATATTCTACGTTTATATTCAATTTCGCCCATTATTGTTTTTATGGTAGTTTTCTTTAATCCTTTATTTCTATATTCTTCTTTATCTCTTTCTTTCATTAATTTATTATCTAATTTTTCTAATAGCTCTACGAGCATTTCACATGCCTGTCGGCATACAAGCTTATATATAATTTTCTCTAAGTTCTTGAAATTAATTTCTTTTTCATCTAAACTTATATTATACATGTAATCATCCCTTTTATAGTTTTCTTATTAATTACTATTATATTGGATGATTCATATATGTTAAAGGTGCTTTCGGGCATCTTTTTCATTTTTGTTGTTTTTGCCTACTAAAATTATACTCTAAGACTTAATCAACAAATCTTAATATTCTGGTGTTCATTTTTATTATTTGATATAAATTATATGTATATGATATACTTAAAGTTATAAAATTGTATAAGGTTGTGATATTATGATTTTATTTTATATAAGGACTATATTAGTTCTTTTATTTGTAACTAGTATTGCGGGGTATATATTTGCTGTTATTAAAGAAAAAATAGCTTTAAAAAACAATATGATTATTATAGATAAAAAATCTGTAACTCAAGAACATATAGATGAGACAGATGTAAAGGAATTTTTAATAGGTGAATTTCGAGTAAAATCTGGTGATGAAATAAAAGTTATATTTAGTAATAATAAAAAAATTGCGGGTATAATAATTGGTGCTGTAAAGAGGGATAATTCTATATTATTAGTTACTTACAAAGATGAAATTAAACGGTTTAAGGTTGATAAAATTAAGGAATTAAAAATAATCAGCAAGTATGGAAAATTTTTTAAGTTTTCTCGATAGACATATGTAGACATATATTTTAACGTTTAAAATAAAAATATATGGAGGAAATCAGTAAATTTTGAAGAAGTATATTTAAATAGGTTTTGTGGGTAGCTAATGGTGGTGATTATATGTCTATTAAGGAAAGAGCTAAAAAAAGGAAACGACGGAAAACCATAAAAACACTATTAATTTTATGCATTATATTATATATATTTATTAGGACTATACCTAATTTGTACGCTTCAAATTTAAAAACTCAAACTGTGGAAAAAGGTGTTATCGAAGATTCAATAACTACAAAAGGAATTATTGTAAAAAATGAAAAAGTTTATTCTTCTCAAGCACAAGGTAAAGTTAAAAAATTTTTTTCAGAAGGTGATAGAGTTGGAACTTTTATGAAAATACTAGAATTGGATTATAATGATAAGTCATCTGAACTAGAATTAAAATTATCAGATATTGAAAATGCCTTAAAGGACGCCAAGGCTGTGAAAGATAATAATATTAAATTCACTTCTGATATAAAAAAAAATAATGTGCAAATAGAAGATTTAATATATCAAATTCGTTCCAATTTAATGCGCAAAAATTATAGACAATTGAATCAGCTAAAAAAAGAGTTGGAAGTAATAATTGGCAGACGAGATTCAATTTTGGGGAACAATACTTTGCTAAATAATACTATTGAGAGTTTAGAAGAAGAAAAAAAGGAAATTTTAGACCAGATAAATAGAAATAGTAAAATATACTATTCTGATACATGTGGATTAGTAAGTTATAAAATCGACGGGCTAGAAGAAATATATAATGCAAAAAATATTTTGTCATATGAACCTAAAGATTTTAAGGTAATCGATCCTATAATTAATGAAATTGATGATAATAAGAATGTTAATTTTGGACAACCACTTTTCAAAATTATAGATAATTATGAATGGTATGTCATAGTAAAAATACCTAATAGTAGTATACGTTCATTAGAAATTGGAAAAGATGTTTTATTAGAGTTTGATAACAATGAAATAATAAAAAGCAGAATTATAAATATGAATTCAGACGAAAATGATACTTTGTTAGTGTTAAAAAACACTGATTATTTATATAAATTTTATAATGAAAGATATGTAGACATAAGGATTATTATTAATAAGTATGAAGGACTTAAAATACCTATTAAGTCGATTATTAAAAAAAATGGAGTTGAAGGTGTATATATTGAGGATATAAGTGGTATTGTTAAATTTAGGCCTGTAATAGTTTTAGCTAAAGATGAAGAATATGCAATAGTAGAAGAAGGAAATATATATGGGTATATAGAGATAGGCAATAATGGTAACAAAGTCAAAGAGAAAACTGTAAAATTATATGATGAAGTGTTTATAAATACGAACAATTTAAAAGAAGGTCAGATAATTGGAGGCATTTAGGCATAAAATAATTTGTTTAAGTTAATAAGTGGTATTGTTATTATTTAGCATATTATTTTTATCAACTAGGGAGGGTTTTAGATGTACTTAGAAGAAAACTTATCAAAGGTTAAAGATAAAATAAGAATAGCTTCTGAAAAGAGTGGAAGGAGCTCAAATGATATTCGCTTAATTGCAGTAACAAAAACTGTTGATAAAGATATAATAAAAGCAGCTATTAGCCTTGGAATAACTGATATAGGAGAGAATAGGGTACAAGAGATCAGAGAAAAATATGACTATATTGGTAATAATGTAAATTGGCATATGATAGGACATTTACAAACAAATAAAGTTAAATACATAATTGACAAAGTTAAGTTAATTCATTCTCTTGACAGAATATCTTTAGCTAAAGAGTTGAATAAAAGAGCAAAACAAAGTAATATCATTGTGAATGCGTTGATTCAAGTCAACGTTGCTGAAGAAGAAACTAAATATGGGTTAAAAGTTGCAGAGGTCTTGCCTTTTATAAGATCCATAGAAAATCTTGAAAATATAAGGATTAAAGGGTTAATGACTATAGCACCATATGCAGAAAACCCGGAAGATGTTAGATTTGTATTTAGAGGATTGAGAGAATTGTTCCAAGAAATAAAAAAGAATAATTACAAAAATGTGAGTATGGAATACCTTTCAATGGGTATGACAAATGATTATCAGATTGCTATTGAAGAAGGCTCTAATATGGTTAGAATTGGAACGGGGATATTTGGAGAAAGAAATTATAATTGATGGGGGGATATCTAATGGCTGAAAAGGCAAATAATTTTATTAATAAGGTTAAATACTTCATAGGGTTAGATGACTTAGAAGAAGATAATATTGTTCAAGAAAAGGAAAATGATATTACTAATTTAGAATCGACTTATATTAAAGGTAGTAATAAAATAGTAAATATACATACTAATAGTAATATGAAGTTAGTAATATATGAACCACAAGGATATGAAGAAGCACCTAAGATAGTTGATGAATTAAAAAATAGGAGAACTGTAGTTATAAATCTTGATAAATTAGAAGGTGAAAATAAAAAAGAAGTTTTCAATTTTTTAAATGGTTCAGTATATGCTTTAGAGGGCAATATTCAAAAAGTTTCTAGAGACATTTTTGTACTTGCACCTAGTAATGTTGAAATTGACGGTAAAATAGCCGAAGAATTAAGAAACAAGTCATTATTTCCTTGGCAGAAATAGATTTAAGAGGTGATATTGTGTGGATAATAGTAAAATCTTTTAATATTTTCGTAAATGTAATAGAAACAATAATTATTATTAGAATGTTTTTATCATTTATTATAAGAGATATTAATGATCCTTTTAGTAGATTTGTATATCAAATTACTGAGCCAATAATATCTCCTTTTAGAGAGCTAATATATAAGCTCGGTATAAATACTGGGATGATCGATTTTTCTCCATTACTAGCAATATTATTTTTGAATTTTTTAGCATATTTATTGAGTAGATTACTTATTTGGTGATAACATGATTATTAATAAAAAATTATATTTAGACCATATAAAAGATGATAATCAAATTATTACAATGAGAAATATACTTGATAAGGTTGAAAGAGTATTGAAATATCATGATGATGAATATACTGACTTTTTAGATCCTTATCAAAGGAACTTATGTTATAGCTTTTTAAATAGATTTCCATCAATAACATATTTTGAAGAAGGTGGTTTTACAGAATCAGAACGTAAAATTATTATAATGCATCAAAGCTATAAAGATAGAATAGAAGTTGATAATCCTATTAAGGCTATTTGTATTAGTTTTAAATCCTATAATGATAAGATCCGCCATAGAGATATTTTAGGATCAATTCTTGGCCTAGGTATAAAAAGAGAAAAAATTGGTGATATTCTTATTCATGAAAAGTATAGTCAAGTAGTATTGCTTAAAGATACTTTTGATTATGTTAGATATAATTTAAAAACAGTTAATAAATGCAATGTAATAGTGAATGAAATAGGTTTAGATGAATTAAAACTGGCTAGAGAAGATTACATTGATATTTTTATTGTTGTTTCATCTTTAAGATTAGATGCTATTATAAGTTCAGTTTTACATTGTTCACGTTCTAAAAGCTCTAATATTATTAAAGGAGAAAAAGTAAAAGTAAATTGGAAACCTGTAATCCAAAATTCATTTGAGTTAAAAGAAGGAGATATATTTTCTGTTAGAGGAACTGGAAGATTCAAATTAGTAAACATAGTTGGCAATACTAAAAAAGGCAGATTTAAAATTATGATAAGAAAATTTATATGATGGGAGGGCAAAATGCTAACACCATTAGATATTCAAAATAAAGAATTCAAAAAAGCTATGAGAGGCTATAAAGAAACTGAGGTCGATAGTTTTTTAGATGAAATTATAGCTGATTATGAAAAAATTTACAGGGAAAATATAGAATTAAAAGACAAAATTGCATCTTTAAACGAGGAAATCGAAAAATATACTAATTTAGAAGAAACTTTGAAAAACACATTAATTGTTGCACAAAATACAGCAGAAGAAGTTACTGCAAATGCAAGAAAAGAGTCCGAGCTAATAATTAAGGAAGCTAAAGATACTGCTAGAAATATAATTGAAGATGCTCATAGAGAAGCAGCTAAGATTCAAAATCAATATGAAAACTTAAAGAAAGAAACACTAATATATAAAAATAGATTTATAAATTTACTAACATCTGAGTTAGAAACTATTGAAAGATATTTTAAAGAGATTGAAAAGGAAAAATAATAATAATTATTATTATTCTAATAGCTTTTTACTTCATCCATTGTGGATGAAGTTTTTTTGATGTATTTTTTTACTATAATGATTATCAATAAAATAAAAGGAATTATATTATACTTACTCTATTATGAAGATAATATATAATGAATAAATAAAAAAATAATTGAAGGATATATTATTTGAAAGGAGCGTCTTTTTATGAATAAAGATGGAAAAACAAATATTGAAGAGAAAATTGAGAGTATTGCTATAAAATTAGAAAAGTCAAAAATTGCTGAATACGTAGATTTAATGAATGATAGACGTAGACTTTTATACATAAATTTCATAGGAGGGTTAGCAAGAGGATTTGGTATGGCTATTGGATTTACTCTATTAGGGGCATTTGTTATATATATTCTTAAAAGAGTAATCAATTTAAATTTACCATTGATTGGAGACTTTATAGCTGAAATTGTTAAGATAGTTCAAGATAATTTATAATATTTGAAATGATAATATTGTTTTCTGATTATAAGAAATAGAAAAATCGTTAATATAATGTAGTTATATGATAGAAATTTCTCAATTTAAAGGTTGTAATGTATAGGATAATAAATTAAAATATAATTGTGTTATAACGTAATTTATTTATATTATAATAAAATTAGAAAATTTATAGTCACGGGAGGAAATAATGTTATATTTAATATTAATTTTAGCTATTTTATTAGACCAAGTAAGCAAGTACCTTGCTATAAAATTTCTTTTAGGTAAACCTCCTATTGTACTTATTGAAGGTTTTTTGCAATTGAATTATTTAGAAAATTTTGGTGCTGCATTTGGTATATTACAAAATAGACAAAATTTTTTTATTGCAATAACTGTAATTGTAATATTTGGAATTATTTATTATTTGAAAACTAAAATGAATCTATCTATTGCTGCAAGAATTGCTTTTTCCATGATAGTTGGAGGTGCAATAGGCAATTTAATTGATAGAATTCGTTTAGGTTATGTAATAGATTTCATTGATGTTAAATTTGGGAGTTTGTATGACTATCCTGTGTTTAATATTGCTGATTCATTTATTGTTATAGGCACCGTGATAATATTGTATCTGGTTCTATCAAATAAGTATGAAATAGAAAGAGGGATTTGATGAACATAATTGAAATAATTGTTGATGAAGATGATGGTGAAAGAATAGATTATTATTTAGCTAATAAACTTGACGAAATATCACGGTCTTATATACAAAAATTAATTAAAGAAGGATATGTTAAGGTAAATTCAAAAGAGGTCAAGGCAAAATACTTGGTTAAGCAAGGTGATGAAATAGTTGTAACGCTGCCTAAGCCTAAAAAGCTTGATATAAATGCAGAAAAAATACCTATTGATATTGTATATGAAGATGATGATGTTGCTGTAATCAATAAACCACAAGGCATGGTTGTTCATCCAGCACCAGGAAATTACAGCGGAACACTTGTGAATGGTTTATTGTATCAATTAAACAGTTTGTCTAATATTAATGGCGTGATAAGGCCAGGTATAGTCCATAGGATTGATAAAGATACTTCTGGTCTGCTAATGATAGCAAAAAATAATTTGTCTCACAAAGAATTGTCTAAACAATTAAAAGAACATTCTATAACTAGAAGGTATTTGGCATTAGTTTATGGCAACTTTAAAGAAGATAAAGGAACTATTGACGCACCAATAGGTAGACACCCTATAGATCGAAAAAAGATGGCTGTTGTAGATAAAAATGGAAAAGAAGCTGTTACCCATTTTAAAGTTTTAGAAAGATTTAAAGAATATACACTTGTTGAAGCTAAACTTGAGACAGGAAGAACTCATCAAATTAGAGTTCATATGTCATATATAAAACATCCTGTAGTAGGAGATCGCATATACGGAGTAAAAAAGGAAAGATTTAATCTAAAAGGGCAACTTTTACATGCTAAAATTTTAGGCTTTGTGCATCCTACAAGAAAGGAATATATGGAGTTTAATTCTGAGCTTCCAAGTTATTTTGAAAGGATATTGGAAATTTTAAGAAGTCAAAATAATTATTAGGTGGTGAAAAAATGAAATTAAAAGCAACTATTCTTGACGAAAAAGCAATTTACAGAGCAACTACTAGAATAGCAAATGAGATTATAGAAAAAAATAAAGGTACAGAGGATCTAGTCCTTGTAGGAATTAAAACCAGAGGAATACCTTTTGCAAAAAGAATTGCTAAAAAGATAAATGAAATTGAAGGTGTAAATATTCCTGTACTTACTTTAGATATTACTTTATATCGGGATGATTTAAGTGAACTCTATAAAGACCCTCAAGTGAAAAATCCTCAATTTGATTATGATATTACTGGTAAAGTAGTAGTTTTAGTAGATGATGTTTTGTTTACTGGCAGGACAGCTAGAGCAGCTTTAGATGCTTTGATGGAAAATGGGAGGCCTAAAAGAGTTGAACTTGCAGTTTTAATTGATAGGGGACATAGAGAGTTGCCTATAAGACCTGATTTTGTAGGGAAAAATGTACCAACATCTAAAAATGAAGTAATTAGTGTTAAATTTTCTGAAACTGATGGATTTGATAAGGTTTTAATTAATGAATTAGATTAGTAATACTATTAATTGAATTTAGAGGAAAAAGTTGTGCAAAAATTTTAATTTATTTTTTAAAATATTTTATTATGCAATTTTTTCTATATATATATAGCTTAAAACAGGTAGAAGATTTAATCTTCTACCTGTAATATTTTATTAATTTGTTCGTCGGATGGAGTGACATATATTGTATTATTATTATCATATATTACCATTCCTGGCTTTGCGCCATTTGGTTTTCTTACGTATTTTCTTTTTGTATAGTCAACAGGAACATTACTCGACATTTTAGCTTTACTGAAATATGCTGCTAAAAGTGCTCCTTCTAATATTGCATTTTTACTTATTTCAGAGTTATTAGATTTTATAATTACATGGGAACCAGGAATGTTTTTTGTATGAAGCCATATATCTTCCTTATCCGAAAGTTTTAAAGTAAGGTAATCATTTTGTTTGTTATTTTTACCAACATAAATGTCAAATCCATCAGATGAAATAAAATGTTTTGGCTTTGAGCTGTTGTTTTTGTTACTTTTAAGTCTTTTATTACTTTTTTTTATGAATCCTTCTTCAGATAATTCTTCTCTTATTTCATTAACTTCTGTTAAATTAGTACAATTTTCGATGTTAAGTAATACTTGTTCTAAATATTTTTTTTCATCTTCATTTTTTTTGATATGCTCTTTTAAAAGATGATATGCATTTTTAAGTTTGTTATATTTTTTATAGTATTTTTGCGCATTTTGGTTAGGAGATATCTTTGGATCTAACTTTATTTTTACTTTCTTAAGGGAAGCATCATAAAAATTTTCTAACTCAATTTCAGATTTCCCTTTTTCAATTAAATGTAAATTTGCCATTATTAGGTCAGCGTATATCTTATATTTTTCTCGTTTTGAAGCATTTAAAAGTTCTTGTTTTTGCTTATTTAATTTATTAATTGTTCTATCAAGCCTTATTTGAACAATCTTTTTTAAATCTGAAGTTTTTTGTTTTATTCTATCAAAATTATCTCTTTCAACATAATATTTATCTAACAGCATACATATGCTATTAAAATGAGACTTGCTTTTTTTATCATATTGTTGCAAATCAATTGATGAAAAATCAATTATTTTGTTTTCATTTTTATCAAAGACAATTGTAGGAATGAAAATATTATTTTGTATTTGATGAAAAATGCTATAAAATGAATTAAACAATTGATATGCGTTTTCGGTACTGATATTGCTTAAAGGAGTATTTGGATCAATGTTACTTCTATAGCATATTTCTTTTGATACTAAAGGACTTATTCCTAAATAAGTTGTATATATATGCCTAAAAATAGCTTTTTCAGCATTATCTATTTCTAAATAATGAATAAATTCATTTTTAGATACATTTAATGGTGATATTTTATCTTTTGAAGGAGGTAATTCATAACATAAACCGGGCAATATCTGCCTTACAGTACTAACACTATAAGGTATTCTTTTAATGGAATCTATTATTGTGTTATTATTTTTGTCAATTAATATAATATTACTATGCTTTCCCATTATTTCTATTATGATTCTTTTAATTGATTTTACTCCTAATTCATCTAATGATTCTATGTCAAAATATAAAATTCTATCCATTGAGTATTGATCAATATTCAATATTTTTCCACCTTGGAGATGTTTTCTTAGAAGCATACAAAACATAGGAGGATTTTGAGGATTAGGTTTTGAAATATTGGTTATATAAATCCTTGGATTATTACTACTAGCTGATATTAATAATTTTTCATTTTTTTTCTGGCATCTGATATTTATTATTAACTCATCTTTTTCAGGTTGATACACTTTATCTATTTTTCCGTTTATGAGTTTAGCTTTCAACTCATTAACTACCGCTCTTAAAACAATTCCATCTAGTGACATAAAAATACCTCCATAATATAAATGATGTAAATAATATTATTTTAACATATAGTAATTTACTCACTAAAGTATATCATTTTATATTTCAAATATAAAGTTATTTCTTTAATCTAGTATGTACCTAGGGAATATAATATTGAATTGTAATATATTTTTTAATTTCATTAAATATTAAATTTTTGTAACAAATAATAGATTTACATATATTTTTTGATTATAATATGTTTAAGTATATCATAATTAATTATTATTTATAATTATAAATATTTAATAGAATTGCTTTATTGCTGTTAAACAATATACTATTATTATATATTATATTATGCAGATTTCATTTAAATGTATTTAAGTAATTTTTATGATGTAATTAGTTATATAGAATTGAGAAAGGACTGGTCTTATGGTAAAAAGCATGACAGGCTTTGGGAGAGGTGAATATAGTGATTCTAATAGAACTTTTGTTGTTGAAATGAAGTCAGTAAATTTTAGATACAATGATATAGTTGTTAAGATACCAAGACATTTAAGTATGTTAGAAGAAAATATAAAAAAACTCGTTAAGGATAAAGTTAAAAGAGGAAGAGTAGAAATATTTATAAATTTTAATTACATACAAGAAAGTGGAATAGATGTTAAAGTGGACTTATTATTAGCCCAAAACTATAAAAAAAGTATTGAAAAGATTGCTGAAGAGCTAGGACTTGATTCAAAAATAGGTTTGGATATGATAATAGGATTACCGGATGTTTTAACAACAGAAAATAAGGAAGAAGACATAGATGAGATTTGGAATTGTTTAAAAGTACCTCTTGAAGAGGCTTTAGATAAAATGATGGCCATGAGAATAAAAGAAGGCAATGAGCTTGCTAAAGATATTATTAAAAGGACAGAAAAAATTAAAGAATTACTAATTGAAATTGAGAATAGGGCACCAAATGTTGTAATGGAATATAAAGAAAAGCTTTGGATGAGAATAAATGAGCTTTTAGAAAATAAGTATGAATTAGACGAAAATAGGCTTATTAATGAAGTAGCATATTTTGCAGACAAGTCTAATATTAATGAGGAGATAGTAAGATTATTTAGTCATATAAAGCAGCTAGTAAAAACATTGGAATGTGAAGAGCCTATTGGAAGAAAATTGGATTTTCTTGTTCAAGAAATGAACAGAGAAGTTAATACTATAGGGTCTAAAGTTAGTGATATAGAAATTACTAATAATGTTGTTCAGTTAAAAAGTGAATTAGAAAAAATAAGAGAACAAGTTCAAAATATTGAATAATAGAAGGAGGGTAAATCATGAGTATTAAGCTTATAAATATTGGTTTTGGTAATATAGTATCTGCAAACAGAATAATTGCTATAGTTAGCCCGGAATCGGCACCGATAAAGAGAATGATTCAAGAAGCTAGAGAGAGAGGAATGTTAATAGATGCTACTTATGGCAGGCGTACTAGGGCTGTAATAATAACAGATAGCGACCATATTATTTTATCTGCAGTACAGCCTGAGACTGTTGCCCATAGACTTGATACCAAAAATATTGTAATAGAATAAAAAGGAGGAAATAAAGATAAATGAAAAAAGGCTTATTATTAGTAATTTCTGGGCCTTCTGGATGTGGTAAAGGTACTATTTGTAAAGAATTTTTAAAGAGAAATGATGCAGATATTTCTATCTCAGCAACTACTAGAAAACCTAGAATTGGTGAGGTAGACAGAAAAGATTATTTTTTCATTAATATGAATGAGTTTAAGTCTATGATTGAAAATGAAGATTTTTTAGAATATGCTTGCGTGCATGGAAATTATTATGGTACACCGAAAAAATTTGTTATGGAAAAACTGGAAAGTGGAAGAGATGTTCTTTTAGAAATTGATATACAAGGTGCACTTCAAATTAAAAGAAAATTCAAAGATGGTATTTATATTTTTATTTTGCCACCTTCAATGGAAGAGTTGAAGAAAAGAATAATTAAACGAGGAACTGAAACTGAAGAATCAATAAAGCAAAGATATGAAAATGCATATAAAGAGTTAAAATATATATGTGAATATGAATATGCAGTTGTAAATGATGAAGTAGAAAAAGCAGTTAAAAAAATTGAAGCAATATTTTTAGCTGAAAAATGTAAAGTTGAAAGGCAAAAAGATATAATTAAAAATATATAAAGGAGGTATTTCATGTTATATCCTTCAATAAATGAACTGCTAAAAAAGGTAGATAGTAGATATACTTTGGTAATGCTTGTTTCTAAGAGAGCAAGACAAATTGTTGATGGAAGTAAACCTTATGTAGAAGTAAATTCAAATAAACCTGTAACTATAGCTATTCAAGAAATTGCTGAAGATAAGATAACCTATACTAGGCCTGAAATTAAGGGGATTAAATAGTCTGGAGAGTGGTTTAATTGATAGATAATAAAAATATTATTGTTGGTGTTACTGGAGGAATAGCAGCTTATAAAGCTATAGATGTTGTAAGCAGATTAAAAAAATTAAATGCTAATGTAGATGTAATTATGACAAAATCAGCTACAGAATTTGTTACTCCTTTAACTTTTCAAACAATATCACAAAATTTTGTTACAGTTGATATGTTTAAAGAGCCAAAGAAATGGGAAATTGAGCATATTAGCTTAGCTAAAAAAGCAGATTTATTTTTAGTAGCTCCTGCTACTGCGAATATAATTGGAAAAGTAGCAAATGGGATTGCTGATGACATGTTAACAACTACTATAATGGCTACTAAAGCTAGAGTAATTTTTGTTCCAGCAATGAATACAAACATGTATAATAACCCTATACTAAAAAGTAACATAGAAAAATTGGAAATACTAGGATATGAGTTTATTAAGCCTGATAAAGGACGATTAGCCTGTGGAGATTATGGAGAGGGTAAGATGCCATCCCCTGAATCTATTGTTGATTATGTTGTTAAAAGCTTCAATAATGGAGATTTAAAAGGGAAAAAAATAATTGTTACAGCAGGTCCTACAATAGAACCACTTGATCCAGTAAGGTATATTACAAATTTCTCTACTGGGAAAATGGGTTACGCAATTGCAGAACAGTCGAAAAAAAGAGGAGCAGATGTTATTTTAATAAGTGGACCAACAAATTTAGATTTTCCTCGAGGCGTTACTGTTAGGAAAGTAAAGACAACAAGAGAAATGCTAGAAGCTATTAAAAAAGATTTTGATGATTGTGATGCACTAATAAAAGCTGCAGCACCTTTGGATTTTAGGCCAATTAAGGTATGTAAAAATAAAATTAAGAAGACTGACGATGGCTTAAAATTAAATTTGATAAGGAATCCTGATATTGCAGAATACTTTGGCAGTATCAAGAAAAAACAGATTTTAATAGGTTTTGCAGCAGAAACTGATAACGTTATTGAAAATGCTAAAAATAAGATTACTAAAAAGAATTTAGATATGATAGTAGTCAATGATGTTTCTTTAAAAGATGCTGGTTTTAGTTCGGAAACTAATATTGTAACAATAATTGATAAAGAAGGAAATATAACCAATTATCCTAAAATGACAAAAAGTGATGTAGCCAATGTTATATTAGATAAATTAGTTAATATTTTAAACAAATAAATTGCAGATAAATAAAAAAGCTAGTGATTTTTATTATGTTCTAGCTTTTTTATTTAATATTAGTTAAATGTTTAATACCTTTGAAAAGGTGATAATTTATGAATAATAATTTATTAGCAGAGATTATAGTTGATAATAAAAGCAGGAACACTGATAAAATGTTTACGTATATTATACCAGATAAATATAAAAATAATGTTAAAGCTGGTATGAGAGTACTAGTGCCTTTTGGAAATTCTAATAAACTGGTTGAGGGAATGATACTTAAATTAAAAGAAGATACAAATATAGACTTAATTAAGTTAAAATACGTTGTACAAATTATTGACAATTATCCTATATTAAATGATAATATGATTAAATTAATATTTTGGATGAAAGAAAAATATTTAGCTCAATATGTTGATATAATTAAAACTATGATTCCCTCCGGTATTTCTAATAAGGTTGAAATATTTTATAAAATAAATAAAGAAGTGGATATTAGTGCTGTTGAATTCAATTACGAAAAAAAAATATTAGAATTTTTACTTAATAATGGTGAAACAGAAATTCAAGTTTTAAAAGAAAATCTTAAAATTACTAATATAAATAGATATTTATCTTCTTTAATAAAAAAAGGTATAATATTAGAGATTAAAAAACTAAAATCTGATGTTAGAAAAAAATACGAAAAGTATGTATACCTTAATGAAGAAAAAATTGATATAAAAAATATACTATCTAATTTAGATTCTAGGGCGTATAAACAGAAAGAAGTTTTAAATTATTTAGCTAGTATAAAATTTTTACCTTTAAGGCAGCTTATGAAAGATACGCAAACTTCTTTATCTACTATAAAAAATCTTGAAAAAAAGAAATATATAACAATCAAAGATGTTGAGGTTAATAGAAATCCAATTATAAAAGAAATATCAAGATATCCTAAGGTAGAATTAAATACTGAACAGCAAGAATGCTTTAATAGTATATGCGAGGATATTAAAAAAGGAAAAAATTATATATATCTACTTCATGGTGTAACAGGTAGTGGGAAAACAGAAGTTTATTTACATGTTATTGAACAAATGATATCTAATGGTAAGGATGCAATTGTGTTAGTACCTGAGATTTCTTTAACGCCTCAAACTATAGAAAGGTTTGTAGGAAGATTTGGAGATAATGTAGCAGTTTTACATAGCAGATTATCATTAGGAGAAAGATTTGATGAGTGGAGGAAAATCAAAGAAGGAAAAGTAAAAATTGTCGTAGGAGCCAGGTCTGCAATATTTGCTCCGTTTAGTAATTTAGGTATTATTATTATTGACGAAGAGCATGAGAATAGTTATAAGTCTAATATGAATCCTAAGTATGATGCGAGAGAGATTGCTGAAAAAAGATGTGAAATTGAAGGAGCATCTATGATTTTGGGTTCAGCTACTCCTTCCATTGAGACATACTATAGAGCACAGAAAGGTGAAATAAAGCTCCTTAAAATGAATAATAGAATAAATAAAAAAAATATGCCAACAATGAAGATAATAGATATGACTAAGGAATTAAATATGGGAAATACTTCAATTTTCAGTAGAACTTTGTATAATGCAATAAAATCAAATTTAGACAATAATAAGCAAACGATATTGTTCTTAAATAGACGTGGATTTTCTACGTTTGTTTCATGTAGGAAATGTGGGTATGTTGCTAAATGTGAAGAGTGTGATATTGCATATACGTATCATAAGAGTGATAATATTTTAAAATGTCACTATTGTGGATTAACTATGAAACCGCCTAAGATTTGTCCAAAATGTGGTAGTAAATATATAAAATATTTTGGTGTTGGGACGCAAAAAGTAGAGGAGCTTGTAAAAAAATATTTTCCTAAAGCTAGAGTTGCTAGAATGGATGTTGATACTACTACTAAAAAAGGTAGTCATGAGAAAATTTTAGATAAAGTTAAAAATAGAGACATAGATATATTAATTGGAACCCAAATGATATCAAAAGGACTTGATTTTCCAAATGTAACTTTAGTAGGTGTTATTGCAGCAGATACAAGTTTGAATTTACCTGACTTTAGATCATCTGAAAGAACTTTTCAACTTTTAACTCAAGTTGGTGGTAGGGCTGGTAGAGGAGAAGATAGTGGATTAGTAATAATACAAACATATGACCCAAATCATTATAGCATAGAGGCAGCAAAAAAGTATGATTATATTGAATTTTACAATAAAGAAATTATGCTAAGAAGAGAATTTTGTTATTCTCCTTTTTCAAATATAATTAGTATACTTTTTATAAGTAAAATTAAATCAAAAGTAATTGAAATATCTAATAATATTACTAGACTAATAAGTCTTGAAATAAGCAAAGAAAAAGTATATTCTTCAAGTATAAATATTTATGGTCCCAATCCAGCAGCTTTATCAAAAATTAAAAATAACTATAGATGGCAAACATTAATAAAGTGCAAAGATGAAGAATTAAATATTATAAAAAATATTATAAAAAAATTAATACTACAAAACAATGATTTAAAATTAATAAAAGAGGTAAAAATAAGTGTTGACATAAATCCAATTTCAATTATGTAGGAGGAATTTAAATGGCATTAAGACAGTTAAGATATGAAGGAGACCCTTTGTTAAGAAAAAAGTCAAGAAAAGTTGAAGTGATAGACAAAAAAATAAAAACTTTAATTGAAGATATGGCTGAAACTATGTATAAAGAAGAGGGAGTTGGGTTAGCTGCTCCACAGGTAGGAATATTAAAAAGGGTGGTTGTAATAGATATAGGAGAAGGGCTTATAAAACTTATAAACCCTGAAATTATTTTTCAAGAAGGAGAACAGATCAATACTGAAGGGTGCTTAAGTATTCCAGGAATAAATGGAGAAGTTAAGAGACCTGAGAAAGTAAAAGTAAAATATTTAGATTTAGATGGAACTGAGAAAACTTTAGAAGGCACTGGATTATTAGCCATAGCTCTCTGCCATGAAATAGATCATTTAAATGGTATCTTGTTTATTGATAAAATGATAAACAGAAATAGAGGTGTTTAATAATGAAGATTATTTTTATGGGGACTCCAGATTTCGCTGTACCTTCATTAGAGAGTTTATATAGAAATGGGTTTGATATACCACTTGTTGTAACTCAGCAGGATAAGCCTAAAGGAAGAGGGAAAAAATTAACATATACTCCAGTAAAATTAAAAGCTCAAGAATTATCTATAAAGGTATATCAACCTAAAAATGTTAATAGTCCTGAGTCAATAAAACTTATTAAGGAGATATCACCTGATGCTATTGTGGTGGTAGCATATGGCCAAATTTTGAAAAAAGAGATATTGAATTATCCAAAATATGGATGCATAAATGTACATGCTTCTTTATTACCTAAATATAGAGGGGCAGCTCCAATTAATTGGGCAATCATAAACGGAGAGAAAAAAACTGGTGTTACTACCATGATTATGGATGAAGGATTAGATACTGGAGATATGCTAATTTCTGAGGAAACAGAAATAAAAGATGAAGAAACTGCTGGAGAATTACACGATAGATTAAAGCATATAGGAGCTAAGTTGATTGTTAATACTCTTAATAAAATTGAAAATGAGGGACTTGTTGGTATAAGCCAAAATGATGAGGAAGCAACTTATGCACCAATGTTAGACAAATCTTTAGGGCTTATTGACTGGAACAAATCAGGAGAGGAAATAAAAAATTTAGTAAGAGGAACAGTACCTTGGCCATCAACATATTTTGTTTATGATGAAAAAAAAGTAAAAGTTCATAAAGTTAGAGTTATTCCTAAATTTAAAAAAGGAGACCCTGGAGAAGTTATTAAGGTTGATGCCGACGGAATTTATGTAAATACTTCTAAAGATTGTATAGTTATTGAGGAAATTCAGTTTCCAGGTAAAAAAAGATTAAAAGTAAGTGAATTTTTGAAAGGAAATGATTTTAAATCAGGAATAAATTTGATGGGCGTGTAATAATGATTAGTTATAAAAAAATTTTTATTAAGAATATACTTGTCTTGATTGCATTTTTATGTTTGATAGTATTTGTATATTTTTATACATTAATAAATAATAATATTACTATATTAAAAGTTGGACTAGCTATTTTTGCTTTTATTCTATTATTTTTTATAATCTTAATTATATGGGGAACATTAATACTATATAAAGGATTAAATAATAAAAAAATCAATAAAATTAATGTAAAGCTTTGCTCATGGATTTTACCCATAACATATCCAGTATTAAAACTTCTATATAAATCTTTTAATGATGATATGTCAGCTGTTATGAGAGCATACATTAAGATTAATAATTCTAAAGTGAGATCTATGAGATATAATTTGAAAAGTAATGAATTATTGATACTTCTTCCACATTGTATTCAAAATTCAAAATGTGTACATAAGATTACAAATAACATAGAAAATTGTGCAAGATGTGGTAAATGTGATGTTAAAGATATATTATTATTAAAAGAAAAATACCATTTGAATATAGCTGTTGCTACAGGAGGAACTTTAGCACGAAAATGGGTAGAAAAATTTAAACCTAAAGCTATTGTAGCAGTAGCATGTGAAAGAGATTTACTTAGTGGAATAAGAGATGTTAAAGGCATACCAGTATTGGGTATATTTAATTATAGACCAAATGGACCTTGTTTCGACACGAAAGTGGATATCATTAAATTAGAAGAAGCAATAAAATTTTATATGGGGGTGGAAAATTAAATGTATGGAATTGGATATTGGATGTTTGGACCAGAATTTTATATTTTATTACCAGCTATTATATTTGCATTGTATGCACAAACTAAGGTACAATCGACTTTTAATCAATATTTAAAAGTATGGAATAGCTCTGGATATACAGGTGCTCAGGTTGCAAGGATGATTTTAGATAAAAATGGTCTTTATGATGTTTCAGTAGAAATGATTGGAGGTCGGTTAACAGATCACTATGACCCAAGACGCAAAGTAATAAGGTTATCAAGAGAGGTTTATGGAGGAAGTTCTATTGCATCTCTAGGAGTTGCAGCGCATGAATCTGGTCATGCTATTCAACATGCAACAGGCTATTTTCCGCTTATCCTTAGAGACAATATAGCTCCTGTGGCAAGTTTTAGTTCTAGGTTTGTCTGGATTTTGGTTATTTTAGGGTTACTAATTAGTCCTGAATTGCTTAGATTAGGAATAATTTTATATTTAGCAATCGTGATATTTCAGATTGTTACTTTACCTGTTGAATTTAATGCTAGCAGAAGAGCTATTTATCAGTTAGGAGATGGAATAATTACTGAAAATGAAATTGAACCTGTGAAAAAGGTATTAAATGCTGCGGCAATGACTTATGTTGCTGCTACTTTAGTTGCATTAGGACAACTTTTAAGACTAATGATTTTAAATAATCGTAGACGATAAAGAGGGATATTTTCCCTTTTTTCTTTTTTATTAATCTTAATGGAGGTAAGAAATGACACAGAATTCAAGAGAAATAGCTCTTAAAATATTGAGAGAGGTAGATGAGAAAGCGGCTTATGTAAATATTTCTATTAATAGAAATATAGAGGACAAACTAACTGAAAAAGATGAATCATTTATTAGAGAAATAGTATATGGAGTTATAGATAATAAACTGTATATTGATTGGGTAATAGAAAAGTTTTCTAGGATAAAGTTTAATAAAATATCTTCTATAATAAAAAACATATTAAGAATGGCAATATATCAGATTATTTTTATGGATAGAGTTCCAGATAGTGCAGCTGTTAATGAAGCAGTAAAATTATCGAAAAAATATAGTCATAAAGGCACTTACGGATTTGTAAATGCTGTTTTACGTAATATTGCTGATGAGAAGAATTCTATTATGCTTCCTGATAAAGAAAAAGATGTGATGATGTATATGTCAATAAAGTATTCGCATCCAAAATGGATGATTGAAAATTGGATAAAAGAATTTGGGGTGGACTTTACTGAAAGTCTTTGCAGAGAAAATAATGGAAAACCTAAGTTAAATATTAGAGTTAATACTCTTAAAATTAATAGAGATGATCTAATGAATGTACTTTCTCAAAAAGGATTTAAATGTAGTAAGACTAAATATTCTAATGATGGAATAATAATAGACAATCCTACTAAGATTACTGATACAGATGAGTTTAAAAATGGTTATTTTATTATTCAAGATGAGAGTTCCATGCTTGTTGCACAAGTAATGAATCCTAAACCCGGAAGTCTTGTTTTGGATATGTGTAGTTCTCCTGGTGGGAAAGCTACTCATATAGCACAATTTATGAATAATAAGGGAAGGATAATAGCGAGAGATATATACTTTCATAAGCTTAAATTAATAGAAGAAAATGTTAAGAGATTAGGTATAGATATCATCGAAACACAATTATTTGATGGATTAAAATTGGATAATTCACTTATTGAAAAGGTAGACTATTGTCTTATTGATGCACCTTGTTCTGGGTTGGGATTAATTAGACGTAAACCGGACATTAAATGGAGAAAGACAAAAACTGATTTAGAGAACATAAAAGAACTTCAATATGAAATATTAACTACTGGAAGTAAGTATATAAAACAAAATGGTGTACTAGTTTATAGTACTTGTACCATAGAAAAAGATGAAAATATTCGATTAATAAAAAGATTTTTAAATGAAAATCAAAACTTCAAATTAATTAGTTTTGATGATTTACTGCCTGATGATGAATTGTTATTGTCAAAAAAAGACGGGTATCTAGAGCTATATCCTAATGTACATAAAACGGATGGTTTCTTTATTGCAAAGCTTGTTCGATGTGAATAAACTATGTATTATGAAATTTATTTAATTATGTGAGGAAATTGCATAATTACTGCAGTACTAAATTTAACTATCAAAATTTACTAAAATATTTTATTATGCAATTTCCTCATGTTATAATAATGATATAATTTTATTATTAACGGTAGGTGGAACTTATTGAATAAAATAGATTTAAAATCTTTTACACTAAATGAAGTAATAGAAGAATTAGTAAAATTAGGTGAAAAATCATATAGAGGAAAACAACTATTTGAGTGGATTCATCAAAAAAGAGTTAAATCTTTCTTTGATATATCTGTAATTTCAAAATCATTAAAAGAAAAGCTTGATTTAAAATACATGATAACAAATTTAAAAATAGTGAAACGGTTTGATTCTAAGTTAGATAATACTAAAAAGTATTTATTTTCTTTAAACGATGGTAATATTATTGAAAGCGTTGCAATGGAATATAAATATGGTATTTCTGTTTGTATATCCACACAAGTAGGTTGTAGAATGGGTTGCAGTTTTTGTGCCTCTACTAAAGGTGGATTAGTCAGAAATTTAAGTTCAGGAGAAATAGTTGACCAAATATATAAAATAGAAGAAGATTTAAATAGAAAGGTGAATTCTGTTGTGTTAATGGGGAGTGGTGAACCATTAGATAATTACGAAAACGTGATAAAATTTTTAAATATTATTCATGAAAAATATGGTAAGGGATTGGGGTATAGGCATATAACCTTATCTACTTGTGGTTTAGTGGAAAACATTTATCGATTAGCAGATGAAAATATACCTATAACATTGTCTATATCATTACATTCACCATTTGATGAAGAAAGAAAAAAAATTATGCCAATTTCACAAAGATATAAGATAAGTGATATAATAAATGGATGTAAATATTATATTGAGAAAACAGGTAGAAGGGTAACATTTGAATATGCGCTGATTGAAGGTGTTAATGACGATATAAAGAGTGCGGAAAAATTAACAATTATATTAAAAGATATATTATGTCATGTAAATATTATCCCTATAAACTCGATAAAAGAAACTAGTTTTTCTAGGCCTAAGCAAGAAAATATAATTAAGTTTAAAAATATTTTAGAATTTAATGGAATTTCTACGACTATTAGAAGGGAAATGGGATCTGATATAAATGCTGCATGTGGGCAATTGAGAAGAGACTATATTAATAGTTTTGATTTGAGTTTTAATTCCATTACGAGTAGATATTAAAGGTGATGTAAATGAGGTGATATAGTGTTAGTTGGAGCTTGTACTGATATAGGTAAAATTAGAGAGGTTAATCAAGATTCATATTATTGCTGCAATAAAAATGATATGGCTTTATTTATTGTGGCAGATGGAATGGGTGGACATAAAGCAGGAGAAATCGCTAGTAAAATGGCTATTGATAGTATAAAAAAGTCATTTGAAGATAATAGTGTATTAGTTAAAAATGGTCAAATATTGCCTACAGAACTTATTATTCGGTCATTGAAAAATGCTAATGTTATGATTTTAGAAAAATCAAAAACAGATGAAAGTTGCGATGGAATGGGAACTACTATTACTTTAGCTTATATTTATAATAATAAGATTCATATTGGACATATTGGTGATAGTAGAGCGTACCTTTGTAGAAATAATAAATTAACTCAGTTGACTGAAGATCATTCATTAGTTGCTGAATTAGTTAAAAATGGAACTATTAGTAAAGAGGAAGCTAAATTTCACCCTCAAAAAAATATTATCACTAGAGCTTTAGGTACTGACGAAGATGTGGATGTCGATATTATAATAAAGGACATAGATAAAGATGATATATATTTGTTATGTACTGACGGATTAACAAATATGGTTAATGATGACCTAATAAAAAACATTATTCTCTCTTCTAATAATGTACAGCATATTTGTGAACGTTTAGTATATACTGCTAATGAAGCTGGAGGAATTGATAATTCTACAGCAATAATTATTAAAATTAAGTAGAGGCGAGGTGATAGTATGATTGGAAAAATCTTAGGAAATAGATATGAAATAATAGAGAGAATAGGCGGAGGTGGTATGGCGCTCGTTTATAAAGCTAAATGCCATCTTCTTAATAGATATGTAGCAGTGAAAATATTAAGAGATGAATATATAAATGATGAAGAATTTATTAATAAATTTAGAAGAGAATCCCAGGCTGCAGCTAGTCTATCTCACCCAAATATCGTTAATATATATGATGTTGGAGTTGAAGGTAACATTTATTATATTGTAATGGAATATATCAAAGGTAAAACTTTAAAGCAATTAATAAGGGAAAATGGTAAGTTAAGCGTTGAAAAAACGATTAGATATTCAATGCAAATAGCTGAAGCTTTAAATCACGCTCATGAGAATCATGTAGTTCATCGTGATATTAAACCACATAATATTATGATTACAGAAGATGAAAGAGTAAAAGTAACTGATTTTGGAATAGCTAGGGCAGCTACTGCTTCTACTGTTACTAATACTAGTAATGTTATTGGATCAGTACATTATTTTTCGCCAGAGCAAGCAAGAGGTGGGTATACAGATGAAAAGTCTGATATTTACTCTTTAGGTATAGTCATGTATGAAATGTTGACAGGTCGAGTGCCTTTTCAAGGAGATAGTCCAATTTCTGTAGCTTTAAAACATATACAAGATGATATTTTACCACCTAGCAAATTTGAAGAAAATATACCTATTGGATTAGAAAAAATAATAATGAAATGTGTTCAAAAAGACCAGGCATTAAGATATAGTACTGCTGAAGAATTATTGTTGGACTTAAAAAAGGTAAAAGAGTCTAATGAAGATAATATTGTGGAATACGATAATATATCTGATTCTCCAACGAGGGTAATTCCCGCAGTTGATGATGAAAAAATCAATAGTCGTTTAAGGAAAAAAAATAAATCTAAAACGAAAGATGAAGACGTAAATAATAAGAATAAAGCTTTGACTCTGTTGGCTATTTTATTAGCGTTTTTACTAACAAGTGGATTAGCTGTAGGATTTATCCTTATAAAAGGATTTTTTAATGAAAAAGAAGTAGTTGTTCCTAATCTTCAAAGATTGCATGAAGATATAGCCAAAAAACAAGTAGAGGAATTAGGATTAGTTTTTAAAGTAGAAAAAGAGGTATATAATGGAGATTATAAAGCTGGTCATGTAATAAGTCAAAGTATTAAACCAGGAGAAACTGTAAAAGAAGGATATCCGATTGGGGTTACTATTAGTTTAGGCGAAAAAACTGTTGCAGTTCCCGATTTAATCAATAAATATTATAATGAAGCGGGTATTTTGCTATCTGATGTTGGACTTGAAGAAGGAAAGGTTGAGTATGAATTTAGTGATATTCCTAAGGGAATTGTATTAAGACAAAATCCTGAAGCTGATACGGAAGTTGGTGTAGACACTAAAGTTGATATAGTGGTGAGTAAAGGACCAGAAATAGAATATATTATTATGCCAAAATTAATTGGTTTAAATATTGAGGAAGCAAAAAAAGACATAATTGCTAACGGCTTAGTTAAAGGGGAAATAATATATGAACCAAATGATGAAGCACCTAAAGATGAAGTAATATGGCAAAGTTATTCCTCAGGAGTTGAAGTTGCTGAAAATACAAGTATTGATTTAAAGGTAAGTAGTGGTCCTAGTGAGAATGGGACAAATTCTGATAAAGAAGAAAGTATAACGGAGAATGAACAAGATGAAAACAAAGTTAATGAAAAGACGGAAAACCTAATTATTGTATTACAAGATGAGGATGAAGAGGAAATAGAAGTTAAAGTTGTAAAAATTGTAGGTGAAGCAAAAGAAATTGTTTATGATAAAGTGCATAAAAAAAGTGACGAAGTAATTTATGTGCCAGTGTCTGGGAATAAGAAAAGCAAATTTGAGATATATTTTAATGGTGTATATCAAGGTTCGCAAGAGATAGATTTCTAGGGAGGGAAATATGAAGAAGGGTATAATCACAAAAGGAATAGGTGGTTTTTACTATGTTAAAGCTGATGAAAATGTATTTGAATGTAGGGCGAGAGGATTATTTCGAAAAAAGCAGATAAGTCCACAAGTAGGAGATTATGTTGAAATTCGTGAAAATATAGCAGATATGACAGGGTATATTGAAAGAATACTAGATAGAAAAACGTATCTTTATAGACCACCAGTAGCCAATGTCAATCAAGCTGTAATAGTTATGGCGATTAAAAACCCTGACCCTGATTTATGGTTGTTAGATAGATTTTTGTTATTAGCACAACATCAAAATTTGGACATAGTTATATGTATTAATAAAATTGATCTAGAAAAAGAAAAATTAAAATATATAAACGATATATATGAGAAATGTTCCTATCCAGTGATTAATATTAGTGCAAAATATGATATAGGGATTGATGAGCTTAGAGCAAAATTAAGAGATAAAATTTCTGTTTTTGCTGGCCCTTCAGGGGTTGGTAAAAGTACTATTTTAAATAAAATTCAGCCTAATTTACAACTTAAAACTGGTGAAATAAGCAAAAAAACTAATAGAGGTAAACATACTACTAGGCATGTAGAACTTTTAGAGCTTAACGACGGCGGATGGGTAGTTGACACTCCTGGCTTTAGTTCCCTTGATATAAATTTTGCCAAAGAAGAAGAATTGGAAAAATATTTCAATGAAATTTACGAAATAAGTCATTTATGTAAATTTACTGGGTGTAGACATTTCAAGGAACCAGGATGTGCTGTAAAACAGGCATTAAATGAAGGAAAAATAAGCCAGTCTAGATATAATAATTATCTTAATTTCTTGCAAGAAATAAAAAACAACAGGAGGTACTAACATGTTAAAACTTGCTCCGTCAATATTGTCATCAAATTTTGCAAATTTAAAAAGTGATATATTAGCTGCTGAAGCCGGAGGAGCTGATATATTACACCTTGATATAATGGATGGGCATTTTGTACCTAATATTTCATTTGGGGCACCATTAATTAAAAGTATTAGAAGCTTGACGAATATGCCATTTGATGTTCATCTTATGATTGAAAATCCTGAATTATATATTAATAGTTTTGTTGATGCTGGAGCTGATATTATTACAGTTCACAAAGAAGCATGTGTACACTTACATCGAGTAATTCAGCAAATAAAAAGTTACGGAATAAAAGCTGGTGTGGCTTTAAATCCTGCTACTCCTTTAGAAGAAATTCAGTATGTTTTGAATGACATTGATATGATATTAATTATGACAGTAAATCCTGGATTTGGAGGACAAACTCTTATAAGAAGTATGGAAGAAAAGGTTAGAAAGATTAAAAGAATAATTGAAAAAGAAAAATTGAATATCGATATTGAAATTGATGGAGGTATTAAATTAGACAATGTTGAAGAAGTAATTGACTGGGGAGCAAATATTATTGTTGCTGGTTCTGCAGTGTTTAATACAGAGGATATCACTTTGGCTGTAAATAAATTTAAGGATATTATGTCTTTACAATAGTTGATTTTTTGATATAATAATATTGTAAAAATGAATATGTACCACTAGGGGAGCTTTTGCTGAGAGGAAGCTTAAATAGCTTCGACCCTTTTACCTGAACTAGATAACGCTAGCGTAGGAAAGTGGATTTGTGTAAGTATGCCATTGCCTTATGTTAGGTAATGGTTTTAGTTTTTGTTTTCGTTACAAACCTTTCCCAAGTGATACATATTTTGTATTAATATGATAGTCAATTGTAACATTTTGTGCTATTGTATTTGCAATTGACTATTAAAAATATTTTTAAGGGGGAAGTAATTATGAAAAAAGGATGGAGCATTAAAATGCTTACTGAAGGTGGCATCATGATTGCACTTGCTACTATACTTAGCTTAGTAAAAATTTATGAAGCACCATATGGAGGATCAGTAACTGCAGGGAGTATGATTCCTATAATAGTTTTTGCTTTAAGATGGGGGACTGTACCAGGATTAATTGTTGGTGGACTTTATGGTATATTACAGTTTATTATTGAGCCATATTTTTATCACTACATTCAATTTCTGTTAGATTATCCATTAGCTTTTGGTTTGCTAGGGTTAGCAGGACTCGCACATAATGCAAATAAATACAAAGAAATAGGAATGCTTCAATATGCTTTATTAACATTTAGCATATTATTAGCTATATCAGGGAGATTTGTATGTCATTTACTTTCAGGAGTTGTGTTTTTTGCCGAGTATGCTGGTGATATGAATCCATGGTGGTATTCAACATTATATAATGGTGCTTATCTTTTACCAGAATTTATTATTTCTGCTATAATAATTAGTATATTGTGGAAACCTTTAAGCAGAATAAATAAGTAGATTAGAGGGATAATATGAAAACATTGATAGTATCTAATGGAGAAGCACTTAGCTCTTTAAAGCTAAAAAAAATATCACAAGAAGTTAATTTAATAATATGCGCTGACGGAGGAGCAAAACATTTATTAAAAAACGATATAATACCGGATGTTCTAATAGGGGATTTTGATTCTATTTCTAAATTGGATTTGGATATTATGAATAAAAAAAATGTTGAGCTAGTAAAGTATCCTGTTAAAAAAGATAAAACAGATACGGAACTGGCTATGGATTTTGCACTAGAAAAAAAAACTGATGAAATTATTTTTGTTGGTGCTACAGGGAGCAGATTAGACCATACTATAGCAAATATAATGCTTTTATATCAGCTTATGAAAAAGGGAGTTAAGGGTAAGATTATTGATAATAACAATGAAATAACTATAGTTAATGATGAATTAACTATAAAGAGAGAAAATAATAGTTTTGTATCTGTTATTCCGTTATTTGGAAGCAAGCCTAAGGTAACTTTATCTGGATTTGACTACGACACAGAGAAAGTTGAGTTTGAGTTTGGATCTACATTAGGTATTAGTAATAAAGTTAAGAAAAATGAAGGAAAAATTAAGGTGGATAATGGAGTTTGTTTAGTTACTATATCTAGAGATTAATATTTGAAAATTGTTATGTGGGAATTCCGTAAATTATAGGGATTCCTATTTTTTATTAGTGAATTGATAATTACTACAAGGTCAAAAATTTTTAAAATATTATATTATGCAATTTATTTTAGTTTTAAAATCATTGAATGTAACATTTGTAATTTAGATGAATAATATGTATTATGGAAGCTTCTTGATACTTTATGAGGTGAGTTGTATGAGACGTTTTTTTTATAAAAAATGCATAAAAAAAATTCTAGGTATTATTTTTTGTATAATTGGATTAATAATTATTATTTTAATAATACCGATTAATTTTTGGTTATTGATACTTGGTGTATTGTTAGTTTTGTTAGGGTGGATATTATATACGTCATTTTAAAGCATATAAAACAAAACAGGCTTCCTCTTTGGAAGCCACAATATTCTATAATGCTCTTTTCACTTTACCTGATCTTAAGCATCTAGTACAAACATACATTCTTTTAACTGTACCATTAGTATTTACTTTAACTCGACGAACATTTGGAGACCATGTCCTTTTGCTTTTACGGTTTGAGAAAGTCACTAAATTACCTGAAACTTTACCTTTACCACACACTTCACAGAATTTTGCCACTAAAAACACCTCCTTAGTAAAACATACTTTATGTTAAAACTATCATATCGAAACCCAACAATCTATATTTTAACACAATCCGGAATATTATTGCAATAAAAATATAAATATTTAGTATAGTTGAAGAGTACAGGATAATAATGTAGAATATAAATATATGATTTACTTTAAGAAAATTATGTTCTTTTTTTCTTTACTTAAATTTTATAATAATAGGATATAATAATTATGAAGGAGGATTGCAGATGGCTGGAAAAGTATCAAATAAATATGGGTCCATTAATATTGAAGATAATGTTTTAGCAACGATAGCAGGTTTATCAGCAATGGAATGTTATGGACTTGTTGGAATGGCTAATAAAAGTGCTACAGATGGACTTGTCGAGTTGCTGAAGAGAGAAAATTTAACTAAAGGTGTAAAAATTACTTCAGATGATAATGAAGTAACTATTGACTTATATATTATTGTTCAGTTTGGAACCAAAATATCAGTTGTAGCGAGAAATATTATTGACAAAGTGAAATATAATATTGAGAATCTTACAGGAATGAAAGTAAGAAAAATTAACATTAATGTACAAGGAGTAAGGGTACAAAAGTAGTTTAAGGAGGTACTAATGTTGAAAATTGAACATATAGATGGAGCTTTGCTAAAAAAACTATTTATTGGGGCTGCTAATTCATTAGAAAAAAACAAAGAATCAGTAAATGCTCTAAATGTATTTCCAGTACCTGATGGTGATACAGGAACTAACATGTCGTTAACAATGCAGTCTGCTATTAGGCAAATAAATAATGTAAGTGATAATAATATTGATGAAATAGCTATTGCAGCATCTAATGGTTCTTTGATGGGGGCTAGAGGAAATTCTGGTGTTATATTATCTCAATTGTTTAGAGGATTTGCTAATGGGTTAAAGGGTCATGATAAAATTAATACTGAAGTTTTAGCAAGAGCTTTTAAGTTAAGCGCAGATACTGCATATAGAGCCGTTATGAAACCTACTGAGGGTACTATTTTGACTGTTGCAAGAGAATGTGCAAAAAAAGCAATGAGTATATATACAAAACAAAAAGATATTAAATTATTCCTAGAAGAAGTTATTAATCATGGTGATGTTACACTACGGAGAACGCCTGAGATGCTAGATGTACTTAAGCAGGCTGGAGTTGTTGATGCGGGAGGAAAAGGATTATTAGTTATATTAATTGGAGCATTAGAAGTTTTGTCAGGTAAATCTATTGATATGCTTGAAAATAATGAAATAGTAAAAAGTGATTTTAAATTTGATAAGGTTGAAAACATTGAAGATATCAAGTATAGTTATTGTACTGAATTTATAATAAATAAAACAAAATTTCCTGCGGAGGTATTTAAAGAAAAGATTTCAAAATATGGAGATTCTATGCTTGTGGTAAGTGGGGATGATATTATTAAAGTACATATACATACTAACAATCCAGGCAGTGTAATACAAGAAGCATTAAAAATTGGAGAACTGATTGATATAAAAATAGATAATATGCGATATCAACACAGAAGTAATATTATTGAAAATAATAAATTAAATTCTTTGAAGAAGGAAAAAGCTAATGAAAAAACGGAAGAAAAATCAAAAAAATATAGTTTCATTAGTGTTTCCATGGGAGAAGGCTTTTCAAACATTTTCAAGGATTTAAAAGTAGATTATATAATTTCTGGTGGACAAACCATGAATCCTAGTACTGAGGACATAATAAATGCTATTGATAATGTGAATGGAGAAAACATCATCATTTTACCTAATAATAGCAATATTGTTTTAGCTGCAAACCAAGCAAAAAAATTGAGTAGTAAAAAAATTGAGGTATTGCCAACTAAAACTGTTCCCCAAGGAATTGCTGCATTAATAGCATTTAATGAAGAACTTGAATTGGAAAATAACTTAAAATTAATGGATGAAGCTATTAACAATGTAAAAACAGGGCAAATTACTTATGCTGTAAGAGATACGCAAATAAATGATACTAAGATAAAAAAAGATGATATTATAGGTATATTTGACGGTGAAATAAGAGAAGTTGGAAATGATGTTGAAGAGGTATCTTTATTGTTGATAAGAGACATGGTTGATGAAGATAGCGAAATGGTAACTATTTTTTATGGTGAAGATGTAACTGAAGAAGAAGCAGTAGAATTATCAAAAAAAATAGAACAGGAATTTGATTATTGTGATATAGAAGTAATTTATGGAGGTCAACCTTTATATTATTACTTATTTTCTGTAGAATAAAGTAGCTAATCATACTGGCTACTTTTTATTTTTAGATGATGGAATTTAATTACTAGGAAATATAAATATCTAATAATATGCGTTAAGATATAGCATTTGTGTTTGCTTATTTATTCTAAAATATATTTATATTGTTATTGTAATAAAATGTGGGGTGAACACTTTGGCAAAGTTAGATTTACCGGTTAGATTTGTTAAAGGAGTAGGACCGAAAAAGTTTAGTATATTGAAAAAGTTAAATATACAGACTGTAAGAGATTTATTGTATTATTTTCCACGTACCTATGAAGATAGAAGAAAGATAAATTATATTCAAGATTGTAAAAATGGTGATAAGGCTAATTTAGTTGTCACTGTATGTGGTTCTCCGTTTGTTTATAGACCTAGAAGAGGCCTATCAATAGTCAAGATTCCTGTGAGAGATAATACAGGATTAGCATATTTGGTATGGTTTAATCAAGAATATATATTAAAGTTATTCAAAGTAGGTGAAAAATATAAGGTTAGTGGAAAAGTTAAAATTATGAGAGGAGAAATTCAAATTCAAAGTCCTGTATTTGAAAAAATAAATAATGCTTCAAATAAATTAGGTAAGATTGTACCAATTTATCCTTTAACCGAGGGCATATCTAATAATACAATGATCAAAATAGTAACGAATGCTTTAAAAGAAAATCTAGAAGAAGTAGAAGAAATTATACCTAAATATTTAAGAGATAAATATAAACTATGTGATATTAAACAAGCATTAATGAATATTCACTACCCGAAAGATAAAGAATCTTACATTAGGGCAAGATATAGGCTTGCATTTGAAGAACTGTTTATTTTACAGCTAGGTCTCCTATTAATTAAAACAAAAAACGCTAAAGATAATAAAGGAATAGCATTTAAAAGTAATGAAGGTATTTCTGATTTTATTAATTCATTACCGTTTGAGTTGACTAATGCTCAGAAAAGAGTAATAAAAGAGATACAGGAGGATATGCAGTCAAAAAAGCAAATGAATAGGCTAGTACAAGGAGATGTTGGTTCTGGAAAAACTATTGTTGGAGTTATAGCTATGTTAAAAGCTTATAAATGTGGGTATCAATCTGTTATGATGGCTCCAACTGAAATTTTAGCTTATCAACATTATGAGGGAATAATTCAATATTTTAAAAATACTAATATTAGGTGTAAATTATTAACAGGTAGTATACGAGCAAAAGAAAAAAAGCAGATTATAAATGATATTAAAATGGGAAATATTGATGTTATTATTGGTACACATGCATTAATACAGGAAGATGTTGAATTTTCAAACTTAGGGTTAGTAATAACAGATGAGCAGCACAGATTTGGAGTAAGACAAAGGGCAATTTTGGCTTCAAAGGGAAAAGCCCCTGATATTTTGGTTATGACAGCAACTCCTATTCCTAGAACCTTAGCATTAATATTATATGGTGATTTAGATATATCTATAATAGATGAATTACCTGCAGGAAGAAAGAAAATTCAAACTTATGCAGTAAATAGTAATATGAGAAAAAGAGTATATGAATTTGTAAAAAAACAAATTAATCAGGGAAGACAGGCTTATATTGTATGTCCTTTAATCAATGAGTCAGAATCATTAAATATCAAGTCTGCTACTGAAGTTTATGATGACTTAAAGGATAATGAATTTAAAAATTATAATGTAGGAATTTTACATGGCAAAATGCTTTCACACGAGAAGGATGAAGTAATGAAAAAATTCAAGGAGGGTATCATTGATATACTTATTTCTACTACAGTGATAGAAGTAGGAGTAAATGTACCTAATGCAAACATTATTGTTATAGAAAACGCAGAAAGATTTGGATTAGCTCAATTACATCAATTGAGGGGAAGAGTTGGTAGGGGAGAATATCAATCTTATTGTATCCTTATAAATGAAAGTAATAATAAAATTGCCAAGGAAAGAATGAAAATAATGGAAAGAACGACAAATGGATTTGTTATATCAGAAAAAGATTTACAGTTAAGAGGACCAGGAGAATTTTTTGGCACTAAGCAGCATGGTTTACCAGATTTAAAAATTGCGAATATATTTACTGATATAAAAATATTAAAAGTCGCACAAGAAGCGGCTTTAAACTTATTAGAAGACGATCCAGAGTTACTTCTTGAGAAAAATAGAAAAATAAAAAATAAAATTGAAGAAATGTTTAAAGACAAAATTGACAGGATCGCATTAAATTAATTTTTGCACAAATAATTACCAGTGTAAAAAAAAATAGATTGGTTAAATTAATAATACTAAAAAGAAGGAGGTGAAAAAATTGCCTAATAAAAAAATAGTTGTTCCAGAAGCACGACAAGCACTTAATCAAATGAAAACAGAAATTGCTAGTGAATTAGGTTTGAGCAACTATGATAATATGGATAAAGGAAATCTTCCTTCAAGACAAAATGGATATGTAGGCGGATATATGACAAAAAGATTAATCGAGATGGCTCAAAGATCTATGTCAGGAAGATAATACAATTATGTAATTTTATAAATGTGAAAGGCATCAAATTTGATGCCTTTCATTTTTTTAATATAGCGAAAAAACACTAAGCTAAAATAGAATAGATGGTTTTGTAAAACAAAGTCCAACGTATATGTAGCTGTAATAACACAAATTTAATAAGGTGTATATATTTTATAATAAGTTAAAAAGATGTAAATTTCTTTGTATACTAATAAATATTGTGCTAAAATAATATTTGTAATGATAAGGAGGAATAAAATGAGAGTTATTACTGGTAAGGCTAAGGGACATAAACTTATTGCTCCAAAAGGCTTAAATGTTAGGCCAACAGCAGATAAAGTAAAAGAATCTATTTTTAATATAATAGGAAGTATTAATGAAGATTGTATAGTATTAGATTTATTTGCTGGATCGGGAGCAATAGGAATCGAATTTTTAAGTAGGGGAGCTAGTTTGTGCTATTTTATTGATAACAATATTATTAGTATAAAGCATATAAAAAAAAATTTAGAAAATACAAAGCTATTATCTAATGCTAGAATATATAGAAATGATGTATCGAGAGCTTTAACAGTGATGGGGAAAAAGAAAATCAAGTTTGATTTTATTTTTATGGATCCTCCTTATGAAAGGAACCTAGTTATTCCGAATATAAATATAATAAGTCAAATGAATTTATTAAAATATGATGGATTACTTATTGTAGAACATGAATCGAAAAAGATATTTCCTGAATTAATTTTTAATTTAGAGAAAGTGAATTCAAGGATATATGGCAGTACTTCAATTACTTTTTATAAGTCAAGGAGGCAGATTAATGGAAGTAATTTACCCAGGTAGTTTTGATCCTGTAACTAACGGACATTTAGATATTATAGAAAGATGTTCAAAAAAATTTAGTAAGGTAACAGTTTCTGTATTAATTAACACAACAAAAAAAAGTATGTTTACTGTTGAGGAAAGAGTAAAGTTATTAAAAGAATGTGTAAAAAAGTTCCACAATGTAGAGGTCGATACTTTTTCAGGTCTTTTAATAGATTATGCTAGGAAAAAAGATGTGTCTACGCTTATACGAGGATTAAGGGCAGTATCAGATTTTGAATATGAAATGCAGATAGCTTTAATGAATAAGAAATTATGTGATGATATAGAGACATTATTTATGATGTCAAGGAGTGAATATGCATTTTTAAGTTCTAGTATAGTTAAAGAGATAGCGAGGTTTAATGGTGATATTTCATGCTTAGTTCCAAAACCTGTAGAAATAGCTATAAAGGAAAAAATTAAGGGGGTATAAAATGGATATCTTAAAGCTTCTAGATGAAATGGAAGATATTTTAGAAGATAGTTCAACCATACCTTTATCAGGGAAATCCATTGTAGATAAGAAAGAATTGTTAGAAATAATTAAAGAAATAAGGATAAAATTACCAGATGAGATTAAACAAGCTGAATGGATTAAAGAGGAAAGACAAAGAATATTAGCTGAGGCTCAAAATGAAGCGGATACTATAGTTAAAGAAGCTAAAATACATATTGAAGAAATGATTGAACAAAATGAAATAACAAAGAAAGCTAAAGAAAGATCGGAAGAGATAATTGCTAGAGCTAAAAACAATGCAAAAGAAGTTCGAATTGGTGCTAGAGAATATGCTGATGAACTTCTTAAAAATGTGGAAGATGTAATGAAATCAATTATAGAAACTATAGAAAAAAATAGAAATGAATTAAAAGGTATTAAATAATAAATTCTTCTCTTAAGTGAAAGTCATAAAATATAAATATTTCTTATTTATACAATAATTGGGAATATTTATATTTTTGATTTGATTTTAAGAGAAGTTTATTTTTTTAAATGTTTACTGATTAATAAATTTATTATTGATAATATGATAATTAAAAATAATATTGTTACCTGAATTTTTAATGAGAAATTAATAATGTTTAGCCAGGTGATTTTTTTATTTTGAAAGTAGCTTGTTGAATTAGCAAATATAGGTATTATTTTGTTGAAAAAAAATTGATACAGGCAATATGAGTAGATACTTGAAATTGTTCCATGAAGTAATTTGGATAATATATATATATTAATTTTAATATCTGTTTTGCTTATAAAGCTAATAGCTTGACTATGAATTGATAAGCCACTCCACCCGATGAGAAAACTACATATTGATATTTTTACAATTAAAGGTATTTGGTGTAAAGATGAAATTATTCTACATCCATTAGTTATCTCAATTAATCCTCCAAAGATTCCTTCAACAACCTTTTCTTCAATTTTAATATTAATTATTTTAGATATAATAACTGATAGATATTTAAAAATATTGGTTAAATTTATCATTTCTATTACAACAGAATAGAAAATGACGAAACCACCTATGAGTAAAATTGTGTTAACTGATTCTTTTACAGAATTAGCTATTAACATTCCAATATTTCTCCCATCTTTTTTTCTTGCATCAATTAATTCTTTAAATGGATTACTTATTTTAATATTATTAGTAGATAAATATTTTTTTTCTTTGTTTGAATAAGATCTAAAAATGATTCCAACAGTTATTGCACCTAAATAATGAGATATAGCTATTAGTGTGCCAATAGAAGTATTATTGAACATTCCTATAGATACTGCTCCTATCATAAATAAAGGACCTGATGTACTACAAAAAGATAAAAGCCTTTGTCCCTCTATTTTTGTGATAAATTTTTTTTGCCTTAACTGAGATACAATTTTTGTTCCAACAGGATATCCAGAGATGAAACTCATGGACATGGTAAATGCACCTATTCCTGGTACATTAAATATTGGTTTAATTATAGGTTGTAATAATGCACCAATAAAATTTACAAAGCCTAATCCAATTAATATTTCTGAGAATATAAAAAAAGGCAGAAGAGATGGTATTATTATGTTTAACCAAGTGAATAAGCCTTTAGTTGCTGCATTAAGTGCATTTTGAGGGTATGATATAATTAATATAGTTATTATCAAAATTAATATTATTAATAAATAAAGGTTTATTAACTTTCTTTTATTCTTAGGGATTTTTTTAATTGTAAACTTAATTAACACAATAAATAGTGTAAATAATGTTATAGTTAGAAGTAAACGACCTAACATTTTGCATTGCACCTCCTAAGGCTTATGATATATATATATTGAGAATGAATGATTAATATGATATGAGAAATTTGCATAATTAAATAAAGTATTCTATAAATGCAGTTTTTTATTTAAGAAATTGATGAAGAAAAATTGGAGGGATTTAGGTGAATACTTTAAAGGTAGGTTTGGCTTTAGGCTCTGGGTCTGCTAGAGGTATGGCTCATATAGGAGTTCTTAAAGCGCTAGAAGAAAATAACATTAATATTGATGTTGTTGCAGGAACAAGTATAGGTGCTTTAATTGGTAGTCTTTATTGTTGTGGATTAGATCCTAAAACAATTGAGAACATTGCTATAGAAATTAAGAAAAGCCTTTGGATGGATTTTACTGTTCCTAGAAGAGGTATAATGAAAGGGAATAAAATTGAAGAGATACTTAAGTTATTAACACGAGGTAGATGTATTGAAGATCTGGATAAAAAATTTGCTGCTGTTGCAACTGATTTAAACAAGGCACAAAGATATGTTTTTACTAGTGGCCCTATATACAGAGCTGTTAGAGCAAGCATTTCTATACCAGGGATATTTGTACCAGTAAAATATAATAATATGATATTAGTTGATGGAGGGGTAACTGATAGGGTACCGGTGTCTATTGTTAAGGAGTTAGGGGCTGATGTTATCATTGCAGTAGATGTTGGCTTTTCTACTCAGCAAGGAAAAATAAGTCATATTATTGATGTGATACTGCAATCTATTGATGTTATGGCAAAGCAGATACTAGATAGTAATAAACCTAAGGCTGATGTACTTATTGAGCCACCTTTATCTCATATTGGGCCTTCAAAGTTTGAAAAAGTAGAAGAGTGTTCATATATTGGATATAAAGCTACATTAGAAAAAATGAATGAAATAAAGATGGCTATTGAGAAAAAATGAGAAAGATTTTGTGATAATTGTTAGTCTAATTTTATGTATGGTGTTGTATAATAATCTAAATTGTTTTTAGTATTCTTTTTTAATCCGAGAAAATATATATCTGTTGACTTTTTATCAAGCATGATCATATTATTTAAAATATCATTATTATATTGTTTGTATTGTGAAAATTTTGTTATAATTGGAATACTATTTTTGTTTTTTGAATTGTTAAGTATTTTAATTCCCTTGGCATTACACCCTAGCACTCTAATATATTGGGGGCCGTGAGTATTGAGAATATCAAATGTGTCCTTATCAAGACCAACCAATATATTTATCAATATTCTTTTAAGCCTTGTAAAGGTATATCTTTTTGTTTTTATAAAATCTAGTATATTATTTAAAGAATCATTGCTTTGAAAATAATTATAAATTCGATTTTCTAGCCCTTCATTAACATCGGGAAAATGTTTAATATAATTTGGTGATGAGGTTCTAATTAAGTATAATAATATATCTTGATAGTTATCTAAATAATTAAAAGTACCATATTTATTATAGAATTCTACCATATAATTATACGAGTTATTAGGGAGAGTTTCTTTTACTATATTGAGGTCTTTATTATTTTTTATACTATTTCTGATTGCGTTTGCACTTGAAATATTACCTGTTAAATTATATGAATTATAGTTAGCTTTTTTTCTTTTGATAGTTATAGGAATAATATTGCTATTTAATTTTTTAATTGATTTCAAATATTCTATTGCAAGGATATTGTTTGGAGTTGATATTATGTTATCTATTTTATTAAATAGACTACTGTTTTGTTCTTGAAAAAATTTTTTTAATGCGTTATTTCTTGCCTTGGGATACTGAATTCCTTTATTTAATTCAATTTTTAAATATTTTCTAAATATTTCTGGTTCTTTTACTAATATATTTGCTATATTTTCTAAAGTATCTACTTCCCCTAATTCACTACCAAAAGAAATATAATCAATTATACCTAGTGAATTTAAAATTTTTATTGCACCATAAGCAAAAAACTCAGCACTGCTACATGAGTACATAAAAGGTAATTCTATGACTAAGTCTACTCCATTATCTATGGCCATTTTTGCTCTTGTCCATTTATCAACTATTGCAGGTTCACCTCTTTGTACGAAATTACCGCTCATTATTGCAACAGTAAAATCGCAACCTGTAATAAGTTTTGATTTTTCAAGATGATATTTATGACCATTGTGAAAAGGATTATATTCTGCAACTATACCTAATACTTTCATTTTATCCTCCAATTCTAAGTAATATTTAAAAAGTAAAGAAATTACACAATAAATAGTTTTATTAATTTTTGAGTTTGGAGTAATTATACAATTTGTTCTAATAATAATTATTTTATTATAAAAGGGGTATTATTACAAAGTATTATTTAAAGTTAAATAAGTAGCTTCTATATTCTATAATTATAGAGAAAATAAGGAAATGATTTTATTATTATGTCTCGTTTTTCGTAATAAATATTGCATATAAAAATCTTTAAATTAGGTAATAATAGAAAAATAGATTATTTCAGTTGATTTTTTTTATAAGTTGTAATAATATGAAGAAGGTAAAACTATGTTGAATTTAGGAGGTTTTAATCATGAGAGGAAATTGCATAATTCATCTTTTTCACAGTAGAAAAAAAGAGCATAGAGCGATAGCTCATTGAAAATGAGATTTTAAATTTGATATTTATTTTAGAATAATGCAAAGAACCTCCTAAATAAAGGTAATTTTATGCCGTTAGGCAGCTTTATTAACAACTTTACTTGAATTTAATGATATTGTTCCAGCTATAAGTGCTATGCAATTTAATAATGAGTGAACCTTGGCTTTTTTAATACCTTTAGACCTTATGTTATCTAAATTTAGATATTCTTTAAGTCTACTATTACATCTTTCAACTGATGTCCTTTTATCATATAACTTTTTCCAACTAGTAGAAGACCTTAAAGGATATCCATAATGCCTTGGATTTTCTTTATAATTGACTTTAAAAGTATATCCGTAGGTAGAAGAAGAACACCAATTCATTCCATAAGGACAATTACACTTACCTAAAGCGTGAGGGCAACGGAATTTAAGATATTTTCCATCTTTGCCCCAATATACTAATTTATATCCTGCGGAGCAGATAGGATTAAAATCTTCATCTAATCCAGCAGGTGGGGCATAGCTTCGTCTAGGATTGTAAGCTATTATTGGAATACCATTAAATTCGTTTATTATATCTTTATAAACATACTCAAAGTCATACCCAGAATCCATAGCATAATATTTAGGCTTAAAAATATCTTTATAATTATTAAAAAATTGCTTTATTAAAGGTATAGCTACAGTGCCATCATAAGTGCTTGCTGGGGTTAATAAAATATCTAATGGTAGTTCACTTTTAGAATCACATAATATATGAAGCTTCCAACCAAACCATTTTACGGTGTTACCATTAGTATCTTTTTTTATCCCCCAGTTAGGGTTATAGTCATCATCTACGATATATTTTTTACGCTTAGCAGATTCATAAGAACTTAATTTTGTTGAATCAATAGAGACATGTTCTCCATCAATTATATTAAGTTCTTTTGCTTTAACAACTAAGGTATGAAACAATTGTTCAAGTTCATCAGTTTGAGTTAATTTATCTAAAAATCTGCTAAAAGTAGATTCAGATGGTACTTTGCCAAGGACACTAAAACCACAACAGAATCTTAAAACAGGATTTTGCTTAAGATTAAGAACTAAATCTTTTATAGTTTGAATTTTTTCTACTTGCATAGCAATCAAAGCATAAATTAAAGTTTCAGGATCATAGCCCTTCGGGCCTTTAGAATTATGAGATTTTCTTAGTTTGCAAGCTAAATTAGAAATGTCAATCTGAGATAAAATCATCTCTAATTTAGTTTCTTGTTGAAATTCCATAATTTCCTCAAAGGAAATCAAGCTCATTTGTCGAATATACATTTAAGAAGTTTCACTCCCTTCGGGTATAGAGTTTGCTTACTTAATATATTCGACATTTAGGGGTGAAACTCCTTTTTGCGTTCAGTGAAATTTAGAAAAATCAACAATTTAAAATTATGCAATTTCCTCATGAAAATATTAGTAATTAATTGTGGAAGTTCTTCACTGAAATATCAACTAATTGATATGACTGATGAAAAAGTTTTAGCTAAGGGGTTAGCTGAAAGAATAGGCATTAAAGGTTCGAAAATTAAACATAAACCTATTGGTAAGAACGAGGTAATTATAGAAAAACCAATGGAAAATCACAAGGTTGTTTTAGAATTAGTTTTAAATGCACTGGTTGATAAAGAATATGGTGTTATTGAAACAATGGACGAAATTAATGCAGTAGGTCATAGGGTTGTTCATGGAGGAGAAAAATTCTCAGGTTCTGTCATCATTGATGATGAAGTTTTAAAAGCATTAGATGAATGTATTGATTTAGCTCCTCTACATAATCCACCAAATATTATGGGTATTCAGGCATGTAAAGAGCTTATGCCAAATACACCAATGGTTGGAGTTTTTGATACAGCATTTCACCAAACAATGCCAAAAGATTCATATATATATCCATTACCATATGAATTATATGAGAAATATGGTATTAGAAAATATGGATTCCACGGAACATCACATAAATATGTTTCTGATAAAGCAGCTGAAATCTTAGATAAAAATAAAGATGAACTAAAAATTATTACTTGTCATCTTGGTAACGGTGCAAGTATTGCAGCAATAAAAGATGGTAAATGTATTGATACCAGTATGGGATTTACACCTCTTGAAGGTTTAGCTATGGGAACACGTTGTGGAGATATAGATCCAGCTATTTTACCTTTCTTAATGGACAAAGAAGGTCTAGATGTAGAAGGAATTAATAATTTGATTAATAAAAAATCAGGGGTACTTGGAATTTCAGGTGTTAGCAGTGACTTTAGAGACATAGAAGACGCTGCAAAAGAAGGTAATGAAAGAGCAAGTTTGGCTTTATCTATATTCAATAATAGGGTAAAGAAATATATTGGAGCATATGCAGCTATTATGGGTGGAGTAGATGTTGTTGTATTTACTGCTGGATTAGGAGAAAATTCAATAAATGCTAGAGAAGAAATTTGCGATGGATTACAATTCTTGGGAATAAAAATTGACAAGGAAAGAAATAATGTTAGAGGTAAAGAAGCTATTATTAGTTCTGACGATTCTAAGGTAAAGGTGTTAGTTGTACCAACAAATGAAGAATTAATGATAGCAAGAGAAACTAAGGCATTAATATAGTTGTTATTCTGAAACACTTGGCTTTGACATAAAAGTCTTGACAAAATCTCTGTAGCTTTATATAATGGGATTTGTTAATATTAAGAGGTGAATTTTATGAAAATTAATCTGTCAAGGCTTCTTCTTGATAGGCAAGATTATAATATTGAAATAAATAATAGTGTTAATATTAGCTGCATAGAATCAAAAAGAGGAAACATATTTCTAAAAGAACCTTTGAAGATTAAAGGTAATATTTATAAAGTTGATAATGATTTGTTTTTAGATGCAAAACTGGTATATACTTATAATGAAACTTGCTCTAGATGTTTAAAAGAATTTTACAATACTATAGAGACTAGATTATATGGAAAGCTGTTAGAAAAAAATAGAAATAGTTTTAATCTTAATATTGAAGAAGACAAAGAAGAACCGACGATTTTTTATGATGGAAATAATTTAGATTTATTAAAGGCTATAGAAGATGCAGTAATCTTATCTTTGCCTATGAAACCTTTATGTGATGAAAACTGTAAGGGTTTGTGTCCAATATGTGGTAAAAATTTAAACGATGGCGAGTGTGATTGCAATATTGACGATATTGATCCCCGTCTAGCAAAATTAAAGGAACTATTTGACTAGGTTAAGGAGGTGTTATAGATGGCAGTACCAAAGCGAAAAATTTCTAAAGCAAGAAGAGATAAAAGAAGAGCTTCAACTTTTAAATTAACCAAGGCTAACTTAGTAGAATGTCCTCAATGTCATGAGCTTAAGTTACCTCATAGAGTATGTAAGTCATGTGGTTATTATAAAAATGAAGAAGTGATAAGCGCAGAATAGTAGAAGATAGTGATGTTTTATCACTATCTTTCTTTATTTGTGCTAGTACTGATATTTGAAAGGAAATTTATACTTTTTCTTAGAGTATAATTTTAGTAGGCAAAAACAACAAAAATGAAAAAGATGCCCGAAAGCACCTTTAACATATATGAATCATCCAATATAATAGTAATTAATAAGAAAACTATAAAAGGGATGATTACATGTATAATATAAGTTTAGATGAAAAAGAAATTAATTTCAAGAACTTAGAGAAAATTATATATAAGCTTGTATGCCGACAGGCATGTGAAATGCTCGTAGAGCTATTAGAAAAATTAGATAATAAATTAATGAAAGAAAGAGATAAAGAAGAATATAGAAATAAAGGATTAAAGAAAACTACCATAAAAACAATAATGGGCGAAATTGAATATAAACGTAGAATATATCAATATACTACACAAGAGGGTAAAAGAGGTTACAAATGCCTTTTAGATGAATACTTAAAAATGGAAACCATAGGACATATATCTACAAATCTAGTAGAAAAAATAGTAGATCTAGCAACAGATGAATCATATAGAAAAACAGCAAATAAAATAACAGAAATGACAAACCAAAGTATAAGTCATTCAGCAGCTTGGAACATAATACAAAACTTAGGAGAACAACTAAAACAAAAAGAAAAACACGAAATAAAATTAAACAACGAAGAAAAATTACAAGGCAAAAAAGAAACAAAAATATTGTTTGAAGAAATGGATGGAGTGTGGATAAATATCCAAGGTAAAGATAAAAAGACTAAGGGAAAAGAGAAAAAAGAACTAAAATTAGGAATTTTTTATGAAGGCTGGGAGAAGAAGCATGAGAAAAAAGATAGATATGTACTAAAGAACAAAAAAGCATATGCAAGCTTTGGAAGTAGTAAAGAATTTAGAAAACTAAGACAAGCCAAAATAGCGAAACAATATAATACTGACGAAATAGAAACAAAAATAGTAAATGGAGATGGAGCAAACTGGATAAAAGAAGTTATAAAAGAAGACAATTCACACTTTCAATTAGATCCATTTCATAGAAATCAAGCAGTACTTAAGAACATAGAAGATAAGAAAAAGGCAAAAGAAATAATAAAGAAACTAAGCAATGGTAACATAGAAGAAGGATTAGAAATGATAACAAAACTAATGATAGAAAACAATGATAATCAAAAGAAAATGAAGAAATTACAGGCACTATATAATTACCTAGTAAACAACAAAGAAGGGATAGTGCTCTACAAACTTCGCCCAGACATAAATATGCCGCAACCACCAGAAGGAATTAAATATAGAAATCTAGGAACAATGGAACATAGCATATGTGATATATTAGCACAAAGGATGAAAGGGAATAAAACAAGTTGGTCAATACAAGGAGCCAGTAACTTAGCCAAGATACTAGCAGAAAAAGCAAGCAAAGAATTAGCAACAACAATAAAATCACTACTGAACAAAGAAATAAAAGAAGAAAAGCTTGAAGAAATAATAGAAAAAGTAGGATTAACAGCAGCAGAAGTAAATAAAAAGCCAAAGAAAAGCAAGATATACAAACACAAAAGAGCAAGCATGCCATTTAGTCAATGTTCAGTAACTAACGGAAGAAAAGCCATAAAGGACATGTTAGGTTGCAAATGTGCAAGTCAAATGAACCTAAGTTTTTAATATCTAATATATTATATAACTTAAAAGAATAAGCTAACATACGATACCTATGCTCTAATATAAGCCTAAAAAAATACAACATAATAGAGCATTAATACTGATGAATAAATAGAATTAGACCTAAAAATAGGGCTCTCAGACTTATTGTTATTCTATAATCATAAGTCTAGTATTATAGAATAACAATTTTGAAATCATTGTAAAGTATATGTAAATTTATTTTTAAAATTGTAGAAAGTATAAATAGAATACTCTTGCCCTATCGGGCATAAAAACATAATTAAAACAGCAAAATTGGATGATTAAATTTAAAAATAATAATTTTGCCAACTTTTACTTGACAGTATCATACTTTTTGAAAGACTTGCAATTTTTATCTAACTAATATATATTTTAAATTGTTAGTGGATAAATAAAATATGTATTTATTGTTTGAGGTGAAATGATGGGTAATAAAAGGTTAAGCAAAAAAGATAGACAGCTTAGGCTAAGGAATAGATTAAAGGAAGACCCATTTTTAACCGATGAAGAATTGATGCAAGAGTTTAATGTTAGTATTCAAACTATAAGATTAGATAGACTGGAATTGGGTATTCCTGAATTGCGTGAAAGGATAAAAAATGTTGCAGAACAAAATTATTCAAAAGTAAGAGCTATAGGTGGAACTGAAATAGTTGGCGAGCTTGTAGATTTAAATTTAGGCAAAAGTGGTATTTCTATTCTTGAGACAGATGAAGATATGGGATTTAAAAAAACAAATATAGTTAGAGGACATTATATTTTTGCTCAAGCAGAATCTTTAGCAATTGCAGTTATTGATGCTGAAGTAGCATTGACAGGCGTTGCAAATATAAAATATAAAACTCCAGTTAAGGCAGGAAGTAAGTTAATTGCGAAAGCTGAAGTTGTAAAAAGAAGAGGTAACAAATATTTTGTTCACGTATTTATTTATGTAGGACAAAAACAAGTTTTTAGAGGTAAATATATTCTGGTTTCTGTAGAACAATAGCAGGAGGTTGATTATGAAATTAGTTGTTGATGCAATGGGTGGAGATAATGCTCCTATGTCTACCGTAAAAGGTAGTGTTGAAGCAGTAAATCAGTTTAATGTACATATAATTTTGGTTGGTTATAAAAGTATAATAGAAAAGGAATTGAGTAAATATAATTATAATAATCAGTTGATTGATATTATTGATGCTGACGAAATTATAGAAAACGATGAAGAACCTGCTATGGCAATACGAAGGAAGAAAAAATCATCAATGGTTGTAGGGCTAAATTTAGTTAAGGAAGGATATGCTGATGGAATAATATCTGCAGGAAATACAGGAGCTTTATTAAGTGGAGGTATTTTAATTGTAAAAAGAATTAAAGGAATAGATAGAGGGGCTTTAGCGTCTGTGTATCCTACTAAAAAAGGAATTTCTTTGTTAATCGATGCTGGAGCTAATGCGGATTGTAAAGCTAAATATCTCCAGCAGTTTGCTGTTATGGGGTCTGTCTATTGCCAAAGAATATTAAAAATTGAATCACCAAAGGTAGGTTTGGTAAATGTAGGAGTAGAAAAAGGTAAGGGGAATGAACTTTATAAATCTACTTATGATTTGCTTGAAAGGACGAATGTAAATTTTATTGGGAATTTGGAAGCTAGAGACATTCCAAAAGGACATGCAGATGTTATAGTTTGTGATGGTTTTACTGGAAATGTAATATTAAAACTTACTGAAGGATTAGCATATACTATTTTTTCAACATTAAAAGATGAATTTACTAAAAATTTTTTTACAAAGCTTGGTGCATTTATATTAAAATCAAGACTTAAAAATTTTAAAAAGAGGTTAGACTACTCTGAATATGGTGGTGCACCGCTATTAGGAGTTAAAGGCGCCGTGATAAAAGCTCATGGTAGTTCAGATTCAAAGGCGATAATGAATGCAATAAGACAAGGAATATTGTTTGTTGAAAATAATGTTGTTGAAAAAATTGAGGCAGATATTAGTGCATTAGAAAATTAACATAGATAATTGCGATAAAGTTAATAATTCTATATAATATTTAGTAATTTGATTTTTGTAGAGGAGGTGATAACATGATATTTGAAAAAATAAGAAAAATAATATCTGAGCAGTTAGAAATTGATGAAGAAGAAATTTCATTAGAATCTTCTTTCCAAGATGATCTAAATGCTGATTCATTAGACGTTGTAGAACTTATTATGTCAATTGAAGATGAATTTGGTATTGAAATTCCAGATGAGGATGCTGAGAAAATTACAACTGTTGAAGATGCAGTTGGTTATATACAAGAACATATTGATTAAGTAATACGCCCCCAAAAATGGGGGCTTTGAAAAATAAATTAATAATTTATTTATGAGGTATTGTAAATATTTTAAAATGATTTAGAATATCTACGATACTTCAAAAAAGTTGGAGGTCATAGTTTTGCATAAATATAGGGAAGAATTATTAAAAGAGATAATGGAAAAAATAGGATACAAATTTAAAGATAAAGAAATATTAAATAGAGCTTTAACGCATAGCTCATATGCTAATGAACATAGAAAAAAAAAGATTCAGAACAATGAAAGACTCGAGTTTTTAGGAGATTCAGTATTGGGCTTGTGTGTAAGTGATTATATTTTTATGAAATATCCTAATTACCCTGAAGGAGAACTTACAAAGTTGAGAGCAACTGTGGTATGTGAACCATCCCTTGCATATATTGCAAGAAAAATGTGCCTAGGCAAATATCTTTTATTAGGTAATGGTGAAGAGGCTACAGGTGGTAGGAGTAGAGATTCAATTTTAGCTGATGCTTTTGAATCATTGATAGGAGCAATATATGTTGATGGAGGTATGGTTCCTGCAAAAAAATTTGTTTTGATTAATCTCAAAGATATTATTCATAATGCAGTTAATGGTTTTGAAATATTTATTGATTATAAGACTCAGTTGCAAGAAGTATTACAGAAACAAACAAAATCTAAAATTGACTATAGAATATTGAAAGAAGAAGGTCCTGATCATAATAAGATATTTTACATGGAAGTAAGAGTTGGGAATAAGGTTATAGGAAGTGGATATGGAAGAAGCAAGAAAGAAGCTGAACAATCTTCAGCGAGAAGAGCTTTATATGAAATGGGGTTAATAAATGAGTAGAATACATCATATAATTCCAATATTTGTTCCTCATAGAGGATGTCCTCATGATTGTGTATTTTGTAATCAAAAAAAAATTACAGGTTTAAGCACAGACATTACTTCTAAAGAAGTTAAAAATATTATAGAAAATTGCTTAAAGACTATACCTAGTACGAATCAAACACTTGAAATAGCATTTTTTGGAGGTAGTTTTACTGGAATTAAAACAGATATTCAAAAAGAATTTCTACAAATAGCTAATAACTATAAAAAAGCTGGAATTGTTAATAAAATTAGACTATCTACAAGACCTGATTATATCAACAATGATATATTAGATTTACTAAAATATAATGGGGTTGATATAATTGAATTAGGAGTACAATCTCTTGATGATGGTGTATTACAAAAAAGTTTTCGTGGTCATTCAGCAACTGATGTTATAAATGCAGTAAATATGATTAAAGAGTATAACTTTACTTTAGGTTTGCAGATGATGATAGGGTTACCTGGTGATACAAAAGAAAAAGCGATTTCCACAGCTTTAAAGATTGCAAAAATTAAACCAAATTTTGTTAGAATATACCCTACTTTAGTTATTAGTGAAACTTTCTTAGAAAAAATGTACATTAATGGTAAATATGAACCTCTTTCTATTGAAAAAGGGATAGATATATCTACTATTATCATGATGATTTTTGAGTACTATGGAATAGATGTAATCAGGGTAGGCTTGCAGGCTACTGACAATATTTCAACTGAAAAGGATGTTGTTGCAGGGCCTTATCATCCAGCATTTAGACAACTCGTAGAAGGTGAAATTTACAAAAAAATTCTAGAACAATACTTTCTTAAGATTAATAATTTTTACGATAGTATTCATATAAAAATCAATAAATTTGAAGTTGATAAAATTATAGGTCAAAGATCTATAAATTTAAGATATATTAAAAATAAATATGGTATACGCGAAATAAAAATTGAAAAAGAAGATATACCAAAAGATTATTTTTTTATAAAAATTAATAATAGTTTTGAAAAGATAGAAAGGCGTAAATATATAGAAGACTACCTATGTAATAATGGAATTATATTTTGTAAAAAACAGTAAATATATTAAAGAGGTGTGGAAATTTGCATTTAAAACGTTTAGAATTATATGGATTTAAATCATTTGCAAATAAAACAGAGATTGATTTTGAAGGTGGAATAACTGCGATAGTTGGTCCTAATGGAAGTGGCAAGAGCAATATTGCTGACGCTTTAAGGTGGGTTTTAGGAGAGCAAAGCGTCAAAACTTTAAGAGGAAGTAAAATGGATGATGTTATATTTGCAGGCACTGCTAATAGAAAGCCTTTGGGATATGCAGAGGTAAGTCTTGTACTTGATAATAAAGAAGGAGATTTACCAATTGATTATGATGAAGTTTCTGTTACACGAAGAGTTTTTAGGTCAGGTGAAAGTGAATATTATATAAATAAAACTTCATGTAGACTTAAAGATATTAGGGAATTATTTATGGATACAGGGGTAGGAAAAGATGGTTATTCAATAATTGGACAAGGTAAAATAGATGAAATACTAAGTTCTAAATCTGATGATAGACGAATTATTTTTGAAGAGGCAGCTGGAATAGTAAAATATAAATCGAGGAAAGAAGAATCAGAAAAAAAACTAAGTAAAGTAAAAGAAAATCTTACAAGGCTAAATGATATAATTAATGAATTGCAAGCTCAGATGATACCTTTAGAACATCAATCTGCTAAGGCTAAAGAGTATATAGAATTATCTGAAAAATTAAAGATACTTGAAGTCAATGTATATATAAGAGAGATTGAAAGATTAAAGGCTCAGGTTTTACAAATAGAATCTCAAAAACAGCTTGTTGAAAAACAGCTTGAGTATAATAAAAATGAAAAAGATAAAATTGAAAAAAGATATAATAATATAAAAAATAAAATTGAAGAAATTGATAGCAAAATAGAAAAGATTCAAGAATTAAAATATAATACAGAAAATAATGTTGAAAAACTTCGTGGAAATTTGAAATTATGTAAGGAAAAGCTAAATTTTTCTAAGAAGGAACAAGATAGAATATTAAGGGAAATTGATAGTTTAAAATTGAAAGTAAATAAAATTGATAATGAAAAAATAAGTATTCAAAATGAGAAACAAATAATAGAATCTAGACTTAAGGATATAATTGATAAATATGAAATTAAACGCCGTGAACTTGAAGAGCTAATAACAGAGATAAATGAGTATGAAAAGAATATTGAAGAAAAAAAAGGCAATATTATTGAAACTTTAAATTTAATATCAGAAAAAAAGAGTAATATGAATAGTATTATTTCTTTCAATCAGAGTATAAAAAAAAGAATTGAACAAATTAATAACGATATATTAGAAATTAAATCTAAAAAATGTTCTTTAGAGGATAACTTAAAATTATTAAAAAAAGATTTAGTAGATTTAGATTTGGATATCAATATGAATTATGAAAAAAAGAATTCATTGTTGAAAGAAAAAGATTTGTGTGAGATGAAAGTTTTAGAGCTATCAAAGAAAATTGACATGTTAAAAGGTCAATTACAAGGAAAAATTTCAAATTATAAATTACTTAATGAAATGAAAAATGATTACGAAGGGTTTTATAAAAGTGTTAAAAATGTGTTATTAGCTGCTAAAAAAGATAAAACTTTAGGCCATGGAGTTAGAGGAGCCGTAGCTGAATTGATTGCTGTTGATAAAAAATATGAAAAAGCTGTAGAGATAGCTTTAGGGGCTTCAGTTCAAAATATTGTAACTGATACAGAAGAAGACGCTAAACGAATTATAACTTATTTAAAATCTAATAAATTAGGAAGAGCTACTTTCCTTCCAATATCTTCAATTAGAGGTAAAAAATTATTACCTAAAGAGAGAGCACTGTTATCATGTAAGGGAGCAATTGGAGTAGCTTCAGAAATAGTACATTTTGATAATTTATATAAAAATATAGTTGAATACCTTTTAGGTAGGGTACTAATTGTTGAGAATGTTGATGTTGGAGTAGATATTGCTAAAAAATGTAATTATTCTATAAAAATTGTGAGTCTAGATGGTGATGTAATTAATCCTGGTGGTTCAATAACAGGTGGAAGCTATAAACATTCTAGTACAAACCTCATAGGGAGAGAGAGACAGTTAAAGGACATTGAAAAAGAAATAGATGATTTAAAAAATGATATTTTAATTCAAAATAATAAATTTACTTTATTAAAAAATATAATTAAAGAAAAAGGTGACGATATTAATGCTTTAGATGAAAAAATTAATAAACTAAATGTAGATAAAATTAATATCAAAAATGATTATAACAATACTCTTGATAGCTTAAAGAATATGGATGTTCAATTATCTAAATATGAGAAAGAAAAGAAGGAATTAGTTTGTGAGTTGGAGGATACTAAAAATAAATTAAAAGTCTTAGAAAAGGAATTAGATAGTTTGAATAACCAAAATAATAATATACAAATTAATATTGATGAAAAGATTAAATCTTTTCAAGAAAAGAAGGAGAAAAAAGATATTCTCGATAAAAATATGACAGAGTTAAAAGTAACTATTGCTTCTTACCAAGAAAAAATAAATTCTTATCAAGAATCTTTAAATAAACTTGAAAAAGATAAATTAGACATTGTAATTAATATTAATAAAAAAAATGATGAGTATAATAAAATAATTCATCAAATAGAAACGTTAGAAGTTAATATTAATGATATTTTAGCTAAAAGTAATGAACTTTCAGCTATGGTAATTGAATATGATGTTAATCTGACAGAAATAAAAAATGAAAAAAACAATTTACTCCAATCTTTTTATAAAGAGAAAGATAGGTTTAAAAATATTAATGATATAATAAAAGATTTAGAAGATAGTTTGAAAACACTTGAAATAAAATATACTAAAGATGAAATGCTTCTTGATAATTATGTAAATAAATTATGGGAAGAATATGAGTTAAGTTATCAGATGGCTTTAAAATACAAAAAGGAGATTAATAACATATCGAAATCTCAACAAGAAATAAGAGTATTAAAAAATAAAATTAAGTCTTTAGGTAATATTAATTTAGATTCAATTAAGGAATTTGAAAGAGTGAATGACAGATTTAAATTCATTAAAGAACAGGAAAATGATCTTTTAGCTGCTCAAAATTCTCTTAGAAAAGTGATCAAAGATATGGAAATGAAAATGAAAGAGCAATTTAGTGAGAAATTCCAAATAATTAGGGAAAATTTTAATATGGTATTTAATAAATTGTTTGGTGGCGGGAAGGCTGACATTTTTCTTGAAGATGAAGGAGATATTTTGAATAGTGGGATTGAAATTATTGCTCAACCTCCTGGAAAGAAACTTAAAAATCTTTCACTAATGTCTGGAGGTGAAAGAGCTTTAACTGCTATAGCGCTTCTCTTTGCTATTTTACATACTAAACCAACACCATTTTGTATATTGGATGAGATAGAGGCAGCATTGGATGATGCTAATGTTTATAGATTTGCTGATTATTTAAGAGAATTTTCTAAGAAAACTCAGTTTATAGTTATAACTCATAGGAAAGGAACTATGGAGTCAGTTGATTCTATGTATGGAGTTACTATGCAAGAGAAGGGAGTAAGCAAGATTATATCTGTGAAACTACCAGATAAGTCTGAAGAAAAAGTTAGTTGAGGAGGAAGAAAATATGTTTAAAAATTTTTTTGGAAAACGGAAAAAAGAAGTGGAAAAAGAAGTGGAGAGTTCGGTTGTACAAGAAATTAATACTGATGAAAATAATAATACAACAAGTTATGACAATTCATCTAAAAATGATAATTTCTTTACTAAATTAAAAAAAGGACTTTCTAAAACAAGAAAAGGAATGACACAAAAAATTGATAGCATTTTAAATAGTTATAAGAAAATTGATGAGGAACTTTTTGAAGAAATTGAAGAAGTATTAATAACTGCTGATGTAGGTGTAAATACAACTATTAGGATAATAGACAACTTAAAGGATAGAGTTAGAGCAGAAAAGATTAATGAAGTGGATAATATTAAAAAAGCACTTAAGGAAGAGTTAATAAAAATACTTTGTGATGTAAAGAGTGAAAATAAATTAAATATTGAACCAACGCCATCAATAATATTAGTTGTAGGAGTAAATGGTGTTGGAAAAACTACGACAATAGGTAAATTAGCATATAGATTAAAAAAAGAAGGTAAAAAAGTTTTAATAACTGCTGGAGATACATTTAGAGCAGCAGCAATTGAACAATTAGAAGAGTGGGGGAATAGAGCTAATGTAGATGTAATCTCACATCAAGAAGGTTCAGATCCTGCTGCAGTAATTTTTGATGGAATACAGGCTGCTAAAGCACGAAATATAGATGTTTTGATATGTGATACTGCTGGCAGGTTGCATAATAAAAAGAATTTAATGAATGAACTTAATAAAATTTTTAGAGTAGTTGACAAAGAATATCCTAATGCAACTAAGGAAATTTTGTTAGTTGTAGATGCTACTACAGGACAAAATGCTGTTATTCAAGCTAAAACGTTTAAGGAAGCATGTAATATAACTGGAATTGTTTTAACTAAACTTGATGGGACAGCAAAGGGCGGTGTAGTTCTTGCTGTTCAGTCCGAATTGAATGTTCCTGTAAAGCTTGTAGGGGTTGGTGAAACTGTTGATGATTTACAAGATTTTGATCCAGTAAGCTTTGCTGAAGCTTTATTTTCTGAATAAATTAATCTATCAAAAAGTGTTTTAATACTTTAAAATAGTTGACAGATGTATAGTTTTATTATAAAATACTCCTGTCAAGTAAAAAACTTTACACTATCTTGGTGATTCATGATGTTTGACAAAATGGTGGAAATAGGTCTATTATATGATTTCTATGGTAACCTTTTAAGTAAAAATCAAAATACTGTTATTGAATTATATTATATTTATGACTTATCATTAAGCGAAATAGGTGAGCAACTTAATATTAGCAGACAAGGTGTATATGACATATTAAAAAGGTCAGAATTAAAGCTATATAAATACGAGGAAACGCTTGGATTAATAAAAAGATTTAGAACTTGGAATAAAAAAATTGAAGAAATATTAAAATACACTAGAAAAATAAAACAAGAAGCGGATATATGTGATTCAAAAAGGATATATAAATATGCAGAAAATATTGAGAAAATTGCATTGAGCATATTGGATATTAATCAGGAGGTTAAAGAATGATTTTTGAGAGCTTAGCTGATAAGTTGCAAGGAGCCCTAAAAAAGCTTAAAAATAAAGGAAAATTGACTGAAAAAGATGTAAATACTGCAATGAGAGAAGTGAAGCTTGCTTTATTAGAAGCTGATGTCAATTTTAAAGTAGTAAAAAAGTTTATTAATAATGTAAAAGAAAGAGCTGTTGGAGCTGAAGTAATGGAAAGCCTTACTCCTGGACAGCATGTAATTAAAATTGTTAATGAAGAGCTAACTAAATTGATGGGGGAAAAGGAAAGTAAAATAGAATTTGCTTCGACACCTCCATCTGTTATAATGATGTGTGGATTGCAAGGTGCTGGTAAAACTACTACATCTGCAAAGCTTGGTGGTTTACTAATAAAAAAAGGGAAAAAACCTTTATTAGTAGCTTGTGACGTATATAGGCCAGCTGCTATTAAACAACTACAAGTAGTTGGCGAAAAAATTGGGGCCGAAGTGTTTTCAATGGGAAATAAAAATGACCCAGTAAATATTGCTATGGCTTCAGTAGAATATGCTAAGAAGAATGGAAATGATGTGGTTATTATTGATACTGCTGGTCGACTTCATGTTGATGATAATTTGATGCAGGAACTTGAAAATATTAAAAATAATGTTAAGCCTTCAGAAATATTATTAGTTGTTGACTCTATGACTGGTCAGGATGCTGTTACTGTAGCAGATACATTTAACAAAAGATTAGGGATAACTGGTGTAATATTGACTAAACTTGATGGTGATGCAAGGGGAGGTGCTGCTCTGTCAATTAGTGCAGTAACACAAAAACCAATCAAGTTTGTTGGTATGGGTGAAAAATTAGACCAATTAGAAGTTTTTTATCCTGATAGAATGGCTTCAAGAATTTTAGGTATGGGTGATGTATTAAGCCTTATAGAAAAAGCTCAATCAAATTTGGATTTAAAAAAAGCTATGGAAATGGAGAAAAAGTTAAGAAGCCAGCAGTTTACATTTGATGACTTTTTAGATCAGCTTGAACAAGTAAAGAATCTTGGACCTTTAGATGAATTGCTAGAAATGATTCCAGGAGTAAATTCAAAGCAACTGAAAGGGCTAAATGTTGATGAAAAAGAGCTTGTTCGTATTGAAGCAATAATAAAATCTATGACTAAAGAAGAACGTCAAAATCCTTCTATAATTGATAGTAGTAGAAGAAAGAGAATTGCTCTGGGCAGTGGGACTAAGGTTCAGGATGTGAATAAACTGATTAAACAGTATAAAGAAACTAAGAAAATGTTTAAACGATTTTCTGGTATGGAGAAAACCATGAGAAAAAAGGGAAAACTTAAACTCCCGTTTTTCAAATAGATAATAGATATTTGATTGTGTTATTTTAAAGGAGGTGAAAAAATGGCTGTTAAGATTAGATTAAAGAGGATGGGAGCAAAGAAAAAACCTTTTTATAGAATTGTAGTTGCTGATTCTCGTTCTCCAAGAGATGGAAGGTTTATTGAAGAGTTAGGATATTATAATCCTGTTTCAGAACCTAAAGAAATAAAGATAGATGATGAAAAAGCTGTAAAATGGCTTAATAATGGAGCAAAACCTACTGATACAGTAAACAAATTATTTAAGGAAAATGGTGTATATGATAAACTTGAAGAAGCTAAAAAAGCTGAATAGAAGCTTCTAAGGGGGTGAACTTAGTGGGTGAATTGGTGGAAATTATTGCTAAAGCTCTTGTGGATAAACCTGAAGAAGTTGTAGTAAATGAGGTAGAGGGAACTCAGTCAGTTATAATTGAACTGAAAGTAGCTTCTGATGATATGGGAAAAATTATTGGAAAACAAGGAAGAATAGCTAAAGCTATAAGGACTGTTGTTAAGGCTGCAGCTATAAAAGAAAATAAGAGAGTGGTTGTAGAAATAATCCAATAATTAATTAACCATAATTATATTATGTAAATAATTATTACAATGGGGGTGTAGCCCCCTATTTTAATATGTAGAAATATAAAGAATGGATGGTGGGATGGTATCGATATGACTGAGTATGTCCAAGTTGGAAAAATAATTAATACTCATGGATTACGTGGTTTTCTTAAAGTCATACCTCTGACTGATGACCCTAAAAGGTATGATAATTTGGATACAGTTTATGTCGAAGATGAAGAATTAAAAATAGAGAAGGTTTGGTACAATAAAGGACTTGTTATGGTTAAATTTTATGGGTATGATAGTATTAATGATGTGATAAAGTATAAAAATAAATTTATTTTGATAGATGCTAAGGATTCGTTAAAATTGCCTGAAAACAGTTATTTTATTTATCAAATAATAGGTCTTAATGTTTACGATAAAAAGCATAATCTAATTGGGAAAATTATTGATGTATTACAGCCAGGTGGTAATGACGTATATGTTGTTAAAAATGCTAATGGTAAAGAATGCTATATTCCTGCTGTTAAAGAATTTGTTGAGGAAATTAATTTAGATGAAAACATTATGATTATTAATCCTATTGAAGGAATGATATGATGAAAATTGATATATTAACTTTGTTTCCAAATTTTTTCACACCAATATTTTCTGAAAGCATAATAGGAAATGCAGTAAAAAATGATCTAGTGAATATTAACTGTATTAATATTAGAAATTTTTCTCAAGATAAACACAATAGAGTCGATGACTATCCTTATGGTGGTGGTCCTGGAATGATAATGAAAGTAGAGCCAATATATAGAGCAATAAACAGCGTTAAAACTAAAAAATCTAAGATAATATATTTATCACCTAAGGGAAAAGTATTCAATCAACAAATGGCTAAAAAACTTTCAAAGGAAAGCCATTTAGTATTGCTATGTGGCCACTATGAAGGTATAGATAATAGAATTGTTGAGAACTATATAGATGAGGAGATATCTATAGGCGATTATGTTTTAACAGGTGGTGAAATAGCTGCGATGGTGATAGTAGATGCAGTAGTTAGATTAATTCCAGGCGTATTATCAAGTAAAGATTCTTATGAAGATGAATCTCTTTATAATGGATTGTTAGAATATCCTCAATATACAAGACCTAGAGAATTTAATAATTTATCAGTTCCAGATATTTTGCTATCTGGCAATCACAAAGAAATAGAAAAATGGCGAAAATATCAAGCAATTAAAATCACTTATGAAAATAGAAAAGATTTACTTAATAATAGAAAACTAACAAAAGAAGAGCAAGAAATATTAAATAAAATTATTTCTTCAGAAAAAAGTCATCTTAGAGTATAATTTTAGTAGGCAAAAACAACAAAAATGAAAAAGATGCCCGAAAGCACCTTTAACATATATGAATCATCCAATATAATAGTAATTAATAAGAAAACTATAAAAGGGATGATTACATGTATAATATAAGTTTAGATGAAAAAGAAATTAATTTCAAGAACTTAGAGAAAATTATATATAAGCTTGTATGCCGACAGGCATGTGAAATGCTCGTAGAGCTATTAGAAAAATTAGATAATAAATTAATGAAAGAAAGAGATAAAGAAGAATATAGAAATAAAGGATTAAAGAAAACTACCATAAAAACAATAATGGGCGAAATTGAATATAAACGTAGAATATATCAATATACTACACAAGAGGGTAAAAGAGGTTACAAATGCCTTTTAGATGAATACTTAAAAATGGAAACCATAGGACATATATCTACAAATCTAGTAGAAAAAATAGTAGATCTAGCAACAGATGAATCATATAGAAAAACAGCAAATAAAATAACAGAAATGACAAACCAAAGTATAAGTCATTCAGCAGCTTGGAACATAATACAAAACTTAGGAGAACAACTAAAACAAAAAGAAAAACACGAAATAAAATTAAACAACGAAGAAAAATTACAAGGCAAAAAAGAAACAAAAATATTGTTTGAAGAAATGGATGGAGTGTGGATAAATATCCAAGGTAAAGATAAAAAGACTAAGGGAAAAGAGAAAAAAGAACTAAAATTAGGAATTTTTTATGAAGGCTGGGAGAAGAAGCATGAGAAAAAAGATAGATATGTACTAAAGAACAAAAAAGCATATGCAAGCTTTGGAAGTAGTAAAGAATTTAGAAAACTAAGACAAGCCAAAATAGCGAAACAATATAATACTGACGAAATAGAAACAAAAATAGTAAATGGAGATGGAGCAAACTGGATAAAAGAAGTTATAAAAGAAGACAATTCACACTTTCAATTAGATCCATTTCATAGAAATCAAGCAGTACTTAAGAACATAGAAGATAAGAAAAAGGCAAAAGAAATAATAAAGAAACTAAGCAATGGTAACATAGAAGAAGGATTAGAAATGATAACAAAACTAATGATAGAAAACAATGATAATCAAAAGAAAATGAAGAAATTACAGGCACTATATAATTACCTAGTAAACAACAAAGAAGGGATAGTGCTCTACAAACTTCGCCCAGACATAAATATGCCGCAACCACCAGAAGGAATTAAATATAGAAATCTAGGAACAATGGAACATAGCATATGTGATATATTAGCACAAAGGATGAAAGGGAATAAAACAAGTTGGTCAATACAAGGAGCCAGTAACTTAGCCAAGATACTAGCAGAAAAAGCAAGCAAAGAATTAGCAACAACAATAAAATCACTACTGAACAAAGAAATAAAAGAAGAAAAGCTTGAAGAAATAATAGAAAAAGTAGGATTAACAGCAGCAGAAGTAAATAAAAAGCCAAAGAAAAGCAAGATATACAAACACAAAAGAGCAAGCATGCCATTTAGTCAATGTTCAGTAACTAACGGAAGAAAAGCCATAAAGGACATGTTAGGTTGCAAATGTGCAAGTCAAATGAACCTAAGTTTTTAATATCTAATATATTATATAACTTAAAAGAATAAGCTAACATACGATACCTATGCTCTAATATAAGCCTAAAAAAATACAACATAATAGAGCATTAATACTGATGAATAAATAGAATTAGACCTAAAAATAGGGCTCTCAGACTTATTGTTATTCTATAATCATAAGTCTAGTATTATAGAATAACAATTTTGAAATCATTGTAAAGTATATGTAAATTTATTTTTAAAATTGTAGAAAGTATAAATAGAATACTCTTGCCCTATCGGGCATAAAAACATAATTAAAACAGCAAAATTGGATGATTAAATTTAAAAATAATAATTTTGCCAACTTTTACTTGACAGTATCAAAAGTCATAATTAAGTGAGGAAATTGCATAATTCATCTTTTTTATAGTAGAAAAAAAGAGCATAGAGCGATAGCTTATTGAAAATGAGATTTTAAATTTGATATTTTTGATATTTATTTTTGAATAATGCAAAGAACCTCCTAAATAAATATAATTTTATGCCGTTAGGCAGCTTTATTAACAGTTTTACTTGAGTTTAACGATATTGTTCCAGCTATAAGTGCTATGCAATTTAATAATGAGTGAACCTTGGCTTTTTTAATACCTTTAGACCTTATGTTATCTAAATTCAGATATTCTTTAAGTCTACTATTACATCTTTCAACTGATGTCCTTTTATCATATAACTTTTTCCAACTAGTAGAAGATCTTAAAGGATATCCATAATGCCTTGGATTTTCCTTATAATTGACTTTAAAAGTATATCCGTAGGTAGAAGAAGAACACCAATTCATTCCATGAGGGCAATTACACTTACCTAAAACATGAGGACAACGAAATTTAAGATAACTACCATCTTTGCCCCAATACACTAGTTTATATCCTGCGGAGCAGATAGGATTAAAATCTTCATCTAATCCAGCAGGTGGAGCATAGCTTCGTCTAGGATTGTAAGCTATTATTGGAATACCATTAAATTCGTTTATTATATCTTTATAAACATACTCAAAGTCATATCCAGAATCCATAGCATAATATTTAGGCTTAAAAATATCTTTATAATTATTAAAAAATTGCTTTATTAAAGGTATAGCTACAGTGCCATCATAAGTGCTTGCTGGGGTTAATAAAATATCTAATGGTAGTTCACTTTTAGAATCACATAATATATGAAGCTTCCAACCAAACCATTTTACGGTGTTACCATTAGTATCTTTTTTTATCCCCCAGTTAGGGTTATAGTCATCATCTACGATATATTTTTTACGCTTAGCAGATTCATAAGAACTTAATTTTGTTGAATCAATAGAGATATGTTCTCCATCAATTATATTAAGTTCTTTTGCTTTAACAACTAAAGAATGGAACAATTGCTCAAGTTCATCTGTTTGAGTTAATTTATCTAAGAATCTGCTAAAAGTTGATTCAGATGGTACTTTGCCAAGGACACCAAAACCACAACAATATCTTAAAACAGGATTTTGCTTAAGATTAAGAACTAAATCTTTTATAGTTTGAATTTTTTCTACTTGCATAGCAATCAAAGCATAAATTAAAGTTTCAGGATCATAGCCCTTCGGGCCTTTAGAATTATGAGATTTTCTTAGTTTGCAAGCTAAATTAGAAATGTCAATCTGAGATAAAATCATCTCTAATTTAGTTTCTTGTTGAAATTCCATAATTTCCTCAAAGGAAATCAAGCTCATTTGTCGAATATACATTTAAGAAGTTTCACTCCTTTCGGGTATTGAGTTTGTCTACTTAATATATTCGACATTTAGGGGTGAAACTCCTTTTTGCGTTCAGTGAAATTTAGAAAAATCAACAATTTAAAATTATGCAATTTCCTCAAGTTGTAAATTTAACTTAATTATGATATAATGTCACTTGCATTGTGCATTACGGACGGTCCTCTGTTATATTACATGAACGTCTAGGAAGAGGGGAGGTTTAATAAATGGATGTTATAAAAATGATAGAGCAAGAACAATTAAAAGAGAATGTACCAAGTTTTAATGTAGGGGATACTGTTCAAGTACATTATAGAATAAAAGAAGGAAATAGAGAGAGAATTCAAGTTTTTGAAGGAATAGTACTTAAAAGACAAGGTGGAGGAATTAGAGAAACTTTTACAGTACGAAGAATATCCTACGGAGTAGGAGTTGAAAGAACATTTTCACTTCATTCACCAAGGATTGAAAAATTAGTAGTAACTAGGAAAGGTAAGGTTAGAAGAGCAAGACTTAATTATTTAAGAAGTAGGACAGGAAAAGCTGCTAAAGTAAAGGAAAAAATGAATTATTAATGATAAATAATGAGACTTTTAAAGTCTCATTATTTAATTTAAAGAATAAATTTTTTAAAATTTAGTTTTTATGTTCTTATAAAAGTATTAGTTTAATTTTACATTATAATATCATAATGAATATTATCATAAATGATATTATTATCAAAATAAAAAACTATGTTATACTAATAAAGTAATATTTAATACATTTAATGTAATCATTAAAATAAGTTAATATAGTATAAAAAGGAGTGAAAAAATGGATAATAACGGAAATATAAATATTAATTGGTTTCCTGGTCATATGAAAAAAACTATAGATCTACTTAAAAAGAATTTAAATTTGGTCGATATTGTTTTTGAAATATTAGATTCCAGGATACCAATAAGTAGTAAAAATCCTGAAATTGACAATATTGTTTTAAATAAACCAAGAATTATTGTAATGAATAAGTGTGATTTAAGTAATGAAATAGCAAATAAAAAATGGAAAGAGTATTATATTAAAAAGAATATTAAAGTTGTTTTTCTTAATGCAACTAAAAATCATGATAAAGGCATAGAAAACTTAATTAGATTGACAAATGATATTACAAAGGGCAAAAGGAGAATATTAGAAAAAAAGGGTATAAAAAACAAACCTATAAGAGCAATGATTGTAGGAATACCAAATGTAGGCAAATCTACTCTTATAAATTCTTTAGTAAATAAAAAAAGTGCTAAAGTTGGAAACAAGCCTGGTATTACTAAAGGAAACCAATGGATTAAAACAAAAGGGAATTTTGAACTATTAGATACTCCTGGTGTATTATGGCCTAAATTTCAAGATGAAAAAATAGGGTTAAACTTAGCTTTTACAGGTGCGATAAAAGATGAAATAATTGATATCGAAACTCTTTCATTAAAGTTGATAGAAAGATTAGTAGAAATTTCACCTAAACTTTTAATAGAGCGTTATGGTATTGAAATTTGTAAAAGTAACGCCTTAAGTATACTTGAAAGTATTGCTATAAAAAGGGGGTGTATTCTTAAGGGAAAAGAAATAGACTATAAGAGAATAAGTAAAATAATTTTAGATGAATTTAGGAAAGGTAAGATTGGTAGAATTACCCTCGAATTACCTGATTTTTCTGATTAATGGGGGAATAAATATGCTAAGTATAGAAAGTGAAATATGGCAAGAAGGATATAACCATATTGCATGTATAGATGAAGTTGGGAGAGGATGTTTAGCTGGTGATGTAGTTGCATGTGCAATAATTATGCCTAAAGGATTACTAATTAATGGGGTAAAGGATTCAAAAAAGCTAACACCTAAAAAAAGAGAAGAGTTATATAATATTATTGTGTCAAAGGCTATAGCTATTGGGATAGGATGTGTTAATAATAAGGTTATAGATGAAATTAATATAAAAAATGCAACTCATTTGGCTATGAAAAAAGCTATAGATAACATAAAGGATAAACAAGGCAATAAGTTAGTACCAGATTTTGTTCTTATCGATGCAGAAAAAATTAACATAGATTTACCCCAAAAAAATATCATAAAAGGAGATGAAAAGTGTCACGGAATTGCTGCTGCTTCAATTATAGCTAAAGTATACAGAGATAGAAAATGTAAAGAATGGTCATTAGTTTATAAAGGTTATTCTTTAGAAAAAAATAAAGGTTATGGTACTAAAGAGCATATATTAGCTATTAAAAAAAATGGACCATCTCCAATACATAGGAAATCATTTTTAAGTAAAATCTTGCCTCAGGAAAAGCAAATTAATTTCTTGGAGGATTTTTATGAAGATAGTTAATGCTAATATAATAAATAAGGAAGAAACTATATTTTTTTTAAATAATTTATATCAAGTTGGAAAAATTTTTAAAGGGAAAATTACTGAAATTAAGGGCGAGTTTGTTACATTAGTTACCGAAAATGGACAAATAATAAGTTGTAAGACAGATACTTTATTAACTAGTAAAAAAAATGAAGAAATTTATTTTCAAGTAAAATCTATTTATGACAATAAAATAATATTATCAATATTAGATAATGAAAAAGGACAAAACAAATATTTAGATTACAGTATTAAAGAATTACTCAAAATGAATGGCATTGAACCTAGCAAATATAGAGCAGAAGTGGTAAAAGAATTAATTAACTTTATGTTGCCTATTGATAAAAAAAACGTTGTATATAGTATTAAAACATATGAAAAATTAGTTAAATTATTGAACAGTGATGATAACTTAAAAGTATATTCAATAAAACCTGGAATAGAAGTATTAGATGAGGATATATCAAATTTGATTATTGATAAGTATAATGATAATAACTTTAATTTTGATAAGTTAGATATTGAAAATAAACCTACAAATTATGTTGATACGGATAAATATAATGTAGTTAAAGTATCATATCTAAAAAAGATGATAAATGAAGCTATTAATAGAAATTCTTTTCAAGATCTTATTAAAGGAATTATATTTTTATTAAAAAGCAATGTAAAAGTTTCTCTAAATAACATATATTACCTATTTAAGATTTTAAATGGTGAAAATATATTAGAGGAAGACTTTAATGAATTAGAATTTTTGTTATTAAAGGATAATAAAAATAAATATAGAAATGTACTGAAAGTATTTAATAAATTTAATAATAGACTATGCATTAATATTAACAATCTTAGTAAGAAAAATAATTTTAGTAAGGAGAATCTGGAAAAATATTTGGATAATATAAAAGAAAATATAAAGAGTTTAGATAGTTTAGCAATAAAAGAATTTAATTCGAAAGAAATTCAGAAAAAAATTAGAGAGATATACAATAAATTAAATTTTTTAAGAGGAATTAATAGTATTTATGGATTTTATTATATTCCTTTTAAGATAGATAAGTATAATTTTAAAGAAAATATGTTTTTTTTAAAGAAAAGTAGAATAAATAAGGACAAAAATTTTAAAGTTTTTATAAATCTTAAAACTAAAAGATTAGAATTAGTAAAAATAGTATGTGAGATGAAAAGAAATAATATAAGTATCGATTTTAAAATAAAGGATAAATATATAGATTTATTTAAAAAAGAAGAGTACAAATTGAAGCAGGTTCTTAATGATAATGGTTTTGATAATATTGTTATATGTTATAATAGTAGTAATAATAGGAATCCTATTGAATTACTTGTTAATAATAATAGTTTTAATTATTTATTTGATATAAGGGTGTAATATTATGGAAAATAAAAATGAAAATAAGATTGCTGTTGCTTTGAAATATGAAAATATTGATTTAGCGCCTAAAGTAATAGCTAGTGGTAGAGGTGCAATAGCAAAAAAAATAATAAGTAAAGCTAAAGAAGAAAATATTAAGATGTATAAGGATGATAAATTAGCAAATGATTTAATAAATATAGATATTGGAAAGGAAATTCCAGAAGAGTTGTATTTTGCTGTAGCTGAAATATTAGCCTTTGTTTATGATTTAGATGAAAAAGCAGGGGATATGTGATGAACAATAAAGAAAGAGGCATGTTAGGAGAAAAGGTAGCTGTTAATTATTTAAAAAAAAATAACTATAATATTTTAGAAAAAAATTATAAAAATAAATTAGGTGAGATTGATATAATTGCTGAAAAAGATGATATAATAATTTTTATCGAAGTTAAAGCTAGGACAAGCAATAAATTTGGATTTCCCTATGAAGCTGTCGACAATAGAAAAAGAAAAAAAATAATTAATACTGCTTTAGCTTACATTAAATTTAAAATGCTTAAAGAAATACAATTTAGATTTGATATTATTGAAGTATATTTAAATAAACCTTTTAAAATTAAACATATAAAAAATGCATTTTGGGTATAAGGTTATGTTATTTTGTCATATATTATTATATTATTGTAAGGTATTTTGTTTTATTTGAATAATTGTCGCTTTATGACTATTACCCAGGTAATTTTAATATATTAAGTATTGTGAGTGATTTTAAGTTACCATGAAAATAATTAGATTAGGGATTGGAATATACTATAAAAACAGTAAAATCATATGGTTTTAATTATGATGAAGTTGAGAATGGAGGCAATATATGCTTAGTAGTTTTGAAGCTATAATATTTGATTTAGATGGTACTTTAGTGGATTCTATGTGGGTTTGGGAAAAAGTAGATATTGATTTTTTGAAAAGTAGAGGTCTAGATATGCCACCTGATTTGCAAAAAACAGTAGAAGGAATGAGTTTTAAAGAAACTGCACAATATTTTAAAAAACGATTTAATTTACCTGAACCAATTGAAGATATTATGAATCAGTGGAGATTAATGACAATTGACTATTACAAATATAGTATTCCTTTAAAAAAGGGAGTACTAGATTTTATATTTAATTTAAAAAGTCTTAAGAAAAAACTGGGTATTGGAACTAGTAATTCTAAAGAACTTGCTATTGAAGTTTTAAAGAAACATGATATTCTTAAGTTTTTTGATACTATAAGGACATCATGTGAAGTTCAAAATGGTAAACCTAGTCCAGATATTTTCATTCAAGTAGCGAAGGATTTAAATGTTGAACCAGCTAAATGCTTGGTTTTTGAAGATACATATGCAGGTGTTTTAGCTGCAAAAAGAGCTGGCATGAAAGTATATGCTGTATCTGATGATAGTTCTTTAAAATATAAATCTGAAATAATAAAGATAGCTGATAAATACATCAAAACTTTTGAAGAAATAGCATAAAAGGGGCCCTATGAATACAATAATTTAAATTTTTGGGACCCTTTAAATAATAAAAGTTAAAGGATGGATGTTTATGCTATCGAAGGTTAAAACATGTGTTTTACAAGGGTTAGAGGGCCATATAATATTTGTTGAAACAGACATTTCAAGAGGGCTTCCAGGATTTACTATTGTTGGTTTGGCTGATACATCTATAAAAGAATCTAAAGAAAGAGTTCGAGCTAGTATAAAAAATAGTGGTTTTGACTTTCCTTTAAATCGTATTACTATAAATTTAGCTCCAGCTAATTTAAGAAAGGAAGGGTCCCAACTTGATTTATCTATTGCTGTAGGGATACTTATAGCTACAAATATTATAAAAAATAATGATTTTGAAGAATATGCATTTTTGGGCGAACTTTCGTTAGATGGTAATCTAAATAAAATAGATGGTGCTTTACCTCTTGTTATTTCGCTTAGAGAAAATGGTATTAAAAAAGTCATATTGCCATTTAGCAATAAAGATGAATGTAGTGTAGTTGATGGAATAGATGTTATACCTGTAAAAAATTTACATGATTTAGTGTTGTATTTAAATGGTCTATACGAAATATTACCGTATAAGGTGAATATAAGCAACAAATTATATTGTGAAAATGAATATAATGAAGATTTTAAGGATATAAAAGGACAAAAATCATTAAAAAGGGCTATGGAAGTAGCTGCTTCAGGACTACATAATATACTGATGATTGGGCCACCTGGTTCAGGTAAAACTATGATAGCAAGACGATTACCATCTATATTACCACAATTAACATTTGAAGAATCCCTTGAAATAACTAAAATTTATAGCGTTTCTGGTTTGCTAGGCGGTAATTCTTTAATAAATAAAAGACCTTTTAGATCTCCACATCATACGGTTTCAGCCACTTCTTTGATAGGTGGTGGAAGAATACCTAAACCGGGAGAAGTTTCATTGGCACATTACGGGGTACTTTTTTTAGACGAAATTCCTGAGTTTCAAAAAAAAGTACTAGAAGTATTGAGACAACCTATGGAAGATGGAAAAGTAACGATATCACGAGTAAATGCTTCGATAACATATCCAGCAAGGTTTATGTTAGTAGCAAGTATGAACCCTTGTCCGTGTGGATATTATGGTGATCCTATTCATGAATGCACATGTAGCCAAGCAAGTATTGAACGGTATCTTAACAAAGTAAGTGGTCCCCTATTAGATAGGATTGATTTACATATAGAAGTATCACCTGTGAAATATGAAGATTTAAATAGTACTGATTATAAAGAAGAGTCTTCATCAACTATCCGAGAAAGAGTCAATATGGCTAGAGAAATACAGAATGAGAGATATAAAAAGGAAAATATTTTTTCTAATTCGCAACTGAGTGCTAAATTGATACAAAAATATTGCAAAGTAGATGATAAAGGAAAGCAACTTTTAGAATCTGCATTTAATAAATTAGGTTTTAGTGCAAGAGCTTATAACAGGATACTTAAGGTTGCAAGAACTATTGCTGATCTTGATGGAAAAGATCTTATACAATATGACCATATAGCTGAAGCTATACAATATAGAAATTTAGATAGAAAATTTTGGAGATAATATATTTTTTAGTTACTATAAATGGAATAAATATTTATTTTATAACTCTAAACGATTGACATAATATGTAAATGTGTTAAAATAGGAGGTGAGTACCTCCTATTGTTTTATATGTAATAAATATTTGAGGAAGATATATAATTAAATAGTTTAATCAAAGGGTGGATAGTTGTATGAATAAAAGAGATACATATATTTGGTTAAATAGTATTAGGGGTATTGGCAATATTACCATAGACAAACTTGAAGTATATTTTAAAAATATATCTAATATTTGGGAAGCGTCTAAAAATGAGATTTTTAGAATACCGTTTATTAGTAATAAAATAAAACATGAAATTATCAAATGTAAAAATTTAGACTATTTTGACAAATTAAAGCATACAATTAAAAAAAATAATGTTAAAGTAATTACTATTGTTGACAAAGAGTATCCACAAATGTTAAAAAATATTTACAATTATCCAAAAGTATTATATGTAAAAGGTAATATTGAGTTTAATAAATTATTATCTATTGCCATAGTTGGTTCTAGAAAAGCAACGTCATATGGAAGATGGGCTGCAGAAAAATTTGCGAAAGAGCTTTCGAGATTGGGTATTACAATTGTAAGTGGTATGGCAAAAGGAATAGATACTGTGGCTCATATTGGTGCTCTTGAAGAAAATGGTCAAACAATTGCAGTATTAGGTAGTGGACTTAATGTAATATACCCTTCATCAAACCGTATTTTATATGAAAAAATTATTGAAAAAGGAGCTGTTATTTCAGAATTTCCACTTAATACTAAGCCTTTGCCTCAAAATTTTCCTCAAAGAAATCGCATTATTAGTGGATTATCCTTAGGAACTGTGGTAATTGAAGCAGGAGAAAAAAGTGGTTCTTTAATAACTGCATCGCACGCACTAGAACAAGGGAAGGATGTATTTGCTCTTCCTGGAAACATAAATAGCACCTATAGCAAAGGAACAAATATGTTAATTAGAGATGGGGCTAAAATATTGATGGATATCGATTGCATTTTAGAAGAAATATCAGAATTACGTGGTATAACTAGAATGAAAAAATCTAATCATATAAATTATGATGATTTGAGTGATCAAGAAATAAAAATATTAGAATGCATTATTGAAAAACCAATACATTGTGATATGATATCATATAAAACAGGTATAGATATATCAACAGTGAGCAGTATTTTGACTATACTAGAAATGAAAGGCATAATTAAACAATTACCAGGAAAAATATTTATGATTAACTAATCATTAAGTTAAATTAGTTTTAATTTAGTGTTCACTTATGTTTTTAAATTAAATAACATTGAATAGATTAAGGGATTGTTATATGTTTTAAGTTGGAGGTGTACTTCTTGAAAAAAAATCTAGTTATTGTTGAATCACCAGCAAAAGCAAAAACTATTGCAAAATTCTTAGGAAGAAATTATAAGGTTGCTGCTTCTTTAGGACACATTAGAGATTTGCCCAAAAGCAAATTAGGGATTGACATTGATAATGATTTTAGCCCTAAGTATATAACTATTAGAGGTAAAGGGCCTGTTTTAAAGGAGTTAAAAAATGAAGCTAAAAAAGCAGATAATGTGTATTTAGCTACTGACCCTGATAGGGAAGGTGAAGCAATATCATGGCACTTAGCTTATGTATTGGGATTAGATCAAAATGAGAAAAATAGAATTGAATTTAATGAAATAACAGAGCAAGCTATAAAAAATGCAATAAAGAAGCCAAGAATGATTAATATGAATCTAGTAGATGCCCAACAGGCAAGAAGAGCATTAGATAGACTTGTAGGTTATAAAATTAGCCCTTTATTGTGGAGAAAAGTTAGGAAGGGATTAAGTGCAGGTAGAGTTCAATCGGTTGCAACTAAACTAATATGTGATAGAGAAAAAGAAATTGAAAATTTTATACCACAGGAATATTGGACTATAGAAGTCTTACTTTCAAAAAAAGATTTTAACTTTAAAGCTAATTTTTATGGTATAGAATCTAAAGGTAAGATTAAAAAAGTAGATATTAAGAATAATTTGCAATTAAAAGAGATTATAGCTAATTTTAATAAAAATGAATTTATTGTTGATGAAGTAAAGAAAGGCCAAAAAAAACGAAATCCTTATCCCCCATATACTACTAGTAGTTTACAGCAAGATGCTTCTAAGAGGTTAGGATTTTCCACAAAAAAAACCATGATGATTGCTCAAAAATTATATGAGGGAGTAGACATAAAAGGAGAAGGTGCTGTTGGGCTTATAACATATATGAGAAGTGATTCTATTAGAATTTCTAAAGAAGCTATACAATATTCAGATGATTTTATTAAAAAAGAATATGGAGAAAAATATTCTACTGGAGGTAGAGAATTTAAAGTAAATAAAAAGAAAGATATTCAAGATGCCCATGAAGCAATACGACCAACTTCAGTATTTAGAACTCCAGAGTCAATTAAAAATTCTTTGAATGATTCACAATATAAATTGTATAAATTAATTTGGGAAAGATTTGTAGCTAGTCAGATGAAACCTGCAATATACGATACATTATCTGTTAAAATAAAATGCGGAAGTTATATTTTTAAAGTTTCTGGTTCTAAATTATGTTTTGATGGATTTTTAAAATTATATAATATTTCAGATGAGGACAAAAGTATTGATATCCCTGAGTTAAAAAAAGGAGAAAAGCTTGATTTATTAAAAATTGAGCCACAACAACATTTTACTCAACCTCCTCCAAGATATACTGAAGCTTCTTTAGTGAAAACATTAGAAGAGTTAGGCATAGGTCGACCTAGTACGTATTCTCCAACAATAAGTACAATATTGAGTAGAAAATATGTGACATTACAAAATAAATATTTTAAGCCTACTGAGTTAGGAATAATAGTGACAAAACTACTCGAGGAGTATTTCCCAAATATTATAAATAAAGAATTTACTGCTGAAATGGAAGGTAAGCTTGATAAGATTGAAGAGGGAGAATTATATTGGAAAGATATTATTGCTGACTTTTTTAATGATTTTAAAAAAGTACTAGAAAATGCAGAAGCAAAAATTGGAAAAATAGATATTAAAGAAGAAGTGACTGATGAAAAGTGTGAAAAATGCGGTAGAAATATGATCATCAAACATGGTAGGTATGGAAAGTTTTTAGCATGTCCTGGTTACCCTGAGTGTAAAAATACTAAACCTTTGATAAAGAAAATTGGTGTTGTTTGTCCTTTGTGTGGTGGCGATATTGTTGAACGAATGAGCAAAAGAGGAAGAAAATTTTATGGTTGTAGTAATTACCCTAAGTGTAATTTTATGTCATGGAATAAACCTATAGAAGAAAGGTGCCCTATTTGTAATGGAATATTGGTTAAAAAGGAAAATAAAAATGGTACTATTATTCAATGCTTAAATAAGGAATGTAGTTATAAGAAGAAAGTTGATTCTTCAACCTTATCTAAAGAATAATTTTCCAACAATATTAAAATATTTTAAGAAATTTTTCAAGTTTGAATATAAGATAATTATGTGAATTTTTCATATATCTTATATTAAGAAATATATATTTTACAAGAATTTTCTGAAATTAAGTTGATATTTTTCTTATTTTATGATACTATTCAAATGGTTAGTGCTAGTATATTAATTAACAAAAATTTATATACTTTTTTACTAAAATATTGTTTTGTTAATAAAAATAATGTATCATATATTGTATGTGTATTTCTCATATAATAATTTTGATAAAACATAATATTTTCTATAAAGTTTTATGTATGGCAAGCAATATTTGAAGAAAATTACACAACAAAATTCATATTAAGAAGATAAGGAGGACAATAATGGGTGAAAGTTTATTACAAAAAACTAGGAGATTAAATAAAACCTTGCAAAGCACTGGTTCTAAACCAGTTTCTTTTCCGGAACTTAGTAAAAAATTAAGTGAAATATTAGATGCAAATGTTTATATTTCAAGCCGAAAAGGAAGAATACTAGGATTTGCTTTATCGAAAAATTTTGAATGTAGTATAATTGAAAGTGAGATAGTTGAAGAAGGTAGATTCCCAAAAAAGTACAATGACCAATTATTAGCAATAATTGAAACAAAGGAAAATTTCAAAGGTATCGATGAATGTGTTTTTGATGGAGTATCTCAATGTGATTATCCTAATAAAGTATCTACAATAATTCCTATTATTAGCGGAGGAAATAGGCTTGGCACATTAGTTATTGCAAGATTTGATAGAGACTTTGATGAAGATGATCTTGTGCTTGCAGAATACAGTGCTACAATTGTTGGTATGGAAATACTGAGGTCAAAAAATGAAGAAATTGAAGAAGAAGCAAGAAAAAAAGCTGTAGTCCAAATGGCAATTGGTACTTTGTCATATTCAGAATTAGAAGCTGTAGAACATATATTTAATGAATTAGATGGTAATGAAGGATTACTTGTAGCTAGTAAAATTGCTGATAGAGTTGGAATAACAAGATCAGTTATAGTTAACGCCTTGAGAAAATTTGAAAGTGCAGGTGTTATTGAATCAAGGTCTTTAGGTATGAAAGGTACGCATATTAGGATTTTAAATGATAAATTGATGGAAGAATTAAAAAAGGTAAGGCAATAAATTAAGGCTGATGACTTAGTCATCAGCCTTAATTTATTGCTATAATGTATATTATTTATTTGTCAGTATTAAAAAATTACAATATTGTGAGGTTTTATAGTACATTAGTACTATTTGAAACTAAATATCATTTTAAGGAGGAATAAGTAAATAGATGTAGAAATAAATATTGTGTGGTAGGAAATATGTGTAATTATTTTTAATATATTATAATAAATTATCGATAGTTACACTTATTTGTAGAAATAAAGATGTAAAATATATAAGATAATTGATTTATAATAATTATTTTTACGTAAAAAATGTAGAATACACAGCAAAGTTTTATCTTAAAAAGTTTTAAAGAAAATCAATTTTATTTACTCAGGTGTTTAAAAATCTTGAGTAAAGTTGATTTTTTAAGGTGTGATAATTTATAGTATTGAAATTGTGTACATGTAAGTTTGTAACTAAAAATTAAATTACAATATTTATTTGTAATCCTTTAGATAATTATTAACATTCTGAGGTGATATTTATGTTAGAAAAAATATTCTATAATGAAACAATTTTAAGCAAGGCTTTAGAAGGAACTTGGTTGAGACATCAAGCTATTACTAATAATATTGCTAATGCCAATACACCGAATTATAAAAAAATTGATGTTAGCTTTGAAGATGTTCTTTTTGATAAAATTAACAACAGAAAATTACAACTGCGCAATACAAACCTAAAACATATTTCTAAAAGTAATGATATTGAAGATTTAAAACCTAAGATTAAGAGATTAGAAGGATATTCTACGAGGAAAGATGGTAATAATGTAAATATTGATGTTGAGAATGCAAATTTAGCAAAAAATGCAATAATGTATAATGCTTTGATAAGACAAATATCGTGGGAATTTGAAAGACTAAGTACTATTATAAATGGAGGGAGTAATCAATAATGGGAATTTTTGATGCTATCAATATTAGTGCTACAGGATTAACTGCTGAAAGAATGAGAATTGAAGTAATATCACAAAATATTGCTAATGCTAACACAACTAGGACGAGCTCTGGAACTCCTTACAGGAGAAAAATGGTATTATTTAAAGAAAAAAAAGAAGTTCCATTTTCAACTTACTTATCAAAGTATTCAAATAATAAAGTTAATACTCAAGGCGTAGAGGTTAGTAAAATTGTAGAAGATAAATCGCCTTTTAAGAGAGTTTATGATCCAGGTCATCCAGATGCAGATGAAGATGGTTATGTTCAAATGCCTAATATAGATATACTAAAAGAAATGGTTGATATGATGTCAGCTGCTAGGAGTTACGAAGCTAATATTACTTCGTTAAATACGACAAAATCTATGCTTCTAAAAACGTTAGAAATAGGTAGAAGGTAGGTGTGGTTTATGAGATTGAGTGAAATTAATAGTTATGGCATTAATAAATTAGATAATCATTTTAGCAAAAATGATATAAATAAAGAAACTAATTATTCTTTTGAAGATTATCTAAAAAGTGCATTAGATAAAGTAAATGAAATGCAAGTTAATTCTGATAAATTAAGTAGTTTGTTAGCAACAGGAAATTTAGATAATTTACATGATGCTATGATTGCAACTGAAAAAGCAAGGATTTCTTTGCAGCTTGTGTTAAGTGTAAGAAATAAGGTAATAGATTCATATAAAGAAATAATGAGAATGCAGATATAAAATGATTGGCTGCAGAAATGAGGTGGTTTGGTGGTCGAAACTTTTAAACGAATGAAAAATCAATTAAACGATTTTTGGAATGAGTTAGAAAGACCTAAAAAGATAAAAATAATTATAAGTTGTTTACTTATCGTGTCTGCATTAACAATTTTTATATTTTTTGCAACTAGAACAAAATATACAGTGTTATACGATAATTTGTCTTTAAAAGATACTAGTCTTATAACAAAAAAACTAGATGATATGGGTGTAAAATGGAAAAGTGATGATAATAATGCTAATGTAATAATGGTTCCTTCTGATATGAAAAATAAGATAAAAATAGAATTGGCGTCCGAAGGGCTGCCAAAAGAAGGTTATGGTTTTTTAGATGCTTTTAATGACAGTAGTTGGACCATGACTGATTATGATAAAAGACAAAGGATTAAAATTGCACTACAAAATGAACTTGCTAATACGATATCGGAAATAGAAGGTGTTGAAAATGCTAGAGTATATATAAAAGATGGTTTTGAAAATTCCTCTTTTGTCATTGATGATGATTCACAAATGTCTGCATCAGTTTTTATTAAGAAAGTAAGAGGTTCTAACTTGACAACATCAAAAGTTACAGCAATTAAAAACTTAGTTGCGAGTTCTGTTGGCATGAACCCTGATATGGTATCTATTATAGACGATACTGGTAAGTTATTGACTGAGGACGCAGATTCAAGTTCTTATGATATGAGTGATCAATTAAATATTCAAAATGAAATTCAAATGAAGATAAATGAAAGTATAAGAAGATTTCTTGAAAATATTTTTGGATATGGCAACGTTGATGTAAGATCTAATGTAAAAGTAAACTTTGATTCAGAAATAATGAATGTTGTAGAATTCAGTCCTCCTATTGAAGGTTCAGAGGAAGGCTTGATTAGAAGCATGGAGGAAGTCGAAGAGCATGTGGTTAATATGCCGGAGGGGGGCATACCGGGAACTGAGACTAATTCAGAAGAGATTACTGACTATGGACAATTAGAAAATAGTAATTCGAGATACGATAAAGCAAGTAAAATTATTAATAACGAGCTAAATGAAATTAATAAGCAAATAAAAAAGGCACCGGGTCAAATTGAATCAATTACTGTAGCAATTTTAATCAATCAAAAAGTACTTGAAGATGGTGAATTAACTGAAGAAAAAGAAAAAGAAATATCTGAGTTAATATATGCTGCTACTGGCTTGGATACTAAACAAGTTAAGGTTATTTCTGCTGACTTTAATAATGATGAATTGAATGCTTCGTCAGATATACCATTGACAACAGACAATAAAAATGCTAACTATTTATTATATATTCTATCTACTGTTTTAGGAGTGGCAGCTATAACTGGTGTTATAATGTACAGAAAGAGAAAGAATAAATATGATATCAATGAACTTCTCAAAGAACAAGAAAAACAAAATGATGATGTAGAAGAAATAGATTTTGAAACAGAAAAATCTAAGATTAAATCTCAGATTAATAAATTTGTAGACAAAAAACCTGATGCAGTTGCACAACTTTTAAGGACTTGGCTTAATGAAGAATAGAGGTGTTTTATTAATGGCTAGAAAACATGTTTTAACTGGGAAACAAAAAGCTGCAATACTATTAATTTCTTTAGGTCCAGAAAAATCAGCTGAGATTTTCAAACATTTAACTGAAGAAGAAATTGAAGAACTAACCCTAGAAATTGCAAACATGAGAATGGTTGAACCAGAAGAAAAAGAAGCAGTACTTGAAGACTTCTATCAACTTTGCTTAGCCCAAGAGTATATATCTGAAGGTGGTATCGGTTATGCAAAAGATATACTGGAGAGGGCCTTAGGATCTCAAAAGGCAGTAAGCATTATAAATAAACTTACTTCATCTCTTCAAGTGAGACCTTTTGAGTTTATTAGAAAAACAGATCCTAATCAATTGTTAACTTATATACAAAATGAACATCCTCAAACAATAGCATTGATATTAGCATATTTAAGACCTAATCAATCAGCCCAAATATTATCTAAATTAAGTCAGGAAAAGCAAATTGATGTTGCTAGAAGGATAGCGACAATGGACAGAACATCACCAGAAGTTATTAAAGAGATTGAGAAAGTTTTAGAGGATAAGTTTTCTAATATTGTGTCACAAGATTTTACTTCAGCAGGTGGAATTGAAACAATTGTTTCAATATTGAATTCTGTTGATAGAGGTACAGAAAAAGTAATTATAGAAGGATTAGAAACTAAAGACCCTGAATTAAGCGAAGATATAAGGAAGAGGATGTTTGTATTTGAAGATATTGTTACATTAGATAATAGATCTATCCAAAGATTTATTAGAGAAATTGATAATAATCAATGGGCTATAGCTCTTAAGGGGGCTAGTGAAGAGGTTAAAGAAGTTATATTTGCTAATATGTCAAAGAGATTAGTTGAAATGATTAAAGAAGATATGGAATTTATGGGTCCTGTAAGACTTAAAGATATTGAAGAAGCTCAACAAAACATAGTTAATATAATTAGAAAGCTTGAGGAGGAAGGTGAAATAGTTACACCTAGAGGAGGAGATGAAATAGTTGTCTAGTATTATTAAATCTTCGCAGATAGTAAAACAAGTTGATATAAATAAGGATGAAGTCCATAAGAATACAATTATTGCAAGAAATTTGTTGTTAAAAGCAAGAATAGAATATGATAAAATAATCAGTTCTGCAAAAAAAGAATATGCTGAAATTATTGAAAAAGCTAGTAAAGAAGCAGATGTGATATTATCTAATTCATATAAAAAATCCCAAAAGTTGTTTCAAGAAAATAAACAAAAAGGTTACGAAAAAGGTTATGAAGATGGCTATAATAAAGGATATAATGAAGGCAAAGAAGTTGCAGATAAATTGATAAAGGAAGCAAATGATATAAAGAAAAAATATTTTAATGAAAAAGAAGCCATTTTAGCAAATACTGAAAAAGATATTATCAACTTAGTGTTTACGATATGTGAAAAAGTATTAAACAAAAAAATTGAAGAAGATAGAGATGTAATAATATCATTAATATCAAAAGGTATAAATAGCTTAAACTCTAGAGAAAGTTTACTAATAAGAGTTTCAGAACAAGATTATGATTATGTAGAAATGTCAAAAGATAGAATTCTAGCAATGTCAAACCTAGTCGATGAAATCGATATTAAGGTTGATAATAATCTTGAACCTGGCTCGTGTATAATAGAAGGTAAAAAAGGAAGCGTTGATGTCAGTGTAAACTACCAAATTGAAAAAATCAAAGAACTTATTTTAGATATTTTAAATAGTGAGTGATTTATATGAAAGTAATTGATATGCAAAAATATATCCGAGCTGTAAAAGATAATGAATTTATAAGACATACTGGATTAATAACAAGAGTTACTGGACTTACAATGGAATCTAGTGGACCAGTGGCAAGCATAGGAGAAATATGTTATATTTATCCATTTGGAAAAAATGATCCAATATTATCAGAAGTAGTCGGTTTTAAAGATGATAAAATATTATTAATGCCTTTAGGAGAGATGAGTGGTATAGGACCAGGTAGTACAGTATTGGCTACAGGAAAATCTTTAATGGTAAATGTTGGAGAGGATCTTTTAGGAAGAGTAATAGATGGGCTAGGAAGGCCTATAGATGGTAAAGGACCCATTAGAACAACGAAAAGTTATCCTGTGTCTAATACTCCCCCGAAGCCGCTTGAAAGAAAAAAAATAACGGAAGTTCTACAACTAGGTATTAAAGCTATAGACGGATTATTAACTTGTGGGAAGGGTCAAAGGATTGGAATATTTGCAGGTAGTGGAGTCGGCAAGAGCACCTTGATGGGAATGATAGCAAGAAATACTGTAGCAGATATAAATGTTATAGGCCTTATAGGAGAAAGAGGTAGAGAAGTAAGAGAATTTATTGAAAATGATTTACAAGAAGAAGGACTTAAAAAATCTGTAGTAGTTGTTGTTACTTCAGATCAACCAGCTTTGATTAGAATGAAAGGTGCTTTAATAACAACTGCTATTGCAGAATATTTTAGAGATGCAGGTAAAGATGTGATGCTTATGATGGATTCTATAACGAGATTTGCAATGGCTCAAAGAGAAATAGGTCTTGCTATTGGTGAACCACCTGTAACTAGAGGTTTTACTCCATCAGTTTTTGCGGTTTTACCAAAATTATTAGAAAGGGCAGGGACTTCAAAAACTGGAACTATAACAGGTCTTTACACTGTTTTAGTTGATGGTGATGATTTAAATGAACCAATTACTGATGCAGTAAGAGGTATTCTCGATGGTCATATTATATTATCTAGGCAGTTAGCAAATAATAATCATTATCCCGCAATAGATGTACTTTCAAGTGTTAGTAGAGTTATGCCTAATATTTGTAGTAAAGAACATATAAATCTTTCTAATAAGATTAAAGATATTATTGCTACTTATAGAGAATCAGAAGATTTGATTAATATTGGTGCTTACAAAAGAGGAAGCAATAAAAAAATAGATACGGCTATTAATTTAATTGATAGAATAAATGAATTATTGGTTCAAGATACTTTAGACAGATTTAGCTTCCCTCAAACACTAGAGATGATGCAGCATATATTTGATCATTGATTACTATGATTGAATGGAGTTGATTTGATGGAAAAGTTTAATTTTAAGTTTGAGAGAGTACTTGGGTATAAAAAAACAATAGAAGAATTAAAGAAAGCGGAATATGGACAAGCAAAAAAAATATTAAACACCGAAGAAGAGAAACTGAAGAAATTACTAATTGAAAAAAGTAGAATTAGTTTAGAAAAAAACAATATAAATGATAATACTAAAATTAATGTATTGATAAATTATAACAATTATTTAGAAAAGGTTAATTTATTGATAAAGAACCAAAAAATTAATTTAGAAGAGGCAGAGTACAATGCTGAAAAGAGCAGAATCAATATGGTAGAGGCTAGTAGAGATAAAAAAATTTTTGAAAAACTTAAGAGAAAGTACTACAATGAATTTTTAAATGGATTAAAGAAAGAAGAAGAAAAAATTAACGATCAATTAGTTACATATAGAAATAGTTTGCAATAATGGGGGCTTATGTATGATTAAAGAAAATAAAGAACATAATAGTAATATTTTTAAAATAGTATTAATATTTTTCATTGCTTTTATAATTGTCCCTGTTGGCATTGTTACTCTTATATATTTCAATAATGATACGTTTAGGAATAATGCAAATGACGTTTTAAAAAACTTACCAGGTTCCTTAGGTACTCGTTTTAATAATTCTTTGATTATTGATGAGGATAAGGAACTTGACAATAAAAAAGAATTTTTAGCAAACTATTATTTACAACTTGATTCAAGAACTGCTTCGGATAAGTTATATATTATAAAAGAGAAAGATAGAAAATTGTATGATGATATTTTAAAAAGAATGAGTGCTATTTCAATAAATAAAACAAAAGAAATAGTTAAGTTAATAAGCGACTTAGAATTGAAAGGAGATTTACTCATTAATTTATATGACGAAATAATAACTGAAGAAGAGAATGAATTGTTAAATGAAGTGAAGCGCTTTGAAAAATTAGATACTGTTGTTGCTATAAAAGAGATAAACAATGAAATATCTAATAATCCCAAATATATAGATGAGTTGAGTAAAATAATAGCTGAAATGGATGACAATAAAGTCGCAGATATACTTTATTATTTAGACGAAGACATAAAAAATGAAATATTAAATAATTTAAACAAAGATAAAAAGTATAGTATATCAAGAATTTTAAATGAAATGAAAGTTGAAAATGAAAACCTTAAAAATATTGCCAATATTTATCGATACAAGGATCCTGTTAAATCAGTCGAAGAAATTGGAAATACAGAAAAATATAATATAGATCAATTAAGTAAGATTTATAGAAATTTGGATGTTGCTACTGCATCTAAAATATTAGTTAATGTTGAAAATGACGAGTTTAAAGAAGAATTATTCGCTACAATGAAAAAATATGAGATATTAAATAATGAAGAAGAGTCAAAGACTGAAAAAATCAATGAAACTATAAATTATATTCAAAACTATAATGATAAAATAGAGGAGTTAGTTGCATTATATGAAAAAATGAATTCAGAGGATGCTGCCAATATTGTAGAAAAAATGATGTACAATTATAATCAAGTTAGTTCATTAGAAATTGATTCAATTCCTATTTATAAAATTTCTGATGCTATTATAATAGAAGATGTTTTAAAGAAGATGAATAAAACAAAACTATCAGATATTATATCAAATATGGATTCAAGGAAAGCAGCTGATCTTACAAGAAGATTAGCTACTCCTTAAATTAAAGTATTTAATATGGAAAGGAGGTGAAATGTTGAACAATAATTATTTAGATATTGTTGATATGATTGATAACGTTAAAAAGAATAGTGCAGTAAATAGTACAACATCAAAAAAAAGTAAATTAAATAGCAAAAATGATTTATTTAATAATGTTTTAAAATCATCTAAAAACAATAAAAAAATATTAACAAAATATAAAAGCAAAACTGATAATTATCACATAAATTATACTCGAAATGATAAAGAAAGTGGTAATATTGAACAATATAACAAGTTTTTAAAATTAAATACGTCTAATTATGTAGACGATAGCGTTAAAGATACAAAAAAAATATTGTTTTTAGATGATGATAACACGATAGAGTTAAACTCTGAGTTGTTAAACAATTTAAATGAATTGCTGGAAGTTTTACTTAATTTAACTAATTTTAATATTGAAGATTTTAATGTTAAAGGCATAAATGATAATCAAGAAATTAATTTAGCAAATTTTTTCAGCGAACTTACAAACTATACATACAGCAACTTAAATAATATTAGCAATGACCAACTAATGAAGATAAAAGAGCTATCATTAGAGTTAGTAGATAGCTTAGAAACTACAGATAATGAAGAATTGATTGAAACTATTGAAAAACTATTAAGTTTGATGAATGACAAAGATATTATTGAAAAAGGTAGTGAACTTGATGCATTAAACACAAACAATTTAGATACTTTTATTGAATTAAATAATGATACTCATAATACCACTCGTGAAAGCAATTTAATAAACCAAGATAAAGTTTTAGAAGAAATTATTTATGAAGCAGATTATTCTGGTAAAATTAATGATAAAGAGGGAAATAATATTGAAAATAATGTTGAAAACAATATTGAAAACAATATTGATGATGAAAAATCTAAGTACTTTGATGAGTTTAAACTTTTAAATAATACTCTTAATAATAATGTGGAAAATGTATCCGAAGGGAATAATTTTGATGATAAATTAGGAAAATTTAATTTTAATCAATATGAATCAAATGCCCGTGATGTAGAAAATTTATTAAGAGAAGTTGCACAAAAAACTAAATTTATATTAAAGGAAAATGGTTCTGAAGTACACATACAGCTAAAGCCGGAAATATTAGGTAAGATGATATTAAAGATGTCTTTAGAGAAAGGTGAAATGCATGCAAAAGCTGTAGTAGATAATATGCAGGCTAAGCAACTTATAGATAATAACTTAATTCAACTTAAAGAAACACTTAGGGACCAGGGAATTGAAGTTAAAACTTTTGAAGTATTTGTTGGAAAGGACCCTAATTTTAGCAATAGGCAAAGGAATTATTGGAGTGGCAAATCTAAATTAAAACTTAAAAAAGCTAGTATTGATGAATATGAAGATATAAATACCTATTATGTAAATATGTTTGATAATAATTCTAATACTGTATTGGTTCATACAACTAATTTTGATATTAAAGCATAGGGGGTGTGAAAATGAGTATTAGTAAAGTAGATAATAATCAATATTGGTATATATTTGACACTGAAAAAAAACAGAATGATACTGAAATTTCTACTACAACTAATGAAGATATAAATAAAGATGCTTTTTTAAATCTTTTAGTTACACAATTAAAATATCAAGATCCTTTAAATCCTGTAGATGATAAAGAATTTCTTGGCCAAATGGCACAATTTAGTATATTAGAACAAATTAAAAACATGGATGAAAGTATAAAAGAATCTCAAGAAAAAGTGTTAAATACTATTGATCAAATAAATATTTCTAACAGCTATTTACACAATGATATTATTGAAGAATTAAAAACTTTAAACGGTGCTTTTAAAGCATATATTGGAAGAGAAGATGAGTAAAATTGGAGTTGAGCATATGAATAATATTAATTTTTATAAAATAAATAATAAAACCATAAATAATCAAAATAGAATTAATACAAATATAAACAATAAAACTCGAGGTATTTCTTTCGATAAGATCTTAAAAATTGAAAGAGATAAAGGAATTAAGATTTCTAAACATGCTATGGAAAGAATGAATTTAAGAAATATTAATTTTAATGATGATGACATGAATAAAATAGAAAACGCTATAACAATGGCTAAAAGCAAAGGAGTTAAGGAAGCTTTAATACTTATGGGAGACATAGCTATGATAGCTAGTACTAAAAACAAAACTATCATAACAACTGTAAATGCAGAACAATTAAAGAATAATGTATTTACTAATATTGATGGGGCTGTAATTATATAACTGGACCTTATTAAGGAAGTTATTTTGCCGGACTGACTGAAGGCATAAAGCCCTATAAAGAAAGGAGAAATAATTATGATGAGGTCAATGTATTCTGGTGTATCAGGGTTAAGAGTACACCAAACAAAAATGGATGTAATTGGTAACAATATAGCAAATGTTAATACAGTAGGCTTTAAAAGAGGACAAGTTACTTTTCAAGAGGTTTTTAGCCAAGTTGTTAGAGGTGGAGGAGCTCCTCAAGAAGGAAAAGGAGGTACAAATCCTCAACAAATAGGTTTAGGAGTAAAAATAGGGTCAATAGATACTATACATACAAAGGGAGCCACACAAAGAACTGATAATGCTACTGATCTTATGATCGATGGCGAAGGTTTTTTTGTAGTAAGTGATGACCCAGATTATGAAAATAGATATTATACTCGAGCAGGCAATTTTACATTTGATAGGGATGGATGTTTGGTAACTGCTGATGGATATAAGGTTTTAGGGTATAAATATGATGAAAATGGTGAAAAAACTGACGAGATTAGTGAAATTATTGTAAGTCGCTCTGAATCTTCACCACCAAAAGCTACTGAAAACGTTGAAATTATTGGCAATTTAGATTCTAGAACTCCAAGTTACGATAGTTTATCTGATGAAGAAAAAGAAAAAGGTAAAATTAATACTAATACAATTATAAAGGACGTACTTGGAAATTCATATCAACTAGAGTTTGAATTTAGAAAAACACAGGAAAATTCTGACGGTAGTAATGAGTGGGAAGTTTATGTAAAAGACATTGTTGATTTAAGTAGTAATGAATCTATAATAGATGGTGGTACACCTAGTGATCCTATTACCTTAGGAAAAGTGACATTTAATAAAAATGGGAAATATGTTAGTGATACAATTCCTACATCATCTTCTGGAGAAAAAAATATATTATCATCAATTACACTTGTTGATGGAATAAATCTTGGAGATGAGAAAGAAAATAAGATTATACCAGATTTTTCCAAGATGACACAGTATGCAAATGAGACTGATATAGAAGCTGAGGCTGATGGCTATAGCTCTGGCACTCTTAATGCAGTTACAATTGATGCTTCAGGCAACGTCATTGGAGGTTTTACAAATGGTGATAAAAGGACATTAGCTCAGATAATTTTAGCTAAATTCGATAACTCTATGGGCTTGGAAAAGGTTGGTAATAACTTTTTTATCAATTCACCAAACTCTGGCGATCCTAAAATAGGAACTGCAGGAAGTAATGGTTATGGCTCAATTAATCCAGGAACATTAGAAATGTCTAATGTTGATTTGTCCTTAGAGTTTACCGAAATGATTACTACTCAAAGAGGATTTCAAGCAAATTCAAGGGTTATAACTACTACAGATGAAATGTTACAAGAACTTGTTAATTTGAAAAGGTAGTATATTCTAGGTAGGAATCCTACCTAGAATATACAATGTATAATCTAAGTTAGAATATATTAAATGATTAATAATTAAGTAAGTACATATTTTTTATATGTTATAAAGAAATGAGGTGTAATAGTTGGATTTAGCAACTGCCATAGGTTTGATATCAGGTTTATTTTTCTTAATATGGGGTATATCTTTGACTGGCAATATATCAACTTTTTTTCACTTACCTTCAATAATAATAGTATTTGGAGGAACTTTAGCTTCAACCTTTATTAGTTTTCCTCTTAATAAGGTATTAAGGACGATGAAAGTAGTAAAGAATGTTTTTACTACTAAAGAATTTTTGCCTAACGTTACTATTGAAGAGATAATTAAATTAGCTAATATAGCTAGAAAAGAAGGATTACTTGCTTTAGAGGAAGCTAGTGAGGAGATTGAAGATATCTTTTTAAAAAAAGGTATAATGCTTATTGTAGATGGAACTGATCCAGAACTAGTAAAAAATATTTTGGAAACAGAATTAGCTTTTTTAGAAGAAAGACATGAAGAAGGACAAAGCATTTTTGAAACTATGGGAAGTTTTTCCCCAGCATTTGGTATGATCGGTACTTTAATCGGTCTTATAAATATGCTTAGTGAGTTAGATGATCCATCTAGTGTAGGGCCTAATATGTCTGTTGCACTAATAACTACTTTTTATGGTTCTATATTAGCTAATTTAATATTTTTGCCTATAGCAAACAAACTAAAGGGAAGAAGTAAAGAAGAAATATTAAATAAAGAATTAATAATTGAGGGCTTGTTATCAATACAAGCAGGTGAAAATCCTAGAATAATTGAAGAAAAATTAAAATCTTTTATACCTCCAGAAATGAGGATAGATTTTCATAAATCGACAGAGAAAGAAGGTGCCTAATGAGGAAAAAGAAAGAAAAAAAAATTAATAATACACCTTCATGGATGATAACTTATAGTGATTTGGTAACATTGTTATTGTGTTTTTTTGTTTTGTTATTTTCGTTTTCTGAGATTAATGCACAAAAATTTCAAGTGATCATGAGTTCATTTCAAAATTCTTTGGGAATTCTAGACGGAGGTAAAACTATTGATGAATCTGAACTAACAAATTTAAATAGATTAATTGAAGATAAAACTTCAGTAGGGAAACAAGAAATAGAAGATTTTAAGAGATTTAAAGATCTTATTGATGAATATGCAAAGGAAAGAGGATTAGATACTAAGATTCATGTTGAGCTTGAAGAACGAGGGTTATTGATTAGATTTATGGATAGTGTATTTTTCGATCCCGATGATGCAGAAATTAAACCAGAGTCTAAAAAGATATTATCTTTCATAGGAGATATTTTAAATAGAGATGAATTTGCTGATAAGCATATAAAAGTTGAGGGGCATACAGATAATGTTCCAACTTTTAAATATGAAACTAATTGGGAATTATCTGCAATGAGAGCAACAAATGCTTTAAGATATTTGGTCGAAAAAGAAAATGTAAAAGGTGATAGAATATCATCTGCTGGGTATAGTTACTATAGACCAATTGCATCAAATGATACTGCAGAAGGAAGAGCTAAAAATAGGAGAGTTGATATAATAATTTTAAAATCATCTTATGGAAAGTGGGAACCAAATTAGAAGTTAAGGAGTTGTTATCATGAGCACAAAAAAAATAGTAATTATAGCGATAACTATATTATTTCTAGTAATTTTGATATTAGGTGGAGTATTTGGCTATATGTATTTACAAAATAAAAATGCTAAAGAAAAAGCTGATATGAAATATTACTATACAATGGATGATATAAATTGTAATATTAAAGATAGTAACAGAATAATAAAACTAAAAATTACTATAGAAACTGATGAGGAAAAAATTATTCCTATAATTGAAGAAAAATCATTTTTAATTAAAAATGAAATTAATATGATTACACGTAGCAAAACAGAAGAAGAATTAGAAGGAAAAGAAGGGCAAGAATTATTACAAAAAGAAATTACAAATAAGCTTAATGAGATATTTGGTACAAATAGCATTAAAAATATATATTTTGACATATTAATTATTCAGTAGGGAGGTAGGTACATTGTCAGAAGTATTATCACAAAATGAAATAGACGCCCTACTTAATGCCCTGAATTCTGGAGAAGTTGATGTTAGTGATATTAAAGAAGAATCTCAGGATAAAAAGATAAAAAAATATGATTTTAGGAATCCACAAAAAATTGCAAAAGATCAATTAAGAACACTAGAGATAATACACGATAATTTTGCAAGATTAATTCAGACTTATTTATCAGGTTATTTACGTTCTGCAGTTAAAGTATCTGTTTTGACGGTAGACCAGTATGCATATAGCGAATTTAGTAATGCAATATCAAATCCTGCATTTTTATCTGTTATAAATTTTCGACCTTTGAGTGGACAGATAATAATGGATATATCTACTAATATAGCTTTTGCAATTATTGATCGACTTTTAGGTGGAGATGGTAAAAATACCTCAGATATTAGACCTTTTACAGAAATTGAAGTGACTTTATTAACTAAAGTTGTCAATAGAATTATTAATTTTATTGTTGAAGCTTGGGACAATGTAATAAAACTCGATCCATATCTTGAAAAGATTGAAACCAATTCTCAATTTGCACAAATTGTTTCACCTAGTGAAACGGTAGCATTGATAACATTAAATATTTCTATTGGTGAAATTGAGGGAATGATGAATGTTTGTATACCTCATATTGTTATAGAACCAATATTAGACAAGCTAAGTACAAAATTTTGGTTTTCTACTTCAAAAAAAGACATAACTAAAAACGAAGTGAAAGTAATTGAAAAGCGTATGAGAAATGTAAAGGTTGAAATATCTGCAGTACTTGGCTCTAATATTATTACTGTAGGTGAGTTGTTAGATTTACAGAATAAAGATGTTATAAAATTAGATACAAAAGCAAACGCCGGTGTTAAAATAAAGATTGGCTCAAATTACAAATTTATAGGAATACCGGGTACAAAAAACAATAAAATGGCTGTAAAGATTCAAAGAGTACTTAAGGATGGTGATGATGTAAATGACAAGTGATATGCTATCTCAAGAAGAAATTAATGCTTTATTAAATGATAATAGTTTAACTGATAGTAATGATAGTAGTTCTAATGTGTTAAGCGATACTGAAAAAGATACTTTGGGTGAAATTGGCAACATTAGTATGGGTACAGCTACGACAACATTATTTACTTTACTAGGTCAAAAGGTAATAATAACAACACCAAAGGTAACTATTACTGATGCAAATAAATTAGCTTCAGAATATACCATTCCATTTGTTGCAGTTGATGTAAGGTATAAATTAGGACTAAAAGGTGCAAACTTATTAATTTTAAAATGTGATGATGTAAAAATAATCACTGATTTGATGATGGGTGGTGATGGTACTAATGTTGATAGGGAAATCAACGAAATGGATTTAAGTGCTATTAGTGAAGCAATGAATCAGATGATAGGTTCATCGTGTACTTCTCTTTCTGAGATGTTTTCTCAAAAAATTGATATTGAACCCCCAAGGGCATTTGTGATAAACTTTTCTGATAATAAAAATTCGTTGGATATATTAAATACTGATGAACCCATTGTAAAAATATCTTTTAAAATGGTAGTTGGTAATATTATTGATAGTGAAATTATGCAACTTTTACCTTTAAGTTTTGCAAAGGAAATGGTGTCTAAATTGTTAGATATACATAATGAAAATAATGTTTATGACTTAGGTGATAAGGATGAATTTAATGTTAAAGAAGGAGCTTTAGATAATAAGCAATCTTTTACTGATGAAAGTAATAAAAAACATAAAAATGTAGATAAAACTATCGATGAATCAGAGAAAAGTATTGTAAATGTTAAATCAGCAAGTTTTAAGTCTTTTGATGATAAAGAAGATAAAATGTATAATGAAAGTATTGGGTTAGTAGAAGAAATACCTGTAGAAATTACTGCTGAACTAGGACGTACAACTAAAAAAATTGGCGAAATTTTAGAATATGGACCTGGTACGATTATTGAATTGGATAAGCTAGTAGGTGAGCCTTTGGATATTTATGCTAATGGAAAATTCATTGCAAAAGGCGAGGTAGTAGTAATCGATGATAATTTTGGAATTAGAATTACAGATATTACAAACCCTGCTAAAAGATTAAGTTAGTTAAAGTAAAGGAGGAATATTAATTGGGTAAAGGAATTTTAATTGTAGATGATGCTGCATTTATGAGAATGATGATAAAAGATATTTTGAGTAAAAATGGATTTGAAGTTATTGGTGAAGCACAAGATGGAGTTAAAGCAGTTGAAAAATATAAAGAATTAAATCCTGATTTAGTTATTATGGACATAACTATGCCTGAAATGGATGGCATACAAGCTGTTAAAGAAATAAAAAAAATTGATAACAATGCTAAAATAGTTATGTGCTCAGCTATGGGACAACAGGCAATGGTTATCGAAGCGATTCAAGCAGGAGCAAAAGATTTTATAGTTAAGCCTTTTCAAGCAGATAGAGTTGTAGAAGCGGTAAAGAAGGCAATTGGTTAAAAACAAGTAAAATAATGATTGAAATTACTTACGAGCATTATCATATACTTTTGGAGGAAATATATGCATGCCTAATAATACTTCATTTTTGCTTTTTTACTATATTATTGGATTTTGTTTTATATTATTTTTAGCTTATTATGTAACAAAATTCATTGCAAAAAGAACAAATAGCGTTATATCTGAAAAAAACGTTAGAATTATTCAAAATATTAGGTTAGACAAAAATAATAGAATTACGATAGTTATAATTTACTCAAAACTTTATGTTTTGGGAATTAGTAACAATAATATTAGTGTATTAGATAAGTTTGATATTAAGGCAAAAGAAAGTAGTGATACTGAAAAAACAGAGTACAATAATTTTGAACAATATTTAAATAGTTATATTTATGCTAAACCAAATTACGAATTAAATAAATCTGATAATATTAAAAATAAAATCAAATGTTTAAAGATCAAATTAATAAAACTTTTAAAAAAGGGCGATTTTACAAGTGATAAGGAAGACGAATATGAGAAAAAAAATTAAAGCAGTAATATGTCTATCTATTGTTACAATAATTATATTTGGAATATCTGGGGTTAGTTTAGGGGCACCAGAATTGTCTTTATTTGGTAATACAGTTACTGTAAATAACAATAATGATCCAAATAATTATGTGGTAAGTATTCAATTACTTATTTTATTAACGATTTTGACTTTAGCTCCATCTATACTTATTATGATGACAAGCTTTACAAGGATAATAATAGTACTTGCTTTTATTAGAAATGCCCTTGGAACCCAACGTATTCCACCAAATCAAGTGTTAATAGGTTTGGCATTGTTTCTAACATTTTTTATAATGGCTCCAATAGCTTCTGAAATAAATGAAGAAGCTATACAGCCATTTATTAAAGAAGAGATAAGTCAAGAAGAGGCATTTGATAAAGCACTGGAACCAATAAGAGAATTTATGTTTAGGCAAACAAGAAACAAAGACTTAGCTTTATTTTTAAATATAAGTGATTCAAAAGATGTGAAAGAGCTAGATGATATACCTACTAAAGTACTTATACCTAGTTTTATAATAAGTGAACTTAAAACTGCGTTTGAAATTGGATTTATTATATATATACCATTTTTAGTTATAGATATGGTTGTAGCTAGTACGTTAATGTCAATGGGGATGATGATGCTTCCACCAGTAATCATTTCATTACCTTTTAAGCTTTTATTATTTATTATGGTAGATGGATGGAATTTAATTACCAAATCATTAATAATGGGTTTTAAATAATATAAGGAGTTGATATTTTGAGTCAGGGAGAGGTATTAAAGATAGCACAAGATGCAATCCGAACAATTTTAATGCTTTCAGCTCCTATGCTTGGTTTTAGCTTATTGGTTGGCTTAATTATTAGTATATTTCAAGCTGTTACACAAATACAGGAAGCTACGTTATCTTTTGTGCCTAAGATTGTTGCTGTTTTAATAGCATTTATTATCTTTGGGCCTTGGATGTTAAAAGTTATTCTTCAGTATACAAATAATCTTTTAACAAATTTAAATAATTTTATTTAAAAATGGGTGAAATTTATGAATCAGTTAATTTATTATATTTTTTCTAAATACGAAATATTTATATTTGTTTTGATAAGAGTATCAGGAATATTTTTAATTTCACCTATATTTAATAATGATTTTATACCAAGAACATTTAAAATAGGGTTTGCTTTCTTCTTATCGATAATCATTGCTGATGTTTTAAATGTAAATCAAATTTATTATAATGATTATGGAATTTTCTTTTTAGTTGTTAAGGAACTAATAGTTGGATACGTAATTGGATTTATTTCATACTTGTTTTTTACAGCTGTATACGTTTTAGGCCAAATTGTTGATATGGAAATTGGGTTTGGTATGGTAAATGTATTTGATCCACATAGTAAAGAAGAAATGCCTATTATGGGAAATTTTTACTATATTTTTGCTTTTTTAATTTTTTTAATAATAGATGGCCATCATATGTTGATAGAGGGATTAGTTAATAGTTATATATATGTGCCTATCGGAACTTTTGAGTTTAATAATGTAGTGGTTCAACAAATACTTGAGATATTAAGCAAGGTTTTTATTATAGGTTTTAAAATTAGCAGCCCAATATTAGCAGCTCTTTTTTTATCAAATGTCTTATTAGGAATATTAGCAAGAACTATGCCTCAAATGAATGTCTTTATTGTGGGTATGCCATTTAAAATATTTATTGGTTTGTTTGTGATTTTATTTTCACTACCATTATTTGTTATTGCTCTTCAACATATGTATAATAATATGTATGAAGAGATTTTTAACTTTTTAAAGGTACTGATAAAAGGATGACTTTGATGATTTCGTTATATAAAATCAATCTTCAATTATTTGCAGATGAAGAAAAAACTGAAAAGCCTACACCTAAAAAAAGGATGGACGCTAGAAAGGAAGGACAAGTAGTACAAAGTAGAGAAATAAACTCTGCATTTGTGCTAATTGGTACTTTCCTTTCGTTAAAAGTTTTTGGTAAACAAATAATGGGTAATATGTATAAATTTACAAGATTTACCTTTTCTAATCTTATTACACAAGACAATTTATTTACAATGGAAGGCATTAAAAATATAATATTAAGGATAATTGCAATTGTGGCACAAACAATTGTCCCAATTGTTGCTGCAGCGTTTATAATTGGCTTTACTATAAATTATGTTCAAGTAGGTTTTTTATTCACAACAAAACCATTAAAAATAAAACTTAATAGAATAAATCCAATAGAAGGCATTAAAAGAATTTTTTCAAAGCGAATGTTAGTTGAACTAATAAAATCTATTTTTAAGATTTTTGTTATTGGCTATTTTATATATAAATATATTGTTAAAGAAATGGAAAATATAATGAATTTATACGATTTAAGTATAAATGAAATAGTTAAAACTATAGGTACTCTTTCATACGGTATTGCAATAAGAGCAGGAGGAATATTAATTATTGTCTCTGTTATAGACTACTTTTATCAATGGAAAGAGCATGAAAAAAATATTAAGATGACAAAAAAAGAAATTAAAGAAGAATATAAACAAAGTGAAGGAGATCCTCAAGTTAAATCTCGTATTAAGGAAAAGCAGCGACAAATAGCAATGAGAAGAATGATGCAAGAAGTTCCAAAGGCAGATGTAATAATAACTAATCCAACTCACTATGCTGTTGCAATAAAATACGATAAAGAAAAATATGATGCACCATATGTTTTAGCGAAAGGTGCTGATTTAATTGCTGAAAATATAAAGAAAGTTGCTAGAGAGAATAATGTACCTATCGTTGAAAATAAGCCACTCGCAAGGATGTTATATGATACGGTTGATATTGATTGTACTATACCTCAGGATATGTACCAAGCAGTTGCTGAAGTTTTGGCTTATGTCTATAGCTTAAAGGAGGATTAAAATGAAATTTGGAGATATTGTTGTCGCCATAGCAATAATTTCAATTGTATTAATTATTATAATACCTGTTCCAAAAGGGGCTTTAGATATACTTTTGAGCTTGAATATTTCTTTAGCTATACTTATACTTTTAATATCAATGTATACAAAAAATGCTTTGCAATTTTCAATATTTCCTTCATTGTTGCTTTTGACTACGTTATTTAGGCTATCTTTAAATATTTCTACAACTAGATATATTTTAGGAGAAGGAGATGCAGGCAGAGTAATAGAAACTTTTGGACAATTTGTTATTCAAGGAAATGTTATAGTAGGTTTTATAGTTTTTCTTATTATAGTAATAATACAGTTCATTGTTATAACTAAAGGTGCAGAGAGAGTGGCTGAAGTAGCGGCTCGTTTTACTTTAGATGCTATGCCTGGGAAACAAATGGCAATAGACGCTGATTTAAATTCTGGACTTATTACTGAACAAGAAGCATTATTAAGGAGAAAAGAGATACAAAGATCAGCAGATTTTTATGGAGCAATGGATGGAGCAAGTAAGTTTGTGAAGGGTGATGCTATAGCAAGTATTATAATTACATTAATAAATATTATTGCAGGACTTGCAGTAGGCTATATTGTAAAAGGGATGAGTTTTAGCGAAGCAATTTCTAGATACACTTTATTGACAGTTGGTGATGGATTAGTTAGTCAAATTCCCGCATTACTTATTTCTACTGCAACTGGATTAGTTGTAACTAGAGCTGCTTCTGAATCTAATTTAGGGCATGATGTGGTACAGCAACTTTTTGGAACTAATCCACAGCTGATGTATATTATACTAGGTGTACTATTGTTTTTAGGTATTATAACACCTCTACCAACCATACCTTATGTATTTTTAGCAGGGATATTTGGCTTTTTAGGTTATTCGATGGATAAAATTAGAAAGAAAGCTGAGAAAGAGAATGAAGAACAAAGTGATAAAAGTGAAGTAGAAGAAATTAGAAAACCTGAAAGTGTTAAGAATTTATTAAAGGTAGAAAGTATAGAGCTAGAATTTGGTTACGGTATAATTCCTTTGGCTGATGTAAAACAAGGAGGAGATTTATTAGATAGAATTGTTATGATCAGAAGACAGATAGCATTAGAACTTGGACTAGTGCTTCCAATGGTAAGGTTAAGGGATAATATTCAGTTAAGCCCTAATGAATATATAATAAAAATTAAAGATGTAGCTGTTTCAAAAGGAGAAATTTTATTTGACCATTATTTAGCTATGAACCCAGGGACTGCAACAGGTGAACTTAATGGAATAGATACAATTGAGCCAGCATTTGGGTTGAAAGCTAAATGGATTACTGAAGATGAAAGAGAAAAAGCTGAGATTTTAGGGTACACAGTAGTTGATCCACCTTCTGTTATTTCTACTCACTTAACTGAAGTAATTAGATCAAGAGCTCATGAATTACTTGGACGTCAGGATGTAAAGACGTTAATAGATAATGTAAAGGAAGATAATCCTACAGTAGTTGAGGAAGTTTATCCGAAACTTCTTTCAGTAGGAGAAATACAAAAGGTATTGTGCAATCTTTTAAGAGAGCAGATATCTATTAGAGATATGGTTACTATATTAGAAGTATTAGCAGATTATGCTCCAGTAACTAAGGATCCAGATATGCTTACAGAATATGTTAGGCAGAGACTTTCTCCTTATATAACGAAGAAATATGCTAGCTCAGGGGTATTAAAAGTTATTAGCCTCGATAGTGAAGTTGAACAATTGATAATGGACTCTATAAACCAAACTGAAACTGGCTCTTATTTATCACTAGAACCAAATACAGTGCAAATACTACTAGATAGAACGATAAATAATATAAAGAAATTAACATCTATAGGTGAACAGCCAATTGTATTGACAGCACCTATTGTCAGAATATATTTTAAAAGATTAACAGAGCAAATAACTAAAGATTTAATCGTATTATCATACAATGAAATAGAACCTAACGTAGAAGTTAAATCATTAGGGGTGGTGAAATTGTAAATGAAAATAAAAAGATATATTGGAAAAAACACCCAAGAAGCTATGATGAAATTAAAAAAAGAAATGGGGTCTGATGCAGTTATTTTACATACTAGAAAAATAAAACAGCCTGGTTTTGTAGGGCTATTTAAAAAATCATTAGTAGAAGTAGTTGCGGCTAAAGAAGAGAAATTTGTCGACACTACCCCTTTTTATAATAGAGATAATGAAATTTTTACGATTGAATCTAATAATATAAATAACCAAAATAATAAAGATATTATTGAAAGAACAGATGATTATGATCTTAATAAAAATTTAGAAATACTTCAAAGTACAATAAATAAATTGATTGAAAACCTTAATAAAAATGATGATAGTATTTTGACTAAAAAAATAAATTTTTATAAAAAAATCTTAACAAGTAATGGAGTAGATGATTTTGTTGCTACTAAAATAATTGAGAGAATAAATAAACAGGTTGATATAATTACTAAAGAAAATGAAGTTATTATAAGGATTATAAAACATAATATAAAGGAATATCTTGGAGTACCACAACCAATTGAAATAGGTAATAGCCAAAAAGTAGTTTTTTTTGTTGGGCCTACTGGTGTTGGAAAGACTACTACGTTAGCTAAAATAGCAGCTCAGTTTACATTGAGTGGAGATTATAATATTGGATTGATTACTGCTGATACTTATAGAATAGCTGCAGTTGAACAGTTAAAAATTTATAGTGAAATAATGAAACTTCCCTTAGAAATAGTTTATAGTCCAGAAGAAATACATAATGCGATAGCTAATTTCAGGGACAAGGATATAATATTAATTGATACAGCTGGAAGAAGTCATAAAAATAAATATCAAATTGAAGAATTAAAAACTCTACTTAACATTGTTTCGAATTCTGAAATATACTTAGTTTTAAGTGCTACTACTGATATAAAAAATATTAAATCTATTTTAGAACAATATGATTTTATTGAAAATTATAAGATTATCTTTACTAAAGTTGATGAATGCCAAGATTTAGGTGTTATTTTAAGTACTAAATTCTATACCGACAAACCTTTATCATATATAACTACGGGACAAAATGTTCCAGAAGATATTGAAATTATCAATATTAACAGTATAATTGATAATTTAGTTAAGGAGAAAGCTAATGAAAGATCAAGCGGAGAAACTTAGAGAATTAATTAATTTAAAAAAGAATGCTAATACTAAATTAAATACATTAAAAATAACAAAACAAACAAAACAAACAAAACAAACAAAAGTAATATCAGTTACTAGTGGCAAGGGAGGAGTTGGAAAAACTAATTTTACTGTTAATTTAGCTATTTCTTTAAGTAATCTTGGCTATAAGGTGATAGTATTAGATGCTGATATTGGACTAGCAAATATTGATGTATTGTTAGATGTAATACCACAATATTCTATTACTGATGTAATAAATGGAAATAAAGAAATAACTGAAATTTTAACTGAAGGGCCTAATGGAATAATGATTATAGCTGGAGGTTCAGGTATAAATGAATTGCCTTTTGTAAGTAAGGAGCAATTAGATTACGTTATAAAACAATTAATAGTATTAGAGGATTATGCTGATTTTATTCTAATTGATACTGGTGCAGGGATATCTAATACAGTACTAAGTTTTGTAAATGCGGCAGATGAAATTATACTTGTTACTACACCTGAACCGACATCACTAACTGATTGTTATGCTATGGTGAAAATGTTAAGTAAACTTGGTCGAAAGTCTAATTTAAAGCTTGTAGTCAATAAGGCAGAAAATAGTATTGAGGCAAAAAATGCATACAAAAAAATTTCTCTAGTATCTCAAAAATTTTTAAAAATGAAAATTGATGATTTAGGATTTCTTTGTAATAATAGAATTGTTATAGAATCTGTAAAGAAACAAATACCATTTATAATTTTATATCCCTATTCTGAAATAACCAGTAAAATTAATAGTATAGCACTAAAAATATCAGGTGCTACCACTGAAGAGAAAACTAATAGTCAAGGATTAAAAGAATTTGGTATAAGGCTTTTAAGATTTTTTGGCAAAGGAGGTCCATAATATGCATTATGATGATTTAATTGGTAGAAGAATTGAAATTAAAAGGATAAACAAAGAAAAACATGAAAGATATTCAAGCCAGATACTTGATATTATTGACGATAAAACATATATTATAAGTGGACCTATTAAGAAAAAAAACATTGTAATTTTTCATGTAGGTGAAATTATAGAAATTTCTTATATTGTAGAAGATAAAGGAAGATTTTATTTTAATGCTAAAATATTACAGAGATTTTTGAAAGATATTTATTCTTTAAAGGTTTTAAGGACAACAAATATTAATAAACTACAAGAAAGAGATTATTATAGATTAAACGTTTCTTTAAATGTAGTTAAAACTTACTGTAAAAAAACACATTTGGGAGTTGAGAATATTGAAGAAAAGTGTGAGTCTGTTGATTTAAGTGGTGGCGGCATAAAGTTAAAGTGTAATTATCCTCATTCTATTGGCGATAATGTAAAAATATTACTTGATATTGGGGATTTAAAAATACCAATAGATGGTGAAGTAGTGAGAATTCAGGAGAAAGATTTTTACGGATATAAATATTTAATCGGAATTAAGTTTAATAATGTGTCTAATAAAGATAGAGATTTAATTATAAGATATATTTTTCAAGAGCAAAGAAGACTAAGAAATAAAGGATTGATTTAATTGACAGCAAGAGTATTAGTAGTAGACGACTCTGTATTTATGAGAAAAATAATCACAGATATTTTGTCTAAGGATAAATTGATTAAAGTAGTAGGTACGGCCAGAGATGGAAAAGAAGCTTTAGAAAAAATTAAAGAATTAAAACCTAATGTAGTCACTTTAGATATTGAGATGCCAGTTAAAGATGGTATTGAAACTCTTAAAGAAATAGTTAAAGATAGTAGTAATATATCTGTAATAATGGTGAGTAATTTTACACCTGAAGGAGCAGAACTTACTTTAAAAGCTCTTGATATAGGTGCATTTGATTTCATACAAAAGCCAGATAATATTTTTAGATTTAACAATGACGATTATGAAAAAAAAATAATAGAAAAAGTAAAAATAGCTTCGAAATCAAAAACAAAATATAGAATAATAGAAAACATTGACTACGAAAAACATAAGAAATTTATTCCTTGTAAAAATAATAAAATGACATTAATTTCTATTGGAACTTCTACTGGAGGACCAAAAGCTCTTCAATGTATTATACCTAAAATACCGAAGAATATAAATGGAGCATTTTTAGTTGTTCAACATATGCCTCCAAAGTTTACAAAATCTTTAGCTGAACGATTAAATAGTATGAGCGAGATCAGTGTGGTAGAAGCAACTGATAATGAACTTATAAAAAAAGGATTTTGTTATATTGCGCCTGGAGGTTTACATATGATAGTTGTAAATCAGGATGGTAAATTAATGATTAAATTGACAGAAGACGCTCCAGTTTTAGGTTTTAGACCATCAGTAAATGTTCTAATGAACTCTGTATCTAAAATTAATTGTGTAAAAAAAATAGGAGTAATATTGACAGGAATGGGTTCAGATGGAGCTGTTGGTATGAAGAAAATTTTTGAAAATAATGGTTATACTATAGCACAGGACGAAGAGTCATCTATAGTGTTTGGTATGCCAAAATCATCGATAAAATTAGGAGGCGTTCATAAGATATTACCACTACGCGAAATTGCATATGAAATAATCAATAAAGTGGGGGTGTAAAAAATGGATGTTAATCAATATCTTGAGATCTTTGTAGAGGAATCAAGAGAGCATTTACAGTACTTAAATGAAAATTTATTAGAGTTAGAAAAAAATCCAGATAAAAAAGACATCTTTAATGAAATTTTTAGAATTGCTCATACTTTAAAAGGAATGGCAGGGACAATGGGCTTTAAAAAAGTGTCAAACTTAACTCATGAGATGGAAAATGTTCTTCAAGAGATAAGAAGTGGTAATATTAAAATAGATGATGATATTATTGATCTCTTATTTAAATGTCTTGACGCTTTAGAAGAATATATTAATTATATAAGTGAAAATGAAGAAGAAGGCAACCTTGACAGCAGCAATTTAGTAAATGCATTAAATAGAATAATATCAAGAGGCAACAAAGATTTAACTGATAATAAAAATATTAAAAACAATGAAAATATTTTGAATGAATATGTAATTGATGTTGTGAAAAAGGCCAGTCAGCAAGGATTAAAATCTTACAATATTAAAGTAACGTTAAATAAGCAATGTATGCTTAAAGCAGCAAGAGCATTTATTGTATTTAATACATTAGATGACGACGGGGAAATAATTCAATCTATACCATCTGCACAGGATATAGAAGATGAAAAATTTGATTTTTCTTTTACTATTGTATATTTAACAAATTTAGATGAAGACAAAATAAAACAAAAGATCTTGAATATATCTGAGATTGACGATGTAGAAATAACAAATATAAATTTAAATATGCAGAATATTGGTGTAGTTAACGGTGATAAATCTATAGAAAGTTTTGATGATAAAATTAAAAAAGGAAATGACCAAGGGAAGCAAGAAAAACAAAATAATAAACATTCTAAAATGGGAAAAACAGTAAGAGTGGACATAAATAGATTAGATAATTTAATGAATTTAGTTAGTGAATTAATTATAATTAAGACTAGAATGGAAGATATGGGATATTCCAATGAGAATGAAGATATGAATGAAGCTATAGAATACTTAGAGAGAATTACAACAAGTCTTCATGATGCAGTAATGAAAGTCAGAATGGTTCCTATAGAAAGAGTTTTTAACAGATTTCCAAGAATGGTTAGAGATTTATCAAAAGAATTAGGGAAGGAAATAAATTTAGTAATGTCTGGTGAAGAAACAGAAGTTGACCGAACTGTAATAGATGAAATAGGGGATCCGTTGATTCATCTAATTAGAAATTCTATCGACCATGGTATTGAAAGCCCTGAAGAAAGAAAGAAAGCTAATAAGGATGAGGTAGGAACTGTAAAATTAAAAGCTTACCCAGATGGAAATAATGTAGTTATTGAAGTAGAAGATGATGGACAAGGTATAAATATTGAAAAAGTAAGAGCTAAAGTTGTAGAGAAAGGATTAATTTCTTCTAGCAGAGCAAAAAATTTAACAAAAGATGAGTTAATTGATTTTCTCTTTAAAGCAGGTTTTAGTACAGCTGATAAAATATCAAGTGTATCAGGTAGAGGAGTTGGACTAGATGTAGTAAAAACAAAGATTGAATCTATTGGTGGAGTATTAGAGGTTGAAACATCCAAAGGAATAGGTTCTAAATTTATTATAAGAATTCCTTTAACTTTAGCTATTATTCAAGCTTTATTAGTTAAATTATTAGATGAAATATACGCTATACCTTTAAGCTCAATATCAGAAATTGTAAATATCGATAGAGATAAAATTAGGAAAGTGCAGGGAAAAGAAGTGGTTTTATATAGAAATAAGACATTACCAATTATTAGGTTGGAAGAAATATTAGGATTAAAAACTAATAATAACAATAATGAATTAACAGTTGTCGTAGTAAAAAAAGGAGACAAGCTTGCGGGGTTAATAGTTGATTCTTTAATTGGGCAACAGGAAATAGTAATAAAATCTTTAGGCAAATATTTATCAAACATCAAATATCTTGCAGGAGCAACTATATTGGGTAATGGTAAAATATCACTAATATTAGATATAAATTCTTTATTTTAAAGAGGTGAATAAAATATGACTGATCTATCTTCTATTGAAAAAAAATATGTACTTTTTAAGTTAGAAAATGAATTATACGGTATAGATATCGATAATGTTAAAACTATTGAAAAAGTACCTACTTTTACAAGAGTTCCAAATGCTGAACATTATGTTAAAGGTGTTATTAACTTAAGAGGAGATGTAGTACCAGTAATTGACTTAAGAAAAAAATTTAATTTACCAGAAAAAGATATTGATGATAACAGCAGAATAATTATAGTTGAAATTAATGATATATTATTAGGGTTAATGGTTGATTCTTCTTCTGAAGTTTTAGAGCTTTCTCAGAATGAAATAGACAATCCTTCTTCGATTGGAGAAGGAACTTTTGAAGAATATATAAAAGGTATAGGCAAAAAAAAGGATAGACTTATTATTTTATTAGATTTAACTAAGCTAATACATAATGCTGAGAATACAAATAATTAATAGGAGTGGCATATACGTAATGAATATTAATACTTTAAATGATTATTTACTAGATGTATTGAAGGAAATAGGTAACATTGGTTCTGGAAATGCTACTACTGCATTAGCTCTTATGATAAATAAAAAAATTGATATGAGAGTTCCAAAAGTAAGAATATTAAATTTTTCTGATGTAACAGAAGTTTTAGGTAATGCTGAAGCTCCTGTTGTAGGAATTTATTTTGAAATGAATGGAGACGTAGTTGGTAATATACTATTTATTTTAAGCGTTGATTCAGCAAGAAATCTTGTAAGTATGCTAACAAATAATAAACAAAATCATGATAATTTTGATGAATTTGAATTATCTGCTTTATCTGAAGTAGGCAATATATTAGCATCTTCCTATATAAATTCTATAAGTTCTTTAACAGGTTTAAATATAAAAGTTTCTATTCCCTCCATTAGTATTGATATGGCTGCTGCAATTTTAAGTGTTCCTGCTGTAGAGTTTGGCAAAATTGGAGATAAAGCTTTATTTATTGAAACTGAAATAGAAGAAAATGATAAGCAAATAAAAGGGGACCTCTTTTTAGTACCAGAAGTAAAGTCCTTTAGTAAAATTTTAAAAAGTTTAGGAGTAAGTGAATAATGGTTATAGTAAAAGTTGGAATGGCTGATTTAAATGCAATAAGGGCCCCTGGTATATTAACAACTTTAGGACTAGGTTCTTGTGTAGGGATAGCATTATATGATGGAGTAAACAAGATTGCAGGATTAGCTCATATTATGCTACCTTCGAGCAATGAAATAAGAAATAATAGTAATAAAGCCAAATTTGCTGATACTGGAATAGAGATGCTTATCGAAAAAATGGTTAAATTAGGCGCAAATACTGAAAATATAGTAGCGAAGCTTGCAGGTGGAGCACAAATGTTTTCATTTAATTCGCAAAGCAGTATTTTGAAAATTGGAGAGAGAAATGTAGAATCATCTAAGATGAAATTAAAAGAATTAAATATAAAAATTGTTTCCGAAGATACAGGAGGAAACTATGGTAGAACAATAGAGTTTAATTCTGAAAATGGAGATTTAATGATAAGAACGATAGGACATGGAATTAAATATATCTGACTTATTGAGAACTATATATTCACCAGCAGGAGGTATTATTTTATGACTAATGAAGAATTATGGAGAAAATATAAAGAAACTCAATCTGTATCTTTAAGGCAAGAATTAATAAAAAGATATGTTCAGATTGTTAAAATAGTCGCTGGTAGAATGTATAACTATTATGGTGGTAAAATAGAATTTGATGATTTGGTAGGATTTGGGGTATTAGGGCTAATAGATAGTATCGATAAATATGACATTAGTAGGAATTTGAAATTTGAGACTTATGCACAAATTAGGATTAGGGGAGCAATAATTGATAATCTAAGAAAAATTGATTGGATTCCAAGGTCATTAAGAAAAAAGGCTAAAAAAATAGAAGATGCAGTGTATAATTTGGAAAACACATTGGGACATAAAGCTAGCAATAAGGAAATTGCAGAATATTTGAATATTACTGTAAGTGAACTAGAAGACTTACAAAGAGAGCTTGCATCTATTAATATTATATCTTTAGAAGAGTTTTTGTCTGCAAAAATTGGGATTGTTTCTGACTATGAAGATTGTAGCATACCTGAAAAGATTTATCAAGAAAGAGAGATAAAAGAGACACTAAAAAAAGTAATAAATGAACTACCTGAGAAAGAAAAAATAGTAATTTCTATGTACTATTATAACGAATTAACTTATAAAGAAATTGCAAAAATACTAAATCTATCTGAATCTAGGATATCTCAACTTCATAGCAAAGCTATAATATCCATTAAAAACGCTTTGTTAAAAAAAGATTTAATTGATAATAAATAATAATTTTTAAATGGTAGGTGAGGATATGGACAAGAGTGTTGTTGTGTTAGAGGGAAAAGATAAAGAAAAATTAATTGAAGAAGGTTTAAAAAAGCTAAACAGAAGATTAAATGAAGTAAACATTGAAGTATTGCAGGAAGGACGCTCTATTGGTGGCATATCCATAAAAAAATATAAAATAAAAATGGAAGTAAAGAAAAATAGTGAAAAAGAAAATGAGAATAATATGTTGAACAATCTAGATTATGTAATTAAAGATATTTCTGACTATGAAATACTTTATAAGGAAGACGGAGTGTATTTATTTATTAGAGATAATATAAAAAATAAACTAGATATTTTACCTGATATTTTTAGCGACATAAAAAGACGAGAGATTGAAAATTGTAATTTAAAATTGATTGAAGAAGAATTGAAATTAAATAACAGTTCTTTTATAAAATTTGCTCCACCTCAAACAGAAAAATTAATTGATGGAGGAATAGACATATTTATTTCTCCAGATAAAATGGAAGGGTATATTATTTTGTATCCTCCTATTGGAGGAAATGATATAAGTTTTGATTCAGCACTAAAGAAAATTAATGAAAAAATAAAATATGGGTTAGATATTAATAAATTAAGAAATATAATAGATAAAAGAATATATGGTAAAAAAATATGTATAGCTAAAGGAAAAAAGCCAATCGATGGTAAAGATGGGTATATTCATTATAAGTTTAATACTAAAACTAATTTTACTCCTAAAATAAATGAAGACGGTAGTGTAGATTTTAGAAATTTAGGATTAATAGTAAATGTAAAAAAGGGAGATATTTTAGCTGAAATAATAAACCCTCAAAAAGGTGAAGATGGGTTTAATGTTGTCGGAGAAAAAATTCCTCATAAGGTTGGGAAAAAAACTATACCAAAATATGGAAAGAACGTTATTATTACTAATGATGGATTATATCTTGTATCAGAGATTGATGGACAAGTATTATTAGAAGGTAATAAAGTAATAGTAAAAGAAATATATGAGGTTAAAGGTGATGTTGACAATTCTACAGGTAATATCGTGTTTAATGGTACGATAAGGATAGATGGTTGTGTTAGAACAGGTTTTAGTTTAGAGGCAAAAGGCGATATAGAAGTAAAAGGAGTAGTAGAAGGAGCTAAGATCAATAGCGATGGAAATATAATACTTAATAGTGGTATTCAAGGTTATAATAAAGCTAATATAAATTCTAGAGGGAATGTTATAGCGAAGTATATTGAAAATAGTGTTATTAATTGCGAAGGAATTGTTACGACTGATGCAATAATGCATAGTGAAGTATATAGTAATGATTGTATAAATGTGGAAGGAAAGAAAGGTCTTATTGTAGGAGGAACTTGTAGAGCAACAAATGAAATTAATGCTAAAACTATCGGGTCCAGTATGGCAACTGTAACAAATATAGAAGTTGGAATTGACCCTGGGCTAAAAATAAAATATGAAGAATTAAGCAATAAATCTAAAGAAATTAATAATAGTTTAGACAAGATAGAAAAATCGGTTAAGGTTTTAGATAGGTTAGCAAAGGCTAATAAACTTGATAAGAAGAAACAAGATTTGTATTTAAAATTGATTAATACTAAGAAACAGTTATTAATTAGAAATAATATCTTAATTAGAGAAAAGGCTGAATTGAGTAAGAGAATTGATAAATTAAGCAATGGAAAAGTAAGAGTTAAAAATACTATTTATCCTGGGGTAAAGATTACTGTTGGTAAAAATTCAATGTTTGTGAGAGAAGAACTTAAAAATTGTACTATTTATAATGAAAGAAATGAAATCAAAATCGGACCTTATGATTTGTAGTTATAATTTTTTGTATAATGAACTCATTTCCTTTATAAGTTGTAATTTAAAAATTGGGAGATGATTTTATGAGTATAAAGCCTATAGACATAAAAATTACAATGCCAAAACTTCAACGAATTTCTGAAATTAATCAAATTGAAAACAACAAGTCTAGGAATGATGTACTTACTTTAGAAATGCAACAACAAAAAAGGATTGATAACGAATCTAAGAAAGTTGTAAATACTAAAGAAACGAATAAATCAAGAATTAACAATAATAATGAAAAACATAATCAAGGTAATAGTTCCACTAAAAAAGGCAATAGAGAAAAAATAAATAAAAAAAAGAGTAATATTGAAAGTGATGATATTATTGATATTGGTAAAAAAATTGATATTAGAATTTAGAAGAGGGCTAACAATGAGTGGATATACTATATTAATAATAGGATTTTTATGTATATTTGTTTCTATTATATTTATATTAAGAAGTGATAATAAAATTAAATTAATATATGAAGATTTACTAAGAAAGCATCAAGAAATAACTGAATATGTTACTACAATTGAAAGGTTAATATACGATTTAGATGAATTGGTTAGTAAATCGTTACAAAATGTTGACTTAATAAACAGCAATAAAAGCATTGTAGTTAATAATGATAAGAATAAAAAAGGTATAAATACCATAGTTAACAATGAAGAATATGAAAATTGTAACAATAATTATGATAAATTGCTTACTTTAAAAAAACAAGGTTATAAAAATATTGAAATTGCTAAAAAATTAAATATAGGTGTTAGGGAAGTAGAGATTATTCTTAAAATGAATGGTTATATGGACAAAATTGCAACAAAAAATAGAAATTCATAATTTCTGATATTTTTAATAAAATTGTTGCTAAAATACCTTACCTTGTGGTATACTACTATAGGTAAAACTACACACATCCCATAATTTACATGGGAAGTGCCTTATGAAGGTACCCATTAGATATGATTGGGATGGAGGTTTAAAACTAAGGAGGTGAAAGGTATGTCAGTAGTTACTATGAAAAATTTGTTAGAAGCTGGAGTTCATTTTGGACATCAAACAAGAAGATGGAATCCCAAAATGGCAGAATATATTTTTACAGAAAGAAATGGAATTTATATTATTGACCTACAAAAAACTGTAAAAAAAGTTGAAAGTGCTTATGAATTTGTTAAAGAAGTAGCTGCTAATAATGGTGAAATTCTTTTTGTTGGAACAAAAAAACAAGCTCAGGAATCTATTGAAAATGAAGCAAAAAGATGTGGAATGCATTATGTTAATCAAAGATGGTTAGGTGGAATGCTAACAAACTATAAAACTATAAAGAAAAGAATTGACAGACTTCATGAACTTACTAAAATGGAAGAAGAAGGTATGTTTGACTTATTACCAAAAAAAGAAGTTATAATGCTAAGGCATGAAGCTGAAAGATTAGAAAAATTCTTGGGTGGAATTAAAAATATGCACGGCTTGCCTGATGCATTATTTGTTGTTGACCCAAGAAAGGAAAAAATAGCTGTAAAAGAAGCTAGAATATTAGGTATACCTGTAGTTGCAATTGTCGATACAAACTGTGATCCTGATGAAGTTGACTATGTAATTCCAGGCAATGATGATGCAATTAGAGCTGTAAAGCTACTTACTGAAACAATTGCAAATGCTGTTTTAGAAGGTAAACAAGGAGAACAAATAGAAGAACAATAATCAGACGATAAAATGGTAAGGGTAAAAGGGATAGATTTCTTCCCTTACTACTCTTGCCATTTATTTTAATAATTTAGTAGGAGGCGATTAAATGGCCATTACAGCTGCAATGGTAAAAGAACTAAGAGAAAGAACTGGAGTAGGCATGCTCGATTGTAAAAAGGCTTTGGTTGAAACAGATGGAAATATTGAAAAGGCTATAGATTTATTACGAGAAAAAGGATTATCTAAGGCAGCAAAAAAATCTGGTAGAATTACAGCAGAAGGTATTGTAGATTCATACATACATGGTGGAAGAATAGGTGTTTTGATTGAAGTTAATTCAGAAACTGATTTTGTTGCTAAGAATGCTGAATTTAAGCAGTTTGTTAGAGACATGGCAATGCAAGTAGCAGCTTCTAAGCCTCAATATGTTGCAATTGAAGATGTTCCTGAAGAGGTAATAAATAAAGAAAAAGAAATATTAAAGCATCAAGTATTAAATGAAGGAAAACCTGAAAAAATAGTTGACAAAATAGTCGAAGGTAAGATTAATAAGTTTTATAAAGAAGTATGCTTATTAGAGCAGCCATTTATAAAAGACCCTGACAGAACAGTAAAAGATATACTAAATGAAAAGATTTCTAAAATTGGAGAAAATATAAGAATTAGAAGATTTGTTAGATATGAAGTAGGAGAAGGGTTAGAAAAACGTGAAGAAAATTTTGCTGAAGAAGTTGCTAAACAAATGAAATTTTAGTTATTCAAATGGAGAACACTTGGTGTTCTCCATTTGAATAATTTAAAAAAAGAAAAGTTTTATATTATTTATCAAACAGTTGCAGGTTTTTTTATACTATTGTAGAATATAATTACAAGGAGTTGTTCGCATGAAAGAACCTAAATTTAAGAGGATAGTACTAAAGCTTAGTGGAGAGGCGTTATCTGGAACTAAAGGGTTTGGATTAGATGAGAAAACGTTACTTGAAATTGCTAAACAAGTAAAAAAAGTTGTTGAAACTGGAGTTCAAGTTGCGATAGTTGTGGGCGGTGGGAATTTTTGGAGAGGCAGAAGTGCAAAAGTAATGGATAGAACTATTTCAGATTATATGGGAATGCTAGGTACAGTAATTAATGCATTAGGTCTTCAAGATGCTCTCGAAAATATTGGAGTAGTAACTAGGGTGCAAACTGCAATTGAGATGAGGCAGATTGCAGAACCATATATTAGAAGGAGAGCAATAAGGCATTTAGAAAAAAATAGAGTTGTTATTTTTGCTGCTGGTTCTGGAAATCCATACTTTTCTACGGATACGACAGCTGCCCTAAGGGCTGCTGAAATAGAAGCTGATGTTATTTTATTAGCTAAAAAAGGTGTAGATGGTGTCTATGATTCTGATCCACATATAAATTCACAAGCTAAAAAATTTGATAAATTAAAATATATTGATATATTAAATATGGGGTTAGGAGTTATGGATTCTACTGCTACATCATTGTGTATGGACAACAAAATCCCGTTAATAGTTTTTGGGATAGATAATCCAGAAAATATTGTTAAGGTAATTATGGGTGCGAAAATTGGTACACAAGTAAAGGAGGAGTAATTATGTATTTGGAAGTTCACAAACAAGCGGAAGGGAAAATGAAAAAAACCATAAAAGCTTATAAAGACGAATTAGCCTCTATTAGAGCAGGCAGAGCTAATCCAGCTTTATTGGATAGAATATCAATTGATTATTACGGTGTTTCTACACCATTGAAACAAGTTGCAAATATTTCTGCTCCTGAGCCAAGACTTCTAGTAATACATCCTTGGGATGTAAAAATATTACCAGAAATTGAAAGGGCAATTTTAAAATCAGATCTTGGATTAAATCCATCAAATGATGGGAAAATAATAAGGCTTCCTATTCCTCAGTTAACGGAAGAAAGAAGAAAAGAACTTTTAAAAATAGTTAAAAAAGCTTCAGAAAATGCTAAGATAGCTATAAGAAATACAAGACGCGAAGCTAATGATACATTGAAGAAAATGCAAAAATCAGGTGAATTAACTGAAGACGATTTAAAACTTGCAGAAGAGCAAGTTCAAAAATTAACAGATAAATATATTGAAGAAGTAGAAAAAATATTAGAAAAGAAAGAAAAAGACTTAATGGAGGTTTAACAAAATTTGGATATTGATTGCATTCTAGGTTTCCCTTTAGAAGAAGGTATTAAAATATTGAGTACTAAAACTAGCGCTATTATTGAGGTAAAAAAAACTAGAGGATTAAATAAGAACTTTTCAGAAAACTTAAGTGAACCTCGTATTATTAGAGTTACTAAATGTGATAATAGTGTGCTTGTTGTTTATGGATATTTCAATCCCCTTCTTAATCTATAAGAAGGGGATTTTATCGACAGTTGATATGGAGGTATTACTTAAATGGTTGAAAATAATGTAGAAAAGTTAAAAAAACAAATTGACATGAAAAAATTACCTAAACACGTAGCTATTATAATGGATGGAAATGGGCGATGGGCACAAAGGAGAATGCTTCCAAGAAGTGCTGGACACAAAATGGGAGTAGAGAGAGTGAAAGAAATAATAGAAGCTGTGGGTAATTTAGGTATAAAATATTTAACATTATATGCACTTTCAACGGAAAACTGGAAAAGACCAAAATATGAAATAGATACCTTAATGAATTTATTAGTTCAATATTTGGGTAGAGAATTAGATAATATGAATAAAAATAATATAAAGATAAATATTTTGGGAAACATAGATATGTTACCTGATGTACCTAAAAAAGAAGTTCTAAAAGCTGTAGAAAAAACTAAAAATAATAATAGACTTATTCTAAACATTGCTTTAAATTATGGTGGAAGGTATGAAATAGTTAGAGCTGTAAAAAAAATACTTTATGATATAAAAAACAAAGATATAAAGATAGAAGAAATAGATGAAGAAGTTTTTAAGAATTATCTATATACTTGTGACCAGCCTGACCCTGATTTATTAATAAGACCTAGTGGAGAATTAAGACTTAGTAATTTTTTATTATACCAAGTAGCATATACTGAGTTTTGGTTTTCTGATGTATATTGGCCTGATTTTTCTGAAAAAGATTTGTATATGGCAATAATAGATTTTCAAAAACGCAATAGAAGATATGGAGGAATATAGGTGATTAATAATGAGAAAGAGAATAATTAGCGGTATACTTGGATTTTTAGTATTATTTTTTATGATAGTAGCAGATAAAAAAATATGGTGTACTTCAGTTTTTATCATCTCTTTAATTGCAACATACGAATTTAATAGTGCTGTTAGTAAAATTGATGGCTTAAGGCCAATAAAAGTAGTAAGTTATTTATTACCTTTAGGTTTATTTATCATATCCTTAACTAATTCTTATAATGAGATAAAGTTATTATTTGCATTGTACACTATTATATTATTACTTATATTTGTACTTGATGACAGTGTAAAGCTACAGGATATTGCTGTAACTTTTTTTGGCGGTATATACGTGTCCTTTTTTATGTTTCATATGGCTTTTTTCGACAATAATTTATTTATTTGGCTAGCATTATTAATAGGATGGAGTACCGATACTTTAGCGTATTTTACTGGGATGCTATTTGGTAAACGAAAATTATGTCCTACTTTAAGTCCCAAGAAAACTGTGGAAGGGTCAATTGGAGGCGTTATTGGCTGTATTATATGTACTATAATTTTTGTTAGCTATTTTGATTTGGGCAATGTGTACAGATATTTAGTATTAGCAATAGTTAGCTCAATTATGGCTCAATTTGGAGATCTTACAGCTTCAAGGATTAAAAGGCTTGCAAATATAAAGGATTATGGGTATATTATGCCAGGTCATGGTGGAATTCTAGATAGATTTGATAGTATATTATTTACTGCACCAATAGTATATTATTTCGTAAGATTTTTTATTTAAGGTATATCTAGGGAGTGATAAATTTGAAATCAGTTAGCATCTTAGGGTCTACTGGTTCTATTGGAGTTCAAGCATTAAATGTTATTGAAAATTTAAAAGATATTAATGTTGTTGCACTTTCAACCAATGAAAACATTGAATTATTAGAAAAACAAGCTTTAAAATTTAAACCAAAAATTGTATCCGTTGGGAACCCTAAAAAAGCTGAAATTCTTAAGCAAAAACTTAATGCCTACGATATAAAAATAGTACAAGGCATGGAAGGTTTAGTCGATGTTGCAACTGAAAGTAAGGCTGATATAGTGTTAAATTCTGTTGTAGGCATGATAGGGCTGTTACCAACTCTTGAAGCTATAAAAGCAAAAAAAACCATTGCTCTGGCAAACAAAGAAACACTAGTAAGTGGTGGAAAGCTCGTAATGAAGGAGGCAAAAGAAAACAATGTAAAAATAATTCCAGTTGATAGTGAGCATTCTGCAATATTTCAGTGTTTAAATGCTGGAAAATATAAAGAGATATCTAAAATAATTTTAACAGCTTCAGGAGGACCATTCTACGGTTGGTCAAAGGACGAATTAAAATCTGTTACAGTAAAAGATGCATTAAAACATCCAAATTGGAATATGGGAAATAAGATAACTATAGATTCTGCAACATTAATGAATAAGGGGCTTGAAATAATTGAAGCTATGTGGCTTTTTAATATTGATATTAATAAAATTGAACCTATTATACATCCTCAAAGCATTGTACATTCAGCTGTCGAATATGTAGATGGAAGTATAATTGCGCAGTTAGGTATACCAGACATGAGAATACCCATTCAGTATGCATTAACTTATCCGAATAGAAGTTATAGTAATTTAAAAAAACTTAATTTAGTTGATATAGGGGAATTAACTTTCAGGCAACCTGATTTAAATGTTTTTCCATGCTTAAAATTAGCTATTGAAGCAGCAAAGATAGGTGGTTCAATGACTGCGGTGTTAAATGGTGCTAATGAAGCAGCAGTAGACTTGTTTTTAAAAGGTAAAATTAGATTTATTGATATTCCTAAAATAATTGAAGAAGTTATGGGAAAACATAAAATCATAAAGGATCCATCTCTAGAAGATATAATTGAATGTGATGTTTGGGCTAGAGAAAATGTATATAGATTATAATTTTAGGTGGTGTTATTATGTTAACAGCTATATCTGCAATATTCGTATTTTTTTTAGTAGTAGTTTTTCACGAGTTAGGTCATTTTTCTATAGCGAAACTTGTAGGCATAAAAGTCAATGAATTTTCTATTGGTATGGGGCCTAGACTTGCAAAATTAGGCGAAGGAGAAACCGAATATTCTATTAGGTTACTTCCAATTGGTGGGTATGTAAAAATGGAAGGCGAAGATGGAGAATCAGATGATAAAAGAAGCTTTAACAACAAACCAGTTTTTGCTAGAATAGCGGTATTAGCTGCTGGTGCAATAATGAATTTTGTATTAGCCATAATTATATTTAGCATTATATTATATATTACTGGTACTCCTACAACGATTATTTCAGAAACAATAGACAATTCACCTGCATATGAAGCTGGAATAATAGAAGGTGATAAAATAATAGCAATTAACGATAATAAGACCCAAAGTTGGGATGCTATAGTAAATGAAATTAACAAATCTACAAAGAATGAGATAAAAGTTACGGTTCTAAGAAACTCAAAAGTAAGAGAATTTTATATTAAACCTATTATAGAAAATAATAGATTATTAATTGGGATAGTTCCTAAGACAGAAAAATCATTATATTGGGCAATAAAAGGTGGAATGCAAAAGACTGTTTTTATAATAGGTTTAATGTTTGAATTTTTTAAAATGTTATTTCAAGGAAATGTAACTAGCAATGATATAGCTGGCCCAGTTGGAATAATACATCTTGTTGGTGAGGCTGCAAAGTTTGGATTTTTAGATGTATTGTATATAACTGGCTTTATAAGCGTAAATCTTGGATTTTTTAATTTATTACCTATTCCTGCTTTAGATGGAAGTAGAATTTTATTTTCTTTTATTGAATTATTTAGAGGAAAACCTATTAATCCTGAAAAAGAAGGTTTTATCCACTTTGTAGGGTTTATATTTTTAATAATACTAATGATTCTTGTAACTTATAAAGATTTTATTAAATTTAATATATTTTAGAAGGTGAAAAAAGTGGAGATAATAAGAAAAAAGACGAGAAAGGTTAAATGTGGCAATATAGAGATTGGAGGGGATTCTCCTATAACTGTTCAGTCTATGACGAATACAGATACAAGAGATGTTGAATCGACAGTAAAACAAATTAATAAATTAGCAGATGAAGGTTGTGATTTAATTAGAGTTGCAGTATTAAATATGGATGCGGCTAAAGCTATTAAGGAAATAAAAAAAAGAATTTATATTCCGTTAATAGCTGATATTCATTTTGATTACAAGTTAGCATTGGAAGCAATTAAAAATGGTACTGATGGAATTCGTATCAATCCTGGTAATATAGGTTCTAAAGATAAAGTAAGAGAAGTCGTAAAAGCTTGCAAGGAAAAACAAATACCAATTAGGATTGGTGTTAACTCAGGCTCTTTAGATAAAGACGTGGTTAAAAGATTTGGAGGAATAAATGAAAATTCAATGGTAGAAAGTGCATTAAATCATGTTAGAATTCTAGAGGATATGGATTATGGTAATATAGTAATTTCTATAAAGTCGTCAAATGTGCCTTTGACTTTTAAATCATATATTAAAATTTCCGAAATAGTAGATTATCCCTTACATTTAGGCATAACTGAGTCAGGAACAATATGGAATGGAATGATAAAATCATCTATTGGAATAGGAGCACTTTTATTATTAGGCATTGGTGATACAATAAGAGTATCACTAACTGAAGACCCTGTTCAAGAAGTAAGAGTAGGAAAACAAATTTTGAGATCTATTGGAATATTAAGGGACAAACCAGAAATTATTTCTTGTCCTACTTGTGGTAGAACACAAATTGATTTAATTGATTTAACAAAGAAAGTTGAAGAGAGTGTTAAGAATATTAACAAGCCCATAAAAATAGCCATTATGGGTTGTATTGTTAATGGACCGGGAGAAGCTAAAGAAGCTGATATTGGGATAGCAGGCGGTAATGAATGCGGAATAATATTTAAAAAAGGTAAAATAATAAAAAAGGTAGAGGAAGGTAAACTATTAACTGAGTTACTTAAAGAAATAAAAAACTTATGATAGTGAGGTGTATTTATGCACTTTGTTTCCGCAGTCATTCCAGCATACAATGAGGAGAAAACTGTTGGTAAGGTGGTTAGTATTATAAAAAAAATTGAGGAGATAAATGAGATTTTTGTTGTTAGTGATGGTTCTGTCGATAAAACTGTTGAAGTTGCTAAATTAAATGGTGCTCAAGTTATTGAACTAAAGCGTAATATAGGTAAAGGTGGGGCTGTTAAGGCTGGAGTTGATAGATGCAGTAATGAAGTAATACTGCTTTTAGACGCTGATTTAATGGGGCTAACAGAAAGACACATTTATAACTTATTGTTTCCGGTTTTACATAATGAAGTAGATATGTCGATTGGCGTATTTAATAAAGGCAGATTTATAACTGATTTAGCTCAGAAACTAACTCCTCAATTATCAGGGCAAAGAACCTTAAAAAGATATATATTACAAAATATTACCAATATCGATATTACAAGATATGGTTTTGAAGTAGCTTTAACTAGATACGTTGCACGTAATAAAATATCTACTAAAGAAGTACTATTAAATGATTTAACACATATTCTCAAAGAAGAAAAACTCGGATTATTAAAAGGTACTACAGCTAGGTTTAAAATGTACTGGGAAATAGCAAAAGAAATTAGGGCAAAGAGATGTTGATTTGATTGTTTATGTAAAGTTAATCAATGTAGTTAATGGACTTTTTTTCTATATTATTATTTGGCCTTCAAGATTGGCGAACTCATATTTTGAACCGTAGCATGTACTGGATTAGATGTTGAACAAGATTTATACGAGTAGCTTATAAATAACATAAAATTACAAAGAGAGAATAAAAATACAGTTAATATTTGAGTTCTCGGATTATTAAAATCGTAGAAAAGAATTAGAGGAGGCTTTTTACATCCATGAGTAGAACTCTTGGTAATATAATTAGTAAGCTTGGTATAAAAGTAAATATTAATGAAATTGAAAACTTAACATTAAAGCATGTGTATGTGAATATTTGCAGTAAGAGTTTAATACTAGTTTTGTCATCTAAACAAATTGTATCATATGACAATTTAATGATAGTTAAAAATGAAATAAACAAAAAAATCGATGAATTTAATGAAGTAAAGATTCAAATGGAATATGAAATCGATGAAGACATTAAATTATTGGTTGAGAAGTTTTGGAATAATATTAAATTTATTATTAGAAAAGAAATACCTTCGAGCAGTGCATGGCTTGAAAAACTTAAGTGGAGTTTAGACGATAATTGCCTTTATATTATTGCAGATAATAATGTAGCTATATATACTTTGAAAAATAAAGGTATTGACAAAATATTAAAAAGAGTGTTTTTAAATGAATTTCAAATTAGAAATATAGATATTAAATTCAGATTTTTATCGGATGAAAGTTTACTTCAAGAGCATTATAAAAATAAAGAAATTGAAGAGAAACAGTTAGCTAGTAAAGTTAATGTTCATGAAACTAATATTAAAGAAAAAAATAGTTCACACAACAATAAAAATAGTGATAGTTCAAAGCTTTTATGTGGAAAAAAAATTGATGGTGATATAATGAAAATATCCCAAATAAGTACAGATACAGGAACTGCTATAATAGAAGGAGAAATCTTTTCAATAGAAAGTAAAGATATAAAAGGACAAAAAAAACTTTATATATTTGACGTAACAGATTATTCTAATTCCATTACTTGTAAGTTATTTAGTAATAAAAATAATATTCAATTGCTAGAAGATAATTTAAAAAAAGGTATATTTGCTAGGATTTCAGGAAACGTAGTATATGACAATTATTCAAGACAGTTAGTTATAATGGTTAATTCTATTCAAATTATTGAAAAACAAAAAAGAAAAGATACATGGATTAGAAAAAGAGTTGAGCTTCATGTGCATTCTCAGATGAGTGCGATGGACGGAGTATCTAAATTCACGGATATTGTAAAAAGGGCAAAAGAATGGAATCATCCTGCGATAGCAATCACTGATCACGGAGTAGTTCAAGCATTTCCAGAGGCGATGAATGCTGGTAAAAAATATGGAGTAAAAATATTATACGGTGTAGAAGGATATTTAGTAAATGATAGCAAACCGATAGTTGTAAATTATGAAGAACAGACTATAGATTGTGAATATGTTGTATTTGACATAGAGACTACAGGATTATTACCAACAAAGGATAAAATAACTGAAATTGGTGCTGTTAAAATAAAAAAGGGTGAAATAGTTGATAGATTTTCTCAGCTAATTAATCCTGGTATAAAGATTCCTGAAAAAATAGTGAAGTTAACTGGAATAACTGATGAAATGGTTTCTGGTAAACCTAGTATTGAATCAGTATTACCAGATTTTTTAAATTTTATAGGAAATAGTGTTTTAGTTGCTCATAATGCCTCATTTGATATAGGGTTTATAAGAGAGAACTGCAAAAAAATAAACGCTGAGATATCAAATGCTATCTTAGATACTTTACAACTTTCAAGAGAATTATTTCCTCAACTAAAAAAGCACAAATTAGACGTTATAGCTAAGCATTTGAATATTTCTCTTGACAATCACCATAGGGCTGTAGATGATGCAGAAGCTACTGCTAATATATTTTTAAAGTGTATTGATATATTAAAGGAGAAGGATATAAAATATATTTCTGAAATTAATAAATTATTTGGAGATAATATCAATGTAAAAGGTGTTGAATCATACCATATAATTATTCTTGTAAAAAATAAAATTGGGTTAAAAAATTTATATAAAATTGTTTCTGAATCACATTTAAAATATTTTTATAGAAAGCCAAGAATACCTAAATCTTTACTTACTAAGTATCGAGAAGGATTAATACTGGGTACTGCTTGTGAAGCTGGAGAATTATATAAGGCAATTTTAAATAATAAAGAATATGAGGAAATAAGAGATATTGTTAGTTTTTATGATTACTTAGAGATACAACCCGTAGGCAACAATATGCATTTGATTAGGAATGGCTTAGTTAAAAATGAAGATGAACTTAAAAATATTAATAAAAAGATAGTTGAAATTGGGAATAAATTTAATAAACCTGTAGTAGCTACAGGTGATGTGCATTTTTTGGATCCCCAAGACGAGATATATAGGCGAATACTTATGAATGGGCAAGGATATTCTGATGCTGATAATCAACCGCCGCTATACTTTAAAACTACTGATGAAATGATTAAAGAGTTTAGTTATTTGGGAGAAAAAAAAGCTGAAGAGGTGGTAATTGATAATTCTATTTTAATTTCCAATATGATTGATGAAATTTTACCTATTCCTGAAGGAACTTATCCTCCAATAATTGATGGAGCAGAGGAAGAATTGATGAAAATGACGTATAAAAAGGCAAAATCAATTTACGGAGATCCTCTTCCCAAAATTGTTAAGGATAGATTAGATAGAGAATTAAACTCAATTATTAAGAATGGATATGCAGTTTTATATATTATTGCACAAAAATTAGTAACTAAATCATTAAAAGATGGATATTTAGTTGGCTCAAGAGGTTCTGTAGGGTCATCTTTTGTGGCGACAATGAGTGATATTACAGAAGTAAATCCTCTTATACCTCATTATGTGTGTCCTAATTGTAAACACAGCGAATTTATAGACGATGATTCAGTTGGTTCAGGAGCAGATTTGCCTGACAAAAATTGTCCAAAATGTGGGACTAAATATAGAAAGGACGGACATAATATACCTTTTGAAGTTTTTTTAGGATTTGAAGGTGATAAAGAGCCTGATATTGATTTAAACTTTGCTGGTGAATATCAACCAATTGCTCATAAGTATACAGAAGAACTTTTTGGTAAAGGTTATGTATTTAGGGCTGGAACAATTGGAACTGTTGCAGAAAAAACTGCATATGGTTTTGTCAAAAAATATTTTGATGAGAGAGAAATTCATATAAATAGTGCTGAAATAAACAGGTTAGTTACGGGATGTACAGGCATAAAACGTACTTCAGGGCAACACCCAGGTGGAGTTATGATTGTTCCTAGGAATAAAGAAATATATGATTTCTCTCCGATACAATACCCTGCAGATGATAAAAGTTCTGGTGTAATAACTACACATTTTGATTATCATTCGATAAGTGGTAGAATATTAAAATTAGATATCTTAGGGCATGATGTTCCTACCATAATAAAAATGCTAGAGGATTTAACAGGGTTAGATCCTACTAAAATACCATTAGATGATAAAGAAACTATTAAAATATTTACATCAACAGACCCACTTGGAGTTTCTCCTGAAGATATAAATAGCGAAGTAGGAACTATGGGAATACCTGAATTTGGCACTAAATTTGTTAGACAAATGTTAATAGACACAAAACCTACTACTTTTGCTGAATTAGTTAGAATTGCTGGTTTATCTCATGGAACTGATGTATGGCTTAACAATGCACAAGAGCTGGTTAGAAATGGAACTGCTAAGCTTTCTAATGTAATTTCTACTAGAGATGATATTATGCTTTATCTAATCTCAAATGGATTAGATAAAAAAAGGTCTTTTAAGATAATGGAAAAGGTAAGAAAAGGAAAAGGATTAACTCAGGAAGACGAAGAGTATATGAGAGAAAATAAGATACCAGAATGGTATATAGAATCATGTAAAAAGATAAAATACATGTTCCCTAAAGCTCATGCTGTTGCATATGTAATGATGTCTTTTAGGATTGCATATTTTAAGGTTCACTATCCTGAAGCATTTTATGCAACATATTTTACTACTAAAGCAAATGATTTTGATGCTGAACTCATTTTAAAAGGAGAAGAAGCTGTTAAAAACAAGATAATAAAACTTGAAAAACAAGGGAATGATAAAACTGCTAAAGAAAAGAACTTACTTACAGTTTTGGAAGTTGTATTAGAAATGTATAAAAGAGGATTTAAGTTTGAAAGGGTAAATTTGTATAAGTCTGATAGTGATAAATTTTTAATTGGGGAAAATGGCATAATTCCGCCTCTTAAATCGCTTCAAGGTGTAGGTGAAAATGCTGCTAGAAATATAGTTAAAGAAAGAAAAAAGGGAAAATTTTTATCTGTAGAAGACTTAGTTAACAGAACTAAAATTACCAAGACAGTTGTTGAAGCACTAAGGATTCATGGTTGTCTTAATTCTATGTCAGAAAGTAACCAATTAAGTTTATTTAATATTTGATTTTTTATAAAATATATGATATTCTTAATTTAGTAGATATATATTCGTGGCTAATAGAGTGGGTGTTCCCACTCTTTCGTTTTTATTTAAGTATAATAAAATATATTTTAGATAAAATATTCATGAACGATTATGGAGGTGAAAACATGAAGAAAAAGGATATTGAGGAACTTACAAGAAGTTTAGTAGGCACTGTACTTAAAGAAAATAATTTTGAGTTGATTGATGTAGAATTTACTAAAGAAGGTTCTAATAAAATCTTGAGATTATACATAGATAAAAAAGGCGGAATTACTATAGATGATTGTCAGTTAGTTAGTGAATATTTAAGTAAAAAATTAGATGAAGTAGACCCGATAGAAGAAAATTATTATTTAGAAGTTTCTTCTCCTGGTTTAGATCGACCTTTAAAAACTGATAAAGATTTGAAACAAAATATTGGAAATGAGGTAGAAATTAATCTTTTTAAAAATTATAAAGGTAAGAAGCACTTTGTATCTGTTTTATTGAGTTTTGATGACAAAATAATAAAGATTAAGGACGATGAACTTGGTGAATTAAAAATAGATAGAAACCTTATATCGAAAATCAACTTAGCAGTTAAATTTTAACAGGGAGGTTAATCGACATGAAAGTCGAATTTATACAGGCGCTTGAAGAAATTGAAAAGGAAAAAGGTATTTCTAAGGAATTGATATTCGACGCATTAGAGGCAGCACTAATATCTGGATACAAAAAGAACTTTGGCTCTTCACAAAATGTGGAAGTAGAGATAAATAGAGTAACAGGCGAAGTAAATGTATATGCAAAAAAAGAAGTTGTTGATAAAGTAGAGGATGATTTATTGGAAATAAGTCTTTCAGATGCGAAAAAAATAGATGAAAAATATAATATTAATGACATTGTGAAAGTAAAGATTACGCCAAAAAATTTTGGAAGAATTGCTGCACAAACAGCTAAACAAGTAGTGATGCAAAAAATTAAGGAAGCTGAAAGAGAAGTAATTTATGAAGATTTTCTAAATAGAGAAAATGAAATAGTTACTGGATTAGTTCAAAAAGTTAATAAAACTAATGTATTAATTAACTTAGGTAGAACTGAAGGAAATTTACCATTAAGTGAACAAATAGAAGGTGAAGTTTATAAACAAGGAGATAGAGTTAAAGTTTATATCTTAGAAGTCAAGAAGACTACCAAAGGGCCACAAATTACTCTTTCTCGTACGCATCCAGGGTTAGTAAAACGATTATTTGAATTAGAAGTTCCTGAAATTAATGAAGGTATTGTTGACGTGTTTAGTATTTCAAGAGAAGCTGGTTCAAGAACTAAAATAGCAGTATTTGCTAATGATCCTAATGTTGACCCTGTTGGAGCATGTGTGGGATTTAAGGGCAGTAGGGTTAAAAATATTGTAGAGGAATTAAACGGAGAAAAGATCGATATTATAATGTGGGATAAAGATCCAGCAAAATTTATTGCTAATAGTTTAAGTCCTGCTAAAGTATTAAGAACTGACATAGATGAAAATAATAAATCAGCTTTAGTAGTTGTTCCTGATTATCAGTTATCTCTTGCTATAGGAAAAGAAGGACAAAATGCTAGACTTGCTGCTAAATTAACTGGTTGGAAGATAGATATTAAAAGTGAAAGCCAAATAAACAATGAATAATAATAAATGGTAAGGAGGGATTTACTTGAGAAAAAAGAAAATACCTCTTAGAAAATGTATTAGTTGTGGAGAAAGTAAGGAAAAAAGAGAACTTATTAGAATAGTAAAAAATAAAGAGGGAGAGATAAAAGTTGATTTAACAGGGAAAGCTAATGGTAGAGGTGCTTATATATGTAATAATAAAAACTGCCTAGAAAAACTAAAAAAATCAAATAAGCTTGCAAAAGCCTTAAACACTTCTATACCTAATGATATATATATTCAATTAGCTGAGGTGATTGATGATAATTAGTAAAGTGTATTCGTTGCTGGGAATTGGAAAAAAAGCAGGATTTATAACTTATGGCGAAGAAGGGTGTAAAATTTCTATTAAGAGAAACAAGTGTAAGCTACTTATAATAGCACTTGATTCTTCGAAAAATACTATGGAAAAATTTATACATCTTTGTAAAAAAAATAATATTAAATATGTAATTTTTGGAGATAAAGAATCGTTAGGTAAAGCAATAGGCAAAGAGATTATTGCTATCATTTCTGTAAATAATTTAAATTTTTCTCGTGAGATTTTGAATTATATTGAATAAAATTGTCACCTGTATTAATTTGGGGGGTGTATAGTTTGACAAAAATAAGAGTATATGAATTAGCTAAAGAATTGAATATGTCTAGTAAAGAGTTATTAAAAAAAATAAAGGATTTAGATTTAAAGTTACCAAGTCATATGAGCACATTAGAAGATGAAGAAGCAGAGATTATTAAAGAGTTTTTACAAGAAAAAAATAAGACTAAAGGTAAAAAATCCAAAAAAAGTGATACTCTTAGTAAGAAAAAAAAGACAGGTAAAAAAAAGCAAAATAACAATTTTAAGGTGGAGGAAAAAACAGAAAATAATTTGAAAAATTTTGAGATTGAGATAGGAGAAACTATACAAGTTAATGAATTAGCTAATAAAATGGGAGTTGCAGCTACTCAATTAATAAGTAAATTAGTTTCTTATGGGATAATGGCAAGCATAAATCAAGAAATTGATTTTGATACTGCTAGTATTGTGGCAGAAGATTTTAATGTAAAAATAAAACGTAAAGAGCAATCTGAAGAAAAGACAATTGAAAGTTTATTAGATGTTGAAGATAAACCAGAAGATTTAGAACTTAGGCCTCCAGTAGTAACTGTCATGGGACACGTTGACCACGGTAAAACTTCTTTATTAGATGCAATTAGAAAGACAAATGTTACTGAAAAAGAAGCAGGTGGAATTACTCAACATATTGGAGCGTCAACTGTTACAATAAATAAACAAAAAATTGTATTTTTAGATACTCCTGGTCATGAAGCTTTTACTGCTATGAGAGCTAGAGGAGCTCAAATTACTGATATAGCTGTATTAGTTGTTTCTGCTGATGATGGAGTTATGCCTCAAACTATAGAAGCAATAAATCATGCTAAAGCTGCAAAAGTACCAATTATTGTAGCTATAAATAAAATTGATAAGCCTGAAGCAAACCCTGACAGGGTAAAACAAGAATTAGTTGAACATGGCTTAGTACCTGAAGATTGGGGTGGAGATACTATATGTGTGCCTGTTTCTGCTCTAAAAAGAATAGGTATAGATGAACTTTTAGAGATGATTTTGTTAGTTGCAGAAATGCAGGAGTTAAAAGCAAATCCTAATAGACCTGCTAAAGGCGTAATTATTGAAGCCAAGCTTGATAAAGGTAGGGGTCCAGTTGCTTCAGTACTAATTCAAAAAGGAACTCTTAGGGTCGGAGATGCTGTTGTAACAGGATTTGCTCACGGAAAAGTACGTGCTATGTTTGATGATAAAGGTAAACGCATAAAGAAAGCTGGGCCATCTGATCCAGTTATGATATTAGGCTTATCAGAGGTTCCTGATGCTGGTGAACAATTATATGTAGTTGAGGATGACAAAAAGGCACGTGAATTAGCTGAGATAAAGAAAGAACAGATTAGGACAGAACATTTAAAAATGAATCAAAAAGTTTCTTTAGATGATTTATTTGAACAAATAAAACAAGGTGAAGTAAAAGATTTGAATATAATTATTAAAGCTGATGTAAAGGGCTCTATTGAGGCTGTAAAACAATCATTAGAAAAATTAAGTATAGAAGAGGTTAAAGTAAATGTTATTCACGGTGGCGTTGGGGCTATTACTGATAGTGATGTAATGTTAGCTTCAGCATCAAATGCTATTATAATTGGTTTTAATGTACGTCCTACTACAACAGCTGTTGATTTAGCAAAAATGGAAAATGTTGACATTAGAACTTATAGAGTTATTTATAATGCCATTGAAGATATAAAAGCAGCTGTAAAAGGTATGCTTGAGCCAGAATTTAAAGAAAATATTTTAGGAAGAGCTGAAGTAAGAGCTACTTTTAAGGTTCCAAACGTAGGTGTAGTAGCAGGCATATATGTTCAAAATGGCAAGATAACTAGAAAATGTAAAGTAAGATTACTTAGAGATAATATTGTTATTAAAGAAGGAGAAATATCATCTTTAAAAAGATATAAAGATGATGTTAAGGAAATTCAATCAGGTTATGAAGGTGGGTTAGGTATAGAAAATTATAATGACATAAAAGAAGGGGATGTTATTGAAGCTTATGAGTTAAAAGAGGTTAAACGATAAATAGGAAGGATGAACTTTTATGTCAAAGAGATTAGGTAGAATTTCTGAAGAGATTAAGAAAATAGTAAGTAATTTAATGAGAAATGAATTGAAAGATCCACGTATCTCTTCTATGGCTAGTATAAATAAAGTTGAAGTAACGAAAGATTTAAGGATTGCTAAAATATATGTAACTGTTTTAGGTAATGAATCTGAACAAAAAAATACTATTATTGGTTTGGAAAGAGCTAAAGGATTTATTAGGAGAGAGATGGGAAAGGAGTTAGGAATAAGGTATACACCGCAACCAATATTTTTACTTGATAAGTCTATAGAGCATGGTATATATATATCTGAATTAATTGATAAAATAAATAAGCAAGAAAATAGGAGTAAAGAAAATGAGTAAAGATTTATCTGAAAAATTTAAAAAGGCATATAATAAGATTAATAAATCAAAAAATATATGTATTGTTTCTCACGTAAATCCTGATGGAGATAATATAGGATCTTTACTGGCTTTAGGTATTGCATTAAAACAAAATGTTTCAAAAAATATAGTTATAGCAAAAACTGATAATATTCCTGAACAATTTAATTTTATGCCTAATATTGAACTAATAGAAGATATTAAACCAGAATCAAAATATGACTTGTTAATTGTTTTAGATTGTGGTGATATTGGTAGATTAGGTAAATTAAAAGATATAGTTCATAATTCAAAAACTATAATTAATATTGACCATCATATTACTAATGAAATGTTTGGAGATATAAATATAGTTGATGAAAAATCATCATCAACTGGAGAAATAGTTTTTAAGTTTCTTGAGCAAATGAATTATCAGTTAACTACTGATATTGCAACATGTTTATATGTTGCAATATCTACTGATACGGGTAGTTTTAAATATGATTCAACTACGTATGAAACTCACATTATTGCTTCAAAATTATTGAAAACAGGAATTGACTTAAATGAAATTATAGTCAATCTTTATCAGAGTAAATCATTACGGAAAACAAAGTTAATGATAGAAGCTCTTACTTCTCTTGAATTGTATTTTAATAATAATCTTGGAATTGTTGAGGTTACTCAAGATATGCTTTCACAATTTGATGCAAGTATTGAAGATGCAGATGGTATAGTTGATTTTATTAGAGATATTAATGATGTTGAAGTATCTTGTGTATTAAAAGAGGTTAACTCTAATGAAGTTAAAATTACTTTAAGGTCTAAAAAATACGTTGATGTATCACAAGTTGCTAAAGCTTTTAATGGTGGAGGACATAAAAAGGCTGCTGGTTGCACAATAAATGAAAATATTGAAACTGCAAAAGCTATGATTGTAAAAAAAATTGCTGATATATTGGGATGATAAATATGAATGGAATAATAAATGTTTTAAAACCTTCTGGTATGACTTCTCATGACATAGTAAATTTTATTAGAAGAACATTAGAAATAAAAAAAGTTGGTCATACTGGTACTTTAGATCCAAATGCAGCAGGAGTATTACCTATTTGTATAGGAAAAGCGACTAAAATTATTGAATACATTTCAAAAAATAGAAAGAAATATAGAGCTGAATTGACATTGGGTGTAGAAACTGATACGCAAGACAGTTATGGAAATATAGTAAATAGATCTAAAACTATTCCGTCTACCGCAGAAATTATTTCTGCTTTCAATGAATTTACTGGTACGATTGATCAAATACCTCCGATGTATTCTGCAATTAAGTATAATGGTAAAAGATTATATGAATTAGCTAGACAAGGCAAGAATATAGAACGAAAATCCAGAAAGGTTACAATTTATTCTCTAGACATTGTGAAAGTAGATAAAAATAAAGTATTATTTGATGTAGAATGTTCACCTGGTACTTACATTAGGACTTTATGTCATGATATAGGAAATCGATTAGGAAGTTATGGATATATGTCATTTTTATTGAGAACAGAAGTATATCCTTTTAAAATAAGTGATTCTTATACCATTGAAGAAATACTAGACATTAATAAGAAACAAAAAATAAAAGATATTTTATTGCCAATGGATTATCCGCTGAGTGATTATAATAAAATTAATTTTAACAGAAGATATTTAAAGTCTTTAGTTAATGGAGCAACAATAAAATTAGATAAGGAAAATGCTGAGTTTAAATATGCAATTAAAATTAATGAAAATGTTCTTGTGTATTGCGATAATAGATTTATCGGTGTTGGAATAGTTATATTAAATAATGGGCAAAAGTTTATGAGACTGAAAAAGGTTCTTATATAAAGGTGATGACAATGAAATTTATATCATACGATTCAAAAGTTACCCTAGGTTATACAGCTGTTGCTTTAGGAAATTTTGATGGAGTTCATATAGGACATCAAGCTTTAATAAACAATATGATTAGAAAATCTAACGATAATGGGTTAATACCTTCTGTTTTACTCTTTAATACTCATACTTCTTCTACTTTAAATGACAAGAAAACACCATTTATTTTAATGAGTAATTTGCAAAAAATAGAGGCATTAGAAGATATGGGGGTAAAACTTATATATAACATTGAGTTTGATGAAAATATTATGCATATGTCCCCAGACAAATTTGTTAAAGAAATTTTAAAAGAAAGATTAAATGCAAAATTATTAGTGGCTGGATTCAATTATCATTTTGGATATAAAGCTAGTGGAGATAGCAATTGCTTAAAGATACTTGGTAATAAAAATGGTATTGATGTTGCTATAATAAAACCAGTATACCATAAAGGTAACATTGTAAGCAGTACGATGATACGTAATTTATTAAAGGAAGGAAAAATAAAACAATCAAGAGAGTTATTAGGCAAACCATATGAAATGATTGGAAAAGTTATAAAAGGAAAAGGACTTGGAAAAAAATTAGGATTTCCCACTGCTAATATAAGTTTAGATGATAATTATCTAATACCTAAACATGGAGTTTATAAAACTATTACTGAAGTGTCAGGACAAGCATATAAAAGTATAACTAACATTGGCAATAATCCGACTTTTGACGAAACCAATACAAGTATAGAAACACATATAATAAATTTTAATCAAGATATATATGGAAGCAATGTTAAAGTTAAATTTATCGATTATATTAGAGAAGAGAGAAAATTTAATTCTGAACAAGAATTAATTAATCAAATAAAAAGTGATATAATTAATAGTAAATAATTTATTTACAAAAACATATTAATATGGTACAATTATTGCTGTTAAGTTACCTATAGCTATGATTTTCGTATCCTCGGCGATATTCTTGGCTTTAGGTGTAATCAAAATAGGAGGTGTTAAAAAAGTGAATATTAGTAAGGAAGAAAAGGCTGAAATTATCAAAGAATATGGACTTAGTGAAAATGATACTGGTTCACCAGAAGTACAGGTAGCTATTTTAACTCGTAGAATCAATAAATTAAATGAGCATTTAAAGGTTCATAAAAAAGACCATCACTCAAGAAGGGGATTGCTTATGATGGTTGGTAAGAGAAGGGGTTTATTGAATTATTTAGAAAAAAAAGATATAGAAAGATATCGTAGCCTTATTTCTAGATTAGGATTAAGGCATTAAGCGGAGCGGGGATACCCGCTCTATTTATTTATTGTTAATAGTTCATTTTATTTTTTAATGATTAAGGATATAATATTAATATAGGTTATAAAGGAGGTTGAATATGGAAAAAGTATTTAAATATACATTAGCTAATAGAGAGTTAGAAGTTAGCATTGGAAAAGTGGCTGAACAAGCCAATGGAGCATGCCTAGTAAGATATGGCGATACAGTTGTTTTAGTAACAGCTACAGCTTCAAAGGAACCTAGAGAGGGAATTGACTTTTTCCCATTGAGTGTTGATTATGAAGAAAGATTATATTCTGTTGGAAAGATACCAGGAGGATTTATAAAAAGAGAAGGTAAACCTAGTGAAAAAGCAATACTAACTTCTAGACTTATCGATAGGCCAATACGACCTTTGTTTCCAAAGGGCTATAGAAATGATGTACAAATAATAGCTACTGTATTATCGGTGGATCAAGACTGTACTCCAGATATTGTTTCTATGATAGGTTCTTCTATTGCTTTAACAATTTCTGATATACCATTTAACGGACCTACCGGTTCAGTATCTTTAGGTTTAATTGATAATGAATTTGTAATTAATCCTACAAGTGAGGAAAGAGAAAAATCCGATTTAAATCTAGTTGTTTCAGGAACCGAAGAAGCTATTATGATGGTAGAAGCTGGTGCTAAAGAAATCTCAGAAGATGTTATGCTTGATGCAATTATGCTAGCACATAAATACATAAAAGATATTTGTAAGTTCATTAATAAAATAAGAGAAGAAGTAGGGAAAGAAAAAGCTGAAGTCACTTTATTTAAAGTTGAGGAAAATATTGAAAAAGAAATTAGAGACTATGCTACAGAACAAATAATAGAAGCTATTCAAATTTTTGATAAACAAGAAAGACAGGCCAAAATTGATGAGATTAAAACAAAAATTACTGAACATTTTTTAGAAAAATATCCTGATAATCAAAAAGATATAGAAGAAGTTTTTTCATCAATATTAAAAGAAGAAGTAAGAAATCTCATTTTACAGAAAGAAATAAGACCAGATAATAGAAAAATTGATGAAATTAGGCCTATTACTTGTGAGGTAGGAATATTGCCAAGAACTCATGGTTCAGGATTGTTTACAAGAGGGCAGACACAAGTATTAACTATTGCAACTTTAGGAGCACCTGGAGACGTTCAAATATTAGATGGTTTAGGAGAAGAAGAGTCAAAGCGATATATGCATCACTATAATTTTCCACCATATAGTGTAGGGGAAACTAGATTTTTAAGGGGACCAGGTAGAAGAGAGATAGGACATGGAGCATTAGCAGAGAGAGCATTAGAGCCTGTGATACCAAGTGAAGATGAGTTTCCATATACAATAAGATTAGTTTCAGAAGTTTTAAGTTCTAATGGTTCTACATCTCAAGCAAGCGTATGTGGTAGTACGTTAGCATTATTAGATGCTGGTGTGCCAATAAAAGCTCCTATTGCAGGCATTGCTATGGGTTTAATAAAATCAGAAGAAAAAGTTGTAATATTAACTGATATTCAAGGTATTGAGGATCATTTTGGAGATATGGACTTTAAAGTGGCTGGATCAGAGAAAGGAATCACAGCTATACAGATGGATATTAAGATACCAGGTATAGGAAGGGATATCTTAAAAGAAGCTTTAAGAAGAGCGAGAGAAGGAAGACTTTTTATATTAAATAAAATGAAGGAAGTAATTTCCCGACCTAATCCACATCTTTCAAAATATGCCCCAAGAATATTAACAATGAATGTAAACCCTGATAAAATTAGAGATATTATTGGGCCTGGTGGGAAAACAATTAATAAAATAATTGATGAAACAGGTGTAAAGATTGACATAAGTGACGATGGCAGAGTATCTATATCATCAACAGATGAATATTCAGGTAAAAGAGCTATGGATTTAATTAAAAATATTGTTAAAGATGTTGAAGTAGGAGAAATATATCTTGGAAAAGTAGTTAAAATAACATCTTTTGGTGCTTTCGTTGAAATATTAAATGGTAAAGAAGGATTAATTCATATTTCAAATATTGCTAAAGAACGTATAAATAAAGTAGAAGATGTGTTATCTGTTGGTGATGAAGTTTTAGTTAAAGTTACTGAAATAGATAAACAAGGAAGAATAAACTTATCGAGAAAAGATGCTTTGCCCAAAGAAGATAATGGTGTTAAAGGGCAAAAAAAATAATATAAGTATCATAAACTATGTTAAAACATGGATCATTTTGGGTTCATGTTTTTTTAGTATAAAAATTAGCCTTATTATTTGTAAAAATTGTATAATTACTATAACATCTAGATTTTCCAAGTTCCAATTTTATAATATATTTTATTATGCATTGCCTGATTTTTTAAATATTTTTTTTGTCTTTGAATATTATTATACTAATGAAGAAATTTCAAGCTAACTTCTTCAAAATCACTTTAGGGAGGTTGGGTAATGAAAATATTTTTTATACAATACAGAACTATTTATAGAGTAATTTTATTTGCATTAATGATATTAGTTATTTTTTTTACTATAAAATTTTTCATACATAATTATGTAAAGGAAACATTTAATGAAGATATTTATTATAAGGGGACTAAAGACGATAAAATAATAGCGTTTACATGTAATGTGGATTGGGGCAATGAATTTATACCTACAATGCTAGAGATTTTTAAAAAAGATAATATCAAAATTACATTTTTTGTTACTGGAAGATGGGCAGAAAAATATCCAGATTTATTAAAGTCTATTTATAATGATGGTCATGAAATTGGGAATCATGGTTACTTGCATAAAGATTACAGCTTGTTACAATATGATATGAATAAGGAAGAAATTTTGAAATGCCACATGGTACTAAAAGAGATTCTAGGGATTAATGCTAAATATTTTGCTCCTCCATCAGGAGCATATAATGAATATACTATAGCTGCTGCAAAAGATTTAGGGTATGATGTAATAATGTGGAGTATTGATACAATTGATTGGCGTGAAGATAGTACAATGACTAAAATATCTAATAGAGTATTAAACAAAGCAGAGAATGGTGCAATAGTATTAATGCACCCTAAAGGAGAAACAGTAAAAGCTTTACCATACATAATTAGTACTTTAAAAAACAAAGGATTTAAAATAGGAAGAGTAAGTGATGTTATAGATTAAAAAATATTTACATTGTTGAAAGTTTAAAATAACTAATTTATAATAGTATACGCAGTAATTAATTTATACTATTAGGAGGAAAAGATGTATAATAAGTTTATTTTAGATAACGGAATTAGGGTAGTTATGGAAAATATACCTTATGTAAAATCTGTTTCTATTGGTATATGGATTGAAGCAGGTTCTAGGAAAGAAAATGCTAAAAATAATGGCGTGTCACATTTTATTGAACATATGCTTTTTAAAGGAACAGAAAATAGAAATGCAAAAGAAATTGCTGAAAGTATAGAAAATATTGGTGGCCAATTGAATGCTTTTACGAGTAAGGAATGTACATGTGTTTATGCAAAAGTTCTTGATAATCATCTTCCTATAGCAATTGATGTTTTAGCAGATATGCTTCTTAATTCTAAATTTTCTTATGAAGACATAGAAAAAGAAAAAAGTGTTGTTTTTGAGGAAATAAATATGTATGAAGATTCACCAGAGGATATTGTTTACGATTTATTGTCAGAAACAATATTTGATGGTCACTCTTTAGCCTTACCTGTACTAGGAAAATTGAATACTCTTAAGAATCTTTCAAGAAATGATATTTTAGATTACTATCATGATAACTATATTGGAAATAATATAGTTATTTCGGTAGCTGGTAATGTAAATATTTCTCAAACTCTTAAGATAATAGAAAAATATTTTTCTAACATGAATTCTGGTCAAAAAAAGGAAAAAATAAGCAAACCTCTACTTTCAAAACAAAAATTGTCAAGCAGACAAAAAGATATAGAGCAGTTAAATTTTTGTATTGGAACAGAGGGAATTTCCCAAGGAGATGAAGGAGTATACACTCTTTTAGTACTGAATAATATTTTAGGTGGAAGTATGAGTTCTAGGCTATTTCAAAAAATTAGAGAAGATAGAGGTTTAGTATATTCAATATATTCTTATCCTTCTTTCTATAAAGATACGGGAGTATTTACTATATATGCAGGTTTAAATCCTAAAGAAGTATTAAATGTAACAGAATTAATAATTGAAGACTTGAGTTATTTAAACAGGCACGGGATTACTAATTCAGAATTAATAAAATCTAAAGAACAATTGAAAGGTAATTATATTTTAGGACTAGAAAGTACATCTAGTAGAATGACTGCCATAGGGAAATCAGAATTATTATTAGGAGAAATATATTCGCAAAAAGAAGTAATTGATAAAATAGATAGCGTTACGAAAAGTAATGTTGAAGATATGATTGAAAGAGTGTTTAATAAAGAAAAATATAATATTTCTTATGTTGGGAATGTAAAAAATAAAAAAAATATAGATGAAAGGCTTAAAGATATTTGCTTTTCTTAATTAAGTATTCTTAATGAATAAAGTTAATACTAAATAGAAGATGGAGTGTTATAGATGAAAATAAAAATAATTAACAAAAGCGGGTTACCAAATCCTGAATATAAAACTGATGGTTCTGCTGGATTAGATTTGTACGCAAATATTAAAGATGAAATTATAATTCACCCTATGGAAAGAAAATTAATACCTACTGGATTGTATATGTCGATACCTAAAGGATATGAAGGCCAAATAAGGGCAAGAAGCGGACTAGCTTTAAAATCAGGAATATGTTTAGCTAATGGTATAGGTACAATTGATAGTGATTATAGGGGAGAAATAAAAATATTACTAATTAATCTTGGGGATAGAGATTTTATCATTAAAAAAGGTGATAGAATTGCTCAAATGGTATTTGTCAAATATGAGAAAGCAGATTTTATACAGGTTGAAAAATTAGATGATACAGGTAGAGGTTCAGGAGGTTTTGGGCATACAGGAATACAAGATGTTTAAATAAATTTAAAGGGGGATAATAAAGTGAAACTTAGTGATTTAGGAGGAAAAGAAATTGTAAATTTAAACGATGGACAAAGATTGGGAATTATTGCAAATTCAGATTTAGTTATTGATGAGAAAACTGGTAAAATTTTAGCACTATTAGTGCCTGACACAAAGGTACAATTTAAACTTTTTGGAGATAAAAATGAAATTGAAATTCCATGGGAGGCAATTAGAAAAATAGGTAATGATATGATTATAATTGAAATTGATGAAAAAGATAAGAAAATTAAAAGATTTACTGTCTAAATTAACATATATAGAAAAAGTGCATATAATAAAATATAATATTACGGTATTTAACTAAATTGCATATTAGAATTTGATAAATTTTAATATGCAATTTTTTTTTAAGGTGTAATGTTAAGTCGTTCATATTTATTGGGGTGATGTAATGAATGTAGTTATACAAAAATACGGGGGGACTTCATTAGCTACTGAAAAAGCGAGAAGATTTGCAGCTGATAAAATAATTAAAAGCTATGATGAGGGTAATAAACTTGTTGTCGTGGTTTCAGCAATGGGAAGAAAAGAAAGTCCATATTCTACAGATTCACTAATACAATTAGTAAATAGAGATTTTATAAACAAAAGGGACCTTGATTTGTTAATGTTTTGTGGAGAGGTAATATCTGCAGTAGCTTTAGGGAATTTATTACTAGAAAGAGGCTATAAAAATACTATATTTACTGGGTGGCAGGCGGGCATTGTAACAGACAATAATTATGGGAATGCAAGTATAATAAAGATTGATCCAATGAATATAAAAAAAGAATTAAAAAAAGATAAAATAGTGATAGTAACAGGTTTTCAAGGTATAACAAAGTTTGGAGATGTTACTACTTTAGGAAGAGGCGGAAGTGATATAACTGCTGTTGCATTGGGGGAAGCTTTAAAATGTAAGTATGTTGAAATATATACAGATGTTGATGGTATAATGACTGCAGATCCAAGGATTGTACATGATGCTAAACTTATTAAATCTGTTTGCTATTCAGAAGTTTATCAATTAGCTGAAGATGGAGCTAAGGTCATTCATCCTAGAGCTATTGAAATTGCACAAAGGTCAAACATAATACTCAAGATTAAGAATACACTTAATAATTGTAAAGGTACTGTTATAAAGAATAATGAAATACAAGATAATGGTAGTCCAGAAAGAGATTTTAAAAATGTAGTTACTTCAATAACTTATAAAAAAAACAGAGTACAAATAATCATTTATACAAATAAAGATGATATTTGTTTATTTATGGAAGAGATAAGTAATAATAAAGTAAATATAGATTTAATTAATTTTTTCACGGACAGAAAAGTATTTACTATTGATATGAAAGACTTAGATATTTTAAAACACATTTTAAATAAACATCATTATAAGTATGAAATAATATCAAATTGCTGCAAAATTAGTGTTATAGGACATAAAATGCATGGCACTCCTGGTGTTATGTCTAGAATTGTTAAAACATTGAAAAAAGAAAAAATAAATATATTGCAATCTTCAGACTCTCATAATACTATTTGGATATTAGTAAATGAAATGGATGCTGAAAAAGCAATAATTAGCCTACATGATGAATTTAACCTTGCTAAAGAGTAGACATAAAATTTTATGTCTACTCTTTTTATTTCTTAATTATTATAGAAAATCACGTAGATATTAAGCATATATTTTAAATAATAGTAAAAAATAATTTAGTGAAGAAGTACCATAATTTTTAAAGCATAAAAATAGAATAAATAAGGAGTGTTATGATGAAAGAGAATATATATATAAATAAGCTAAATAAAGATGATAATAATTCATCAGAAAGTAGTCACCTTGAAAACTTGAAGGAAGTTGGAACTGAAAAATTAATCAAACCTATTGAAGATATTCAATTTATCTCTATTATTGGAGAAGTAGAAGGTCATAATGTATTACCACCACAGAAAAAAGTAACTAAATATGAACATTTAATTCCATTAATAACTTCAGCAGAAACAAATCCTAATATAAAGGGGATTATAATTATCCTAAATACTGTAGGTGGAGATGTGGAAGCTGGATTAGCTTTAGCTGAAATGATAAATAGTATAAATAAGCCAACAGTATCTCTTGTTTTAGGTGGAGGCCATAGTATAGGAGTTCCACTTGCAACTTCTAGTGATTATTCATTTATAGTTCCTACAGCAAGTATGACCATCCACCCTATAAGAATGACAGGTTTAGTTATAGGGGTTCCTCAAACTTTTAGATATTTTGAAAAAATGCAACAGAGAATTATTGAGTTTATTTTAAGAACATCAAGAATTGATAGAAAAACATTAAAAAAGTTAATGTATGACACAGATGAAATAGCTAATGATGTAGGCACTATTTTAATAGGAAAGGAAGCAGTAGATTATGGATTAATAAATGAAGTTGGAGGTTTTAAGGATGCGTTAAGAAAAATACGAGAAATGACCAATAGTAAAAGCAAATAAATATTATAGTATATTACTAACAATTATGTTATAATTACTTAAGTAATGGGTATAACTTTAACATTTTTACAATTAAGGGGGAGTATTTTTGACATTATTTAAGGCTATAGTACTTGGTATATTTCAAGGGGTTGCTGAGTTTTTACCGATAAGTAGTTCTGGACATTTAGTACTTTTACAAACTTTATTTGGAATAAAGGAAGGAAATTTGTTTTTTACTGAAATGCTTCATTTTGGTACTTTATTATCTATTTTTATTGTATACTTCAAAGATATTTTTAAAATTATAGTAGAATTTTTTATTTTAATCAAGGATTTTTTCAAAACTAAAAGACTTATTGTAGATAATACATATAAAAAAATGGCTATGTTAATAATAGTTGGGTCAATACCAACTGGTATAATGGGTATAGCTTTAGGTGATATATTTGAAAGCTTTTATAGTTCTATTACTGTAGTTGCTATAGCTTTCATTATTACAGGGGTTTTGCTATGGATATCAGAAAAGAGTTCTTTAGGAAATAAATCAGTAAAGGAAGTAACTTATGCTGACTCATTTATTATAGGGGTATTCCAAGGATTTGCAATAACACCTGGAATATCGAGATCAGGGTCGACTATAGTGGGAGGTCTTTTTAGAGGATTGGACAAAAAATTAGCTACAAAATTCTCCTTTCTTTTAGCTTTGCCTGCTACATTTGGAGCTGCAATTTTGGGAATTAAAGATGCCCTTCCTCAGGAAGCAGGTACTTTATTTACTATTCCATTATTAATAGGAGTGCTAATATCAACTATAACTGGTATAATATCAATCAAAATATTAATACGTGTATTAGAAAGAGGAAAATTACACTATTTTTCATATTATGTATGGATTTTAAGTGTCATATTACTCATTGCAAATACATTTTAATACTCCAATAAATTGCCTTTAAAAATAAACTTTCATCTCCACGTATTTAAATATTAACCTAATACTTTACTGTAAATAGTGTTTAAATATTGGAGCAAGGAAAGTTTATTTTTAAAAGGATTTTTATTTTTTTTATAGAAATACTCTATAGAGGTGGTTGACATGAGTAAATCTAAAAAGAATTCTAGTACTAGAAAAAATAACAGTACGAAAAATAAAAAACAACGTGAAAACAAAGAAATTAATAAAGAAATAATAGGTATACTGATTATCTCTATAGGAGTATTATTTTTAGCAAGTATGGTTAGTGAATCCACTGGTTCTATTGGACATTTTATTAAAATCAAGTCTATGCAACTAACAGGATTTGGCAGTAAGATATTGCCTTATATAATATTAACAATAGGTATATTATTTTCTATAAACCGACTAAATTTGCAAGAAAACAGAAAATCCATTTCTTTAATTGTTATTTTTTTAAGCTTTTTAATTATATTTGATATTAAGGTTTTACCTATTGAAAATGATATATCGTTAATAGATAGAATTAAAATATCTATTGAATTGAGTGAAGAAGGCTTGGGAGGTGGATTATTAGGTTCTTTTTTATCTTATATATTTCTTAAGTTATTTGGTGTTATTGGTTCTTATATAATTATCACAACAGTTATATTAATTTCTTTACTGATGTTTACAAATAAAAGTTTAATCAAGATTTTAAAAATTATTTATGAAAAAATAATAAAGTTGTTAATGGGTTCTATATCTTCAATAAAAAGCTTTATATATGTTAATACTGAAGAGGAGACTACGAAAAAGAAAAAAGTAATGAGTAAGAATAAGGAAAATAATACAAACATAGAAAAGAACGTTGATGCAGAAGATTTTGAAGAAAAAATTAAAATACTAGATTATACTCATTTAAATGATATAAGTAATAATAAAAAAAATCAAGAAGCAGCTTCAAAAATGAAGGAATTTACTAGTGAAGATAATGAAGTAAATGAATTGGAAGTAAGTGAAATAAATGTTACTAATGAAGCTAATTATGAAAATTATAGATTCCCAAGTTTAGAATTATTAGAAAAGAAACGAGATAATAATGAAAGTAATGAAAAAAAGGAGATACTCATTAATGCTAGAAAACTAGCTGACACACTAAAAAATTTTGGAATTAATGCAAAAATAGTTCAAGTTAGTAGGGGACCTACTATAACAAGATATGAATTGCAACCTGCACCAGGAGTGAAGGTAAGTAAGATAGTCTCTTTATCTGATGATATTGCATTGAGCCTTGCTTCTTCAGATATAAGAATTGAAGCTCCTATACCAGGAAAATCCGCAGTAGGAATAGAAGTTCCTAATAAAGATAAATCTAATGTAAACTTGAGAGAGGTTTTGGAAAGTGATGACTATAGTAGGATTAAAACTAAATTACCTTTGGCATTAGGAAAAGATATTGCTGGAAAGCCAATTATTGCTAATATGGAAAAAATGCCACATTTATTGATAGCTGGTGCTACGGGTTCAGGAAAGAGCGTTTGTATTAATACTATTATCATAAGTATACTATTTAAAGCTAAACCTGATGAAGTTAAAATGCTTATGATTGATCCAAAAGTTGTTGAGCTAAGTATATATAATGGTATACCACATTTATTGATTCCAGTTGTGACAAATCCGAAAAAAGCAGCTAGTGCACTTAACTGGGCTGTTCAAGAAATGACTAGACGATATAAATTATTTGCTAAAAATGGTGTTAGAGATATAGATAATTATAACCATAAAATAGAAGGTAAAGATAATGCTGAAAAACTACCTAAAATTGTTATTATTATTGATGAGTTAGCCGATTTAATGATGGTATCGCCTACAGAGGTAGAAGATTTAATTTGTAGATTAGCTCAAATGGCTAGAGCTGCTGGGATTCACTTGATTGTAGCTACTCAAAGACCTTCTGTAGATGTTATAACTGGTACTATCAAAGCCAATATACCTTCAAGAATATCTTTTTCAGTTTCATCTCAAGCAGACTCTAGAACTATTTTAGACATGGGTGGAGCTGAAAAACTTTTAGGAAAAGGTGATATGTTATATTATCCAGTTGGTATGTCAAAGCCTTTAAGGGTTCAGGGAGCTTTTATTTCAGAAAGTGAAGTAGAAAGAATAGTTGAAGTACTAAAAAGTGAATTTACTGCAGAATATAAAAATGAAATTATTGATACAATTGACAATGAAGCTAATATAACTAATAGTGATGATTCTGATGAATTACTTTCTGATGCGATAGATTTAGTTATAAATGAGGGACAAGCTTCTATTTCATTATTACAGAGGAGATTAAAGATTGGATATACAAGGGCTGCTAGAATAATTGACGCAATGGAAGAGAGAGGAATTATAGGTGGTTATGAAGGAAGCAAACCAAGAAAAGTGTTAATAACAAAAGACGAAGTTGAAAATTAAAATACAAATGAAAGGAGCATATTAATGGGATATAAATTTTCGTTAATATCCTTAGGATGTGAAAAAAATACTATTGATTCTGAGCAAATGATAGGCTTATTAATAGGTAAAGGGTATGATTATTGTGAAAGACTAGAAGAGTGTGAAATAATTATTGTAAATACGTGTAGTTTTATAAATGATGCAATGCAGGAATCTATTGATACTATTTTAGAAGTGGCAGAATTAAAAAAGGTAGGTAAATGCAAAGCGTTGATTGTTGCTGGGTGTCTTGCCCAACGATATAAAAATTTACTTTTTAATGAAATGCCTGAGATAGACGGAATTCTAGGGACTGGAAGTATATATGAGGTTGATCAAATTGTTAAAGAAGCGTTAATTAACAAAAAAACTATTAAAGTAGATAATTTAAATAATACATATAATGATAAAGTAAAAAGATGTATAAAAGAAGGTATAACTACTGCATATGTAAAAATAGCTGAAGGATGTAATAATTATTGTTCTTATTGTATAATTCCTAAAATTAGAGGAAAATATAGAAGCAGGAGAATAGAGTCAATTGTTGATGAAGTTAAATCACTAGTACAAAAAGGTATTAAAGAGATAATTTTAATAGCTCAAGATACAAGTAAATATGGCATAGATTTATATAGTGAGTATAAATTACCTGAGTTACTTAGAAAACTAAATTGTATTGAGGGATTGAAGTGGATAAGATTATTGTATTTATATCCTGAAACATTAACAGATGATACTATATTGAGCATAAAAGAATGTGAGAAAGTAGTAAAATATGTTGATATACCAATACAGCATGCTAATGATAGAATTCTTAGTTTAATGAATAGAAAATGTAATAAAAATAGTTTAACTATGCTTATAAACAAACTTCGTCACAAAATACCGAATATAATAATAAGAACGACTCTTATAGTAGGTTTTCCTACTGAGACTGATGAAGAATTTCAAGAGTTATATGATTTTGTCAAAAATAGTGAGTTTGATAGATTAGGTGTATTTACATATTCTAAAGAAGAAGATACAGCTGCTGCTGAAATGGATAATCATATAGATGAAGAAACAAAATATATTAGAAAAGATATCATAATGAGATTGCAAAAAGATATATCATATAATAAAAATGTAAAAAAATTGAACAAAGTATATGAGGTTTTGGTTGAAGACCGATATGAAGATGGTATATATATCGGAAGGACGTATATGGATAGCCCTGAAATTGATGGGATTGTATATATTCATAGCAAAAAAAATCTAGAAATGGGCTCTTTTGTTAATGTTAAGATTAATGATGTTTTAGAATATGATTTAATAGGGGAGATATATAATGAATTTAGCAAATAAAATAACTATTTTTAGAATTTTTCTTGTTCCTATTTTCATGATTTTTTTGTTTTCAAATATTTTATATGGACAGTATATAGCAGCTTTAATATTTGTTATAGCTGCATTAACAGATACTTTAGATGGCTACATAGCAAGAAGTAGAAATCTGATTACTAAATTTGGGAAATTTATGGATCCGTTAGCAGATAAATTACTAGTTTCAGCAGCTTTTATTTCATTAGTTGAAATGGATAAAATTTCTTCATGGATAGTAGTAGTAATAATTGCTAGAGAATTTGCTATTACTGGTTTAAGAGTATTAGCTGCTTCTGATGGAATAACAATTGCAGCTAGCTGGTGGGGAAAAATTAAAACAACAACACAAATGATTTCAATTTTACTACTGCTTTTAGATAATTATCCTTTTAGTATTGTTGATTTTCCTATGGATAAAGTAGCTGTTATTTTAGCAGTTATATTTACTATTATTTCTGGTATAGACTATATACTTAAAAATATAAAAGTTTTCAAATCTGTATCATAATAAATAAAGTTTTTAGGTTTCTTTCTATTTAATATTCTATATATAATAATGGAGTGGTTAATATGAAAGGTGAAATAATAAATATTGGTACTGAATTACTATTAGGAAATATAGTTAACACTAATGCAACATATCTTTCAAATAAATTAGCTGATAGAGGCATAGATATTTATTATCATACTGTAGTTGGTGATAATAAAAATAGGTTAAAAGAAGTTTTTAACATTGCATTATCAAGATCAGAGGTGATTATATGCACAGGTGGTTTGGGACCTACAGATGATGATATAACAAAGGAAACAATATGTGAGGCGTTAAATAAAAAGTTAATATTGAATATGGAAGAGCTTGATAAAATTAAAGAATATTTTAATAAAAAAGGTCTTAAAATGACTAAAAATAACACCAAACAGGCATATGTTATTGAAGGTAGTAAAGTTTTGCCTAATGATATTGGAACAGCACCAGGGTTATATATAGACAATGGAAAAAATAAAATTGTAATTTTGCCTGGTCCACCAAAAGAATTAAATATTATGTTTGAAAAATATGTTCTTCCTTTATTTGAACAAAAAGAAATAATAAAATCACGTTTTATTAAAACTATTGGCATAGGTGAATCTACATTAGAAACTAAAATTAAAGATATTATTGAAAAACAAACTAATCCTACAATTGCTACATATGCTAAGCCAGGAAGTGTTGATATAAGAGTTACTGCTAAAGCACACAGCAAAGAAAAAGCTGATTTGCTAATAGATGGCATGATTTCAAAACTTAAACCCATAATAGACAATTATGTATATAGTTATGATGGTAAAAGTATTGAAGAGGTTGTTTTTCATTTGTTAAGTAAAAAAAATATGAAAATAGGTTTTTGTGAATCTTGTACTGGTGGATTAATTTGTAGTACATTAACAAAAATACCTGGGGCATCAAGAGTATTTGAAAGAGGTATAGTTACGTATAGTAATCAATCAAAAATTGATGAATTAAATGTGAAAAAAAGTACTTTATTAAAATATGGTGCAGTTAGTAAAGAAACTGCAATGGAAATGGCAAAAGGGCTTTTAGAAAAAGGAAATATTGATATTGCGATTTCAGTAACGGGTATCGCTGGCCCTACTGGAGGAAGTAAGGAAAAGCCTGTTGGTTTAGTATACATAGGGGTGAGCTATAAAGATTATTGCTATGCTAATAAATTTATATTTAGAGGGGATAGAGAAAGTATTCAATTAAGAGCATGTTTAGCGGCATTTAATGAAGCAAGAAAAGCTTTGCTTTTGTAACTTAGAGTATAATTTTAGTAGGCAAAAACAACAAAAATGAAAAAGATGCCCGAAAGCACCTTTAACATATATGAATCATCCAATATAATAGTAATTAATAAGAAAACTATAAAAGGGATGATTACATGTATAATATAAGTTTAGATGAAAAAGAAATTAATTTCAAGAACTTAGAGAAAATTATATATAAGCTTGTATGCCGACAGGCATGTGAAATGCTCGTAGAGCTATTAGAAAAATTAGATAATAAATTAATGAAAGAAAGAGATAAAGAAGAATATAGAAATAAAGGATTAAAGAAAACTACCATAAAAACAATAATGGGCGAAATTGAATATAAACGTAGAATATATCAATATACTACACAAGAGGGTAAAAGAGGTTACAAATGCCTTTTAGATGAATACTTAAAAATGGAAACCATAGGACATATATCTACAAATCTAGTAGAAAAAATAGTAGATCTAGCAACAGATGAATCATATAGAAAAACAGCAAATAAAATAACAGAAATGACAAACCAAAGTATAAGTCATTCAGCAGCTTGGAACATAATACAAAACTTAGGAGAACAACTAAAACAAAAAGAAAAACACGAAATAAAATTAAACAACGAAGAAAAATTACAAGGCAAAAAAGAAACAAAAATATTGTTTGAAGAAATGGATGGAGTGTGGATAAATATCCAAGGTAAAGATAAAAAGACTAAGGGAAAAGAGAAAAAAGAACTAAAATTAGGAATTTTTTATGAAGGCTGGGAGAAGAAGCATGAGAAAAAAGATAGATATGTACTAAAGAACAAAAAAGCATATGCAAGCTTTGGAAGTAGTAAAGAATTTAGAAAACTAAGACAAGCCAAAATAGCGAAACAATATAATACTGACGAAATAGAAACAAAAATAGTAAATGGAGATGGAGCAAACTGGATAAAAGAAGTTATAAAAGAAGACAATTCACACTTTCAATTAGATCCATTTCATAGAAATCAAGCAGTACTTAAGAACATAGAAGATAAGAAAAAGGCAAAAGAAATAATAAAGAAACTAAGCAATGGTAACATAGAAGAAGGATTAGAAATGATAACAAAACTAATGATAGAAAACAATGATAATCAAAAGAAAATGAAGAAATTACAGGCACTATATAATTACCTAGTAAACAACAAAGAAGGGATAGTGCTCTACAAACTTCGCCCAGACATAAATATGCCGCAACCACCAGAAGGAATTAAATATAGAAATCTAGGAACAATGGAACATAGCATATGTGATATATTAGCACAAAGGATGAAAGGGAATAAAACAAGTTGGTCAATACAAGGAGCCAGTAACTTAGCCAAGATACTAGCAGAAAAAGCAAGCAAAGAATTAGCAACAACAATAAAATCACTACTGAACAAAGAAATAAAAGAAGAAAAGCTTGAAGAAATAATAGAAAAAGTAGGATTAACAGCAGCAGAAGTAAATAAAAAGCCAAAGAAAAGCAAGATATACAAACACAAAAGAGCAAGCATGCCATTTAGTCAATGTTCAGTAACTAACGGAAGAAAAGCCATAAAGGACATGTTAGGTTGCAAATGTGCAAGTCAAATGAACCTAAGTTTTTAATATCTAATATATTATATAACTTAAAAGAATAAGCTAACATACGATACCTATGCTCTAATATAAGCCTAAAAAAATACAACATAATAGAGCATTAATACTGATGAATAAATAGAATTAGACCTAAAAATAGGGCTCTCAGACTTATTGTTATTCTATAATCATAAGTCTAGTATTATAGAATAACAATTTTGAAATCATTGTAAAGTATATGTAAATTTATTTTTAAAATTGTAGAAAGTATAAATAGAATACTCTTGCCCTATCGGGCATAAAAACATAATTAAAACAGCAAAATTGGATGATTAAATTTAAAAATAATAATTTTGCCAACTTTTACTTGACAGTATCCTTTTGTAAATTATATTTGACCATTAAGAGAAAATATTATATAATAAATATAGAACAAATGTTCGAGATATGGAAAGGTGGTGAATTCCAGATTTTTCTGGAGAGATTATGATTGAAAAGAAAAAAGCTTTGGAAATGGCTATTAACCAAATTGAAAAACAGTTTGGTAAAGGTTCAATAATGATGCTTGGTGAGGATTCTAAGCTTAACGTTGAATCTATTCCTACAGGGTCTCTCGATCTTGATATAGCTTTAGGAATAGGAGGTCTTCCGAAAGGTAGGATTGTTGAAATATTCGGCCCTGAATCTTCAGGTAAAACTACAGTAGCACTTCATGCTATAGCTGAAGCACAGAAGAGAAATGGTGTAGCAGCTTTTATTGATGCTGAACATGCTTTAGACCCTGTTTATGCTAAAAATTTAGGTGTAGATATTGAAAATTTGGTTGTTTCGCAACCAGATACAGGTGAGCAAGCTTTAGAAATTGCTGAAGCATTAGTCAGGAGTGGTGCAATAGATATATTAGTTATCGATTCTGTGGCTGCATTAGTTCCAAAAGCTGAGATTGAAGGTGAAATGGGAGATAGCCATGTGGGACTTCAAGCAAGACTTATGTCGCAAGCATTAAGAAAACTGGCAGGTGCTATAAAAAAATCAAATACTATTGCAATATTTATAAATCAATTAAGAGAAAAAGTTGGAGTAATGTTTGGTAATCCTGAAACTACAACAGGTGGAAGGGCTCTTAAGTTTTATGCTTCAGTTAGATTAGATGTAAGACGAATAGAATCAATAAAACAAGGCGATGAAATCATAGGGAATAGGACGAGAGTTAGAGTTGTTAAAAATAAAGTAGCACCACCATTTAAACAGGCAGAGTTTGATATAATGTACGGAAAGGGTATTTCTAAAGAAGGTAATATTTTAGATGTAGGAGTTAATTCTGATATAATAAATAAAGCAGGCTCATGGTATAGTTATGGCGATATTAGGTTAGGCCAAGGTAGGGAAAATGCAAAGCAATTTCTTATAGAAAATCCTAAAATTGCGGAAGAAATAGAAAATAAAATAAGAGAAATAAATGGATTAGTTATCGATAAGAAAATTAAAGATGGAAAGAATGAAAATACAAAACAAAAAAAATAATATTTTTTACAGTTAAAGCCTCCTAAAAGGGGCTTTAATTTTGTGTGGGGATAATATATATAATAAAGAATAATATTAAAGTTAAGTGATAGTAATTATGTTATAATTAAAAAAGAGATTATTATTTTTGGAAAACAATTTTATATATTATTTTAATAGGAGTGTTAAATATTGAGATTGCTATTTTTTACTGATACTCATATTAGAGGTACTTCACCTAAAAATAGGAAAGATAATATTGTTGATACTTTAGAAAAAAAATTTAAAGAAATAATCAATATTATTAAAATTAATAATATTGATTATGTATTGCATGGTGGGGATTTATTTGATAGGCCAGATATATCTCCATCAATTGTAAGTAGATTTGCTAAAATATTAAGTATGATAGAAGTTCCTATATATATTGTGTCTGGAAATCATGATATATATGGGCATAATCCAGAAACTATAAATAGGAGCATGTTAGGAGTATTTGATGCTGTTGGAGTGGTAAAGATATTAGATGAACAAAAAATAATATTATTAGAAAAAGATAATATAAAAGTCCAGTTAACGGGGGCGTCATACTCTTTTGATATAGATACTGATAAGGAAAAAAGCAAATATATAGTAAAGAATAAATTGCAAGGAGTAAAGTATGCCATACATATTGTGCACGGTATGCTTTTAGATAGACCATTTATAGAAGGCATACCTTATACATTGATTGATGATATTGATAAAACAGCAGCAGATATAACTTTAGTAGGACACTACCATTCAGGATTTGGGATAATACAAAAAGGTGATAAATATTTTGTAAATCCAGGTAGTTTGATAAGAATTACTAATAGTTTAAAAGAAATTGAAAGACAACCTCAAATAGCTATAATTGATTTAGATGATGATATTAAAATAGATTTAATTCCATTAAAAGTCGCAGAAAAAGGAGAAAAAGTTTTAGATAGAAAACAAATCGAAATATCAATGTATAGAAACGAAAAACTGATGCAATTTAAACAAATAGTAGATTCATCCACTGATTTTGAAAAATTAGATATAAATCATATATTGAATAACATATCTAACGCAGAAGGAGTATCAGAAGAAGTTAAAAAAGAAGCTATGAAAAGAATCTCTATTTCACAGATGCTTTATAAAGGGGATGAGTTTTAATATGAACTATATTTCAAAAATAATTATTAATAATTTCCAATCTCATAAGCATACGGAAATAGAGCTTGATAAAGGATTAAATGTAATAGTAGGACCTTCAGATCAAGGAAAAAGTGCAATTATAAGAGCTGTGAAATGGGTTTTGTTTAATGAACCGTTAGGGACATTTTTTATTAGAGAAGGAGAAAAAGAATGTAGTGTTACATTACAATTTTTTGATGGAGAAAGATTGACAAGAATAAGAAGTAAAAATAAAAATCTTTATGTTTTTGTAGATAAGAATAATAAAGAGTCTGTATTTGAGGGTTTTGGTAGTGAAGTTCCTCAACCTATTATGGATATTATTGGTATTAAAAAGATATATCTTGATGGCAAACAGTCTTCACTTATAAATATTGGAGAACAATTAGAAGGACCTTTTCTATTATCGGAAAAAACATCTACACGCGCTAATGCAATTGGTAGATTGGTTGGAGTTCATATTGTAGATCAAGCAATATCAGGAGTATTAAAAGATATAAGAAATTTAAATATTAATATAAAAAGTAATGAAGAAAAGTTAAAGGAATATAGCAAACAATTAAAACAATTTAATTATTTAGATGATTTAAAATCTATTATAGATTTAATAGAAGATATTAAGACAAAAATTAATTCTACATGGGAAAGATATTTAAATCTTTCTAATATTAAAAACGAATACGAAAAGATAGAGAAAGACATAAGGGTTACAAATAATATTTTAAGGAAACTGTCTTATATTGATGATATATTACTTCTATATCAACATATAGAAGCTAAAATGAAAAATCATAGATATTTTTATAATAAATATAATCTGTATTGTCAATTAATAAAAAATATATCACGTGATAGAGATATTTTAACTAAACTTTCTAACATAGAAAGTTTAGTTACTGATGTTAAGCAATTAGAGAAGAAAATAAAACGAAAAGAAAAGCTAAGTAAAATAAAAGAGAGATATGATAGTATTATTGAGTTACAAGCAAAAAATGCATATATATTAAAGAAATTAAACACTACTGATAAAATAAACAAACTTATCAATCAATTATGTTTACTTAACATCAAGTTTCAAAATCTTAAATCTATTAATAATAAATTACAGGACTTAAATAAAAGAATAGCTTTTGGGGATATTTATATTAAAAAATTAAAGGATATTGATAAAATTACTGAATATGCATATAAAATAAAAAATTTATTAGATAAATTAAGAAAATTAGAACAATATAACAAGGATTTAAAGAAGTCTAATGCAGAAATTGTTAGAATGCAAATTATTATAAAAAACTCTAATGAAAAAGTTGACAAATATCTTTGTGAATATGAAAAAATATTAGAAACGCTTGAAATATGTCCGCTATGTTTAAATAAAATAGATAAAAGTCATATTAATAAAATAATTAATAGTTATAGATAAATTAAGGAGGGTGTAGTTTAGTGGTAGATTATGAAAAAGATGTAGATTATGAAAAAGATTTAAATATGCTTAAGGAAAATATTGAAAAAGCAAAATCTCTTAAATATAAAGCTGAAGCTAGAATGGAACAGTTAAATAAACAGAAGGAAGAGATTATTCAAGAACTTGAAAAAATGGGAGTTAAACCTGAGGACTTAGAAAAAGAAATAAAAGAGTTAGATATTCAAATAAAAGAGTTGTTCAACAAAGCTAATGAAATGTTACCTAAAGATATTTTAGAAAAAAGTTGAGGTGAATTTGTTGGAGAATTATACTCAAAATATTAAATATTTAAATAATAGTATAGAAAAATTAAAAAAAGTATATAATTTAGAAAAAGGTAAAGAAGAAAATATTAAAGAAGAAATTGAAAAAATAAAATCAAATATTAATAATTTATATAGAGAGTTAGATATATTAGAAAAGGTAAATATACTATTGCAGAAAACTTCTGAATATGCTAGAGAACAGTCAAAGAAGCAAATTGAATTAATTGTTACTAATTGCTTGCAATATGTTTTTTTTGATTCAGATATAGAATTTAAAATTGATATACAAGAAGCATATGGTAAACCTAATGCTGAATTTTATGTTATTAGTCGCATTGGAGATAAGTTAATTAAAACTAAACCTGAACTATCAAGAGGTGGCGGAGTTGTTGATATCATTTCTCTTGCATTAAGAATAGCATTTATGCAAATACATAAGCCAACAGTAAATGGACCTTTGCTATTAGATGAACCAGCTAAACATGTTAGTTCCGAATATATATTTAATGTTGCGGAGTTTTTAAGACAAACTTCAGAAATGTTTAATAGACAAATAATATTAGTAACTCATAACAATCACTTATCGTCTATTTCAAAAAATGCATATAGAATAGAAATTATTAATGGAGTTAGCAGGGCTGAAAAAATAGAGCAAATTTGATTTTACTTGACATAAATATAAAAAAGTAATAAAATAAATACGGATATTGGAAATATTTTTGCATAAATTGATGTAGTAGCATATGGAATTCTACAAATCAATATGTAGAATTTATAAGCCGAGACTACTCGGTTTATATTTATATTTTTTATTGAATTGTGAAACTTTGTATTTTGCATTAATGAAACTTGAAAAGTAAATAGTGAAGGAGGTGCTGATTATTGAAACTGGAAAGATTATTATAGGAATTATTACAGGTACAGTAATTGGTATATTTATAGGGATATATTTGAGAAAACTAATTGCTGAAGCTAAATTCAAAAATGCCGAGGAAGCAGCTTCAAAAATTATTGAAGATGCAAAAAAATTAGCAGAAACTAACAAAAAAGAACTTCTTCTAGAAGCTAAGGAAGAAATTCACAAGATGAGAAATGATTTCGATCGTGAAGTAAGAGAAAGAAGAAATGAGCTTCAGAAATTAGAAAGAAGGATTGTTCATAAAGAAGAAATACTTGATAGAAAAAGTGAAAGCTTTGAAAAGAAAGAAGAGTTACTAAATAGAAAGAGTAAGGAGCTAGAACAAAAAGAATTATTAATTAATGAGTTATATGAAAAACAATTAAATGAATTAGAAAGATTATCTGGATTAACATCAGAAGAAGCAAAAGAATTGTTATTAAATGATGTCAGAAAAGAAGTTAGTCATGAAGCTGCATTAATGATAAAGGAAATTGAAAATAAAGCAAAAGAAGAAGCTGAAAAAAGAGCTAAAGAAATAATTTCATATGCTATTCAAAAATGTGCAGCTGATCATGTAGCTGAGACTACAGTTACTGTTGTGTCTTTACCTAATGATGAAATGAAAGGAAGAATTATAGGTAGAGAAGGTAGAAATATAAGAACTCTTGAAACCCTAACAGGAATCGATTTAATAATTGATGATACGCCGGAAGCAGTAATATTATCTGGCTTTGATCCTATTAGGAGAGAAATTGCAAGGATTGCACTAGAAAAATTAATTGTTGATGGGAGAATACATCCTGCTAGGATAGAGGAAATGGTTGAAAAAGCTAGAAAAGAAGTTGATAATAACATTAGAGAAGTAGGAGAGCAAGCAGCTTTTGATGCTGGAGTTCATGGATTGCATCCTGAATTGATTAAACTTTTAGGTAGACTTAAATTTAGAACAAGCTATGGTCAAAATGTATTGAATCATTCTATAGAAGTTTCTAATTTAGCTTCATTAATGGCTGCAGAACTTGGTGCAGATGTCAAAATTGCTAAAAGAGCAGGCTTACTTCATGACATAGGGAAAGCTGTAGATCATGAAATGGAAGGTCCTCATGTTACTATTGGTGTAGATTTAGCAAGAAAATATAGAGAATCTAATGAAGTATTACATGCTATAGGTGCACATCATGGAGATATTGAGCCTCAAACTGTAGAGGCTGTTTTAGTACAAGCAGCTGATGCTATTTCTGCTGCTAGACCAGGTGCAAGAAGAGAAACTTTGGAAGCTTATATTAAAAGATTAGAAAAATTAGAAGATATAGCTAGTTCATTTGAAGGTATTGAAAAGTGTTATGCAATTCAAGCTGGTAGAGAAATTAGAATAATGGTAAAACCTGATGAGTTAAGTGATGATGATATTATTCATGTAGCAAGAAAAATAGTTAAAAGAATTGAAACTGAACTTGATTATCCAGGGCAAATTAAGGTAAATGTTATAAGAGAAACTAGGGCTATTGAATATGCAAAATAAAGAGAAGATAATATCTTCTCTTTTCATTTATATAATTAATAATTATGTTAATATTAAATATTATAAGAAAATCGTATAACGAAATAACGTGTTCTAAATTTAACTAATTCTTTATATATAACATTATTCCATTAATAAAGAAAAACTTAAAATTTATAAATTTTTTAAAATATTTATATGTTAAAAAGAGGATTTATTTGATAAATGTAGAATAGAATAATATAATAAATATAATAATAATAATATAATTGAAGGGGGCTTTATTAATGGATGTATTAAAAGTATCAGCAAAATCAAGTCCAAATTCTGTTGCAGGAGCATTAGCAGGAGTATTAAGAGAAAAAGGTTCTGCTGAAATTCAAGCAATAGGTGCAGGTGCTCTTAATCAAGCAGTAAAAGCAGTAGCTATTGCTAGAGGATTTGTTGCTCCTAGTGGTGTTGACCTAATATGTATACCAGCTTTTACAGATATTGAGATTGATGGTGAAGAAAGAACAGCTATAAAATTAATTGTTGAGCCTAGATAATGATTAGAAAAAACCTGTCGGAATTTGGCAGGTTTTTTATTTCTGTGTTTTACAGTTATACTGTGTATATAGCTTGATTTTTAATATTTCGAAAATAATGGGAAATAATATATTGTGATTAATAAAAGATACATTATAATAAATATGGAGGTATTAAACTTTATATGTTAAATGCAGACTTACATATTCATACAACAGCTTCTGATGGGCTAAAAACGCCCGAAGAAATTGTAGATTTAGCTAATCAAAATAATATGTATGCTATATCAATAACTGATCATGATACTATTAATGGTATACAAAGAGCAATAGATAGATCTAAATTAATTAAATGCAAAACAATAATTATACCTGGAATAGAATTAAGTAGTAGCTTAGAAAATTATGATGTGCATATTTTAGGTTATTTTATAGATTATCGCTCAAGTAATTTATTGTCTCTATCTAATAAGCTTATTGAACACAGGTCAGAGAGAATTTGGAAGATGATTACTAAACTTAATAATCTTGGAATTAAAATAACAGTACAAGATGTAAAAGCACAATCTAAAAATGATTATATAGGAAGACCACATATAGCAAAAACTTTACAAGAAAAAAAATATGTTAACAACATTGCTGAAGCATTTGATTTATATTTAGAAAAAGGAAAGCCTGCATATGTTGAAAGGTATAAACTTGAAGTGAACGAATGTATTAATTTAATACATGATATTGGTGGTGTAGCAGTTTTAGCTCATCCTGGATTAATAGACAATTTGAAAATAGTAGATAAAGTTATTAATATGGGTATAGACGGAATTGAAGTAGTACATTCTAAACATAATTCTGAAGAAATTAAATTATATAAACAAATGGCATTTAAGCATGGCCTTGTTATGACTGGCGGTTCCGATTATCATGGTGGACTTAAAGATGATGAGCTTATTTTTGGTAGTTATTGCATAGATTTAAATGAATCTGAAAAAATGCTCAATCTTATAAAAGAATATAGGGTGAAAAATAATGAATAAAAATAAAGATGAAAGGAATAGGCAATTTCCATTTAAGATTAGTACTACTTCGTTAGTAAAACTATATATTTTACATTTGTTGAATGAGAAAAATTACTACGGAAATGAAATTATTGATGTTATCAAACAAAGGCTTAAAGGTAAATGGGAGCCTAGCCCCGGAATGATATACCCATTACTTAGAGATATGGAATCTAATGGGTATATAATGGGATGGTGGCAAGAACCAGATAAAAGATCTATAAGATATTATAAGATGACTGAAAAAGGTTTTGAATATTATAAAAGAATTAAATTAATATATAAACCTGTATTTGAAGATTCGTTGAATATTATCAAAAATATTATAAATGATATTTATTCTGAAAGGGGACTTTAATTACATTAATTTTAATCTAAAAACAACTTAAATAATTAAGTTATTGATTGTTATTAAATTGATTTTAAAGAGGATTTTTTCTGGACTTATAGAAATATTCATTGTTTACGAATAGTAAAATAAATAGCGGAGGGATATTATGTCTATTAATCTTTCAGAAAAAGCAAAGAAAATTGCTCCATCACTTACATTAGAAATTACTGCTAAAGCAAAAGCTATGAAGTCACAAGGACTTGATGTTATAGGTTTTGGTGCTGGTGAACCTGATTTTGATACACCAAGTAATATTCAAGAAGCAGGTATAAAGGCTATAAAAGATGGCCATACGAGATATACTGCTGCTTCTGGACTAATTGAGCTTAAAAAAGCTATATGTGACAAACTGAAAAAGGATAATGGGTTAGAATATTCGCCTAAAAACATTATTGTATCAAGTGGAGCAAAGCATTCCATTTTTAATGCACTTTATGCTATACTTAATCCGGGCGATGAAGTTATTATTCCAGTTCCATATTGGGTTAGTTATCCTGAGATGGTAAAACTAGCTGATGGTGTACCAGTTATGATAGAAACAAGTGAAGAAAATGATTTTAAATTGACTATCGATGATTTAAATAAATCTCTTACCAATAGGACTAAGGTATTAATATTAAATAGCCCTAATAATCCTACTGGAACTGTATATTCGAAAAAAGAAATCATAGATATAGCTAATTGGGCTGTTAAAAATAATATTTTTATTATTTCTGATGAAATATATGAAAAATTAATTTATGATGGTGAAAAACATGTAAGCATAGCTTCTATTAACGATGAAATAAAAGAGTTAACTATTGTTATAAATGGAATGTCAAAAGCATATGCAATGACTGGGTGGCGTATCGGATATGCAGCAGCTCACGAGGATATTATAAAAGTTATTAATAATATTCAAAGTCACACTACATCTAATCCATGTTCTATTTCTCAATATGCCAGTATTGAGGGATTATTAGGAAATCAAGACAATATATCATATATGAATAAACATTTTGAGAATAGAAGAAATTATATGGTAGAGAAGATAAATTCTATTGATGGTTTATCATGTAGAAAACCAAAGGGTGCTTTTTATGTTATGGCTAATATATCTAAATTTAAAGGTAGTACAATAAAAGGCGTTAAAATCGAGGGATCTTTGGATTTTGCTAAAGTTATGCTTGATGAAGCAAAAGTAGCTTTAATACCAGGTATTGCTTTTGGTGCAGATGATTTCGTTAGATTGTCATATGCAACATCTATGGAAAATATTAAGGAAGGTTTAGATAGAATAGAAAAATTATTAATGTGTAGATAATGCTAAGGTTATTCATTTTATAATTATAGTTAGTGCTTAAAGTTTTGATTTAAAAGGCTTTCTATATATAAATTTATATATAGAAAGCCTTTTGGATTGATTCAAAATAACAAATTTGTTATATATGTAAAAGCCCAAAATTGATTTTAAACTTCTCTATAAGCAACTTTAATTTGAGAAATTAATTATGAAATATTTTTTAGTAAAAATTTTTTATTTTAAGAGGATTTTACGTATTTATAACGAATACAATAATCACACATCATTAGTCGCAAAATGTATATTTTGCGACTAATGATGTGTGATTATTAACTACTGAGGTGATTTCATGAACACAGATCCTTTAATTTTAACGGATTTTTTAGATTATTTAGAAACTATTAAAGGCAAATCTCCAAATACTATTAAGGAGTATTATTTGGATTTAAGAACTTTTTTTAGGTTTCTTAAAATTAGGTATAAATTAGTAGATAATTCTACTGCATTTGATGAAATTGATATATCTGATATTGATGCAACTTTAATTTCAAGAGTTAATTTACAAGATTTATATGCTTTTATTTCTTTTGCTGATAAGAAAAGAAATAATAAGAATTATGCAAAAGCACGTAAAGTTGCAAGCTTAAGGTCATTTTTCAAATATTTACATACAAAAGTAAAACTTATTAATGAAAACCCTGCTGCTGAACTAGAATCTCCTAAGACTGATATTAGACACCCTGTATATCTTACGTTACCTGAAGCTAAAGAATTACTAAACTCAATAGATGGTGAATATAAAATTAGAGATTATGCTATTATTACCCTTTTTTTAAATTGTGGTCTCAGAATTTCTGAGTTAGTTAGCATAGATATTGATAAAATTAAAGGTGATACATTAACTGTTATAGGTAAAGGCAATAAAGAGCGAACTATATATCTTAATGAAGCATGTATTGATGCAATTAATAAATATTTAGAAGTTAGACCAAAAGAAAATTTAAACGACAAAAAAGCTTTGTTTATCAGCAAAAGAAAAAACAGAATTAGTGTTAGAGCTGTACAACATTTGGTGAAAAAGTATATTTCAAAATCAGGATTAGATACAAGCAAATACTCTACTCACAAACTTAGACATACTGCCGCTACACTTATGTACAAGTATGGTAATGTTGATATTAGAGCATTACAAGAAATACTTGGGCATGAAAATGTTTCCACTACACAAATATACACTCATTTAGATGATGAAAGACTTAGAAATGCAGTTAAAAGTAATCCACTTTCTCAATTAACTAATAACGATAAATAAAATATATTAGTAAAGATAAGGGCAGTCTCTTCTTTGCCCTTATCTAATGGGGATTTTTAAAATATCACCAGGTTTAATTTTTGCATTTTTCATATCGTTAAAGGTCATTATTCTATTTACAACTCGTCGTATATCATAATTATTAGGATTATTATTTTTTGCAATTTTCCATAATGTGTCGCCTTTTACTACCATAACTTCATAGTATCTCTCGTAAGTACTGCTATAAACTTTGTTTTGAAATATGTTTGTAATTATAAAAGAAATAAAAATAATTATTAATACTATAAAAATAGTAAATCTAACCTTATTGATAATTTTATATTTAATCATTTTATACCCCCGAACAAATGTTCTTACAGTTAAATTATACAAGAACACTTGTTCTATGTCAACTATTTTCCGAACAGGCGTTTGATTATTGCCGTTTATTATGATATAATAAAAAAAATATAGTTTGTGGGGTGCTAATAATATGTATGAAGATTTATCTAACAAGCAAATAGAAATTCTTAATTTTATAAAAAAAGAGATTCAATCTAAAGGTTATCCTCCTGCAGTGAGAGAAATATGTAAAGCTGTTGGGCTTAGGTCTACTTCTACTGTGCATGGACATTTGGCTAAATTAGAACAAAAAAATTATATTAGAAGAGATGCGACTAAGCCTAGAGCTATAGAAATATTAGATAAAAGTAACAACTATGTAAATTTTCCACGTAAGGAAATTGTCGATGTTCCTATTATTGGTAAGGTTACAGCGGGTGAACCTATTTTAGCAGTCGAAAATATTCAAGACACTTTTCCTGTTCCTCTTAGTTTTGTTGGAAATAATAATGTGTTCATACTTTCTGTAAGAGGAGAAAGTATGGTTAATGCAGGAATTCTTGATAATGATTATGTTTTAGTAAAACAAGAAAATACTGCAGAAAATGGTGATATCGTTGTTGCTTTATTAGGTGATGAAGCAACAATTAAACGTTTTTACAGAGAAAAAAATCACATAAGGCTTCAACCTGAAAATGACTATATGGAGCCTATTATATGTACTGATGTAATAATTTTAGGAAAAGTAATAGGAGTTTTTAGAAAAATCAAATAAGCTGGTTATATTTCCAGCTTATTTTTATCTATAAGATTATTTACATAAAGATTATTTAGGCTTTTCATTATTCCTAATTTACAATGTTCATAAGTTAATCCGCCTTGGTAATAAGCATAATAAGGTTCTCTTATAGGACCATCTGCACTTAATTCAATTGAAGACCCTTGAATAAATCCTCCAGAAGCCATAATCACTTCATTTTCATATCCTGGCATGTTCCACGGTTGAGGTGACACATATGAATCTACTGGCGAAGCTTCTTGTATACCCTTACAAAATTGAATTACCCTTTCTGGGTTATTAAACTCTATTCCTTGTATTATATCACTTCTTTGCTCTTCAAAATCAGGAACTACTTTAAATCCTAAGTCCTTAAATACTTTAGCAGTTAATAATGCTCCTTTCAAAGCTTCAGATACAACGTGAGGTGCTAAGAATAATCCTTGTAAAGTATTTCTTGTTGTTCCGAAAGTAAGTCCACATTCTTTGCCAATACCAGGTGCAGTGCTTCTATTTGCAACTTCTTCAATAAGGTGACTATTACCTACAATATACCCACCTGTTAACGCGATACCGCCTCCAGGATTTTTTATTAGTGATCCGGCTACTATATCTGCACCTACATCTGTTGGTTCAGTGTAATCTGTAAATTCACCATAACAATTATCTACCATGCAAATAATATTTTTATTATAATTTTTTATCGCTTCTATAGCCTTTTCTATCTCTTTAACAGTAATTGCTCTTCTACTGCTGTAACCTGTTGAACGTTGTATTAATACAAGTTTGGTATTATTATTTATTTGCTGTATAACTTTATCTATATCAATTTCACTATTGTTTTTTAGAGCAACCTCATTATATTTTATACCGTATTCTAAAAAATTACCTTTACTATTACCTTTTATACCTATTACATTTTGTAATGTATCATAAGGACTTCCCGTAATAGATAATAATTCTTCTCCAGGTCTCAATATTCCTGATATTACTAAAGAAATAGCATGTGTTCCAGATACAATAGTTGGTCTAACTAAAGCGTCTTCAGTGTGAAATACTTTAGAATATATTTCTTCGACTTTTTCTCTTCCACTATCGTCATATCCATATCCCGTGTTCCAATTAAAATGTGTAAAGTTTAGTCTAGATTGTTGCATTGCATTAATTACTTTATACTGATTATATTCTTTGATATTATCAATTCTATTAAAATATTTTTTTATCTTTTGTTCTTTTATCGATACATATTCGACAATTTTTTCATTGATTTTAAAATGTTTACATAACATATTTATTGTTTCCTTATTCATTTTTTCACCTACTTCTGTTTATTTCTTAGTAAGAAAACTCTTAAGTTTTACTTAAGAGTTTTCTTCTTCCTCTTTAGTTAAAAAGTTTACTGGTACTGTCGGTACTATAGTTGAAACAGCATGTTTATAAATTAATTGCTGTTTATTTTCACTTTCTAAAACTATAGTATAATTATCAAATCCTTTTACATAACCTTTTAACTGATAGCCATTTACTAAAAAGATAGTAATTCCAATATTTTTTTTTCTGACTTTATTTAAAAACATATCTTGTAAATTAATAGTATTTTTCACATAATCCCTCCCCCATTATTATATTATTAAAAATTTTATTATTTTTAAGCGTTTCATTAATATAATTTTGTATGTATGCTGCAGTTTCTTTAATACTATTAAAATCATCTAAATTTACCCATTTTAATTGACTTTCTCTTCTAAACCAAGTCAATTGCCTTTTAGCGAATCTTCTAGTATCTCTTTTGATAATTTCTATTGCTTCTTCAAGGGAGTATTTTCCATTTAAATAGTCTATGATTTCTTTATATCCTAACCCTTGCATTGATACTAAAGATTTGTCATATCCCATACTAAGTAGTTTTTTAACTTCTGATATTAAACCATTTTCAATCATAGTATCTACTCTTTTATTTATTCTTTCATATAATTTTTTTCTATTCATTGTTAACCCTATAACTGCTAAATCAAACTTTTCGTTTGGTTTTCTAAAGTTATTATAGAATTCAGACATTGGCTTTCCTGTAACATAAAATACTTCTAAAGCTCTTATTATCCTTTTTCTATCATTTGTGTGTATTCTTTGAGCAGATTTAATATCAATTTTTTCTAATTCTTTATGAATGTACTCGTTTCCGTATTTATTTGCTAACATGTTATATTTTTTTCTAATATGAGGATTTGATACAGTTTTGCTAAAATCGAGATCATAAATAATTGAATTAACGTATAAGCCAGTACCACCAACTATTATGGGAAGTTTTTTCTTTTTGATTATTATATCAATATATTTCATTGCTTTATTTTGAAAATCTGATACGCTAAATGCTTCATCTGGAAATATTTCATTAATCAAATAATGCTTGATTCCTTTAGTTTCATTAAGGCTTATTTTTGCTGTACCTATATCCATATATTTATATATTTGCATAGAGTCAGCAGAAATTATCTCTCCATTCATTTTGGTTGCTAATTCTATAGAAAGATTTGTTTTACCAACTGCTGTTGGACCAACAAGTATAATAACAGGTATTTTTTTCATATAATAATCATCCTTTATTGTATGCGTTTAAATTTCTTTTCTAATTCATACCTTGTCATCTTGATAACAATAGGTCTGCCATGAGGACAAGTATATGGATCAATACATAGCCTTAAATCATTTAATAATTTTTCTACTTCTAGCTTCTTTAAATTATCTCCGGCTTTAATTGCACATCTACATGAAATTTTCATTATTCTATCAATGTTTAAATCATAATTATTTTTAATATCTTTACTTATATTATCTAAAATATCTATAAATAGTTTTCTTGAATTAGGGTTACCAAAGACCATTGGTACACTTCTTAATATTATTGCATTAACACCAAATTCTTCAAATTCAAATCCTAAACTATTGAATATTTTTTTGTTTTCTTTTACTATTTCGATTTCTCCATGTGTTAAATTTATGACTTCAGGGACTAATAAATTTTGAGAAACTATTTTTTCCTGTTCGTAATTTCTTCTAATTTTTTCATACATAACTCTTTCGTGAGCTGCATGCTGGTCAATTATATAAAAGGTGTTATTATCAATATCTTCAGCTAAAATATAAGTTTCAAATAATCTTCCTATATATCTTAGACTAGGGAGAAATTTTTTCGAATTATTATTATGCTTTAATACATTATTTACTTTATAATTAGAGTTTACAACATCATTATGAATTATTTTTTTCATATAATTTACATTACTGTTTTGTTCGCTATAAGGCATATCATGTTTGAGGTTATGCTCAAAGACTATATTTTCTTTAATATTTGAATTGTTGAATTTATCATTATTATCTATGATATCCAAAAAATTATTTTCTATAGTTTCTGGTTTATGTTGATTTTTATCGATTGATATTTCTGGAATGAGATTGTGTTTTTTTAATTCCATATTGATTGATTCTTTAATAAAATTTGAAATTAATTTCTTATCCTCAAAGCGTATTTCTGTCTTTGTAGGATGTATATTTACATCTATTTTATCAGGAGGAATATCTATATAGAGAAAAAATACAGGGAACCTGTTTATAGTTATTAAAGATTTGTAAGCATCTTCTATAATTTTTGATAATTCGATATCCCTTATAAATCTACCATTTACAAATATAAATTCATAATTTCTATTTCCCTTAGTAAGAGTCAAATTAGAGATAAAGCCTTTTAAACTTATATCTTTAAAAGTATTGTTAATACTTATAAGTGATTTCATTATATCCTTTCCATACAAACTATAAATTGTATCTAATACATTACCATTTCCAGGAGTTTTAACTATAACCTTATTATCTTTTAAATATTTGAAAGAAATATTAGGATTACTCAATGCTAATCTATATACGTTATCGCTAATATATGCTGTTTCAGTAGCATCACTTTTTAAAAATTTTCTTCTTACAGGTATATTATAGAATAAATCTCTTATAATTATTGTCGTTCCGTTTGGACATCCGATTTCAACTATATCTACAACTTTTCCACCATTAATTATTATTTGATTACCAGATTTTTCGTTCTTAGTTTTAGTAATACCTTCCACTTTAGATACAGCTGCAATACTAGCTAAAGCTTCTCCTCTAAACCCGAGTGTTTTAGTATTTTGCAAGTCTTCTATTGAAGAAATTTTGCTAGTTGAATGCCTTAAAAATGCAATTTCCAAATCTTCTTTTAATATTCCATCACCATTATCAGTTACTCTGATATATTCCTTTCCACCTTTTTTTATTTCAATGCTTATAGATGAAGAATTAGCGTCTATAGAATTTTCTACTAACTCTTTTATAATTGATGCAGGTCTATCTATAACTTCTCCTGCAGCAATTTTATTTATTGTTTTTTCATCTAAAAGTTTAATTTTTTGTGGCATTTAAATCTCTCCTATAAGGCTTTGCTTTCTTCTATCAATTTATACAAAATATTTATTGCATCAATAGGTGTCAATTTCATTAAATCAATATTTTTAATTTTATTTATTATTCTCTTAGTATTTATATCATAAAAATCTAGTTGTTGATTTTCATTCTTTTTGTTTTTTGTTTCTGCTATTTTATTAGTATTGACATTATTTATATCTTTGTTTTCTAAATCACTTAAAATCTCTTTTGCTCGTTTAATTACTTCGTCATTTACTCCAGCTAGTTTTGCAACTTGTATTCCATAGCTTTTATCTGCTCCACCTCTTGATATTTTTCTTAGAAATATGATGTCATCGTTATTTTCTTTAACTTCAATTTTGTAGTTTTTTATACCATCTATTTTTCCCTCTAGTTCAGTCAATTCATGATAATGTGTTGCAAATAAAGTTTTAGCTCCTATTTTATTTTTATTAGCTATGTATTCTATTACCGCCCATGCAATACTCAATCCATCAAAGGTACTAGTACCTCTGCCAATTTCATCTAATATAATTAAACTTTTACTTGTACTATTATTTAATATGTTTGCTACTTCTTTCATCTCAACCATAAAAGTACTTTGACCTTGAGATAAATCATCAGAAGCTCCTATTCTAGTGAATATTTTATCTACAATAGATATATTTGCTTCATCAGCAGGCACAAAGGATCCAATTTGAGCCATTAAGCAAATAATTGCAACTTGTCTCATATAAGTTGATTTACCAGCCATATTTGGTCCAGTTATTATTGACACTCTGTTTTCATTATTATCTAATATTGTATCATTAGGAATGAAAATTTCATCATTAAGCATTTGTTCAACTACTGGGTGTCTACCATTTTTTATCCTTATAATACCATTATTATTTAAATTAGGCCTTACATAATCATTGTTATAAGCAACTATGGCAAGTGAATTTAATGCATCAATTTGAGCAAGGATTTTACTTGTATGTTGTATCCTGGCAATTTGAGATTTTATTTTATCACGTATTTCTATAAAAAGTTCATATTCAAGAGCTATCATTTTTTCTTCTGCTCCTAAGATTTTTGACTCCATTTCCTTTAACTCAGAAGTAATGTATCTTTCACAATTTGATAAAGTCTGTTTTCTAATATAATCTTCTGGGACAAGTTTAAGATTAGATTTAGTTACTTCAATATAATAACCAAACACTTTATTATATCCTATTTTTAAAGATTTTATACCTGTCCTGTTTTTCTCTTTTTCTTCTAAATTTGAAATCCACTGTTTTCCTTCTATTGTTGCCTTTCTTAGTTCGGCAAGTTCATTATTATATTGGCTTTTTATTAAACCTCCTTCTTTAATAGTAACTGGAGGATTTTCAATAATTGAAGAATTAATTATAGTATATATGTCATTTAAATCATCTATTTTTTTACCTAATTCTTTTAATTTTTCACAGCTACACGAAGAAAGAAGTTTCTTTAATTTAGGTAAAATAGAAATTGAATTTTTCAAAGCTAATAAATCTCTACCATTACAACTACCGTAAGTTATTTTTCCCATGAGTCTTTCAATATCATAAACGTTATTTAATAGGACTTTCAATTCATCCATTATAAATATGTTGTTATAGAGTTCCTCTATAATATTAAGCCTATATTCTATTTTTTTTATATCAATTAAAGGTTCTTCAATCCATCTTTTTAGAAGTCTACCGCCCATTGCGGTTGAGGTTTTGTCAAGTACTCCTATTAACGAACCTTTTTTAGTCTTACCTCTTATTGTTTCTACAAGTTCCAAGTTTCTTCTTGTATTTATATCTAGTGTCATATAATTATCAATAGAGTAAAAAGATAAATTATTCAAGTTTATAAGTCCTACTTTTTGAGTATTATTCAGATAATTAAGCAGCATTCCAATAGACATTTTAGCATGGAATTTTTCATTTAAATCAAAATTATCGTTATTTATTTTAGTAAATTGTTTTTTTATTAATTCATTATATATATTATCTTTATTTTCATTAAAATTCTTAAAACTATATTTATCTATAGTACAGTTTAATACTGATTTCAATTTTTTTAAAAAAGCTTCATTATTGTATGACTCATCACTTAATATTATTTCTTTAGGAGAAATCTTGCCTAGCTCATCAATTATAATCTCTTGTGTATATTTGTTTTTTTTATTGATTTCAGTAGCATATAAGTCTCCAGTAGAAACATCTACATATGATATTCCTATTCCGATAATGTCAGAAAATATTGAGCATAGATAGTTATTGCTTTTTTCATCTAATGCTTTATAATCAGTTATAGTCCCCGGAGTAATTACTTTTACAACCTCTCGTTTAACTATTCCTGTTGACTTTGAAGGATCTTCTACTTGTTCGCATATTGCTACTTTATAACCTTTTTCTACTAATTTTATTATATATGAATCAGCGGAATGATAAGGAACTCCACACATAGGAGCTTTTTCTTTTTGACCACATTCCCTGCCTGTTAAAGTGATTTCTAATATTTTAGAAGCTAAAATAGCATCATCAAAAAACATTTCATAGAAATCTCCTAATCTAAAAAAAACAATTGTATCATGATATTTTTTTTTAATTTCCATATATTGCTTCATCATTGGTGTTAGTTTGCTCACTGTATTTCCCTCCATAAGTATGTATATTAATATTATAGCATACTATAAATAGGAGACAACAAATATAGTTAAATAAAAACACCCTATTTGTATTAGAGTGTTTTTATTATTAAAATTATTTATCAGACAATTTTACCTTCTAATGTCCACGTTTTGGGATTAGTAATTTTTACATTAACGAATTGTCCAATAAGTGACCGGTCTCCTTCAAAATGAACTAACTTATTTGTCCTCGTTCTTCCGCTTAAAATTGCTTGATTATTCTTACTTATATCTTCTACTAGAACTTCAACTATTTTATCTTTGTAGAATTGATTTTTATCATAGAAAATAGGGTAAAGGGTATCTTGTAGTTTTTTAAACCTATTATGTTTTATTTTGTCTGGAATTTGATTTTTCATGGTTGCAGCAGGAGTACCTTCACGAATTGAGTACAAAAATGTAAATGCATTGTCAAATTTTACTTTATTTACAATATCGAGTGTTTCATTAAAGTCTTCTTCAGTTTCTCCTGGGAAACCAACAATAATGTCTGTAGTTATAGCAATATTAGGAATTTCACTTCTTACTTTTTCTACCAAATTTAAGTATTTTTCCTTTGTATATTTTCTATTCATAGCTTTTAATACTTTATTGCTACCTGCTTGAAATGGCAGATGTAAGTGTTCACAAACCTTATCACAGTCTTTCATAGCTAAAATTAAATCATCTGATAGATCTTTAGGATGTGATGTCATAAATCTAATTCTTTCAATACCTTTTATTTCATTTATTCTTCTTAATAAATTAGCAAAAGTCATTTTTTTTTCTAAAGTTTTTCCGTATGAATTAACATTTTGCCCTAATAATGTTACTTCTTTACATCCATTATCTGCAAGTTCATTTATTTCTTCTATTATATTTTCTGGGTCTCTACTTTTTTCTCTACCTCTTGTATAAGGAACTATACAGTAACTACAAAAATTATTGCATCCATACATAATATTTACAAAAGCTTTAAAATCATATTTTCTGTGAGAACTTAACCCTTCAATAATTTTTTCAGAATCATCCAAAACAGATTCTATGAGTTGAGAACTTTTTCTATGTTGTTCTATAAGTTCTGGTAATTGATGAATGTTATGAGTTCCAAATATTATATCAACATATCCGTATTTTTTCTTAATTATATTTCTAATATTTTCTCTCTGCATCATACATCCGCATAAGCCTATGATTAAATCTTCATTCTCTTTCTTTAAAGCTTTAAGTTCTCCTAATTTACCATATACTTTGAGCTCAGCATTTTCTCTAACTAGACATGTATTAAAAATTATTATATCAGCATCATTTATTATATTTGCTTTCTCATAACCTATATTTTCAAGAATACCAGCAATTATTTCTGAATCATGTTCATTCATTTGACATCCATAAGTCTTAATGTAATATTTTTTATTGTATTTCAAGATTATTCCTCCTTAAAAGAACCTGCTTTAACCCTAAAATTTATTATACCAAAAATTATTTCTATTTAAAACTAAATACTTTACTAAATTACAGAATATAATAATATAGATATAGAATAATTTATTTTACTAATTTTATAATTGAACAAACAACTATGTATCATTTTCCTATAAATTATGTTATTATTATATCGAAACGTTTACTTATTTTAATTACTCCGTTTGGAGGAATATATTTTATAGTTATAATTCAAGAGGAGGTTTTGATATGGAATTTTCAAGAAGAATAATTAGTATGCAACAATCGCCTATTAGGAAGCTTGTTCCCTATGCGGAAGAAGCTAAGCAAAAAGGAAAAAAAGTATATCACTTAAATATCGGACAGCCTGATATACCTACTCCAGATGTATTTTGGGAAGCAATAAAAAATTACGATGAAGATGTATTAGCTTATTCATTTTCACAAGGTATACCAGAACTTAGAAATAGCTTTAGTAAATATTACAAAATGCATAATATGGATTTTGACCCGGAGGATATACTCATAACAAATGGCGGCAGCGAAGCTCTACTTTTTTCACTTATTGCTACATGTAATTATGAAGATGAAGTATTAATTCCTGAGCCATTTTATACAAATTATAATGGTTTTGGTAATTCAGCAGGTATTAAGGTAAAACCTATTACTACGAAAGCTGAAAACGGTTTCCACTTACCTCCTAAAAAAGAAATAGAAAAATTAATAACAAATAAAACTAAAGCCATTCTATTATCAAACCCAAGTAACCCTACTGGAACTGTATATAATAGAGAAGAGATATTTATGCTAAGAGATATTGCTAAAAAGTATGATTTATTCATAATTGCAGATGAAGTTTATAGAGAATTTATATATGATGGATTAGAATACATGAGTTTTGCTCACCTTAATGATATAAAGGATAGAGTAATAATTACTGATAGTATATCAAAAAGGTATAGTGCTTGTGGAGCACGAATAGGATGTATTGCTTCAAAAAATAAAGAACTATTAAAACAAATATTAAAGCTGTGCCAAAGCAGATTATGTGTGGCAACTATTGAACAAATAGGTGCTTCTGCTCTAATAAATGTACAAGATAAATATTTTAAAGAAGTTTCAGAAGAATACAAAAAACGTAGAGATATAGTTTATGAAGCTTTAAGTAAAATGGACGGTGTCGTTTGTGAAAAACCTCATGGTGCTTTTTACGTTATTGCTAAGTTACCAGTAATAGATGCAGAAGACTTTGTTATTTGGCTTTTAAGAGAATTTGATGTAGATAATGAAACTGTAATGATGGCCCCTGCTGAAGGATTTTATGCTACAAAAGGGTTAGGTAAGGATGAAGTAAGAATATCATATGTGCTAAATACAGAAGATTTATTGAAAGCGATGAAGATATTAGAAAAAGCTTTAAAGATATATCAAAAAAAATAGGAACACTAATACGATAAGTGGAGGAAGTATGTGAAATATTACTTCCTCTATTTATTAGTATTCCTGCCTTAAAGCTCTTTCGTAAATTTCACATTTTTCCATATTACAATATCCATCAATATTATGAATACAAGTAATAGCACCACATTTTTTTAATCTACTTGTAATTTCAGATTTAACATTTTCTATTATATTTTTTTTCATCTATTAACCCCCTTTTTAATTATTGTTAAATATATTTTATCATACTAAGGCTATTATGTCAATTAAATTTTCAGAATATTGCATAGTAACATAAATTATATTCAATATATTGGTATATTAACTTAAATATCATTGATATATGCAAGAATTATTTCGCTTTGTTTCATTTGTGAATGAATTAGTGTATTTGAATAATAATTATGTAGCCTGAAAATAATAAATAATTGAAGAAGAGTATTTATGGCAAAGGTGGAATTAATATTATTAATATAATCATTTATTTAAAGAAAATAAGATTATATTTTATTGCTTATAATTTGCATAAAGCATTTATTTTTGTTTTAGTATTTATTTTAATATTTTCTTTATTATTTTATAAATTTGAAGCTGAGAAAAATGAAAATATCAATTCAATAAAAGATTCTATATGGTGGGGGTTTGTAACAAGTACAACGGTTGGATATGGAGATATATATCCAGTAACTACAGCTGGAAGAATATTAGCAGTATTAAATATAATAGTAGGAATAGGGGTTTTTGGTTTTATAACAGCTTCTGTAGCTTCAATATTTGTTGAAAGAAATTTTAAAAAGGGGATGGGATTATTGGATGTTAACTTTAAAGATCATATTATAATTGTTGGTTGGGGTAGTCGTTCAAAATCACTTATAGAAGAGTTTATGAATCAAGATAATAGGTTAAAGATAGCTCTTATATCAGATAATATAGATCATAATCCCTTTAATAATAAAAATATATTATACATAAAAGGAGAACCCTGGGCTAAAAAGGTTTTAGACCGCGCTAACGTAAAAAATGCAAAAACGGCTATTGTCCTAGCAGACTATTCTATTGAAAAAAAGGAAATTATTGATTCTAAATCTTTAATGATATGTTTAGCTATCGATAAAATAAATCCAGACATTCATTTAATTGCAGAAGTAACCAATCATACAAATATTCCTCATTTTGAAAGTGTGAATGTAGATGATATAATTATTACTAATCAATTGCAAAATAAGATATTAGTAAGAAGTATTTTATATGATGGAGTTAATAAGGCTTTTAAAGAACTAATAAATGATAACTATGGTAATAAGATGTTCCAATCTAGTCTTGATTCGAAACTAGTTGGTAAAACATACGAAGAAATTGTAAATAAATATTTAAATTTAAAATTGACGGTTATAGGATTTTATAGAGGTAATTGTGTTCATTTAAATCCTCCTAAAGACACAATTTTGAAAAATTATGATCAACTTATTTGTATTGGTTGTAAACCTAAAACAAAAAAATAAATTGTGCAAATATAAATGTTTTAGATTTTTTTTCTAAAGATTTTTTTAATAAAGCCAGCATTATTCTTTTGCTCTTTTTTTAGTTTTTCTTTTAATTCAACTATTTCATATGTTTTTTCTTTAATTTTCATTTTTAGTTTAGCATTTTCACATATTAATACGTCTCTTTCTTTGCTATTAATTTCATTTCTTAATTCAATAATTTCGTTTTTTAAATCATTTATAGCTTGAAAATTTTTTTCTGAATTATCAATTAATTTAGGTTTTATGCTATTATTTATTATTTTTTCTAAAGCAATATAAATTTCATTAGAAATATCTTTTGAAATATTTCTAATTTCTTTTTTTTTACTTGTCAAACTTGTAACAGCAGTTTCATTATTATTAATAAGCATTTCAGGCGAGTTCATTATTAAATTAATTTGCTTATTTGTAAAACCCTTTTCTTGTAGGGCTTTAATATAATTTATTGTTTCAATTTCTTTGAACGTATAATATCTGTGATTAGCTTCATTTCTTGGAATATCTAATTTAAATTCTTTTTCATAATATCGTAATACATGATTTGGATATCCTGTTATTTTTGATACTTCTGAAATAGTGTATTCTTTTTCAGTATCAATTTTATTGTTCATAAAAATCCCCCTTACTTAACCTCTACATTTTTGTATTCTTTATTTATATAAAATTTCCTTTATTTTTCATATACTATTATTTTCAATAATTCGAGTATATATGATAAATCATAGATTAATTTGTAAAATAAATAGTTATTATGAAGAAATAGAGGAGTAACTAAAATACTCCTCCTAAAATTGATTTATTATATATCTATTTTATTATTTAAGATATTATATAATAATTTTATTGAATTATTAATATCTGTTTTAGAAGCCATTTCATGTGAAGTATGTACATATCTAGTTGGTATTGATATAACTCCTGAAGGTACTCCAGACCTTGTTAAATGAATAGCTCCTGAGTCTGTTCCTCCAGCTTCTAAAACTTCCATTTGATAAGGAATATTATTTTCTTTAGCAGTTTCAATCATTAGCTTTTTAACTTTTGGATGTGTTATAACTGACCTATCCATAACTTTTATGGCTGTTCCTTTATCTAGGCTTATAGCAAATCTTTTAGCTTTAGGAGTATCTCCTGTACCCGTTACGTCAATTGAAATTCCTATGTCAGGATTTATACCATATGCTGATGTTTTAGCACCTCTTAAGCCAACTTCTTCTTGTGCAGTAAACACGAAATAAAGATCATTTTTATCGCTATTTATTAGTTTTATTGTTTCTATCAAAACATAGCAACCAATTCTGTCATCTAAACATTTTGATATTATTCTATTTTCATTTTCAACAATATCACTATGATATACACATATATCACCAATAGAAACTAATTTTTCAGCTTCTTCTCTGCTTTTTGCACCTATATCAATGTACATATTTTCGAGTTTTAAGTCTTTCATATTTTCAATATATTCTTTAAATATTATACCAATTGTTCCATTTTCAAATATAACTTTTTGTCCCAATGCTATATAAGGAGATATACCGCCAACTCTTGCAAACCTTAAAAAACCATTATCATCTATATCAATTACCATTAATCCTATTTGGTCCATATGTGCAGCAACCATAATTTTATGTCCATTTCCCTTTTTTCTAGCTATAAGGTTTCCAAGAGTATCAATTTTTATTTCATCAACATAAGGTTTTATTTCATTTTTAATTAATTCTCTAATTTTACATTCATTTCCTGATGGCGAATAAGTATTTGTTAATTTTTTTAATAAATCACTGTTAAACTTCATTACTAAAACCTCCCTTTTCTAGGCTTTTTACAATAGCTTTCACAAGTTTTCTGGTATTTTCATAATCTCTTTTATCCATTACACATATTGGAGAATGTATATATCTGCAGGGAACAGATATTGTGCTTGTTCTACATCCTTCTTTAGCAATATGAATTTTTCCAGAATCATTTCCACCGCTTAATGTTTTTCTATATTGATAAGGTATATTGTTTTTATTAGCTATACTGACAATTGCATTTCTTAATTCTTTATCGAAATAAGTAGTTGCATCCATTAAGGAAATAGCTGGTCCTTTCCCCAACTCTGTTGAAGTCATATGACTAGGCACATCAGGAACATCAGAACACAGTGTACCTTCTAGTATAATAGCAATATCTGGTTCAATTCTAAATGCTGCAGGACCAGCTCCTATTAGTCCTACTTCTTCCATAACAGTGAATACTGCATATAACGTTAGATTAGTTTTACTTTTTAATAAATCAATAAGTATGCTACAACCTACTCTATCATCTAAAGCTTTTGCTTTTATTTTATTGTCACCGAATTCGACATATTTACTGTCAAAAGTTATATAGTCACCAATATTAACTAGTTTTTTAGCTTCATCTTTATTTGTTACTCCAATATCAATGTATAATTGTCTAATAGATAGGGTTTTTGATCTTTCGTCTTTTTCTTGTAAATGAATTGGTTTACACCCAATCACCCCGTGAATTTTTTTATCACCTATTAATACAGGTTTAGAAATTAAAATTCTTTTGTCAATACCTCCAACAGTAGTAAATTTAATTAAACCGCTTTCTTCAATTCCAGTTACCATTAATCCAACTTCATCCATATGTGCAGCAATCATTAATTTTGGTGCATTTACCATTCCTTTTTTTATAGCTATAATATTCCCTAACTTATCAACTGTTAGGCTGTCTACGTAATCTTTAATTTCACTAATTATTATATTTCTGACTTCTTTTTCATTACCAGATACTCCTGAAGCTTCTGTGAGTTTTTTTAATAACATAATAATCCCTCCAAGCTTTCATCTGAAATACAAGATATAAACATAGCTAATAATTTTCCAGTTGTTTTGATATCTTGCATTGCTATAGTTTCGACGGAAGTGTGCATATATCTTAAAGGAATTGATATACAAAGAGTTGGAATTCCACTTCTAGTGATTTGAATAGATCTTGCATCAGTGCCTGTTGGGCCTGGTTCGACTTCATTTTGAAAAGGTATGTTGTAATCTTCTGCTATTTGAATTAATTTTCTTCTTAAAGTAGGATGTATATTTCCACCTATAGTTATTCCTGGGCCTTTTAGCATTTCTAGTACATCTTCTTTTGGAAGCTCAGGAGTAGCACCAAAACCTACATCTATTGCGATACCGATATCAGGATTAATACTATATGTACTAACTACTGCACCCCTTGTTCCGACTTCTTCTTGAACTGTTGAAACAAAATATACATCTGCAGTATGGCGCATTTTTTTCAACTCTTTTGCACATTCAAACATTGCAACTATACCAGCTCTATCATCTATAGCTTTGCAGCTAACCATGTCATTTTGTAAATCTATCATGTCTCTTTTTATTGATATTATATTACCAACTTGAATTATTTTTTCTACATCTTTTTTAGATAAACCAACGTCTATAACCATATCTTCGATTTTTACAGCTTTATTACTTTCACTAGATTTTTGAAGATGTGGAGGCTTAACTCCAATTACACCAAATACGTCTTTTTTTCCATGAACTATTACTTCTTGAGCTAATAATGTTCTTTGATCAATACCTCCTACAGTAGCAAACCTTATAAAACCATGTTTATCAATTTCTTTTACTATTAATCCTATTTCATCCATATGCCCAGCTAACATAATTTTTATATTATTTTTATTATTTTCTCCTCGCTTAATTGCTATAACATTGCCAAAATTATCTACTTTAATTTCTTCAGTTAATTTTTTAAAAGCGTTAATAATGATACTATGCAAGTCTTGTTCGTACCCTGAAATTCCTGTTTTAGTGCATAAATTTTTTAGAAATTCTTTAGATTCCAACAAAATGCCTCCTTTCTATGTTTTACTTATATATTATATCACAGTCAAAATTATATACGAAATTAGCATAATAAATACGAAGATAAATTAAAATAATTATATATGATATTTATATTAATCAAATATACTACTTATATGATTATATGAAGATTTTTATAAAATTTTTTTATAAAAAAAAGTTTTTACAGGTTTGAAGTTATATCTTTCTGGTAAAATTATTTGTTCTGTACTACCAACAAAAAGAATACCATCATCATTAAGAGAATCATAGAACTTTTTATACATTTTTAATTTAGCGTCGTCAGTAAAATATATCATAACATTTCTGCATAGAATTAAATCCATTCCCTTAGGATAATTATCTCTTATAAGGTCTATTTTTTTAAAAATAACTCTACTTTTGATTTTATCATCAATAATGAAATTATTACCTGATTTTTTAAAATACTTATGTATAAACGTAGATGGTAAATTTTTAATATTTTTTTCAGTATAAATGCCTTTTTTAGCTTTGTTTAATACTTCTAAATCTAGATCAGTAGCAAGAATTTGTATATCATCTAGATTATAATATTTTGATAAAAGCATTACTAAAGAATATGGTTCTTCACCTGTTGAACAAGCGCTACTCCAAACAGATAGTTTATTATTTTTATTTATTAAGTTAGGTAATATGTCATTTTCTAATATATTCCATTGCGCTGGGTTTCTATAAAATTCAGATACATTTATGGTAATATAATTTAAAAATTCATTTAAAAGTTTTGAATTTTTTTTGATGCCTTCAAAATATTCATTAAATCCTTTAAAACCATTTTTTTCTACAAGGAAATTAATTCTTCGTTTCATTTGTTTTTCTTTATATGATGATAAATCGATATTTAAAAAATTAAGTATCTTTATTTTGAATTCTTCATAACTGTTCATTTTATTTCCCCTTTTACAATTATAAAAAAATAAGCAATATATATTTTGCCTATTTATCTAAAAAATTGCACAAAATAATATTTTAACGTTAAAATTATTATATAATTTAGTTTATCGCATATATTATTTTCATATCTTATTTTAGCATATGAAGATGAGTTAGTAAAAACAAAATCAGGCAAATTAAAAAAATCTGTGGCAAAAGCCACAGATTTGTAAAGGGGGTCTTGATGTATTATGTGAGGTTATTAATATTATTCGCAGAAATTTAATTTTTATACGTAAAAAATGAGGAGTAAAAAACTCCTCTATTTTTTATTAACTATTTCTCCAATGGTTATATTGTCATTATTATTGTATTTATTTAAGTCTTTAGAATTGCTAGTATTAGTTGCTTCTTTTATTGAAAGGCTTATTTTTTGGTCCTTCTCATTAATATCTATAATTTTAACTTTAACTATTTGACCAATTTTAAGTTTATCAGATGGTTTATTTACACGGCTATTAGAAATTTGAGAAACATGAACTAATCCGTCTACTCCTTCTTCTAGATTTACAAATGCACCAAAATCAAGCAACTTAATAACTTTTCCTTCAACAATATCATTAACTTTATATCTAGCAGAAATATTTTCCCATGGATGAGGTTTTGTTTGTTTTAAACCTAAAGATACTCTTTCTTTTTCTTTATCAAAATCTAGTACACAAACTTGAACCTTATCTCCAATTTTAACTACTTCAGAAGGATGATTAACTCTTCCCCATGATAATTCAGATATGTGAATTAATCCATCAACTCCACCAATGTCAACAAATGCACCAAAATTGGTAATTCTCTTTACTTCTCCTTCAATTGTATTTCCAACTTTTAACGAATTCCATGTTTTATTTTTAAGTTTCTCTTCTAGTTCTTTTTCAACAATTTTTCGTGATAATACAATTCGTTTTTTTCTTTTATCAAATTCTATTATTTTAACGTCCATCGTTTTACCTAAATATTTACTTAAATCTTCTACATATCTTGAAGATAAATGCGATGCTGGAATGAATCCTTTTACTCCTTTGACAGTAACAATTACACCGCCTTTTACAATTTCAATTACTTTAGCTTCTACTAATTCATTGTTATTATAAGATACTTCTAGCTCATCCCAACTTTTCATGTTTACGATACGTTTTCTCGAAAGTAATACATTACCATCACCGTCATCTAATTTTAATACATATACTTCTATTTCATCGCCTTCTTTTACTATTTCATTTGGACTAATAGTATGATCTACAGTTAACTCATCTTTTGTTATAAGACCATCAGATTTATAACCAACATTAACCATAACCTCATCATCATTAACAGAAATAACTTTACCTTTAACTATATCTCCACGATGCAACTTTACCATAGAAGCTTCAATTGCTTCTAACATATTATTAAAATCATTTTCATAATTATCCATTTTGTTAATTACCTCCTTAATTATCCATTCAGGCGTTGAAGCACCTGCGGTTATACCAATTCTTTCAAAGTTTTTTAATTTTTTTAAATCTAGTTCTGATGCAGTTTCAATATGATATGTGTTTTTACAGTATTGTTCACTTATAAGTTTTAGTTTTCGAGTATTAGAGCTATGATATCCTCCTATAACAATCATTGCATCAACGTTTTTTGCAAGTTCCTTACAAGCGTTTTGCCTAAGCTTTGTGGCATTACAAATAGTATTAAATACTTCTACTTTTTTACCTCTTTGTGAGATTTCATTTGATAATAAATTGAATTTTTCTTCAGTAATTGTTGTTTGAGCTACAATACATATTTTATCACATTTCGGCACATCTTCAACATTATCTTTTGAATTAATTATGATTGCACTATCATTACACCATCCATTGATGCCTTTTACTTCAGGATGATTTGGATCGCCAATAATAATTATTGTATATCCTTTATTATAAAACTCATAAACTTTATTTTGTATTTTCTTAACAAAAGGACAAGTACAATCAATAATTTCAATTCCCTTATTTTTTGCTTCTTCATAAATATTAAGTGGTACTCCGTGAGACCTTATGATTATTTTTCCATCATTGATTTGATCTATGCTTTTTATTACTTTGAGTCCTTTTTTATTTAATAAATTAATTACTTGATCATTATGAATTAATGGGCCTAATGAATATATATTAATATTTTTGCTATTTAACACATCTAATGTTTTTTTCATAGCATTATTAACACCGAAACAGAATCCTGAATTTTCTGCCAAAAAATATTTCACATTAACTCCTCCTAGTATCAGCTAAACTATAAATATCAGACATTACTTTTTGGCTAAGCATTTTATAGTCATCTATTTTTAATTTTTTATTATAGAATTCCTTGAATTCAATTGGTTTGCCCACAGTTATTTTTACTGATTTAAATAGTTTATATTCAGTATCTATGTATATTGGTATAATTGGAGATTTAGCTTTAATGCTTATCATAGAAACTCCAGGCTTAGCACTATTGATATCTTGTTCTTTTACTCTTGTCCCTTCTGGAAACATGCCAAGAATATTTTCTTCTCTAAGAATTTTTATTGCCTTTCTAATAGATCCTAGATCGTTAGCATTTCTATCGACTGGAAAGGCACCAAGTTTATTTATTATCAAACCTAATAACTTTTTGTCAAACAATTCTTTTTTTGCCATAAAATATATTCTTCTTGGCATTGTTATACCAACCATAACTGGATCTAGTACACTAATATGATTAGAGCAAATGATTGCTCTCGTATTACTAGGGATATATTCTAATCCATTAACTTCAATTTTAAAAAAAATTTTAAAGACAATTTTTACTAGACCTTTAGCGAAGCTATAAAAATTCAATTTATCACTTCCCTTTTATTATATTAATCATAATATTTACAACATCTTCAATAGTTTTATTCGTTGTATCAATGATAATAGCATCCTCACTTGCTTTTAAAGGTGAGATTTTTCTAGTGCTATCTATTTTATCTCTCAATATTATTTTTTCTTCAACTTCTTCTAACGTTATTGTATTATCTATTTTTAACAATTCTTTAAATCTTCTTTTTGCTCTTTCTTGAACTGATGCAGTTATAAAAAATTTAAAGTTAGCATTAGTTAAAACGTGAGTACCAATGTCCCTACCATCCATAATAACGCTTTTATTTTTTGCTATATTTCTTTGAATTTCAACTAAACGTTTTCTAACATCAGGAATTTTAGCAATTTTGGAAACATTATTATTTACAATATTCTGTCTAATTTCTTCATCAACTATATTTCCGTCTAGGTATATATGATTATTTGCAAAGTTAATATTAGTTTCTTTAAGTAATTTTAATATATCTTTTATATTTTTTGTGTCTAAATTATTATTAATTACCTTTAATGTAAAAGCTCTATACATAGCTCCTGTATCTATATATTCAATTCCCAATTTTTTAGCTAATATTTTTGCTACAGTACTCTTACCTGCTCCAGCAGGGCCATCAATAGCTATTTTTAAACTTTGCAATTTATCAACTCCTTCAATTAAATATAACCACCGTTAAGGTGGTTTACCAGTATAAAATGTTAAAAATCACTTTATTTTCACTGGTATTTAATCTAGTAGTAAGTATCACACCCACATTTATTATATAATATAAGAAGTTCATTCTCAAGACTATTTTAGACGTACTTCACCAATTAATTCTATACTTTTTGAAGTTTTAATAATTTGATTGAGATTGGGATATTTTATATTTTTGCTAATTCCTACTATTTTAACTATTACAGGTTCCTGATACATCGAACCGTTTATTTCTAAAATATCTTTATCCTTAACTTTTATAGAAATCTCTTTATCCTTTTTAAAACTATTTTCGATTTTTCCATTTTTTATTACTTCAACATTTGAAAATTTAGTGTCGTTTATTGCAATTATTATTATTCCATAATTCGATTTATCAATACCTATAGAAGTATAATTGTTAGAAAAAACAGAAGTATAATTATTGCTATCTATCGTTTGAAAAAAGATTAATAAGGTAAAACAAATAGTGGTCATTGTTAATAATAACCATTCAACTTTTCTGAGAAAATCATTATAGTTGTTTTTCAAAGTTACCACTCCTCATATAGTCTATATATAGTTTATATTTAATACTATGTTATTATGATAGAAAAAAGTATATTGTTTATAGACTATATGAGTATTAATATCTTTTGTTAACAATTTAACCCTGCTAAATATCCGGTTGAATAGGCAATTTGTAAATTAAATCCTCCTGTTAAAGCATCTACATCAATTACTTCCCCTGCAAAATATAAACCTTTAACTTTTTTTGATTCCATTGTAGTAGGATTTATTTCAGATGTATCAACTCCTCCTGATGTTACAATACCTTCCTCTAAAGGTCTTAATCCGTCAAATGTCATTTTTAATCCTTTTATAAGCTGAGTAAGCGTAAGTCTTTCTTCTTTTGTAATTTGATTTACTACTTTTTCAGGATTTATTTTAGAAAGTTCTATGATAGGTGAAATTAATTTTTTAGGAAGTAAATCGTTTAACGAGTTTTTAAACTGTTTATTTGCATACTTTTTAAAGTCATTAATTAATCTATTTTCTAATTTTTCTTTAGATAAACCTGGTTTTAAATCTAAAACAATATCAATTTTTTTATTACTAAATTTATTAATATAACTACTCATTGTAAGGACTATTGGTCCAGAAATGCCAAAATGGGTAAATAACATTTCACCAAAATTTTCGAAAATTATTTTATTATTTAAAATTGCTTTTATTTTTACATTTTTTAAAGAAAGACCTTGAACTTGTTTTATCCATTTTTCTTTTATTTTACAAGGTACAAGAGCTGGTTTAGGTTCTATAATATTATGCCCTAGCGACTTAGCAAAAATATATCCATCTCCTGTAGAACCTGTAACAGGGTATGTTTTACCACCAGTTGCTATTATAACTTTATCAAATTTATAACTATTATTATCGGATGTAGTTAATAAAAATTTATTCGTATTTAATTTTTTAATTGTTTTAATTCTTTTATTTAATAAAATTTTAATATTATTGAGGAAATTGCATAATTTTAAATTGTTGATTTTTCTAAATTTCACTGAACGCAAAAAGGAGTTTCACCCCTAAATGTCGAATATATTAAGTAGACAAACTCAATACCCGAAAGGAGTGAAACTTCTTAAATGTATATTCGACAAATGAGCTTGATTTCCTTTGAGGAAATTATGGAATTTCAACAAGAAACTAAATTAGAGATGATTTTATCTCAGATTGACATTTCTAATTTAGCTTGCAAACTAAGAAAATCTCATAATTCTAAAGGCCCGAAGGGCTATGATCCTGAAACTTTAATTTATGCTTTGATTGCTATGCAAGTAGAAAAAATTCAAACTATAAAAGATTTAGTTCTTAATCTTAAGCAAAATCCTGTTTTAAGATTCTGTTGTGGTTTTAGTGTCCTTGGCAAAGTACCATCCGAATCTACTTTTAGCAGATTTTTAGATAAATTAACTCAAACTGATGAACTTGAACAATTGTTTCATACCTTAGTTGTTAAAGCAAAAGAACTTAATATAATTGATGGAGAACATGTCTCTATTGATTCAACAAAATTAAGTTCTTATGAATCTGCTAAGCGTAAAAAATATATCGTAGATGATGACTATAACCCTAACTGGGGGATAAAAAAAGATACTAATGGTAACACCGTAAAATGGTTTGGTTGGAAGCTTCATATATTATGTGATTCTAAAAGTGAACTACCATTAGATATTTTATTAACCCCAGCAAGCACTTATGATGGCACTGTAGCTATACCTTTAATAAAGCAATTTTTTAATAATTATAAAGATATTTTTAAGCCTAAATATTATGCTATGGATTCTGGGTATGACTTTGAGTATGTTTATAAAGATATAATAAACGAATTTAATGGTATTCCAATAATAGCTTACAATCCTAGACGAAGCTATGCCCCACCTGCTGGATTAGATGAAGATTTTAATCCTATCTGCTCCGCAGGATATAAATTAGTATATTGGGGCAAAGATGGAAAATATCTTAAATTCCGTTGCCCTCACGCTTTAGGTAAGTGTAATTGTCCTTATGGAATGAATTGGTGTTCTTCTTCTACCTACGGATATACTTTTAAAGTCAATTATAAAGAAAATCCAAGGCATTATGGATATCCTTTAAGGTCTTCTACTAGTTGGAAAAAGTTATATGATAAAAGGACATCAGTTGAAAGATGTAATAGTAGACTTAAAGAATATCTAAATTTAGATAACATAAGGTCTAAAGGTATTAAAAAAGCCAAGGTTCACTCATTATTAAATTGCATAGCACTTATAGCTGGAACAATATCATTAAATTCAAGTAAAGTTGTTAATAAAGCTGCCTAACGGCATAAAATTACCTTTATTTAGGAGGTTCTTTGCATTATTCTAAAATAAATATCAAATTTAAAATCTCATTTTCAATGAGCTATCGCTCTATGCTCTTTTTTTCTACTGTGAAAAAGATGAATTATGCAATTTCCTCTTATTATCTAATAAGTATCTTTGAAAAGCTTTGATTACATCACTTGATTTATTACTCAAAGGAAACACTCGATTTCCTCTTTCAACTTTTGTTTTTACTCCATAATTATTTAATAAATTAATAATGTCTTCATTAGTAAAAGTGTAAAAGGCACTATATAAAAATTTATTATTTACAACTACATTATTAATGATATCTTCAATATCACATAAATTAGTTATATTGCATCTTCCTTTTCCAGTAATAAATAATTTCTTTCCTATTTTATCGTTTTTTTCAAATATAGTTACATCTTTACCGAGGCTTCCAGCAGTTCCAGCCGCTAAAATTCCAGCTGGGCCTCCACCAATAACAGCAATTTTGTTTTTCAATTAAATTAGTCCTCCTTTAAATGTGATGTATCATTCAATAGTTTTAGAACAGGATTATAATCTCTAAATTCTATGATGCTTAAACTTACATTATCAATTACTAATTTATTGATATGAGATATATCAATGTTTAATATACCAAGTATAAAAGCTTTAATTGCAGCTCCATGTGATACTACCAATATATTTTTATCATTACTATTGTTAATAATTTCCTTAATAAATTTAACTGTTCTTTCTTTCACTATCATCAAGGTTTCAGCATTTGAAATTTGTAATTTGTGAGGCTCAGTCATCCACAAAAGGTATTCATTAGAATATTTATTTTGTATTTCTGACAAAGTTAACCCTTCCCAGCACCCGAAATTAATTTCCCTTAGAGCTTGTGATACATTTACTTTTAATTTTAATTTATTAGCTATTATTTCTGCTGTTTTGTATGCTCTTTTTAAATCACTAGAATATATCAAGTCTATTTTTTCATTTGCAAGCCTATTGGCTATTTTTTTAGCTTGTTTAAATCCTTTAGGGGTTAGCTCTATATCACTTGTACCTTGTATTTTTTTTATTTTATTCCATTTAGTCTCACCGTGTCTAACTAAATATATTTTATTCATATATTTTTTCAGCTCCTTAATTTAGAAATATTTGTATATGTTATAATGAGTTTATACTATAATAGTATAACATATTTAGCTTTTTTTTGTTATTAATTATTTATTATCAAGTATGATAATATCATATATGACATTTTTATTAAAAAAAAAGAAGCTATTTAGCTTCTTCTTAATCATCGTCTTTAGAATTTTCATATATACTATATTCTTTCCATATATCTTCCAATTTTTCAAAATACTCTGTTATTCGTTTTTTATTCTTCATACCTACAGCTATAATCAGTGAATTCAACAAACTCATTGGAGCAACTAATGAATCGACAAAAGAAACCATATTGCTATTTGCTATTAAAGTATAATCTGCTAAAGATGCAGCAGGAGATATTAAACTATCAGTTATTCCAACAATTTTGCATTTTCTTCCTTTGACAAATTTCAATGCTTCTAACGTTTTCTTGGAATATCTTGGATAACTAATGCCTATAACTAAATCATCTTTTGAAACTTTAATTAATTGTTCAAAAACATCACTCACACCAAAGCTAACAACTTTTACATTATCTAAAATCAATCCTAAGTAGAAACCTAAAAATCCTGCTAAGAAAGTAGAACTTCTAAATGCCAATATATATACTGATTTTGCTTCATAAATAGAATCAACAACCTTTTCAAAAACATCTATGTCAATTTTCTCCATGGTTTGTCTTATGTTTTCTATGTCTCTTTTAAGAACTTTTTTTAAAAATATGTCTTCATGAGAAAATTCTTCAGACATACTTATTCGCTGTACAGTGGTCAACTTGTTTTTAACTAAATCTTGTAATATTTTTTGTAAATCACGATATCCATCAAAACCAAGTGTATTAGCTAATCTCACAACAGTTGATTCACTAACACCTACAATATCTCCAAGGTTTGCTGCAGTCATAAAAGCAGCTTTATCATAATGTGTCATTATATACTGGGCAATTAATTTTTGACTTTTGCTTAATTTAGGAAATCTCTGTTGTATGGTTTTTATCAAATCTAAATTTTTTTCTTCCATAACATCATTCCTTGCAACTATTAGTTAAATTAAACCCTTCTTCTAACGCTTTTTGATTAAGTTCTTCAGTACCTTTTGGAACACGATTTAGTACTGCTTTCTTCAAAGATTCTTTTGATACAACTTTAGTTAATTCACATATAGCTCCTAATGCTACAATATTAGCAACCATTGATTTTTTCAATTTGTTATGAGCAGTATCCAAAATTGGAATTGAGTAAATTTTTATATCATCACGACACGTAGGAGCCTCAATGCTGCTATCTATAATTAAATAGCCACCTTTTTTTAATGAATTAAAATACTTATCACAAGATAACTGTGTTAATGATAATAGTATATCACATTCTCTAACTTTTGGGTAATTAATTTCATCTTCACTTATAATAACTTCTGCTTTACTTGCTCCACCTCTCGCTTCAGGACCATAAGATTGAGATTGTACAGCATTTTTTCCGTCTAATATAGCTGCTTCAGCTAAAATAATTCCACCTAGAATAAGTCCCTGACCTCCAGAACCACTTAATCTTAATTCTAATTTACTGTACATACTATCGCTCCTTTTGTAAACTATCAATTATTTTTTGATATTTTTCAGTGTATTCCATTCCATCAGTTCGATATAATTCACCAACAATGATTTTTCCCTCAAGATCCTTTTCGTTCATTTTTTCTGCTGCTTTAACATTGATAGATTTTTCTTTAAGTAATTTCATCATATCTACAGCATCACCTTTTTTATTTTTTCTTCCATAATATGTTGGACATACACTAATGCCTTCTATAAAAGAAAAACCTTTATTTTTAATTCCTTCTTCTACTAATTTTACTAAAATATTAGGACTATACGCAGTAGCCCTTCCAACATAAGTAGCTCCTGCTACTTTTGCTAATTTACACAAATCAAAATTATTATCAATATTTCCATATGGTGCTGTAGTTCCTTTATCACCAGTAGGTGTTGTAGGTGAATATTGTCCTCCAGTCATTCCATAAATATTATTATTAAATACTATAGTTGTAATATCTATATTTCTTCTTGCAGCATGGATTAAATGATTTCCTCCAATTGCTGAACAATCTCCATCGCCAGTAATAACTATTATATTCAATTTAGGATTTGCCATTTTTATACCTGTAGCAAAAGCCAATGCTCTTCCATGGGTTGTATGTAAAGTATTAAAGTCTAAATATCCTGGAGCCCTTGAAGAACAACCTATACCAGAAACTATACATACATCATTTTTATCTAATCCAAGGTTATCTACTGCTTGAATTATCGATTTCATTAAAATACCATGGCCACAACCTGGACACCAAATATGTGGCAATCTATTTGTTCTAAAGTATTTTTTAATTAATTGAGGAAATTGCATAATTCATCTTTTTCACAGTAGAAAAAAAGAGCATAGAGCGATAGCTCATTGAAAATGAGATTTTAAATTTGATATTTATTTTAGAATAATGCAAAGAACCTCCTAAATAAAGGTAATTTTATGCCGTTAGGCAGCTTTATTAACAACTTTACTTGAATTTAATGATATTGTTCCAGCTATAAGTGCTATGCAATTTAATAATGAGTGAACCTTGGCTTTTTTAATACCTTTAGACCTTATGTTATCTAAATTTAGATATTCTTTAAGTCTACTATTACATCTTTCAACTGATGTCCTTTTATCATATAACTTTTTCCAACTAGTAGAAGACCTTAAAGGATATCCATAATGCCTTGGATTTTCTTTATAATTGACTTTAAAAGTATATCCGTAGGTAGAAGAAGAACACCAATTCATTCCATAAGGACAATTACACTTACCTAAAGCGTGAGGGCAACGGAATTTAAGATATTTTCCATCTTTGCCCCAATATACTAATTTATATCCTGCGGAGCAGATAGGATTAAAATCTTCATCTAATCCAGCAGGTGGGGCATAGCTTCGTCTAGGATTGTAAGCTATTATTGGAATACCATTAAATTCGTTTATTATATCTTTATAAACATACTCAAAGTCATACCCAGAATCCATAGCATAATATTTAGGCTTAAAAATATCTTTATAATTATTAAAAAATTGCTTTATTAAAGGTATAGCTACAGTGCCATCATAAGTGCTTGCTGGGGTTAATAAAATATCTAATGGTAGTTCACTTTTAGAATCACATAATATATGAAGCTTCCAACCAAACCATTTTACGGTGTTACCATTAGTATCTTTTTTTATCCCCCAGTTAGGGTTATAGTCATCATCTACGATATATTTTTTACGCTTAGCAGATTCATAAGAACTTAATTTTGTTGAATCAATAGAGACATGTTCTCCATCAATTATATTAAGTTCTTTTGCTTTAACAACTAAGGTATGAAACAATTGTTCAAGTTCATCAGTTTGAGTTAATTTATCTAAAAATCTGCTAAAAGTAGATTCGGATGGTACTTTGCCAAGGACACTAAAACCACAACAGAATCTTAAAACAGGATTTTGCTTAAGATTAAGAACTAAATCTTTTATAGTTTGAATTTTTTCTACTTGCATAGCAATCAAAGCATAAATTAAAGTTTCAGGATCATAGCCCTTCGGGCCTTTAGAATTATGAGATTTTCTTAGTTTGCAAGCTAAATTAGAAATGTCAATCTGAGATAAAATCATCTCTAATTTAGTTTCTTGTTGAAATTCCATAATTTCCTCAAAGGAAATCAAGCTCATTTGTCGAATATACATTTAAGAAGTTTCACTCCTTTCGGGTATTGAGTTTGTCTACTTAATATATTCGACATTTAGGGGTGAAACTCCTTTTTGCGTTCAGTGAAATTTAGAAAAATCAACAATTTAAAATTATGCAATTTCCTCAATTGATTAGGCACTTTTTAGACCTCCTTAATTACAGTCAATATTTCATCTGGCGTCATCAGTTCACCATTAGCTCTACCAAATTTAATTACTTCAGTATATTTATTTGCTACTCTATCAACCTCTAAGAAATATTGACCTAAATTCATTTCTACAACAACTATTTTTCTAACCTTTTTAGCCAATTCTATAATTTGTTTCTCTGGGAAAGGCCACAATGTAATTGGTCTAAACAAACCAGCTTTAATTCCATTTTTTCTAGCCATTTCAACAGTACTTTTTACTGACCTTGCTGTACCACCAAAAGCTACAAAAGCAATATCAGCATCATCAATTTTGTATTTTTCATATAAAGAAATATCATCAATATTATTGCGTATTTTATTCATTAACCTATTAATAAGCTCATCTGCTACTTTAGGACTATTGCTAGGAAATCCAGTTTCATCATGAACAAGACCAGTAACGTGAAATCTATGACCTTCTCCGTAAGCAGCCATAGGTGGAACCAGTTCTCCATCAGTAACTTTATATGGTAAATAATTAGCATCATCTTTACTTGGTTTTCTTCTATCAAAAATTTCTATTTCAGATTGATCAGGCAACACAACTTTTTCTCTCATATGAGCAATAACTTCGTCCATAAGTAAAATTACTGGGGTTCTATATTTTTCTGCAAAATTAAAAGCCTTTATGGTAATATCATAAGTTTCTTTAACTGAACTAGGTGTAAGTACAATTATCGGATGATCTCCATGTGTTCCCCATCTTGATTGCATAACATCTCCTTGTGATGGTGAAGTTGGTAATCCAGTACTTGGACCTCCTCTTTGAACATTGACAATAACACATGGAACTTCTGCTATCGCGGCATAACCTATGTTTTCCTGCTTTAATGAAAATCCTGGACCACTTGTAGCAGTCATAGATTTTAGTCCAGCAAGTGATGCTCCAATTGTTGCTCCCATACTTGCAATTTCGTCTTCCATTTGAATAAATTTTCCACCATATTTTGGCAGTTTAACTGAAGACAACTCAGCAATTTCTGTTGACGGAGTTATTGGATATCCGGCAAAAAATCTCATTCCTGCTGCAATTGCACCCTCAACACAAGCTTCATTCCCCTGCATTAACATTTCTTTACGATTAGTCATCTGATTTACCTCCTAAATATATAGCATAGTCTGGACATCTAAGCTCACATTGTCCACACTGAATACACGCTTCAGGATCTTTAATATTTACTTTATCATTTTTTAATTCCAACACATTTTTAGGACAAAAAGCTACACATATTCCACAGCCCTTACACCATTTCAGGTCTATATGGAGTTTCTTTTTTTTAGAGTCTATCACTTTAAATCCCCCTCAATTAAATAATTTAACTTTAAATATATAATAACAAACTTTATATAATTTTGCAAGTTTTATTTCATTTTTCTTTGTATAAAAGCATATTTTGCAAGTTTTATTTCATTTTATTCATAATTGACTTTTTCACAATCAAAATTTTTGCTCATTTGACTGATTTCTTTTAATGCTCTAAAATCCGTCAAGTTGTAATGTAGCGGTGTAATTGAAATATAGCCATTTTCAATAGCATTAATATCACTATTTTTGATGATATTATTTTTAATCAATTCACCTGATAACCAGTAATACTCATTTCCCATTGGATCAACTCTTTTAATGTATGAACTATTGTATTTCCTAATTCCAAGCTCTGTAATTCGTATCCCTTTAATCTGTTTTAAATCTAATAGCGGAAAGTTAATATTTAGTATAGCATTCTTACATTTATATAAGTATTCTTCAACCAAAAAGCAAGATAAAGACGCCGCTCCTTCATATTTTTTATTATTTCCTACACCTGCAAGCGATAAAGCAATAGATGGTATTCCATTTATTGCACCTTCAATTGCTGCAGAAACAGTACCTGAGTATATTACATCTGTACCAAGATTTGGCCCATTATTAATTCCAGAAACTACTATATCTGGTCTGTCAGGAATTAAAGAAGTTATCCCTAATTTAACACAATCGCTAGGAGTGCCATTTATGCTCCAAGCTTTTATTTCTTCACTATAATAATCAACTTTTTTTACCCTTAATGGTTCGTGCATCGTTATTGCATGACCTGTTGCACTTCTTTCCCTATCAGGTGCAATTACAAAAACATCACCTAATTTTTTTAAAGCTTCAGCTAATTTTCTTATACCTATTGCATTTATTCCATCATCATTTGTCACTAATATCTTCATCTTTTTCCTCCTATTCAATATTTTTTAAATTGCATTAAAACATTTTATTGGATATTTTAAATTTGTAGTAATTATGTAGAGACTTTTATACTTTTTTCAAATCAAAATTTATGGTTCAACTAGTTAATTTTTCAATACAATAAAGAATTGGCGGATTGTTTACCTGATTAACAAAACTAAATTTTATTACATTATACATTTTTTGGTCTAAACTTAATAAAAATTTTTCAATAGCAGTTTTTTCTTCAAGTCCACCAGGATGTCCATAATAGGAAGTTATATTAATTTTTCCGCCTTTTTTAAGGAGAGATAAACTTAAATTAAGAGCTTTAATAGTCGTATCAGGTTTAGTAATAATTTTATGGTCACTACCAGGAAGATAGCCTAAATTAAAAACTACAAAATCTACATTACTCTCGATGTACTTATCCATATGTTCATGACCATCATTTATAAGTTTTACTCTCATATCTAATTTTCTTTTTTTAAGTATATTTTCAGTATTCGTTATTGCTTCACACTGAATATCAAAACCATAAACCTTGCCAGTATCGCCTACTAATTCAGCTAATAAAATAGTATCATTCCCATTTCCTACAGTTGCATCAACAGTAATATCTCCTTCTTTAACCATTTTTTTTACCAAGTGTTTATTAATCTCCACAGCATTCTTGAAAAGTGTAAATCTCATATAATCATCTCCTTTTTTGGCTGCATCCTCTACTAAAAAATTTATTTAAATCACATTTTAAAATGTTATTATCAACTTTCTCAAAACCTTTATACATTAAATAGCTATTATAATGATAATAATAAACTGTACTTACCCCTTTTGACATACAATAATTCAATACTGATCTCAATAATCCATCTCCAAAACCTTCTCCTCTTTTTAATTTGTCTATAACTAAATATTCTAAAAAAGCAGATGAAGTTGATTTAAAAACAACCTTAGTTACTCCTATGATAACTCCATTTTCTTCAAGTATATAAATGTGATCTTTAGGATTTAATACATCTTTTATTCCATTTTTATTTAGAATATTAATTATAGAATTATATTCATTATTATAATTCATTTTTCTTGATACAATCATATTTTCCTCCTGTTTAAAAATTTGACATATAATTTTATTTATTTTTATATTTAATTCATTATAGAAAAAACATTATGTAAAAACATAATGTTTTATAATTGTCTATATTTCTAAGAATCAATTAAGTAATTAATTTCATCCTTTTTTAAATAACGCCATTTTCCTTGTTCTATTCCTCTATAAGAAATACAACCAATAGCAATTCTATCTAATTCCATTACAGGATGGTTAATTTCTTCACACATTTTTCTAACTTGCCTATTTCTTCCCTCATGTATAACTATTTTTAAAATAGAATACTTAGATGATTTTTTTAAAATTTTAATATCAGCTTTTGAAGTCTTATATCCATCAATAACTAATCCACTTTTAAATTTATCTAATTCATACTGATTGGGTATACCTTTTACTTTAGCAATATAAGTTTTATTAATCATATGACTAGGATGAGTAAGCTTATATGCTAAATGTCCATCATTAGTTAACAAAAGTAATCCTGTGGTATCATAATCCAATCTACCTACAGGATATATTCTTTCATTTATACCTTTAATAAGGTCTAATACAGTTTTTCTATTAAATTGATCACTTACAGTAGAAACATAACCTTTTGGCTTATTTAATGCTATATAAATTTTTTTCTTTTCTTTTTTAATTAGTTTATTATCTACCATAACAATATCTGTTTCTGGATCTATGATAAATCCCATTTTTGTAATTTTTTCTCCATTAACAGTTACTCTTCCAGCTCTAATTATTTCTTCTGATTTTCTTCTCGAAGCTACACCACATTCAGCCATAAATTTTTGCAGCCTCATATAACACCTTCTTTCTTTTGTTAACTATATTATACCATTTCTTTTACTTAAGTCCAGTAAAATGAATATTATAATAGTATATTATAATTTTTCATTATAAATATTTAATAATCCTAGTTTTTTAACCCTGCTTTTTATTTCTTCATTATCATATGAATACAAACCTTTTTCATTCATTCTTTTAAAATAACTAGCTCCAGCAAAAGTATATCTTTTTTTCATTCCATCTTCTGTTTGCATTTGGTCTCTTACATAAGCTATAAAATCTCCAATTGCAAGATCTTTAGGTAATTCTAGTGTTGGCATTCCTTTATATAATCTAACACTATTATACCCAGCCAATGTTCCAGTTACAATAGCTTCAGTATGCCCTACAATTAAACCTGATTTTTCTCCACCACAGAATAAATTATCTATACCATTAACTTTCATCGTATTATCTCTAGGTGCCATAGATAAAAATCGAATCGAATTTCCAATTCCTCCAGAATAAGGGTCTTCATATCTAGCATTTTCAAGTCCTTTAATTTTTCTTAACTTTTCTAAAGGATAAAATGGTGTCATTAACTTCGCATGGCCCGTATCAAGCAAAATAATATTTTCAGCAAATTCTTCAAGTGCATATTGTTCGCATACTTTTAATTTTAATTTATCTTTATTTATATCTTCCTTAGGAACTTTTAAAATAACAACACCTTCCTTATCTAATTTTTCCCTTATTTCTTTACTTAAAGAATCTTTATTTAATTTACATGACCCACTAAAAGCTCCATAAGTACCATCTCTACGCATTCCAACTAAATCATTTATCCCTGCTCGTTTACTTATACTTATTCTAGGCCCAAAAGTAGGACATCTTAAAATACACATTGCACAACCATTACCATATCTTAAACAATTTCCCATAGGTCCTGTTGAACCAGTAGTTTCAATAAAAACATCACCTTTAATGACCCTATCATCTGCAAGTTTTATACCTTCAATACTGTTATTATTCATAATAACATCTATGGCTCTACTTTTAGTCATTACTTTAATATTCATTTCTTTTAATAATCTCCTAACCATTGGCTCAACTTTAGTTACATCATAAAGCCATGCGTGTTTATGACCTGGAAAGTTAATATTTTTATGCCTAGCAGCTTTATCTGTTATCTCAAATAATTCTTTTCCCCCTAGAAATATATTCTCTTCTGCAGCAGTATACCTCCCATTGTTTCTCATAATGCCACCAACATTTCCTAATCCTACCAAAAGGTCAGTTTTTTCAAGCAAAATAACATCTGCACCAGCTTTTCTTGCTGCTATAGCAGACGCACATCCTGCCCAACCTCCACCAATAACAACAATTTTAATCATTTAAAATCCTCCTTTTTATTGCAGCAGTAGGTAATATTTGAGCTTTGCACGCACGAACTTTCAATCCTTCTTCAAATCGAACGTTACAACCTCCACATATACCTTCTCCACAGCATAATTCATAATTATTTGTTATAGATAACTGAGGTGGATTTTCTAATGTCTCAATACAACGCAATAACTTATTATGAAGAATGTCTGATCCACAGCTTAAAACATATTTAATGTCTAATTTATCTATTTTCTCTTTAATTTGATTTTCATTAATCGAATGTACTTCTTCAACAAATATTTCACCATTTAAAGGCTGAATATAACTTTGAACAAAATTTATATTTATATCTCCTTTATCAATAAGTAAGTAAACTTTATTATTATTTTTGCATAATTTTTTAATTGATAACAATGTTGGAACCTGCCCTATACCTTTGGCTACAATCATCCAATTCATACCTTTCGAATTTTTCAAATTTTCTATGCCAAATATTCCATTCCAATATGGTCCTCTTAGAATAAAATCGTCTTTTATGCTATCGAGTTTTTTGGTTTTCGAACCTACTATTTCATAAACTAAGTACATTAATTGATTTTCCTTATCAACATCGAACACTGATAGTGGTAAATTATAATATTGTTTTGTATCTTTACCTCTTATAAAGATATAAGAGCCAGGTTCATCAGAATTAATAACTAAATTTTTACTTACTTTTAAAATTAACATCTTTAATTTATTATTTAGTACTTTTTTTTCTACTATGCTACAAATATACTCATTTCTCTTTGCTTTACTTTTCATACCGTTCATAACATATTCATAATAAATACACGTACCCTGCCAATTACAATCACAAAATTCTTTCCCTTGCATTTGAGAACAAATCATACAATTATCACAAACACCTAATTCACAAGGGCAATACTCACTTCCTCCATCTATACATTTTACGCTATATTTAAGCAAATTTATCCTTCCCTTCATTTATTACTATAATATTAGAATATTTAATAATATAATATTTTGTTACTAAATAAAAGAAACGGCATATCAAGCCGTTTTTTTTATAAAAATTCTATCAAGTATCTTTTCGATCCAATTTTTTTCTAAAATATCTTCTTTAGCAACTAAATCATCAATATAAGCTATGCTTCCATTCATAAAAACTTTTATAATTCCAATTTTCTGTCCTTTATAAATTGGAGCTTGTAAACTCTCAGGAATTTTAGTTACAATTTTTATATTTTTCACCTCATCTTCTTTTAGAGGAATCACACAACTATCAGCTGTTACTGCTGAAATAGTATCCTTTTTTCCATTAGATACATATATATTACCAATAAACTGACCCTTGTCATAAACTACCATGGGCTTATAATTGTTAAATCCATAATCAAACAAGTTATAACATGACTGAAACCATGAATTATTATTCAGTGTAACAGCTATTAGTTGCATGCCATTTTTTGTAGCACTAGAAACTAAACATCTACCAGATTTTTGTGTATAGCCAATTTTAACCCCATCACCACCTTCATATTGCCATAAAGTTTTATTTTTATTATAAAAATACTTATTAATATCCCTATCTGCAACCCAAAGCTTGGTTTTAACTATTTTTCTAAATTCATCATTTTTCATTGCTTCTCTCGTAATTAAAGCTAAGTCATATGCTGTAGTATAGTGATTATCATTATGAAGTCCATGTGGATTAACAAAGTTAGTATTTATTGCTCCTATTTCTTTTGCTCTATCGTTCATTAATTTAACAAAATCATCTATACTACCACTAATATGAATAGCAATAGCTACTGCAGCGTCATTTCCTGACCTTAACATTAAACCATATAATAAATCTCTTAAAGAAATTTCCTCTCCTTCTCTAAGGTATATGCTTGAACCTTCTATACCAACACTTCTTTTATCAATTTTTACTATATCATCTAATTCTCCATTTTCTAGAGCAATTAAAGCAGTCATAATTTTTGTCGTGCTAGCCATTGGTAATTTTAGATTTTCATTATTCTTATACAACACTCTACCTGATTTTCTATCAATAAGTATACTACTTTGACCATAACTAACATTGCCTTCTGCAAATACATTAATATTAGTAAGTACTATAATTAAAGAGAAAAATAAAGCTACTTGTTTATATAATTTCAATATAATCACTCCGTATTTTTAATTAATGAAATAAATTATCAATTATTAAATCTACTATTAAACTTTATATAATCATTATTTCAAAGAATAATAGTGAAATTTCCTAGCGATATTTTCTAATTAGACAGAAAATTGCATTATACAATTTAAATTAGGGGTGATCTTTTTCACCCCTAATTTTCCACGTCTTTTTGAGAATGATTTTTTACATCATCTATATTATTCTTATTACCCTTATCATTTGAACATTTATTCTTTAGTATTGATTGTAAGTTGTTTGTAAGCTTAGGTATAAAATCCAATAAATTGTTCAAAGCACTACTCCCTTGGTCAACAGGCAACATTTTTATTTGGTTGTTTCCTACAACTATAAAAGCAACAGGCTGTACTGAAACTCCTGCCCCAGAACCTCCTCCAAATGGAATTTTCCTATCATTATTATTTACCTCTTCTTTGTGAGAAACCTTATTTAAATTATATTCCGCTCCACCAGATGCAAAGCCAAAGGAAACTTTTGATATAGGGATTATAACTAATCCATCTGAAGATTCTACAGGATCACCAACTATAGTATTTACATCAACCATATCTTTTAAGCTTTCCATCGTTGTCTTCATTAATGCCTCAATAGGATATTCTGTCAAATTCAATCCACCACCTTTTTTCTAACTTTTATACAACTTAACCATGCAATAATAATATAAACTAATTTATATTTTATTATGCAGTTAAAGTTAATTTCAGTATAATTTATTGAAAAAACAGGCAATACATTAAATCTAATTTTATCTACTTTTACCTTATTTGTTAAATAAGCAGTAAAAAAACTTTTAATAGAAAATATAATACCTGCTAATATAGCTGTTTGAGCTGCATCAAAAAAACCAAATTTAGTTTCTATTATTAATTCCTTAAACTTTAAATGAGTTAATAATGATTTTAGAAAAACAACTAACCTATTCTTGTTTTTTTTATTAAAATAATTATTATAACTTTTTCTTAGAAATCCAATAAAATTTTTATCTATCTTTATCCCAGCTTTTTTTTTGATTCTTTCAGGATTTATTTTATAAAATAATCGTAATTTATTACTTAAAATTCCTATTCCTATTTTTACAGTATTCTTTTTTTTAGTTTTTACTATCTTAATATTGATATAAAATGGGAAAAATAGAATAAATATAATTATTCCAAAAACTATGATATATTTCACTTTATTAACACCTCGAGTAAAAAAAGTAAATATCCTCAGATAACTATTTTTCCCATAAAAATAAAAATAACACATAAATGTGCTATTTATTTTCGTCAATTTTCTCATTTATTGATTCTGTTAAATCATCGATATTAGGTAATTCATCTATAGATTTTAGTCCAAAATATCTTAAAAATTCATCAGTCGTACCATATATAATAGGTTTTCCCGGTTTATCAATTCTACCCTTTTCTTCGATTAAATTTCTTTCAATTAATGTGTATAATGCTTTATCACATTTAACACCTCTTATAGCTTCTATCTCAGCTTTTGTAATAGGCTGTTTATATCCAATTATTGATAAAGTTTCTAATGCAGCACTTGACAAACTTTTATTTCTTTTAGGTACGCATAACTTTTTAATCCAATCAAAATGCTCCTTTCTCGTAGATAATTGATATTTATTATTTATTTGAACTATTTGTAATCCTCTTCTATTATAATTAAATTCATCTATCATTTCACTCATAATTTCTTTTACTACTTTTTTATCTATTTCTAGTACGCGTGATATATCCTCAATAGAAAGAGGATCACCCCATACAAACAATAATGCCTCTATTATCCCAAATATCTCTTTTCTATCCATAATACACACTCCACCTTACTTCAATTTATAATAGATATAATTATTGGTTTAAAATTGTCTTTTTGATTTACAGTAATTTTTTTTAGCTTTATTAATTCTAAAATAGATAAAAAAGTAATTACTACCATACTTCTATTTTTGTCTCCTTCAAAGAGTTCCTCAAATTTAACTTTTTTCTTTTTTGAAATTATGTCAATAATATTTTTCATTTTATCTTCAATTGTTATCTCTTCCTTATGTATTTCCTTAAATTTTATTATATTTTCGTTATATTTACTTTTACTAATAACTTTTGAAAAAGCTTTTACTAAGTCTTTAAGTTGAATATTTTCAAGTTTTGGCAACTCTTCTGTATTATACTCACTTATTTCTTCTTTAGATTTATAATAAATCTTTTTTTGTATTTCTTCCTTATTTTTTAGCTCAAGAGCTACATTTTTATACTTTTTGTATTCAATCAATTTTTTCACTAACTCATCTCTTGGGTCGACATCTTCAATTTCTAATTGTTTTCCTTCTACATTATTATGTTTAGGAAGGAGCATTCTAGATTTGATTTCTAATAAAGTCGAAGCCATAACTAAAAACTCACTTGCAATTTCTAAATCTAATTCTTTCATACTATTTAAATAAGCCATATACTGCTCAGTAATTTGAGCAATAGGAATATCATATATATCAACTTTGTTTTTTTCAATTAAATGATATAATAAATCTAAAGGACCCTCAAATGTGTCTAAAACAAGTTTATATTTCATATCATAACAACCTCTATTTGTTAGTTTAACTTAGAAAAAAAGGGAAATACACTTTAATAAACTGTCATATCCAAATTGTACTAATGGACCTAATATCTTGTTTATTGAATTGGTTACTATTAACAATATAAGAATCGCATAAAGGTATTTTTCATATCTATAAAATAACATTTCAAATTTTATTGGCAATAAGCTAGCAAGTATTTTTGAGCCATCTAAAGGTGGAAACGGTAAAAGATTAAATATACCTAAAATAATATTATACCATATAGTTATTAAAATCATATTTAATAACAATCCATTTCTAATAACTTGTAACTTGACCATCAAACCAATTATTAAAGCTAAAATAATTGCAATAGCAAAATTTGATATTGGTCCAGCTAAGGATACAATAATAGTTCCAGATTTTCGCTTTTTAAAATACATTGGATTAATAGGCACTGGCTTGGCCCAACCAAATCCAACAATAAACAGTAATAGAAAACCTACAATATCAATGTGAGCAAGAGGATTTAACGATAATCTTCCACTATTTTTTGCAGTAGGATCGCCAAGTCGATATGCAAAATACCCATGGGCTAATTCATGAAAAGTAATAGCAATCAGTAACCCAGGTAATGATATTAATTTACTTAATAATTGGTTAGTTATATTATTAAACATTAAACTAAATACCTTCTTTCTAATTTTAGATAAATTCAATATCCTATTTTTTGAATATATCTTATCACATAATATTAAAAATTGATATTTTATATTATTTAAGTAAAAATCTAAAAATCATTTCAAATATTTATTATAATTATAAAAAAGTAAAGCTAGATATATTGTATAATGTATCGACTAAAATTACAATATATCTAGCTTACTAATTAAATGCTATTCTAATTTTTTCTATTTATCAAAAATTAACATATTCCTAATCATTTTCTTTAACATATCAAAAAAACCGGCCTTTTCCACATCTTTTTCAGCAATTAAGTTTGCTCTAGCTACTTCTTTATTATCAATTTTAAAAATGATTTCTCCAACTTTTTGATTTTTGCTAATAGGAGCTTCAATATATTCAGGGAGATTAATTTCTTTTTCTACACTTTTACTACTACCTTTTTTAATTAACAAATTTACAGAATTTTCTATTATAACATTAACATCTTCAGACAATCCCTTTTTTAATTTTACTTTTTTAATAAAATCACCTTTTTTATAAAGCGGAAGAGAGTCATAATTAGCAAATCCATAATCAAGTAATTTTTTTGATTCACTAAATCTAATACTAGAACTTTCACATCCTAAAATAACACTTATAAGCTTTAGATTCCCTCTTTGAGCTGAAGCTGAGAGACAATATCCAGCCTCACTTGTATAACCAGTTTTTATACCATTAGCACCATTATAATCGTGAATTAATCTGTTAGTATTTACTAAAGTTTGTACTATGTCATTATTTTTTCCAACCTTTATATTTGTAATCCATAATGTAAGCCATTGATGTATTTTTTCATGTTTCAATAGTTCTTTAGACATCAAAGCAATATCATATGCACTAGTATAATGCCCTTCTGTCGGAAGGCCAGTAGAATTCATAAAGTTTGTATTAGTCATTCCTAATTCTTTAGCCTTGTCATTCATCATCTTAACAAATAAATCATAACTACCTGCAATATGTTCTCCTAAAGCAACAGATGCATCATTAGCTGACCTTAAACAAATAGCTTTTATCAAGTTTTCAACTGTCTGAATTTCTCCAGGCTCAAGATATATCTGACTTCCACCCATTCCTGATGCTTTTTCGCTTATTTGTACTTGATCATTTAAACTAATTTTATTACTATCTAAAGCTTCCATTGCTAACAATAGAGTCATTATCTTAGTAATACTTGCAGGAGGCAGTTTTTCATGAATATTTTTCTCATAAAGTATTTCCCCAGTAGATGCATCCATTAATAAGGCAGATTTTGCATTGATATTAAATTCTTCCTTAGCCATAACTATATTTGATGTTGATGACATTAATAATAAAATAATCACTAATATTGTAGAAAACATCAACTTTATCTTTTTGTTAAAATTCATTCAAATCCTCCCTTCATCATATATATTTTTCATTATAACTATTTAACTACCATAAGCAATGTATATTAATATCTTAACCATTATACTTTTTCATATACAAAGTAGTAATGGTAAAAACAAAGAAGGTTGTTAACTATTAACAACCTTCTTTGTTTTTAAAACAGCTTATAACCTTTTTTATCTACGATACCATAAATAAGCTTTTTAGGTTTTTTACTTTTTTCACCTATTACAAAAATATCTTTAAGTTTATCATGTACTTCATTTGCTTTCTTCATATCATTACTATGAATATAAGCTAAAATATCTCCTTTTTTAACTTCATCATTAACTTTTTTATTTAATAAAATCCCTGCTGAAAGATCTATAGTACTTTCTTTGGTTTCTCTTCCTGCTCCTAATGCTAGAGAACATTTTCCAACATTTTCTGCATTTATTTCTGTTACATAACCATTTTTATCGCTTCTTACCTCAATTACATATTTTGCCTTAGGAAGTAAGCTTAAATCTTCAACACATTTTTTGTCTCCACCTTGTCGTTCAACAAGTTCTATAAATTTTTGATAAGCTTTTCCACTTTTCAGTACATCATTAAGCATTTTACGGCCATCTACCTCATTATTAATTTTCCCACCAAGTAATAAAAGTTTTGTAGCTAAAGTTAAACATAACTCTAATAAATCATCAGGACCGTTTCCTTTAAGAGTATTTACAGCCTCTTTAACTTCCAACGCATTTCCTATAGCAAACCCTAATGGTTCATCCATATTTGATAAAACTGCCACTACATTTCTTCCCATTTTTGTACCAATGTCAACCATTTCTCTAGCTAATTTAAGACCATCTTCTATATTTTTCATGAATGCACCACTACCGACTTTCACATCAAGAACTATACCATCGGAGCCAATCGCTAATTTCTTACTCATAATACTACTTGCGATAAGCGAAATATTATCTACAGTCGCGGTTACATCTCTTAAAGCATACAATTTCTTATCTGCTGGAGCAATGTTTGATGTTTGGCTACATATTGCAATTTTAATTTCGTTAACATTCTTAATAAATTTTTCCTTAGTAATTTCAACATTAAATCCCTTTATTGATTCAAGTTTATCAAGAGTTCCACCAGTATGTCCTAACCCTCTACCTGACATCTTAGCAAATGGAAGTCCACAAGCTGCAACCATTGGTCCAAGCACTAGAGAAGTCTTATCTCCTACTCCACCAGTGCTATGTTTATCCACTTTTACTCCATCAATCAAATCTAAATTAACTTTATCTCCAGAATTCACAATTGCCTCAGTTAAATAAGCTGTTTCTCTTTTGTTCATTTTTTGAAAAAATATTGCCATAAGTAATGCAGAAACTTGATAATCAGGTATATCTCCTTTAGTATAACCATTTATAAAATACTGAATTTCCTTTTCAGTTAATTCCTTTCCATCTCTCTTTTTTTGAATAATATCATACATATTCACTATAATGACACCTCTTTAATTATACCTTTAACAAAACTTTTAAATTTTGGTTTTGTCTTATTTGCAACTTCCATTACCTCTTCATGACTAATTGATACAATTTCATCTGCAATAGCCATGTCTGTAACACAGCATATTCCTAATACCTTAATTCCAGCATGATTTGCTACAATTACTTCTGGCACAGTAGACATACCTATAGCATCTCCTCCAAGATTTCTAAGCATTCTAAGTTCTGCTCTAGAAAAGAAATATGGGCCACTTATAGCAGCATATACACCTTTTTTTAAATCTATATTAAGTTTTTTAGCAACGTCTTCAGCAATTTTTATATACTCTTCATCATATGCATGGGACATATCAGGAAATCTAGGACCTAATTCATCATAATTTTTCCCAATTAAAGGATTCGTACCCATAAAATTAATATGGTCTTCTATAACCATTAACGCACCTGGATATAATTTTTTAGTCATCCCTCCACAAGCATTAGTTACAATTAGTAATTTTATCCCCAAATTTTTCATTACTCTAACTGGGAAAGTTACCTCTTTCATCGAATACCCTTCATAATAATGGAACCTTCCTTTCATTGCTATAACTTTTTTACCCTCAAGAATACCAATAACTAACTTACCTTCATGACCTTTTACTGTGGAAACAGGAAAATTAGGTATATCTTTGTAATCTATTTCTACAACATCTTCCATATCATTTGCCAAGTCACCTAACCCTGAACCCAGTATCAATCCAATTTCTGGAATAACATTGATTCTCCTTCTTATGTAATCACTAGTTTCTTTAATTTTCAATAAAATATTTTCCATTTCAATCCCCCCATTAAATATTTTTAATAATTTCTTTAACTAAATAAGAAAACTTATTCTTCACAAGATTTGCTGTTTCTATTACTTCACTGTGGTTCAATGGCTGCGGTAATATACCTGCTGCCATATTAGTGATACAAGAAATTCCCAAAACTTTAATACCTCCATGTACAGCTGTTATTACTTCAGGCACTGTAGACATACCTACAGCGTCTCCACCTAAAAAAGAAACTAATCTTACTTCAGCAGGTGTTTCATATTGTGGTCCAGTCATCCATACGTATGTGCCTTTTTTTATGTCAATATTATTTTTTTTAGCAATATCTATTGCCATATTAATCAGATATTCATCATAAGCATGAGACATATCTGGAAATCTAGGTCCGAGCTCATCGTAATTTTTACCTATAAGTGGATTATTAAAAGCAAAATTAATATGATCTTCAATAATCATCAAATCACCAGGACTTAAATTTCTATTTATACCACCAGCTGCATTTGTAATAATTAGCACTTTAATACCTAATTCTTTCATTACTCTTATTGGAAAAGTAACCTGTTTAAGATCGTACCCTTCATAATAATGGAATCTTCCATTCATTGCTACTATATTTTTCCCAGAAAGTTTTCCAATAATTAAAGACCCTTCATGCCCTTTTACTGTAGATATAGGAAAATTTGGTATATCACTATATTGAATTTTAATATCTGCAACTATGTCTTTTGATAATTCTCCTAATCCAGAACCTAAAATTAATCCTATTTCAGGACTAACGTTAATTTTACTTTTAATATATTGAGTAGCTTCATTTATCTTTTCTAATAAATCCATTATATCTCTCCTCATAAATTAATATTTACTTATCCTTATATTGATATTATAGTTTAAATAACTAATTATGTAAATGTATTCTATCATTATATACTAAAAAATCCACCTTTTGGTGGACTTTAAGCTCTTGGGTGAGTTTTATCATACACTTCCTTTATTCTACTTGTATTTATCATGGTATATATTTGTGTAGTTGATATATCAGAATGACCTAACATCTCTTGCACCGATTTCAAATCAGCACCATTTTGTAATAGATGTGCTGCAAAAGAATGCCTCAAAGTATGCGGTGTAATAACTTTATTAATGTTAGCTTTCTTAGTATAAAATTTTATTATTTTCCAAAATCCTTGCCTAGTTAACCTTTTACCATGATAATTTACAAACAAAGAATTTTCTTTTCTGTCCTTAATTAACTTATTTCTACTTACCGTCATATATTTATTTAACATTTCTATGGCCATTCTACCAATAGGAATTACTCTTTCATTATTACTCCCTTTAGCACACGTTACAAAGCCCAAATTAAAATTTATATCTTCTACATTTAAAGAAACTAATTCCGAAACCCTAATACCAACTGCATATAAAAGCTCTAACATAGCTCTATCCCTTATGCCTTTTACAGTATTAATATCAGGCTGATTTAAGAGTAATTCAACTTCTTCAAGTGTAAGTATACTTGGAAGTTTTTTTTCCTGCTTTGGAGCTTGTAAATCTACAGTAGGGTCTTGTTTAATCTTACCATTATTTAATAAATATTGATAAAAACTCCTTAATGATGCTAATTTACGTGAAATAGTGGAAGTTGATTTACCATTTTTCTGTAAATACATTAAGTATGTAAGAACTAATGTTTTGGTGGCTTTTTCAATCTCATCTTTAGAATCCTTTTTATGCACATATTCTTCGAATTGTCTTAAATCTCTACTGTAAGATTCAAGAGTATTCTTAGATAATTCTCTATCATTTTCTAGATAATTAATATATTGAGACAAGACATTATTCATACTTCTTCTCCTTTAAAAACTAATCGTTCTGTTAACTTAAATGAAAATTGAAAGTCTCGAACTCCTTTAGGTATAATAGCAATAGACACAAAAACACTACTCCAAAGGAGGTCGAGACCTATGACTATTATACCAAAAATTAAGTGTCCTAGATGTAATTCTTCAAAACTTTATAAATTTGGCAAAGATCCTTATGGTTATCAAAAGTATCAATGCCGTGATTGTAGACGTCAATTTTCTACAAAGCCTAAATCTAATACTACACGCAATACCAAACATCCAAGATGTCCCAAGTGTGGCAAAGCATCTTTTATTCATCATAATTATAAACACTATACAAACTATAGATGCTCAGATAAAAAGTGTTACCATTCTTTCTTTATCGCTAAACCAACTACTATCGATAATCCCTCATCGTCTAACCTTTCCGGTAAAACTGATTTTAAAAGAATGAGGTTTCCTATGTTTGTTATTATTACTGCTCTTAACCTTTATTTTTTAAATAACTCTTCAACAAGAAAAATATCACAGTTTCTTTATATTACATATAATATTAAGGTTTCCCATGTATCCATTGCATCCTGGGTTAAAAAGTTTGCACCTTTGTTTGACAGTATATCTAGTAAGCTTTCTTCAACCATTGACTTATCTTCTTCTGATGAGTGGCATGCTGATGAAACTGTTGTTAAAATTAATGGTAAAAAACATTATCTCTGGTTTATCATTGATTCTGAAACTCGCTTTATTATAAATTTTCATCTATCTCCTTACAGAAATTCTAACCAGGCCTTCAGCCTTTTTAAAAAAGCAAAGAAATTTGGCATTCCTAATACTATCGTTACTGATAGATATAGTGCTTATAAGGTGCCTGCTAAATCTATCTTTGCCGGTGCCAACCATATAAGAGTTGAATCTTTTGATGATGATATATCAAACAATATAATTGAATCTTTTAATAAGGAATTTAAAGCCTGGTATAAACCAAAGCGAGGTTTTAACTGTTTCGAAAGCGCTAATAACTTAATTGCAAACTTTGTATTCTTCTTTAATTATATACGGCCTCATTCTTCTTTGAGTAACCTTACTCCTGCCCAGGTAGCAGGTGCCAAATATAGCGATAGAGATCGCAGTAATTGGTTATTATCTGCATAATATTTACTTGTTAAGGGTTCTCTCTGCTTTGCCTTATTTCTTGGTTTATTTGCTATGCAATTTTTATTTTTACAGCCCTTAACCATTCCATAGCTATTTAAAATAAAGCTGTCAAGGGCGAGCTTTGCTCGTTTATCTTGACCCTTGACAGCTTTATTGTAATAGCTAAAATTCATATAGGGCTGTAAGGTCAAGATCCATTAAGAATTTTTCTATAAAATCATGCTATTTTTTCATTTTAAGTTAACAGTTCCAAACTAATAAATAAAATTAATTAATAAAATTGTGTAATTATAATATTCAACATATATCTTTAAATTCCTTCATTTTTTTATTTTTTTATGTTAACAAATTATATAAAAAAGTATTCTTAATAGAATTTTGTAATATAAAATTTTACATTAACAAAAATTATGTAATAAATTTGTATAACTAATAAATAAACTCTACAAATAAATAAAGAGCCATATTTCATTTAAATAAAGCTCTTTGACTATGACCATTTTATCAAATATATTCGTTAACTAAATTTATGAATACAGGAGTTACAAACGCCTCAACAGCACTTCCTAAAATAATAATTAAAGAAATTAACAATACAATAACTGTATAATTAACAAATTCTTTAACAAAGCTAGTTTGAATCATTTTTTTTCTTCTTCTTTTTACAGTTTCTACTGAAAAGCATATTGATATCACTGAAATAATCAATATCCCAGGGATAATAAAAATATTTTGAGGAAATATTGTTGTCAAAGTAAATATAAAACCATCAAACGCAAGTTCTTTTATTAGAAATCCAACAGTAAATCCTATAACAAAACCTCTTACTATTAATATTACAATTATTATAGGAGCACCAATTACAGTTACACCTAGTAACCAAATCATAATTACAGTTTTGAAATTATTAACTAGTGATTGTTTAAAAATTACAATATTATCTATTGGCTCTTCTTTAAGTATTTTAAAAAAAGAATCTAAAAAATCTATTATTTGTTTTTTTTGTTCTTGATTTAATACTTTTATTGTTATAGCACCTGAAAATATTCCTACCATAAAAAAAATAGTCAAAATTAAATATATAGCAAAATGTTCTTGAAAATGTGAATATAATAACTTCCTTAATTTAAAAAACAAGGTCATACCTCCCCTTCTTTAAACAAGCCCTCTAACAAATAAATATGCTATAAGGGTATATAATATGACCTTGTATTTTTAAACATTAAATTCGTTTTTCAGTTATCTTTTTTGCAATAAAGGAACCAATTATAGTTTTACTATCTAAGACCTCTCCTTTATTAATCATAGATATTAAATCATCAATTTTTATTTTCAATACTTCAATATATTCATCCTTTTCAGGCTCAGCTACACCTTCGTGTAAATCTTCAGCTAAAAATAAGTAAAGCTTTTCATTTGAAAATCCTGGTGATGTATAAAATTCCATTATATAAGTTATTTTTTCAGCAGAATATCCAGTTTCTTCTTTCAACTCTCTAATAACACAATCCTTAGGTTCTTCACCTATTTCAAGTTTTCCAGCTGGTATTTCAATTAATTCCTTCTCTATAGCTTTTCTAAATTGCTTGACTAACACCATTTCATTATTATTAGTTATAGCTACAATTCCAACAGCACCAGGATGTTCAATAATTTCTCTTTTAGAATATTTTTTATCTGGAAGTTCAACTGTATCAATTCTTAAATTTAGTATTTTCCCATCATATATTTTTTCTGTTTTCATTGTTTTTTCCTCATAACCCATATATATACCTCCCAAATTTTCAGCATCAAAATATACAACTATCTTATATTTACTATTATATTACTCTTTTTTCTTTTGTAAAGCATGGGTACAATCTATATGTTTTGCAACACCTTTTCCAACTGCACCTAATGCTATAAAATAGTCCTTATCTTCTTCGAAAGTTCTCCCCATAGTATTTACATCTAATCCAAAATAATCTAATGCTTTAATAATATCTGAACCATCCTCATAAATAATATTATGTTTTTTATCAATATCAAATTTTTTTAATTGAGCATTAAAATAATCTATTTTCTTTTTACTAAGTAAAGGCAAAATAATATTTGTACATGTATTTGTCATATTTCCAAGACAAGTTAATGTGTGGTGACTAATTCCTTGATGCCTCTTCCTATAATCACTAAAACTAATTCTAGGAACAGCAAAACTAAAACCACCCATATTATTAATACCATCAATGATATAACCTTGTTCAATTCCGCTAAAACCATATTTTGTCCCAGTACCTACAATTCCTGGTCCCATAGATATTATTGTAACATCGCTATTTAAAATTTCTTTTGCAGTAATTAATCCAGTATAAATGTTTACGCATTCATAGTCTCCACCAAATGAATGCCCTACCGTTATAGTATTATTTATGATTTTTAATTCTTTTAGTGTTCTTACTGTTCGACTAAATTGTATAGGTAATGCTCCACCATCAGTCATAATATATGTTATATTTATTTTAGGATTTAGCCATTTTATCATGGCTGATATTGGTGCTATCATGCTATGTAAAGTACCAACAACAAAAATAGATTTTTCCAATCCATTAAAAGCTTTTATTTTCTCATGATATATACTATCTTGTTCCTCAACACATAAAGTTTTAATTTGCATCGGTGTATACCGTAATTTTATTATGTGACCTTTATCACTCAAATTCTTTTCTTTATTGTCATAATTAAATAATACAAAGTGATACCCTCCTGTCCCAAGAGATAAATCAACAGCAGTAGTATTAACAACAATTTTATCACCTATATTTACATCTCCAGTTATTTTGTTATAATTTACAGCTTTTTGTTTTTTACCTTCAATATCAACTATTATCCAAGATACTTCTGTATCTTTATATAATATATTTGAACATATTCCTTCTTTATAACTTAACAAGCTAATCTCCCCTTTGATACCTTAATAAATATAGAATTAAAGTGGAAATTTATGTATAATAACCAATTACTAACATCTACCTAATTTATCTATGAATGATAAAAATCTATTATTATTTATAATCTTAGTAATAGAATATTTTTCCCCTACTAAATGAATAACTATCAACAGTAATAAATACATTATTTTATAGCTGAATTCGTTAGTAATTACACAGTAAATTCCTAAAGTAATTCCTAAAGAATTTGAACCAATATCACCCATCATGGCTTTTTCTCCTAAGTCAAATGGTAAAAATGCAACACAAAATCCAAGTGCAGAATATAGTATATATTCAAATATATTGTTTTTAGATGTTAATAAAAGAATAATACTTAATATAATAAATATCTTACAACCTCTTCCAGGTCTTAAATCAAAAAGATTTATGGAATTTGTAAAGAGAACAATAATTAAGATATTAATTATTAACATCAAAATGTTTTCAGACACAAATTGTGAAAAAATAATTGAAAGCAATAAACCTGTTAAAGCTTTTAATGCACCAGTTGACAGTTGCCCTTTAAAAATCTGTGAAATATGCCCTTTAAATCCTTTAACATCTTTATTGCCTATTAAATCATCCAATAAACCTATCATTCCCATAAATACAAGTGAAAACAAGTACATAATAATATTATTATCCAACTTTTCAACTATTAATGAAATTAGATATACAATAAATAGTTGAGAATAAATAAAAACTATTCCAACAGAAATCGGTATCTTTAATCCTCTATAATTAACATCTATACTTTTTTCTGACTTAAACATATTTATAGCAATGGGTAATATTAATATCGAAAATAATAATCCAAAAATAAAACTTATTAAATTTATCATCAAATTCAACTCCTAATCCTAAAGATGAGAATAAAGAGAGTAGCTGCTATGTCTAAAAACTGTCTACCTCTATGTAAAAAACCTGATAGATTGTTGCCTGTTTCATTATGTTTCATATCTACATCAACTTCTTTAAGAATATAGTTTTTTTTCAGGGCTTGAATTGTCATAGCTACCTCAATACCATAATTATTGGGAATATAATCCATGCTTTTTAATACTTCTATTTTATATACCCTTTGACCTGAAAGGGTAGAATCAATCTTAATTTTTGTATAAAAATAAACTCCTAATTTTGCTATTTTTTTTACAAATCCAAAACCACCTTTTTTGTTGGTATTTTTAAATCTTGCTATCGTAAAATCGCATTCTTTATTTAAAACTGGTAATAGGAGTTTCTCTACCTCATTTGAAGTTTTTCCCAAATCTCCATCTAATAAAACTATATAAGATGCATTTGTATTACTAAGTCCTGTTTTAATTGCATAACCTTTACCATGATTTTTATCTAACTTAACTACATTTACGCCACTTTTTATTGCCTTTTCATATGTATTATCCCTTGACCCATCATCTACTACAATTATTTCATTAATTAATTTTATCTTTTTTAATTCTTTAATGGTATCTTCAATTTTATTTTCTTCATTATATGCAGGTATAATAGCCACAACTTTATTTTTTTGACACATAACTTATTTAACTCCTTCTAATAAGAAATAAGTTTAATTAAACATTCATACAGAATTTTTAGCTTATAAAAAATAAGCTATTTCTTAATCTAAATAATTACTAGTAATATTAGGTAATAGTTCTTCTGCGCTTGGTTTTACTCCATAATTTCCTGGATTTCCACTCATAGACATTATCAGTGCTACCTTTCCTATAATAGTATCAACATTGTCCACTGTAGATATTCTATTATTTTTATATATATCTATATAAGAATAATTAACAGTAATTTTTTCAACACCAACAATAGGAATATTGTTATTTTTTGTTTTAGCTATAATATTTTCATCAATTAAATTTACTCTATTATCATTGTCTTTCCCTCCGCCAGCAATTATTAAATAATCTATTGGAATACTATAATCTCCAAGTATATCAATTATTTCATTTTCGCTCAAAAATCTTATAATTTCATAATTATCGCCATAGATTATAGCATCGGTAATCGTATATATTATATTTTCTATTTGTAAATTTAAGTTATCATTATTTCCTTGCTGAGTTGATATTAATTGTTCATTAACCATTTCAATTAATTTACTGTCATTTATTAAAGAGTCGTTAATAGTAGTAATTGAAGTTACTATACCGCCAGATGTTTCAATTGCTTGTTCTATACCAGAATATATATAATCGTCATTGGTTTCTATTATTGCTACCTTAACATCAGTTAACTTATTCTTTACAATATCAGGAAATGTTGTTTTTGCAAACCTTTCATACTGCATTTTTGTTGCTTCTAATTTTTTTATATCATTTTTTAACTTTTCATTTTCTTCCTTCAGATAATCAAATCTCTGTTCAAGTTGAGAAACAATGTCATTTCTTTGGGTAATTAATATATCTTGAGCATCAAGCATAAAACCTATATATATACCTACACCTAGTGCTAAAAAAATTGATACAATCGTAACTACATAATACTTAATATTAGTCATAAACACTTTCCTCCCTTATAATCCAAAAAGTATCTTAAACCTAATTTGAATAAGCTTTAACAAATCCCGCATAGGTGGAAACATCATTGTAATGACTAATATTGGAATCAATGCTGCTAGACCAATTCCTATTACATATCTTAGTTTGAGATTACTTCTGTATAGTTTACTTACTCCTTTAGCATCTACGAGTTTATCGCCAATTTTAAGCCTTACTAAAAAAGTACTAGCCATTCCATTTCTTCCTTTTTCTAAGAAATCAATCATATTATTATGTGTTCCTACTGCTACTATTAAATCTGCTCCCTTAGAGTAACATAAAAGCAAAGCTATATCTTCACTAGTACCTGGGGATGAAAAAACAATAGGATTTATATCTAATGAATTTAGTCTAGCCATACCTGGAGCTCTACCATCAGGATATGCATGAACAATAATTTCTTTTGATACTTTTAAACATCTATCAGTTACACTATCCATATCACCTATTACAATATCAGGAATTAAGCCAAATTCTAGAATAGCATCCCCTCCTCCATCAACACCAATTAATACAGGTCTAACTTCTTTTACGTAATTTTGTATAGCTTCAAGGTCTCTCTTATAACCTTTTCCTCTTACAACAACTAATGCATGTTTACCTTTTATTTTTGTAGTAATTTGAGGAATTTTTACCTTGCCTAAGACTAAACCTTTTTCTTTTTTAGCATATTCTAATGTATTTTCAATAAATCTATCTAATTCCTTTTCTAGATTAGAATTACCAATCTCCATCATTTTTTCTATTTCATATATGTCAATAATTTTACAAAATGATATGACTCTGTTTTTGTAAATAATTTTATTACCGTCAATCTTTAATTCATCCCCTTCATTAATCAAATCAAAAATATTGGTTTTATCTACTTCAAAAATTGGTATACCTGACTTATTTAATAATAGTGGACCTCTATTGGGATATTTTCCACTTAGAGTTTTTTCTACATTTAATACAGCTTTAACTTTTGATTCTATTAAAGATATAGCAGCAATTTCATCGATATCTCGATGACACAATAGAGCAATATCACCTGGATTTAACCTATTTATTAATTTTTTAGTTTTTTTGTCTTTTCTAACAATCCCTTTTATAGTCATATACTACCTCCAACTTATCTTTAAGCTTATTATTTGTAAATAGTTGATAAATAATAATGTTATTTGTTATTTTTTTTAATTAGCAGTAATATACTTGAACAGCTTTATACATATTATCTAATAATATTGAAAAGATTTGTTATTTGATAATGAGAAGTATAAAATATAAATATATTCATTCTAATTTAAGGAAATAAAGCAGGAATATTTGAAGGTTTGTCGAATAAATCCATTATAGAAGAAAAATAGAAATTTATTTACAGGGGGGTAATTTTGTGAACACAGAAAAAATTAAAGTGTTAATAGCAGATGACAACAAAGATTTTTGCAATATTTTATGTGAATACCTTTCAAGTCAAGATGATATTGATGTCATAGGTGTCGCTAGAGACGGAATAGAGGCATTAAAGTTATTAGAAGAAAAGGAACCTGATGTTTTAATTTTAGATATCATTATGCCTCATTTAGATGGACTTGGTGTATTAGAAAAATTAAACTCCATGGAATTATCTAAATTTCCCAAAACTATTGTATTATCAGCAGTAGGGCAAGATAAAATAACTCAAAGAGCTATTGCTTTAGGTGCAAATTATTATGTAGTTAAACCTTTTGATTTTGAAATATTTATGAAAAGAATAAGACAAATGGCTGGTTATTTACCAGACATTATTCTAAATAGAAAGTATTCAGAAAATCCTCTTCAATATGTTAATAGTAATAATAGCACTAAAAGTATGGAAGCTAAAATAACAAATATAATTCATGAAATTGGTGTGCCTGCTCATATAAAAGGTTATCTATATTTAAGGGAAGCTATTGGGATGGTCGTTGAAAATATGGATTTACTTAGTGCAGTTACAAAAGAGCTCTACCCATCAATTGCTAAAAAATTTAATACAACTTCAAGTAGAGTTGAAAGAGCAATACGACATGCTATAGAAGTTGCATGGAGTAGAGGAAAAGTTGACACCATTAATAACTTATTTGGATACACAATTCATACTGACAAAGGTAAACCAACTAATAGTGAATTTATTGCTATGGTTGCAGACAAATTAAGATTAGAACAAAATATTTCTTAAATAAATAGACAGAATGTAACAATATAAATCTACTGTTACATTCTGTTTTTAGTATTTATAGATATACCTGCTTCTTTTAGCATCCATTCTATATATATACCATATCCCTTAGTGGGATCATTTACAAATACATGAGTTATTGCGCCAACAATCTTACCATTTTGAATTATAGGACTACCACTCATTCCTTGAACAATTCCACCAGTTTTTTTTAAAAGCCTGTCATCAGTTATTTTTATAACCATGCTCTTTTGATCAGCTTCTTTTTGATTGTTTACTTTTATTATTTCTATTTCATATTTATCAATGCTATCATCTTCTATAGTTGTCAAAATATAGGCTTTCCCTACTTTTACTTCATTTTGCAAAGCTATTGGTAACATTTTGTTATATTCAATTTTTGCATTCATATTTCCATATATTCCAAATACACTATTTTTTTCTATTTCACCTAGAGTATCTTCTGTTTCAAAAAAAATACCCCTAATCTCTCCAGGTTTACCTTTTTGTCCTACCTCTATAGAAGAAACCCTAGCCTTCATTATCTTGCCATCTTCAATTTCTAATAACGAGCCTGTATCAATATCTGTAATTCCATGTCCTAAAGCTCCAAATTTATTTGTGTTTTCGTCATAAAAAGTAAGAGTACCTATGCCAGCTATCTTATCTCTTACCCAAACTCCTAACCTATAAAAATTGTCTTCCTTACATTTTACAGGAGTAACAAATGTAGAAAAATTTATCTTATTCCTTTGAACTTCTACCTCTACTTTATTATCCTTTATACTATTTAATATTTTAACTACATGGTCTGCATCTACTATTTTTTCGCCGTTAATGCTAATAATTATATCACCGGCTTTTATTCCAGCATCCTTTGCCGGACTCACTTTATTACCATTAACATCACATATTTCTGAAAGAGCAACTACTAAAACTCCCTTTGTATTTAGTTTAACACCTATTGAATTACCACCTGGCATTAAATAAATATTATCTAATACATTTACCTGTATGTTTTTGATAGGAATTAAATTTAACAGCTTTAATTCAACACTTGCTATACCATTATCAATTGTATTAAATTTATAAGTTTTTTTTAATCCTAAAGATATTTTCTGGTTAAGACTGTTATTAACATCAATAATATTGTCATTATTAAGGATATCTATAGTAAAAGGAAATATAATATTTAAACTTTTATTCTGCCCTTTTAATACATTTATTTGCGTAGGATAAGAAACAATAGCAAATATTTCAATAAAATATATTAATAATAATACTATAATGCTAAATAATAATATTCTTTTACTTTTATAATATATATTTTTCAAAAGCAAATCACGCTCCTACTTTTGTATAGAACTTTATTCACCTCCTAATAAAATGTTCTTGTTTATTTTAATTTAGCCTTTTTGAGCATTATTTATTCTATATAAAATTTAATATAATTGTAAACTTAAATATTATTTTGCTAAATATAGCACACAAAAAGAACCCTTATTTGAAATAAGGGTTCTTTTTGTTTTATTTACAATAATTAAATATTTAATTATTGTAAATAAAATTCAATATTCCATTTATTAACTAAAATTATTTCATTTATTTATATCAAGCATTTCTTTAGCATGTAGTTTAGTAGTTTCAGTTAACTTTGCTCCTCCGAGCAACCTAGACAACTCGTCCACTCTCTCTTCATAATTTAATTTTTTAACACTTGTTATAGTATTATTATCAATAATTGTTTTTTCAATCAAAAAATGAGTGTCTGCCATAGATGCAATTTGTGGTAAATGTGTTATAGAAATTATCTGGTGAGTTTTAGAAATTTTTTTGATTTTTTCACCAACAATTTGTGCTGTACGTCCGCTTATTCCAGAATCAATTTCATCAAAAACTAAGCAAGATATATTATCTACATCTGCCAAAATATTTTTAAAAGCTAACATTATTCTTGACATTTCCCCACCTGAAGTTATTTTTGATAGAGGTTTCAAATCTTCTCCTAAATTCGTTGAAATTAAAAATTCAATCTTATCCCAACCACTGCTAGTAAAGTATTCAGTACGATCAAATCTAACTTTAAACTTAATATGCTTCATATTTAAATCAGACAATTCTTGGGTAATTTTATTTTCAACATGTTTTGCAATCTTTCTTCTTGCTTCTGTTAACTTACTACAAAAAATTTTAAGTTTCTCTTCTGAGTTCTTTATATTTTTATTTATTTTAGAAATTTCTTCTTTACTATTTTCCAGATACTCCATTTCCTTACATAATCTATCCTTATATTCTAATATTTCTTCAATACTACCACCATATTTTCTTTTTAATCTATTGATTATATCAATTCTATTTTCTAAAAAAGCAAGCCTTTCTCTATCATATTCTAAAGATTCATAAAAATGCCTTAAGTCCCTTAATAAATCCTGTATTTGATAAGATAAAGATTTTATAATTTCTTCAAAGTTTTTTACATCATTATTATATTTAGAAATTTTTGAAATTAATGTAATGCAATAATTTATTTCATCTAATACTGACCTATTATTGTAATTTTCAGATCCCAAAATTTCTTTTATTTCTCCTAAAGTATTTACAATTTCCTCTTTATTTGAAATAATATTATATTCTTCAATTAGTTCTTTATCTTCACCAATATTTAATTTAGCACCATCTATTTCTTCAATCTGGAATTTTAAAAGGTCAATTTGCCGTTCTCTCTCCATATCATTTTGATTAAACTCTTTCAACTTATTTTTTAGCCTTTGAAGTTCATTAAATTCTAATTTTATTTTTTCTTTTAATCTAACAAGATCTTCGTTACCTAAAGAATCAATAATATCTATATGATTTGCTTTGTTTAATAAAGATTGGTGTTGATGTTGACCGTGAATGTCTATAAGCTTGCTTGTTAATTTGCTAAGCATGCTAATTGTTACTGTTCTACCATTAACTCTTGAAGTACTTCGTCCTGAAGCATATATTTCTCTAATCAAAAGCAAAGTATTATCTTTTTCCATATCTATACCGAAATCATTTAATATAGTGATTACTTCACTTTGATTCTTGTCCAAATAAAATAATGCTTCGATAACTGCTTTATTAGCCCCTGTTCTAACATAATCTTTTGTTGCTCTTTCCCCTAATACTTGACTTAATGCTTCAATTATAATTGATTTTCCAGTTCCTGTTTCTCCAGTTATTATGTTTAAGCCTTTAGTAAAAGATACAGTTAATTTATTTATTATAGCAAAATTTTTTATACTAAGCTCTAAGAGCATAATAAACCCTCCACTTAATTAAGTAGCTTTTTAAATTTATCTAAAATATCTCTTAGCTTTTCACTATTATTTATAGCAACAAAAATAGTATCGTCTCCAGCAATAGTTCCTATAACTCCATCAATATTAAGTGCATCAATTGCAGATGCTGAAACCTGTGCTGCTCCTGGTAAGGTTTTCATAACTAATATATGCCCTGCAACATCTATAGAAATTATGGAGTTTTTAAATATCTTAATGAGTCTATCAGTAGTACCTTCTTGGCTTTGTCCCATAGCAGCATATTTATATTTACCGCTACTTGACATAACTTTAACAAGTCTTAATTCCCTAATATCTCTTGAAACTGTAGCCTGAGTAACTTCGATACCAGATTTTTTTAAATAATCTGCTAGCTCTTCCTGAGTTTCTATTTCATAATTTTGAATAAGTTCTAATATCTTCATTTGTCTAGTATACTTTTTCATATATCTATCCCCTTCACTCATTAATAAATCATAACTCTTTATGAGATCTTTTAACTACATTGTTTATTAATTCTTCATTATCATATTTAAAATAATCTATGTTATTTTTCTTTATATAAGCCAAATATTCTATATTGCCCTCTGCTCCCTTGATAGGCGAAAATGTTAATCCAATGACATTTAAATCAATAGATTTGCAAAAATTAACAAAATTTATTAATACTTCTCTATGTACATTAATATCCTTAATCACTCCTTTTTTACCTACTTTCTCCTTTCCTGCTTCAAATTGAGGTTTTATTAGTGATACTATTTCTCCATTATCATTTAATAATTCTTTTACAACAGGTAAAACTAACTTTAGTGATATGAAAGATACATCTATTGATGCAAAATCAGCAAGTTCACCAATATCGCTTTTCTTCACATATCTGATATTAGTTCTTTCCATACATATAACCTTATCGTCATTTCTTAATTTCCATGCTAGCTGACCATATCCTACATCTATAGCATACACTCTCTTTATACCATTTTTCAACATACAATCAGTAAATCCTCCTGTAGAAGCTCCAATATCTAAAGCAACTTTATTCTCTAATTTTATTTGAAACTCACTAAGGGCCTTCTCTAACTTTAGCCCACCTCTACCTACATAAGGAATAGGGTTATTCTTTACTTTTATATCACAATCCACAGATACCCTAGTTCCAGGTTTATCAATTCTCTGCCCATTAACAAATACTACTCCAGCCATAACTAATCTTTTTGCTTTTTCCCTGCTTTCAGCAAAGTTATATTTTGTCAACAAAACATCAATTCTTTCTGTTATCATGATATCTCCTCATTTAACAATATTTTTTCACTAATTCAGCTATACTTTTAGCATCCATATTGTATTTTTCAAGTAATTGATCAATACTACCATGTTCAATAAATATATCAGGATATGCAATATTAATTATTTTACCTGAATATTTTCTTTCGATATAAAAATCATTTACTGCACTTCCAAATCCTCCAATTTTCACATTGTCTTCCATTGTTATGATTATCTTATGATTTTCTGCTATTTTTTCTAACAGTTCTATATCTAATGGTTTAACAAACCTTGCATTTACAAGAGTTATATTAATACCTTCTTTATTTAGCATTTTTAATGCGTCAAACCCTATTTGAACCATCTTACCAACTGCAATAATTGCTATATTATTTCCTATATTGAGTATTTCACCTTTAGCATATTTTATTTGAGCAGAATTATTACTACATGGTAAATCTACACATTTACCTTTTGGATATCTTATAGCAATTGGCCCATTATATTCAGTTGTAAATTTTAACATACTGATAAATTCTTTTTTGTCTTTTGGAGCTATAATTGTAATATTTGGTATATGCGACAAATAAGAGAGATCAAAAACACCTTGATGAGTTTCACCATCATTACCTACTAATCCCGCCCTATCTATTGCAAAAGTAACATTAAGGTTTTGCAAACATACATCATGAAGAACTTGATCGTATCCTCTCTGCAGAAATGTAGAATAGACTGCAAAATATGGTTTCATTCCGTTTGCAGCTAATCCAGCTGCAAGTGTAACTCCATGTTGCTCAGCAATTCCCACGTCAAAAAACCTATTAGGATATTTATTGCTAAATTTATACAAGCCAGTTCCCGTAGGCATTGCAGCAGTTATTGCTACAATCCTTTCATCCTTATTTGCAAGTTCTACTAATGTATCACCTAAAACATCAGAATAACTTGGAATTATGGATTTGTTTTTAATCTTACCAGTCTTTATATCAAATTTTGGAGCACTATGATATTTATCTGGATTGTTTTCCGCAGGTTTATAACCTTTACCTTTTTTTGTTATAACATGAATGAGTGTTGGACCTTTGATTTTTTTTGCTATATCGAAAATATCTATAAGATCATTAATATTATGTCCATCAACAGGTCCAAGATATTTAAACCCAATTTCTTCAAAGAACATTCCAGGAACAAAAAAATACTTTATACTATCTTTAGCCCTTTCAGCTGTCTTATAAACTTTATCGCCAATTTTAGGTATACTATTTAATAATGAACCGACATCTTCCTTAACTTTAAAATATGAAGGTTTTGTTCTTATCCTATTTAAATATCGTGAAAGTCCTCCTACATTTTTCGAAATAGACATCTCATTATCATTTAATATAACGATTAGTTTAGTTCCTATATCACCAGCTTGATTTAATGCCTCAAACGCCATACCAGCAGTAAGCGCTCCATCACCTATAATTGAAACAACATTAAATTTTTCATTTTTTATATCTCTAGCCAAAGCATAACCAAGTCCAGCAGAAATAGAAGTTGAACTATGTCCTGTTTCAAAAATATCATGATAACTTTCATTTCTCTTAGGAAACCCACTTAATCCTCCAAATTGTCTAATGGTATTAAATTTATCTCTTCTTCCTGTAATTATCTTGTGTACATATGATTGATGACCTACATCCCAAATTATTTTATCCTTTGGACTATCAAATACTTTATGAATAGCTAAAGTTAATTCAACAACACCTAAATTTGAAGCTAAGTGCCCACCATTTTTTGAAACAACTTTAATTATTAGATTTCTTATTTCATTAGCCAGCACATTTAGTTGATCTACATTAAGGTTCTTTATATCCTTAATATCATTAATATATTCTAAATACACCTAGAAGATCACCTCTTCCTTCTGTTTCTATTGCTAGATTTTATATCTGGAATCAAATCTATTTTTAATTTTGTATCGATAAACATAAGTATTTTTCCGACATAATAAACTATTTTTTCAGAACTATTTATAGCAATTTCTTTACCAAGTGCTTTTCCTCCTACTGTTAGTGATGCAGTAAAAGCTGTGACAATAACACTCAACATTGTGCCATTTGTAAAACCGTATATATTAATAAGCTTATAAACAATGATAGCTCCTGCAGCTCCACTAATTATACCACTAATATCCCCAATTACATCATTACAAAAATTAGATACAGGACCAGCATTCCTTATAATTTTAATAGAATATCTTGCTTCCTTAACATTATTAGCTGCCATAGAATGAAAAGATCTTTCATTTGATGCAGCAACTGCTATACCTATAATATCAAAAAATACTCCTAAAAGTATAATAGCAATCAATGTAATAAATGCTAAGATTATATTAAAACTTCTCATAACGCTTTCAGTAATAACACTTACAACTATTGCTAAGAAAAATGTCCATAAAGTAATAATAAAAACCCATTTATGATTATATTTCCTTTTAGAAATTTTTTTATAACTCCGCCCTTCAACAATACTATCTTGTTTTGCCTTCTTCAATAATTATCCCTCCATAAGTAATAGAAATAAAGCTGATAGCGTATGCTATCAGCCTAATTGAGTGGCGGTATATTAGGTAAATCTTACGGCTTAAGGTCTAGCAGGATTTCCCAGATAAGTACTGCATGTCGCCATATCAGCGGTTTCCCTTTAACCTTATCTCTACCTTGTCGCCATAGGTAGGGCTAGATTACCACTTAGTCCGCACTGTAATCCCTAATACACCCTTCTTTGATGAAACAGTCTAGGAGTTTTCCTCAACAGTTACGTTATTCCTTAGCCTCTTTTGCAAAATAGGTTTCGATAGCAAAACTCTTCCTTCTATGGGCCCATAGAAGTCTAAGCTACAACTATCATCCGCCTATTTCACTCAAGGCAGGCTACGCTGCAAGTAGCTTACGCCACAATGCAGGTTAATCCTATTTTAATTAAATATTTAATTAAAATAGGTCTCCACGAGGGCAGGGTCATCGCCCACATGCCGTTGTGGATCGCCCCATCCCCCTTACTCCCAGAAACGACCCTCAACTGGGCGTTGAAAGCCGAAACCAGGAACTTCATCGATATGCCCTTTGACGGATTTTTAGCCCCGCCTTCAGGAATAACATCACTGACTAGAATACTGTGCCACTCAAAGCTAGAAATATATTATACCATACTAATAATCTTATTTCAAATATTATAAAATTAAAAACAAAATTTCACTATTGCAGACTAATAGCATAATATATGTAATATTTTGCTAATTTTCTCGGTATACTAGATATTGTGATAAATCTTTGAAAAAAGAGACATCTTTACTTTTTATTTTCTGAATAGCTTCAATAGACTTTCTACATAAAATCTTAGTCATTTCTATAGCTTCGTCAATAGTATATATTGATAAATATGTAGCTTTATTGTTTACTTCGTCGCTTCCAATCTTTTTCCCTAATTTGTTAAAATCTCCAATTCTATCTAATATATCATCCCTTATTTGATATCCTAGTCCTAAACATTCACTATACTCAGTTAATGCATTTAAAGTATCTTCATCACATTCACCTAAATAAGCTCCAGACAATATAGATGCTTCTATTAAAGCCGAAGTTTTATTTTTATGAATATATGACAATATATTCTTATCAATATTATTTCTTTGATATAATATATCTGCAGTTTGCCCTCCTATCATTCCATATACTCCAGCCGCTTCACTTATTTTTTTCATAGCTTTTAAGTAAGGAGTTATATTTGTTCCTTCTTCTTGCTTTTTGCATATATAATTTATCATATTTTCAAAAGCATAATTTAAAAGTGCATCACCACATAAAATTGCAATATTTTCCCCATATATTTTGTGATTAGATAACTTACCTCTTCTATAATCATCATTATCCATTGCAGGCAAATCATCATGAATTAAAGAATATGTATGAATCATTTCAATGCTAATAGCAAAAGGAATCGCTTCTTTAAAATCATTCTTAAATAATTCATAAGTTTTTAAAGTTAAAATAGGTCTTAATCTTTTACCTCCTGAAAAAATGCTGTAATGCATAGAATCAAATATTTTATCAGCATAACTGATTTTTTTTGGCAAAGATTTAAGCAATTCTTGGTCAATTATATTTCTAACCTTTTCTAACTCTTTTCTTAAGTTCATTCCATCCTCCTATACATCTACATCAAAATCAATTTCCATTATTTTACCATTATCATCTTTTAAAATCTTTTTTATCTTACCATCAACATCATTCAGTTTTTTGTAGCAAAACCTATAAAGTTCAACTCCTCTTTGAAAATAATTTAATGAGTCATCTAAATTTAATTTTTCATTTTCGAGTTTATCTACAATGCATTCTAATTCTTCTATAGCTTCCTCAAAAGAAAGATTATCATTATTCACTAAATTATCTATCATTTATCTTCTCCCTTCTCAATATTATTTCTTGAACAGTTGCTTTTACTTCTCCGTCCTTAAACATTAAAGTAATTTTATCTTTATTCTTGACTTTAGTAATACTATTTATAACATGACCACTTTCATTTAATACTATAGAATAACCCCTGGAAATAACAGAAAGTGGACTAAGAGAATTGAGCTTTCCAACTAGATTTTCTAAATCTTTATAAAGATTATTCTCTTTTGTATGTATATTTCTAACTAAATCTTTTATTAATCTGTCTATTTTTTTCTTATCTTCATTAATTCTACTTATAGGATTATTATACGAAATAATATTTTTAATATTATCTAATTTATTTCTTTTTTTATTAATATAATTTGAGTATGAAACGTTAAGTTTCCATAATTCAGTGTCAATTCTATCATTTAATTCATCAATTACAGGAACTACCAGTTCTCCAGCTGCAGACGGAGTAGGGGCTCTTAAATCTGATACAAAATCAGCTATAGTAAAATCAGTTTCATGACCAACAGCAGATATAACTGGTATTTTCATGTTGTAAATTGCCCTAGCAACATCTTCTTCGTTAAAAGCCCATAATTCTTCTATAGAACCTCCGCCTCTACCAATTATGACTACGTCTATATCATCTCTAGAATTTAAATAATTTAATGCTTCGCATATTTCATAATGAGCTTTATCTCCTTGGACTAATACCGGATACAAAATAATATCTACACAAGGCAACCTTCTTTTTATTACAGATATAATATCTCTAACAGCTGCACCAGTAGATGAAGTTACCACTCCAATCTTCCTAGGGATATAAGGTAAAGGTTTCTTTTTATCTTTATCAAATAATCCTTCACTTTGAAGCTTATTTTTAAGCTTTTCAAAATTCTCGTATAGCTCGCCAATTCCTCTTTTTTTTATATCTTTGCAATAAAGTTGGTATGTTCCACTTTTTTCATATATAGAAATATATCCCGAAACAACCACATGCATACCATCATTAGGTATAAAATCTAATTTATTGCAGTTATTATTAAACATTATACACTTAAGAGTACTTTTATCATCTTTTAATGTAAAATACATATGTCCACTATAATGATGCTTAAAATTTGAAATTTCTCCTTCTACTTCTATATTATGTAAAATAGGATCGCTAATTAATAACTTTTTAATATATTGAGTAACCTGGCTAACTTTTATTGGCATCGAATTCATAAAGTTTCCTCCGCAGCCTTTTCTTATAATTTGTTTTTAGTAAGACCTAAATATGCTATACCTACAGCATTATCAGTACAATATTTTACTTGGGGATAATATATTTTGATATTTTTATACATTAACTTATTACGGATAATATCTCTTATATATAAATTTGCAGCTACACCACCAATAATAAGAATATTACTAACAGAAAGGTCAGACAAAGAATTTACAATTATATTTGCTAAACTGCAACCTATTACATAAAAAACACTTTTAGCTATATCATTTATATTATAAGTTTTACTATCAATTATTTTTTTAAAATAAGTTTCAGCTCCAGAAAAATTTGTCCAATTTCCTGAACAACTAATTGGTAAAGAACAAGATAAACAATTACCATTGCGAGATAAATACTCCATAGCTTTTCCAGATGGAAACTCTAAACCTGCTTTTACCCCTATTCTGTCGATTAGTTGACCAGCACTTATATCCTTAGTTCCACCTATAATTTTAATATCATAATTGTATTTAGTATTTTTAACGTACAAAAGTTCAGTTGTGCCTCCAGAAATATGTAAAACTAAAAAAGGTTCATCATCATTCATCTCGGAATTTAAAATTCCTGAAGCTATGTGTCCCTCTTGATGGCTAAATCTTTTAAACTCTATTCCTAATATTTTTGAAATAGTTATAGCATATCCTTCCCCAGCTTTAAACACTGGCATATAAGAATTTTCAATATTTCTAGGCTTTGTGCTAGCTGAAACTGTTTTTATTTTTTTTAAATCTACATATTTTTCTGCATATGATATAATTTGTGGTAAATTATTTATGTGTTGAAAAACTGCTTCTTGCTGTCTTAATCCTAGTTTCCCCTTCTTCACATTTAATACAATTCTTTTATCCACAATAACTTCACTATCTTGGTTTATTATTGCTATTGAAGTAGTATATGCACTTGTATCTATTCCCATACAATACTTATTCATTTATAATCTTCTCCGCTCTTACATAACTTCCTAAGACACCATTAATAAATTTAGAAGATTCTTCAGTACTATATTTTTTACTTATTTCAAGTGCTTCATTTATCGAAACTTGAATTGGAATATCATTTCTATAACCTATCTCATTTATCGCTATGCGAAGTATGTTTAAATCTACTTTAGCAATGCGATTTAGTTTCCATTTTTTAGAATATTTTTCAATAATATCATCTATTTCTTCAATATTTTTTATAACAGAATCAATAGTCTCTAATATATACTTTTTTTCATCTTCTGTAAATTTGTTATTATCAAAAAAAACGTCAATTGCTTCATTTGAAAAATCTTTATTTATTTCCATCTGATATAATAACTTCATTGAAGCAATCCTAGCAACTTTTCTTCCCATGTTTTTCCTCCTTACATATTATTCAATTATAAATTAAACACACTATTTAATTTTCCCAGGAGGAAGTATTTTATCTAATATTTCAGCAATATCTTCTTTATTATCAATCTTTTTCCCTAAATAATATCCTCCAGCAATAAACAAGGTAATAAATAATGTCTTGAAAAAACCAATTATCAATATTACAACAGCTATAACAAAACCAATAAAGCTGCAAATAATTTTCCATTGGTGTTTTTCAAAAAATTTAAAAAGTCTATCTTTAAACACATTAAAACACCCTTTACCGTTTTATTTAACTGTTTTAGTTGGTGTTACTACATTTAAAATTTCTACCCTAACTTCACTTACTTCCAATCCAGTACATTTTTCAACATGGTCTTTTACTTTATTTTGTATATTTACAACAGTTTCTGGAATATTTATATCAGGATTTACTTGTCCCTTAATATTTATTATAACTTTCTCATCGTACAATTCAACATCAGTTTTAATATTTTTTAGTCCTTGTTGATTAATTGTAACAGTGTTAGCTAAACCTTCAACAGTAGCACTAGATATTCTCAATTCTCCAAAATTTGTATGCCGAATTATATAATTTTCTTTTTTTCTTTTAAACCCTGTTATTAAAAATCTAATACTAACTAAAAAAAAGGCTAGTCCAATCAACGAATACCAATAATTCCCTTTAATTTGAGTCAAATAGAAATTTACATTTGCCATATTTAACATTTTAATATTAAAAGGAAATAATATTAGAATAAGTGAAACTATTGCCAAACAAAATGTATAAATCGTAAGGATAACTCTATCAAATAACTTCATATCTATTAACACCATCCCCTAAATGTTTAAATAACCCTCTGATATCAGAGGGTAAATTATTTATTTAACTCTTACTTGTTGTTCTACATCACTTTGCTCTTTTTCTATATTTACACCTTGGACGTTTATATTTACCTCAATAACATTTAATCCCGTCATTGATTCAACTGCTTTCTTTACATTTTCTTGAATATTCCAAGCTACTTCAGGTATTTTAGCCCCATACTCAACAATTATATATAAATCAATAGCAGCTTCTTTTTCTCCAACTTCAACTTTAACGCCCTTAGATAAATTTTTTCTTCCCAACATTTCAGTAATTCCACCTGCTATACCGCCACTCATACCTGCAACTCCATCTACTTCTGTAGCTGCAAGTCCAGCAATTATACCTACTACTTCATCAGCTATTTTTATTTGACCATATTCTATATCATTTTCTTTATCAACATACTCGTTCAACATGCAACACCTCCTGAGTAAATATAAATTATACAAGTACATTATACCAAATCAACTCAAATTATACAAACATAAACATTGCCTTTGTTTTAAAGCTTTTTCATTATTTTTATCTTTGAAGTTTCAATACTTGTTTCATTTTTCACTATTTCTAGTATTTTCATTACATCTTGCTCACTTAGATTATCTACAGAAACCACAACCCTAGCACTTTCATTAGTTAAAAATACCAAAGCATCTTCAAATCCTTTAGCTTTAATTAATCCTTCAATGCTTAATTCTTTTTCAGCAATATTTCCTATTCTTATAATTTCTTTTTGTGCATCATCTCTAATGCTTTGACTCGTTTTATCGTTATTGATTATCTCTTTTAATCTTTCTATTAAATTTGCTCTCATTTTATCTCTAGAAAGTCTATATTCAATAAAATAACTTGAATCTTTCATATTTTCTTCTTTTGTAATTTCCTCCTCTATACTATTATTGACAGTATTTGTTAGTTTTACAACATCATTTTCTTTACTATCAACTATCTTTATATCTTTTTCTAAATCATCTTTATCAATAACTTCTGATACCGTTTCTACTGAGTCATCATAATTCATCTTCGCTAACTCCATTTCTTCATGTTTCTGATATTCATTAGATGATTCAAGTAATGATTCATTTGTAAGTCTATTGTTAATATATCCTATAAAAACTAATAAAATAATCAGAGATATTAATGTGGCTAATTTTCTTCTTGACATTTAATTAACCTCCTTCTATTTACTTGAATATACTTCCACTTTATTGCCTGAAATACCCAATACAGTTTTAACTGCATTATATAGTTTTTCTTTAACATTTATATCTTCTGCTCCCTCAGCTACAACAATTACACCATTAATTTGAGGATTGACCTCTTTAATTATAGCCATTGAATTATTATTTTCTGTAACAACTTGTTGAGATACTTCATCTCTTGTTATTTCTCTTGTTCCGCCTTCAGAATCTCTTTCAATAGTTTTTTCTTGTGTTTTGTTTGTATTTATGGCAGGTATTCTTTCTATAGAGTCGTTTATAGTAACCATTACTTTGACCTTTCCTGCACCTTTTATTTGACTCAAAATATTCTCTAACTTACTTTCTAGAGTAGTAGAATAATCAAACTTAGTGCTTGAATAATTTTCATTAGAAACATTTAAAGAATTGCTATCGTTGTTTTGGTTATAACCTTCATTTTCATTGAACGAACTAATAAATACAAGTATTATACAGCTTATGATTAATATGATAAACAAATTTGTTAACTGTTTTTTATAATCACCTTCTTCAAAATACTTTTCAAATTTTTTTATAAAGTTCATTTTGTCCTCCTACTTTTTAATAATATATATCTGAATATTACCCTCATATAAACCATATTTCTGATATAATAAATTTTTTATTTTAGTTGATTCTACTGGTATACTATTATTAAAATCTTCTCTATTGTTTGATGTTATATGTATAGAATTTATTTTTTCTACTTTAATGCTATTTTCATCATCTTTATAAGCTTCATTGATATCAATTTGAATAAATTTTAATTTCCCAAAATCTTTGTTGTTTACATCATCTTCTATTTCTAAATCTATATCACAAACAATATAATCTGTGTTTGTTTCAATTAAATTCTTTATTTCAGTAATTATTTTTTCCTTGTACAAATTAATAGTTTGTTCTTGCTGCAATTTAACTAAATCTTCATTAGTTGTATTTTTAATTTTATAATTTTTTTCTGTAATATTAGCAAACATTGTTTTCTCTATATCTATATTATCATTTAAAATTTTTATGAATGGATTCATAATAACTAAAATTATCAACAATCCTATAATCATGTTTATATATTTTTTCATGCTACTACTAGGAATGATTATCTGAAACAGAGTTGTAAATATTATTACACCAACTATTTCTATTACCCAGCTTCTTACAAATTCTATCATTTTATCCTCCTATCTAAACAATATAGTCATATTTCCTGCACTAACTATTATTGTTATTGCAATAAAAAACATCATTCCTACAGACGATACAACTGCAAGTAGTACTACAAGTGAATTACTAATTTCACTTAAACATGATACTATCCTTTTGTTAGATATAGGTTCAATAAATGCTGCTCCTAGCTTGTATAAAAAAATTAAAGCAATTATTTTTATTGCTGGTATAAGAGTTATTAAAAATAAAATTATTACTCCAATCATACCTATTGCATTTTTTAGTAATACAGAACATCCTACTACTGTATCCATAGCATCTGATAAAAATTTGCCTACAATAGGAACAAATTTATCTACTGCAAATTTCATCGTCTTTATTGATACACCATCGACTTTAGCAGTTGTTAAACCTTGTATTGATATTATTCCAATAAATATAGTTAAAGTAATCCCAACTATACCAATAGAAATTTGCCTTAAAAGCCCTGATAATTTCGTTACATGAATTCTAGGTGATATATTGCTTATCAAACCTATAACTGTAGAAAAAAATACTAAAGGAATTATCAAATCTTTCATCAAAGTGCTTACAATGCTAATAGTTCCTAAAATTATTGGTTGAAAAATAGCTGATGATGTTATTCCTCCAACAATCAAAAGTAATGTTATTAATGTTGGTAACAAAGCTTGCATAAACACTACCATTTTATCTATAGTTTCTATACCAACATCCATTGCATTTGTAAAACTCTTTAGTGCAAACCCAATCAATACTATATAACAAATGAAAAAAGCTATTTCTCCAACTGAATCATTCTCAAAAGTAGTTTGAATGTTAATAAGAATACTACATATTATAGTCAATATTAATATTTTAATAAGAATACTTGCATTTTGTATAACTTCATAAAAAAATATTTTTAAAATTCCATTTAATATATCACTTCCTTTGATAAACTCTTCACCTTTTAATAAAGATTTTAAAATAGAATCAAAATCTATATTTGGCATAAAATTCTTAGTTGAAGAATTCACATCTCTAATTATTTTTTGAAGCTCATCAATTTTGATATTTTTCATTTGCTCTTCAATTATTTTATCTTTATATTCATCAGTATCTTCTAAATCTTGGGCATATATCAAATTAAACTCAAAAACTATAATTATTATAATTAAAAAAATTAAAATTTTTTTCAACATGTTTTTCACACCTTAAGGTATTATTTTAACTATTAAATCCAGTAAAGCAGTTAATATAGGTAACGCAAAAGTCATTATAATAATCTTAGCACCTAATTCTATTTTTGATGCTATTGCATTTTCATTTGCATCTCTTGCTATCTGTGCTCCAAATTCAGCAATATATGCTACTCCTATTATCTTTAAAATGCTTGAAAAATAAACAAATTTTAAATTTACTCTTTCAGACAAAGAATTAAGTGTTTTTATAACATATTCTAGTTGCGGCATAATTATAAAAAATATTATAATACCTACTACTAAACTTAATTGAACAGCAAATTCAGGTTTTTTTTGCTTAAGAATAATAGATAATACAGTTGCAGTAATGCCCAATCCAACTATTTTCATAATTTCCATTGCAAACATCCCCATTAATAAAGCTGAAATATTGTTTTTACGTTATCGAATAAATTACTTATTAATTTTATAACCATAGTTAAAACTATTACAACTCCTGCAAGTGTTGCAAGATATGCGTATTCTTCCTTCCCTGATCTAGATAAAACAGTATGTAATACTGAAACTAATATGCCTATACCAGCAATTTTAAATATTAAATCAACGTTCATCATAATCTTCCTTTCTTAAAACAAAATAATCACAATTGTTAATCCTGCCAAGACTCCTAAACTTCTGTACATTTTTTCATTTCTTTCTTTGTTTAGCTCAGCTTCTCTTTGCTGTAATTTTAACTGTTCTAAAGTAGTTTTAAAATACTTTTCTTGATCATGCCTATTAGTCACCCCTAGAACTTTTCCTAAACTTAATAATATTTCTACATCCTGATCAGTTAAGCTAATTTTATCCATTGATTGATTTAACGTTTTTTCAAAGCAAATAAAAAATCCAGTTTCTCTTTCTGTTAGCCAATAATCTTTAACCTGTTTAAAAATATATGATACTTTTTTATTTCCTTTCCTATAAACGTTTTCTAAAGCATCAGGAAGAGGTGTGGCTAAATATAACACCTCTGTTTCCAAAAGTTGAATACAATTCTGTAAATATATTAAACTCTCAACTCTGTTATAATATTTTCGTGAATATAAAAAACCAATTATACTAGAACTTGTAATTATAACTATTGAAGTCACTATTTTTATCAGATACATATTTTTTCTCCTTTTCAAGATAAATGGATTTAAAACTTTTACCTTCTATTATATCTCTAACAGTCCCTACTCCCCGTGAATTATCCAATATAATAAATCTTTCAAAAATTTTATCTTTTATAATTTTTCTCATATTTGGTTTTCCCATCACATCTTCTATATCTGTTCCATGAACTGTCGACAATATTTTTACGCCAGCTTTTAATGCTTCATGTATTACCTTTATGTCTTCACTACTTCCTAGTTCATCAGTAGCAATAACTTGAGGTGACATAGATCTAATAAGCATTATTATTCCATCTTCCTTTCTACACCCATCAAGTACATCAGTTCTAGGACCTAACATATTTTGCGGAACCCCCATATATGTTGCAGCAAGCTCTGACCTTTCATCAACAACTCCAACCTTTAATCCTTTAAATCCTAATGCAGGATCTCCAACACTTATATATCTTACAATATCTCTAAGCAAAGTAGTCTTACCACACTGTGGAGGAGAAATAATAAGAGTATGATAAATAGTTGTACCATTAATTAGGTATCTTATTATTTTTCTTGAAATTCCTATTTTTTCTTTAGCTATTCGGATATTTAAAGAGGTTATGTCTTTTAATGTTTCTAGACCTTTGTCTCCATAAACTATCTTGCCAGCTAACCCTACTCTATGGCCTCCCTTTATTGTGATAAAACCCCTTTTTATATCTTCTTCCAAGGCATATACAGAATAATTGCTAATAAGGTTAAATGTTGTTAAAATATTTTCTCTTGAAACAATAACTAAATCTTTCTCATCATAACTAATACTACCATCATAGTTAACATAATAGTCATATCCATTTAAAGATACCATTAGTGGGCTATTTACTCTTAACCTTATTTCTTCAATTTTTTTTTTCATTTCTAAGGGAATATTTATAAGCACCTTGCTAATTTTAGAATCAATATACTGTATAACATTATCAAAAGCATATTTATCTGTTGATTTTTCACCCTTTTGTATATTAGCATTATTTTTTTTTCTCATGACATGTCCCTCCTTATATTTATAACTATGAAGTCCATTAAATAATATGCTTACAAAATAAATTTTTATTTAATAAATAAGTTTAAATATGATTTTTCTAAAAGACTAAAAAAAGGTGCTATAGCATATGCTATAGCACCTTTTTTTAGTTTCTTACTCTTTATTATCTTCATCTAATTCATCAAATTCTATATCATCATCGTAATCATCATATTCTTCTAAATCATCACAGCAATTACAATGGTCATAGTCTTCAGCGTCTTCATATTCATCAAATATCTCGTTTTCAACATTTGCAAGATCTTCATCGATACATTCTACATACTCTGACATTTCTTCATGTTGGTCATTTAGTTCATTTATAGAATCTGCAAAGTCTTCTAAAGTATCAACAATACTAAGTAATAATTTACCTTCTTTACTGTTCTCACTTATTTCTAAACCTTCAGCTAATCCCTTCAGATATGATACTTTTTCATACAAATAATCCATTTACTTGACCCTCCTCCGTTTATAATATTAATTAATAATTATTATTTCCTAAACTCTAGATAAATACTCACCTGTTCGTGTATCAATTTTTATTTTATCTCCAATATTTATAAAAAGTGGAACATTTATAGTTGCACCTGTTTCAACAGTAGCTGGTTTAGTTGCACCAGTAGCAGTATCTCCTTTTACGCCAGGTTCTGTGTGGGTAACAACTAATTCAACAAAGTTTGGTGCTTCTACATCAAATGGTTTTCCTTTATAAAATCTAATTTTCACTATATCATTTTCTTTAACATATTTTATAGCTTCTTCTACTTGGCTATAGTTTAAAGGTAATTGTTCATATGTTTCAGTATCCATAAAATAATACAGTTCTCCATCATTATATAAGTACTGCATTTCTTTTGTTTCGATATACGCCTTTGGATATCTATCGTTTGGATTGAAAGTAACCTCCTTTATTGCACCAGTCATTATGTTTTTTATTTTAGCCCTAACAAACGCGGCTCCCTTACCAGGTTTTACATGCTGAAAATCTATAATTTGAAAAACCTGACCATTCATTTCAAATGTAATTCCTTTTCTAAAATCTCCAGCTGAAATCATTATAAATCCTCCCTTATAATATATTTGTCTTAATTTATGCTAGTATATAAACTAAATATAATTGTATATTTAGTCATTTGTCTGGTATATGTCTTTTTTATGATTTCTACAATATAATATCATAAAATAACTAATTGGTCCAAAAAAATCAAAAAATTATTATGTAAAAAATTGAGTTTCCATGTAATTTTGTAGTTTCAATTCTATTTCCCTAAAAATTAATTATTTTAATAAAATATTCTATTAGTTACTTTTAAATCCTTCAAATATTTTATCTTTTAATAATATTCTACCAGTAACAGGCGTGATTGTTATTTCAACAAATTTATTACTTTTTATATTCAAAACTTTTATAGTACCAGCTGAACCTAAAGAAGGAGCACCATTTAAAGAGAACATTATTTTATTGCTATCAAAATTATGATATATTTCTATATTTTCATCCATACGCACAGTTTTTATTACGTTATCTCCATTTGTAATAACATAATAATCACTACAATCTCTTGGAAAGAGTATTTTTATTGGTGTTCCTTGAGTCATCCTTATATACCTAATTTCTCTTATGTCATTCCATAAAATTCTACCATTAATCATTAATATCTTTTCATCAGCGTTTATTTTAGGGAAAAAAATAAGAATAAGAATTAATAAAATAGCTATTACAATTATCAATTCAATAAAAGTGAAACCCCTATTCATTTTTAATTCCCCAATTATTAATCCCCCTTTTTCAATAACCTCTTTTAACCATATAGCTTGGGAAATTGCATAATAACTACAGGTTAAAAAACTGAAAAATATCTATTATGCAATTTCCTTAGTTGAAAAAGCAACTAATCAATTGTAGGTAATTCCACAATTTCTATACCTATACTATCTTTTTTATCATAAAGAATAACACTATTTACTAGCTTTAAAGTTGAATAATCAATAATTTCAGCATTAACAGAATAATCATAAGTAATTAAATAATACTCATAATTACTATCACTGTTTATATCAAATGTACATCTATTTTCATTTTCTCTCATATTTTTTATATTATTTAAATTATGTAAATAATTTCCCTCGTCTATACCATATGAAATAATATTATTTATATTAGTTTTAACACTCTTTGAATTATTATTGGTTGATAAAATAGTCATCTCAAACTTTTTATTACCTATACTATCACATTTTACTATTACTCCCATTTTTATATTATATCCATTTGTTATACTTACGATATTTTCAACGGGCCTATATAAATAATTTTTTAAATTATCATCAACATTATTATTTACATATATACCGTGTTTAATTATTTTTACATCAGGTATATCATCAACTATATTAATATCCAAGGAAGGAAAATACCTCGTTTCTTCATTTAATCCTAAATCAGTATATCTAATAATTGATAGATTATTACCTTCATCATCTTTACTAAGTTGATATTTACCAACTTCCGAACCTTTGAGTTTTATCCAAAAACTAATAGGCTTTGCTATATATTCTTTAGTTTCTTCATCATATTTATAAACTATACTTCCTATATTACCACTTACTTTTCTATCACTTATCTTCAATATATCAGAACTATCTATTCCCTCTATTCCACTAGGAAAAAACTCTTCAAAACTAATGTCTTGCACAATCAAATCATTTTGTATCTGTACAGCAAGTTCTTCATAAACAATATTCAAAGCATTCTCATCTTCTGCAGTCTTACAATATCCATTGCATTCACTTGCTATATCTTTTAAATCATACATATTTGCATCTTTAGTAAAACCAACCATAAAAGTTTCTATAGAAAGGTCGCCGTTGGATATCAGTTTATCAGCTACCTTTTTGGCATAATCGACATCTTCTAAATTTCTACTGCTTCCTCCTCTAACATCATAGTCTCGTTTATAATTACCATCCCCAAAATAATAATTATCATAATACCATCTATAACTATAAGAAGTAGGTTCTCCGTCTGTCAATAAAACAATGTATTTTTTAGCTTCTTCACTACCATACTTCTTTAAAGCATAATAAGATTCTCTCAATCCATCTCCAATATTAGTACCGCCTCTATAGAAGCCTTGATGAACTTTTAAATTTTCTATTTTATCTTTGAGTGTTTTAACATCTTCCAAATCAGCTAAATTCATCTTATTTAAATAATAACCATAATCATCATAAGAAACTAATAATATATCGATATCCTTATTCCCTATAAAATCACCATCTTCATCATACACTAATTTATCTATGAAAGCTTTAGCTGCATTTTTAGCTATAGTTAATCTCTTTTTATTGTAATATCCAGTTTCATCACCTTCAATATCATAATTCATACTACCAGATGTGTCAAATAAAAGTACAATTTCTTTTTTAATGTTTTTTTCTTCGTTTTCCACAATTTCATTAGTTACTACTCCCGGGTCAATTGAATAATTTATTAAAAATTCTTCACCTATTAAATAATTATCTTTTTCTATAGTTTTTGTAACATTTATTGGTGCTTTATATTCATATAGCGAAAGGTATATAGGATTAAATTTTAAACTAACTTTTTCTCCATTGATATCAGTAAAACTTATGTAGCTATTTAATATAATAAAATCACCTGGATTAGTTCCTTTATATTTAATCTCAAAATTTAGAGGTTCAATTTCGTATTTTTCACTTTCAGGATTATATTTGTACATAATATTTCCAATATCTTTTTTTATAACATTTTCGGCTATATCAGTATTATCTGAACTAACTACTACAATTCCTTCAGGAAGACTTTGAATAAATGTTACATCATCTATAACTATACTACTGCTAATTTCCTCGGCTATTTCTTCATATACATTATTTAATGCTGATTCAGTCTTTGCCTCCCAATAACTGCCACAAACAACTTCATTTATGCTATTTAACTTGTCCTTATTTATTCCATTGCTAAATCCAATAATATATGTATTGATGTTCATATCATCATTAGCTATCATCTCAGCTATTATTGATGAATATTCTAATCCAAAGCCATTATAATCTGTTTGATAATTAGTTTTGCTTGAGAAAACACCATATTTCTTATGATCAAATTCGTCTTTCAAAAAATAATCAACAGAATTAATTGTTCCGTTAAAATTATAATCATAACAATCCCAAAAATCACTGACACCCCAATAATCATAATAAATATCTTGGTTTTTCTTCTTAATATATCCTATATTATCGTCACCATAATTACCTTCTTTAATAGAATCAAAACTAAAGCTTGTAGGTTCTCCATCAGTCATCAATACTATATATTTCTCAGCATCATCATTACCATATTCTTTTAGTAAATAATAAGCCTTTCTAAGTCCGTCACCAATATTTGTTCCACCATATGCATGTAATGAATTTATAAAAGAATTATTAAATTCGTCATGGTCTTTAATTTCTTTTAAAGTAGCAAAATAATCATTATCATAATTTTCAGAAAAACCATGAGGATATTTTTTTGCTATTGCATAATCACTATATGTTACCAATGCAATACTAATGTTATCATAATCTAAAAATTTATTGTCATTTTCAGTTAGCTTGTCAATAAAATTTTTTACTGCTTTCTTTACTATACTTAGCCTTTTCTTTTTATCGCTGTTAACATATTTTCCCTCAATATCATAGTTCATACTTCCTGATGTATCTATAACAAGGACTATCTCCTTCTTATACGAATTTTCATTTATTTCCTCAACAGGAATATCATTTCCTTCTATCTTATAAGTTATTTTAAAATCTTCACCTACTTTAAGCCTATTATCTAAAACAATATTATCTAAGTTTAAGTATTGCCAAATTGAATAATTATTTTCTTCTGAAGCCTGAGATATATTTGCTGGTAATATAGATAAAGACATAGCTATTAACAACAATATTGATAAAGCTTTTCTTTTTCTACTAAAAGAATTCACTATTCTCCCTCCTTATTATTATTTCTAAAAGTTACTTGAGTAGAAATCTCATCATAACTTTCACCTTTTTTAACATAAATGTATAAAATGATTCCTTTTGCTTTAGAATAAGTTAAATTTGTCGGAACAGGTTCAATTTCTATTTTATCTATATAATTTGCTATTTCCATATTTGCATAATTACCAGAAGACAAAATTCCATATTTTAGGTCATATGAATTTCTATCAGAATTGAGATTCAACTGAAATATATATCCTCCTATTTCTCCATTTAATTCAATTCCATTTAATACAATCTTTTTAATATTTACTCTTTGACTAGTATCAGTCACATTATTATTATCTTTATCTTTAACTTGATTAATACTACTACACTGCATCAATCTTTCAGTCATAAAGTCTAAAACAAACTGCTCTTGATGTTGTATTTCCATCTCATCTTCAAGTATATCAAATACTTTTACATTATTTGCAAAAAATGAAAAGACAAGCATTACAACAATACTAGAAATTCCAATAGTAATGAGCAATTCGATCAATGTAAAACCTCTTTCATCTATCTTTTTCACATTTTTCACTCCTAAAAGGAATTTAGTATATTGATTTATCAATTCTCCAATTCTTCATCTTTATAAGAGTATCACCAATTATTGTTGAATCAAAGCTATCATCTTCTCCTATAGAAGTATCAATTTCTATGCTTAAATAATTATCACTATTATTCTTAAATATATCTTTAATTTTTTCTTTATTTTCAGCAATTGCTCTTGCTACATAAGCCTGATTGTACTCAACGCTTTTTTGCCCTGTACCTTCGCAGAGTAGACCACCATTTGATATCACAGTACCAATTAATGAAACATTACCATATAAAAGAATGTCTCCATTTGAAATAATAACTGAACGTATCGCTTTATTATTATCTACTTCTATAATTTCATATCCATTATTGCTTATTTCACTTTTCTTTTGATTATCTATACTATCGTCAACTAAAGCATATTTTTTATTTCTATCATTATTAAATAAAACTAGTTCATCATTAGAGTAATCTATATAAAAATTTATCTTATTAAAATCAACTTGGTTTGAAACAGAGGTCATTTGATTAATCGTATTATCAAATTGGTTTACTTTTTCAACAATAAAATTAATAATATCTTCATCAGTAGAATAACTACTAACACTATTAACAATATTTCCATTAGAAAGTACTACTCCAGTACTAATTATTTTTTTTGTATCACTATCAACATTTATACCTTGTCCTAAATTTAAATCTCCATATTGCTGCTCGTAATTGATAAAATACTGCTTTTTATCATTTATATCTAATTTTTTTCTATTATCTACAAAACTATGTGCTAAAACTAATGGATTATAGTACATAAATGTGATGTTATCTTCTTTATACCTTTTGTCAACAGGATTATCTAGTGGATAAGAATAAGCTTTATAATTCCCCTTTATAGAAACAGACTCGCCAGTCTGATATTTTTCTTTTAAAGTATTAATATATGAGGTACCATACAATAAAATATCTCCATATATGTTTATATTTGATCCTCCCTCTAAACCTAAATCTGGAGAATTTACTACAATGCTACTTGACTTGTCAGGAACACTAGATTTAGAACCATCTGAGATACCATAATAACCATTTGTAATAGTTATTTTTGATTTTTTACCATTAAGTTCTAAATCGTCAGATGTAAAAAGAGAGCCATTAATATTAACAGAAGAATTTGATGTATTATTACTAATCAATAAATTCTTCGTAAATACATTTCCAGTTAAGTTTACATTTTTCTTTTTATCTTCCATTGAATCTACTAATAAATTTTTAGTTGTTACTACTTCACCAACAAGCTCTAATTTTTCACCTTCTTCTACTAATGCTATACCTTTTTCCTTGCCTTTTACATATATATCGCCATCTACTTTTAATTCGCCATTTTTTAACAATAAATCTTCTTCTATAGATATAGCCTTACTCAATACAACATTTTGAGGAATATTTACTACATTCGATTTTATATAATACGGTTTATTATAATCTGGAATTATTATCTCATATTCAGTAGATACGCCTCTTTTCATATCGTTTTTCTCATATACAGATGTTAAACTCAATATAAATTTGTCACTATCAAATACAGAAGAAATAGTTCTATTACCCTCATCAAATTCACCTATATCGTTCAATTCATCTATATAAGACTCTATATTGTCAACAATATATCTTTTATATTCAGCTTTAAAAATTTTATTCTGTTCAGACTCCAAGGCAGCATAATTAATAGTACCATCTTCATTTACATATGGACTCTTAATACCTAATTCATAATTAGCAATTTCTAAATCAAAATCTATAGATTCAATAAACTCAGTAACTTTTTCATTTCCATATCTTATAGCTTCATCAACTACTTGTCCTATTTTACCATAAGCCTCATCTATTCCTGACTCAGCAAAATATAAATTTTTCTTGTCTTTTGACTGCAATACTTTCATTTTATAATTAGTAATAGTAACAGACAATATAACAGTTCCAAGCATAGATAGTATTCCCATTATAAATATTAACATAACCAATGTGGACCCTCTATTTTTCTCTTTTTTCATAACTAAACACTTCCCATGTTATAAAATGCCTTATAACCTTTTAAATTAGTTAATATTTTCTTGTCTTTCATGACAGTAATTTCAATACTATAAAGTCTACTGTTGTGATTAATTTCTATTTTCTCATCAGTTATATTCTTATACCATGTAACTTCTCCATAAGTATTTTTATAATCATATATAGCTTTTGAATTAATGCTCTCATTAAGATATATATTCAAATCTTTATCAGAATAATTTTCTGCTTCAATAATGAAATTTTTATCATATATTTCTATACTTATTTTAGTATTTTCATCATTTATTTGCTTTTCAAATAATTGATCTAATATATCTTCAATAAATAACTTAAAAACAATTTTATTCTGATATTTATCAATATGTACCTTAATATCTTCTTTTTGGAGATTTTTCAGTGGTAGGATATAATTAAATAATAAGCTATTGTTCTCATCAAAAATTACTATACTATCTTCATTACCAACTTTTACAGTAAAATTATATTTTATATTGTCCTTACTTTCTCTAATCGGTTCATCTTCGACAAGATTTAAAAATCTGTATCTCGAATCATCATCAATATTAATTATTACTTCAAAATTTCCTCTTGTTTCTCTTTTTTCTCCTTCATTTACTATATCTTGTGATTTAATTTTTTCCATATACTCTTGAGCTATTGATGTAGCTTTTAATTTATCCTCTGCAAACCTACTATATTTAGCAGAATTTATAAATAATGCAGATAGGGGAGTTATAATTATTCCTAATATACCCAAGGTAACAATTAGCTCTATTAGAGTAAGTCCACGATTATTATTAAATTTTATCATATCACTCACTCCAATTTGTCAATTATTTACTACTTCAATTTTACCTTTTTCTTTCTGTATATGAACCCTAGGTCTTTCAATATCATCATTTGCAATGGTCACCACTACTTTATAGTTAGTATCATTATTAATAATCATATTAACCCCTGATACATCTTCAAGAGAATTTCTTTTTTCGCTATAAACTTTTATATTAATGTTGTCACTATAAGGTATAAACTCAACCCATTTATTAAAATCCTTAGGATATGAATATTTTTCTGACTTGTATTTATAGTACAGTTTCCCATCTTTTTCTAAAAAATAAATATTAATGTCTTCAATTCCACTATTATCAGCATAAATACTTGTTTCACCTATTCTATCTTTGTTTTTACCTAACGTAAGAGCAGGCAAATCTGAACTTAGTGGTTTTACAATCATTATAAAATCTGACTGAGTTCTAACTAGGTTTTCTTCTTTAGTTGTACTTTCACTCAAATCTGAAATAATAGAAAATGGGTTATATTTTCCATAATTATTATAAAAATCCCAATTATATTTTTCTTCATTTGCATTAATCAAACTAGGTATTGCATGAAATTCTAATATAATACTACCTTGTAATACTCCTTCATTCATGACTGCATTTATCATGTTAATTACTATTTTTTTTTCATTGTGTTCAATGAGAGATATAAATTTCAAAAGTTGATTATAACTACCTTCATAGTTAATAACAGCAGTCATTCCTTCCACTTGAGAATTTTCATTTATATTTTTTTCCGTATCTTTATCACTTTCTTTTTCTAATTCCAAAACATCATTGTTAATTTCCCGTGCTAATTCATGCAATGTTGTTTCTTCATTATCCGTTTCTTCGTCAGAGTTTAAATCTTTTATACTTATATCTGAAAAAGAAATTGAACTTTCACGTATGCCAGACTGTTTTAATACATTATCGATAATAAGTATTATATTTTCTTGGTTTATCTCAGAAAAATATCTAGATGAAATATTATTTATTTTATATCCAAGAATTTTGTATTCATCATTTACTTTTTCTTTCAACTTTATTTGGCTCTTTATCTGTTCTGCTTTTAATCTTTTATCATTTTTAGTTTCATTCAATATCTTTAACTTATTTAAAGGTGGCTGTAAAATAAATCTATAATAAACAATAGTTGCTATTAGTATTATTAATACAATAATTAATTTTTTTTCTCTCTCAGTTAACTTCATTTTTGTCACCCTCTAGTAAGCATGTCATAGAAAATACATATCCATTATTTTCTTCTAAATTTCCAGATATATTTGAAACGTGAACTTCTTTTATATTATTTAATAACTTAAGATTATATTCAAGTTCAGCAACTGAAGTTCTATTCTTTGATATACCTTGTATTTGCATTTCCTCTTGAGTAATAGAAATAGCTGTAAAATAAGTATCATCTGGTACTTGTCTAGAAATATTTGCTAAAAATTGTTCATTTATTATATCTTTAGAATAAATATTATTATCTATTATTTTTACAATGTCGTAATACTCATTCAAAAGTTTATATTTATTTTGTAAAGTATTTATTTCATTAATGTTTTTAATTGTTTCTTCAGAATTTATAAAATTATCTAGTTCATCTATTTCATCACTAAGATATTTACTGGTTAAATAGTACCAGCTATAAAAACCTATTGTAAAAATTAATATAAATGCAATTAAAACTCCCCAAAATAATGAATTTTTTTTTGAATTTTTTTGCACATCAATATAAGAAGAAAAAAAGTTTATATCTTTCATGCCATCACCTGCCTATGATTTCATAATACCACCAATACAATTTAAAAACAGATCATAATCTATTTTTATGCCTTTTGCATTTCTTAAACCAGTTATATCTTTTATTTTAAAAGCAGGAATTTCAAAGTAGTCGCTAAAATACTCACATATTCCTTCTAGTTTAGCACCACCGCCATATATATACACAGTATCTATTTTATTGTTTGTATTTCTACTTTTATAAAATTTAAACATTATATTAATTTCTTCTATCCAAGTTATTAATATTTCTTCTATAGCATTTTTTAACATTGCAGCATTATTTCTACTTTCATTTTCCTTCATGGAGTACTCTTTTCTTATTCTTTCGGCTTCTTCTAATGTAAGATTAAAATAGTTCGCAATGCTTAAATCTAATTCTCTTGATCCATGATTAATAATTCTTGAAAACTCTGTATTACCATTTGAAATAATAGTAATTTCAATATATTTATAACCTAAGTCTATTACAGCAATAGTGTTACCGTCATTATCAAAACAAGCAGACATAGAATTAAAACTAAGGTCTAATTTATATGGCTTAAGTTTTAATTCATAAGCTAATTTTAAATAATTATCAACAATTGACCTTGGAAGTGCAGCAACTAAAATCTTATCTTTTTTGAGTTGATCTTCTTCTACGCATTCTAATGTCTTATACTCTATAACATAATCATCCAAATCTATTGGTAAATAATTACTTATTTCATATTTTACCATAGATTTAAGATCTTCTTCCTTTGCATGTGGTAAAATCACATCTCTAATGATAACTGAAGTACTTTTTAAAGTGAATACAACTTTATCTCCATGAATTTTCTCCGAGTCTAAAGCATTTTTTATAGAAGTTTTAATATTGTCTAAATTTAATATTTTTCCATCTTCAATAGAATTTTTAGGAGTTGGGATAACTATTAACTTATTAATAGTAGTAAACGAACGTAGTTTTTGACCTCTTGCAATTTTTATATATTTACTTCCTAAATCTATAGATAGTATATTATTGCTAAACACGTAACCACCCTTTGTAAATATGTTTGTACTATAATTTAACTAAATAAAAACCAATACCATTGAATTATCTGAGAACCGAAAAAAATCGATATAACTGTAGCTAAAAATATAAAGGGAGCAAATGGAATATAATCTTTTCTACTTTTAATTTTGAGAATTATCAATATAATAGAAATAAAAGCACCAATGATGAAAGATAAAAATGTAATTAGTATAATATATTTCCAACCTAAAGAAAATCCCAGCATACCCATAAGCTTAATATCTCCACCACCCATAGCACCCTTTGTTATCAAAGCTATAATAAAAAATATACCACCACCAATTATTAGTCCTAAAGCCCCATTTAAAAAGCTACTTGGAAAATTATATAATATATTTAATGAAATTGTGGCAATAATACCAAATAATAATATTTTATTTGGTATTATACTATAATAATAATCAATGAAAGCAACAACGATTAGTATACTTGAAAGTAAAGCATACTTAAAAAATAATATATTAAAACCAAATCTTAAATACAACAATATATATAAAACCACATTTAAAAACTCAACCATTGGATACTGAGGGGATATGCCCTCCCCACAGTATCTGCATTTTCCCCTATTAATAATATAACTTACAATAGGGATAAGGTCATAAGCTTTAAGCCTTGTCCCACATTTAGTACAGTGAGAAGGCGGATATACAATTGACTCTCCCCTAGGTATGCGGTAAATACACACATTTAAAAATGAACCTATTATAAGAGAAAAAAGTATAATTAAGTAAATCATAATATCACTCTTTTTGATTTAGTTGTTGATTTTGTCTTCGCCTGTTCTATAAAGAAGTTCATTTTTTTTATCGCTATCAGTACCACGATATACTTCAATAGTAATTATGTCTTCTGAATTTCTTAACGCAAATACAAAAAATTCATAATTATTACCACTATTATCTTCTACTTGAGCTACTAAATCATTACTATCAACGTAATTATCAACAATATTACTAGTTATCTCTTTTTCTGTTTCTCCATCATCAAAATCAATACCATTCATCTGCACATATGCTTCTGCAGCCCTACCTACATTAGCTGCTGCAATATAATCAGCTTTTTCAGCTGCATCTTTTGTAACTCCACTTAATCTTGGCACTGCTATTGCTGCTAATATACCTAATACTGCAATAACTACTATTAGCTCAACTAGTGTAAAACCTTTATTATTCTTTAATTTTTTACTTATAGCCATTATCATCTTTCTCACCTCCTTTCAATGTCAGCTAAGTTTTAAAAAGCAAAACTGTTTAATTACAATGCCTTGGAAAATCAACTTTCATCGCAACTTATTCAAGCATTACCTTAATAACTCACAGTATTCACCATATCAAACATTGGCATCGCCATAGCTATGACTATAAACCCAATTATTAAGGCCATAAATACAATCATAATAGGTTCAAGCATAGTTGTCAATCTCTGCAAAGATGATTCTACCTCTTCTTCATAAAAATCTGCAGTCTTGTCCAATATTTCATCAAGCGTACCTGATTCTTCCCCTATTTTTATCATAGACACAACCATAGGAGGAAAAATCCCAATATTGTTCAAAGGTTCAGCTAAACCTTTTCCTTTTCTTACTTCTTCTTTTGAAGCAAGTATATTTTTTGCGACAAAGTTATTACCCACTACCTTTGATACTATGTCTAATGCATCTAAAAGGGGTATACCACTATTTAATAATGTAGATAATGTTCTAGTAAATCTTAAAGTTATGATCTTTATATTTGTATTTTTTATAATTGGTATATTGAGTTTATTCTTATCAAGTATAATGTTTCCTTTTTCACTTTTAAAATATGCTTTAATACCATAAACAGCCCCAACAACAATAAGGATAAATATATGCCAATATCCCTTCAAAAAGTCACTTATAGCTAAAAGTGCTCTAGTAGGTTTAGGTAATTCAGTACCACTACTTTCAAACATTCCAATAAATGTCGGCATAACTACTACCAATAGAAAAATAACTACAACAATTGCTACTATGCTCAATATTATAGGATATATCATAGCACTCTTTATCTTATTATTTATCTTATTTTCTTTTTCATAATGATTTGCCATCCTATCCATTATTATATCTAAGGTACCACTGACTTCACCAGCTTCAACCATGTTTATCAATAATCTTGGAAAAACATCTTTGTGATTTTTCAAAGATTCTGAAAAAGTAAATCCCTTTTGAAGATTTTCATATATATCCTCAAGAACTTCTTTCATTAACTTTTTTTCAGTCTGCCGTCTAAGTATGTCAATACAATTTACTATGGATATTCCAGATTTTAACATAGAATAAAATTGTCTACAAAAAACAGCTAAATCCTTAGTTTTAATCTTATTTTTTAGACTAATACTACTTACGTTCTTGCCTTCTATTTTTTCTTTTATTTCAACTGGATAGTAATTTTTATTCCTTATCATAGATAATACTTCATCTTCAGATTTAGCATCATAATTTCCAGTTACTCTCTCTCCATTAGACTTTATAGCAATATATGCGTAATTTGGCATATGCTCACCTCTTAAAATACACCAATTGTTCTTTTTACATATTCTTTATCTATAGAATATGTAATGGCAGTTTCTAATGAAATAGCTCCTTTTTTATAAAGTTGACATATAGAGTTATCCATAGTTTGCATTTTATATTTTCCGCCTGTTTGAATAGCAGTTTGAATTTGGTGAGTTTTACCTTCCCTTATTAAATTTCTAATAGCTGTATTTGCTATCATGATTTCTAATGCTAACACTCTTCCTCTTCCGTCTGCACTTGGAAGAAGCTGCTGTGAAACGACTCCTTGTAGTACAGTTGATAATTGCATAATAACTTGCTGCCTTTGATGAGTAGGAAAAACATCTATTATTCTATCTACAGTATTTGCAGCACCAATAGTGTGCAAAGTAGAAAGTACAAGGTGCCCCGTTTCTGCAGCAGTTAAAGCTATTCGCATTGTTTCTAAGTCTCTCATCTCTCCAACTAAAATTACATCTGGGTCTTGTCTTAGTGCTGCTCTAAGTGCATTTGAAAAAGATTTACTATCACTTCCTATTTCTCTTTGATTAACTAGGCTTTTCTTATGCTTATGAAGGTATTCTATAGGATCCTCTAAAGTTAAGATATGACAACTTTTTTCTTCATTTATCTTATCTATCATAGCTGCAAGAGTAGTAGATTTACCACTTCCAGTAGCACCAGTTATAAGCACCAAGCCTCTCTGTTTCATGGCAAGTTCACCAATTATACTTGGAAGACCTAAATCATCTAAACTTGGTACTTTTAATGGAACAGATCTAATTGCCATTCCATAAGTTCCTCTTTGTTTATATATGTTTATCCTAAATCTTCCAAGTCCACTAACAGACATAGAAAAATCTAGTTCTCCAACTTCTTCAAGTTTATTAAATTTCTCTTCATCTAATATTTCCTTAACTAAAGCTAAATTATCACTAGGGGTTAAACTTTCTTTTTCTATTTTTTTTAATTCTCCATTTATTCTTACTACAGGAGGATACCCAACTGTAATATGTAAATCAGAAGCTTTTAGCTCTACTGTTCTTTCTAATAATGCTAATATATCCATCAAAACACCACCTAATCAATTGTATATGTTGCACGCATTATTTCTTCATATGTTGTAATACCTTTCAGTATCAAATATTTTCCATTTTCCATAAGGACTTTCATACCCTCTGAAATTGCTTCTTTTCTCAATTCCTCAATACCACTTTTTTTACTTATAAGTTTTTTAATTTCTTTGGTAATCGGCATAACTTCATGAATAGCTATTCTGCCTTTGTACCCAGTATGATTACATTGATTACAACCTTTACCCTTATATAGCTTTGTACTTACATCATTAATGCCTAATATATTTCTTTCATCTTCCGAAGGTAAATACTCAGTTTTGCAGTTAGGACATATCCTTCTTACTAATCTTTGAGCTACAACACCAATTAACGAATCAGAAATTAAATATGGCTCTATACCCATGTCCAACAATCTAGTAATAGTAGACGGAGCATCATTAGTATGTAAAGTACTTATAACTAAATGACCAGTTATAGCTGCTCTTACTGCAATATGAGCAGTTTCGGCATCTCTTATTTCTCCCACCATAATAATATCTGGGTCTTGTCTAAGTATTGATCTTAATCCTGTAGCAAATGTAAATCCTGCTTTTACATTTACTTGAGTTTGATTTATTCCCTCTAATCTGTATTCTACAGGATCTTCAACAGTAATTATATTCTTATTAATTTTATTTAGTTCATTTAATATTGCATAAAGAGTTGTGGTTTTTCCACTACCAGTCGGTCCAGTTACTAATAGTATTCCACTTGGATTCCTTATGATATTTTCAAACCTCATTAGATTTTCATCAGTAAACCCTAAATTATTTTTACTAATAAGAAAGCTACTTCTATCTAAAATTCTCATTACTATCTTTTCGCCATATACAGTAGGCAAAGTAGATATTCTTAAATCAATATCTCTACCATCTATATTCATTTCTACTCTACCATCCTGGGGTATTCTCTTTTCTGCAATATTCATCTTTGACATTATCTTTATTCTTGTAGATATAGCAGAATGAGTAGATTTAGCAGTTTTCATTATTTCATTAAGTTCGCCATCTATACGGAATCTAATCCTTACTATATCTTCAAAAGGCTCTATATGTATATCACTAGCTCTTGACTTTACACCTTGAGTTATAATAGAGTTAACTAATCTTACAACAGGTGCATTGTTTATCTGATTTAATACTTCTTCATCTATATTTTCAATATTATCTACATGGTATTGCTTTTTAAAATCTTCTATAGCTTTTTCAGCACTTTGTTTACCATAATATTGGTCTATTAGAGATAATATTTTTTGTTTAGTAGATATTACTGGTTCAACTTCCATATTAGTGGACATATTTACGTCATCAATCGCAAATATGTTTAAAGGGTCAGCCATAGCTAACACAAGTTTACCATTTTTTTTATCGATAGGAATTATAATGTGCCTTCTTGCTAAGTTTTCACTTATCAGTTGAGGTATTTCTGGGTCTATAAAAAACTTGTCTAAATCAACATGAGGTATTCCAAGCTGAAATTCTAATGCTTGGATAATATCAATTTCAGATACATAGCCAGCCTCTACTAAGGTCTCTCCAATCTTCCGTCCACTCTTTTTTTGTTGCTCAAGAGCATAACTTAGCTGCTCCTTAGTTATCATTCCTACAGAAAGTAAAAGGTCACCTAATTTAGGTCTATTTACTTCTTTCATTCCTTCACCTTCTTTTTCTTTATTTATTTAATATTCTCTTTATTTATTTAATATCCTTCTTTTAAGTAATATTTTTTGCAAAATATCCATTTTTTTCTATTAATAATGCATAATAAGATAATTTATTTAATTTTCCAAATTTATTACTAAATAAAACCAAATACAAATCTAGTTTTTAAAAAATCAAAATATAAGTTAAAACATAATTTCATTATACTATATTGTTATACTTAATTTTTATGGTAAATTAAGTATAATAATTTCAATTAAGGAAATAACATAATTACTACAAGATTACTAAAAGATAAAAGTTAAACTTAATAAATTATAATATTACATAATTTCCTCAAATGAAAAAATCGTCAATTTATCTTATATCCACGATAAATTGACGATTTTTATCATTGTCTTCTTAATGCCTCAACAGGTGGTAAAGAAGACGCTGATATTGCTGGATATACTCCAAATAAAAGTCCGGATGATAATGCTACAACAGTTGCAATTTTTATTGATTGTATATTTACAGCAGTTTCAAAACCATGGTTTTTAAATACATTCATTCCTAATATGCCAGCAACTATACCTACCAATGCACCTATTACACTAACATATAATGCTTCTAAAATAAATTGAAATAATAAATCTCCTTGTTTAGCTCCTAATGCTCTTCTTACTCCAATTTCCTCTGTTCTTTCTGTTACTGCTACAAGCATTATATTCATAATACCTAGTCCACCTACAAGTAGTGAAACTGCTGCTATTCCTCCTAATAACAAAGTCATTATTCTATTTGCATTATCAGCTTCTTCTACAAGCTGATTTAAACTAGTAATAGTTATTAAATCTTCTCCTAATCCTGGAATTTCAGGTTTACTATCTTCTTGAGATTCTGATTCAGCCATTTCTGCTTTTACTTTTTCAACGCTTTCTCCTTCAGCACCATTTTCATCTGATACTACTGCAGTAGGTAGTGGAGGCCCTGGAATTAAACCAAGTTTTCTTCTAAATATTCTGCCTAGTTGTACTACAACCAAGTCAGCTTCTTCTTTAGAAGCAGCTTTAACCCATATCTCATCAACAGTTATTTTTTCTGCAATTTTAAGTGCTGAAGTATAAGGTATTATAATTTTTTCATCTATATCATCAGCATTACCACTACCTTTTTGAGCTAAAACTCCAACTATCCTATAACTATCCCCATTAAGTGAAATATATCTCCCTACTGGTGACCGTCCATTCATAAGTCCTTTCCCAATATTGTATCCCAAAACTGCTACTTTAGATCTCTGCTCTACATGCCATTTTGTAAAGAATTTTCCTGATATTAGTTCATGGTCTCTTATTTCAGGAAACTTTTCATTTACCCCTATGATTTTAACATTTCCACTAGCTCTTCGCCAGTTCATCAAAGCTTTAGTTTGAACAACAGGACTAGCCATTTCTAATCCTTTGACTCTATCAACTAAATCTGCTGCTTCTTCAGGATAGAATTCAACAGAAGGATCATGAGCCTTGATAGTTATGACATTCATTCCTAAACTTTTAAACTGTTCTACTACTGCTTGCCTTGCTCCTTCTCCTATTCCCATAAGACTTACTACAGAAGCTACTCCTATGGCAACCCCTAAAATTGTTAAAGCGGATCTTAAAGGGTTAGATAATACACCATGAGCAGCCATTTTCGCTGTAAACCACCATCTTGTGAATAAGGAGTAAAATCGCTTTTTACCAGCCATTTAACCATCCCCCTATTAGTTGTTATTGTTATCTGTGTTACCCTCTCCATTGCCTGTATCACTATTATCCTCGTTATCTGGTAAAATAGTATCATTTGATTTTATACTTTGACTTGGCAATATGTCTTCACTGCTACCCAAAACAACCAAATCTCCTTCTTTAAGTCCACTTTTAACTTCTGCATAGCGGTCATTCATAAGCCCTAATTCAAGAGTAACTTCTTTCGTAGTTCCATCAGAATTTAATATTTCTACTTTAGCTTTTCCATCTTCTTCATATATAGCATCTATTGGTACAAGTAATACATCTTCTGCACTACCTGCCTCAATGCGCCCTTTTGCCTGCATACCACGTTTTAATTTTGAATTTCCTTTTACTTCTATACCTACTTGGTATTTAGTTATTCCATTTACTTCACGTCCCCATGTATCAACATATAGCACCTTACCTTCAAGAACTTCACCAGGAAGTGCATCTACAGTCACTTTAACTTCTGCATCTTCATGAACATATATTAGGTCTCTATCATCTACCATAACACTCATCGACATTTCATTCGTATTAATTATTTCTCCAAGATATCTTCCTGCATCAACAGAATCACCTATTTCAGAATTAATATATCCAATAACTCCGTCGATACCTGCTTTGATTTCTAATTCATCCAACATAGATTCCATATTTTCAAGACTTGATCTCAATTGTTTAATTTCATCAATTTTTTCTTGAATTTTATCTTGAGTATCTGATCCAGCCAATGTAACTATTGGTGCGCCTTCCTTAACAGATTCCATATTATGTACTAATACTTCCGTAATTATTCCATCTATTCTATTAATTATTCTTGTTTCTTTTACAAATTCTTCAACAACTGCATTGTTTACAAAGAAATTTATGTTTGTATTACTTTCATCATTAGATAATCCTATTCTAACTTCCATACCCGGTTGAACTAAACCTGGATTTTCTCCTTCGATTGTTATCCAATGCACAAATCCTCTTGCATTACCATTTTCATCAATATCAGGTGTTGGATTTTCATTAATATCAGTAATTGTCGCTTCAGTAAAACCATCAAAATTTGAAAAACTCAACATAACTTTTTGACCTACTTTTACTAATTTAACTTCTGATGGAGTTAGTTTTGCTCTTATTTTAAATTTAGAATCGTCTACTACCTTGCATATTAAATCGCCTGATTTTTTCTCATCTCCTTCTTTTACATTCAAATTAGTGATTTTTCCACTAATATCTGCTTTTATAGTTACGCCTTTTGCAGGATTTACACTATCTAACTTATCTACTGGAACTCCAGTTATATCTGATAAATCTTGCTCTTTTATTTCTAACTTTTCTCTTGTCTCTTCTATTTTAGTTAGTAAATCAGGAGCTTTTAACTTGATTAGTGTTTGTCCTTTCTTTACTGTATCTCCTTGTTTTACTAATACCTCATCTATTATGTATTGAAAAGAAGGAATATCATAATATTTGTTTTCAGGTGCTCTAATCATACCTTCTCTAGACCAAGATCCTTCTAATCTTCCAGAAACATCTACTCCTACTGAAATATCACCTTTTTCCACTTTATGAGTTACATATGTAGGTCCCTTTGTCTCTTCAACTTTTTCAGGCATCAATTCATTATACGCATAAAAACCGCCAAAAAAACTACCGCTAATATTAAAATTATAGTTAAGACACGTTGTGTCATTTTATGCACCTCCAAATTATTAATTAATATTAATTCTATAATTTTGCTATAATATTATTTGTTTTCTACGATTTCAACTTTTTCCATTTTACCATCTCTAACATGGTAAATTTTTTGACCATATAAAGCTATCTCTCTTTCATGAGTAACTTGAACTATAGTAATTCCTAAATCCTTATTAAGCTTTTGAAAAATAGACATTATATTATTACCAGAATTTGTATCCAAGGCTCCAGTAGGTTCATCAGCAAGGATTAATGATGGATTTCCTGCTATAGCCCTCGCTATAGCCACTCTTTGCTGTTCTCCACCAGAAAGTTGAGATGGTAAATGATGCATTCTTTCTTTTAAACCTACAGACTCTAATGCTGCTTCAGCTCTTTTTCGTCTATCTTTACCTCTCATACCTCTATAAACAAGGGGAAGTTCTACATTTTCCATAGCATTCAAATTTGGTAATAAATGAAATTTCTGGAAAACAAACCCAATAAATTCATTTCTAATTTCTGATAATTCCCAGTCTTTCATTTTTTCAACTCTCTTTCCAGCAAGCTGATATGTACCTGATGTAGGAAGATCTAGACAACCTATTAAATTTAATAATGTGGACTTGCCAGAACCAGATGGCCCCATTATAGAAACAAATTCTTTGTCTTCAATGTTCAAGCTTATATCATCCAATGCTTTAACTTTAATTTGACCATTTTTATAATACTTTTTTATCTCTTTTAGTTCAATTAACGACAACCTTTATCACCCCTTTTTTTATGTATTACAATTATTAGACGATATTATTTTTAAAAAGTTCCATATTAATTATATAAAATATTAATTTTTTTTGCTATATCTTACCATAATTATTTAATTTATTTTTATTTATCAATTATGATAAAATTCATTATGATAATTATTATTCATTTAAATATTCTATCAAACTTTCTCCTATAGCTTTAGCAACCTTGTTTTGATAAGAGTCATTTTTTAGTAATTTGTTATCAATATCATTTGATATATATCCTATTTCTACCAAAACGCCTGGTTTATTAGTTTCTCTTAAAATAAAGAAATTTTCAGGCACAATTTTACAACGTAAATCCTCGTAATGTAAATAATCATTATACACAACTTTATCGATTTTCTCTTTCAACATTTCTGCAATATATTTACTTTCTCCAGACGTCGGATAGTGATATATTTCGATTCCTCTAGGTTTTTTACTTGTATTAGAATTAACATGTATACTAACAAAAACTTTAATTAAATCATTACTATTAATTATTGATTTTCTAGCATCTAAATCTCTTAAATGTCTTGATGCATCTAAATTACTTTTTTTTTCTAAAGACATATCTTTATCCCTAGTCATGATAACAGATATTCCATTATCATTTAGATATTTCTTAAGTTTTAAGGCTACTGATAAATTGATATCTTTTTCTAAATATCCTTCTGAATCTGAAGTCCCTCCATCAATGCCTCCATGTCCTGGATCTATAACAATAACTTCATCTGAAAAACTAAAAGAGTTAGTATTTAAAGATTGATTATTTTTTATTTTAATAATTACAACTGAAAATATTAAAATTAAAACCATTAATGTTAAATATTTCTTTTTTACTTTAATTATTCTAATTTTTTTCATAATACATCACCTTTACATTTATTATATAATGACTATATATCCTATAATTATATATAATATCATTTTTAATCACCAATAACATTTAAATTTTATCATAAAAACAATAATTAAGTACACAATAAAATTGGAGGTGTTAACAATGAAAAAAAGTTTTAAGTTTTGTTCTATTATAGCTGTGCTTTTATTAACTATATCTTTTGGATTAATTGGATGTCAAGCATCACAAAAACCAAAGATACTGTCAAGTAAAAGTTGGCAAAATTATTATTTTTAAATTTAATCATCCAATTTTGCTGTTTTAATTATGTTTTTATGCCCGATAGGGCAAGAGTATTCTATTTATACTTTCTACAATTTTAAAAATAAATTTACATATACTTTACAATGATTTCAAAATTGTTATTCTATAATACTAGACTTATGATTATAGAATAACAATAAGTCTGAGAGCCCTATTTTTAGGTCTAATTCTATTTATTCATCAGTATTAATGCTCTATTATGTTGTATTTTTTTAGGCTTATATTAGAGCATAGGTATCGTATGTTAGCTTATTCTTTTAAGTTATATAATATATTAGATATTAAAAACTTAGGTTCATTTGACTTGCACATTTGCAACCTAACATGTCCTTTATGGCTTTTCTTCCGTTAGTTACTGAACATTGACTAAATGGCATGCTTGCTCTTTTGTGTTTGTATATCTTGCTTTTCTTTGGCTTTTTATTTACTTCTGCTGCTGTTAATCCTACTTTTTCTATTATTTCTTCAAGCTTTTCTTCTTTTATTTCTTTGTTCAGTAGTGATTTTATTGTTGTTGCTAATTCTTTGCTTGCTTTTTCTGCTAGTATCTTGGCTAAGTTACTGGCTCCTTGTATTGACCAACTTGTTTTATTCCCTTTCATCCTTTGTGCTAATATATCACATATGCTATGTTCCATTGTTCCTAGATTTCTATATTTAATTCCTTCTGGTGGTTGCGGCATATTTATGTCTGGGCGAAGTTTGTAGAGCACTATCCCTTCTTTGTTGTTTACTAGGTAATTATATAGTGCCTGTAATTTCTTCATTTTCTTTTGATTATCATTGTTTTCTATCATTAGTTTTGTTATCATTTCTAATCCTTCTTCTATGTTACCATTGCTTAGTTTCTTTATTATTTCTTTTGCCTTTTTCTTATCTTCTATGTTCTTAAGTACTGCTTGATTTCTATGAAATGGATCTAATTGAAAGTGTGAATTGTCTTCTTTTATAACTTCTTTTATCCAGTTTGCTCCATCTCCATTTACTATTTTTGTTTCTATTTCGTCAGTATTATATTGTTTCGCTATTTTGGCTTGTCTTAGTTTTCTAAATTCTTTACTACTTCCAAAGCTTGCATATGCTTTTTTGTTCTTTAGTACATATCTATCTTTTTTCTCATGCTTCTTCTCCCAGCCTTCATAAAAAATTCCTAATTTTAGTTCTTTTTTCTCTTTTCCCTTAGTCTTTTTATCTTTACCTTGGATATTTATCCACACTCCATCCATTTCTTCAAACAATATTTTTGTTTCTTTTTTGCCTTGTAATTTTTCTTCGTTGTTTAATTTTATTTCGTGTTTTTCTTTTTGTTTTAGTTGTTCTCCTAAGTTTTGTATTATGTTCCAAGCTGCTGAATGACTTATACTTTGGTTTGTCATTTCTGTTATTTTATTTGCTGTTTTTCTATATGATTCATCTGTTGCTAGATCTACTATTTTTTCTACTAGATTTGTAGATATATGTCCTATGGTTTCCATTTTTAAGTATTCATCTAAAAGGCATTTGTAACCTCTTTTACCCTCTTGTGTAGTATATTGATATATTCTACGTTTATATTCAATTTCGCCCATTATTGTTTTTATGGTAGTTTTCTTTAATCCTTTATTTCTATATTCTTCTTTATCTCTTTCTTTCATTAATTTATTATCTAATTTTTCTAATAGCTCTACGAGCATTTCACATGCCTGTCGGCATACAAGCTTATATATAATTTTCTCTAAGTTCTTGAAATTAATTTCTTTTTCATCTAAACTTATATTATACATGTAATCATCCCTTTTATAGTTTTCTTATTAATTACTATTATATTGGATGATTCATATATGTTAAAGGTGCTTTCGGGCATCTTTTTCATTTTTGTTGTTTTTGCCTACTAAAATTATACTCTAAGAAAACCAAATGATAATACTGAAATAGAAAATAATAATTCAACTAATGATATGGCTACTAGAGCTAGAAAAATTGCTGATAATGTAGAAAATCTTGAAAATGTTAATAATGCAACAGTAGTAATAACAGGAAATACTGCAATAATTGGAGTAGACATAAATAATAATCTAGAAGGAAAAATTACAGATGATTTAAAAGAAGAAATCAGAAAAACTGCTATAAATACTGATAAAGAAGTCGAAAAAGTGTCAATAACTGCAGATGCAGACTTGTATACTAGAATAAGAAATATGTCAAGAGATATTCAAGATGGCAGTCCTGTATCAAACTTTGATGATGAAATTAGAGAAATACTAAGAAGAATCACCCCAGATATGTAAATATCCGGATTTAACCGGATATTTTTTTTGCTTTTTTTTGTTTTCCAATAGGAAAAGTTATTAAAAATTCTGTTTCTTCACTTGTACTATAAACATTTATTTTTCCATTATACTTATTTACTAACCTCTTAACAGTAAATAACCCATAGCCATGATTTTTTTCTTTTCTCATAGATTTAGTAGAAAATCCATTATCAAATATTCTGTCAATCAACTCAGGTGGTATTTGTGGACCATTGTTTGAAATTGATATATAATATTTATCATCCTCTATATACGACGATATAGAAACAACATTATATTCTTTATTTTTTTTAGACAATACTGCTTCGAAAGCATTGTCTACTATATTACTTATAATTCTAACTAAATCATTGTCTTCTATATCTAAACATGATAAAGGATCCTCAAAGTCAACATCTAAAACAATATCATTTTCAAATGTAAAATTACTTTTAACTGCTAATAATCCATCAATATAATCATTTCCTGTTTCAAAAAAACTGTAAGATGCCTTTAAATTATTAGATATGTTTTCTAAATAATTTTTAATTCTTTCAATTGTATTTGGTTTATTTAAAACACACATCGCATATATAGTATTTATGTGATTAGCAAAATCGTGCTTTTCTCTTCTAATAATATTAATCGTGTTTTCTAAGTTGCTTACATATTCTTTCTCCAATTTTAATTTATTACTATCTTTAACTAATTTATTTTTTTCTTTTAAATCAACAATCCCAACAAACAAATAAATAATGAAAATTAAAAATAATAAAATTTTGTATAAAAATAAATTACTTGCATTCTGAGGAATATAAATAATAATTCCAATACAAATAGCAATTAAAAAAACTCCTATGCTATTATAATAAATAGAATAGTTTTCATAATCATAAGAAAATTTTTTTATAACTGGAAATTTTAGTTTGCACAACACTTTAAGTAATATTATTTGTGATATTATACTTATAAATTTAAGTATTAAATACAAAGTAGGTTCTTTTATTAAAGTTTTGATATCAGTTTTTAAAATCATTGCAACTATAATTAATATAAAACCTTCAGTTGCAAAAAAATAAATTGTTGAAATAATAGTTATTAATAAAGACGTAGAAAGATTTGTTGAAGTAAAAAAAGCAAGAATAAATACAGTAAAAAGTAATAATACAATAATATGCAATAGAATATGTAAACTTAATACAGTTGTGGCTGAAAAAAGTGTATATAACAAAATAAATAATGTTGACTTTAATTTATTATCTATTATGTACGTTTTGTTGTAAGTTAATAAAGAAAAAATAATTAGTATAACTAACCCTTCTAATAATGATGATACTAATTCACCTACTAAAACAAACACCTCCATATACTCCCTTCAATAACAAATACCACCCTAATTCCTATAATATTATAAAATTTGATATTATTTATACATTTATTTTATCTAAATTTTTACATAATTTCAATTAAAACTTACAAATTTAATAATGATTTAAAAAGTCATATAATTACTTTAAAGTTATGATTGTTTATTTTATTACTCAGTTTCATTAAAATTTAATAAATTTTAATAAACAAATTACATAGTCAAAAGTATATCTAATTATACATTGTTTAAATTATAAATTAACATTATATTCCAATAAATGTTTTGTATAATTTCAATAAAATTGTTAATAATAATAGTGTAGAGAAGATGATAATTAACTTAAGACTTATATACGTTCTTTAAAAAGTTCGTATTATAGTCTAAAATCAATTGCATACTAACAAGGTTTGTATGCAATTGATGAAAAATTCTATATGATTTTTAAGGACTTTATTATATTAGTGTTTTTTATTATAATAAAGTCTAAAATTATCATATAGGAGTTAATCGATCATCTTCTCTATTTTTTATTTTAGTCAGTAATATTACAAAAAATTTATAAATATTCTTGACAATCGATAATATTACAAATATAATTAAATAAATCGTTTAGTATATAAGAATTTAGTAAATAAAAATTAGGTTAATTATAAATTAAATATATAAAAACTATGAAAGAGATATAAGCATCAAAACTATAAATACAGAGAGTCGGGTAAGGTGAGAGCCGGTTTTACAAGCTGATGTGTATGTTCACTCTTGAGTTTTTGCTCCCAAAGGTATAACGAGTAAGAGCAAAGGTATGTCCCCCTTATAAGGACTATAGTTTAGCATTATGCAGACTAGAATAAAGATTATCCTTTAATATTTTATTATTTATGTAAGTAATAAAGGATAAAGTAGAGTGGTACCGCGAATTAGCTTCGCCTCTATTAATAGAGGCGAAGCTTTTTTATAAATTATTATAAATAAAGGAGGTCTTTCATGAGAGATAAGTGGTCATCAAAAATAGGTTTTATTTTAGCAACTGCAGGTTCAGCAATAGGATTAGGAAATATATGGAAATTTCCGTATAGTGTAGGAACAAATGGTGGTGGAGCATTTGTAGCTTTATATTTATTGTTCTTAATATTTATTGGTTTCCCTCTTATGTTAGCTGCTATTACTTTAGGTAGGAAAACTCAACTATCAGTGTTTGGAGCTTACAAAAGTATTGACAAAAGATGGTCATTTGTTGGTGCATTAGGAGTTATTTGTGGTTTCTTTATATTAGCATTTTATTCAACAGTAGGAGGATGGGTAATATACTATTTAAAAAATGCATTAATGGGTACACTAGATATTAGAGATCCTAATTATTACGGTACAATCTTTTCTAATCTAATGTCATCATCTGGCAATTTAATTTTTTATCAATTTATCTTCATGTTATTAACTGTACTTATAGTATTAAAAGGCATAAGTAACGGGATAGAAAAGGCTTCAAAAATAATGATGCCTGCATTACTAATAATGCTTATAATAATTTCATTGAGAAGTATTACTCTTAGTGGAAGTATTGAAGGTATAAAGTTTTTATTCGTCCCAGATTTTTCTAAAATAACTATGGATGTTGCTAAAAATGCACTTGGTCAATTATTCTTTTCTTTAAGCATAGGTATGGGTGTTATTGTAACCTATGGGAGTTATTTAAGCAAGAAAGACAATATATTAAATGCTGCTGCTTTAATACCAATATTAGATACAGTTGTTGCTTTAATAGCTGGTATAGCAACAATACCTGCAGTTTTTGCTCTAGGTTTTGAAGTCGGTGAAGGTCCAGGTCTTATGTTTATTACATTGCCTGCAGTATTTGCTTCTATGCCTATGGGAAGTATTTTTTGCTTTGTATTTTTTTTATTAGTTGTTTTTGCAGCTCTTACATCATCAATATCTATGCTAGAAGTATCTGTATCCTATTTTGTAGATGAAAAAAACAAAAAAAGAATACCAACAACTATTATAATAGGTCTAATTATATTCATTATGGGAATACCAGCTTCATTATCAATGGGTATGTGGAAAGATTTAAATGTAATAGGAAGTTTAAATTTCTTTGATTTTTACGATAAACTTACATCTAATATTCTTCTCACTACAGGTGGTTTTTTACTTTGTATTTTTGTTGGTTGGGTATTAAAGGCTGATGAGGCTATAAAAGAAATTGAAAGTTCAGGAATAAGATTTAAACTAGCAAATATCTGGGCATTTTTAATTAAGTATATTGTTCCTATTGCAATTTTTATAGTACTTATTAATTCATATAAAGAATTTATATTATCCTTAATTTAGAGTAGTAAGCCTTATAAGACTTAAGTCTTATAAGGCTTATCTTCTATACTACATAGCTGTATTATTCAATTGTTTAGTTCTATTAAATCTATTAGCATTCATAGGACATACAATAATTTATATTAAAGCTAATTGCTCACTTTTATCTTTATCATCTTCCTTTTTTAAGTAAGTACCTATAGCAGGAATATTTCCTCTATAATAATCTAGATCTTCATAATCTACTTCATGTAATTCTTTTATTTGAGATAATGTGCTTCCTTTTTTTGATTTTAAAACCTGAACTCCTTGTGTGTTGCGAGTAGTTTTAGGATTAATCTGTTTAGTATTAAAAATTAACACTTTTTTAATACTGCTAATAGCAACAAATTCCCTATCTTCACAAATATAAGTTAAATATACTAATCTTCCTTTATTAGAATATGCATTAGCTAATTTACTTCTATTTGTCTTTGTCTTATAACTTGACATCTCAACTTTTGCACACTTTCCATTGTCATAAAAGAATAGCATATATCCTTTAAAATCGGTAGTAGCCACAATATAGATAATCCTTTCATTATTATCTAAGCCTAATACATTTGGTAAATAATCACCTAAATTACTTGTCTTTGTATCTTCTAATTGGTATATCTTTATTTTATATACAGTATGTTTATTTGAAAATAAAAGTAATTCAGCTTTATTTGTAGTATCTATCTCTTGAATAATTAAATCACCATCCTTGAGCTTTTGTTTAGTAGCTCCTCTCAAAGATATAGCAGGTACTTTCTTTAAATATCCTTCTTTAGTCAAGAAAATCCTAACATTATATTCTTCTATCAATTGTTCATTTGTTAAAACTTCAATTTGGTCTTCGTCAATTAATTCCGTTTTTCTATCCTGTCCGTATTTTTTTATTACTTCTTTTAACTGTTCGATGATTATGTTTTTTTTCTTTTCTTCATTATTCAATATGTCTTCAAGATGTTTTATTTCTTTTTCAAGTTTTTTAATATCTTTTGTCTTATTAAGTATATATTCTTGATTAAAATTTCTTAATTTTATATCAGCTATAAACTCAGCTTGTGTTTCATCTATATCGAAACCCTGCATTAAATTTGCTACAACATCCTTATCCTTCTTAGTATCCTTCACTATTTTAACTGCCTTATCTATGTCTAAAAGTATCTTATTCAATCCTTTTAATAAATGTAGATTTTGAGATTTTTTATCTATATCATATTTCAATTGTCTATTGATACACCTTATTCTAAAAGCTGTCCATTCTTGTAAAATACCTTTCACTCCTAAAACTTTAGGATTTCCATTAACTAAAATATTAAAATTACACGAAAAGCTATCCTTAAGAGGTGTCTTCTTATAAAGTATTTTCATTAGTTTATCAGGGTCAGTATTTCTTTTCAATTCTATAGTTATTTTCAAACCACTTTTATCTGTTTCATCTCTTATATCTGTAATATCTTTTATAAAACCATTTTTTACCAGTTCGGTTATCTTCTCTATAATAGCTTCTATTGTTGTTGTATATGGAATTTCATAAATATCTATACAATTATTTTTCTTATCAAATCTATATTTACCCCTTAAATAAAAACTACCTCTTCCAGTATGGTAAATTTTTTCCATTTGTTTTTTGTTATAAATTATCTCTCCACCAGTTGAAAAATCTGGAGCAGGTAGCCATTTCAGTAAATCAATATTTCCAGTTTTGCTTTGAAGATATTTTATCGTAGTTTGGCATACCTCTTTTAAATTAAAAGAAGGTATAGAACTTGCCATACCAACTGCAATTCCTATATTAGGATTAACAAGTATATTTGGAAATGTAGTTGGAAGCAATTTAGGCTCTACTGTAGAATTATCATAATTTGGTACAAAATTCACTGTGTTTTTGTTAATATCTTTAAAAAGTTCTTCTGCTACTTTATCCAATTTTGCTTCTGTATATCTAGCTGCAGCATAGGACATATCCCTTGAATAAACTTTACCAAAATTGCCTTTACTATCGATATAAGGTAGTAATAAAGACTCATTACCTCTCGTTAACCTAACCATTGTTTCATATATTGGATTGTCTCCATGAGGATTTAATCTCATTGTAGCTCCTACTATATTAGCAGATTTAGTTCTATTTCCTTTGAGAAGTCCCATCTTATACATTGTATACAATAATTTTCTATGAGATGGTTTTAAACCATCTATTTCAGGTAAAGCTCTGCTCATAATAACACTCATAGAATAAGGCATATAATTTTGTTTAAGAACATCTATAACTCCTAATTTGATTAATGATTCTTTACTCATTTGTTTCTCCTTTCACGTACAATTACATTACATCTGCAAAATCTATATACTCATGTCCATATTCTGCAATAAAATTTTTTCTTCCTTTTAAGTCATTTCCTAAGAAAAGATCAAACATTTTCTTAGTTTCTTCAGCATCGTCTGGTGTAATCTGTATTAATCTTCTAGTTTCTGGACACATTGTTGTCTTCCACATCATTTCTGGCTCGTTTTCTCCTAAACCTTTACTTCTTTGAATACGATATTTACCTTTTAATTTTTTTATTATAAGATCTTTCTCCTTGTCTGAATAAGCAAAATAAGTGTTGTCTTTACTGTCAGTTATCTCATATAAAGGAGATTCCGCAATATATACAAAGCCCTTTTCTATTAATGTTGGTGTCAACACATATAGCATAGTCATTATTAGGGTCCTAATTTGAAATCCATCAACGTCAGCATCAGTAGTAATTATTATCTTATTCCACCTTAATTTATTTAAATCAAAATTACCTAAATCCTTATGTTTGCTTTTTACTTCAACTCCACATCCTAATACTTTTAAAAGGTCAATTATTAAGTCATCATTAAAGATCTTATCATAATCTGATTTTAAACAGTTTCGTATCTTCCCCCTAACAGGCATAATAGCTTGAAATTCAGCATCTCTACCCATCTTAGTACTTCCTAGTGCACTATCACCTTCAACGATGAACAATTCTCTTTTACTTACATCTTTGCTTCTACAGTCAACAAATTTCTCTACTTTATTGTTAATATTATCTATACCTTTGCTTAACTGTTTTCTTATATTAATTCTAGCCTTCTCTGCTTTTTCTCTGCTCCTCTTATTCACTAATACCTGATTGATTATTTTATCTGCTTCTATCTTATTTTCTATAAAGTAAATTTCTAGCTTCTCCTTTAAAAAATCATTCATTGCATCTTTAATAAACTTATTAGTAATAGCTTTTTTTGTTTGATTTTCATAAGAAGTCATTGTTGAATACGTATTTGAAATAAGTATCAAACTATCTTCGATATCACAAAAGCTAATACTTTTTTCGTTCTTTCTATACTTTCCTTCACTTTTTATCTTTTGATCCAAAACATATCTAAAAGCATTTTTAACTGCTTCATCAGGACTTCCACCGTGTTCTAAAAAGCTACTATTGTGATAGTACTCTAATAAATTTACTTCATTATTAAAACAAAATGCAATCTCTATTTTTACCTTATATTGTGGTTTGTCTTCTCTATCTCTTCCTTTAGTCTCCATTTCATAATATCTAACATCAGTAAATCCTTTCTCTCCACTTAATTCTTTAACATAATCTACAATACCATTTTTATAATAATATATAAAAGTTTCATTACTTTCTTCATCATATAATTTAAATGTAATACCTTTATTCACAATTGCTTGCCGCCTAAGAATATCTTTGTAAAAGTCCAGTGGTATATTTATATCATTAAATACCTCTAAATCTGGTTTCCACCGTATGTAAGTTCCCGTGTGTTCGTAATTACATTTAGTTTTAATATAACCCCTTTCATCCTCTGTTACATTATCTCCTTTTTTAAAGTACAATTCATATTTATGTTTATCTCTAAAAACAGTAACATTCATGTATTCACTAGCAAACTGAGTCGCAGCAGTTCCTAAGCCATTTAAACCTATACTAAATTGATAATTACTATCACCGTTATTATTGTATTTTCCGCCACCGTATAGAATGGTAAATACTATTTCCCAATTATATTTTTCTTCTTTACTATTCCATTCTATCGGAATACCTCTACCTCTATCTCTAACTTCTATAGATTTATCCTTATATCTAAATACTTCGATTAAATCACCATATCCCTCAGCTGCCTCATCTCTTGAATTGCCAATTATTTCTCTTAATGTGTGCTTGGCTCCTTCTAGACCATCAGAACCAAATATAACTCCTGGTCTTAGTCGAACTTTTTCCTTTTCTTCTAAAGTTGAAAGACTTTCATTTCCATATTTGTTATCTTTAATCACCATATATTTATTTCTCCTTCTTACTATATTTCTCTATTGAGGAAATTTCATAATTACTACAAGGTCAAAATCTTTTATTAGGTCTTTTAATGTTATTTCAATGTTATAATTTAATTGCATTACCTTGACTTCTCATCTTTATTATTATACCAGAAAGTATGTTCGATGTTGAGTGTTTTATGCAATTTCCTCAATTGAAAAAGCACAAGAATCTTCTTGTGCTCATTTCTAACATTTTTTCATCATACATATATAAAACTTAACTGCTTTTATTACCTTTTCTATTGGAATTTTCTCATTATTACCATGTATTAGCTTTCTTTCGTTAGAATCAAGTTCCATGGCTGCAAATCGAAAAACATTTTCACTAATTTTCGTATAGCTTCTAGAATCACTACAAGCTATCATCAAATAAGGAGACACTATAGTACCTGGCCATACCTCCCTAATTCCTTCTTTAAGCATATTCCATGGCTCTTTATTGATTTTAGAAAAAGGTGCTACTTCAGTAACTTGTAATGCTTCCACTAATATTTGATCATCACTAATACGTTTTTTCAAGCCATTTATTATAGATTCTTTATTATCTCCTTGCATTATCCTTACATCACCTTCAACACTAGCATATGGAGGAAAAACATTTACAGCATCGCTAGCTTTCATTTTAGTAAAAGCTACTGTAGTTCTAAATAGAGCATTTAATTCTCCTCCTGTTTTTTTAGTTAGTAAATTTAGCAATGGACTAAAGAATGTTAAATTAGCAAAAATTATTCTTAATCCAAATGTAGAGTAGCGGCCTAAAATATTAAACATATCTTTTACTGGTTCAGACAAATAAAATTTAAATGGCTTACTTTCAATTCTCATAACACTCCTAGCTAACCTTCCAATAGGACTCATCGAAGGTGGTGAAGACGCATGTCCTCCCTGACTTTTTGTAGATAATCTAATGTGCATTTTACCTTTTTCTCCAGTACCTACTAGGGCACATTTTCCACTTACACCTGGTATAGGACCATCAACAATAGCACCACCTTCATCCAGTACCATAAATGGCTTAACACCTTTACTCTCCAGAAAATCCACTATACTATCTGTACTTGGTCCATCTGTTTCTTCATCACCAGAAAATGAAAGGTAAATATCGTTTTCTGGTTGAAATCCTTCTGATATTAACTTTTCAGCAGCTTCCATAATTCCACATAGAGTTCCCTTAGTATCTAAAGTACCTCTCCCCCACACGTATCCATCCTCAATCAACCCTGAAAAAGGTTCTTTGTCCCATTCTTGCTCATTTACTGGTACTACATCATAGTGAGCCATGAAAACAACGGGCTTATCTGCTTTTTTACCCTTCCAATGATATAACACTCCTGTTCTACCTATATTATATAAGCTGCATTTTTCATTTACTGCTGGATACTTTTCTTTTAGTAATTTTCTAAATTTTTCAAATTCCTTCTTATCTTCAAGGGATGTATCCTTATAAGAAACAGTTTTACATTTAATCATTTGAACAAAATGTTCAATTATTCTTTCTTCATCTAATTCAATATCAAAGGCTTTAACTTCCTTTTCTTTTAATGGTTTGAACCTAATAGCTCTTATTATTAATATCAAAAATCCTATTAATAGTATTAATAAAATATATTTTAATATTTTAATCATCTCCTTTTAATATTCTTAAAGGTATCCTTTTTTATATAATATCCTTGATACAGATAGAGCCACTATAGCTCCAACTGGAACCATAACACTAACAGAATTTGAGAGAGAAGGTATAGAAATAAATAAAATAAGCATAAATATTAGGGGAGCAGCAGCTATTTTCCAGTTCTTCGAAATAAATACTACAGCTAAAGCTCCAAATAATGAAGGTAAAATGTTATCAAATGCAGGTGCAATAATTTCAGATTCTAAAATTGGTCTAAGTTGGGTTAAAAGCAAAATTCCAATAAATATTATAATCGTTGTAACAATAGAAGAAACTGCAATTGCTATTGTTGAAATAACTTCACCTTCTTCTGTACCAGGTTTTACTTTAGCTGATTCCATAGCATTTAATGCACAAGGTACTTTAAGGTTTGTTAAATTTCCTGTGACAAATCCTAAATATGACCCTCCCGATCCAAGCATAGGTGCAAAAGTAAATGCTTCAATTGCTCCTACAGTCCAAAATATAGGAGCTACCCCTAATAATCCTTTTAGTAAAGGTTTTGCATCTGGCCAAGCTTCATAATATATACTTACTGCTAAAGGATAAAGAACAAACATTAATATAGCTAAAGAACACCAAATTCTACCCCAAGTATGTATATTTTCGTTATAATTTTTGCTTTTCATAATAACCTCCTAATGAATTAAATTTGTTATCGGTATAGATAACGCCATTGCACCAAGCATACTTATAGGTAAAGCATAATCTTCTAACCATTTAATTTTATGTACTTTAACAAAATAACCACATATTATCATAATAATTGAAGATACAATCATTACAAATACAGGTATCCATCCTCTAATTCCTAATGTAATATCTGAAAAAATCATTCCTAAAAAAGCTGAAATCATTCCCATAAAAATTGAGGTTATAAAAATATCTCCCCATTTATTATCTCGTTTCTGAATTTTATCAATACCATTTTGTATTCTCTTTAAAAACAAGGTAACAATTATCAATCCTGATAAAATGCCTAAAGTCATAACCCAAGCAATAGTTGAATAAACTTTAGGATCTTTTATTCCTTGAGAAATAGAAACTCCTAGAGAAGCTGCAGTAGAAGTAGCTGCTGGTAATTCATAAGTTAGTGCTCCTAAAACACTTAATCTAAGCCAGGGTAAGGCTAGTCCCAAAAACTTAGATAGAGTAATAACCCCCAGTATAATTAAAATAGCTGGAGCTATAGTAAAAACTGCACTGCTTTTAACAACCCTTTTAAGCGTTTCTGTTTCAATACCTAATTCTTTTGCTCTTTTCCATGCCTTTAACATAAAAAATACAGATTGGGCAATAATAAAAACAATAATGATACCTGCAACACTAAACAAAAACATACTGTTGGAATCAAATTCCCTCATAATTAAAGCCTCCTAAAATTTATTTATAAAAGAATATGCAAAATATTCTAAATTTATCATAATGTAAAAATAGTAGAAATTCAAGAGAACTTTGGAAAGGGATACTGTCAAGTAAAAGTTGGCAAAATTATTATTTTTAAATTTAATCATCCAATTTTGCTGTTTTAATTATGTTTTTATGCCCGATAGGGCAAGAGTATTCTATTTATACTTTCTACAATTTTAAAAATAAATTTACATATACTTTACAATGATTTCAAAATTGTTATTCTATAATACTAGACTTATGATTATAGAATAACAATAAGTCTGAGAGCCCTATTTTTAGGTCTAATTCTATTTATTCATCAGTATTAATGCTCTATTATGTTGTATTTTTTTAGGCTTATATTAGAGCATAGGTATCGTATGTTAGCTTATTCTTTTAAGTTATATAATATATTAGATATTAAAAACTTAGGTTCATTTGACTTGCACATTTGCAACCTAACATGTCCTTTATGGCTTTTCTTCCGTTAGTTACTGAACATTGACTAAATGGCATGCTTGCTCTTTTGTGTTTGTATATCTTGCTTTTCTTTGGCTTTTTATTTACTTCTGCTGCTGTTAATCCTACTTTTTCTATTATTTCTTCAAGCTTTTCTTCTTTTATTTCTTTGTTCAGTAGTGATTTTATTGTTGTTGCTAATTCTTTGCTTGCTTTTTCTGCTAGTATCTTGGCTAAGTTACTGGCTCCTTGTATTGACCAACTTGTTTTATTCCCTTTCATCCTTTGTGCTAATATATCACATATGCTATGTTCCATTGTTCCTAGATTTCTATATTTAATTCCTTCTGGTGGTTGCGGCATATTTATGTCTGGGCGAAGTTTGTAGAGCACTATCCCTTCTTTGTTGTTTACTAGGTAATTATATAGTGCCTGTAATTTCTTCATTTTCTTTTGATTATCATTGTTTTCTATCATTAGTTTTGTTATCATTTCTAATCCTTCTTCTATGTTACCATTGCTTAGTTTCTTTATTATTTCTTTTGCCTTTTTCTTATCTTCTATGTTCTTAAGTACTGCTTGATTTCTATGAAATGGATCTAATTGAAAGTGTGAATTGTCTTCTTTTATAACTTCTTTTATCCAGTTTGCTCCATCTCCATTTACTATTTTTGTTTCTATTTCGTCAGTATTATATTGTTTCGCTATTTTGGCTTGTCTTAGTTTTCTAAATTCTTTACTACTTCCAAAGCTTGCATATGCTTTTTTGTTCTTTAGTACATATCTATCTTTTTTCTCATGCTTCTTCTCCCAGCCTTCATAAAAAATTCCTAATTTTAGTTCTTTTTTCTCTTTTCCCTTAGTCTTTTTATCTTTACCTTGGATATTTATCCACACTCCATCCATTTCTTCAAACAATATTTTTGTTTCTTTTTTGCCTTGTAATTTTTCTTCGTTGTTTAATTTTATTTCGTGTTTTTCTTTTTGTTTTAGTTGTTCTCCTAAGTTTTGTATTATGTTCCAAGCTGCTGAATGACTTATACTTTGGTTTGTCATTTCTGTTATTTTATTTGCTGTTTTTCTATATGATTCATCTGTTGCTAGATCTACTATTTTTTCTACTAGATTTGTAGATATATGTCCTATGGTTTCCATTTTTAAGTATTCATCTAAAAGGCATTTGTAACCTCTTTTACCCTCTTGTGTAGTATATTGATATATTCTACGTTTATATTCAATTTCGCCCATTATTGTTTTTATGGTAGTTTTCTTTAATCCTTTATTTCTATATTCTTCTTTATCTCTTTCTTTCATTAATTTATTATCTAATTTTTCTAATAGCTCTACGAGCATTTCACATGCCTGTCGGCATACAAGCTTATATATAATTTTCTCTAAGTTCTTGAAATTAATTTCTTTTTCATCTAAACTTATATTATACATGTAATCATCCCTTTTATAGTTTTCTTATTAATTACTATTATATTGGATGATTCATATATGTTAAAGGTGCTTTCGGGCATCTTTTTCATTTTTGTTGTTTTTGCCTACTAAAATTATACTCTAAGTTGGAAAGTCAAATTTCATTAAAACTTAAAATTAAGTCAATTTTAAAATAAGCTGTAGAAATAAAATTCCACAGCTTATTATGAACATTCTAAAGCTTTTGCTAATTTTTTAATAGCTCTTTTTTCAATTCTTGATACATATGACCTTGATATTCCTAACATATTAGCAATTTCTCTTTGAGTTTTGCACCCATTGCAAAGAAGCCCATACCTTAATTCAATAATAGTTTTTTCTCTTTCCTTTAGAACTTTATTCATTTTTTTATATAATTTTTTGACCTCTATTTTAAGGTTAACTTCATCAATTATTTTATCCGGGTCTGTACCTAATATATCTATAAGTGATATCTCATTACCTTCCTTATCTACTCCAATAGGATCATGCAAAGATACCTCAGCTTTTGTTTTCTTATTCGATCTTATTGTCATTAGTATTTCATTATCTATACTAACCAAAAAACAACTCTTGTTATAACCTTAGATATTAGAAATTTTCATAATTACTTTAAAATCAAAATTAATTATACTTTTTAGTGTAAATAATAAAGATAACTCCAGCTAATGAAAGTAAAGCAAATATTATTGTAAAAACATATCCATTGTTATTACTTGCTATAAAAATAGATGTTGGTCCATCTGCTCCACCTATAATTGCTGTTGAATTAGAATCATTCACTTCCTTATCAAACTTATATGATACATACATTGGTATCAAAATATTTAAACAAATACTAATAAAGGATATTAATACAAATATAATTGTAGAAAAAGTAACTATCTTCATTATTTTAGAGTTTTTCAATTATTTTCACCTCTATTGACTTTCTTTTTCCTTAAACTTAAAAGACTTTAATACCTTAACATCAGGATTAAATTCAACTAATTTTAAGCTTTCTATTTTAACATGAAAAGGCTCATAATCTTCGTTAATCACATCAAGTGCCTTCTGAATTTTAGTTTTTGGAATATTCATTCCTAATGTACAATGTGGAACCCAAAAACCAGGTAAATAATAATCCCATTGTTCTTCAATGTCCTTCAAAGCATCATGTAATTTCATGTGAAAATTAATTAAATTTTCCGAAGCAGCTGGTGATAAAAACAAAACACTTTCATTTGATGGGAATATTCCTAGACTTGACATTTTTATAGTAAATTTATGTTCATCTTCAACAACTTTTTCAATTATATTTTCTATCTCTAATACATCAATGTCATCAAATACTGCTAAAGCAATATGTGGGAACCCACCATGTTTATGCATATAGTCTGATATACCTCTTTCGCTTAGCTTTTTCCACATATTTTTTATTATTAAGTTGCTATTATCATCAAAATTTAATTCAATAGAAAATGGCATAAATTTTCCCTCCCAAATCTATCTTTTTACCTTCTTCTAATTCAACAAGAGCTGTATTATCCTCAAGGGCAATCTCTGGGATACTTTCACTTTTCATCATCTCATCAAAACTTTCTCTTCCTTCATGGTTATAATACTGTCACTATGCCCGAATATAAACCAACAAATTGAACCAGCACTTAACCCTGATAATACAGTTCCACTATATGAGTCAACTATGCAACTCAATTTACCAAATTTTTCTTCTACTAATTTTTCTCCTTGTCTTAATTCCCCACCACCAATTGCAACAACCTTCCCCATATACATCCACCCTCTTTACTTAAATTCAAAAGTCAAAAACCTGTCGTTAAAAAATTTATGACTTGCAAATTTTGACCCATAAGTAATTATGCAAGTTTTTCATTTAACAAAACCATATGTATATGATCTTCCCATTTTCCATTAATTTTTAAATATTTTTGAGCCAAACCTTCATTATAAAACCCTAACTTTTCAACTACCCTTAAAGAAGGTTTGTTTTTAGGCATGATATTAGCTTCAATTCTATGTAAGCCATATTCATTAAATATGATATCTATTCCTTTTTGAATTGCTTCAGTCATATAACCTTTATTTATTTCATCTTTATCTAGTTTGTAGCCAAGATGACATGATAAAAATGAACCCCTTACTATATTGTTAAAAGCAACACAACCTATTATTTTATTCTCATTTTCCTTCTTAAAAATCCATAGCCTTAAGGAATTATTATTTTTTATATTTGTCAGTTCTTTTTCTAACTGTTCTTCCTGATACTGTTTCGTATAAAAAAATTCCTCTCTTATGGGCTCCCATTCTTCTAAAAAAGACTTATTTCTCATATAATAATCTACAACTAATCCTGCATAGGATTTATCTAACACTTTTAATATAAGTCTTTCAGTTTTGTAAATCTTTTGCATTATTTAACCTCCCTTTATTACTGTATGTATTTCATTAAATATGCCTAAAATATAATATTGATAACTGCCTATTTCCACATATTATATCATATATTTTAATTTGTTGTTTAAAATTTAGTAATACAAATATCTCTAATATTTTATAATTTTATAGTCAACTTTCTAAAGAATATTTTTCGTTTTTATTAAAATTTTTATTTTTATACATCATAATCCCTACGATTATTATCATAATAGTATTCATAAATAAAACTACAATACTCCCTTCCATCTTACTTGCTCCTCCCGTAAGTAATTTACTTCCTGTAAATATTAAATTCCATAAATTTGGATAATCATCTGCTAACGAAACTCCACCTAAATACAGACAACCAACTGCATTCCAAATAAAATGGACAATTATAGGAGCTAATAAAGCCTTAGTATAAATAAGCAACAGTGAAACAAAAATACTCATTGTTAAAACGTTTAAGACAGCTACAATTCCAACCTTAAATGCTCCTCCATGCAATGAAGTAAATATAAGCGTACTAACTACAGTTGCAATTATATTGTTATAATTAGATTTAATAACATTAAAAATATAACCCCTAACTAAATACTCTTGCATTATAACATTTATCAATGCTGCTATAACCCAAATCCACATATACTTTACATCATTCTTGCTTGCAAAGTTTATAATTCCTAAAAATTTCATAACTAGCACCGATAATCCAATCCAAATAACCCCTAGAAATAATCCTAAAATAAACTCCTTAAGAGGTTTTTCAGTTAATTTAGTATGAACTTTCATCTTTTCTATTCCTTTTTCAAATATTAATGTAACAATTATAATCGCTATAAATGGTGTAATTTCCCACCACAATCTATTTGTTGCAGGATTTACTGGAATAAGCGGTGGTTTGTCAAAATAATCCATCGTAAAAATAGAAATTAAAATAGCCCATGTAATAAAAAATCCAAACACCTTTCCTATAGTTACTAGCAATTTTTTCATTTTACATACCTCCAATACAATACCATTATAATTTTAATTAAAAGTGTAAAATATAGATTTGAAAAATTTATAACTTGTTAATTTTTACCTTAAAACAATAATGCAAGTTCCTTAATAATTTAGCATGATAAAATTTTAGAAGTTGTTTTACTATTCATTTTATATAAATAATAACGTAATATAATAATAATGTTATGCAGGTTTTTACACAATTAATTATTATTCACTTAACTATAAAATAAACCATAAAAAAAAGAAAGTGCTTAAACACTTTCTAAATAATGTCAATATTAATCAATCATCATACCCATAGCTATGGAATCATAAAATTTATTATTAATTAAAAAATCTCTTGTAATAACTCCTTCTTCTTTAAAACCCAGTTTTTTATATAAGTAAATTGCTGAATAATTATCACTTCTAACCCTCAAATTAATTTTCCTTATTATTCCTGACTTTTTACTCCATTCAATTAAATACTTTATAAGTTCAGTCCCTATTCCTTGTCCCCAATATTCTTTTAAAACACTAACTCCAAATTCTCCTGTATGAACTGTTCTGGGTCTTGTACCTGCTGCAAAGTTTAGATTTCCAACTATTTTTCCTTCTACTTCAGCAATAATGAACAATGCATTATCTCTCTTAGAAATGTTATCAATGAATTTTTCTTCCTCTTCAATAGTCTTATCAAATTCTCCTTTGCCAAATGTCAAAAATTCAGACTCTGTACTAATTGCATGAATATATTCTAGTACTGATTTTGCGTCGGATTTATTTGCTTTTCTAATCGTAAGTGTTTTTCCATTTTTTATTAACATCTGCTCCATTTTTTACCTCCTTAAAATATATTGCAACATATTTCAAAATAATAATTAGAGCACAGTTTTTTATTTGCTAGTTTTATTTTCACTATCAAACCTTTCTTTCATGTTTGTAATGTAATTATAACATAAATATAAAATTTATAATTTACAAAATTTTTATCTGAAAGAATTATACAATTACCTTACGATTATATTAATCGTCATATATACCAAGAAATTTTCTTATTTCATGTATGCTCTTACCTTCTTCTGCCATTTTAATTACTTCTCTTGTCACTATATCAGCAACAATATCTGTATTTCTTTTTATTATTTTTTTCTTATGTTCTTCAGTAAGTTCATTAAAAGGAATACCACCTACTGTTATTATGATCTTTTTTGGTGTTACCACATAGATCACCTCAATTAATCTTATGAGGTATCTAGTTTGTACTATAACATAAAGTATCATCACTATGATATTTATTCCTTTCACTTTAATTTTAGCTTTCTTACATATGCTAAATAAAATATTTTACTAACTCATTTATAAAGTAAATAGATGCTAAAATCATTATGACATATTTTCCCTACTAGAATCAATTTAACATCTTTTCTAACAAAATCAATTTTTCATATTTTTCAATATTATTTAGTATTAATAGTATTGAGAAAATAACATAATATAATACTTTATAAAATTTTTACTTTGAAGTGATTATGAAATTTCCTCATATTGTTGTTTTTACACCAATATAATTAATTGTCAAAACTTAATTCAAGAGGTGATAACATGAAAATTGCAATTTACTCTCGTAAATCAAAGTTTACTGGTAAAGGAGAATCTATTAATAATCAAATAGAGCTTTGTAAAGAATATGCAAGTAAACATTTTGATAATGTAGATGAATTTATAATATATGAAGACGAAGGTTTTTCAGGTGGAAATGTAGATAGACCTCAATTTCAAAAAATGTTAGCAGATGCAAAATTAAAGAAATTTAGTGTCCTTATTTGTTATAGATTAGATAGGATTTCTAGGAACGTTTCTGACTTCTCAGGTACAATAGAAAAACTTAGTAAAAACAATATTTCTTTTATTTCTATAAAAGAACAATTTGATACCAGTACCCCTATGGGGCGTGCAATGATGTATATAACATCTGTATTTGCACAACTTGAAAGAGAAACTATTGCAGAACGTATCAAAGATAACATGTATCAATTAGCTCGTTCTGGAAGGTGGCTTGGAGGCATTACTCCTACTGGATATAAAGCCAAAGCAATAACTTACATTGATAAAAACAAGAAAGAAAAAAGGAAATATATTCTAACCCCTGTATCTAAAGAATTAGAAATAGTTAAGCTTATATATATAAAATATATAGAATTTCAATCATTAAGTCGCTTAGAAACGTATTTCTTGAAAAATAATATTAAAACAGTAAATAATAAAAACTTTACTAAATATACACTTAGAACTATATTGACTAACCCTGTATATGCTATAGCAGATAAAGATATATACAACTATTTTTACTCTAGAAAAGCACAAATTTGTAACAGTAAAAATGAGTTTAATGGTAAATATGGAATTATGGCATATAATAAAAACTCAGTTAAAAAAGGACAATCAGTCAAAACTAAAAATATAGATGAATGGATTATTGCTATAGGTCAGCATGAAGGAATAATTAGAGGAGATGATTGGGTTACGGTGCAAAATATATTAAATAAAAATAAAAATCTTGCCCCACGACAAAGTATATCCTATGCTGCTATGCTTTCAGGACTATTGTACTGTAAGAAATGTGGTAGCTTTATGAAAATTAAATATGGCCAAAAGAAAAAGGGTTCTAATGAAAGGCACTTCTACTATGTATGTAGTTTAAAAGAAAATTCTCAGAGTTCTAGATGTGATATCAAGAATTTAAAAGGTGACGTTGCAGACCAATATGTCATAGATGAATTAAAAAATATAATAGATTCAGGATTATTAAAAAATATAGATAAAACAAATAAAAATAGTGAAAATAAAAAAATAATAGTAAAAAATATCCATAGAAAAATATCTTCCAACAAAAAAGCAATTGATAATCTTTTAAAACAGCTTTCAAGATACGAAAGCGATACTTTATCAAAATATATTTTCACTGAAATTGAAAAATTAGATAAGGAAAATTATGAACTTAAAACTGAATTAGAAAAATATAATAGTAAAACTAAAATTGCAAATCTTAAGTTATTTAAAGAAGTATTAATAAAATTTTATGATACGATAGAACAAATATCATATATACAAAAAAGAAATTTAATACAATCTATTATAAAACGTATAGAATGGGATGGAGAAAACTTGTATATTGATATACTTGATACTTAGCTAAATTGTATTTAGTATGTATAGCATTATCTATACATCTTGCTGCATAAGTAGCAAGTCTTGTTCCTTTATTTTTGTCAAAAGTAGAAATAGCCTTTATCAAACCGATCGTACCAATAGATATTAGATCATCTGCTTCTTTACCTATGTTATGATATTTTTTTGCAATATGAGCAACCAATCTTAGATTTCTTTCTATTAAGATATTTTTAGCTTTTTCATCACCCATCTCATAAAGTGCTAAATACTTTTCTTCTTCCTCTTGACTCAATGGTTGAGGAAATGTATTGTTACAAGATATATATCCAACAAACATTAAGAAGGGTTTAATCATTAAAACCCCTCCAGTAGCCAAAAGCGGAGTTAGCATTAAAACATACACCTCCAATATATTTCATATTAAATTATATGATTCGTTATAGTAAAGTGTGCCAGTACTTTTTTAATTTTTTAATATCTCCTTTGCTATCTCTTGAAATATAGGTATAGCACTTTTTGAACCATTTAATTCTTTTTCAACTAACACAGTAATTACATATTTTGGATTATCTTCCGGAAAATATCCAGAAAACCACCCATGAATTGTATTTTCATAGTTTAATACATCTTGTGCAGATCCAGTTTTTCCTGCTGCACCACCAAAATTATCAAGATTTATTTCTTTTGCAGTTCCATCTTCAACTACAGTTCTTAAACACTCTTTTATTTTTTTATTTACTTCATAGGAAATTACTCTGTAATCATCATCTCTTTTAAATGTTTCCACAACTTCTCCTTCTTGATTAACTATTGAATCGACCAATGTTAAATCTTTTCTAATACCATCGTTAGCTATAATCATTATCATATTAGTAACCTGTAAAGGAGTAACAGCAATATTTCCTTGACCAATTGATATATTGCCAATTGCAGGTCCTAAAAGCTCATCTCCCTCAGGCAAATTTCCTGCAATCTCTTCTGTAAGTCCAATGTTTATTGTTTTTCCAAAACCAATTTTTTTAGCACTTTCTATTATTTTTTCAGCTCCTACCTTTTTTCCTATTTGTATAAAAACACTGTTGCACGAATCACTAAAAGCTTCCTTAACATTTATTAGTCCATGACCTTCCTTTTTATGGCATGATATAGTAGTATTACCTATTTTTTCATACCCTTTACAATAAAATTCATCATCTAAGTTAATAATGTTGTTTTCTAGAGCTGACATAAGCACAATTGTTTTAAATACTGATCCTGGAGGGTATGAAACTTGAAGGGCTTTATTATAAAATTCCATATTATTATTATTTAGATATTTTTCAATATTATTTAAATCAATATTGGGTCTGCTTGCCATAGCCAATATATCTCCACTAGGTACATCAGCTACTATTACAGCACCGTTACATTTTTTCTCATCCATTACTTTTTCTACAGATTTTTGTATATTATAATCTATCGTTAATTTTATACTGTTAGGTTTTAAGTCAAAACTATCTTGGTCTAAGCTTTGTTTGGCTCCTGGTATTATTCGTCTTTTCCCATCTAATTGAACCATTATAGCACCCATATATTCATTTCTAGTTAAGATGTCATTATAAGATTTTTCTAAACCGCTTTCTCCTTTATTGTTACTCTCTTTTACATACCCAATAACATGAGATAAAATATTGTCACTACTATATCTACTCGTCTTATCTATTAACAGCATATTTTGTATATCAATATCTTTTGTTTCAGTAAACGGTATTTGTATAAATTGATTATTTTGACTTATAATATTACTCAAATCATCTATACCAGTTATTGTTTTTACATATTCCTGCATATCTTCGTTTTTTACTAAATAATCTCTATAGACAAGTAATACTGGATATTTTTGATTGTTTGTTAAAGGAATTAAATTTCTATCAAATATTGTTCCTCTAGCTGGAGATAACCTAACTATCCTATTATGCTGATTGCTAGCTTCCTTTTTATAAGACTCTCCTTTAACAAATTGAATCCAAAATAATCTAATTACTAATATAGCAAAAGTTATATTAATTGCTAACAAAACAATTACAATTCTTCTATTTTTTTTCTTACTATAATTTTTCATAAAAACCTCCATATATATCTAGAAACATAATATATATTAATTATTTCCAGAAACATATGGAGTTATGATTTTATTTAGAAATTTTTTCTTTAATTATTGATTTTATTTTTGTCACCATTAAGTCTATGGCTACTTTATTATAACCTCCCTCAGGTATTATAATATCTGCATATTTTTTTGAAGGCTCTATAAATTGCATATGAGCTGGTCTAACAGTTTCTAAATATTGCTCTATAACAGACTCTAAAGTCCTTCCTCGATCATTAATATCTCTCATAATCCTTCTAATAACTCTAACGTCAGAATCTGTATCTACAAATATCTTAATATCTAGTAAATCTCTTATTCTTTTATCATCTAATATCAATATACCTTCTAAAATTATTATATCTTTAGGTTCAACTAAAATAGTTTCTTTTTTTCTATTATGTATTTCAAAATCATAAATTGGCTTCTTAATAGTCTCACCATTCAAAAGCATTGTTAAATGTTTTAGCAATAAATCATTATCAAAAGCAAAAGGGTGATCATAATTAGTCTTTACTCTTTCTTCAAATGATAAATGGCTCTGATCTTTATAATAAGAATCTTGTTCAATTATAGCAATATTTCTTTCAGGAAGAGATTTGCAAATCTCTTTAGCAACTGTACTCTTTCCAGACCCTGTACCACCAGTTATTCCAATCAATATAGGATGTTTATCCATATCATCATTCCTTTCTCTTTCTAATTATATCCCATTTTTCTACAGGCTTATCAACTTTTATCTTTATAATTTGTTTAGGATGGGGTGCTACATTAATTTCTTCATTTTCATCATTCCACATATTTTCTATCTTTTGTACGAAATGCTTTTTATTTGGCCCAAATATCTCGATTTCATCACCGACAAACATCCTATTTCTCTGTTCTACAATAGCAATGCCAGTTTTAGGCTCATAATCTAAAATTAATCCTACAAAATCATAAGTTCTTATATAAGAACTACTTGAGTAATTTTGTTCTTCACTTCCTGGCTTTCCAAAATAAAAACCTGTTGTAAAATCTCTATAGCTTGCCTTTTTAATCTCCTCAAGCCAATTTTCGTTATATCTATAGTTTTTAGGATTTTCAAAGTATCTATCTATTGCCATTCTATAAGATCTAACTACTGTAGCAACATAGTATTGACTTTTCATCCTTCCTTCTATTTTCAAACTATTTATACCAGATTCAATAAGCTCTGGTATATGTTCAAGCATACAGAGATCTTTTGAATTAAACACATATGTCCCTTTTTCATCTTCAACAATAGGAAAATATTCTCCTGGTCTTTTTTCTTCCATGAGGTAATATTTCCATCTACAAGATTGTGCGCATTCGCCTCTATTTGCATCTCTACTAGTCATATAATTGCTTAAAAGACATCTACCAGAATATGAAATACACATAGCACCATGTATAAATACTTCTATATCTAAATTATCTGGCACATTATTTATTATATCCTTTATTTCTACTAGAGATAATTCCCTTGCAAGTATTATTCTTTTAACTCCTTGATTATACCAAAAATTTGCAGATTTATAATTAGTGGTGTTAGCTTGGGTACTTAAGTGAATTTCCATATTAGGCGATACAGATTTTACTATTGATAATACTCCTGGGTCAGATACTATAACCGCATCAATTCCAATTTTTTCTAATTCCCTAACATAATCCTCTAAACCTATTAAATCATCATTATGTGGTATAATATTTAGAGTAACATATACTTTTTTCCCTCGTTTATGAGCGAAACTAACTCCTTCAGTTAACTCATCCATAGTGAAATTCTTAGCAAAAGCTCTTAACCCAAATTGAACACCACCTAAATATACTGCATCAGCGCCATAAATAATAGCCATTTTTAACTTTTCTAAATCTCCAGCAGGAGCTAGTAATTCTGGTTTTTTCATTTGTTTCCCTCCTTATAAGTTAAAGCAACTCCATCTCCTATTGGTATTACACTAGATACCAGTCCTTTAGTGTTGCAAATGAAGTTCAAGTATTCTCTCATTCTTTTTACAATGGTTTTCTTTCTTCTTACTACCAAATCATCATTTGCAACCATTCCCTTAAATAATACATTGTCAGAAACTATTATACCATCAGTAACCAAGTTATTTATACAGGAATTAAAAAATTCCATATACTTACCTTTTGCTGCATCCAAAAATATAAAATCATAAATCTCATCTAAATTACATAGTATTTCATTGGCTTCACCTTTAAGTATAGTTATTTTATTCATAAATCCAGCTTTCTTTATATTATCAAGTGCCAAATCTATCATATCATCTCTTCGTTCAATAGTCGTTATAGTTCCTAAACTTTCAAGATTCTCTGCCATTATTATTGTTGAATATCCTATTGCCGTACCAATTTCTAAAATTTTCTTGGGCTTTTTTATTTTTATTAATACTCTCAATAATTGAGCTACTTCAGGATGTATAATTGGAATATGATTTCTTTTTGCATATTCTTCCATAGAAGCTAATAAACCATTATTTTTTGGTATTATACCTCTAATATAATCTTCAATATAATTATTGTTAATATTGCTCAAATTAATCTCTCCTTATTAAATCAACTAAAATAATACGTGGGTATCTACCACGTATTATTTCAAAAATTATCATAATAATACTATTTTCTATTTTTAGCGTCTAAATGGTCCTTATAAGTTTTAGTAAATGTATGAGTTCCATCACCATTTGAAACAAAATATAAATAATCTACATCAGCTGGATTTAACGCTGCCTCAATAGATTTTAACCCTGGTGAAGCAATTGGCCCAGGGGGTAATCCATTGTTATTGTAGGTATTATAAGGAGATTCAACTTTTAAATCTTCATAAGTAAGATATTCTTTTCTTTCACCTAAAACATATTGTACCGTTGCACAGGATTCCAAAGGCTTATTTATTTTTAATCTATTATGAAAGACTGCTGAAATAATTGCTCTTTCACTATCTATTTTAGCTTCCCGTTCGATAATAGAAGCTAAAGTAATAACTTCATTAAGATTCATACCTAATTCTTTTTGATTTTTCTTCATTTCGTCATTATAAATTTCATTAAATCTCAAAAGCATTTTAGAAATAATCTCTTCTTCATTAGAATCTTTGTATACTTGGTAAGTGTCAGGAAATAAATATCCTTCTAATGTTAAATAATCAGGAACATCCTTTAAAAACGAAAATTTCTTAGAAAAATTTGAAGGTTTAGATGCTAATTCCATAAATTTATCTTTATTTACTAATCCTAGTTTATCTAATTTTTCTGCTATTTGTTTTAACTCAAAACCTTCAGGTATAGTAAATGTAATAGTTTCTTTACTACTTCTACCACCTTTAACTAATTGACTTAATATCTCATCTATATTCATACCATTATTAAAAACATATTCTCCAGCTTTTAATTTTCCGTCCAATTTTTTGATCCTTGCAGAAATTCTAAAAATATATTTATTTTTTATAACGTCATTACTTTCCAATATTTTTCCAATATCACTTGTTGTACTCCCTTGAGGAATAGTTACGTTAATATTTTTAGAATTATTTTTTTCTACCGGCATAGATTGATTAATATAGTAATATAAAGAAATTACACTAAATATAATAATTATTATCAATCCTAAAAAACATTTTTTTAAAAAACTAAAATTTTTCTTTTTTTTTAAATTTTTATTAAGTGATTCGCTCACTAAAGTTCCACCCTTTATTAAAAATTTTTAATTTATAAATAACACTTAAATACAGAAGCAAAAAAGTTTATTTCATATAATATTATTTTAGCTTAAGACTTGTATCCCTATAATTATACAATTAATATTAATATTTTACAAGTTTACATCAATGTTTTATTCATTAAACACAGCTACACCTGCAACAGTTGTCCAATTGACACTACTATTAATCCATTTAATATTATAATTATCACACCTTGAGAAATCAACTTTCATCGTGTTTTTCCTTTAGTAAATTTAATTAAAAGAAAAAACAAAAATTGAAAATTTATAGATTGCAAAATCAAAATATTGTTGTAATTATACAATTTTGTTAATTATAAGCTAATCATTATTGATACAATGATTGGTACGGAACTTGATAAACAAGCTCCTGTTATAAATGCAATAATTGTCGTTTCAGAATCTGTAAATTTTGATATAATTGGTAATGAAGTATCCATAGCTGTTGCTCCAGCTGGTGCAATACTTTCTACATAACCTATATTTTTAGCTACGACAGGAATAATAATTAGTGCTATTATTTCTCTAAATACATTAGTTAAAAATGCCAATGCACTTAGTTCCGTTGAATAGTTAGCAAGCATCATAGCAGATAATGTATACCATCCAAATCCTGCCCCAACTGCACCTGCCTCTTTATAAGGCATTCCTATAATATATCCTCCGATGATACTTCCAGCAATAGTACCTATTATGATCATAATAGGTACTAATACTATTTTTAACCCCATTCTCTTAATTTTATTGAATATATCTTTATTTCTTCCAATATCTATTCCAACAAAAAATAATAAAATACAAAGTCCTACATCTATAATTAGATCGGTATGTTGATAAAAGTTATTAGGCAATATATAATATCCACTTAAAATACCTATTAATATCGATAAAATTATCTTAATACTCATTCTTACAATCCTCCTTATCTTTTGCTTTAAATGTAAAACTTGTAATCAATTTAACCATAATTATGCTAAAAACAATAGATAAGCTTGATAACATAAAAGCTTTTAGACCTAATGCAAAAAAGGAGTTTACTACTTTAGGATCTAGTCCCATTCTAATTCCCATTATAAATAATAGTGTTAGAAGGCAAATATTTTGAATATGATTTATCTTGCTATATATTTTATCTTCTACTAAATCTTTATATCCTACAATTCCTCCAGTGATTAGTATAATCAAATATAGTAATAATCGCAACCCCATTTTCTACATCTCCCTTATCTGATTAGTGATCCATAAATATATTATAAATTAACATTTTAATATAAAAACATATTTTTCTTATATGTAACAGTAAGTCGTAGCATATGCTACGACTTACTGTTTTCTATACTTCCATAATTATTGGTAATATCATAGGATTTCTTTTGATTTTTCCATATATAAAACTTCCTAAAGCTTCTTTAGTATTTGTCTTGAGCGTAGCCCAATCAGTAATATGATTTTTTTCGCATTCTTTTAAAGCTTCTCTTACAACAAATCTAGCTTCTTCCATTAAATCTTCAGATTCACGTACATATACAAAACCCCTAGAAATAATATCAGGACCTGCCATTACCAATCCAGTATCCTTGTTTATAGTAACTACTACAACAATTAATCCATCCTCTGACAAATGCTTTCTATCTCTTAATACTATATTACCAACATCTCCTATTCCTAAACCATCAACTAATATATTACCTGCAGGAACATTTTGAGATATTCTTCCTGTATTTTTTGTAAATTCAATAGTTGAACCATTTTCTGCAATAAATATATTTGATTTATCCATACCTAAATCTTCCGCTAGCTGAGCATGTCTTTTTAAATGCCTATATTCACCATGTACAGGAATAAAAAATTTAGGCTTAAGTAATGCATGCATAAGCTTAAGTTCTTCTTGACAAGCGTGTCCTGAAACATGAACATCAGCTAATGATTCGTATATTACATTAGCACCTCTTTTAAACAATTGATTAACAACTCTTGAAACAGTTTTTTCGTTTCCAGGTATTGGTGTTGCAGAAATAATTACTAAGTCACCGTGTACAAGTTCCATTTTTTTATGCTCGGAAGCAGCAATTCTTGCAAGAGCAGACATAGGTTCTCCTTGACTTCCTGTAGTAATCACTACAATCTTATTATAAGGATATTTATTCATATCATTAATGTCTATTAACGTTCCTTCAGGTATATCTAAATATCCTAAATCCCTTGCTACATTAACAACATTTACCATACTTCTTCCAGAAACAACAATTTTTCTATCAAATAATACTGCTGAATTAACTATTTGTTGTATTCTATGAATATTTGAAGCAAATGTAGCAACAATTATTCTCTGTTTTGCAGTTAAAAAGATATCATTAAATGTATCTCCCACAGTACTTTCAGACATAGTATACCCCGGTCTCTCTACATTTGTACTATCAGCCAACATTACTAAAACACCTTTACTACCTATTTCAGCAAATTTGTGAAAATCCATTAGTTCTCCATTTATTGGAGTATAGTCAACTTTAAAATCTCCTGTATGGACCACTTTACCGACTGGAGTATCAATTGCTATTGCTACTGAATCAGGTATACTGTGACTTGTTCTTATGAATTCAAGTTCAAAAATTCCTAACCTTATTTTATCTCCTGCTTTTATAGTATTAAGCTTCACATCATTTAAATGATGTTCTTTAAGTTTATTTTCCACTAACCCTAATGTTAGTTTTGTACCATATATCGGTGCTGATATTTTTTTTAGTGCATAAGGTAATCCTCCTATATGGTCTTCATGTCCGTGAGTAAGAACTATTCCTCTAATTTTATCCCTATTTTTTATTAAGTAAGTTATGTCAGGTATAACAACATCTATACCTAACATCTCATCTTCAGGAAAACTAAGCCCGCAATCAATAACTATTAGATCATTTTCATATTCAATTACTGTTATATTTTTGCCAATTTCATTAAGTCCTCCTAAGGGAATTATCTTTAATTTTGATGTTTTTTTTGTCAATACACTTCACTCCTTTAATACAATTTTCAAGTTTCGATTTGTCACAAACCATTCACCAAAACATATAATTTTATATTTATTTCATATACCGTACATTACAGGTTTTTATTAATGAAATAATTCTAAAAATAAAAATAGTCATGGATTTAATGTATAATTTATATCATAATTATTCTCATTTTAAATTATTTGTTCAACAAATTTTATGTGAAAAATTTTCAGAATAAATATTTATTTAATTTTATGTTAAATTTTACATTGCAATAATCATGCAATTTCCTCACATATATATTGTGCTTTTTTTATAAAAATTATTTTACTAAAAAGTTTTATAAAGATTACAAAAAAATAAATCTCACAAGGAGATTTATTTTTGGCACTCACTACAATAGCCAAAAAATTTAACATTATGGTCTACAATTTTAAATTTACCTTCTTTCTCGATTTCTGTTTCAAGGTTTTCCAGTAAATCTAATTTGACCTCAATAACCTTGCCGCACTTCAAACATATAAGATGATGGTGATGATGATCTCCTGTATTAGAATTAAGTTCATATCGTGAACATCCATCATTAAAATTTAATTTACTTATTATATTTTGTTGCTCTAATAATTGAAGAGTTCTATAAACTGTTGCTAATCCTATTTCAGGATATTGTATTCTTACTATATCATAAACTTCTTCTGGACTTAAATGATTTCCTTGATTTTCTAGTATAACATTTAATATTGCTCTTCTCTGTGTAGTCAATTTATATCCTTTGCCTTTAAGAATCTGTTTTATATCATCCGCATTCAAACTCATTTATTCACCTGCTTTATTACTCTTTTAATATAGTCTATAATTATAAAACATAAAAGTCAACACTTTGTTACTAAAGAATTTCATCTACTATAGCTTCATAAGCTGCAACCACATTATCAAATTCATCTTGGTCTTCAATATTTATCAATATCATTTCGCCCTCTTCAGTATATACGATCTTTAAAATATATGCATCGTCTTCTTCGCCAACAGGAAATAAAACAGCGTATTCATCATCTTCAATTTTAAATGTTGCAGAAACCTCAAATTCTTGTTCTTTTCCTTCTTCATCCACTAACGAAATTATATTTTTATCCATACTACTCACCTCTATTCTTTGTTATTTCCATATATGTTTGTAAAATATATGTTGCAGCTATCATATCCACAAGTTTTTTTCTTTGCTTTCTCTTAACATCACCAGAAATTAAAGTTCTTTCAGCTGATACAGTTGTCAGTCTCTCATCTTGTAGTATAATTTCCATATCTAAACTTTGTTTTAATTGTTCAGCAAATTTTAAAACCTTTTCTCCTTGAGAACCAATAGTATTATTCATATTTTTAGGAAGCCCTATAATTATCTTTTCTACATCGTATTTCAAAACCAACTCTTTTATTTCATTTATATCAGATTCTATTCCTTTTCTTCGAATTGTAGTTAAACCTTGAGCTGTTAACATTAATAAGTCACTAATTGCAACTCCTATTGTTTTATCTCCCACATCTAATCCCATTAATCTCTTCATTATTACCTCCAAGATGTAAAAACTATATTACCTTTATACAAAATTCAGGACATTTTATCGCACAATAGCCACAAAATACACAATTTTCATAAACAGGTACCGCTTTATTGTCTACAATCTTAATCCCACTATGGGTACATGTTTTTACACAAGCTCCACAGCCTACACACCAATCAGATATATGCAATCTTCTTTTCTTATGCCCTATTCTGTTTTTAATCTCTTCAGGAATATATCCATATTCAATTATACTTACATTTCCATCAACCTCATCATAAGATTGCATTCCAACTGCTATTGAATGAATAGATTTGATATTTCTAACATAATTAAAAGAGTCTTCAGCATTTTTTATTAAATGTCCTCCTCCTAATGGCTTCATTGCATATATACCTTTTCCTTTTTCATAAGCTAAATTTACTGCATCAATCATTTCATCAATATTGCCATCTTGTATCCCTATCCCAATCTTGTTAACAATCGGATGAATAATTTCTATTTCATTATATTTCAATGCTCCTAAAACACCAGATATTCTATGAGTAGATATTCCAAAAGCTCTTATAATACCTTTCTCTTTAGCTTTAAGAAAATATTCTATTGCTTCATAATGCCCCCGTATAGTATGTTCACTTTCCTGTTCATGTAACATAAAAATATCAATATAATCTGTATTAATCTCTTTTAACGCTTTATTAAGACTTTTTTCCGCTGTTTTTTTTGAATATGAATAAGATTTGGTACTAATGACATACTTATCTCTCGGTATTTCATTTAACGCTTGTCTAATATATGCATAATTATTATATAATTCTGCAGTATCTAGAAAATTTATGCCTTTATCATAAGCATATTTTATTATTTTTGCTCCATCATTAATAGGTAATTTTGCTTGCAAAGGACTTATCGTCAAAGAACCAAAACAAAGTCTTGATACTTTAATACCAGTATTTCCTAAAAAATTATACTCCATACTTTCACTTCCTAAATCAATTAGATATAATATCTTCTATTGTAATATAAATTAATGAGGATACAGTATAAATATTAGCAATAGCAGCTAAAACCACTCCAGAATCATTTACTATAAATCCAATAGTACTAGCAAAAATTAAAGCTATAAATCCATAGAAACAATATTTTTGTTTTGAAAAATTACTAAAACTATATTGTATTTTTATAATTAGAAGATATAAAACTAGAATTGTAAAGTGCAAAGTTCGCCCCCATATTGAAATTCCTACCATCTTAATATTTAGGAGGATTTTTCTATTAATTATATCAAAAAAATATGAAATTCCTTTATCTTTAATATTTAAAATCATTTGTCCAAAATGAGAAGGGTTAGGATTAATATATGTATCAAAAAAAGCAATTATAATTATAAAAGTTAAAGAAAAACCTATAATAACAAGTAATTTTTTTAAATTAATTTTTATATCCAAAATCATTATTAATATGCATAATAAACCAGAACCGATAGAAATTGCTCCACCAAAATTAGCTCCATAATTTGGATGAATTGTTAATAAAAAAGCTAAAATAATAAAAAACATACCTATGTATTTCTTACCGAACTTATCAACAAAAACTCCAAAAAAAATCATTGAAGAAGCTAAAAACACACCTACTAGCTCATTACCTACACCAAAATATCTAGCTCCTATGGATGGGTCATATCCAATCACAGAAAATTTAACTAACCTACCTTCAATAATAATGTCTAATAAAATTATCAAATAGCTTATCGCAGAAATAACTAACAAACTATGCTTATCAAACAACCTACTAACAACAAGTGTCATAATAATTAGTATAAAAATAAATACAAAAACATAACAAAAGTCAGTATAAATGTTAAACATTGATATTATTAGTAAAGCAGGTGGAACACTCATGATGCTAATCAACAAAGTTTTTGCATTATATAAATATTTTTTTTTGATTTTATCATTAAAAAATATTAAAAACAGTGATAGAAAGATAAATATCAATGACATTAAGTTATATGTACTTAATATTGGATATCTAAGTCTTGATACCAAATTAGTTCTAATTCTTAAATTGTCTATAAAATCTATGTTATTTTCTTCATCGATAAAAACAACATTATGACCAATAAATCCCTCACTCGGTATATCTAGAAATCTAGCTACTGTTGGAGCAAAATCAATATTAGCAACTATTCCTTTTCTTCTAGTTGTTTGTGAAGTTAAGACTCCCTTACATATATTACCATCCCATATAATAAGTGGTGAAAGCTTTCCGTCATCAATTAAATTTTCTCCACTATTAGGACTTGTAATTATATATATTGCTTTATCCATGCTAGTTTTACTAATAAGATTTCCAATAAACTCATCAATATCCTTTAATATTTGCTTTCTATGTTGAAAAAACATAGACCTGCTTATACTATCTTTATATAAGTTTAATCTATACAAATCACCTAAATCAATTATTATAAGTGATACTTCCTTTCTTACTCTTTCTATTTCATTTATTAGCTTTTCATAATCTGTCTTATATCCAAAAGGATAATCATAATCATTAATCAATATATTGTCAATATTACCATAATCAATCAATCCATTTTTATCAGCAGCTAATAGGCAACTCTGCCTATTATTAGTATCAAGTGTATCAGAGTTGCCAAAAACAGCAGTTTTTAAATTATTATAGTGTAACACATCCCCTATTGTTCCTAAATGTTGTAATGCACTATTCTCTTTATTTATAATTTGAAATCTATTAGCTTCTAAATTCCCAATTTCATAACCTTCTGCTGTTAATCCTATCCTTCTTTCATATATTTTTCGTCTTTCAAAATTTAAATTAACAAAATCTAAAGATTTATTTGAAGTTCTTATAGTTCTAGAACCACTCATTGCCGCAAAACTATCGCTACCATAATATCCATTAAATCCTCTTGTATTCATAAGACCCAAAGAACCTTCTGATGCCACTTTCTTGATATAGTAAGTATTTTTTAAATCATTAAAAGTCAATTTATTTATAAAATAGTATATACCAATGGACTTTTTGCATTTTGAGTATCATATACACTATCACAAAAAGCATATTCAGATATATTTGAAACATTTATAATTATTAATAATATAAAAATACTTATCTTTTGTTTGCAATCTAACAATTACGACTCTCCTATTATTTATCCATCAAATAGCTCTTTAATAACTCCTCTAATAATTCATCTCTTTCTAATTTTCTAATTAATGTTCTAGCATTATTATAACTAGTAATATACGTAGGATCTCCAGATAGTATATATCCTATCATTTGATTTATAGGATTATAGCCCTTTTCTTCCAATGCCCTATATACTTGAAAGATTATTTCTCGTACTTCATTTATACTTTCTTTAGGTACAGTAAACTTCATAGTTTCATTTGCATTGTTATCCATATAAATACCCCCTTTATATATTTATATCATAATATTTAATAGTATATACAACATTATATATTTTTAAATAATAAATAAATTCAATATCTACTTTATCTGCTTCTTAATAATGTCAATTACACTCTCTAAAGCAACATCAATTTTATTTTTTTCTTTTCCACCAGCTTGAGCCATATCAGGACGTCCGCCTCCGCCTCCACCAGTTATTTTAGCAACCTCTCTAATAAGATTACCTGCGTGAATACCTCTTTTTACCAAATCTTTAGTTGCCATAGAGATAAATATAATCTTTCCTTCATTTACTGTACCTAATACAACAACAACTGATTTTAATTTATCTTTTAACGTATCCCCCATTTGTCTTAAACTATCTGCATCCATACCATCTATTCTCTTAACAATAACATTAATGTCATCTATTTTTATGATATCATTTAATACATCTTTCGTCTTTAATGAAGCAATCTCAGATTTTAATCTCTCAATTTCCCTATCTTTAATTTTATTATCTTCAGCTAATCCTCTAACTCTATTAACAATATCAACTTTACTACCTTTTGTAATATTAACAATGTCTTCTATTGTCTTTTCCATATTCTTAATATCTATATAAGCTCCCAATCCAGTAACGGCTTCTATTCTTCGAACTCCTGAAGCAATACCAGTTTCACTAATTATTTTAAATAAACCTATTTCACTTGAATTCTTTACATGAGTGCCCCCACATAGTTCCTTGCTATAATTACCTATATTGACTATTCTAACTCTATCTCCATACTTTTCATCAAATAATGCAGTTACATCACTATTTAATGCATCCTCTAATGTAGTTTCTACAACACTAACATCTAATCCTTCTAAAATTTTTAAATTTACTATCTTTTCTATTTCATTTAACTGTTCTTTATCTATACTCTCAAAATGCGTAAAATCAAATCTCAGTCTTTCATTAGTAACTAATGAACCTGCTTGATTTACATGTTCTCCCAATGTTTCCTTTAAAACTTTATGTAATAAATGTGTTGCAGTATGATTTCTAGCAGCGTCCATTCTTCTTTTTTTATCTACTATTCCTTCAACTGACATATCTACATTAAGTTGTCCTTTTTCTATTTCAACTAGATGAAAAATAATATTCCTTGGTCCTTTTTTAGTTTCTAAAACTCTAGCTAAACATCCCTCTCCTTTAATAATGCCTACATCACCAATTTGTCCTCCACCTTCAGGATAAAAAGTAGTTTTTTCAAGTATTACCATACCTTTGTCTTTTTCTTTTAAAACATTTACAGACTTATCATCTTTAACCAATGCCAATACCTTAGAATTAATACTTAACTTATTATAACCTTCAAATATGGAAAATATATTTTCTTTTAATTGTACGTTTTCATCTGTCTGCCATCCCAGATTATTTTCTTCTTCTCTAGCTTTTCTAGCACGATTTCTTTGTATTTCCATTTCTTTATTGAAACCTTCTTCATCAACTTTAATATTATGCTCAGAAAGTATTTCTTTAGTCAAATCTAGAGGAAATCCATAAGTATCATACAGTTTAAATGCAAATTCACCATTAAGAATATCTTTCCTCTGAGATTTAATAGTATTCACCATATCATTTAGTATACTCATTCCTTGTTCAACAGTTTCTTGAAACTTTCTTTCTTCAATTTCAATTATTTTCTTAATTTCTACTTTTTTTTCTTTCAGTCTAGGATATACATCACCCCATAAATCAACGACAGTAGATGAAAGCTGACCTAAAAAAATATCTTTAATTCCTAATAATTTTCCATGTCTTGATGCTCTTCTTATTAATCTTCTTAAAACATATCCTCTTCCTTCATTACTAGGTAATATTCCATCAGATACCATAAATGTCGCAGCTCTAATATGGTCAGTTATTACTCTTAACGAGATATCGCTTTTTTTATTATCACCATAATTTACTTTGCTAATTTTTTCAATTTCTTTAAGTATATTTCTAATTATATCAATTTCAAAAATATTATCCACATTTTGCATTATTGCAGTAATTCTTTCCAAACCCATTCCTGTATCTATATTAGGATTTGGCAGAGGTTTATAGTTACCTTCTTGATCTTTATCATATTGAGAAAATACTAGATTCCAAATTTCAACATACCTGTCGCAGTCACATCCAGGTTTACAATCAGGCTTTCCACAACCATATTTTTCCCCTCGATCTACATATATTTCTGAACAAGGACCACATGGACCTACTTCTAGCTCCCAAAAATTATCTTCTTTTCCTAATCTAATAATTCTATCACTATGAATTCCTATTTCTTTATTCCAAATATCAAAAGCCTCATCATCATCTTCATAAATAGAAACCCACAATTTTTCCTTTGGTATTTCCATCCTCTCTGTTATAAATTCCCAAGCCCACTTTATAGCTTCTCTTTTGAAATAATCTCCAAAAGAGAAATTTCCTAACATTTCAAAAAAAGTTGCGTGTCTAGCAGTTTGACCTACATTTTCTATGTCTCCAGTTCTTAAACATTTTTGGCACGTAGCCATTCTTCTTTTAGGAGGTTTTTGAACTCCGGTAAAATATGGTTTTAATGGAGCCATACCAGCATTAATTAGTAAAAGGCTCTTATCATTCTTTGGAGGAACAAGTGAAAAACTTGGAACTATAAGATGTTCTTTTTCCTTAAAAAAATTTAAGTATTCATTTCTTATTTCATGTAATTTCATATATTTCATAATATGCACCTCATTTCTTACATTTATCTTTATATATCAAAAAAACTCATCCCGAATCCTAGGGACGAGCTTACCCGCGGTACCACCCTACTTACTTAAAAGTCTCTTAAAAATATAACGGTTATTCCGAAAATCCCTACTATTATTTCAAGATTTCAACTTAAGGGCTGCTTCAATATATCTACCTAAATGTCTTCCAGCCATGGACATTCTCTCTTTAAGAATAAATATATCTACTCTTCCCCATCATAGTCGTTATGTATATTAAATTAATAAGTAAAATAATAACATAAAAAGTATTTGTTTGAAGCTATACTATATTTAAAAATTATATTTAAAAATAAAATTACTATACAATTGGATTATAATGAAAAAGCTTAAATTTGTCAACTTATCCATGTCTCATATTATCAGTAATTTTTTCAATTATAAAAGATACTATAACTTTCATTATAGCAGCAAATGGTACAGCTAAAAGCATTCCTAATATTCCAAAAAGACTTCCGCCTATTAATAATATAATTATAATTATAACTGGATGAATTCCAACACTTTCTCCTACTATTTTAGGAGACACTATATTACCTTCGATTTGCTGAATAATAGTAAATATTATAATAACCCATATAGCTTTACCTGGACTGTCAAGTAATGCAAATAGTATTGCTGGTATTATCCCTATTATAGGTCCAAAATATGGTATTATATCCCCTAAGCCTGCTATTAATCCAATTATTAATGCAAAATCTATCCTTAAAATCATAAGACTAATTGATGTTGCTACTCCAACGAATGTAGCAACTATAAGTTGTCCTCTTATAAATTTACCAAGTACAAAATCTATTTCTCTAGAAATCTTAATAACATCCCTTCTATATTCCTTAGGTATTGACAAGCATAACTTTTTACTAAAAAGTTCCTTATCTTTTAAAAAATAAAATGCTAAAATTGGAACTAAAACAAAAGTAACTATCTTAGAAAATCCACTAATTATTGAATTAGTAAATTGCTTTGTACTATTTACAATAACATTTTGTATTTTTAATAAGTTTTCTATAACAGCGTCTTTAATTCCTAATAATTCTATAGGCAAGTTATTTATATTTTTTGTATATTTTATATAATTTTCATTAAATATACTATAAATTTGGTTAATATAAGATGGTAATATTTGCATTAAGCTTTTAAATTCCTCTACAATTTTAGGAATTATAGATATGAATATAATTGATAATGTAAAAAAAATTGTTAAGTAAACAACTAATACTGCCCAAACTCTTTTAATACTTTTTTTTTCAACTATATTTACCAATGGATTTAGTAAATAAGCAAATATTATCGAAAACAAAAGAATAAAAAATACCCTTTTAACTATTAAATGATATTTAACAATAAATAAAATAATTATAAATATTATTAATACAATCCAAAAACGATACTTAACCTTCTTTTTTAATACAATCAGCTTATCTTTAGTAAAATTACTACCTACAATACCTATATAATAATATAAAATTATAAGCACAATTAATATTATGAAAAAAGTATTAATACTTGATAATATCAATAAAAATCTATCCATATAAAATCCCCTTATTATGTTTTAATAGGCAGCATATGCTGCCTATTAAAACATACTCATCCTATCCATCACACTGGACATAACTCTTTTACCTACTTTCATGACCTTTCTTCTTTGCCTACTACTCATTCTTGACATAGCATACATACCTGCACTAACACCTATTATACTACTAATCATCGTTGCTCCTAAAACTGAACGTTTCATCTTCATCTGTTTCCCTCCTCAATAACATGTTTTCACATTTAGTTTGCAGCTTTTTTACATTTGTAATTCTATCAGTTTTTTGTAATCATCTTCACATTTATCAAGTATTTCCTTAATTTTACTATCTACTATTATTTTATTTTCACTGTAACTAATACCTTCCATTCTTGGTAAAATACTTCTTCCTTTTCTCAAATCTTCAACAAATCCTTCCGTTACAATAAATCCTATAACTTTTCCATTTTTTTCATTAATAATAATATCTTTGATATAGCCTAATGCTTCACCATTATCAAAAATTATCTCATAATTGTTTATTTGGGTTTTGTTAGTTAATGCTTCAGCTATTTGAGGAATAGTGCTAGCAATTTCAATTGATTTTTCACTTTCTATTATTACAGTATCTTGTCCTATTGACCTAATATTTTTATACCTTATAATTTTTGACTCTCTAAAATATCCTCCCTCATTTATCAATAGTGCTAATACTTTGCTTCTGTTTTTTGAATATATAACTTTTTTTACATTACCTATTTTTTCACCACTACGTTGTATTATTACAGAAAGTCCAAGAATTTCACTTTCTTTAATCATAATAATTCATCTCCCAAATATGCTTCTATAATTATTATTGGCTTATATTTGGATTATATATTCTAATGTAATTTAATCTTATATTGGAAAAAGGCCAATTACTTAGAAAAATTTCTAAATAATTGGCCTTTAATGAATATTTATTAATAAAATTTATTTTAACTTGTTTCTTATAATATATTTTATTATAAAGTTTTATAAATTTGTTTAATTAGTGTTCATGAACATCTTTATCAGGATCAAAGTCTTCTAATCCTTTGATTTTTACATTATTCTTTTTTGAATAATCTAGTAGTGCTGCTTTAACAGCTTGTTCAGCTAATACAGAACAATGCATTTTAACTGGTGGTAAACCGTCTAGTGCTTCAGCAACAGCTTTATTAGTTAGTTTCATTGCTTCTTCTATTGTTTTCCCTTTTATCATTTCCGTTGCCATACTGGATGAAGCTATTGCAGACCCACATCCAAAAGTTTTAAATTTTACATCAACTATTATCCCATCCTTTATCTTCAAATACATTTTCATTATATCCCCACATTTTGGATTGCCAACTTCACCTATACCATCTGCATCTTTAATTTCTCCTACATTTCTAGGATTTCTAAAGTGGTCTAAAACTTTTTCTGAATACATAATTTTACCCCCTAATATTTTCGTATAATGGTGACATTTGTCTTAATCTATCAACTATTTCTACCAATTTTTCAACTACAAAATCAACTTCTTCCTCAGTATTAAAATCTCCTAATGTCAATCTTAAAGAACCATGAGCTATCTCATGTGGAAGTCCTATAGATAATAATACATGAGAAGGATCTAACGACCCTGAAGTGCAAGCAGAACCGCTTGAAGCACAAATTCCCTCCATATCAAGACTCAATAATAGTGATTCTCCTTCGATAAATCTAAAGCAAAAATTTACATTACCAGGCAATCTTTTTACCGGATGACCATTTAATATTACATAGTCAATTTTGTTCATAACCCCATTTATTAATCTCTCACGTAATTTAGTTAATTTTTTATTGTGTTCATCTAAATTCTTATAAGCTAGTTCTAATGCAGTACTTAATCCAACAATACTAGCAGTATTTTCTGTACCTGCTCTCTTGTTTGCTTCTTGAGCACCTCCATGAATAAACGAATCTATTTTAACACCTTTTCTCACATACAGTGCCCCAATTCCTTTAGGTCCATAAAATTTATGAGCTGACATTGATAATAAGTCAATATTTAAATCATTAACGTCAATTTTTATATTGCCCATAGCCTGAACAGCATCAGTATGGAAATAAATATTATGTTCTCTTGCTATTTCACCAATTTCCTTAATTGGCTGTATTGTACCAATTTCATTGTTAGCAAACATAATTGAAATAAGTATAGTTTTATCAGTTATAGAATCTCTCAATTGGTCTAAATCAACTACACCGTATTTATCAACATCAAGATAAGTAACTTCAAAACCGTGTTTTTGTAAATATTGACAAGCATGAAGTACAGCATGGTGCTCAATCTTACTAGTTATAATATGATTACCTTTATCTTTATTAGCTAGTGCTACAGATTTAATAGCCCAGTTATCAGCTTCAGAACCACCACTAGTAAAAAATATTTCATCTTTTTTTGCTCCAATTATATTTGCAACACTTTCTCTAGCCTTAATAATAGCAGCTTTAGACTCTTGTCCAATACTATATATACTAGATGGATTGCCGTATTTTTCAGTATAATAAGGGAGCATAGCATCTAATACTTCTTTTTTTACAGGAGTAGTAGCAGAATTGTCCATGTATATTATCTTTCTATCCATAAAATTTCCTCCTAAACATTTAAATTAGAATAAGTAACCGTAATTTATAATTAATTTAATAATAAGTAATTAAAACTTTATTTGCTAAAATTTTTAACTTTTTTCTGTATTATTTTATTGTGGTCATCAACCATATCTTTTAAAGTTATTGAATCAACAACATTATTAATACTATCTCTTATTCTCTCCCATACAGTCTTGGTAACACAATATTCATCTCTACTACAATAAGACTTATCATTATCTATTACACATTCAGCTGGAGCTATAGTTCCTTCTAAGGTTCTTAATATCTTGCCTACAGTAATTTCATCTGGCTCCTTTGCTAACATATATCCACCTTGAGCCCCTCTAACACTTTCTACCATTTTCTCTTTTCTTAATACTGAGATTAACTGTTCTAAGTAATTTTCAGGTATTAATTGTTGTTCAGCAATATTTTTTAAAGGTATCGGTCCTTCTCCATAATGCAGAGCAAGTTCAAACATAGCTTTCAAGCCATATCTTCCCTTAGTTGAAAGTTTCATTAAATCACCTCTTTTAATCCCAAGTATTTTACTTGGTATTCTTTTTTAAGTATAATATACCCTAGTATTTTTGTCAACATTAAAGAACTAATTTTTTTATAAGTATTTTTCTCTTCTAAATAATGCCATAACAATTTATTAATATCTAGTATCACCACAATTTACATAAAGGATTTATATAAAAAATCTCAAATTATTAATATATTGAGTAAATAACAAGTTAAAATTAATTATCAAGGAGGTAATGTCTTATATGAAGAGAAAGTCAGTTGCGGTAATTACTTCAATATTTGTTTTTATGACTACATCTACCATATCTTTTGCAGATATTGTCATTGATAATCCAAAATATTACTATAATTATGGATATAGTCTAGGTAGAAATACTTATAAAACAAATATTCAAGAATCAACAACAGTTGAGGAACCAACAGCAAATCAAGAAATTTCATCAAGTAAATCTAATGTTATTTTAGATGAATATAAAAATGATTACGATAATTCTTATATTCTACCAGAGAGTTCAAAGAATGATACTACTCAAAATAATACCACTATAACAGTATCTCAAGAAGATACTTTACAAAAGCAAAAAAAATTACTTAACCTTATAAACAATGAGCGAGAAAAGGCTGGTTTATCTAAATTAAAATTAAATACTGAATTATGTGAAATAGCTCAACAAAAATCTAAAGATATGTATGATAACAACTATTTTTCACATACTTCACCAAACTTTGGTAAAACGTCTAGTCTCCTTAAATCAGAAAACATTTCTTATAAATATTTTGGCGAAAATATCGCTAGAACATACAGTATTTACAGTGCACATAGCGGGTTTATGAACTCAAGTGGTCATAGAGCAAATGTACTTAATAAAAACTATAATGAAATTGGCATAGGTATTGTAGGAAACTATTATACAGAAGTATTTATAGGTAATTAAAACACCAAAAAGGAGAAAAGCCGATATCGGCTTTTCTCCTTTTTGGTGTTTTGGTGTTTTTACACATCAGGATATAAGTCTTCAAATTGTGGTGGAAAGAAATCAGGGAATTCTTCATATTCAAATCTCTCACAAATATCTTCGTCAGGGTTGAATTCTTCACATTCTGGTGGTTCTGGGCAGAAACCAAATGCTGGAATTAATAACTGAACTCTTCCAACCACTTTAACAATTACAAATACGCCAACAGCAATAGTCAAAGTAGTGCCACTTTGAACTGGAGTAGTTAATAATTTAGAACTTGTTTCAACAACAATTCTAAAGTCAAATTCATCTCTCGCATCTGGAATAAATAATACTATATCCTTAAATATATCTGGTAAAAATCCTTCTAATGTACTTCCATCCTTCCTTGTTATTACAAATGGAATTTTCAAAGTAAATCTTACTCTTCTAAAGTTTGGTCTATTTTCTATATCATTTGTTATAAGTGTTCCAGGTACTATAAAGCCCGAGCCAAATTTAATACTATCGTATTCTCCATTTTCTAGATCTACATCAAAACTAGGGAAGCACTCTCTCTGCTGGCAATGAGCGTAAACTTTGTCAGTAATTATGCAAACCGTTTCAGTAATATAGTTCAAATCATCTTCCATTAAAGGTTCGCCTGGGCTAGGGTCAAAGCCATTATTCATATATTTTCACTCCTTCTTGCTTAAGAATTTAATAATTTCACCTTTACTTTCATATTATGAAATATAAAAGTATTGGTGATTACTTTTTTAAATTTTTTGGGGGTGTTTAAATGTCTAATGAATTATTTTCAAAATATTTAATAAAAACATCAGAAAACTATTTTCTCTACATTCATTTAGATGATAAAAACTATATTTTATTAGATAAATTTAACAAATCTAATATATTAATAGAATCAAAAATACTCATCGATGAACCAGTTATTGATTTTTCAGCTAATCTTGGTAATACAAATGCAATCTACTTACTATATTTAAATAAATATGGTGAATTAAAATACAGCAAAATAAATAATAAAAATATTTCCTCGAATATTATTACCAAACTTGATTTACGTTCAAATATTTATTCAAATCTTAAACTAATAACACGAAAAAATTCTATCCATATCTTCTATTCCTATAAAAATTATATAAATTCTAAAATTTGGACTATTCAACATATCATTGGAGAGGAAGGAAAATGGGAAAAAAACACAGTAATTAGTATATCTTCTAGTGAAAATATGCAACCATTTCATGTTTCTTTCGATAATTTAGATAATATTCACCTAATATATGAAGCCTTAGAAAAAAATAACCAAAATGTTTATTATATGTCTTATACACCATTTTTGCATAAATGGAATAAATCTCCTCATAAGCTTTCAGAAGGTTTATTTGATTGCAATCAATCATGTTTATTCATCGATTCCAAAGACAATGTACACGTAATTTGGTGCTCTACTCCCAAAAACAACCATTCTGTAATTCAGTACAGGCAATCTTTAACTTTAGGAAAATTCCAACGGAATTGGAAATCAAAGCAACTTCCCATAAATGATAATAATTTCTTTTATCCAATTATGTTTGAAGAAAAAGGAATACTAAAAATTATTTACAAGTCACATAATTTAATAAAAATTTTGTATTCTCAAGACTATGGATATACTTGGAATTTAGGTGACTCATTAAATTGTCCCAATGATATATTTCCAATTACTTATTTGAGCAACAATAGATCATTTAATACTAAAATAAATAGAATTTATGCCCTAATTACTGACAAAGTCCAATTATTCGGACTAAGTAATAATAATGACTTTGGCTCTAAAATAAGTAAAACAAATGCTTCAAACCAGACATTAACTAAAAATAACAGCACCTCAAAAAATACTGAATTTAATAATGAAGAAATAATTAAGTTTATACAAAAAACAAACAAGGAAATAAATAACTTAATCATACATGTTAAACCTGATATTCTAAAAAAAGAAATTAATTCCATCATAAATCGAAACGCTAAGTTACTTGACGAAAATATAAAATATAATAAAAATATATCTGAACAAGTATTAAAAAATATAGAAAAAATAGAGGTCCTCATTAAAAATTATATTGATTACATAAAACAAATAGATAATATAATAAATTACTTAAAAGAAAATTACAATAATAACATTATTGATACAAAACAAATTTTAACTCAAATTGATCAATTAAATACCTTAATAGAAAATGAAAAAAATAAATCTTTACTTAAAAGAATTATTAGTTTATTAAAGTAATCTATTTAACTAAAGTAATAAATTTTCTTCCTCCTTTCCTCTCAATTAGATATATATTATTTATATAAGTATCTACGTTTTTTTCTATTTTTTTTAATATCTCGTAATCTTTAATATCATTAAATTTTAGCGAATAGCTGCATCCAGCTTGTATCTGACATGGTGTAGATATTAGCTGGAATTTTTTATTCCCTTTTCTCTCAATATGATAATATGTTTTTATTGCATAATTCTTAGATTTAAAAACAGCAATGTAGTACTTATTATTATTGAAGTACTTACTATTCACAATTATCCCCCCATATTCTATACAACTAGACTTACTTTTTATAATATTCATATTTATAAAATTTTGTTACTTGAGGAATTTGCATAGTAAAATATTTTAAGTCTTAAGATTAATTTAGTCTAAGATTTTAATGATTATGTCAAAAATAATTGCAACTCATATAATAGTAAAAAGGAAGGTGGTAGCAAAATGAAAGTAAAATACCATATCAATAAACTGTATATTAATAATCCTGTAAATAAAAATATTTCTATACAACCCAAAAAGCCAAAAATGCAAATTGATTGCCTTTCTGACTTAAATAAAATAGGAATATCAATAATAACATGCACAAATAGACTAAATCATATAAATAATATCTTAATGAACTATAATAGGCAAAGTATTCTTAAGAAAGAGTTGATTTTGATATTAAATAACAATGATTTTTGTATAAAAAAAATAAACAACCTTACAAAACATCATGAAAATATAAAAGTATTTCAATTAGATGAAAATATATCGTTAGGAGACTGCCTAAACTATGGAGTTTCAATGTCAAACTTTAATATAATTGCAAAATTTGATGATGATGACTACTATAGTAATAATTATCTCAAAAATTCCATTAATGCATTTAATTATACAGATGCTCAAGTGATCGGTAAATCCACGACTTATGTTTATTTCGAAAAAAGTAAACATCTAGCAATCAGAAATTTAAATAAAGAAAATCGTTATGTCTATAGGCTTGAAGGGCCAACATTAATTATAAAAAAAGGTGTCTTTGAAAAAGTAAAATTCAGAAACAAAAACCTAGGTGAAGACGTGCAATTTTGTAAAGATTGTATTCGCAATGGCATTAAGCTATTCTCAACAGACAGATCAGATTATATTTATATAAGGCACAATGAAGGAAAAGGACATACATGGGGAATAAGTGACCAATATTATAAAAAATTGTGTAAAATAATAAAAAAGGTAGAAAATTTACAAGAATGTATATCTATGATTGAAAAATAATAATTCACAAGATTAATTATGGGAATTTATTGCATATAATTTATAATTATCGACTTTTCCAATAACTTTACATGAGTTCTTTAATAATTTTTCATCACTTATCTTCCAAGTATGATTATTTTTTGAAATATGACGAATATAAACATGATTATACCTACTAGTTGAATATATTTTGATTCCTCTTTTAACACAATCATTGCAAAACCTAGTATCTTCAGCTATTGATATATTTGCAAATTTTACTTTCTTAATGATTTCTTTCTTAAATATCATAGTTGACCCATTGACAAATACGTCATAACAATTTTCATGGTTTGGATTTCTAATTGCTAAAATTTTACTTTCTTCAAAATAAATTAAATGTGACCTTTTTCCAATTAATTCTGCCTCTGTATAGTCAAATGCTTTTATCGAATCAGAAATATATTTAGGTGCATAATAATCATCATCATCAAATTTAGCAATAATATCGTATTTTGACTTATTAATGCCATAATTTATACATTCTCCTAAAGAAACTCTTTCATCAACTTTATATACTCGAATATTTTTACTTATTTTTATTTTCGTTTTAAATTCATTAAGGTTCAAATTATTATTATTTAAAATAATTATTAATTCTTTTGGCTCAAAATCCTGATTATTATAGTTTTCGATAATGTTATCAATATAAATGTTATTGTTGGTAACAGTAAGTATTGAAACGCCTTTTTTACCGTTAAAACGACTTTTATTAGTTGACGAATAATTCCTAATCTTATAATTATTTAATTTATAAATAAATTTATTAATCCTTTTTTTAACCAATTTAATCTCCCCAATGTTCAGTATTAAAATAATATTATTTTATATGTTATCTACAGAAATAATATGGTCTTACCAATTTTAATTTTATAGTATTTTACTGTTTTTAAATATCAACATATTTAGTGTAATCCTTTACATTCCTCCGTATAATTCTACAATGAGTTAATAACTTTTTATCACTTATTTTCCATGTATGACTTTCAACCGATTTATGTCTAATATATACATGGTGAAATCTATTAATGGAATATATTTTAATACCCTTTTTTACACAATCTTTGGAAAATCGTGTATCTACTCCTCTAGGTATGTTGGCAAACCTAACCTTAGTTAATACCTCTCTTTTAATTAACATCGTTGGGCCATCCATATGTTTTACATATCTATTTTCCCTGTTTGGAAACCTAATAGCCAATGTTTTACTTTTTTCAAAATAAACATAAGATGCGGCTTTACCTACTACACCAGCATCAACATTTTTAAAAGCTTTAACAGAATCTAATAAATATTTTGGTCCGTAATAGTCATCATCATCAAATTTAGCAATAATTTCATACTTCGTCTGATCTATTCCAAAATTTAAGCAATTGCCTAATGTTATTTTTTCGTCAAGCTGAAATACTCTCACATTTTTATATTGCTTAGCTTTTTCCTTCCATTTTTTTAAATTCATTTTATTATTATTTAATACTATAATCATTTCCTTATTGTCATATATTTGCCTACTATAATTTGAAAAAACATTATTCATATATTGAGGACGCATTGTGCAAACAACTATAGATACTCTTGGTAGCTGAGTACTTTTATCTGAAATATCTTTAATTACTTTATTAGTCATGTGTTTTACATGATTTCTTTTTTTTATATTTTTTAATATTAATTTTTCAAAGGATTTATTGACAGGCTTTTTATGCATAAACTCACCACTCTTAATTTATAATTTCTTTGTTATTCTGCTTATTGAGAAAATTGCATAATTACTATAAGGTCAAAATTTTGCAAATTATAAATTTTTTAAATTATTTTATTATGCAATTTCCTCTATTGTATATATATGTTAATAATCAACATCTGTGAAATATTATATTAATATAACTTAACTTACATGGTCATATATTAGAAAGCCAACTATCTCTAATGACTACAAATTCAGTATAATATCACCATTATCAATTCATTTCATAATATGTAATGAAAACAGATTGTTCAAAAAACTGTTACTAATTACATCAAAGAAGGTGATAGAATGAATATTTGTGTTATAGGAGCTGGGTATGTAGGGCTTATTACTTCATTGTCATTAGCTAAAAAAAATAATAAAGTCATATGCATAGATAAAGATAAAAGCAAGATAGAAAAGTTAAATAATGGTATCACAACTATATATGAAAAAGGTTTAGGTAAACTTCTTAATGAATGTTTATCTTCCAATAATATATTGTTTACAAATGATATGGCTACAGGTGTCAAAAACTCAGACATTATATATATAGCAGTCGGAACACCTCAAAAAACAAATTGGGATGTAGATATGACTCAAGTATACGAAGTCATAAATCAAATATCAGATTATATAAATAACTATAAAGTCATTGTCAATAAAAGCACAGTACCAGTAGGAACCCAAAAAGAAACAAAAAATATCCTCATAAAAAATAATGTTTCTTCTAAGTATTTTGATGTAGTTTCTAATCCAGAATTTCTAAGAGAAGGTAAGGCAATAGAAGACTTTTTTAACCCAGATAGGATAGTAATTGGTTACGATTCATTGAAAGCTAAAAATATAATGAAAAAAATATATAAACCGTTCAATAGTAAAATTATTTTTACTACACCAGAAACTGCAGAATTAATAAAATATGCTTCTAATGCTTTTCTAGCAACGAAAATATCTTTCGTTAATGAATTAGCAAATTTGTGTACAAAAGTAGGAGCTGATATTGAAACAGTATCCTATGCTATGGGATTTGATAAAAGAATATCACCTCATTTTTTAAAAGCTGGTATAGGTTTTGGAGGTTCTTGTTTCCCAAAAGATACCCGAGCTTTAGTAAAAACTGGTGAAAAATTTGGTTGTGATTTTAAAATAGTAAAAAGTGCTATAGAAGTAAATGAAATACAAAAAACAATACCAATAAAATACCTATTAGAAAAATATAATGAAATAAAAGGAAAAATAATTTCTATACTAGGACTTACTTTTAAACCAGATACTGATGATATACGGGAAGCTCCTTCATTAAGTATCATAGAAACATTATTAGATAAAGGTGCTATAGTAAAGTGTTATGACCCAAAAGCCTCAATAGAGATTAAAGACTTATTCCCTAATGTAGAATATTGTGAAAATCTTTACGATAGTTTAATAAATTCTGACTGTGCTATTATTTGTACTGAATGGGATGAGTTTAAATCTTTAGATTTAAAAAAAGTTAAATCTTTAATGAAATCTCCTATGATTATTGATGGACGAAATATGCTTAATTTAAGTAATAATGAAAAAGAAGAATTTGATTATATTTCAATTGGTAAAAATAGTAATGATGATATGAAAATATAATTATTTCATAAAATTTTATGTGCAAGGAAAAAAGATGCAATTTTGCATCTTTTTTTACATACTCAATATTAATTATTGCAGGATTTATTTAAAAAGCTTTTAAAATATTTTATCGTCTTCATTAAACCTTCATCTAAACTGACTTTTGGTTTCCAATTTAGTACTTTTTTTGCTAGTTCAATATTAGGTCTGCGTTTTCGAGGGTCATCTTTTGGTAATGGCCTAAACACAATTTTTGAAGAACTACCTGTTAAATGGATTATTTTTTTCGCCAAGTCCAATACTGTAAATTCTTCATTACTACCTAGATTAACTGGCCCTATAATTTTATCTGGTGCGTTCATCATCTTAATCATTCCATCTACTAAATCATCAATATAACAAAATGACCTTGTTTGAAGACCATCTCCGTATACTGTTATATCTTCCCCTTTTAAAGCTTGAACTATAAAATTACTTACTACCCGGCCATCATTAATTAGCATTTTAGGTCCATAGGTGTTAAAAATCCTTACTACACGGATATTTACACTTTTTTGGAAATGATAGCTAAAAAAAAGAGATTCAGCACAGCGTTTACCTTCATCATAACAAGACCTTAATCCTATAGGATTAACATATCCATAGTAATTTTCGTCTTGGGGATGAATTTGAGGATCACCGTAAATCTCGCTAGTTGAAGCTTGAAGTATTTTTGCTTTGTTTTTTTTAGCTAATTCTAACATATTGATACAACCTATTACATTTGTCTTAATAGTTTTAATTGAATCTTTCTGATATTGAATAGGAGATGCTGGACAAGCTAAATTATAAATTTCATCTACATTCGTGGTATATTCATCAACTATATCATGTTTTACTATGGTAAAATTTTCATTATTTAAGAGGCTATTAACATTGTATATTCTGCCTGTTGTAAAATTATCTAAACATATTACTTTATTGCCTTTCTTTAATAAATGCTCACAAACATGAGAGCCAATAAATCCAGCACCTCCTGTCACTAAAACTTTCTTGCCTATACTCACCGATCTTTCTCCTTTCATCATCCTATGGCTAAATATATATAAAATCTTTCAAGATATTTTTATAAGATGAATCTTTCTCATATATAATTTTTTCATCCTTATGTCTAAATTTTGTTGAAGTATTTTTTGAATGAATTGTAACCATAAAATTATTACCATTAATAGTTTCATGGGGTAACTTGATAACATTTGGGTGTCCTCCCGGTATGTTATAATCACCTTTTTTAATATAATCTTTGACTTTATAAATCAAAGTGTAAAAAGGAGGAGAATAATGATGATATTTTTTTAACCTTTTATTGATTGAATCATATATATAACCATCTTGATTGATTAATGCTATAGTTCCTTTTTTAGGCTTATAATCATATAATTTTTGTATAAAAGATTTATGGTACATATCATCAGAATCCAATCTAACTAAATAAAGGTAATCATAATTTTTAATACATTTAGTTATTTTATCATTGTAATTGCTTTCGCTAACAAAAATAATATTTTTAGGCAGTTTATCATATTTTTTTAATTCTCTTTCAATAATGTCTTTAGATTTATCATTATATATAATAAGAGCTGTAAAATTTTGATTGGTTTGCAGTTTTAAACTTTGTAAAGTAAATTTATTAAACACTCTTAAACGTTTTTCAATCCATTCTTTAGATAAACAATTTCTGCTAAAAGGAGGTTTAGTAAAAGTATTAAAATGAATACGTATAATTATCTTGATATTTGCTTTGTCTAAAATAATATTTTTCTTATGCTTTCTTTTTTTTTTTATAAACAATCTTTTTAATAGACTTATTTACAGGATTTTTCATACTATCACCCTTATACTATAATTTGAAGAATTGATTATTCCCAAAATCTGTAGTTATTAGTTTTGGTTATAACAACACATTTTTTCAATAATTCATCATTGCTTATTTTCCAATAATGTTGGTCTAAGGATTTATGCCTTAAATAAACAAAATTATTTCTGTCAGTAGAGTAGATTTTAAAACCATTTTCATAACAATCTCTACAAAATTGCCCATCTTCCCCTATATCTAAATGTTTAAATTTCACTTTTTCAAATACTTTTCTTTTAAAAATAATTGTAGGTCCGTGTACATATTTTACATAATTATTTTCATCTCCTAATTTTTTTACTGCTAATATTTTTGTATCTTCAAAATATACATAAATTACTGCTTTACCAATTACACTGGCGTCTGTTTTTTTAAAGTACTTAATAGAATCTTTTAAATAATTTGGTGCATAATAATCATTATCGTCAAATTTAGCTATAATATCATATTTAGACTGTTCTACTGCATAATTTAAACACTCTCCAGCGCTTTTTTCTTCATCTAGTTGAAATACTTTTACATTTTTATACTTTTTTGAAATCTCTTTTAAATGATTTTGTTCTATTTTATTATTGTTTAAAACAATTATAAGTTCTTTCATTTTATAATTTTGTCTTTCATAGTTATAAAAAATATTGCTAATATACTCTGGCTTATTAGTTCCAACTATTATAGATACTCCCGGTACTATACGTTTTTTATTAATATTTGGAACTCTTTTATATTTTTTCTTAATACTTTTATTATGTCTTTTTATTTTATCAAGAGATTTATTTACTGGTTTTCTTATTTTATTTTTGCAAGGCATTTTATCACCTCTTAAATTGTTTGATATGATTACAAGCATTAAAATGTGCATTTAAATTCTACTATATAATATGATTACTTTTACAAATGTGATTATTTATATTTCTGTAAATTGTATAATTACTGCGAGGTCAAAATTATGCAATTCCCTCTATTATTTAATAGTTTGATTTAGTACCTCTACTTATGTTATTTCATATATTGAATTATAGGATAGCACATTATAAAGGAGATGAATTATGGAAAAGCTTAAAATTTTAATATTAATTAATGATTTCACTAAAAAATGGCCTAAGGAAAGGTATTTATCAGATGTGTTTTTTGAACTAAAGAAAATGTGTACCGTTAGATATTGGTATAAACCAGGCGATATTCGAGATATATTAAATAAAATCGAATTTAAGCCAGATTTTATTTTTCACTTTGATATATCATGGAATTATAAATATGCTCCAGTAATTACTGGGTTGAGTAAAATTGATATACCTAAGGGATGTTATGTAATAGATATTCATTATAATAAAGAAGTACGAAAACAGTATTTTGATAACAACAAAATCGACCTAATCTTTTCAACTTATAAAGAACCATTTTTAAAAACTTTCCCTAATTACGAAGATAAATTTAGATGGATGCCTTATTCGATAAATACACAGATTATGAAAGATTGGAAATTAAATAAGACTATCGATTTTCTCCTTTTAGGACAATTCTATTTCGAAAATAAAAATAAGTCTGCTGGTAGAATACCTCCTAAAGGTCGCTATTCATTTCGAGAAGCGGTTTATAATAGTTTAAAAGATAAAAAAGGATTTGTATTTCACCCTCACCCTGGACATTTTGCACCACCTTCTAAAGACCTAATAATTAATGAAAATTATTCAAAGGAAATAAATCGTTCAAAGATCTTTTTTACATGTGGTGGAATTTTCGATTATGCAGTTGCAAAATTTTTTGAAGCTCCTGCTTGTAGAACATTACTACTGGCAAAACCAAACAAAGACATCTTGGAACTTGGTTTTAAAGATGGTAAAAATTTTGTAGCGTGTGATGAAAATGATTTTTATGATAAAGCAATGTATTATGTTACGAATAATAAAGAACGAAATCGTATTACTGATAATGGATATAATTTCATTCTTAACAATCATACTAATAAAATTCGAGCAAAACAGTTTATTAGATATATTGAAAATTACCTATATTGATTATTAATTTGGAACGGAGGTTAAAATGAAAAAACTCAAAATTCTTATATTAATCAATAAATTTCATAAAAAATATCCAAAACATAAACATAAATATGACATGATTGAAGCATTAAGAAATTTTGCGATAGTAAAGTATTGGCATAATCATGGAAATATCAATTATATACTCCAAAAGCTTAATTTTAAGCCAGATTTTATTTTGCATTATGATGTTGCATATGGTTATACCTTTGCTCCTAAAATAACCGGTCTAAAAAATATAAATATCCCAAAAGGCTGCTTTGTCATTGACTCTCATTACAAGAAAAATAGTAGAATCAATTATTTTGAAAGTAACAAAATAGATATGATTTTTTCTATCACTAAGGAAAATTTCATACAACAATTTCCTGAATATAAAAGTAAACACTATTGGGTGCCCTTCTCCATTAATCCTGATATATTTCATGACTATAAGCTTAAAAAAGATATAAATTTTCTTCTAATGGGACTAGTACATGTTGATAATAAAAGTAGTATTAAGCCAAAAACTAATTGCCCTAAAGGACGCTATCCCTTTAGAGAAGCAGTCCTGAGAGATTTTTTTAATAAAAAAGGTTTTGTATTTGTCCCACATCCTGGTCACCTATCTCCACCGTCAAAAAATTTAATGGTTAACGAAAATTATGCAAAGCAATTAAATAGATCAAAAATATTCTTTACAAGTGGTGGAGAATTTCATTACCCAGTAGCAAAATTTTTTGAAGCTTTAGCGTGCAAAACATTACTATTAGCCAAGCCAAATAAAGATATCTTAGAATTAGGTTTTAAAAATGAAGTAAATTTTGTTTCATGTGATGAATCAGATTTTTATGATAAAGCAATGTATTATATAGAAAACCATAAAGAACGTGAACGTATCGCTAACAATGGATACAAGTTTATTCATAAAAACCACACTAACGTAGTGCGAGCTAAGCAAATAGTTAGTTATATTGAAAATTATCTAAAACAAAGATAATAAGTTGTTTAGTCAATCATTAATGCACAATTCAATATAATGTAATTGGGAGGAATTTATATGAAAAAAATAAAATTCGCACTTGTAGGCTGTGGGAGGATAGCAAATAAACATATTGAATCTATTTGCAAACTAGAAGAAGCAAAACTTGTTTCTTTATGTGATATTAATAAAGAAAGAGCAAAAAAATATGGTGAAAAGCTACATTTGCCTTACTATACTGATTATGACGAAATGTTAAGAAATGAAGATGTCGATGTGGTTAATATATTGACTCCAAGTGGCTTTCACGCAAAGCATACTATAGACATCGTAAAAAAATATCAAAAACACATTGTATGTGAAAAGCCCATGGCATTAAGGTTGGAAGATGCCGACGAAATGATTAATGTATGCAATAACTATGGTGTGAAGTTATTTGTAATTAAACAAAATAGATACAATATTCCTATACAACAATTAAAAAAATATATAGATGAAGGTAGATTTGGTAAACTTGTCATGGGTACAGTTAGATTAAGATGGTCTAGAAAGCAAGAGTACTACGATATGGATAGTTGGAGAGGAACGTGGAAAATGGATGGCGGATGCTTAACAAATCAAGCATCACATCTAATCGATTTATTACAATGGTTAATGGGTAAGCCTATTGAAGTATCAGCTATGACAGCTACTAGACTGGCAGATATTGAAGTAGAAGATACTGGTGTAGCCATTTTGAAATTTGAAAATGGTGCACTTGGTATTATTGAAGCAACTACTGCAACCAGACCCACAGATATAGAAGGCTCAATTTCTATACTAGGAGAAAAAGGTACAGTAGAAATAGGTGGTTTTTCAGCAAATAACATCAAAATTTGGAAGTTCGAAGATAATGACTCTGAAGACATGAAAATACTAGAAAAATATAATGAAAATCCTCCAGATGTGTACGGTTTTGGACATATTAGATATCTAAGACATGTTATTTATTGTATTCAAAATAAAGAAAAACCACTCATTGATGGTTATGAAGGCAGAAAATCCCTTGAACTAATAAATGCTATATACGAATCTGCAGAAAAAGGAAAAAAAGTAAAATTAAATAAATCATCATATAGTTGCAAGTTAGGTGAAAAAAATGAATGATTGTATAATATATCCTAATGTTATAATTGGTGATAACTGTAAAATTGGAAGATACGTTATTATCGGAGAACCGCCTAGAGGAAAAAAAATTGGAGAATTGAAAACTGTAATAGGAAATAATGCAATTATTAGATCCCATACAGTCATATATTCAGGGAATACTATCGGTAATAACTTCATGTGTGGTCATAATGTGACTATAAGAGAAAATAACACTATTGGTAATAATGTCAGTATAGGTACTGGTTCGTGCATTGAACACCATGTTGTAATAAAAAATAACGTGAGAATACATTCTCAGGCCTTCATCCCTGAATATTCGATTTTAGAAAATGATTGTTGGATTGGACCTAACGTAGTATTAACTAACGCGAAATATCCTAATGCCAAAAATACAAAAGATCACTTATTAGGTCCTATAATAAAATCTAGAGCTATTATTGGAGCAAATTCAACTATCCTACCAGGCATTGTTATTGAAAATAATGCTTTAATAGGTGCTGGCAGCGTTGTAACCTGTAATGTTCCTAAAAATTCAATTGTAGTAGGTAATCCAGCAAAACACATAGGTAATATTAGTGATATAAAGGAATATAAGGAGGAATAAATATTGGATATACCATTAATGGATTTATCTAGTTACAATAATGACATTTATGAAGAAGTTATTCAGAAGATTACTACAATAATAAATAATGCTAACTTTATTGGCGGCGATGAAGTTAAATATTTTGAACAGGAATTTGCTAAATATTGTAATGTAAAATATGCTATAGGATGCAGTAATGGAACTGACGCTTTAATTTTAGCTTTGCGTGCCCTTGACATAGGACGAGGTCATACTGTTATCACAGTACCAAATACTTTTATTGCAACTGCCGAAGCCATAACATCTGTAGGAGCTTCAGTAGATTTTGTAGATATAGATGAAAAAACATATACTATGGATTGTGAAAAATTAGAGAACTATATTAAAAGAAATATAAATAATAAAAATATAAAAGCAATAATACCTGTCCATTTATATGGACAAATGGCTGATATGAGCAAAATTATGTCTATTGCTAGAGAATTTGATTTGAAAGTTATAGAAGATTCAGCTCAAGCACATGGAGCAAAGCTTAATGGAAAAGGACCTGGCGAATACGGAGATATAGCTACTTTTTCTTTTTACCCAGGCAAAAACTTAGGGGCTTTTGGGGACGCTGGTGCAGTTGTTACAAATAACAGTAATTTAGCAGAAAAAGTTAAAAAACTTTCAAATCATGGTAGGCTAAATAAATATTTACACGAGATAGAAGGATATAATAGTAGATTAGATTCAATACAAGCTGCAGTTTTAAGAATAAAACTTAAATATCTAGATCAGTGGAACGATTTACGAATTAGAAATGCAAAACTATATGACAAGTATTTAAGCAATAAAATCATTAAACCATTCTGTCGTAAAAATTCTAAACATGTATACCATTTATATGTATGTAGAGTAAAAAATAGGGATGAAATTAGAGATGCTCTATTAGAAATTGGTATTACCACTGGAATTCACTACCCAATTCCCCTCCATCTACAACCTGCTTATAGTAATTTGAAATATTCAAAAGGGGACTTTTGTGTAACTGAATTAGTAAGCAGCGAAGTTATTAGCCTGCCAATGTGGCCTTATTTAAGTGAATTACAAATAAAGATGATTAGTAAAGTCATAAACAATATAGTAAAAAATTAGTTTTAAAATAGACTCCAACAATGTGGAGTCTATTTTTTGCAACTTCACTTTCTAGTGCTTAATACTTTAGTTATTGCTAAAGACTGATTAATATTACTTTTCTTTTTGTTGATATATTTGTCATGAAAATTATTCAGCATAATCTCAATATTATCACTCTCGTTAAAAGAATAATATTCTTCATTAGTAATAACTGCTTCCTTATTATTTTTTTTATATTTAATTCTTAATAAAGTATCTTTTTTAAATGGGTCAAAACGAATTATCGTATTGTCCCCATAAATCGTAATGTTCCTTTCTTTTTTATAATGATTTAAGCTAACTATTATCCTACCTTTTAAATTCCCCTTAGAGAACATAATCTCTCCAGTTTCAACTATCTTATTTTTATTAACAATTAAATCTCTAAATTTAAAATTCATTTCATCTATTGAAAATAAATAATCAAGTATAGAAATCATATGACTGCCAAGAACGTCATAAACATCATCATCATAAAATCGCCCAAGTTGTTTCATACTCAATTCTACATAACTTATATTTGATACATCATCTAGTATTTCCTTTATCTTTTGTATACTTTTAGAAATTGTATAAATATAATCTGTTTCAACCAAAAGATTTTTTGCATTTGCCAATTTTTCAATTTCTAAAGCTTCGCTATAATTATTAGTTAATGGTTTTTCACAAAATACATGCTTGTTATTTTTAAGAGCTTCTTTAACTATCGTATAATGTGTTTTAATTGGAGTAGCAATAAATACAACAGAAATATCTTTATTATTCCAAATTTCATTTATATCATTAGTGAATATGCCTTTATTTTCTAAAGATGGACTATATATTTTTTTTAGTTCATAATTAGGATTATTTATTAAATATTTAGATACTATTTTCCCCCAATATCCATATCCAATTAATGCTATTTTCATATTTACCATATTTACCTCTCAAAAACTTTTAATTTTTAATTAGTTTAATTAATTTTTCCCCTATATCTATTATGGTATTGATTTTACCACCAAATACCACATAGTAATTCTCTGCTTCATCATACTGTATTAGCATACTTGGTCTAGCATCAGAATCTTCTACATAATTTAAAATAGTTTTTACTGCAAACATTGAATCAATAAACTTTGCATTTTCTACATAAGGTAAATATTTCACTGCAAACTCTTTTATACTTTCATATCCGCTTTTAAATCTACATTTACAATCAAGACATATATTAATATTATTTGGATCACATTTGCATTTATTATTTTTTTCTTTGTTACATGAAAAAATAGGATATCCGACATCAGACCTTTCATGAGGAGTCTTTCTTACATTGTGTATAGTTTGGTATCCAGTTAATCCGAATGGCATTACAGATGTAAAATTTCCATCCATTATTGTTACCCCTATAGAATTGTATTTCTGAGGCAATAATATCTTAACCATTTCACACATTTCAAAAGACAATGGTTCTAATGGTAATCCAAATAATTTGTTTAATCCATTAATATTAGCATAAGCTGCATTAATAACTATATCATAGTTTTCTATATTTTTTCTATCGCGATGTAAAGAAACCAATTTTTTTACTTTACCTTTTACATCTCCATCAATTATTTTATGATTTAGCAGTATTTTACCTCCATTATTTATTATTTTTTCCTCAAGGCTGTTAACAACCTCCTTCCAATCAAAAGCATATTCTAAAGCTTCTATGACTACTTTAACAGTTCCAGGTCTAATTATGTCTGGAGGCAATTTTACTATTTTATACGGTAATTTTAATTCATCGCAAAATCTTAAATATTCTTTATCAGTCACTTTAGAGCCAGTACTTGATATTGCATAATACTGCTTAAAGCTTTTATTTATCGCTTTGGGAAACTTATATTGGAAATCATAAAAACCTTTTATACATTGTAATGCAGTTTCTTTAGACCTGGGATAATGATATCCTAAGTGCAATCTTGCTTGATTAACCTGCGATGCTCCTAAGCACAAACTGTTTCCCTGTTCATAAACATCAACTTTAAAATTATTTTCTAATAACACATCAGCACAATATAGTCCAAAAATCCCGCCACCTATAACTGCAGCCTTCATTTATTTCCCTCCAAAACTATTTTTTTATTAATCTATCTTATATTTTTCATAAGATGATTTTAAAATCAGAACCTTATATTTACTACTTTTTATTATTTATAACAGTAAATTTATCTTATTCTAATAAAACTTTACTATTTTTAGCTAATAAAAAACTACTAGACTTCTTCATCGATGTATTTTTTTCTATTTTAGAACATTTATCTATTATACTAGAATCAATTATAGATTCTGAATAAGAAATACTACAATTATCAAGTACAATACTATTCTCTATACTGCTGTCGATAATTTTCACTCCATTAGCAATAACAGTAAAAGGCCCTATATAACTATTAGTTATATTACAATTATCACCAATGATAACAGGTCCTCTTATTATTGAGTTCATTACTCTTGAGTTTTTTCCTAATTTAATTCTACCGCTTAACTTGCTATCATTATCAACACTTCCTATAATGCTACTACTAATTTTATACATAGTATTTTGATTTGCTTCTACTATTGCATCTGGATATCCTAAATCTCTCCAACCATCTTTAATTATTTTATAGTTTACCTTATACTTATTGCTAATAAGCCACTTTATAGCATCTGTAATTTCATATTCCCCTCTCCAAGATGGTTTTATATTACTACATCCAGTAAATATACTCTTATCAAATAAATATATACCTGTTATAGCTAGATTAGAAATGGAGTGTTTAGGTTTTTCCATAACATCGATTATATTATCTCCACTAACTACAGCTATACCGTAATTTTTGGGATTAGATACTCTTTTTAATATCAACTTACAATTCACATTTTCCTTGGAAAATTGAGATATAGTTTCTTTTAGTTCCATATTATAAAAATTATCACCTAATACCATGATAAATCTTTCATTGTTAATATATTCTTTAGAAGTCAAAACTGCATCTGCTAACCCTTTAGGTGTATCTTGTTTTATAAAAGTAACTTTTATCTTATTATTCGCATATTTTTTTATTGCATCTTTAAAAATATCTTCGTTATTTTTTACGACAATTCCAATATCATATATATCTGCTTTTACAAGGGAATCTAAAATATAATACAAAACAGGTTTCCCTGCTATTGGTATCAATTGTTTTGGCAATGACAAAGTTACAGGCCACAACCTACTCCCTACTCCAGCACAGAGGATTAAAGCTTTCATATAATTATCACACCTCCTAAAACTTTTCTGAATACTATTTGTTTTTTCATTATTATTTTGTAGGCTTATTTTATTATATTTATTTTGTTTTAACTTCGTTAACAGAAGATTTGGCTATTACCTGGGTAATAGCCAAATAGCGACATTCATACTATATATTCTTTTATTTTTAAGAAAAAAACAACTAATTTTGATTAAAAAATACATTATTTTGCATCATTTGTTTTTAAATATATTGAGGAAATTGCATAATTACTATAAGGTCAAAATTTTATTATGCAATTTTCTATATTGTATATGATTAAAATAAAAAATATTAGAACATTATAGTGTTGATACATAGTATATTATTATAAAACTAGGGAGGTGATAATTTGAGAATATTAAAACTTGGTTCAAAAGGTTCTGACGTAATGGAAATACAATCATTACTAGAAAAAATAGGTTATGACCCCGGTCCAATAGATGGTATATTCGGTGTCAAAACAGAGCAAGCAGTTATTCAGTTTCAAAAAGATAATGGGCTTGTACCAGATGGCATAATTGGTCCAAATACTTATAGAATACTAAACAGACTTTTATTAGGATTTGATTATTATACAATTCGTCCAGGAGATACTCTATATGATTTATCTAGAAAATATTATACTACTGTAAATAAAATTTTAGTTGCTAATCCAGATATAAATCCTAATAATTTAATGGTAGGTCAACAAATCATAATACCTTACGGAATAGATGTAGTAGATACAAACATTGATTATACCTATGAAATTATGCAAAGAGATATTAGAGGCTTAAAAGCTAGATATCCCTTTTTAGAAACAGGTTCTATAGGCAATAGTGTACTTGGAAGAAATTTATACTATATTAAGCTTGGAAATGGTCCAAATAAAGTGTTTTATAATGGAGCACATCACGCATTAGAATGGATTACATCTCCGTTGTTAATGAAATTTGTTGAAAATTTCTTAATAGCTTATGTTGAAGGAAAAAACATTAAAGAATACAATATAAATGATATATGGAATCAAAGTTCAATTTATATAGTTCCTATGGTAAATCCTGATGGTGTAGATTTAGTTATTAACGGCTTAAGTAGAAATAATCCTTATTATGAAAATTTAATAATATGGAATGATGGGAGCCTAGATTTTAGTAATACATGGCAAGCTAATATTAAAGGAGTTGATTTGAACCACAATTACGACGCACTATGGGAAAAATATAGAGATATAGCTGCACAACTAGGCTATGATAGTCCCGGTCCAACAAGATATCCTGGAATATCTCCCGAATCTGAACCTGAATCAAAAGCAGTTGCAGATTTTACTAGAAATAATAATTTTAGACTAGTATTAGCTTATCACAGTCAAGGGGAAGTAATATATTGGAATTTTGAAGGCTTAGCTCCTCCTGAAGCTAAAAATATCGGTGAACTCTTTTCAAAAGTTAGTGGATATGGTCTAGAAAACACTTATGGAATAGCATCATATGCTGGCTATAAAGATTGGTTTATTCAAGAATATATACGCCCAGGATATACAGTAGAAGTAGGTAAAGGCAAAAATCCACTTCCCATTACGCAATTTGATAAAATATATGATGATAATATTGAAATACTCTTATTAGCTGCAGTTGTTTAATCAATATGAACCATAATTAATCAATCTTTGATTAATTATGGTTTTATTTAATATAGAATTTTTAAAGATTCTCAAATACCCCTCTTTGTATTATCATATCTTCACTTTGAATACCTTCAATCTCACTAAATTCTAAATCGAGCCTTAATTTGTTTCCATACTATAAACCCTTAATATATTTGGTTCCTATAATAAATACTTATAAAAAACTGCATTTTAGCAAGATTTCTTAAGTACAATCTAATATACATATAAATTTATCTATTTCAATCACTATATTAAATTAGAACTAAATTATAATTTTCTTTGTCCATAAGTTTTAAATTTTTCTATCATCAAAGTCATTTCTTTTTCTGGAAGAATAACAGGATCCCCTATACACTTAGTTCTATAATATAATTCAGCACAATATTCAATTTCCTCTGTAATATTAAAAGCATTTAATAAATCATTTGCTCCTGCTAATAATCCATGATTAGCTAATAACACTGCCTTTCTGCCCTTCATAGCTTCAAAAGCATTTTCCGCTAATTCTTTAGTCCCATATGTAGCATATTTAGCACATTTTACATCTAAACCAGCTAATGCAACCATATAGTGAACTGGTGGTAATGACCAATTTAGACAAGCTAGTGTAGTTGCATACATAGTATGAGTATGAATAATCGCATCTATATCATTTCTTCTTTCATAAAAAACTCTATGCATCTCGACTTCACTAGAAGGTTTCTTATCTCCTTCTATCTTTTCACCTTTAATATCTAATACAACTACATCTTCTGGCTTAATTTTAAAATAATCTATACCAGAAGGACTTATAGCAAATAATCCTTTTTTTCTATTATAAATACTTAAATTTCCACCTGTCCCCTTTGTAAGTCCACTTGTAACAAGTTTTTTACCATATTCGACTATTTGTTCTCTTTCTTTTTTCATTAACATATAATACTCATCCTTTCTAATTACTAAAATATAATTCTATATTTGTAACCTTTTACTTTTTATAGTATCGATTAAGGTCATAGGGTGAAAAAATACCTTTATCTGTTACAACTCCACTTACTAAATGGGGAGGTGTGATATCAAATAGCGGATAGTACCCTTTAACTCCATCCATTGCAGTTCGTACACCCATTGCTTCCAATACATATCTTCCATCTCTTTCTTCAATGTTTACAGTAGATACTTTATCGTGTAATCTATCTGGAAAACCTGTAACAAAATAAGGTATGCCAAAATATTTAGCTGCTAACGCAATTTGAAAAGTACCAACTTTATTCACAACATGACCATCCATACAAATTACATCTGCTGCTGATGTAAATAAATCTACTTTTTTGCTTTTCATAGTATAAGCTGGCATATTGTCTGTTATTACAGTAACGTCAAATCCCTGATCATGGACAACACTTGCAGTTAATCTTGCTCCTTGAAAATATGGACGTGTTTCTGGACAAATTACTTTAATATCTTTTTTCCTATTTCTAGCTTCCTTTAGCATCTGACCAACTATCGTTTCAGCAAAACATTGCGTCATAATAGTTCCTTTGTCTGGAAACATATCTACAAGATACTTAGCAACCTTAGCTATTCTTATGTAATTATTATTTACTGAATTTAAAGTATGTTGAAAAATAGCCTCATCAACTTTTTCTTCTTTCTTTATAGCTTCTTTTGCTACCTCTAAACATTTTTTTACAACTAGTTCCATTCGTTTAACCGTTGTAGGTCTTGCATGAGAAAGAACATATGCAGCTTCCTTCAAATATTCTAATTGCTGTTCAATTGTTTTATCTTTTACTTCATAAGCAGCAAGTGCCATTCCCATACCAGCTGCTACATATGGTCCACCACTTTGAGTTACCATATCAGCAATAGCCTTTGCTACTTCAGTATAATGATTACATGTAACATATTCTATCCGTGCAGGATATATTCTCCTATCTAATATTTTAACTTTGCCTTTTTCATACCAAGCAATATTTTCATATTGTAACATAAATGCTAAATCTTTATCAGCCCTAATCATTTATATCCTCCCAACTAATTATTATTGCTTTATAAATTTAAATAAAAATAGAGGACTTTAATCTTTTTTAATACGATGTTTAGTAAGAAAACGAATGATTTTCAAAAAAGACAAACTAGTGAAATCATAATCGGCCAATCTTTAATTAGTTATAATTTTCTAAATCATATTTTTGATAAAGCATCGTTTAAGTCACAAATTATATCATTACAATCTTCTAATCCCACAGATATCCTTATCATACTTTCTGTTAAACCAAATTTAGCTAGCTCTTCTTTTGGATATCCTCTATGTGTCATGGCTGCAGGAAGTTCTATTAATGTTTCACAATCTCCAAGACTTACAGCAATTTGTACTAATTTCACAGAATTTACTACTTTTTTAGCATCTTCTAAGTTCCCATCTACTTCAAAGCTTATCATGGCCCCAAATCCGTTCATCTGTTCTTTAGCTATTTTATAGCCCTTAAAATCTTTAAGTCCAGGATAATAAACCTTACGTACTTTTGAATGATTCTTTAAAAAATTTGCTACTGCTAATGCATTTTTCTCATGTTCTCTCATTCTTACACCTAATGTTTTAAGGCCTCTAAGTAAAAGCCATGCATTGAATGGGCTCATAACTCCACCAAATTCACACATATAGTCAAATTTAAGTGATTGTATATAATCAGCATCTTTGGCTACTGCAACACCTCCAACCACATCTCCATGACCACATATATACTTTGTAGCACTGTGAACTACTATATCTGCTCCTATAGTTAATGGTTTTTGAAAATACGGTGTTGCAAAAGTATTATCTACTACTACTTTTATATTTTTTTCTTTTGCTATTTGTGCAATTTTTTTGATGTCTATTATCATTAAATTTGGATTAGAAGGCGTTTCAAAATAAATAACCTTAGTATTTTTATCAATTAATTCTTTTAATTTTTCTGTATCACTTAAATCAGCTATTTTGCAATCAATATTATATTGAGGTAGAATATGAGTTGCTACATTATAACTTGAGCCATACAGTGTTTTATTTACTATTACATTGTCTCCTGGCTTAAGAAGCGAAAATAGAACTGAACTTATGGCTGCCATACCTGAAGCAAAAGCTACTGCACCTTTTCCTTCTTCTAATGCAGCCATTCTATTTTCAAAAAGTCTTAATGTTGGATTGTTTCCTCTAGTATAAACATAATCATTGCTTTCAAAAGACATTACTTTTTCAACATGTTCAATATCATCAAATACAAAAGTAGATGTTTGATAAATAGGTGGATTTAATGCATTATTTGCATTTTTCTTTCCTCCTGCATGTATCGCCATAGTTTCAAAACCATATTTCTTATTGTTATCCATTTGTTATGCTCCTTCCTTTTTCGAATTGAATCAGTTTAACTATGTCCTTAATACCTATAAACTATACTGTTAATTCATTCTTAGTTTAATGCTTTAATAAGTTGAGGGTAACACCCTCAACTTATTATTGCATAAAACTGCCAACGTACGTTAAAACTACGCCTATTCCTGATACTAGTGTTACATTCATACCTTCTGACACTCCACCTGCAAAGCTAAAAACTTGCTGTCCAGCACCTAAAGCTACTGCAAATCCGCCTATTATACCAAATAATATTCCTATTACCATAACAATAGAACCTGTTCTCACTCTACTACTAAATTGAGGCAAATCTTCTTCAGGCATTATATCAGTCCATAAAAGATCCCATTTTTTTATTCTTGGATATAAAACCATTAATAAAGGTATACCAAGAATAATAGATGGCACAGAGTTATTTACTGATATTATTGCTGCTAATGCAGCAAATGGAACCATACCTAGTAGTTCAAGACCCCATCCTATTATTAGAGCACATGATAATGAACCGCCTAACGCTGCTACTATAAATGCTGCTATTTTTCTACCTGATTTAAGGTTTGGTTCTATATCACTTTTATTTACTATTCCCAAATTGTTCCATATTTTATAAGGAACATAAGCAAACATAAAATTACCAAAGAAACCAAAAATACTACCTACTCCTAATGAACCAAAGAAATCTCCTATTAGGTTACCAATAGCTGAACCCCATGCTCCAGCAGGTCCAAATAATAATCCAAATACTACAGGAAGTGCACTTGCAGGTCTAACCTCAGTAATTCCAGGAATTAATACAATTGCTTTAAAAGGTATCAATAATGCCGCATAAAGTCCAGCACATAGTGCTACTAAAACCACCATCTTAGTTGACTTCCACATCCTAAATACTTCTTTCATGATAAATCCTCCTTTTAACTAAAGTTTAATGCTTGCATTTTTACAATTACATTGTTCCTGATCGAGATTCTCACTAAACACTCTCAAAAATACTTTAGTAATTTTTTCCTTGTTTGCAGACAATGTACCTTGAATATCATGTAGAGTTATATCTCCTTTTACGCCTGTGCACCAGTTAGTTATTATACCAACTGCAGCGTAGCACATACCTAATTCTCTAGCCAATACTACTTCTGGCACATTTGTCATGCCTACTACATCACCTCCAAACATTTTATACATTTTAATTTCAGATTCTGTTTCAAACCTAGGGCCTTCAGTACATATATAGACAGCATCTCCTTTTATATCAATTAACTCAATTTTTGCCGCTTCGTAAAACTTATTCCTAAGATTTTTACAATATGGTTCACTCATATCAATATGTTTTACTGGTTCATCTCCACCTTCAAAGAAAGTAAGAGGTCTTTGCTTAGTAAAATCTATAAAATCTCTAATAACTACAATATCTCCTGGTATATAATTTTCATTACATGAACCAACTGCAGCTGTAGCATAAACATATTTAACACCTAACTCTTCCAAAGCCTTCATATTTGCTCTATAGTTTATTAAATGTGGCGGTGTTGTATGTTTTTTCCCATGTCTCGCTAAAAAAACGATTTCTTCTCCATTTATATTTACTAAATCCACTTCTGCATTTCCATATTTTGTTTTTACAATCTTTGTCTTGCTTCCACTTCCAATATCATAAACTCCTGTACCGCCAATAATAGCTTTTTTCATGATATTACCTCCCTTACTATAATTTAAATACTATCTTAGCATAAATTGAAAATACTACTGCTAATATCGTTATTACTATCAATATATAATCCTTACTATCAAAATTTATCTCCATGTAATTAGTTCTGTTTTTATCGTATCCAAAACCTTTTGATTCTAGTGCCATAGAAAATACATTTGTCCCTCTTATGACAGAAATAAATGTAGGTATAAGTAACGGAATGTACTTCTTAGCTTTTTGGAATATTGACCCTGAATTAAGATCTAATCCCCTTGATTCTTGAGCTTGAGTAATTGTATAGCTAGTACTTACTATCATAGGTACAAGTCTTATAGCCGTAGAAAATGCAAATGCTCCCCTATAAGGTACTTTTAATTTAACAAGACCTAAAGATATTTCTTCAATCTTTGTAGAACTTAGAAAGATCATCCCAGATATTATCATTATATTGAACTTTATTCCTATTGTTATGCCGTACAATAAGCCTTCTAAGGTTATGGGTCCTAATATTTTGGTTTCACCACTTTTAGTAAATGACCAAATAATTATCGACATTAAAGCAATCATAAACAATATTACTCTTATACGTTTAAGATTTGAAAGTACTTTTCCTGACATTCCATAAAAAATTATGACTAATCCCAAAATAATTAAAATAGGTAGTGAGTTAAACAATAATGCAATTGTAAAGCTTCCAAACATAATTAATAATTTAGTTCTAGGGTCTAATTTATGTAGGAAAGTATCTTTATCAATATATAAAAACATATCCATGTTATTTCACCCCCTTAGTACAACTAATCATTTCATCTAAAGATAACATTGTTTTTCCTATCTTATTACTTAAACTTACTATATGAGGTAGTTTTAAGTATGATTTCAATAATTCTTCCTCATTTTTAAATACGTCCCTAGTATTACCATACATCTTTATTTCACCATCATTCACTACTACTACTTTATGAGCATATTCTGCAACTACCCACATAGTATGAGTTATCATTATAATAGTATGTCCATTCTCATTAAGTTTCTTAATTAGCTCCATCATTTGTCTTTGTTCTTTATAATCAAGTCCTGTGGTTGGCTCGTCCAATATAATTACTTTAGGTCTTGCGGATAAAATAGAAGCCACAGCTATTCTTTGTCTTCCACCCTTTGTAAGTGAAAATGGGTCTTCTTCTTCATATCCTTCCATATCAACTGCTTTTAAAGCCTCTTTTACCCTCTCATCTATTTCTTCTTTTGAATACCCCCTAATTTTAGGACTAAAAGCTACTTCTTCATAAACTGTATCTGCAAATATTTGATGATCGGGATTTTGGAAAACATAGCCTACTTTCTTTCCTATTTCAAATATAGTGGTATTTTTTGTGTCTTTGCCATCTATTATTACCCTTCCATTTGTAGGTAATAAAAGTCCATTAAAGTGTTTTACCAAAGTAGTTTTACCACTTCCATTATGCCCAAGGATAGCTAAAAACTCGCCTTCTCGTATCTTTAAATTTGCTCCTTTAAGAGCAGTTTTACCATTTGGATATGTGTGCTCTAAGTCCTGTACTTCAATGATTACATCTCCATATTTACTCTCTCTTTCTTTTTCTCTTTCTAAAATTTCATTATATTTATTCTCATCTATTTTAAGATTTAGACCCAAGAATTTTTCGAAGCCTTCTTCAGGCGTTAAAGGCAATTCATCTTTACTTAGTAAAGAAAGACTTGAAAAATACTTAGGAATTTGTAATGTCATAATTCCTATACTGTCTGTCAATTCTATTTCTTTCAAAACTTCTTTTGGATTTCCATCTCTTAAAATGTGTCCATCTTTCATTATAATAAGTCTATCAGCATTTAACGCTTCTTCTGTTTCATGTTCAATTATAATAAGGGTAAGTTCTTTATCCTCATGCAGTTCTTTTGCTATTCTAAATATACCTAATTTTCCTACTGGATCAAGATCTGTAGTAGGCTCGTCCATACATATTACACTAGGTTTAGAAGCAAGAACAGAGCCTATAGCTAATCTTTGCTTCTGACCACCAGATAATGTTGAAGGTTGTCTATCCTCAAAACCTTCTAATTTAACTGTTTTTAATATCTTATCTATTCTCCTTTGAATTTCTTCTCTATCAACATTAAAATTCTCTGGACCAAATGCAATTTCTAATTTTGTATTTGTTGAAAATAACTGAGATTCAAAATCCTGAAATACTAAACCTATCTCCTTTGCCATTCTACTAACGTTATTTTCTTTAGCATTGATTCCATTTATTAAAACTTCACCACTATATTTTCCCCTAATAAAATGAGGAATTAATCCATTTAAACAATTTGCTAAAGTAGATTTACCTGCACCACTTGGTCCCATTATTACCACAAATTGTCCCTTTTCAATATCTAAATTTATATTTTCTATGGCATTTCTATCTTTTTGGTCTTTATACTTAAAAGTAAGGTTTCTAATAGATACAGTTTTATTACTTCCATCATCGCTCATTTTATTTGCCCTCCTTATTTTAGTTTTAATATATTTTCCTTATATGATGGACTAATTATTCCTTTTTCTGTTATAATACCAGTAATATTTTCATTTGGCGTTACATCAAAAGCAGGATTAAATACTTCTATTCCTTCTGGTGCTATTCTTACAGTTTCAATATGAGTTAATTCTTTACTACTTCTTTCCTCTATTTCTATTTCCTCTCCTGTTTCAATATCAAAATCTATAGTAGTAGTTGGAGCTACTACGTAAAATGGAACATTGTATGTCTTAGCAACTACTGATAACATAAATGTACCTATTTTATTTGCAGTATCACCATTTAATGCTATTCTATCTGCCCCAACAAGTATAACATCAATTTTTCCATCTCTAATAAGGGTAGCAGCTGCGTTATCTACAATAAGTTTTGATGGTATCCCTTCTTGTACCAATTCCCATGCAGTAAGCCTTCCACCCTGCAGTCTTGGTCTTGTTTCATCAGCAAATACAAATATATCCTTTCCACTATAAAAAGCTTCCCTAATTACTCCAAGTGCCGTTCCAAACCCTGCTGTAGCTAAAGCTCCAGTATTACAATGTGTTAAAATAGTAGCTTTCTGAGGGATAATTTCATTTCCATACTTACTCATTTTTTTATTAGTCTCTATATCTTCATTAAGTATTTTATCAGCTTCAACTTTTATTTTTTTGTATATTTCTCTTACTGATAATTCAATATTTATTTTTATGAGATTTCTCATTCTTTTTATAGCCCACATTAAATTAACTGCTGTAGGTCTAGATTTACTCAATTTTTCTAAAGCTTCATTCATATTTTTTAAAAAATCTTCTTTATCGTTTTCCAAAAATTCTTTTGCTGCTAAAACTACTCCATAGGCTGCTGTTGCCCCAATAGCAGGTGCTCCTCTAACAATCATGTCTTTAATAGCAAAAATTACTTCTTTATAGGTTCTACATTCGAATAGTTCATAATCATTTGGCAGTTTTCTTTGGTCTATAAGATATAAAACATCATCTTTAAATTCAATTGCCTTAATTTCATTCATTTGTTTCATCTCCTTACTATAATATCTACTTATTCTTTTCTTAAATCAAATACTGCTTTTAAAATATTTTTTTGTCCAAAAGCATTTTCAAAATCTCTTAAAGCATAAATACCACTAACTAATCTATCTACCTTTACAAGCTTTTTTTGTAAAAGTCTCAAAGCAGCATCTAAAGGCCCACATCTAGTACCTATTACAGTAATTTCATTTACTACCCAACTTGTAGGGTTTAGTATTGAACTAGAATTATAAGTGCTTTTTAGTATTATAGTCCCCATTGCTTTTACCATATCTTGAGCATATTTTAAACCTTGTTCATTGCCAGTACATTCAATGACTATGTCAAAATAATTGATATAATTGGCCTCTTCTAATAATACTGTTGTTGCATTTTCCTCTAGAAATTTTAATTTTTCTAAATGCTTCCCTATAACAGTTAAATCACATCCTGTTAAGCTTATAACTTGTGTTACAAGCTGAGATAATTTTCCATCACCAATTATAGCAACTTTATGAGTTGGCTTAATGTGGCATCTTTCTGTAATTTGTAAAGCAGCTGCTATTGGTTCAGCAAATACTGCTTCAATATCTGTTACATTATCAGGTACAATATGTAGGTTTTTATTTGGAAGAGTAATATAATCTGCAAAGACTCCATCTTTATCTTTCATTCCTAATATCTTTCTATTTTTACAATGATTTTCAAACCCTTTTTTACAAAATTCACATTGATTACATCCTATATTTATTTCTCCAACTACTCTTTTACCTATAAATTTTTTATTAGTGGAATCCTCTACAGTTCCTACAAATTCATGACCTAATATACCAGTAAAACTCTTATACCCCTTTATCACTTCTTTATCTGTGTTGCATATTGCTGCATAAATAATTTTTATTAAAGATTCATCTGCATTAATCTTAGGCTTTTCTGCATCTTCTTTATATTGCAACTTTCCATCAAAGTATATACATCTCATTATTTCACCCTTTTCTATACAAACTAAACTAATAATTTATACAATTATATATTTTCATCAACTATTGCCATCTTTACATCTGATGCTTATACTGAATAATCTCAGAAAACAATAAAGTCGTTTTTTAGATGAAAATATAATATCTAATGCATTTATACTTTCCATAAGATGTGTAACCATAGTAAAAACAAAAATATTTTTTTATTCCTATCTTATCCTATTTACTTTAAATTTAAATACATCTGTGTTAAAATAGTCCATTGAATATATTTGAGGATTTCCTTCTTTATCATAGTGAATTTGCCTTAATAATAGAAAAAGCTGATCCTTTTCTATCTTCATATGTTTTATCATTTCAGCAGTAGATAAGGTAGGTATAATATCTGCAATAGCATACTCAGGTTCTATACCATAATTTTCTTTTAGATACTCAAACATAGATTCACCTTTAATACTATCAGGTACTACTTTCATTTGTTTTGGTTTTTTTATTGTATCTATACAATATGCAGCAATTTTTCCATTTGCTGTTCTTATTCTGGTAAATGTTATTACTTTCTCATTTTTTCTTAACCTCATTTTTTTGGTCATATCTTCTGTTGGAAAATCTTCTTTAATGTCAATCCAAATAGTGCCCGGTTCATAACCAAAACTTTCTATTATTTCCGTAATACTTTCTAACTTTTCAAGTCCACTTTCAATTTGTATAGGTATTTTATTCACAAAAGTACCTTTTCCTTGTATCTTATATAGTATTTTATCTTGTTCTAATAATGCTAATGCCTCTCGTACAGTATATCTGCTTACTCCAAACATTTTCATTAATGATACTTCTGAAGGAAGGACGTTACCAGGTTGCAATTTTTCATTAAGTATATATTCTATTATTCTCTTTTTAACTTTACGACTTAGTGAAACTGTTTTTTCTTTTACTTTCATTATTTCAACCTCTTTCTAATTTGTCAGTCATCAGACATCTTAATTTAAAGATACCACATTTTGAATTTTCAGTCAATATAATTCTATAAAATTCAATTTTACTAAATATATGTTTCTAAACAGTTATTTGAATAATCTGTAGCTACTCTAATATTGTAACCGCTGCTAATTTTTCCATTATAGACTTTGTATCTGCCACACCTCTTTAGGTAAAAACTCTTACGTGCCTATACTTAGCCCACAATAAAAAGCCTTGGGTTAAGTACTATCCCAAGGCTTTTTATAACTATTTATTTAATTTTACTCTTAACTTATCCAACATATCAGTAGTCATAGATGCTAAATCATATTTAGGATTCCATCCCCATTCTTCTCTAGCTGCACTGTCATCTAGAGAATTTGGCCATGAATCAGCTATAGATTGTCTAACAGGGTCAACATCATAATCCATTTTAAAATCAGGTATATGTTTTTTAATTTCTGCATAAATATCCTCTGGAGCAAAACTCATAGCAGTAATGTTAAATGCATTCCTGTGAACAAGTTTTGAACCATCTGCTTCTGCTAAGTTAATAATAGCATCTAATGCGTCAGGCATATACATCATATCCATATGAGTACCTTCTTTTATATAACATGTATAGCTGCCTTTTTCAATAGCATCGTAAAATATATGTACAGCATAATCCGTTGTACCCCCACCAGGTAAAGTTTTGTAAGATATTAAGCCAGGAAAACGTACTCCTCTTGTATCTACACCATATTTATGATAGTAATAATCACACAATATCTCGCCTGCAACTTTTGTTACTCCGTACATAGTATTTGGTCTTTGAATAGTATCTTGTGGAGTATTATCCATAGGAGTTGAAGGACCGAAAGCAGCAATTGAACTAGGAGTAAAAACTGCACACTTTGTCTCTCTAGCTACTTCTAATACATTAAATAATCCACCCATATTTACATTCCAAGCTGCAGTTGGATTTTTTTCTCCTACTGCAGACAGAATTGCAGCTAGATGAATTATTGTATCTATCTTATATTTTTTAACAACATCAGCTATTCTCTGAGCGTCATTCACATCAACAATCTCAAACACTCCAGATTCCATTAATTCTTCAAAACCATCTTTTTTTCTTCTACTACTAGCTATAACATTAGATGAACCATAGATGTCCCTAAGTTTCATGGTTAACTCTGAACCAATTTGTCCTAATGCTCCAGTCACTAAAATCCTTTTCATGATTACACCTCCATATTAATTTAAAAACAAATACTTATTTTTCTCCCCAAATGCAATTATAACATATTTTAATAATAAGTTAATATCTTTTTTTAGTGTTAACCATACTTAATGCATTTATTCTTAAATATTTAGCTTGTCTTTTTTGCAATATTTTCACACTTTATATTTATACTAATAATATGACTATAAAAATTAATTTAATAATCATTTTGCTATTTGTATACATTTTATGTTATACTAAGTAAGGAAAAAAATGATAGGAGTGTTATACATGAAAAATAATATTGAAGTAGGAAACATTGTTAAAGGAAAAGTAACAGGTATTAAACCATTTGGTGCATTTGTAGCATTAGATGAATCTACACAAGGTTTAGTACACATCTCTGAAATCGCCCACGGGTTTGTTAAAGATATCAATGACTATCTTTCAGTAGGAGATGAAGTTGATGTAAAGATTATTTCTGTAGATGAAGAATCGGGAAAAATATCCCTTTCTATTCGTGCTACATTAGAAAAACCAAAAAAGAAACTCAATAAAAAGCAAAATACAAAACCTAAGGTAACAAATAACTCAGAAGGTTTTAACCTTTTAAAAGATGAAATGAAAAAGTGGATAGAAAATAACAAATAAAAAAGTAGTAGCTAATATTAGCTACTACTTTTTTATTTGTCTCTATTTTACAACCAAATTACATATTCTACCTGGTACATATATTTCTTTAATTATTTTCTTATCTTTAAAGTATTTAGCTAAATCTTTATCTTTCTTAATTTTATCCATTACTTGATCTTTCGTATCATCTATAGAAATAGTTATTTTTCCTCTAACTTTGCCATTTACCTGTACAGCTATTTCAACTATCTCATCCACAGTTTTTTCTTCAATCCACTGTGGCCATTTACTTTGATTCAACATCCCTTCAAAACCTGCTATACTCCATAATTCTTCAGTGATATGTGGTGCTACTGGATTTAAAAGAATCAAAAAAGTCTTAAATTCTGCTCTATTTATAGCACCTTTACTATTGAACTCATTTATCAAAGACATTAATGCTGCTATAGCAGTATTAAATTTCATATTTTCATAATCCTCGGAGACTTTCTTTATAGTCTTATGCATGATATTTTCCATATCTTTAGAATATGAATCTCCATCAATAAGTATATCTTGCAACTTCCATACTCTATCTAAAAATCTTCTACAACCCTTAACACCATTATATGACCATGGAACACTCTTTTCAAAATCTCCTATAAACATTTCATATGTCCTTAAAGTATCAGCTCCAAACTCTTCTACTATTTCATCTGGATTTACAACATTACCTCTAGATTTAGACATTTTTTCATTATTCTCACCTAGTATCATACCATGAGATGTTCTCTTTTTGTATGGTTCAGGAGTTGAAACTACACCTATATCATATAAAAATTTATGCCAAAATCTTGAATATAGTAAGTGTAGAGTAGTATGCTCCATTCCTCCATTATACCAGTCTACAGGCATCCAATAATCTAATGCGTCCTTTCCAGCTAAAGCTGTATCATTATGAGGATCAACATATCTTAAAAAATACCAGGATGAACCAGCCCACTGAGGCATAGTATCAGTTTCCCTGTTAGCAGGGCCTCCGCATTTAGGACAAGTAGTTTTGACCCAATCTTCAATATTAGCCAATGGAGATTCCCCCGTTCCAGTTGGTTCATAATTATCTACCTCTGGAAGTTTAAGAGGAAGCTCATCTTCTGGAATAGGAACCCAACCACATTTTTCACAGTATACTAAAGGTATAGGTTCCCCCCAATACCTTTGTCTAGAAAATACCCAGTCTCTAAGCTTATAATTTACTTTCCTAGTTCCTAATCCTTTTTCTTCTAACCAATCACTTATCTTCTTCTTCGCAGCGTTTACATCTAAGCCATTTAAGAAATCTGAATTAACCAAAATACCTTTTTGGACATCAGTAAAAGCTTCTTTTTCAACATTACCACCTTTAACGACTTCAATAATTGGAAGACCAAATTTTTTAGCAAATTCCCAATCTCTAGTATCATGAGCAGGCACTGCCATTATTGCACCTGTTCCATAAGACATAAGCACATAATCAGATGTCCATATAGGTATTTCTTTACCATTAACAGGATTAATAGCCTTTAGTCCTTTTATTTCTACTCCCGTTTTTTCTTTTGCAAGTTCTGCTCTTTCAAAGTCTGATTTTTTGCTAGCTTGTTTTTGATACTCTCTTATCTCACTTATATTCTTTATTCTATCCTTATATTCGTTAATTAAAGGATGTTCTGGAGAAATAACCATATAAGTAGCTCCAAATAATGTATCTGGTCGTGTAGTAAATACTCGTAAATTTTTATCAGTACCTGCTATTTTAAAATCTACTTCCATACCTTCTGAACGCCCTATCCAATTAATCTGTTGGATCTTCGCACGTTCTATATAATCAACTAATTCAAGATCTTTTATAAGTTTATCAGCATACTCAGTAATTTTAAGCATCCACTGATTTTTTACTTTTCTTACTACTTCACCACCACACCTTGCACAAGCTCCATTAACAACTTCTTCATTTGCAAGCCCTATCTTACATTGAGTACACCAATTAATTGGCATCTCTTTTTTATAAGCCAAACCTTTTTCAAACAATTTTAGGAATATCCATTGAGTCCACTTATAATAACTAGGATCAGTAGTATTTATTTCTCTTGACCAATCAAAAGAAAAACCTAAAGATTTCAATTGCTTTTTAAACATAGCTACATTTTTCTTAGTAACTTCTCTAGGGTGAATTTTGTTCTTAATAGCATAATTTTCAGTAGGAAGACCGAAAGCATCCCATCCAATAGGAAATAGTACATTATAGCCTTCCAATCTTCTTTTTCTTGCTACAATATCTAACGCAGTATATGGTCTTGGATGACCAACGTGTAGCCCTTTTCCAGATGGATAAGGGAATTCTATTAATGCATAGAATTTAGGTTTTGATGTATCATTGCAAGCATAAAATGTTTTTTTCTCATCCCATATAGCTTGCCATTTTTTTTCAATTACTCTTGGATTATAAGATTTACTCACCTAAATACCTCCTATTACTATGTTAATTTATATCAAATTTATATCAAAAAAACCTTTCAACTCATTTAGAGACGAAAGGTTCGCGGTACCACACTAATTGACAGCAATATAGCTATCCACTCTTTTTGATAACGGTTATAACCGATCAAAGTTACTTAAATTCACTTTGATAGCTCAAAGACGAGTTCAGCTTCCTTTATTGCTACTTTTCACCATCCAGCAGCTCTCTTAAAATAAAGTATAAGCCTACTACTTCTTTTCATAGCTAATTATTCAATTGCAAATTATTATAACAAATTATATTATAAAAATCAAGAAGCAATCTACAAGTTCTTGCCACAGCATTTTTTGTACTTTTTACCACTACCACATGGACATGGATCATTTCTACCTATCTTATCTGATTTAACTACCATTTTTGAAGACCTATACTCATTTTTAATATTCTTTCTTTCCTCTTGAGTTAATATTTTATCCCATTGTGGTAAATTATAGAGCCATTTCGCCTTTGCTTCCATCATATTATAATACAATTTTTTAAAATCAATATTAATATTAATTTCACTTTCTTCGTTTAACTTTTCCATATCTAAAGGTTCAACCAAGCTAGTATTTAACCCGTCTAAAAAACCAACAAAAGTTATATCATCCATACCAAATTCTTCAGCAATATCATTTAACTTTCCATTAATATTAGCCTTTTTATTTTCTAAAATATACTCATAGTTTTTCTTCTCCATTTCTAAATATGGCTTCCAAAATTCATTATATTCTTTCTTTGTCATTTGTTTATATGCTAAATCTTTCCAACTTTCATATAAACTCATTTCCTCACCTCTTGCTAAAATATCTTTTAATACTTATAACTCACCTAAAACTCTATAGACCTTACTGTCCTTGGAAAAGGAATTACGTCTCTAATATTGCTCATTCCAGTAATATACATTACAGCTCTTTCAAAGCCTAGTCCATATCCAGCATGCTTCGTTCCACCATATTTTCTTAAATCTAAATACCACCAATAATCTTCTTTTTTCATTTTCATTTCATCCATTCTAGCTTCAAGGACATCTAATCTTTCTTCTCTTTGGCTCCCTCCTATTATTTCACCAACTCCAGGAACTAATAAATCCATAGCTGCAACAGTCTTATTATCGTCATTAAGCCTCATATAAAAAGCTTTAATATCTTTTGGATAATCTGTAATAAAAACTGGCTTGTTAAATACTTTTTCTGTAATATATCTCTCATGCTCTGTTTGGAGATCCATTCCCCATTCTACAGGATACTCAAAATTTTGTCCAGATTTTTTAAGAATATCAATTGCTTCAGTATAAGTTATATGTTCAAAATCAGAATTTACAACATTTTCTAATCTATCGAACAATCCTTTATCGATAAATCTATTAAAGAATTCCATCTCTTCAGGTGCATTATCCATTACATATTGAATAATGTATTTCATCATATCCTCTGCTAAACACATATTATCATTTAAATCTGCAAAAGCAATTTCAGGTTCAATCATCCAAAACTCTGCAGCATGTCTAGCTGTATTTGAGTTTTCTGCTCTAAAAGTAGGTCCGAAAGTATAAACATTTCTAAATGCTAAAGCATATGCTTCAGCTTCTAACTGCCCACTTACAGTTAAATTTGCTTCTTTACCGAAAAAATCTTTAGAAAAATCTATTTTCCCATGTTCATCCTTAGGTAGACTATTTAAGTCCAATGTAGATACTCTAAACATTTCTCCTGCACCTTCAGCGTCACTAGCAGTAATAATTGGTGTATGAACATAAACAAAATTTCTATCATTAAAGAACTTGTGTATAGCATAAGCAGCTAACGAACGTACCCTAAACACTGCAGAAAAAGTATTACTTCTTGGTCTTAAGTGAGCAATAGTTCTTAAAAATTCAAAAGTATGCCTCTTTTTCTGTAAAGGATAATCTTTAGTTGTAGTTCCTACAATAATAATATTATCTGCCTTGATTTCAAAAGGCTGTTTTGCATTTGGTGTAGCAACTAACTGACCTTCCACAGAAATAGCAGTGCTAACTTTCAATTTACAAATATCTTCAAAATTGCTTAAACTATCATCAAAAACTATTTGTATGTTTTTAAAAAAACTTCCATCGTTAACTTCTATAAATCCAAAATTTTTAGAAGCTCTTACAGTCCTAACCCATCCTTCAATTTTTAGTTTTTTACCAATATACTTTTCACTTTCTCTATAAATTTGTCTTACCAATTCAGTGCACAATCTTATAACCTCCTTACATTAATCATTTTTAATATAAAAAAAGCCCAACTCCTTTAAAGGGACGAAGGACTCGCGGTACCACCCTATTTGCCATTATTCAATGGCCACCTCAAATAATATGTTTTAAAAAACATATTATTTGCCTGTAACGGGGCAAATCCGTCTAAGCCTACTATCCATAAACATAGATTTCGGTTAGAAGCTTGGGGACGTTCTTCAATATAAGATTTATATCGGACTCACACCATCACCGACTCGCTATAATAAATACCTTATATTTACTCTTCCCGTCATCGCTGTTTTCTTTTTTATTATAGATATTATAATAATATAAGAAAACTTTGTCAAATAAGAAAATCACATAAATAGTTTGTGATTTTAATTTTAATCTATAATAATTATTTAATTTCTTTAGATGATATTTTCTTTAATTAGACCAATTAGCAATATTACAACTCCAATAAAAATAGATATATCTGCAATATTAAAAATAGGACATTTTTTGAATTTAAAATATATATAATCTATTACATATCCATAAACATATCTATCTATAAGATTTCCAATAGCACCCGAAATTACTAAAGCAAACCCTATTTTTATATTAATAGTAACTATATCATAAATAATAAAAAAATAATAATATGTTATTACTGCTAATATTAAAGTAACTAAAGCTTTTAAAAACTTAGGTTTATTTTTTAAAAGTCCAAATGCAGCTCCTCTATTCTTAATAAGAGTAATATTAATATAATAATTTGTTTCTATTACTTTTCCATTTGACATGTTATGCAAAACTTTCTTTTTAATTAATTGGTCTAAAACTACTATTGATAATATTAATAAAATAAAGTTAATAATTTAGTCACACTCCTTATCTAGCTATCTCTCTATCTATAATAAAACACAATACATCAGCTGCTGCAAATATAACATTCTGGCAACCTTTTTCTTCAGTTCTATATAAAGGTTTTAATTCGCTACATTTAATGCTCCCCATTTTTTCTTCGTATAATCGAAAAAATTCTCGTATTAAACCTTCAAACTGTTCTTTTTTATATAAATCATTATGACCAAATATTTTGCTAAGCACCATAACTCCACCAGTTAAAGCTCCACAAACGCTCTCAATTTTCATACCACCACCAAATCCAGCTGATAATTTCAAGCATTCTCTACTTAACCCTAAATCATATATTTCATTAGCTCCATAAAGAATTTTTTCAGCACAGTTTAAACCTTCTTCATTACCATATCCATCTTCTATCATTTTTTTTAGCATGTTAGCTTCCTCCCTATTTTTCTCCTTTGTGTAATGAGCTTAATCTATCCTTAATTACTTTTTCATAACCATTTTCAGTAGGTTTATAATAATCTTTATTAATAAATTCATCAGGTAAATATTGTTGGGCTACAAAAGAGCCTTCATAGTCATGAGGATATTTATAACCTTTTCCATAACCAAATTTTTTAGCACCATAGTAATTAGAATCTTTTAAATGATTAGGAACCTTTCCAGTTTCTAAATTTTTAATATCTGAAAGTGCCCGATTTATTCCTACATAACTAGCATTACTCTTAGGTGCACATGCAACATAAACAGCTGCTTGAGCTAACGGTATCCTTCCCTCTGGCATTCCAACAATGTTAACTGCTTGAAACGCAGATACAGCAATATTTAATGCATTAGGATCAGCATTACCAACATCTTCTGAAGCACATATGATTATCCTTCTTGCAATGAATTTAGGATCTTCCCCTGCATAAATCATCTTAGCAAGCCAATACAGCGTTGCATTAGGATCTGAGCCTCTCATGGACTTAATAAAAGCAGATATAGTGTCATAATGCTCATCTCCGCCTTTTTCATATTTCAAGGCTCTTTGTTGAACACAATCTTGTGCTATTTCTAATGTAATATTAATAATTCCTTCTTCATTTGGAGAAGTGGTAAGCACTCCTAGTTCTAACCCATTTAAAGCAATCCTTGCATCACCATTTGATACACTTATTAAGTGTTCAAGTGCATCAGCATCAATTTTAACACGAAGATTTCCTAAACCTTTTTCCTTATCACTCAATGCTCTTTCTAATATACTCTTTAAATGATTTCTGTTAAGAGGTTCTAGTTTAAATATCATAGATCTAGATATTAAAGCTTTATTAACTTCAAAGTAAGGATTTTCAGTAGTAGCACCAATCAAAATAATAGTTCCATTTTCAACGTAAGGCAACAAAGCATCTTGCTGAGATTTATTAAATCTATGAATTTCATCAATGAACAATATTGTCCTCTTATTTGAAAATGCAATATTATCTTTAGCAGTTGAAATAACTTCTCTAATTTCCTTTATACCAGATGTAACAGCATTTAACTGTTCAAAATTCATTTTAGTGGTATTAGCAATAATTTTTGCCAATGTAGTTTTTCCTGTTCCAGGAGGACCATAAAATATTATTGAACTGAGTTTGTCTGCTTGTATAGCCCTATAAAGAAGTTTTCCTTTTCCTATTATATGTTCTTGACCGACAAAATCTTCCAAAGTTGTTGGACGCATCCTTTCTGCTAAAGGAGCAGACTTTTTCTCGTTAATTTCCCTGCTTAAATCAAATAAATCCAATTAATCACCTCTTATCCAAAACATAAAACGAAATCGCATAATAATTATACAATTTCTCCAATTATTAATGTGATAATATATCATCGATAATTTTAACTGCATATTCTACATCACTTTTGCTAATATATCTATGAGTAACAAACCTTATTATCTCATCTGTTATGCTTGAAGCTAAAATGCCTCTTTCTTTCATTTTCAATACAAATTCATTAGCACTATAACCAGTATTTTTAATGTTTACCATAAGTATATTAGTTTGCACAGAATTTTTATCAATTTCTATGCCTTTAATTGATCCTAATCCTTCAGATAGTTTCCTCAAGTTGTCGTGATCTTCCCAAAGTCTTTCTACCATTCTATCTAACGCTACTAAGCCAGCTGCAGCTAAAACTCCAGCTTGTCTCATTCCACCACCCAACATTTTCCTGTATCTTGTGGCTTTATTTATAAACTCTTTAGTTCCTGCCAAAATAGAACCAACTGGTGCACAGAGTCCTTTTGATAAGCAAAACATTACGCTATCAGTATATTTTGTTATATCTTTCGGATTACATTTTAAATAAGTTGAAGCATTAAATAACCTTGCCCCATCCAAATGTACAGGCAGATTATATTCTTTCGCTAAAGAATAAATTTCTTTCATTTTTGGCAAAGGTGTTACAACACCACCTGCCATATTATGGGTATTTTCTATGCATATAAGTCCTGTTTGAGCATGGTGGATATTATTATCATTAACTATAGCATTTTTTAAATCTTCAATCTCCATTATACCATTTTTACCCTTTACAGTTTTAGCTTGAAGCCCTGAAAGAAATGCTAACCCTCCTGCTTCAAACCTATATATATGTGACCATTCTTCTAAAACAATTTCCTGACCTCTTTGAGTATGTGCCATTAATGCTAGTTGATTCCCCATAGTTCCTGAAGGTACAAAAAGAGCAGCTTCTTTACCTACTTTTTCAGCAGCAATTTCCTCTAATTTATTTATTGTTGGGTCTTCTTTATAAACATCATCTCCTACTTCTGCCTCATACATAGCCTTGCGCATTTCATCTGTTGGTTTAGTTATAGTATCACTTCTAAAATCAATTATCTTCATTTTCATCCCCCGTAACATTTTTTATTTTATTATAACATTTTTATAATTAGAGTAAAGTTTCATCTCTAAATTGCAATATCAAATACATAGATATCTTCTAAATCTTTATCTTAATAAAAACTGTAAGTTTCTATAAAGTAGCTTTCATCATAATCTTTATCCCACCATAGTATGGTATGAACATTTTTATGCATTCTCCAAAAGCTCCTTTACATAGTTGGGAATGGCAAAAGCCCCCTTATGCAGTTCAGTATTATAATATTTCGTTTTTAATCTCAGCGAGTTCCAGTTTTGTTCCTTTAGATCAGTGACAGGATGAAGTTCTTTAGAAGCAAATCCAAACAACCAATGCCCAGAAGGATAAGTTGGAATATGAGCCTGATAAACTAAAGCCAGAGGAAAAATAGATTTAATCTTTTTATGAGCATTTTGCATTGCCAGAGCATCATTAGAATAATAAGGGCTTTCGTGCTGATTAACTAAAATCCCTTTTTTCCTCAATGCCTTATAGCAGTTCCCATAAAATTCTTTTGTAAACAGATCTTCTCCAGGGCCAAAGGGATCGGTAGAATCAACTATGATTAGGTCATATTCCTCTTTTTTGGTGCTGACATACTTTAATCCATCCTCAAAATATAAATTTACTCTTCTGTCATCCAATTTCGAAGCAGTTTGGGGAATATATTTTCTGCACATATCCACTACCAGCTTGTCTATTTCAACCATATCGATTTTCTCTATCGATTCATATCTGGTAAGCTCCCTTACAGTTCCTCCATCTCCTGCTCCAATTACCAGTACATCTTTAATTTCAGGATTTACTGCCATCGGTACATGGGTTATCATCTCATGATAGATAAATTCATCCTTTTCTGTAAGCATCAAATATCCATCTAAAATTAATATTTTCCCAAAGTCATATGATTCCAGTATATCTATTCTCTGAAATTGACTTTGTCCGCTAAATAACTGCTTTTTTAGTTTAATTGAGAATTTTGCATTCTCTGTATGTTTTTCTGTAAACCACAGTTCCATATCATCCCTCCATTACTTTTATATTTTCAACACTCATATCCTCAGTAACCATAAGCAGGCTTCCTTTTTCCTTACTATAATATAATATATTATCTCTCCAGTTATTCGTTCTCCAGGCACTAAAACAGGAATACCTGAAGGATATGCCATTACAAATCCTCTCTTTCATCTTTGTAACATGGTATAATAAAATGAACTATCCTTACTCTCCTATGTTTTACTAAAACTTCATATATGGGTATTTCTCTCTGATTCAATTCTAATTACCTCTGTATATATTCTTACCGCTAAAAATTTCAATCATTTCTTTGCGGAGCCTATCTACTATCTCCAACCTTTTCTTAGAAGAAAGATCATATACATCTTTATTGAAAAGGTAATTCTGCAGATCAATTTCCTTTATAAGCATTTTTGTATGAAAAGTATTGGACTGATATACATTTATATCAACTGCATCATATTCTTTTAAAGTCTTATCATCTATATAATCCTGAATGGATTTTATATCATGATCTATAAAATATTTTTTTCCATGAATATCCCTTGTAAATCCTCTAACCCGATAATCAATAGTAATAATATCCGAGTCAAAACTGTCTATTAGGAAATTCAAAGAATTAAGAGGAGAAATTCTGCCGCATGTTGATACATCAATATCTACACGAAAGGTAGAAATTGCATTATCAGGGTGATGTTCTGGAAACGTATGAACGGTAACATGGCTCTTATCCAAATGGGCATGGATAGTATCCGGTTTTATATTATATATATTTGCTAAATTACCCTGATTACAGCTTTCATCCACTTGTTCTGGCATTAAGGGCTCTTCTGCTATTAATACATTTACAGATGCACCCTGGGGTTCATAATCTTGCTTTGAAATGTTAAGGATATGAGCTCCAATTATATCTGTTACTTCACATAAAATTTCAGTGAGCCTTTGAGAATTGTACTGCTCATCTATATATTCTATATAATCTTCTTTCTCTTTTTGAGTTTCTGCATAGCATACATCATAAATATTAAAGCTAAGAGATTTTGTAAGATTGTTAAATCCATATAAGGTCATCTTTTCTTCCAACCCTAACACCACTACCTTTCCTTATAAAATAATCAATTTATTACTAACATATTTTTTCTATAATTTCAATACTTGATTTTTATACATTTCAACTCATAATTTGAGCAAATAATAAAATAAGCTATAAACTGCTTGTTTTCAAAGAAATTTGATAAAACTTGTAAAGAATTAGCTAAGTGGATTCAAAATGCAGAAAACTCTGGAATACCAGAGTTTAAGAAAGATATTAAAAAATGTCTTTCGGAAAAGGATTTAAGAAAATATCACCTCAACTATTGACAAAGAACCATTTTTAAATATATAAATAACTTTTTGCACTTTTTTACTAAACATCTTTTTATCGAAAATCTATATTACTTACAAACATATTCTTTCTGAACATATTTAGAAGTCATAGTCCTTAATATTCCTCCATAAGTAAGTTTAAAATGAATTATATCTCCTATCCTATAACTCTTACCACTTTCAGTAACATCTAGGATTAGATGATCACTACTAGCTCCAAGTATATCAATCTTTTTATCAATTGGTATAAGGTCATTAATATCAATATCTTGTTTTCCTATGGCACAAATTGCTCTTCTTCTTATTCCTCTATCATCAAAGGAAGGTTTATTTCCAAATGCATCCATACCTATTTCACCAATTGGAACAGATGGTTTATCTCTAATTTCAATAATTTCAGTTGATAATATAAAACAATCATCATATGTCCTATTAATTCTATTTCCATAAGCAGTTTCTCTACCCAAAACAATAGATTCGCCTAATCTTAATTGATTGATTTCTTTTGGTATTTCTCTTTTTCCAACTAAATACAAGCTGCTAGAATTACCACCAGAAATGATTTCAAGTTTGATATTATTTCTATTTTCTATATCTTTTTTAATATTTACTAGCTTTCCAAGGTTTTCTTCTGTAGGAATGACACCACCATAGCATGTTAGATTAGTTCCAAGCCCAATTAATTCAACACCTTTCAGCTTTAAAATCTCATCAACTGTATAAATAATTTCTTCATTATTAAATATACCTTCCCTCAAATCGCCTAAATCGATCATTAAAATAACTTTATGCACTTTACCTTTCTTTATTGCTACTTCTGATAAACATTTAATAGTTTCAATATGAGAATTTAACGATATATCCGCATACTCCACTACTTCTTCAACTTGACTTATCATTGGTAATCTTAGCAACAACTTAGGTAACTTAAATTTTTTCATGTTCATAATATTTTCAATCCTAGAATCAGCAAGTAATGAAACTCCGCCTTTTACTATTGATTCAACTATTTGTTTTTCAGCACAAAAAACCTTAGTAACAGCAGCTACTTTAATATTATATTTGTTACAATATTTCACAAGCTCTCTTGTATTATGTTCTATTTTATTAAGATTAATTTCTACTAAAGGATACTTTATCATTTATCATCCCTCCCATATAAATATAGTCCAACTATAAGTTGGACTAATCGTCTATTTTTAAACTTTTCTTCAATAATTGAATAGCTGCTTCAGGATATTTTATTGATAACACTCCTAAAGACGACATAATATAATCATTATCTACTAATACCTCTGCCTCCTTGCCAGGAAGCAGTTCATTTCCATTATTACTTAAAGGAATATCTTTCATGATATTTATTCTATTTGGAAGCCTTGTTAATGCACCTCCAGTACCAATAATATATTTTACCTTTGTTAAATCTTTTCCTTCTGCCACAGTTTTTTTACCTTCTGGACCATATAAATGTCTAAATTTACCTGCATGTCTTTTGATTGCTGTTGTAACAGCAATAGAAGTTAATTCCTCTACAAATCTTTTTTCCATATCTGATATGGGTATTGGTTTAATATCATTAATTAATTCCATTAATTTTTTAGAATTTATTTTTAATCTTTCACCTAGTTTTTCTAGTCCAACTAAATCTATAATATTCTTCATATTTATATATACTCCTAGATCTCCTTCTACAGTTCTTTTAGCCATAGGTTCAGGATTAATTAAAATTCTGCTTATTTCTTCGCTGCCTTCTGTTACAGAGTGTATATCAGTTGTTGCTCCACCTACATCTATAGTAACTAAGTCTCCTATATACTCATATAATAGTTTAGAAGCAAGCATAACAGCTCCTGGTGTAGGTATTATATGTCCTTTTATCATATTTCTAACCTTCGTCATTCCTGGAGCATAAATTATATGTTCTTCAAAAACATCATGTATTACTTTTCTGGTAGGTTCTATGTTTAATTGGTCTATTTTGGGATAAACATTTTCCACTACATATAATTCAGATTTACTTTGACTAAAAATTTCCTTTATTTCATCTTGATTGTCTACATTACCAGCATATATAACTGGTACACCTAAATTAAGCTCTGCTATAAGTTCTGCATTATATAAAGCAGTATCTCTTTCTCCATGGTCAACTCCTCCAGCTATAAGTATAATATTGGGACGTATTTCTTGAATTCTTCTTATGTCTGTTTTTCTTAACTTTCCTGAAGTTATTTGATGAATGTTTGCTCCTGCACCTAATGCAGCTTCTTTAGCAGCTTTTACAGTCATATCATAAACCAGTCCATGTACCGTCATCCTAAGTCCACCTGCAGCACTGCTTGTAGCTAACATCTCATCATACTCTAGTTGTTTTATATTTAATTTAGATTTTAGATCTTCTAAAGCTTCATTTATTCCAATATTTACGTCTCCTTTTGAAACAGAAGTAGGAGCTTGCCCCTGTCCAATAAAGACAGGGGAACCACTTGAAACTCCGTCAAAAGCATTCATAACTGTAGTTGTACTACCAATTTCAACAACCAATACATCAATTTTCATTATTCATTTCCTTTCTTTTCTTTACTAAGAAAGTTGCTACATGTGCTCCTTTAGTTCCTCTGCCAAATCCAGCATCTACTCCATTTGCAACTGCTAACTCATTTGAAACTTGAGTACCACCTGCTAAAATCATTACTTTATCTCTTATACCTTTTTCTATACAAAGTTCGTGTATTCTCTTCATATTCTTGTAGTGAATATCATCATGGCTAATTATCGTAGAAGCAAGAATCGCATCTGCATTTAACTCTATAGCAGCATCAACTAATTTTTCTACAGGAACCGATGTACCTAAATAATGACATTCTATACCATATTTTTCAATTCCACCATGTTTAATATCTATTATTTCTCTTAAGCCAACTGAATGCTCATCTTCTCCAACTGTAGCTGCTACTATTTTCATAGGATGAGCCTTTATTTCTGCCTTAATTTCTTCATCAGTCATTACTTCTGGCTTAGGTGGAATAACTAAATCTTTAGTATCTATGGTAAAAGGTACTCTTCCTTTTAACTCAATTCTAGTTCCTTCTGATGGGTGCATGATTTCTTTGTGTATTACTTCTACATCTTCTAAGTTCATCTTCTTGCCGAATTCTATTGCAGCAAATTCAGCTGTCCTTTCATCTGTAGGTAAAAACATTGTGATTAAAACAATTCCATCTCCTTGCCATTCCATCTCTGGTTTAATTTTAGTTGTTTGTCTAAGTTCTTTAGTTTCTTCAAGCCTTTTATTTACATTGTCTTCTTCATCAAGTTCATCAATGAAAATTATTTTATCAGGATTTTCAAAAGTACATCCACCTATTAGAGAAGCAGGATTATCTACAGCATTCTTGTCATATTGAGCTATATTATTATACCCAAAATGTGCTGTTACAGGTGCCATATAATCTTCATCTCTTTCAACTACTGTCCCAGCACCAACTCCTCCGTTTATTTTTCTTGCTATTCCATCTCCATTTCTTTCAGGATAATAACCAGAATCAACGAAAAATCCTTCTTCGACAGCCTTAAAATATCCACCGACTTCAAGGATTTCTTCCATAAATAGTACTGCTCTTTCTTTCAACTCTCTTACCTTTTCAGCCAGCTCTCCTTCATTTCTTCTTAATTGAACCATTTCCTTTAATCCGTCCATTCCTATTAAAGCCTGTTTAGCTGTATCCGTCCCCTCAATATTGTATATGTGCCATGGAACATTTCTTCCTTCATCTGGTGTAATAGTTGACTGTATGTCTGCTCTTGTAAGTTTTGAAATAAGCAAATTAAGGGTATGAGTTACAGTAGCTTCCCTAGTTGATGAACCCATATATTTTGTGTTTTGTTGAGCTCTCATCTTATAATCTTTAAACAATTCTCTCAAAGCAACAGCATAAGGTAAATCAATCCTTATACAAGGAGCAGGTGGAGCTGTTGGTGGAACTGTAGAAAGACATATATTTTCTTTTTTCATTCCTACCTTAACTGAAAACATACAGTTTATAGCGTGTTGGACCATTAGCTCAGGCATAACTTTCCATGCTTTTACAGCAGTTGCATTTGCATTATGAGCACCATCTATCTGTGCCATATTAGCCCAGGCCATTACTTTCTTGGCAACTGCAGCATCGACAAAAGACCTAATCATATTAATATTTCGATATAATACATTATATTGTGGGTCTTGATGTGCACCATTTACGCCTTCTTCAGCAAACATAACTGCTATTTCTGGACCTGCAACTCCACTTACATAGGAATGATAGTTTATTGGTCTACCTACTTCATCTTCTATTAAATCTAAAGCTTTTCTTTGAGCTCTAACTTGCTTTCTCGTTATTGGTATACCCCCTATTCCTTGTGGAGTTCCTTCTATTAGACCGTCAAAATGACTTTGACCAGCAGTTCTTATTACCATCAAATGGTCAGCTCCATGATATGCGGCCATTCTCATTCTTCTAATATCATCTTCAAATCTCCCAGAGGCAATTTCAGTAGTAATAACTGAATCAGGCTGTGGATCAATATCATCGAAATAATGCCCTGCAGGAAGCGGTTGACTTTGTTTTAATGGTTTAGAAGTATCATAATACTCAAATTCTCCAATAATTCTTTTTTCATTTCTTCCTTCTCGCCAAGTCCATCCTCTTCTCCTTGGCCTGTATTTATCTAAATCCTTTAAAATATTCTCAATATTAAGCTTCTCATTTTTTTTCAATTCCATTATTTATCACCACCTTTAAACAGGTTTTCAACTTCATCCCACATCTGTCCGTTAACAAGTTGTAATCCTGCTTCCCTTATTTCCATTCCTTTATTTTTGGCCAACTTATACACTATATGACCTGCCCCCTTACCTAATAATCCTCTATCAATAGCTCCTTCTACTATTGCTTTAGCTTCAATACTTGAAAATCCCATTCTCAAAAGTACTGACCTTTCAATAGAAGGAGAAGTATTCTTATATGCAAGTTCAATCATTGGATCCACAATTTTCTCAGCTAACTCCCAAAATCTTGCTTCAAGTTCTTCTTCGGTCAAGTTAGCTAAATGTTTTCTCCTTTCTTGAAAATCATCATTTCTTTTCAAATATATCCCTCCCCTTGTTAGTATTTAACTCCTAATTCATCTAATACTTTCTTAACAAAATTATCATCTGATTTAGTTTCAATTGCTAAAAATTCTAAGTCTTCATGTGAAATTTCATTTAAACCGGTATTTTTAATACAATTTTTAATATATGACTCCTTAATTTTTTTCAAATCAATATCAACTGATTTAATGAGACTTGGATGCTTTGGAAGTATGATATTAGTTCCGGGTATTTCTTCTCTCGGATCGCCTATTATTACTTTTATACCATTTTCCTTAGCAAATGATAATTGAGGTTGAATATGTTTACCAGCTCCAGTGTACTCTGTTTCTTGAACTACTATAATTTTATCTTCATCTAATTCCTGTGCTATTGAAAACGCTGCAGTTAAAGATGTATTTCCAGCCGGACCTCTTTCAAGACCTTCCAATTGAGCTAAAGCTTCTGTGATATAAAATACTTCTCCTTGATTTACTGTTACATATCTATCCATATATCTCAAAGGTCTAGCTGCTGACCTTGGAACATCTGATCTATCCGGCCAAGTGGCAAAAGGAATGCCAAATCCAGTATGACCTGTAGTAAAAGATTTTCTATTAAATTGATAGTCACTAGCCATATGAAGTCCCTTCAAATTTACACTTGCACCTACTACTTGTGTATTTTTTGCACCTGCTTTCAATAATCCTCTTGCAGTTCCAGTTAAATTTCCGCCGCCAGCATTTGTAGCCACTACTACATCTGGGTCACGTCCTTCTCTTTCCCTAAATTGCATCGATAATTCATACCCCAAAGTTTCAACTCCTGCTATTCCGAAAGGAGTATATAAAGAAGCATTGAAATATCCTGTTTCTTCCAGTAATCTCAAAAAACTATAAAAGAGTTCTGGCCCAACAGTTAATTGAACTACTTCAGCACCGTATGCTTCGCACTTTCTTGCTTTTTCAATTATTTCTGGTTGTCCCTTACCTCTAGAATCATAACATTCCTGTACAATGATACACTTAAGCCCTTTCATTGCGGCTTGGCTAGCTACAGCAGCACCATAGTTACCGCTTGTTGCAGCAATGACTCCTTTATAACCTAATTTTTTAGCATGATAGACACTAGTGGCTGCTCTTCTTGCTTTAAAGCTTCCCGATGGGTTTGCAGCCTCATCCTTAATAAATATCCTTGCACCCTTACCCTTTGGGGCAAGTTTTCTTGCTAAGGCCGTCAAATTTTTAAGCTCATAAATTGGCGTTTTACCTACACCTGTTTCTGCTTGGATTTTTTGAATTTCATCGATTGTATATCCAGTTTCTTCCATCATTTTTTCGTAATCAAATGATATCCCATTTGTTTCAAATTTTTCGTAATCTATTCCCACTGCTTTCTTCATTATCTCGCCTTTTCTGTCCATTACAGCTTTATAACTCAGATCCCTATTCATCTACTTCACCGCCTTCCAAAATACCCCTTAATTGTCTGCCTATATATAATAATTCAGGCACACATTGTCCAAAACTATGTGTGTAATAAGGGTTGATTTCGACAAGTTTCCCCTTAATTCTTCTTCCAATATAAGTTTCAATTTCAACTTCATCGCCAATATTTGCTTCTTCATTAATTAGAAATCCTTTGTCCCACATCTCTAAAGGAACTTTTTTTGTATCATCTGGAACCTGAGGTGCCCTTTGTTCTGGAGTTAAAACTACATTGTAAATTCTCACCCAATCACCTTTTTTAGCTTTCATTGTATTTCCCCTCCTTACTAACTACATAAATCCTTGTAATTACACAATTCTCTATTATAATATCTAAAACTTATTTAATCTCTTTCAATTAAATCTCTCATATCACCCATTATTGCCCTTGGTACTGGTAAATCAATCATAGTTTTTAATCCTGGTCTTGCATTTATTACATGTGGAATCATATTTACACACATTGCTATTGTTCCAATCCCTCCAGGGATTTCTGGAATATTTGAAACATTTATATTTGGTGTGCCTTTAATTATTACATAATCACCTGTATTTGTACCCTCAAGCTCAGGTTCTATTTGTTGTGGATGGTCCATTTCAATTTTAAGTTCTCCATCTACATATCCATAACCTTTCATAGCACATCCAGCTACATTACCTGGTTGAACTTCAGCATATTTTGATTTTCTATATACATTTGAAACTATAGGTTCCATAGTTTGCTTTATTTCATCGCTTAACTTCCAACCAATTGCATCAGCAATCATGTTTATTGATTCTCTAAAACCAACATGTCCAGCCAATTTCCCTTCTTTTTTACGTTTTTCAAATTCTTCTACTGTAAGTCCTATACCTTGCTCTTCCATTACTGCAGGACCAAATGGTGATAAACTATTAACTCTTCTTGCAAGTATATGTTCAACATCTATACATGCTCCTGTTAAGCATACAACTAATAGATCCATGATAAGACCTGGATTAATCCCGGTTCCTAATACACTAACACCGTTTTCCTTAGCAATTCTATCTAGCTCTTTAGATAATTCAGGCTCATTTGCCATAGGATAAGCCATCTCTTCAGCACTTGAAATAACATTAATTTTTTTCTCTAAGCAGAATTTGATTTTATCAAAAGCATTTCTTGTAAATGAATCAGTACATAGCAATACAACATCTGCAGCCTTTTCTGTGATTACTTCATCTCTAGATTTTATTATTACATCAGGTCTATCTCCTCTATCTACACTTAAATAGTCATACATACTTTTACCTAACTTTTTACCTCTTCCTACTACACCAACTATTTCTACACCTTTTTTCTTAAGAAGCATTTCAGCCATTCCTGATCCCATAGCACCTAATCCCCAAATAATAACCTTTACGTTTTCCATAAAAGCACCTCCAATAATTTAAAAATATTTAGATAAATAATTATATTTTAAATTAATGTTATGCAAATACTTTGCCAATTTATAAATTCTCGTAATTACAACAATCTTTTTTCTTTAAGTATTTAATGAAATTGCAAAATATGCTTTACTTATTAAGTCTTTTAATTCTAACTACAAAATAATTATTTAATTTACCATATTATGATTATGTTAGATATTAAAAAGCTACTGCAAATTAATTTGCAGTAGCTTTGCAATAATTTTTGCATCACATCAAAATATATCATATTTTCTAAGCTTATATTGCAATGCTTGTCTTTTTATACCTAATTTTTTTGCAGTTCTAGTTATATTATTGTTTTCTTCTTTTAATGCTTTCACTATTAATTTTTTTTCGACAGTTGACAATACCTCTGGTAAAGATTTTTCCATATTAATTTCTTTATAAATCTTAACTTTATTTGAAAAATGGCAAATATGAGAAGGAAAATGTTGCATAGTTAAAACATGTTCTTCTGGTAGTATATAATTCATAGCAGCTTCAATTACATTTTCAAGTTCTCTGACATTCCCAGGCCAATCATATTCTTTAAATTTTTTCATAACATCATCTGACAACATCCATACGTCTTTTTTTAATTTCTCATTATATTTTTTTATGAAGTAATCAACAAGCAAGAAAAAATCATCTTTCCTCTCTTTTAATAAAGGCAAATGTATATATATAACATTTAATCTGTAAAACAAATCCTTTCTTAATCTCCCACGCTCAACAGCTTCATAAGGGTCTTCATTTGTAGTAGCAATTATTCTTACATCGACTGGTATATCTTTAATTCCTCCTACACGTCTAATGTATTCTTCTTGTAATACCCTTAAAAGTTTAGCCTGTAAGGATAAGCCCATTGAATTAATCTCATCTAATAATAATGTCCCACCATTAGCCTGTTCAAATAATCCTGGTCTATCTTTAGCTCCTGTAAAACCTCCTTTTTCAGTACCAAATAAAATTCCTTCTAGTAGACTTTCTGGTATAGCAGCACAATTTTGTGCAATAAAAGGTTTGTTTTTCCTAATTCCTTCAAAATGAATACTCTGAGCAAAAAGTTCCTTTCCAGTACCAGTTTCACCATATATTAAAACATTAGAAGAAGAGTTAGATGCTCTTCTTGCAATTTCTATGGCTTTCCTTATTTTATTGTTAGTTCCTATTATATCCTTAAAAGTATAATGCTTTTTTATATAATTATTAATAGACTCCTGTCCTTTGCTTAATTCGTTCTTTAAATCAATTAATTTTTCTGATAATTCTTTGATTTGCGTCACATTTTTAGCTATTTCTAAAGCTCCTAATTTTTCACCATTATCAATTAAAGGTATTGTTGTATTTACTGTTGTTATTTTTTGTCCTTTATAATTTAGATATGTTTGAGCTTTATTTATAATTGGTCTACCTGTTTTTAATACGTTTAAAAGCGTACTAGTATCCTCATTAAGAGTCGGAAAAATATCTAGTAGTTGCTTATTTATAACAGTATGTTTCTCTAATCCTTCTAATTTAGCCATAACATCATTATACAAAATATTTTTTCCATTCTTATCAATAACATGTATCCCAATATCAGCATACTGCAAAATATTTTGCAATATAGTTTTCATTAAATCATTGTTTTTCATATGATCACCTTTAATTTTATATGATACTTTAACTAAAATAACGCTTAAATAACTTACCAAAAAAGTAATTTCATCAATCATATATTTTCATTTAATTTTACAGGAAAAGTTAAAGTAAATTCTGTTCCTTTATTTATTTCACTTGTTACTTCAATCTTCCCATTAAATATTAATGCGATATGTTTTACTATAGCTAAACCTAATCCAGTGCCACCAATCTGTCTAGATCTAGCCTTATCTACCCTATAAAACCTTTCAAATATTCTTGATAAATGTTTTTTCTCTATGCCTATTCCTGTATCTTTAATTTTTATTTCAATATTACCGTTTTTATAAGCATCACTTACTATAACATTTCCACCTGTTGGTGTGTATTTTATAGCATTATCAATAACGTTTATCAACATTTGTTTAAACCAACCGTTATTTCCTATCAAATAAGGCAATTTTTCCTTTGAATTATATTTTAACTTTATTTCTTTTCGATTTGCTACTTCTTCAAGCATTTCTATTACTTCATTAATTGATTTATTTATATCAATTTTGTTATTAATCATACTTTTATTTCCTTCTATTTCAGACAAAAGCATTAAATCTTCTACTAAAGAAGTAAGTCTATTTACCTCTAAAGAAATTATATTTAAAAATTTATCTCTAATAGTTATATTTTCTATAGCTCCGTCTTGTAATGTTTCTACAAAGCCCTTGATTGACGTTAGAGGCGTCTTTAACTCATGAGAAACATTTGCAACAAAATCTTTACGCATTCTCTCTAGCTTTCTTATTTCTGTTATATCTTCTATAATTGTGACAATACCAAGTATTCTAATAGGATTATTATATAATCTTATCGGATTCGAATAAATATTTAATATTTTATGTACAGGCTCAAATATCTCAACTTCATATTTCATCTTGTCATTATTTCTAAGTACATCTTGTACTATATCATCAAAAACACTTTTTTTTATCACTTCTAGGATTGGTTTTCCTACTATATCTTTTTCCTTAATGCCAAACATCTTTTCTGCTGATGGATTTACCAGAATGACTCTTTTATTATTATCTAAAGCAATAACTCCATTAGTCATGCTAGTAAGAATAGCTCGAAGTTTCGTATTGCTTTCTTGTAACTTTTCTATAGTGTCATTAAGCTTCAAACTCATCTGATTAAAATTTTCTGCAAGCTCACCAAGTTCATCATCACTTTTAAAGTGAACTTTTTGCCCATAATTACCATTAGTAATCTTTTTAGTTGCTGTATTTAGTTGAATTATAGGATTAGTAACATTTTTAACATATCTATATCCAAGTACTAATGCCACCAATAGTCCTGCAATAATTGCAATAATTATGTAGTTAATAAATGTCAAATTTAAATTAGTTATTTTATTCAAAGAAACTGAAAGCCTAATTACAGCTAAATTAGATTCAAATTTTTTAAAAGGAATTGCTACATATAACATATTTTGATTTAATGAATTACTGTAACGTTTATATACCCCAATTTCACCAGAAAGTGCTTTTAAAACTTCAGGTCTATTTTTATGATTTTCGAGTGCATCAGAGCTTATCTGAGAATCTCCTAACACTGTTCCATCTTTAGCTATAAAAGTAATTCTAAAATTTATCTTATTTGAAAACTTAACTGCTAGATCGTCATAATCGATATTAGTTAAGTTATCTTGTTCATAAAAAAACTCTGCTATTAGCTTTGAATTAGTTAATAAATTATATTCCATATTGTCTAGATAATTAATTTTTAAAAAATTCAATGAAAATACACCAGTTGTAACTACTCCAATTAATATTAAAGTAACAAAAATAAAGTATATTTTTTTTCTCATATATCTCTCCTCTACTTCATTTTGTATCCTATTCCTCTAATAGTTTCAATATATTTTGATTTATTATCAATATTTTCTATTTTTTTTCTTAAATGTCTTATATGAACATCTACTGTTCTTGTTTCTCCAAAATAATCATACCCCCAAACCTCATCTAATAATAAACTTCTTGATAAAACCTTGCCTCTATTTTCTGCTAAAATTCTTAATAACTCAAATTCTTTTAATGTTAAATCAATTTTTATACCATTCTTGGTAACTTCATGCTTTTCAATATCTATTGTTATATCACCTATTTTAATTATATTATTTGTATTTTTATCATCTTTGCTCCTTCTTAAAACAGCTTTAATTCTTGCAAGTAACTCTCTAACACTAAATGGTTTCGTAATATAATCATCAGCCCCAATTTCCAAACCTAAAACTTTATCAGTTTCCTCACTTTTCGCAGTAAGCATTATTATAGGTATGTTTTCAGTATTCTTATCCTTTTTTAAAATCTTACATACATCTATACCATCAATTTCAGGAAGCATTATATCAAGAATAATTAAATCTATTTCATTGTTTGACACCTTATCTAAAGCTGCTTTACCGTCATATGCAGTAATAACAGTATATCCGTTGTTTTCTAAATTGTACTTGATTAATTCTACTATATGTTCTTCATCATCAACAACAAGAATATTTCTATAACTCATCAAATTATCCTCCTTTTGTTGTTAAATTATTGTTATATACAACTACTAAAATAGGACTCAAATTTGAGTCCTATTTTTTTTCGTCAAGGAGCTTTTTTAGTTCATCCATAAATGTATTGATATCTTTGAATTGTCTGTAAACTGATGCAAATCTAACATATGAAACTTCATCTAAAGTTTTTAATTTATTCATTATCATTTCTCCAATACGTTTCGACGTTACTTCCTTCTGCATAGAATTATATAAACTTTTCTCAATTTCATCAACAATATTTTCAATTTGTTCAACTGAAACAGGCCTTTTTTCACATGCCTTAATTATACCATTTAGCATTTTATTTCTATTGAATGTCTGCCTGTTCCCATCTTTTTTAATAACCATTAAAGGAATTTCTTCAATTTTTTCATACGTAGTAAATCTCCTATTACATTTTACACACTCTCTTCTTCTCCTTATTGCTTGTCCTTCATCAGTAGGTCTTGAATCAATAACTTTAGTTTCAAAATAATTACAATATGGACATTTCATCTGTACACCTCTTCTTTATCAACGTTTAAATAAATTATATTATATTTTATTATAAAAGTCTAATATTAAAAAGCTATAAAAATTCATTAATTTTCGTCATTAATATCTACTAGTATTGTATCTATGCCTATCCTAATAATATCCTTCCATTTTATTATTATATCATCATTCTTGCCAAACAATCTAAAAATTCTATTAGTGCCAGATATTATAACTCCTTTAACCTCTCCAGCTTCTAAGTCTACATCAATATCATCAATAAATCCAAGTTTTGTTCCATCTCTAACGTTAATTACTTCTTTTTCTCTCAATTCTGAAACTACTATCATATATATCACCTTCTAAATAATTCTAATATAGGCTGAATTATAATCCAGCCTATATTAATATATATTATACTTGTATAATATTATTACTATTTTAAACGCAATATCAAATCAATTTTCTCATATGTTTTAGCGCGGTTTTTTCTAATCTTGAAACTTGAGCTTGGGATATTCCAATTTCCTCAGCTACTTCCATCTGTGTTTTTCCTTCATAAAATCTAAGATTTAATATAAGCTTCTCACGTTCATTAAGTTTTCTTAATGCTTCTCTTAATACTATACCCTCAAGCCACGTTTCATCTTCACTTTTTTCATCTTTTACTTGATCCATCACGTATATAGCATCACCGCTATCATGATAAATTGGCTCAAATAATGATATTGGATCTTGTATAGAATCTAAGGCAAAAACCACTTCTTCTTTTGGCAATCCCAGTTCTTTTGCAATTTCTGAAATAGTAGGTTCTTTAGAATTTTTATTTATCAACTGGTCTCTAACTTGTAATGCTTTATATGCAATATCACGTAATGATCTACTTACTCTAATAGAATTATTATCCCTTAAATATCTTCTTATTTCTCCAATAATCATTGGAACTGCATAAGTAGAAAATTTCACATTTTGGCTCAAATCAAAATTATCTATTGCTTTTATTAAGCCTATGCACCCTACTTGGAACAAATCATCAACATTTTCCCCTCTTTTATTAAAACGCTGAATAACACTTAAAACAAGTCTTAAATTTCCTTTTATAAATTCTTCTCTCGCTGTTAAATCTCCTGCATGTATTCTATCAAATAGTTTTCTCATCTCTTCATTAGTAAGTACTGGAAGCTTAGAAGTATTTACGCCACATATTTCTACTTTATTTACATGCATATTTATTATTCATTCCTTTCATGATGTTTTGCCCCTTTTCAGTTTAAATTATTACCTTTATCCGATTTTTTATTCAATAATTAAAGTAAATAGATTAAGTAATTTAAATAAAATAGCTACCAAATATCGGTAGCCCATCAAATCATTCTATTTATTTCTCTTTTTAATCTTTTAATTATTCTTTTTTCTAATCTAGAAATATATGATTGGGATATTCCTAGCATATCAGCAACCTCTTTTTGGGTTTTTTCTTCACCGCTTCTTAGTCCAAATCTCAATTCTACTATTCTTTTTTCTCTTCGTGAAAGTTTACGAATAGCCTGTTTTAGTAAATCTTTATCTACTTCTTCCTCTAAGTATTTAAAAATAATATCTCCCTCTGTACCTAGTATATCTGATAATAATAGTTCATTTCCATCCCAATCAACATTTAATGGCTCATCAAAAGATATTTCAGATTTGATTTTACTGTTTCTTCTTAAATACATCAATATCTCGTTTTCAATACATTTTGATGCATAAGTAGCTAACTTTATACTTCTATCAGGATTAAATGTATTTACAGCTTTTATTAATCCTATTGTACCTATAGAAATTAAATCTTCTACTCCAATCCCTGTGTTTTCAAATTTTCTAGCGATATAAACTACTAACCTTAAATTTCTTTCTATGAGAATAGTCCTAATTGATTCATCACTTTTCAATTTTGAGATTAAATAATTTTCTTCCTCAGGTTCTAAAGGAGGAGGCAAAACTTCATTTCCTCCAATATAAAATATTTCGTCTTCTTTTATAAGCTTAAGTTTCATAAGTAACTTTACAAAGTACATTTTATTGAAAATCAACAATTTTTTAATATAATTAACCAATTTATTCCCTTCCTTCTAGTTTAAAATTTCTGGATGTAATAACGCAACATACTCGTTGTCATTTGATAACCTATTATTATACACTCCAATAACTATGTCACTAATTAATTTAACTTCATCTCCTTTAACAATAACTTTATCAGGTTTAAAACCTAATAACATTCCATTTTCGTTTCCTAAAGATTTAAATGGTATTACTCTAAATTTAATTTTTTCAGACGATTTAGACATTACTGCTGCAACAATTTCTAAATTATTTTCCTTATACTTTAAAAATATATTTTGTACTTCTAATGGTAAAATATCTTTAATAGCTGAAAATTGAACAACAATTACGGGGACATGAGTAATAGGATCTTGAAGTGAATTTCCTGTATCTACTAATGCAATAATATCCACATACTTATTATTCAATTCAATTGAAACTGGAATAAAATTTTTTTCTTTGTTCATTCTTTTCTGAATAAAGCCAATTGTAAACTTCAATAATATCCAAGAAAATATAACAGCAATTATAAGCAATTTTGCAGGAAATTCAGTTATATAGAATATTCCGTTACCTAAATAGGCTTCTAAATCATAAAAATAAAAAAATGCTAATGCTGCTCCAGCAAAAACAAAAGAGATTATATAAAATGATGAAAATAATTTAATAAATTTTTTTAATTTTTCAGGATTAAAAGCAATTATTATCATTAATATAGAGACGCATATCTTTACAGTAAATTTTGTCATAAATCTTAAAGAAGGATAAAAAACTACTAATGTATATAGAGCACCAATCATGGAAGAAATTATTAATCTTATTCTTGATATATTATTTTTTGTCAATTTTCCAGTCATGTAAAGAATAGTATAATTTATTACCATGTTCTCCATGATTAAATATTCAGCGTAGATGTACAATTTTTTTCCTCCTTCATAAGTATATATGTCCCTATTTATTTCATATTCAGCTATTATTTAATTTATGTATATTATAACTTACAACTATTGAATTTTTTGTCATTTAGTGAAATAAAAAAAGTCGTTTTCTAAAGAAAACGACTTTTATTTATTTCTTCTTCTTAAAAATGTTGGTATATCAAGATCATCATCAAATTCTTTTGAGATAACTTTTGATTTTTCATCTACATTTTTATGTAAATGTTCATCCTTGCTTGATGCAACTTCTTGAAAGCCTTTATTACTTTCAAATCCAGTAGCAATAACAGTTATTTTTATTTCATCTTTAAGATTTTCATCAATTCCTGCACCAAAAATAATGTTAGCATCATCATCAACAGATTGTCTTATAAGGTCAGCTGCTTCATTTACTTCAAAAAGTCCTAAATTAGCACCCCCAGTAATATTTAGTAAAACAGCCTTTGCACCTTCAATTGAAGTTTCAAGTAAAGGACTTTGTATTGCTTGCTTTGCTGCTTCTGTAGCCCTATTGTCTCCGCTAGCTAACCCAATACCCATATGAGCAAGACCTTGATTAACCATAATAGTCTTTACATCAGCAAAATCTAAATTTATAAGTGCAGGTACAGCAATCAAATCTGATATTCCTTGTATACCCTGCCTTAGTACTTCATCAGCTACTCTAAAAGCCTCCACTATGGTCGTCTTTTTTTCCACCACTTGGAGTAATCTATCATTTGGAATTGTAATTAATGTATCTACTCTGCTTTTTAATTCTTCTATTCCCTTTTCAGCATGTAACATTCTTTTCCTACCTTCAAACATAAAAGGCTTTGTTACAACACCAACTGTTAAAATTCCAAGCTCTTTTGCAATTTCAGCAACTATAGGTGCTGCACCAGTACCAGTCCCTCCACCCATACCTGCTGTAATAAAAATCATATCTGCACCCTGAATAGCTTCTAAAATAATATTTCTGCTCTCCTCTGCAGCTTTCATCCCAATTTCCGGATTAGCTCCAGCACCTAATCCTTTTGTAAGTTTTTCACCAATTTGAAGTTTTGTTTCAGCTTTTGAGGAATGTAAAGCTTGTTTATCAGTATTTATTGCAATAAAATCAATACCCTTTACTTCGCCATCGATCATTCTATTAACTGCATTATTTCCTCCACCGCCAACACCTACTACTTTTATATGTGCAAACTGTTCCATATCAACATCAAAATCAAACAACTCATACCCTCCTTACTTCATCAATATTAGAAATACTCATTCCATATTTTCTTTATAAAATTTTTTATATTTCTATTATTTTTACTTCTAGTCTTACTAGTTCCTTTTTTACTCCTCAAATTATTATATTCTATATAATAATCAAATTTCCTTTTTAACGAATAATTTATCAATCCAACTACAGTTGAATAAATAGGTTCTTTTACACCGATTTCACTAGGTTGTCCTAATCTTATCGGCAATCCAAATACCATACTTCCAAGCTCTTTAAAGCCATTAATATAGCTTGCTCCACCCCCAGTTAAAACAATCCCTGCTAAAATTTGATCTTTCAAATTATTATCTACCAAAGTTTTATCAATAATCTCAAATATTTCTTTAAGCCTTGGCTCAACTATTTCAGCTACTTGTGTTTCAGTAACCCTTATTTTTTTATTTGTTCCAATTGCTCTTACTTCAATTGACTTACTATCACTTGCTAATGGTCTGTAAGCTGTAGCAAATTTCTTTTTAACTTCTTCACTTTCATCATAAGTTATTCTAAAACCTATGGAAATATCATTAGTAATATGATTACCAGCAACAGGAATTAAATCTGAAGATACTAAATGTCCATTTTTAAACAGGGAAAAATCAGTCGTTCCAGCACCAATATCAATGAGCAATGTTCCTAATTCTTTTTCATCTCTAGTTAAAACACTTTCAGCTTCAGCAATAGGCTCCATAATAATACCTAAAACTTCTAAACCAGCGTTGTTAATTGTTTTAATTAAATTCATTACTGTAGTTTTAGATCCGGTAACAATATCTACTTCTGCTTCCAACCTAACACCTACCATACCAACTGGATCTTTAATTTCATCATATCCATCAATAATATATTGCTTAGGAATTATATCAATAATCTGTTGATCTTGTGGTATCGAAATAATAGAAGCAGAATTTAAAACTCTTTTAACATCATCTATATTAATTTCTCTATTATCTCCTGATACTGCAATAATTCCTTTATTATTAATTATATTACAATAGCCTCCAGGGATGTTTGCATATACACTATCTATCTTAATATCTGCCATGTTCTCAGCTTGCTCAACTGCATTTAAAATAGCTTTAGAAGTCGATTCAATATCAACAACTACTCCTTTTCTTACTCCTTCACAGCTACTCTTCCCTAACCCAATAATTTGAAGCCTACCATTATTTATTTCCCCAATCGCAATACAAACTTTTGAAGTGCCAATATCTATAGAAGCTACGATATTGCTCATGACATTTGCCCCCTCCGGCTATTAATTACAAACAAAGTATATATAATTTCAATAAATGTTTATAATTTCCTTTTTTATATAAAATAATAAAATTTTCTATTGCATATTTTTCTTGCTAAATAAATGTCTTCTGATTATTGCAAAGTTTTGAAACAATCTACCTCCAAAAGCAAATATAGCTGCATAATAAAGAGGTACTCCTAACCTATCACCTATATATGCTAAAAAAGCAGCTAATATTGCATTCCCAAAAAAGCCAGAAATAAAGATTTCTGGATTAAACTTCTTCTCTAAATTAGCTCTTACACCTCCAAACACTGAATCAAGGCATGCAAGAATTGCAACAGAAATATATAGTGAATAGGTAGGGTTATATGTTATAGGTAAGAAAAAACCTATTGCCACTCCAATAATAATTCCGATAATCGCTAAAATCACATTATTCACCTTCTTCTTTAATATTTGCATATTTAAATGTTACATCTCCCCAATACCTAGGGATATATATATTATATTTCATTGTTGTTTCAATATTGATCTTATAAACATTTTTTAATGTATCTCCATAAGTTTGTGGAGCATTTATTGCTGCATACAATAATTTAGGGTCTCCAATTGCTTTTATATAGAAAGGTGTAGCTATACTCTTCTCATTTATTCTAATAATTGGACCACCACACTTAATCTCTGAATTAGATAATAATCTTTGTCCATTTATACTTATAGCTTCTGCACCAGCTATCTTTAAGTCATTGATAATATTTAAAATATCCATATCATGTATAATATCATAATTTACATCCCCACTTACTATTTCATCATCTGCATTGTCACTCATCTTAATAATTATTCCAGGTCCCTCTACATCAGTGAAACCTGCAGTTAATTTAATATCTTCTAATTGTTCTTCTAATACAGAAACAATGTCCCCTTCATTATTTATAACATTTTCTAGATTTTCCAATTCTTTTTCTTTTTTATCTATGAGAAATTTTAATTCCTCTATTTCTTTTCTCTTATTATTTACATCATTTTTCATTTCCTGTATTGATTTTAAAGATACTAAATCATATTGTTCAATGTTCAGCTTAAACTGCGTAGATAAAAACAAACCCAGTACTATAGACATTAACATAATTAATATATTTCCAACTGCTTTACTTTTCATAATATCCTCCTAACATCAATTAGATGGATTATTAATTGGATTTGCATATCTAAACTCTTTTATTTTTCTGTATTTCGGTATTTCTATCTTCTGCTGCTGCTTTATTTGTATGCTTAAATTTAAACTACGTTCCATATACCATATTATTCCACCTTTAATTCTTAAAGCAAATTCTAAAGTATCTGGCTTGCCTATCGCTTTAATAATAAAAGGGGGGCCTAATGATACACCATTTATTTCTATATGACTTCCAGCTGGCTCTATTTCTGTGTAACTCGTATATCTTTGGTCATTTATAGATATAGCTTCTGCATCAGCAGCATTTAATACGCTTATTACTTGCAATAACAGGTCATAATTTGATAATATTGTACTCGTATCATCACCAAATTGAACTTCCATTGGTGGATCATCTATCTCTAATATGATACCAGGACCTTCTACAGCTTCATATCCAGCAATCATTTTATATTTTTGCAAATCTTTATATAAATTCTCTACATATACATTTTTTTCAGCTTCACCTTCTTCATATTGTTTTACTTTACTTTCTAAATTATCAAGCTCACGTTGTAGATTGTCTCTTTCTTCTTGCAATTTTTTCAACTCAACTGCAAGTTGCTGAGCTCTTTGATTTGGTATAACACCAAACCCAACTGTTTCATTAACAGTTTTAAATTGAATAGCAAGTATAAGTCCTAGAAACACACATACTACTAATATCGATAACTTACTTTTTATATCTTTCATTTATAATCCTCCTAATTATCCTCAGTTACTACAATGGCATCTTCAGCCTTATCTAGATCAATTAACTTAAAGTTTATATTATTTTGATTCAATTTATTTAATATTTCATAAAGAAAGCTCAATTTATATTCTACATTATTTAGACTACCAAACGCAACTATCCCTCTATTTTTAAGATAGATATTCACTCGATTATCCGAAATGTCTATAACATCAATTTTATCAAATAAATCTATATTTTTACATTCGTTTGCAAATTTTAATAAAAGAGATAAATTTATTCCATCGTCATTTAAAATTAACCTCTTCCCTATACTAGCTTCTTTTATACTCAAGCCCTCTATAGATGGTATACCGTCATTCTTACTAGATAACATATTAATGATATATCCTTCATTATCTATATATAAATAGGAACCAATATATGATATGGCAAGAAATGCACTCCTTTCTTCAATTTTTATTAATATTTTATCAGGTATTTTCCTATAAACCTTTGCATCCTTTATATAAGGATGCAATAATAAATTTTCTCTTACAGCCTTTAAATTTATTTTAAATATATTTTCTTTTAATGCAATACCTGAAGCCATAAAAATTTTTTCACTGTCAAGTTCTTGATTACCTTCTATTTGAACAGTTTTTATATTAAAAATCTCAGTCTTCGTAAGTAGTATAAAAAAAACAATAAATATAAAAAGTAATATGATGAGTATAAGTCCTATTTTCTTTTTTTTAACTTTAGTTTCTATTGACGTTTGCCGTATCATTAGTTAACCCTCCTAAGCAGCTTGTACACATTATACAGAGCAGCAAAAAGCTGCTATTGTACCTTCTTTATACTCGCTCCTAATTCAGTTAAGTCTTTATCCAATCTATCATAGCCTCGTTCAATATGATATATGTTATCAATTACAGTAATTCCATTCGCTGCTATACCTGCTAAAACTAAACTAGCACCACCTCTTAAATCAGCAGCAGTAACATTTGCACCAGATAATTTATCTACGCCCTTAATAACAGCAACTCTCCCAATAACCTTAATATTAGCCCCCATTCTTATTAGTTCCTCTGCATGTTTAAACCTATTTTCAAAAACTGTTTCAGATATAATACTTGTACCTTTGGCTATAGTCATTAAAGACATAATTTGCGGTTGCATATCAGTAGGAAATCCAGGATAAGGCAATGTCTGTATTTTTTCTATTGGATTAACATGATTATTTCCAATAATCTTTAGTGTTGTACAATTATTATATATCATAGCTCCAGCTTCTCTCAATTTAGCTATAATCGATTGAATATGATCTACCTCAATATTCTTCAGTATAATTTCTCCTCCTGTTATTGCAGCTGCAGTCATATAAGTTCCTGCAACTATTCTATCAGGTATTATTGTATGCTCTGTGTTATTTAATTTACTTACTCCATCTATTCTTATCACACTTGTTCCTGCCCCACAAATATTAGCACCACATGAGTTCAAATAATTTTGAAGGTCTACTATTTCCGGCTCTCTAGCTGCATTTCTTATTATTGTTGTTCCTTTTGCTTTAACTGCTGCTAGCATTATATTTTCTGTTGCTCCCACACTTGGATAGTCAAGCTGTATATCACAGCCTCTAAGTTTTTTAGCCTTGCAATACAAAAATCCATGAGATTCTTCTATATCTGCCCCCATCTCTCTAAGTGCTTTTAAATGCAAATCTATAGGTCTTGGTCCAATTTCACAACCACCTGGATATGATACTTCTACTTCTCCACATCTAGACAACATTGCGCCCATTAAAATAATAGATGAACGCATTTCTCGTACTAATTCTTCTGGAATTCTTATTTTGTCTAGCTTACTAGAATCTACAAATATAATATTATTCATTCTTTTAACCTTGCACCCTATGGATTTTAATATTTTTTCCATTGTTTCAACATCTCTTAGATTAGGTGCATTAAATATCGTACTACAACCACCATTAAGAATGGTAGCTGCTAAAACTGGGAGAACAGCATTTTTAGCTCCAACTATGGATACCTCTCCAACTAATCTTTTTCCTCCTTCAATAATATATTTTCCCATTACTTCACCTCCAGAATATGCCTTTAAGTATGTAAAACAATATATAAATATAATATGCATATTCTAAAAAGGTGTTACTTAAGTAATAGTATCATAAGAAGTTAATATTTTGAATGCTAATTAATATAATCTTCTATTAGTTTTAAAATCCTATCTGACGAATTTGTTATTCCCAATTTTTTACTTTGTTTTGACATTTTAAATAGTTTTGATTCATCATTTAATAGATCTATTATCATTTTATTTAGCTTTTCTCCTTCTAATTCTTTTTCTGTAATAACTATACTTGCTCCTTTATTTTCTAATGCCCTAGCATTATACTCTTGATGATTTTCAGCAGTGTAAGCCTTAGGTATTAAAATACTTGGCTTTCCTAATGCGGTTATTTCAGCTATTGTGATAGCTCCTGCACTAGTAATTACGAGGTCAGCAATATTTAAATATTTAGGCATATCGAATAAATATGGTACAACTCGAATATTTTTATTCATATTTAAAGAAATACCTTTATCTTTTAGTTGATGAATAAAGCTATCAAAAAATCGCTTCCCTGTCACATGAATTATCTGTATATTATTGTTGTATAAATTATTTATTATAACATCCATCATAGCGTCATTTAGACTCTTTTGACCTCCACTTCCACCAAAAGATAAAATAAACTTTTTATTTTTATCAATTTTAAGTTCTATATAAGCTAAATTTTTATCTATGGTTAAGATATCGTTTCTTATAGGATTACCAGTAATAGTTATTTTTTCAGGATATTTGAAATATTTCTTGCTCACTTCAAAACTAGCTGCTACTTTGTCAACAAATCTAGAAAGTATTTTATTTGTTATTCCTGGTAAAGCATTTTGTTCGTGAATAATTGTCGGAATTTTTTTTAACGCAGCAATTAAAACTACTGGTCCACATACATATCCTCCAGTTCCAATAACTATATCAGGCTTAAATGAATTTATTATTTTGCGTGCATCATTCAAGCCAAGAAGCAATTCTTTCATGGATTTTAGTGTTTCTATTGAAAAATTTCTTGAAAATCCTCTAACTCTTATTGTTCTAAACTCAAATCCTTCCTTAGGTACTAGTTCTGATTCCATACCATTTTTAGTCCCAACATATAGAATATCTGCATTTTCGTATTTTTCTTTAACTTTATATGCTATAGCTAAAGCAGGATAAATATGTCCTCCAGTCCCTCCGCCTGTTATTAAAAATTTCATTTTTTCAGCTCCTATCTAAGTTAGTATTTCTAGATATATTTAGTAGTATTCCTATTGAAGCCATGTAAATAATTAATGATGTACCTCCATAACTAACAAATGGTAAAGGTATCCCTGTTGGTGGTATTGAAGAAGTAACTACTCCTATATGCATAACTGCTTGAACAGTAATTAAAGCAATAATTCCAGAAGCTAAAAAACATCCAAATTGATCATTTATATTTAAAGCTATACGAATACCACGCCAAATGATTACTAAAAATAATATTATAACAGTTGCACATCCTAGAAATCCTAATTCTTCTCCTATAATTGCAAATATAAAATCATTATATGGTTCAGGAATATAAAAATACTTTTGTATGCTTTTACCAAGCCCTAGTCCAAATAATCCCCCAGAACCTAAAGCATATAATGATTGTACAGCTTGCCATCCTATACCATCTTTATATTTAAAAGGATCTAAAAAAGATATAATTCGATCTATTCTATACCTGTATTCTTCATTTGTATAAGCCTGATAAATTACTAACCCTACTCCTCCAAGACTTAGTAATGATAATAGTATAATATGAGAAATTTTTATGCCTGCAATAAACAAAATTGCCGCTAATGTAACTCCTAAGGTAACACTTGTGCTGAAATCTTTTTGCAGTAAAATCAAACCGCATGAAATACCTATTATAATTAACGAAGGAATAAGTCCTTTTCTGAAATTTTTTATTTCATCGCTAATCTTACTTAAAAAAGCTGCAAGATATATTATTGAACCGAGTTTAATGATATCTGATGGCATAAATGTAGTAAATCCTAAATTAATCCACCTTCTCGCACCATTAAACTCCTCGCCAAGTGGTGTAAATATTAGCATCCCAGACATAATAGAAAATAAAAAAACTACTCTTGATAACTTATAAAGATTCTTATAGTCAAAGTTCATGAAGAACAACATAGCTGCTAATCCTATTAAACTTGCTATTAATTGTTTTCTTAAAAAATAATACCCATCCTTAACCTTATATATTGCATCAGGCCAACTTGAACTAAATACCATTATTATTCCGATAAAAACAAGTAGTATTGTAGCTATCATTAAAGTAAAATCACTTGCCTTTTTGTTGGTCATCCCTAATCCTCCCTTAATTTTACAACAGCCTGCTTATAATCCCTTCCCCTCTCTTCAAAATTTTTATACATATCCCAACTTGCACAGGCAGGAGAAAGTAAAATTTTATCGCCTTTAGAAGCCAAACTATAAGCCTTATTAACTGCTATTTCCATATTTTCTACTATATATATATTACAAAATCCTTCCTTTATTGCAGTTTTCATGATTTTTTCTGAAGTTTCTCCCAGTAATACCATAGCTTTAACTTTATTGTTAAAACTCTTTATGAAATCTGTAAAATCATTTCCTTTATCCATTCCACCAGCAATTAATATAATTGGCCCATTTAAAGCTTCTACTGCTTTCTGTGATGCATTTGGATTTGTTCCCTTTGAATCATTATAAAATTTAATACCATTCAATTCTGTAACATATTCTAATCTATGTTCAACTCCACGAAAATTTCTAATTGTATTTGCAATCACATTTACACTAATACCCATAGTCCAAGCTATACCAATAGAAGTCATGATATTTTCTAGATTATGTTTTCCTGGTATAGGTATATCTTCTATAGATATTATTTTAAATTTCTTATCTTTAGTTTTTATAACGATATTATTATCTTCAATAACAATGCCTCTATTTAATGTGTTTTCCGTACTAAAATAAATAATTTTTGATTTTGTCTCTTTTTTAATATTATTTAAAATTTCATCATCGTAATTTAAAATTAAATAATCATCGCTATTTTGATTCCTAAATATTTTCTTTTTTGCTTCTACATAATTATCAAATGTCTTATGCCAATTTAAATGATCAGGAGTAATATTTAATATTGCTGCAACTTTAGGTTTGAAAGTTTTTGTACCTTCTAATTGAAAGCTACTAGCTTCAATAACAAAAATATCATCTTTATAAGAATTAACTACCTCCCATAAAATCCCAACTCCAATATTTCCAACAACATGACACTTGGCTCCAGAATTTTTAAATATTTCCCCAGTTAAAGTTGTGGTTGTAGTTTTCCCATTAGTTCCTGTAATAGCAATAAAATTATTTTTGCATAACCTATAGGCTAATTCTATGTCAGTTACAACTTCTATTCCTTTCTTTTCTGCTTTCTTTATTAATGGTAAATCCATAGGTATACCTGGACTTTTAATTACAAAATCTATATTGTCTAATACAACATCATTAGTTCCTAAAATATATTTTATATTACAGCCTTCCAATGCTTTTATACATTCCTTAAGTTCCTTTTCATTTTTTTTATCATTTATCACTACATTTGCTCCTAATTTATCTAATGCCTTTGCTGTAGATATACCACTAACTCCTAATCCCAAAACTAAAATATTCTTACCTTTTAATTTCATCATATACACCTGCTTTTTTTATATTTGAATAAATAATGAATTTATATAATAAAATATTATATTAAATTTTCTTGCACCGTTTTTATTTTTAATTTAAACTTAATATTCCTATAAGGCATAATATAACTGTTGCTATCCAAAATACAATCACTACCTTTGTTTCTTTCCAGCCTTTTAATTCAAAATGATGATGTAGAGGACTCATTAAGAAAACTCTTTTTCCAGTAAGTTTAAAGGAAGTAACCTGAATAATTACTGATAATGCTTCAACAAAGTAAATTCCTCCAACTATAGGAATGATTAAAGGCAAATTAAGTAGTACAGCTATAGCCGAAACTGCACCACCTAGTGCCATAGAACCTGTATCTCCCATAAACACTTTTGCAGGATAAGAGTTATACCTTAAAAAACCTAAACATGCTCCTGTAAGGGCTGCAGAAAATACTGCTATACTTTTCATCCCTATATTAAGTGAAACTAGCCCGAAAAAAGATAGTACAATTAAAGTTATACCTGAAGCTAATCCATCTAAACCATCTGTCAAGTTTACACTATTTACAGTTCCAACCACTACAAAAGCTATAAATGGGATATATAATTTCCCTAAATCTAAATATGTATTGTCGAGAAAAGGAACAATTACTTTCGTACCAAGCATTGACGTATTAGATTGATACACGGCTAGTATAACAGCTAATGCTATCTGCCCTATTAACTTTTGATAAGCTTTCAATCCTAAAGATCTCCTCATCACGACCTTAATAAAATCATCTATAAACCCTATAAAACCAAAACCCAATGTTGACAAAAGTAAGACAATCATATCTTTGTTGAATATTCCAGAAGTAGTAGTTGTAATAATAAGGGCGATAAGCATTATTATTCCACCCATTGTAGGAATACCACTCTTTTTCAAATGGGTTTTAGGTCCTTCTTCTCTAATGCTTTGTCCTATTTTTAACTTTCTTAGCAAAGGTATCACAATCGGACCAAGCAATAATGTTATTGCAAAAGATATAATTATTATCCGGATAATATCCTTGTACTCTACCATATTTTTTCATCTCCCGTATTGTTACTATATTATTATAATTGTTTTCCATACGTTGTAAATTATATTATATCTCCTTTAATGTTTCTGCAACAATTTCTCTTTCATCAAAAGGATATTTTTTATTTCCTATAATAGTATAAGATTCATGTCCTTTCCCTGCAAGTAAAATAATGTCATTAGATTTGGCACTCTTAATTGCATATTTTATTGCTTCCTTTCTATCTACAATAGCTATGTATTTTCCTCCAACCCTTTTCACTCCTTTAATAATATCATCAATTATCAATTTAGGGTCTTCAGTTCTGGGATTATCAGAAGTAACTACACATAAATCTGCATAACGAGCAGCTATTTCTCCCATCTTTGATCTTTTAGATTTGTCTCTATCACCACCAGCTCCAAAGACAATTATTTTTCTGCTTTTAGAAAATCGATCTATTGTTTTAAGAACATTTTCTAACCCATCAGGTGTATGAGCAAAATCAATAATTACTGTAAAATCTTTATTAGTAGGTACTATTTCAAATCTTCCTTTAACCCCATTTACAGATTCTAGTCCTTTTTTTATTATATCCAAATTTATACCATAAGCATAACCACATGCTGCAGCAGCTAAACAATTATATACTGAAAATAATCCTGGAATTTTTATTTTAATAGTTAATGATCCTTTAGGAGTATTAAGCAAAAATTGAACACTATTTTGATAATAGACTATATTTGTTGCATTTACATCTGATTTATTATCTATACCATATGTAATAGTTCTAACATTTTTTTCACTCAATTCATTTACAATTCTTTTTCCATATTCATCATCTACATTTATTATATTAGCTATTGTTGTCATATCAAATAACTTTCTTTTAGCTTTATAATATTCTTCAAGAGTTTTGTGATAATCTAAATGGTCTATACTTAAATTAGTAAATATGCCAACATCAAAATAGCAATATTCTACTCTCTGTAAAGCCAAAGCATGAGAAGATACCTCCATAACACAGCTTTTAACTCCATTTTTAACCATATCAAATAATTTCATTTGAATATCTAATGACTCTGGTGTAGTATTAACAATTTCATATGACTTATTATCAAATCCTTGGTCAACTGTACCAATAATTCCAGTCTTCCATCCATAACATTCAAATATTGATTTAATAAAATACGTCACTGTGGTTTTCCCATTAGTTCCAGTCACTCCAACAAGGTTTAATTTCTTTGAAGGTTCATTATAAAATATAGAAGAAATTTTCGCCAAAGCATTTCTCGTATTTTTAACTTTTATAACAGTAATACCTTCTTTAACATTTGTAACATCCTTTTCAACTATTACTACCTTTGCACCTTTATTTATTGCTTCCTCAACAAATTCGTGCCCATCAAATTTAAATCCTTCTATCGCAACAAATAAACAACCCTCATTAGCTTTTCTTGAATCCTCACTTATAGAAGATATTTCTACATCTGTAGAACCAAAATAATTAATGATATCCAAATAACCCATTATATATTTTAAATTCACTAATTTACACTCCTTAGATATATTAAATAAAAGGCACTCCCTAATTTCGAGTTTGGAAGTTGCCTTTTGGTGTTACTACTCAATATCTTCTAACTCTATTTCAATAATTTGACTACTATCAACTTCAGTTCCAGCCTTAGGAAATTGATTCGAAACTATTCCATTACCACTAATTTTATATGTTAATCCCATCTTATTAAGTGTCGTGATTGCTTCTTCCTTAGTATTACCAGTTAAGTCAGGTAATACAATCTTATTATATTCTCTTCTCTTTTCATTTACATATAAGTCAACAAATGACCCTTTATTGATACTCGTATTTGGCAAAGGAAATTGATCTATCACTACCGAATTTTCTTTTACTTCAAGTGTTTCAGTATTATACTTTAATCCTACTTTTGAAAGAATATTCGCCGCCTCATTAATAGTCTTATTTCTTACATCAGGTACTAAAACTAATTTATTATACTTTTCTTCTTCCTCTTCTGTATATTTTGGTTCAACGTTTAGATACTTAAGAGTATTTTCTACAATCTCTGCAGCAACAGGTGCAGCAATCATACCTCCATAATATGCCCCATTGCTTGGTTCATCAATCACTACTAATACAGCTATTTTAGGATCATCTGCAGGTGCAACTGCTACAAATGATGATACATATTTACCAGAAGCATATTTTCCATCTATAACTTTTTGCGCAGTACCAGTCTTACCTGCTACCCTATACCCTGGTACATAAGCTTTTTTCCCTGTTCCTTCCGATACTACTGTTTCAAGAATCCCTAGAAGCGTCTCGCTTGTTTGCTTTGATATTACTTTTCTTCTCACTTTAGGTTCAAATTGATGGATAACATTACCGTCTTTATCAACAAGTCTATCAACTAACCTCGGTTCCATTAAATTGCCTCCATTAGCAACAGCAGATACTGCTGTTATCAACTGAATAGGCGTTACAGCAATCCCTTGACCATAAGATATAGTTGCAAGTCTTACTTCTCTCATAGTTTCAGGATTTTGTGGAATTAATCCTGCTTGCTCTCCCAATAAATCTATTCCAGTTCGTTCTCCAAAACCAAATCCCTTTATATATTTAATCATTCTCTCCTTGCCTAATCTTCTTCCTACATCAACAAAAACTACATTACATGAATTTTGAACTCCCTCTACGAAAGTTTCACTACCATGAGGATTATAGTATCTCCAACATTTTAGGGTTACTCCAGGTATATCAGTAATATATCCACCGCAATAAAACTGGCTTTCTGGTGTAACAACCCCTTCTTCTAATCCTGCAGCAGCAGTAATAATCTTAAATGTAGAACCTGGCTCATAACTATCATTAATTGGAAAGTTTCTCCACATATCATACCACTTTTTTTGAAGTTCTTCTTGTGATAGACCTTCCCACTCTTTTTTAGTATCCTCATCTAATGGTTCCCTAGGATTATTAGGATTATAATCAGGCTTAGTAGCCATAGCTAAAATATCACCTGTATTAGGATCCATAACTAATATAGAAACATTTTTTGCCTTATTTATTATTAAGTTTTCTAATGCTGCTTTTTCTGCAAAATGCTGGATTGTCTCATCTAGTGTAAGTACCACACTTAAACCATCTTTAGCCTCATATATTTTTTGATTAGTATTAGGTAATTCTCTGCCTATTGAATCTGTAGTTTTAATCCATTTTCCTGGCACACCTTTTAAATATTTATTATATGTTCTCTCTATCCCATAAAGACCATTATTATCAATATCAGTAAATCCCAAAATATGTGCAGCAAAGTTTCCATATGGATAATATCGTTTGTTATCATCAATTATATTAATGCCTTTTATATTCTCACTTCTTAGCTGTAATGCTTCTTCTTTACTTATCCATTGTTTAATCTTTTCAACACTTTGATTCTTTGTTATTTTTTCATATAATATGTCTTCATCCATATCTAATATTTTAGCTAATTTCTCAGCAGTTTCTCTAGGATTTTCTACATCAGCCGGTGTACACCAAACAGTATAAGAACTAACACTTAAAGCGAGTTTCTTACCAGTTCTATCATATATTATCCCTCTTTTAGGCTTTATTTCAATCCCTCTAGTCCATTGCTCTAATGCTCCTTTTTTAAGCTCTTCACCCTTCACAATCTGTAAAAATACAAGTCTAGATAACAAAAAGAAAATAATAAGCGAAATCGTAAATAAAGCAAAAATCAGTCTTTTTTTAGTGCTTGTTGTGGGCAGTGACACTGGCTTTCCTCCTTAAATAGCATTAGCAATTCTTTTAAACATATTTCTAAAAGATTCTAAAAAGACTTTTTTACCTTCAAAAATACTTGCAGTATTTTGTCCTGTTTCTTTATTATTTAAAATGTTTTTATCAACACTAACATAAAATTTTTCCCCATCATTTGGATACCTCATGTTGAGTTTCGTCATAGCCTGTCTTTCTATCCATCTTGTATCTTTGAGTTCATCAAGTTCTAATGCTAATTCTTGCTTTTCTTCACTTAATTTATTAATTTCATTGTTTAGTTGTGAAATTTCAATTTGTACTTTTGTAATATATGTATATCTAAATAGTATAGTAAGACAAATAATAAGCATAGCTAATGCATATAAAAAAGCTTTAATCTTTAGGGCTACATTACTTTCTTTTTTTCTTCGGGTATCAATAACAGTATTCGTTTTCTTAATAGTTGGTTTATCATAATAATTATCGTAAATATCTTTTTTTGCTACTAACAAGTTTATTCACCCCTTTAAAATTTTAGAACCCTAAATTTTTTCTCCTATTCTAAGCTTAGCACTTCTTGCTCTCGGGTTATTCTCAACTTCTTTTTGTGAAGGAATAATTGGCTTTTTAGTTATTATATTTATCTGTCTTCTTTTATTGCAAACACATACAGGATAACTTGGTGGGCAAATACAATCTTTATTCAAATCTTTTAACGTATTTTTAATAATCCTATCCTCTAAAGAATGAAAGGTTATAATACAGATTCTACCTTTTGAATTTAAAACATCACAAATATCTTTAATCGTATCTTGAAGTATATTAAGCTCTTGATTTACTTCTATCCTTATAGCTTGAAAGGTTCTTTTTGCAGGATGAGGACCTGTTCTTCTAGCTCCACTAGGAATAGCTTCTTTAATGATATCTACAAGCTCTTTCGTTGTGTTTATATGTTTATTCTCTCTATGCCTTACTATAAATTCAGCAATTCTTTTTGCCCATCTCTCTTCTCCATATTTTTCTATAATCCTTTCAAGTTCATCTTTTGAATAAGTATTAACAACATCCCACGCACTAAATTTTTTTGTAACGTCCATTCTCATGTCTAAGATAGCATCATAATTATATGAAAAGCCTCTTTCTTTATTGTCAAGCTGATACGATGAAACTCCTAAGTCTAATAAAGCTCCATCTATTCTGCGAATATTAAGTTTTTCTAAAATGTTTTTTATGTTTTTAAAATTATCATGTACTATTATAAATTTATCTCCTAAATTCTTGAAGTTTTTCTGTGCATTGTGTACTGCATCAATATCTTGATCTATTGCAATCAACTTACCTGTTTTCAATCTAGTCAATATTTCTTTAGAGTGTCCTCCTCCACCAAAGGTACAATCAACATATATTCCATCTTGCTTAATTTTTAATCCATTTATTGTTTCATTAAACAGTACTGGTATATGATTAAAATCCAACTATTTCACCTCTAATATAATTAAAAAGTTTTATACTATATTTCATAGCTTGTTTCTATCTACAATATTTAAATTGACAATTAAATTTCAAATTATATTATTAACTTATCAAAACTTTATATCCCTAATTCAGCCATCTTTTCAGCTATATTTTCATAGCTCAAACTATTATCTTTATTATATATATCCCATCGTTCTTTACTCCATATTTCTACTCGATTAGAAACGCCTATTATTACAGCATCCTTGCTTAATTCAGCATGTTCCCTTAAATTTGAAGGTATCAGTATTCTACCCTGCTTGTCTAATTCACACTCTGTAGCTCCAGAAAAAAAGAATCTAACAAATGCTCTTGCCTCTTTTCTAGTTAGTGGAAGTTTTTTAAGTTTTTCTTCAACAACTTTCCATTCTTCAATGGGGTAAATAAAAAGACAATTATCAAGCCCTTTAGTCATAATAAAAAAGCTTCCCAATTGTTCCCTAAATTTTGAAGGTATAATTATCCTTCCTTTACTATCTAATGAATGATTATATTCACCTATAAACATAATTGCACCCCATTTGAAGAAATTATCCACCACTTTCTACCACAACCAACCACAATTCTATACTTCTATAGTAATTGAAAAATTCCTGCTAATATACATAAATTTTTATTATTTTTTAATATATGATTTTTGACCTATTTCCCCAAAAAAAAACATCTACCTCTATATAGTAGATGAGTAAATTATAAACATAACCCATTCAATTCATTAGTAAATTTATCTTTACTAAGATAGTATAAAGCTATTAATTTATCAAGTTCTGTACTTATACGGTAAATTGTATCTTTTTTTTCGTTATTTTCTATAGACTTATTTAACTTATACCTCAATAAGTCTATTTTGTCATTTATTGTCACTCTATCCCCCCTCTTCTTAAGTTACAAAAACATTTTATTACATAAAGTAAATTATGTCAACAAGGTTTTGGATAAAATTACAATGATTTTCTTTTTTTTGATCTTCTTCTAAAAATAAAAATAGCAATACTTACCGAAATTAAAACCAAACTTATTAATTGTGCAATTCTTATAGGACCTAGCATCAAGCTATCTATTCTTAACCCTTCTATAAAAAATCTGCCTATAGAATATAATATAGCATATAATAGGAAAACTTCTCCTTTAACTTCTACTTTATTTTTTCTATACCACAATAAAAATAAAAATACTAAAAAATCCCAAATAGATTCATATAGAAAAGTCGGATGTACCTTCTGACCATTAACCATTATTCCCCAAGGTAAATCAGTTGGTGTGCCATAAGCTTCTTGATTTATGTAATTGCCCCATCTACCTATTGCTTGACCTAATATAATGCTAGGAGCAGTTATATCAGCAATTTGCCAAAAATTCATATTTTTCTTCTTGCAAAATACTATTGCTACTAAAACAGCTGCAATAATACCACCATGTATAGCCAATCCACCACCTCTAATATTTATGATTTTTAGCAAGTTTCCTTTATAATAATCCCAAGAAAAAATAACATAATATAATCTTGCTCCAATTATTGCAGCTGGAAGAACAAATATCAATAAATCAATTAATTTTTCTTCATCTACTCCAACTTTCTTAGCCTCTCTAACAGCTAAATATGTACCAACTAAAAAACCTATAGATATTAAAATGCCATACCATCTTATAGATATACCAAAAATTTCAAAAGCTACTGGATTCATAATAAATCTCCTCCAAAATTATACATTTTATTGTACACTATATTTTTAACGTTTTTTAATACAAAAAATACAATTGAGGAAATTGATACTTAATCAAAATATCGTTGTGCAATTTCCTCAATTTATTATAATTTCTTTTGCAACAATAAGTCAATACAAATATTTTACTTTATTATTGATAAGCAGCAATTATCTGATTTAAAATGATTATAAAACCTATCTTTTATGTCTTCAATACTTGCATTTTCAACTAGGTCTAAATAATCTAAAATAGAAAAATTATTAAAATAGTACGTTACAAATTGTGTAGAAATGTATTCTAAAGAATTAAAATTAATTATAAAATTACCTAATATCTTTTTCTTTATCCTGTTAAAATCTTCATCATTTAATCCACGTTTTTTAATATCAAATACATATTTATTTATTTCATCAAATACTTTAGCAGGATTTTCTGATTCTCCAATTAAAATTGAATGTCCATAATTTTTTTGTCCAATATATTGAGCACTAAAGCTATTATTTATCAAACCTTTTTCATAAAGTTTCTGATAAAATTCAGAGCTTTCACCAAATAGCATTTCCAATAATATATTAGTCATTATTTCCTTATATATAAGTTCCTTACCATCAAAACCTAAATCTATGTCTTTATATCCAATAGTGAATATAGGTATAGAACCCCCCATATCTTCCTCAATATAATCATTTTTTATTTTTATTGGTTCATCTGGATAAATACGTTTTATATTAGTTTGGTTATCAAAAATTTCTTTTTCATTTTTATTGCATTCAATTATTTCTAATGCTTTATCAAATTCAATATCTCCAGTTATAAATAATACCATATTTTGAGGGTTGTAAAATGTATTATAACATTTATACAGCATATCTTTATCAATCTGTTTTATGCTTTCAACTGTTCCAGCTATATCAATTTTTACAGGATGTTCATGATACATTATTTTAAGGCAATTGAAAAAAACTTTCCAATTAGGATCATCATCGTACATCTTAATTTCTTGTTCAATTATCCCTTTTTCTTTCTCAACATTTTCTTTTGTAAAATATGGATTTTGAACAAATTTTACGAGTAAATCTAAATTTTCATAAAATCTATCAGTACAAGAAAATAAATAAGCAGTTTGATTAAAATTTGTATATGCATTAACATATGACCCTAATTTAGAAAACATATCCATAATATTTCCATATGGCTCTTCAAATAGCTTGTGCTCTAAAAAATGTGCTATGCCTTCAGGTACTTTTATTGCACTATCCTCATTAACGGGGATAAAACTATTATCAATAGACCCATAATTAGTTGCAAAAATTGCATATTTCTTTACATAATTTTTTTTAGGCATTAAAAAAACTTTAAGTCCATTTTTTAATTCTTTATATATAAGTCTTTCGTTAATTTTTCTATTATCAATTATCGTGTTTTTCAAACTTATTCCTCCTATTGTATATGTTTTTAATAATTTTATAATGATATATTTTGTACTAAGCTAATCACAACTTTTTTCTTCTTAAAAAATATATTGTATCCATACTAAGATTAGAAACTGATTCTATTATTTCTTTTTTATTTGTTTTTTCAATATCATTAAGTATTTCTTCAATAGTTCTTTTATCACCAGTCAACACTTGACTAAAAATAAATTCTGATACAGCATATATGTTGTCAGTCATTGATTTAATAGATGTAATTATTGACTTCTTAGACTTTTCTATATCTTCTTCTTTAAATATTCCACTTTTTAGTTCTTCGACTTGTTTCTTTATAATATCTAAAGTTTCTTCAAATTTATCAGATTCAATACCTGAATTAATAAGCATAATAGATTTAAATTTATACATCTTAGTATATATATAATATGCTAAACTTGCCTTTTCTCTCACAGTTTTGAACAGCTTTGAATTTGAACTTCCCCCTAATATATCACTAGCAATTAATAAAGCACTATACTTTTCACTTTCATATGGAATATTCGTTCTAAACCCTATTGTAAGCTTACCTTGACTAACATTTAGATCTTCAAAAACCATATTCTTAGTCTTAATATCTTTAATAATATTTTCTCTTGGAACTATAATTGTATTTGTTCTGTCAAATTTAAAGATATTTTTTATATCTTTAGTATAATCATAATCATCAAAATTTCCTACTATGCATATTTCTACTGGGCTAGTAGCCAATATGTTTTTATAGTGTTGATATAAATTAATGTTATCAATATCGTCCAAATCCTCAACATATCCATAAGCATATAAACTAAATTTTTCATTCTTACACATTTCTTCTATACATCTTTCTACTGCATACTGCTTTTTATCATTAATTCTACTTTCTATCCTTTTTTTTAAGTTCTCCTTTTCTTGATTAACATAGTATTCATTAAATGATTCATCATAAGATAAAGGGTCATGAATTATTTCGTATAATATTTTTATAATATTTTTAAAACTATGGTCACTGCCAATAATACTTTCACTAGGAGTTTCAATAGAGAACCTTATAACCTGCCTTTCTCCTTTTTTATTGACATCTATGCTAAAATTTGACCCATAATGTTCTTCTAAAATTCTTTGTAACTTTAGTGATGAAGAATACTTCTTAGTACCCCTTTTCAAAACTAATGGTATTAAAGCATTTTTAGTTACTTCATTTCTATTCAAAGGCCTTACAAAATACACACTAATAATATTAGTTTTAAACTTATTTGTTTTTACTATATTTAGATTTACTCCATTACTTATGTTTTCTCTAGATACATTTAAAATCAATTGTATTAACCTCCTTATATTATTAACTAAAAATCTATTTCAAAAATAGCTTCAAAAAAATAATTTTGCAAAACTTATATTATTATTTATATGAAAATTCAAATAAAATTGTATTGAAATTTTTATATATTACCAGCTTTGAAGATTTACAAACTCAATACTTTTTTTCAAAATTAAAACAAAGTTCAAATCTTTTAAGAAACCATCAATAACCTTTATACTAACTGCCTCTGGTATTTGAACAGACTTGTGTATTTTTCTAGCTATCATAACATTCTCTATATTTGTTGTAGAAGGATTTATATAAATACAAATTATTTTCCCTACTCCTTGTTCCAAAAGTTCTTGAATAGCTTCAATATAATGTGTTTCTAGACTATGAATCCAGCCAAGCTTAACTTTGTATTCCTGAAGTCCTATTTTTTCAACTAAATACTTTTGAATACCTTGTCTAAACATCAAATCTTGTTTTAATGCGTTTACTGTGCTTTCATTTCCTTTATATTTATTATCATTTCCTACTAATATTACTCCTACATCTAAAACATTTTGTAAATCTATTTGTTTTATAATCTTATTTAAATAAGAAATCTCTGCTATAGTACTTTTCCACAATGTTTCAGTATATCTAACTTGAATATTTAAATTATAAAGTTTCATCTTATCAATTCGTTGTTTTAAAATACTTACTTCTCTACTATCTGTTAGAAAAACAGGAACAACTATAATATTATGGTACCCTTCATTCACTATATCAATTAAACTTTCTTCAACATATTTTGTATCATTTAAATATCCAATATACACCTTAAAGTCATCTGAAATTTCATTTTCCAGCATTTCTTTTACTTTAACAGTATTTTTTTTATAATAACTTTTTCCTATATTTTCATAATACTTTTTATTTCTGTATAATATAAAAGGTAATGTATACTTTTCCCAATAGTTACCATTAATCTTAATATTATTTATCTGTATTTTTAAGTCATACATTTCTCCTTCTCCTTTATATACCAATAAAACAGCCTGACCTTTTTCTTCAGTGTCATAATTTGGCTTATATATATTCATAACATAACTTTTTTGAAAAATAATGAGTATTGTAAGATTGTATATAAAAAATATAGTAATTAATATATGTAAAATATAAATAGATTTTTTTAAATTAAAAATTTTCTTTAATAACAAAATTAGTCCACTAAATGAAATAACTAAATATATATTTTCTTTAATTCCTGTATTTATCATGAACATAATTCCAAAAAAAACGAATATTATTGTATATACAATTAAACCATAGTCTATACTGTGTTTATACATAGCTATCCCTCTATTCAATAATTATTTAAATTATTTGATAAAATTACACTTCAAAATTCTTGATTTTACTATACAATATCCTCATATTATTAATATAATATGAAAAAAACCAGTCTATAGACTGGTTTTTTTCATACTTTTAGTAATATTAATAGTATTTATTAATTCATTAAAATTTTTTTCTCTGACCATTAACCATATATATCACTCTTTCACATATGTTAGTAGTATGGTCAGAAATTCTCTCTAAGTATCTTCCAACAAATAATAAATGTATTACTTGTCCCATAATTTTCTTATCCTCACTTAACATCTGAAGTAATTCAATATAAATATCTTTATACAAATTATCAACCACATCGTCCATACATGCAATTTTATTTGCTAATTCTACATCTTCATTAATAAAAGCATCAAGACTCTTTTCGAGCATCTCTTTTGTTAAATCTCCCATTTTAGGAATATCAATTAATGGCTTAATAAATTTTCTATGCCCAATTTTTTCTGCAACTCTAGCAATATTTACTCCATGATCGCCTATTCTCTCAATATCTGTAATTATTTTTAAAATTGCACCAATTTTACGTAAATCTTTACCTACTGGTTGTTGTAGTGCTATAAGCTCTAAACACTTCTTTTCAATTTCAGTTTCTATAAAATCAATTCTATCATCTAAAGCAATAACCTCTTTAGCTTTTTCTAAATCGCGTTCTATTAGTGATTTCAAAGCAATATCAATAACATCTTCTACCATAGCTCCCATTTTGAGAATAGATTTTTGTAACTGTTGTAATTCCTCATGATAATTTAACCTCATGAATAACCTCCTCATTAACCAAATCTTCCAGTAATATAGTCTTCTGTTCTATTGTCTGAAGGATTTGTAAATAATTTATTTGTCTTGTTATACTCGATCAAATCTCCTAACAAGAAAAATGCTGTATTATCAGAAATTCTAGCAGCTTGCTGCATTGAGTGCGTAACTATTACAATCGTATAATTTTTTTTAAGCTCAATTGCAAGATCTTCTATTTTAGATGTTGCAATTGGGTCTAATGCCGAAGTTGGCTCATCCATTAAAATGACCTCAGGCTCAACAGCTAATGCTCTTGCAATACATAATCTTTGCTGTTGGCCTCCAGATATACTTAAAGCATTTCTATTTAGTCTATCTTTAACTTCATCCCAAATTGCAGCTGCTCTTAAACTTTTCTCAACTATTTCATCAAGTAACCATTTCTTTTTTATTCCATGTACTCTTGGACCATAAGCTACATTATCATATATGCTCATTGGAAATGGATTAGGGCTCTGAAACACCATTCCAACTTTTTTTCTTAAATTAATTACATCCATATCCTCATAAATATTAACACCATCTAACTTAATTTCACCTGAAATCTTTACATTTTCTACTAAATCATTCATTCTATTTAAGGTTTTTAGAAATGTTGATTTTCCACATCCCGAAGGACCTATAAGTGCTGTTATTTCATTTTCATTTATGTCTATATTTATTTTTTTAAGTGCTTGAAAATCTCCATAATACAAATCTAAGTCTTTAACAGATATTTTTACATTTCCCATAATCACACTTCCTTCTTACATGATAGATGTTTTTGATTTGCTTAACTTTGTACCTAATTTATTCGCTATAAAATTCAATATTATTACTATTAATATTAATATTGTAGCTGTTGCAAAAGCTTTTTCAAACGATATTCCTTCTTTGCATAATAAATATAAATGTACAGTTAAAGTTCTTCCTGAATCAAAAACACTTGTGGGCACTTCACTAGCATACATCCCTGCAGTAAATAATAAAGCTGCAGTTTCTCCAATTATCCTTCCGATACTCAATATAACAGAAGTTAGTATACCAGGTATAGCGTTTGGAAGTACAACCTTGCTTATAGTCCTAAGTTTGGTCGCCCCTAGTCCTAAACTACCCTCTCTATAAGCATTTGGTACAGCTTTTAAAGCTTCTTCTGTTGTACGAATAATTGTTGGCAAAACCATCATACTAACAGTTAATGCCCCAGCTAATAAGGAAAACCCCAATTTTAAATAAGTTACAAAAAATAAAAATCCAAATAATCCAAAAATAATTGAAGGTATTCCAGCTAAACTTTCAGTAGCAAATCTAATAATTCTAACTATTTTTCCATGTTTAGCATACTCAACTAAATATATTGCAGCAAATATACCAATTGGTGTAGATATTAAAATTGATAATATTACAATATATAACGTACTAAATATACTAGAATATATTCCTCCTTCTTCCCCATTAGGATTTGTGGACAAAAATTTTATGTTAATTTCTCCTATGCCATTAATCAATATATAACCTAAAATCCAAAACAATATTCCAACTGTAATAAATGATGATAAAAATATCAGTATTTTTAATATTTTATCTTTCACCTTTCTATTCAATTCTTATTCACCTACCTTGTGCAATAAGGTATTTAAGACTAAATTGAGAATCATAATGAAAATAAATAAAACAACTCCAGTTGCAAATAGTGCTGATTGATGGTCACCATATGCATATCCCATTTCTATTGCAATATTCGCCGTTAGCGGTCTAAATCTATCTAAAAGAGAATGAGGAATAAGAACTGTGTTACCTGCAACAAGAATGACAGCCATAGTTTCACCTATAGCTCTACCTATCCCTAATACTACTGCTGCTAAAATACCCGATTTGGCTGCTGGAAGAATTACACCAAATATTGTTTGTATATGAGAAGCTCCCATAGCAAATGACCCTTCCTTATACGCTTTAGGTACTGCTCTAATTGATGTTTCCGAAATATTTACTATTGTTGGTAAAATCATAATTCCCAAAATAATACTTGCAGCTAAAAGACTATTTCCACCATTAAAGAATAATTTATCTATTTTGGGTACAATTACAAGTAAGCCAAAAAAACCATATACAACAGATGGTATTCCTGCTAACAATTCAACTGCAGGTCTAACTATCTTTGCTAGCCAGCTTGGAGCTATTTCCGCTATAAAAACAGCAGTTAAAATGCCTATAGGAACACCTATTATTATTGAACCTAAAGTAACATATACAGAGCCAATAATCATTGGTAATATTCCAAATATACCAGCTAAAGGTTTCCATCTAGTACCAAATATAAATTCCTTAAACCCAATTTTAAACATTACTGGAACTCCCTTAAAAAAAATAAACAAAGTTATAGTAATTACGCATAGTATTGATATACAAGCCGAAATAAAAAATAATTTTTCTGCCGCTGTTTCACTATTAATCTTCACTACAACATCACCACCAAGCTATATTAAATATAAATGCAGACTTCACATGATAATGAAGCCTAGCATTTACATTTAAACAGAATATAAAATTGAACTCTATTCTATAAACATATTTATTTTACAGGTATTTGTTTTTCTGCTACTATTTCTTGACCTTCTTCACTCATTACAAAATCTAAGAAAGATTTTACTTCAGATTTTTCTTGCCCATTAGTAAGCATTAAAAATGGTCTTGATACTTTATATGTCCCATTTATAACATTATCAACATTTGCATCGACACCATTTATTTTCAAAGCTTTTACTGTATCATCTAAGTATGAAAATGATATATACCCTATAGCGTATTCTTTTTTAGCTATATTTGCTCTTACTGCTCCATTACCTTCTGCTATTAAAGCGTCCTCTCTTACTGAACTCATTTTTTTACCATCGACTTCTTCTATTAAATCCATTATCTCTTCAAAAGCACCTCTAGTTCCTGAACCGTCTTCACGACTTACAACTAATATATCTTTATCTGGGCCTCCAACTTCACTCCAATTGGTAATTTCTCCTTTAAATATTGACGCTACTTGTTCTGAACTTAAATCTGTTACAGGGTTATTTTGATGAACTACTACTGCAATCCCATCATATGCAATTACGTGTTCTGTTAATTTCCATTCTTTTTCACCCGGCTTTAAATTTCTTGATGCTGTCCCTATATCTGCTGTTCCTTCATGACTAGCTTTAATTCCCGCTGTTGAACCTACTCCTTGCACTTCAACCTTAACTCCCGAATACTTTTCCATATACTTATTACCTAATTTTTCTGCTAAAGGTTGAACTGAAGTTGAACCAACTATTGATATTGTTGTTTCTTCTTTTTTATCTGATTCATTATTTGATGACGTTTGATCACTATTACCTGAACAACCTGCAAGAACACTTATAACTAATACTAAAGCTAAAGATAAAATTAATATTCTTGATTTCAAAAAAATTTTCATTTTATATCCCCTTTCATTATTTTGTTTTATTAATAACTCTATTAGCAATTATAATGTGCATATATTGATTATGGGTTAAGTTAATGTTAAAAATGTGTTAAATGAAAACAACTTAAACACTCTATTTATAATACTTTGAAAAATCAAACTTTATAGAGTTATTCAAGCACTATCCAAATATGTTACCATAATTATTTTGTATATAAGATTAAAAAAACTTATTTCTACATCATTGATTTAATTTTTAACTTTTAGAATTTTAACCATGTAGTAATTATGCAAGTTCATTAATTATTGTAAATACTTATATCAATCTAAAAATATGTTCTAATCGCTTATTATGTATTAGTTGAAGTAAAACAGTTTATATTATATAATTTGTCTAGTATAAGACACACTATAATAATTATTATTAACAATTGAAAGGAAGGTTTTTTATGAAATTAGGTATTGTAGGTCTACCAAATGTAGGTAAAAGTACACTGTTTAACGCCATAACTTCTGCAGGTGCAGAATCAGCCAATTATCCTTTTTGCACAATAGAGCCAAATGTAGGTGTAGTTTCGGTTCCAGATAAACGTCTTGATGGCCTTGCTAAACTAGTAAACCCAGCGAAGATAACTCCTGCAGTTATTGAATTTTTTGATATAGCTGGTCTAGTAAAAGGAGCAAGTAAAGGTGAAGGTCTTGGAAATAAATTTTTATCACATATCAGAGAAGTAGAAGCAATAGTACATGTAGTAAGATGTTTTGAAGATGAAAATGTGACACATGTAGAAGGGAGAATAAACCCTATTGAAGACATAGAAATTATTAATCTAGAACTTATATTAGCAGATCTTGAAGTAGTATGTAAACGAATCGATAAAACTGAAAAACTACTTAAAGGAGATAAATCTTATCAAAAGGAAATAGATATACTTAATAGAATAAAAGAAGCTTTTGAAAACAATTTACCTGCTAGAAGTTTAGAATTTAACGATGAAGAAATAAAGTTTGTCAAAAGTTTAAATCTTTTATCATTTAAACCAGTGTTGTATGCTGCTAATATATCAGAAGATGATTTAATTTCAGGAGAAGAAAATATCTATGTGAAAAAAATCAAAGAATATGCAAAAAAAGAAAATTCAGAGGTTTTAACAATATCTGCAAAAATTGAATCTGAAATATCTGAATTAAGTAATGAAGAAAAAATCTCCTTCTTACAAGATTTAGGATTAGAAGAATCAGGCTTAGACAGGCTTATCAAATCAAGCTATCGTCTGCTAGGGTTAATTAGTTTTTTAACAGCAGGTCCTAAAGAAGTTAGAGCTTGGACTATAAAAAAAGGTACTAAAGCTCCTCAAGCTGCAGGAAAAATCCATTCTGATATAGAAAGAGGCTTTATTAGAGCAGAGGTAATAAGTTATGACGAATTAATCAAATGTGGCGGATTTACTGTTGCAAAAGAAAAAGGTCTTATTAGACTTGAAGGTAAAGATTACATAATGAAAGATGGAGATGTTGTTTTATTTAGGTTTAATGTATAAATTAAACGGATGGTAATAACTCCCATCCGTTTTACCCTATTTCAATTTAAGCTTTGAAAGTCTTTCTATCAATTGAGATGATATTTTTTCCAAATCTTTTACACTATTAGTTAGGTTAGTAACTATAGAAGTTTGTTTGTCAATTCCTAATAGCACTTCTTGATTTGCATTATTATTTTCTTTAGAAATATCTGCTAATTTTTGTATTTTATTGGTAACTGTAGTAATACCTGCCGACATTTCCTCAGATGCTGCAGAAACTTCTTGTACATTATTTGAAACCTTATTAATTGATTCGACTATTTCTTCAAACTTTTCTATAGCATTGTTTACAAATTTATTTCCTTCAATAGATTTTTCAGATACAATTTTCATAGAATTTCCAGTATTTTTTATATCTTCTTGAACTTCTTTAACTAATTTAGAAATTTCGCTAGCAGATTTTCCAGATTCTTCAGCAAGTTTTCTTACTTCTTCAGCAACTACTATAAAGCCTTTTCCATTTTCACCTGCCCTTGCAGCTTCAATAGATGCATTAAGAGCAAGTAAATTAGTTTGCTCTGCAATAGCTGTAATAGTATCAACTATACTATTTATTGCCTCAGATTTTTTTCTTAACTCTTCTACTATATTAGATGCATTTTCAACAACATTTACTATTTCATTAGAATGTTCCTTCATTTTACTCATTACCTCATTACCTTCAATAGCATTACTGCTAGTAGCAACAGCTTGTTCTGTTACTAACTGAGAGTTTTCTGCTACTTGAGTTATAGAATCACTTATAGAAGTAAGACTTTCAGAAGCACTAAGTATTTCATTATTTTGTCCTTCTATTCTATCAGTAATATTTTTTACAAGAATGTCCATGTTTTTAAAATCTTCAGCAACTTCTAAAAATGTTCTAGCAAATTCTTCAGATGTTTGATGGAGCTGATAAGAGGTATTGTTCACCTTTAATAATATTTCTTGGAGAGTATCTAGCATCTTATTAGTATAATAAGCTAAATCTCCTATTTCATCATTGCTATTAATATCAATTCTCTTAGTCAAATCTCCTTCTAAATTAGCCATATCTTTCATCGTTGCAACTAAAGCTTCTATTGATTTTGTCTGTTTCCTTGTAATACCTTCTACTATTATTCTTACTAAAATCAAAAATCCTCCTAAAATTATTATTAATGTAATTACCAAATTTTGTATAAACTTTATAAATATATCAGTTTTCACACTTAAACATATAATAGATTTTATACCTTCTTCACTTTTTACTGGTATGTAAGCAATCATATCAGTAGATTTATTTGCTATATTATGTTTTCCCTTACTAATTGTAGTTTTTCCGGTAGACACAGCTTTTTCAATTAAATTTATATCTTTAGAAATATACTCTTCACCAAATTTCGTATCTTTATTATTATCTGTATCAGCTACATAAATCCACTTGTTATCTCTATTTAAAGTTATTATTGAAATACGATTGATAAAATTTGACAGTTTCGAATCCATCATTTCAAATGATTTTTCAAGCTTTTTTTGTATTTCTAAAATTTGGTTGTCTTTCAATTCATCACTTAATATTGCACCATCAATATCTTGTGTAACAAAAGAAGACATTCCATCTACTGACATTATTATCGCTTTACCAATCGTATTTTTTACTATAAAATAATTTCCAACTCCTATAACTAAAATAATACAAGTAACTAATATCATTATCTTATTTGTCCATTGTTTTCTAATATTAATCCTTTTTTTATTTTCCATAATGTCCCTCCTTGACATTTTCTTGATATAATTATAACACATTTGCAACATTATGGATAATTTTTGTCGAATAATCTATGAAATAAAAAAGAACCCGTAAAAGGTTCTTTTTTTTTCGCTTTATTTAAAGCTTATAGCTTTTTTAGGACATTTTTCAATGCATAAACCACAACCTACACACTTATCTTCATCCACTTTATGTTTTTCTTTTAAACTGCCTTCTATAGCATCAACAGGACAATTTTTGGCACATATAGTACATCCTATGCATTTATCTTCATCAATAACTGCTTTTTTTCTGTTTTCTAATTGAGCTTGTATTGCACCAGTAGGACATTTTTCAGCACAAATCATGCAGTTTCTACATTTTTCATAATTTATCTTAGCTAAATTATTTTCAAACTCTATAGCGTCAAATGGACATGATTTTACGCATAATTTGCAGCCAATACAACCTACAGAACACTTGGATTTTACGTCCTTCCCAAATTCTTTACTATTACATGTAACAACTACCTGTTGGGAATAAGGAACAAGCTCTATAACACTCTTAGGACAAACCTCAATACATTTACCACAAGCTGTACATTTTTCAGGGTCTATTTGAGCTATACCATCTACTATATTTATAGCATCAAATTTACAAGCATCTACACAAGTGCCAAAACCTAAACATCCATATTGGCAAGATTTGTTTCCCCCTTGTACATTGTTAGCTGCTTTACAATCCTTAATCCCATTATATTCATATTTTTCTTTTGCATTACAACTTGTTCCTTGACATAAAACTTTCGCTACTTTTTTTTCTCCAGCATCTGCAGCTACACCCATTATTTGACCAATTTTTTCAGCAGATTGAGCTCCCCCAACAGGGCAAGCATTAACTGGAGCTTTTCCAGCTGCAATAGCCTTTGCTAATCCATCACATCCAGGATATCCACATGCGCCACAATTGGCACCAGGTAATGCTGCTCTCACTTGCTCCTCTTTGGGGTCAACTTTAACAGCAAAAGCCTTAGAAGCTACTGCTAATCCTACGCCAAAAATAAGTCCTAGCCCTCCTAATACAAGTACTGGATATAAAATGCTCTCCATCATCTCACTTCACCCCCTAAACTAATCCTGCAAAACCTAAAAATGCAATTGACATCAATCCTGCTGTAATTAACGCTATAGGAAATCCTTTTAAAGATTCAGGTACATCGGCTAGAGCAAGTCTTTCTCTGATACCTGCAAATAAAACAATTGCCAAAGAAAAACCTATTGCAGCTCCTATAGAATGAACTATTGTACTTATTAAGTTATAATCTTCTTGAATATTTAATATTGCAAGCCCTAAAACAGCACAATTTGTAGTGATAAGTGGAAGATATACTCCAAGTGCTTCGTAAAGCGTTGGACTCGCTTTTTTAACAAACATTTCAACAAATTGAACCAATGCAGCTATAACTAATATAAAAGCTATAGTCTGTAAGTAACCTAATCCAAGAGGATCCAATATTGCTATTTGAACTACGTAAGTAATAATAGAAGACAACGTCATAACAAAAGTAACAGCCATTCCCATACCAAAAGCGGTCTCTACTTGCTTAGAAACGCCTAAGAAAGGGCATATGCCTAAAAACCTTGATAAAACAAAATTATTTACTAATACTGCACTAATAAATATAGTTAGAAGCTTCACTAATAATGCCCCCTTTATGCTTTACTTACATTCTTTTTCTTTAAATAATTAAACAATCCTATTAGAAGCCCTAGTGCTAAAAAAGCTCCTGGTGGTAATATCATGATAATTGCAGGTTTAAAAGCTTCACCAAATATTTGAAAACCAAATACACTTCCAGCTCCTAAAATTTCTCTTATTATACCTAACAATGTTAAAGCCCAAGTAAATCCTAGTCCCATACCTATACCATCAAATATAGAATTTAGTGGTTTATTCTTTGAAGCAAAAGATTCAGCCCTTCCTAATATAATACAATTCACAACAATTAATGGTATAAACAATCCTAATGAATCATATAAAGCTGGAGCATATGCCTGCATAAACATTCCTATAAGAGTTACGAAAGTAGCAATTATAACAATAAACGATGGAATACGAATTTTATCAGGTATAACCTTTCTAAGTGAAGATATAACTAAATTTGAACCTGCTAATACTACTGTAACTGCTAAACCCATAGACATACCATTTATAGCAGAACTTGTAACAGCAAGTGTAGGACACATACCTAAAAGCTGCACAAAAGTAGGGTTTTCCTTAATTAAACCGTTTTTAAAATCCTTCATTACACTCATTATTTCACCCCCAGATCAATTTATCAAAAATAAATTCATTAACACCTTTTTTATTTCTAATCTGATAAATATTCATTGTATACACTTATAGCTGAATTAACGCCAGTAGTAACAGCTCTAGAAGTAATTGTTGCTCCAGTCAAAGCCTGTATTTCATTACTCTCTTTTGCTTCAGTCTTGACAACAGTTAATTCTTTATCAGTAGATTTACCAACAAATTGATTTTGAAACTCAGGTTTTGTAGAATTAGCTCCTAGACCAGGTGTTTCTTGATGTTTAACTACTTTTATTCCCGTTACTTTACCGTCTAAAGAAATTCCGGTTATAACTTCTACATCACCACCATATCCAGATGTAGCAGTCTTTATAGTATATCCTACAACACTTTTGTCTTTTGATATTCCAGTATATACCTCTAAAATATTATTATTTTTGCTTTTAATTTCATTTATTTTACTTTCATCAATTGCATTGAAGTTCTCAGCTTGAGGAAGTACTTCCTTTCTAGCTGCATCATTAGCTTCATTTTGAACTTTAACAATCATATCGCTTGTAGCATTATTAGAAACAGCCAAAACTACTGCAGCTACTGCAGTAATAAGAAATAAAATTAATCCTAATTTAACTATCTCACGCATTCTGCTTCACCTCCCCAAATATTTTTGGGCTCGTATATTTATCCAGTAATGGAGCAACCACATTCATTAGCAATATTGAATATGATACACCCTCTGGATATCCGCCATACAATCTGATTACCGATGTTAAAATCCCAGCACCTATGCCAAAGATTATTTGTCCTTTTGGAGTTACAGGAGATGAAGCATAATCTGTTGCCATAAAAAAAGCTCCTAGCATTAACCCACCAGCAAATAAGTGATAAAGCATCCCCTGAAGTCCTCCGCCACTAAGTAATAATGTCATAATTGCAACAGTACCAATATAGGTAAAAGGAATTCTCCAGTTTATAACACCTCTATAAAGTAACCATAAACCACCTAAAATCAACAATATTGCTGAAGTTTCACCTATGCAACCACCAATATTCCCCAAAAATAAATCCTTTAAAGGAGGTAATATTGCATCTGGTGCATTCCCTTTTAATATATCTAAAGGTGTTGCAGTACTTACAGCATCAGCACCTGGAGTAACCCAATCAGTCATTATACCCGTCCAAGATGATAAGAGCATAGCTCTAGCTGCTAAAGCTGGATTCATAAAGTTATGACCTAATCCTCCAAATGCTTGCTTTACTATACCTATTGCAAATGCAGAACCAATTATAGGTATCCACCAAGGTACAGATGCTGGAAGATTAAAAGCAAGTAATAATCCAGTCACTACAGCACTATAATCGTTGATAGTAACTGGTTTTTTAAGTAATTTTTGAATTAACGCTTCAGTTAAAACTGCTGCCCCAACTGCTAATACGATAATTTTTATAGCATTAAATCTAAAGAAATATATACTAGCTAAAGCAGCAGGAAGTAAAGCAATTATTACATCCAACATTATTCTACTAATAGTTTCATCAGATCTAATATGTGGAGAAGATGATGCAATAAGTTTATTTTCCATTGTTTTCCCCCCTGTTATTTTGATTTCCTTCGCTTTGCAATTATCTCTCTCTTAGCTACCCTTATTGACTCAACTAATGGTCTCTTTGAAGGGCATACAAATGAACATGATCCACATTCTATACAATCAACAGCATGATATTTCTCTGCTTCCTCATACATATGTTTCAATGCAAATTTGCTAATAAATAATGGTTGTAAATTAACTGGGCATGCTTCAAGGCATTTACCACATCTTATACATGGTTGCGGTTCAGGTATTCTAGCCTCTTTTTCAGTTAGCACCAAAATACCTGAAGTTCCTTTAATAACAGGTACTTCATCTGTATATTGTGCTAGTCCCATCATCGGACCGCCCATTATTATTTTACCAGGAGCCTCTTTATAACCACCACATTGTTCTATAACATCTTTAAAAGTTGTTCCAATCTTTACTATTAAATTCTTAGGCTCCTTTATTGCACCTCCAGTTATAGTAACAATTCTTTCTATTACTGGCATGCCAGTCTCTATTGCTGTAGAAATAGCAGCTGATGTTCCAACATTATTTACTACAACCCCAACATCCATTGGTAATCCACCAGAAGGTACTTCTCTTCCTGTTATAGCATTAATTAGCCTCTTTTCATCTCCCTGAGGATATTTTGTTTTCAAAGGAGCTACTTCGATATTACGTTCATTTTCAACAGCTTTTAGCATCACTTTAATCGCATCAGGTTTATTATTTTCTATTCCAATAAAACCTTTTTCTGCGTTTACAACCTTCATAATTGCTTTTAATCCGTTCACAACCTTCTCGGGATTTTCTAACATAAGTCTATGGTCAGAAGTTAAAAATGGCTCACATTCAGCACCATTCAATATAACAACATCAATTTTTTTATCAGGTGGTGGCGAAAGTTTTACATGTGTAGGAAAGCCAGCACCTCCCATACCTGTAATACCTGCTTCCTTAATAATATTTAATATTTCTTCTCTTGGCAAAGAATCTACTGTACCTTTTGGATTGATGCTTTCATCTATTAAATTAGATCCATCAGATTCAATTACTACACACATAGCCTGTCCAGTTGGAGTATTCATCTTGCCAATTTTCTTTACAACTCCAGAAACACTGGAATGTACCGGAGCAGAAACAAAAGATTTAGCCTCACCTATCTTTTGACCAACCTTTACTTTGTCACCAACTTTAACTAAAGGTTCACAAGGTGCACCTATATGCTGCTGCATGGGAATTATAACCATTGATGGTTCTTCAGCTCTTTTTAGTGCTACCTTTTCAGTATATTTTTTAAAGTGAGGTGGATGTATTCCGCCCTTGAAGGTAAATTCTTTTAGATTCACTTTTATCACCTCTCATATTAATATAATTATAATTAAGTCAATATTCAAACTATAAACATATAATTTATAATTTAATTTGGACCCAAAAGGGTCCACATAAATTCCCAAACTTATTATAGCACTTTTTCACGAAAATGTATAATTAACATTTATATAGAATTTTATATCATCAATAAAACATTTAAAATTATTTTTATATTTTAAAAAAATATAAGCAAAAATGTAACTTTAATTTATTAAGATTACACTTATAATTTTAAAAGCTTAATATTAAATACTATGTTAAATTTAAGATTTGAACTTATAATATTTAATCAAAAGCTTAAAACTTGAGATAAATTAAAACTATAAAACTATATATAATCCAATAATTTATGTAATTTGCTAATTATTTACTACATTTTAGCTTATTAATATTTTCATTTATATACTCTTTAATCCATAATAGAACATCTACGTTATCAATATTTACATCCTCTAATATTTTTTTAGTCTCTCTCGTATCAAAAATAAATTTATTTTCATTATAAAAATGAGAATATCTTATTTCTACATCAGGTCTATTATTTATAATAGATACTATTGTTTCGCCAATATTTCCTAAAGGTGCTCTGTCAATATGGCTATATTTAAATGAGAATAAAATCTCTGTTCCATTACCTTTTTTAGATTTAATACTAAAACTGCCCTCACATCTTAACGCTGCAGCTTTAGCAAGTGATAATCCTAATCCCACACTCCTTGTTTTTCTTGTCGTAATAAAGGGGTCATCAGCTATCTTTAGAAAGCTTTCATCCATACCTATTCCATTATCTTTAATTCTAATTTCAAGTATATCTCTTTTTAAATCTTCATTAACTAAAATTTCTAATTCAGTGCAATTAGCTTTAAGTGAATTTTCAGCTAAATCTAATATATGCAATGACAAATCTTTCATCAGTAATGCCTCCAGCCGTCTTTTAAATATAATATAATCGACTCAACACTTAGTTCTTTAGGATAAATATAGTTAACTGCTTCACTAATATCTTCTAGGTAATGTGCATCAGAATTTGTAATAATTTCATAGTCATTTAAGTTATTAATAAATTTCTCTACAAAGTCTAAATCTCCATTATTTGATATTTCCAATGTTTTTATTTTTAAATTATTAGGTAAAAAACCTAACACTGAAATTAAACTAAAAACCTTTCTATCAATATGAGCTGGAATCATAACTCCATTATAATCTTGAGCAAGGTGATAAATCTCATTAATAGAATATTTTGTACTACTTATAAGCAGTTTTTTAAGTTCACCAATACAGTTATCATTTGAATCCATTATATATTGGTCTCCAAAAATATTTCTGTCATTCTCTATTTCAGGCAATCCATTATAAATAATATTTTGAAACTCCAGCCCTCTATCTAAACTAGTAAAATAACATAAAACGTGTATTTCTTCTTTAGTTGTCACTTCTATTCCCGGAATAACTAATATATCTTTTTTTCCTCCAAGTTCAATCAAAGCCTTTGAATTAAGCATAGTATTATGATCAGTAACAGAAATTACATTAAGTCCTTTAATATATGCCATATTTATAATATTATTTGGAGTCATATCATTGCTACCACATGGAGATAAAGCCGAATGAATATGAAGGTCTGCACTAAGTTTCATAACTAAACCCCTAAATTATTTAATTTACAAGCAAGTTCATAAGCAGTATCATTTGATCTAAGCAATGGCATATTAACTGAATTTGCTTTTTTTATAGTATCAGCATCAATATCCATTCCTTCTGCAATTAAAATAGCTGACATGTTAACTAATGTAGCAACAGCAACTATATTTACATGAGTTTGAATTGTTATCCAAACATCTTTATCTTGAGCCCTAGCCATTACCAAACTCAATAAATCTCCTATATAAACTCCATTTACATCTTTATCAATACCATTAAATCCAGCTATTATATCTAGATTTAACTCTTCTATAATTCTAGATAATTTCATTCAAATCCCCCATTTATTATTATTAACTTTTTCCTTAAGCTTAAATATACAGTCGTCTATCCTAGCCGTTCCCCTAACAATGTCTTCAGCAAGTGCATGACATGATGGTGCTCCACACGAACCACAATCTAATCCAGGAAGTTTTTTAAAAATTTCTTTTATTTTTTCTAACTTTTTCATAGCTTTTTGAATGTCTGAATCTAAAGTCATAATAGGTCTAGGTAATATTTCTTCTTCTAGATATATATAACCATTATCACATAAATGCTTTACATAATCTTTATCTATAGATTTACTTTTTGTAGTATTTTGAGATAAATTTCTTATAATACTCTTCGCTATAAATGGATTAGCAACATTTAATGGTCCTCCTACACACCCACCTACACAAGCAAGTCCTTCAAAAAAATCGACACCATCTAATCTGCCCATTTCTATTTCTTCAAGGACTTTTATTACATTTTCTATACCATCTACAGCTACATAATTTTCTATGCCAATAGAATAACTTTGACCACCAACTCTAGCCCAACCTATCCCTAATGGAGAAGCTTTCTCAAAGCTATTGTGATTAGTGCTATCTTTCAAATTTTTCATTATATCACCAAAAATATCTTTTATTGATATTGCACCATCAATACTTGATTTTTTGTTCCCTAAAGGATTTTTTATGCTTGTAACTCTAGCTGGACATTGAGTTAAATAAAATACACCAATTTCTTTTAATGGAATACCATATTTTTGTGCTATTTTATCTTTAGCTATTCTTCCAGCTATTTCCATAGGCGATTCAATTTTAATAATATTATCTATCAACGAAGGATATTTTACTTGTATAAGTCTTACAATCGCTGGACAAAAAGATGAAATAATTGGTTTAGGAAGAGATTTATCATTTAACATATTTTTTATAACTTCAGCAGATATATCTGCAGCTAGTCCTTCATCATAGACATAGTCAAACCCTAATTTCATTATTGCATCAAATACTTTATCTATATCAATGCTGCTAGTAAATTGGCCATATAAAGAAATAGACGGTATCGCAATATTATACTTATAATTCTTTAAGTTAACTAGGCTATCAGTAATAGAATTCTGTGCATGATAAGGACACACTCTAATACATTCACCACAATCTATACATCTTTCTTCCATAATAACAGCCTTTTTATTTCTCACTCTAATAGCTTCATTTGGACATCTACGCATGCAATTAGTGCAACCATTACACATGTCTTTATCTAAAACTACAGAATGGAAGTACTTTTTCATAATATCACCCGCTAACTATTTTTTCTTATATATATTTTCATTACTACTTTTGTTTCTTTCCCTTCCTCTGAAGTTATATTAAATTCATCACAACATTTTTTCATATTAGGTAGACCCATTCCTGCTCCAAATCCTAATTCCCTAACAGCGTTAGAAGCTGTAGAATATCCTTCTTGCATGGCTAACTCTATATCTTTAATTCCTGGACCTTTATCTTTTGCAACTATTTCAATCTCTTCTGGGGAAATTGTAACATTTATTTTTCCTCCATAAGAATGTATAACAATATTCATCTCTGCTTCATAAGTAACTATAGAAGCTCGTCTTACTATTTTAGAATCTATTCCAAGATGAGTAAGTACTTTCCTCATATTACTCGAAGCTTCTCCTGCTCTTGTAAAATCGTTTTCAATTATTTCATACTCTAAACTCATTAAGCTATTTTGATTACTCATTATCTTATTTCTCCTTTTACCACAACACCTCTTAATCCTTTTTCATAAAGCTTTCCACAAGCAGTATAAAGCGTATACTTTGTCGATAAAATAGTAATATTATTTTTTTTTGCCATTTCTAATATACTATCATCTGGTATCTTAGCTCTAACGAACACTATAACAAATAAATCTATCATCTCAGCTGTTCTAATAACTTGAGGATTAGTAAGACCCGTTAATAACACAGTTTCTTCGTTTACAAAAGCCAGTACATCACTCATGAGATCTGAACCAAATGCTGCATTAACTTCTTTATAAAGAAACTCCTCTCCCGTTAGGACTTTAGCATTTAGTATTTCCTTTATTTCTTGTACCTTCATCCTCTACTCACCCCTCCTCTGTTTTATAATAAATTTACCATTTTAAAATATTTAAATACAATATCCATAAATTTTCTATAACAAGTAATTATGTCCGCTTCATTAGCTTGCTCGATATTGTTTAACAACTCTTTTCTTATATCAATAATTGATTTAGTAACTGTAAAATAATTATTTATTTCTTTGCTTGTAATTTGGCTAGTGTCAAAATTTTGTATTTCCTCCATTGCATTAGTATTAGATTTTAAAAAGTTGATCAAAAGTTCTTTATCATTAGATTCTATAACTGATTTCCACAAGCTCACTTCTTCACCATAAGACTTCTTTATCAAATCATGTAATTCTGATAATTTCTTTAAATAATCAATATCTTGATTATAACAGCTAATTTCTTTATTTTTAATATCCATCGTACTTATAAAACTGTCTTCATAATATTTTTTTATCTCTTTTAAATAATCTTCTGCTTCCTCACGTGTAAAATAACTGCCACCAAATACCTTATATCCATCTAAATCTACTACATAACTGTAAATACCTTCACTTAATAATTTGTTTGCAAAATTTATAGCATTTTCTCTTGTACTAAAACTACCTAATTGTATATTATAAATTGATAAACCATCTATTGTAATGTTTTGTGTATTTAATAATTCATCATCGCTTATTTCATTTATTGGACTCTCAGCATCTAACTCATTATCCTCGTTAAAAACTTCACTGTTCGTGACAGTGTCATCATTAGTTTTTTGAGTATTCGAAAATTGAGGTAGTATTATGTATCTTACTAATGCAGTACCAATAAGAATTGCAACAATTGGTGCAAATACAAAAAATGCCAGAAAATTTATCATTTTTTCTGACTTAACTTTCTTCTTGCCTAATCTTGTCCGCCTCATTCTTTTACCTCCTAAGCAGAGTATCTATATATAGCAACTAATATATCTGATACTTAATTATATCATATTTATTTAAAAAATACCTTATAGCTATAATAAAAAATCAATTGTTCGAAAAATTTCAGAATGAAACTATTAATAAAATCTAAATTATATATGTAGATATAATATTCATAATTTAATTACCATAAATACACACCTTATTTCTTCCCTTCTGTTTAGCACCAGTATACATTGCTCTATCTGCATGAGATAGCAAAACAGAGCCTGATGTAGCTTTTTGAGGAAAACTAGATATTCCGCCACTTATAGTTATTTTTATACTTTCTCCATGTAATCCAACAAAATTATTATTTTCAACTGCTTTTCTTATCCTATTTGCAATATATTTAGCCTGTTCTTCATTTGTATTTGGCAATAATATGGCAAATTCTTCTCCACCATATCTATAAACTTGATCATTATTTCTTACATTATTCTTTAATATTTTCGCAATTTCCTTTAAAACTTTATCACCAGTTTGATGTCCATAAGTGTCATTAATAATTGAAAAATCACTAAAAACTAATTCCTCAATACCTTTTAATATACTTGCTATTGTTTCATTTAAGTCAAGTTTAGAACTTATAGTTGCTGAAACCTCATACACAACTCTTAATTCATTATTCATAAAAACTAAATTTCTTATTAGTCTAAAAAATAAAATTACAACAAAAACTAATATAGAAATTAAAATTATACCAAAATATCCATAATTATTATATGAATTTATTAATAAAATTGCTAACGGTATAACTACAATATTTGTATAAAAATCCCATTTTAACGACTCATTTAACCACTTTGGAAAACTTCCTATTGTAATTATTATTTGAAGCATCATAAAGCACCAATTTAATATAAACACTAATAGACCAAAAAAAGTAACATTAACATATACATTAACTAATACACTAGCCATTAAACTTTGTTTCATAGCCATAAAAATATAATGGGCTATAAAATATATTAAAGTAAACATACCTGCATTATTAAAAACTTTTCTTTTAGGTTTAGACTCAAATAAAATACCGTATATGCCTACAACAAATATATTAAGCCACAAAGTTGTTACAATACCCATAAGAAAATAGCATGCAAACATGACAGATGTATCTAATGTAATAATTAAATCCTCAATCTTAATTTCACCAAATTTTTGAATTATCAGTCCTAATAAAGTTAAAATTATGAATAATCCAAAAGTTTCATTTATTCTATTTGATAGCAAAATATTAGCAAATATTAATACCCCTATTCCTAAAAACCCAATTGTAAAATAATATAAATTTTCACCTCTACTATGCAAAATCCCATCTCCCCATTGTTACATATGAAAAAGACACCTTTTGGTAATAATATTCTAAATAAATAATCTAATTCCTTTTAATATTTTTCAAATAATTAAAAAAAAACATCACACTCACCTATCCGTATGATGTAATAAAATGGTGCGGGTAATGGGACTTGAACCCATACGTCATACGACACACGCCCCTCAAACGTGCCTGTCTGCCTATTCCAGCACACCCGCATAAATACCAAAACTACATTTAATATTGTTTTATTGTTAACAAAAATTATTTTTATCAACACATAATAGTATACCATTAAAAAAAAGAAGAAGTCAAGTAGTACTTTTCTACTCAACTTCATTCTTTTGATAAGCTTTAGGAATATAGTAATTCTCGATATTATTATATATATTAATAATATTTGGATCTATCTCCCCTTTAACCCTGTTATTAACTAATATTGAATTGTTTTTAAAAAAGAGACTGAAATATGGTAATTCTTCGACTATCAAATCTTGAATTTCTTTATATTTTTTAAGTTTTTCTTCTCTATTATTTGACTCAAAAGCTTCAAGTATTAATCTATCCATGTCTTCATTTACGTATGATATAAAATTAGTCCCATAAGGTATTTGAGATGAGTGAAAAGCAAAAGATAAATCTGTAACAGGTGATAATTGCCAACCTAATAACACCATATCAAAATCCCCAGTATTAATTTTTCTTGTCAAATCATCCCACTGTTCTTCTTTAATTTCTTCACTAATCTCTGCATTATCATTTGCAGCATAATCCTTTATAACTTTAATACCAATTTTCTTTAAATCATCAACTATGGCATCAGCAGTCATAGCTCTCAATTGATTAAATGAATTAGTAGTAAGATTAAGAACTAAGTCGTTACCATTTTCATCTTCTAATATACCATCATCATCAATATCTTTCCAACCTGCACCTTCTAACAATTCTTTTGCTTTGTCAGCATTATATCCATAATAATTGCTTTTTTCTGATATAAGCCAAGAATTTGGAGATATTGGCACATCAATCTGAGTAGCATGCCCTAAATATACATTTTCAATTATAGATTTTCTATTTATTCCATAAGCTATTGCCTTTCTGAGTTCCTTCCCTTTGCTTCCCTTAAATATATCTTTTTTAAAATTAAAACCTATAAATTCATAGTCTTGAGAAACAAATTCATATATCTTAACATTTTTATTTTCCATATATTTTTCCCAATCAACACCAACAGTTGATGTTAAATCTATTAACCCAGATTCGAAAGAGGTATTAGCTAATAACTCATCATCAATTAATATACCTGTTATTTTCTCTATATATGGTTTTCCTTTCCACCAATTTTCATTAACTTTTAGCATAATATTTTTAAGATTATTTATTTTTACAAGTTCATAAGGTCCAGTACCTATAGGAATAAAATTTTTGGAATCTAAAGCTTTATCATAATAATCTTTTTCATTTCCGTCTTCTTCGACAAACTCATGTCTTGGCAATATTGGGAAAGTTAGGCTTTCAATAATATTGCTATTACTTCTATCAGAAATGATTTCTAAATTGTATTCATCTATAATGTTGACATTTAAAATATGTTGTAAATCTGATGGTTTTGACGTCTTAAAAATGCTGTATATCATATTTTTATATTTGCTTTCTAAAGAAGCATATTTAATAGTATCAATTGTAAATTTAACATCTTTTGAAGTGAATTTTTCTCCATCATGCCAATAAACATCATCCCTCAGGGTAATTTTAATTTTATGTCCTTCGTCTTCAATATCATAACCCTTAGCAAGTACCATTTTTACATCAAAATTATTATCTAATTCAAAAAGACTTTCATATAATAACTTATCAAAATAATAAACACTTCTGCTCTTAGTAATCAAAGGATTTATTGTATCATAATATGTTATTGGTACATTTAATTCACCACCAAATTCAGGTCCTTTGTCAAGCTCATCATTATTAATATCAATATTACTATTTGGATTATCTTCTGTAAAGTTATCGCTAGCATTACAACCTGAAATTAGTACAATTATTGCCATAATAATGACTATGATTTTAGCTTGTGCTTTTTTCAATGGTATTCCTCCTATCAGCAATTAAAAAATATTTCTAAAAACTTCATAATATAATTCTGTCTATTTTACTAATAGAAATAATCATATTCATATATTTTTTTATATATGTTATAATATTTGGTTATTTTTTTTATATATTCTCTAGTTTCTTTAAATGGTATATTCTCCAATGTACTACCATCAGAACTATATTTTTCATCATTTAACCATTTTGTAACGTTACCGCTTCCAGCATTATACGCAGCTAATACAAGATTAATATCATAATTAAATTGTTTATTTAGTTTATTTATATACCAGCATCCTATTTTAATATTTATTTCGGGATCATACAATAAATTTATATCAAAATCATCTATCCCAATCTCCTGCGAAGCCCAATTACCAGTAATCGGGGAAATTTGCATTAATCCTCTTGCATCTTTATGTGACCTTGCATATTTATCATATTTGCTTTCTACCATTATTATTGAAGCTACTAATCTTGGATCAATGCCATTTATTTTAGAGTATTTGCTAATATATTCGGTATACTTAATAGGATATATTACCCTGCCTATTAATTTTAAGTTGCAAATAAATGTTATTAATATTAACAGTAATGCAACTAAGATTAGTATAGGCTTTTTATATTTAAATGAAATAATAGGCATTATAACCCCCCGAACTTTATATTTTTTTCAATAATTCTTCAATTTGAATTGATAAGTTTCTAAAATCTTTACTATTATCAATTATAATATCTGCATATTTTAATTTATCATCAAGTGGCATTTGAGAATTAATCCTTGCTAACGCTTTATTTAAATCTATATTATCTCTTGCCATTAGTCTTTTAATTTGAATATGTTTTTCCACATAAACTAACCAAATTTCGTGAAATATTATTCCATATTTCTTCAAATTATCTAGCTCTTCAATTAAAAGTGGCATATCAATAAAAATAACATCATTATCACTGCTATAGAATCTAATTTGCTCTTTAATATTTTTAATAATACTCGGATGAACTATTTTATTTAGCACCAATCTTTTCTTTTCATCATTAAATATAATATTTCCCAATTTCTTTCTATTAATATTGTAATCCTCATCAAGAATTTCTTTGCCAAATTCCCTAACAATATCTTTATAAGCAGGTCTTCCAATCTCTACAACTTCTCTTGCAATAGTATCACAGTCAATGACAACAAACCCATTTTCTGATATTAATCTAGAAACACTACTTTTACCAGTAGCAATACCCCCTGTAATACCAATAATTTTAATATTATTATTTCTATTTTGTTTCATACCAACTATCTCCCGTTTTCATATCTACCTTTAAAGGTATGTTTAATTCAACTGCATTTTCCATTAAATTCTTTAAAATCTCTTTTACTTCATTTAACTCTTCTTTGTGTGCTTCAATAATAAGTTCATCATGTACCTGTAAAATTAGTTTTGATTTCAATTTTCGTCTTTCAAGTTCCTTATAAACCTTAACCATTGCTATTTTAATAATATCTGCTGCACTACCTTGTATAGGCGTATTCATAGCCATTCTTTCTCCAAATGATCTAATATTAAAATTTCTAGAATTTAATTCAGGTAAGTACCTCCTCCTGTTAAGAATAGTTGTTACATATCCTTCTTTTTTCCCTTGCTTTACTATATCATCCATATAAGTTTTTACTTTACTATATTTATTAAAGTAATTATCAATATATAATTTAGCTTCTTTTCTAGGAATGTTCAAATCTCTCGATAATCCAAAATCACTTATACCATAAACTATCCCAAAATTTACAGCTTTAGCTCTACTTCTCATCAAAGAAGTTACTTCATCTAAAGAAACACCAAACACCTGTGAAGCTGTCTTTTTGTGAATATCTTCATTATTATAAAACGCTTCTTTCAAACTTGGGTCATCAGATAAATGAGCTAAAACTCTCAATTCAATTTGTGAATAGTCTGCATCTACTAATACATATTCATCACTTCTAGTAACAAATACTCTTCTTATTTTTCTCCCTTCATCCGTTTTAATAGGTATATTTTGTAGATTAGGCTCAGTGCTACTTATTCTACCTGTATTAGTTACTGTCTGATTAAAACTTGAATGAATTTTCCCATCACTCTTATTTATTACTGATATAAGACCATCTACATATGTCGATTTTAGTTTAACTAACTGTCTATATTTTAGTACATATTCAATTATTGGATGCATTCCTAAAAGCTTATCTAAAACCTCAACACTCGTAGAATATCCCGTCTTTGTCTTTTTAATAACAGGTAATTTTAACTTGTCAAACAGTATTATTCCCAACTGTTTAGGAGAATTGATATTAAACTTTTCTCCAGCTAATTTATATATATCATTCTCAAGAATTTTTATTTTTCCATCAAATTCTCTTCCTAGCTTCCTAAGTTCTTCTATATCAACACTAAAGCCAGTAAATTCCATATCTGCTAGCACTTTAATTAGTGGAATCTCTACATCATAATAAAGTTTCGACATGTCCTCCTTTTCAATTTTTTCAATTATAGGATTCTCCAATCTAGCAACTATTTCTACACAATTGGAAAAAAATTTTGCCCTTTCATTTAATGTAATATTTTCAAGTCTTTTTTTATTCTTTCCTTTTCCTAATAATTCTTCTTCACTTTCAATTTTAATATTTAAATAACTTCTGCTTAATTTATCTAAACTATAACTATTTTCCGAAGGATCTATTAGGTACTGGCCAATCATAGAGTCAAAGCCAACTCCTTTTATATTTATACCATATCTAAATAAAACAACTATATCTTTTTTTAGATTATGGCCTAGTTTTCTAATTGATTCATTTTCAAATATATTTTTAAAATATTTTATAAAGTATACTTCTGTTTCACTATTACCAACAAAATCTATATAATAAATTTCATTACAAGAATCAATTTTTATTGCTATACCACATACTTTATCATCAAAATAGTAATTTCTATCCATTGAAAACATAAAAGTAATATTATTACCTGGTTTAATTTTTTTGCTTATTTTTTCAATTTCATGTTTGTCTGATATTATTTTATAATTTACAAAAAAAATATTTGTATCATCCTTGATACCTTTTTCAATATTATTAGGTAATTTTTCTAATAAGCTTTTAAATTCTAGTTTATTAAATATTTTCAAAACTTCTTTAATATTTGGCTCTTTTACCTTTAAATCATTAATATTTACATTAATAGGAACATTGGTTATAATTCTTGCTAATTCTTTGCTCATCATTGCTTGAGCTTTATTTTCAATTAATCTTTCTTTTAACTTTTTACCCGAAATAGAATCAATGTTATTGTATAAATTATCGACTGAACCATATTTTAGTAAAAGTTTAATTCCTGTTTTTTCTCCTATGCCTGGTACTCCGGGTATATTATCAGATTTATCACCCATTAATCCTTTAAGGTCAATAAATTGTTCAGGAGTTAATCCATATCTATCTAAAACTTCATCTTTACCATATTTTTCGATTTCACTTATACCTTTTTTAGTTATTAAAACACAAATTTTATCACTTGCTAGCTGTAAATAATCTCTATCTCCAGTTACTAATATAACATTTAAATTCTTTTTTTCTCCTAATTTAGCTAGTGTACCAGCTAAATCGTCTGCTTCAAATCCTTCCAATTCCATTCTATAAACGTTTAGTTTGTCCAAAATATCTTTTAATATTGGAAACTGCATATTTAATTCATCAGGAGTTTTGGGTCTCCCTGCTTTGTAATTCTTATATTCTTTGTGCCTAAATGTAGGAGTCTTTTTATCAAAAACAACGCATAAATAATCAGGTTTGTAATCTTCAACAACTTTATAATACATTGTCAAAAATCCATAAACTCCATTAGTGTACAATCCTTCAGCATTCTTTAAAGGAGGCAAAGCATAAAAAGCTCTATTAAGCAAACTATTTCCATCAATAACCATAAGCCTTTTATCAGGCAAAATAATCAACTCCTCTATTTTAACAAAAAATTAATTATATATATATTTAAGTATATAAAAAATATATAAAATAGTAAACATTATAATCTTTAGAAAAACTTTTTCACAAATATGGTTAAATATATTTTTACGTATTCTCCTCTTGACTCATCTCTTTTAACTTTAAATTAATCTCAGGCATATTAATTATGCAATCTAAATTTTGTAACTCCCTCGTATTTCGTTCTATATCAATTCTTATTTGTTTTAAGTCCTTTTCTAATTTAATAATTTTATCTGTATTATTTACTTGTTCAATCATTTTTGATACTTCATTTTCTCTATTCTTTAATTTATTTATTATCTCTTCCTTTTCAGAATATAATTGAGTAATATCATTTTCAATATGTTGATGTTTTTCAACGTCAGAAATACTTTTAATAAAATCAACAGCATCTTCAAATTTATCTTGAGTAACTCTTAACTTCATTATTCCATTTTTAAGATAAATATCTTCATCCTCTTCGTCATTTTTCTCATTTTTAGAATAATCTATATTTAATACTTCAACATATCCTCCTAATTTTTCTATATATTCAGTGATTTCTTCTACAATATCATCATACGGTTGTATAGACAATTCTATGTTTTCTATTCTAACCAATTTTCTTCCATATTTCATGCTTCTCGTTACTTTAGACATAATATTCGAATCATCTAAAGCAACTTGTTTATTTGTTTCAGAAACTAATCCATAAAATTCTTCGGCTTCAGTATCTTTACTTTCAATTTCAGCTGTATCTTTATCACTTTTATTTTCATTAACATTATTGGATTTATTGCTAAATTCATCTACTGTATATTTAACAACTTGAGATTCCTTAACTAATTCTTTATTTGAAGACATATTATCATTATTGGAAGTATTCAAAATAAACATTGAAGAGATAATTAATAATAAAGCAGCTGCAATTGAAGACAAAGTTTTCAAATTATTATATAATCTTCTCTTCTGTATTTTAACCTTTTCCATAAGAATATTATGATAGTCTTCAGGCAGTTCAACTTCTTTTTTTTCTTTTATCAACTTGACTATATTAATCATATTTTCATACTTTTGTCTACAATTTTTACATTTTAATAAATGAAGTTCAAACTCTATTTTATCAATATCTTTCAATTCTCCATCTAAATAGGATGATATATTATCTTCAAACATTTTGCAATCCATCTATCTTTATCACTCCCTTCACATTACATTAGACGTTATATGATTTATTTTGTTCCAACTCGTTTATTATAATTCTCTTAAGATTTATCCGACCCCTACTTATTCTAGATTTAACAGTTCCTACAGATAAATCTAAAATTTGTGATATTTCTTCATAACTAAAGCCCTGTATATCCCTTAGAATTATTACTATTCTATAAATATCATCTAATTTATCAATGGATTTATGTACTAACTCCTTGGTTAATTTTTTATCTAATAATTCTTCAGGAGTAAAGCTATCATCAGCTATCTCTCTTTGTATAACACCATCATCAGTATTTATTGCCTCATCTATATATATCAACTTATTATTTCTTTTGCGCAAATAATCAATGCACGTATTAGTAACAATTTTAAATATCCAAGTGGAAAAAGAAGCTTTGAAATTAAATTTTTTTATATTCTGAAATACTTTAATTAATACCTCTTGAGAAGCATCCATTGCATCCTCAGGGTTTTTAAGTATTCTTAAAGATATATTGTAAACTTTTTTTTCATAATTCATAATCAATTTTTCAAAAGCTTTAATGTTTCCTTTGCAACATTTGTTTATTAATAATCTTTCTTTGTCTTTCAAATCTTCACTCCTCTCATAAATAATGAAAAAACAAATATAGCCCCGTAAATATCAAAGCTACCAATTAGATGGTAGCTTTAGCAACTTTTTTTTCTTCAACGTTTATACTGTTTCGTAAATTATAAGGGTGAAAAACTGATTTTATAACACATCGCTTACTATCAAGTATAATTGTAGCATGATGCATAAATTTATCCCTTAAATAATATCTTAAATCAATCATCTGAATTACTACCTTCTTATTTTTCTCCATTACAGTTATGTGTCTAAAAGGAGTAAAATCTTTAAAATATTTCCCCATTTCAGTATCATCAATATAATTAATATATTCACTATTTGCTTTTTCTAAGTATTTAAAGACTGTATAATCCATATCAAAATAATTAAATCTGCCTACTATATTTAATCTCTCTGTTTCTATTATAAAATCCCATTTTAATATATTAGTCATGCTAGGTAAAACATTAATACTCAATATTTTATTATTTTTAGAAAAATCACTCATAAGCTTAGATTTTATTTTTTTTCTCATAAATAATCTTATCAATAAATATGTGATCATACATAAGATAGCAAATATAACTTTTGTCATTTTATTAGTATCAATAATAATCAAACCTAAACATAATATTGTAATAACTGGATCATAGAGCATTAATAGATTAAAAGAATATTTTTTTCTAGAAAAAGGTAATAAACACCGCACCCCATAAGAATTAAGCCAATCAAAAACAGTATGAGATATAGCACCTAAAAATGTCCATATAAATATATCTATAAAACTGTATTGATAAAATTTTATACTTAAAACATAAGCAATTATGATAGATAATATTCCCAATCCTATAGGAGAATGTGATATACCTCTATGATGCTTAAGGTATTTATAATTCCCCCAAAATTTTGTTATTACATCTATATCAGGAGACATAGCCCCTATCATACTTCCTAATACAATAGGATTTGAAAAACTAAAAGGTTGACCACTTAAAGCAGATATTCCTGCTCCAATTATTCCATGTGTTACTGGGTCCAATAGAATCACCACCATTTTTATAATCAACTAATATTAATTATAACATAATTTGGGGTCACTATTTCATGTTATTTACTGTAAATTCGACATTATATATAAGTACTATATTAAAATACTTACATATTGCTAATAATATTTTTAATTTTTATTAATTAAGTGCTTGATTTTTTATCATATTTATGCTAATATATCTTTTGTAACTAATAAGCCGAAGTGGTGGAATTGGCAGACGCGCTGGACTCAAAATCCAGTGGAGCTCAAACTCCGTGTGGGTTCGACTCCCACCTTCGGCACCAGTAAATAAAAGTGTTAGAAGAATTAAAGTCTTCTAACACTTTTATATTTTATATAACCTTATAACATCCTTCTAACATAAAAAACTTGTTAGACTAATCTTTTGTGGAATTTCTAGTAACATGTGCACATGGTCAAAACATACTTCAGCCTCTATTATATTAACTCCTTTCCAATTACATAGTTCTCTCAGAATTTCTCCTATATTTTGGAGCAAAAACTATATGATATTTACAATTACATTTTAGCAATTATCAAAATAAACTCTTATTGACATTAAGACTATAATAAAATAATATTATTATTGAGATTATTGAGAATGTGAAAGTGGTGATAATTTTGGATTTTAGACAATTGGAAACCTTTATAGAAGTTATAAAATTGAAAAGCTTTTCAAAGGCTGCAAATAAGTTATATTTAACTCAACCTACAGTAACAAGCCATATTCAAAATTTAGAAAAAGAATTAGGAACTATATTAATAAATAGGTCGGGTAAAGAAATAACTACTACTGAAGCTGGTAGTATACTATATAACTATGCTTTAGACATAATAAACACATGCCAAATGGCTAAGTTTCACTTAGAAACATACAATGGTAAAATTGAAGGGCATTTACACATTAGTGCAAGCACTATACCTAGGCAATATATTCTACCAAGAATATTAATGGATTTTGTAAAAAAATATCCACATGTAACATTTACAATTAACGAAGATGATTCAAAACAAGTATTAAAAAACATATTAGATAGCAATACTGATTTCGGCATAATCGGAGCAAAATACAACTCTAAAAATTTAGAATACATAAAACTACTAGAAGATAATCTCATAGGTATTGCACCTAATAATAGTAAATATGATTGGAAACCATATGAAGAACTAGATTTAAATTTTTTACATAACGAAAAAATAATACTCAGAGAAAAAGGTTCAGGTACCAGACATCTTTTTGAAAGTGAAATTAGAAAAAAAAATCTTGATTTACAATCGTTAAATGTTATTTGTTATGTTCAAGACAATGAAACCATAAAAAAATTTGTTGAAGTTGGATTAGGAATAAGTTTTGTCTCTGAAATTGCTGTGAAACGTGAAATAGACCAAGGATTATTAAAACCTTTTAAGTTAAAGAATATAAATTTTACACGAAATTTTTATTTTGCATATCATAAAAAAAGGCAACTATCTCCTTTAACACAAACATTCAAAGATTTTGTGACAAAATATGCAGTTCATAATAATTTATTTGACAAAAAAGACTGAGATAAGTTTCCCAGTCTTTTTTCTAAGCTTTATAAAATGCATTGTAACCTTTATACGCCATGTAAAGGTCTGCCTTACTAATTAATTCATATGGTGAATGCATACCTACTACTGGAACTCCACAATCCACTACTTCCATACCATAATTAGCTAAAATATAAGCAATAGTTCCTCCACCACCTTGATCAACCTTACCAAGTTCACCCATTTGCCAAATAACATTATTCTCATCAAATATTTTCCTTATATAGCTAATATACTCTGAATTTGCATCATTACATCCGCCTTTTCCACGAGAACCGGTATATTTAACTAAAGTTAAGCCTTTACTTAAATATGGTGCATTTCTTTTGTCCAGTACATCTGGGAAATTAGGATTTACAGCAGCAGCAACATCTCCTGATAAAACCATAGAATTTGACATAGCTCTTTTTATCATTAGATCATTATAATCCTTTTCAGTTAAATACAAAAGTTCTGCAACACAATTTTCAAAGAAACTAGAATGCATTCCAGTATTACCCACACTTCCTATTTCTTCTTTATCTACAAAAAGAGCTACAGAAGTTCTTTTAGGAATATAATTAACATCTAATATTGCTTTTAAAGACGCATATGCACATACTCTATCATCATGCCCGTATGCTGATATTATACCTCTGTCTAAACCTGTATCTCTAGCTTTCATTGCTGGCACTGCTTCTAATTCAGCAGTAGTAAAATCATATTCAGTTATACCATACTTTTTATTTAATATATTTAAAATATTTAGCTTAATCTTTTCATCTAATTCTTCATCAACATCATAAGGTATATTTCCAATAACTATATTTAACCCCTCACCAGTAATACCTTCACTCATTTTTTTATTCATTTGATCTTTTGCAAGATGAGGTAATATATCAGAAATAACAAATACTGGATCGCTCTCATCTTCTCCAATTACAATATTTATTTTTTCACCATTGCTTTTAATTATTATTCCATGAAGAGCTAGTGGTATATTTACCCACTGATATTTTTTTATACCTCCATAGTAATGAGTTTTAAGTAATGCTAGTTGTGAATCTTCATAAAGTGGAAATTGTTTTATATCGATACGTGGTGCATCTATATGTGAACCAACAATGTTCATTCCTTTTGTTAGGCTTTCACTTCCAATAATAAACATAGCCACACCTTTATTCTTATTTACAGCGTAAATCTTCATTCCAGGAGCAACTTTTTTTCCTTCTTCAATCACTTTTTTTAAATCAATATATCCATTATCAATAGCCGCTTTAACAATTTCATCTGTCGCTTCTCTTTCAGTCTTACCTTTGTCTAAAAAATTCTTGTATTCCTCTCCCAATTCAAAAACCTTTTCTTTCTCATCATCATCAATGTTTTCCCATACGTTCTTCCATTTATGAGATAACCTTTCATTAAGTTCTTTAGCGTTTACTTTTTTAGCCATAATATACCTCCTTTTAATAAGTTCAATAATTTCATAAAACTATATGTAATTAATTAGTACCTCTAAATAATATTATATCATAAAAATTGTATTTATATTTTCTTTATATTATGTTTGTATGCATATATTGCTGCCTGCATTCTATCATTAACTTTAATCTTTTTAAATATATTAGAAACATGTTTTTTACGGTTTTTTCACTAATAAATAATTTATTAGCGATATCTCTATTATTCAATCCTTCAGCTATAAGAGTAAGAACCTCATATTCTCTTTTTGTAAGTGAGTCTTTTTTTAAGAAGTTATTACTTCCATCTTTATTAAAATTGATTTCATCAACTAAAAGACTAGCAATACTTGGCTGAATATATTTTTTTCCTGAATAAACATCATGAATAGCCTTAATCAAAGAATCCGAATCAGCGTCTTTCAGTACATATCCATTAGCTCCCATATTAATTGTTTCAAACAAATATTCTTTATCATCGTGTATAGTTAAAATAATTATCTTTGATTCTATACCTAAATCCCTAAATCGTCTCAAAGCCTCAATACCATTCATCTTGGGCATGTTAATATCTAATAAAATTATATCTGGTTTGTATTCAATAGCTTGTTCTACAGTTTCTTCTCCGTCTGACGCTTGAGCAATAACTTCAATATCATCCTCCAATTCCAAAATTTGCTCTAATCCTTGTCTCATCAATGAATGATCATCTGCAATTAAAACTGTTATATTCTTATTCCTCAACAATATCATCCTTTCTATCAATAGGTATAGTAAGAAAAACTTTAGTGCCTTGGCCGGGTTTAGATTTTATTTGAAATAAACCACCTATCAATTCAGCTCTTTCACGCATACTCACAATGCCAAAACCACTATCTATCGTAGTACATTTCTTTTGAAAATTTGTAGTACTGTCAAATCCTACCCCATTGTCAATAATTAAAACATTAATTCTGTCAATCAAATTCTCTATAGTAATTGTCACTCTGTCTGCTTTAGAATGTTTTTTAATATTATTAAGAGCTTCTTGAATTACTCTAAATGTTGCAATTTTAATTGTTGAATCAATATCTTTTGTTTGTCCAATTACTTTTAACTGAATATCAATATTTGAATCATTCATAAAATTTGATATGTATCTTTGAACAGTAGGAATTAGGCCCAAGTCATCTAAAGACATAGGTCTTAAATCATATATAGTTTTTCTAATATCCTTTAAAGTAAGTCTTGCAATTTCCTTCAACTCGTTAAGTTCTTTTCTAGTTTTATCTATATCTCTGCTTAACAACTTCTCACATAACTCTGATTTCAACAAAATATTTGCCATTGATTGAGCAGGCCCATCATGGATATCTCTAGCTAACCTTTGCCTTTCAGCTTCTTGAGCCTCTATAATTTTTATTCCTAAATACTGACGTTTATTAATATCATCCATAGTTTTAATTATATCATCTAAATTTCCACTTAAATATTTAACAATAACATTAGTTTGTTTAACCAAATTATCAGCCTTTGAAACAACTTCTAAAGAATTCTTTAACCTTATTTCCAACTCATTTCTTTTTTCAATTAGACTTTTTTCTTCCTCTCTCTTTAATGCTAATTTTATCTGAAGATTCTTAGCATTTTCATAAGCTTCTTTTATATCTTTTTCTTTATACACATTAAAATTTTTACTAACTGATACTAATCTAATTCTACTCCTTTTTTCTTCAATTTCTAATAAATCAACTTCCTCTATTATTATTCTAATCTTTTTCCTTAATTCATTTAAATCCTTTCTTATTTTTTCTACTTCTGCTTTAACATTTTCTGCAATATCTTTTATTTCATCTCTATTATTAGTAATTGTATTAATTGTATCATTTAAAATTTTGTTTATTCTCTCAATGTCCAATGATAATTTTGTCATAATACACCTCTAAATTTCTTTTAAAAAATCTAATTATTACATACTGGTTGCATTTTTTTTAAATATAACTTACCACCTTTATTCTGTAACTGGATCTCGTATATATGTTTAAGCTATATACATATGCCAAATCAGTAGGATTTTCTTTTAATTCCTTAATTGAATCCATATCTTCTTTTAATATTGGTCCAGTTTCAATCTGAATTAATTTTTTTGACATATTTTCTAAGTTTAAATCATTAAAAAGAAGATCATTTAATATAATTCTACGTTTGTCCAACAATAATTCTATATCATTTGAAATACTCTCAATATCTCTACATTCACTAATAGGAGTTGTTCTATGAAAATTTTATCACCTATTGGAATTAAATTCTAATTTTTTATTACATTTTCTTTTATATTATTGCTAATTAATTTAATTATTGTCATTATTAGTCAGATAGCTCTATTTTATTAATTAATAATTTTTCTTTTTCAGACAATACCTTTTCTAAATTAATTAATATTAGTAATCCATTATCTAGCTTTCCAATACCTGTTATAAATTCTCTAGCATCCCCTGAAATAATATCAGGTGTTGGATCAATATCACTATCATCAAGTCTAATAGTCTGAGAAGCTTCATCAACCAAAAAACCTACTTCTTTTTGACCTATACTAATAATAATTATCCTTGAATCTTTACCTATAATAGATTCTTTCATATTGAATCTTTTTCTTAAACTAATAACTGGTATAACATTACCTCGAAAATTAATTATGCCTTCAACAAAACTAGGTGCATTAGGAACTTTAATAATTTCTTGATACTGACTTATTTCTTTTACATTCATTATATCTATTCCATATTCTTCTTTATCTAATTTAAAAATAACATATTGTTTTTCAGACATTACATATACCCCCATTTAATTCAATAGTGTATATTTCTATAAATTATGATGTATTCCTCCTAATTTACTAAAACATTATACCTCATCATATTGTTAAATATTTTATATAATACTTTATTTTACAATTCTATAAATAATTTAATAATAAAAGAAAAATGAAAATATAATTGATATTAAAAAATTAACTAAACCAATAAATCCAAACGATTTTGCTGCAAATCTCAGCACTTTATTTTCCAAAGCTGGATCATGAGAACTTTCTTTAAAACTTTTTTTCTTTAAAACAGATTTTTTGTGAATTTTCCAAGCCTTTAATCGCAAAAATACACCTAAAATTAAAAAAATATTAGCAGAAATAAAGAAAGCATTAGAAAAGTGTATTATTTTTACATTTTTGCCTTTAACAACTATAGTAATAATTAAAGTTATTAAAACTACAATTAGCGAACCTAAAAGAGTTTTCTTAAAATTTTTACTCTTAAAAAAAGATTTATCATTATTATTCTGTTCATCTTTCACAATAATCACCTCTACATAATATAGAAAGTTTTTCATCAGCAGTATATTAATTAGTTTAATAATTGTATAAAATCATATAGAAAAGCGAACATAGTTCGCTTTAAAATTCTTTTCTATTCTATTTAATCTTTTTACAACTGTCACGTTTCAGTATTTGAAATGGCAATATTACATCATTAGCTTCAAGCTTTTCTCCTTTTAACTCTTTTATAATCTTCCTAATAGCAACTGCCCCAATATCGTAAAAAGGTTCCTTAATAGTCGTTAATTTTGGTCTAAATATAGAACCAATATTAGTTCCTCCAAAACCAGCAATAGACAATTTTTCAGGAATTTTAATATTATTATCATAACAATAATTCATGATCCCTATAGCAATTTCATCGCACCCGCAAAATACTGCAGTTACATTATCTGAATTATTAACTATGTCTTTTGCAATATCATATCCATCCTGTATATTATTCCCATTAGTGTAAAATACTATTTCATTTTCTAATTCATGTTCACTTATTGCTCTTCTATATCCACTTTCTTTAGTTTTTTCTAAAGAATCACCTTCTAAATTAATACCAACATAAGCTATTTTGTTATGTCCTAAATTAATCAAGAAATTTGTCATTTCATAAGCTGCGTCAAATACGTCTATTGAAACAGTAGAAATGCCTTGTTTATAATAATATCTATTTAAGTATACTAAAGGAAATTTGTATTGATTTATATTTTCAAATAAATCATTATTTAATATATCGGAAATTAATATAATACCTTCTACTTGTTTTCTATTTAAAAGCTGAACAAACTTTAACTCAGCATTTTGATCACCATAACTACTACATAAAAGTATGTCATAATTATACATTTTCCCAACTTCTTCAATTCCTCTTACCATTTGTGCAACATAAGAATTTCCTATATCGGTAACTATAACACCGATTAAGTATGATTTTTTAGTAACTAGTGTTCTTGCAATTTCATTAGGCTTGTACCCAACCTGTTCAATAATTTCTAGAACCCTTTTTCTAACTTCAGGACTAACGGGTTTTGAATCATTTATTACTCTAGAAACAGTTGATATAGATACTCCAGCGAGTCTAGCAACATCTTTAATTGTTACAGTCAATTTAGTTTCCTCCTCTCTTTTACATTATTATACCATACAATATGATTATATATGTATTTGAATATAAAGCAAATTATTAAAAATATTAATTTTTATTTGTTTTATTGATAAAATTGCATAATAAAATATTTTAAAAAATTATAACTTGTTTATAATTTTAACCTTTTCATAAGTAGTTCCATCTAAATCTTCATATAAAATATTTTCTACTTTATATCTATTATTAATCAGTTCCATGTATTTCCTTCTTTTTCAACAAAAAATTACTTTTGTATTTATTATATTATACTTTAATAATCAATAGATATTACTAAATATTATTTATTTCATGTTATTTTAGTTTTTAGAATATATTAGAATATATCAAAAAATATCCAGCAATGTTCAAAATGCTGGAAAGTCGGTTTTTAGATAAATCAATATTTTTTATTGATATAAAACTATTATCCTTCAATACTTTCTTTTTTCATAGCCTCATATAATTTAAACAAGCTTCTTAATAAAAATTCTTTGCTTTCTTCATCTAAATCGTTCAGTTTACTAGAAAGATAAATTCTTCTTCTATCTAGAACCTGGTCTACTAATTCATAGCCAATAGATTTGACTTTCAATCTAACAATTCTTTTATCTTTATCATCCTTAATCCTTTCGACAAGATTATTTTTTTCCATTCTATCAATTAAATCAGTAATAGTACTACATGCTAAAGACATTTTTTGACTTAATTCACCAATAGTTAAATTACCATAATCTATAAGTATTTGAAGAGCAATAAACTGTGGTCCAGTTATACCAAAATCATTCAATATCTCTCTACCTTTTTTTCTAATTACGTAATCTACATACCTTAAATACTTTTCAATTAAAACAACCTTTTCTGAATAATCACTAGTTTTCAACGAAATTAACCTCCTATATATATTTCATAATAAACATAAACTCAAACTCAATAATATATTTTTGACATTTTTAACCTCAACTTGTTTACCCTTTACTAAACCAATATTTACCTTGTTTCGATACACTAAGTATTTTATCATTTTGCTAATAATTAAGTCAATGTTTCACACTAGAATATAAACTACAAATTCTAATTCGTCAGATTTTAATTTTCAGTATTTAATTTATTTTTTTACATAAATAGAGGATTTTTTTATATTATCTAGAATATAAAATATATCTATTTTGTAATTGGAAAGGGTGGTAATATTGTGAAGCATTTTCATACTAAATCAAAAAAAGATAGATACTTATCAATAATTATTATCTCTCATTCAAAAAAAACAAAGCAAGTTGTTTTACCGTCATATCTTCCTAAGCTTTTAACTTCTTTATCATTAATTTTAATAATTACTTTTAGTATATATACATATAATTTGAGGAATTCTTATACAAGCCTTGTAACAGAACATAAAGATACTCTCAACACATTAAATAACCTCAATAAAATTAATTCATCTCAAAAAGAAGAAATAGAATCTTTATATTCAATTACTTCAGAAATTGAAAAAAAGCTTTCATATATATCAGAATTACAACATACTGTCAAAACCATGGTGGGGTTGGAAGAAAATGATGAAGAAATAACAACTGCTTCTAGAGGTGGAGAATCATATATAAGAAAATCACCTAGTTCCATATACAATAAATCTGAAATAGAATCAGAATTTAATAATTTATCCATTCAATTAGACAAAAGTGAAGAAGAACTAAATACACTTATTACGGATGTAGAAAAAAGATTAGATTTTTTAGAAGCACAACCTAATCTAATGCCTACAGTAGGAAGAATAACTTCGACTTTTGGCTATAGGGATAATCCTTTTGGAAAAGGAAGAGAATTTCATCAAGGTATTGATATAGCAAATGAACCTAAGACAAAGATCAAAGCAGCTGGAAAAGGTGTTGTTACATACGCTGGGTATAATGGTAGTTATGGGAAAGTAGTAATAATAAGTCATGGGTACGGCTATCAGTCAATTTATGGGCATAATAGCAATATATTAGTAAAAGTTGGAGATAGCGTAGAAAAAGGTCAAATAATAGCTGAAATGGGTAATACAGGAAGAAGTACCGGTACTCATCTACATTTTGAAATTAGGTACTACGGTAATCCTATTGACCCATACAAAGTTTTAAATAATAACTAAATTGGGAGGTAATAAAAATGTTTGGAAAAACAAATATTAACAATGAAAAAATTGATACATTAATAGGAGAAGGTACAAAATTACAAGGAAAAGTTGAAGGGAAAGGTAGTATAAAAATAGATGGTACTATCGAAGGCGATATAATATTAAATGGCAATATTATACTTGGTGAAAAAGGAAACATAAATGGCAATGTTATTTGTGATAACATATATATTTCAGGTAAAATTAATGGTAACATTTCATGTAAAGAACAATTAAGAATAACAAATACTGGTAAACTTTTTGGTGATATTGAAGTTAACAATTTTGTTGTTGATGAAAATGCAATATTTGAAGGAAATTGTAAAATGAATAATAATAGTGTTAATAGAAATAAAGATGAAAAAGTAAAACAAGAAAAAAGTAAGTAGAGGAAACCCTGCTACTTAATCAATATCCTAAAAGCATTAGAAAGCACTTCAAAAGTAGCAGGCAACTTTCCTCCATATTCACCATCTATATCAATAGGTATATTATCTTCTGAATTTACCGATAATTTTTTTGTTCTAAAATATTCTACATTTGGATGATTAATATGTTCTCCTTTAAAAATATTTATAAAAATATTAAAAAGATCTTGAATATCAGATTTTTTTACAATTATACAATCTAAATAACCATCTGAAACATTAGCACTTGGTGCAAGTTTTTTAAATCCCCCAATAGAAGAAGTATTTGATAGAAGAAATAATAATACTTCTTCCATGCTACTATACTCATCGCTATTAAATTCAACTTTGATAGGTTTAAGTTTTTGTTTTGGAATTTCCATTAACCCTTGAATATAGTAAGCCATTCTTCCAAACATAGTTTTAAGCTCAGGTTGAACTTGATAAGGAACATTAGTTAATAATCCACTAGCAGCAACATTAACAAAACACCTATCACCTATCCTACCTAAATCAACATCAATTTGTTTTCCTTCTAAAACCATATTACAAAATTCCTTAGGACTTTTCGGTAACCCTAAGTAATTTGCAAAATCATTAACGGTACCCGCACCTAAAATTGCAACAGGTATTTTTCTACCTCCTTTAACAATTCCTGAAGCTATTTCATTTACAGTTCCATCACCACCACAAGCAATAATTAAATCCCAATCCTCATTACAGCATTTTATAGTTTCATAAAAAGCATCGTTTCGTTTGGTTGTAGAATACTTCCCCATAATATATCCATTATCCATTAACATTTTACATATAGAATCTAGCCTTCTCTGTATTATCTGTCTACCTGAAGATGGATTATATATAATTTTAGCCTTTTTCATACTATCACTTCCTAATTGATAATAAACATCTTTTAACTCTTATCATTCATATATAAACATACAACATCTTCTACTAAATTATATCCCTATTTCTTTATTTTATAGCAATTATGTTAGAAATTAAATATTTTTTTATTTAATATTAAACTTTTAATATAATTTAAATTGCAATATTAAATGCAACACTTTGTGAGAAGAAGTATGGTATAGATATCCAAACTCTTATAGTTTTATAATTTTAGGTCGATATTACTTTATTTTGTTGTCAAGGGAAGGGTGGAGATTTTCGAGCATATGCGAGAAAATACTACCCGACCTTGACAACGTATCGAAATGATATAATTGGCTTTAGGCCTTTTGGCATACTAGCCGAAAGGCCTTAACGATATAAGATCATTTACTAAGGCACTCCTGTCTTTTGTTTCTTAGCTACATTTATTTGCTAAATCTCAAACGATAGACAACAGCAAATGCTTGTCCTTGAATTCATTACTATTCTTACATAAACTCAATAGTTCTTCATAAAAACATTCTTTTGGCGTTTTATAATCCAATATCTTCCTCGGATATTCATTCATCCAGTCTTCGATACTCTGGATGAATGATAAAGGTATTCTTTTTATTGTTTTTCCTTTCGGAATAAAACGTCTGATTATACCATTTTGTCTCTCATTGCTTGCTCTTTCCCATGATGAATAGGGATGAGCAAAGTAGGCTTCACTTTTATACTTCTCTAAAATACTGGATAATTCACTAAATTCTGAGCCATTGTCAGCGGTTACACTACGAAATACCTTAGAGAATAAAGCACCATATCGGTTTTTAAGCTCTACAAATACATTACGAACAGCTTGACTGTTCTTTAAATCTAGTAAAAATATCAATTCATATCTTGTTTTCCTCTCGGTTAATGTTAAAAGTACTGCGTCATTCGAACGTTTACCGACAACAGTATCGATTTCCCAGTGTCCAAACTCTTTACGAGTTTCTACTTCTTTTGGCCTTAAATCTATACTTTTGCCCATAATTCGTTTATGTTTTTTGGAGTTGTTTTTATTTTTAGGTTTTAATCTAGGTTTGAGTTGTAAATCAATATTGCGTACTTTAAGAAATCCTCTGTCTATGTAATTATATAGAGTTTTTGTGCAAACCATCGGTTTTTCCTTCCATTTAGGATCTCTTTTGCAATACCCTACGATGCTATCTGGAGACCACTTCTTTTCTGCTAACATCTTTTTTTCAGCAAATTCAATAAATTCCTTAGCATGTGAAAGCTTGCATTTAGCGCCACAGTTTTTACGACGTTTTTCATATACTGCCTGGCCTGCTTCAGGAAAATAGGCTTCATAAGTCGATAAATCGTACTTAAGTTGAGTTACAGTCCCTCTTTTTATTTCTCTACTAATGGTACTAGCATTACGACCAAGTTGTCTTGCAATATATCGAAGGCTCTTTCCTTCAGCTAAAAGAGCTGCAATTTTTCCTCTCTCATATACATTTAGGTGTTTAAAAGAGCGTCTTTTCGTGGTACAATTAGATTGAACCATAGTGAGACCTCCCTATATTTTTTTAGTTTGGATAACTATATCATACAGGATTTCTCACTATGGTTCTATATTTTTTACCTGTTGCATTTAATTTTACAATGAACCAACTTTTAATATAATCAATTGAATCTTTACATATATCTACTTTTCTAGTACAATATTTATTTAGGTAGTAAATAAAATTTAGGAGTGGTTGATTTGATAGACTTTCACGTCCATAGCTACTTTTCTATAGATTGTAAATTTACAATGGAAGAAATGGTAAGCAGCGCTATTGAAAAGAAAATTGATACATTAGCCTTTACTGATCATATAGATTTAGGATTTTATCCTGATTCAATTGATTATGTTTTTCATGTTTCAGATTATTATAAAGAATATAAAAAAGTAAAAAATAATTACAAAAATAAAATAGAACTACTTCTAGGCGTTGAATTAGGTGCTCACCCAAATTTAAACAAAAAATTAGAAACATTAATTAACTTAAATTCGTTAGATTTCGTTATATTATCAATTCATTCAGTAAACGAAAAAGAATTATATGATGGCACTTTTTATAAAAATAAAAAGTTAAATGAAATATATAATGATTATTATAATTTTATGCTTAAGTGTTTAAAAAACTTTGATAACTTTGATGTAGTAGGCCATCTTGATATTGTCGATAGATATTATAATTATATGGAAAATAGACTAAGTATTGACCAATACATTGATATATTAAAAATAGTTTTGAAAAAGATAATTAGTATGGAAAAAGGAATTGAATTAAATACTTCAGGTATGAGATACGGTATGGGATATTTCCATCCTCATATAGATATATTAAAATTATATAAAGAACTTGGCGGAGAAATAATAACTATAGGTTCAGACGCTCATACCCCCCAAGATATAGGAAGTCAATACCATGAAGCAAAAAAACTTTTAAAAGATTTAGGTTTCAAATATATATGTACTTTCAAAAATAGAAAAAAACAGATGATTAAAATAAAGTAAAGCTATAGCTAAAATTAGCTATAGCTTTATTTTATTTATTTCTCTTCTTTTATCGCTCTTACAATTTGTGCAATGAAAAAGATGTAAACATATTCTACTACAAGTATTACAATAAACTTCTGTTTGTTTTAAACCATTACATAATAAGTACACAAAATCCATTAAATAGTCCTTTCAACATAGCTAATATTTTAATTTCATTTTTTATTATTTACTTTATATAATTAATAATTCTCTTTAAGTAATATCTAATTATAATAAGAATATTTATATATTAAAAATATTCTTGAGGTGATATGTTGAATAAATCAGGATTTCTTTATGGCACATTAATACTAATAATAATTAATTTTCTAGTTAGATTATTAGGTTTTGTCTATAAAATAGCATTATCAAGACTAATAGGTCCTGAAGGTATAGGACTTTTTCAAATGGTTTTTCCCATATTGATGTTTTTCATAACGTTTACTACAGCAGGAATTCCTGTCGCTATATCAAAAATTATTGCAAAAGAAAGTTCAGTAAATAATTATAACAATATTAGAAATATTTTTAAGGTATCATTATTATTAGTTGTAATATTATCATTTGCTTTAAGCATGATTCTTATAATTTCAAGAAACCTAATTAGTCAAATTTTTTTACATAATAATGATATGCAGTTATTACTCATGTTTGTCAGCCCCTCAATAGTTCTTATATCACTATCTTCAATATTCAGGGGATATTATTATGGTTTATCTCAGATAAAAATTTCTGGAATAGCACAAGTTATTGAACAAATTACAAGAATAACCTTTGTATTAGGAACTATTTTTTTACTATCACCAATTAGTTCTAAAACAGGAGCTTGTATTGCCTTAATAGGAATAAGTATAGGAGAGTTATCTGGTTTACTTTTTCTAATATTCAAATATTCAAGAAATAAAAAAATAAATTATAAATATATAAAAAAAATGAAATCAAGAAGAATATTGTATCAAATAAATCATATAGCCTTTCCAATTACTATCTCACGATTAGTCAATGTTATTTTTCAATCAATTAACACAATAATTATACCTCAAAGATTAATACATGCAGGATATTCACACAAAGAATCAATTGAAATATTTGGAAGAGTTACTGGTATGGCAATGCCCTTCATTTTCTTGCCTTTCATAGTTACATCTGCATTAGTTATAAATATAATTCCTAACCTGTCAAAAGATATAAGTTTAAAAAAATATAAAGATGCAAAAATTAATATATCAAACTCCATAAGGATTACATTAATAGTGTCTATACCAATTTTTTTAGTATATGTATTTTGGGCTGAACCAATTGCTATTTTCTTTTATGATGACTGTATAGTAGCAAAATATTTAAATATATTAGGTTACAGTACTCTATTCCTTTCTTTACAGCACGTTTTATCAGGAATTTTACATGGCATAGGAAAACAAGTTTCTTCAACAATCAATTACATTATAGGTATGACTTTACAACTTATTTTGACATATAAACTCGTAGGTAACCCAAGCTTTGGTATAAATGGCTTTTTGATAAGTTTCTTTATATCTGTTGTACTCATTTCTTTCTTGAACTTTTTGAGCGTTAACCAATATGTTAAAATTCATATTAATATAAAAGATTTCATAATTAAACCTCTACTATCTTCCGTAATTTCTATCGGAACAGTAATGATCTTATATAATTATTTAACATATACATCAATTAAAAATTATATAATATTCTTATCATGTTTAATTTTAGGATGTTTAATCTATATTGGATTTTTATTTTTAACAAAAAGTCTTCCCTCTATTCTGATAAAAAATATTTTTTCAAAAAAGCAAAACCCTTAAGCCTTAGGCCTAAGGGTTACTAATCCCAAGATGACGTTGCCCAACTAATTCATACCCGCTTCTCACGCAGGTGGGTGCCCTGTCAATAACTTTTGACTTCCTCTTAAAGATATGTCATATTAAAGGCATGTCATACGTTATTGAACCCGAGCTCCCGGATGTCTTATGTCGGTTGAATTATACTGGGCTGTCGTTCATCGCAGGACTAACTTCTAAATATATTATACTACAATTTTAATAATTTTAAAAACCCTAATATAGTAATTTATCAGCTTTATTTTAGTTTATATGCAATTATGTAAACTTTAATGCCTATTCCTAATTATCTCTATAGTATTTGTATTAAGCATAACCATCGTTTTTACATACCAACAATGGTTATGCTTATATTTATATTATATTTCTAAAATACTATTTAGTTCTTCTTCTCCTATACTTTCCTTTTCTAGTAAAATATTTGATATTTGATTTAATTGTTTTAAATTACCAGAAATAACTTCTTTAGTTTTTTTATATAAATTCATAGTTATTTCTTTGCATCTATCCAAGACATATTTACTAGAACCAATATTATCTCCGAGAATAGCTTCATAATTTAATAATCCTAATTTCTCATCCATTCCTAACTTAGCAACTATTGTCATAATAATATTTGTTGCTCTCGATAAATCATTTGAAGCACCAGTAGTTATCTTATCCGTTCCGAACACTATCTCTTCTGCTGCTCTGCCTCCTAATAACACCATTATTTGATTTATCAACTCTTCTTTAGTTTGGTACATTTTATCTTGAGGTATACTCATACTAAACCCTCCTGTACCTTTGGTACTAGGAATTATAGTAACCTTAGTAACTCTATTATTCGGTAAAACAAGTTTAGATACAAGAGCATGTCCAGCTTCATGAAATGCAGTTATCTTCTTATCATCTAAAGATACAGAAGTTCTATCTTTTTTTTCTTCACCAACCATTATAGAGTAAAAAGCTTTATCTATATGGTCCATAGTAATTACCTCATTATTGTTTTTTGCAGCTAGTATAGCTGACTCATTCATTAAACTTTCAAGTTTTGCACCACTAAAATAAACAGTTTCATATGCAACTTTCATTAAATCTACACTTTTACTTAAAGGCTTATTTTTACTATGAAGCCTTAAAATTTTGTGGCGGGCATTTACATCTGGAAGACCTACCTCTATTTGTCTATCAAATCTACCAGGCCTTAATAAAGCCTCATCAAGTGTATCAATCCTATTAGTTGCTGCTATAACAATTATACCTTCATTACCATTAAAACCTGACATCTCAGTTAAAAGTGCATTAAGGGTCCTATCACTTTCATCATTACCACCGCTTAATGTTCCTCTCCTTTTTTTGCCAAGTGCATCTATTTCATCTATAAATATTACACATTTACCTTCTTGCCTAGCCTTTTTAAATAGATTTCTTATTCTACTAGCTCCTAGTCCAGCATAAACTTGAATAAAATCAGAGCCTGAAACAGCATAAAAAGGCACTCCTGCTTCTCCTGCTAAACCCTTAGCAAGTAATGTTTTGCCTGTTCCTGGGGGACCATATAAAAGTATACCTCTTGGCATACGTGCTCCATATTTCTGATATTTCTCAGGATTTCTAATAAAATCAACAAGTTCTTTAAGATTTTCTTTAGCTTCTTCGTTACCAGCTACATCTTCAAATGTAGTGTATTTATTATCCTTATTACTATTATCTACTGTTGACATTTGAGTGATTTCTTTCTGTGCTTGTCCTGTTACATTCTTGTTTAATAAAAATATCATTCCTCCAATACCTATAAGAACAAATATATACATGAATAAATTTTGAAATGTGTTATTCTCATCTGATTCAACTACTTTAATACCATTTAGTAATAAATATTCTTTAAAATCTTCTGTCCTCGGATTATCTGTAATAAAAAGTTCACCATCTTTTAATTTGCCTTTTATTTTAGAATTATCATCTAGCATTACTTCGCTAACATTTCTCTGCGTTATTTCCTCTAAAAAAGATTTATATGAAATCTCTGTATAAGCATCTTTTGATTTAAAATATACTAAATAAAAAATAGCTGATGATAAAATAATAACAATTAAAATAGAAATAATTAACTTTTTCTTATTTAGCTTCAAATTTTTCACCTCGTTAGTTTACATAATGTTGATATTATTATAACATAACAATCTGAATTTGTCGAATCTTAAACTAAGTACTTTAAACTTCTCTAACTATTGAAAAGATGGAATACATTAATGTATTCCATCTTTTCTTTCTACTCTTCTTCACTTAACAATATCTCTAATACCTTATCAAGTTTTTTCTGTTGTTCTTCATTCAGCAAAGGTCTGATTTGATCTAATTTCTTTAATTTTTCCTTATATTCTTCTTTCTTTTCAGAACTTAATTTCTTATTTAATTTAATTATTTCAAAAAGTATCTCTTCATTTGACTTTTTTGAATATTTTTCAGCCATATTTTTTAATACATCTACTTGCTCTTCAGTTGGCTGAACTTTATCTTTTAATAAATCAAATATTTCATTAACATCTTTTCTATCATCCATTTATCATTCCTCCTTACAGTCTTTTTTATTGATGCTCATAGCAACTACAAAATAATAGTTTCAAATTTGTATTGTTCTACAGTATACTAAAATTTATGTTTTAAGATTCAAATATATTACAACACTTTAAAGAATTTATTTATCATTAGAAAGTTTCATAAAAAATAACACATTTAATATTTAATATCGAAGCAAATTTCGAGGAACAAAAAAATTAAATTATCATAATATACAATATAAAGCTATTTTGAAAGGCAATTCTTTCAAGGAGGTTTAGTGTTGAATGAAATAATAATATCAGAAAAAAAATTAAATTATCCTAAATTTACAAATAGACTAATTCTTTTACTACCTATTTTATTAATTATTAAAGGTAAAAGAAATTTAATTTATTTCAATAACAGCATTCATAAAAGAAACCTAGTTTTAGATAATTTAAATAATATAAAGCCTAAAATTCAGTTATTGAAAAAAATTGGTCCTTATCTATCTGAACCACAAGTAAATATATTAAATAAAATAATAATTCTTTTTGAAAAAATTAATCGAACTGTTAGCTTAATAGATTTTCTATCAAAAGATAATAATTATAAACCAATAGTCATAAATAATATTACTTCAAAAAAAGAACGCTTTAATGGTATATTAAAGGTATTAGAAGATGAATTACCAAAAGAAACTACAAAAATTATTAGTCCTATCATCGAAATTGCAGCAAACTTTGAAAAATACAAAGGAATATTATCAACTCTAACTAATCTAATTGGGTCAAATGGAAATTCTGAATTAAATTTTGATAATCTAATAAGCTCATTTTCTTCAATTTTAAGTGATAAAGATGAAAGTAATATAAAAGATATATCAAAAATGTTAGAAATATTAAATGTCTTAAATTCCCCAATAAATGAAGAAGACCAATCAAAATAATCACAAATCTTCTCCAACTACATAGTATAATATTAACAATAAACTAATATAACAAAAATACACACAATCATGATATCACCAATTTTATCATTATTTCATATAATGTATTGACTTAAATAGAATTTAAAGGAGGTTACGTAAATGGCTGAAAGTAAAGGCTTATTAGGAGGACTATTTGGAGGAGAAAGTGGAAGTGAATTATTGTTTTTCTTCCTACTTCTAGTAATCATATTCTGCAACTGCTATGGTGGTTTTGGATGTAGATAATTAATACTTTAGTTAGGAGGTAAGACTATGGCTGATCTTCAATGTAGAAATGGTGATACTGGTAGTAGCTTACTATTCTTCTTTTTACTTTTAATAATAATATTCTGCTACTGTTGTTAAGTTAAAACATTAGTATAAAAAATGTAAAGGATAGGGCCATTTATATATGTAGCTCCTATCCTTTTATATTAAACTCATTTTATCTTTTCAAGCAAATGTAGCATATCATCAGGAATATTACTACTTATCTCAATTAATTTTCCACTTCGAGGTTGTTTAAATCTTAAATAATGAGAATGTAAAGCTTGTCGACCAATTAATAAACTAGGTTTATTATATAATGTATCACCAATAATAGGATAACCAATTGATTTAAGATGAACTCTTATTTGGTGTGTTCTTCCTGTTAAAAGTTCAACATTTAAAAGGGTTCCTTTCTTATATCTTTTTATTACTCTGTATTTTGTCAATGCCTTGGCACCATAATCTACTATTTTATTTTTTATATCTTTATTGTTTTCTTTTCCTATAGATTTATCTATTATCCCTTCTTCGCTATTTACTACTCCTTCAACAATAGCTAAATATTTTTTTGTAACAATATTTTTTTCAATCTGTGCTGCAAGTTGCTGATGAGCAAATGAATTCTTTGCTACCATCAATAATCCAGAAGTATCCATATCAAGTCTATTAATAAACCTAATCTTCTTTTTATATCCATTTTGTTTAAAATAATACGCAAGTCCATTAGCAAGAGTCCCATCTTTATGATTTTTGGTTGGATGAACTAATATACCTGGCTGCTTATCTAAAATTATCAAGTCATAGTCTTCATATACAATATTTAAAGGAATATTTTGAGGAATATTTGGATCTTCTTCATCTTCCAATATTATTTGCAATAAGTCGTCTTTATATAAATTTATATTTTTAGTAACTTTTTTGCCATTAACAAAGATACAACCGCCCTTTTTCAATCTCCTAAATAATCTTCCAGAAATATTTAAAACATCTATAATAATTTTTTCAACTGTTGCATTAGAAAATTCGACTTTATAATTTATCACACTTTCGTTTTCTTGTAACCTTATCATAAAACCCTCCATTTAAATATTCTATATAATAATGTATAATAAGCATATAAAACTATCTATAATATTACTAACTATTATTTTCATAAAATAGAAAACATTATCTATATTGGGGGGAACATTTTGAATCATCAAAACACTAACAAAATAATTAATATCATACATAATAATGACAAAGAATCAATATTAACTGCAAAAATTCTCAAAGAAAAACTCTTAAGTAACGATTTTGTTGTATCCCAAAATTATCACTCCGATGCAATGCTAAACATATGCATTGGAGGTGATGGAGCTTTTCTTAGAGCAGTACATAATTATAATTTTCCTGATATACCATTTGCAGGAATTAACACAGGTCATTTAGGTTTTTTCCAAGAAATATCTCCAGAAAACATAGATTTATTAATTTCTCGGCTCAAAAGTAAAAAATACTCTATAAAAAAAATAAATCTAGTCGAAAGTTCAATATGTACAAAAACCAACTGTATTGATTTATTAGGTGTAAATGAATTTGCTGTAAAAGGTATAAATTCTAAAGTAATACACTTAAATATCTATATTAATAATAATCATCTTGAGCGCTTTAGTGGCGATGGGATAATCATCTCTACTCCTACTGGAAGCACAGGATATAATTTTTCCGCAGGAGGAAGTATTATATATCCAACTCTCAAAACTTTACAAATTACACCATTAGCACCTATTAATTCAAAAGCATATAGGTCATTATTAAATAGTATAATTGTTCCAAAAACTACTACAATAAAAGTTAAACCTGAATATAGATACGAAAATTCAATATTAATTATTTCAGATGGTATTCAATATCAATTTGATAATATAGTAGAAATCCATTTTAAATTATCTAATTCAACAATATCTCGTTTAACTCTGGACAGCAATTTTTATTGGAATAACCTTAAAAGTAAATTTTTATAAAACGAAAAGGCTGCTTATAGGTAAACGTATTTTCGAGGTTAACCTATGATTAGCCTTATTCTTTATACTCTAATACAAGTATATCATTATTTTTAATCTCAACTACAATCAAAAAATGCCTCATATATTTATAACATAATTTTTCTAACTCACTTAATGTTATTCTATCATTTACTTCATAAATATTTACTAACGTTTTCTTCCAACCATAACTTAAAAGTTGATCCCTTTGTTTATCATTTATCAATTCTTCAGGAATAGAACCAAACACATTCCCTTTCTCAACATTATTGAAAGTCCAAAATTTATCATGTATTTCAATAACTTCAGCTTTTTTTAATTCATTTGTTCTTTGTTCAGCAAACCTTTCTAGATAATCACCTTCATAATAGTTATCAACTGTTACTGGCTTATATAGAAAAGGTACTGTGGCGATTAATTCTATATTCTGTTTATTTATATTGCCTGTATCATTATTATTTTTTTCGCATATTTCTTTATATAATCTATCTACAATATCCTTTATTTCTATTATTATATTCAAAGAATTATTATAATTATCACAATAAATATAAGATTCCATTTTACTAACGAGTTTTTTTAATTGCCTAATATCTTCCTTCATTTTTTCCTCCTTCTATTATGTAAAATAATACAGTTAAAATTGGTCTAATTATTATATATTGGAAGCTAAGTTTAAAATTAAAAAAGTTCTTAAAAAATCAACTTATCGTACTACTCGTACTACAGTATTTGATCATTATTTAGTTAAAATATTAATGTAACTATTCTTATTCTTAAATAAGGTTGTGACAAAAACATTTTTCCAGTAATAATGATTAATGCTATAATATAATTACAAATTATATTATAGCATTTTAATTCTAATATGAAAGAAAAAATTAATTTTCAAACATCCCAACTTCTTTTAAAAACATCAAAAAACACCCTGCAGTCGTCCTTTGAGCTAATGGAAGAGAACACCTAGTAATTCTATAAAATCTTTCATTGTCATTTTTTATTGTCTTAAATTTTTTGTATATTTTCATTGCAACTTTTGCATTAAATCTAATATAGTGTTCTAAATCTTCAAATATAATAGGACTTTCAATTGTAGCAAATTCTTTAACTGTTTTATATGATATTTTTACATAATTTTCATATTGGTGATGGTTATCTAGCAACCTTATATTCACATGTTGAGGAATAGTCATATCTTGAATTATATGCACAAACGCTCCTAAATAAAACATTGCTTTTCTAGTATCATTTTTATTCCAGTATCTTAAAGCTTTAAAATAGTATCTTTTTGCTAAAATAAGTGCATTGGTATTTCCATACAATCCTCTTTTTTTCTGAGGATTATAAAAATGTCCAATACTTTTAAAATCTTGGTCGGCCCATGTAGCTCCTTTATTCAATTGATTTACATACATATTTAAAAAAGCATATTCTTTAATATATTCATTATATTTCAATATATTTAATCCTTTATCTATAATAAATTTGTGTACCTGACACTCAGTTTTAATAATTATCTTTTTAAAAGGATTGATAATATACAATAACAATTTTAACGCATTTCCATAATATCTTTCAATTAAAGTCATTTAACTTCTCACCTTTTCTATTTAATATTCTTCACCCTTATATTTCCCTAAAATATATAAATAAATTTAAAATAAAAAATAAAAATGCCCTATTATAAGGGCAAACATTAAAAACAACTAATAAAATACTGTAACAAATTTTATAGAGTACAAATCAGCCACCACTAAATCATCTGTTTGTGGTTCTCTTAATACAATATGATCTACACCAACATCTACTAATGTACCTTCTTTGTCAATATACATATTGGTACCTAAAATAAAATTGACTTTTACATATTTGCCAATAACACTCCTTAAGTATCCTTGAAGGTAATCAGTATTTTCCATAACTGGTGGGCCTGGTTGAAGTTCAAAGTCTTCATTAGGGCCTCCAGGCATTGTAGGTTGCATTGTAGTAGGAGGCATTCCTCCTATTGGTATATACATACAAGGTGGCATTTGTGGTTGTGGCATCATTGGCATTCCAGGCATTGTTGGTGGCATTGTTGGCATCTCTGGTTCTGGAAATACTGGTCTTCTCCCCCTTGGAGGCATTTCAGGCATAATAGGTTCTTGAGGTTCCATAGTTCTTTTAGTCTTGTCATTATGTTGTCTATTTCTCATTAATTATATCCCTCCTATTATTTAAGTTTGGCTATACAATTCAGTAGGATCATAAAAACAATGTTTATTTATTCTTGTTCTAAATGACCCTGTTCCATTTCTTGGAAAAGTATTAGGGCAGGTAGGCATAAAAGGATTAAAATACCATAAACTTTGACCTATATTCCATACTTTATTGCCACTTAATACCCAATCAGCTATTTGGTAATGTACTTCATCAGGACGAGAGGCCCAAATTGTTTGAGGATTTGCAACACCCTTTATTGTCCCTCGAACACAATCAAATTGTCCAGGTTGATATATAACCTTCCTAAGATCACCTTGATTTACTCTTTGATATTCTCCATATGCTACATGAACTCTATTCATTATAACTGTTCCAACAGCCTTCATTCCATTGTCGTCTATATCATACCCCATGAGTTAAAAATAAAAAAACATCATAAATGATGTATCAAGTAAAACACAGGAACTACCAACAAAATGTAATGAATCTTTGAATCACACAGAAATAGAATCTGTTGTTTCAGTTGTTGCTGTTGCTAAATTTTTGCTCGTATCAGCTACTTTTCTTGAACATAACTTACCTAATATAAAAAGCAGCTGACAAATATTTTCTATTCATCTGCTGCTTTTTTATATTTTCGTATTATAATATTTTTCTCCATGTCATCCTCCCTTTATAAATAAGCAATATACCACTTCTTTCAAATGCGTAATTAATTCCTTAAATTCTGAAATAGAATTACTACTTATATAAACCCAATCTCTATCACTCTTTCCTTTACCAAGTACAGATTTACCTACTATATAAAAATCACTCATACAAAAGGTTATATTTCAAGCCTGACCCCTTATGTATATTCTATTTACATTTAATAATTAAATAATCATCAAAATGTTCAAACCCTATAGCTGTATATGTCTGAATGTTAGCTTGAGCTACCATTATTCCATCCTTTTCTGCAATTATAAAGTCTTCTTCTTCTCCTCGCTGCGTTAATGTTTTTTTGATTTCTTCCTTTGTACTAACTTGATTAAAACCTTTCAAGCGTGCTTCTAAGATAAATTCAACTACTTTGTCATTAATTGTCATATTTGCATCTATAAATTTTAAGTCATTTATATTATATGGTTTAAAGTTCTTATTTACAAAATAATAGCTTTCATTATACTCTAGAATTTCCTTATAATCTTTTATTTCCTCATACAATGGTTGTATAATCCTCTTCATTCCTATTAAAAACTCAAATTTTCTATTTTTCATAATATCCACAAATAGATGTTTCCATCTCGTTCCTCATAATGTAATCTAAAACTATTTCCTTGTCTGCTTGAGTTAGTAACCTAATCATTATAATCCTCCCTTGTTAAATAAAAATCCCCTTGAAGCACTATTAAAAGTGACTCCAAAGGGTAATCTTTCGTGTAGGATAACTTATCCCTATGCTTTTCCTTCACTAGAGCGCTACTGAGCAAACATTAGTTATGTAATCGTAGTCGCTTGACCCTTTAGCAATATCCTTTAACTTCTATACCTATTTTCTTTTAACAAAAAGAACTATGCTAATTGAAGATAATACTAAACCTACTATATAAAATGATATTGCATAAAGATATACCATTCTATTAAAATCACTAGGTGAGCAAGATCCATTTCCACCTGGAAAAAAATATTCCCTAGTTAACTCATAAGATAGTTTTGGAGCCTGTAATATGATAAACAACCCAAAAACAATGATAATTATAGCAACAAAAATAATAATATATTTTTTCACTGCTTCTTTTTTCATTTTTACTATTCTTCTTTCCTGAAAAAATATTTTTTGAAAATTTACTAGCTTTGTTTATATTGATTATTCTTATTATAAGAATAATTACAATCTGTTAAATAACACTTGACTTAAATATGGCACTATAAACAATGTAATATGTTTTAGTCATCTACTTTTATGACAATTACTACAAAGGTGTTCACAAACACTTATAAATTTCTCAATTAAATAAACATCAATTATTTTTAATAACAATTTACTATTTAATTATGTTATTGTATGCTTCCGCCATACATCCCTAATACCTCCTATAGATTGTCCACCCTATCTATATTATATCATATATTTCTAGTTTATTGTCATATGATTAATTTATTGTTATACAAACAAATTATGTCATACACTTTCATTGACTTTTCGCTCTTTCAAATACCTATATAGAGTAGCTTTTGATATACCTGTCATTTTTAATATTTCATTAACGCCAAAATTCCCTGACTCATATAATCTTATAGCTTTATTTATTGTATCTTTGATTATATTTCTTTCAAATTCAGCTAAGGATGCGAATATATGAAATATTAACTTTCCTGCACGATCTAATTTCCAAACAACTAATATATCTCCTTTTCTAGCATATTCTAATGCTTGATTTAACCCTTTTCTTTCTTTTTCAGCACCAGATATTTTATCAGTAAATATTTTTTCACAACCATATTATTCAAGAGCATCAAGTTGCAAACTAAGATTTTGACCCTTAGTTGACACTCTCGCATAACCTATCTTCAAAAAATCATCTCCTTCACCTTTTAATATAAAAATCGTATCAAAACTCATTTTGGTATTTAAGTTTCTGTACTTTGTAGTCTCAAAATCATTCGTTTTTGAGACTATATTTTTAATATTTGGATTAACTAATACTAACATATGTTTTAGTGTAATCTTCATCTATATGCTACTAATTTATGATATAATTAATATACTAAAATAAGATAGAATGAGGAGGATAAAAAATGAAATTTAATTGGAATAAGGCAATCTTAACATTCTTTTTGGGAATCATAATATCATTTACTGTAGGACGCATCTACAATGATAGTGGTTATATGGTAGCTGTAGCAGTTTGTTACGTTGGTGCTACTATTATCGGAGAACTTGACAAAAATAATTAAAAAAAGATTTTTAACTTATACATAAAAATGGCCAAGAAACTATCCTTGGCTATAATTTTCCCTCAATAAATATTCACTTGGTAATATATAGATTTCACATTTCAACCCTAATAACTACCTAAGTAAAATATTTAAGCAACTCATTTACAAAATATAATGACGCAATAATCATTATAACATGTTCTCCTATTCCCCCTGTAGTCATCGTAAAAGGAAATTTAACTCTAGGTTTAAATGGGTAAAATAATTGGATTCCTTTATTAGTCAGCATATCAGCTACAAGATGTGATATAAATCCTATAGCAAATCCTATGTGTGCTATAGGAATGTTATATACAGAATTAGTAAGATAATATACTCCTGCCCAGAAAATTAATAATCCTAATAAACTATGAGTAAATCCTCTATGGCTAGATAAGCCCGTAAGTATTAAAGCTATTCCAATAAATAAAAACGCTTTAATATCTTGTCTATAAGAAAAATATATAGAAACTAACCCTAGCACAAAATAAAACATTTCTTGTATAAACTTATTCTTTTTAGGAAGTATTTTTTGATTTAAAGTACTTTTTGGATGATCAATATCCGGAACTAATGATCCTAAAGCAGTAAAAGTTAAAAATAACATTTGTTCTTCAATAGGACATTTAGCAGCTATAGTAATTCCTGCTGCAGCTCCTATCATTATATGAGTTTTTCCATTCAATTTTAACATCCTTTCCTATAAAGCCCATATTTTCGTTTTAACGTCGTTTTTTAGTACAACCATATAATAAGATCAAAAAATAAAAAAACTCTTCTTATATTGACTTATAAAAATCCTTTTTTACCTAAAATATTCTTATCCACCTTAGCTTTCCCTATATCATGAAAAATAGCTGCAATAAATAATTCAACTATTGTTCTCTCATTTAAGTTTAAAGCAAACCCTATTTTTAAGCAAGTTTGAGCAACCCTAAAAGAATGTAGAAATTCGTCGATAGGAAGTCCATATCTACGGTATTCTTCATCAATCACATTTATAGCTTCTATTTTCGCCATAAATAAAATAGGGTGATTATACTCCCTCTTTGTGTACTTAAAATATTCCAGCAAATATTTATGTTCTCTTTAGATTTGTAATGCATGTCTAAATGTTCGCAACCGTGAGTGCTAAGCACTCATTTATCCTTCTTTATGTTTATTATAACAATTTTCATTAAAATAAGTATTATAATCAATATCTGGCCTTTTCTCTATCAATTCATTAAAAAATTTGTTAAGCAACTTATTTAAAGATTGTTTCACTTCTTCTTCTGATTTCTTATGTGTGTAAATTATTCTTACATTCTTCATAACCTCCCCCCTATTAAATATTTATGCAACTTTAAGATTGTCTTATTATTATTGAATACAATTATAGAAATAAAAAAACAAGATGAATAAAGCTCACCTTGTTTTTTATTTCTATATAAAATTTCACCACAAATTTGCCTTTAATTTTCGTCAAATTCCTCATAGGTAGAATAATAACGTGTTACTTCTACATCATCAAGTACAGCGGCTAGTAGGTTTCAATTCCTCATAGGTAGAATAATAACAGGACAGCCTAACGGAGTGGCAACCCTAGATGAAAATGGGTTTCAATTCCTCATAGGTAGAATAATAACTAATAGGGGGTGAGGATTACTGAAGTAACTGTTGGATGTTTCAATTCCTCATAGGTAGAATAATAACTATCTGATTTTTTCATTTTTTAAACCCCACTTGTCAAGTTTCAATTCCTCATAGGTAGAATAATAACTATCTATATTTTTTCAGGCATTTTTTACTTCTAATTGTTTCAATTCCTCATAGGTAGAATAATAACCCAATATTTACATCTTCATCATCAATTTGAGGAGGATGTTTCAATTCCTCATAGGTAGAATAATAACTATAAGTATTTCGATTCTTATTGGAAACCTAGTGATATGTTTCAATTCCTCATAGGTAGAATAATAACTCTTGCTGGGATAAATTTAGAGACTCTCTTCTTTTTTTGTTTCAATTCCTCATAGGTAGAATAATAACCTGGACATGCTGGTATTGTGTATGCTGTTGCTGTAGAGTTTCAATTCCTCATAGGTAGAATAATAACTGACAGTTATGGTCATGTCATTGTTTGCTATTACTTGGTTTCAATTCCTCATAGGTAGAATAATAACATTTTTTATTACATTCCAAGCTCCACTAAGTATATTCTGTTTCAATTCCTCATAGGTAGAATAATAACAACATGATATATGAGGCCAATAGGAATGTTATAGGCAAGTTTCAATTCCTCATAGGTAGAATAATAACCTTATATTCTTCCCTTAATTGCTCTAGCTCCCTATTACCGTTTCAATTCCTCATAGGTAGAATAATAACGATTATAGACTAATGAAGGATAGAGAAAAACAAAGCAAGTTTCAATTCCTCATAGGTAGAATAATAACGCAGGCAAAACATCACAAGTACTGCAAGCATCAATGGTTTCAATTCCTCATAGGTAGAATAATAACCCAAAATAAATAAAAGTATATGCTGCTCTATACTACGTTTCAATTCCTCATAGGTAGAATAATAACCCATTACATACATTGATTTTATCAAGTTTTTAATTTTTTGTCAATTTTATTTTTACCATAATTTTCTTTAGATTTTACATCTTAGAAGTGAGTGTATCCATTGTAAAAACTTAATTCTAAGACAATTTAATTCAAAATATAAAATGTCGTCGATCCCCAGGGGTTTTTACGCTATTGGAGGTCGACGACATTTATATTGCACTATGAATTTGTTAATTTTAGTTTATTCGGTTCAAGCCCACTTACAGGAAGTATGTTTCAATTCCATTGTGATCCGGTCCGATTAAAACATTATAATCTTAATTTTTAAATTATTTTGGTTCAATATATCCCATACCTATACTATTATTTTCCCCGATACCGCAATCAATAGCTACTTTTTTTACATCACTAGCACATTTCATAGTGAAAGGACAAATAAAGCCTTTAATCTTTATTCCCTTAAAATCAATCAAATTTCCTCTTTTATTTTTTTCTATATATCTATCATTGAAGGAAATATCTATATTCATATCGTCTGGTAATTTGCCATTTATTAAAAAATATTTCTTCAATAAATTATTTTTTATATTTTCTACAAATTTATCTTCTGTAATATATACAGTTCTAGGTTTTATTTCTCCATCTATTTCTTTTTTGGTAGTAACCACAATAGGAGATAATGTTTTAAACTCTGTTTCATAATTAAAATCATAATTATCTTTAAAATTAATATTTTCTACTTTGAATATTTCTTTACCTATTCTCATTTCTCCTTCTTTTACCAAAGAATTTCCTAGGGAATTTATAAATTCTTTTATTGGAGAATTAATATAGAGCCTTGTCCTACCTTTTTCTATAATCATATTAGGTCCTTGCAAGTTAAATTTATCTGGCATAAGTCGTGAATATACAAATAACTTAAATCTCTTATTACCAAGCTTATATCCTTCATCGTGTAGATATTTTGAAAAATTCATATCATGATCTGCTATGAGTTTATATATAGAAGATGTTATATAATAATTATAATTTAAATTTATACTTTTTTCTTTATCAGCATATAACTCTATTTCTAATTTCATACATTAGCCACCTTTTCTAATTTTATTCAAAATTATCTTTAGAATTCTTTTTTGTCTAGTTATATGTATTTTTATTTAATGGAATCTCAATAACTACTTTTGCCCCTTTTTTATTATCTTTACGATTTTCTAAAATTAGCTTACCGTTGTGAAGATTTATAATAATATTTGTAATATATAGTCCCAACCCGTAATGTCCTTTCAAATTCCTGCTTTTTTCTTTCATATAAAATTTTTTATTTGCATATTCAATATCTTCCTTCGTAAATCCTGGACCATCATCTTTTATAATAAATCTAATATTTTTTTCTGTCCCTTCTATTATAAACTGTATTTCACCATTTTCTTTTGTGTGTTCTACTGCATTTGATAAAACATTCATTATTCCTCTTTGTAAAAGACCCATATCCCCTATTATAAAATCGGATAAGTTTTTCTCTTTATATATTATTTTTAAATTCTTATAATTCCCCAGTGCTTTTAATTTATTTAACAGTCCTGATACAAACTCCTTAACTACTATTTTTTCAAATTTTACGTCTGTTTTGTTTTCTGTTACTGTAATATCTAATAGGTTTTTAATATATGTCTCTATATCCTTTGTACCTTCTAGTATATATTCAATATAATCTTCTACATCTTTATCCTTATTATTTTCTTTTAATAATTCTGCATTTCCTTTTATTATAGTCAATGGAGTTTTTATATCGTGACTTAACATAGAAATTTGTTCATTTTTCAATTGTTCTAAATTCCATTGTGCCTGCAGAGATTTTTTCAATCCTATCTTCATATCTTCAATTGAATTAAGTACATCATTAAATTCTTTTATTTTAGAATATTCTATGTTAAAATCTAATTTCTGCTCTTTTATTTTTTTTGTAGCATTGAATAAAGGCTCTAGTTCTTTCCGTAAATTTTTAGCAAATAAAACTGCTATAATAATACTTAAAACCATTATATTTAAAACTATTATAATTATTAACATATTATCAGGATTTGGTAAATAATCGTTTAATTTTTCATTAGAATATCTAGGTTGTACGAAATATTGCAACACTAAATATTCATTATCTCTTCTTATTAATTTATAGCTTTTTTTACTACCATTTAGTTTAAGTTCTCCTTTAGCACATAGTATTGCTTCATCTATATATTTATTTTTTAAGTTTCCTTCTTTAAAAATATAATCTTCATCTAAAATCGCATAAAAACATCCATCTGGAATCATATATTCTTCTATCTTTGAAACACTTCTGAGTCTAGCTTTTTCTGTTTCAATTTGGTTTTCTACATAGTTAGCAGGTAGTAGTATACTTGAATTTAGAATAATATTGTATATTAAAAAAGGAATAGTTGCTGCTAACCCCACCGCAATAAATGACATAAATAAATATTTTAAAAATACTGACCTTAAATTTCTTTGTCCTTTCTCCACTTATATCCTATCCCCCAAACCGTTTCTATTGGTTCTATATGAAATTCCTTTAACTTAGCTCTGATATTTTTAATATGTTCAGAAATAGTTGAACTATTGCTATCTCCATCAAATCCATAGATTTTTTCATATATTTGTTCCCTTGAAAAAACTTGCCCCCTATTTTTAGCTAAAAATTCACATATCTCGTATTCGCTTTTTGTAAATGGAATTTTTTTATCATCAACTAATATTTCTTTTCCAGCTAAATCAAACTTCAACCCAGAAATATAGAGCATATTTTTCTTTTCTCTTCTCTCCCGTCTTAAATGTGCATCTACTCTAGCTCTTAATTCTCCAATGCTAAATGGTTTTGTAATATAATCGTCTGCTCCTATTCCTAAACCGTAGATTATATCATTTTCCATGTTTTTAGCCGTTAAGAATATAATAGGACTATCTACTAGATCTCTTATCTTTTTACATAAAGTAAATCCGTCTATATTAGGCATCATAATATCTAGCAAGATTAAATCATATTCTTTTAATCTATTTAAATCTATATCCAAGGGGTTGTCCATTGTAGTAATAATATGATTATCCCTTTCTAAACAATTCTTTATCAGTTTTAAAATTCCCTGTTCATCGTCTATAACCAGTATTTTGGTCATTTAACTTACCTCCATTAAAATCCCAATTTTGCCTACTATTTTAATTTGCTATTTTTCTATTAAGAAAAGAAACCTTATTATCTATTAAAGAGTAACATGATAATATTATAAACGTTAGTACAATAATTGTTAAGCTAATATTTTTGCAAATATATTCAATCATATAATTTTCTTCCTTCCCATCTATTAAACCAAAGCACACTAAAGATTAAAATAATAAATGTACTAATTGTTAAAGTTAACAACCCACCCAATATACTTGTGAATATACTGCTAAAACTCATATTATTTATTTCTCCTAGTATTATATAATCACAAAATCTAATTGTCCAAGCCCATGGAACAATATGCCAAATTCCATCTCCAAGACCTGTTTCCATTAAAGCTGATATTAATACCCCAGCTATCCCTAATCCAATTGATATCCCTTTTCCAAATTTAAGGCTAATAAATAATTGTAAAATATATATGAATATATTTCCCAAAAACAATGCACATCCTAATTTGAAATATAAATCAAAACTATAACTTTTAAATACTAATCCAAAAGTAAAAGTAGCTATTGTAATTGATAAAATGGATAATATAAGTAACACTATTATTTTACTAAAGTAAGTTAAAGTTTTTGATTTTACAGTGGATAACATGTTTTGAAAATTCCCTGCTTGTTCTTCTTGTTCCACAACTATTCCTGTTATCATTCCAACTAATAAGGGAAATATAGCTGCTATAACTTGAAAATATGCTACAAGTTTTGTTTTAGTATCCCAAATAGAAACGGAATAATATAATAAAAATATTAAAGCCCCTATTAGTGGAATTAATATATGTATATAAAAAATTGGTGTTCTTCTTAACTTTATAAAGTCAGCTTTTATACTTCTAAACAATACCTCCATATTATTTCGCCTCCTGTTTTTGAAACCAATTAGCAGTGATTATTAACAAAATTAAATATAGTGTAAGAGAAACGATAATACCAACAGGTATATTATTTGTATTTATCAATGGACTTTCTAACTCCAATGGAGTTGCATTTGGATGAATTTGTAAAATAGTAGCCATTAAACGAGATGTATAACTATAGGGTGAAATCCACCACATATTAGAATCAGCCATCATTATATTTAGTAATGTCCCAAGTCCAAAATTAATTAAGATTCCTCCTAAAAGTTTAAATTTTTTACTTAAAAATAGACAAAATGGTATTTGCCAACCTGTTGTAATTGTCATAATAATTACTGCAATAAATCCTTTTAGGATAGTTATTTTTAAAGGTAATTTCAATATATGACCTATTAAATTCATACATATTAATAACATTATGCTAGATAAAAATACATAAATTGAAATTAAAAATAGTTTCCCAATCCAAACCTTTTTTAGGTCTACAGGTAAAGTATATATAGCTCTATATGATAGTTTCTTCTCTTCTTTTTGATTGATTAATATAGTTATTAAAGTTATTGTTCCTGGAAACATAATTACATACCAAAAGTTATATCCATCTACTTCAAACCATAAAGGAGATAATAAAGCAATTAGTAAAGTAACGATGGGACTTAGTAGAATTATTTTCCTCGTAAATGTTCTTTTATGTTTTAGGTTTTCTGATAATATATATTTAATCATCGTATTTCCCCCCATTATAATTTCTAACTACATCCATGAAAATAGTTTCTAAATCTACATTAGAGTTTATTTCTCCTTCATATCCTAAAACACCATTATTTATAATCCCAATATATTCTGCTGTCTGTTTTACTTCTGATAAAATATGACTAGACAGTATTACTGTAATACCTTGTGAAGGGAAGGAACAAATTAAATCTCGTAATTCTCTAATTCCTATTGGGTCAAGTCCATTGGTTGGCTCGTCTAAAATTAGTAATTTAGGATTATTTAAAAGGGCTATGGCAATTCCTAGTCTTTGTTTCATACCCATTGAAAACTGAGACGCTTTCTTGTTACCTGTATTTGTCAAATCCACAATTTTAAGTACTTCATCGATTCTAGTATCAGAAAGCCCTAACAAAGTAGTTCTTACTTTTAAGTTTTCTCTAGCTGTTAAATTTTCATATAAAGGTGGTAGTTCTATTAAAGCTCCAATATTAGTTAAGTCATTTCTATTCCATATATGATTATCAAAAATAATTTGTCCTGATGTTGGATGTAGAATCCCTGTAATCATTTTTAATAATGTAGATTTCCCAGCTCCATTTGGACCAAGTAACCCATAAATAGAATTTCTTTTTACTGAAATAGTAATATTATTAACTGATTTCTGGTTTTTGAAAAATTTGCAAAGATTTTTTGTTTGTAAAATATAATTATCCATATAATCATCCTTTCTTTTCTTATTAGCTTCATTGTAATAAAAGATTTTAAGGATTTTATAAGGATTATAAATTTCATAAATAAAAAAATCCTAAAGATAAATTCTTTAGGATCTTAAAATTAATACTCCACTATAAGTAAATAACAACTATTACATATAAAATGTCGTCGATTCCCAAGAGTTTTTACACCATTGAGAGTCGACGACATTTTATATAATCATTTTAATTCCACTATAGTCCGATTAAAACTTGACTGAAGAAAAGATAGAAAGATATATAGAAAAATTTCAATTCCACTGTGGTCCGATTAAAACTAAAATATATTTATGTTTTCTCTGAAAGACAAAATCCAATTTCAATTCCACTGTGGTCCGATTAAAACCCATCAGTTTGGTGTAAAAATAGCCATTTATATTTTTATAGATTTTTATTTTAAAAAATTACTTCTAGTACTTATCAGGGTTTGAAGATAATTTCGATTTGTCGACCCCTAGGGATTTTTGCATCACCGAGGGTCGACAAACTATTTTTCAGTGTCATTTCTACTCCTACTTATAAAATATTTCTACATTTTATTTAAAAATCCTTCTTTATTTTCATTATACATTCAGCTAAGTATTATTAATAAAATATAAAGTAATTATTGTTTTTCAAATATTCGGTTGCTCATAGGTAGAATAATAACTGGATGCATATAACAATGCCGTATGAACCACAGTCATGTTTCAATTCCTCATAGGTAGAATAATAACGGGTATATAATAGGATATACATATGAATATAGTATGTGGTTTCAATTCCTCATAGGTAGAATAATAACAAAGATTGAAAACATATGAGATACAGTTAGAAACTATGTTTCAATTCCTCATAGGTAGAATAATAACTCCTTAAAATCCTTCTTTTATTTACATTACTCTATAGTTTCAATTCCTCATAGGTAGAATAATAACTAGTTGGAGAAAGGGTTACTTGATTGAATTTATATTTAGTTTCAATTCCTCATAGGTAGAATAATAACTAGTGAGATTGAATCAGGTTCTATAGTTTATGATTCGTTTCAATTCCTCATAGGTAGAATAATAACATTATCCTTAATTTTAGGTCGCATTTTACACCCCTATGTTTCAATTCCTCATAGGTAGAATAATAACTTGAAGAAGATAAATTAAGAGAACTTAGAGAACTTGAAAGTTTCAATTCCTCATAGGTAGAATAATAACTTGTCCTTTTTTATAGAGTTTTTTAGTATATTTGTCCCGTTTCAATTCCTCATAGGTAGAATAATAACAAAAAAATACCGATAAAAACAAAAATATTATGTGCAAGTTTCAATTCCTCATAGGTAGAATAATAACGTACATAATGAGGAAATAAGAAATGCGTTTGATACTTAGTTTCAATTCCTCATAGGTAGAATAATAACCATTTTTTACTCCTTTCTACTTTAAAAATATATCATGTTTCAATTCCTCATAGGTAGAATAATAACGTAATAGCAAGAGATTTAAAAACCTTGCTAGAAAATAGGTTTCAATTCCTCATAGGTAGAATAGTAACACAAAAGAAGATATACAGCAAATAGGTTCAATAGGCTGTTTCAATTCCTCATAGGTAGAATAGTAACACAAAAGAAGATATACAGCAAATAGGTTCAATAGGCTGTTTCAATTCCTCATAGGTAGAATAGTAACGATTATCCATATTGTGAATCCTGCTACCATAGGTATAGGTTTCAATTCCTCATAGGTAGAATAGTAACCCCTCCCCCTTGGAAATATTTATGCTACTCCAGGGGGTTTCAATTCCTCATAGGTAGAATAGTAACAATTCTAAAGCACCATACTCATCAAGTGCTTCAATTAGTTTCAATTCCTCATAGGTAGAATAGTAACTTGCACTCCGTTATCTGGATATTCTCCATCTTCAGCAAGTTTCAATTCCTCATAGGTAGAATAGTAACAAAGATTTATTATCTATAGTATTAGATAGATTAGAATGGTTTCAATTCCTCATAGGTAGAATAGTAACTAATTATAAAAAATTAAAAAAAATACTTGACAACATAGTTTCAATTCCTCATAGGTAGAATAGTAACCTAAAAACCTAATTGGAACATAATTTACACTATCTTGTTTCAATTCCTCATAGGTAGAATAGTAACGTTTCATTTGCAAAGTTGACTTTACTGTATTCTTTTTCAGTTTCAATTCCTCATAGGTAGAATAGTAACTACTTCTGAGGGACGACTATTTTTGTCCCTCCTATGTACAGTTTCAATTCCTCATAGGTAGAATAGTAACCACCAAAGATGAAAAGTAGTTACGAACATGTGTACAGGTTTCAATTCCTCATAGGTAGAATAGTAACAAAGATGAAAGACTACTGGTACATATCGCAAAAGCTAGGTTTCAATTCCTCATAGGTAGAATAGTAACCATTCCTATACTCATATAATATATTCCTTCAATTGTAGTTTCAATTCCTCATAGGTAGAATAGTAACTTAAGAAAGGTGGTGAAAGATATGGGAATGGGAGAGTTTCAATTCCTCATAGGTAGAATAGTAACGGTTTCTATTCCCTAATAAAAAGGATAATAGGAAATATGTTTCAATTCCTCATAGGTAGAATAGTAACTCCTAAATACAAAATCAAATATATCAAATACTTTTAAGGTTTCAATTCCTCATAGGTAGAATAGTAACCAAGGAATTATTATATAGAACGTATGAGTAGGGAGCAAAGTTTCAATTCCTCATAGGTAGAATAGTAACTTGATTGAATAGTGTGGTTGTGTCAACCTGTTCCACGTTTCAATTCCTCATAGGTAGAATAGTAACTGTCTAATCTTCTCTCTATACCGCCGACTTAACTGACGTTTCAATTCCTCATAGGTAGAATAGTAACGATTAGGTCGCAGTTAAGAGTTAGTAAATATATAACGTTTCAATTCCTCATAGGTAGAATAGTAACTATAGCCATTATCTCACCACCTGTTTGATTTTATCGAGTTTCAATTCCTCATAGGTAGAATAGTAACTTGTATCTCCTTCTTCTAATTGTACTAAATCTATATGTTTCAATTCCTCATAGGTAGAATAGTAACTTGAGTTCCCCTCGGCAAATAAAAACAAGCATAGCAGTTTCAATTCCTCATAGGTAGAATAGTAACCCATTACATACATTGATTTTATCAAGTTTTTAATTTTTTGTCAATTTTATTTTTACCATAATTTTCTTTAGATTTTATATCTTAAAAGTAAGTGTATCCATTGTAAAAACTTAATTCTAAGACAATTTAATTCAAAATATAAAATGTCGTCGATCCTCAGGGGTTTTTACGCTATTGGAGGTCGACGACATTTATATTGCACTATGAATTTATTAATTTTGTATTATTCGGCTCAAACCACCTTACAAGAAGTATGTTTCAATTCCATTGTGGTCCGATTAAAACCCATCAATTTGCTGTAAAAATAGTCATTTATATTTTTAAAGATTTTTATTTCAAAAAATTACTCCTAGCACTTATCATAGTTTGAAGTCGATTTCAGTTTGTCGACCCCCAAGTTTTTTTGCATCACTGAGGGTCGACAAACTATTTTTCAGTGTAATTTCTACTCCTACTTAGAAAATATTTCTACATTTTATTTAAAAGTCCTTCAAAAACATATCAATTTACACTATTAAACTTTCTACAAATCTTTTTTCCCAGTTCATTAACTCAATTATTTCTTTAGTAATCCTCATATTACTGAAAGCGTCTGATGCTTTTACAAGAACTTCGATTATATCTTTATCATTACTATCTGTAAAATTTTCATCATACCAAATCTCTATTGATTCATATATTTTTTCATACTCTTTCCCTTCTCGACTTTTTATATATAAAAGTGTTTTAAGTAATCCATTGCTAACAATTAATGTTGGGATTTTTCTTATATATCCTTTGAATTTATCTAAATCTACTTTATCATCCTTCTTTTTATCATTCTTTTCTTTACTTTCATTTATTACATTTATTATAAAATCATGGGCATATTCAGCTCTTCTTAATTCTATATCTTTCAAGCTTGAATCATTCATATAGAATCCTCCTCATCATTCTACTTACATATTTTTATATTGCCTTTTCCTAAAGAAGTATTTCCTCCTAATTGAAAATATTTAATATTGCTGAGTTCTTCGTAAAATTTACTAAACTTCACTTTAGATTCTTCATCTGAACCTTGTAAAAATATCCATGAATATAAATATGTGTTAGAAGGCAAGTATTCTTCAGTAAACAACCCTTTGTTTTCTGCTGTGCCTGTATCAGGATCTATTTTATTTCTTGTTATTATCTCTGTATTTGTTGATAATAAATACATAAAATCTTCATCTGATAAAACAACTAATCTTTCTTTAATTTTTTTTAACTCGCTTCCTTCACTAATGTTTGTTTTTAGTGTGTCCTTTGCTTTTTTTATAAAATAATCTCCTATATATACACCTTCATCATTCTCAGAAGCTACTATGCAATCGTTATGTACTATGCATTTTCCAGACGGTATATATTTATCTTTTATTTCATTATATATATCATCTTCCTTTGAATCCCCATACATAACTCTCTCTTCTATCATTCTATTTATTATATATGGGCAAGTTATATAAGCATATATATTTTTTAAAGATTTTATTGGGAAAAATAGAAGCCTAGCATCAGTAAATCCTAACCTTCCACCTTTATCTTCAGTTCCAAATAAATTCTCTGTATCAATATCTATTTTATATCTTAGTACACCTTTCAATGTAGATGCTTGTATTTTAGGTATGCCTGTGCTTTCCTCTCTCTGTATTGGCATATCTACAACAAAAGAATCTTTACCACTACCAGCGTGCAAAGGTGTAATGGTTTTTAGTAACAATTTTTTAGCGAGTTGGCTCATTTGTTCCCCTCCTCTTTATTTACATTTGCCATATCAACTATTTCTTGTAATTTTACGTCTATTTGATCTATCCCCCATACTTTCACATTGGCTTTTTTAGCACTACTAATAGCATTAAAACTTTCTTTTAATAAATTTTTTCTCTCATCTGACATTTTGCTTTCTTTTAATATCTCTTCTTTTGCTAATGGAATCAGTAATATTGGCATTCCATATACACCTGCTAATGCGTAAGTAGTATAATTATGGCTTTTAGCATTATTCCCATCCATACCCCCTGATTTACACTCAAATGATATTATTTGTCCAGAAGCACTTAATAAAATTATGTCTATCTCATCAACATCACTACTGTATCTTTTATCTTCAAAAAATCCAACTTTTCTACTTAAAGACAAATCTATGAAAAAGGAATTATTCTTATCATTATTTATTTTTTGGATTTCTTTTTTTATGCCATATAAACATATATACTCAAATATCCTACCAAATACAGAAACATCAGCCCCGAAATTCTTAACTAAATAATCTATTACTTGTCCCTTTTCATCTTTAAAATCTTCTACAAATTTAAAAAGTTCATTATATTTGTCCTCTGTTTCTATTTCTTTGTTCAAAAATTTTTGAAAAAATTCTTTCCTTGCCTCACTTCTTTCTTTTTTATTCTCTTCATCATTCTTTTTTTTCGGAGCTTTCTTATCTACAAATTCTTCTCTTTTAGTAAAAAATAATTTCTTCTTCTTATTTAAAGAAACAAGTTCATCTCTTAAATCAAAATTACTCCTTATTTCTTCATAGAGCTTTGTGAATATTTTTTGTTCAAAATTTATCTCTTCTTCTTGTTCTAGATAATTTATATATTTATTATCTTTATAATCTTTAAATCCTGCTAAAGCTAAAGCTGTCTTTATATTTATATCTTTAAGGCTTAGTTCATATTTTGTTGATTGATATTCATAATTCCATTTATCTGTAGTCTCATCTTCTACATAATTATACACAATCATCTGGTTAGTATTTCCTTCTAGATACATAATTTTATCATCATATTTTTCTTTTTTTCTTTTTTCATAAATCTCCTTAATAACTAATGATATGCTTCTTTGACCTCCTGTAATATTCCAAAGCACTTTAGAACGATTTTTTTCAATACATTCTGCTAAAAATTTTTCAATAAGTTTTTTAATTTCTTTCATATTATATATATTTTCTTCCGATATAAACAAAGTATTTGTTGTATTGCCTTTTTCAAGCCCAATTACTTCTTTTAAATTCTTGTCCCATTCATAATTATTAAATCTTCTATTAGCTGAAAATGTTATTTCTTCTTCAGCTAATTTTTTATATTCATTTTTATCACCTATTGTTATGAAATAAATATCATCTTTATTTATATCAAAAAACTTATAGGGTATATAATTAACCACTTGATTTAATGTTGAACAAATTACATATGCATCAAATTGTTCTTTAGCATCTGCCATACTAAATTTCCCCCTTTACTGGCACTATTAGAAATTTTCCATATCCTTTATAATCTTCATGAATATCTAAATATTTTTTAATCTTATCTTCTATGCTTTCTAGAGTATTCTCTTTAAACTTATCACTTTTTAGTTTAAATATATATACAGAGCCTTTAGGTATAGCCCTTCTAGTATTTTTAGGCTTCCTTTCTCTAATATCAAATCCTCCTATATACTCTGGCTTTCCTACTACTCCACCTAATATGTCCATATCTTCGTTCCCTTCACATTTCAAAAGCTTTTTTGTTTCGTTATTTTCTATTATTAATGGTGTTAATAGTATCATTTTAATTTCATTACTTTTAATTTTAGTTTCATTATATTCCTCTGCAAATTTTCTTATATCATAAGGTTTTTTATTCTCTTTGCTTTCTTCTTTTCTTCCATCATAAATCACATCATAATAAGCTGTTTTCCCTTCTCCTCCTAATTTTAGGGCTCCTTTTCCATTAAAATTTATATTCTGCAATAAGTTTATCTCCAACAAAAAAGCAAATTTTCTTTTCTTAAATTCCTTAAAGTCTAATCTATACAAATAGCCGTCCTCTGCAACACCTTTATCTTTATCTATTTTTATTCCTACTTTATATGAATTACTTATAAAGTAATCTGATTTTTTTAATTCAAGATTATCCTTTTTATCAGCATAACAACCTAATATTTTTGACAACTTTATATAATAATCATCTGCTCTTTCATAGGAAAAATAATCGCTTTGTGGTGGATGTGCAATTAGTATGTTTTTACCAAGTATATTTCCTTCTTTATCATCAACTTCTAGGAATCTACTGTATTTATATGCTTTTTTTTCTTCATCAATATACAAATCTAAAGGAGCTTTTATATAGACTTCTTTTTCTTCTTCATCATATAGATATATGTTTTTTATTTCTAAAATATTTTTCTGATATTCTGCCAAATCTTTTATTTTCTCATTCCCCAATATCCTATTTTTAATGCACTGGTTTTGAAATAACAAAGATGAAAATAACGAACCATAAAATACAGAAGGGGTAGGAAATATAGCACTCTCTATCCATCCTTCATCACGCTCTTCAAAGGGTCTTCCATTATTTACAAACCAATTATCATTGGGTTTTATCTTTAAAATCATGTTTTTCTTTTCCATCGTTATCCCCCCTTTGAATTTCTCTAGATAACCTTTCTGCTATATAAAGCATATTAAAGAAATTTCGAAAATCTATCATATACGCATTGTCATTAATCTCTACAGTTTGTTTTTTCATATAGCTTTTAATAAAATCAATTATAGTTTCCTTATCTAAATCGTTATCGTTATCTGACCATTTTCTCTTATATATCCTGTCTATTTCACATTCAACCATTTCTTTAATTTTGAGCATTTCATTATATTGAAGCTCTTTATCTTCTGCAAAAGCAAATTCTTGTATTAGAGTATGAATAAAGCTTTTGGACAAATTTTTGCTAAAAGCTTTTACTAAGCATTGCAGATTTTCTAAATTATTTTCTTCTTCATTTTTAAAATACGTCGTTGTTGTACTATTACTACCTGTTATAAATGTAAATGCTGTGGCATTTTTAGTTATATAAAAATCATTCTTCTTATTTTTGTATTTATTTTTTGCTTCTTCTAGAGACGCAAATGATGTCTTTAAAACTTTATTTAAAGGTGTCTTATAATGAGCTATAACTATGCTTCTAGATAATGTAATAGTTTTATTATCTTTTATTAAACATTTATCTTTATTTAATGCATTTAGTTTATCAATTACCTTTTTTTTGAACATTGTATCAATTTTTTGTAAAACATCAAATAAATAAGCTACTGGTACAAAAAACATCACGTCATCTCCACCAGCATATACCATAATCCCTTGTTTGTTTGCGTATTTTTCTGTTTCACTTTCTTCTTTAACTGTACTTTCTCCTTTACCTATCATGTTTTCTATGCTTTTGGCAAAATCTATTAAGCATGTAGACATAGATTTCTGAAATTCACAAAGACTAGTATTTGCTTTTACTAAATACTTACCTGAAAGCCATTTACCTAAATCATCTATATCCATCTTTACTAATGCATAAAATTTGCTTAGTTTTATATCGGTACTTTTGATAAAATCACTATACCGTTTCTCAAAATCAAAAATTAATGTATCAAGTTCTTCTGTATGTTCTTCTTTTATATGTTCTTTTTTCAATCTATTTATTTCCAACGTTAAAGCATCTTTATATATATAACCTTGTTTCTTATATGAAAAATCTTCGCCATTATGTTCTTTTAAGTTAGCAACTAATTCTTCTAAATGCTTGTCTATTTTTTTTATTCTACATCTATTTGGTTCTTCAGCAAATTTTGTGCCTCTTCTCCAAGCTAAAGATGCTATTTCATTTGTAGAATATATATTATCATCATTTATAAACCTTTTTAATGCACATGAAAAACAAAGTGCTTCATTATCTTTTAATTTATTTGCATTGGATATATATATTCTTTTAGAACCTTCTAACATATCTCTTGGAAAATTGCCTTTTTTATCTTTTTTGCAAATAACAGCTTGTCTCACTCCACATATACTGCATTTTCTGTTGCCTTCTTCAAATATATGAAACATTCTATAATTTTTCAATGTTTCTAATTTATATATCAAATTTTTATATGCCTTTTCATAATCATCATTATTAAATTTTTCACTTACAACATAAATATAAAAAGTATCTCTTATATGATTTTTTAATTTTATTAAATCTATTGAAATTTCATCACTAGTTTTATTTATAAATTTTTTTATGAATTCACTTTTTAGTGCATCAAATACTTCGTCTCTCAACCCTCGAATTATATTTAACATATTTTCTTCACTAATGGTTTCACTTCTATTTACACATATAAAATGATTTGGACAATTATTAAAGTTGTCTTTAATAACATTTATACTAGGATATATAAGTTCAACATCACTATTATTATTTTTAAACTCTTTTTCTATATAACGATATGCTTTTTCAATCATAAACTGAATTATTTTACTTGCTGATACGAGATCTTCTACTTTTCTGGCTTGAATTATATATGATTGGACAGGTCCAACAGAAACCATGATAAGCCTTCCTTTATTCACAGTATCACCTCACAAAACTGCTTGTTTATTTTTCTACTTCAAAATATCCATAATCTACACTACTTTTAGCTCCAATACCCTTTATTTCTCCTATTTCTTCTAATAATTTTTTAATATCATATTGTTCTTCTTTATCATCTTTAATATCATCTTTGACAAACACCACTATCTTAAATTTAGTTCCACTTTTTACAGTTAGAAAATTAATTATGTTAGGCTTCATATCGTCAGTAGGAGCATTTTTTTTGTTTGTATCTCTATAATAATCCTTATAATGCTGATTTATAATATCTAATTCTAAGCATATTTCCCCCATGGGATACGCATCTAAAAATATAAGTTCTCCTATGTTATTTTCAGTACCAAATAATCTATCTATTCCTTTTATATTTTTCTCCGTAGCTATATCTCTCAATGCTCCTTTTAAGGTACTAGCTGGTATATATGGAACTCCATAGATATGATCTAGTTTTATTGATGTTTCCGATACAGATGGTTCTCCAAGACCTATTATCATTCTTTTATTTGTTTTAATTATGATTTCATTTGACTTGTATCCCATGCTTGTGTAATATTCTTTTGCCTTGTTAATTCTCTCTATGTTCAGATAATTGTCATAAGTTTTATAATAATCCACTTTATAATCTGAATATTGGTTTATCAAAGGTTTTTTATCTCTACCAAATATAAGATATTTATTAAGATTTAAATTTAAATTTATGCTCGGATTTAAATTTAGTTTATTGAAATTATTACTAAAAATCTTTTTAGTTGCTTTGTTTATATTCAACTTATTGATAATAGTTAGCTCATTAAGCTTAATGAGATTATTTTTTTTAATTTCCATACTTAATAATCCATAGTTTCTGTTTTCATCATTTAAGCCTTGAACTTTTTTAGACTTTATACTTAAGTTTTCTTCCTTTTTAAGTTTAACACCAATATTACTCAAAAACTCTTCTTGATCTTCAACTTGTATTATGGTATTTTTATTTCTTTCTTCAAGCGTTTTAATCTTCACTAATCTATTTACGACTTTCACCACCTTCACCACCTTCTTTACTTTGATAAGCTAAATATATACTTCTAAAACTAACAAATAAGTCATATGCTTGTTTTGATACAAAAATATATTCATCAGTATCTAAGTTATATATCTTTCTTTCATTGTAGCCTAAAGTATCTAAAAGGAATTCTTTCGATTTTCTGTAATATTCTTTATCTTTATTTAAGTATTCTAAAACATTTATAAGCCCATTAGTTCTTATTAGAAAAGGCAGTTTTTTAATCAACGCCTTTGCTTCAGTTTTTTCGTAAATATCTTTATTATTTTTTAAATGTTCATAAATAATTTCCGTAGAAAAACTTTTCACACTTTCACCTTCTTTATAAATCAACATTGATTATTTTAACTAAACCTTTACCTAGTGTCGTGTTACCCCCTAGTTGTATGTAATTTAATTTTTCTATGAATTCTTCAAATAATTCTTCCTCTTTCAAATTTTCTTCTCTAGCATTTTTAGGAATGTTATTCATTTCTGCAAAACCATAAAAAACAGTTTCAGCAGGTACATACTCTTCTGTAAATGGTCCTGCACTCACTATGCCATTCTCGAGTCTTACCCTTGTAGATATTTCCGTAGACATATTTACAAAATAATTAAATGCATCGTCTGATACTACAAATATGTCTTTTGATATTTTATCTTTTATTAATGAAGATTGTATATTTTTACTTAATTTTTTTGATATATATACTAATAAAGAATTATCTTTATTTGCATAGTTATCAACTTCAAATGTAAATTCTTCTATTACTACCTTTTTTTCAGAAGTATTATAAGGATACTTTATATTTGATTTATCTGATAAAATAGTATTCTCTATATCTACTTGTAACTTATCAATAGCTTGTGCGTCATCTTTAAAAATAATCATATCCTCTTTAAATCTATTTAGTACCATTGGGCAAGTTATCCATCCAAACACGCCTCTCAAGGTTTTAACTGGAAATAATAATATTTTGCCTTCATATAGTACTAATGAAGATGAATGCTTACTTCCGTCGTCTTCTGGCCCAAACAATATATTGATTTTATTTTCCCAGTCAGGGCCTTCCCAATCAGGGCTTCTCTTATTAAAATAATTTCTTAGTGCTCCTTTTATTCCCGAAGACTCTAGCTTAGGAAAGCCTGTATGTTTTTCTCTTGCTATAGGCATGTCCACTACACTTAAATCTATCCCAGACCCCATATGTAGTGGAGTATCTATTTTATAAAATAACATTTTCTTATTATTCACATTAACACCTCTCTAAAATATCATTAATAAATTTTATAGTGTAAGAATTTAATTTATCTTCTATATTTTTTACTTTTTCATCATTGGACTGTATTTTTGTGTTATTTAATTCAGTAATTATTAAGTATGATTTTTGCTTATATTCACATATTGAAACATAAACAGGAGAAGCAAATCTATCTTTATCTTCACTACCTCCACATCCTAACCAATCCATTAATTGATTTTTTTCTTCAACATTGCAGTCAATATATTCACCACTTTTTCTTTCATGAGTAAAATCTTTGATAATTTTAAGCTCATTGTAATAAATATCCATTTTTTCATCGCCATATTTATGCTTTTTTTCTATTTCTTTAATATGAATTTTATTTATAAAAGGATATTTATAATTTTCACTTTCATTATCATTTTCACAATTTCTTTCTATCACCCAATACTTATCTAGTTTTTTTGTATGATTTTCTTTATTCACTATACAATAAAAATCTTCATCTTTACTTTTGTTACCTATTTCCTTGTTAAGTGAATCCAATATATCTTTCAGGTATTTACCTATTCCTTTGCCCTTTATCCCATCTTGATTTAAGATATTAAAACATCCATATCCTCTTCTAGTTCTAGCCCCTATTCCACCCAATATAGATACAAGAGTTAGTAACTCTGAATATATTGTTAGATAGTCGTATTTCTCTTTATCCATACTATCATTTGGAATGTCCTTAATATTTCTCTGAATAAATTCTAGATCAATATGTTTTAAACTCTCATATTTAATCCCTTTACCAGGTATAAAAGAATATTTTTCTTCTGATATCGAATTTTCGTCTGATATTATCTTTAGCTTAATTGGTGAAGACTTTGAAATTTCTTTCCCATCTTTATTTATAGTCCCTCCAAATATTTCTGCCTCCTTATTTCTCATTTCTTCTAAACCATCAAAGCATCCTATTGCTCTAAACCAAAATCTTAAAACTCCCTTTATAGAACTAGCTCTAGGCTCTATAGTTTCACCATCTGCTCCCCTGCAAAAACATGGTGTTATAAATTGAAGTGTGTATTTATGTCTCATATTTACCTCCTTTCCCATTCAAATAAATAATTGTACAATAAATTATTACTTAAAAAATAATTTAATTTACAAATTATAAACCTTTTTTTAAACAGAATATCTAAATTTATATTTCGAGTTTTTTAACTATATTCCTTCTAATATTTACTATTTTTTGACTTGATTGCATTTTTTTGATTATATTTTACAATTATATATTTCTAAGTAATAAAAACAAAATAGGTAGGCTTACACCTAAATGTAAGTCTATCCCTTTTGTTTTGCACCATCGTCCAATTAAAACTCATCAATTTGCTTTAAAATAGCCTATCTATACTTTCCTAATTTTCTGTGCAACTTAAATTATTTTTTATATAATTTCTACTCCCTTATTTTAAAATCATTCTTTCTTTACAATATCTATATACTCATTAATCCTAAATAAACTTCTTTTTCCGAAACAAAATTATTATTTACCTCTTTAATTTTTGAAATTATGTATAAAAAAAATCCTAAAAACATATTCTCTAGGATTTTTTATACATAATTCCTCATAGGTAGAATAGTAACGCTACTTTTTTACTTTCATCGTATTTACTTTGAATAGTTTCAATTCCTCATAGGTAGAATAGTAACCTCACCTCCTTTTTTTTTGCGATAAAGAAGAAGGACTAGTTTCAATTCCTCATAGGTAGAATAGTAACTTAATTATCTCACACATTAGAAAGCAAAAAAACAGGGTTTCAATTCCTCATAGGTAGAATAGTAACTATTTAAGAGTTCCAAAATTAGCAAACAAGTATTTATGTTTCAATTCCTCATAGGTAGAATAATAACAAGTCTAAATTTAGTAGAAGAAATGCTATGATATATTAGTTTCAATTCCTCATAGGTAGAATAATAACACATCGTAATCTGCAAAACCATCACGAGGACTTAACACGTTTCAATTCCTCATAGGTAGAATAATAACAGGCTCAGTCGCAATCAGAGTTGACGTACTAGGCAAAGTTTCAATTCCTCATAGGTAGAATAATAACTGTTTCATTCCTCCCATATTTTAAATTTGAATTTCAGTTTCAATTCCTCATAGGTAGAATAATAACACCAATAATACGCTTGTTCATCTTGCCCTCTATCATCGTTTCAATTCCTCATAGGTAGAATAATAACGCTATAAAAAGTTTTATTTGTGAAAGTTATTTTGCTTGTTTCAATTCCTCATAGGTAGAATAATAACGGTATTCAATTATATTGCTAACTTGTTTTGCGTTGCTGTTTCAATTCCTCATAGGTAGAATAATAACATTGAGAATGAAAAGAAGATGGGCAAGATGGAAAAAGTGTTTCAATTCCTCATAGGTAGAATAATAACCATGGGCGTACTTGTGAAATATGCAGGGAAAGGCATGGGTTTCAATTCCTCATAGGTAGAATAATAACCTTCCCAACTTTGAGATATAAAAATAATGTCGCACTTAGTTTCAATTCCTCATAGGTAGAATAATAACTATGATGGCACTATATGGACAAGAACATATAAACAAGTGTTTCAATTCCTCATAGGTAGAATAATAACTATGATGGCACTATATGGACAAGAACATATAAACAAGTGTTTCAATTCCTCATAGGTAGAATAATAACATCAATCATTAGAATTCCCCCTTAATAGCCTTGTAAAGTTTCAATTCCTCATAGGTAGAATAATAACACAGAGAAGTGTATTAGAAGAAAATTCATTTGAATGGGTTTCAATTCCTCATAGGTAGAATAATAACTTGCGTCAATCCAGCAGCAAATTCTATTCCGTCATTTGGTTTCAATTCCTCATAGGTAGAATAATAACATTAATATGGAATGGTGGAAAGCTTTAGGAACAGTAGAGTTTCAATTCCTCATAGGTAGAATAATAACACACGTTTTTCGTTTTGCGAGTATTTGAAAGGATAGTTGTTTCAATTCCTCATAGGTAGAATAATAACATTAATATGGAATGGTGGAAAGCTTTAGGAACAGTAGAGTTTCAATTCCTCATAGGTAGAATAATAACACACGTTTTTCGTTTTGCGAGTATTTGAAAGGATAGTTGTTTCAATTCCTCATAGGTAGAATAATAACGGTAGAAGTTTGCTTACAGCCTATTCAAGAAAAGTTTAGTTTCAATTCCTCATAGGTAGAATAATAACAAAATAAGAGCTTTATTTGAATAAACAAAGCTCTTATGTTTCAATTCCTCATAGGTAGAATAATAACGAGAATATATAGAACACTTAGGTTTTTTCTTAGATTAGTTTCAATTCCTCATAGGTAGAATAATAACAATAATAAGGAGGGTTGAAAATGTATGAAGTTAGATGTTTCAATTCCTCATAGGTAGAATAATAACAATTGTTTTACATGGTTACCGAGTGAAATATATACTTGTTTCAATTCCTCATAGGTAGAATAATAACTATCATATATTACCCCCCCTATTCTTTTATTTATATGTTTCAATTCCTCATAGGTAGAATAATAACAAGAATAGGGAATATATTCCCTATTCTTTTTTATTCTGTTTCAATTCCTCATAGGTAGAATAATAACAAAGATGTTGGAATACTACAGTTTGGCAAAACATTTGTTTCAATTCCTCATAGGTAGAATAATAACCATTACATACATTGATTTTATCAAGTTTTTAATTTTTTGTCAATTTTATTTTTACCATAATTTTCTTTAGATTTTATATCTTAAAAGTAAGCGTATCCATTGTAAAAACTTAATTCTAAGACAATTTAATTCAAAATATAAAATGTCGTCGATCCCCAGGGGTTTTTACGCTATTGGAGGTCGACGACATTTATATTGTACTATGAATTTGTTAATTTTGGATTATTCGGCTCAAACCACCTTACAGGAAGTATATTTTAATTCTATTGTGGTCCAGTCCGATTAAAACTCAAGATAAACCTGAAGTTACAAAGATAAATGTAATAGAATTTCAATTCCACTGTGATCCGATTAAAACCCTCATCAAATTGCTGTAAAAATAGCCATTTGTATTTTTGAAGATTTTAGTTTCTAAAAATTACTTCTAGCACTTATCAAGGTTTGAAGGTGATTTCAGTTTGTCGACCCCCAGAGGTTTTTGCATCACCGAGGGTCGACAAACTGTTTTGATCTCATAAATTATATTTAGTAAAATATTCTACAGATAAATCAAAAATCCTTCACCAAATCAATCTACTTAAATAAAATATTTTATTTAATAGCATTATAAATATTATCTTTAAATTTATCTTTGTCACCGTCAAAAATTATCAGTTTTATATCCATTTCTTCAGCTCTACTAACTACATTTCTTTTTATTGGATAGTGTGTTGCTACTAGTATCTTGATGCAGTTATCTCCACCTACTTTTTCACTATATACTTGCAGCTCATTTAATGCTTCTTCATCATATCGTTTTGAATCTTTACATGATATACATATCAAAGATGAATCTTTTGCTGCTATTACATCTAACTCATTTTTTACATCTAAAATATCTTCATCCCACAAAAAAGATACTCCACTTTTTACATCATCTATATCTTTAATACTCTTAATAACACTATATGTAATTAGTTCTAGCCAATAACCTGATACCAATAGTATGCTCTTTCCTTGTTTTGATTTAAAGTCTATCATTATACGTTTGTGCTCACAACTATATTCTATTAAATGAGCGTCAGCTAAAAGTTTCAAAAATGATACGATATTTAAAACTTCATTTATACTTAGTGATTTGGTGTTTATAAAAATTCTATTATATATCTCTGTATGAAAGTAAACATTTCTTTTGTCTTTCATAATTTTTGTTATCTGTTTCCATTTATCATAATTATCGAAAATGTATTCTACTATTTTATCAATCCTATAATCATTATATAGTTGAGTATTGTCGTTTAATATTTTACCACCTGTGCTATTTATAAAGTCTTCTACTGTCATATCAATAAGATGAAAAGGTAGTTTAGTAATATTATCTTTAGACATTTTCAATATTTTATCGTCTTCTACGTCTATATATATACAATCAATTCCTAATTTGTTTGCTACATTATAAAAGTACAAACTCATTAGTTTTGAGCCACCGCTGATATTTATAACAATATTCTCTTTTGAATATTCATTTAAAATATCCAGTATTTGCCCTTCTATTGGTTCGTTCATTGTTTTTTCTATAACAGTTATTCCTTCAATATTTTCTTCATAAAACTTTTTTAAATCATTTAATATTTCTTTTTCTTCTTCACTTCCGTCATTAACAAGTATTATTTTTTTAGGTTTTATCATCATTGCTGCAATTACATTATAATCATTATACTCGCCTATTATATTTACTAAAACATTATAATCTATCAATTTATAATCACACATATATCATTATTCTCCTAATATTTCTTTTATTTTTGCAACCTTTTCAAACTGCTTTTTCTTTTTTTTAACTTTCCATTTATTCAAATAGATCCATGCGTCTTTAATATATTTTGCTAATTTAATTTTATCTTCTCCTTCAAATTTATCCAGTTCATTGTAATACAAATTCATTACAGCACTATCATATCTTTCAGTACCTTTTTCTTTGTCAGCAAAATAAATTAACTTATCTATTTCACTCATATTTTCAATTTCTTCTTCTTTTCTACGTTCCTGCAAACTAATTAATTGATTTTTTCCATAATCATCATAAAAATTACCATAACCTAAGTTCGTCTTTGCACCTATGCCAAAATCAATTAGTATTCTTCTAAATAGCCATAATTTTTCTTCTGAACTTAGTATCCCATCCTTTAAATTATATCTAAATTTAACTATAATATCAGGTAAAATTTTTATAAACTTAATGGGAGTAGGAGATTTCAACTTATTTTGATAATGAGGAGTTATATAATCTTCAGATAATATATTTTTCCCTTTATTCTCTTCAATATTTATTACTGCGTCAAAAAATATATCTCTATCATATGTTGGTTTTAGTTTCTTACCTTCTTCACAATAATATACTCCTTCAAATATTTCTTCACATAATTTATCTACATCTACATCATCTGACTTTTTCTCAATATTTTTTTCATCATCAATTACGTTTTTTATATATTCTTTGTAATCAAATGCACTTCTCAGCAGTCCTTTAACTGACGAACTATTAATAGCAGGTAGTCCATTAGTATAATCAAAATAAAATCCTGTTTTTATCTCATCATCGTTACCAACTCCATGCATTATACCACTACCAATTAGTATTCCAGGATAATTTACCTTAAGATAAAAATAATCTTTAGCTATTTTATCTTCATCTTCTAAAAAGTCTATTGCTTCATCATCTAATTTATATTTTAATATCATTTCATTTTTCTTATTTGCATCAAAATCAATAGTGGTTTTATTACCTTTCTTAATTATATCTATCTCATTGTTTTTTCTAAAATAATCTTTATAAAAAAGATACCCCAAATTACTGCTCATATTTATGACCCCCTCAATTAGTACTTTCATCAATTTTAAAAGATTTAAGTACTAGCTTTAATGCTATAACTGCATTAATTATTTCTTCCTTTAGTCTATCTTTGTCTTCATTTTTATATATGTACTCAAGAAGGGTCATATTATCAGCTTCTCTATCTGCTATCATCTTAAACACTGCCTTTACAATAAATGGACGGTTTTCTTTTGCACCACTATCTCCATTTTCAAAGAAAGCAACAGCAGGCATTAACCCACTTTGTATTATACTAGCACCAAATTGAGATATATATCCTTTAAATTCTCTTGGAATTGGTTTATCTTTAAATTCTTCATTTAATATATACATAGCTTTACTCATATAGCTTTCTACTTTTTTCTTATTCATTTATATCACCTACTAAATCATTTAAGTTATCTATCTTTGTAAATCCATATCCAATAGTACAATTAGCTCCTATCTGTACCATATCCATACTTAGTAGTTTTTCAAACTTGTCAACGTATTTTTCTCCTGTTATAACACCAAAATAAAATCTTGATTCTCTAGGTACTATCTCTTCATACCAAAGATTTTTACTTTCACCATTTTCAAGGTGATTTCTAGCTATTACAGGTAATTCTTTGCTTACAGCTTCGAAGATATCATCAGAAAGCAGTGCAATATTTTCTCCTAATAATCTTTCAAGAATTTCTAATTTGTCAAAGCTTTTATATATGCAATCATAAGTTTCAATGTGAATATTATCTATTTCTTCGAATATAACACATTTATCATCTTCAGCTAACTTTTTAAATTCTTTTAATACACTCCCTAACTCTGTCTGTATATCAAAATAATCTAAGTATTTACAAAACTCATCAATAATTTTTGGACATATAGCTCTAAAAAAGTATTTTTTGTTACTTCTAACAGGTATAGTTAAGATATTTCCACTAAAAAACTTATATTGTCCCATATTATTTTCATCACCAAATATATGTATAAGTTCTTCGCTTTTATCGCCTAATTTATTCTTAAAATATTCTCTTAAAGACCCTTTTAAACTTGATGAGTAAATAGCAGGAAATTCTGTAATAACATCTCTTTGAACTTCATTATCAATTATATTGTAATTAATATCTCCACTACCAACATGCATATTAGTAATCAATCGTAAAATATATATTTTTTTATTATTCATTTATATCCCTCCATTAATATAAATAAATGTTATACCCTATTTTAGTCATATTCTTATTTTCACTTAATTTATTTTTAAGCTCTAATTCCTTTTCAGGCTTTGGATAAAGCACACTTCCTCTTTCTAAAAATGTAAATTTAGTATCTATTCTATTAAAAGTATAATTATTTTTCTTACTACCAGAAATATGTTTAGTTACTCTATTTCTAAAATCTACAGTATTCAATACAGAATATCTGCAGTACTTGTTAACATCTTCTAAATATGTATCCCCTAATAATATTATTTTATCTTCCTTTTGGTCAAGTGTTATATTTTCAACAAGATTGAAATCTATTTGTTCTACTTTCATTTTAAAAGCTGATTTAAATGCACCTAAGTAAACTATACTATCCTGTAAGTCAAATGACGGGTCTTTTAAGTTTAAACTAAAGCAAAAACTTAGTTTTAATTCATCATTAAAAACAAATCTAATTTTTTTAAATAGAGAATCATCTTTTGCTTTACTATCGCTTCCCTTTTTATTCCCAACTCTCTTTTCTTCTATAAATACTTCATCATATTCTTTTACACTCTCTCCGTCGAAGCTAATAAATTGGTCAGATAATCCTTTTTTTGATTTGTAATCTTTTGGCAAAGTTACTTGTCCCATATTTGACTTGATAGTATGTTCATGAAAAGTAAATGGGATATATTTAAGCTTACTTTCTATGTTGTCTAAATTTTGGTCTTTTGGCATCTTCATAAAAAATTTATTTTCTTTGGATGAGTATAAGAATACAGGAGATATGCTTTCTATGATACCAAAATCTTGTTCTTTAGTACTTGTTATATCAAAGCTTTGTGGCCCTATCACTTTTTTCATTTCATCTAATTCATTTTTTGTATATTCCCAATTTGCTTTTAGATATCCTTTTTGTTTTAGTATCTCTTTTCTTATCATCCCTAATATAGCTGTTTGTTGAGGAAAGTCTCTAGATTTTACAATATAGTATAATCTTTCTCCTTTAGAATTTTTATTTTCAAAGGTGCGCTCACCCCCAAAGAAAAAACTCTCTATAGGCTCTAGCTTTATTAAATATCTCATTATTCGTCACCACCATTTTCATTAAAAAATCTTATAGTCAGTAGAATGGCATTTATTTTCTTTACCTTTTCAGCAAAACTAATATTTTCTTTTAAAATAACTTTTATTACTTGCTTTGTTGATTTTATAAATTCTTTTATTTCAGGTGTTTCGTGAACATCTTTAATAAACTTATTATTAAAATAATTATCTAATCTCTCATCAATATTTTTAGAATTATGTAAAGTTTTAAATAGAAGCTCATCATTATTTAAAATATGGTACATAGAAGCAATAGTCTTCTCACCATCACAGTAAGCAGCTAAAAGTTTTAAAAATTCCTCATATTCCTTACTGCTTTTTCCAAAGGTACAGCCAAACCCTTGTCCACTATGTTTTATTACTTCAAAAGCTATAGCATTCTTTTCTATTTCCTTACTATCCTCAAACTTATATTTTTTTGCTACGCCAAATAATAAGTTTCTTGTTTTTTCAAGAGACTCATATAGAGGATATTTATAATAAACTATTGATAATCCAAATGACATGGTAGGTTTTACTGGGTATTTTGAAAATATACCATCAAAGCAATTAGATATACAATTTATCAAATCAAATATATTACGTTTATCGCTAACAACTGGTGCAAAAAACAGCAAATCGTCTCCACCAGCATATATTGTCATACCATTATGTTCTTTTATAATTTCATGAGCTGATTTTGCAAATTCTAATAAATCTTTTGAAAAATCCCTTCTTTTTTTATCTGTATCAAGCGATTTAATTAACTTACCTATATTATCCCCATCAGCTTGAACAATAGCTATGTATTTATAATGTTTTTTAAAATACTCTTCTTTTCCATTTTCTTTTAATTGATTAAATATTTCATTGTATACAAATGATGAGTTTATATCTTCTCTATCTTCTTTCTTAACTATAAATTTATCCTTATTGCCAATTAACTTTAATAAATCCTCTGAAGCTATTTCTTCAATTGATCTAATATACCTTGAATTTGTATTTTCAAAAGCGTCTTTAAATAGAATACTTTTCTTAATATTGTCATTTGTTAATGCATCCATTAAATAATTACGTGTTTCCCTAGCAACATAATTTTCCATTAATTCTATTGAATCTAAATAATTATTCATTTCAATTATCGGATTGTCTATTATTTCAGCTGCAAGATAATATATTTTAAAATATTTTTCTAAATATTCTTTTATTGTACTTTTTTCAACTTTTAACAGTGATGAAAAATCATTTGCTAATTCATCTAAAATTTCATCAATTATATCTTTTAATTTCCTCATATCATTGTCTGCAGCTTCAGTTTTAAATATCATTCTGTCTGAAAACAGCCCTATTTCATTTTTACCTATAAATAGTTCTTTATCATCAACATAAGGAATAACAAATTCTCTACAGTCCTTCAATTTCTCTATTATTTTTTTCATTATATATGAAAATATATAACTACTACCCCATAATTGACCAGTGTCTTTTGCAGAACTCATAGTCTTAGCTATAGGGCCTATAGTCAGTCCTATGTATTTAGACATATTTATCATCCTTTCATGTTACTTTTTATATCTTCAAATATCTGTCTTACTTTCCCTGGATATGTTTTTTTATTTAGTACATATTTAAAAAATTCATCAAAATCAAACTCTTCTGGGGTTTTTAATCTTAAAGTTTTTTTATCATTTTTATTATTTTTATTTATTATATTTATCTCAAATTCTTCACCTAAATACTCTTCAGGTATTTTCCTAGCTTCAAAGTGTACTATAAATTTATCACCTTCATCTAATATTTTAAAGAAAATCGGCGATTGAAATCTTTCTATATTATTATTTGAATGTTTTTTTGTAATTGTTGTATTTTGCATTCTCCAATTTTCAGATACAGATAGTCCAAATAAATCTTTCATAAGTCTAGGTTCTAAATCACTATTTGTATTTTTATTTCTAGATAGCTTGTCCTTTATCTCATCTTTATCCCAGCGTATTCCTTTACTACTGCTATATTCTTTTATAAATGGGTCAATTTTGTTGCCATTTAATCCCCTTCTAAGAGAATTATAAAAAGTATCTATCTCCATAAATACTTTTTTGAAGTTTTCAAATTTGTCACTATTTCTGTTCTTTTTAACCGAAAATTGATATGTTAGTTTTTTTACTTTATCTACATCTTTAAACTTACATTGACGACCATCTAAATAATAAACATTGTTATTGCTTATAAAAAAAGAACCAAATCCTTTAGATTGTCTTGTCCCAAAATTAGTTTTCATAAAAAACTCTGGTAATACAGAAATTATCTTTTCTAGGATTTCTTCATGTTTTGATGTAAATATTAAATCCAGGTTGTCGCAATATGTAAACTTCTTATTATTATCAGTTTTGCCCATATTTCCAAAATAAAGCGGAAAATCTTTTCTATTTATATCTTTAGGGTCTATTGGTTTTTTAATATTTTGCACCCTAACCCTGTAATCAAAAGCTGTAAAATTGCTATCTTTATATTTGTCTTCTGCAGTTTTCCCATTATACCCTACTAGATATTTATAGTAATCACTGTTTCCACTTGATTGAAAACACTTTTTATAAATAAATTTATCAAGCTTTGGTTTAAGTTCTGTCATTCTTATAGTTGCATTTCCTTGTTCATGTTGAAAATGGATCATAGGTGTATGCTGCTTAATATTTACCTTAAGCCTATGTAACTTAAAATCTTTGTCGCTCATTTAAATCACCTCTGCAAAATAATATTTTATAATCCTAATATGTCAATTAATACTCTAGCTGAAACTCTGGCGTCTTCTAAAGGATTATGCTTTATTGTTTTATCATTTCCTATTATTTTACTTCTTTCTTTTAATGGGTCAATGCCTTTTGTAAACAAAACTGATGCCACATCAATGATAGGATATGGCCCTAACCATTTTCTATTATCATAATCATCTTCTACACATTGTCTTAGCAAATTATATTCAACTGGGTAAGGACAATCTGCAACTATTAAACAGTCTTCTTTGTACTTGATATAAAATTCCCAAAACTCTTGCCTTAATTCATATCTTGTGGTATATTCTTTCATATTTTTAATAAAAGGTAATACATTTTGTATTACCCACTTATCTTTTATATTTGAAATTTGGGAAAATCCATTAAAATTATCTATTTCCTTATAGCCATCAATGACTACTGCTCCTACAGCAAAAATATCACCATAAAGCCCGTCACTTTCTGCGTCAAAGCATAATATTTTCATTATATCAGCCCTTCATTGTTTATTTATGTAAATATTTAAAGGAAATAATAAAAAAAACAATTAATACAATAATAATTACTTTATCTTTTTTAGTTATATTACTTGAAATACTTTGTTTTATTTTCCCAATACTCTTCTTGATAGATAAATAGTCCTTAAAGATTAAGTAAAATATACAAACTGGGAATATAATATATATATAGAACCAGCTAGCACCTACACTACTTTTATACCAATTAATCATTTCAATAGGTTTGTTAAAAATATTAATTCCAAAAAAACCCGTAAAGAAAGATGGTATAGCAAGCAATGCTCCTAATATAGCTAATAAATTAATTTTTTCATTAGTATTTTTCTCTGATTTTAAAGTTGCATAATTGTATAATTTTTCTATTTCATCGTTTAAATCTTTTATATCTCTTTCAATGTTCATAGATTTTATTAAAATATTATACAATTCTATTCCTTGCTCTTGTGCAGTAACTTCTTTAAAATACAATCTATTTACAAATTCTATATATCTTTTGTAAAGGTCATCTATTTTTGATACTAGTTTTTCTTCACATATGTTATCTTTATCTATTTTAAGTGCTGATATACTTGCAGCTTCATCTGAAAAACTAATAATTGAGGCTCTTACAGCTAATGCTAGACTCACCATCTCATAATACATAGTCCTAAAATGGTTTCTTAAAATTTGCTCTGGAAAGATGCCATTACCAGCAACTCCTACAAAAGAATATCTCGTTATGCCATATATTGTTCCATAGTTTAGCCATCTTTTATATGTATGTTTATCAATTAACTTTTTCATCATATCATCATTTTGTATAGTCAACTCACTATTATCAACAAATATATATTTTGCCCAGTCTTTATTGTCTTGTAAATTACTTGTTATTGTTGAAGATACAATCTGATTATTAACAAAACTTATAACGAACATTCGGTCATCTATAATAGGTGTGATTAAAATTTTCCCTTCATTTTTAGTATCTGTTGTGTAAGTAAAGTTATCTTTACCTAAAAGATCCATAATAGTTTTTGATATATATACATACTCATTTGGTTTCCTACATTTTTGACATTTTTCATCTTTAGGTATATGAAATAATGATTTAAAATCTTCCTCTATTGTTCGTTCAATATTATTTTCATCATAGAGTATAATAGATAATTTATCTGCTAAGAAATTATTTTTTGCTGCATCTATAGGATAAAATTGAGGGTATATTCTTCTACCAAAATCATTTATATTAAGTACATCTTCAACTGCAGATTCATAACCATCAAATTCTCGATGATTTTCTGCTTCAAATGACAATATTCCTACTCCAGTATTAAATAATTTTAGTTTAATTGAATTAAGCTTTAATTGGTATTTTTGTCCTTTTTTTAATTCTATACAATAATATCCTTTTTTAAATTTATATTCATAATTCTTTACTACACATTCATCAAGGTCTTCTTCATTTTTTACATCGCTTAGCACAGCTCTTCTAACAAAAGGATAAAAATACATATAACACCCATAGTCAAAATTATCTTTAACAGTGTAGTCAATGCTCTCCCAATTATTAGCATTAAGCTTGTTACTAATATCTTCTATATTGATTCTGCTCTTATAAGTCTTGTCATGTTTTTGTGATTTTGTTTTATTCGTATTATCACCTTTCAACGTTAATTTTTCATATTTAAATGGAAACATGAATATATGCGTAGATAATGGTATATTTTCTTTACACATAAGTAACTCCTTTACTGATTTTTTGATATAATTCTATGTTATTTTATAATTTATACTTTAATTTTACTATATTCTACATAATAGATGAAAATCCTTTCATAATTTTAGCGCATATGGTAGTTTTGCTTAATAAAAAAGCAACTCATATATAACTTAATATTAAGTATATATGAGTTGCTTTTTACTTTGGTTCTATAATAAATGTTGGGGTAGAGAAAGATGTGCCCTAACATTTATTTTCCCAAAATATAATGCACTTGCGAAATAAACCTGCTAAAATGTTAATTGGAAAAAACAACATACAAAGGAGGTTTATTCACAAGTGCAATCTAATTTTATCACACAATTATTAAATTTAGAAGGGGTTAAAATAACTAGATACTGTCAAGTAAAAGTTGGCAAAATTATTATTTTTAAATTTAATCATCCAATTTTGCTGTTTTAATTATGTTTTTATGCCCGATAGGGCAAGAGTATTCTATTTATACTTTCTACAATTTTAAAAATAAATTTACATATACTTTACAATGATTTCAAAATTGTTATTCTATAATACTAGACTTATGATTATAGAATAACAATAAGTCTGAGAGCCCTATTTTTAGGTCTAATTCTATTTATTCATCAGTATTAATGCTCTATTATGTTGTATTTTTTTAGGCTTATATTAGAGCATAGGTATCGTATGTTAGCTTATTCTTTTAAGTTATATAATATATTAGATATTAAAAACTTAGGTTCATTTGACTTGCACATTTGCAACCTAACATGTCCTTTATGGCTTTTCTTCCGTTAGTTACTGAACATTGACTAAATGGCATGCTTGCTCTTTTGTGTTTGTATATCTTGCTTTTCTTTGGCTTTTTATTTACTTCTGCTGCTGTTAATCCTACTTTTTCTATTATTTCTTCAAGCTTTTCTTCTTTTATTTCTTTGTTCAGTAGTGATTTTATTGTTGTTGCTAATTCTTTGCTTGCTTTTTCTGCTAGTATCTTGGCTAAGTTACTGGCTCCTTGTATTGACCAACTTGTTTTATTCCCTTTCATCCTTTGTGCTAATATATCACATATGCTATGTTCCATTGTTCCTAGATTTCTATATTTAATTCCTTCTGGTGGTTGCGGCATATTTATGTCTGGGCGAAGTTTGTAGAGCACTATCCCTTCTTTGTTGTTTACTAGGTAATTATATAGTGCCTGTAATTTCTTCATTTTCTTTTGATTATCATTGTTTTCTATCATTAGTTTTGTTATCATTTCTAATCCTTCTTCTATGTTACCATTGCTTAGTTTCTTTATTATTTCTTTTGCCTTTTTCTTATCTTCTATGTTCTTAAGTACTGCTTGATTTCTATGAAATGGATCTAATTGAAAGTGTGAATTGTCTTCTTTTATAACTTCTTTTATCCAGTTTGCTCCATCTCCATTTACTATTTTTGTTTCTATTTCGTCAGTATTATATTGTTTCGCTATTTTGGCTTGTCTTAGTTTTCTAAATTCTTTACTACTTCCAAAGCTTGCATATGCTTTTTTGTTCTTTAGTACATATCTATCTTTTTTCTCATGCTTCTTCTCCCAGCCTTCATAAAAAATTCCTAATTTTAGTTCTTTTTTCTCTTTTCCCTTAGTCTTTTTATCTTTACCTTGGATATTTATCCACACTCCATCCATTTCTTCAAACAATATTTTTGTTTCTTTTTTGCCTTGTAATTTTTCTTCGTTGTTTAATTTTATTTCGTGTTTTTCTTTTTGTTTTAGTTGTTCTCCTAAGTTTTGTATTATGTTCCAAGCTGCTGAATGACTTATACTTTGGTTTGTCATTTCTGTTATTTTATTTGCTGTTTTTCTATATGATTCATCTGTTGCTAGATCTACTATTTTTTCTACTAGATTTGTAGATATATGTCCTATGGTTTCCATTTTTAAGTATTCATCTAAAAGGCATTTGTAACCTCTTTTACCCTCTTGTGTAGTATATTGATATATTCTACGTTTATATTCAATTTCGCCCATTATTGTTTTTATGGTAGTTTTCTTTAATCCTTTATTTCTATATTCTTCTTTATCTCTTTCTTTCATTAATTTATTATCTAATTTTTCTAATAGCTCTACGAGCATTTCACATGCCTGTCGGCATACAAGCTTATATATAATTTTCTCTAAGTTCTTGAAATTAATTTCTTTTTCATCTAAACTTATATTATACATGTAATCATCCCTTTTATAGTTTTCTTATTAATTACTATTATATTGGATGATTCATATATGTTAAAGGTGCTTTCGGGCATCTTTTTCATTTTTGTTGTTTTTGCCTACTAAAATTATACTCTAAGAAATAACTAAAATATCACATGGTGATTCTTTTGTTAAAATCCATATTACAACCGATCCAAAAGAACATACTTGTCCTGCTTGTGGTGCTAAAACTTCTAAAATTCACGATTATAGAGAACAAACAATTAAGGATTTGCCTTTTCAGTTTAAGCACACCTACCTTGTGCTTCGTAAAAGAAGATATGTTTGCTCTTGTGGAAAGAGATTTTATGAGTCTTATGACTTTCTGCCTCGCTATCACCGCATGACTAACCGGTTGGCATTTTTTATTTGTCAAGAGCTTACTAAGTTAACTAGCCTAACTTCTGTAGCTAAAGTTGCCAATGTTTCTGTTTCTACTGTTATTCGTATTTTTAATTATGTTAATTATGATGTTCCTACATTACCTAAGGTTCTTTGTATTGATGAATTTAAAGGTAATGCAGAGACTGGAAAATATCAATGTATTCTTGTTGATGGGGAAAAAAATAAGGTTTTAGATATTATTCCTAATAGGTATCAAAGTGCCCTTGTAAGCTATTTTAGGCGATTTTCTCGTAAGGAAAGAAATAAGGTAAAGTTCTTCGTCTGTGACATGTGGCAGCCTTACGTTGACTTAGCCAAAGTGTTTTTCCCTAAAGCTAAAATTATTATTGATAAATACCACTTTATTAGGCATGTAACTTGGGCTATTGAAAATGTGAGAAAGCGTATTCAGAAATCTATGTCTACCACCCTTAGAAAATATTATAAGCGAAGCAGAAAATTAATTCTAACTCGTTACTATAAGCTTAAGAATGAGAATAAAGAAGCTGTTGATTTAATGCTTTTATATAATGATGACTTACGTATTGCCCATAAGCTTAAAGAGTGGTTTTATGAAATCTGTCAAAGCAATAAATATTCTTATCAATGTACAGAATTTGCTCAATGGATTGAAAATGCAGAAAACTCTGGAATACCAGAGTTTGAAAAATGTGCAGCTACATATAGAAGATGGTATAAAGAGATTAAAAATGCTTTTAAATATGGTTATACTAATAGTCCAACTGAAGGTTTTAATAATAAGATTAAGGTATTGAAACGAATATCTTTTGGGCTTAAAAACTTTCATAGGTTCCGTAATAGGATTCTTCACTGTACTAGATAAATATCTAAAAAGTAAATACCTATATGAAACCTACATTTTAGCTAGGTTTATTTAAGTGCACCCAAAAATACGTATAGCTTTATCCTCCTCAACCAAATGCAAAAATTAGAGCTAAAAATAGTAATGGAGTGTGATTTAAAAAAATCCCACCCCAAATATTGACAAAGAGCCTTTACTTTTTCATTCATTTAAATAATCATAAATAAAATATAATTTTAGTTTCAATCCCTCATAGTAAAATAATAACTGGATATCCATAGCCACAATACTATAGACGCATTCTTGTTTCAATTCCTTATAGGTAGAATAGTAATACTTTACATGTATTGATATTATCAAGTTTTTAGCTTGTTGTCAATTTTATTTTACAATATTTTTCTTTAGCTTTTATATCTAATAAGTATATTCATTGAAAAAGCTTAATCTCATGGTAATTTAATTCAAAATACAAAATGTCTATGTTTATCAAGGATTAGCATTATTTCAATTCCACTGTGGTCCGATTAAAACACAAAGGTATTAAATGAGTTCTGGGATTTCTTAAAGTATTTCAATTCCACCGTGGTCCGATTAAAACGGTAGTATTTAATAGTTTTGAACCTACTAATTTAGGAAATTTCAATTCCACCGTGGTCCGATTAAAACCCCATCAATTTGCTGTAAAAATAGCCATTTATATTTTTATAGATTTTCATTTTAAAAAATTACTTCTAGTACTTATCAGGGTTTGAAGATAATTTCGATTTGTCGACCCCTAGGGGTTTTTGCATCACAGAGGGTCGACAAACTATTTTTTAGTGTCATTTCTACTCCTACTTTGAAAATATTTCTACATTTTATTTAAAAATCCTTCTTTATTTTCATTATACATTCAGCTAAGTATTATTAATAAAATATAAAATAATTATTGTTTTTCAAATATACAGTATTTTCATAGATAGCATATTAATAATTATGGATAAATAAAAATTACTTCTTATCTATATCTTTCACCCACTTTTTAAAACCACCTGTTTCTTGAACTTCTTCATATAGAAATTTAATAAAAGCAAGTATTACTAATATTATAAATATAATTACCACCGTTGTGCCAACTCCTCATTTAAATCCTCATATGTATAATAATAATTTCATTACACATATTGATTTTATTAAGTTTTTAATCTTTTGTCAATTTTACTTTTACCATATTTTTCTTAGAATTTCATATCTAAAAAACAAATATATTCCCTATAGAAGCTCAAACTTAAAGTATTTAATTAAAATACAAAATGTCGTTAGTCTTCAAAGGTTTTTACACCATTGGAAGGCGACGACTTTTTTTATATTTCACTATAAGTTTATTAATTTTGATTATAATTATTCTATTACAAGCATTAAAGAACACAGAATGTTCATAATTTCATCAAGTAGAGCTAATTTAAAGAATAAAAACACATATATATGTTTTGTATTAAGAAATGGTGTAATTGAAATGACTGCAACAAAAACAATAAGAAATCATTTATCTATTGTGTCTTCTATTCTTGAAATAAAAAATCTAGATTATTCTGTTTTCTCTACTTCAAATAAAGTATATATTAGAAAATCTATTACTATTCAAGGAATTTACCAGGTGTATCTAAAACATTAGAATAAAAAATATATCTAGTTTCAATTACCATTTAAATTCCTCATAGGTAGAATAATAACATATTATATGTAGCAAAATACATAAGAGAAAATTATTGTTTCAATTCCTCATAGGTAGAATAATAACGTTATAAGTGAAAGCACTAGATTTATGCTCTACCTGGTTTCAATTCCTCATAGGTAGAATAATAACGATATATACTACTGATAAAAATGGTTATAAAGTTAAGAGTTTCAATTCCTCATAGGTAGAATAATAACAAAAAGCGACCGTTACATTTTCATGACCTATACATATGTTTCAATTCCTCATAGGTAGAATAATAACTTAGTTTGACAGCAGCTTTTGATACATCTGAAAGCTAGTTTCAATTCCTCATAGGTAGAATAATAACGATAAAAACAAAAATAAAATTGGTAGAATTTATCCTGCGTTTCAATTCCTCATAGGTAGAATAATAACCTCTAAATTTGGATTGAAGGTGATATTATGTTAGAGTTTCAATTCCTCATAGGTAGAATAATAACTTAGTTTGACAGCAGCTTTTGATACATCTGAAAGCTAGTTTCAATTCCTCATAGGTAGAATAATAACGATAAAAACAAAAATAAAATTGGTAGAATTTATCCTGCGTTTCAATTCCTCATAGGTAGAATAATAACCTCTAAATTTGGATTGAAGGTGATATTATGTTAGAGTTTCAATTCCTCATAGGTAGAATAATAACTTATGCTTCTGCTAATCTAAATCTTGAAATTATATAGTTTCAATTCCTCATAGGTAGAATAATAACACTAAGTCCTAAATACTCGGCAAAATCTTTTTGAAATTGTTTCAATTCCTCATAGGTAGAATAATAACCTACAAAACAGCTACAATGCAACATATCGAAACAGGATAGTTTCAATTCCTCATAGGTAGAATAATAACCCTGAAACAGTAAATATTAGGGTGGTGGAGTAGATGAGGTTTCAATTCCTCATAGGTAGAATAATAACCTGGACCTGCTTCTTTTGAAGTTGGTACAAGTTTACGTTTCAATTCCTCATAGGTAGAATAATAACTTTTTGAATCAGAGAGTGAAAAGAGATTATGTATAGATGTGTTTCAATTCCTCATAGGTAGAATAATAACGGTGATAAAAACGCAGTAAGACATATACTCTACAACGGTTTCAATTCCTCATAGGTAGAATAATAACTTGTTGGAGATCTAGATTATTATTTAGTACCTGGTATGTTTCAATTCCTCATAGGTAGAATAATAACAGTAGTAGTGATAGTCAAAATGAAAACACAGTATCAAGGTTTCAATTCCTCATAGGTAGAATAATAACTGGGATATATCAAAAGGTAGAAATATAGGAACTATCAGCAGTTTCAATTCCTCATAGGTAGAATAATAACGAAAACAAACAATTAGGCTTTACAAACAATTTGTTGAGTTTCAATTCCTCATAGGTAGAATAATAACACAGGTTGCACATTGTGCAACCTAACTAAAAAAGAATAGTTTCAATTCCTCATAGGTAGAATAATAACGATAAATTATTGTAAAATACAGAATTTAAAAAATTATGTTTCAATTCCTCATAGGTAGAATAATAACAAGATACTCTAAAGCAGACCCCCATGGTATATAGGAAAGTTTCAATTCCTCATAGGTAGAATAATAACAACTATCTTGAAAATTATTTATTTTTACCACCTTCTTGTTTCAATTCCTCATAGGTAGAATAATAACTTGCAATTTAAGCATAAATTTTCTTGACAATACATACAAGTTTCAATTCCTCATAGGTAGAATAATAACCTCCATTTGTCCCGTTTAGAAACTCTTTTCAATTAGTTTCAATTCCTCATAGGTAGAATAATAACTTAGCTGGTTGGAGTGTGTGGCTTGTTTAGTTCCTGCGTTTCAATTCCTCATAGGTAGAATAATAACTCCGACCTCCATAAAAGAACAGAGATAGCCTTAGAAGGTTTCAATTCCTCATAGGTAGAATAATAACTTTATCTCTACTCTAATGATGAGCATAGAAAAGAATGTTTCAATTCCTCATAGGTAGAATAATAACTATCGGCTTTCCATTTTTCCTATGAAACTGTTCCCAGTTTCAATTCCTCATAGGTAGAATAATAACAAATAAATCTTCTAACGCAAATAATTGCAAATTAAATTGTTTCAATTCCTCATAGGTAGAATAATAACCCTTCTATTGCTTTTACTTTTATTTCAGAATCATTATAGTTTCAATTCCTCATAGGTAGAATAATAACATGCAAACTACTACTGTGGCAGATGCAACCATTGATGAGTTTCAATTCCTCATAGGTAGAATAATAACCAAGCCTGAAAACAGTGATTGTGTCAGTATAGCCATGTTTCAATTCCTCATAGGTAGAATAATAACAGAATATAGGAGTTCCCTTTCTTTTCTATGCTGCAGTTTCAATTCCTCATAGGTAGAATAATAACACAAAGAGAGAATAGAAAAAGAAGTGCTTGTAAACCGTTTCAATTCCTCATAGGTAGAATAATAACTGAAATATGAGCCGAACGAAAAACAGAGATTGTTCCAGTTTCAATTCCTCATAGGTAGAATAATAACAATAAAATACATAGCTATTTCAACTACAAACAAACCTAGTTTCAATTCCTCATAGGTAGAATAATAACATTCTAGTCTTGAATTTTGTCCCTATAGGGAGTATGGTTTCAATTCCTCATAGGTAGAATAATAACTTAAGGATTTCCTCTACATCGTTTGGTATCTTATACTGTTTCAATTCCTCATAGGTAGAATAATAACCATCAAAGACTTAATGTATGAGTCAAGATTAGATGACTTGTTTCAATTCCTCATAGGTAGAATAATAACCCTCAAACTCAGAAATCATTTTTTTCAAATCCTCACTAGATTTCAATTCCTCATAGGTAGAATAATAACTTGTCTTATTAAGTTTCAGAAGTTCCCGAGTATTTACAATTTCAATTCCTCATAGGTAGAATAATAACGCTTTAGGTATGCAGAAACAGAAAGAAATTTTCTAATTTCAATTCCTCATAGGTAGAATAATAACAGGAAAATGGATTTTCAGTAAATATTACATTTGGGAAATTTCAATTCCTCATAGGTAGAATAATAACTTTTTTGCAGAGCATAAGTGGAACTGATGGAACGAGATTTCAATTCCTCATAGGTAGAATAATAACTGCGCAATTGGAGGTTGTTATAAATACAGATGTAGGATTTCAATTCCTCATAGGTAGAATAATAACTCCTTTATCTATCAATTCTTTCGGCGGTTCTACGTTGATTTCAATTCCTCATAGGTAGAATAATAACTCTTCGTATCATAGTCAAATGAAAAGGAAATTTCTTATTTCAATTCCTCATAGGTAGAATAATAACTCCAACTTCAATTTGTTCTATCTTGTTTGCAAGTTGACATTTCAATTCCTCATAGGTAGAATAATAACAGTTGTGCTGGATCTGTTGATTGTGCCATCTTGCAATAATTTCAATTCCTCATAGGTAGAATAATAACCCATTACATACATTGATTTTATCAAGTTTTTAATTTTTTGTCAATTTTATTTTTACCATAATTTTCTTTGACTTTTATATCTAAAAAATGATCATATTTATTGTAATCACTTAATCTTAAGGCAATTTACTTTAAAATATAAAAATGTCGTCGATCCCCAAGGGTTTTTACGCTATTGGGGGTCGACGACATTTTTATACTTTACTTATTTTATAAGTTGCTTGATCTAAATATGGTCAAAGCTAAGTCTCTATAAGGAGCAAATATTTGGATATATAATCCATATATACATTAATTCTAAATTTTTAAAACCAGTCTTATTTTATACATTACGGTATTTTTATTATTGGGTGTTTATTTTATATAGTACAACGAGTTAAATTAGCATAAAACTAATCATGGCTTTTATTAAGATTAAAAGTATATTTAATCAGCTTCTATAGATAATTCTCAAATAACATTAAAATATCTTTACTTGGTTTGTTCAGTTTCTCAAACCATTTGTTTGGTTTACTAGTACCACCTATTATTTCTTCTAAATCTTCAAATACATTCATACTTTTTCTAAGATCCTCAATTATCTTATTTTTTAATTGTTCTCTTTCTTTTAAAGGTTCGTTGTCTGATTTCATCTTAATTAACCTCAGTAAATCTTGATATACTTCCCATGAGAAATCTTCTAGCTTAGGCAAATACAAGTACAAGTACTTAACATTTTTTCGAGAATTATAATAATTATTAGTATCTATGATTAACAAATCCACATCATTTTTCTCATCTTCTAGAGAATTTATAATCTCCTTTGGTATACCATACATCAAATATCCCATAGAATGATAATAATATGATCCCAGTTCTTTTTTTACTTCATAATTATCTTTAAATAACATTATAGTTGTTAGTAGAAAAAAAATACTTACTAAAACAAGTACTATTATCAACGTTCTATTTTTTATCGCCATCAGCTAGTTCTCCTTTCAAAAAAAAGGTAATATTCCCTCTTAAAAAATTGAAAAGTTACTTCAAAATATTCTGTTGCGATTTGAGAATCTAAATAATAAGTAACTGCTCCTACTAATTAATAAGAGTCAACTATTCTTTATCTTACCTTCGAATAAAGCCATACATATGATTACCATCTAGCTTTTCTTTTTTTGTAGCAATTACTTTATCAACCTTTATTATAATATGTTATTATCAATAAAAATCCCGCAAAAATAGAAAAATTCCACTGTGGTCCGATTAAAACGATAATGGGGGAAGAGTTCCTGCTTCTAGTAAAAAGAATTTCAATTCCACTGTGGTCCGATTAAAACCCATCAGTTTGGTGTAAAAATAGCCATTTATATTTTTATAGATTTTCATTTTAAAAAATTACTTCTAGTACTTATCAGGGTTTGAAGATAATTTCGATTTGTCGACCCCTAGGGGTTTTTGCATCACAGAGGGTCGACAAACTATTTTTTAGTGTCATTTCTACTCCTACTTTGAAAATATTTCTACATTTAATTTAAAAATCCTTCTTTGTTTTCATCATCTATCCAGATATTTAATAACAGAGAATAATTACTTATAACACATTTTATTTCTATCATTAAGTATATCTTGCCTAAAGTCTTTTATGTATTATTAAATATATTTTGCTGCCCTTGCTTCTTAATCTTTTGTATTAATATCTCTATGTACTTATCTATTTCATCATCTGTAAGATTGCTTTTGTCTTTTAAAAAACGAATTAAGCTGTCCATACATATTCCTCCTAAAAAACTTTCAGCGGCGAAATCGAATATATATTCTTTTTTAAAAGATAACATTTTATCTTTGTTTTAGCAAGATAAACTATAAGCATAGTAATAATTATAATTTATTAGAAATAAATTACTAATTAAAGAACTATATTTTGTCGACTTTTCTTTTTATAATAGAAACAATATAATTCAATTGAAATTATATGGCTAGGTGATAAATAATGAATGTATGTATTTATTTGAGAAAGTCAAGAGCTGAAGAAAATTTATCCGTTGAAGAAGTTTTGAGCAAGCATAAAACAACTTTATTAGCTTATGCACAAAAGTATAATTACAATATTTTAGATATAAAAGAAGAAATTATTTCAGGTGAATCAATCACTAGAAGGCCAAAGATGCTAGAGTTATTACGTGAAGTTGAAGATAATAAATACGACGCTGTGTTAGTCATGGATATAGATAGACTTGGTAGAGGTAATATGAGAGAACAAGGTCTTATTCTTGAAACATTTAAGGAATATAATACTAAGATAATTACACCAAATAAAATTTATGATTTAGATAATGAATTTGATGAAGAATATTCAGAGTTTGAAGCTTTTATGGCCAGAAGAGAATTAAAAATTATCAAGAAACGATTACAGCGAGGCAGAATGAAAAGTTTAGAACAAGGAAATTATATCAGTCCTTATGCTCCATATGGATATGATAGAGATGTTGAAAACAAAACTTTGACTATAAATAAAGAACAAGCTAATGTAGTAAAACTAATATTTGATTTATATGTAAATGAAGGCTATGGTGATACTAAAATAGCCAACTACTTAAAGGAAAATAAAATATGCAATAAACATGGTAATACTAATTGGGATAAAACAACTATAAGAAAGATAATTCAAAATCCTGTTTATATCGGCAAAATCGTTTGGAATAAACGTAAATATAAGTATTTAGATAATGGTAATAGAACAAGCTCTTTCAGAGATAAAAAAGATTGGACCATATTTGAGGGAAAACATAAGCCTATAATCGATGAAAAAACATTCTACAAAGCTCAAGAGTTAACTAAAGAAAGATATGTACCACATTTACATACCAATAGGCAACTTAAAAATCCTCTTGCAGGTATTGTAAAATGTGGAGTCTGTGGTGCTACAATGACTATGAGGTCACATAAAAACAAACCTAATATTCTTAGGTGTTATAAAAGTTGTGGAGGTGTAAAATCAAGCTATCTCTATTTAGTTGAAGAAAGAGTTTTATCTATTACAGTAAAAGAATTAGAAAAAATAAAGTTCAATTTTGAATACGAAAATAACAATAGACTATCTAATACAGAACTTAATGTATTAAAGGATGCTATAAAAACAAAAAATAAACAACTTGATACTCTTAAGCTACAAAAAGAAAAATTATATGATTTATTAGAGCAAGGCATATATGATAATGATACGTTTTTAAATAGAATGAATACTTTATCACAAAAAATTACTATAGTTAACAATGATATTAAAAAATTAGATAAAAAAATTATAGAAATACAAAATAGAGAAAACATGAAAAGTAATATAATTCCTGAAATTAATAATTCTATTAAATTTATAAAGACATTGTATTCAGAACTAAATCCAGAGCAGAAAAATGAATTTTTAAAAAGTATCATCGATAAAGTTGTTTATACAAAAGATAAAGATGCAGACAAAAATGGCTTCAAACTTGATGTTTTCTTGAAGATATAGATTAGGATATTGCAGGGGTATGATATGACCTTCATTCCAGTATCGCCTTCACCACCAGCTTCGCATTTAATTATCCTTGCTAACAATTCTCTATTTGAAAAAGCCATGATGATACCCCCTTTTCTCCAGTTAATTTATTATATTAATTTAACATTAAAACTGCTACTGTATAAATTTAGGAAATAATATAAAAATAGCTAAACTTAAATTATTCCCTTAAACTTCTACTCTATTCATTCATTACATAGGTTGAAGCATAAATCATACTATTTATAAATCATTATTAATCTCAAGCCTTCTATGTTTTATTTGCATAAATAGTTAAACCCAAAAACTGAAAAATTGTATAATAAGGAAAGAAACACTCTTTTATTATATTCATTAAATCTTATCTTATTGGAAAAGAATATTTCAAAAATACTTAAAAATACTATTAAACTGATAAATAGTATAATTAAGAATATCAATAATCTAATTATCCTCTTTGACTCTAACTTCATCATCCTCACACTCTCTTAATTCAATATCTTCAGAAGCAGTCTGTAATAATGCTAATGACGCAAGGCTGGATACCATTGAACTCCCTCCATAACTAACAAATGGTAATGTTACTCCTGTTAATGGTATCATTTTTATTGTACCTCCTATTATTATAAAAGCTTGGTATCCCAAAAACAATGTTGTTGCTAAAGCAATAATTCTATAAAAAAGAATATTTTGCTCTAAAGCTATCTTAAATCCTCTATAAGCAAGTATCAAAAATAAGATAATTATCGATATTCCAACAAATACGCCCATTTCCTCGCATATTGCAGAAAAAATAAAATCTGTATGAACTTCTGGAATAAATTCTGGATGTCCTCTTCCAACTCCAACTCCAAAAAAGCCTCCTTCTGAAATAGCAAATAATGATTGAGTTATTTGATATCCTTTATCATTTATTGATGCCCAAGGGTTTATCCAAGCTTCAATTCTCCTTTGTACATGATCAAATACAAAAATACTTGTAAATGCAGAGACAATCCCTAATATAATGTTTAAAAACACTATTTTTCTGTTCTTACTATATATATAAATAATAGACATGTATACAAGATAAAAAATAGCAGCTGTACCTAAATCCTTCTGTATAACGAGAAATACAAAATATACATAGCAGCTCAAGTTGAACAAATACTCGTTGAACAAATACTCATTGTGTCTATCTTTGTCCTCAGAATAGTATTTTGCTAAATAAAGAGTAAATAAGATCTTAATTATTTCTGAAGGTTGAAAACTAAAATGGTTAAATCTAATCCAGTTTACAGATCCCTTTATTTTAGAACCATATACTATTGTTATTAAAAACAAGAGGCCAGACATTGTAAAATAAAAATATAAGCTATTAAATTTGTACAATAAACTTTTTTTTGAAAAAAATAAATATATGAAGAAGAACAAAACTATACCTATAATAAACCACAAGATCTGCTTTATACCCATCATAGGATCTATTCTATAAATCATTATTACTCCTATGCTAACAAGCATGCTAGTTATCAAAAAAATATACTGATCTCCTGAAGAAATTTTTAATAATATAATATTTGATAAATATATTGTAAATAGCAATAGTAATCCAAATAACAATATAGTTTTATTAGCATTTTGTCTTTCGTACATAATTAATAGTAATAACCCCATAATATCTATTAAAACTAATAAATGTTGAGGTTTAATATGATTAAAAAATTTAAGTTTCATTTCTACACCTCTTTATGTATAAACAAAAACTCTATATTGCCAATTCTTATTCTATCGCCATCGCTTAATACTGTAACATCTAATATTTTTTCACCATTTATATATGTCCCATTTGCACTTCCTAAATCTTCTATATAATAATTATTTTCATCTAATATAATACGAGAATGCTCTTTCGACACATATGGGTCTTTAATTATGACATTATTATTCCTTGCTCTTCCTATTGTAAGTAACTTATCTATCATATATACCTCTCTTATCTTAAAAGGTAATGTATCTTTTCTATTAATAAGTTTTAAATATGCACTTTTTTCATCTCCTGAAAATTGCATATTTTTAATATCTAAATAAATCATTTTCACTATAATGTAAATGAACAAATACATAATTATAATAAAAATATATTTAAATACTACAGACACAACATTGAACATATTATCACCTGCTATTTTATTTTTCATTTAAAATAATATCATAAAATAATGTATGTGTTATATCAAACATTATTTTATTTCTTTTTTATACTAATTTGATATAATATTAATAAACTTTTATTATCATGTAAAGGGGGCATAAAATGAGAGGAAAATTATATCGTTCATCTACAAATCAAATATTAAGTGGAGTATGTGGAGGAATCGGAGAATATTTTGATATAGATCCTACTATTATAAGATTAATATGGATACTAATTTCTCTCCCTTCACCGATAACTTCGATAATAGTTTATATTACATGTACTATAATAATTCCAGAAAACCTATATACAGGTGATAATGATTTTTCAGGTAGAAATGTTGGAAATAGAGCTATTCTATTTGGTAGTATTTTAATAATTATAGGTGCAAGCCTCTTACTTAAAAATATATTTCCTTGGTTTAACTTTAATTGGTATTATATAAAAAAATTCTGGCCTGCTATATTTGTTCTGCTAGGAGTATATATAATAATTAAAGAAAGACAAAACTATTAAAGAATCTCTAATCTGAGATTCTTTTTTTATATTAGATTATTTTTTTTGTATATGGTAATAATGAATAGTGTATATATCACTAAAGATAACTTAAGGAGTGTTACAATGCGAATACCAAATCATATAGGAATAATTCCAGATGGCAATAGAAGATGGGCTTTAAAAAATGGATTATCAAAAGAAAAAGGCTACGCTAACGGTCTTACTCCTGGATTAAAGCTATTTAAACTTTGTGAAAAAATAGGTATAAAGGAAATGACATACTATGGTTTTACAGTTGACAATACAAAAAGGCCGGCTGAACAGACAAGAGCATTTACTCAAGCATGTATAGATGCAGTAAAAATGCTTTCTAATGAAAATGCGTCTCTTCTCGTAGTAGGAAATACAGATTCAAAAATGTTTCCTCGTGAGTTAATCCCATACACAACAAGGAAAGTATTTGGTAATGGCAAAACTAAAATTAATTTTTTAGTAAATTACGGTTGGCAATGGGATTTGAAAGATTTATTTTTAAAAAAAATAAATAAGTCAATATATGATTCCATAAAATCAAAAGATATCTCCAGAGTAGACCTTATAATACGTTGGGGAGGTAGAAGAAGATTAAGTGGCTTTTTACCAGTACAGTCTGTATATGCTGATTTTTATGTTATTGAAGATTATTGGCCTGACTATAAAGATGAACACTTATATCAAGCTTTAGAATGGTATGATATACAAGATATAACACTAGGAGGGTAATAGATTATTCCCTTTTAGTGTTTTTTATTATAAGGAAATTGCATAATTACTACAAGGTCAAAATTTATAACTTTCAAAATTTCTTGAATTATTTTACTGTGAAATTTCCTTATTACGTTAATTGATAAAATCAAAGTAAAATGCTAAAATATTAATACTAAACTATGATTAAGAAAGGAAAATAATATGAAAGAATATAGTGTTTTTGACGTTTTAGGTCCTGTGATGATCGGACCTTCAAGTTCTCATACTGCAGGTGCTGCTAAATTAGGTAAACTTGCTGCTGTAATTATTAGTGAAAAATTTAAATACATTGATTTTCATCTTCATGGTTCATTTGCTAAAACATATAAAGGTCATGGAACTGACAGAGCATTAGTTGCAGGCATAATGGGTATGGATCCTGACGATGAAAACTTAAAATATTCTTTAAGATTAGCTCAAGAAAATCAAATTGGTATTAAATTCATAGAAGATGATTTAGGTTATGTACATCCTAACACAGTTAAGTTTGTTTTTAAAGATATCAACGAAAAAATTATTGGGGAAGTCACAGGATCTTCTATTGGCGGTGGAAATGTTGTTATAACAAATATAAATGGAAATTCTGTTGAAATCACAGGTAATAGTTCCACACTTATCATTAATCAAATAGATAAAAAAGGAGTAATAGGTAAAATAACTACTACTATAGCATCAAATAATATAAATATTGCAACTATGAAAGTAAGCAGAGAAGGTAAAGGAAAACGAGCATGTATGATTATAGAAGTAGATAGTAAAATAACATCAAAATTAATATCAGATCTTAATGAAATCCAAGAAGTACTATCCGTAAAAGCAATAAATATTTAAAGGAGATAGAGTGAAATGTATAATACTGGTAAAGAATTGCTAGAAATAACTATAAAAAGAAATACAAAAATATCAAATATTGTTATTGAATATGAAAGCGAACTTCAAGAAAAACCTATTAGTTATATAAGAGAAAAGATGAAAGAAAGATTGAAAATAATGTTTGAATCATCATCTTATGCACTTAATAACGATATAAAATCAGTAAGTGGTTTATCAGGTGGTGACGCAAAAAAAGTAGAGGAATATAGAAAAAAAGGCAAAACACTATCTGGTGATATAATTGTCAAAGCTATAGCAAGAGCCATGTCTACTTCAGAAGTTAATGCTGCTATGGGGAAAATAGTAGCTGCACCTACTGCTGGTTCTTCTGGCATTATACCTGCTGCAATCGTAACAGCTGCAGAGGTATTATCAGCAAGTGAAGATGAAATGGTAAATGCACTCTTTACTGCTAGTGGCATAGGTCAAATAATTGCAAAAAATGCTACTGTATCTGGAGCTCAAGGAGGTTGTCAAGCTGAATGTGGTTCAGCTGCTGCTATGGCTGCAGCTGCATTAGTGGAAATGTACGGAGGAACACCTCAAATGTCTCTAGATGCAGCTAGTATTTCGCTGAAAAACGTATTAGGTCTTGTATGTGACCCTGTTGCTGGTCTAGTTGAACATCCATGTATAAAACGAAATGCCATTGGAGTTGTAAATGCTTTTATATCTGCTGATATTGCTCTTGCAGGAGTAAAAAGCATAATTCCATTCGATGAAGTAGTAGACGCAATGTATAAAGTTGGCAATTCTTTGCCAACTACTTTAAAAGAAACTGCATTAGGAGGAATTGCAGCTACTGAAACTGGAAAGACAATAGCCTCGAGAATATCTTAAATATTGGAGGTATATAATGAATAACATGTTACCATTAAAAATTTACAAAGCTTTAAAAAGCAACTTATTGAATAATGATTTATTAGATAGTAATAATATATCTAGAAAAACTATTGAATATAATCTAATTAGCAATGATTTTTTATCCATAATTAATGAAATGGTAAAAAACAGCGATTTTAGTTGCAAAGCTATTTTAGAGTTATGCAAGGATATGATAGAGTCAGTTTCAGGTAGTAAATGTAACGACTGGCTCTATTATATATATCAATTTACTGTAAGCAAATCTTTTCCTTCTTCCGTAGATATTGTATTTGATAATAATCTAAACAAAGGAGCCATCATTTATCTTGAAGCATCTAAGGTATTTTCTAAGTATGAACATATTATTGCACCTGATAATTTTTACTGCAAATATCCTTTAACCTTTATATCTAATGAAGAAGAATTTAACTCTAGGTTTAGAGAAGAGTACAAGAAATTTAAAAAATGTTTTAATAATCTTTATGTATATGAGATGATGAAATTAAATCAAGAATTAACAGGACATAATACTCTAGACCATATTAGTGGAGTTCACTACATAGCTGTATATATTGCAAGACAATTAAAACAAATAGGGTTGCCTGTTGATTTAGGTATTGTCTCTGGCTCTGCTGCTGGACATGATATTGGGAAATTTGGATGTAAAGGTGAAGAATTAAAAAGAGTCCCATATCTTCACTACTATTACACAGACTTATGGTTTAAAAATCATAATATTCCTTATATCGGACATATAGCTACCAATCACTCAACATGGGATTTAGAATTAGAAAATCTTCCTCTTGAATCTCTTATACTTATATACTCTGATTTTAGAGTTAAAAATAAAAAAGTTAATAATTCAAATGAAATGCATATTTTTTCTTTAAGCGAAGCTTTCAACATTGTATTAAATAAATTAGATAATGTAAATGAAACAAAAGAAAAAAGATATAAACGTGTATATGCTAAACTTAAAGATTTCGAGGATTATATGATAGATTTAGGTATAAGTGTTGATTTAAACCAAACTACTAATAAAAAAAATAATATTAAATATTATTCTCTTATGCAAGGCAATGAAATAATTAATAATATTAAATATTTTTCTATTGAACACAATATAAATCTTATGAATAAGCTCATAGATGAAAAGTCTCTAAACAATATCCTTGATATGGCACGTAGTGAAAATAATTGGAACAATTTAAGAGGTTATCTACAGATATTTGAGGAATACTCGACATATTTAACTCAAAGGCAAAAAGTTATTACAATTAGTTTTCTATATGAATTGCTAGTTCATAAAGATGAAGACATCAGAAAGCAATCTGCAGAGTTAATAGGTACTTTAATAGCTTTATTTGACGAAGAATATAGGAAAGAAATACCTCAAAATGCTTCAATTCAAAATCCTGCAATAACTAGTTTTAAACTTTTTAAAAAATATCTAACCTTATTTCTTAATCCAGACCATAAAATGATACAAGTCCACAGAGACTGGATAAAATATAATCTTAAAGTAATGATATCATCTGTTTTTAAAAACTCGCGTAAAGAAAAAATTGCAAAATATGTAGATATACTACTAAACTTTTACAATGAATCTCAAAATTATGACCAATCACCACAATTTTATAATATACAGACAGTCAAATATATTCCATTAAACCATATTAGTAATAAATCTTTTGAAAAGCTTTGTGATTACGTTGTTGATATGCTAAATAATACAAATATTGAAATAAGATTAAGTGCCTTAGAAGCTGCATATTATTTAATTTCAAATAAAAAAAATAGTAATTTTGAAAATAAATTAAAAAATGTGCTTTGTATTAATCCAGTTTCATCATTTCCTGCTGAAAATTTCTTGAAATATAAAATAGCTAAAGAAATTAATATTAGTAGAGAAATATTTCATAAAATACAATTAAGTAGGATTAAAGATAATAAAAATATTTCAGAGATCTTTTTAACTAATCTTAAAAGTGCAACCAATTGGGTAAGTAAAAAAATCCATATCCATCTTCTTTTAGAAGAAGCAATAAAAAACCCTGAAAAAACAGGAATTCATACTGCAATGCATTTTTGCAATCTTATAAAAGTAAGTGCAATAGAAAGCGTACGCAATCATGCAGGAGAAGCATTGGTAAAAATGATGCCATATCTTTCTCTAGACAAAAGAAATGACGTAGCTGTAGAGTTATTAAGAGGATTAGAAATTCAAGGTTACCAGTTTACTAGATATATTCCCCAATATCTAGGTCAAATAATACTTTATCTGCCTCCAACAGAATTAGACGAAATAATTGATGATTTCTCTGAAAAAGTAAAACAATCTAATACTCAAATTATTTTCTTAATACTTAGAACTGTAGGAATTACTATTCAAAATTATCCAAAATATAGAAGTAATTTTAAAGAAGATGAAAAAGATTATGATAACAGACTTATTAAAATGCTTGGTATACTATTAAATGGCTTAATAAATTATAATCAACACATAAAACACGAAGCTTTCAGAATAATTGGAAAAGAAGTATTTGATACCCAAAAACTTAGTCTAGAACAAAAAAATAAAATATTTAATCTTATATGTAAAAAAATACTTACATTGTTACCAAAAAGGGAAGAAAATCAACTTTTATTCTTAAATAATTCAGTTTCATTAAATTATATATACAGATTCATATCTGATTATAATTTCTTTAAAGGAAAAATAAACATTAGTCAAAACAATAAAATAGCATTTTTCCCTGGTACATTTGATCCTTTTTCTCTTAGCCATAAAGAAATTGCCAAGGAAATAAGAGATTTAGGATTCGAAGTATATTTGGCAGTTGATGAATTTTCGTGGTCAAAAAGAACTCAACCTCATAAGTTAAGAAGAAATATTATCAGTATGTCCATAGCTGATGAATTAGGTATATATTTGTTTCCAGAAGATATACCTATAAATATCTCTAATCCTAAAGATTTAAAAATGCTTAAAGATTTATTTCCTAATGCAGATGTATATATTGTTGTGGGAAGTGATGTTATTTTAAACGCTTCATCATATAAGAAAGCTATAGAAGAACATTCAATTCACAATTTCCCACATATTATTTTCAATAGAAAAAGCATATCATCATCAGAAAATGATGATATAGAAATAAAAAAAGCATTAAATAAAATAAAAGGTAATATTATAAACTTATCACTTCCCCCTCAATATGAGGATATTAGTTCAACACAAATTAGGAGATATATAGACCAAAATAGAGATATCTCAGAACTAATTGATCCTTTGTCTCAAAAATATATATATGAACAAGGAATATATCTTAGAGAACCACAGTATAAATCTTTAGTTCAAATAAAATCTTTAGATATTCAAGTCATTGAATATATAGATGATGATATTGCATCTTCTTTAACAAAAACTTTTTTTGATGGCAGTAATGAAATGTTTCAATGCTTAAAAAAAGTAAATAGTATACCAAATTCTAGAATAATGATAATAAAAGATATTAATAAAAATACTATATTGTATTTTTCTGTTTTCCATTGGCTTAGATCAACCATGATATTTTCTCAATTTAAAAATAAAAATATATCTGAATATATTAGAAAAAATGCTTCTGGAAGAATTATAGTAATAGACGGTATCTTCGCCAATAAAAATATTAAAATAGATAATCCATATCAAATTATTTTAAATCAAACTTTAACTTACTGTATCGCAAAAGATTATAATTATGCGATTTTTAAAAATTATTTTCCTGTAAGTACACCATTTGAGTTACAAGAAACTTTACGATGTTTTGGATTTGAAATGCTTTCATTTAAAAGTGAAAATAAAAATGTTTTCGTTGTTAACATGAATAGACCATGTACATTAAATCTAGATTTAGAAAATGTTTTAAAAGATTCATTGGGTTACAACGAACAAATTCGAAAAACTATTAAGCAAACCAGAAAAAAACTTCAAAAGTCAATATCACAGCTATATCCAGGAAATCTTGTTCTATCTTTTGACCAAGAAATACTTTATGATATTTTAATAGGTAAAATTTGCAAAACTAATGAAGTACCTACTAAACAATTAAAACCGAGAAAATTAGGAAAGTATATGTGTGTGCCATTTGGAACAATACTAAACGGACGTATTATCCCAAATACTGTAACAAAATCAATGCATACAGAAAAGATGTATGCACCGGATATTAATTCATTTGACATAGGTCCATTTCCATATTATATGGATCTTAATAATCAAATTAAAATGCTCAATTCTTTTGATAGACCTGTTATTCTTGTAGATGATCTTCTAAACAAAGGATATAGAATAAAAGCTATAATGCCTTTGTTAAAAAAATGGAAAATAGAAATTAAAAAAATTATTGTCGGAATATTAACAGGAAAAGGCAAAGAGTTAATGGAGATAAATAATATGGAAGTAGATAGCGCATACTATATACCTAATCTAAATGTCTGGTTTAATGAAAATGATTTATATCCTTATATTGGTGGAGATACAGTATGGAGAGGTTTTTTCCCAGAAAGAAATATACTACCATCAATAAACTTTATATTGCCGTATACATCGCCAGTATTTATCAAAAATACATCAAATGAAAAAATATTTAATCTGTCTAAAGTATGTATAGAAAATTCAATAGACATTTTTACTGCTATTGAATCTGAATATCAAAGAATTAATGAAAAAAATCTTACTCTTAAGGATTTAGGTAAAGTTATACAAAACCCTAGATATCCTGATAGAGGAAAACATATAAAATATGACTTAAATCTTAAAGTATCGGAATATCTAAAGAATGATCTAGAACAACTAAAAAGAATGGAAGATATAGTCATTAGAAAATCTTAGAGGTGAATATAATGTATTATTATTCAATAGATAACAAAATACTCTTTTCTAAGCATAAATACGATTATTTAGAAAAGAAAGACGAAATAATTGCTAAAAATTATGATGGTATACTATATTATTTAGTAAAACTACCTGTTGGAAGATCTAGAAAAAGCTTTTGCATTTCAGATGCTTCTCTTTTAAACGTAAATAAAGAAGATATAGAGTTGTTAAAATATAATAACCACAATATAGATATACCTCAATGGTTAAAATCAAAAATTAATTCACGTCAAGTTATAGCTTTAAATACATCTTATGATAATTGGCAAGATATGCTTAACCGTGAATTTCTCAAAGAAAAGTGGAAAATAAACATACTAGCTTTGGGAGATGTAGGAGGAATGCTTTTAACTGGATTAAGGCTAATGGGTAGTAAACACATTGATTCAATAGGTATATATGATAGAAATCCAGATAAAGTTAAGAGATGGGAATATGAGATGAATCAAATACTTCCTCCTTTTAGTAAAGATTCTTATCCTGATGTAAAAGGTATTTCTTATGACGAATTATTTGACTGTGATATGTTTGTTTTTTGTGCATCTCGCGGAGTCCCTCCAGTGGGAAGCAATATCAAGGATGTGAGAATGGCTCAATTAGAAAGTAATTCAAAAATAATAAAAGAATATGCAAAATTAGCAAGAGATAAAAATTTTAAAGGAATCTTTGCTGTAGTTTCTGACCCTGTAGATTTATTATGCAAAGTGGTATTTAATGAAAGTAATAAGGACTTAAATGGAAATTTAGACTACAAAGGCCTTGCTCCTGAACAAATTAGAGGCTATGGACTAGGAGTTATGAATGCAAGGGCTTGTTACTATGCTAAACAAAGTAAAAAAACTTCTCATTTTTTGAATGAAGGAAGAGTTTTTGGTCCTCATGGAAAAGATCTAATAGTAGCTGATAGTATAAAAAACTACAATGAAGAAATATCAGAATATCTTACTCAAAAAACTATTACTGCAAATTTAGAAGTTAGAAAAACTGGATTTAAACCATATATTGCACCTGCTCTTTCTTCTGGATCATTGTCAATATTGTATACCATTAGTGGCCAGTGGCACTATAGTTCCACCTTTTTAGGAGGAGTATATATGGGTGCAAAAAACAGATTGACTCACTCAGGTACAGAATTGGAAAGATTGGTTTTACCCTCTTCTCTTTATGAAAAGATTAAATTAACCTATAAAAGGCTAGGTGAAATTATATGAAAGGCAATTATATAATAGTTGCAGATAAACCCTCTTTAATGCTAGAAAAAATGATAAATAGTATAATGAGTGCAGGAAATTTTGAAGTCATAACCAATAGTAATAATCTACCTGATTTAAGAAATAAAAAAATAGTCTTTACTGCAGAACTAGATAAATCAGGCTTTAGCATAAATCTTTCAAAAATCATAAATGAACTTTATGATAAAGGATTAGACTCTCTTTACGGTTCAACAGGTGCGGCACTGATACATAGTAACGGTGAACTATTTACGAAAACTGCAGCTCAAAATATTATTTTTCATGCAAACTCTCTTGGCTGTCGTTTCCCAGGTAGACCTATTGTTGAGGCAACTGGGTCACTAAATAACCTACGTACACTTCAAAAGATAACTAACAAATCTTTAGAAGATACTTGTATTGAAGCATGCTATAACCTAGGAGATAGATTAATAAAATATAGTCCTCAACAAACATATAAAAAGCCTAAATTATTAGTACTTCACTCTAGTAATAGAAATACATCAAATACAATGAGACTCTGGGATATGGTGAAAAAACATTTAAAGGATATTGATATAAATGAAATACATATAGCTAACGGAACAATACATGACTGCATTGGTTGCCCATATAAAACCTGTAAACACTACGGTGAACAAAGCAGTTGTTTTTATGGTGGATTTATAGTTGAAGAAATATATCCTGCTATTTTAGATGCAGATATTCTTTTATGGATTTGTCCTAATTACAATGATGCTCTTTCCGCAAATCTTACAGCAGTCATAAATAGACTAACAGCATTATTTAGAAAAACTAAATTTTACGACAAAACCATGTATTCGATAATAGTATCTGGTCATTCAGGAAGTGACGCTTTAGCAAAACAATTAATAAGTGCATTAAATATCAACAAAACCTTTAGACTTCCCCCCTACTTTGCTCTCATGGCTACTGCTAACGATAAGGACGCTATATTATCTGTGCCAAATATTGAAGATAGAGCAAAAAAATTTGCTCATAATATTATGGAAGAAATGTTGTAAGTGTGTGAAACCTCGACCAAGGGGACGGTTCTCTTGGTTTTATTTGTGTCAACCAAGAGAACCGTCCCCTTGGTTTATGCCATTGGTTTATGTTAATGGATTAAAAGTATATTTGTAATCTACACTTTGATTATTAAATTTATTAAATTGAATTTGGTTTTCTTCAGTATTTTCATCATAAATTCCCATATTAATAGTTATTATTTTTAGAGTTCCATCTATATTTCTTATATCATATCTTCTAGTTATAATATTATCTGGAACTAATACATCATCTGAATCATCATTTTTAATGGTAGATTTTGTAAAAACATATATGTTTTTTTCATCACTATATACTTTTGACATTTCAACCTTTACTTCATCTGATGTATCTGTCGTATTCCTTATCTCGTTTATTTCATCTTTATTAAGCTTTTTCATATCAATAATAGGTACATATCTTCTATCATAATGGCTGTCATCATCAATCCAATCTGCAAAAAATGTATCTAATTTATCTAGTTCACTTATATATTCATCATAAGTTAATAAGAAATTAGAAAACTTATGATCTAATTCTTCTATCTTTTTTACAACATTTATTATTTGTATAATTTCATCTTTATTATATCCCTCTATATTTTCTCCTACTAATATTCCTATATTCTCCTTTTTAGATATATTATTTGTCTGTGACTTTGTTGAATTTAATAAACTAAATATTGCTATTATAATAAATAAAGCAATCCCTATAATAATCCATTTTCCTAATTTTTTTAACTTCATAATCTTTTTAAACCACCTTTCTACATTTAGATAATATACAATAACAAAATATGTCCAATGCACGCATAATTATTAACATAAATTTTGTTTTTACGCAGCTTGCCGTTCCCTCTATACATTAGTTTATTCCTATAATATGTTCTAATTCACTTTCATTAAATTCCTTAAGTCAGCTATTATTAATATTTACATATATATTATGTTGATTTTCATTAGCTATACTTTTTGTATTGCTAATATATAAATTGTTACGATATATCTTTTAATGCCTACTATATATTCCTATATTTTCCTATATATTATTATATATATATATATTACTTGTAAATCTTATTTTAGCGCCTATGCTGTGCGCACACATAAAAAGGCTGTGGAAAAATCCCACAGCCTTTTTTGCATACTAAATACTTTATATATTTAATCCTTCTTTTCTTGCAAAGTCAATAAAGTCTTTTTCTATAGTGTCATATACTACTTTTTCTTTGAATAATTCGCCTGTTGAAGGAATATAAAGATGTGCTTTACCATTTTCTGTTGCAAATCCATCCATATATAGTACATTAGTACCTTCTATATTTTCATTGGAATTTGGCCAGTAAGTTGGCCTTCCGTCTGCTTTAGCAAATCCTTTGTATTCACTTACTTCTTTAGATATACTATTTCTTATATCTTCTATATCATTCAAATCTATACCTAGTCTATTAGATATTTCTAAAATCATATCTAAATTATTGTATTGAACCTTAGATTCAATTGCTGGATTTACATATTGTATTCTTCTATCTGAACGAGTCACACTACCAGTAGTTTCAGCAATATCTACCAATGGTAAAATTGTATCTGATATCTTAGCAGTTTCTGTCATAAACATATCTCCTACTGCTAGGAATTCTAGCTTATTAAGAACTTCTTTCATTTCTGCATTAATACCTACTGGATTTTCACCAAGTATCACTGCAGCCTTAACTTTACCTTGATTAATTAAATCAACTATTTCTTCACCAGATTTTCTAACTCCCATATCCCAAGCACCTTGAGAGTTATTCTTTTGTCTTACTACTATGATACCACTATAAGGCTTACCAACTTTACCTGTTAGAGCAGCTATATTTGCTAATAATTTAATTCCTTTATTAGTAACTGTATCCTCATCAATTACTATCATTGCACTCTTAGCTTCTCCGTAAATACTTGCAATGTTTTTCATTTCTTCAGTTACATTTACGTCTTTAACTGCTTCTTTCAATTTTTCAAAACCTTCTACTCTTGATTCATCTGCATATCCTAAGTCAATTATAGCTTTTGTTATTCCCTTGATAAATTCTATGTTGTTTTCTAGATTTAAGCTTAGATCTGCCCACTGTTCTAATCTTGTCTTTTTAGGACTAATTGATAAAAGCTTTCCTCTATTAGCTATAGCATCCTTGATTTTTACAGCTGCTACTGGATGATTTTCTGCTACCATACCAACTGATAAAATCACGTCTGTATTTTTCATTTCTTTGTAACTATTTGTAGAAGCATTGTAGCCAAATACTTTTTCAAGTCCACTTTCCTTTTCAATACTAAATGAACCAACTAAATCTGTATTTAAGTTTTCTGCTAGTTTATTAATAACAAAGAACTCTTCATTTGTAAATCTTGGTGACGCAATAATTGCTATACTATTTTCACCATAAATACCTCTTACAGATTGAAGCTTTTTAACCATGTGGTTTAAAGCTATTTCCCAACTCATTGGAGCAAATCTTCCTTCCTTATTGACGAAAGGAGTTACAAGTCTATCCTTACTATTTATATGCTCAATTCCAAATCTACCTTTACCACAAAGAATTCCTTCTTCAACTTTTTTGTTAGGTCTTGATTTGAATACCAAGTTTCCTCTGCTTTCCATTACCAGATTACATCCAACACCACAGTATCCACACACTGAATCTGTTTCATTAAATTCTACAGGCACTTGCTTATCTACTGCTGATTTTTCAATGCAAGCTCCAGTAGGACATACATCAACACATTGTCCGCATGAGATACAATCTGTATTTTTTAGAGGTAATCCAAATTCAGGAGCAACTACTGATTCAAATCCTCTGTCCACTAATCCTAAAGCTGTAATGCCCATTATTTCATCACATGCTCTTACGCACAATCCGCAAAGAACACATTTATCAGGATTTCTCTCAATAAATGGATGTTCTTCTTTCTTATTCCTATCGTGTTTTTCCCCTTTAAGTTTATCTGGATCAATATCATATTCATTAATATACTTATACAACTGGCATTCAAAGTAATCTTGGCATCCACATTCAAGACATCGTGAAGCCTCATCCATAGCCTCTCCAGCAGTCATCTGTTGATTAATTGGATGGAAATTAGTTTTTCTAAATTCTGGACTTAATACTCTGAGTTGAACTCTTTCTTTCTTTTCACGATCAGCAAAATCTTCTTCTGTTAAGTCCTCTTGTTTTACATAGTAAGGCTCTACTATAGGTTTTATTTCTCCATTTAAATAGCTATCAATTACTCTAGCAGCATTTTTAGCTTGACCTATTGCATCAATAGCTCTTTTTGGCCCTGATACAGCATCTCCTCCAGCAAATACTCCTGGTATACTTGTTTCAAATGTTGATTCATTAACTTCTATAGTACCTCTCTTTGTAGTACTTAAACCATCTATATTTCCAATGGAAACCAATTGTCCTGTAGCTGAAATAACTGTATCAGCTTCAAATATTACTTCTTCACCAGGTATAGGCTCAGGCCTTCTTCTTCCGGAAGCGTCAGGTTCTCCTAAACGCATTTTTTGAAGCTTTAAACCTGTTACTTTGCCACCATCAGTTATTACTTCAGATGGTGATAGAAGAAATTCAAACTTAACTCCTTCTTCTTCAGCTTCTACTATTTCTATTTCTTCTGCTGGCATTTCATCTCTTGTTCTTCTATACATTACTGTAACTTCATTTGCACCTAATCTAACAGCTGTCCTTGCAACATCCATAGCAGTGTTTCCACCACCTATAACTACTACTTTATTGCCAAGTTTAACATTACTGTTAGTTGCAACATCTTTTAAAAATTCTATTCCACCCATTACACCGTCTGCATCTTCACCTTTACAGCCTAGGCTACGACTAGTCCATGCTCCAAGACCTAGGAATACAGCATCATAATGCTTTCTTAAAAATTCTAAAGTAAAGTCAACACCAAGTCTGCTATTTAGCTTAATTTCTACTCCCATTTTTTCTATAAGCTTTATTTCTTTATCAAGTACGTCTTTAGGAAGTCTATATTCTGGCATACCATATCTCAACATTCCTCCTGCAGCCGCCATTGCTTCATATATAACTACTTTGTGTCCTGATTTTGCAAGGAAAAATGCAGCAGAAAGTCCTGCAGGACCAGCACCAACTACAGCTACCTTTTTACCTGAAGGTTTTCCAATAGTAGGTATATAGCTTTCATCTTCTAAATCTAAATCGGCAACAAAAGCTTTTAAAGCAGCTATTGATATAGGTTTGTCTACAAATCTTCTTCTACAATTATCTTCACATGGATGTGGACATACTCTACCTATACATGCTGGTAAAGGTAATCTTTCCTTTATTAATTTTAATGCTTCCTTGAATTGTCCATTTGCAATTAGTCCTACATATCCTTGACAGTCAGTATGTGCTGGACAAGCTAATACACAAGGAGGTCTACAATCTCCCCTATGATCTGACGTCAATAGCTTTAAAGCTGTTTTCCTAGTAGCTATCGTTCTGGGAGTATGGGTTTTGATTATCATTCCATTCCTTACAGGTGTTGCACAAGCTCTTTGAAGTTTTTTTATTCCTTCAATTTCTACAACACATAATCCGCATCCCCCATAAGCTTCCATTCTTTCATCATAACAAAGATGAGGTATATCTATACCGTTTTCTAATGCAACCTGTAATATATTTTTATCAGAAGAAGTTTCTATTTCTCTTCCGTTTATATTTATTCTTACAACAGACATTACTACACTCCCTTTCTATTCAACTACAACTGCGCCAAATCTACATGTATTTGCACAGTTACCACATTTAATACACTTGTCCATATCGATTACATGAGCTTTTTTTATCTCACCAGTTATCGCTCCTACTGGACATTTTCTTGCACACGCACCACAACCTACACATTTCTCACTATTAATTTTATATGTTAACAACGGAGTACATTTTTTAGCTGGACATTTTTTATCAACTATATGTGATATATATTCATCTTTAAAGTATTTTAATGTAGTCAATACAGGATTTGGTGCTGTTTGCCCTAATCCACATAAAGAACCATCTTTTACACTTACAGCTAATTCTTCTAGTTCTTCTAAATCTTCAAGTTCAGCGTTGCCTTCTGTGATTTTTTCTAATATTTCAAGCATTCTCTTTGTACCTATCCTACAATATATGCATTTACCACAAGATTCATTACAAGTAAATTGGAGGAAAAATCTAGCCATATCAACCATACAAGTTCCTTCATCCATTACTACCATTCCACCAGAACCCATTATTGCACCAGTTTTATTGATATCTTCATAAGTTACAGGCGTATCTAATAATTCCGCAGGAATACATCCACCTGAAGGGCCTCCCATTTGTACCCCTTTTATTTTTTTATCTTCTTTTATTCCTCCACCTATATCAAAGATAACTTCTCTTAGTGTCATTCCCATTGGTATTTCAACTAATCCGCCTTTTTTTATTTTCCCTGATAATGCAAAAACTTTAGTGCCCTTACTTTTTTCTGTTCCTATTTCAGCAAATTTTTGTGGACCATTCTTAATTATCCAAGAAACATTTGCATAAGTTTCAACATTATTAATGTTTGTAGGTTTTCTCCAATATCCTGATTGTGCTGGAAATGGAGGCTTTAATCTTGGCATTCCTCTTTTTCCTTCTAAGGATTCTAATAAAGCTGTTTCTTCACCACATACAAAAGCTCCTGCACCCATTTTAATACTTATGTCGAAATCAAATCCAGAATTTAAGATATTTTTACCTAAAAAGTTCTTTTCTCTAGCTTGTTTCATTGCAATCTCTAATCTTTTTATAGCCAAAGGATACTCAGCTCTACAATAAATTATTCCTTCTTTAGCTCCAATTGCATAACCTGCTATTATCATACCTTCTATAAGCTTATGAGGATCTCCTTCTAGGACGCTTCTGTCCATAAATGCTCCTGGATCCCCCTCATCAGCATTACAAACTACATATTTTTCTTCTCCCTTAGAAGCTCTTGCAGCATTCCATTTAAACCATGTAGGAAAACCTGCTCCACCTCTACCTCTTAAACCTGATATCTTTATCTCCTCAATTACATCCTCTGGAGTCATTTCCAACAATACTCTTTCAGTAGCCTTATATCCACCTGCTTCGATATAGTCTTCTATAGATTCAGGATTTATTTTTCCACAATGTTCTAGAGCAACTCTTACCTGTTTTTCCATGAAAGGATCCTTTTTGTTACTAGAGTAAACTATATACTCTTCAATTGGTTTTTTACCAATTATGTGCTCTTGAACTATTCTTCTTGCTATTTCTTCATTAACATATCCATAAGTATAACTTTCTTCACCATCTATTACATCAACGATTGGCTCATAGAAACACATTCCTATACATCCAGTAGGCTTAATAACTACATCAATATTTTGAGCTTTTATTTCGTCTTTTAGTGCATTCATAACTTTGTTACCACCTGCAGCTATTCCACAACTGCCTAAACCAACTCTAATTTGCAACTGCTTCACCTTCTTTCTCCTTTTTATATATATCTCGTATTATCGCTATAGCTTTGCTAGGAGTAAGCTTACCATATGCTTCTCCATTTATCATCATAACTGGCGCTAAACTACAACATCCAAGACAAGCAACATCTTCAAGAGTAAACATTCCGTCCTTTGTCGTTTCACCTGGGCTAATACCTAATTCTTCACAAATAGCTGTGCTTACTTCTTTTGATCCATTTACATGACATGCTGTACCTTGACACTGCAAAATTAAATATTTGCCGACTGGATTAAGCCTAAATTGAGTGTAAAATGTTGCAACTCCGTAAATAGTCGCTTTTTTATTTCCAGTTTTTTCAGCAATATACTTTAATACACTTAGAGGAAGATAACCATATATTTCCTGCGTTTTTTGTAGAATACTTATCAAACTTCCCTTTTTCCCTTTAAACTCATCTAATACGCTATCAATTAATGAAACATCTACTTTGTCATCTCTAAAATTTAATTCTAAATTTTTCTCACCACATTGGTTACACAATTTGACTCAGCTCCTTTATATACAAATTTATATCATAATAGAGAGCTATGGAAAGACAAAACATCTTTCCCATAGCTCTATCTTAAATTTTACTTTCTTATACTATTATAATATTTATATACAGATATTTAAACCTAATTATTTAATTTGTTGTGAATTTTTTGTCCCACTTCATTGTAATTCTTATAAATAATTTTTATAATTTTTCAGTTTTCAATACTTTCACTAATGACCACATAGCAAATATCATTATAAATGCAAATGGGAAAGCTGCTGCTATGGAAGCTGTTTGAAGCATTCCCAATCCTCCAGCTAACATTAAAGCTAAAGCTAATGATGATTGAATAATTCCCCAAATTACTTTTCTCTTTGTATCTGGGTTAAGATTTCCATTTGATGACATCATACCCAACACAAATGTTGCTGAATCTGCTGAAGTAACAAAGAAAGTACATAATAACACAACAGTAACCATAGAAATAATGCTACCAAAAGCATATTTATCCATTACAACAAAGAAAGCTGTAGAAGTACTCTTTATTGCTTCAGTAGCAACTTCCATACCAGTATTAATTCCCATAGAACCAAATACTGCAAACCAAATGAATGAAGCCAATGCAGGTACTAACAATACTCCTCCAACAAACTCTTTAATTGTTCTACCCTTTGATATACGTGCGATAAATGAACTTACGAATGGTGCCCAAGCAATCCACCATGCCCAGTAGAATATTGTCCATCCACCTAGCCAAGAATTATCTCCATAAGGGTTCATTTGAAAACTATCTTTAATCAAATCGTTAAAATAAATTCCTACTCCATTTGTTAAAGTATTAATTATTTTAAGGCTAGGTCCAATAATAAATGATAAAATCGTTAAAATAATAGCTAATAAAATATTAGCATTTGATAAGAACTTAATTCCTTTGTCTAACCCTGTTATTGCAGATATCATAAATAATACAGTTACTATTAAAATAACTATAATTCGTACGAAATTGGTTTCAGGAACATTAAATAAATAATTAAATCCACTTGTTATTTGCATTGTAGCCATTCCCAATGAAGTAGCGACACCTGCTACTGTTGCAAATATAGCCAAAATGTCTATTAATTTTCCTATTGGACCTCTTACTCTCTCTTCACCAATAAGTGGAATGAACACGCTACTAATTAATCCTGGCTTGTTTTTTCTAAACTGCATATAAGCTAAAGGTAATGCCAAAACACAATAATTTGCCCATGGGTGTAATCCCCAGTGAAAAAATGATTTCTTTATAGCAAAATCAGCTGCTGCTGCAGTTCCACCTTCTACGCCAAGAGGATTTACAAAATGATTTAATGGTTCTGCTACACCCCAGAACACTAAACCAACACCCATTCCTGCACTAAATAGCATTGCAAACCAAGATATATAGCTATATTCTGGTTCTGAATCATCGCTACCAAGTTTAACGTTACCATATTTACTAAAAGCAATCCATATAGAAAATACAATAAATGAAAACATTGTTATCATATAGAACCAACCAAAGTCATTAACTAAAAAATTAAATGTAGCATTTGCAACTGACTCAAAATTAGTTGGGAAAATAAGTCCCCAAAGAATTATTAACCCTACTACTAATAGCGAAATTATAAAAACGTCATTTTTTCTACTCCTTGATACATGATTTTCCATTTAAACACCTCTTTTTTATGTTTTTTATCTAAAAACGTTATTATATATTACCTTTAAATTATTGAATTAAAAATTAGCCAATTAAGCATTTCTAAATTTTACAATAATTCAAATTATTAACATATAAAATAAATTTTAACATTTTAATCTTTTATTCTAAAAATTATTAAAAATATAATATTGTTAAAATTGAAATATTTGATTTACCCTGTATTTTACAAAAGGGTGATATGAAAATATCACCCTTATTTTTTGTTTTAATCTTTAAACTTACAATATTCTTCCCTGATATTCTTCATTTCTTCAATTATTTCATCTACATCAAGAACCATTTCCATCATACCTATTTGTTCATCATATACATCAGCATCTACTTCATTCTTAAATTCTGGTTCAACTGCATGATATACTCTAAGTCCTAACTGGACTCCTGCCAATGGACCTGCGAAGGTTGGGTCTCCAGCTGTTACAGTTTCTGCTGCCAATCCAGCTGCTTCTGCTTCTGCTGCCCCTAATATTACAACGATGTTTTCTGCACCGTATTTTTCAGTTAATTCCTTCACTCTCTTCTGATTTTCTAGGTCCATTGCGCCTGCTGCAGTTCAGACAAAGCATTCTGTTGATGAGAATACTACTTCTGCACCAGTAGTTTTTAAACATTCTTCCATTGCTGGACCTGGTATTCCATCTCTATCGCCTATAATGATAACTTTTTTACCATCATAAAAGCCCATTCTCACACTTCCTTTCATTATTTTTATAAAATTTTGTTGTTGCCAGTATTTCTCTCAAGAAATTCATATCAAATTCATAGGTTAAAATTTATTGATTATATTTTTACTTTAAATACTGTCTGTTCTTTAATATCAGTAGTTAATGCCTCTAATGCAACACCAACTCTGTGGTAACGTAATTTCCACTGTTGTTCTTTTGGTTGTTTAGGGTCTCCTAATGGATATGGTATGGAAATAGTTGGTACTATTCTATTAGCTCCAACAGTAGTTGCTACTGGAATTAAATTAGCCATGTGTACTATTGGAATTCCACCTCTTTCAATCTCCTTTAACATTGTTGCACCGCAACGTGTACAAGTACCTCAGGTCGATGTTAATATAACTCCATCAACTTTTGCTTCTTTAAGGTATTTTAATATTTCCCTACCCATTCTAGCAGCTTCAGCTTGAGTAGTACCTGTACCAACAGTTGAATAAAAATATTCATGTAACTTACCTATTTTGCCTTCCTTTTCATAAGCTTTCATTACATCTACAGGAACGCATACGTTTGGATCTGCATCTGCTGCTGCTGGATCGTATCCAGCATGTATAGTTTTAAATACACCTGGTTCAAGTCTATCCATATTCGATATGTCATATCTTCCCCACCTTGTAGCTGATGCAGATTGTATTCTGTCTGGATTATCTACTGGAACAATTCCACCTGAAGTAACAAGTGCTATAGTAGCCTTGCTCAAATCTTTTATTGGCTTAGCAATAGGTACTCTATCAAGTTTAGGAATAGGTAACTCAGTTTGGAAAGGTTCTCCATTAAGTTTCTTTACAAGCATTTCTACTCCTCTTTCTGCTGCTGTCTTCCCTGATTCTAGCCAAACTTGATGTCTAATTCCTCTCACGAAATATCCTTCTTCATCTGCTGATCCTAATTTTTCTCCATTCAATATTTTATTTGCAAAATCAGCTATTTTTTTTATATCCTTTCTCATTGCTGCAGCACTTTTGCCACCTGGAAAGATGTACATCTCTTTTTTAAACATTTCAACACCAGGATTTTCTTCATGCATTGAAGTTATAACTGGTACATTAAATCTATCTTTTACAGCTTTACAAATTACTCCGCAAGCCACACCATATCTACCAGCTTGAAAAGCAGGTCCTGCAATAAATACATCAAATTCTTTATCTTCCAAAAATCCTAATATTCTTTTAACTGCCTCATCCTTATTTGAACCAATAAAATTATCTCCACAGATAATCGTATGAGTAACTTCAGCGTCTAAAACGCTATTTAAAGCCATTGCTGGTCCTACTAGTCCTTCTCTTATTTCAGGTTCATAATCAGCTTTGTCTTCTCCTCCAATGCCTGCAAAAAATTGATTTATATAATGAATTGCCTTTTTCATTTTCCCACCTCCTTAAAATTCTTTCACAGTTTTTGGTGACCAACCAGCTATCATATCACCACAAAACATTGAATTGTTTTCCATTATTATTGAACCGTCTTCACGAACAGATGGCCCTAATTTTTCATCTACTGCCCATCCACCAGATAATCCATCTCTACTTAAGGCTTCCAATTCTCCAATAACTGTTTCCATTGGTGGTAACTCAATAAGCTCTGATACATTTCCAGTAGAAACAAGAGCATCCGCCTTTTCGTCCAATGTAACTAGTGGTTGAGAAGCACCATCTCTACCAGTACATTCATTACTTATTCCTACAGTTTTAATTCCAGCATCTTCTAAAGCAGCTATGCACATAATATAATCTGCATCTGGATTTCCATATCCTTCCTCTGTAACTATTGCTCCATCTGCCCCCAATGATTTAGCCATTTGAGCAACAAAAATTGAAGAACGTTTCTTTTGTTCTAATGACACGTTTAAATTTGACATGATTACACCTAAGAAATTAATAGTTTTTCCATGAGCTTTATACAATTCTTTAATAGTTGGAAAGTTTTGCATATCATAAGTTGACCATTTTGAAGAACAAGGCATAAAACTTCCAGATATTAAAGCACCATCTAATATTTCATTTGGATGCATAAATGTAGGCACAAAATGGTTTAAATCCCATCCATATACTAAATCATTATAACCCATTTCTTCCATCTGTGATTGTGGTTGCATAACAAGAACTACTGAAGGAAGTTTCTTTTCTTCCTCTGTCCTTTTAGTGATAGGATCAAGTTTATATGTCTCAACCTCTTCAGGTTCTAAATTTTTAACTGTTTTACCTAAGTACTCTGCTAATCTATGTGCACCCCATCTTAATGCGTGATTTTTCTTTTGTTGTTCGTATCTTTCAAATTCTTCATCTGTATCAGCAACTAAGCAGATATTTATTAATTGCGAAAATAGTGTATATTTTGCTCCTTCACCACTCATATCAATTAGTCCATCTCCAAAGCTTCCCCAGTGTTTTCCTACAGCTAAAACACTGCAGCCTTTCAATGCGTGTAGCTTTCCTTCTCCAGCTTTTTCAACATCACCTGTTACTCCGGGAAATACCGATCTGTCATCTAGTCTACATCTTGGTTCTACAGCTTCCTTTACTGGAACAATTCTTATGCTATCCCCTGGTTTTGCAATAACTAAATCTGCTTCTGTTATATGCTCATCCTCCATAATAAAATCAAGTGCTTCCTTCTTGTTAATAGTAAGTACACCGTTTTCGAATTTAGTAACATCACCAAAAACAGCATCCTTAACATGAAAATTGCCAATTTCTAATTTCATTCGCCTACACTCCTTTCATCATTGTATTAATGTTAATTATTTAACTAACATTTATTATGAGTATATCATAATCATGATTATATTTCAATCACGATTATGATATTTATATATATTTTTTTATTAAACTATAAAAAATATCTATAATATATCTTTTACCTTTTTGCAAAATATATTAATGATTTTAGAACAAAATAACATTTCAGTTAATTTAACTTTTTAATAATAAAATTTTTGCATATTCCCTAAAATAAAACTATTTTTCTACTTTTAAATAATTATGTTCTATATTATAATTATTGTTGTTAAAAATAAGGGGGACAAGTTATGTATAATTTACAATTAAAAAGGAAACGAATGTTCAAATATTTTATTGATGCAGCAGCTCAAATAATTAAGAAAGAAGGATTAGAAAAAGTAACCATTAGAAAAGTAGCTAATTTAGCAGGTTATAATAGTGCAACATTATATAATTATTTTGAAAATCTAGATCATTTAAAATTTTTAGCTGCTATGAAATTTACAAAAAAATACGTACAAAACCTACCAAGATACATAAAAAATTCTAAAAATGCTTTAGATGAAAATCTTTTGGTCTGGGAATGCTTTTGTTATTATTCTTATAAATCACCCGAAATATACAATGCAATATTCTTAACAAATTTAAACAATTCAATTTTAGATTATATAACTCAATATTATACAATATATCCTGAAGAATTAGGCAATACTTCTAAAAATATTAGAGAAATGCTAACTAGAAATAGCTTATACGGAAGGTCAAAAATTCTTTTGAAGGAATGTGTAAAACAAGGCTTTTTTAAAGAAGAAGATATAGATGATATTATTGAAATGACTATGTTTATTTATAAAGGAATGTTATCTAAAATTATTAATAACAAGACAACTTTAAGTTGTGAAGAGTTAGTATCTAAAACTATGAAATATATAGTCAAGATATGTCAAGCACATTTAATTACTGATATAAAAATTAATTTAAATAGAGATATCAATAATAATGAAACATATATAGCTTTATGAGAGTGAGACAAAATTTTCTCTATCTCCACTCTCTTCTAACTGATAAATTAAAAATATAACCATTGATCTCTTTTCTTATAACTCTGTACCATCTTTAGCCTTAAAATTAAATTCTTTAATTCTCATTTTAATTTCCCCCGATAAATTCCTATAGAAAAAATGCACCAATTGTATTATTATAGTGTAAACAAATTGATGCATTTTATAGTTTGTTTAGATTCAATATAAAATAAATTATTGACTAACAATTTTTACTGAAGAACTAGCCCCAATTCTTGAAGCACCAGCATCTATCATAGCTTTAGCCTTGGCATAATCCCTAATACCTCCAGATGCCTTTACGCCCATATCCTCACCAACAACACTCCTCATAAGTTTAACATCTTCAACAGTTGCTCCTCCAGTGCTAAATCCTGTAGATGTCTTAACATAATCTGCTCCTGCTTCCTTTGCTAATTCACATGCTTTAACTTTCTCTTCATCTGTTAAAAGACATGTTTCAATTATCACCTTAACTAATGCCTTATCCCTACTCTCATTTACCACTGCCTTTATATCATCTAAAACTATATTATATTTTCCGTCTTTGAGAGCACCAATATTAATAACCATATCGAGTTCTTCTGCTCCATCATTAATAGCATTTTTAGCTTCAAAAGCTTTTACTTCTTTAGGTGTAGCCCCCAAGGGAAAACCTATTACAGAAGCAACCTTAACATTTGTATCTTTTAATAAACTTTTTGCGTATTTAACATAATATGGATTTACGCATACGGATGCAAAATTATACTCTTTTGCTTCAGTACATATTTTTTTTATATCGTCTTTTGTTGCATCAGATTTTAAAATAGTGTGATCAATAAATGATGCAATATTATTCATACAATAACCTCCAATTATTTTATTAATTCCACCAAATCTCCATTTTTTACTCCAGCAGCATTTCCTTCTTCTATGTCAACATGCATTTCAAGCTTGTGTCCATCTCCACTTCTAACTAAAACATTTTCAAATACTAATCCTCTTATACCTCTGGTCCTAACTTTTACTATATCTCTATCCTTAACGCCAAATTCTTTAGCTTCTTCTGCACTCATGTGAATATGTCTTGCAGCTACAATAACCCCTTCTTTAATCTCTATTTCTCCTTTAGGTCCAACTATTTTTGCACCAGGAGTGCCTTTTAAATCTCCAGAGTTTTTAATAGGGGCATTAATCCCAAGCTTAAAGCCATCTGATATAGATATTTCAATCTGAGTTGCTTTTCTAACAGGGCCTAAAACTCTAACTCCTGATAATGTCCCTTTAGGTCCAACTATATCTACTTTCTCCTCTGCTGCGTACTGTCCGGGTTGTGACAAGTCCTTTTTCTTTGTAAGTTCATATCCTTCACCAAAAAGCTTATATAAATCTTCCTGTGATAAATGAATATGTTTATTTGACATAGCTATTGGTAATTCTGTCCTCATATTATATCCCTCCATTTTAAATAGTTAAATACTCAATTTTTCCCTCATTAAATTATAAAATTTCTAATAAAAAAAATCAAATTAATTGCTCTAATCGATTCGTAAACTTATTTTATAATCAAAACCTTTTTCCTATAATTATCAATTACAATAAATTTCTCCCTATTTCATAACTCTTGTTTAATACATCTTCTCTCTTATTGATAAATACTTTATCAGTATTTGATACAAATATATTATCAGTATAAGACGTATTAATAGCTTTAAAAAATAAATCCATCACAGGTACACACGCATCAAACTGGTTTTCTCGATAAGGGGAACCAGCTGTACAAATAAACAATCCTTTTCTTTTTTTCTTAGTATAAATTGAAGGATTTCTAATTATATATTTATTTGCCCAAAAAACTTGACATCTATCTATCATAATCTTTACTAAGCTACTAACAGTATTGAAGTATAAAGGTGATGCAATAATTATTACATCACTATCGTCGAATTTTTTATACAGCTCCTGCATATCATCCTTTATTGAACATTCTCCAGTTTTTTCACAATATCCGCAAGAAATACAAGGTGAAATATTTAAATCTCTTAAATATATTTTATCTATTTGTGGTTTATGGATCGATATTCCTTTTATTACTTGGTCAAGGAGTAAATCTGTATTTTTATTTTTACGAGGACTGCCCATAATCGCTAATACTTTCTTCATAAATTTCCCCTCTCCCATTAAATACTATTATGCCTCGGGTTAACACCCGAGGTATAATAGTATTTAATGTTTAATATCCAACCTTTTTGAGATATTTGCATAATGTATAAATAATCATAGAATTTATTGGAATAACGATTATACCTGATAATACTCTTCCTGGTAAAAAAACTAAAAATCCTTTATTAAACATTATTGAAAGCCAAAAAGTATTTAAGCCTAAAGCTATTATAACATAACTTATAGACACTATAAACGCTATCTTATCAATAGAATATATGCTATTAGTTTTTCCAATTTTTTTACTTATAAATATAGGTGCAATAATAAAAGTTAATATAATTATAGCAAGAATTGAAATAGTTAATAGAGATATAGGTTTATCATAAAAATAAAATGTACCATTTATTATATCTAATACTTCCATTGCAAAAAGAACTTTTATTACACCAAGAGAAATTCCAATAATTACAATAGTATTAATAAAATTATAGTTCAATTTAATGTTTTTTTTCTTTATAATAGAATAAAACATACCTGGGATTATACCCCAGAGCATTGAACTTACAGTAAAGCCAGGGAAAAATGCCCCTTGAGGAAACAAAGTAGAGCCAACTAAGTCTGCTACCAAACCACTTATCCCTCCGGCTACTGGTCCAAATAACATTCCAGTAATCATTATTGGAACTTCTCCAAATCCAAATCTTAAAGCAGGAAGTCCTGCCAATGGAATCATAACAGACAAAAACCTAGTGAGGATAATACTTATTGCTGTTAATAAACTAGAAGTAACAAGAGTTTTAGTACTTAATTTATTCTTTTTCTTTATTAAAATCAAACTTTCACCTCCCTTCTCTTTAGCGTCAAACTGTCACACTAAAGAGAAGGGACGATTCTCTTATGTGACAGCGGATGCAGCAAAGCATCGCAAGCAAAACTTACAAGTTTCACTTTTCGTTTAAGGGCAACTTCCCATCCCTTAACACTTAACGCGCTTTGCCTACTCTGTCAACTTACTTACACTCACATTGTACAATAATATTCTCATTTTGTAAACCTTGATACTTAAGTATATTTAAGACAATATTTTATTGACAAATTTTAAAAAGTAATTTCCAGCAGAAATTAAACCGAAAACCATCAAAAAATAGCTAACTAAGCTATAGTAATTTTTTAATGAAGATGTCTTACCTAAAAAATACGTAATAAATCCAAAACAAAAAAATCTTAAAGCTTTATTGCTAGAAAATATTCTTTCTCTACTAATCTTTTGTTTGTCATTGCTGTTTAACATATTCATATCCAATATAATACTTCTAATTTCTCTTTTGCTAGGATATTCATTTTCAACTTTAAGAATTTTAATCAAAAAATCAAAATCTACTAGATATATTTTTTTATGTCTTTCTATTTTTTTAATGATATCTTTAACATCATCCGAATAGTATCCATTTGTAATAATAATTCCCATTTGGAAATTCATATTTTTTAATTCTATTATAAATCTTTTTATATCATCAATATTTATTTTATACTTTGTCTCGCGCTTTATACATTTTACAGCAACAACATTATTTGATAGTCTTCCTACAATATCTATAAATTCTTGATTTATCATTTGCAAATCCATAATTTTACTTTTGCCTAATATATTTTTAATATATTGTTTGAATTCTAATTCGTTCATATTATATAAATCATTTGATATTTTTTTTCTAGCTAAATCATCGTTGACTTTTTGAATTGCACATTTGTATTTATTTTTTTTAATTTGATAAGTTATTAGGATAAATAAAATAAAAAATTGAATAAACACACAAAGTGTAAATAAATAATCTTTAGTCATTGTATATGATATCACAATAATTGTAAAATTAATTATTATCGCTATTGAAATTTTATCTAAAAATATTGCTATAAGACTTTTATTCTTATTAACTTCCTTAATATAAAAAAACATTATTTTCAACTCTTTATGTAACTTCCTAATTTTATTTAAAAGCTCATGTTCAATATCATACAAAGTCACATTTCACTCCTATAATAATTTATATCCTTTCTTTATTATTAACCTGGAAAATAAAAATATTAGTAATAATGAAATTGAAAAACATATTATTATCCTTAAAGCTATACTGTAAAAAAATTCTAATGGTAACATTTGTATTATAATATCAGTTTTAGGATTTAAAACCCATAAATCATTATTAAAAAAAATCAAATGAAAATATGTAAAATATTTATTAAAATCAATATTTAATAATATAAGTAATAATATAATTATCACTATAGGATATACCAAAGTTATTGTTAATACTTTTTTTAATTTATCCTTAGCAAATCTCAACAAAAAAAACAAGGATAGTAATGATATTATAAGTAAAGTATTTCTTAATAAAAACCCTTTTTGAAATAAATTTTTTACATCCTCCATATGAAGTTTTTCCTTTTCACCAAATACCTGTTTCACTTGAAGTCCTACTTTTGCATAAATATTAATATCGTCTCTTCTGTTTCTTAAATAATCTAGTAATTGTTTAGTAATATATAATAATTCAGACTTATTTATTTTTGTTTTATCCATTATTCCATATTGTTCATACTTATTTTCATAAAAATCTAAATTAAAAGTATTTAATTCAACCGAAGTTAATAAAAGCACAATAGGTAAAGAAAAAATAAGTGCAACACTTGAAATCATTACTATTACTTTCATAAATCCACCTACCTATAATATTAAATTTCTACTTTATATTAATATAATATTAGTTAATTAGTTTGGTTAAAAACCCTGTTTACCTATACCAGAAAAACTTTATGTTTTACAGACTTATTTTAACTTTAACACTTGAAACCGTACATATAACGGCACTAATGTTTTCATTTCAGAAAAACATTAGTGCCGTTTCTATGTTTCTTATGCCATAGCCTTTTCTAATTTGTCTAAATGCTGAATAGGAAACATCCTAAGAAGTTCTTTAAATTGCTCTACAGTAAGCCCTTCAGTTGAAGTGTAAATCCTTATCTTTTCATCAAGGTTTGCTTTCTTAAATCTTTCTTTTATCTCCTCAAAATTTGTCGCTTGATCCATAAAAACACTCCTTCATTTATAAATTTAAATTAATATTAGTATGCTAAATACCATTTAATAATATTCAATATAAAATCACTCAATAAATTGTATTGTATCCTATTTTCCTATAGTAACATAATTTTTTTCAAAACATATTATATAATGAAATATACTCAGGAGGTGTCTCAATGAATAGAAGAATAATTCCACAAGAAGATATGATAAATGAAAATAAAGAAGAAACTGCAGGATTTTTCTTTGGTGGAAGTTTCATATTCATAATATTCTTTGTGTTTATTTTCTTTTTCATTTTTGGTTGTGGTAAGGGAATTAGGATATTTGAGAATTAAAATAGGCGGTCATTTTATGACCGTCTTACCATATTATTATATTAATTTACTTGCGTAAATAACTTTATCAATTCATCGTATGTACTCCCTTTTTTTATCTTATAATTACCATATAATATTTTCTTTTCTAGACCTTTTTTTGATATATAAGTATTAAATTTACCGCTATCATCAATTATACCCTTTTCAAATAATCTTTTTGAAACTGATTCAGTAGATTCTCCCTTATCAATCGTAAACTCAATATATTCAGTATTACTGAGATTCTCAACCAATCTACTATTACCTTCATCTTCTCTAACTTGAACACTTTCATTGTTATCATTTTTATCATCACTTTTATCATCATTTTTATCATTATTTTTTTCATTAACCTGAACTACATCTTTAATATAAACCATACCTAATTCTTTTGCTTTTTGGATAATTTCTTCATCGCTATATTCTTTCACCTGCTCTGTAGAATTAATAATAAATAATGAACTTGAAGTAACTAACCCTATGCCAATTCCTAATAATATATATAATAATTTTTCTTTAAAAATTTTGCTCAAAAAACTCCCCTCCAAAATACAGACTATAATAGACGATTGCCAAAGAACAATTAAAGTTCTCTTAAATTTGCAATCGTCTATAAACTATAAGTCTGCTCTCAGTCTTATTATGTTCCTTTTTATATATTATAACAAAAAAATACCTTTTTGGCTGCATTCTTTTATCATTTCTTCAGGCCACACCGATGATTGAACTTCTCCAATATGAGCTTTTCTTAAGAAAAACATGCACAATCTAGATTGACCAATACCTCCACCAACAGTAAAAGGCAATTCATCATTTAATAGCATTTTATGAAACATAAATTCTCTTCTTTCTTCACACTTTGCTAGTCTTAATTGTCTATCAAGTGCTATAGAATCTACCCTAATTCCCATTGATGAAAGTTCTAGAGCTTGTTCTATTACAGGATCCCATACTAATATATCTCCATTTAAGTTCCAATCATCATAATCTGGTGAACGTCCGTCATGTTTTATCCCAGATTTTAATTTATCACCTATTTTCATTATGAAAACTGCTCTTTTTTCTTTTGTTATCGCATCTTCTCTTTCCTTTGGAGTCATATCAGGGTATAAATCTTCAAGTTCTTGAGTAGTAATAAAAAATATGTCTTTTGGTAGTATTTTATCAATAAATGGATACATATTATAAACATAACTCTCAGTTGTCTTTAATACACTATATATATCTTTTACTATCTCTTTAAGTTTTTCTTCATTTCTATCTTCTTTAGAAATTATTTTCTCCCAATCCCATTGGTCCACATATACTGAATGAATATTATCAACTTTTTCATCAGGTCTTATTGCATTCATATCAGTATATAAACCTTCTCCTATCTTAAATCCATACTTCTTAAGCGCTAATCTTTTCCATTTAGCCAAAGATTGAACTATTTCTACTTTACAACTATCATTAATTACATTAAAAGAAACTGGTCTTTCTATTCCATTTAAATAATCGTTTACTCCACTTTCAGATCTTACAAATAAAGGTGCTGATACCCTTATTAAATTTAATTTTTTAGCTAATTCTCTTTCAAAATAATCTTTAAGTTTTTTAATAGCAATTTCTGTTTCTAGTATATTTAAGTTTTTCCCTTGATAATTTTGAATTGATAAACTAAAACTCAATTAAATCGCCTCCTAATATATTTTATTTTTGTTGCATTAAAAAACTAAAAACCCTTCATCCCTAATATAAGGACGAAGGGTTAATTCGCGGTACCACCTTAATTGGCTTAAATAAGCCCACTTTAATCAGTACAGAATAAATCGATACTGTCCATTTTATAACGGTATGGCTCCGTTTAAGCCTACTCTCATAAGATTTCGGTTAAAAACTCAAGGATGTTCTTCAATAAAAGGCTTGTATCGGTATTCCACCATCACCGACTCTCTTTAACTACACCTTATATCTACTCTTCCTTTCATAGTAAATAAATATTTATTTTTTTGAAATTATATACTAAATTTTAAGATTTGTCAAATAATTTTTTCATTAATTTATCAATTTTTTGTTTCCTTTTTCTTGTTTTATCATAGTCAATATAAATATTCCCATTTTCAATAACTATAACATTACCTTCTTTAGCTTTCTTAGGTATTTTATTTCTTTCTATATTAATCATTTTACCATTTTCCATTTCTACTATAACAAAACTTCCTTCAAATCGATCTATTATTCCTTGCATAATTATTACACCTCTAATCTACACATGTTTTATGTGGCCTAAATCCCCTTTTTTCTGCCTCTTCCTTGTTTTTAAATATAATTTGATTATCTTTAGAAGGTAATGAATTACAACTATTTAAGTGGTAAACTTTTGTCTTCTTATTTCCAATATAATATACTTCTTTATTCGGAACACTATTTTCACTATTTACTTTATCGTCTACATTAGATATTGAAATATTAACTCCATCTGAAGTCATTATTATTGTACCTAATTCGTCTGTTCTTAATATTTTTACATTTTCTTTTTTTAGTCTATCTAAAACATCACTACTTGGATGACCATAATCATTATCTTTCCCTACTGATATTACCGCATATTCAGGATTTACTCTTTTTAAAAAATTCTCATTTGTAGATGTATAACCACCGTGATGACCAACCTTTAATACATTTGATGATAAATCAAAACCTTTTTCCATCATTTCATTTTCTGAAACTTTTTCAGCATCTCCTGTAAATAAAAAAGATATGTCTTTAAAAGAAAGTTTATTAACTATTGAATATTCATTAGTTTCTTCGTATTCTTTACTGTTAGGTGCTAATATGATATATTGTAAATCATCCTCATCAATTATTTTCATTCCACCCATAGCAGCATTTATCTTTAGTCCCTTATTTTTTACCTCAGTTAAAAAAGATTCAAACACCTTAGTATTTGCTTCTTTTAAAGGTGCATAAATATTTCCAATATCGAAACTTTTGATAATCTTAGGCAAACCTCCTATATGGTCCTCATGAGGATGAGTCGCAATAAGATATTCAATTCTCTTTATTTTTAGATTTTGAAGGTAATCTATAATAAACTCTGCGTCATCTCTGTTGCCTCCATCGATTAATGAAACCTCTCCATTTGGAAGCTGAATCAATATACAATCTGCTTGTCCAACATCGAGAAAATGAACAATTAATTTATTATTGTCGTATAAGTCTTGTGCTTCATTATTCTCCAATACAATTTCATTACTACATCCTGAAACGATCAAAGCACATATTAATAAGAAAAAAAACAAAAAAAATCTCAACTTTTTAAGCTTCACCAATTGAGTCTACCTCCTATTGTTAATTATTTTCTTTTGTATATATTTCTTATAATATGATATGCTTAAACTATAACAATAATCGTACACTATGAAAACAATTTGAAATAAGATTACAATTATCCAAAAAGGTAAATCAATATTTATCTGAATAACAAAAATACTTTTTGCTATTATAAATGAAAGATATGTAAAGATATTAAAAAGAGTAATTTTAAATATCCATTCAAGTACAATATTGTTAATTTTTTCTATTAAATATTTTATTATACCATAATATCCAAAAAAAATAATATATGGAATTAATATTATTTTGTTAGGTACAAGTATTATTCCTAAGAATGATGAGCTCACAAATGTCATAAAAGCATACCCTACTCCAAACTCCATAACCATAACAAATAGGAATAAGGTGCTCAATGCAAAAAAGAATAATTTCAATGTAGGTAATAGAGAAGTCATATAAAGAGATACAACTGTCAATAAAGATATAAATCCACCAAAAGAAACTTTATGTGACATAAATTCTTCCCTTTTTAAACCCATTATTCATTCCTCCACTTAACAACAGTTAATTAAGTCTCCCCCCATACATTCACAACAGCAATCAGAACATATTAAGCATTGACATAAATCACAAGCTGATGGACCGCTATCATATCCCCTGCTACTTCCTACATCTCTATATGATCTAGTTCTATATGCTAAGTTGTTTAACGCATTTCTATATTCGATATTATTAGGTTCCATAGAAGCAGCTCTATTGATAAATTGATAAGCTTGATCATACCAACCCTTTCTAAGGAGGATCATTCCTTTTAAATAATACCATTCTCCACTTCTTTCATTTATACTATCTAACATCCTATCAGCTTCTACTAAATTCCCTTGTTGAATTAGATTCCTTATTTTATTATATATTTCATAACTATTATATTGACTTTTATCATTATCACTCCAACTGTTATTTCTTCTAGATTGATAATATGTCCTTTTGTTTTTCATCAAATAATCATAAGCTTCATTTATTTCTTTTAATTTTTCCTCAGCTAAATCCGATAGAGGATTATTAATATATTGGTCAGGATGATATTTCCTAACTAGTTTCTTATATGCCCTTTTTATTTCTTCCTCAGATGCACCTTCTTTTAAACCTAATATTTCATAAGGATTTTTCATATTTTTTTATCCTCCTTGTTTTCATGATTTTTTCCATTTTGTATCTCATTCCCATATATATTATATTTTCTAATATAGTTTTATTGTAATAGACATCTAGTAATTCAAAGCTTTTTGCTATATTATCTAATGTAAATGTAAGAGAAAACTCTAAAGGCTCTTTTATACTATCTATAAAGCTATCTATAGATTGATTACTACTGTAGTTATATTGCAATAAAATAGGATTATAGTTATTATTTTTTAAATCTTTTTCTATATCATTAAAAGCATCTAAAATATATATCCACCTTCCTAAATTATAGCCTAACCACTTTAAAATTCTTTTTTGGTTGCTATCCTTTAAATAAGGAGGAATAATAATTATCTCCATCAGTTTAGCAAATAAGTCAGCACTTTTATCTATTAAAGAACATTGTTGTTTTTCAATAATATTTAATTCCTCTAAAATCTTTTTTGAATTTCGATATAAGTCTTTAAACTCTTTTTCTGCCTTGTATTTTGGTGATAAATATGCTAACAAAGAAAATATTGACTTAATTGACCTTTCATCTTTCCAATCATCTAATAATTTAAAATAAGTAAATATTATACTAGCGTATGCAGAATATTTTATATATTTATTAGATTCTACTATAAGCTTTTTTTTAAAAGGATTAGTAATACACCCCTCTAAATTAAATCTTGGTTTGATCTCAATGTCAATAGAAGACAGTAAAATTGAAAGAAAAGCAAAATCATAATTTAATCCAAGCCTTACAATCTGATTAAAATTTTTCCCAAGGCTTTTACAAAGACCACAATAATATGCTTTAAATATTCTATACTCTTTTATTTTTAATTCTTCTTTATATGGTATAACGTATCCAAACAAAGTATTCTCCTTTTCTCTTTTTTATCAAACTGTAAAAGTTTAAACTTTTAGATTTTAATCTGACAGTAATTATACAGTTACTTCACTTAATCTCAACTTATTTATCTATGACATATAAATATTTTATTTTAATTACTGTTAAATATCAATAGCTTAGTTATTTTAATGTTGATATTACATAATTATATATTGCTCTAATATTCAAGCACATTTATAACAATAAAACCGAATTTTAATATAGTATTTTATTATACAATTTCAACAATTAATTTCTGAGTATACTAATAACAATAAATGATAAAAATTTGAATAATAAATATATCGCAGGAACTCCTAAATTGAACTTTTTTTTATTTATCTTATGATGAAAAACTATCATTCCAAATATAACCCCTAATGCTCCTCCAACTATACTTAAAATCATAAAAGTAGATTCCCTTATCCTATATCTTTCTTTCTTAGCCTTCTTCTTATCAATGAACATTAGAATAAATGATATTATGTTCATCAAAATAATATAACCATAAAAATATAATTCACCAGTTAGATAACCATGAATAATATCTGACATACTAATTATCTCCATCCTTCTAGATTAAAATCTTGATACCCATTATTTCTTGCCCATTGTAAATAATTTCGATTTACTTTAAGATTGGTATTTAATACGTCCCATATATCCTCAGTTTCAAACCCCTTTCTCCATGCAGCTACGCCCGCTAGATTATATTTATGAACAAGGGAAGATTTGAGATTTATAGATTCGTCATCCTCAAGCCATATCTTGTATTTAGCTTTGCCATCACTATATTCTCCATAATATTGTCCACTTTCTTCATCCCATGATATTTCTACATTTTTTTCTTCTATTATTTGATAAGCTCTTTCCATTCCTATTGCAATTGAAGTTACTTTTTCTTCTCCATTAACATTTTCAACCTTCCAAAGTCGTGTATAAAATGGTACACCCAATAATATTTTTTCTGAAGGAACTTCCTCAATGATTTCTTTAAGCTTACTTTCAACCCAACTATATTGAGCAACAGACCCCGCCTTAGGACTAGAAGCCCAGTGCTGATCGTAAGCCATTACAGCCATGTAATCAACAACTTCTCCTAGAGCTTTTCTATCATAAAATAAAGACCAATTCTCGCTACTAGATTTAACAGTAACATCAATGGAAACAATAAGACCATTTTCTCTAAAAATCGGAACTAATTCTCTAATAAATTGTGTCAACATATCTTTATCTTCTAAATATACATTCTCAAAATCAATATTTATACCATCAATTTCATACGACTTCAAGTAATATAGCATATCTTGAATAATATTCTCTCTTATAATACTATCATTTAATATTGAATTAGTTATTTCAAGATCAAAACTATTATCCAATAATGCCCACACTTGATATCCATTGTCATGAGCCCAATCTACATATTCCTTGTTAACTTTTGATTTAATCGTACCTTTTTTATCAATTATTGAAAACCAAGTAGGCGATATAACGTCTAGCCCATTTATATTTTGTTTAAGCTTTTGATTATATATAGGATCCCATAGTAAAGTTATTTTTTCATTATTTTTTGCATTTATTGTCTCTATATTTTCTACTGCATTTTGATTTGTAACTATATCATCATAAATTATTTTAACATGCTTTTTATCAATATATCCGATAATACCATCTTGATTTCTTACTTTATACCAATTTTCATATTCTTCAAAAACCTCCATTACACTTCCCTTTTCTAAATCATTAATCAATTTAGGTGATTTTATATTAGGGCTTGTCCTAATATCACCCTTGTTATCTATTGCTTCAGCAATCTTTTTATAGTTATTTTTTATATCAATTATAGCAATATCATTTTCTTCAACATACTCTACATTAATATTATATTCATCAGAAAGAAATTCAATAAAAACATAAGGTACATCATCATACAATCTTAATGGATTGTCCATTTCCACTGGTCTACCATTAACCATAGCTATATTGCTGTCAACTTTCATTTTAACAACCTTATCTCTAAAGGTAAAAATAATAATATTATACTCATCATCCCAATATGCATTTGGGTCAAAGTATTCTTTTATGATTGGCAATGATATCAACACATTATCATTCTCAATAATAACAGGTTTATCATTTTCAATTAACTTATCTTCAATTACTAAACCAGTATCATTTAAATTATTAAAGGATACAACTGTTGCATTTGGCCAAAGAAAATATGCAAATATAGATATACCAATAATAATTAAAAATACAAAAATAATGACTTTCTTCATCACATCATCCTTCCATTATAACATAAAGGTTTATATTTATTTAAAGCTTATGTTTCTACAATCCTTATAGAAATTGTATCATATTTTCTAACTATTTGTCTTAAAAAATAATTAATTGAAAAAATTGCATAATTAATGTGAAGTCAAAATTTCACAAACTATCATGCACATCTAATAATTCATTACCATATATTATAGTAAGCTATGCAAATCTGCATGTCCGAAGGGGGTATAATAATGACAGAATCAAAAGGATTATTTGGAGGCTTATTTGATGAAAATGGAACTGAATTACTATTTTTCTTTCTTTTATTAGTAATTTTATTCTGCAACTGCTATAGGTAATGGCTTATTAAAAAATATTTACTAATTTTACACTAACATACAGCATTTTAATAATTTATAATTAACAAAACCAAGGAGAGTCAAAATTTGACTCTCCTTGGTTTTGTGTAATTCTAATTCTCACTAAAACCTAAATTTGTCATATTATATATTGAGTTAATAATAGTTTTACTAATAGCTCCTAAGGAGGTGTATTTATGGGTAGATTTGATAATAATGGTTCTAGTTTGTTGTTCTTCTTTTTAATATTAGTAATATTATTCTGTAATTACTGATAATATTCTTTAATGATCCCCAGGAATTTATATTTCTGGGGATCATAGTGTTTAATATAATTGTAATTTCAACAAACTAGTTGAAAAAGTGTATAGAAAGTAATATAATTAATTTTAGGTATTTTGAATTATATTTTACTTAATCATGCTCCTGTAGCGCAGTTGGTAGCGCAACTGATTCGTAATCAGTAGGTCAGGGGTTCAAGTCCCCTCAGGAGCTCCAATTTAAATTACTTACCTAAAAGTATGCTGATATCAATTAGTTTTTGTTGAAGTTCAATGAGTTTGTTATTTAAATTGTCATATTCTTTCTTCAATAAATCATCATCAATTATTTTACTTGTATTTGCTGCAAGAATTTCAAACTGATCATAAACTTTCTGTAACTCTTTCTCAATATTTTCTTTTTGTTTCAAAGGTTCTAATATTTCGCCACTTCTTCTCTTTTCTAAAACATCATTTAGTTCATAAGCATCACCCATATTTGGTATAACAACATTAGTATCAAATTTATTTATTATTAGCTGTCTGAAAGAATTCGCAGCATCTTCTTCTCCATGTACTATAAATATAGTTTTAGGAACCTCTCTGAAACCACTTAACCAATCAATTAATTCATTTTTATCAGCATGAGCAGAAAATCCTTCTATATTATATATTTCTGCAAAAACAGCAATTTCTTCGCCAAGCAATTTAACTTTCTTATCACCATCTCTAATTTTTCTACCTAGGGTCCCTTCTGCTTGATAACCAACAAAAACAACACTATTCTTTTTATCCCATAAATTATGCTTTAAATGATGCCTAACTCTACCTGCTGTACACATTCCACTAGCAGAAATAATAACCTTAGGAAATGAAGTCTTATTTAAATTTATAGACTCTTCTTGGCTCCTTATATAATGTAAATTACTAAATTCAAAAGGATTATCTCCTTCAAATATCAATTTTTTAGCTTCATCATCAAAGAAATGTGTATTAGCCTTAAAAATATCTGTTGCAGATACTGCCATGGGGCTATCTATGTAAATAGGAACTTTCATATACTCTTCAACCTTACCACTATGCTCATAATAATTATTTAATTCATAAATTAATTCCTGTGTTCTTCCTACAGCAAAAGAAGGTATTATAACACTTCCACCCCTTAATACAGTTCTATTAATTATATCGACTAAATTTTTAGTCCTCTTTTCTACTTTTTCATGTATCCTATCACCATATGTTGACTCAACTATAACATAATCTGCTTCTTCAATGATATCTGGATCATTAAGTATAGGTCTATTTTTCATACCTAAATCGCCTGAAAATACTATTTTCCTAGTTTGATCATTTTCAGTAATCCAAATCTCTATTATTGATGACCCTAAAATGTGACCAGCATCTCTAAATCTAACTTTAATATTTTCATCTAATTTTATTATTTGATTATATAATACAGTATGGAAATAATTAAGGCTAACTTTAGCATCCTCTGCTGTATACAGAGGTTCTAAAAGTGGCTTTCCAGACCTCAATCTTTTCTTATTTTCCCATTCAACATCTGATTCCTGTATATGTCCACTGTCAACTAACATAATATCACATAAATCTTTTGTAGCTTTTGTACATATTATTTTGCCTCTAAATCCTTCTTTCACAAGCTTTGGAACCCTTCCACTATGGTCAATATGAGCATGAGTTAACAACAAATAATCTATATCGTGTGGATTATACTGAAAATTATTAAAATTTAATTTTTCTAATTCGTCACTACCTTGAAATAAACCACAATCAATTAATATTTTCTGATTATCAGTAGTAATGAGATAATTGGAACCTGTCACTACCTTTGCAGCACCAAAAAATTCAATCTTCATATCTGTCACACTCCCCCTACAGATTTATCATAAAAGTTATATATAGTTTTAATATAACACATTTCCGCATATTTTTCAGAACATTTTTATTATACTTAAGGAATTATATAACACTTCATAATTTCTAAATAATTAAATAAAAAATCATAATAATATAAAGGATTTTTTATACCAATATAGAAATTTTTTTAATAATATATTATTTATTCATATAAGGAGTGATTATATAATGTTTTTTGCAACATTCACGTATAAAGGAAATACAAATATAGGAATATTGAATGCAGAAAAAACTAAAATAATACCAATGGATTATTTATACGACAGTTTTAATTTAAAACCACCAAAAACATTACTAGAATTCATTGAAAAATCTTCAGAAAAATTATTATCTGATTTAAAATCTTTAGTTTACACAAATAATTTTGAAGGAATAGATTTAAGTGACGTAAAGCTCTGTGCACCTATTCCTTACCCAAAAAGAAATATAATTTGTTTGGGTAAAAATTATTTGGAACATGCTAAAGAAACAGCAAATTTACCTGGTGCTTCAAATACTATTCCAAAACACCCTATATACTTTACGAAAATAGCAAATCCTGCTATTGGTGATGGTGATATAATAAAAAATCATAGTAATATAACTCATATGATTGATTATGAAGTAGAATTAGCAGTTATATTAGGAAAAGATGGCATAAATATTCCTAGTGAAGAAGTAGAAAATTATATTTTTGGATACACAATAGTAAATGATGTATCTGCAAGAAATATTCAAAGGAAACACAGTCAATGGTTTAAAGGAAAAAGTTTAGATACATTTTGTCCAATGGGACCATATATAGTTTATAAAGACGAAATACCTTTTCCAGTTGAATTAGATATCTCATGTAAAGTAAATGGAGAAATAAGACAAAATTCCAATACTAAAAATATGATATTTGATATACCTTATATAATTTCAGATTTATCTAAAGGAATGAAACTAGAAGCTGGAGATATAATAATAACTGGAACGCCTTCAGGCGTAGGTCTTGGTTTTAAACCTTTTAAATTCCTAAATTCTGGAGATAAAGTTGAGTGTTATATAGAAAAGATAGGTACACTAACAAATTTTGTAGAATAATAATTAAAGTACTTTAATTATTATTAAATAAGAGAGGAAATTGCATAATAACTACAGAGTTAATATTTTGCAATTTCCCCATCAAAAAATATATTAATAATATACTTTTAAAAAATCAATTCTCCAATCTTTCTACTCCAATTCTTTTATCCAAATTTCATAATCTGCATCAGATGGCATTCTCCAATCACCTCTAGGTGATAGACTAACAGTACCTACTTTAGGACCATCTGGAATACACGAACGTTTAAACTGCTGAGTAAAAAATCTTCTATAAAAATATCTTAAATATTTCTTTATTTCTTCTTCAGTATAAATGTTATCAAAAGCTTTAGCTGCAATAAATAAAAGCTTTTTAGGTTTAAATCCATATCTTATTGTATAGAATAAGAAAAAGTCATGTAATTCGTAAGGTCCTATAATGCTCTCAGTTTTTTGAGCTATTTTACCTTCCTTATCCGGTGGTAAAAGTTCAGGACTTATAGGTGTATCTAATACTCTATACAATATATCTCTTGTATTATTATCAACTTTATTGTCTGCAACCCATTTCACTAAAAAACGCACCAATGTCTTAGGAACTCCACAGTTAACTCCATACATAGACATATGATCTCCGTTATATGTAGCCCACCCAAGTGCTAATTCTGATAAATCACCAGTACCAATAACAAGTCCATTGTGTTTGTTAGCCAAATCCATCAATATTTGAGTTCGTTCCCTAGCTTGAACATTTTCATATGTAACATCGTACAATTCAGGATCGTGTTCAATATCATCAAAGTGCTTTAAACAAGCTTCTCTTATATCTATTTCCTTTATAGTTAAACTCATTGACTTCATTAAATCTACAGCACTATTATAAGTATGGTCTGTAGTACCGAAACCTGGCATAGTAACGCCTATTATATTTTCTTTTGGTAAATTTAGCAATTCAAATGTTTGATACGTAACTAAAAGAGCTAAAGTTGAATCTAGTCCTCCAGAAATTCCTATAACTGCATGGTTCATCTTAGTGTGCTCTATCCTCTTTGCTAAACCTGCAACCTGTATATTAAATATTTCTTCACATCTATTATGCATTGATCTTGGATCATTAGGTACAAAAGGGTGTCTAGTTATTTCTCTATCAACATTTTCAAGTCCATTTTTATATGTTTGCTCATTAAGACTTACTATTTGAAAATCATTTTGCTTAACTTCATCTAAAGAGTCAGAAAAGCTAATGTTTGTAGTTCTATCATGATTGATCCTATCTATATCTATGTCAGAATATATTATTTCCCCTTCTCTTTTAAATCTCTGTGAAGCATTTAAAATCGATCCACTTTCACATATTACACAATCACCTCCAAAAACTAGGTCTGTAGTCGATTCATATACTCCTGATGAACTGTATATGTATCCAGTTAATATTTTTGAACATTGGTTGCTAATTAACTGTCTTCTGTATTCAGATTTTGAAACCAATTCATTGCTAGCTGAAAGATTGACAATAATATTAGCACCATTTAATGAAAGATATGAACTTCTAGGAATAGGTACCCATAAATCTTCACATATTTCAACTCCAACTCTATAATTTAATTGTTCATTTTCAAAAATAATATTTCCAAACGGATAATATTTCCCATTTATCTTAATTTTATCAATTTTATTAATTATTTTTTTACCCGAAGTAAACCATCTTTTCTCGTAAAATTCATTATAATTTGCTAAATATAATTTAGGTATTATTCCCTTTATTTCCCCATATTGAATTGCTGCTGCACAATTGTATAAATTACCATTAATTATCATAGGCAGCCCGACAAATACTAACGTATCAATATCTTTTGTAGCTTTAGCTATATTTATCAATGCATCAAGTGATTTGTCAATAAGATATTTTTGATTAAATAAATCACCACAAGTATATCCAGTTATACACAATTCAGGAAATACTAAAATTTTTGTATCTCTTTCATAAGCAATATTAACGATTTTTACTATTTCTTTGGAATTATATTCAGTATTAGCTACCTTTAATTTTGGAGAGGCAGCAGCACATTTGACGAAACCAAAATTATCTTTCAATATTTTTTCCTCCTTTACACTTATTTAAACTTTTTCTCTAATATTTAAGCATTATCTTGGTCTTTATATTGCAGTTCATATAATTTGTAGTATAATCCTTTTTTTGCTAATAATTGCTGATGATTTCCCATTTCTCTTATCTTTCCTTTGTGCAGTACAATTATTTTGTCAGCATGTTGTATAGTAGACAAACGATGTGCTACGACTAAAGTAGTACGACCTTTCATCAATTTTTGCAAGCCATCTTGAATAAGCTGTTCTGTTTCTGTATCTATATTTGCAGTAGCTTCATCTAACATTAAAATCGATGGATTATGTACCAGAGTCCTAGCAAAAGATATTAACTGTCTCTGACCTGCAGACAAAGTTGCACCATTTTCATATACTTTTTCATCATACTTATTAGGTAACTTACTAATAAAGGAATCAGCATTGACATATTTTGATGCTTCAATTATTTGATCAATAGTTATTTCTTCATCATTTAATCTAATATTACTCTTTATATCTCCTGTAAAGATGAAAACATCTTGAAGCATTTGTCCAATATGTGAACGTAAATTATTAAGGTCCCACTCCTTTACATTTTTCCCGTCAATTAATATTTCACCTTTTTGAACATCATAATAACGACTAATTAAATTCAATATAGAAGTTTTTCCTGCCCCTGTTGCTCCAACAAAAGCTACTGTTTCTCCTGGCTTTACTTCAAAGCTTACATCACGTAAAACATAATTATCTTTTTCATATGCAAACCAGACATTTCTAAATTCAATATGTCCTTTTATATCATTTGACCTATAACCATTTGGAAGAGATTCTATCCTAATGTCAGTATCAAGTAATGTAAAAATTTTCTCAGCTGCTGCCATAGCTGACTGTAATATATTAAATTGTTCAGCTAATTGCTGTATCGGGTCGAAAAAACGAGACACATATTGTATAAAAATAATTAAAGTTCCAATTGTTAAAGTATTTTTCAATACCATGTTTCCACCAAATACAATAACTAAAGCTATTCCCAAAATATAAAGTAAATACATTGACGGTCTATATATACCAAATATAATCAATTGCTTGATGTTAGACTTTTTCAAATCATCATTGATTTTATTAAACCTTTCAAACACTCTTTTTTCTTGAGAAAAAATCTGTACGATTTTCATGCCTGCAATATGCTCTGATAAAAATGTATTTATTTTAGCCACCCTTGTTCTTATTTCTCTATATGCTTGGGTTGAACATTTTCTAAAAATAATTGTAGATATTACAATTAATGGAATAACTAAAAACACTATTAGAGATAATCTCACGTTTATAATAAGCATAATTATTATAATACCTAAAAGCATGAATACATTTTTAAATGAATTTACAATAACACTTGTATACATCTCATTTAAAGTTTCCGTATCGTTTGTTACCCTAGTAACTAGCTTCCCAACAGGATTAGCATTGAAAAACTGTATAGATAAACCTTGTATATGTGTAAAAACTTCATTTCTTATGTTATAAATTATTTTTTGGCCTGTATATTGTAAAACTAAAGTCTGCACATAAGAAATAATTAAACCTAGTAAGATAACTGCTAAGAAAATAAGTGATATTTTCTTTAAAGCATCAATGTCTTTGCTCCTTAACATTTTTAACTCATCTCTATTTAACAAATAGGCTTTATAGTAATTTTTATTAATTAAAATATTACTTCCATCCCACTTAAATTCATCCAATGTGTCTTTATTTTTCTGTAAATATTTAGCTTCTTCGTAAGTTAATCCAGTAACTAGATAATAGTTTTTATCAACATAAATCATCTGAGCTTTTAAATTATTTTTATATTGATTTTGGCTATCTTGCTTTAAGTAATATCCTTTTATTTCCAAATCAGAGTCCTTTTTTTCTACTATAGAATAAGTTTTGTCATAAGCATTTATAATAGAATCAACAGCCTTTCCAACAATCACAGGCTGAATCAATTCTATCCCAACAATACCTATTAATAATACAATACTTAAAACTAACCATTTAGCATAAGGTTTTGCATACTTGAGTAATCTTTTCATAATCTTAGGGTCATAAGATTTAAATTCTACTTCTCCTTCATGTATATCAGCCATATAATACCTCCTCTTACTCTTTAGTTAAAGCTTTTTCAAGTTGTTGCTTTTGATACATATCGTAATATAATCCTTTATTTTTAACTAATTGGTCATGAGTACCACTTTCTAAAATCTTTCCTTCATCTAAAACAACTATTAGATCCGCATTTTGTATTGTAGAAATTCTGTGAGCTATAATAATTGTTGTCTTATCTTTTCTAATATTTCGTAAATTTTTTAAAATTTCTTCTTCTGTGTTGGTATCTACAGCTGATACTGAGTCATCTAGTATTAAAATTTGTGGTTTTCTAATTAATGCTCTAGCAATAGATATCCTCTGTTTTTGTCCTCCTGATAATGTTGTACCTCTTTCACCGATAACCGTTTCATATTTCTCAGGAAATTCCATAATATTATCATGAACACTAGATAGCTTTGCTGCTTCAACTACTTCTTCTTCTCCTTTGTTTTCTACACCAAAGATAATATTGTTAGTAATAGTATCAGAAAACAAAAAATTATCTTGCGGCACATAACCTATAGAATTACGTAAAACATCTAGTGGTAAATCTAAAATATCTATATTATCGAATAAAATCTGTCCTCTTTGAGGATTAAATAATCTTAACAGCAAATTTACTAGTGTAGTTTTACCACTTCCTGTTCTTCCAACAATGCCTACAGTTTGACCTTCATTTATTTTTAAATTAATACCCTCTAGTGCATTAACTGACGAATTAGGATACTTAAAAGTCAAATTATTTATATTTATATTTCCTCTGATTTTCTTAATTTTTTCTGTTTTTTCAGCATCTATTATTTCTGGTTTTTCATCTAACACACTTTGAAATCTTTGCAACGACGCTTGACCTTGAGAAAATATATTAATACTCATTCCAAGGGCCATCATAGGCCATATGAGCATTAATATGTACTGAATAAAAGCTACGAAATCTCCCAAACTAATAACGTTTACCATTGTCAAATACCCACCATAAGCTAGTGCTATTAATATACTCAAACCAGCTATTATTCCAACTAAAGGTTGTAATAAAGCATATAATCGAATTACTTTTAAATTTTTATCGTAATTATATTTATTAATTCTTTCAAATGCTTTAATTTCTTTAAATTCTTGAACAAATGCCTTTATAACTCTTATACCTGAAATACTTTCGTTTACTTTGTCTGTTAAGGCAGCAAAAGCTTCCTGTCTTTCTTTAAATCTATCTCTAATTAATTTCCCAAGAAATAAAGCTGACCCAGCAATAATTGGTAAAGGTATAATGGATATTAAAGTCAACCTTACATTGATTTTTGTAAACATTTTATATAAAATTAACACTGTCAATAAGATAGTATCAACAACCATTAATAAACCAGGACCTATTGCCATTCTAATAGCATTTAAGTCATTAGTTGCATAAGCCATTAAATCACCTGTTTTATGTTCATTAAAATATCTTAATGATAGTTTTTCCAAATGTGAAAAAAAGTCATTTCTTAAATGATATTCTATTTTTCTGGATGTTCCAAATATAAAAAATCTCCATATGAAACGCCCCAGTACAATAATAATACCAATAATTATTAGCCTTTTTAAAACACTTAGTATATCTCCTTGAGTAAAACCACCTGATGCTAATCCATCTGTAATTTCACCTATTAGCAAAGGTATGTAAAGCTGTAATACATCTACTACAATCAATCCAATAATACCCAAAAAATAAAACATTGCATACTTTTTTAGGTAAGGCTTAATGCATTTTGATCTAAACATTCGTGTCACCTCATCCTATAGTTAATTTAACTCAGTTACTATTTTATATATTTTTTCAAGATATAGCAATAGCCCAAATGGATACATATACTCTATTGTGATTATCGCTTTTATCAATTAAGGTAAAAAGTTAATAAATTACTTTATTATGCAATACCCTCAATTATTAAAAAGCTATAATTTATTATATGTTTTCCGTGAATTAATAATTTATAGTAAACTTAATATAATAATTCATCACATAATTTCCTAATTTACTGAGGAGGTAAAAAAATGAAACTCAATAGAAATTTTTATAACAGAAATACTGTTGAAGTTGCAAAAGATTTATTAGGAAAAGTATTAGTACACAATTATAATGGAATGACTACTTCTGCAATAATAGTAGAAGTAGAAGCGTATTTAGGGGTTAAAGATAAAGCTGCCCATTCATACGGAGGTAAAATAACAGAAAGAGTTAAAACTATGTACCAAAATCCTGGTATAGCCTATGTGTATATGATCTACGGCATGTACTATTGTTTCAATGTAGTAACTAGAGAAGAAGGCGTACCAGAAGCAGTCTTGATTAGGGCTTTAGAACCATTAGAGGGACTAAATATAATGAGTGAAAGAAGATTTCATAAAAGTTATGAAAATTTAAATAAAAAACAAAAACTTGGACTTACTAATGGTCCAGGTAAATTGTGTATAGCTATGGGAATTGATAAAAAAAATAACGGTGAAGATTTATGTGGAAATAAACTATATATCGAAGATAATGATATAAATAAATTCAATATAGTATCTTCAAAACGCATAGGCATAGACTATGCTGAAGAAGCAAAAGATTATCTTTTAAGATTTTATATTGATGGAAACCCTTACGTATCAAGAAAATAGTAATTTTTCCCATTATTGATATTTGGTTGACATTTGTTTTGTTGATTTATATAATGTCTAGTATAAGTCAATTTCCCCCCTAGGTTTAAAACCAATATCAAAAGGAGTGTTTTACTTATGGACAAGTTTTTTAAACGATTAGTTCCATCACTTGTTGTGCTATTATTAGTACTATCAACTTTTAGCAGTGTATATGCAGACCAAACTTATACAACTTTAAAATTTGGAAGTAGGGGCAGTGAAGTTGTTAAACTGCAACAAGCCCTTAATAACAATGGTTTCTCACCTGGCTTTATTGATGGAATATATGGGAAGTTAACTGAAAATGCTGTAATTAATTTTCAGAAAGCAAAAAAAATTAGAATTGATGGTATAGCAGGACCTCAAACACAATCTGTTTTATACAGTTCTACTGCTTCTCGTGGAACATACAACAGTAGAAATTACTCAGAGGATTTATACTGGCTATCAAGAATAATAAATGCAGAAGCTAGTGGTGAACCTTATAATGGTAAAATAGGAGTAGGAAATGTAGTATTAAACCGAGTAAACTCAAGTAATTTTCCAAACACGGTTAAAGGCGTAATATTTGAATACTATAAAGGTATTCCTCAATTTAGTCCTGTAGCAAATGGTACAATTTATAACAATCCTACTCAAGAAAGTGTACAAGCTGCAGAAAATGCTTTAAATGGTTCAAATACAGTTGGAGTATCTACTTACTTTTTTAATCCAGACAAAGCATCAGCAACATGGATAGTAAATAATAAAACATATGTTAAAAGAATAGGAAATCATGTTTTTTACAAGTAAATATATACCTTTTACCTTTGTGAGAGCCTTCGGGCTCTTTTTTAAAATAAAATTAATTTCAGCAAATTTGATTATATCAATACTACTTATGATAACTTTCAATATGTCAATAAATTTTTTTGATGTACATGAAAGAGATACTCCTCTTAAATAACAATATCCTATACTCCTTTTAGGTGATGATATTTTTTGTCTAAACTTTTCTAAATAAAGCAATAAATAATAACGTGAAATTGTATCACCAACACCTATTTTCAATTCCCCAATCATCAAGTCTTTATATTCCATAAGTTTTTTTCACCAGCATTGATTAAATTTATTGCAGAATTTGTATATTCATATAACAATTGTCATTCGTTCGTAAGCTCTACTCCTTTTGAAAAACTCTTATATTTTGCTACTTCGCAAAAAATTTTATATAAATCTAATTTTATTGACATATAATCATTCCTTATACCTATTATTATATCTATTTATTTTACTTATATCATAACATATTATATACTACAAATGATGAATAGTTTTCATAAAATTTTAAGTCATAGGAGGATAACAAATGGAAAGATTAGTGGGTACTGTTGTTAGAGGGCTTCGTGCTCCAATTATTAAGCAAGGAGACGATATAACTAAAATTGTTGTAGATAGCGTATTAAAAGCTTCACACGCAGAAAACTTTTCTATAAATGACAAAGATATTGTTGCCGTAACAGAATCTGTTGTTGCTCGTGCTCAAGGAAACTATGCTAGCATAGATGCTATTGGTAAAGACATAAAGGCTAAATTTGGCGAAAATACTATTGGAGTTATATTCCCAATTTTAAGTCGTAATCGTTTTGCTATTTGCCTTAGAGGTATTGCAAAAGGATCAAAAAAAATTGTGTTAATGTTAAGCTATCCTTCTGATGAAGTAGGCAATCCTATAGTTAATATTGATATGCTTGATGAAAAAGGAATAAATCCTTGGATAGATGTATTAACCGAAAAGCAATTTCGTGATTATTTCGGATATATAAAACATCCTTTTACTGGTATTGATTATATAGATTACTATAAATCAATAGTAGAGGAATATGGAGTTGAATGTGAAATAATATTCTCAAACAATCCAAAAACTATCCTTAACTATACCAAAAATGTTCTAACATGCGATATTCATACTAGATTTAGAACAAAAAAAATCCTAAAAGCAAATGGTGGAAAAATAGTTTATTCTCTTGATGATATCCTGTCATCATCAATTGATGGTAGCGGCTATAACGAATCTTACGGTCTTTTAGGTTCAAATAAAGCAACTGAAGATACAGTAAAACTCTTTCCAAGAAATTGTCAGCCTATAGTTGACAAAATTCAAACTATGATTAAAGAAAAAACCGGTAAAACTGTTGAAGTTATGATTTATGGCGATGGTGCATTTAAAGACCCTGTGGGTAAAATTTGGGAGCTTGCAGACCCCGTAGTATCTCCTGCATATACCTCAGGACTTAAAGGTACTCCTAATGAGATTAAATTAAAATACTTAGCAGATAACAATTTTGCTCATTTACAAGGTGAAGAACTAGAAAAAGCCATCTCTGATTACATCAAAAGTAAAAAATCTAATCTTGTTGGAGCTATGGAATCCCAGGGTACTACTCCTAGAAGACTTACTGACCTTATAGGTTCACTTTCTGACTTAACTTCTGGAAGTGGAGATAAAGGTACACCTATTATATATATTCAAGGATATTTTGATAATTATACGAAATAAGACGTAAAAAATTTAAACTTGTTAAATTTCTTAAATAATTTTATCATGCAATTCTTCACATAATAAAAATAAGGCATGAAAAACTAAACAAGTTTTTCATGCCTTATTTTTATTTACATTGTACTAAAAGATTTGGAACTGTATAATATCCATGTAGTCCTGATATTATGCTACCCTTTCCTATTCTAGTATATAAACCACTTAGCTCTCCATTATATGAAAACAATCCTACTATATGTCCAAACTTACTTACTTTCATTTTCCCATTTTCAAATTCAATAAAATCCCTTGTATATGGTACACAAAATTCTTGATATAAATAGTTATTATCCCAACACTTATCTAATTTCTCTTTCCATTCAATTAATGAAAAATCTCTACCAGCATAGACTCCTTTTGAAGCATATAAATCTTCAGGTTTAATAATGTATTTATCTTTATTATTTAATACCTCTTGGTATACTGCTTCATCTCCCTTAAGTTCTTTAGTAAATGGAATATGAGCCTTAATAAATGCTTTTTCTTCTTCTGTAAATAGTCTAAGCGTATCTTCATCGTGAAGTATTTTAAATATTTTCTTATTATGCATTATTTGTGATTTAATTGGTCCTATTACACAAACAGCTTGATCTTTATATGCTTTAATAAAGTCTTGGATTTCTTCATTTCTCTCAATAAGTTCTTTAGTCACAATTCTTCTATAAATTAAATCTATCTTCATATCCTTATAATACAAATTTCCATTAACATATTTTAGTTCTCTCGGGTCAGCAATCTCAGCATTATATCCTTTATCAATATAAGCTTTCCTAAATTCTTGAAATTCAGCTGGAGTACCACTTTCTTCAAAATCTACAATTGCAACATTAGGCTTTTTTATTGCATTAGGGAATTTTCTATAAATTTTAATGCTTTCGTCTACCCATTTGTGTATTAATTCAAAATAACTTATTTTATATTTTTCTTTCATTTTCTTTAATGGTTCAGTTTCTAGTAGTATTCTTGCAATAGTATTGTCTTCATTCATAGCAGATGAACCATCAGTATTCAACTCGCAAAATTTAAAGTTATTTCCTCCTCCGTAAAATATATCAAATCTTCCAATAGGAACATTATTGTCATATCCATGGTCAATTAATATAAGGTCTTCTAAAAGTTTTGGGTATTTAAATTTCATCCTAAACTCTGGTGATTCAATATATTTATCTACTACTTTATTTGTTATTGACATCAATAACTTAACTGTATTCTTAAATATATCTATATCTTGTTCGGTAAAAAACATAGGTTGATACAAAAAAGGAACTGGTTTGCCTTTATATATTGCATTTGAATTTGCAACAGCTTCTACAGTCTTTTTATAGTCACCATAAAAATTATTCTCACCATTCTTGACTATTTCTATATATTCTTGATTAAGCTTTATAGCATCCACAACTCATCACCTCTTTTAAGTTTATTATTTATGAAACACCATTTCAGTGCTTCTTTTTTACCTAAATCAATTCTATTTTTAGTTATTTGAGAAAAAGTATTTTTGCTTTCAATTATTTTTTCTAAAGGTAGTAAATAATCTCTTTCTTTTTCATTAAGTCCTTCTTTTGAAAGTTCTATAATCCATATTGCTATCTCATATATCGTTTTATCTTTAATCCTAGCATTTAATCCTTTTTCAATAATATCTTTTTTAGCTTTATTAATATCCTCTACATTTAATATTTTTACATATTTATATACTTTATCTAGATTGTCATTGTTATATAATATACCTTTCCACAGTGCGACTGCTGCAAAATTAAAAGGATATGGCACAGCATCCATCATCCTAATTTCAATATATTTCTTAGTTCGTACATCTGGAAATACCATAGTAAGTACGTGCTCTAATTCATCTAAAGAATAATCATTAGGGTTGAATATTTCACTAAATAATTTTTTATTTGTAAAAATAATATTTTTCCCATCATCAATAAATATAGGTGGAACATTTAATATATATTCTGCATATTGATCATAACCAAAGGAATCATCAAAAGCACTATAAACAATTCCACATCTATCATTATCACAATTAGACCATATATTAGTCCTTAAGCAATTTTTGCTTGATAATTTCCCTTCAAAAAATGGTGAATTATCAAATATCGCATAAATTACAGGAGAAAGTGCACTAGATATTTTATACTTTTTAGCATAATCTACCTCTGATTTATAATCTACAGATACCTGAACTGAAGCTGTTCCTTTCATCATATTATGGGCATAACGTCCTTTAGATTTAAAATACTCATACATATATTTATATCTATTTTTAGGAATTATCTTTATATCATCAATTTTACTTTCAGGCTGATATCCTGTTGTAATTAATGTCTGATTCTTTTTACTTAATATAGAGTCTATTTCATTTATAAATCTTATATATTCACTTTCAATATTCTCAATATTTTTGTGTGGTTTTATACTTAACTCTATTTGGCTTCCTGGTTCAAGGGTTATAGTTGTACCATCTCTACTCAATCCTAGAAGATAATTACCTTCATACTTACCTTGCCAACCTTTCTGTAAAAGTTCTTGCAATGTCTCTTCTATTCCATCCTTACCGTAATAAGATATAGCTTTTAAACTGTTTTTATCAACTACAAAATGTTCAAATTCAGCTCCTATATTAAGATTTTCTTCTTTCTTTTCATTGTTTTTAAAATATTTTGCTATTTCCTCTATTTGTTTTTTTATATTCATGTACTCACCCCATTATTCAACTTCATGATTAATATACCCATATATAAATTGAAAATAACAAAAAATTAAAAAGGAGAAAATATATTGCTATATTTCTCCTTTCCAATTCTCCAATGCTTTTTTTACAGAACGAGACATCTCCACCGAAAAATCTGCTCCAGTCTTCCTCAAATACATGAACTGACCATAGTTATCTACTCCTATTTTCTTAAAATCAATATTTTCTCTCTTTTTAAACATATCTTGAAAATCTTCTTGATTTAGTCTTTTATACTTCTCCTGAAATACTATATATTTTCTATCAAATCTTTCTCTGTGAACTCTTTCATAATCATCTGGATAGTATCCCATAGTTAAAAGTGCAATAGGGAAAGTCCATTTTGGCAAATTAAACATTTCTCTGTGAATTTCATATTTTTCCATTATATCTCCTATATAACAAGAACCAATCCCAATGGATTCAGCAGCTATAACAGCGTTTTGTGCAGCAATTAAAGCGTCACTGCAAGCTAAAAATAAGTCAGCTTCATCTGGTCCATTGTAATCAACATTTTTTTCTTTACATATTTTCATCACATCACAGTAGTCGTAATAATCAAACCATCTTTGCATATCTGCTAAGAAAAGTAAATGTACTGGTGCCTTTGCCATAAAAGGTTGGTTATCACAAGTAATGCTTAATTTTTTCTTCGTTTCTTCATCTTTTATTACTATTATTGAATAAAGCATCATATTCCCAGCAGTTGGTGCATTCATAGCACTTTTGATAATTATATCTAAATCTTCATCTTTTATAGGAGTATTTTTATATTTTCTAAGTGATACTCTTTTTTGTAAAGTTTTAATTACATCATTCATTATCCCCACTCCTTATTACTTATTTTATAATTTTGACAATTCCTTAGCTAAGTTTGCTCCTACTCTTGCATTATTATAAACTAATTGAATATTTGATTTAAGGCTTTCTCCACCTGTTATTTCTTTTACTTTAGCTAATAAAAAAGGAGTAACTTTTTTCCCTACTATATTTTTTTCTTTTGCTTCTTGTAATGATTGTTTTATAGCTGTATTTATTATTTCTGAATCCATTTCGTATTCTTCAGGTATAGGATTGGCTACTACTATTCCACCTTGTAACCCTAATTCCCATTTTATATTTATCAACTTTGCCAATTCCTTTTCACTATCTACTCTACAATCTACATTGTATCCGCTTTTTCTTGTGAAAAATGCTGGAAATTCATCTGTCTTATAACCTACAACAGGTACTCCAAAAGTTTCAAGGTATTCAAGAGTAAGCCCCAAGTCTAATATAGATTTAGCTCCTGCACAAACTACCGCTACATCTGTATGTGCAAGCTCTTGAAGGTCTGCAGAAATATCAAAGGTTTTTTCTGCTCCTCGATGAACTCCTCCTATTCCACCTGTAACAAATACCTTTATCCCAGCTAACTTTGAAATAATCATAGTACTTGCTACAGTAGTGGCACCATTTAATCCCTTTGCCACAATGAAAGGCAGGTCTCTTCTACTAACTTTGTACACATCTTTAGCTTTACCTAAATACTCAATTTCTTCAGTTGAAAGGCCTACCTTAATTTTCCCATTAAGTATAGCAATAGTTGCTGGTATTGCACCTATATCTCTTATAATTTTTTCTACTTTTAAAGCTGTCTCAACATTTTTTGGGTAAGGCATACCATGGGAAATAATGGTGGACTCTAATGCTACTACTGGTTCTTTATTTTTTAAAGCAATTTCAACTTCTTTATTTATTTCTATATATTTTTCTAACATAATTTAATTTCCTCCATTCTCTTTTTGATTATTTCAGGTGAAATATCTCGATTTATAGTATTTTTATCCTCTAATGTAATAACTGAAGCTCCTATAGCAAATGATATGGTTTCATCAACAGAAAAATTATTATAATATGAATAAGCAATTCCAGCTAGAAAAGCATCTCCGGCTCCTGTAGCATTTTTCACGCTTACCGTTGGTGGAAATACATGCTTCTCTATTTCTCCATCATAATAATAAACTCCTTGTTCCCCTAATGAAATAAAAACTCTTTTTACACCTTTATTTAAAAAGTAATATGAAACCCTTTTTAAATCAATTTTTGAATTAATTGTAATTCCAGATAATATTTCTGCCTCAATTTTATTTGGTTTTATTGTATGAAAATATCCTATAATATCTTTTACTTTTTTAGCTTTAGTAGTTGATACAGGATCTAAAAAATAATCTGTTTTTAAATTCTTAACTATATATTTTAATACTTCTTCCGGTATATTCGTATCAATTACACAAAGTTTAGAGTTTTGGATAATATCTTTTTTACTCTGAATAAAAGGAACGTTTAAGTTAGTGAATATATCCATAGAAGAAATTGCTACTTTTAAATCTCCATTTTTATTTAATATACATAGATAAGTAGAAGTATCTTTCTCTTGAATTATTAAAGAATTAGACATATCAAGACCTACTTTTAGTGATTCTTCCAATATATATTTTCCATAAGCATCATCTCCAAGAACAGTTATTAATTTAGTCTCTATATTAAGCCTAGCTAAATTTTCAGCAATATTTCTTCCAACTCCACCAAGGGAAACATAAGTTTTCCCAGGATTTGAATCTCCCATAATAAGGCTGCTATAAGGAAGACCTACAATATCAACATTAGCTCCACCTACAACTGTTATATATGATCTTATTTTGTCAATGTTTTTTTTATTCATAATGCAATCTTTTCTCAATTGTTATCACATCTTCTTGCCACAAAATTTACAAAAAACTGCATCTTCATCATTGAGCTTTCCACAGTTTCTACATCTGATTTTTATTATTTCTTTAGTATCCCTATTCTTATTATTAACCATATCCTTAACAATATCTATATTTTCAATAGTATCATTTATCATTTTACCCTTTGCTGTACTATAAGGTTTTAAATCCTCTCTAGCTTTTTCTGGATCTAATACCAATCCTGAACCAGCTGCACCTTTAGCACCAACTTTCATTAATACAGACCCTACTATCATACAAACCATCCCCAATATTGGCCTTCTAATAAATGATGTAGGTCCATGAACAAACATACTTCTTGTTCCAAACATAAAAAATGTAGAAATAAATAAAATAAATCCTAATACCATAAGTCCTAATCCTATGTAGTATAATGCCTTTCTCTCCTTTGAAATTTTATTAGTCATGTTGCACCTCCACTAATCTTTTCTTTTTCATTTCTCATCTTTTTATATTATATCATAATCCTTCACCATTAAGTGCATTTATAACTTCCCTTGACAATTCTTCTAAAATATTTGCGTGCTATTATACATAAAATAACAAATTTAGTATTTAAATTATTACAACAAGTTAATTAATCTATATATTGAGAATTATTTATAGCTTAATTTTGCAATAACAAAATCCCTAATACACCTTAAGGTATACTAGGGATTTAAGTTTGGTGGAGGCGGTGGGAGTCGAACCCACGTCCGAAAGTACTTCACCAAGAGTTTCTCCCAGGACAGTTGCTGATTTAGTTTTCGCTTCTTAAGACGCTCAGCAACAAGCTTCTTAATCAGCTATCCTCAATTTATCCACTGTAGGTCGAGGAACCCCTACAGTAGTTCCCTGCATACTTGACGCCTAACATCTAACGGGCAGGACCGTTAGAGTAGACGAGCTGCTTAACTTAAGCAGCTAAAGCGTAATTATTATCGTTTGCGTTTATATTTAATTGCCACTTTTTACGTTGTTTGGCGACAACGCCTGGCTGCTCTAGGATTCATACCCCCGTCGAAACCATTTTCGCCCCCATGTTTATTTAAAGTATAAAATATTAATTTATCTATATTTTTCACTCATATGCTGCCTTATCCTACGTTCTGCGTCTTTTTTAGCTATATCACGTCTTTTGTCATACAACTTTTTACCTTTAGCTATAGAAATTTCAATTTTCACTCTGCCATTTTTAAAATATGCTCTTAACGGTATTAAAGAATACCCTTTTTGAGTCATATAACCAATAAGTTTTCTTATTTCCCTCTTATGAAGAAGCAACTTTCTTTTTCTCAATGGGTCTATATTATATATATTACCCTGTTCATATGGACTAATATGCATCCCATATATAAATACTTCTCCATTTTCAACCATAGCATAGCTTTCTTTAATATTTGCTTTTCCTTGTCTCATAGACTTAACTTCAGTTCCTGTTAAAGCTATTCCTGCTTCAATAGTCTCTTCAATAAAATAATCATGTCTAGCCTTTTTATTTGTGGATATAATCTTTATATTGTTGTTTCCCATTATGACCACCAGCACTCCTTATTTTGAGGGACTATATTATAGTTTATCAGGTTATTAATAATATGTCAATATCAAGATCTATTAAACCAAAATATTAATTTAATTCTTTGTTTTATATTTAAAAATTTCTATCCAACAGTTCTTGTGTAACTTCTAATAATACTGACTTGCTTTCACAATTAGGTAATTTATCAATATATTTAAAGGCCTTTTCTGTGTATCTTTTAGCTAATTTTCTAGATTTATTTATGCCATTAGAATTAGTTACTAATCTTACAATTTCACTTACATTTTTATCAGTAATAGGTGCATTTGAAATTATATTCGATATTTTACTTGATTTATCATCATTAAGGGCAAAAATTAATGGTAAGGTATAAAATCCTTGCTTTAAATCTGCTTTTATATTTTTCCCTAATATTTTTCCATCACCAGTATAATCTAAAATATCATCTATAATTTGAAAAGCCATACCTATATAATATCCTATCTTTGTTAAATTATTTATAAGTTTATCATCACATTTAGCTTCGCTTGCTCCTATGTTAAAACTTAATGAAAATAAAGCAGCAGTTTTACCTGATATAATCTTAAGGTAGTTTCTTAATGTAATATTTGTCTTATATCTTAAATAATATTGCTTGATCTCTCCAAGACATAATAATGTTAATTTATTGGCAATATTATCAATATTTTTATATTCGCGTTTATCTGAAAGGAGTATAATACATCTACTTAATAAATAGTCTCCCAAAAAAACAGCATAATCTTTTCCATATTTAGATTGAATAGTTTCTTCACCTCTTCTTAAAAATGAATCATCTATTATATCATCATGTATAAGTGTAGCCATATGAAGCATTTCAATTGCAGCAGCTAGTTTGAATAATTTTTCTTCATCATATTCACCAAATTTTGCTGATAACAATAAAAATGCAGGCCTAAGCATTTTACCTCCAGGTTCTATCATTGGCAATAATTGCTCTTCAATATAACTTTCACTAGATTTTATACTATTTTTGATTACTTCTTTTACTTTATTTAGTTCAATATTTAATGTTGGATATTTACTCCAATATCTATTCATATAATCACCCTTGCAATTTATTAGTTACGGTAATATCATAATTACGATATTTTATAGTTTATTAATTTAATAATGTAATATTTGTAAAAATTATTCAACATTTTTTATAATTATATAGCCCTTAAATATTTCAATAAAAATTTAACTACTATGCCTACAAAAAATCCAGTTGCTATAGCTGAGATCATTAAAAAAGGTAAATAAACTGTTATCCTTAAATTTTGAATAATCATTGCGGCAATTAATATTTGTCCTATATTATGGAACACAGCACCAAATATGCTTACTCCTATAACACTTATATTCTCTTTTCCTATTTTCTTTATCTCATACATAGCTATTAAGCTTAATATCCCTCCTGAAATGCTAAATAAAAAACTTGATAGTGATCCAGCTAAAAAATTAGCTAATGCTGTTCTTATTATTACAATTGAAAAACAATCTTTAAAATTAAATATATATAGTGATACTAAAGTAATAATATTTGCTAATCCTAATTTAGCTCCAGGGATACCAAGGTTAATAGGAATCATTCTCTCAACTATATGAAGAACTAATGCTTGTGCCACTAGTAAAGCGATATATACTATTTTCTTTGTTTGAGTCATTATTCTTCTCTCCTCAATATGAAATTTCATCTGGCACTAATTCATCGTTGTTGGATGTACCTTTTATTTCTATCACTAGTCTATGTGGCAAACATACTAACATTTGTCCTGGTTGGTCAATAAAACCGTCAGTAACACAGTACTTATCTGGACAATCAGCATCAATAATATTCACTCCACCATTTTTAATTTGCACAATATTATATCCAAATTCAGTTTCTATTTTAAAAGTTTTATCTAAATTATTATCCATTAGTGATATCTTTTTATACAATTCACGATTTACATATATTACAACATATTTTTCTCCCTGAGAATTTTCTTTAGGCATCTTTAATACAATTATAGATATCAAAGAAATTAATAGTAATGTAACTATAATAATTTTATCAAATTTTTTCATATGATTATTTACTCCTTAATATAATAACTTATTCAAACTATACAATTACTACCTAATCATAATTTTTATTAGTTAGTTGTTTATCTTTATTTTTTAATTTTATTATATTTAATAGGAAAAATAAAATACGGTTATTTTCATTATAGCAAAAAACTTAGTTAAATAATAATCAAATTGACTATTGTATATTTTTGTTTATATTGTTTATATTGTAACTTAATAAAAATAAATTCTTACAAAATTAAAGCATCCTTTTCATATAGTTTTATATAAAACTACATGAAAAGGATGCTAAAATTAACTTATTAATCTATCTCTGCGATTTATCGTATGGAATACCTTCTGCCTTCGGTGCCCTAGATTTCTTTGAAGTAAATGCTAATACAACCATAGTGGCTATATATGGAAGCATCTTGTAGTAAGTCTGATTTATACCTAAGTTGTATAGGAAAGGTATAAGAGAAATAGAATATGCTAATGTTCTCAAGAACGCAAAAAATATAGCAGCAAAAAAGATTCTAATAGGTTTCCATTGCCCAAAAATCATAACTGCTAAAGCCAAAAAACCAAAACCTGCCACACCTGTATGACCATTTACGTTACCATCCATAACTCCTACAGAATAAAAAAATCCTCCAATTCCAGCTAACACACCTGAAATAGCTACTCCAGCGTATCTCATTTTATAAACATTAATACCTACAGAATCAGCAGCGTGAGGATGCTCTCCACATGCACGTAGACGTAGCCCAAATTTAGTCTTATAAAAAACAATAACTGATATTATAAGGAATATAAAACTAATTAAAACTGTTAAATATGTCCTCTGAAAAAACATGGGCCCTAGTACTGGAATTTTCGATAAACCAGGTACTTCTCTAATATAAAAATTAATGTTTGTTGTGATACCATCACTATTAAAATACATTTTTGAGAACAATAAAATTGCTGCTGGAATAAGCATATTAAGTGAAGTTCCAATAATAACTTGATCTGCTTTCATTGTAACTGCAGCAAATGATAAAAGAAGTGAATAAATTACACCTGCTGCTGCGGCAATAATCATACCTATTAGCAAAATAGTCTGCGGATCCATACCTGAATCTTGAACAAAGAAAACAAACAATGCAGCAAAAAATGCACCAAAAAGCATTATTCCTTCAAGCGCTATGTTTACGATGCCGCCTACTTCATTAAACATACCTCCCAAAGCTACAAGAAGTAACGGCATTGCTACAGGAAGCATATTTTGAATCAAATAATAAACGGTATCCATTATTCTGCCTCCTTCGAATTATTATCATTATTAGATGTATTACCAATACTATCATTTGCTGATCCTACATCTATTGCTTCATAGGCTATATCTTTCTTTTTAAAAATTCTTTTAACAAATCTAGCAACAGCAGAGTTCATTATCATAGCAAATCCTGAAAAATAAATAATAACTGCTATAACAACATCTATTATTTCAGGCTTGTATCCCACAAGGCTTGCCAATGTACCACCACGTTGTATGTGTGAAATGAACACTGCAGAAAATATTATTCCAATTGGGTGAGAATTTCCCAAAAGTGCAACAGCAATACCATTAAATCCATTTGGAGCAATAACGTTAATAGGCTCATATGTCATACTACTTCCAGCTATTTCAGTTGGAGCTAATATTGCAAATGCTCCACCAAGTCCTGCAAGCCCTCCTGCAATTATCATTGTAATAATTATATTTGTTTTGCCTTTCATCCCGGCATATTCACTTGCATATTTGTTAAAACCAGTAGCTTTAAGTTCATAGCCAAAAGTAGTTTTCTGTAATATAATATACAACACAATTGCAATGATTATCGCAAAAATGATCCCCAAATTCACATTAGAACCAGGTATTCCTAAAGAAGGAATTTGAGCATCAGCTGGTAAATACCTAGTTCTAGTTTTAGTAGATATATACATTACGGGATTTTCTTGAATTAACATATCAACTAAATACATCCCAATATAATTAAACATTATTGAAGTGATTACTTCATTAACATTCAAAAGAGCTTTAAAAATTCCTGGGATAAATCCCCAAAGCATTCCCCCAATCATTCCAGCAATAATAGCTACAATCCAATGAACGCTGCTTGGTAAATCCCACATAAAACCAACATAAAGAGCAAAAAACATTCCCATAGTATATTGTCCAGAAGCTCCTATATTAAACAAACCCATCTTAAATGCAAAACCAACAGCCAAGCCAGTCATTAATATTGGCGTTGCAAAATAAAAGACATCACCTATACGACTAAAACCACCTAAAACAATATACCTAAAACCTGCTAATGCATTTTCTGGCTTGGCAAAAATCATTACCAAAAATCCAAATATTAGGCCAAGAAAAATAGCCATAAGTGCAGATGAAAAGGAAGAAAGATTGCTATTTTGTATTATATTTCTAAAATTTAATTTATTTTTATCTAATGAACTTTTTTTATCTTGCATTATTAATCTCCTTTACAACATCACGTTTTGCACCTGACATATAAAGTCCAAGTTCTTGAACAGTTATTTTCTTCGGATCAAGTTCTCCAACAATTTCTCCTTCGTACATAACTAAAATACGATCGCTTACGTTCATAACCTCATCTAATTCTAATGAGACAAGCAATACTGCTTTACCTGCATCACGTCTAGCAACAAGTTGCTTGTGTACGAATTCTATAGCTCCAACATCTAATCCTCTTGTAGGTTGAACTGCTACTAGAAGCTCATGATCTTTATCAATTTCTCTCGCAATTATTGCCTTTTGTTGATTACCTCCAGACATACTTCTAGTTATAGTTACTGGACCCTGTCCACTTCTTATATCAAATTTATCTATAAGTTTGTTAGCATATTCTCTTACAGCATCAAACTTGATAAAACCTCTTTTTTGGAATTCAGGTTGCCAATAACGTTGTAACACTAAATTTTCTTCTAATGTATAATCCAATACAAGCCCATGTTTATGTCTATCTTCTGGAATGTGACTCATCCCAGCTATAGAACGTTGTCTAATTGACGCTTTAGTTATATCTTTACCACATAAAGTGATAGTACCTGAACTAGCTTTTTCTAAGCCTGTCAACGCATAGACAAATTCTGTTTGCCCATTACCGTCAATTCCTGCAAGACAAACTATCTCACCAGCCCTAACATCAAAAGATACATTTTTTACTGCATTCTTTTTATGAATTTTAGAAGGGACAGTAAGATTTCTTACTGAAAGAACTACCTTTCCAGGTTTCATTTCTTTCTTCTTCACACTAAAGCTTATATCACGGCCTACCATCATTCTTGATAGTTCTTCTTTAGTCGTATCCTTTACATCAACTGTTCCAATACATTTACCCTTCCTTAAAACTGTACATCTATCAGCAACTTCCATAATTTCATTAAGTTTGTGAGTGATGAATAGAATTGATTTTCCTTCCTTAGCAAATCCTTTCATAATTTGAAGAAGCTCTTTTATTTCCTGTGGAGTAAGAACAGCTGTAGGTTCATCAAAAATTAATATTTCATTATCTCTGTAAAGCATTTTTAATATTTCTACTCTTTGCTGCATACCTACTGAAATATCCTCAATTAAAGCATCAGGATCAACTTTTAGACCATATTTTTCACTAAGTTTCATAACTTTTTCCCTAGCTTCATCCATTTTGAGGAATCCCATCTTATTAGGTTCAACACCAAGAATAATATTTTCTAACACTGTAAAAATCTCCACAAGCTTAAAGTGCTGATGGACCATTCCAATACCAAGAGCATTAGCATCATTAGGATTATTTATTTTAACAACTTTGCCGTTCTTTCTTATCTCTCCACTTTCAGGTTGATAAAGTCCAAATAGAACACTCATTAGCGTTGACTTTCCAGCACCATTTTCACCTAATAATGCATGTATTTCACCTTTTTTCAATCTAAGAGTAATATTGTCATTAGCAATAATACCCGGAAATTTTTTTGTAATGTTGATCATTTCAATAATATACTTTTCCACTTTCCTCTTTAACCTCTTCTTATTTTTTATTTTTATTTATGAAAATGGAGGAAAACATAAGCCTTCCTCCATTATTAATTTTACTTGCATAAGGCTTAGGCCAATAGCAGGTAATTTTTATTTTTTCTATCTAATATCTAGTAGTTACTTCTACTTTTTTAAGATTTAGTGCGTTAGTAAGCTCTTCTGCAGTAGCATAACCTGTTGGATCTTTAACCTCTATTTCACGAATAGGTTTAACACTTCCATCAACAAGTTTTGCAAATATTTTATCATATTCTGCCTTATTAAAAGATTCAAATCTATCAAAAGCATCTGCATTTTCATCACCAATTACTGTAGTTGGTAACCCAACTCCATCGTTAGCTGCATTAAAGTATGTTGTTTTACCTGCATACTTATCCCAACTATCTGTTTTATAGATAGATTCAAGAACAGCTATAACTGAAGGTGCTAACCCTTTAGTAGCAGAAGTTATTACAGTTTCACTATCATATCTTTGATCAACGTCAACACCTATAACTTTTCCATTTGCTTCACTAGCTGCAGACATAACAGATTTTCCAACTGAACCACCGCATGCAAATATTACTTCTGTTCCTTCTTGATACATAGTCTTTGCTGTTGCCTTATTTGTGTCATTTTCATCGAAATTACCAGTATAATGGTATGTTACTTTTATTGCTCCATCTGGAAGACCTAATTCTCTAGCTGCGTCTTCTGCTCCTTGAAGATATCCGTATCCAAATGCTTGCACAGCTGGTACAGCCATTCCACCCATAAATCCTAGTTTAGTCATTCCATCTTTAACAGCAGCATAACCTGCAAGATATCCTGATTGTTCTTCAGAATACATTATACTTGCTACATTTTCCTTAGTTTCATAAGTAGAGTAATCTGCTGTATGTGGTGCACCATCTAGTAAAATAAATTTAACATCTGGATATTTTGTCTGAGCTTCATAAACTGGAACTTCAAATAAAAATCCTGGTGTTACAACAACTTTAGCTCCACCTGTAACTGCAAGGTCAATAGCTGCAAGATAACCAGCGTCTGAAGCTTCTTCTGGTTTGATATATGTATGTGATATATTTTCTTTTTCAGCAAATGCAACTACACCTTCCCAAGCACCTTGATTAAAAGACTTGTCATCGATATTACCTTTATCAGTAATCAATGCTATTTCAGCACCACTACTACCGGCACTATCATTATCTGTGCCATTACTACATCCAGTTAAACTCATAACTACTAACATGATTGCTAAAGCAATCGTTAATATTTTTTTCATTATATTCCCCCCTAATTAATTCATTTTACTTATGTCTCACAATTTATTATAACTCTTTTACATAAGAATTACAACTACTATAATAATTTATTGCTTCATAAAATTTCAATAAGATAATAAAGACTAGCTATTATGAACTATTTTTAAAATATCAAACAATAATACCTCAATAATTTTACTAAAAGTACTTAGATAGCAAATCAGTAAAAATTTATTTTTCTCAATACATTATGGTATAATACTGTTAATTGAAAAATTGAATATTTAATTTTTGGAGGAATAAATATGTTAAAACTAAACATAAATAAAAAAAATATTGCTGTAATATTATTAACTTTAATTTTTCCTTTTTCATTTGGATGTTCCAAGCAAAATAATTCTCCTTCTGTATCTAAAACCAATTATTTATTAGGTACTTTAGTAGAAATAACTATTTATGATAATCCATCAGACGATATCTTTAACAAAGCATTCGACCGCATAAAAGATATTGAAGACAAAATGACAATTAACGAAGATACATATAATGAAGATACCTATAATATTAAAAGTGAAGTTATGAATATTAATGATAATTCAGGCCAAAAATATGTTAAAGTTTCTGATGATACATTTTATGTTATAGAAAAAGGATTGTATTATTCAAATCTCTCTAAAGGTAATTTTGATATAACTATAGGTCCCATAGTTAAATTGTGGAATATCGGTACTGAATTTGCTAGAGTACCTTCAGACACAGAAATAAAAAATAATTTAAAACTTGTAAATTATAAAGATGTTTTAATTAATAAAGAAAACAAAGAAGTAATGTTAAAACGTGAAGGCATGAAAATCGATTTGGGTTCTATAGCTAAAGGATATGCAGCCGATGAAGTGAAAAAAATATTATTAGATAACGGTATTAAGCATGCCATTATTAATCTAGGAGGAAATATATATGCATTAGGCAGCAAAATCGATGGTAATCCTTGGGCTATTGGAATCCAGAACCCATTTCAAAAGAGAGGAGAACCTCTTGGTATAGTTAATGTAATCAATAAATCTGTAGTTACATCAGGAATATATGAAAGATATTTTGAAGTAGAAGGTAAAAGGTATCATCACATATTAAGTCCTTTTACTGGATATCCTGTAGAAAATTCTATAGCTGGAGTATCTATTATTACAGACAATTCAATTGATGCAGACGGTTTATCTACTACATTATTTACACTTGGAATTGAAAAAGGGTTAGATCTTGCAGAACAAATCAATGGAGTAGAAGCAATATTTATAACGAAAGATAACGAAATATATATGACTTCTGGAATAAAATCAAATTTTAAACTAATCGATGATAATTTTAAAATAGCAAACTAAGGTATAAAAAGCCTCGATTTTACTAAAATAATCGAAGCTTTTTAAATTACTACCTATTGTCATGTTGCTTATCAATATTTATAATATTTTCTCATTGTTCAACCAACATGAAATCTATCTCACGTTTCGAAATATCTACTTTTGCTACTTTTATTCTTACATAGTCCCCTATCCTATATGTTTTTTTTGTCATTTCACCAATAAAACAGTAATTTGCCTCATCAAAATGATAGTAATCGTCAGTGAGGTTGCTCACATGAACTAAGCCTTCAATAGTATTTTCTAGTTCTACGAATATACCAAAATGTGTTATACCAGAAACTATTCCATCATATTCCTCTCCAATTTTGTCTAACATGTATTCAGCTTTCATTAAATCTTCTACTTCTCTTTCTGCTTCATCCGCAACTCTTTCTCTTAATGAACACTGTTCTGCAACACCTGGTAGTTTTTTCTCAAGATTATTAATTCTTTTTTCACTTAGTTTTCCATTGATAAACCACTTAATTATTCTGTGAATTTGCAAATCAGGATATCTTCTAATTGGGGAAGTAAAATGGCAATAGTATCTTGCTGCTAGTCCAAAATGTCCAATGTTATCCGAACTATATTTTGCTTTTTTTAATGATCTCAACATTAATGTATTAATTACTGTCTCTTCTCTCGTTCCTTTTATCTTTTTAATCAACCTTTGAAGCTCCTTTGGATGTATTTCATTTGACCCTTTAAAATGGTATCCAAAATTATGGATAAATTTGCTAAATTCATTTATCTTCTCAACATCAGGATCTTCATGTATTCTATATACAAATGGTACTTGACTCCAATACATATATTCTGCTATCGTTTCATTGCAAACCAACATAAATTCTTCGATAATTCTATTCGCTATCCTTCTTTCTTCCAGTTTAACGTCTATAGGTTTTCCATTTTCATCTAAAACAATTTTTGACTCAGGAAAATCAAAATCAATACTACCACGTCTTTCCCTTTTTTTTGTCAATATTATACTTAGTTCTTGCATAAGTTCTAATTCATTAATTATATGACTATATCTTTCTTTAACTTGTTGGTCATCATTTTCTAAATAATCAGATATATCATCATATACAAGCCTTTCTTTACTTTCTATAACACTTTCAAATATCTCATGTCCAACTACATTTCCCTCTTTATCTATTTCCATAAATACACTTAACGTTAATCTTGGTACATTTGGATTGAGACTGCAAACTCCATTTGATAATTTAGATGGTAACATAGGAACTACTCTATCTAATAAATAAACGCTGGTACCTCTTTTAAGAGCTTCTTTATCTAAAGGTGAATTTTCTTTTACATAATGTGTTACATCAGCTATATGAACTCCTAGTTTGTAATTTCCATTTTGAAGCTTTTCAATGGATACTGCATCATCTAAATCCTTAGCTTCGGGACCATCTATTGTAAATATAGTTTTATCTCTTAAATCAAGTCTTTTTCTTAACTCTTTTTCATCTATTTCTTCTGGTATTCTTTCGGCATACTTAAGTACTTTTTCTGGAAAACTAGTACTCAAATCATATTGTTTCATTATTGCAAGTATGTCTGTACTCACATCATTAGAATTGCCTAATATTTCAACTATTTTTCCTTCAGGATTTCTTCTTTTTTCAGGCCATTTAGTAATTTCTACTACTACTTTTTGATTGGATTTAGCTCCATTTATTTCAGATTTTGGAATAAAAACATCCATACTTATTCTCTTATCATCAGGTATGACAAAACCAAAATTTTTACTATTTTCAAAAGTACCAACAATTTTACTATTTACTCTTTCAAATATTCTTATAACTTCTCCCTCTTTTTTCTTACCCTCGTAACTGTTCCCTATTACCCTTACTAAAACTTTATCTCCATGAAGAGCTCCATTTAAATCTGCTGCTGGAATAAATATATCCTCCATATTTTCATCTTCAGGTATTAAAAAACCAAAACCTCTTTCATTCCCTTGTATTTTGCCTAAAAACAAGTTCATTTTTTCAGGTATACCGTATCTTTTATGTCTAGTTTTTACTATTTTACCTTCTCTTTCTAATTCATCTAAAATTTTATAAAACTCTTTTTTTTGACTCTTTTCAATTCCAAATATTTTAACTAATTCTTCTTTTAACATAGGCTTATAAGCTTTCTCTTTCATAAATTCTAATATTTTAGTTTTCGTATTCATTATATTCCTCCATTTCTTTTATCCGATTCATTTTAATTTTTATTATTATATTTATTCCAATATTCTCTTAACATTATAATTGCCTCTCCGTTACTTTTTTATAAGCAAAAAACTGCAAACACATATATGTAATAAAATACTTATAAAATAAGACATGTAAGTTTATTTATAAACCTACATGCCTTATTTATCTATATCTTTTTGCATTTACTACCAAATTCAATCCTCTTAAACAAATCTACATCATAAGAATACATATTTTTATTTTTGTCTTCATGTGCTGCTAATGCAATGTCTATCATTTTATTTATTAGGTCTTTAAAAGATATTCCCATAGGTTCCCATAAATAATAGGCAATAGAGCCAGGTAAAGTATTTATTTCATTAACATATATTTTCCCTTCTCTGTCTAAAAGAAAATCAATTCTTGCATTTCCTCTACAATCTATTGACATAAAAGCTTTTTTGGCAATATTTTCAATTTTGTTCTTGACTTCTTTAGGTATATCAGCGGGTATCTTTCTTAATCCACCTTTTCCACTTTTACTATTGCTTTTAATATACTTATCTTCATATGAAAGAAGGTCTTGCCACCCAGTAGGTTCTTCGCATAGAGAAGTTATAAGATCATCATCATATCCCATTACAGCACAATTTATCTCTCTTGGATTTTCTACAGCTTTTTCTACCAATATTTTTCTATCATACCTTATAGCAACTTCTATTGCCTCTTTTAATCCTTCTAAGTCTTTTGCCTTTGATATACCAACACTTGAACCTAAATTTGCTGGTTTCACAAAAACAGGATATCCTAATTCTTTTTCTACTCTTTTAATCACATCTTCTTTATTTTCAATCCAATTTTTTCTATAAAACCATAAATAATCTACTATAGGCAAATTAAAATCTTTAAATACTGCCTTCATAACAATTTTATCCATTCCAACAGATGACGCAAGTACGCCTCCACCTACATATGGAATATTTATAAGCTCAAACAATCCTTGAATAGTTCCATCCTCACCATTAGTTCCGTGTAATGCTGGAAAAATTACATCTATATTATTAAGAACCCTTTTTCCAAATAAACCTATTTTTTCAGGATGGGAATAAATATTATTGTCATTGTAAAGAGGAGTCATAACAATTTCTTTTAAATTATTAAGCTTATTCTCTTTAAAGTTTTTAAAATTTAATAACTCATCTCCAGTAAACCATTTTCCAGCTTTATTAATATATATAGGTACAACTTCATATTTATCTTTATCAATATTTTCTATTATCTGCATTCCAGTTATAACAGATACTTCATGTTCAACACTTCTACCTCCAAATACTACTCCTACCTTTTTTTTCATAAATATCCCTCCTTTTTTACCTCTGCATATAATTTTATGTGGTTTTATCATATTTACAAATTCTATTCATCATAGGTATCTGGTAAATCATTTTCAAAAAGAACTACATCTTTAGGTTTAGCTATTTTTTGAATATATTGAGTTGCTTCATCTAAACTATTAACCACAATAATTTTATCTTTACTAAATCCAAGGTCGATTAATCCTTCATAAATTGGTTTAGTTCTATTCTCACCAACTAGTATTGCAAAATCACATGTTTTAGCAATAGCTCTACCAAAATCCTTATTAGCTTCCTCTTCCTGCTCTCCAAGTTCAACCATTCCTGGTGTTACAATAATTTTATTTCCTTCTTTAAATTGAGATATTACATTTAAAGCCGCCCTTGCCCCATCTGGGTTTGAATTAAAAGCATCATCAATTATAATAATTCCAGTACCAGGATTTATTATATTCAGCCTATGAGGTATTGGCTCAACTTTACTTATACCTTTAGCAATTTCTTCAAACGTTAATCCCATAGCTTTTCCTACTGCAGCACCAGCTAGTAAATTTGAAATATTATGTTCTCCTAGCAGTTTAGTAGTACATTTAATTTTATTGCCTTCTTTGTCTCCCAATATAAATGATGAGCCAAATTGTGATACTTCAATATCTGTAGCAAATATATCTAGTTTTTCAATATCCTCCATACCATATAATATCTTTTCCTTAAATGTTTTGTCAGCTAATTTTCTAACATACTCATTATCATAATTAAATATAGCAATTCCTTCAGGAGGCAATTCTTCTATTAATTCATATTTTGTCTTGGCAATATTCTCCATATCTTTAAAAGTTTCAAGATGTACAGGTCCTATAGATGTAATAACACCAATTTGTGGGTTAGCTAACTGAGCAACTTCTTTTATTTCCCCTATACATCTAGCTCCCATTTCAACAACAAAAGCTTCATAAGTTTCATCTAGTGTGTTGTTAATGACTTTACTTATACCCATTGGAGTATTATAACTTTCTGGAGTTTTTAAAACATTATACTTTTCCTCTAGTATTTGGGCTGTAATAAATTTTGTACTAGTTTTACCATAACTTCCAGTAATACCTACTATTTTTAATTTTTCAAAACTCCTTACCTTTTTATATGCCATATTGTAGTAGTATCTATTAATTTTCTTTTCAATAGGAGAAACTAAAATATTTGCCAAAACCATATTATCTGGAATGTAATAATATATAACTGATAAAACAAGCAAAATTAACGGATAATAAAACCTGTAATGTTCAACAACAGAAATATACACTACAAGTATAATTAATATCTCAAATATATAAACGACAAAATTTGCTACAAATAACCTTTTTGCTCTTGATGTAAATACCAATGCTTTTTTTGCTTTCTCAGTTTTAAATGATGATAAAAAAGCAAAAATCCCTATCCAAAAAATAATAAATGCTAACCATAATCCAAATGTTTTTGTATATAGAGATATTAAAATAAACGCAACAAAAACAATTATTGTAGCTATAAAACCAATAGTAATTTTCCTAGGAAATAATTTATATCCATATTCCTTCATCCAATTAATATACGAATCAGTTTTGTACTCTTCCAATTGAATGATGTGTAATGAATATCTACACCTAAAATATGCAGAAACAAGCCAAAATAGTATAGTTACAGTCATTAACGTGATATACCATGAGCTATCAATCAATTTCATACTACTCACCACCTAATAAAAAATTCTCAACAATAATGATAAATTTATTAAATTTATCTAGGTAAGAAAAGTGCCCTGCATCCTCTAAAACAACAAGTCCACTGTCAGGAATTTCTTTCTCCATTATCTTTCCCATATATAGTGGAGTAGCCGTATCATTTTCTCCCCATATTAATAAAGTTGGTACTTTAATTTCTTTTAACAGAGGTTTTAAATCTTGATTTACTACTTTGACGAAAACCTTTCTCATTATTCCTGATGCCTCTTTATAATCTGTAGAACCAAATTTATTATAGAATATTTCCATTCTTTTTTCTTTGTCCTTTATAAAAAAAAGTTTTTTATAGATAAACTTCAATGTCTTAAAAGTATAGACTTTAAAGTAATATTTTATTGTCCTTTTAGGAATTAAACCTGCACTATCTACCAAAATAATTTTTTTTATTAAATCAGGGTATTTTTTCCCTAATATAATTGAAATCCTTCCTCCAAAAGAATGCCCTATTAAGACAACTTCATTTATTTTCATTTTATCAATAAAACCTTTTACTATTCTAGCATAATCGAATACTCCAAAAACATCTTTTGGTTCGTCACTTTCACCAAAGCCTGGGAAATCAATAGCATAAACCTTAAAATTAGCCTTTAATCTATTGATAACAGGCGCAAATGCTCCGATATTAGCTCCCCATCCATGAAGTAACAAAACACTATTACCTTCTCCCTCACATATGTAATTTATATCTAATCCCTCAATATTTACCTTCATATTCACCTTTCCTTAATCATTATATATAGTAAAAATCTCAATTATATATTTATTAACTACTCTATATGATTATAACAAAACTTTTAAAAATATACCATAGGTGTATTTAGGTAAGTTTTGTTGAAACTTATCTTTAAAAGATATTAAAAGGTGACCCGCTCTGGGCCACCTTGTTTAGTGAAAGTTACTTAAAATAAATTTTTTATTATTAGAATAATATTCCTCCAATTTTTATAAATAAAGGAGCAAATACTAATGAAACTATTGTCATAAGCTTAATTAATATGTTAATAGAAGGTCCTGAAGTATCCTTAAATGGATCACCTACTGTATCACCAACTACTGCTGCTTTATGTGCATCACTACCTTTTCCACCGTGATTTCCTTCTTCTATATATTTTTTAGCATTATCCCAAGCTCCACCAGCATTTGCCATAAATATTGCCATAAGTACACCTGTAATTAATGCACCTGCAAGCAAACCTCCTAATGCTTCAGTTCCTAAAAATATACCCACTACCAATGGCACTATTACTGCCAACAATCCAGGTACAATCATTTCTCTTAATGCAGCAGTTGTACTAATATCAACACATGTATTGTACTCAGGCTTTGCTTTACCTTCCATTAATCCTGGAATAGTCTTAAATTGTCTTCTTACTTCTTCAATCATACTAAATGCAGCTTTTCCAACTGCTTGCATTGTTATAGCTGAGAATAAGAAAGGAAGCATACCACCAATAAATAATCCAGCTATAACTGTTGATTTAGTTAAATCTATACTAGCTAAGTTAACTGCTTGAGTGTATGAAGCAAATAAAGCTAAAGCTGTAAGAGCTGCAGACCCTATTGCAAATCCCTTACCTATAGCTGCTGTAGTATTCCCTACTGCATCAAGTTTATCAGTAACATTACGTACTTCTTTTGGAAGCTCGCTCATCTCAGCAATTCCTCCAGCATTATCAGCTATTGGGCCATAAGCATCAACAGCAATTGTCATACCTGCAGTTGAAAGCATCCCAACTGCTGCAAGAGCAATACCATAAAGTCCTTCACCAACATTAGCTGCACCACCTGCAGCATAAAATGCAATCAATATTCCTGCTGCTATAACTAATATAGGACCAGCTGTTGAAAGCATTCCTACAGATAATCCACTGATAATATTTGTTGAAGAACCAGTTTCAGATTCATCTGCTATTCTTCTAACTGGCTTATAATCTCCTGAAGTATAGTATTCAGTAAATTTAGCAATAACTAGACCCACTACTAGTCCAGTTACTATTGATACAAATGGTTTATATGAACTAAGTAATGCATTGCTTAAGAAAAATGCAACTACTATTGTAATAACTGCACTTACTATTGTTCCAGTATTTAAAGCTTTCTGAGGGTCACTGCCTTCATTCGCCCTAACAAAAAAAGTTCCTATTATTGACCCAATTATTCCAGCTCCTGCTAATAGTAGAGGATAAGTAGCTCCTTGAATTCCAAATGCTAATACTCCTAAAGTTATAGCAGAAATTATGGACCCTACATAAGATTCAAATAAATCTGCACCCATACCTGCAACATCACCAACATTGTCTCCAACATTGTCTGCTATAACTGCAGGATTTCTCGGATCATCTTCTGGTATTCCAGCTTCTACTTTACCAACTAAATCTGCGCCAACATCAGCTGCCTTTGTATATATTCCTCCTCCAACACGTCCAAAAAGAGCTATTGATGAAGCTCCTAGACCAAATCCAGTTACGGTACTAGCAGCATTGCTTAATTCAGCCACATCAGTAGCATTTTTAGTAAATAAGAAATAAAGTGTTCCAACACCTAAAAGTCCTAATCCAACAACAGACATCCCCATAACTGCTCCACCAGAAAAAGCTACACTTAAAGCCTTATTCATTCCTGATTCTTTAGCAGCATTTGCAGTTCTTACATTAGCTTTAGTAGCAACCTTCATACCAAAAAATCCTGCTAAAGCAGAAAAAACAGCTCCTATCAAAAAGGATACAGCCGTTAAAAAGCTTATACCTAATGTTAATACTATAAAGAGAACTACAACAAATATAGCTAAAGATTTATATTCTCTCGAGAGAAACGCCATTGCCCCCTCATGAATATAAGAAGAAATCTCCTTCATCCTGTTATTTCCTGCGTCTACCTTATTAATGGATGACGCTTTATAGTAAGCAAATATTAAAGCCACTATTCCTATCAGTGGCGCAAATAACATAGCATTATCCACGCTGTTACCTCCTTTTATTCATTTGTTTAATTGTTTGTTCTAAGTTACTATTGTATTGCTGCAAGTGCTAATGCAGATATGATAAACAATATAGCAGATATTGCAGTAACCTTACTTAGAATTCCTTCATAACTTCTGCCCTTGTTTTTACCCCAAATACTCTCAGCACCTCCAGCTATGGTTCCTGAAAGTCCAGCACTCTTACCAGGCTGAAGCAATATACTTACGATAAGAACTATACTTGAAATTATGATAAGTATGGTAAAAAAAGTATTCACTATTCCACCTCCCGTCCTATATATAGAGTCTAAACAAAAAAAAGTAAATTATAACACGAACATAAATAAAATAGAACAAACGATAAATGCTATAATTTCTCATTGATTATAAACAAGACTATTTTAACATAGGAAATGCATAAAATCAATAGTATTGCTTTTGTACATTACTAAAAATAAGAATAGTAAGGAAATACACTACAATCCTTACTATTCTTATAAAATATAAATTTGCTATAATAATTTTTGTTATTTTAAATTATAAAAAGCATCCATTCCTTTATATTCTGCTACTTCTCCAAGCATATCTTCAATCCTCAGTAGCTGATTATATTTTGCAACTCTATCAACTCTAGAAGGAGCTCCTGTTTTTATTTGACCTGCATTTGTAGCTACTACAAAATCAGCTATAGTAGTGTCCTCTGTTTCTCCTGATCTATGAGATACTACTGCTGTGTAACCTGCACGTTTAGCCATTTCTATAGTATCTAAAGTTTCAGTTATTGTTCCAATTTGGTTTAACTTAATTAATATTGAATTAGCAGTATTTGTTTTAATCCCTTTTTCTAACCTCTTAGTATTTGTAACAAATAGATCATCACCAACAATTTGAATCTTTTGACCTAGTTTATCAGTCATGAGCTTCCAGCCATCCCAATCTTCTTCATCTAGTCCATCTTCTATAGATATTATAGGATATTTATCAACTAAATCCGCATAAAATTCAACCATTTCTTCTGCAGTTAATTCTTTACCTTCGCTAGCAAGTTTGTAAACTTTCTTTTCTTTATCATATATTTCACTAGCTGCAACATCTATTGCTAATAATACTTCCTCACCTGGCTTATATCCAGCTATTTTTATTGCTTCAACTATAGTAGCTAAAGCCTCTTCATTAGAACTTAAGTTTGGAGCAAATCCTCCTTCATCTCCCACTGCAGTATTTAAACCTTTACCTTTTAGTACTTTCTTTAAATTATGGAATATTTCTGCACACATTCTTAATGCTTCTCTAAAGTTTGATGCACCAACAGGCATAACCATAAATTCTTGGATATCAACATTATTATCTGCATGTTTACCACCATTTAAAATATTCATCATTGGTACTGGAAGTGTTTTAGCATTAACTCCCCCTAAATATTGATATAAAGGAATTCCTAATGCATTAGCAGCAGCTTTCGCAACTGCCATTGAAACACCTAATATTGCATTAGCTCCAAGTTTACTTTTGTTTTCTGTACCATCAAGTTCTATCATCATATTGTCTATAGCAACTTGATCTAGTGCATCCATTCCAATAATCTTAGGAGCAATTATATTGTTTACATTATTTACTGCATTTAGTACCCCTTTTCCTAAGTATCTTGACTTATCTCCATCTCTTAGCTCTACAGCTTCAAAAGCTCCAGTTGAAGCACCTGAAGGTACAGCAGCTCTCCCAAAAGCATCACTTTCAGTCCATACTTCCACCTCTACTGTTGGGTTCCCTCTAGAGTCTAGTATTTCTCTTGCATATATATCTGTAATCATAGTCATATTATCCATCCTCCTTTTATTTTATTAAATTATTTATATCACAACAAAATTTAGCTCTTTGATTATTGTGTCTTAGAATATTTACTTTCATAACAAAATATTAAACAAATTTAAACATTTAGAGTATTTAATTATTAATTATTAAACTACTACCAGTCATCTCTTTAGGCACGGGTAAATTCATCATTTCTAATAATGTTGGAGCTATATCAGCAAGTATCCCTTCCCTTAATTTAATATTTCCTTCTCCAACAATAATACATGGAACTTTATTAGTAGTATGTGCAGTTACAACACTACCGTCTGACGGATCAATCATCATTTCAGCGTTTCCATGATCAGCTGTAATAAATAATTTTCCATCATGATTTAATACTTCATTTACTATCTCACCAAGACAATAATCTACTGTCTCTATAGCTTTTATAGTAGCTTTTATATCTCCAGTATGTCCAACCATATCAGGATTTGCAAAATTTAACACTATCAAATCGTATTTTTCTTCTCTTATTCTATTTATAACTTCATCTTTTACTTTAATAGCACTCATTTCAGGCTGTAAATCATATGTTGCTACCTTTGGTGAGGGAACTAATACTCTATCTTCATTTGGATTTGGTTTCTCTACTCCACCATTAAAGAAAAATGTTACATGAGCGTATTTTTCTGTTTCTGCTATTCTTAATTGATTTAAACCAAGTTTACTTATATATTCACCTAAAGTATTTGCATACTTTTGAGGTTTGAACGCTATTTCTACATTTTCTATAGTTTTATCATACTGTGTCATACAAACAAAATTAACATTTACCTTTTTGTCTCTTTTGAACCCATCAAATTTTTCATCCACTATCGCTCTAGTTATTTGTCTAGCTCTATCTGGTCTGAAATTAAAAAATATCACTGAGTCATTAGTATCAATAGTAGCTATTGGTTTACCTTCTTTTACTATAACAAAAGGTTCTACAAATTCATCTGTAACATCATCATGATATGATCTATTTATTGCTTCAATACTTGAACTACTTTCTAATCCATTTCCAAGTACCATTGCATCGTATGCACGTTTTGTCCTATCCCATCTCTTATCTCTATCCATTGCATAATATCGTCCAGATACTGTAGCTATTTCACCTACTCCTATTTCATTAATCTTCTTTTCTAGCTCTTCTAGATATCCTTTACCACTACGAGGTGGTACATCTCTTCCATCCATAAAACAATGAATATATACATCTTTTAAACCCATTTCTTTAGCCAACTCAAGTAGTGCATACAAATGACTGTTATGACTATGAACTCCACCATCTGATAGCAACCCCATTAAATGAAGTTTAGAATTATTGTTTTTACAGCTTTCTATCACATGTAAAAATTCTTTTTTTCTATAAAATTCTTTGTTTTCAATTGATTTAGAGATTCTAGTAAATTCCTGATATATTATTCTTCCAGCTCCAATATTTAGGTGCCCAACTTCAGAATTTCCCATTTGTCCCTCAGGAAGACCTACTGATAAACCGCTAGCAGTTAACGACGTATTAGGGTAATTACTTAATAACCTATCATAATTAGGGGTATTTGCTTTAAAAATTGCATTTCCATCATATTTTTCACCTAATCCCCATCCATCCATTATTACGAGCATTGTCAAATTTTTAACCATTTAAAATCCCCCTATTAAAATTTCACTAATTCTATAAAATCTTTAGATTTTAAACTTGCTCCACCTACTAATGCACCATCTATTTCAGGTTGATTCATTATTTCAGTTACATTATTAGGTTTTACACTTCCTCCATATTGTATCCTAACTTCTTCAGAAATATTTGCACCATATAAATCTGCTAATATACTTCTTATATATCCTATCATATTATTAGCATCTTCACTTGAAGCAGTTTTACCAGTACCTATTGCCCATATTGGTTCATAAGCTATTACAATTTTTTTCATACTCTCTGGTAATACACCTTCTAGGTCTTTAATTATTTGATTTTTTACTACTTCTTTTTCACAGCCTAATTCTCTTTGTTCTAATGTTTCTCCCACACACAATATAGGTTTAATATCATGTGCTAAAGCTGATTTTACTTTTTTATTTACAGTTTCATCTGTTTCATTGAAATACTGTCTTCTTTCTGAATGCCCTATTATTACATAATCAACACCTATCTCATTTAACATTAAAGGTGATATTTCTCCTGTATAGGCACCTTTTTCTTCCCAATGCATGTTTTGAGCACCAAGTTTTAATTTAGTTCCATCTATAACCTTTTTGACTTCATTAAGTGCAGTAAAAGGAACGCATACTGCAACTTCAACATCTGTTTCATTTACAATATCCTTAATACCATTGACTAGCTCTATTGCTTCTTTTATGGTTTTATTCATCTTCCAATTACCAGCAATAAAAGGTATGCGCATAGCTACTCCTCCCTATTTATCGTCAATTGCTTCAATTCCAGGTAAAATTTTTCCTTCAAAGAACTCCAATGATGCTCCTCCACCTGTAGATATGTGAGTCATTTTATCTCCTAATCCTGTCTTTTCCACTGCAGCTGCACTATCTCCACCGCCTATTATAGTAGTACCTTTACATTCCACCATAGCCTTTGCAATAGCTTCTGTTCCTTTTGCAAAGTTCTCCATTTCAAATACACCCATTGGACCATTCCAAATTACAGTTCTAGCTTCTTTTATTATACTTCCAAACAATTGTCTTGTTTCTTCTCCTATATCCATTCCCATCATATCTTGTGGAATGCTATCAGATTTAACAGTCTTATATTCAGAATCATTGCTAAATTCTTTAGCAACAACATTATCTACTGGTAAAACTAACCTTACGTTCTTTTCTTCAGCTTTATTCATTAATTGTTTAGCTAAATCGATTTTATCTTCTTCAAGTAATGATTTACCTATTTCATAACCTTTTGCCTTAAAGAATGTATATGCCATTCCACCACCTATCAAAATTGTGTCTACTTTATTCATTAGATTTTCTATAACACCTATCTTGTCTGAAACTTTAGCACCACCTAAAATAGCAACAAAAGGTCTATCTGGATTCTCTAATGCTTTTCCCATAACTTCTATTTCCTTATTAACTAAAAATCCAACAGCAGATGGCAAATATTCGCAAACACCAACATTTGACGAATGTGCTCTATGACATGTACCAAAGGCATCATTTACATATATATCAGCTAATGACGCTAATTCCTTTGCAAAATCACCTGCATTTTTTGTCTCTTCTTTTCTAAATCTCGTATTTTGTAGTAAAACTACATCTCCTGGATTCATACTATTTACAGCCTTTTTAGCATTATCTCCTACTACAATATCATCTGCTGCAAAAATAACTTCCTTATTTAATAACTGAGATAATCTATTTGCTACAGGAGCTAAGCTATATTTAGGTTTAGGTTCTCCTTTTGGTCTCCCTAAGTGAGACATAAGTATAACTTTACTTCCTTTTTCAATAAGATAATTTATTGTAGGAAGAGCACTTCTAATTCTTCTATCATCTGTAATCTCACCATTTTCATTCATAGGAACATTAAAGTCACATCTTACTAATACTCTTTTACCTTTAACTTCAATATCTTTTATAGATCTTTTATTCATATCATAGACCTCCTTATAATCAAAGTTATCTAAACAAACAAATTTCATAATAACATTAACTATTTTTGCAATTTTTTTAGCAGCTAAAAGTCCGGTCTAGCAAAATACTAGACCGGCATTAAATTATATTATTTCCATTGTGCTGCAATATACTTAGTTAAATCAACCACTCTTGCTGAATAACCCCATTCATTGTCATACCAAGCAACTATTTTTGCCATATTGTCAATTACCATTGTTGACAATCCATCTACTATTGAAGAACGAGGATCTTTTCTATAATCAATAGATACTAATGGTTCATCAGAATACCCTAGTATTCCTTTTAATTCTCCCTCAGCAGCTTCTTTAAATGCATTATTTAACTCTTCTACAGTTGTTGATTTTTCTAACTCAAAAACAACATCTACAACAGAAACAGTTGGTGTAGGAACTCTCATCGCTAAACCATTTAACTTACCTTTAAGTTCAGGAATAACTAATGCAACAGCTTTTGCAGCACCTGTTGTTGTAGGAATTATTGATTCAGCAGCTGCTCTTGCCCTTCTTAAATCCTTCTTATGTCTTCCATCTAAAATTCTTTGGTCGTTTGTATATGAATGAACAGTTGTCATTAAACCTTTTTTTACTCCAAATTTATCAACTACAACCTTTGCAAATGGTGCTAAACAGTTTGTTGTACATGATGCATTTGAAATAATATTATGTTTTTCATGATCATAATCCTTTTCATTTACTCCCATTACTATAGTTACGTCTTCATTTTTAGCTGGAGCAGTAATTAATACCTTCTTAGCACCTGCATTAATATGCTTCATTGCACCTTCTCTAGTTCTAAAAGCACCTGTTGCCTCAATTACTAAGTCTACTCCCAATTCTTTCCAAGGAAGCTTTTCTGGATCTCTTTCTCCAACAACTTTTATTTTCTTGCCATTGATTATCATAGAATCATCTGTTGTTTCAATTGTGCCGTTAAACTTACCAAAACAAGAATCATACTTAAATAAATGTGCTAAATCGCTAATTTTACCTTGATTATTAATTGCAACTACCTCAAAATCATTTACGTTATTTTCCATAATAATTCTTAAAGAATTTCTACCTATTCTACCAAATCCACTAATAGCAACTTTCATTGTCATTTAAACTCCTCCTTTATATTTTAATAATTTATGCTGCCTTATATAGATAAACAAGTTATATAAAAACCAAATTTTATATTTAACTATTGAAATGATTTAAATAAATACTCGCTTATCTATATTAAGCAGCTAATTAACTAATTCAATAATTCTTTTTGCTGCACTTTCATCAATCACTAACGTCATATTTTTCCTAAGAGCACAAATAGATATTATAGCCTCTGCTTTCTTACGTCCTCCTGCAACTCCTATAGCCTTCTTAACTTTTTTAAAATCTACTAACGATAATCCTACAGTACTCGTTTCCCAGACTATCTCGCCTTTAGTATTAAAATAATACCCAAAAGATTCAGCCACTGCCCCTCTTCTAGTAAGCTCATCAATCATTTCTTGCGGTAAATGTCTTCTTCTAGCCATTTCATCTGCCCTTCCAATACCAAACACTAAAATATCCATATCGCTAATTATATCTACTGTTTCCTTAATTTCTTCTACTTTGAGTAATGTTTCTAACGCTTCCTTACTTATATTATCTGGTATATGCAAAAGTTTATATTGTGCTTTTAAATTCTCTGCTAACTTAGCAGCTATGCTGCTAGCCTGTATTTCAACTTTTTCCCCTAATCCACCTCTAGCAGGAACAACTAATACATTGCTATAATTTTTTTTGCTAGTCATTTCTTCAGCAACTTGGACCATAGTTCTTCCACCAGCTATACCTAGAATATCATTATCTTTTAATATTTTTTTTATATACTCAGAAGTAGTTTTACCCATATCTTTTAAAATTAATTCATCTTCATCTAAATCACCTGGAACAATAAATACTTTTTCTACACCTAGTATTTGCTCTAAAGTGTTTTCTAAATTAGTTAGATCCTTTAAGCTGTGGATAAAATCTCTTAAATCTTCAATTATATTCTTACCTTCATCAGTAACACTCATACCCATTGCTTCAATTTTTAACAATCCTTGTTCTTTAAGCACATTTACTTCAGTTCTTACAGCTCTTTCACCTAAATTTAATTCACTAGCAAGACTTCTACGACCTATAGGTTGATTATAAAGAATACTTCTTAGTATATTATACCTTTTTTCGAGTATTTCCGTAATTTCGGGAACTATTTTCTTCTCTATTAGAATTACATCTTTATCATTCATCTAATCAATAAACCTCCCTAGGCGCTAATTGTCCACCATGTAATGATTTTGTCCCAGCTAATGTCTAAATAATTTTATATACAGCGTACTTATCATTCATTCCTTAGATAATTGTATTCAAAATAAGGGTCAAATAATGTCCCACGTTTCAATATATGTCCCACGCTAATTAAAAAAACACCTTGACTATATTATAGGCTAATAAATACAAAAATTCAAGTCAATATTAAAAAATAAATTATTAAATTTCAATATTTTTAGTATGGCTTTAGCTTTTGTTTTAAAAACATGGGTCTAAGAAAATAATTATTTTCTTAGACTTATTTATTAAAATCTCCTTCTCATAGAAGATGAAGGAATTCCTAGTTCGTCTCTATATTTCGCAACAGTTCTTCGAGATATTTTTATATTCTTCTTCTTTAAAATGTCAGAAATTTGTTGATCACTAAGAGGTTTTTTAGGATTTTCATTATCAATTAAATCCTTTATCATTGATTTAACACTTGTAGAAGAAATGCTACCATTTCTATTAGAAATACTACTAGAAAAAAAGTATTTTAGTTCAAATATTCCTCTAGGCGTTTGCATGTATTTTCCATTAGTAGCCCTGCTAACGGTAGATTCATGAACACCTATATCATTTGCAATATCTTTTAAAGTCAAAGGTTTGAGAGCCTTTTCTCCTTTATCAAAAAAGTCTTTTTGAAATTTAAGTATAGATTGAGCCACTTTGTAAATAGTATTTTTCCTCTGCTCAATACTTTTTATTATCCACATAGCAGAATTAAGTTTATCGGTTAAAAATTCTCTAATCTTATCGTCATTTGTACTCTTTAAAAGCTGTTTGTAAAAACTATTTATATTTAGTCTCGGACCAGCTGAATCGTTTAATAATATAATATATTCATTGTCTATATAATGAACTATAATATCAGGTGTAACAAATCTAATATCATCGCTGTCGTGAACAAAACCTCTTCCTGGTTTTGGTTCCAAAGATTTTATTAAGTCAGATATCCATTGTACTTCTTTGAGAGTAGTATCTAACTCTTTAGAAATTTTATGAAGTCTATTTTGAGCTAAATCTTCAAGGTAATGGTCTACAACTTTGTACACGTTTTCATTGTCAATTCCTTTATACTTAAGCTGTACCAATAAGCATTCTTTTAAATTTCTAGCACCTACTCCTACAGGGTCAAAATTTTGAATTACTTTCAATACCTCTTCAACTCGTTCTACATCGACGCTAAGCTGATTAGCTATTTCCTCAACAGTAGTATTCAAATATCCGTTTTTATCAATGCTTTCAATAATTATTTCTCCTATAGATTTTAATTCTTTATCGTATATTGTCATATTTAATTGGAAAAGAAGCTGCTCTTTTAATGAAGTTTGCGAAGTTATAAAATTATCGAAAACGATTTCATTTTTTTCTGAATAATTTGAATAGCTATAACTAATGTCATCATACTGGCCTAGATATTCCTTCCAATCAATCTCTTCAAATTTTTCTTTAAAATCATCAATATTAACCTCACTTTCTGCACTTGAACCAATTTCTAGCAGAGGATTAACTTGTATTTGTTGCTCAATATATTGATTTAGCTCTTGACTCGTAAATTGAAGTAATTGTATAGCTTGTCTAAGTTCAGGAGTCATTATTAATTTTTGTGCCTGTTCTAGGGTCAAATCAAAACCCATTCTCATATGGCTCACTCCTATTTCAATTTTAAATATCTTTTACTAAATCTATATTCTTCTCTTATAGGTATTATACCAAAAACAAATGATAAATACAAAATAATCGATAATTAGTCAAAAAAAATCTTTTTTCTACATTTTATGCAAATATCCCTCGAATAAATTATATTACTATTATTCTTTAAAAATTCTGAAAATTCAATTTAGATACTAAAGTTCTTTATACTATTAGTTTGAGTCTTTCATTATATATTATATTTTAAAATTCTAAATAATTTAATTACTTATTTCTATAAAAAACATATAACTCCTTTTATTTATTACGAAAACTAAATCCATGTTAAAAAAACCTAGGGTACCCTAGGTTTTTTTAACATGGATTTGATTCTTTTGTAATATATCCAGCATCACTCAATACTTCTTTAGCCTTAGAAAGCTTATCTTCATTTACCATCACTATTGGTCCAGTACATCCCATACCACTTTCAGCATATATTCCATTTTTCCACAATGCCTTTACAGCATTTTCTAATTCCATTATATCTATACCAGAAATTGATCCAGTTACTACTTCTTTAGGTGGTGCTTCAACTTCTTCATCATCTTCTGATGATTTTTCTACATCTTTATTTAATCTTTTGAGTATTTCTTTAAACTTAGCTTTGTTTGCTTTCTCAAACTCTTCTTTTGCTACTTTAGTAACTTTACCTTTAGCTAACTTAGCTGCGTAACTTATTGCATTAGCAACTACAGGCACACCTGATGCTCTTGATAATATTAAAATAATTCTTGAATAATCTTCTCCAATACCTGGACCATATCCATATCCCATTGCTTCATAACTTCCACCAGTAGTGTATGATGAAAATACCTTCATTAAAATATTTCCTGTCAATGTATCTGTAATCATGACATCTGGAGTCCCTGCAAGGAGGTCGTTTCCTCTCATTACACATCCGCCATCTGCTCTCATTGACTCAGTAAAGTTAATATCATATCCATTTTCCTTTAATTCTTTTAATGCTCTTTCTACCTGTCTTGCACCATCTAAATTAAGAATACCTACAGTTGGTTTTTCAATTCCCATAGCTTTTGCAGCTATAATTCCATATAATCCGTTTTTAACCATAGCTTCAACTCTATGAGGTGATGATGTACCAGTAGTTGTAGCAAGATACATTTCTTTTCCAACACCAGGTGTAATAACCCTTCCTACTGTTGAAACACCTATTGGAAAACTATAATGATTTGTTACTGCACTGTGGATTTCTCCGCTGTCTAAAAGCTGTTCCATTTTTTTATGAGCTTCTTCTTCACTATTTGCTTCTACTATTTTTAAACTTGTATCTGCTTTTGGTCCTATAAGAACAACTTCTATTGAATTGTCCCTTTTTTGTGCCATTTCAGCACCTTTAATAATATTTTCTACTCCATGTTCACTACCAAGGGTAGTTATTCCAACTTTAATTTTTTCTCCAAATTGACCTGTTTCTATTGCATCTGCAACATCATTAAAAACTTTCCCTAAAATCTTTTTTATATTACTATTGTACGTCATATTGTCACCTCTATTCCTGAAGTAGATGTGATGCAAATTCCCTCATTGATTGTGCTACAAGTTTCTTTACTTCTTCTTCTGAAACTCCCTTATTATCTTCAACTTTTCCGCTGTTCTTTTCCATTACTATGGAAACTCCATCAAATAAGTTTGTCATTCTTCCAAGGAACAAACTACCTTTACCTATTATCATAGCTCTATTTAATTTACCATCTAACATGGCTTTCCTTCCATGACCAATATAAGGTACGCCAGATGGTATATGCCCTTGAGTTGGAGCCCAGCCTTCCATACCATGTTCTTCAACGAAATTATTTAATTCTTTTCTATCTAACTCTTTTCTTTTTACACCTAATGCTCCTATCATCTTGTAGTTTGCTTTAGGTACATCTCCTGCTCCAGCAGGTTTAGTTATATCAGGATTTTGCATTTCTACTGAATATTTATCTATATCTGTTATTTTAAGCTGTCCCCTATCTAATGGTGAAGTTACTAATGAAGTAATTACTGCTTGTGGTGATGAACCTGTTCCAATTGTATGTCGGCCAACTAGATCAGTTCTTAAAACTGGATTTACTCCATCATTTTTACTTACTAAAATTGCAAATCCTCCAAGTACATCTTCTAATATTGGCATTCCCTTCTTAACATGGTCTTTACCATTCATCCCAAGCTTTGCTGTTGCTCCACCTGCCGCTACTACAACATTTTTGTATACTCCTGCTTGAACTAAAGCTGCTGCCTCAATTAATGCATGAGTTGGTCCGGCACAAAATCCTCTAGTATCAGAACCAGATGCATTTACAAATCCAGCTACTTCAGCTATAGCTTTCGCAAAATTTCCTCCGCCTCTCTGATTCATGTCTCCACAAGCTTCTTCAGAACATTCTATTACGTATTCAATATCTTCAGGATTAATATCATTTTTATCAATTAAGTTTAATAAAGCTAATGCACCTGACGCTTTTACAACTAAATTTTCAAATAATATATGAGCAGTTAGATTAACATCAATATCATGTGCTCTTTTTACACAACCTACAAGTTCACCATTATTATAAATTGGTTCTGAATGCTGTTCTTCAACTAATTTCTTAATATCTTCCAATTCTTCACCAATTTTAAGTTTTTCAATTAATTCTTCAGTCATAAAATGGTGTTCTTTTAATTTGTTTCTTACATTTTCTGTGAAATTCTTTTCAAGTTTTACAATGTCAAATACATCTACAATTTTCATTAATCCAATAAATTCGTCTTGAGGCATTATCTCTCCCATTTTACCGACTTTACTAGCACCTTCTACTTTTTTATCATACCATGGTTTTTCATATTTGCTTAAATCTTCAGGTGACATATTACCAATATAAACTTGATTTGGTGGATAAGATACTACTTCTTCGAAACTTCTTAGATGTTTAGGTAATTCTTTTAAATAATCGGATTCTGGATTTGTTATTCTCTCTGTTGTTTGAGTTGTTCCATTATGAATTATCATATCTGGTGTGTGAACTAAAACATAGCTAGCTCCTTTTACTACTGAATATGTCATAACTACACCTCCATTAATCTATTAAAATATTGTAACAAATACTCTCATTAGGTTAGTTAATATTAATATTAAAAATTTTTACAAATGGGTGATGAAAATAACTCATCACCCATTTATTTGATATAATTATTTTAAAGTACTTAGTAAAATTAGTCTTCAAATACTGTTTGACCATCAATTTCAGTTTGTAACGCAGTTAGAGCTTTTTCTACTAATTTTCTTCTTAAAGCCTTTTCTTCTGTAGGGTCAAGTTTTGGATTCCCTAATGGATGTGGTATAGCAATTGTTGGAACTATTCTGTTTGCTCCTACAGTCAGTGAAATTGGTACTACTGTACACATATGAACAACTGGTATTCCAGCTCGTTCAATTTCCTTAACCATTGTTGCACCGCAACGTGTACAAGTACCTCAGGTTGAAGTTAATATAACTGCGTCTACTCCATCAGCAACTAGTTCCTTACCTATTTTTTCTGCAAATGCTTTAGCACTTGCAACAGCTGTTCCATTACCCACTGTAGCATAATAGTACCTATGAAGTTTACCAATTTTCCCTTCTTTTTCTAGGTCTCTTAATACATCAACAGGCAATACCCTATCAGCATCTTCATTTGCATATACTGGGTCATATCCACCATGTGCTGTTTCGTGTGTATCAGCAGTTAAGTCCATAATCCCTTCAATATCATATTTGCCATATTTTGAAGCACTTGAAGATTCAATATGATCTGGATTGTGTTTTGGAACAATACCACCAGAAGTAACTAGTGCTATTGTAGCTTTTGATAAATCTTTTATTGCTGGGTTTGGATCAACTCTATCAAAATCAGGCATTGGAAATTCTGTTACAAATTCTTCACCTTTTAGCTTTTTAACTAACATTTCAACGGCTCTCTCAGAACCTCTTTTTTCTTCAAATATGTTTTTTCTTAATCCTCTTGAGATATATCCTTCTTCATTTGGTGTTCCAATTTTTTCACCTTTAGCTAATTTTAAAGCTAATGGTGCCATTTTCTTAACAGCATCCCTCATCCCTGCAGCACTATTCTTTGTAGAAACTATATAAACACTCTTTTTAAACATATCTGCTCCAGGATTTTCAACATACATACCAGTTAGTACTGGGATTCCTAGTTCTTTATTAATAGCATCAGTTATAGTACCACATGCAACACCATATCTACCTGCATTAAATGCTGGTCCAGCTATAAATAAATCAGGATTAAGCTGTTTTACCATATCAATGATTGTTTTTTTAGCTTCCTCTATATTTTCATTGAAATAACTATCTCCACAAATAATAGTAGCAATTATCTCTGCTTCATCACCAAATTTTGCATTTAAAGCCATTCCTGGACCTACAGCACCATCTCTCATTTCAGGTTTATAATCGGCTTTTTCTTCTCCACCGATTCCAGCAAAAAATTGGTTTATATAATGTACAACTTTAATTTTACCCATTTGACTTCCCCCCTCTCTAATTATCGAGTTTAATATTAGTCATTAAATTTGCAATATTCTTTTCTAATACTCTTCATTTCTTCAATTATTTCATCTACATCAAGAACCATTTCCATCATACCTATTTGTTCATCATATACATCAGCATCTACTTCATTCTTAAATTCTGGTTCAACTGCATGATATACTCTAAGTCCTAACTGGACTCCTGCCAATGGACCTGCGAAGGTTGGGTCTCCAGCTGTTACAGTTTCTGCTGCCAATCCAGCTGCTTCTGCTTCTGCTGCCCCTAATACTACAACGATGTTTTCTGCACCGTATTTTTCAGTTAATTCCTTCACTCTCTTCTGATTTTCTAGGTCCATTGCGCCTGCTGCAGTTCAGACAAAGCATTCTGTTGATGAGAATACTACTTCTGCACCAGTAGTTTTTAAACATTCTTCCATTGCTGGACCTGGTATTCCATCTCTATCGCCTATAATGATAACTTTCTTACCATCATAAAATCCCATTTTTACACTTCCTTTCATTTTTAATTTTTGTTAGACTAAAATTCTCTTGCAGTTAATTTATTAAATCCAAGTTCATTAGTTGCTCCAGTTATAGCTTGTAGTTCTACAACTATTGAACCATCTTTTTTCAAACTACCATCAAATCCTCCAGCTATTACATCAACAACATCTACATGACCAATAACTTTGTCCATTGGAGGTAATTCAATAGTTTCATTTGCATTACCACCAGTAACAACAGCATTAGCAAGTGGATCTGCATCAGCTAATGATTGAGACGCTCCGTCTCTTCCTGCATATTCATCTGTTATTATTACTGTTTTAATGCCTTTCTTTTCTATTTTTACACAATTCATAATTAAATCTGTATCTGGGTTACCAAAACCTTCTTGAGAAATAATAACCCCATCTACTCCTAAATACTCAGCTAACTTAGCTGCCCAATTTGAAGATCTTTCCTTATCTGCAAGGTAAACATTTTCATTGGTAATTATTACACCAACAAAGTTAATCTCTTTTCCATGCTTTTCATATAAATCATGGATAACTGGATTATTTAGATGATGATATGTTGTGTTCTTATCACATGCAGAAACACAGTTACCGCTAATAATAGCACCATCCATAATCTCTGTTGGGTAAAGCATAGTTGATAAAGTTTGTTTAGCATCTACACCATAAACATAAGTGTCATGAAGTAATCCTTGACTTTGAAGCATTTGTACATATGCTACCTTTGGTAAATCAGGGTATTTTTCTACACTTTTTAGCAAAGGTAAAGTTTCATACGTTTTTATTTCATCTGGTGTGATATTTTTTCCTAATTTACCAAGATAAACAGCTGCTTTTAATCCTGCCATCCTCACAGCTCTTTCATGATCATGCTGCTTTAGGCCTTCTACAGGTTCACAAATAACTACTACATTATTTAACTTGGAAAAAGGAGTGTATTCTGCTCCAGGCCCTGTCATATCAATGATTCCTTCTTGAAAACCAACTATTTTCCCAGTAGTTACAACAGCAGCACCCTTCAACACATGAGTTCTTCCAGAACCAACAGTTTCAACCTTTGAAATCACTCCTGGGAAAATACCACCTGGACCATCAACTTTTACCCTTGGTTCAATAACATCCTTTACAGGAGTTATTCTTATGCTTTCACCAGGTCTTGCAAGCTCTACATCAACACTTTTTAAATGTTCATCTTCCATTAACAAGCTAATAAGTTCTTGCTTGTTCACATATAATGTACCATTTTCTACTTTTGATTGATCACCAAATTGTACATCTTTGATAAAAATATTACCTAGCTCTAAGCGCATAAAGCTCACCTCCCTTAATATTTCAAATAAATTGTATGTTTATTTGAACCCCAAGTGATTATTTATCACTTGAAGTTAAAAACTATAAATATTTTTTAATCATAGCTTCAACATTTTCTGGTGTAGCGTCATCTTTTACAACTTCATCTATTTTTTCACCATCTTTGTATATAGCTATTACAGGCAATCCTAGAACTTTTTGTTTAATTGCAAGTCTTCTTGCTTTAGTTGTATCAAGTTTACAAAACTTAATTTTGTCCCCATATTTTTCTGATAATTTTTCAACATGTGGCATTAGTGCTTTACAAGGTTCACATCCTTGGCTCCAAAAATCAACTAATACATAACCTTCAGCCTTTAAAACTTCATCCTCAAAAGTATTTTTATCAAGTACTAACATTTATAATCCCCTCCTAACTTTTTTTAAAAATTATTTTCTATGTATTTTTCAGCTTGAGTAGCAGCAATAGCACCATCAGCACAAGCAGTTACTACTTGCCTTAATGATTTAACTCTGCAATCTCCTGCTGCAAATACACCTTCAATGTTTGTCTTCATATTCTCATCAGTTACTATATATCCTCTTTCCATTTTCACGATATCATTAAATAACTCAGTTTTTGGTAAATATCCAATGAATACAAATATGCCAAATGTTCCATCTTCTTCATTAGCTACAATTTCAGTTTCTTCTCCAGTTTTCTTGTTTTGAAGTATCATAGACTCTACTATGCCATCACCTTTTATTTCTTTAACTACTGAGTCCCAGATAAAATCAATTTTTTCATTTTTAAATGCTTTTTCTTGAATTGATTTTGCAGCTCTTAATTCATCTCTTCTGTGAACTATAGTTACCTTTCTAGCAAACTTAGTTAAGTATATTGCTTCTTCAACTGCTGAATCTCCTCCACCAATAACATAAACATCCATACCTTCAAAGAAAGCTCCATCACAAGTTGCACAGTATGAAACTCCCTTTCCAGTTAATTCTTTTTCTCCAGGGCAACCTATTGGTCTTGGCTTCGCTCCTGTAGCAATGATTACTGATTTAGCTTTGTATTCTCCTTTTTTCCCTTTTAAAACCTTAATTTTTTCACTAAAATCCACTTCAATAATTTCATCTAATTTTCTTTCAGCACCAAATTCCTCTACTTGTTCAACCATCCTTGCAATAAGTGATGGGCCACTAGCATCTCTTATAGAACCAGGGTAGTTAGCAACTTCTTCAGTAGTTACAATTTGCCCTCCAGCTTTTTCCCTTTCAAGTATTAATGTTTTCATTCTAGCTCTTGCAGCGTATATCCCTGCTGATAATCCTGCAGGCCCTGAACCAATAATTACCACGTCATAAATATTATCCATATTAATTCACTCCTTTTTATTATTTTCTTTCTTATTTTTTTTACTATCCATATAATTTGATAACAAAATTAAGTTACTATGAGTATTTTTGTTAATTTTTTACCTTTATAAGTATACTACCTTATTAATAACATTTTTTACATTTATGCTCCTAATGTATTATTGACACTATAGACTTTTATTAATTACATTTTCAATTAAAGATAAATCTATTACTTGAAAATCTTTCAAAACTCTTTCGGTCCAACAAGGAGTTTTTTTATTTTTTAAAAATTTACTTGTTGCAGCCATGCTATCCTCTATTAGTTTTAATGATTTATAATCCAAATTTTCTTTTCCTTTTTTTATAATTACAGTTTTATAAGGTGTTTCATTTGGTTTAACACTTCCAGACAGAGGATGTGTCAATAAAATATAGCCTCTATGGATATAATCCCTTATAATTTTTAATATACCCATGTAATCAACTTTATAAAACTCAACATTGTAAATGTTACTATATCTTTCCTTCACTAAAGGATTATTAGTAATTATTAGTAACTTATTCAAATTTTTCATCTCCCATATTCCCATTCAATTTCAATGGTTTGCATAAAAAAACAGAATAGAAAAACAACAATGTGCCCTTCTACTCTGTTTTTGACCTGAGAGTTTCTTCTTTTCAGAATTGCTCCTTCGGTGGAAATACACTTTCCAGAGGACTGTCAAAATGCGGTTCTTTTGCCTGAGAAATTCATCGTAGAATGGCAAGTTCTACAACTTGTTCCTTCGGCGCCAAACTTAATTGGTCTCTCCCGCATTTATCTCACAGTCGAAAATCAATATTAATTTTTTTTATCTATAACTTCTATACATATTATAATATATATTTATCAACTATACAATACCTAATTTGTATTTTTTTTATCAAGCATAGTACTTTTTTATTGATACTGTATTTTCTACTCAATCTAATAAATCTAATATATATAATGCTATATTAGAAGAGTGATCAGAAACTCTTTCAAGATTACTAATAATATCTAAAAAAACAACACCTGAAGCTGGATGACACGATTGTTTATTTAATCTATCAATGTGATTTGCCCTATACTGTTTTTCCATTAAGTCAATTTCTTCTTCATATCCTTTTACCTTGGTCGCAATTTCAAATTGTTTAGTTTCAAAAGCTTTTATAGCAGTTTTATAAACATATAAAACTTTATTAAACATAATTTGCAGCTCCTCAAGAGCTTTTTGAGTAAATTTTAAATTATTATCAACAGCATATTGTGCCAGCTCTCCTAAATTATCCGCATGATCTCCAACTCTTTCGATATCATTTACTGCATTAAATAGCATATTTACTATATTATGTTGTTCATCAGTTAGTGGTGCATTTGATAATTCAACAAGATATTCTGTTATATCATTTTCTAATTGATTAATAACTTTTTCTTTTTCAAATACTTTATTAATAAGCTTATTATCTTTTTTGAAAAAAGCTTCGGATGCAGTTAACAGATTATCTTCAGCTATTTTAGCCATCCTAAGTACTTCCTTATAAGCTTGACCAACTGCTATTGAAGGAGTTTCTATAATTCTAGTATCTAAATATTTTAGTCCTAAAGTCTCTTCAACTTCACCAGGCACTATTTTTATTGCAGCTTTAACTAATAATCCAGCAAAAGGAAACTGAATTATTAAATTTATCAAGTTAAACAAAGTATGAGCATTAGCAATTTGCCTCTCTACATCAAATTTTGAAATATTCATTACTAATTCTTTTATAGGATACTGTAAAACTGTCATGAACAATATTGTACCAACTAAATTAAATAAAAAATGCATGATTGCTGCTCTTTTAGCTGTTTTATTAGCCCCTATACTAGATAATAATGCAGTTGTTGTAGTACCAATGTTATCCCCATACAATATTGGTAATGCAATATCTATATTTATAAATCCTTGACTTGATAATGCTAATAACAACCCTATAGAAGCACTACTACTTTGAACTATTGTCGTAAGTGCAAAACCTACAAGTATTCCAAGAAATGGGTTATTTAAACTTAACAAAATGTCGTTAAAAGCTTTAGATTGACTTAGAGGTTTTAAATGGCTTCCCATAAAATCCATTCCAATGAACAATATACCAAATCCAATTAGTATTTCTGCAATTTCTTTATTTTTTTTCTTTGAAGAGAAAAGCCAAATTCCAACTCCAATTGCAACTACTACTGGAGCTATGTCAGTCAATTTAAACGCTATTAGTTGAGCAGTAATAGTTGTCCCTAAGTTAGCACCCATTATTACACCTACAGCTTGATTTAAAGTCATTAGTCCTGCATTTACGAATCCAATAACCATAACCGTCGTAGCACTACTACTTTGGATAATCATAGTTACAACAGTACCTACTAAAACTCCCGTCAATCTGTTGTGTGTTAATATTTCAATTAATTTTTTTAGTTTGTCTCCTGCAGCTTTCTGAAGGCCTGTTCCCATAATATTCATTCCATATAAAAACAAACCTAGCCCTCCAAGTACTCCAAAAGCAATATCCATTTTAAACCTCCTAATTTAATGTGTCGTATAAAATCATGATTGCTACATTGGCATCATAGTATAGGGTAGGATGGATAGTACAACATATATCCACAAAAATACACCCATAATATAATACTACATATTAGAATAAGTTTTGTTAAATCTATGTTAATTTTATTAAAACATTAATTTTTTAATAATAAATTTTGTGATCTTAAATTTTTGTACCACCTTTTTAACTTTCAAAGTTACAAATCTATAACAATCATGAAATTTCTTCAATTTATATTAAATCTAAAAAATCCAACTGTCTTAAGGCTTCGTATACTATTATAGCTACTGAATTCGACAAATTTAACGATCTCGCCTTTTCATTATTTAACATTGGTATTCTTATCGTCCTATCATAATTTGCTTTAAGTAGATCCATTGGAAGTCCAGCAGTTTCTTTTCCAAACACTAAAAAACATCCGTCAAAATATTTCATATCTGCATAGTTTTGGCCTCCTTTAGTTGTTGCATAAAAGAAACTGTCCTTACCATATTTTTCAAGTAGTTCATCAAAGCTATCGTAATAATGAATATCTAATAAATCCCAATAATCTAAACCGGCCCTTTTCAAATATTTGTTATTTAATGAAAAACCTAAAGGTCTTACAAGATGGAGTGATGCTCCTGTTAAGGCACAAGTCCTCGCTATATTACCTGTATTTTGAGGTATTTCTGGTTCCACCAATACTATATTTAAACTCATATAATCACCTCTTAAAATTAATTTATATCTATAAAAATTATATCATAGAATAATTATCAAATATTTATTTTATGTTAATAAAAAGTTTTCTTCTTTTTCCTTAATAAGTATATAAAAAATGGTCCGCCAAATAACGCTGTTATTATACCGACTGGAATTTCCGTAGGTGAAATAATAGTTCTAGCAATAGTATCTGCAAATATCATAAATATTGCTCCAGCCAATGCAGAAGAAGGAATGAGAATTCTATGGTCAGGTCCCACTAATAATCTTACAATATGAGGAATAATTAAACCAACAAATCCTATAATACCACTAGTAGAAACAGCTAATGCAGTTGTAAATGAACAAATAATCAAAATATATATTTTAATTTTTTCAACCTCAACTCCTAAATTTTGTGCAGATTCTTCCCCAGTAAGCATAATATTTAAATCTTTTGCAAATATATTTAATAATAATATTGAGGCAATCATGAAGGGACATACGGGAAGTAATTCATTCCATCCAGTTCCAGAAAAACTGCCTAAAGTCCAAAAAATTATTCTTGTAACATCTTTTTGATATATAACCATCAAAAAAGACATTACTGCTGTAAAAAATTGTCCTACTGCAATTCCAGAGAGAAGTAAAGTAGTAGCAGGAACCTTATTTTTTACTTTTGAAATGAAGTATACTATAAATGTAGATATCATAGCACCAACGAATGCTGCAAAAGATATACTAGAAAACCCTAAAACCATAACTGTAGTTCCAGTGATAATGGCAATTGTAGCACCTAAAGCAGCTCCAGAAGAAATTCCTATAATATATGGATCAGCCATAGGATTTTTAAATATGCCTTGAAAAGCAGTTCCTACACTAGATAAAGAAGCCCCAACCAATGCTCCTAACAAAAGTCTAGGTATCCTCACTTTTAAAATAATTATTTTATAAGAATCAGGTATATCTTCTACATTTATATTATTAATAAAAGGTATCTTGCTTAATACGATTTTAATTGTATCAGCAATAGTAATATTTGCAGAACCAATAGTAGCAAATACAGCAATAGCTAGTAATAAAGCAAATATTAAGGAAGACAGCACTATTTTCCATTTGTGTCTTCCTACTAATCTAATCTTCATGATAATCCCTACTTTTTTGCAAATTATTTAAATAGATCTGGATGTAAAGTTTTTGCAATCAGTTCAAGTCCATCTACTATTCTTGGTCCTGGTCTTGAAACTATATTGGGATCCAAAATGTATATTCTATCATTTTTAACAGCGCTCAACGCTTCATATCCATTATTATTTTTTATGCTTTCAACAGTTTTGTCATCGCTATATTTATTAGCTAAATAAACATCAGGATCTCTCTCTATAAGCTTTTCTATATCAAATTGTGGATATGGTCCTTCAGCGTCGCTAGCAATGTTTTCTCCTCCTGCTAGAGTAATTAGTTCATCAATAAAAGAACCTGGCCCTGCTGTAATTAACGGCTCATCAGATACTTCATAAAATACTTTTACTTTCTCAGCATCTTTAACAGTATTTATTATATAATCTCTCTTACTCATCATATCAACTGTTGTTGTTTTAGCTAATGCTCCAGCCCCTGTAATTTTTCCTATCTCATTTATAAGGTCAATTACCTCGTCTATAGATTCAGGTTCATAGCATAAAACTGAAATTCCTGCATCCCTAAGCTGTTTATTAACTTCTTCATTACCTGGCCCATATTGTAATACCAAATCAGGACTAAGTTCAATAATTTTTTCTACATTAACAGAAAAAGCATCCCCAACTTTTTCTTTATTTTGTGCTTCAACAGGATAATCACACCAATTAGTAACACCAATAATTTTATCCTCTAAACCCAGTTTGAACAATATTTCTGTATGACTTGGTGCCAATGATACTATTCTTGAAGGCTTTTTGTTTATTGTAGTTGTATTCCCAAAGGCATCAGTTACTTCCATAGGATATTTTAAATCTTCATTACTAGTTTGATCATTTTCAATTATTTTATTATTATCATCTTCTTTCGTACTAACACAACTTGTAAAAATACTAAGCACTAATAGAGTTATTATTAATAATAGTAAAATCTTTCTGTTCTTCATATGTATTCTCCCTTCATAATTTCTCGTAAGTTACTATAAAATTAATATTTTAAAAAGTTGTATAGTTGTATAATTATTACATCATTATAATTTAATAATTAATAATTTTTTATACAATATCCTCAAACATTAAAATAATATCAAACAATAATATTTTATTCAAGTTGCCATTATAGTCTGATTTAATATGCCTTTGTCCACTTAGAAATATTATGACACGCTTAATTAATCTTTTTTCTTTTAAACTCTTCTTTTACAATTTTATATTTTAAAACCTTAAAATTTTTTATTAAAAGAGTATATACGTTTTTTGCTAATCCAATATATCATTTAACATAATATTTCTTGTTTTTTTTATATACTGTATTTCCTTCAAGAGATAAAAGCTTTGCTTTTATCTCTAATCCTCCTCCATATCCAACTAAATCACCATTACTACCAATCACCCTATGACATGGAACTATTATAGAAATAGGATTTTGATTATTAGCATATCCCACAGCTCTACTATATTTTTTATTCCCTATTGCTTCAGCAATATCACCATAAGTACATGTTTCTCCATAAGGTATTTTAATAAGCTCATTCCAAACTTTTTTTTGGAAATCAGTTCCTATTAAATGTAAAGGTATGTCAAAACTTTTCCTATCACCTCTAAAATAAGAGAGCAATTCGCTCTCTAAATCACTCCATCTATTAACAGAATATGTTTTTAAATCAAAATATTTTTCACACCATGATAATAAACGTTTTTTCCCTCCAATAGGAAGAGTTAAATTGGCTAACCCTTTTTTTGTATATCCTATCCATAATACTCCAATAATAGTGTTAATATCAAAATAGTAAATCTGCATTAATTATTCATCATCTCCTTTGCAACTCTCCACTGTTCTCTTGCCATTTTTTCTATTTTTGGGTTATCTTTAATTTCATTCATACTAACCACTTTATTAAACCAAGATACTGATTCATCAGCATGTCCAGTTCTCCTATATAATTCACCTATTAAATATCCTAAAGTAACCTCATCCATATCACTATCTAACAAACTATCTTTATAAAATGCTTCTTCATACAATCTTAGTGCTAAATTTAAAAATCTAAATTCTTCGTTATCTCTTTTCATTCTATATAACCACCCTAATCGTAAACATATACTAGCAAGTTGTAGCCTATTTAATTTAAGAATTTCACCACAGTACAGTGCAAGTTTATATGCTTTAATTGCATCATCAATATTTCGCTTTCTTGAAAAGTCTTTTTCTTTCCATTTAGATGATACTTTTTCTCTAATTATCTTTTTCCCTTTTTCATCAATATTGTTAAATGTTTTTTCCATAGCAGAATAACCACACTTTGGGCATACAAACACACCATATTTTATTGGATTTTCACCTATATAATAAGTAAAAAAATCAGTATCAATTTTTTCAATCTTTAGTTTGCTAATTTTTGCTTTGTAAGTTGTAAAAGAATTACTACAAACAGGGCAGTTTAATTTTTTTTCGTATAATTCTTCCATGTTACTATTCCTCCTACGTATATTTAATAATTTTTCTTAATCCTTATGTTCTTCATTTATAACGTCCAATTTTTCAGGACCAATCTTAATGAGCTTCTTTCTAGGCTTATAATAATCAAATGACACTAGTCTTTTTTCTTTTTCTATATTTTGTTCATAAACAATCTTATAAGTTTTTACCTTATATCCATACCTTCCTTTTTGAACAACAATTTTTTCTCCAGGTTTTAAACTCTCATCTAATACTTCTTCTACTTCTGGACTAATTTTTTCAACAATAGTAGTTGTTATCTGAACTTCTTTTCCATCTTCTTTGTTTCCAAAAACTTTTATTATCAAATCATAGCCTTGAACACCGGCACATATATATATAGGAGTGTCTTTATCATTTTTGAACTTTAAATCTAAATAATTATCTGATACTGCTGCATCTCTTCCATAGCTAACATAACTAGCAGGAATGGAATGTGGATGTCTCTCCAATATATTTACATCTGCTAATAAAAGTGCATTATATAGTGTTGTAGAAACCTGACATACTCCTCCGCCTATACCTGTTGTATAATCGCCAGCTACAATTACACTTGACTCTTGGTAACCATTTTTTTTGCTTCTCGGTCCAGTAATATCATTAAAAGATATCTCTTCTTGAGGCATAATAAGTATACCATTTATTGCTGACGCAGCAAGTTTAATGTTGTTTATCCTTCCTTTACTACTTCCTTTAAAAGAAGTTGAAAAACTACTTATTTCACCATTAATAGAAGAAAGAAAGTCATATGTAATAGGAGGAATGTCCTCCTCTACAGGCAAAACAATTGTTGAATAATTATTATTTATAGCTTGAATAATTCTTGTTCTAAGTAACTCTTTATTCAATTTCTTACCCACTGTTTCTTTAGTTATCTGTATTTTGTTATCAATACATTGAATACTTGCATTTTTAGAAGCTGTATTAATATTGTTTTCTATAAGCAGTAATTTATTTTCAAGTATTTTTTCATCCCAAATATATTTCATGTCTATATTCCTGCCATTAATTTTACACATAATTATTTCTTTTAATCTATTAAATATAGTTCCCTCTCTCCCAATTTTAAAAGCTGATTCTACTGCAGAAGAATAGTCATAATCTAATCCAATACTATTATAATCTAATTGAAACAATTCTTCATTATTATATTTAAGTATTATACTGTTTTCTTTTAGTTTTACAAATAATTCTTTCTTCAAAAGCTCTATTGCCTGTCTTTTGTCTAATTCTCCTACATCTATGCCATTAATGCTTACATTGGTATAAATAGTTTTCTTATTTAAAAGAATAAACGAGATAATAATAACTACAGCAATCACAATAAGTAAAATTTTCAAAATGATATTATAAGTTTTTTTCATATTATATCCTCCACAATAATACTGGTTAATTAAAAAATCCTATATCAATGCACAATATCTATAAATTATTCGATATTCCTTCAATTAATTATTATTATGGAAGATATATATTTATGTATATTCTTATCTATCCTTCCAGTAAACCTGAATAACGTCTCCGTCTTTTAATTCATCAGTATACTTAGGGTTTTTACCATTTAGCAGCATAATAAGATTCCCTCTTGGTTTGGATAAATCAAAATCAATATAATTAAATATGTCTACAAAAATAACTTTTTCTTTATCCTTTTTCATATTTATTTTTTTACCGTTTATAGTAACTTCTATAGTCTCATCAATGTTTTGTTGATTATCATTTTTAATTAAGTCAGCTATTATAATATCGCCTTTATTTAATATTGAATTCTCGTGAGCCTTTTTACCATTTAAAAACACATCATATTCCTTAAAGCTAATATTCATGTGCTTAAATAAATCACTAATTGTTTTTATCTCATCAATAGTTATATAATCATTCATGTTAATTGGTATATTTTTATCTATATCAATACCATTAACTTTAATAGCCTTTACTAAATTAATTTTATTTCCATTAAAATTTACTTCTTTAATATGTTCTATACACTCATACAACATAGGTTTATGATTTTCTCCTGATGTAGCATCTATTATTTTTATATTATCTCCATCTTTTAAAGCATATTCTAAGCTAGCGTCTTTCCCATTAACATATATTTTTGCCGGCTCACCAACTCGTCCTCTTATCAGCTTTTTCTCACCATTAATATAATATATAAAATCATTACCTCTTTGAGGTATAAGTTTCCTTGGATTATATCTTAACAAAATTAATGCATCAGAAACTTTTACTTTCTTCGCATTAAAAATACTTACTTTTTCATTATTTACTGTTACTTCAATAAAATCCCTATATCTATTATTAATAGCATTTATCGCTATTCCTAAAGGAGTTATGCCATGAGGTCCTTTTAATTCTTCTGGAATATTCTTTATATCCTCAATAGTATCTGTTCCTCTAATTGCTACTCGTTCTTTAGGTATTTTAAGTTTTTCAGCTATCTTTTCTGATAAACCTGGTATTTGACTTCCACCGCCTATTAGAAATACTGCACTAGGAGCCTTTGAATTATATCGTAAAATTCTACTAGATATTTCCATAGCCAATTCATCAATAACTTCATCAATTTCGCTTAATATCTCATTGTTAGTAAGTTTATGTTCTATACCTAATATGTCACAAAACACATGGTCGTTTTTCTTATTTAAAGCTACTTTTAATTTCTCAGCCGAATCAAAATCTAGCAAATATGTCTTAGCTATCTTTTCTGTAATTTCATCACCAGCTATTGAAGCCATATCATACGCAACTATTGTTCCATCATTTGTTATAGCAATATCCGATGTTCCTGCTCCAATATCTACTAAAGCTAAATTTAATAATCTTAAATTTTTCTTTATCGCAACATTTATAGCAGCAATAGGCTCTAATGTAATATTTATTACTTCTAATCCGACCCTGTCCATTACAGTATAAAGACTATCAATAACCATTTGTGGCAAAAAAGTTGCCAAGAGGTCTACACCTATCTTTTCTCCTCTATGTCCTTCTAAATTCTCCATTAAACTATCTTCTAAATAATAGTTTATTACTGTATATCCTATACAATAATACTTTAGCATACTTTTTTTATAGTCCCGATCAATTAAATTTTGTGCTTCTTGTACAGCAGCTAATTCCAAACTTCTAATTATCCTTTTGTCAATTTCATTAACTATATCAATATTTCTATCTACTCTTACTCTGCTAGTTTGAAGAGAACGTCCTGCAGCAGCAATAGCAACCTCCTTTAACTCAATATTTAACTTTCTTTCTAAAGCTTGTTTCACTTCTTTTACAGTAGCTGCTACTCCATTAATATCATGAATTTGGCCATCATACATATTTCTCTTATTGTGTTCTTTTATTTCATAATCTATAATCTCAAATTCACCAGAAATATACTTACCAACAAGCCCTATAACTGTCCTCGTTCCAATATCCAGTGAAAAAATTAAATCTTTACTATTTACTTTACGACCTAAATCTAATGACATAATTAACAACACCTCTTGTTATAAATATCAATAATTTATTCTCCATAAAATAGATTATTCCCTCTTTTTAAATAAAAAAATGTCCAAAAAAGTAGAAAATAACCTTTAATCTCAATCTTGAAAAGTTTTATATATGTATTTTACACTTTGAAATATCAAAATTATCTAGTAAAATATTATTATAAAGTCAACAAGGGGGTGTTAAGATGGATCTGAAAAATTTTAGTGACAAGATTAATAAATTAAGTAAAAAATCAACAAAAATAGCAAGTAAATTAGGTGAAAAATCTAGCGAAGTAGCAAATACCTTAAGTAAAAAGTCCGAAGAGATGGTGACAATTACGAAGCTCAAAATGAAAATCAATAAGCTTCAGGGAAATATAGAAAGAAAAAAAGAAGAACTTGGTGAAGTAGTATATTCTTCATACATAAATAATGTAGACGATAAAAATAAGGTTACTCTAATTTGTGAAGAAATAAAGGAAATAGAAAATGAAATCCAGAAAATTAACAAAAATATTGAAGCCATCACTCCCGGACCAAAAACTTGTCCTAATTGTGGAGCCAAAATATCAGATAAAGTTAATTTTTGCAGTCAATGTGGTAAAAGAATCACATTTCAAACTTCTTTATCTAGTACAGAAGTGCATAATAATTGTTTATTAACTCAAGAAGATATTGAGGAATAATATTTCATTCAAACTAATATATAATATCTATATATTATACTAAAATTACTAATTTATATGCTTATGCAAATGAGAGAATAGCATATATTTAACTTTGTAGTAACTATGCAATTCTCTCATTTTATTAGTCTATTATTTTAATAAAAAGTTCATTAACCTCACTTGCATTATTTTTTTCTCTTATTTTTAAATTTACAAAACCTTTTTTATTTACTTTAAAATTAGCATAATAATTTTCTCCTTTATTATCACTTAGTTTTTTATCTTCTCTACTTAAAATATCATTATCATATTCAAATTCTAAAGGCACAATCTTGTCTTTGGCTAATAATGTTAACACAGATCCTTCTTTTAACTTAATTTCATTAGTTGACAGAGCAAAACTTCCATCATTATTAAATTCAATAGGAATAAAATATCTATATATTTTATCATTTTGAAGCGTAATTTTATCATTTTTTTCAAAATAATTATCATTGTGTTCTACTCTTTCCTCTATTAACATTCCATTATTTATTTCAATTTTACCTTCTGGAACATAATTCTCCTCTAAATAAGTAGTTATAGAATCATTATTATATTTAATAAATCTGTAATGGATAAAATTCCCATCCTCATTTTTTGATGAAACCAGTGCAAATTTGCTTTCACTAAAAGGCATACTCATAATAACAACAGGATTAGGTATATTAGCATTTTCCATCATGCTACTATATATAATTTTATAATTGCCATTTAGATCTTTTTTCCATAAAATTGCCAATAAATTATTTACATTATTTGGATTGTCTACGATAAAATAATTAGCTAAATAATTGTTATTATCTCCCAATTCTATAGACTGTTGCAATATAGGTGTACTTCTATTAGAATGTTTGTTATTATCTATTTGCATAAAACTATATACGACTACTAAAAATAAAAGAAAAACCGTTGTTCCTTTTAATAACAATTTTTTATTTAAAAACCTTTCAAATAAATTCTTCTTTATAGAACTATTATTTTCTATTCTTTTATATACTAATTTTCTACTTTGTTCAAAATTAAGTTTTGTAAAAAACTGTTCTGACTGATGACGGGCAATCTTTAATTTATCATCTAATTCTCTATCTTTCATATTAGTGCCTCCTCAGCCAATATTTTTTTTAACTTTTCTCTACCCCTACAAAGTCTAGTTCTAACAGTGCTCTCTTTAAGATTTAATATTTGTGCTATCTTAACAGTAGACATTTCTTCAAAATAATATAATACTATTACTACCCTGTATTTAGTTGGTAAATCCATAACTTTGCTAAATATTTCTCCGCCTTCAACTTCTTCAAATAATCGATTTGAATCATATTGGTCCTTTATTCTGTTAATTTTTTTTACATTATCCCATAACAATATTTTTTTTATTGATGATGAAGTTAAATAATCACGGCATTTATTTATTGTTATTTTATAAATCCATGTATAGTAGGAACTATCACCTCTAAAGTCATCTAATTTTTCATAAACCTTATAGAATACTTCTTGCGCAATATCTTCCGCTTGATATCTATCTCTTACATAGTAATACGCTAGTTTTATTACTTTATCACCAAATCTTCTCATTAAATAATCTAAAGCTTCATTTTTATCAGGTTTTTCAACTAATTGAAGTTTTGATTTTGTAAGCACATTAATCAACTCCAATATAATGAATAATTATCTAACAACTAATTTCACATGTCTTTTAGCATATAACTATATGTAAATAAGTTCCATTCTATAATTATCAAGAATTGGAAAATATACTTTCACCTGGCTTATTCAAGTGACTCTCTTATTCCTTATATTAGAGTACTTGAATACCAATACAGGGAAAGTATATTTTCCTTAAAATACTTTAAACTTTTAAATTAGCTAGCCTTTATTTCCTGTTTCATGAACAATATATAAGATATCACAAAACAAATCATTATCATTGAAATCATTATGACTAAATGTGCCCAAATTAATAGTATACTCTGGCCGAGTGGCAATACACCGTCTATAGCTCCTTCTAACTGACTAGTCAATACAAGTCCAGTAGTTCTTACTCCAGGATTCAATATAGTAGTCATCGCCTCGTTATAGATAGTCAGAGGTGATATTCTCTCTAAATTTTGCTGCAAAGATTGATGTTTAAAAACTGTATCAATTGTTGAATAATCGTCAATTGGATATAATCCATTTGCAATTAATCCTGCAATAAGAACAATAAAAATTGATAAAAAAAGCCATAACGCTATCCCTGCTAAAGCAGAAGTAGCAGATTGCTTAAAAATCAATGAGAACATCAGAGAAATAGCATACCATACACCAATATATAATATTGTTATAATTAAATAAACTAATAATCTCCCAATTTCTTCAAGAGTAGGTGGAATCCCAATTAATATAATCCCTAACGCTCCAACTGCTAGGCCAAGATACAATACCATCATAGACAAAATTGTAAGTCCAGAAAGAAATTTACCATTTATAACTGTGTCTCTATAAATTGGTTGTGACAATAATAGGTTCAATGTTCCTCTTGATTTTTCTCCATTAATTGCATCAAAACCTAGTGAAAGTCCTATTAATGGTCCTAAAAAAGATATAAAAGAAACAAACGATGGTATAGAATCACCACTACTTGTAAACAATTTAAGGAATATAAAATCATTATATTCTTTATTTACAACTTCCCTTATCCCAACTCCAGCACTATATATACTCGAAATTCCTATAATAAAAATAAGGAACAATATTATCATGAATCTCTTACTTCTTAAATTATCAATGATCTCCTTTTTATACAAAACCTTTAAACCATCATGCTCGAAGGGTTTCATATAATCCCTCCTTTTTTACAAAAAAGCTTTTATAAATATCGTCAAGGTCACGTTCTATCGGCTTTAAATGAAGAATTGTCAAATTATTTTCATATATTTTTTTCATCAATTCTTTTCTTATATCTATTTCTGATTCTATAATTAGTTTACCCTCTTTTTCCGTAATTCCTTTCACTCCACTAATATCATTTATAATATTTTCTAATCTATTACTTTTATCGTCAACCTTAATCTCAAATGAATATCCCTTTTGATCAAATACTTGTTGACCTAAAGTATCAATAGGTCCAGAGGCTAATAGCTTTCCTTTTACAAAAATACCTACTCTATCGCATATCTTTTGTATTTGGTAAAGAAGATGAGAAGATATTAAAACAGTTCTCCCATCTTTTTTAGAGAGGTTTCTAATTAAGCTAAGTACATCTTCAATACCTTCAGGATCTAAACCTAATGTCGGTTCGTCAAATATTACAATTTTAGGATCTTTTATGAGTATATTGGCTATTCCTAATCTTTGACGCATTCCTCTTGAATACGTTCCTACTTTTTTATCTCTTGCGTCTATAAGCCCTACCCTTTTTAACACATAATCAATTTTTTCATCTAAACCTTCACGTGATAAACCATTTAATTCTGCAATGAATCTCAAATTTTCTCTACCAGTTAAGTCTTGATAAAATCCAATATTATCAGGTAAATATCCTACTATCTTCTTGACTTTAATTGGCTCTCTAGTCGAATTATGTCCATCAATTAATACTTTACCATTAGTTGGTTCTGTTAATCCTAACATCATCAAAATTGTAGTCGTTTTACCAGCACCATTAGGCCCTAAAAGGCCATATATTTCTCCTTGCTTAATTGTAAGATTCAAATCATTAACAGCTACTAATTCACCATATTTTTTTGTCAAATTTTTAATTTCTATAATATCTGTGGTCATAACTATCGTCTCCCATACTTATTAAATATGAAGTATAATCCTGCAATTAATCCTACTATTATTATTACTCCTACTATTCCCCAGGCAGTAGAAGTTTTTACACTAATTCTAAATTCTGCGCTGCTACTATCTTCTGGATTCCTAGCTGTTAATTTTACAACATAATCTCCTGCTAAAGCTTTGCTATCAGGTTTTATATATGCTTTTACCTCTTTACTCTCACCTGCTTTTAATAAGTCTATTTCTTTTGGTTCAAAATCAACTGTCCAATTACTAGGTTCCCATGAAGTCAGTGTTATATCCTCTAGATCCGCACTCCCATTATTACTTACAACTAGTTTTATTTCTTTTTGCTTTCCTGCATATGCGTCCTCACTTAGTCTACCCGTTGGTGTTGAAAGATTTATATCATATGTTCCTTTAATTATTACTTTTAAATCTTGTTTTAATGTTTCATCGGCAGATTTTGCTATTATTGGAATAGTATATTCGCCTGCTTCAACAAATTCAGGAGGATCAATATTTATGTCTAATCCTTGGTTCTTATTAGGTTCTACACTTATACTAGCAATCTTTTCACTTGAATATGCTGGTGAAAATGTTGCTTGCCATCCTCTTGGTACATTTGCTTCTAAACTATATGATTGGGTTTTACTACTATTGTTTGCTAAATCTACCCTAAATTTAAAATTAGTTGATGATGTCCCTTCCAAATCTGGATATTCAACTGTAAACTTACTATCTTTTTCAGTTACTTCTACCACATTTATTTCAAGTACCAATTTGTCATAAACTCCTGTTCCTTTTGCTTCAATGGCCACTTGATAATTTCCTGTTTTTGTATCTGTAGGAATATTGATGCTTAAATCTAGATTTACATATGAGTTATCATCAATAAATACTTTATTTACTGATCTACCCCCTCCTTTTAGATCCCATTCCCAATTATCTGGAATAGAACTAATAGATACTCCCACTTTCTGTGAATTAGCAGTGTTATTTCTAATTTTTAAAGAAAAATCAAGGGTTTCTCCAGCTTTTGCTTCTAAACCAGTAAAAGGTGTACTAATAACCAAACCACTTTCTGCAAAAACATTCATTGGAATAAAAAGCAGTAAAGCAATCATAAGAACCAATGAAAAACTCTTAAACCTCCACATATTCGACTTCCAATTGAGTTTTTTGTTATGATTTTTCAATGTATTCATGTCATAATTCCTCCTTACTGATTTATATTTAGTATCTATACATTTAGACGATTTAAAAGATAATAACGCTACAAAAAAATTAAAAGGCCCTTAATTAATTGGGCCTAAATTTTTATATTCATATTCACAAATTTTAATTAATTGACATCTATAGCACTCTGGTTTGCGAGCTTTACAAGTTCTTCTTCCATGCCATATTAATAAGTGGTGAGCTTTACTCCACATTTCTTTATTTATAGCCTTCATCAGCTTTTCTTCAGTTTCTAAAGGATTCTTAGTTTTCACAATACCTATCCTATTAGATACCCTAAAAACATGAGTATCAACAGCAATAGCTGGCTTACCAAAAGCATTTGATAAAACCACATTTGCAGTTTTTCTACCTACGCCGTTTAGGCTAGTTAAATCTTCTAAATTTTGGGGCACTTCTCCATTGAATTTTTCCTTTAATAATCTACAAGTCTTCATAATATTATTAGCCTTACTTCTATGTAATCCAATCATTTTAATTTTCTCTTGCAGCTCTTCAACTGATAAAGTTAAAAATGATTCTAAATCCGGATATTTATCAAACAACGTTTCAGTCACTTTATTAACCTTCACATCAGTAGTTTGAGCAGATAAGATTGTTGCTATCAATAGTTGAAATGGCGTCTTATAATTTAGTTCACAATGTGCATCAGGATATAATTTACTTAGTATTTCTAGAACTTCCTTCACTTGCTTTTTATTAAGCATATTTACCGTGCTCCTTTCTACTATTCTACTACAACATCTCTACATCATAATCCATTATCTCAACTTCACTATTTCTATCTATAAATTTAATAACACTATCTATTATCTGCTGCACATGAACTGTATCATTAGATACACAAGCAAAACCTATTAGTGAACTCCTCCATTTTTCATTTAAGTCAACCTCAGCAATTGATACATTATATCTTGACTTTATTTTTCCTATTATACTCTTAATTACATGCCTTTTATCCTTTAGAGAATTTGCTTCATAAATCATCAATTTAATAGTACAAACTCCTACTATCAACATAATCACCCCGTTGTTACATAGCTAAAAGGTGGCCTTTAATCAGGCCACCTTGATTTATTTTATTCTAAAATATTCATTTCCTTTCCAACCTTTTCAAATGCCGCTACTGCTCTATCAAGTTGTTCTTCACTATGACCAGCAGTAACCATACATCTAACTCTACCTGTTCCTCTAGGAACCGTTGGAAATACTATACCTGAAACAAATACTCCATTGTCAAATAATTTTCTACTAAATTCCATAGTCTTAGCTTCGTCACCTATAATAACAGGTGTGATAGGAGTTTCGCTATGTCCTGTATTAAATCCTAATTTACCAAGTTTTTCTTTAAAGTATTTAGCATTACTCCATAGCCTATCTGTATATTCTGTTGTTTCCATTAGCATTTTAATTGCTTCTATTATTGCTCCAACTGCTGCTGGTGGTAATGAAGTACTAAATAGTATTGGTCTTCCTCTGTGATTTAGCCACTCTTGCATTGTCTTGCTTCCAGCAACGTAACCACCTACTACACCAATAGCTTTTGATAATGTTCCAATGGAGAAGTCTACTCTTCCATGTAAACCAAAGTGGTCAACAGTACCTCTTCCGCTTTCTCCTAGTACACCAGAACCGTGAGCATCATCTACATAAGTCATTGCTTCATATTTTTCTGCTAATTCTACTATTTCAGGAAGCTTAGCTATATCTCCGTCCATACTGAAAACACCATCAGTAATAATCAAAATATTTTTATATTTGTCTCGATTTTCCTTTAGTACTCTTTCTAAGTCATTCATATCTGAATGTTTGAAAATAGCCTTATCAGCTTTGCTTAGTCTTGTTCCGTCTATAATACTAGCATGGTTTAATTCATCAGAAATTATTAAATCTCCTCTTTCTGTAATAGCTTGAATTGTTCCTGCATTACAATTAAATCCTGATTGGAATGTCATAGCTGCTTCTTCTCTTTTAAATTTTGCAAGCAATTCTTCTAATTCTTCGTGAATATCCATATTACCAATAATTGTTCTAACTGCTCCAGCACCTGCACCATATTTTTCAACTGCTTCAATTGCAGCTTTCTTTAGCCTTGGATGATTTGCAAACCCAAGATAGTTGTTAGATGAAAGATTTATTACCTTTTTGCCATTTAATATTACTTCTGCTTCATTTGGACCTTCTAATATAGGTAGTTTTCTATATACCCCTTGATCTTTTAATTCTTGAATTTTTTCTTTTAAATAATTTAGTTCATGTACATTACTCATTTTATGTACCTCCTTAAATATTAATAATTATAATTATAACTATTTCATCTTTTGTTAAACAATAAATTATTGCAAAGGTTTTCTCGCTATATTAATCCAGTAGAATTTTATTCCAACTATTATATTAACACAACCCATTAAATAAATAAACTTTTTTTATAACTATTTAAAAAATATTTTGATAATCTTTTCTATTTCATCCCTCACATATTCATTTTGTTCTTTTTGCAAATGTTGATTTAAAATCAATCTTCCTTTTTCCTTATCTATTTTCATTAATGCCCATGCAGCATATTCCCGTACTTTAGGGCTATTATCATTTATAGCTTTTTCTGCTATATCAAAACCTTTTTTCATGTTCCCAAGTGCAATAAGACTGTTCCTTTTCAAAATATTTTTTCCTCTCCAGCTCCCAGACATATCCCCATATTTCTCTTTAAACTCTTTATTTGACATTTTAAATAATTCTTCTATATCTATTAATCCATGTGTTTTATTAGGTAAAAACTCTTCAATATTTGCAATCTTTACCCCTTTATTTTTAGGACATACAAGCTGACAGGTATCACAGCCATAAACCTTAATCCCCATTTTATCTCTTAGCTCAAAAGGAATCTTATTATTAGTCTGAGTAAGATATGAAATACATTTCTTTGAATTTACTATATAACCCTTTTCAATAGCGCCTGTGGGACAAGCATCGATACATAAAGTGCAGTCTCCACAATCTTCTTCTACCTGATCATCTTCTTCAATTTCTAAATTAGTAATCATATATCCAATAAATATAAATGAACCATAATCATTATTAATTATTGAACAATTTTTCCCGTACCAACCTATACCTGCTCTTTTAGCTATTTCTCTGTCAACCAAAGGACCTGTATCAACATATATCTTATACTCAAGCTCTATTACCTTTTTTATCTCTTGTGCCAAATCTTCTAGCTTTTCACTCAAAACTTTATGATAGTCAATTCCCCAAGATGATCTCGAAATATTTCCTTTTAGTTTTACATTGTCATCTCTTTTATAATTTGCATTATACGACATTCCTATACATATAATCGATTTTGCATTAGGCATTATTAACTTAGGATCTACTCTTTTATTTATATCCTGTACTTCAAATTCAGTATGGTAATTCTTTTTCTGTCTCTCTTTAAGGATTTTTTCTAGGTTTTCAAAAATATCTGCTTTACAAAATCTAATAATATCTATGTTTATTTCTTTTGATTTTTTTATTATAAATTTTTTTAAATCCATATGATTTTCTTCCTTTTGTTAGTTGTATTATTGAAACAAATAACCTTAATCTAACATTCCCTGATAAATATGAACCACTTCATTTTCTATTATTATAAAAGTATGTTGATACCAATAGAAATACCTAAAAATAACTTGCTATTTTTCATATTAATCTTTCCCCATTATAAACTCAATGTATAAGAAAAACCATTAGCTGTCTCTCCACTTTTTTTAAAGCCTAGACTTTCAAATAATTTTGAGAAGCAATGTTATATTTATATATTTCTCTAACCTTTATTTCATGATAACCTAAATTCATTGCTCTTTTTATTAATGCTTTAATAACCTTTTTACCTATACCCTTTCCACGATATTTTTTATCTCCTATAACAATAGGCATATCTTCTTTCCAAAATGTAACATCACCAATCGGTATAAATTCATCATTATCTAATACTTCAATAAAATACAATTCACCAATATTATCTAAATACTCATACATTTTCTTTAGTTTATTATAATCATATTTCTCTGCATCTAAACCATCAACTAATTTCACAGTTTCTTCGTCTTGATACCACTCAAATGCAAAAGAATAATTATTATCAAACTTTCTTAATCTTAGTTCATTATTAATATGTACTATGTTTGGTTGCTCAATATTCTCTATTGACATATTTTATCACTTCCATTACTATATCATTACAAAAAAGTATACTAATACTATCTTATTATTGATAAAATTATTAACAAAGTCAGTATAATCATTGCTACTAATGATGACTTTTTACAAAAGTTTATAGCATCATCACTTAATTCAGGTTCTTCCTTGTACATCCATCTTTTACCAAACAATAAACTTCCTTTAGGATCTATATACGCCCAAATTAATGCTCCATATAAAGGTATTAGTAAAATGACTAATACAAATATTTCAGGCCCACTCAAAGTTATCCACCCCTTAAAAATTATTATTCTCATCATATCTTTCAAATAATGGGACTAATGATTCAATTACGTTTTCAAAATCCTTTTCAACTATTCTTACCTCCTGCAACGTTAGCACTTATAAATTGAAAAATTTTAGTACACAGTGATTATGCAACCTTTCACTTAATTATTATATTGATAAGATTACAAATAGTAACCTTAATATAATAATACTAATTATTCATTTAACTTATTATAGATATAATTACCTTGTTCTTCTCCTATTGCAAGTTTTATTTCACTAATTAAATTCTCTGTATTTTTAATTTCTAATTTATTTAAAATATTCATTGTATTTTTCTATTCCAAATAAATTTTCAATTAATAACCAAGCACTATATTCTGCAAAACTTTCATTTAACCAATCTTCCCATGTTGTAACATCTGCACCATTCCACCAAATATGTGCTATCTCATGAGCTAAAGACTTTATTAATTCTTGTAAATTTTCTTATTACCAAATTTATCAATATAGAAATTTATTATCCTTTCAGTATATTTAACTATTTGACTCACCATTTTATGCCCATTTTCACTAATACTATAAAAATTAATTACTATACCATTAGCTTCTACCCTTTGTTCTCTATAGTTTTTAACTCCTATTACATAACAATCATTATAGGTAAAGTAGTTAATAAAGGATACCAGGGCGAATACACATTAAGCTCGATAAAATCTTCACTTATCTGATTAATCTCTATATCTTCAATTTTATCAATAACACCATTATATTTAATTTTGATACTGCTCCCTTGAATTTTGCTTGTTAAAATATACCTTTTACTTTCTGGAAGATAAGGTAATGGCTTCTCTTCGAAATTTTCTTCAAATTTAACTTCTTGATTGCTATCAACTATTTCCTCTATTTTCAAATTTTTATGTAAGTAAAATTCTATAGTGTCCTTATGAATTTCATTAAATTGTATATTTACTTCAGAATGAATTGTTTTCTTTATCGGGTTAATCTTAGCCTTAATTAAATATTTAATTGTCATTACAACAACTCCTTTGTTTATATTCTTTACCACAATAACCGCTTTAATATATATTCCATATATTTCACTAATCTCCTTTATTTTCGAAGTACTATTTTGTATAATATTGTCTTGATTTATTCTATTATTACATCTTGTTCGCTTAACTTTTTCTCTTGATATAGTTCTCAATATTTGATAAAATGCTAATATTATACAATATCAATCATATATATTTAATTATTCTAGGAGGTGGTTACATGGAAAGTGATATTAGTGATATTTCTCATATTATCAATGATTATATAATTAAAAATAGGAGGAAAATGTTATGTGTAACCACCAAGATAAAAATGTTACTAAAGAGCTTTATAAACGTGTATATGAACTAAAAGATGGTAAAAAGCTTATTATTAGAAATCCAAAGTTAGGTGATGAAGAAGGATTAATAAATCAAATGAAAACTGTTGATAATGAAACAAGATTCTTAGCCCGTGAGCCTGGTGAATTTGACTTCACACTTGAACAAGAAAGAGAGTTTATTAAGAATACTATGAACAATGAACATATGCAATTCTTGATTGGAGAAATCGATGGTAAGATCATAGCTAATTGTTCAGTTGGCATAATATCAAATAATAAAAGATATCGTCATAGAGCCACAATGGGCATTGCTATATGTAAGGAATATTGGAATAAGGGTATTGGTAAAATGATGATGCATGAATGCATTAAATGGTGTAAAGATAAAGAAATTGAACAGCTTGAACTTGAAGTAGTTACTCAAAATAATCGTGCTATCTCAATGTATAAAAGTTTTGGTTTTCAAATTTATGGTACAAAAAAACACGCATTGAAATATGGTGATGGAACCTATGCAGATGAGTATTTTATGATTTTATTCTTGAACAGTATAAATCCTATGTAGAAATTTCTACATAGGATTTGTTTAAACTCCAAAATTAACATAGCTCTATTTTATTGTTTGAAACTTTTCTATGAATTCAAAAATAATTCTTTCATACTCATCTGGGTAATCATCGTATATTTCAGCATGTGAACTGTCTTCAACAGTAAACAATTTCTTCTTATTGTGTAATACTGAATTATAAATATCTACGCCCATAAAATAAGGCGTCAATTCATCTGCTTTACTATTTATAACTAATAAAGGTACTGTAGATTTTTTTATATGATTACAAACATTAGCATCCTCATAAGAAAAACCTAATTTTACTTTTGTAAATAAATTCCCCATAAACATCATAAAATCTACTGGTATACCTATATCCATTTCTTTTAATTCAGAAGAGAGCATATAACTCATATCACTAATAGGACAATCTAATATAGCAAAATCAACATTCTGGTTTGCTTGTTCTGAACCAAGGTAAATCCCAACAGTTGCTCCTCCAAATGAAGTACCCCAAACCCCTATTTTATTATTATCACTAATATTGTTCTTTAAATATGTAATGCAATCCTCTAAATCATGACTTTCTAAATAACCATATGTAGTATACTGTGCAGTATTCTCTCCTGAGCTTCGCTGGTCATATGAAATAACATTATATCCATTCTCTAAAAACACTTTGGCAATAGGATAATTTGCCAATCGATTCCCTCCTAAGCCGTGAACCATTACTATAGTATCTACATTCTTATTTCCTTCTGAAATAATATAATCAACTGGAATTGTGTGTCCATCAAGTGAAGATTTTAATTGTATAGTCTCAATTTTATATTTTGATTTAAATCCTTCCAAATCAAAACCTACCTTCTCAAAATACTCTTTTACTTTTTCAATACTTGTACTTTCATTGTCCACCATTTGCATAGAGCCATTAAAAACAGACTGTCCAGTAAAATAGCAAGTACCAATTATACCAGCTACTATAACAATTCCTAAAACTACCCCAATAACTTTAAATATTTTTCTCTTTTTCATATTATGATCCCCTTCCGCTAGTTAATGGATAATTATTAATTCCATATATTTTGCTAATTTCCTTTATTTTTAGGTATTCTATTTTGTAAAACATATCTTGTGCTTGAGTTATCTACTCGTAGCAAAGTTTAAGCTTTTAAAATTTAGTAAAATATTTTAATATGCAATTTTCTCACTTATCAAAAAGAAAGATACCTAGTCTATATTTTATACTTAATTTGTAACATAAAAAAAGCTACTTCATATAGTATTGTAGAAAAGACTAGGAGGTGTTATGTCAATGGCTGACATTATTCAATCTTGTGATTGTATTCCTTATGAAAATTTAAATTGTTGTAGCTCTTTTAATGGTATTTCCGTAATGCAACCAAAGTGTCAAAGCATTCCTAATGGTAAAATAGTTAATAACCCTTGCTTTGACCCTGAAAGTGGTAAATCCTATTGGAGCTATAAATTTTTAACTGATTGTTCCCAGGATACCCGTTCTATTAACAATATTTTAATTCCTATTTGCTTATCAATTCCTAGAGAAAATATTATTGTAAGTGAAAAAATAGATGGATGTGGAGAGTTTAATAGTGTTGATTTTGAATTAGTTTTAGATGATCCTAATTTTGGAGTACCTCCTGAAGGATTTCAATGGTTAAAAATTGATACAAACAGTCGATTTGATAAAGGCATTTGTGTAGAATATCGACTAGAGTTAAGTGGAAATTTCCCTGTTTCTACTCATCCTATCAATGTTACAGCTTCTACCAATTTGCTAATTTTTGATTGTAATGGTGGTTTTTTAGTACCAGAATGTAATCCACAAGGTACTTTAAATATTTCTAAAGATTGCAGTTATACTATTGAAAATAACGAAGCTATTTTAAATTATTCTTTAGCCGTAAGTAATATTGGTAATGCATCATTGAGTAACGTACAATTTAAAGATACTATTATTGTTCCTTCTGTAATATCATTAGGAAAGATTACCATAGAGCCATCTGATTTAAAAATTGATACTCTTTTATCTGGTGAAGTAATTATTAGTGGAAGCTTAGGAGATATTGACCCAAGTCAAGTTAAGAATATCAGTTATCGTATTCCAATAACATCTATAAAAGTACCTGGTTCATATGTTATCTCTAATACAGCCCAAGTTTCTGCTAATGAAACCTCAGCCACTGCCACCTGTTCAACTACATTAAACGCAGTACAGATTAATACAACAAACTGTTGCCAATTAACTGAACCAGCAGCCGGAGAATTCCAAGTTACCCTATCATCTATTGGTCAATCTCCTAGTGCTGTTGTAGATATAGTTAGCAATATATTTATTCCAGGAGGTGTGACTCTCAAATTTACCAGCATAGATGGATGTGTAGCAACTTTCGCAAATAGTGATGAAACAGTTCCTGTAAATACAGATCTAGTTGGTCCATTAAGAATTAATATAACTTGTGACAATATCTCTATCCCATCAGGTGGATTTATAAGAAAAAGCATTGGATTTACTGTAGTGTCTATTTCAGTATTCCATCAAGTCTCTATTCAAAACACTGTAGAATCAGTTACTCCTACTTCCCCAGATAAACAAATATTCTTAAGTTCAGGTATCTTTCCTATTGAAGCAAATGTAACAGTAGAAACTACTTTAGGATGTACCAAACCTTGTTCCCTAGAGTTATAGTTCTTTAATGCACAAATTAAAAAGACTCCTTTTACTACTAGCAAAAGGAGTCTTTAACTTATTTAAGTGATATTCGAAGCATATATGAACATAATTTTATACTATATCAAATAGTACATTTTATTCTAAAAATTCCTTCATTATAATCTTCTTTTAATACAACTTGCTCTATTTTGGTTTTAATAATTCTATCAGAATCGATATTACTCATGTCTGTGTTCTCCTTTCATGTTTTAATTTATGAGGTCAAAATTATTTTATTATACAATTTCCTCATTCAATATTTCGACCCTAATTCTACAAATTATGTTATACTTATTTATAATCAATACATAAATTCGTGGAGGTATATAATGAGAAAGTGGTATAATAAATTGTTCTTAAATGATATAAGAAATGCAGTAGAAAATTATAATCTTATTAATAATGGTGATAGGATATTAGTTGGTTTGTCTGGAGGAAAGGATAGTATTTTCCTTTTATATGGCTTAATGCTTCTAAGAGAAAATTCATATTTAGATTTTCATATTGCAGGGTGCCATATTGACATAGATGTAGGAGTGGATATGTCCCCTATTGAGGAATTTTGTCAAAAAAACAGTGTCCAATTTATTAAGAAAGAAACTGACATTATTAAAAAAGCACTTGATGATAAAAAATCTCCTTGCTACCTATGCTCTAAATTTAAGAGAGGTGCTATATCTGATATAGCTAAGGAAAATAATTTCAATAAAATAGCATTTGGACATCACAAATCTGATGTAGTAGAAACGCTACTTATGAATATTATCTTTACTGGACAGCTTGGTACTTTTAAACCCAATACCTATAACGATGAAAAAAAGCTTTATTTAATAAGACCCCTTATTTACGTTGAAGAAAATACTATAGAAAAAGTAGTTAGTTTAGAAAATCTTCCTTTAGCTAAAGGGAAAAAATGTCCCCTAGATAAGGAGACAAAGCGAGAAGAAATAAAAGATTTAGTATCATTTATTAAGAAAAAATATCCTGATTTTGAAGATAAAAGCTTAAAGGCAATAGAGAATATAGACTTAAATAGTTTATGGCATTATAACCATAAATAAGCATGCTTTAGTTCTCTATGCCCTTTCTTGCCATGACTCCTTGTTTATAATAATGCTTAATCTCCTTCATTTCAGTAACTAGATCTGCTATTTCAATTAATTCATCTGGAGCATATCTACCAGTAATAATAACTTCAATCTTTGGGTCTCTCTTTGCTAATATATCTAATACATCTTTTACATCAAAAAGTCTATAATAAAGAGCTATGTTTAACTCATCAAGTACTACAATATCATATTTGCCTTCAGTTAAAACTTTTTCAACAACTTTCAATCCTTCTCTAGCTACTTTGATATCCTCTTCAGTAGGATCATTGTATATGAAACAATTCCTACCAAATTGATGCACTTCAAAATTAGGCAAAATATTTACTGCATCAAGCTCGCTGTATTTCATTCCCTTAACAAATTGTCCAAAATAAACTTTTTTTCCTGCACATACTGCTCTTAAAGATAGTCCTAGTGCAGCAGTAGTCTTCCCTTTACCATTTCCTGTATAAATATGTATATATCCCTTTTCCATAATAAACCTCCAATTCATTTATAGTCTAACAATTAAATAGCTCTTTAAGCACACCATAATCATTTTTAAAATCAACTACAGCTACAGCTGCAGGTGATATTTTAAAATGCCATCTATCCTCTATGTTAAGTCCCAACAAATAAGGTATAATTGTTTGAATTATACCGCCGTGAGTTACTAAAATGCAACTCCCTTTATCTGCTTTAATCTTATCTATAAAGCTAGTTACTCTTTTATAAACATCCATCAAACTTTCACCATTTGGAATTCTATAGTTAACTCCATCTTTAACCCAATTATTCCACTCATCAGGATACTTCTTTTGAATGTCAGTATAGTTCATGTTCTCAAATATTCCAAAATTCATTTCGGCTATAGAATTTTCTACTATCACTTTTTTATTGTATCTATTAGAAATATTCTTGGCTAAATATAGTGTTCTACTTGTCGGACTGCTATAAATTATATCAAAATTAAATTTTTTTACGTAGTATACTATTTTTTTCTCTTGAATTTTTCCTTTAGATGTATAGTAAGACTCTGTTATGCCTATATACTTTTTTTCTTTATTCCCCTTAGTTTCTGGGTGCCTAATCATGATAAACTTCATACAATTATCTCCTGTAAAATATATGATGATAATATAAAAAATGTCTGCGTTACTTCAATCACAAATCCAATTGTGTCACCAGTCATTCCACCAATTCTTTTTCTTATATAATTAGTAATATAGATAGTAAATACAATACACAAAACCATTGAAAAAACCCATTGTACATGTATAATAATTGCTGATAATATCATAAAAATTATTGCAACTATTCTTTTTTTCCTATCACTGTTTTCTACAAAAGCTTTTCCCATTCCCATACCTTTTCTTGCATACTCACTCATGGAACATGAAATAATAGCACAGCATCTGCCTGCTATTGGAACTAATATCAATATATTAAAATCAATATAATTAACCAATATAACATTTAACATAATTATTATAATTATAGCTAAAACTCCAAATGTTCCTATTCTGCTATCTTTCATGATTTCAAGGGTTTTTTGTCTATCTCTATTACTAAATATGCCATCTACAGTATCTGACAATCCATCTATGTGAAGACCACCTGTTATCCACAGATATCCTACCCAAATAAAAACAGATACTATTGGCCTGTCTAGATATTTACTAAACATTGATATTAAATATAAAAATAGCCCTATTATCAAACCAATTACAGGAAAATAGTAAATGCCTTTTATCAAATCATCTTCTTTATATTCATATGGATATTTTACAGGAATCCTAGTAAAAAAAGTTATCATTAATAATAATCTTTTCATATCTGCCTCACTTTATTTTTATTGATATACCTGAAACAGTTAGGTATACTTCTTCTGCTTCACTTGCTAAATGCTGATTAACTCTTCCTGCTATATCTCTAAAAACACTTCCTAACTTATACGAAGGAACTAATCCCATCCCTACTTCATTTGTTACAATTATAAATTTCTTTTCTTTAGTAACTTCAAGAAGTACATTTACTTCCTTAAAAATATCTTTTTCAATTCTATCTATCTCACTTACACTGCATTTCTCGAAATCTATGCCGCTTTCTAATAGTAAATTTGAAACCATTAATGTCATACAATCCAATAACACAGTATCACAGTTATTGAAATCTTTATTTGCATTTATCTCCTCAAAATCTCTATACTTTTCTATAGTCTTCCACTCACTAGGGCGTGATCTTCTATGTTTTTTTATTCTGTCCTTCATACCATCATCAAAAGGTATAGCTGTTGCTATATATACTATATTTTTCCCTTTTTCTCTAGCTATCTTTTCAGCTAGTTTACTTTTCCCACTTCTAGCTCCACCAGTAATAAGTATCATTTATACCACTTCTTTCAATACATGATTTTCTTAAATATCATAATTTGGTATTATATAAGGTATAGAACTTGAATCTAAACTATGCACTTTTACATCAACACCATATACCTTCTTTATATTTGATGCAGTTAACACTTCTTGTGGACTTCCTACTGCCTCTATCTTTCCTTTCTTCATGAGAATAATGGTATCGCTATATCTTGCTGCAAGATTTATATCATGTAAAGTAGTAACTATAGTCATCTCGTTATCTCTATTTAATTTTCTGCATATATTCATAATATTTATTTGATGTTTTATATCAAGTTGTGATACAGGCTCATCAAGAAGCAATATACGTGGCTGCTGTGCCAACGCTCTAGCAATCATCACCCTTTGTCTTTCTCCTCCACTGATTTCAAATATACTTTTCTCCCTAAAATCCCACACTTGTGTAGCTCTCATAGATTTTTCTACTATGTCTAAATCCTCTTTGTTTTCTGATTTAAACCTTCTTTGATATGGAAACCTCCCCATTAAAACTATGTCATGGACAGTAAAATCAAAATCACATTCATTTCCTTGATGGACTACAGCCATAACTTTAGCTATAGATTTTGGTCTCATCATGTTTACATCTTTATCATTAACTAAAATTACACCTTTTTTTGGTTTAAGTATACTACAAATATTTTTCAAAATAGTTGTTTTCCCTGAACCATTAGGCCCAAGGATACTTACAAAGCTGCCTTTTTTTATTATTGTATTTATATCCTTTAATACTATATTTGCTCCATAATTAAAGCTTAAATTCTGAACTTTTATAGCTGCTTCCATAATTTATTACTCTCCTATATCATGTTATTTTTCTTTGATTTTCTCAAAAGATATAAGAAAAATGGCCCACCAAATACTGAAGTTATAATACCTACAGGTATCTCAGGTCCATTTAATATTGTCCTTGCCAATGTATCACATATCAATAAAAATAATCCTCCACCTATAACTGAAACAGGTAATAATACTCTATGATTTGCACCAAAAATCAGTCTAAACAAATGAGGAATAATTAATCCTACAAAACCAATTATACCGCTTACTGAAACTGCACAAGCTGCTAATAGAGATGTAATAATAAGCAATATTTTCTTTACCTTTTCTACATCGACTCCAATATTATGAGCATTTTCTTCACCTGTAACCATTGCATTTAAATCTTTTGAAAATGAAGTAACTATTATTATCCCAATTATCATAGGGACTGATAAAATAATTATCTGATTCCAGCTAGCAGCATTAAAACTGCCCATAGTCCAAGTAACTATCTTTTCTATATTTTGACGGTCTAAAATCATCATAAGAGAAATAACCGATGATAGTAATGAACTTATTACAATGCCAGCAAGCAGTATAGAAGTAGTAGATACTTTATTCTTGCTCCTTGCCAAATTATACACTAAAAGAGTAGTTGCCAATGCTCCAACAAATGCCATTACTGAAATTATGCTAAATCCCAATATACCCTTTCCAAATCCTATTATTGTAGCTATAGTAGCGCCAAAAGCTGCTCCAGAAGACGCACCCATAACATATGGATCAGCCATTGGATTTCTAAATATTGCTTGGTAGGTAGCACCTACCAAAGAAAGTATACCACCTACCAAAACTGATAATAATATTCTAGGAAGTCTAATATTTGTAACGATAAATACATTTGTATCCTCAGTATTTATTATATCTACATTATTGCTCACAAATGGAATTTTACTTGCAATTATTTTCATAACATCTTTTGCTGGAATTCTCACTGTACCTAATGTCGTAGATATAACGATAAATGAAGCTAAAGCGACAATCAAAACAATTATCGAAATCCCATAAATTTTTTTATTTTTTATATAAGACATATCTTATCTCCTGTCTAAAAGCCTAGTTCCTTTACCTTTTCATTGTAAAATATTTCAACAAGCTTCTTTAATCCAACATTTATAGATCTTGGACTTGCACGCTCAAAAACATCTTGGTCTACTTCATAATATTTCTTATTCTTAATTGCTGATAAAATTTGATAACTTTCTCCATTTACCATAGTATCTAAGTTATAAATAGACCCTAAAATAATATCTGGATCATTATTTATAAGCTTTTCTAAACTATATGACCATCCTTCCACATCAGCAGCAGCGTTCTTTCCTCCTGCTACTGTAATTAAATCAGAAATAAATGTATCTCTTCCAGCAGTATATTCTCCATATTGCCCTGTTCCTACTACATAATAAACTGAAGGCTTTTTATTCTCAGGAATATCTGAAAGTACATATTTAACTCTATCTACCTTACCCCTCAAGCTTGACACTAAAGCCCTTGCTTCATAGTTTTTATTTACTATTGCTCCTAATTGAATCATATATTCATAAACTTCTTCCATGTTCTTAGCTGAAGGTTTAGCAACTACTGTTATACCTGCACTTTCAAGTTTATCAATAACTTCCTGTTTAAAGTGAGTTTCTCCAATAACTATATCTGGGTTTATACTTACTATTAATTCTAAATTAGGTTCATAAAGTGACCCTATATTTTGAATATTTTCAACTTCTTCAGGATAATTACAATATTGAGTTCTTCCCTTTATTCTATCACCTACACCTAATGCAAATAACTTTTCTGTAACACCAGGTGCCATTGATACTATAGTTTTTGGTTCTTCTTTTACTACATATTTCCTATCATTAGTCTCTATTTCTATAGGATAAGTAATATCTGCTTGTTTTTCAGCATTAATACTTTGAGTCGAATTATCCCAAGATATTTTGTAATTCATAGTTTCTAGCACAAATCTTAGTGGTACATAAACATCTGTATTTCTGGTAAAAGGTTTAGCATCAATTGTCAATTCCAATCCATTAACTTTTACTTTATTTGAATCAATAGTAAACTCAAATTTGACATCGTTATTTTCCAATCTAACTATGTTACCACTAGTAGTTGAATTTAATCCTACCTTTTCTAATTCGTCAACTTTTACATAAGTTCTTGCATTAACTACTTCTGTAGAAAAACTAAGCTTGCTACCATCCAAATTAATACTCATTCCTGTACCAAATGCTGATGATGAAATTAATATTAACAATACTAATAAAACAGAAATTAACCTAAATCTTTTCATTTTTATCCTCCTCTTTTTTTAGTATATATAGGGGTGTAGATTTTTAAGTTGATATAAGTCCGTGAAATATTTTGCTTGTTCCCCTATATAAGTTTCATGCAAAATAATTCATTAGACTTATTAATCGAGAAAATTGCATAATAAAATAATTCAAGAAATTTTGCAATTTCCTCAATCAAGTATAATCATTTTTAAAGCATTTACAAGCTTTTCATTTTCCTCATGAAGCTTGATTGCTACTCTAAAGTATGTATCATCTAAACCAATAAAATCTTCACAAGTTCTAATGTAGATATTTTTCTCTAGAAGCTTTGTCTTCAACATCTTTGCATCTCCCGTTTTTAATCTACAAAGCACAAAATTTCCTTCACCACAGACTACATCCAATGAAGGGATTTTTTTTAATTCTTTAGTTAAATAACTTTTTTCTTCTCTAACAAGAATATTGGAAATATTCACAAAGTCTTTATTTTCTAAAAGTGTTTTTACTAATTCCAGTGCTATACTATTCAATGTCCAAGGCTCTTTGTACTCATTTAACTTGTTGATAATATCTATATTCCCTATTCCATATCCTAATCTTATACCTGGAATACCATAGATCTTAGTCATAGACCTTAATATAAATATTGGGTATTCATCAACAAAGGAAACCGATGATTTCTTTATTGTAAAGTCAATAAATGATTCATCAACAAAAAGGTATCCATTTAAATCCTTCATTTTATCCAGCAATATGTTTATTTTTTTAATATCAGTATATACCCCCGTTGGATTGTTAGGATTACACAAAACTACTACATTAGGCTTTATCATGTTTATAGTATTTATGAGTTCTGTTATATTCAATTTAAAATCATTATTTTTATCAGTAATAAAATATTCTACCTTACATCCTTCCAGTTTAAACGCTCTTTCGTATTCATTAAATGTAGGCTGAACTATTAGTACTTTTTCTGGTTTTATACTTCTAGCAAATAAATATATCAATTCACTAGCACCATTTCCCATTATTATTTGCTCAGGTATCAATGATAAATGTGACGCTAACATTTTTCTCGCTGATATACCATTTATTTCTGGATATCTAATAATGTTTTTGATATTTTTAGTAACTACTTCAAAAACATCATTAGGAAATCCTATGGGGTTTATATTTATGCTAAAATCTAATACTTCATCTTTTCTCTCTCCGAAATATCCACCATGTTTGTTCAATACCAATACCTCCAAGTCCATCAATTCAATATTAAAGACAATATGATAATCATTAAAATTTCTGAACCATACATAATTTTTATAGCATCAATAATATTTTTAGCCTTTAAGCTATTTATTCTATCCCCTATAGTAGGCTTATAAACTATCTCTCCAAAATAGGTATTTGTCCCTCCAAGCTGTACTTTTAGTAATCCAGCTACAACAGCTTCTGAATATCCACTATTAGGACTTTTGTGGTTTCTTCTATCTCTTTTAAGTATCTTAAATCCTTGTTTACCAACATACCCTAATATTACCCCGGAAATAAGCATTAATATTGAACCCATTCGCGCAGGAATATAATTAACAATATCATCTAGCTTTGCAGAAGCAAATCCTATTTCTTTATATTTACTATTAGTGTATCCAACCATCGAATCTAATGTATTAATTGTTTTATATGTATATATCGCTTGAACAGGTATGCCTGCTAAAAATCCTAAAAGCAAATAAAATAATGGTGCCAATACCCCATCTATTGTATTTTCTGCAACAGTCTCTACTGTACCACGTATAATTTCTTTTTCAGTTAATTGCTCTGTATCCCTTCCTACTAAATATGAAAGCAATTTCCTACTTTGTTCTATATCTCCTTGTTTAAGAACTTTGTATACTTTTATACTTTCGTTTCCTAAGCACCTCGCTGCTAAAGCGGTATAAATAAAATATATAGTAACTACAATTTTAATATAAGGATGAATTATACCTGTTACAGCTATAATAAAAGAAATTATTATATTTACAATTAATACAGTAATTCCAACTAATATAAATCCTGATATCTTCAGAGATATTAATTGCTGTTTCCTTAAAAAATTTTCTACACTTTTTATTAATTTCCCAATAAATATTATAGGATGAGGCCATGAGTTAGGGTCGCCTAATATAAAATCTAGTAAAACAGCTATTAATAAAATTAGTCTCATTTTACAACTCCAATATTTTCTTAATAGCATTTAAGTTAATATTTTCTTTGACTACAGAAGCTAATTTGTCATATTCTAGTTCTTTTACTTTTTCGTAGCTAAAGTCATTTTCCGTTTCTGTTAATCCTTTTTCCTTGCGGAGATAATTAATAACACTTCTTCTTAACTCGTCATTTTCAAATATCCCATGAAGATATGTACCAAAAACTTTGCCATCTTTATTAATGACACCAACATTTCGGCCATTTTTTGATTTAATAGCACTAATGCTATTATTGAACAATTTAGTCTCTCCCATGTGAATTTCATATCCACTGACAATAGTATTTTTAATATCCTCAAAAATACCTCTATCAGTGATTACTGTTCCTTCTGTCTGTACGGTAATCTTATTTTTTCTCATAGTTGTTGATACATCTAAAAGACCTAAACCATTTATTCGCTTTATATTAGATTCTACATTATCAGGATCACTTAACTCTTTGCCAAGGATTTGATATCCTCCACAAATCCCAATTATGATTTTCCCTGCTCTATATGCTTTATATATTTCCTTGTCTATTCCCATATCATAAATATACTTAATGTCCATTAAAGTGTTTTTACTCCCAGGAATAATTATCATATCCATATTCTTTAATTGTTTTTTTTCTTTGATATATGTAACCGAAACATCTTCTTCTAATTCTAGAGGAGTAAAATCACTGAAATTTGAAATGTATGGAAGTTTTATAATCCCTATGTTAATCTGACCTTTTCCACTTTCCTTAAACCTATCAGTAACACTATCTTCATCGTCAATTTTTATATCCATATATGGTACAACACCTAAGCAAGGCTTGTTTATCATCTTTTCCAACATTTTTATTCCAGGTTCTAATATTTTTTTATCTCCTCTAAATTTGTTAATAATAAATCCTTTAATTCTATCCCTTTCATGAGGTTCTAGGAGCATAATCGTACCATATATCGAAGCAAAAACTCCCCCTCTATCTATGTCAGCAACTAATATTACAGGTGAATCTACCATTTCAGCCATACCCATATTTACAATATCATTTTCTTTTAAGTTTATTTCAGCACAGCTTCCAGCACCTTCGATTACAATTATTTCATATCTAGAAGCTAATTTATTATAAGATTTCAATACTATTTCTTTTAAGTTAGTTTTCTCCTTGAAATATTTCTTAGCTGAAACATTTCCATATACTCTTCCTTCTATAATTACTTGGCTTCCTATATCACTCGTTGGCTTAAGAAGTATAGGATTCATCTCAACTGTTGGCTTAATACCTGCTGCTTCAGCCTGTACCGCCTGAGCTCTACCCATTTCTTTACCGTCTTCAGTAACAAAAGAATTTAATGCCATATTCTGAGATTTAAAAGGTGCAACCTTATACCCTTCTTGTTTGAAAATTCTTAGCAATGCTGAAGTTAATATGCTTTTTCCTACTGAAGAACCAGTTCCCTGTAACATAATGTTCTTAGTCAAATTAATCTCCTCCAATATTTGTAAACAATTGAAATAAAAAAACACATGGAGGAAATCCATGCGTTCTCAATTCTCTATAATTTATCAATTATAAAATGTAAGAACTATATACTTCCCTCCGAAGCATTAGCTAATAAATATCTATGGCAGGTCTCCTGACTTGTAGATCACCTTACTCTCTTTTCCTTCCCAGTTTCCCAGTGGACGATAAAGATTTCATCCCTACTTACAGTAGCGGGGGCTGTAGAGGATTTTCACCTCTTTCCCTTGCCAATAGATAAAATATATTTACTTTTCATATTTTAACTATATTATAGTTTATCAAAAATTTATTGTCAACGCTAAACTAGTTTATTTTGGATTTCTGTATCTGCGTTATCGTATAATCAATTTAAGATCAAAATTTCCAATTCCCTCTTATTAAGGATATATGGTATAATTTAATATATACTATTTAGAAAGAGGATCGAAATGTCAAACAACAAAAAAAAGTTTTTGAAGAGATTTGATTTTACTTTGTTTTTTACTGTTATTTTATTAAATATTTATGGTCTTATTATGATATATAGTGCTACACGGGATAGCTCTCTTAGATACATTAAGGTTCAATCAATTGCATTATTTTTAGGCTTTATTGCAATAGCATTCTTTACTTTTATTGATTACGATATATTTGGAAAATTTTATATACCTATTTATGTTTTTTGTAATATTTTACTTATAGCAGTATTAATATTTGGTACAGGAGAAATTGAAAAAGGAGCACGAAGTTGGTTATACATACCAGGATTAGGTACATTTCAGCCGTCAGAACCAATAAAAATAGGAATTATTATCTGCGTAGCTAAATTAATTGAAAATAACAAAGAAAATATAAATAAATTTCCTACTTTGCTAAAAATATTATTGTTTGCAGGTTTACCGATTGCCTTGATAATGAAACAGCCTGATTTTGGGACTGCTTTTGTATTTATGTTTTTTCTCATTGTTATGCTATTTGCTGCAGGGCTAAATATTAAATACTATATATATGCTGCTTCCATGGCACTAATAGCTGCTCCTATCGCTTGGATGAAATTAGAGCCTTTTCAAAAAAGAAGAATACTAGACTTTTTAAATCCAAGCAGAGATCCTTTAGGATCTGGTTATCAAGTTACACAATCTAAAATTGCCATTGGTTCAGGAAAAGCGCTTGGAAGAGGTTTATTTAATGGAGTGCAAGCCCAGTTTGGATATATACCGGAAAATCACACAGATTTTATATTTGCTGTAATAGGAGAAGAATTGGGATTGATAGGAGGACTAGCATTAATTATTTTGTATTTTATAATGATTTATAGGTTGATAAAAATTGCTAGAGAAGCTAAAAATACGTTTGGTTCTTTAATAGTTATTGGTATTTGTGCAATGATGATATTCCACATATGGGAAAACATTGGTATGACAATGGGTTTAATGCCTGTTACTGGTATACCTCTTCCATTTGTTAGTTATGGAGGTAGTTTCTTATTGTTAAATATGTCGTGCATTGGATTAGCGTTAAGTGTGGGAGTTCACAAAGATGGTTTAAATTTTTAATATGTGTTATACAATTACACCTTTAATGACAAACTATTATTGTTATAAAAATAATATTAAAGGTGGTGATTGTATGAAAAAAAACATTGGTGATGTTGATTCCTATATTCGACTAACTGGAGGATTAACTTTATTAGGAATTGGAATAACAAAAAAGTCTAATTTGATGATAGCATTTGGTGCAATGAAAGTTGCTGAAGGTATTACAAAATTTTGTCCAGCTTTATATCTATTAGGCTTATCCACAAGGGATAAATTTATTACTTTAAACATAGAAAAATGTAATAACAACTCAAATAATAATACCCAAGAAAGTGAAAACTTAGAAACACAGTGAAAGCTCAGGATTATCCTGAGCTATTACTTTTTATATTATATTTCTTTATCTTTTCGTATAATGTTGTTTTACTAATTCCTAATATCTTCATAGCTAATTTTTTATTGCCTTTGCATTTATGCAAAGCCTGTTCTATAGCTAGTTTTTCTGCTTCTTTTACAATATCACTCAATGGCTTGATTTCACTATTATTATCATCGTTCATACATATTTTTTCCTTTATAGCTAAATATCTGGACAGAATAGTATTGCCATCTGCAATATTTACTGCTCTTTCTAAAATATTTTCTAATTCCCTAATATTTCCAGGCCAATTATATTTAGTTAATATATTTAAAGCTTCACCAGATATTCTTTTGTTTTTACATCCAATCCTCTTACAAATAGATGGCAGCATAGTTTGAACCAAAGAATATATATCTTGCTTTCTATCTCTAAGTGGCGGTATCCAAATTGGAAAAACATTTATTCTATAATATAAGTCTTCTCTAAATCGTCCATTTATCATTTCTTCCTCAAGATTTTTATTTGTCGCTGCAATTATTCTTACATCAACAGTAATTTTCTTTTTACCTCCTATTTTATAAAATGATTTATCTTGAAGAACTTGGAGAAGCTTAACTTGCAATTGTAAAGGTATCTCTCCTATTTCATCCAAAAAAATTGTTCCACCATTAGCTAATTCAAACATTCCTAACTTTCCGTCATCCTTAGCACCAGTAAAAGCTCCCTTTTCATATCCAAACAACTCACTTTCAAGAAGATTACTTGGAATTGAACCACAATTAACGTGAATAAAAGGTTTTTTACTTCTATTACTATTCATGTGAATAGCTTCAGCTAATAGACTTTTACCAGTTCCACTTTCACCTAAAATTAAAACATTAGAATTTGTCTTTGACGCTTTAAAAGCTAATTTTTTTACATTTTGTATTTCGTTGCTATCTCCAATTATTTGTGGAAATAAATTATTTGAGTCTTCTTCTTGGTTTAATCTTTTTTCCATCTGTTCTAAGTTTAATAATGCTTCATCTCTTTCCTGTATTGCTTTCTTTATTTCGGAAATGTCTTCTACCCTCAATGCTGCACCAACTCTCCTGCCATCTTTATTAACTGGAGTTAGAGTACATATAGTTGGTCTTCCATTTATTTCTTTAAATTCATCAATGTAACTAATATCCTTTCCTGTAGCAGCACCATAAAATTCTTGTATAGTAGTACCACCTTTGTGAATTTCAAATATATCCTTTCCAATTACATCAAAATCTTCAGCATTTTCTCCCTTTGCCCTATATGGCCTCCCTTTTAACAAGTCATATATTCCCTCTCTCCTAGCAGTATATCCATGTGATTGATAAAATTTCATTTTCTTATTATTCCCATCCAAAACTACCATATGCCCTATAGCATTAATATATTGAATTGGATAAGACTCTTTACCTACTTGTATTAGCAAGATTTTATTATTAAAATCAATACTAGCTGTTATACATATGTTTAAATAATTTGAAGATAAAATTAAATTAGATTTGATATCTTTATTTTTTTTGTACTTATAAATTGGGGATATTTTTTTATCTTTATAAACACCTATAGCAATAATAGCGTCTCCTATTTCAATATTTTTATCTATAATACCAATAATCTCCAATGCTTTAGGAGTCAAGTTGCCGTCATCTTTCCCTAAACAATTATCTACTATTATCACTATATCTCCTTTTTCAATCTTACCTGAATTGTGACTAATTCCTTGATTGTAAACAATCCCGAATATCTCTTTTGCTTTATTATTATAAATTTGAATAATTCCTTTATTGTCAATAAATATGAACCCTTCCGACATCATATCAGTAAACATTCTTATATAGCTTTCGTTTTCAAACATATACAACCATCCTTCACATATTTTAATCCAAAACTTAATTACCTGTAAATATTTAATTCCAACGTTCTTTTTTTCTCAATATTAGCTATAATTATAGTATAATGTAAATATTTATTTACGTATAGGAGGATTTGTTTATGAATTTTACAAAAATGCAAGCTGCAGGTAATGATTTTGTTATTTTTAACGGATTACAAGATAAAATTATTGATTACAAAAATCTAGCAATAAAAGCATGTGATAGACATTATAGTGTTGGTGGAGATGGCATAATGGTAGTTTTAAAAAGTAAAGTTGCAGATATTAAAATGATGTATTTAAATTCAGACGGTTCAATAGGCGAAATGTGCGGAAACGGAATTAGGTGTTTTTCTAAATTTGTCTATGAAAACAATCTAGTATCTAAAAAAAAATTCACAGTAGAAACATTAGCAGGAATTAAAACTGTATACCTTGTGGTTGATAATGGAAAAGTACAAAGGATAAGAGTTAGTATGGGAACTCCTATAATTGACCCTAAAAATGTACCTGTTTTATATAATGGAAAAGATTTTATCAATCAAAAAATAAATATAGATGGTAAACCTTATAATATCTCAACAATAAAAGTAGGAGTTCCTCACACAATACTATTCGTTAATAATATAAATTCTGTAAATGTAAATAAACTAGGTGCAATAATAGAAAAACATCATATGTTTCCTTTAGGTACTAATGTAAACTTCATTGAAATTTGTTCTTCCAAAAAAATAAAAATATATACTTGGGAAAGAGGTGCTGGCCGAACTCTTGCTTGTGGAACAGGAGCATGTGCAAGTGTAGTAGTAGGACATATATTAAACTTACTTAATCACAAAGTTGAAGTTCAATCAGAAGGTGGAATTATCAACATTGAACTTTCCCAAGATTTAGAAATTTTTATGGAAGGTACTGCCTCTATTATATGCACAGGTAAATTTGTAGATTTTGGAAGACCGCAGCTAAAATATACTTAAATCAAGTAGTCTAGATAAATCTCTTAACAACCCATATCCTCCAATAGAATTTCCTTTTTCATCTAATGAAGGTCCATAAATACCTATCCCCATTCTGTTTGGAACTGCAGCCATTATTCCTCCTCCTACTCCACTTTTAGCTGGCACACCTACCCTTATTGCAAATTCACCAGAAGCATTGTACATACCACATGTTACCATAAAAGTTTTCACTATCCTAGCTAAATGTTCTGAAACAATTCTTTCCCCAGTTTTAAAATCTTTTCCTCCATTAGCTAAAAATAACCCTATATTAGCAATATCAACACAATCTACCTCAATAGAACACTGTTTAAAATAAACGTCTAATATTTCTTCAACATCTCCTTCTATAATACCATTATCTTTCATAAAATAGGCCATAGCTCTATTTCTATTACCTGTTCTCTTCTCGCTTTTATATACCTCTTCATTAATTTTTAAATCTTTATTTCCCGTAATCTTTTTGAAAAAATTTAATAATCTATCAAATTTTTCTTCTGGATTTTTCCCTTTTATCATAGAATCAATTGCAATTGCCCCTGCATTAATTAGGGGGTTAAAAGGTTTAGAAGGCATAGTTGTTTCTAGTTTTATTATAGAATTAAAAGCATCTCCGGTAGGCTCCATACCAACTTTACTGAATACTAATTCCTCTCCATTATCTAAAATTGCAAGCATTAAAGATACTGTTTTTGATATACTTTGAATAGTAAATTTTTTATTGTATTTACCTGCTTTAAGTACACTACCATCAATATTTAATATACAAATACCTAAATCTTCAGGATTAGCCTTAGCTAGTGCAGGAATATATGTGGCAACTTTTCCTTTTTTAGTTAAGTGTTTATTATCCTCAATTAACTTGTCCAAATTTAGTTGCAAATCTATAACCCCCTTATTTTTATGCTTTCTATTTTAAATTTTAATTAAACAAAAAATTGCATAATGAAATATTATTGATATTTCCTATATAAACATAAAGCATAAAAAGGAAATAGTCAACAACAACTATTCCCATCTAAAACAACTACCACCTATAAATTCTCTAATAATCGAAGTACATGGAATATCATCCTCATCTTCAATACTTTTAAAATATTGAAGAAATTTTAAAAGTCTTTTACTTTCAGAATAATATGGGCTACTACTGTCTATCTCCTTTAGCAAAGGTTCAGCATATTTTTTTAATATTGCTAATTCATAAACTAAAGAAGAGTTAAACATAACATCTGCTTCTTCTTGGTATGGAAATATATTCTTTTCTTCTCCTCTTCTCACAGAATCCCATAACTCAAGAGTTCTTAAAGCATTATTGCCTCTATACTTATTGTCTCTAACTATTCTTCGTATTAATCTTGTATCTGTAGTATGTATTCTATTGTGGGAATCTAAATTAAGTTGCGTTAAGGCACTAATGTATATTTTAAATTTGTTATTATGAGGTATAGAAGATGTAAGTATTTCATTTAATCCATGTATTCCTTCAACAATTATAGGATGGTCTTCATCTATCATGATTTTACGTCCAGTATATTCCCTTTTTCCAGTCACAAAATTATACCTTGGTATCTCAACTTCTTTACCTGAAAGCAATTTAACTAAATCGTTATTAAATAACTCAATATCAATAGCATTTATAGATTCAAAGTCATAATTTCCATTTTCATCTTTAGGTGTATCTTCTCTATTAACAAAATAATCATCTAAAGAAATAGCAATTGGCTTCTTACCATTTACCTTTAACTGTATACCTAATCTTTGTGCAAAAGTAGTCTTACCTGAAGATGATGGACCTGAAATCAAAATTAATCTTATATCTTTATCTTTAGTTATCATATCTGCAAAATAAGCAATTTTTTTCTCGTGTAACGCCTCTGAAATCCTTATAACTTCTCCAATTGAGCCATTAACAATTTTTTCATTTAATGAACCAACATATCCTAGGTCTAATATATCTCCCCATTCCTCAGATTCTCTAAAAATTTTAGCTAACTTGCTCTGTTCAATAAATTTTGGCACTTTATAATTATTTTCTTTTCTTGGATATTGTAATATAACTCCTGGAAAATAATATTTCAAATTAAATTCATTTACATACCCTGTAGAAGGTGCAAGGTATCCGTAAAATAATCCATAAAAACCATCTATATCATAAACATGTACATTATCTTTTTCCACATAATTTAACAGTTTAACCTTGTCCTCCATGCCTTGATTTCTAAATATCTCTTGTGCCTTTGTCTTAGGCATTAAAACTCTATTAATAGGTATATTTTCTTCTATTATCTGTTTCATCCTATTTTTAATTTTTATTATATCTATATGATTTACTTTATTTTCTTTATATATTTCTGTATATATCCCATTACTTAAAGAATGTTCAATGTTAACCCTACAATCTCCAAATAAATCTTTACATGCTTTTATAAATATAAACGCAAGAGTTCTTGTGTAAATCCTCATCCCATCTTTATGAGTAATATCAATAAATTTAATATTACAATTCTTTTCTATTTTATATTCTAAATGCCTTATTTCATTATCTATAATTGCAGCTAAGTAATTACTATACTTATCCTTTTTTAACTCCATTAATAACTTTTCAAGTGTTATTCCTTTGTCTACCACAAGGTTCCCATATCCATATACATTTACTTTTATATTTTCTGTTTTTCTTTCCATAATATGATCCCCCTTTTTTCTAAAGTTAAAGTAAAAAATAATACTCTCTTTGTCACTTAATTTTACATCATTAGTCTATAATGATTTAATTTTATAATTTCAACATTAAAGACTTACTTACTTCTTTGAACCCACATTTCTCATAAAATCTTATTGCTCTTATATTTTCGGAATTAACATTTAACCTTAAATCATCAGCTCCCTTAGACTTAAACCATTTTATTATTTCTGACATAAAATTCTGTGCTAAATCTGTGCCTCGGTATTCTTCCTTAATATAAAAATCACTTATATATCCAATTGTTCTTTTTTTAAATATTTTTTCAGGCATTTTTAATTCACCTCTGATAAATCCAGTAGCCATATTCCAATCTCTAGATATTAAAATTATTGTATTCTTTTTATTTAAATCAGATATAAATAACCTTCTAATTTGCTTATCCCATTCGTCTCTAGGCGACAAATAATCAATAAAATTTTTATGGTAACGTGATAACTCTCCCCATAAGTTAACTAAAGAATCAATATCTCTCTTGCCAGCTATATATATTTTCATTTTTCTCACCTCACATTTGAAATCATCCTTCAAATAAATCTCTTAAAATATAGTTTAAAGTATCGTCTATGTCTGCAATAAATTCCTTTTTATTTAAATAATCCATAGGACTATGTAAATTATTAAATACAATTTTATGAGCATGAAGGAATTGACTCTTTAATCCATATTTTTCTAAAAAATATTTATTTATTTTTTTATTCCCATATTTTGTATCTCCAATGATAGGACACCCGATTGAACTTAAATGTGCTCTTATCTGATGTGTACGTCCTGTTATTAAATCTATTTCTAATAAACTATATTCACCATTAGTTTTTAGTACTTTTACATCTGTAATAATTTTTTTACTATCTTTATTATTAGTTTTTGAAACATATACCTTATTTTTTTCTTCATTTTTAGTCAAAAAACCAATCAACCTTGTATTTTTTTCAATTTTACCCTTTATTACACATATATAAATCTTTTTAATTTTATTTTCTTTAATGGCTTTGTTAATTATTTTCAAAGAATCATAGTTTTTAGCTCCTATTATTATGCCACTAGTATTTCTATCTAATCTATTACATATAGAAGGAGTAAATGTTTTTTCTAATCTAGGTATATATTCTTTTTTATTATATAAATAGCTTACTAATTGGTCTACAACGTTATTTTCATAAGATGAATTATTTGTCCCATGAGATAACAACCCTTTAGGTTTATTAATTAATACAATATTTGAATCTTCATATATAATATTTAATTTTGAATATGACTTTATTTCTTTATCACTTCCCTTAAATTTATTAATAGTATCATCGGCCAAATACATTTGAATTTTGTCACCTTCTATTATTATGTCACTAGGATTAGCCTTAGCACCATTTAACTTTATTCTCTTTTTCCTAAGCATTTTATAAATAAATCCTTTAGATGCCTTAGGAAACATCTTTTTTAAAAATCTATCAATTCTTTGATCTTTTTCATTTTTATCAATTGTTATTTCTTGCAAAATAAAACCTCCAATTCATTCCTCTAATTCAACATATATCAAATACAGCCATAACTTAATTTTATATAATATTGTAATCAACGTCTATAATGTGTTATATTTATATATAAGAGTTAATATTATTTTAACACAAACATACATAATCATATATTTTTAGAGGTGAAAAAAGTGAAAAAATTAATTGAAGGTATTAAGGACTTCTTTTATGATGCTATAGATTACATATTAATAATATTTATTATTGTAGCCGTAGTTGGAGTAATCGGTTGGCGACTAGATATATTATTTACTAAATCTCCAATAAATACTACTACAGAAAATAATGTTATTGTTTCTGACTCAACTGACAACAATGATAATATGTCTATGGAAAACGTAGAAGAATCTGAAAATGAACAAATAGTCGATCAAGAAAAATTAGAATCCCAAGATGATGAAAGCACTCAATCAAATTCATATACTGAAGAAGTCCCTGAAGAAATTATTAAAGTAGAAATACCTAGTGGATCATTAGCTACAAATATAGCCAATATTTTGTATAATAAAGGATTAATAGATGATAAAAATCAATTTCTCTTTAAAGCTCAAGAGTTAGGTTTAGATAGAAAATTGAAATCAGGCACATTTAATATAAAAAGAAATAGCTCATTAGAAACAATAATTAAAACAATTGCAAATTAATATTTAATAAAAAAACGGTTAATTAGCCGTTTTTTTTATTTATTCATTAAGTTAATACTTTTCATTGATATATTCATCAATTAAAGATTTTTTCTTTTCTTCAATAAATACATTTTCCTGCCTTAAAATTTTTAAAAGCCAATTACTCTTAGAATGGAAAATAGCGTATTCGTAATCGAGTAAAACTATCTCATATAATTTATTTTTTAGATATCTTGAATTTACTTTTATAAAATAAGCTTCAACGTTTTCAAAATTTAAAAACTTAAGTAATTGATAAGTAGACTTATCTTTTTCATTGTAATAATAATTACCCTTATTTAAATATGTTCTAGAATATTTAGTATGCTTCTCTCCCTTTTTTATATCCCATGCTAACATAATATAGTATTTTGCTAACATATTGTAATACTGATAATTGTACATTCCTTTTTCAAAGCTATCAATTTTTGTAAAAGGTCTTACGTGCATTTTTTGAATAAATTCAAAATTATATTGTAAAAATTCTCTTTTAGTTATATCTCCATTTTTGTATTGCATAATCAAAGAATCTCTATGGCTAAAAAATATATCAAAAATATTTTTTTTGTTATAATAAGTCAACATTAACACCCTATCTAAAACTATAATAAACGCTATTCTATTTTAACATATTTTAAATGATTGAGGAAATTTTATTATACAATTTTTTAATATTCAAAATTTACTTACCTATACATAGTACTATATATTATTCTCTTATTATCTATTTATAACTACTTAATAACAAGTTTACTTCTTCATCACTTAATTCTCTATATTCTCCAGGGCTAAGATTATCATCTAAAATTAATTGTCCCATAGATAATCTTTTTAAATATATTACCTCCTTTCCTACAGCTCTAAACATTCTTTTAATTTGGTGAAACTTACCTTCAGTTATTATTATTTCTATTTTAGAAATATCATCTGATTTTATAATAGTTAATTTAGAAGGTTTAGTTGTATATCCTCCATCTATAGTTACTCCTTTGCTGAAAGATATTACATCTTCATTATCTACTTTTCCACGTATTAAAGCATAATATTTTTTTTCAACATGCTTATTAGGAGACAATAAATTATGAGCTAAATTTCCATCATTAGTTAAAATTAATAATCCCTCAGTATCTTTATCAAGTCTTCCTACAGGAAAAGGTTTAAAGTTCTTGTATTTATCATCAATTAAATCAATAACAGTAGTATTTAAAGGGTCATAAGTAGAAGATATTGTGTTTTGTGGTTTATTAATCATTAAATATATATATTTTCTATAACATATTTCATTACCCTCTACACATATCTTATTTTCATAAGGATTAATTTTTAAAGAATTATCTATTGCTACCTTACCATTAATAGTTACTTTACCACTTTTTATTAGCAATTTCACTTCTTTCCTACTACCATAACCCATATTAGATAGTATTTTATCTAATCTTTCCAAAGTTGTCATTATATTCCTCCCTAGCGGTTCGTAATAATTTTTTGTCTTATTATTACAAAATTTCTTTGTTATAAAATTTATTTAAGACAATATAAATTATGTCATATTATTGTTTTTTATTATTTACCTTATACATATTATACTACATAATTTCACATAATAATTTATGAAGCAAAAAGAAAATAAGGAACTGTTAACTTAAAATGAAAAAATAGCATGATTTTATAGAAAAATTCTTAATGGATCTTGACCTTACAGCCCTATATGAATTTTAGCTATTACAATAAAGCTGTCAAGGGTCAAGATAAACGAGCAAAGCTCGCCCTTGACAGCTTTATTTTAAATAGCTATGGAATGGTTAAGGGCTGTAAAAATAAAAATTGCATAGCAAATAAACCAAGAAATAAGGCAAAGCAGAGAGAACCCTTAACAAGTAAATATTATGCAGATAATAACCAATTACTGCGATCTCTATCGCTATATTTGGCACCTGCTACCTGGGCAGGAGTAAGGTTACTCAAAGAAGAATGAGGCCGTATATAATTAAAGAAGAATACAAAGTTTGCAATTAAGTTATTAGCGCTTTCGAAACAGTTAAAACCTCGCTTTGGTTTATACCAGGCTTTAAATTCCTTATTAAAAGATTCAATTATATTGTTTGATATATCATCATCAAAAGATTCAACTCTTATATGGTTGGCACCGGCAAAGATAGATTTAGCAGGCACCTTATAAGCACTATATCTATCAGTAACGATAGTATTAGGAATGCCAAATTTCTTTGCTTTTTTAAAAAGGCTGAAGGCCTGGTTAGAATTTCTGTAAGGAGATAGATGAAAATTTATAATAAAGCGAGTTTCAGAATCAATGATAAACCAGAGATAATGTTTTTTACCATTAATTTTAACAACAGTTTCATCAGCATGCCACTCATCAGAAGAAGATAAGTCAATGGTTGAAGAAAGCTTACTAGATATACTGTCAAACAAAGGTGCAAACTTTTTAACCCAGGATGCAATGGATACATGGGAAACCTTAATATTATATGTAATATAAAGAAACTGTGATATTTTTCTTGTTGAAGAGTTATTTAAAAAATAAAGGTTAAGAGCAGTAATAATAACAAACATAGGAAACCTCATTCTTTTAAAATCAGTTTTACCGGAAAGGTTAGACGATGAGGGATTATCGATAGTAGTTGGTTTAGCGATAAAGAAAGAATGGTAACACTTTTTATCTGAGCATCTATAGTTTGTATAGTGTTTATAATTATGATGAATAAAAGATGCTTTGCCACACTTGGGACATCTTGGATGTTTGGTATTGCGTGTAGTATTAGATTTAGGCTTTGTAGAAAATTGACGTCTACAATCACGGCATTGATACTTTTGATAACCATAAGGATCTTTGCCAAATTTATAAAGTTTTGAAGAATTACATCTAGGACACTTAATTTTTGGTATAATAGTCATAGGTCTCGACCTCCTTTGGAGTAGTGTTTTTGTGTCTATTGCTATTATACCTAAAGGAGTTCGAGACTTTCAATTTTCATTTAAGTTAACAGAACGGAAAATAATAGAAGGAGGATAAATTATGAATCAAAATAAAAATAACAATTCAATAAATAGAGTAAAGTGTATGGTAAATACTTGTATTTATCATGGAGAAGGCGATCATTGTAATGCTCCTTCAATAGAAATACAACCAAAGAATGCAACTAGTGCTCAAGAAACAGACTGTGCTACATTCGTTCCTTCGATGAAAGGATAAAAAAGGAAGGTAAAGCCTACCTTCCTTTTTTATATGAAAGCTTTTTTACAGTCACCTTTAATTACATCCACATATATTAGATATCTTTATATCCATTGTAAAACTACATATACTATCCATAGTATAGTATATATCAGATATTAGAGCAATAATTTTTTCTCTTTCTCCTCTAATAGTTGTAGATAATATACCTATGTTATATTCTAAACCAGAATTTTTTATTATATCAAGCACTTTATCTATATCTCCTAAGTAATCATGACTTTCTATAGGAGTAAAAGTTATTTGGCATGATGCTATTTTCGCCATAGAGCACATATATATCCTCCTCTTTCTGTAGTTGAAAGTTCCTTCTCCTTAAGCATGTTTATATGTTCTTCTGGGGTATCTGGTGGAATAAATAAGCATTCCCCAGTATCAATAAGATGTTTTGGTTTAAGATTTTTAAGATCTTGTAAATTTTTAAAGTATGCATATTTAAATACTGTATTTTCTCTAAATTTTTTAGTCATATAAAGTTCGCCCCATTTACTATCCCTATTTATTGTTCCTACAAGTATATCTCCACCTTTTTTGGTAACTCTAAAAAGTTCATTTATAGCTTTCTCTGGATATTGAATAAATTCAAAAGCAGCCATTGAAAAAACTGCATCAAAATAATTTGACGGAAAAGACAAATCATATATATCCATATTATAAAATTCTATATTTAGTCTCTCTTTCTTCGCTTTTTTCTTAGCTATTTTAAGCATTTCATCTGAAATATCTACACCTGTAACATCATATCCCATTTTTGCAAGTTTAATGCTAAAATTACCTGTACCACATCCAACATCTAATACTTTTTTTATTCCATTACCTTTAAAAAGTTTAAATGCACATTCAGTTTCTACTTTATCGACAAAATTACCCATCTTTGTGGTATACCACTGGTCATAATTTTTAGCTTCATTATCAAATATAGCCATTTAATCACTCCTCTTCAATATATCAACTAACCTAGTATTTCCATAATATGTCTTTTAATGTTGTTAAATTCAACAGAAGTAGTTATTTCTTTGTCTCTAGGTCTTGGAAGTTTTATATTTAATTCCTCTTTATTTTTGGCTGGTCTGTTAGACAATATATATATCCTATCAGATAATAAAATAGCTTCTTCTATATCATGAGTTATAAATAATATCGATACATTTAATGAATTTAATATATTCATTAGCCAAAAATGCATTTTTGACCTTGTTATTGCGTCAAGCCCTCCAAAAGGTTCATCTAATAGTATTATGTCTCTAGAAAACATATATGTCCTCATAAGAGCAGCACGCTGTCTCATTCCCCCTGATAATTGAAATGGATACTTATATTGAAATCCATCGATGCCAAACATTTTGAAATATTTATCTACATTTTTTCTTGCCTCATTTTTGTTAATACCCTTTATACGTAGTGGTATAGATACATTATCTATTATCCTTTTCCAAGGTAATAACAAATCTTTTTGGTACATATAACTAACTCTCCCAGTTCTCCCTGTATAATCTACACCATCAATTATTACTTTCCCCGTATCAGGAGGAATAAGCCCAGCTATTATATTAAATAAAGTGCTCTTACCACTACCACTAGGTCCTAATATAGATACAAATTCTCCTTCTTTCAAATTCAATGATATATTTGATAAAACAGCAGTATTCCCGAAATTTTTATTAATACTATAAACCTCAAGTTTTTTATTTTTTAGGCAAGAATTCATTGGTAAAAGCTTCTTCGGCGTCCAATTCATTTTCTATTAAACCTCTTTCAAACATCCATTTAGAATAATTTTCCCATATTTCAATACTCATTTCTCCCCATCTATCAGCATCTGCTTTATATTCATTTGCTAAATATTTTTGACTTGCTATAGCAAGTTCTTCATCTATTTCTGGAACTTCCTTCAATAAAGATTTAACTGCTTCTTCTGGGTTATTTATTGCATATTCATACCCTTTTGTTGTAGCTTTTAAAAATTTCCTTACTAATTCAGGATTATTTTCTATATAATCATCTCTCGCAATAATTAAAGGCGTATAAAAGTCTAAATTTGGTTCCACATCCTGAAGTTTAATAAAGTTTAAAGGATAATTCTTAAGTTCTGAAGCTACACCGTCCCATCCATAATATATCCAAGTAAAGTCTACATGGTCTTTCACTGCTGTGAAAAAATCTAATTCTCCAATATTAATAATTTCAACTTTAGAAAAATCTCCACCTTCTTTTTCCATAACTGCCTTAATCATTGCCTCTTCCATAGGAGAACCCCAGCCTCCATATTTTTTTCCTTCAAAGTCTTTAGCAGTTTTAATTCCTTTTTCTACAGGAGACGCAAATCCAGAGGTATTGTGTTGGATTATAGCAGCAATTGCCTTTATAGGCAATGGATTTTTAGATGTTTTCGCATATGTAACTTGTTCTTGATAACTTATACCAAAATCACCCTTTCCAGCTGCTATAGCTTCAGCACTTCCTCCACCAGCAGGTTGTATAATTTCAACTTTTAATCCCTCATCTTCATAAAACCCTTTATCTTTAGCTACATATATACCTGTATGATTAGTGTTAGGATACCAATCTAAAAGCAATTTAACGTTTACAAGTTCTTCATTTCCTTTAACAGGTGGTTTATCTACTTGTTTCCCCTCAGATGTACATCCTATAAAAGTCATTATAGTTAATGAAATAATTAATAATAATATAAATGTTTTTTTCATTTACATCTCTCCTAACTTTTATTATTTATTTCTCTTTTCCACGGCATAGATATATATTCTATTAATGATATAATTTTAAAAATAGTTATGCTTAATACCACTATTATAACTATAGCTGCAAAAAATTTATCTAATGCAAAAGAATTTTTTACTCTTATCATATACACACCTATGCCAGTTTTCCCTCCAAGCCATTCGCCTATTACAGCACCCATTATACTATATGTAGCTGCTATTCTAAGCCCAGAAAAAAAGCTTACTATAGCCCCTGGAAATTTTATCATTTTAAATATTTGAATTTTATTAGCCCCCATAGATTTTAATAAATTTATCATATCTTCATCGACAGATTCTAACCCTTGAAGCATGTTAATAATTATAGGAAAAAAGCATACTAATACTACTACAATTATTTTCGGTAACTTCCCAAATCCAAACCACAAAATAAATAATGGTGCTAATGCAATTGTAGGTATAGTTTGAGATATAACTAAAAGCGGATACAATGCACTCTTAATAAATTTTACATTATCCATAATTATAGCTAGAATCATAGCAAATATTATAGATATAAAAAAACCTAATAAAGCCTCATATAATGTAGTAAATATATGTTCTTTAATTTGCGGTAATATTTTTATCAATGTGACTAAAATATCCTTAGGAGCAGGTAATATATATCTAGCAATAACACCTTTATCGACTATTATCTGCCAAATCAATAACAGCAATCCTAAAAAAGTTACTGGTATAAATTTACTTTCTGTATTTGCTAACTTTTTCATTCATTGTCACACCTTCAGGCTTATAGTCAATTTTGACAACTGACAACACTCTATTAGCTCCTTCATTTACGCATATTTCTTGTGATTTTTTTACTATATCTAATAATTCTTCTAACTCACCTTCCATTGTAGTTTCCATTGGTCCAACTTCGTATTTAATCCCAGTAGATGAAATAAACTGTATCACCTTATCTACCACATCATAAATTTTTGACTCTTCAACATTTGGTATGACTTGAAGACTAACATTAACTTTAGACATATTTATCATCTCCTTTAATAATATTAAAAAGCAAACCTCTTTTCCCATATTCAGGAAAAAGAGGTTTTGTAACCATTAAGTAATAAAGTAATAAAATAATAAAATATTTCCCTCCGCTGGCATTACCCAGTTCAGGTTTATAGGGTCGAAACATATAGTTTCCTCTCAGCCAAATTTCTTTAGCTCCCCTTTTTCCTCTTATACATCTAAATTTTATTTTATACATCTAAATTTTAATCCAACTACAAATATATGTCAATCTCATAAATAGTTTAATTTAATGACAAAAACGTAACTATTTATAGAATACTTATCATATCTATTCTAAAACCAATTCTTTCAAATTACTTGGTATATTTTCTTTATTTACGTTTAAACTTATGTAAAAATTCGTATTAAATATGTTAGATATTTTTTCTAATCTTTTAATTAAGTTCTCTAAGATATCATCATTCAATTCGATGTAATTATAAATATTATCTACATATATGTTATTAATATCATAATTACCTGCTATAATCCCACATAAAAAGCCATAGAACGATTCAACATTATTAACATTGAACTCTATGGCATCAATAAGTCTTACTGAATAATCAAGATTTAATAATTGGTTATCTTGAAAATCAACAAAAACAATATTTTCTATTCCTTTTTTAACATCATCATTAGCCATCTCTATTAGTTTCTTAGTCTTACCTGCACCTTTTATTCCGCAAATAAACCTTATCATCTTAATCACCCTCCCAAATAAATTAATAATACTTATATAATACATTCTACAAGTGATACGTTTTCCCTTTATTTTTCTACAAATTTTTTAAAGCTTTACCATTTAAATAATCACATTTAATACCTTGATAGGTTTTTCTACTAATCATTGTTTCAATTATCTCGTCTCTTATTTTCCACCAACTTGTATTCCAGTTAACAAATAATGCACCCTCTTCTGGAGCTCTGCCAACTATTCTTTGAATAACAATATCTTTATTTAGGTATTCCAAAAAAGTTATGACTCTTTCAATATATTCTGCTTTAGATATTATATTTATTTCTCCACTTTTGTACATTTCACCTAATTTTGTATTTTCTAGTATATATAGAGAGTGAATCTTTACTTGCTCTACTTTTAATGCTGATAATATCTTTGCATTCTCAATAACATCATCCATAGTATCCCAAGGTAAATTCAATATAAGGTGAATGCATGTCTCAAATCCGAACCTTTTAATTCTTAATATAGCATCTAAAAACTCTGCTAATCCATGACCTCGGTTTATCTTTCTTAGTGTATGATAGTTTACAGTCTGTAATCCTAATTCAAAAGAAATATTAATAGCATTTTTCTTCTCAACTGATTTCAAAAATTGTAAGTATTTATCCGAAATACAGTCAGGCCTAGTAGAAATAGATATCTCTACTATATCTGAGATTAGGGCACCTTTTATTGCCTTTTTAAAATCATCAAAAGGCATATATGTATTTGTAAAATTTTGGAAATACGCTATAAATTTTTGTGCTTTATACTTTTTCTTTATATAATTCATATTCTCATATAACTGTTTGGAAACAGACAATTCACTTGATAAATTCTCAAAACTACCTCCTTCTTCTCCACAAAAAATACATCCCCCATATCCAACACATCCATCTCTATTAGGACAAGTTAGAGGAAGTTTTATTGGCAACTTGTATACTTTTGTACCATATTTATTTTTTAAGTATTTTGAATATACATTATAAACATCGGCCTCTTTCATGTTATTATTCTTCCCTTCTATATATTTGAAAAAGATAATTTATAAGCTTTCTATTAAATTTTGTATATAAATTATATATAGCTTTTCTTGCTAAATATACAGATTTAATAATATTATTATATAGTAATACATATTTTTTGTATATATTATTATGTCTGATGGTTTAATTTGAAATTTCACTTGATTGTTATATATATTCAGAGTATACTAGATGATAATTAAAACTTTTCTGTTAAATAACATTTATGTACCTTGAAAATTCAATATTATTTATCATGGATTATTGATACATATATCAAAATTATTTAATATTGTTCTTAAATTTTTGTAAACATAAGAAAAAATAAGTATGAGGTGAATGTTTATGCAATTCAAAGAATTATTAGATAAGCTCAAAACACTTTATGAATTTAGCATATTAAATGGATACGAATATATAACTAATGAAATAAAAAATATTGTGTTTCTCGATGTCCCTGATAAACCTTATTGGATAAACAAAAATGATCTTATAATCCTAAACTCAAATATATTAATCAAAGAAAAAATTAGTATAATAAATATAATTAATTTATTAAAACAAAAGAAAATTGCTGCACTTATTATTAATATTAAACAAATAGACATAGAAACAAAGTCAAAACTTGAACAAATAATAAAACTTGTTGATCAAATGGAATTTCCTATTTTGGAAACATCTTCTGATTTAGATTATAAAAATATTCTTAAAATATTTGGTCAAACTAATATTGATGAATATCTTATAAACCAACTTAAAAATAATCTTATTGCATTAAAGGAAAGTAAATATTATACATTATCTAATATTCTATTTATTTTCTCACTTTATATCAGGAAAACAATTTTATTACTTTCAGATAATTGTCAAATACTAGAATATATAGAAGTAGACAATAGCAAAAAAAACATACCTATAAGTTATATATCAAAATTATTAAGTAAAAATTCTACTAATGAATTTTCAACTCTAACACCGTTAATATGTACTAATTTAAATGATAAATATTCAATTTATCCTTTAAAAGCATTCGATAGATTGCTAGGATACCTTTGTTTAATAAGTTGTACTTCATTGGATAATAGAAAGTATGACTTAAAGATAGTTAATGAAGTAATCCCATTTATTGTTATATCTATGATGTCTTACCATCAAAACGAAGTGATATATAATAAATCTAAAGATGAGTTCATCAGAGGAATATTATATGGCTTATATTCTGATAAAAAAATAATTGAAAATGAATGTAATTACTTTAATTTTAAATACAATATGAAAAGATTTGTATGGATTATAAAAATAAAATATTTAAATAATAGTCATCTTAATCCATCCTCTTCTGATATAATCCCCAAAAAAATAATTAATAAAACTCTTAATATTGCAAAAAGTAGATTTTACGAAGATTATGCTGTATGTGAAAACTCCTCAATTATTTTTATAAGAATAAAGCATGATGAATTACCTAACGCTAAACTAATTGAAAATTATAACAATTTATTAAAAGAACTTGAAGTACAAATGCCTGAATATAGTTTCTCTATTGGAATAAGTAGGGCTTACGATACTATAGATAGATTAAATCTAGCATATGAAGATGCAGTATTTAGCATAAAAATAGGCTCAAAAATTTTCAAAAATACTAAATCCATCTATCCATATGATGACTTGATAATCTACCATCTACTTTATAATATTAAAGATAACCCCATAATAGAAAGACTTTATAAAAATTCAATACATAAACTGATTGACTTTGATAAAAAAAATAATACCGAACTATTTAGTACATTAATGCAAATAATAGAATGTAATTATAATTATAATGAAGCATCTAATAAATTATTTATTCATAGAAATACTTTATATCAACGTATAAAAAAAATAGAATCTATAACAGGATATAATTTTAATAATGCAGAATCACGGCTTCTTTTTCACCTTGGATTGAAAATTTATAATATATATTTATTGTCTAAACAATATACACGATTTCAAAACTAAATCAGTCTTGAAATCGTATATATTTATACCTATCATGATTATATCCAGTATAGTTTTTTCAAAAAAGTTTGTTCATAATAAGCTTGAAACGTAGTACTATTAATTACAATATTTCATTTAATATGCTAGTTACTAACATCCTTGACAAAATTACAGGCCCTTCAGTAACCTTTCGTACCATATTTTTCATCTCAATTGTATATCCCATGCAATCCATCACGATCATTGATACCCGTTCGTTTTTTAATTCTATAGCTGCTTTCTGAATTTCCCCATCAATATGTTTATATGGTGAAGCAGATCTTATAACTGCATCAATTCCGCTCTTTCTCCACAAAGTTTTACATTGTGGTATTTGTGAAATATCCGGTACTATTATTCCTACTTTAGCATTTCCTGCTACACTCTTTACAATTGAATGAATTATTGAAAAAGGCGTAATTAAAAGTGAGTTACATTTAAACTGCGGAAATTTTCCTGTGCATAATAGGAGTATTATTTTTATACCATCATTTTCTACTTTATAAATATACTCTTGAAGTGCTTGATATACTGTTTCCTCATCCATTTCTATCTGTTTGCCATCCCTCATTCTACTAACAAGAATATTACCTCCAAAAACAGGTTTGAATTTTTCCCTTGCTTCATCATATGTATAATTGTCAAGTATACCATATTCTACTATTTGAACGTCCTTATCAATATATTTTGATATCTCTGGAATCAAATCACTTCTTGGAGATTGACCGATTGTTATAACTCCAACTTTTTTCACGATGCCTCACCTCTATATAATAATCGATTATAATTTATTATATACGATAGAACCATTAATTATTGTTAATAACACTTTAGTACTTGTTTTCAATGGATCTCCATTAAATACGACAATATCTGCATCTTTTCCGACTTCCAAACTTCCAACTCTATTTTCTATTCCTAATATTTTAGCAGGATTTATTGTAATTGCTTTTAATGCCTCTAAATAGTTTAACCCATTTTTAACTGCTATCGCAGCACACATAGGGAGCAACTGAATTGGTATTTCTGGATGATTTGTTATTAAACAAAACATTACATCCTTTTGAGAAAAAATACTAGGAGCTTCATCATTTCTATTAGTTAACTCATAGCTTGACTTGTCCGTTAAATATGGTCCCAACATAAGAGGTATTCCGTCCTTTGCAATTTGGTCAGCAATCATATATCCCTCAGTACAATAATCTATAATAACATTTAGTTTATACTCTTTCCCTAATCTTATAGCACTTTGGATATCCTGAACTTTATGTGATGAAATTTCTAGTGGAATTTCTTTATTAAAAACCGCTCTCATTTCCTCATATTTCTTGTTATAATTTTGGGGTCTTATTTTATATCTAGATTTTTCTTCTAAATATTTTTTAGCTTCATCGAAAAAACCCCTTATTATATCCATTATAGCCATTCTTGATCTTGGCATCTTCGGGTTCTTATCATTTAAATTTTTACAACTATCACCGATACACATCTTTAAAGTTGCATCTTTCTTGATTATCATTTCCTCTAGAGAATTCCCATAAGTCTTTAATATTGATGATTTACCACCTATTATGTTTTTATCACCTTGGCATATAGAAATAGTAGTAACTCCTGACTGATAAGCCTCTTTAAATGATATATCTCTTATATTTATTCCATCAGCAGCAGAAAGATTAGAGTTAATTATCTCATTACTTTCATCCATATCATTCCCAGCAAACCCTATACCATTTTCTATTAACCCTACATGGCAATGTCCGTCTATAAGTCCAGGCATTACAATATTGTTTTTTAAGTCAATTATATCAGATTCAGGACAGTCTATAGCCTTTTCTATCTTTCTTATCTTATTGCCTTCTATCAAGATATCACCATATACAACTTTTCTCTCATCCATAGTGAAAATCTTGCCATTTTTTAAAACTAGCATCATGTTTTCCTCCATTCAAAATCTTGTAATATTTAACTTTTATATACAATTGTTCCATTAATAATCGTCATAACAACATTAGTTAATGATTCTAAAGGTTCATTATCAAAAATCACTAAATCAGCATCTTTTCCTTCTTCTATGCTTCCAACTCTATCATCGATATTTAAAGCTTTTGCAGGATTTATTGTTAGTGATTTTAATGCTTCCTGATGACTAAAGCCATATTTACTTAATAATCCAGCATACAAAGGTAAATATTTACAATTAGTAAATGGGTGGTCAGATATTAAAGATACAAGCATTCCATTTTTAGATAATATCTTTGCACATTCAGGAGATGCATTCTTTAATTCATCTTTACTTCTAAATGAAAAAAGCGGTCCTATCATAATAGGATAATTTTTATCTTTCAAGATATCTTTTACTAAATAACCTTCAGTACAATGTTCCAAAGTTAATTTCAAATTGAATTTTTCAGCTATCCTTATAGCAGTTAAAATATCGTCAGCTCTATGTGCATGAATTTTTAACGGTATTTCTCCTTCAAATACTGGAATAAAGGCTTCAAGTTCAACATCATAATTTATTTTATCGCCCTTCTTTTTTGCCATAAAATACATATGAGCTTTAGTTAATAGTTCTTCTATGAGAGATGATGTAGACATTCTACTACTTGGACTTTTCCCTTGAATACTATATACATTCTTAGGATTCTCTCCAAAAGCTATTTTCATAGCTGCATGGCTTTTTATAATCATATCATCAACATCTTTACCCCAAGTTTTAATAATTGCTCCTTGACCTCCTACTGCATTTCCACTCCCAGGGCAAACCATAACTGTAGTTATACCTGATGAATATGCATCTCTAAATGCAGGATCAAATGGATTAACAGCATCAATAGCTTTCATAGTAGGAGTTATAGGTTTAACACATTCATTTGCATCATTGCCTTTATCAGTAAATGTCCACATTCCAATATGTGAATGAGCGTCAATAAATCCCGGGCATATAATTTTTTCTTTTACATCTATAACCTCTATTTTAGAATCGTGAATATCTATATTACATCCCACTTTTAATATTTTTTGTCCACTAATAAGTATGTCTTTATATATATATCTAGCAGTATAACAATCAAATATAGCTCCATTTTTTAAAAGTATCATTATAAATACTCCTTTCTGCATTAATCATCAACAAGCATGTCTACAATAATTCCTGCATATATTTTAGCTGAGTTAATCACATCTTTTATATCTACAGTTTCATTGTACGAATGTATTCCTTCAGTATTAGCAGGCCCATATTGGATTGTTGGAATGCCAGCATATCGAAAATACCTAGCATCACTAGAAGCCCACTGATAAGTAGCTGATATATCAATACCTAAAACATCTTTTGCATTTCTTTTAACTGCTTTCACTATATCACTATTTATAGATACATTATTAGGTTCAGATCTCCAGCTATAGGTATATGTTATCCCTTCAAAAGGTAACCCATTAATTATTTTATCAATAGCATCTATAACTATTTGGGTACTTACTCCAAGAGGAATTCTTATATCAACATCAGCCTCTGCTGTATCAGGAACCATATTAGTTTTTGTACCTCCATTAATTCTACCTATATTTACCGTTACATGATCAATAATATTTTCTACTCCTATTTTATTTAAAGACTCTTTAGCTACAATTTTTGATTCTTTTATAACTTTTTCTACTTCACCTTCATATTCTCCGTGCAATCCCGTAAGACATTTAATTTCATCTAATACTTTAATAAGTTTAACAATTGCATTATCTCCTACATATGGCGAAAGGCTACCATGAGCAGATACACCTTCAGCTTTAAACTTAACCCATAAAGTTCCTTTTTGACCTACTTCACAATTATCATAACCTGTTGGTTCAGCAACTACACATGCATCTCCAGACACTATACCATTTTCTACAATCCATTTTGTTCCTAATTCCCCACTTATTTCTTCATCAGGTACAATTGTCAAAAATAATTTACCATCTAAAGGTATATTTAATTCTGCTAAAAGGCACATAACAAAAATTGCACTACCTAGTCCAGCCTTCATATCGCTTGTTCCTCTTCCAAGAATTTTACCATCTTTTACATCCCCGCAATAAGGATTAAAATCCCACTTAGATAGGTCTCCTGCAGGAACTACATCTGCATGTCCATTAAATATAAGCTTCTTACCATTGTCTTTTCCATATTCAGCTACAATATTAGGTTTATTTGGCTTAGGCCTGTATACTTTATTTTCAACTCCATGTTCATTAAAGTATGTACATATAAAATTAGTTATAGTTTCCATTTCTCCAGGAGGATTCTCTGTAGGTATCTTTACTAACTCGCAACATAAATCAATAAGTTCTTTTTTTCTTTTATCTATTTCTTTCCAAATATTTTTTTTTATAGACATTCTCATACACTCCTTAAAATTTATACTTTCTCATCACCTATCATTTATATAAATAACAAGCAACTTTATGATTATTATCTACATCCTCTAATTTAGGACTTACTTCTATACATTCTGGCTTTGAGTAAGGGCACCTATTATTAAAACGGCAACCTTTTGGAGGATTTAATGGGCTAGGAACTTCTCCTTTTAATGTAATTCTATCTATCTTTACAGTAGGATCCTCAGTAGGAATGGCTGAAAACAATGCCTTTGTATATGGATGTAATGGATTTTTATATATTTCATGAGATTCACCCATTTCAACTATTTTCCCAAGATACATTATTGCAATTTCATCACTTAAATATTTTACTACACTTAAATCATGTGATATAAATAAATAAGTCAATTCAAATTTTTCCTGCAATTCTTTAAGTAGATTTAATACTTGAGCTTGTACAGAAACATCTAAAGCAGAAGTTGGCTCATCACATATTAATACTTTAGGATCCAACATTAATGCTCTAGCAATATTAATTCTCTGTCTTTGCCCTCCGCTAAATTCATGAGGATATCTATTCATAAAATAATAATTTAGACCAACAGTTTCTAATAATTTTTTTGCTTTTTCCATTCTTTCACTTGAAGTTCCAATATTATGGATTTGTAAAGGTTCTTGAACAATATAACTAATTCTTTTTTTTGGATCTAATGAAGAATATGGATCTTGAAATATCATTTGTACATTTCTTCTAAATGTTTTCATCCTTTTCTGATTAAATCTAGTAATTTCTTCACCATTGAACTTTATTGATCCATCAGTAGCTTTTGTTAAGCCCATGATTGTCTTACCTACGGTAGATTTTCCACAACCAGATTCTCCTATCAATCCTAAGGTTTTTCCTTTTCGTATATCAAATGATATCCCATCTACGGCCTTTAAATATCGTTTTTTATCAAAAAGCTTATTACCTTTAACTATAAAATATTTTTTTAACTCCTCTACTTCTAATATTGCTTTAGTCATATTACTTCGCCCCCTTTCTAACAAGTTGGCTACCTTTTGTTTGAAAATGACATGCCACAAAATGATTTTCTTCTACTTCAATTAATTCAGGCTCATTTTTTTTGCAATATTCCTTAGCATAGGGGCATCTGCTAGCAAAATTACATCCCACACCTGTAGTTCTCAAATCAGGCGGATTACCTTTAATTGTATTCAATGGTTCATTTTTTATACTATTTCTCTTAGGAATAGAATCTAATAATCCCCATGTATATGGATGTTTAGGATTTTTATATAGATTTATTGTATCAGTGTATTCGACAGTTTTACCTGCATACATAACCATAACATAATCTGCAATTTCCCATATAACTCCTATATCATGAGTAATTATTAATATTGAAGTGTTAAACTGCTTCTGAAGATTTTTCATTAAATCTAATACTTGAGCTTGAATAGTAACATCCAAGGCAGTTGTAGGTTCATCAGCAATAAGTAATTTAGGATTGCATACTATAGCCATGGCTATCATAACACGTTGTCTCATACCACCAGAAAACTCATAAGGATAACTATCATATCTTGACTCTGCATCTGGTATGCCAACCAGTTTTAGTGAATCAATGGCAAGTTTTTTTGCCTCCTTTTTTGGTATATCTCTATGTGCTAGTATCGCCTCTTTAATCTGAGAACCAATAGTAAAAACAGGATTTAATGCAGTCATTGGATCTTGAAAAATCATCGCTATATCTTTTCCTCTTAAATCCAAAAGTTCATTTTTTGACATCTCTAATATATTCTTATCTTCAAAAATAATTTCACCATCAACTATTTTACCAGGAGGTTGCGGTATTAATCTCATTATTGAAGAAGCTGTTACGCTCTTTCCTGAACCAGATTCACCTACTATGCCTAATGTTTTACCTTTATCAAGTGTAAAACTTACACCATCTACAGCTTTTACTACTCCTGATGCAGTATAAAAATATGTTTTTAAATTTTTAACTGTTAGTAATCTATCAAACAATCTTGCCACCACCCTGTTTTAAAATAATTATCTGTTAAGTTTAGGATCTAAAGCATCTCTTACGCCATCACCGAAAAGGTTAAATCCAATTACTGTAATTAATATTGCAACACCAGAAAAAGTTGCAATATGCGGTGCAGATAATAAATAATCCTTTCCAGACTTTAATATATTCCCCCATGAAGGAGTTGGAGGTTGTATCCCAAGACCAAGAAAGCTTAAACCGGCTTCAGATAAAATAGTACCTGCAATATTTAATGTAGCATTTACAATTATTGGTGATGCAATATTAGGTATAATATGATCTTTTATAATTTTAAAATTAGATGCTCCTAATGCCTTTATAACTTGACAATAATCTTCTTCCTTTACTATTAGCACCTGACCTCTAACTATTCTAGCATAATAAGGTATATTAGCTATTCCTATAGCAAATATAACATTTTGCATCCCGCTTCCAAGAACGGTCATCATGATTATTGCTAAAAGAATAAAAGGGAAAGCAAACATACCGTCCATAATTCTCATTATTACTGTATCAATTTTACCACCCTTATATCCTGATATTAATCCAATTACAATACCAATTATTGCTCCAAAAGCTGTTGCACAAAGACCTACAATAATTGAAATCCTAGAGCCATATATTATTCGACTCAATATATCTCTTCCATATTCATCTGTACCGAAAATATGACCTTCAGTTCCGGGTTTCAAGCATAATTTTGTAAGGTCAATTTGTTCTGGATTATATGGAGCAAGGAGAGGAGCAAAAATAGCTGTGATAATGACAATAATAATTATTACAAAACCGACAACAGCAGTTTTATTCCTTAATAACTTTTTAATAAAACTGTTTGCTTTAGCTTCTTTTTTCATAATTTCTAAATCTTTTTTTTCTTGTTCGACAATATCATATTTTTTTTCTTGCACACTCATCATTATTCACCACCTTCTATTCCTTGAAGTGAAGCTTTTACTTTAGGATTTAAAAGTCCATATCCAATATCTACTATCAAGTTGACAAACATATATATAAACGCCAAATATATAACGCTTCCTTGGACTAATGTGTAATCTCTATTTTGAATAGAATCAACTATAAGCTTTCCTAATCCTGGCCAACTAAAAATTGTTTCTGTAAGAACTGCTCCAGACAATGCCGCAGAAAACCTCATTCCCACAATTGTTATTATAGGTGGTAAGGCATTTTTAAAAGCATGTTTCCATACTACTATATTTTCTTTTAACCCTTTTGCTCTTGCAGTTTTCACGTAATCTTCTTTTATAATATCTAACATACTAGAACGCGTAAAACGTGCAAAAACTGCCGTCGGACCAGTTGCCAAACATATAGAAGGTAGTATTAAATGTTTAACTGCATCAACAAATCCTCCATAACCCATGCCAACAGAAGGAAGCCATCGTAAATTTACGCTAAATAACAAAACGAGCATCATACCAAGCCAAAATATTGGCATAGAAATACCTATCAAAGCAATAACCATGGATATATAATCAAAAGCAGAATACTGCTTTGTAGCAGAAATAACTCCTACAGGAATTCCCACTATTAAACCAATTATTATACTTGTTAGTGCCAAAATTAATGTGTTTGGAAAATGTTCAGCAATAAGCTTCATTACAGATTCATTATAATAATAAGACTTACCTAAATCACCTTTTAAGATATCTTTCAAATAATATCCAAATTGTTTAATTATACTATCATTTAATCCTAACTCTTCACGAAGTTCATTAATAGCTTCAACTGTTGCTTGTGGACCTAACATAACCGCAGCTGGATCTCCAGGTATTATACGTGTGATAACAAAAACTATAAATACAACAACAAATAAAGTCGGTATAATCTGTAAAATTCTTTTTAATATAAATCTTAACAATTTTATTTCACCTCTAATCTTTTAAATAAAATTTAAGTTAATATTATTAAAAACCCTATAAATTTATAGGGTTTTTAATTTTATATTTATTGAAGGGGAAATTAATAGCAAATATTATTCAGACAGCCAAACATTAACTTCTGGGTTAGTTATAAAAATACTTCCATCTGCGCCACGTTCAAATCCATGAACTTTTTTATTATAACCATCAACAATTTTTCCATTAGCAAAATTTAATCTTCCATAATTTTCAGTAATAATTTTTAAAGCTTTTTTGTAAATCTCAGCTCTTTTTTCAATATTTGCAGTTTCCGATACAGCCTTATTAAGCAATTCATCGACTTCAGGATTGCTATAACCTTGTCCATTTCCTAGAGATCCAATTTGATCACTATGGAACATTTGGTACAAGAAGAAATCTGGATCTGGGTACCATGTCCAAGACATCTTATATAATGGTGCTTCACCTTTAGAAACTATATCACTGAATGTTCCCCATTCAAGCAAATGAATATTTACATCAATATTCAAGTTTTGTTTTAAATAACTTTGAATAATTACTGCTTCCTTGTCACTACCAGAAACATAAATATCTGTTTCAAACCCATCTTCATATCCTGCTTCCTTCATTAATTCCTTCGCTCTTTCAGGGTCATACTTCGGAACTAATTCTTCTAAAGATTCATCATAACCCCATGACCCTGGTGGTAATGCTAAATATGCCCTTTGAGCCTCCCCATAAGGATAAAGTGCTTTAACCATTGCATCAACATCTATTGCTGAAATAATTGCTTCTCTGACCCTTTTATCTTTAGTAGGCCCATTATCTAAATCCATTGACATATAAATTACCTTTAATGCAGGTTTTTCGCTTAGCACTAAATTATCATCATTCTTTACTACTTCAATGCTTTCACCTCTTAAATCAGTAGCAACATCTATCTCACCAGTTCTTAATGCATTTGTCATCATATTTACATCACTAATAAATTTAAATGTAACTCCATCAAGATGTGGTCTTTCACCCCAATAATTATCTGATCTTTCGAGGATTATACTATCTCCTTTTCTCCATTCCTTTAAAGCAAATGGTCCAGTTCCAACTAAATGTCTACCAAAATCATCTCCCCATCCTTCTACTTCTTCTTTAGGTACTATTACATTACCTGGGTCAGTTAATACTGTTAAAAATGTAGCACTAGGCTCTTTTAGATGAGCTATTATCTCTGTATCAGAAACAACTTCAACATAATCAAGCATTCTTAGCCTTTTCATTACAGAATCTTTCTTAGAGTATAATTTTAGTAGGCAAAAACAACAAAAATGAAAAAGATGCCCGAAAGCACCTTTAACATATATGAATCATCCAATATAATAGTAATTAATAAGAAAACTATAAAAGGGATGATTACATGTATAATATAAGTTTAGATGAAAAAGAAATTAATTTCAAGAACTTAGAGAAAATTATATATAAGCTTGTATGCCGACAGGCATGTGAAATGCTCGTAGAGCTATTAGAAAAATTAGATAATAAATTAATGAAAGAAAGAGATAAAGAAGAATATAGAAATAAAGGATTAAAGAAAACTACCATAAAAACAATAATGGGCGAAATTGAATATAAACGTAGAATATATCAATATACTACACAAGAGGGTAAAAGAGGTTACAAATGCCTTTTAGATGAATACTTAAAAATGGAAACCATAGGACATATATCTACAAATCTAGTAGAAAAAATAGTAGATCTAGCAACAGATGAATCATATAGAAAAACAGCAAATAAAATAACAGAAATGACAAACCAAAGTATAAGTCATTCAGCAGCTTGGAACATAATACAAAACTTAGGAGAACAACTAAAACAAAAAGAAAAACACGAAATAAAATTAAACAACGAAGAAAAATTACAAGGCAAAAAAGAAACAAAAATATTGTTTGAAGAAATGGATGGAGTGTGGATAAATATCCAAGGTAAAGATAAAAAGACTAAGGGAAAAGAGAAAAAAGAACTAAAATTAGGAATTTTTTATGAAGGCTGGGAGAAGAAGCATGAGAAAAAAGATAGATATGTACTAAAGAACAAAAAAGCATATGCAAGCTTTGGAAGTAGTAAAGAATTTAGAAAACTAAGACAAGCCAAAATAGCGAAACAATATAATACTGACGAAATAGAAACAAAAATAGTAAATGGAGATGGAGCAAACTGGATAAAAGAAGTTATAAAAGAAGACAATTCACACTTTCAATTAGATCCATTTCATAGAAATCAAGCAGTACTTAAGAACATAGAAGATAAGAAAAAGGCAAAAGAAATAATAAAGAAACTAAGCAATGGTAACATAGAAGAAGGATTAGAAATGATAACAAAACTAATGATAGAAAACAATGATAATCAAAAGAAAATGAAGAAATTACAGGCACTATATAATTACCTAGTAAACAACAAAGAAGGGATAGTGCTCTACAAACTTCGCCCAGACATAAATATGCCGCAACCACCAGAAGGAATTAAATATAGAAATCTAGGAACAATGGAACATAGCATATGTGATATATTAGCACAAAGGATGAAAGGGAATAAAACAAGTTGGTCAATACAAGGAGCCAGTAACTTAGCCAAGATACTAGCAGAAAAAGCAAGCAAAGAATTAGCAACAACAATAAAATCACTACTGAACAAAGAAATAAAAGAAGAAAAGCTTGAAGAAATAATAGAAAAAGTAGGATTAACAGCAGCAGAAGTAAATAAAAAGCCAAAGAAAAGCAAGATATACAAACACAAAAGAGCAAGCATGCCATTTAGTCAATGTTCAGTAACTAACGGAAGAAAAGCCATAAAGGACATGTTAGGTTGCAAATGTGCAAGTCAAATGAACCTAAGTTTTTAATATCTAATATATTATATAACTTAAAAGAATAAGCTAACATACGATACCTATGCTCTAATATAAGCCTAAAAAAATACAACATAATAGAGCATTAATACTGATGAATAAATAGAATTAGACCTAAAAATAGGGCTCTCAGACTTATTGTTATTCTATAATCATAAGTCTAGTATTATAGAATAACAATTTTGAAATCATTGTAAAGTATATGTAAATTTATTTTTAAAATTGTAGAAAGTATAAATAGAATACTCTTGCCCTATCGGGCATAAAAACATAATTAAAACAGCAAAATTGGATGATTAAATTTAAAAATAATAATTTTGCCAACTTTTACTTGACAGTATCGAATCTTTTGCAGATCTCTCTAGACTATATTTAACATCTTCTGCAGTCATTTTTCTACCATCTTGGTATTTACCTTTTTGAAAATAAACATCGTCTCTAAGTGTAAATCTATATTCCTTCAAATCATCTGATATTTCCCATTCAGTTGCTAGTCCTGGTATAATTTCATTTAAAAATTTATTGTAATAAACTAAATTATCACAAATACTGTGAATAACATTTCCTTCATAAATACCAGTATATTTTACTGGATCTATTGTTTTTGGAACTGCAGCTAAAGCAACTGTAAGCATTCCTCCATCTTTTGAGTTATTTGAGTCACTTTGATTAGAAGTATTTTCTTCTTGATTGTTGCTAACTGTATTATCCTCTTGATTTTGGTCTTTGTCACCACATCCCGTTAATATAAGAGAAAATAACATAACAACAATCAAAAATAGTGTTAATATTTTATATTTCATTTTATATTTCATTATATATTTCCCTCCTTATTTTTAATAAATTCCCCTTCAATAACAAGTTAAAATTTAATTTTTAGCTATTTACCTTTTGTTTGAAATCTTTTATTATCACCATAAAGTTTTAATAATACCTCAAATTCTTCTTTGTCATAAAAACTACACTTACCTTCCCCAAAATCTTTTGCAACCTCAATAGCAAATCTTCCTGCTGCTTCAACATCTTCTGAATGAGTTGCCCCAGTAGCACAACCAGCAACTGATACTTCTGTAGTTATTGCAACTCCAACAACAGGAGCTGATGTAGCAGTAGCAGGTTGAAGTATACTATTTAAATGATATAATCCATTTCCGTAAGGAGTAATATCCTGTTGGGAAATTGGGAATACCTTTGGAAGTTTTCCAGTTACTCTTTTCATAATATTTGTTAAATCGTGGCTAACCTTTAAAATATAACCTTCTTTAACAGTTGGTGATATGGAAAATCCATTATAATTCATAATTTCATTCCCTTTAGTCGTATCTATAGATATTACTGCATCCATTTCCTCTGAAACTTCAAGATTATTCATAGTTTCCATATCAACTGGTGAATCCATAAAATAAACAGGAAAATGCTCCTGTGTTGGTGCATTTGGGCAAATATGAGTTGCAACAATTACATCTCCTTCAAGTAAATCTCCATTATTATTCATTTCAACAAGTTTTAAGCCTGCAGCCAATGCAGCTAATGCTCCGTCACCATCTGAAACAAATCCATTTTTCTCAGGGCGCGCACCCAAGCCTCCTAATCTTCCAATTATTCCAAGTGTAGGGGCATTTCCTTTATTACTCTTACCATTTTTACCTTTTATCAATATCCTGATAAAATCAGTACTTCCTTTTTGCCCTTTAACAGTGTTTACAGTTATTTCACAATTCCCTCTTTTTTTAAAGTATTCAGATATTTCATGCCCATTTGCATTTGGTTTATCTAAAAGATCGAAAATTTCTATTATTTGCTTTAAAATCATTTTTCTTCCTCCTAATATTATTAAAATAATATAAATATTAAAAAGATTAGCATCTAATTTTTTTATGGTTAATAAATATTTATTATATATTTCCTTTAAATTCTTCATTTTATGAGCTTTTCCTTTGTATAAATGAATATAAAATTATACCTATTAATGTGCATAATGTACATTAATAGGTATAATTATTTCTATTTTTTATAATTAATTACTAAATATACTACATAATCCTTTAAACTAATCAATAACATTCATTGTTTTTTCATTATAGGAAAACATAAGAATAGTAACCTATAAGTTAAGTAAAAATAAAAATCTCCCCTAAGATATAGATTTTTCATATGTCTATTTTTAGGGGAGTATAGCAAAATATTACCTTTTTATTTTTATATAGAAATAATAAAAATATGTGTTTAAGTCTAATTTAGGATAATATTATTATTGAAAACTCAAAATAAAGTACTTAATTATATATCTATACAAAAATTAAATAATTGAATATAAAATAGCATAAATTCCAGCAAGTCCAATTATAGTATAAACTACTTTTGTACATTTACTATCTTTACCGCCACATATTGAAGAAACTAAGTTAATGTTAAAAAGCCCAATAAGTCCCCAATTTAATGCCCCTAAAATTATCAATATTGAAGCAATTCCAGTTATTATTTTCACTTTTCCTTCCCTCCAAATTATTTGATAGTAAAATATATTAACAATTCCATCTATTTATGCAAGTAATTTGGAGGAATTCAAGATTAGTTATAATTTAAATATTTTCTTTAATATATCAGCAACTCCATCTTCATTGTTATTCTTCCTTGTTACTTCATCAGCAACTTTTTTAACGTTTATTGTACTATTTAACATTGCTATTCCATATCCAGATTTTTCAATCATTTCAATGTCATTATTATCATCACCTATTGCTATTATTTCATCTGGCTTTATCCCTTTACTATGTGCGTATTCCTTAAGTGAAATCCATTTAGAACCCAAAGGATTCATTATTTCTAAAAGGGAAGCAGAAATAGATAAGTTTGTAATAATATGAGAATTGTATTTAGAAGGATAATTAGTATTAATATATCTTCTAAAATTCTCCATATCCTCAATTCCTCCAAAATATACAACTGCTAATATTTTACCATCTACATATGATTCTAATCTATCAACCTTTTTATATCTTGATTCAACTTTAGACATATACGAAAAATATCTTTCATCATCTCTTTCTAACTCAATTATCATGTCTACTTCTCTTTCATAATCATCTACATGCAATATAGGGCTTAGATTTCTTTTTCTTCCTTCTTCTAAAAGTATAGAAAAATCTTTTTGATCCATATATTTTGCAATCAAAACACTGTCATCACTTATTTTTCTAACTATATTTCCATTATTAGCTAATATCGTAAGATCTATGTTCAATCCTTTGACAAAATTCTTGGCTGCCCAATATCTCCTACCAGTAGCAATAACTATTTCTACTCCAACACTATTGATTTTTTGTAATATTTCTTTTGTATAATCTGATATTTCTTTTCTATCATTAAGTAGTGTACCATCTAAATCAATAGCAATAAGTTTATAAGTCATTTTATATCATTTCTCCTTTTTACAGGTTATTTGTGTATCAATATAATTTTAACAGCAATTTTATTATACATTATATATTTCTAACCTTTCAATCAAAATAAATTTATGTTTTCAAAGGTAACTCTGCTGAATACTAAGAATAAAATATATTAGATGACTTAAAGGAGGTTTTGATAATGAGATATCCATATTGGGGATATTATTGTTATAATAATATGAAACATGAAAATTATCAAAATAACAAAGAAGACCCGTCGTGTATTATAGAAGAAAAATACTGTGATTATTTTGACCTTGGTGATTCAGCTCCTGATTTTACAGCAGATGCAATAGTAAATTGCCAAAAGACAAAAGTTTCTCTTTCTGACTATATAGGAAAATGGGTAGTGTTATTCTTTTATGGTTCAGATTTTACTTTTGTTTGACCAACAGAATTAGCAGCAGTTGCTGACAAATATCATGAATTCCAAGAATTAAATACCGAGGTATTAGCTATAAGTACAGATAGTATTTATTCTCATAAAATTTTTACTGAAACTTCCCCTTCAGGTAAAAAAATCAACTATCCTCTTCTCTCTGATAGAACACAAAAAATATCAAAATCTTATGGAATATTAAATGAAGACGAAGGCTTTGCATATAGGGCTGCATTTATTATTGACCCTGAAGGGAGAATAAGAGGTTGGATTACTAATCCCCAATCAGTAGGAAGAAACATAGATGAAATTCTGAGGATTATCGCTGGCCTGCAATTTACAGAAAAAACTGGTTTAGGAGCTCCAGCAGGATGGGAACCTGGTGATCCAGGTATCAAAATAGGATGGAAATATGTAGGGAAATATTAAAATGCGGCGTAACGCCGCATTTTTGAATTAAAGATTATAAAATTCTTCAAATGATTTTGTAACATAATAATGATCAAGAACTCCACCAAGTTCCCTTATAGAATGCATGCTTAACATAGGATTACCTATGTCAACAGACCTTATATCTAAATGCCCCCAAGAAATTGGACCTATTGTTGACCCACCCCTTTCATCAGATCTGTTAACAAATTTTTGTACAGGTACTCCTGCTTTTTTACATATCATTTCGTAAACAGCATTAGAATCAGCATCTGTTGTATATGCTTGGTTAGCATTTATTTTAATAACTGGACCTTTATTAATTATAGGTCTATTTACTGGGTCATGCTTCTCAGTATAATTAGGATGCAATGCATGTGCCATATCTGCTGATATTATAAATGAATTATATATTGCTCTATAAAAGTCTTCCTTGTCTTTGTCTAATGATATAGCTATTCGCTCTAAAATAGTTCTAAGCATAGGAGAACCTGCACCTTGCTTTGTTCTACTGCCTACTTCTTCGTTGTCAAAGCAAACCATAACATTTGTACTATTAGACTCTTTAGAATTAATCAATGCAGTTATGCCAGCATGAACCATAGCAAGATCATCTAATTTACCACAAGAAATAAATTCGTCATTAGCACCAATAATACTCCCTTTTCCATATTCATATAAAAACAAATCGAAATCAATAATATCTTTATAATCCACATCCAATTCTTTTGCTAACTTCTTTACTAAATAATTTTCCTTTTCAAATTCATCATTGATCAATGACATTATAGGAAGTATATCTTTTTGTTTATTTAGTTCAACCCCTTCATTTATTTTTCTGTTCATATGTATTGCTAAATTTGGTATAATCAGCACAGGTTTTTTTATATTTACTAATCTTATCTTTGGCTGCATTATATTATCAGATTTTAGAGTTACTCTTCCTGCCAAAGATAGAGGTCTATCGAGCCATGTATTTATTATAGGACCTCCATAAACCTCAGTATTTAATTTTAAATAATTACCTTCTACAGTAATTTCAGGGCTTGGCTTTATTCTAAAAGTTGGTGAATCAGTATGAGCTCCGATTAATTTAAAACCATATTTCTCTATCTCGCCTATTCCAACTGCAAAAGCAATAAGTGCAGAATCATTTTTAGTAACAAAATATTTTCTCCCTTTTTCTATTTTCCATCTTTCCTTTAAAGAGAGTTCAGTAAACCCATTTTTCTTTAAAATTAGCTTTATATTATCTACTACATGAAAGGAACTAGGGCTATTATCTATAAAATCTATCAGATTGTGTGCTAATTGTATTTCATTCACAATATATTCCTCCCTTATATGCTTTATTTTGGCAATTTATTGCATTGCTTAAATTATTACTCTACAATGATATTTGAATTAACTTTTACTTCATTGTAACTCTTTTTATAAATTAAGTAAACAGTATTATAAGGAAGTGATACTGTCAAGTAAAAGTTGGCAAAATTATTATTTTTAAATTTAATCATCCAATTTTGCTGTTTTAATTATGTTTTTATGCCCGATAGGGCAAGAGTATTCTATTTATACTTTCTACAATTTTAAAAATAAATTTACATATACTTTACAATGATTTCAAAATTGTTATTCTATAATACTAGACTTATGATTATAGAATAACAATAAGTCTGAGAGCCCTATTTTTAGGTCTAATTCTATTTATTCATCAGTATTAATGCTCTATTATGTTGTATTTTTTTAGGCTTATATTAGAGCATAGGTATCGTATGTTAGCTTATTCTTTTAAGTTATATAATATATTAGATATTAAAAACTTAGGTTCATTTGACTTGCACATTTGCAACCTAACATGTCCTTTATGGCTTTTCTTCCGTTAGTTACTGAACATTGACTAAATGGCATGCTTGCTCTTTTGTGTTTGTATATCTTGCTTTTCTTTGGCTTTTTATTTACTTCTGCTGCTGTTAATCCTACTTTTTCTATTATTTCTTCAAGCTTTTCTTCTTTTATTTCTTTGTTCAGTAGTGATTTTATTGTTGTTGCTAATTCTTTGCTTGCTTTTTCTGCTAGTATCTTGGCTAAGTTACTGGCTCCTTGTATTGACCAACTTGTTTTATTCCCTTTCATCCTTTGTGCTAATATATCACATATGCTATGTTCCATTGTTCCTAGATTTCTATATTTAATTCCTTCTGGTGGTTGCGGCATATTTATGTCTGGGCGAAGTTTGTAGAGCACTATCCCTTCTTTGTTGTTTACTAGGTAATTATATAGTGCCTGTAATTTCTTCATTTTCTTTTGATTATCATTGTTTTCTATCATTAGTTTTGTTATCATTTCTAATCCTTCTTCTATGTTACCATTGCTTAGTTTCTTTATTATTTCTTTTGCCTTTTTCTTATCTTCTATGTTCTTAAGTACTGCTTGATTTCTATGAAATGGATCTAATTGAAAGTGTGAATTGTCTTCTTTTATAACTTCTTTTATCCAGTTTGCTCCATCTCCATTTACTATTTTTGTTTCTATTTCGTCAGTATTATATTGTTTCGCTATTTTGGCTTGTCTTAGTTTTCTAAATTCTTTACTACTTCCAAAGCTTGCATATGCTTTTTTGTTCTTTAGTACATATCTATCTTTTTTCTCATGCTTCTTCTCCCAGCCTTCATAAAAAATTCCTAATTTTAGTTCTTTTTTCTCTTTTCCCTTAGTCTTTTTATCTTTACCTTGGATATTTATCCACACTCCATCCATTTCTTCAAACAATATTTTTGTTTCTTTTTTGCCTTGTAATTTTTCTTCGTTGTTTAATTTTATTTCGTGTTTTTCTTTTTGTTTTAGTTGTTCTCCTAAGTTTTGTATTATGTTCCAAGCTGCTGAATGACTTATACTTTGGTTTGTCATTTCTGTTATTTTATTTGCTGTTTTTCTATATGATTCATCTGTTGCTAGATCTACTATTTTTTCTACTAGATTTGTAGATATATGTCCTATGGTTTCCATTTTTAAGTATTCATCTAAAAGGCATTTGTAACCTCTTTTACCCTCTTGTGTAGTATATTGATATATTCTACGTTTATATTCAATTTCGCCCATTATTGTTTTTATGGTAGTTTTCTTTAATCCTTTATTTCTATATTCTTCTTTATCTCTTTCTTTCATTAATTTATTATCTAATTTTTCTAATAGCTCTACGAGCATTTCACATGCCTGTCGGCATACAAGCTTATATATAATTTTCTCTAAGTTCTTGAAATTAATTTCTTTTTCATCTAAACTTATATTATACATGTAATCATCCCTTTTATAGTTTTCTTATTAATTACTATTATATTGGATGATTCATATATGTTAAAGGTGCTTTCGGGCATCTTTTTCATTTTTGTTGTTTTTGCCTACTAAAATTATACTCTAAGTAAGGAAGTTAAACTTTTTTATATTATTTATATTTTAGCAATTGAATTTTTTATATCAATTTGAATATATATCAGAAAATTCAATATGAATCTTTTCAACCATTTCATTATAATTTTCCTCTATTTTTTCTTTAATATATTTATTGTCAATAGTTTTATCTGGAAGTTCTATATAAAATTTACTTCCCTTATTAACTTCGCTTTCAACCCATATTTTACCGCCGTGAAGCTCTAAAATAGATTTTACTAATGATAATCCTATCCCACTTCCCTGCTTTTCTCTCTTATTTCTAAAATTTACTTGTTTATATATATCAAAGATACTTTTTTGTGCATCATAAGGTATGCCTATGCCACTATCTTCAACTAATATATAAACCTTACCTTCTTCTTCCCATATATTAATTTTAATATAACCTCCTGGATCGGTATACTTTATAGCATTAGATAATAGATTTAAAATGACTTTTTCGATTTTGTCTTTATCACAAGCAATAAACTTTTCCTCGATTTCAGAATTAAAAATTAGTTTTAAATTTTTATCCTTTGTCACTTCACTAACCGATAAAACTATGTCCTCTACTATTTTAACAATATTCTCATTTTCTAAATCTAGTAATAAATAATTATTGTTAATTTTAGATAAATCCAACATATTATTAATTAATCTTATTAACCTATATGTATTTTGCTTCATGTATTTTATATATTTATGTAATTTATTTTTAGATATATAATCAAAACCGGTTTCTTTACTATTTTTATCTCTTAACTCTATCAATTGTATAACTCCTAAGATAATATTAAGAGGTGTTTTGAATTCATGACAAATATAATTCATTAAATCTGTTTTTGCTTTTTCCCGTTCCATATAATAATTAACTGTATTATTAATGTTTTGATAGATTTCAACTATTTTAAGTGGATTATTATAATCATCTTTAATAATAGTTCTTTCAGACTGAAACCATTCGTATTTACCATTAGAAATTCTTAACCTATATTTAACTGGCGATTCAAGTACTATAAAACTGTTAATTTTATCTAATTTTATTTTTGCCTTATCGATGTCACCAGGATAGACATACTTTTTATAAAAATATTTATATTTTATATATTCTTCACCATCATAACCTATTGTTTCTGCAAGTTTTTCCGAAATTAAAACATTTTTATCTTTAATATTCAAAATGATATATTCCAGCGAAGAAGATAATATATTAAGATAAATTTTATCCATATATCATCCCTCTTTTTTTTACAATAATAAATTGCTTTCTAATCATACAAATCACACTTTATACTCACTTTTATTCTTTTTATGTTCATTCCCTATTGTACTTAATTTTAACATTTATTAATTCCTCCTTTTTTATTACCACATTATATTTCCATTTTCCTCATCCCTACTACAAATAATTCTATAATATTAATAATTTTCCTGCTATTAATTGTTTCATTTTATTAAAATAAGGAAATTGCATAATTTTAGTCTTAAAATAATTGTGCAATTTCCTTAGATCTAGTGTTATATTAATTATTTATTGTATTTCAGTATTCTAATAGAATTTAAGACTGCCAATAATGCAACTCCAACATCTGCAAATACTGCCAACCACATAGACGCATATCCTATAGCAGCTAACAATAATACAATTAATTTAATTCCTAAAGCTAAAACTATATTTTCTAAAACTATTTTTCTCGTTCTCTCAGCTATTTTAAATGCATCTACAATCTTCGAAGGTTTATCATCCATTATAACTATATCTGCTGCTTCAATTGCAGCATCAGATCCTATACCTCCCATTGCAATCCCAATATCAGCTCGTGCCAATGCTGGTGCATCATTTATACCATCACCAACAAATGCTACTCCTCCATTACTACTTTCAATTATTTCTTCAATTTTATTCAATTTTTCATGAGGCATTAATTCGTAATACACCTCATCCATATTTAAATTTTTACTAATATTTAAAGCATTTAATCTTCTATCTCCAGTAAGCATAATAACTTTATTTATCCATTTATTTTTAAGCTGTTTTATAGTAAAACTAGAATCTTTTTTTATCTCATCTTTTATTATTATATATCCTGCATATGTGTTACCTATAGCAACATGCACGACAGTACCATCGGTATCAAGTTTCTCATAATCTATTCCTATTTTTTTCATTAGTTTACTGTTCCCAACACATATATGCTTGTCTTTAATTGTCACAGTAATTCCTTGTCCCGGATGTTCTTTGTAATCATTAATCTGACTGTTATCAATAATTCCTTTATATGCTGCAACTATAGATTTTGAAATAGGATGATTTGAAAAGCTCTCTGCCAAAGCTGAATACTTTAATAACTCATCTTTAGTAAAAGAGTTTTTTGCCTTAATAGTTGATAATTTCAAATTACCATTTGTAAGTGTACCTGTTTTATCAAATATAATTGAATTAATTTTATTTAATTCCTCTAAATAATTAGAGCCTTTGACTAATATTCCTTCTTTCGAACAAGACCCAATTCCAGCAAAATATCCTAGGGGGATAGATATTATTAAAGCACATGGGCAAGAAACAACTAAAAATGTAGCTGCTCTATATAACCATACAGAAAAAACTGCATCTTTAATAATAAGAGGTGGTATAACTGCAATAATCAAAGCTAGAAAAACCACTATAGGAGTATAATACCTAGCAAATTTAGTTATAAATTTTTCAGTTTTTGCCTTTTTATTAGCTGCATTCTGAACTAAATCTAAAATTTTAGAAGCTGTTGATTCCTTATAACCTTTAGTTACCTTAATATTTAATAAGCCTTCCATATTTACACACCCACTAACAACCTTATCTCCCTCTGAAACATCTTGAGGAATAAATTCACCAGTAATTGCAGAAGTATCAATAGTAGAATTACCGCTAATTATCTCTCCGTCCAATGGAATTTTCTCTCCTGCTTTCACAACAATAATATCTCCTATTTTAACATCTGATGGATTAACTTTTCTTATATCTTCATTAATTTTTAAATTCGCATAGTCTGGTCTTATATCCATTAGCTTTTTTATATTTTTTCTTGATGAATCCACTGCTCTATCCTGTAGATACTCACCTACTTGATATAATAATCCAACCATTATAGCTTCTTCATAAGATCCTAATATAAAAGCTGTAATAGTCGCTATACTCATGAGAAAATTCTCATCAAACACCTCACCTTTTAAAATATTTCTAAAAGAAGTATACAATATTCCCTTCGCTATAATTATATAACTTATGAAAAAAACTATTTTACTAAAACTATTTTTCTCAAATACAGCACCTATAGCAAATAATAATACACCTATAAATAATGTAATTATTTTTTTATAATCAACAGTTTTATTGTTAGCACTGTTATGACTATTGTCTTCTTTTAATATAACATTAGTTTTTGGCTCTATACTTTTAACTATTTTAACAATCTTATTAATAACATCTTCCATAATCTTTTTATCTGCTTCAACGCTTAATATACCTGCAGAAAAATTAAGGCTTGCATTTTCCACTCCTTCTAACTCCTTAACTCTTTTTTCTATTTTTTGAGCACAAGAAGCACAACCTAATCCTTCTAAATATATTTCTTTTTTCATTATTGCCCTCCTTCTTTTGACTATTTTTTATTATGGACTAAATGTTCTAACCCTTGAGCAAATATGCTTTCTACATGTTCATCATCTAATGAATAATAAACTTCTTTACCTTCTCTTCTATATTTTACTAATCTCGCATTCCTCAAAACTCTTAATTGATGAGAAATAGCTGATTGTGTCATATTAAGTAAATCAGCTATATCACATACGCACATTTCAGCTTTCGAAAGAGCATACAATATCTTAACTCTAGTTTCATCCCCAAAAACTTTAAAAAACGCACCTAGCTCATAAGCTAATTCTTCTTCTATCATGATTTTTTTTATATTTGAAACAACATCTTCATGAACATTACTAATAGAACAAAATTGTGCATCATCTCTATTATTCATTTTATACCTCCTTAAAACATATGAGCATTTGTTCATATGTTCAATTATAGTATACACTATATACTTTGTCAATATAATATTAAATGTATTATAAATTAACAAATTTAATATTTAATTTTTAGGTATTGAAAAATAGTTATTATCATTTATTTAAAAAGGCGAAATTTAGGAAATATAGCTAAATTTCGCCTTTTTCGTTTTAAACTGGATAAGTATTTTGTTCCTTATCTACTAATTCACTATCTATTTTGTATTTTTGTGCTTGACGGTATTTAAAGAAATTTAATGCTACTTGAGGAAATAGTGCATAAGATAATACATCTTCATCTTGTTCAATGTATTCTTTTATTTCTTCTTTTATTGACTTGAGCTGAGGCTTAATAATATCTGCAGGTCTACAAGTAATTATATCTTCATTTCCAATTATTTTTTCTATGATTTCCTTTTTAATTGGAACTGTAGGTTTTCCATACATACCTTTTACATAAGCTTTTATCTCTTTAGGAACCATCTTATATCTCTCACCAGTTATTACATTAAATACAGCCTGTGTACCAACCATTTGGCTTGTAGGTGTTACCAATGGAGGATAACCCATATCTTCTCTAACTCTTGGTACTTCTTTAAGCACATCTTCAAGTTTGTCAAGAGCATTTTGCATTGTTAATTGTGAAACAAGATTAGAAAGCATACCTCCTGGTACTTGATATAATAATGTTTTTATATTAACACTTAAAACTTTAGGATTTAATTGACCATTCTCTAAGTACTTTTGTCTAATAGGTCTAAAATACTCTGCTATTTCATTTAGTTTTTCAATATCTAATCCTGTATCGTATTCAGTTCCTTGTAATGTGGCAACCATAGATTCTGTTGGTGGCTGTGAAGTTCCTAAAGCAAAAGGTGATATAGCTGTATCTATGATATCTACACCTGCCTCAATTGCCTTTAAATAAGTCATGCTTGCAAGACCACTAGTCGTATGTGAATGAAGTTGTATTGGTATCTTAACTTCTTTTTTTATCGCACTAACTAAGTCATAGGCAGAATATGGAGTTAATAACCCAGCCATATCTTTTATACATATAGAATCAGCGCCCATATTTTCCATCTCTTTAGCAAGCTTTACATATACCTCTGTAGTATGAACCGGACTAGTAGTGTAAGAAATTGCAGCTTGAGCATGAGCTCCTTCTTTTTTTGTAGCCTCTAATGCAGTTCTTATATTTCTTGGGTCATTTAATGCATCAAATATTCTTATTATATCTATTCCATTAGCAACAGATTTTTTTACAAATTCAATTACTACATCATCAGCATAATGTTTATAGCCTAAAATATTTTGTCCTCTGAGAAGCATCTGAAGCTTAGTATTTTTAACGATTTTTCTTATTGTTCTAAGTCGTTCCCAAGGATCTTCATTTAAAAATCTTAAACATGCGTCAAATGTAGCCCCACCCCACATTTCAAGCGAATGATAACCTATACTGTCAAGTTTTTCTAATACTGGTATCATTTCTTCTGTTTTCAGCCTAGTAGCAATTAAAGATTGGTGTGCGTCCCTTAAAATAGTCTCAGTAACTTTTACCTTTGACATAATAATTACTCTCCTTTATAATAATTTTATCAATAAATAAACAAATCAAATACTAAACTTTATATTTGATTAACATATTCTAAGTTAGTAAAATTACATAATAAATATTTCTTTAAATCTTGAAAAAACAATTAAATATCAAAATATTTCTTATCAACATTGTAACATTCAAAATTAATATGTACATATAGTAAACAATAATATATAATAATTTTGATTAAATAAATAAAGTATTTTATTGTTGCTTTTTTATTTTTTAAAGGAGGAAATAAAATGGATGAAACAGATGTCAAAATACTTAAAATTTTACAGCAAAATGGAAGAATTTCTATGAAAGATCTCGGTAAATTAGTGGCCCTAAGTCCTCCAGCAGTTACAGAAAGAGTAAAAAAACTTGAAGAAAATAATATAATTACAGGATATAGGGCTACAATAAATTACGAAAAAATAGGTCGCCCAATAAGTGTAATCATCAATGTAGACATGAATGTCGATATGCATAATAAATTCAAGGAATTTGTCCTTAATAATAATTATATAGTTGAATGCCATCATGTTACTGGTCCATATTGCATGATTGTCAAAGCTAGTCTAAATGAAATGTCTGAACTAGAAAAACTTATAGCTAAAATTCAAACCTTTGGTAATACTGAAACCCTACTTGTCTTATCAAGTCCTTTAGAAAACAAAGTTGTAGAACCTATTTTAAAAAATTTTGAGTAAGAAAAAGGTGTGAAAATAATCTTTTCAATTCTTCACACCTTTTTCGTTATCTTTCAATAACTTATAATTTATACTGCTTCTATTCCTGCTTCACCAAATGTAATCATCTTTTTTATCATAAATACTGCAGCTTCTATTATATTAAACATAATTGCTGCACCTGTTCCTTCTCCAAGTCTCATGTTTAAATATAGTGGAGGCTCAAACCCTAGTAATTCAGATGCTTTTTTAGCACCTTTTTCATTTGACGCATGTGAAGGTATTAAAAAATCTCTAATTTTAGGCTCCATAGCAACTGCAATTATTGCCGCAGCAGTAGAAATATATCCATCAACTACTACTGGTACTCTATTTGCTGCCCCTGCTACCATAACCCCTGCCATACCTGCTATGTCAAGACCTCCAACTTTGCTTAACACGTCTAACCAATCATTTTTGTTTGGTCTATTAATTTCTATAGCCTTTTTAATAACATTAATTTTATTAATTAATTGGTCTTTGGGTAAATTAGCACCTACACCTGTTATTTCTTCTGGGTCAATTCCTCCCATCACTGAGAGAATAGCAGTACTTGTTGTAGTATTCCCTATCCCCATTTCTCCAGTACCAAGTAAATTTCTCCCTTTTTTTATTTCCTTTGTTGCTATTTCTATCCCTACCTCTACAGCTTTAATTGCCTCATCTTTTGTCATTGCAGGACCTTTTGTTATGTTTTCTGTCCCATACTTAATTTTCCTATTCACAACTTTTATATTATCAATCTCACTTGCAACTCCAATATCAACTACTATAACATCTGCTCTTGCTTGATTTGCTAAAGCACCTACTCCACTTACTCCATTAGCAATATATGATGTCATAATTTTGGTAACTTCTTGAGGAGCAGGTGATACTTTTTCCTCCATTACCCCATTATCTGCTGCCATAGTAATTATAGCTCTGTTATCTACTTTAGGATATAACTCACCAGTTATTCCTGATAATTGTACAGCTATTTCTTCTAATTTCCCTAAACTCCCAACAGGCTTAATCAAACTGTTTATTCTCTCCCTTGCCTTATCCATAGATTTTTTATCTAAGCCCTCAATTTTTTTTAAAGTTTCCTTTAATATCTCCATACAAATACCTCCTTTTTAAATTTTTAACTAAAAAAGTCCATACCAAAAAAATGGTATGGACTTTCCATCATCCTAACCTACACTTCTTTTTCACACGAAAGAAGTTTAGCAAGTTTTAGGCAGGTCTCCTGACTTGAGTTCATAGTTAAATGCATCGCCTTCCCTCTAAACGAAGTGGCAACTAGATGCTAACTCACTCTTACAGTGGCGGGCCCGTTCGAGATTTTCACTCGATTCCCTATTCTCCCTTCTTAAAGGGCACCTAAAACCATATTATTCATTTATCAATTTATATTATAGTTATTGGATATATCTCTGTCAATAAAATATTATATTAAATTTTACAAATTTAGATCTTATTCAAAATTTCTAGTTTTTTCTTATTTAATTACAATTTTACCTTCTTCAAGTACTACCTTTATTGTTTGTCCTTCTTTAAAGGTATTTTTTAAATATTTTTCTGCAATTTCATCTTCTATATATTTCTGTATTACTCTTCTTAACGGTCTAGCACCAAATTTCTTATCATATCCTTTTTCTAATATAAAATCTTTTACATCTTCTGAAATATCTATATTCATACCTTTATCTTTAACCTCAATATATATTTCTTTGAGCATTAAATCCACTATTTTACGAAGCTCATCTTTAGTCAAATGTGTAAATACCACTATTTCATCAATTCTATTTAAAAATTCCGGTCTAAATGCTCGTTTCAATTCATCTTTTATCCTAACTTCAAGTGCATCATAATTGTCTTTCTCAAAGCCTATGCTATTAGTTTTAAAACTAGTTCCAATATTTGAAGTCATTATTATCACTGTATTCTCAAAATAAACAGTTCTACCTTCACTATCAGTAAGTCTACCATCTTCAAGTATTTGCAATAACATATTGAAAACATCAGGGTGAGCTTTCTCTATCTCATCCATAAGTATCACAGAATAAGGCTTTCTTCTAACTTTCTCAGTTAATTGTCCACCTTGATCGAATCCAATATATCCTGGAGGAGCACCAATTAGTTTTGAAACTGTATGCTTTTCCATGTATTCTGACATGTCAAGCCTAATCATTGCTTCTTCACTACCAAATAATTCGTATGCTAGAGCTCTAGCTAATTCAGTCTTTCCAACTCCAGTAGGGCCAACAAATATAAACGATGAAGGCTTTTTCCTTTTCTTAAATCCTGAACGGTTTCGTCTTATTGCTCTTGAAAGGCTTCTTACTCCTTGTTCTTGGCCTACTACTCTTTTATGCAATCTTTCCTCAAGTTTTAAAAGTTTCATTGCCTCTTTTTCTGTAATTCTTTGAACTGGAATCTTAGTCCACGCTTCAATCACATAAGCTATATCATCAATAGTTATTTCAACTTCACTACATTTTTTTTCTATTTCTTTAATTTTTTCTTCAATATTTATTTCTTTCATTTTATATTCTGCAGCTTTTTCATAATCATCTACAGATGCAGCCTTTTCCTTCTCTTCTTGTACATTCTTTAATTCTTCTTTTAATGCCTCTAATTCAACAAATCCCTCATTTTTAAGGTTTGCTCTTGATCCTGCCTCATCAATAACATCTATTGCCTTATCAGGCAAATATCTATCAGTAATATAACGTTCAGATAACTTTACTGCTTCTTCAATAACCTCATCAGAAATTTTAACTTTATGATAGTCTTCATAATATTTCTTTATTCCTTTTAATATCTCTATAGTTTCATCTACAGTAGATTCATCAACTAGCACTGGTTGAAATCTTCGCTCAAGAGCAGAATCCTTCTCGATATGCTTCCTATATTCATCAATAGTTGTAGTCCCAATGACCTTAATCTCTCCTCTAGCTAAAGCAGGTTTTAAGATATTAGCAGCATTCATAGCACCACCATTTACTTCTCCAGCTCCTACAATATTATGAACTTCATCAATGACTAATATTACATTTCCATGTTCTACAGCTTCATCGATAATCGCCTTCATTCGTCCTTCAAATTGCCCTCTAAATTGAGTACCTGCAACAACTGCAGTCATATCAAGAAGATATATTTCCACTCCTAAAAGTTTTGCAGGAACTTGCTTTTCTACAATTCTCACAGCTAATCCTTCAGCAATTGCAGTTTTTCCAACTCCAGGTTCTCCAATTAAAATAGGATTATTTTTATTTCTTCTATTTAATATCTGTATAACTCTGTCTATCTCTCTATGTCTACCTATAATTTTATCAACCTGATTATTTCGAGCTTTCTCAGTTAAATTAATTCCAAATTTATCGAGATACTTCTTCTTTTTTCTCTTTTTCTTGTTTTCTTCTTGTGTCTCAACTTTTTTTTCATTATAAGGCGATTTATTCTCCTTTGGAAACTCTTTTTTATTGTCTACTTTTTGCTTGCCCATATTACTAAAATTAGAAAAAAAAGCTGTTACTGGATTTACATTTTCATCATTATACAAATCAATATTATCTACATTCATGTCTTCAAACATATTGCTAATCTGCTCACTCAAATTTTCTATGTCTTCAGGACTCATGTTAATTTGCTGCATCATTTGATTCATAATAGGTAATCCCATCTTTTTCGCACATTCCATACATAAACCTATTACTTCATCTTTACCGTTTACATTTCTCGTAGTATATATTACAGCAATATTTTTTTTACAAATTGAACATTTTTTCATAGCATCATCCTCACATCTCATATGATATTTCAACTTATATATTACAGTATAGCATAATTTATTATTTTAATCACATTTACACTTTAGCAGTTTTTACTTATCTATAAATAGTACTCTGCTATAATCTTATACTCCTCATTTCCTGATACATTTTTAGAATTTTCCAATATATTCCATTTGTTATTTATTCCTATCCTTTTACCCAACTCTTCAAAATAGTACATTACTATCCCGGCATCAGTTAAGTTTTCTATAATATCAGGATCTAGTATTCCAAGAAGTATTTTATCATCTTTAATTATAAATCTCCATGGCTGATTATTTTTATTAGATGGTGCATATCTAATATAATGGAATAAATCCAAAAGTCCCCTTTGTTCTAAAATATCCAAATCTATTTTATTGCCCCATTCTTTAAAATATACAATATCATTTATAGGTAATCTAAAACTATTTGGTTTAGATTTGGATTTCATCTTTTTAGGATAACCAATAGCTACCAAGTAATCCATAAAATATCTATCATCATCAAACAATTCTTTCTTGATATTTTCTGGAACCTCAAATAGATTTATCCAACAGTTTCCTAATCCTAAATTATGAATCTTGGCTAAAAGTTTTTCCATATTATATGCAGATTTTATTATTGTATCTTGGCTTCTATCAGATATACACAATCCAATATAATGGGGGCTTCTTACCATAACTCCAGTATATCCTCCTATACCATTTAACTTATTATATACTTTTTTACCATCTTCAAAAAGTATAAAGTCAATTTTATTATTCTTACATTCTTTTCGAATTTCTGAAATATAATCTTTCAGTTTTGACATTGACTCCTTATCAACCATTTTATCCTTATAATCTCTAATGGATTGCCTTTCTTCTAAAAAATTAGTGAATAACATAGTTAACACCTCCAAATAATACTACTATATTATATATGTACCACTTTTATTCAATTGTAATCTTGCATTATTATATTTTAACAAAATCTACTAAATTCTTTTTCTATTTAATAGCTTTAACAATTTCCTCTTTATATTTTATCATTTCTTGACTATTGAGTTTTCTCTCTCTTTGAACTACATTAATATCTACTTTTTCTTTTATATTAGAAGGCTTACCACCTAATACATAGACTGTATTAGATATAAGAAGAGCTTCATCTATATCATGCGTCACAAAAACAACAGTCTTATTATTCTTTTTCCATAAACTCAAGAAAATATTAATTAAATTTCTCTTTAGCTCTATATCTAATCCCTTAAAAGGTTCATCCATCAATAATATTTCTGATTCATAAGCAAAAGCTCTAGCTATAGACACTCTTTGTTTCATTCCACCACTTAATTGATGAGGATAATAATCCTTATATTCCAATAATTCAACAAATCTTAAATAATCTCTTGCAATTTTTATAGCATCATCCTTATTATATTTATCACGTAATACAAAAATGATATTGTCCTCTATAGTACTCCAAGGCAAAAGCCTTGTTTCCTGAAATATATACGAGATTCGTTTATCATCAATGCCTAAAACGTTACCTTCATCATACTTAATAAGTCCTGCAATAATATTTAGCAAAGTAGTTTTTCCACATCCTGAAGGACCAAATAAACATATTATTTTGCCATCATCTATATCTATATTAAAATCATGTAATACTAATAGATTCCCATATTTTTTCGTAATATTTTTTAAAGATATCATTTTTACACATCCTTAGGATTTTTACTATATAAAAATCTACCCATTAATATTTTAAAAACATATTCAAACAGCATACTTAAAAGTACAACTACTAAAGTCCAAGCAAATAAATTTTCTGATTCTAAATAAACTTTTGCATCATATAATCTAGCTCCAATAGACAGTTTAGGATTACTCAATACTTCTGCTGCTACAGTTGCTTTCCATCCTATCCCTAGAGCAGTAACCATACTTGCAGATAAATATGGAACTATTGAAGGTAAGTAAATCTTCTCAATAATATGTATCTTCTTCACACTATAAACTTTTGCCATCTCAAGTAATTTAAAATCAACTTCATTTATCCCTTTTACCGTAGATGTCCATATAATTGGAAAACATATTAAGAAACAAATAAATACTGGAACTATGTCTGACTTGAACCAAATAAGTGCAATGATAATAAATGACATAACTGGAGTTGACTTTATAGTCACCATTAAAGGTTGAAAAATCCAATATATGTATTTATTTAAACCACATATTACTCCTAAAACTGTTCCCAAAAAACAAGATAAGAAAAATCCCAATATTACTCTTCCTACTGTAGCAAAAATGGTATTCCAAAAAATTTTTGCCTTTATAAGTCGAAATAAGGATTTTACAGTTTCAAATGGAGAAGGGAGATATATTTCTCTATTAATAATAAGAAATAAAATCTCCCATACAGTAATCCAAAATAGTACAACTCCTATATTATATATACTTTTCTTACTTTTAGTAGTAAAAACCTTCATCAGGTATTTTTCCTCCTAAAGACGCAGGATTAAAGTTAAATAATACATCATAAAATCCCTTTAAAACACTTTTTGCTTCCTCTCCATCAATATAAACTATGTTGCTAGTTGGTATAGCCTTTTCTGCTATCGCAGCATTAGGTAATATTTCATATTTTTCTATTAAAGTTCCAGCTTCTTTATGATTATCATTAACCCATTCAATTGAAGATTTATATTCTTTTAAAAATTGATTTACCATGTCTTTGTTTTCATTAGCAAATTTCTTATTTACTATTATACACCCCATAGAAAGCTTACTTTTATCACCAGCTACTTTTTCCCACTCTTTAGTCATATCTAGTGCAATCCTCACATTACTATTTTTCATCAATGCCGTAGTTACATGAGGTTGAGGCAATAGAGCAATGGATGCATCATTTGAGGCGACTGCAGCAGCCAATTCAGCATGTTGAAGTGAAAAATCTATATCTACATCATTCTCTGGATCAATTCCATTTTCTTTTAAAATATATTGTAAAACATAATCAGGTGTAGCACCTTTTCCGCTAGCCCAGATTTTTTTACCTCTTAAATCTTCAATATTTGTAATTTCATTACCCGTTTCCAATATGTACAATACTCCAAGGGTATTAACAGCAGCAAGTTGTACTTTCCCTTCAGTTTTATTATAAAGAACTGAAGCCAAATTTGTTGGAACAGCAGCTATATCTACTTCACCGTTAATTATTTTTCCAACTAATTCATCTGGAGCTCCATATATAGAAAAATTTGCTTTAATTTTAGAAGTACCTTTATTGACATCATCCATTAATTTCGCTATTCCCATTCCAGTAGGTCCCTTTAAAACTGCAATATTAAACGTAATATCGTTTTTTTGAACTTCCTCTTTACCTTTTTCTATTTGTTTATTTTCACTATTTAATTCCTCATCAACAGTTGTATTTGTACACGCAGTAAAAACCATAGACGAAATAAATACAACAATAATTAATAAATAATTAACAAATTTCTTCACGATATTCCCTCCTCTTAAGTAATTTGAAAATGATTTTCAAGTAGATGATATATCATGGTATTTTATTTGTCAATAAATATATAATAAATCCACCGGCTTAACCAGTGGATTTATTATATAATATAATTATTTTCCAAAATATCTATCAAGTAATCCTTTGAAAGCAGCACCATGTCTTGCTTCATCTTTGCACATTTCATGTACAGTATCATGTATAGCATCATAATTTAACTGCTTTGCTTTTGTAGCAAGTTCTTTTTTGCCTTGGCAAGCTCCAAATTCAGCCTCTACTCTCATCTCTAAATTTTTCTTAGTGTCAGCAGCAACTACTTCACCTAACAATTCAGCAAATTTAGCTGCATGCTCTGCTTCTTCAAATGCAATTCTCTTGTATGCCTCAGCAATCTCTGGAAATCCTTCCCTATCAGCTTGTCTACTCATAGCAAGATACATTCCTACTTCAGTACATTCTCCAGTAAAATTAGCTCTAAGTCCTTCTATTACTTCAGGATCTACATCTTTAGCCACTCCAATCCTATGTACATCAGCCCATTGTAATTCATCTTCTTTCTTTTCAACAAATTTTTCTTTTGGCGCATTACATACAGGGCATTTTTCTGGTGGCTCATTTCCTTCATGAACATATCCACAAACTGTACAAACAAATTTTTTCATATTAAAACCTCCTATTATTTTAATTAATAATTGTTATGTCATATAAATACCCACGTAATTTCATATCAAACATAAACAATTGAGAATTTTGAATAAAAGTGCAAAAAATACTAAACTATTGCTTTAATATATAATTAAGCTTATACAAAAATATATTTTTAAAATATAATAATTTAGAAAATCTTATAATTACTACAGACTTAAAATTTAAAATTGAAAAAATTAATATAATATTCTATTGTGCAATTTTTTCGATTATAATTAATAATAAGAGATAGTTTATATTAATAATCTATATATAAATTTTGACTTAAACAAAGCTCTAAAAAATCATTAACTATTATTTACAAAACAATCAAATAATTTTTTATTCTAGCAGACAAATAATTTAGGAACTGTTAACTTAAAATGAAAAAATAGCATGATTTTATAGAAAAATTCTTAATGGATCTTGACCTTACAGCCCTATATGAATTTTAGCTATTACAATAAAGCTGTCAAGGGTCAAGATAAACGAGCAAAGCTCGCCCTTGACAGCTTTATTTTAAATAGCTATGGAATGGTTAAGGGCTGTAAAAATAAAAATTGCATAGCAAATAAACCAAGAAATAAGGCAAAGCAGAGAGAACCCTTAACAAGTAAATATTATGCAGATAATAACCAATTACTGCGATCTCTATCGCTATATTTGGCACCTGCTACCTGGGCAGGAGTAAGGTTACTCAAAGAAGAATGAGGCCGTATATAATTAAAGAAGAATACAAAGTTTGCAATTAAGTTATTAGCGCTTTCGAAACAGTTAAAACCTCGCTTTGGTTTATACCAGGCTTTAAATTCCTTATTAAAAGATTCAATTATATTGTTTGATATATCATCATCAAAAGATTCAACTCTTATATGGTTGGCACCGGCAAAGATAGATTTAGCAGGCACCTTATAAGCACTATATCTATCAGTAACGATAGTATTAGGAATGCCAAATTTCTTTGCTTTTTTAAAAAGGCTGAAGGCCTGGTTAGAATTTCTGTAAGGAGATAGATGAAAATTTATAATAAAGCGAGTTTCAGAATCAATGATAAACCAGAGATAATGTTTTTTACCATTAATTTTAACAACAGTTTCATCAGCATGCCACTCATCAGAAGAAGATAAGTCAATGGTTGAAGAAAGCTTACTAGATATACTGTCAAACAAAGGTGCAAACTTTTTAACCCAGGATGCAATGGATACATGGGAAACCTTAATATTATATGTAATATAAAGAAACTGTGATATTTTTCTTGTTGAAGAGTTATTTAAAAAATAAAGGTTAAGAGCAGTAATAATAACAAACATAGGAAACCTCATTCTTTTAAAATCAGTTTTACCGGAAAGGTTAGACGATGAGGGATTATCGATAGTAGTTGGTTTAGCGATAAAGAAAGAATGGTAACACTTTTTATCTGAGCATCTATAGTTTGTATAGTGTTTATAATTATGATGAATAAAAGATGCTTTGCCACACTTGGGACATCTTGGATGTTTGGTATTGCGTGTAGTATTAGATTTAGGCTTTGTAGAAAATTGACGTCTACAATCACGGCATTGATACTTTTGATAACCATAAGGATCTTTGCCAAATTTATAAAGTTTTGAAGAATTACATCTAGGACACTTAATTTTTGGTATAATAGTCATAGGTCTCGACCTCCTTTGGAGTAGTGTTTTTGTGTCTATTGCTATTATACCTAAAGGAGTTCGAGACTTTCAATTTTCATTTAAGTTAACAGAACGATAATTTATGAAAGGAGCATAAATTTATGAAAAATTTTGAGACTTTACTAAATAAGTATGCTCAGCTTGCTGTACATGTAGGAGTAAATCTTCAAAAAAATCAAATACTTGTTATTAACTCACCTATTGAGTGTGCTAATTTTGTTAGACTAGTTGCAAAATATGCTTATGAAGCAGGTGCAAAAGATGTTCATGTTGAATGGTCCGATGAACAACTTACTTTGATGAGATTCTTAAATGCCGATGATAGTGTATTTAGTCAATTTCCTAAGTGGAAAGCTGATGCTTTCGAACAATTTGCAGAGAACAATGCTGCATTTCTTTCTATTTCTGCATCAAATCCAGAATTGTTAAAATCGGTAGACCAACAAAGAATAGCTAATTTTAATAAAGCAAGAGGAATTGCTTTAAAAAAATATAGACAATACATAATGAATAGTATTGTATCATGGTCTATTGTCTCAATCCCTACAAAAGATTGGGCAAAAAAAGTGTTCCCAAAATTGGATGACGAAAAAGCTTTAGAAAAGCTTTGGGAAGCCATATTTAATGTAGTTAGGATAAATGAAGAAGACCCGATAAAAGCTTGGAATGACCATATTAATAATTTAACTAAAAAAGTAAACTATTTAAATAAAATGAAATTCAAAAGTTTACATCTTACATCTAGTGAAACTGACCTCGTAGTTGAACTTCCAAAAGGACATGTTTGGGCAGGTGGCGGAGAATTAAATGCAAAAAATATATATTTCATTGCTAATATGCCCACTGAAGAAGTCTTCACAATGCCATTAAAAACAGGAGTGAATGGCACTGTTAAAAATACAAAACCTCTAAACTATAGCGGTAATCTAATTGATAATTTTAAATTAACATTTAAAAATGGTAAAGTAGTGGACTTTGAAGCTGAAAAAGGCTATGAAACGCTAAAGAAACTAATTGAAACAGATGAAGGGGCTAGTTATCTTGGTGAAATTGCTCTAGTACCACATGATTCTCCTATATCTAATTCAAATATAACATTCTATAATACACTATTCGATGAAAATGCATCTTGTCATCTTGCTTTAGGAATGGCATATCCTATGTGTATAGAAAATGGTAGTAAAATGTCAAAAGAAGAATTAGAAAAGGCAGGGGCTAACTATTCTCTTATTCATAATGATTTCATGATAGGTTCAAAAGACTTAGATATAATTGCTGAAAAAGAAAATGGTGAGAAAATTCAAATATTTAAAAATGGAAACTGGGCTATTTAACAAAAAACCTCATAGACTTTTTTGTATAAATCTATGAGGTTTTTTATATCATTTTAGTTATTACCTTTCTATTTATCTCTTCTAATTCGCTCCCGTTGCACCAAAACTATGCATTATCTTCTTCATACCATCAGTGACTTTAATCTCTTTATCTTTCATAATCCATATTGCTTCGACTCCTTCAAGACTATCAACGAATAATCTGCCCTCTTCATATGGCATTAAAAATACTGCTGTAGATAAGAAATCTGCTACTCCTGCATCTTCAGCCAATACAGTTACAGCACGATAGTATTCACCAGGCATGAGAGTATCTGGGTCAATTATATGATGAATCACATTACCATCTACTACATAATATCTTTGATAATCACCACTGCTAACTACTGAAGCATTATTTAGATATATAACATCTAAAGTATTTTGAGGATCTGATACGATTAACTTATCAGGATCTTGTATGCCTATCCCCCACCGTTTGCGAATGCCATCAAGAGGTTTACCTAATACCCGTATATTCCCTCCAGCACTTATAATCCCTGATTTTAAACCTTCATTCATAATTTCTTGTGCTACGATTTCAGTTGCATAACCTTTAGCTACTGCTCCAACGTTAATACTCATATTTTTGTCAGAAAGATATACTGTACTCTTATCTATGTCTACTACAATATTATCAATATCAGTATGCTTAGCAGCTTCTAGTAAATCCTCCATTGGAGGTAATTTTGCATTCTGAGGGTCATACATACCTTGTTCTCTATATTCATGCCATATGTTGAGAACAGAACCCATAGCAATATTTACTCGTCCACCTGTACGTTTATACCAATCCTTTGCAAAGACAATAAGATCTATTATTTCCTTATCAACTTTTACTGGCTTTATTCCAGCATTATCGTTTATTGTCTTTATATTATTTATACCTTCATAATCATTATATATATCATATAGTTTATGAAGATATAAAAATCTAGAATGTATTTTTTCCAAATATGAATTAAATTCCTCTTCACTTTTAGTGTAACCTACAACTCTTGTCATTGTATCAAATGTATCAAAAAAGCTATCACTGTATTTAGTATATTCAGGTTGTCTGTTCTTCTGACATCCTACAAATAATAATATAAATAATAATCCTATTATACTTATTTTGATCTTTCTTTTCATATTCATCATCCTTGTTTATATTAGCGTAAATAATTTAATGGGAAATTTCAAAAACTCTCCTATTAAGCAAATAAGAGAGTTTTTGAGATTAATGTTTATCTGAAATTATTTTGCGTTTTCAAAAGCTTTAGCTACTGTAGCAATATAGTCACCAACACTTATAGTAACAAGTGATGTTAATTCAGGTTCATCAGGTACTGATGGATGAGAAGCATCTCTCTCTTTAACCTTCATTGCTTTTATTTCATCTATTGTCTTTCCTACCATCCATTTTTCAAGTTCTGCAATTTGTTGATACCATTCTTTTTGTATTGATGAAGCTTTTATTAAACCATAGTCATTACCAAGTTCCACTTTTGTTTTTTGTTCTGCATTTCTATCTGAGATAACTTTACCATTTTTGTCAAAGTTAACTTTTGTTTGTGCATTATCTATTATAGCTCTAACGACCTTCCCATCTTTATCAAATGCAGTAGCAGAAATTACATTATCAACTTGACCAACTGGAAGTATATCGTTACCATCATTATCAGTACTTAATCCCTTAGATTTTGCTATAGATATGTTTGTTGCAAGTCCAAGTTTTTCAGCACCTTTTGCTTCAACAGCGTTATTATATGCTTCTTCAACAGCAGCAATATAGTCACCAACACTTATAGTAACAAGTGATGTTAATTCAGGTTCATCAGGACGAGAATCATCTTCTCCTTTAACCTTCATTGCTTTTATTTCATCTATTGTCTTTCCTATCATCCATTTTTCAAGTTCTGCAATTTGTTGATACCATTCTTTTTGTATTGATGAAGCCTTTATTAAACCATAGTCATCACCAAGTTCCAGTTTTGTTTTTTGTTCTGCATTTAAATCAGAGGCAATTGAAAGATCCCTATTAAAATTGACCTTAGTTTGTGCAGAATCTATTGATACCTTGACAACCTTACCATCTTTATCAAATGCAACTGCTGCAACAACAGTATCAACCTGAGCAACTGGAAGAACTTCATTGCCTTCGCTGTCAACTGCAAGGTCCTTAGACTTAGCAATTGATGTTATATGCCCTAACCCTATCTTTTCAATACCTGTATTACTAGTATTGTTATCTTCTGCAGGTGTTTTGTCAGAAGAAGTTTCATCTGTTGGAGTTCCACTTGAAGAACAACCAGATAAAATAGAAATTACTAAAATAAGTACTAAAATTAAAGACAATACCTTTTTCATATTTTCCCCTCCGTCGTGTTAATTTTATATAACCAATAATCGATTTAATATTATCACATTGTTTTTATTTAAACAATATTATGCAAGTTTTTGGTCTTTTAGTAACCAAATTTAATGCTAATTTTAATATTTTGTTCTTTTTGTAACTAAGATATAAGAATAAAAAATGTAATATAATTTATATTCATTATGTTTCTGCATATTTTTATATATAAGTACAATTCTGATAATTACAATGTTTTTTATAAAACAAAGAGTTATTATAAACTTTATTTTAACACTTAAATATGTTACTCTATTTGTTTTTAAATACGATACTATTTATATTTGAAATATTGTCATATTATAAACAATTTCGTTATGTAATCATGTGAAAATTAAAGTATTGAATCTAAAATATCTGTATATGTGTATTAAATATAAAAATAATGTCAGATACAATGACTTCCTTTGTCATCGTACCTGACATTTTAATAGAGGAAATTATCACACTTATTCAAGCAAAGAATTAAAAACAGTACCTACACCTATTATTTTTCTTGCTAAATCGTCTCTGTAATCAGAATGGCTTGGATTTAAGCTATTTATACCTACCCCACTAATACTTGAACTTGAATGTACAAATTTATCATTTCCTATATACATAGCAACATGTCCTGGGAAAAATATTAAGTCAGCAGGTTTAACTTCTTCTATACTAATTTTTTGCATATACTCATCCTTCAGTATTGCATCTCTATATATTATTATTCCATTGAGCAAATATGAAATTGAACAAAGTCCAGAACAATCTATTCCAAGAGGGCTTTTCCCACCCCATCTATATTGAGTTCCTAAGTACGATAAAGCAGTTTCTACTAAGTTTTTTCTTAAAATATCCTCTTTGCTTTTATCAATTGTTGTTATCAACTCCCCTACAAAAGCACTACGCACCCAACCTTTTCTATAATCAGGCAATTGAACCTGAACCCATCCGTCCTTCTCTTTATTGGTTAGTCTTATAACATTTCCTTTAACTAGCGTATCAATAATATAACTTTGATAAGAAGGTTGAGACATGACATCAGCAAAAGAATGAGTTACTACATTATGAGCATTATTCTTCCACTCAATAGTTTTCTTCTCATCTATTATTAAATTGTCTTTATGAACATAACCTTTATAATTGTAATGTGTTTCAATATAGTACCATCCGTCTTTTACACCTTTTAATATCTTAACAATCATGCCTAGAAGTCCTTCATCAGCCATTACACTATCAAGTTTTGGATGTAAGCATATTGGAACTGTTGCTTTCCTTATGATAGCTAATTCTTTATTGGTATTCATTTTATCACCTCATATTAATTGTCGTTCTTAAAAATCAGCTTTTATCGCTATTTATTTAAGGACTACTATAATACTTTAATTTTAACGATATTATTTTATATTTATAATTCTTTTATCTGGATATAGTAGCAGCTTCATTTAAAATCAATGTTTTGTTATCAGCATCAAGTTCTGCTTTTACACCAAAAGGAATAGTAATCATAGGCATACAATGCCCTGACATAAAATTGTATACGGTAGGCTTACAAAGTGGAGTTATAATCTCTTCAAATACCTCCATCAAAGTTAAACTTTTTTCTGGTTCTTCAGCAATACAATTATTCCAATGTCCTAATATAAAACCTTCTGCATCATCTAATTTACCAGCTAGCTTAAGCTGTGTTAACATCCTATCTATCCTATATGGTTCTTCATCTATATCTTCGAGGAATAATATCTTGCCTTTCGTATCTATCTCAAAAGGAGTTCCAATTGTTCCTGCTACTAAAGATAAATTACCACCTATAAGTACGCCATTACATTTTCCTTTTACTAGGGTTTTTATTTCCAAATCTTTTGGATTATTTATTATTCCTAAAGGTTCAGTATTCATGACATTTTTAATTAAATAATCATAGGTAAAATCATCTAAACCGTAAATAAGTTCTGTGGAAACCATGGGGCCATGAAATGTCACTAATCCACATTTCTGATTTATCGCTATATGTAATGCTGTAATATCGCTATATCCTATCAAAATTTTTGGGTTCAATCTTATTGCATCATAATCAAGCATGTCTAAAATTCTAGGTGTCCCATAGCCTCCCCTTATGCACCATATACCATCTATACTTTCATCTTTGAACATATTATTTATATCATTAGCCCTAATTTCATCTTTACCTGATAAATAGCCATGAACTCCATAGCAACTTTCACCAACTGTTACTCTAAAACCAAGTTCTTTAACCTTTTCAATTGACGCTTCTATCTTTTCTACAGGCGTTGGACTTGCCGGAGCAATTAACCCTAAATTATCTCCCTTTTTTAACACCTTTGGTGCTATCATATAATTCTCAACCCCTTGTTTGTCAATATTTTTGAGTATTGTTTTTAAAGTTTTTTTGTAACACATAATAACTAAAGTGTTGAACTTATTTACCTATATGGAAACAATATATAAACCACCTTATTCCATGCTCTTTCAAATTGTGACAATTTGTACTCTCTACGTACGGTGTCATTGTCTGGTGCAGCAGGGTCATTAACAATCACATACTCATCTCCATTTTTTATTTTAAAACCTCTTATTACTATTAGATGACCACTTGGATAAGTCATAGGAGCACCTGCAAGAGTATTTTTTGATTTTGTTTTAATTGATACAATTACAGGAATACCATTAGATATTTTATCTTTGATTTCATCAATTGAAGTATAATAAGCTACATATGATGTAAATCCTCTTGATCCTGCATAGGCAACATTATATGACCAGTTTCCATATATATCAGCATTTTTATCTAGAACATGTTCAGCTACTTTCTCAGTATCTACGTTTTCACCGTAATATTCCATAACCATGGAAAGAGATGTAGGACTACAAATAGAATTACCTATTTTAGGAACTATCATTTGAGATCGTTCTGGTACATCAAGCTCAACTAACCAATTCTTATTTACTGCAGAAGATGAATTTTTCTCCTCATAAAGTTTTAATGCTGTAAATACTGTTTTAATCTTAGGGCTATCAATATCTATATTCTTTCTTGTTAACACAATACTATATTTAAATGCATCAGCTTCTTTCCCATATAGCACTTCTACTGTATCAATAGACATATTAGCAATACTATCTCTCTGATTGCTTATACTCCCACGATTACCTTCAGAAGACCATTTCCCATAAGAAAACCACATAGACCATTTTCCATTTACTCTGACTTTATATGCTAACTCTATTTCAGTATCTTCAGGTGTATCTACATTCCAAGATGATACTAACTGTTTAAATTTTGATACTTTTATTACAGGTGAGAAATACTTTCCTTCAATCACATTATCATTTAAAATAATTTCATTCCGGTCATTTAGTTTTATTCTTTCACCCTTACCTAACATAAAATCTCTATTTCTGTGAGTAATTAATCCTCCATCACTTGTTACTTCATTTTCTAATTCGCTACAACCATTTAACAATAATGTCCCCCCTAATTTTTTAAATTTACATTTCATTATACTTTATTTTTTATCTATTTATTGATTTTTCTTTTATATGCTTCTATTTCCTCTTCATTTCCTAATATAAAATGCTCTGGTTCTATTTCAACCCATTTAGGGGGATCAACATTATAATTATGACAGTTTGGATCATATGACATTAACACTTTTTTCTTCTCTAATCTAGGATTAGGTATTGGTATGGCCGATATCAATGAACGTGTATAAGGATGAAGTGGATTTTTAAATAGCTTTTCAGTTTCAGCAAGCTCCACAATTTTACCTTTATGTATTACTGCAATTCTATTAGTTATAAATCGCATAACTGATAAATCATGAGCTATAAATAAATATGTTAATCCTTTGCTTCTTTGAAGTTCAGATAATAAGTTCAGTACTTGAGCACGTATAGAAACATCTAAAGCAGATATAGGCTCATCTGCTATTATCAATTCAGGTTCCATAACTAATGTCCTTGCAATCCCTATTCTTTGTCTTTGCCCACCAGAAAACTCATGAGGAAAACGACTAAGAAACTCTGGAAGAAGTCCAACATCTAATAAAGCTTTTTCAACCTTTCTTTTCCTATCTTCCTCGTCCTTATAGTTTTTAATATTATATAATCCTTCTGATACAATATAGTCCACTTTTGCCCTTTCATTTAGTGAAGCCATCGGATCTTGAAAAATCATTTGAATCTTCCTAGTTACTTCTTTATCTAATTCCTTATCTATTTTCCCATTTATTTTTTTTCCTTTAAATATTACCTCTCCATTAGCTGTTTCATTTAAACGAATAATAGCCCTTCCTATAGTTGTTTTTCCTGAACCAGATTCACCAACTAAACCAAATGTTTCCCCTTTATAAATATGAAAACTAACATTATCTACAGCAACAAATTTATTTTTCTTTCTCTTTCCAAATTCTACTCGTAAATTCTTAACTTCTAATAATATTTCTCTTTCATTGGTCATTTTTGCTAACCTCCCATTGCTGACGTAATGCCCTAATAGATTCAGGTGGGTCTACCTTTGGGGCACGTGGGTCTAAAAGCCAAGTTTTAGCCTTGTGTGTAGGACTTATTGTAAAATATGGTGGCTTTTTAATAAAATCTATCTTAAGAGCTTTAGGATTACGAGGTGCAAATGCATCACCTTTTATAACGTTAAATAAGTTTGGAGGAGTGCCTTTAATGGAATGTAATGGTTCTCCTTTAACACCAAGCTGTGGTAGTGAAGAAAGTAAAGCCCAAGTGTATGGATGCTGTGCATTATAAAATACTTCTTCACAAGTACCTATTTCAATAATATCTCCAGCATACATTACTGCAATTCTATCTGCAACATTAGCCACAACACCTAAATCATGTGTAATATATATTGTAGTCAAGTTATATTTCTTTTTAAGTTTTTTTAAAAGTTCTAATATTTGAGCTTGTATCGTTACATCAAGAGCAGTAGTAGGTTCATCACATATAAGTATTTTAGGCCTACAAGCTACTGCTATAGCAATAACTACTCTCTGCCTCATTCCACCAGAAAACTCATGAGGATATTGCTTATATCTTTTTTCAGGTTCTGGTATCCCAACATCTCTTAATATTTCAATTACAAGTTTTTTTGCTTTTTCCTTTTTTAGTCCTTGATGAAGTTCAACAGCCTCTTGAACCTGTTTCCCAATAGTTTTTAAAGGGTTTAACGAAGTCATCGGATCTTGAAATACCATAGCTATATTTTTGCCTCTAATTTTAATCCAGTCATCTTCAGTTTTAAATTTTGCCAAATCTTGTCCATCATAAATAATACTGCCTGAATCGACCCAACCATTACTGTCTAAAAGTCCCATAAATGTTTTTGTAAAGACTGACTTACCTGAACCTGATTCACCTACTATAGCTAAACTCTCTCCTTCATAAAGGTCTAAAGAGGCTTCTCTTATTGCAGTCAATATTTTACCACGAAGTTTAAACTTAACTACTAGATCCTTAACAGACAATATAACTTTTCTTTCTTCCATAGTAACACCTCCTAAACATGATTCCTTGGGTCAGCAGCATCTGAAAAGGCATTACCCATAACATAAAAGGATATTGTTATAATTGAAATAATAATTGAAGGAAAGATTAATTGGTAACGCAAAGATGGGACCATCAATAATTTTCTGCCTTCATTTACTAAGTTCCCTAACGAAGGTATGCTTACAGGCAACCCTAAACCTATATATGTTAAGAATACCTCATATCCAATAGTCTGAGGTATAGATAAAGCAAATCTTAGCATAATAACCGATACTAAATATGGTAATAAATTTCTAGTAATAATTCTCCTTGTAGGAGTTCCTAAACATCTTGAAGCAAGATTATATTCTCTATCTCTAATGATAACTATCAAATTACGTACAAATCTCGCCATTTGTATCCAACTAGTTAAACATATAGCAAAAATCATAGTTGATAAACTAGGTCGCATTATATATGTTAGTAGTACTAAAATGATAGTCTTAGGCACATTGTTTATAACATTATAAATCTCAGTAATAGGCCGGTCTAACCATCTAACATATCCCCACAATGCACCAATCGTTATCCCTACTAATGCTTCCCAAATTCCTACTATAATTCCTAATAATAACGATGTACGTGTTCCACTCCATATACGTGCCCAAAGGTCTTGACCTATAGAATTAGTACCAAACCAAAATTCTGAATCAGGTGGATGATTTCTAAGTTGCATATTTGTTTTCTCATCAATATAAATTTTAGTAGGAGATTTTTGATTCGGTAAATATGGCTGTATTATTGTAAATAAAAGTACAACACTCATTAATATTAAAAGAAATACTGCTACCTTATTCTTTAGAAACATTTGCCATGTAGAGCGCCAATATGAATAATTGGAATAACCTACACGCTCAGCTTCCTTCTCATCATACTCTGCAAATTCAAATAAGTTTTCATTTATTCCATCACATAATTTATCCATTGTTTTACTACCCATTATCTAGCGCCCTCCTTTTTCTGCAAATTTATACGTGGGTCAAATATAGCCATAAGTATATCTCCTAAGAATAACCCAATTATACCAATAGATGAATATATAAGTACTAGTGCTTGAACCAATGTATTATCCTGTCTTTGAATTACATCCACAAGTAACCCACCCATACCTGGAATTGAATACAATGATTCAATATATATTGAACCAGCTATTGTAAAGAGTATCGCAGATGGTAAATACTGAGCCATGGGGACAAAAGCATTACGAAAAACGTGCTTAACCATAATTGCTTTGCTTCTTAAACCTTTAGCTCTAGCTAATCTAATATAATCCTTATTCATTTCATCTACCATATAACGTCTCATCCACATCGCATAGTAGGCTATACTGCCTAAAGACATAGAAACTGCTGGTAAAATCCAACTAGCAGGCTTATCGGGATCAAACAATATAGGAAGCTTTAAAATATCTGTCAAATATAATTGCATAAATAAATAATACACAGCTGCAGGAACAGCATTTATGAATACAACATATCCAGTACCAAATTTATCCCAAAACTTACCTTTACTCCTAGCCATGACAATGCCAAGTGGAATGCCAACAATTAGTGATATAGCTATAGCTGCTAGCCCAAAGTATAATGAGTAAGGAATTTTAGTCTTCAAAATCTCTGTTATTGGTACTTTTGGCCTATAAATTATCGACTCACCCAAATCACCTGATAACAATTTTTTGTAAAATTTGCCCAGTTGTATATGTATAGGATCTCTAAGTCCCATACTAGTTAAAATTGCTTCTTTTTGTGATTCATCTAGCTTTTCATATGAGTCTCCAAAATATCCTTCTTCAGGCATAAGTCTCATAAGTAGAAATACTACCGTAACTATAATGAATAGTGTAATTAAAGACTGCAATAGTCTTTTTATGGAATATTTTAACATTTCTCTCCTCCTTTTCTTGTCAGTCAAAACTTATAGTTGAGTCATAAAGGAAAAAGCCTGCATCTGAAGCAGTAATTTTGCAGGCTTTAGTTAATTTAACTTATTATGAAGCTCTAAGAACTACATTAATAGTCCTTAGAGCTTACATAAATTTAATTCTTGGCAGCCTTTAATGCTTCAGCACGTTCTTTTTCCCATTTTACAAGTTCAGCTTTGTATTCTTCAGTATTCATAGGCTTATCTAAAACTTTCTGACCTTTAAATCTCTCACTTGATACTCCGAAAGGTGAATATGGTGACTCAAATGGATTTAACCTAGAAGCCGCATATCCACCACCACCAAGTGCATAAGGAATAACAAAAGCTTGGTCTATAAAGAATGCTTCAGCTTCGGCAAATAACTTATAACGTTTTTCAATATCAATTACCTCTGCTTTAGCAGCATCAACCATATTTGTATACTTGTTCTTACCATTTTCTTCTTTATACCCTTCTGCTAATTCTGGCCAGTTATAAGTCCCACCTGGGTAGAAAGGATCTGTATAAGTTTCAGGGTCAGCATAATCTGGTCCCCAGTTACATTCAAGAAATGCATAGTTTCCTGAACGTCTCACTTCTTTTAAAAATCCAGTAGGTGGTTTAGCCTCGATAATTATGTCTATATAATCTGTACCTAATAATTTTTCTAGCTGTTGTTCGATTACTTGTGCACGATTTGCCCATTCAGTGCTCCCTGAATTATAAGGCATTAGCACCTTAACTGGGAAGCTAGCTTTCCCTTCTAACTCAGCAATAGCCTTATCTCTATATTCTATAGCTAAATCTGGGTTGAAAGAATCCGTATTAGCAAATTCAGCGAGTTTACCAAGTTGAGTATAATCTACACCATTTAAATCAACAAAGCTCTTAGGCGTTATAGTATTCGATAATCTTTGTTCTGGATTGTAAGGTTCTGCTGTTAACATTGCAGCTTTCCTATCAAGACCGTGAAATAAAGATTTACGGAAATTCAAATTATTTACTGCTATCTTCCAGTTATCTGGTTCATATTCCTCAGAAAATTGTGGATCGAAGTTAAATGCATAAAAGTAAGTATAAAAACTTGTTCTATTAGGACGTACCATTTCTTTCTTTTCTGGATCATTCATCCATTCATCAATTATAGATGAAGATATATCTGCGTAATCTATTTCTCCGCGAATAAATAATTCTGGAGCTAAAGTTGCAGCCTCTTTGTTGTATTTATGATTAATTTTATCAATATATATATTTTCTTTATCCCAGTATTTTTCATTGGCAACAAGAACTCTTCTTGTCTGAGGTTCAAAGATTTTCATAATATAAGCCCCATTATACAAGAGATTCTTATTATCTGTACCAAATCTATCACCAACTTCTTCTAAATATTTTCCATTTACAGGGAAAAAGCATACATACGTAAGCATTGATAAGAAATATGGTGTAGGCTTTTGGAGAGTGTATTCCAAAGTATATTTATCTACTGCTTTAACTCCTACTTGTTCAAAATCTGTAATTTCTCCGTCATAATATTTTTTAGCATTTTTGATAACACTATATGCAATGTTTGCAGTTTTAGACTCATTTTCACTATTTAATATGTATTTCATAGCATCTACAAAATCTTGAGCTGTTACCTCTGCATACTCTTCTCCTTCATAAGTAACCCACTTAACTCCCTCACGTAATTTGAAAGTCCATACTAATCCATCGTCTGATGTTTTCCACTCAGTTGCCAAACAAGGTTGTGCAACTCCATACTTATCATAATCAATTAAAGTATCTACAAAGTTAGCAGCTAATGCAAATTCATTAGTACTAGAAGTAACTAAATAATTCAGTGTAGTAATTTCACCAGAATAAGCTGATGAATACTCTGAAATCTCATCTTTTGATGAATCACTACCATTCAATTCATCCACATTTGCAGGCGGATTCCCACCTGGTGTACATCCAACTAAAATCATTAATAATGCTAACATTAAAGCTATTAATTTTTTCATTTTTACCCTCCTTTAATTTTTTAATTACAATACTCTTTCTTTTTTCAGTAAGTCATCATAAGTCTCTCTTTCAACAATTATTCTTTCTCCTTCTTTACTTAACAAAAGAATTGCTGGTCTAGGTAGCTTATTATAATTATTTGACATCGAATAATTATATGCACCTGTACTCAATACTGCAAGAATATCTCCTCTACTAATTTTAGGAACTCTAAGATCCCATATTAATATATCTCCTGTTTCACAACACTTACCTGCAATAGTAACTAATCTATCTGATTCTAAATTATATTTATTTGCTACTACTGCTTCATATTTTGCTCCATATAAAGCTGGTCTAGGATTATCAGGTAATCCTCCATCTACACTAGCATATGTTCTTACATTTGGAATTTCTTTAACTGCACCAATTGTATATAATGTAATTCCAGCCTCCCCTACTATCCATCTACCTGGTTCGATTATCACAGTAGGTTTGTCTAAGTCTAAATCATTGCAACAACTATTTACTGTTTCCATAATACTATCAGTAAAATATTTTAAGGGTTTAACACGATCATCCTTAGTATAATGAATACCAAAGCCACCGCCAGTATTTAATTCTTTTGCAACAAATCCAATGTCATCTTTCAATCTTTTTAAAATCTTCATAGATGTCTTAATAGCCTTAACATATGTATCATTTTCAAACAAATTAGAGCCTAAATGAAAGTGAAACCCCATTACATCTATATGTTTGCTATTTAAAGCTTTAAATACAGCGTCACTAATTATATCCTTATCAACAGGTATACCAAATTTTGAATCTCTTTGACCAGTTATTATATATTTATGTGTATTACTTTCTATCCCTGGAGCTATTCTAATAAGTATTTTTACTTTTTTATTAACTTTAGCAGCTATTTCTTCAATTATGTCTATCTCATCTGTATTATCAACAACTATTCTTCCTACTCCATTTTCAATAGCCATCTTAATTTCGTCGTAATTTTTGTTATTACCATGGAACATAACCTTATCCATAGGAAAATCTGCTTTTATAGCAGTATACAATTCTCCACCTGACACTACATCTAACCCTAAACCTTCACTTTCTATAATTTTACACATCGTCATAGTTAAAAAGGCTTTACTAGCATATACAGCCTTCGTATTATCATATTTTTCCAAAAAATCTTTTCTTATTTCCTTACATCTATCTCGTATTTTCTCTTCAGAAAGAACATAGAGAGGTGTCCCATATTTCTTAGCCAATTCTACAGTATCAAAACCTGCAAATTTATAATTTGATAAATTCTCTATCTTTTTCATAATGCCAACTCCTCAAATGTTTTAATATTCTGAATATAGATAGAGCAATTATCATGCCAATATAATTTTAATTTACTAATTTAAAGTATGATTGTAGTAAATTCATGTAGTTTCAATACATGCAAAGTAATATTAGAATTTAGAACCATATTTTTTTAAGGATTATAGCGTAGATACTTTCCGATTTTTGGGACACCCCATAATAAAAATATGACATAAATAAAACATTACACAATATTGTTTAAAATCATACTTTGTGTAGTTATTGTTATCGGCTTTTAAACTATTCCTAATTTTCGGAATGATTCCGCAATATCGTACTGTATAAAATATGTTTTAATAAGATTTAACATACAGAAAATTATTTTAACTTCACAATAAATATTACGCTCACTTTAATGTTTTTATTACTATACGCATTAAAATACATCAAGGTTATATTAATCTTTTATATCATAACCATTAATAGCTATATTCTGATTAAACATATCAAACTTACTTTTGTTCCATTCTAACGATGTTTGAATATACCCTAATGAATCTGCATTATATCTTCCAGCAATTCTTTGATATGCTAATAATTCGTAAACCCCATTTGAATCAAAATCAATTGGATATAGTCCACTTAAAGGATTAACAAATCCTTGTAATTGCGACTTTAATTTACCATCTGAATAATAAATTTCGTCTAAATAGTCTTTTCCCTTGTAAGAAATATCAATAACATATTTAATTCTTGCTTTTGTATTAATTACTTCAACTTTATAATAATCTTTATATATCACTTTGTATTGAGAATTTTTATTAAATACATTATAGTCAAATAGTAATTTAGGTATATTCATTAAATATGAATATATATAATAATACATCATACTGCCGCTTCCACCAGAATTAATACTAATTAGTATATCATTAATTCTATTACCTGTAAAATCCCCTAAAAAAAGAGATACTGTCAAGTAAAAGTTGGCAAAATTATTATTTTTAAATTTAATCATCCAATTTTGCTGTTTTAATTATGTTTTTATGCCCGATAGGGCAAGAGTATTCTATTTATACTTTCTACAATTTTAAAAATAAATTTACATATACTTTACAATGATTTCAAAATTGTTATTCTATAATACTAGACTTATGATTATAGAATAACAATAAGTCTGAGAGCCCTATTTTTAGGTCTAATTCTATTTATTCATCAGTATTAATGCTCTATTATGTTGTATTTTTTTAGGCTTATATTAGAGCATAGGTATCGTATGTTAGCTTATTCTTTTAAGTTATATAATATATTAGATATTAAAAACTTAGGTTCATTTGACTTGCACATTTGCAACCTAACATGTCCTTTATGGCTTTTCTTCCGTTAGTTACTGAACATTGACTAAATGGCATGCTTGCTCTTTTGTGTTTGTATATCTTGCTTTTCTTTGGCTTTTTATTTACTTCTGCTGCTGTTAATCCTACTTTTTCTATTATTTCTTCAAGCTTTTCTTCTTTTATTTCTTTGTTCAGTAGTGATTTTATTGTTGTTGCTAATTCTTTGCTTGCTTTTTCTGCTAGTATCTTGGCTAAGTTACTGGCTCCTTGTATTGACCAACTTGTTTTATTCCCTTTCATCCTTTGTGCTAATATATCACATATGCTATGTTCCATTGTTCCTAGATTTCTATATTTAATTCCTTCTGGTGGTTGCGGCATATTTATGTCTGGGCGAAGTTTGTAGAGCACTATCCCTTCTTTGTTGTTTACTAGGTAATTATATAGTGCCTGTAATTTCTTCATTTTCTTTTGATTATCATTGTTTTCTATCATTAGTTTTGTTATCATTTCTAATCCTTCTTCTATGTTACCATTGCTTAGTTTCTTTATTATTTCTTTTGCCTTTTTCTTATCTTCTATGTTCTTAAGTACTGCTTGATTTCTATGAAATGGATCTAATTGAAAGTGTGAATTGTCTTCTTTTATAACTTCTTTTATCCAGTTTGCTCCATCTCCATTTACTATTTTTGTTTCTATTTCGTCAGTATTATATTGTTTCGCTATTTTGGCTTGTCTTAGTTTTCTAAATTCTTTACTACTTCCAAAGCTTGCATATGCTTTTTTGTTCTTTAGTACATATCTATCTTTTTTCTCATGCTTCTTCTCCCAGCCTTCATAAAAAATTCCTAATTTTAGTTCTTTTTTCTCTTTTCCCTTAGTCTTTTTATCTTTACCTTGGATATTTATCCACACTCCATCCATTTCTTCAAACAATATTTTTGTTTCTTTTTTGCCTTGTAATTTTTCTTCGTTGTTTAATTTTATTTCGTGTTTTTCTTTTTGTTTTAGTTGTTCTCCTAAGTTTTGTATTATGTTCCAAGCTGCTGAATGACTTATACTTTGGTTTGTCATTTCTGTTATTTTATTTGCTGTTTTTCTATATGATTCATCTGTTGCTAGATCTACTATTTTTTCTACTAGATTTGTAGATATATGTCCTATGGTTTCCATTTTTAAGTATTCATCTAAAAGGCATTTGTAACCTCTTTTACCCTCTTGTGTAGTATATTGATATATTCTACGTTTATATTCAATTTCGCCCATTATTGTTTTTATGGTAGTTTTCTTTAATCCTTTATTTCTATATTCTTCTTTATCTCTTTCTTTCATTAATTTATTATCTAATTTTTCTAATAGCTCTACGAGCATTTCACATGCCTGTCGGCATACAAGCTTATATATAATTTTCTCTAAGTTCTTGAAATTAATTTCTTTTTCATCTAAACTTATATTATACATGTAATCATCCCTTTTATAGTTTTCTTATTAATTACTATTATATTGGATGATTCATATATGTTAAAGGTGCTTTCGGGCATCTTTTTCATTTTTGTTGTTTTTGCCTACTAAAATTATACTCTAAGTATCAGGTATGCCATCCCCATTTACATCTCCTCTTGCATAAGAAACAATCATTGGTTCCAAAATACTTACCTCCTTAATATTTTAGTTAATAACATATTATGCACTAATAGTAAAAAAGAAACAATTTTATTTATATATACAAACTAGGAGGTAGTAAAAAAATACCTCTAGTTCAAATTAGCATAGACATGAACTAGAGGTTACAACAAGCTAAGAAAACCGATACTCTTGAAGCATTTATATCTCATTCCTCCAATTTTTTGGAGCAAAAAAAGCAATAATCGTAAATAATTCTAATCTACCAAGAAGCATCAAAAAAGATAAAAACAATTTGCTGATTTTGCTGAATCCACTATATGTATGCGAAGGTCCGACAAAACTAAACCCAGGCCCTACATTACCTAGACAAGCAGCAACAGCACTAGAAGCACTTTCTAATCCAATACCTTCTAATGAAATAAATATCGTGCCTATTACAAATAAAAAAACATACAAAATAAAAAAACTCGTTATGTTAGAAATCGTATCATTTGAAATGGATTTTTGCCCAATTTTAATTGGCATTACTGCCCTTGGATGAAATACTTTAGCTGTTTCTCTTTTTACTAATTTTAGCAAAACTAAAATACGAATATTTTTTATTGCTCCACCAGTAGAACCTGCACATCCTCCAATAAACATTAATAAAAATAGGATTGATTTACTAAAAGTTGACCATTTATCAAAATCAACTGTGCTATAGCCAGTTGTTGTTATAATTGAACTTACTTGAAATAAAGAATCTCTTAATGCAAATCCTAATTTATCGTAAGATGTAAAATATAAATTTAGTCCAATTAAAATTGTAGCTGTAAATATTATTCCTAGATAAAACTTTAATTCTTCATCTTTTAAAACATCTTTCCATTTTCCTTTATATAGTGAAAAATAAAGTGAAAATTTAGCTCCAGATAGTATCATAAAAATAGAAATAACAATATATATATATGTGTTATTAAATGCACCAACACTTAAGTTTTTAGAAGAGAAACCTCCTGTTCCTACTGTTCCAAAAGTATGAATAAAAGCTTCATATATATTCATCCTGCCTAACGAAAGTAATATTATTTCTAAAACAGATATAGTTATATACGTTATATACAAAATTTTAGCAGTATCTTTTATTCTTGGAGTTATCTTATCTGCTGTTGGTCCAGGGCTCTCTGCTTTAAATATTTGAAAACCACCAACTCCAATTGTAGGTAAAATCGCCACAGTAAAAACCAGTATACCCATTCCACCTATCCAATGAGTAAAAGACCTCCAAAATAATATTCCTTTTGGTAATGTTTCTATATCATCTAATATTGTAGCACCAGTAGTTGTAAAACCTGAAACCGATTCAAAAAAAGCATCTACAAAAGATGGAATACTATTAGAAATAATAAAAGGTAAAGACCCAAAAAAAGACACTAGTATCCAGCCTATAGTTACAATAGTTAATCCTTCCTTTGCTTTTATTTTACTGGTTTTTACCGACTTTTTAGATAATACAAATCCAATAATTGCTATTAAAGCTATACTTATAATAAATGCTAAAATATCATTTTCATTATAATGAATAGATATTAACAAAGACGGTACCATCAACAATGCTTCAACGAGTAATAAATTTCCTAATACTTTTATTACCATTCCATAGTTCATTTATTGCCCTCCCTTTTTTATACTTAAAAAATAAATCTAATTCTGGGATGTTTTGTGTTAAGCAAAAAATAATTAGTCTATCATTGCCATAAATAACTGTCTTTCCATCAGGAATTATAACTTTATCTTCATGAACAATGGCTCCTATTATTATACCTTTTGGTAATCCTAATTGTGATATTTGCTTTCCAACAATAGGCAATTTTTCGCTGATTATCACTTCTATTACCTCAGCTTGACCTCCTAAAAGTAGAGAAACAGAAACAACTTTTCCTCCTCGTACAAATTTCAATATATCACTTGCAGTTATATTTATTGGATTTATAGCTACATCAATTCCTAACTTATCTATAAGGTGTACATAACTTGGTCTACTAATTTTTGCTATTACTTTTCTTACACCAGCTTGTTTAGCCATTAAAGACATTAACAAATTTTGCTCATCATATCCACTTGCACCTATAAAAGCGTCCATTAATAATAAATCCTCTTCCTCTAATAAATTTATGTCTGTTCCATCCCCGTGAATAATTAAAGCATTATCCAATTTATCAGTTAAATATTGGCATCTTTCCTCATTTTGTTCTATTATTGTAACACTTATATTAGAATTGGTCAGTTGCTTAGCTAAATAATATGATATATTTCCTCCACCTATAATCATGACTCTTTTTATGCCTTTATTCTCAACAATAAGATTAAACTTTTGTCCCAAATTATCAATGTTTTCACTTTTTCCTATAATATAAATAATATCATCTTCAATTAATTCTGTTGAACCATTAGGTATAATAATATTGCCATTTCGTGATATTGCACAAATAAGCAATCCTTGCATATCATCAAGTTCCATAATCTTTTTACCAATAAACTCTTTAATGTGATTAATTTTAAAATCTACCATCAGAACTTTACCTTTTGCAAAATTACCTGAATGGAAATTATAACTTTTTAATAAATACCGCAAAATCTCACTAGCTGTTGCCAAATCAGGATTAACTATGTGATCTATACACATTTCTTTCTTAATAAAATCTATTTGTTCTATATATTCTGGATTTCTTATCCTCGCTATAGTTTTTATACAGCCAAGTTTTTTAGCCAAATAGCATACAATAGTATTTGTTTCATCACTACTTGTCGATGCAATCAATAAATCATAAGACTTAACATTAAGTTCTTTTAATATTTCAATTTCTAGTCCATTAGCAACAACAGTTAACACATCCAGACGGTCCTTTATCCTTTCAATAACTTTTGGATTTGAATCTACTAGTGTTACATCAATATCACTATTTATCATTGCCTCAGCTAATTTATATCCTAATTTCCCTGCACCTATAATAATAGCCTTCAATTAAATTTCCCCCTTATAAACAACACTTCCTAGATTTATTTATTCATAAACACTCAAATAATCGTATTAAAACTTTGCATATATTATCAACAAATCGACATATATATTATATCAAAAAAACTAAATTTCCTATAGAAAAATTAAAAGCCCCAATATATGGGGCTAATTGTGCTACTGTTAAAAACTATATATGTCAAAGTTTAATTATTTCCTATCTTATAGTTTTGTAACATTAGTAGCTTGAGGGCCTTTTGAACCTTCAACGATTTCAAATTCTACGTTTTGACCTTCTTCAAGAGTTTTGAATCCATCTCCTTGAATAGCTGAATAATGAACAAATACGTCATCTCCATTTTCAGTTGAAATGAAACCATAACCCTTTGAAGCGTTAAACCATTTTACTGTACCTTTTACCATTTGAAACATTCCTCCAATACATCTTTAAATTAAGGCAGATGACTATGTAGAATCACATCTTCAATCTACTCTAAATAAGTCTATCACAATTACTATCTCTTGTCAAATAATATTCCCAAAATTACTATTAAATATTCATAATTTTTTCAACAATAAAAGTTAATCTTTCACTATTTTTACTAGGACGATTTTCACTATATTCATCATAAATACCTAATAATTTTAAGTTAGCACATTGCAAAGCAACTTTAATTTCATTTTCTTCGTATGCTCGTTCAACATGTATTTCATCAAACCTCCTATATAAATTTCCCTCTTTTATAAAAAAAGTAAGATAAAATTCACAGCATTTACTACTATCATCGAAGTTATTTTCCCAAGTATAAAAAATGTCTTCATCATCATATATAAAAATGTTATTTCCTAATATATCTTTTAGTTTATGATATGAATTAATATCAAATATAAATAATCCTTTATCATTAAGGTGATTTTTAATATTCATAAATAGTTTACACAGATCTTTATAATCATTTATATAATTAATACTATCACACACACATAAAATAGCATCAAATTTTAAACCAATATTAAAATTAATCATATTTTGTTTTATTAAATTTAAGTTTTTAAATTGTTTTAATTTATCATAAGCAATTGAAAGCATTTCTTCAGAATAATCAAAAGCTGTTACTGAATATCCGTCCTCACACAAATATTTTGTCAAATTGCCAGTACCACATGCCATTTCTAAAATTGTTTTAGGCTTACGATTGTATTTAGCAAATATTTCTAATATACGCTGATACCATCTATGATAATCTATATCTTTCTTTATTAATTGATCATAAACCTGTGCAAACTCTCTATACTGTTCCACCTTACTTATCCTTCTTTAACATATTTAATAACTCATCTAATATTAATCCACATTTACCATTTATGACTACATCAGCATATCTATCGTAAGCCGTTTTTCCAACATTTATTATTGCTACTTTTTTAGCTATTTGTGGAAGATAATTAACTGGAACAACAGTAAGACTTGAACCTATTACAATAAGTAAATCGCTTTTTTTGACTTTTTCCCAAGCAATATTAAAATCTTCTGGAAGCTGATCACCAAAGAAAACAACATCAGGTCTTAATATACCTCCACATAAATCACATAAAGGTGGTATTTGTCCTTTATCAACTTTTTCAGTTATTACGTCTAATTCTACCTTCTGACCACAATTTATACAACTTCCAGTTCGAGTTTGGCCATGAACTTCAAGGATATATTTTGAGCCTGCCTTATGATGCAAATTGTCAATATTTTGTGTTATAATACCATCTATATAGCCCATTTTCTCCATTTCAGCTAATGCATAATGTCCTTTATTTGGTTGTGCATCTTTCATACTTAGCAAAATTTTATAACCTACTTTATAAAATTTTTTTGGGTTATTATACAATACTTCTGTAGATAGTGCTTCCATTGGATCCATCTTTTCCCAAAGTCCTGTTTTTGGACTTCTAAAATCAGGAATTCCGCTTTCAGTTGACATACCTGCTCCTGTTAGCACCATTGTTGACTTCGAAGTTTTTATCATTTTATATAATTTATCAAGTTTTTCTTTATCCATAGTCTTGCCCCCCTAGAAAACTTAATTATAAGTAAATTATACCATATTCTAATTACATACCCAAATCACTTAGTTTTTTTCTTTTTTCTCGATGTCATAATCCCCCCAATACGTCCAGATTCCTTTGCTGTAAGACCTCCCCATCCAACATCTTTAATTTTATCAAGCAATCCTAATTCTTGTGCTATTTCATATTTCATTTTATTTTTTAAAGTATTTTCCTTATCTTTTCTTTTTGTTTTTTTAGACATATTTCCCCTCCTTCATAATTATTATGCGAACATAAATTTATATTATTCTTTTTTATATAGAAAATTACATAATAAAATAATCCCAACAAAATCAATCTCATCTACAAATTATATAAACTTATCATTTAACAATCGTATTTTAATATCCATAAAAAAGAACTTACTATAGTAGTAAGTTCTTTTTTATGGATATTTTTGGTGCATTTAATGGCTAGAAAAGTACATGAATCAAATAATATATAATTAAAATAATCAACAAAGGTAAAATTTCCAAAAATATTTTTCCTTTTGATTTAACTTCTACATATTCTACATTTATTTCTTCCTCATTTTTACTTATTGTTTCAGGCAAATTTTTAAGTAATAAAAAAGCTAATATCCCACAAACAACCGCTATAATTCCTAAAAATATTGCTCCAATTATAAGATAAATTCCCGACGGCATATTGGTAACCATATCTTGAGATTGTTCTACATAAGTATTTGACTTCATTAAAAAATAACTTATTAATAATGCTATTGAATTATTAGTAATGTGAGCAATCATTGAAGAAAAAATAGAATTAGTCTTATAAACCATATATCCAAAAACTATGCCCAAAATAATTGGAGCTATAAGATTTTGAATATTGTAGTGAAATATGCCAAATAAAACTGCCGAAACTAAAATCGCCTTTTTTTTCCCAGCTTTTTTATAGGAACTCATAATAAAACCTCTAAATAAAGCCTCTTCACATATCCCTGCAGATAAAGCAATTATTATAAAGCTCTTAAAAAGTTCTATTCCACTTTGTGGTATAGGAATGGTGACAGGATTTATCTCACCAAAATGATTTATGAATAATATAAAAATATAATTAAAAAATACTCCAACTGGATAAATCAATATAGTTATTAAAGGTATCATTAATATTTGTTTCACATTAATTTTATTAATCATAAAAATATCTTTAAAATTGTAACCTCTTATTAAAACAAACAATATAGTTGGTAGCAATATTAGAACATATTCAGTAATAATAAGTCCAGAATATAATTCCCGCTTTTGCACTATAGTACCAATAAATATAAGCAATAGTCCAATAAATAAATAAAAATAATTTGCTTCTATTATTGAAGATTTCCTAGTTTTATTCATTATTATCATCCTTTCAAAAAAAGTTCAAATATATCATTTCACACTCTTTATAATGATTTACTTATGGTTATCTACCTCCATCTCTCCACTATATTTTAGGTGAAAGGTAAAATATTAGTTACAAATTTTTACCTTATACTAATTCTACAATTTTCTCATAAAATATTTATTATTTAGTTATAAAAATTATGTAGATTATTAACCATATAGACCTTACTACTATATACTATATTAACAGCAAAAAATATACAAGAGGTGGTAAATATGAATGGAGTAAATTTAGCAATCGTTGGTGCCACAGGAATGGTAGGAAGAACTTTCATAAAAGTACTGGAAGAAAAAAAATTCCCAATCAACAATTTATATCTCTTTGCATCATCTAAGTCTAAAGGACAAAAGTTAGTGTTTAATGATAAAATATACACAGTAGAAGAACTAAATGAACATTCTTTTAAAAAAGATATAGATATCGCACTATTTTCAGCTGGTAGTAAAATAAGTAAAAAATTTGCACCAATAGCTAAAGATAATGGTGTTATAGTAATCGATAACAGTAGTGCTTGGAGAATGAGTAAAGAAGTGCCATTAGTTGTTCCTGAAGTTAATCCTGAAGACGTAAAATGGAACAAAGGGATAATTGCAAATCCTAACTGTTCAACAATACAATGCGTTGTACCTCTTAAACCATTACACGACTTGCTACACATAAAAAGAATAATATACTCTACTTATCAAGCAGTTTCAGGGTCTGGAATAGGTGGAATTAATGATTTAGAAAATGGTATAAAAGGAATTCCACCACAAAAATATCCTCACCCTATTGCATATAACTGCTTGCCACATATTGATGTTTTTATAGAAAATGGATATACAAGGGAAGAAATGAAAATGATAAATGAAACAAAAAAAATACTACACGATTCACAATTAAAAATAACTGCAACTGCTGTAAGAGTCCCAGTTAAATATGGTCATAGTGTATCAGTTAACTTAGAATTTAGCAAATCTTTTAAAATTGAAGAAATAAAAGAAATACTAAGAAACAGCAGAGGTGTAATTGTACAAGATGACATTCAAAACAACATTTATCCAATGGCAATAAATTCTGAGAATAAAGATGAAATTTTTGTAGGCAGAATTAGAAGAGATTTTAGTTTGGAAAACGGAATTAACATGTGGATTGTAGCAGACAACATTAGAAAAGGAGCTGCGACTAATACAGTACAAATAGCTGAATTATTACTTGAAAAATTTTTTTGTTAAATAGTTTAAGGAGGGAATAAAATGGTTTTATTTAAAGGCTCCGGAGTTGCAATAGTAACACCGTTTAATGATGATGGTATCAATTTTAGTAGATTAGGTGAGCTAATAGAATGGCATATAAGTCAAAATACTGACGCTATCATTATATGTGGTACAACAGGTGAATCTTCTACTATGTCTGAAGAAGAAAAAAAATCTGCAATAAAGTTTACTGTAGAAAAAGTAAATGGTAGAATACCAGTTGTAGCTGGAACAGGAAGCAATAATACTAAACATGTAATTGAATTGAGCAAATATGCTGAAAAAGTTGGTTCAGACGCTTTGCTTATAGTAACCCCATATTATAATAAAACTACTCAAAAAGGAATTATCGAACATTATAACACAATAGCTAATAATGTTAATATACCAATAATAGTATATAACGTTCCTAGTAGAACAGGACTTAACGTGTTACCAGAAACATTAAAAGAATTAGCTAAACATCCTAATATTAAAGCTGTCAAAGAAGCAAGTGGAAATATAAGTCAAATCGTAGAAATAGCACGCCTATGCCCAGATGATTTCTTTATATATTCAGGAAATGACGATATGGTTGTTCCACTTCTTTCTGTAGGAGGCAAAGGTGTTATTTCTGTTGTAGCTAATATTCTACCTAAAGATACTCATGATATGGTTATAAATTTCTTAAATGGCAATTTTGAAGAAGCAAAAAATCTTCAACTTAAAATGAAAGGATTGATTGATGCTTTGTTTGTTGAAACAAATCCAATTCCAATAAAAACTGCTATGAACTTATTGGGAATGGATGTTGGAAAACTAAGATTACCATTAACATCAATGTCAGAAAATAACCTCAATATTTTAATTAGAGAAATGGAATCCTATGGTTTATCCATAAGGAGGAAATAACATGATAAAAGTAATTATAAATGGATGTAATGGAAAAATGGGTCAAGTATTATCCAATGAAATTAAAAAAGAATCCGATATAAAAATAGTAGCTGGTATAGACAAAGATACTCAAAAACATAGTAATACCTTCCCTGTTTTTAATAATATAAATAATTGTTTAGAAAAAGCAGATGTTATTATAGATTTTTCTAACCCAGCATGTATTAATAATTTATTAGATTATTCAATAGAAAATAAAAATGCTCTTGTAATAGCAACTACAGGTTTTTCAACCAAATCTTTAGAAAAAATTAAAGATGCTAGCATGAAAATACCTATTTTTTACTCTTCTAATATGTCCCTAGGTATCAACATATTAATATCTCTCGCTAAACAAGCTGCATCTATCTTAAAGGATAGTTTTGATATAGAAATTATAGAAAAACATCACAGAATGAAAATTGATTCTCCAAGTGGTACCGCATATATGATAGCAAATAAAATAGATGAAGAATTAGGCAATTCCACGAAATTTGTCTTTGGAAGACACACAAGTAACAATAAGAGAGAAAAAAATGAAATAGGTATACACGCAATACGTGGTGGTACAATAGTTGGAGAGCATACAGTTATTTTTGCAGGACCTGACGAAATAATCGAATTAAAACATACTGCTTCTTCAAAGGTTATCTTTGCTAAAGGTGCTATAAAAGCAGCAAAATATATCGTTACAAAAGATAAAGGACTATATAGTATGGATGATTTAATAAACTTAAACTGAATAAATTGCATAATTAATACAAAGTCAAAATTTCTCGAAAGATTTTATTATGCAATTTACTCAACTAATAATAATATTATAACAAGCTAAAAATTCAAAGTGGTAAACCACTTTGAATTTTTATTCATCAAATGTAAAAATATAAGGTATATTTCTAAAATAATCTCCATAATTTAAACCATATCCAACAATAAATACATCAGGTATAGTAAATCCAACATAATCAGGTTTTAAATCAACTCTTCTTCTATCTGGCTTGTCTAAAAATACACATGATTTAATACTTTTAGGTCCAAGCTTATTTAAATGCTTAATTATACTATCCATAGTAAGACCTGAATCCATAATATCATCAACTATTAACACATCTCTATCTCTTACATCAGCTTTTAAATCACTAAGTATATTGACTTTACCACTACTTTCTTCCTCATTGCCATAACTAGATGTAGTCATAAATTCGATTTGAACTGGTATATTGATTTCTCTAACTAAATCAGCAGTAAAGATAAAGCTTCCTTTTAATAATGAAACAATTAATAAGCTTTTTTCACTATAGTCTTGAGAAATCTTTTCACCTAATTCTTTAATTTTACAGCTAATATCTTCTTTTTTAATTAATATTCTTTTCTTTCTTTCACTTAAAATCATACTCACCCCCTAATATTGGTACTACATCACAAATCATCAATAATAAAATCAATAGAAAAATATCCTATGTGTTTTGAAACTAATTCTAGTTCAATATTTTCAATTTGTCAATAGTTTAGCCATATATCGTTCTAATTAAGGAATTATTTAAAAAAACTTTATTTAATTAACATCGTATAAACACAAAGGATTTACTTTATGTTTTTTGCATACTTTTATTATATTACCATATTTTTTAATATCTTCTTTTACTGCATTTAAATTAAAATGTTTTTGAATTTCATACTCTATAGGAGATTGTCCCAATTCTCTTTTTATATCTTGTATTTCTTCTTCACTTAAATTAAAAACTTTAAATATAATATCATCTAATTTATTTTGCAACAATTCAATTTTTATCTGAATTCTATAGATATTTTCTTGATCAATATCAGAGTTTATCAGCTTTATTTTATGAAATATAATTTTATCAACAAGTGTTTCGATCTTTTCTTTAATATTATTTTCGCATATTTTAATAGGGCTATTCTGAATATGAAAAATCTTAAGTTGTGGAAAAATCTTTCCATTTTCCCTAACGAGAGTCTTGTAAAGATAATTATTAAACATTGAATTTAAAAATCCAAGTACATATTTTAAACTAATTTTATTTTGATAATCTTGTCTCAATATAAGCGAATAAAGAGTATTCAAAATATAAAAACCATTGTTATCATAAGCACATATAAATCTATCAGCAGTCTGCCTTATTAATATTTTTTCGTTATGTATAAACTCTTTTCTCATAAAAGTTGCATACTCGCCTTTTGATTTATCTATTAAATCTTTATTGTCAATAAAATAATCTCCAGACCATTTATAACAGTAGGTAAAAACATCTTTACCTTTTAAAACTTTTTTAGCATTAGGAATATTCTTATTCCTTGTTATAAGTTTTTTTCTTACATTTCCCGTAGCTATTCCAGCAACTACCTCACAAATATCATTTATCTTTAAATACTCATTACTAAAAATCCTTTCTCTTATTTTAAAAGTTATATCTGATGACTCTATATCAAATACATTTTTTAGTGTTTTCGTGTAATTTTTTTGAGGTATATATCTATATCTAGGTTTTAACCCATTGTCTAAATTCTCTCTTCCCTTTAAACATTTAATTATGTTGTCAAATCCTTTATTACTTTTCACTAATATAATTATTGCCATATTCATTCCTACATTTCTGAATATTCCTTCCCCTAAATATACTATTTCATTAATACATGTCTTGTCCAATATAAATTTTCTAACTAAAGAAAAATTATTATTCGAAAGCAAATTACCTGGAATAATAAAACCTAACTTTCCTTGTTTTTTTAAAAGGTTTATTGATTTTTCAATAAATAAGCTATATAAGTCAAATCTTCCAACAGCTGTTAAATATTCCTTTTTATAGTAGTCTTTATCAAAATACTTATTTATCCGTCTGTTTTCTAAATATGGAGGATTCCCTAAAATAACATCAAAATCAAGAGAATCAAATCGATGTTTTTTTAAAAAATCAGTATTAAGTAAATTTAAATGAAATTTATCAACTAATCCTGTTTTTTTATATGCTCTAATAGACAATAAAATTTCATATATTTTTAATGCTTCGCTATCTATATCAACCCCATATAAGTTTTCTTCAATAATCTGCCTAACAATTATTTTATCAGCTAAAGTAGTATTATTTTTATACCAATAAAATATTTTATCAAAAACATATAATAAAAAATTCCCACATCCACAAGCAGGTTCTAGTATTTTTATTTTTGAAATGTCTTTTTTATTCTTTATTAATTCATTCATAATACTATCAACAATATACTTAACTATCCATTTTGGCGTATAGTATATGCCATATTTTTCTCTTTTACTTTTATTCTCATTTATATATTCATATGAGTACATAATTATATCTTCATTACTTAAATCTACATTACTTAATTGCTGTTTTAAAAAATAGCGTATTTGCTTGATTTTCCTATTATCAATATTATTACTTTCATAATTAATAGCATCAGTAACTAGCGATATGATTGAATTAATAATTATTGATTCTAATTTACTTTGACTATAAACACCATTAAATTTTTCAAGTGTTTTATCTATAGCCTTAAATATCCTATTCATGCATAACACCTGCTCTTTTTTCAATCTCTAAATTTTTTAGCCATTATACTTTTTTTTATGTCCTTTAATTCATAAATTATCTTATTTAACGAATATTGTATACTAATAAGAATTATAAAAAAAATTATAATTATCATTATTTTATAATTCATCTAAACACCTCCAGCTTTATTATACCAAAAAACAAGATCTATAATAGATCTTGTTTTGATATTAATCGGTTTTACCTTCTCTATTGTTATCTTCTTTTAGGTACTCTAATTTAGAAATTGAAACCTCATATGCAATCTTAGTTATCGTTTCTCCTTTTGGTAACTTTTTTTGGTATTCACGGCTTTGAATTCTTCCCCATATTTTTATATGGTCTCCAATTAATAATTTTTCACAATATCTAGCGTTTCTTCCCCAAGCTATACATGGTATGTAATCAGATTTATTATATGGCCTATTTACTGCTATTAGTAAATCAGTAATTTCTCTACCAAAAGGGGTAGTCCTATACACAGGTTCTTTACATATGTACCCATCTAAGAATATTTCATTCGGTTTTCTTAATAATTCTGTAATTTCTTCTTCATCATGAGGACAGTATATATCTCTGGCAAAAACAGTAAGCAATAATTTATTATTTCCATTTACATACCTGTTATAAGACCTTAATTGTCCTTCTATCACAATGTACTCACCTAGCTTAAAATCTAGCCCAACAAGTAACCGTTCAGATATAGTTACAGGCAAAACATCTGAATAATCGCTTAATCTTGGAACTTCTACATCAAATACATAAAACCCTTCGCCATACATTTCATGACTAAACTTTTTTTCGCTAGCTACCTTACCAACAATAGTCAATACATTAGTATTAATAACCTTATCAGTCATATATTTTCAGCTCCCCCTTTACTATTCTTATGTGTTTTAATCAATCTATAATAATACTTATTCAAGTGAATAAAATAATATGATGAGTTTTATTATTAATTTGTCTTTTGTAATATAGTTTACAGAATTTTCTTTATAACTAATATTTGACATTAATTTAAAAATTCCTGCTTTTTTCAAAAAATGGTCTTTTTTTAATTAACGAAAACTGTGATATTTCATGCTTGAAATTCAAATAATATATATGAAAAAACTACACAAACTTAATATAAAATATTAAAAAGAGGTGAAAAGTTATGAAAAAGAAAAATGTATCTTTAAATGCTAAAAGTGCATTAGAATCATTTAAAGAAGAATTAGGTAAAGAACACATGATAAAAGTAAAAAAGAAGAAAAATAAAAATTTAAAAGATAAAAATGATATATACTCAAATCTAGGAAGGTCATAATCTAAAAGGAGGCATTTTGCCTCCTTACTTTAGTTTTTGTCTCCCAGTATTGTCAATGTAATAACCATCCTTATATATCAATTCTGATACAGGTACTATTTCATATCCATCAGATTTAAGCTTTTCCAAAACTATAGGAAGATATTGAGATATATATTTAGCATTATTGTGAAAAAGCACAATGGAGCCTTTTCTAACATTTCTAGTTACTCTGTCAACTACAGGTTGAACCCCCAATTCCTTCCAATCAAGAGAATCTACATCCCACTGTATAGGGTAATAATTTTGTTCTCTACATGTTTTAATAAGTAAATTATTGTAATCTCCAAAAGGAGGCCTAAATAATATTGTTCTTTTACCAGTTAATTCTTTTATCTTATCTTCAGTATTTTTTAATTCATTAATTATTTTCTCTTTTGAAAGTTTTGACATATATGGATGGTTTGTAGAATGATTCCCAATTTCATGACCTCTAGCATTTATTTTTTTTACCATATCTGGATATTTATCTACCCAAAATCCAACTAGAAAAAAAGTTGCTTTTACGTCATACTTATCGAGTATGTCTAATATTTCTTCAGTATATTGGTCTCCCCATGCAGCATCAAAACTTATAGCAATTTTTTTGTCATCAGTCTCTACTGAATAAATTGGCAATTCTCTTCCAGTAGAAAACACACTTATAACTATTCCTCCATTATTATAGCTAGTATAAGCTACAGAACCTAGAATAACTACTAATATTAATATTACTCTTAGTATAATATTTTTATGCAATAAAAATATTTTCAAACTATCCCCCCCAATAATTACAATGTTATTATAATTTATTCTATATATTTTTTAATATTACATTGATATAAAATGTTTCAATAATTATTTATTGATTTTTCTAATATATATTAGATGATAAAATCGTATAATTAGGAGGATTACATTTAACATGAAAATAAATTCTTTTATATTATATTTTTGCAGCGGGGTAATAATATTTCTTTGCGGAATGAATTTAATGACTTGTTCATTTAAAAATACTATTTCCAGATCTGTAAAAAAAAAGCTTGGCAAAATTACCAAGAATAAAATTACTTCACTTATGATAGGACTAGTAGTAACCGCTATATTACAAAGTAGTAGCGCTACTACCCTAATTATAATAAGTTTAGTACATAATAATCTTATATCAGTACACAGTGCTGTCCCAATTATTATGGGTACAAATATAGGAACAACTATAACTGGTCAATTATTATCATTTAATTTTAAAAAATATATAATATTTTTATATATTTTATCTTTAATACTTATGATATTTCCAAGAAAAAACCAATTTAAAGTAATTTCAAAAATTATTCTAAGCCTAAGCTTAATATTTACAGGTTTTGAAATAATGTCCATATCAATAATAATTGTTAAAGATATAAGTTTCTTTTCTAATATAATAATAAAAATAGGAAAGAAAAAGTTAATAGGAGTATTGCTAGGTATATTTATTACCATTGTTTTACAAAGCAGTAGCATGGGCATAGGTATACTTCAAGCATTAGTTTCTAATAATATTGTTAGTGTAAATACTGCTATTCCAATACTCCTTGGTGAAAACATAGGTACATGCGTAACTTCATTACTTGGGTGCATTATTGCCAATAAATCAGGTAAACAAGCAGCAATAGTACACATACTGTTTAATATAATAGGAGTAATGATATTCTATTTTTTCACAGATGTTCTTGCACAAATTTCATATATAATATCTCCTGAAAATCCAGCAAGACAGATAGCTAATGCACACACAATTTTCAATGTATCAACGACTTTATTTCTTCTCCCTTTTTCAAATTTCCTAGCTAATTTATCAAAAAAAATAACCCAATGAGGAAATTGCATAATAAAATAATTCAAGAAATTTTGCAAGTTTAAATTCAACTAAAAGTCCAAAATACCGGAGTTAAAAAATTTATAACTTGCAAAATTTTGACCTTTAATATAAGTATAAAACTTTATCTTTTACTTTTTCCATATCAATATTTGACTCATAAGCTTTTGGTACAGTAACTATATCAGAATTACCATCGCTAATAAATTTTTTTTCTGGATACTTATCAAATCTATTTAACCAATCGTATAACCCTAAATTATCAACATTCATTTCACTTGCCCTAACTCTAGGGATTGAATAAGGGTTAAATTCCTTATTAATAGGAGATAAAGACGGTCTAGCGCCAACATTTAATATAGCAATATTTTTATAATATATACCATCATACTCTCCTTCAACAAGTAATGGTAATAAATCTTTGTTTTTTGGTCTTCCTCCGTTGCATAAAGCATAAGTATTTACATCATAATTAGGTAAATATTTTTTGATAAACTCAACTTCTTTAGCAATAGCTCTCTGAATCTCTTCTGGGTCATTAATTTTAGACATATCATTGTGGCCTATAGTATGATTTCCTACATCAAAACCATTTTCAACAAGATATTTTAATTTATATTCAATTAGCTCATCTTGTCTAAAAGGTCTTGTCCCATTGATAAAAAAAGTAGCAGTAACTTTAAAATCTGGATGACTTTTTTCAAAATCTTTTAAAATACCTACAGCACAATTGGGATCAATTATTTTTTCTCCATCCTTTTCAATTATATTAAAATTATTTCTATTTCCGTCATCAAAAGTTATTACTATTGGAGTATACCCTGCTTCAATAGTAATATTGTTATTAACAAAATCCTTTAATGAAATAGGTCTATAACCTTTATCATAAAGAGTTTGTAAATCCTTTCTAAAATTATCAGGGGTTCTTACCCAGTCAGATTCCTTTTCTCCAATATTATGGTACATAAGTATCATTACTTCTCCAGCTTCATTTGGTTTCAATGACAAGTCTATTAAATCTTTAGGATCAACATTTTCTTCAGTATTTTTTTCAGTATTTTCTTGAATATCTTCCTTCTGCTGTACATCTTCATTTGAACTAACTACACTTTTATCATCATGTTCTGTATTAGTAATATCAGAACTATAATTTGCTACATCCTTTTGATTACTACAGCTAATAATAATAAACATTGTCAAAACAAGAATGAAAAAATAAGTAAATGTTCTTCTTTTGTTCATGCAATAATTCTCCTTTCTAACATCGTCTTATTATATAATAATCCAATTTAAATATCAAAACATAAAATTGATTATTATTAGAGTTATTTTAATTTTAATGCTTGTTTTCCCGTATCTATAGTATATATTATTTTTTACATATTAGCTAGATAAATATATCTTAATTTTTTATGTATAAAATTTACCTTAATATAAAATTTATGTACTTTAAATCCAATAATTATTATTAAAACTTATTATTTCTAGTATATGTTATCAGTTTAAAGAGCAAATTAATAATGTAACATCTAGCTAGATGTTTTTATATAAGGCTGTATTAAAAATAGTATTTTGATACAGCCTTTATAAAATAATAAATTTATTAATTTATGCATTTAGAGATTAATTAGAAACTAAAAAATTCAATTTCTTAAATTTTTTCTTTACAACAATTATTTTATTTTTTAATTACAAAGAAGAGGTGTAGTATCTACACCTCTTCTTTGTAATATGGTATAATTTTATTATAATTTCATTATAATAGCCTAAATAGTAGCCTAAAAAGAATAGCATTATTATTAAGAAGGTGAAAAAATGTTTAATGAAAATACAAAAGAACTAGCTCAAAATAAACTTATAATATTATATATTATAGATATTGCAGATATTCCCATGGATAACTCTGGAATTACTCAATTTGTTTTAGAAAACAACTATATGAACTATTTTATGGTTCAGCAATATCTAAGTGAACTTATTTCTTCAAATTTTATTAAATTTTACAGTCAAAACGGTCATGAATATTATGAAATAACTCAAAAAGGAATTAAAACTTTAGATTACTTTAAGGATAGGATCCCAGAAAATATAAAAAAAGATATTGAGCAAAAATATAATATCAAACGAAATGAAATGATTAAAGAAACTCAAATCATTGGTAATTATTATAGAAAAAATAAATCAGAATACATTGTCACTCTTAAAGTAATAGAAAAAGATATAACTTTATTTAACTTGTCATTAAATGTAGTATCAAATAAACAAGCAAAAATGATATGTGAAACATGGAAAAATAATCCTCAAGAAATATATGAAAAGGTACTTAATTTGCTCATTAACAACAAATAATTTATTATGAATAAAGTTTTTTAGACAATTATTAAACCATTTGGATCTTTACCCACTTTTAATATTTTTATTATTTTCCCTTGATTTGAGTCAAAAATAGAAACAGTATCATTAAGTCCATTTGTTATATATAAATAACCAAAATCATCTTTTATAATGTTATTAGGCATTCCTCCTAAATAATATTTATCCACAACTTTTGACTCATTTAAATCAATTTTATATAAATAGCCATTTTCAGCATTTGTTACAAACAATATATCTTTTTTTTCAATTATAACTAAATCTATTATGACACCCTCTATTTCTACGATCTTTTGAATTGTAGTTGTATCTAAATTTAATAGCGCTATTTTACTATTAGTACCATTAGCTGATGATAATATATATATATTACCATTTTGATAGTAAAGGTGTAATGGATTACAATTGAGTTTTATTCTATCTATTTTCGTACTTTTTAAGTCTATGATATTAATGCTATGTCCATTGTTATTAGCTACATAAACCTTTGCATTAGATGTATCTACTTCTATCCCATGAGGTTTTTCATCTACAGGTATATTTTCAATTAAATCAAATTTATCTTCATCAACAACAGATATCGAATTTGAATCACTATTTGTTATATACATATTTCCATTACATATTTTAAGGTGGCTAGGAAAACAACCAACAAGCACCATGTTTTCTAATATTTTACTTTTTAGATCGATTTTAAAAATACTATTATTATATGAATTTATTGAATATATTTTACCTTTATTTTTGTTATAAACTATTTCATGTGGACCCATACATGGAATATTAGCATTTTCCGAACTATTCATAAATTCTCTTAATAACTCAGATAAATATATATTTTCTATTTTAAATCCGTCTTTTAGATCTATAATAGATAAAGAATCACCTTCAGCATTTGCAACAATAAGTTTTCCATCAATATTTATCACATTTATCACCTCGATAACCTTTTAGCCTACTTATATAACAGTTTATGCAAATTAATTACCTTAGGTGAATAAATGCATTAAGAAATAATATTAAATGTGTCAGATTGTATAATATAATCTGACACATTTAAATCAACCATTACTCTAACCAATCTTCAAAGATACATTGATTATAATCTTCACAAATAGGTGGTATATCACAGTAGTCAAATACAGGCATAAAAAGCTGAACTCTTAAAGCCACTGAAATTTTATTAAATACACCAACTGTTATTGTGTTATTTTCTTTATCTACTCGTAAAAGTTCACTTAAAGTGTCAAGAATTACTCTAAACTTAATCTCATCTCTAGTATCTGGCATATATAGTACAACGTCTATATTGTAAACAGGTAGTGTCCTATGTTTTGTAATTGTATTACCTTCGCTATCCCTAAAAATTATTTTATAAGGAACAGATACGTCGAAGGTTACTCTTTTGAAATTAGTTCTATCTTTTATACTTTCAATCTTTAACGTACCGGGAATTATATTCCCATTATCAAAACTAATACTATCATAATAAAAACTATCAGGGGTATTTAATGGTATATTTTCAAAACAAACACGATTTTGACATTGTGAATATACCTTGTCAGCTATAATGCATTCATTTTTGATAGTATTAATAAATTTTGCATTTATTCTACATCTATCTTCAAATGTTTCAGATGACTTAAATAATCCATAAGCTTCTACAATTCTAGCATAGCCAGTAGATACATCTTTCATATCTTCTGTTGATACTCTATATTTATATACTAATGTTTCAGGTCCTTCTATTTCAGATATATTATGAAATGTAACCATATTATTATTAACCACTGGAATTATTGGGTTCCCATCTAAAGTAGCATCTTCAAAAGTGAAAACATTGCTAAAAATACTTACTAAATTAAAATCATAAACCTTAATATTTTCTAATACATTGACAATTATAGTGTATTCAACATCATAGCTATTACTATAAACAAATGTCTTATATTTTAAGCTTATATTTACTGCTCCAAATAATATATCAGTACTTATTGTTTTAGAAGTGCTTGCTGACGCAGTTATATTAAATGTATCTATTGTACCAGGTGCAATATCTTTTGGTGTGTAATATCTTAATTCGATTAATCTGCTATCTCCCTGTAATAAATCCTTAAGTTGATTTGGAGTATCTGAATAAGGTGTATTCTTGCTTACTGAAGTAACAAATACATTGTCAATATAAATGTCATAATCAACAATTAATGGGTCAATAGACAGCATATACGAAGTTGGTTGAGAAGATTCACTTAATAATTCATAACCAACTTTACCTGCACATCCTCCTACTCCATATGAAATAGCTTCTGTATCGGATTCTCTGTTTTCAGGTACTGGTAAAAAGCTAAATGGTGGTCCTAGCAAATCTATTTCCACTGTATTTGATGGTATATTGCCAAAGTAATTTGGATTTGCTAAGGTTACTCTAAATTTCCCATAAGATATATTTTCAATAGTTTTTTCTTCAGTAGATATTATCTCTAATGAAATTACTGCTTCTGCAGTTTCTCCTGGCAATAGAGTTGGTATATTCCATGTGATGAAATTATTTGGCAATTCAGTTATGGTTCCTTTATCTACACTAATTGTTTGAATAAAGTCTAACTCTAAAGGTAAATCATCAGTTATTTTTACATCATAAACAGTATTAAGACCTGTATTAGTTACAGTTAGTTTATATTCAATTATATCCTCTGTAAAACCTTCTATGCCTAAATCAGTAAATAATTCACCTTGAGTTACATTTCTTTGTAATTTTTCTATACCTATTAAGCTATCTGTTACTATTATATCATCTGTTGAATTTACTGGTGTAGCAGGTATATCTGGAGCAAGCCCCCAATTTCCTTGAGCATTATTAGTTTGAACTTCTACTAATGTTATATTGTCTGGATTTGCTGATATAACCTTAGTTTCAAATGTATATACAAAGACTAAGTCTTCTTCTCCAGCCTGAGCAAATGGGACAGATGGAAAAGCAATAGATTGACCATTTACTTGTGCTATTACAGGATTTCCATTTAAAGTTGCATTATCGTTATATTGTTGACCTATTGGAATTACATCAGTAAACTGCCCATTATATATTACAGTTCCTTTAGGAATTGTAAATTCAACTGTATAAGTTATAATATCTCCTATTACCGCATACGTAATATCACTTGTTTTGGATATTCTTATATTTGGATATCTTTGTATTACTTCATTTGATGATATTGGTCCTAAAGTTATAGGAGTTACAGTATTAGTATCATAAATACCATTAGCTATATTGTTGTTAGTTCCTCCTGCTGATATTCCTCCTTTAACTCTTACCCTAATTATTAAGGTTTCTATACTTCCAGCTAACAATGTATCTATAGTCCATATAACTGTATTTGTCCCTAAATCATAATTTGCATTTCCCAAAGACACTGATTCGATACTAACAAATTCTTCGAATTGACCTAGATCATCTGTTATTAAAATATTATATGCACTTGCTAATCCAAAGTTATGAGCAACAATCTTAAATTCAAGTACGTCTCCAGCATCTACATTTATTACATCTGTTGTATAACCAGTATCTTTTGTAACATTTCTTTGTGACTTAGCTATAAACACATTTGGACTGTTTACAGTTACATCTTTAGATGCATTTTGTGGAGTACCTTCAGTACCTAAAGGATCAGTTTCATAATTAACTTCTACATTATTAGTTTGAATCTCTGTATATGGAGCTTCTAACTCTCCTGTTACTACCCTTGCTTTAAATGAAAATACTACAGTTTTTTCTCCACTAGTAGCATCTATCTCTATTGGTGCAAATGTTACTATTTGGCCTGAAATGCTTGGAAAAGTTTGAACACCATCGATGGCAGCTTCTCCAACATATATTTGACCTGCTGGTAATGTGTCTACAACTGCTACATTATATGCTATTGTTCCATTTGGAACAGTTACATCTATAAAGTATTCTATTATTTGCCCTATTTCTACCGTCTCTAAATCTACCCTTTTATTGACGGATAAAGGTGGTAATATAAGCTGTACTTCATTACTATCTATTGGTCCATATTGCAAGTTAGGTGTTGTATTATTTACATCATAAGTTGTTGTAAGACTATTAGGAATAATTCCTTCTGTTCCTATTCCTTGGATAACTCTATAGGCAACTATTGCAGTAACTGTGTCAGATGCAGCTATTTCTGTTATTGATATTTTTATCGTATTTCCTGTTTGCAGAAAAACACCTGTTGCTGGTATTGAAACTGGGCCTACCGTTTGTATAAATTGGTCTAATACATCTTCTATGACTACATTGTATATTGAATTTGCACTATTGTTAGTGACCTCGTATCTATAATAAATGATATCTCCAACTGCAGCATTGATTGGCAATATTGTAAATGCTCCACCTTCTGTAAAGTTTCTTTGAGCTTTTTCTGTTAAAGGAATTGTATTTGTTACATAGATATCTACAGAGTCACTTTGCGGAGTTCCAGGGTCAGCCCCAGATTGCTCATTCCAATATATAGTGCTCGTGTTGGTTTGAATATCCTCAGGAGTATTAACAATAGAATCTATAGTAGCTTCAAAGAAATATCTAATTGTAATTTCTTCTAATGATGCATCTATATCCGTTGGATTTTCAAATATTAGCTCTGGTAGTATCTGAATTGGATTTATCTGCACTAGAGGATCTGCATTCACTTGTTTATATAAAGAGCCAACTACATAGCTTTGAGTAGCTGGTAGTAAATCTTTCACCTGAACATCATAAACAATCCCGCCCTCTGGTATAGTAAATTCAACTGTATATTCAACTATATCTCCAACAAGATGCGCTTGTTTGTTTACAGATTTAGTGATAATAGGTAATGTTAAATTTAGTGTAACTTGATTAGAAAGTGAAGGTCCTAATGTAATAGAGTCAGGTGTATCTGATGATTCATATTCTGTTGAACTTTGATTAACTATAGTATCTCCAGGTGAAAATCCTACATTTACTTCTACTGCAAATATCAAGGTCAAGGAAGCTCCAACTGCTAATGAATCTGGCGGATTTAACTCCCAACGTACTTGACCTCCGGGTCCTACTGGTGTAGTTATTACTCCTGGTGGAATACTAACTAAACTATTAAATGTAAATGCTAAATCTAAATCATCAATGGTAACTATACTATAGGCTGTATTTTCTCCATCATTAGTAATAGTTATCTCATACTCTATAATGTCTCCAACATCAACGTTAGTTAATGCCAATTTTGTAAATGCTCCACCTTTGGTAGCATTTCTTTGTCTTTTTTCAGCGATTATATGAGGTACATTAACATCTATATCTTTTGAAGCAGAGTTTGTTTGTTGTGGTCCTAAAGGTGTAACATCCCAAAGGACATTTGTTACATTTGTTTGAATCTCTGTATATGGATCATTTGTAGTTCCACCGGTCACTATTGCATCAAAAGTATATACTTGATTGTATGGTCCTTCTCTAAAAGCTGCACCATCAGTAAAAGTCAATTCATTTTCATTAACTACTACAACTCCTGGTGCCCAACTACCTGGTACATAACTTTGATTTGCAGGAAGTATGTTGATAGTCAACAGAATGATGTTACTGTTAGTTGGGATATAGATGCTATGGGAACACCAGCTATTCCTGTTAGTACTTCGGAAAACTTGTTAGTAAAGGTTCCATATTTAACAGGAGTTAAAGAGCAAAGAAATGTTACTAGAAATAATAATTTTACCACTGCAGTAAGGCAATATGATGTAGGAGATATTATAGAATACAGAATAACTCTTAGAAATATTGGGGAAATATCAGCCTTTGATATAGAATTAACAGATACATTAGATCCACTACTTTCCTTTGTACCAGGTTCTATTCAGACAACATTAGGTACTGCTTCAGAAACTGGAGGAACAATTACTTGGAATATTGATTCTATTGTAGAACAAGGAACTGCAGTTTTAACATTTAGAGTTGAAACACTTCCTGGAGTCCCTGCAAATGTAACAATACCTAATCTAGGAACATTTACTTATAATTCAAATAACAACGGATTTGGGATAGGTTTTGGTCCAACTAATACAAATACGGTACAAATTAGGTCACAAACCTTAATTATAGAAAAAGGAGCTTCAATTTTAGAAGGAGAAATCGGAGATGATATAACTTATACTATTACTGTAACAGTGCCAGAGGGAGTAATAGCATATACTCCACAGGTTATAGATACACTTCCAAATGGTCAAACTTATCAAATTGGAAGTGCAACATTAGAACAACCTCCAAATTCTCCAGTACCTGTAGTTCCAAATGTAGCTAGTCAGACTTTAACATTTCCTCAACTGGCAGACGTAGATGCCACTTCAGGAGAGAAAAAGATAATTTACACATTTACTGCAAGAATAACATCAGCTAATACAAACTCACCATACACTCAACAACAGACTAATGAAGCGAATGTAATATGGGCAATAGAGCCAGGAGGCGCTCTTGTAAGAGATGAAACAGTTGATTTAACTATAACTGCCACTACTCCTCATATCGATATTTTAAAGGAACAAAGAAACTTTACTAGAGGACAGAGCTATACTACAAGTAGTATTGAGGCACTTCCAGGAGAAACAGTGTATTATAGATTTACAGCAGCGTCAAATGGAGCATCTCCAGCATACCAGTTTGACTTAGAAGATGTGTTAGATAGTAATATAAGCTATGTATCAGTTGTATCTCAGACACATGGTTCAGTTTCAGTGGTTGGTAATGTTTTAAATTGGGAAATAGCACAACTTAATGATGGTGATGTGGCAGTACTTGAGATTTCAGCTATAATAAATAATGGAGTTGGAGCAGGAGATATACTACCTAATACTTCTTCAGTAACATATGATTCAAATGATGTAAATCCAGACCAATATATTGCAAATTCAAATACAGTATTTATTACTATACCACAAGTAAGTATAGAAAAAGATTCTTCAACTGATATTGCTGCAATTGGAGATACCATAACTTATGAAATAACAATAGATATTCCAGCAGGAGTTAGGGCCTACAATATAGTTATAAAAGATTTATGGTGAAGATGTTTCTCCATCAACAACTCTTACGTCAAATGAATAAGTAAGAGTTTCAGCATCAACTGTAGCATCTACAAATGGTATTGTTGGAAATGTCACTGTACCGCCTACAACCGTTGGAATTACAGGCATCGCATTTATTGTAGCATTGCCTACATAATCTTGTGTTAAATCTGGAAAAGTATCCACAACATCAATATTATATGCTGTTGTACCTATAGGTACTGTAACTTGAATAATATAACTTGCTATATCTCCAATTTTAACTGTGTCAGGTGATATTAATTTATCAATAACAATAGCTTCTGCTTTCAATGTTGTACTGTCCATAAAAGGTCCTTCCGGAAATTGATATGACCTATCAGGTTGAGAATATGGACTTTGAAGTATTGCAGTATTAGTAAAGCTCTCCCCTGCAACAATATCAGAATCCACCTCTACTTCAAATGTAAAAGTAAGACTTTCATCTGGAGCAAGCTTCTTAATAGTCATTGACACATTTTGACCTACAAAAGATGGAGGGTCATATGTTCCAGTTCCAATGATATTATAATTTCCATTATAGGTTAAACCATTAGGAATAACATCAGTTAAATCCATTTCAAAGGCATCTGTCACATTACCTTCATCATTTTGAGGGTTAGAAATAGTTATAGAGTAAGTATAAACTTCTCCTGCCTTTATAGCATTTACATCTGGTCCAGAAACAGTTTTTTCAAACTCAATGTTTGGTTTACCAAACTCTACTAAAACTTGACTTCTATCACTATAACCTATATCCTGCGTATTTTCTCCAGAAAGTTTTCCAAGATTATTTCTGCTTCCAACAAAATCTACATTGGCAACAGGTACATCAAATGTTATTGTAAAGTCACCACTTTCAGTAATTGTGCCTAGCGACCATCTTAGTCCATTAGGAGAAATTGTTACAACTGGAGGAACAATAGCTATACTTCCTCCAAAAGACACTGGTAAAGTATCTGTTAATGGTCCCATTTGGTCTGGTGCAAATTCATCTATTTGTATATTTTTTTGTGCTGCTTCTATACCAATTGCATCATAAGTTATTTTAAATCTCACTAGATCCCCTGGTGCAGCAACATTAAAAGGCTTTGGAGTGCCATCTTTGTAAAAATACCCTAAAATTTCTTTAGTTATACTAGGCTGTCTAATACTTGTACTAGCACTAGAACTATCAGGTGTAGTTCCAAAAGGAGTAGTGCCATCTATACTTACATCATTAGTCAATGTATCTCCTGAACTTACAGGATCTGAAGGAACAAAATCCATGTCCACTGTTGTGCTAAATGTTATAGTAGCCTCTGTTCCTATACTTTGAGTTCCTAAATTCCAAGTTAAAGTTGTTGTTCCATCAACATTAACAACTATAGAATCTGGAGTTATAGACGCTGAGCCAGGATTATAGGTTTCACCATTTCCAATAGTATCAACTATGGTAAAGCTATCTACATCATCATACTGATTTATTCTATAAACTAATGTGTAATTATTAACAACTCCAACATCAGTTTGGTTACTTGCTACTGACTTATCTATTGTTGCATCCATTGCTCTAGTTATTGTTTCTCTCTCTACTGGTCCTGAAGCTCCATTGAGTGTTGCTAGATTTAGTAGTTGAGTATTATGTGGTATCCTATCTCCACTGTTTTCTATACAGTTTTCAGTATAATTATCCCATATTGCAGCATCAAAAGTTATAGTATTTGAAGAAGTGGGGGACAATGTTACAGAACCCCAATCGATGGTTACAAAGTCTTGACAACCTATACCTGGAGAAGGAGTTATAATATTAGGAGAAGATAATTGAGCACTATCTGGTCCAGATACTTGTAGATTGCCTAAATACCTTACTCCATTAGGTAGATTATCTATTAAGGTTACAATTGTTGGCTCTCTTGAATTGTTTAGAACTGTTAAAGTATAGGTATAAACCCATCTTGGTGAATTGGGTGTTCCTGCTCCTTTAGGAATTTTATTTGGAGCACTTTTTATTAGGTCATATCTTAGGGGTATAAACTCAGTTTGTATATCCTTAGTTATTTTAACATTTCCTATATCATCATTACCTCTAGGCAATGTATCTACAGTTGCAGAAATATCAACGTCTGTTAGTGGAACATCAAATGAAACAGGTAGTCCAGTTTCTCTAAATGTATCATCAGCCATAAGTGTTACACTAAAGCTATAGGTTTCATTTGGTGCTAAATCTTTTATATTTAACCAATTAATTGTTATTGTATTGTCTGGATTAATTACAACCAAATCTGGGTCGATGGATGCAGAAACAAAGGACGTTCCATCTGGAATAGTAATGGTTGTAGTTAAATTATAAGCTGTATCTGTTAGATTAGTATTAGAAAAATTAACATCAAAACTTGCTGCATTTCCAACTACTGCTTTTATCGGATTCGGATTTGATGATATATTAAAATCACTTGGGTTAATAGCCACGTATAATCACCTCCATAAAAAAACTTACTATAGTTTATGATTACTATTTTATGAATGTGATTAAACATTTAAAAATAGGTGCTAGTTTACTAACTAGCACCTATCAGTTAAATTTTTTTCATAGAAAAATTTTTCATCAATTTTCAGCTTTCTTCTTTTAATTTCAATAATTATACTATTCAATATTACTGACTGTTTTTTATATTCCTCATCATTCAATCTATCAAATACATTATGTAGTCTATTTATTTCACAATACATTCTTTTTAATAGTTCTTCATTACTTAAGTTTTTAAATGGATTAATTTTACATACATTCACAGCTATCCTCCTTATCGAATAAACGTTTTTAGTAAATTACAAATAGAACTATTATATAACTTTTTCACACATTCATCTTTCTCTGTAACTATTAACATATATATAGTTTATTCAATAAGGAAAAAATAATAACTATTTTTTATTAACTATTTTTCTTACGTCTCCAATTAAATACAATGAACCACTGAATAATATAACATCATTCTTATCTGCTACTTCATATGCTTTGTTTACTGCTTTAACAATATCTTTTTCGATATAATAATTTGAATTATATTTTGCCACCTTTTCAGCTAATTCTTCAGCTTTCATAGCCCTATAAATATTAGGTTCAGTTACTATTACTTTATCAGCTAATGGAACAAGCTGTGATACCATATTATCTACATCTTTATCTTTTAATATTCCAATTCCTAATACTATTTTTCTGTTTTTAAAAATATTATTAATGGTCTTTTTTAATACCATTATACCTTGAAGATTGTGAGCACCATCAATTAAAAAAATGGGATCCCTTTTTAAGAGCTCTAATCTCCCATGCCACCTTGCCTTAAGTAAACCATTTCTTATGCTATTATCTTTTAACTTTATAGTATCGTTTTTTCTCAATTCTAATAAGGTTGTTACTGCAGTAGCAGCATTAAATATTTGATGTTCACCGATAATATTTATTTTTAGATTATCAAAATAACAGTTTTGATATTTAAAACTAAAAATACTACCATATTCAGAAATCTCTTTAATTATTATGTTTTTTGTTGGAACATAAATTAACTTAGCATTTTTAGATTTAGCAACTTCATTAATTACTTGTTCTGCACCTTTTTCTTGTGGATAACTAATAACTAAACAATCATGTTTTATTATACCCGCTTTTTCCCAGGCAATTTTCTCTATTGTATCCCCCAAAATATCAGTATGATCCATAGATATTGTAGTTATTACTGATGCTAACGGCTTTTCTATTACATTTGTAGAGTCATATCTACCTCCTAACCCAACTTCCAAAACCAAATAATCTATTGCTTCTTCTTTATAATATTGAAAAGCAATAGCCGTTACTATTTCAAATTCCGTAGGGTGATTATACCCTTGATTTACCATTTCTTCGACCTTATTTTTAACTTTTGCAGTTACATCAGCTAATCTATGGTCAGGTATATCTTCATTATTTATTTTTATCCTTTCATTAAATCTTTCAAGATAAGGAGAAGTATAGAGTCCTACTTTATATCCTTCTTCTTTTAAAATATTTTCAATAAAAGATGCAGTAGAGCCTTTACCATTTGTTCCAGCAATATGAATTACTTTTAATCCTTTATGAGGGTCACCAAGTAGTTTTAACAACATTTTAATATTCTCTAAACCTAATTTTGATCCAAATTTTTTTGTCCCATGAATATATTCCAAAGCTTCATTATAATTCATACTCTCACTCCCATATTTATGATATCATCATTGATACTAGTATTCATATTGTATAATTAATTTTGCTACAAGACAAGATAAATATAGCTTACATAAAATCTCTACATTTTAATCATATTGCTTTAGAAAATAAATTTTTATAGCTGTTTTAATTTTAAATTAATTCAATGAATATATCAACTTCCAATTTAAAAATATCTAGTTTTTTAATGCTTACAAGTGATATAATATAAATATCAATAATGAAAAAAGGAGGACGTCTAATGTATGCCTTGTTCCTAATATTAAATGATCTAAGCAAGTTAAATGACATTCATGAGATTTTTTACGAAGTTGGAGTAGGTGCAACTACTTTTGACAGCATAGGTATGGGAAAAGTTTTATTAGAACATAACGAGAATGTACCTATATTTGCAAGTATTAGAAGACTCATAGAAGGAAATAGACCATATAATAAAACCATCATAAGTGTAATAAGAGATGAACAAAAATTGAAAAAAGTAATAACACGCATTAATAATAAACTTGACAATATGAAAAATCAAGGTATTGGATTTATGTTTGTAGTTCCCGTACTAGAATGTTATGGCTATAAAGTTGAAGAAAAAAATAGTAATAATTAATTGTACATAATAAAAGATATGTATCATACATATAAAATACATATAAAAATGCAAGGTCGGAATTAATCATCAACCTTGCATTTTTATATGTATTAAAGTTGGTGTGCCTAGAGGGACTTGAACCCCCAACCTTCTGATTCGTAGTCAGACACTCTATCCAGTTGAGCTATAGGCACTTAAAATGGAGGCGGCACCCAGATTCGAACTGAGGATAAAGGATTTGCAGTCCTCTGCCTTACCACTTGGCCATGCCGCCATATATCATTTACTATTAAAAAATAATTGGGGTGGATAAAGGGATTCGAACCCTTGGCCTCCAGAGCCACAATCTGGCGCTCTAACCAACTGAGCTATACCCACCATGATGTAAAATAATAAAGTTAAATAAAATCTATAGACAAAAATCTATAGACTATCAAAACTATAATGGAGCGGGTGAAGGGAATCGAACCCTCGCAACCAGCTTGGAAGGCTGGGGCTCTACCACTGAGCTACACCCGCAAATATGGAGCGGAAGACGAGATTCGAACTCGCGACCCTCGCCTTGGCAAGGCGATGCTCTACCACTGAGCCACTTCCGCATGTTATATACAAATGGTGGAGGGGACTGGATTCGAACCAGTGAAGGCTGTGCCAACGGATTTACAGTCCGTCCCCTTTGGCCAACTCGGGAACCCCTCCTTAAATAAAATGGAGCTGGTGAGAGGACTTGAACCCCCAACCTACTGATTACAAGTCAGTTGCTCTACCAATTGAGCTACACCAGCATGGCGACCTGGAAGAGACTCGAACTCTCGACCTCCAGCGTGACAGGCTGGCATTCTAACCATCTGAACTACCAGGCCGCATCATATTCTTTTTTTATGGTGGGCGCAACAGGGCTCGAACCTATGACCCCCTGCTTGTAAGGCAGGTGCTCTCCCAGCTGAGCTATGCGCCCATATGGTGACCCTACCGGGAATCGAACCCGGGTTACCGCCGTGAAAGGGCGATGTCTTAACCGCTTGACCATAGGGCCATGTTTTATATGGTTGCGGGGACTGGATTTGAACCAGCGACCTCCGGGTTATGAGCCCGACGAGCTACCAGACTGCTCCACCCCGCGATGTACATTTAATTAATATAATACTTATTTTATTGGTGCCGGGGACCGGAATCGAACCGGTACGATCTTTTAGGGATCGCAGGATTTTAAGTCCTGTGCGTCTGCCAGTTCCGCCACCCCGGCACTTTATTGGCTCCTGGGGTGGGACTCGAACCCACAACCTACCGGTTAACAGCCGGTTGCTCCACCATTGAGCTACCCAGGAATGTCATCCGGCAACGACCTACTCTCCCAGGACGTCTCCGTCCAAGTACCATCAGCGCTGAGAGGCTTAACTTCTGTGTTCGGTATGGGAACAGGTGTGACCCTCTCGCTATCGTCACCGGATATTTTTAAGGCTTGCGCCTTCAAAACTGCACAGTGAATTTTCCTGGTCAAGTCCTCGACCTATTAGTATCACTAAGCTAAAGATATCACTATCCTTACACCTGTGACCTATCAACCAGGTAGTCTACCTGGGGTCTTACTCTTTAAAAAGATGGGAAATCTTATCTTGAGGGTGGCTTCGCGCTTAGATGCCTTCAGCGCTTATCCTTTCCAGACTTAGCTACTCAGCCATGCTCCTGGCGGAACAACTGATACACCAGTGGTCTGTCCATCCCGGTCCTCTCGTACTAGGGACAGCTCCTCTCAAATTTCCTACGCCCACGACGGATAGGGACCGAACTGTCTCACGACGTTCTGAACCCAGCTCGCGTGCCTCTTTAATGGGCGAACAGCCCAACCCTTGGGACCTACTCCAGCCCCAGGATGAGACGAGCCGACATCGAGGTGCCAAACCTCCCCGTCGATGTGGACTCTTGGGGGAGATAAGCCTGTTATCCCCGGGGTAGCTTTTATCCGTTGAGCGATGGCCCTTCCACTCGGTGCCACCGGATCACTAAGTCCAACTTTCGTTCCTGCTCGAGATGTATCTCTCGCAGTCAAGCTCCCTTCTGCCTTTACACTCTACGCACGATTTCCGACCGTGCTGAGGGAACCTTTGAGCGCCTCCGTTACTCTTTAGGAGGCGACCGCCCCAGTCAAACTGCCCAACTGACAGTGTCCCAAGACCGGTTTCACGGCCTCTGGTTAGAATTTCGGCATCATAAGAGTGGTATCCCAAGGTCGACTCCACCGAAGCTGGCGCCCCGGCTTCTAAGTCTCCCACCTATCCTGTACATACGATACCAAAATCCAATGTCAGCCTGCAGTAAAGCTCCACGGGGTCTTTCCGTCCTGTCGCGGGTAACTCGCATCTTCACGAGTACTACAATTTCACCGGATCCCTTGTTGAGACAGTGCCCAAATCGTTACACCTTTCGTGCGGGTCGGAACTTACCCGACAAGGAATTTCGCTACCTTAGGACCGTTATAGTTACGGCCGCCGTTTACTGGGGCTTAAGTTCACACCTTCGCTTTCGCTAAGCGTTCCCCTTAACCTTCCAGCACCGGGCAGGTGTCAGCCCCTATACATCGTCTTTCGACTTAGCAGAGACCTATGTTTTTGGTAAACAGTCGCTTGGGCCTCTTCACTGCGGCTAAATAAGGCTTCATACAGCTAGTGTATTAACCTCTTTTAGCACCCCTTATCCCGAAGTTACGGGGTCATTTTGCCGAGTTCCTTAACAAGGGTTCTTCCGCTCATCTTAGGATTCTCTCCTCGCCTACCTGTGTCGGTTTGCGGTACGGGTACCTGCTCGCTCGATAGAGGCTTTTCTCGACAGTGTGGAATCAGTTAGTTCGCTACTTATTTTTCGCTCCCCATCACCTCTTAGGATTACTTCTACGGATTTGCCTATAGAAGCTCCCTACTGGCTTAGACACACTCAACCAACGGTGTGCATAACCTATCCTCCTGTGTCACCCCATTTCTCAAACGCTTACAGGTAGTACAGGAATCTCAACCTGTTGTCCATCGCCTACGCCATTCGGCCTCGGCTTAGGTCCCGACTAACCCTGAGAGGACGAGCCTTCCTCAGGAAACCTTAGGCTTTCGATGGGTAGGATTCTCACCTACCTTTCGCTACTCATGCCAGCATTCTCTCTTCTGTATAGTCCACCATTCCTTACGGTATAGCTTCAGTCCATACAGAATGCTCCTCTACCGATACATACGTATCCCACAGCTTCGGTGACAGGTTTGAGCCCCGGAAATTTTCGGCGCAAGACCACTCGACCAGTGAGCTATTACGCACTCTTTAAATGAATGGCTGCTTCTAAGCCAACATCCTGGTTGTCTGTGTAGTCTTACATCCTTTTCCACTTAACCTGTACTTAGGGACCTTAGCTGGTGATCTGGGCTGTTTCCCTTTTGACTACGAAACTTATCTCACGTAGTCTGACTCCCAAGAAACATGACTGTGGCATTCGGAGTTTGATAGGTTTTGGTAGCGTATGAACGCCCCTAGACCATTCAGTGCTCTACCTCCACGTCACTATTACTTGAGGCTAGCCCTAAAGCTATTTCGAGGAGAACCAGCTATATCCGGGTTCGATTGGAATTTCACCGCTACCCACAGGTCATCCGATAGCTTTTAAACGCTAAACGGTTCGAGCCTCCACGAAATTTTACTTCCGCTTCACTCTGCCCATGGGTAGGTCACCCGGTTTCGGGTCTACGACATGCAACTAAAACGCCCTATTAAGACTCGGTTTCCCTACGGCTCCATTGCATAGCAACTTAACCTTGCTGCATATCGTAACTCGCTGGCCCGTTCTACAAAAAGTACGCGGTCGTACGTAAAAAGTACTTCCACTGCTTGTAAACATAGGGTTTCAGGTTCTATTTCACTCCCCTCCCGGGGTTCTTTTCACCTTTCCCTCACGGTACTACTTCGCTATCGGTCACCAGGTAGTATTTAGCCTTGGGGGGTGGTCCCCCCAGCTTCCCACAGGGTTTCACGTGTCCCGTGGTACTCTGGAATACAGCTAGAAATCATATCGTTTAACTTACAGGACTTTCACCTTCTATGGTGGTACTTTCCAGAACTCTTCAGCTACGATAATCCTTCTTTTATGCTGCATCCACAACCCCAGTAAAGGAAACCTCTACTGGTTTGGGCTCTTCCCCGTTCGCTCGCCGCTACTTAGGGAATCGATTTTTCTTTCTCTTCCTCGGGGTACTTAGATGTTTCAGTTCCCCCGGTGTCCCCTCAACTACCTATGTATTCAGTAGTTGATACCTAGAGTTTGCTCTAGGTGGGTTTCCCCATTCGGAAATCCCCGGATCAAAGCCTACTTGCGGCTACCCGAGGCATATCGGTGCTTATCCCGTCCTTCATCGGCTCCTGGTGCCAAGGCATCCACCCTATGCTCTTAATAACTTGACCAGAAATTGTAGTACTTAGTTACTCTTAGTAGTTACCAGCAATTAAATTGCTAGTATCTATCCATGTATCTAGTACTTACTATATTCACTGTGCAATTTTCAAGGTGCAATGGTGGAGATGAGGAGATTCGAACTCCTGACCCCCTGCTTGCAAGGCAGGTGCTCTCCCAACTGAGCTACACCCCCACGAAATGATTGCCCAATCCTATTTTATTGGACACTCAAAACAAAACAGTACAGAACCCTAAAATAGTCTAAATTAAAGTGTTACTCCTTAGAAAGGAGGTGATCCAGCCGCACCTTCCGATACGGCTACCTTGTTACGACTTCACCCCAGTCATCGGTCCTACCTTCGACAGCTGCCCCCAAAAGGTTAGCTCACTGGCTTCGGGTATTACCAACTCCCATGGTGTGACGGGCGGTGTGTACAAGGCCCGGGAACGCATTCACCGCGACATGCTGATTCGCGATTACTAGCAACTCCGACTTCATGTGGGCGAGTTGCAGCCCACAATCCGAACTGGGACCGGCTTATTGGGATTCGCTCACTCTTACGAGCTCGCAGCCCGTTGTACCGGCCATTGTAGCACGTGTGTAGCCCAGGACATAAAGGGCATGATGATTTGACGTCATCCCCACCTTCCTCCGGTTTGTCACCGGCAGTCTCTCTAGAGTGCCCAGCATTACCTGATGGCAACTAAAGACAAGGGTTGCGCTCGTTGCGGGACTTAACCCAACATCTCACGACACGAGCTGACGACAACCATGCACCACCTGTCACCTCAGTCCCCGAAGGGAAAGTCCTATCTCTAGGACGGTCCGAGGGATGTCAAGCCCTGGTAAGGTTCTTCGCGTTGCGTCGAATTAAACCACATGCTCCGCTGCTTGTGCGGGCCCCCGTCAATTCCTTTGAGTTTCAGTCTTGCGACCGTACTCCCCAGGCGGAGTGCTTATTGTGTTAACTGCGGCACTGAAGGATGTCTCCCCCAACACCTAGCACTCATCGTTTACGGCGTGGACTACCAGGGTATCTAATCCTGTTCGCTCCCCACGCTTTCGTGCCTCAGCGTCAGTTACAGTCCAGAGAGTCGCCTTCGCCACTGGTATTCTTCCTAATATCTACGCATTTCACCGCTACACTAGGAATTCCACTCTCCTCTCCTGCACTCAAGTTATGCAGTTTCAAATGCTTACCTCGGTTAAGCCGAGGGCTTTCACATCTGACTTACATGACCGCCTACGCACCCTTTACGCCCAGTAATTCCGGACAACGCTCGCCCCCTACGTATTACCGCGGCTGCTGGCACGTAGTTAGCCGGGGCTTCCTCCTAAGGTACCGTCATTATCTTCCCTTAGGACAGAGCTTTACGACCCGAAGGCCTTCATCGCTCACGCGGCGTCGCTGCATCAGGGTTTCCCCCATTGTGCAATATTCCCCACTGCTGCCTCCCGTAGGAGTCTGGACCGTGTCTCAGTTCCAGTGTGGCCGTTCACCCTCTCAGGCCGGCTACCCATCGTCGCCTTGGTGAGCCGTTACCTCACCAACTAGCTAATGGGACGCGGGACCATCCTATACCGCTAACACTTTGACTCACATACCATGCGGTATTAGAGTTTCATGGGGTATTAATCCCGGTTTCCCGAGGCTATCCCCCAGTATAGGGCAGGTTTCCCACGCGTTACTCACCCGTCCGCCACTAAGCTTTAACTATTCCATCCGAAGACTTCCTAATTAAAGCTTCGTTCGACTTGCATGTGTTAGGCACGCCGCCAGCGTTTGTCCTGAGCCAGGATCAAACTCTCGCATTAAAAAATTTTATCTAAAAGCCTAAGCTTTTACTCTTCAGAATTAACAGGTTCTGTACTGTTTAGTTTTCAATGTTCAATTTTAGCGACTTTTTTAATATACCATACTTTCTTTTTCTTGTCAAGCACTTTTTATCTTTTTCTTTAAATTATTTTCATCGGTTCATTGTAAAATTAAATGCAACAGGTAAAAAATATAGAACCATAGTGAGAAATCCTGTATGATATAGTTATCCAAACTAAAAAAAATATAGGGAGGTCTCACTATGGTTCAATCTAATTGTACCACGAAAAGACGCTCTTTTAAACACCTAAATGTATATGAGAGAGGAAAAATTGCAGCTCTTTTAGCGGAAGGAAAGAGCCTTCGATATATTGCAAGACAACTTGGTCGTAATGCTAGCACCATTAGTAGAGAAATAAAAAGAGGGACTGTAACTCAACTTAAGTACGATTTATCGACTTATGAAGCCTATTTTCCTGAAGCAGGCCAGGCAGTATATGAAAAACGCCGTAAAAACTGTGGTGCTAAATGCAAGCTTTCACATGCCAAGGAATTTATTGAGTTTGCTGAAAAAAAGATGTTAGCAGAAAAGAAGTGGTCTCCAGATAGCATCGTAGGGTATTGCAAAAGAGATCCTAAATGGAAGGAAAAACCGATGGTTTGCACAAAAACTCTATATAATTACATAGACAGAGGATTTCTTAAAGTACGCAATATTGATTTACAACTCAAACCTAGATTAAAACCTAAAAATAAAAACAACTCCAAAAAACATAAACGAATTATGGGCAAAAGTATAGATTTAAGACCAAAAGAAGTAGAAACTCGTAAAGAGTTTGGACACTGGGAAATCGATACTGTTGTCGGTAAACGTTCGAATGACGCAGTACTTTTAACATTAACCGAGAGGAAAACAAGATATGAATTGATATTTTTACTAGATTTAAAGAACAGTCAAGCTGTTCGTAACGTATTTGTAGAGCTTAAAAACCGATATGGTGCTTTATTCTCTAAGATATTTCGTAGTGTAACCGCTGACAATGGCTCAGAATTTAGTGAATTATCCAGTATTTTAGAGAAGTATAAAAGTGAAGCCTACTTTGCTCATCCCTATTCATCATGGGAAAGAGCAAGCAATGAGAGACAAAATGGTATAATCAGACGTTTTATTCCGAAAGGAAAAACAATAAAAAGAATACCTTTATCATTCATCCAGAGTATCGAAGACTGGATGAATGAATATCCGAGGAAGATATTGGATTATAAAACGCCAAAAGAATGTTTTTATGAAGAACTATTGAGGTTATGTAAGAATAGTAATGAATTCAAGGACAAGCATTTGCTGTCGTCTATCGTTTGAGATTTAGCAAATAAATGTAGCTAAGAAACAAAAGACAGGAGTGCCTTAGTAAATGATCTTATATCGTTAAGGCCTTTCGGCTAGTATGCCAAAAGGCCTAAAGCCAATTATATCATTTCGATACGTTGTCAAGGTCGGGTAGTATTTTCTCGCATATGCTCGAAAATCTCCACCCTTCCCTTGACAACAAAATAAAGTAATATCGACCTAAAATTATAAAACTATAAGAGTTTGGATATCTATAACATACTTCTTCTCACAAAGTGTTGCATTTAATATTGCAATTTAAAAATTATTTTCATCTTTTCTTGTGAACTCATCGTGCCGACTCTTAAAACTATACCAGTTTTTTATCCTTTTGTCAACACATTTTTACAATAAAGATACTGTCAAGTAAAAGTTGGCAAAATTATTATTTTTAAATTTAATCATCCAATTTTGCTGTTTTAATTATGTTTTTATGCCCGATAGGGCAAGAGTATTCTATTTATACTTTCTACAATTTTAAAAATAAATTTACATATACTTTACAATGATTTCAAAATTGTTATTCTATAATACTAGACTTATGATTATAGAATAACAATAAGTCTGAGAGCCCTATTTTTAGGTCTAATTCTATTTATTCATCAGTATTAATGCTCTATTATGTTGTATTTTTTTAGGCTTATATTAGAGCATAGGTATCGTATGTTAGCTTATTCTTTTAAGTTATATAATATATTAGATATTAAAAACTTAGGTTCATTTGACTTGCACATTTGCAACCTAACATGTCCTTTATGGCTTTTCTTCCGTTAGTTACTGAACATTGACTAAATGGCATGCTTGCTCTTTTGTGTTTGTATATCTTGCTTTTCTTTGGCTTTTTATTTACTTCTGCTGCTGTTAATCCTACTTTTTCTATTATTTCTTCAAGCTTTTCTTCTTTTATTTCTTTGTTCAGTAGTGATTTTATTGTTGTTGCTAATTCTTTGCTTGCTTTTTCTGCTAGTATCTTGGCTAAGTTACTGGCTCCTTGTATTGACCAACTTGTTTTATTCCCTTTCATCCTTTGTGCTAATATATCACATATGCTATGTTCCATTGTTCCTAGATTTCTATATTTAATTCCTTCTGGTGGTTGCGGCATATTTATGTCTGGGCGAAGTTTGTAGAGCACTATCCCTTCTTTGTTGTTTACTAGGTAATTATATAGTGCCTGTAATTTCTTCATTTTCTTTTGATTATCATTGTTTTCTATCATTAGTTTTGTTATCATTTCTAATCCTTCTTCTATGTTACCATTGCTTAGTTTCTTTATTATTTCTTTTGCCTTTTTCTTATCTTCTATGTTCTTAAGTACTGCTTGATTTCTATGAAATGGATCTAATTGAAAGTGTGAATTGTCTTCTTTTATAACTTCTTTTATCCAGTTTGCTCCATCTCCATTTACTATTTTTGTTTCTATTTCGTCAGTATTATATTGTTTCGCTATTTTGGCTTGTCTTAGTTTTCTAAATTCTTTACTACTTCCAAAGCTTGCATATGCTTTTTTGTTCTTTAGTACATATCTATCTTTTTTCTCATGCTTCTTCTCCCAGCCTTCATAAAAAATTCCTAATTTTAGTTCTTTTTTCTCTTTTCCCTTAGTCTTTTTATCTTTACCTTGGATATTTATCCACACTCCATCCATTTCTTCAAACAATATTTTTGTTTCTTTTTTGCCTTGTAATTTTTCTTCGTTGTTTAATTTTATTTCGTGTTTTTCTTTTTGTTTTAGTTGTTCTCCTAAGTTTTGTATTATGTTCCAAGCTGCTGAATGACTTATACTTTGGTTTGTCATTTCTGTTATTTTATTTGCTGTTTTTCTATATGATTCATCTGTTGCTAGATCTACTATTTTTTCTACTAGATTTGTAGATATATGTCCTATGGTTTCCATTTTTAAGTATTCATCTAAAAGGCATTTGTAACCTCTTTTACCCTCTTGTGTAGTATATTGATATATTCTACGTTTATATTCAATTTCGCCCATTATTGTTTTTATGGTAGTTTTCTTTAATCCTTTATTTCTATATTCTTCTTTATCTCTTTCTTTCATTAATTTATTATCTAATTTTTCTAATAGCTCTACGAGCATTTCACATGCCTGTCGGCATACAAGCTTATATATAATTTTCTCTAAGTTCTTGAAATTAATTTCTTTTTCATCTAAACTTATATTATACATGTAATCATCCCTTTTATAGTTTTCTTATTAATTACTATTATATTGGATGATTCATATATGTTAAAGGTGCTTTCGGGCATCTTTTTCATTTTTGTTGTTTTTGCCTACTAAAATTATACTCTAAGATATATTGAGATACTGTCAAGTAAAAGTTGGCAAAATTATTATTTTTAAATTTAATCATCCAATTTTGCTGTTTTAATTATGTTTTTATGCCCGATAGGGCAAGAGTATTCTATTTATACTTTCTACAATTTTAAAAATAAATTTACATATACTTTACAATGATTTCAAAATTGTTATTCTATAATACTAGACTTATGATTATAGAATAACAATAAGTCTGAGAGCCCTATTTTTAGGTCTAATTCTATTTATTCATCAGTATTAATGCTCTATTATGTTGTATTTTTTTAGGCTTATATTAGAGCATAGGTATCGTATGTTAGCTTATTCTTTTAAGTTATATAATATATTAGATATTAAAAACTTAGGTTCATTTGACTTGCACATTTGCAACCTAACATGTCCTTTATGGCTTTTCTTCCGTTAGTTACTGAACATTGACTAAATGGCATGCTTGCTCTTTTGTGTTTGTATATCTTGCTTTTCTTTGGCTTTTTATTTACTTCTGCTGCTGTTAATCCTACTTTTTCTATTATTTCTTCAAGCTTTTCTTCTTTTATTTCTTTGTTCAGTAGTGATTTTATTGTTGTTGCTAATTCTTTGCTTGCTTTTTCTGCTAGTATCTTGGCTAAGTTACTGGCTCCTTGTATTGACCAACTTGTTTTATTCCCTTTCATCCTTTGTGCTAATATATCACATATGCTATGTTCCATTGTTCCTAGATTTCTATATTTAATTCCTTCTGGTGGTTGCGGCATATTTATGTCTGGGCGAAGTTTGTAGAGCACTATCCCTTCTTTGTTGTTTACTAGGTAATTATATAGTGCCTGTAATTTCTTCATTTTCTTTTGATTATCATTGTTTTCTATCATTAGTTTTGTTATCATTTCTAATCCTTCTTCTATGTTACCATTGCTTAGTTTCTTTATTATTTCTTTTGCCTTTTTCTTATCTTCTATGTTCTTAAGTACTGCTTGATTTCTATGAAATGGATCTAATTGAAAGTGTGAATTGTCTTCTTTTATAACTTCTTTTATCCAGTTTGCTCCATCTCCATTTACTATTTTTGTTTCTATTTCGTCAGTATTATATTGTTTCGCTATTTTGGCTTGTCTTAGTTTTCTAAATTCTTTACTACTTCCAAAGCTTGCATATGCTTTTTTGTTCTTTAGTACATATCTATCTTTTTTCTCATGCTTCTTCTCCCAGCCTTCATAAAAAATTCCTAATTTTAGTTCTTTTTTCTCTTTTCCCTTAGTCTTTTTATCTTTACCTTGGATATTTATCCACACTCCATCCATTTCTTCAAACAATATTTTTGTTTCTTTTTTGCCTTGTAATTTTTCTTCGTTGTTTAATTTTATTTCGTGTTTTTCTTTTTGTTTTAGTTGTTCTCCTAAGTTTTGTATTATGTTCCAAGCTGCTGAATGACTTATACTTTGGTTTGTCATTTCTGTTATTTTATTTGCTGTTTTTCTATATGATTCATCTGTTGCTAGATCTACTATTTTTTCTACTAGATTTGTAGATATATGTCCTATGGTTTCCATTTTTAAGTATTCATCTAAAAGGCATTTGTAACCTCTTTTACCCTCTTGTGTAGTATATTGATATATTCTACGTTTATATTCAATTTCGCCCATTATTGTTTTTATGGTAGTTTTCTTTAATCCTTTATTTCTATATTCTTCTTTATCTCTTTCTTTCATTAATTTATTATCTAATTTTTCTAATAGCTCTACGAGCATTTCACATGCCTGTCGGCATACAAGCTTATATATAATTTTCTCTAAGTTCTTGAAATTAATTTCTTTTTCATCTAAACTTATATTATACATGTAATCATCCCTTTTATAGTTTTCTTATTAATTACTATTATATTGGATGATTCATATATGTTAAAGGTGCTTTCGGGCATCTTTTTCATTTTTGTTGTTTTTGCCTACTAAAATTATACTCTAAGTACAATAAATTTTATTTTTTTATTGTATTTTTATATAAAAATATACCATTATCGTTCAATTAACTTTATTTACATAATAATCTTATTTCTCCAATAATATTATCTCTAAAATTTTAATCTAGATAACAATTGTTATCTAGATTAAATATGGGGTATAAAGAAAATTCATAAGTATGTGAGCAAACAATAAAAATACAATATAAATCTTATACGGAGCATCCACCTCTTTTTCTTTACTAAACAATCTTGCTCCAATTATACCAATACCGGTAAATATTATTGGTATCAAATATTTAACTCCACTAAGTTTTAATATTTTAGGCATAGCAGCAATACTTAAATATCCATAGTAAAAATCCATTGAAATTAGCTGAAATACTAAAAATATTATAAATCCTATTATAATAAAAACTTTCTTTTTATTTCTTATCATTTCATTAAACATAAATAAGAATAAAAGATAAAATGCAGATGGCAAAAGAGGAATTAATCTAGCTCCAAATGCTATAATAAACAAATAAGATAGATTTGGTATTTCTCCAGATAAACCTAAAAGCACATCTCTAACTTCAACTTTATTAAGTAAATTTATGACACTACTATTATTACTTGCTACTTTAATATAAGTCTTATCAAACCCTCCTGGTTCATTCCAAAAAACATATCTTAGTTCATTATTTCTCAATAATACTGGATTAGATGACCAAGAATTAGTATTCGATAAAAGCTTAGCATCTTCAATGCCTTCAGGAGTAATAATTAACCTAACAACATTAGAATTTTGGCAAAGTACATCTAAACTATTATTAGAAGTCGTAATAACTTCTATTCCATCATCATTCGTATTAAGTATAATAGGTAAACTAGTCAAAGAATAAATTTTTTTCGGTATATCATTTTTTAATATTATCGAATTAAATATTTCTTTACTAAACTTGTCATAACCATCGATATAATATAAATAAACTCCTTGATTTTGTCCTTGTACTACAGCTATAGAATATACATAATTTTTATCTATCCCTATTCTAGTCCCTACCAATCTATTGCTTATTTCTAATACTTCATTTAATTTTATTGATTCAGAAAAAACACCATCAAAATATTCTGTAACATATACGTATTTTCTTAAAGAATCATCTTTAGGTTGTTGTACACTTTGAATATATATTTTATCTTGATTTGATAATAGTATTACTCCAATAATATTATTAATATCATCAATTTCAGCAACTCTAGTTATACCATCTTCTTCAACACTAAATAATACTACATTTCCTAATGTATCAGCTACTGCAGCATATACTTTTTCATCTTCTTTTAGAATATCAAAACTATTTACATTTTCAAATAATTTTTCAACTTTCTTTATTTCTTTAAAATTTTCATTAAAAATACCTCTATAAACTATATTGTTACTATCATCTCTCCAATATAAACTGTGATCTATAAGCTTAACATCATCTCTTCTTATAACATTAAAATCAAAGTTATCAATATATAAATTATATTCATCAAGTAACTTTAAATTCATATCAAATCTTACTGCACTAATTTCTTTTTTCCCATTTTTAGATGGATAAAAAACTAAAATGTTATTGTTCTCAATTTTAGGAATAGAAGGCCTGTTAAAAGAAGTAGCTCCAACAATATAGCTCCTACTCCAATCAGGGCAAGGTTGCCTAGTTGTTATAATAACATTCTGGACTGTATGAATGATTACGATTGTAATAAATACCAATATAAAAAAAATCAATGATTTCTTGCTAACTCTTTTACCTACCTTCATCATATCCCCCCAACGAAAATACTTACAAATTAATTTTACCATATTATAGCAGCCCGATTTGTTAAAATATTTTAATAAATTTTACAAGCTAAAATTTTCCTTACAAATATGCAATATTTAAAATAAGAAAGACCTCTAAAAAGAGACCTTTCTTATTTATTCTTTAAACTTTTTAATCTTTCTAATACCTTATTCATCATATCCTCATATTTTTCTTTCTTTTCCCTTTCTTTATCAACAACTTGTTTTGGTGCTTTATTTGCAAATCCTTCATTTGATAATTTCCCAACTACTCTCTTAATCTCTCCTTCAAGTCGTTGCTTTTCTTTTTCTAGCCTTTCAATTTCTTTCTCAATATCCATTAATTCCTCTAATGGTAGAAATATTTCACATTTGTCAACAACGGCAGACATTGCATCTTCGCCAATACCTGTTTTATCATCTCTTATTTCTATCTCTGATGCATAAGCTAATGTTGTAAAGTATACTGTTCCTTCAGATATTACATTTTTTATCTCTTGATTATCTGTTACAAATATAACTCTTGATTTTTTCGAAGGTGCTACATTTACTTCTGATCTAATATTTCTTATACTCTTTATAGCTTCCATAATAAATTGTATTTTTTTCTCTGCATCTTTATATTTATTTTCTTCGTTAAATATTGGCCAATTAGAAACTATTAAACTTTCATTTGTCTGTGGAAGGTGTTGCCATATTTCTTCAGTAATATACGGCATAAACGGATGTAATAACTTTAAAATATCTTTTAATACATAAAGCAATACATTTTGAGCAACTTCTTTACTATCTTCATTTTCCCCATATAATCTTGGCTTAACCATCTCTATATACCAATCACAATATTCATTCCAAGTAAAATCATAAATCTTTTGAGCTGCTATACCTATTTCATATTTCCCTAGGTTTTCAGTCACTTCTTTTACAACATCATTAATTCTAGAAATAATCCACTTGTCTTCTTCGGCTAATACTAGATCATTTAAATCATCTTTCACTTTTTCTTCTGAAAGATTCATTAACACAAATCTAGTAGCGTTCCAAAGCTTATTTGCAAAATTCCTACTTGCTTCAACCCTTTCAATATAAAATCTCATATCATTACCTGGAGTATTGCCTGTAATAAGTGAAAATCTAAGTGCATCTGCACCATACTCCTCTATAATTTCCAATGGATCTATACCATTTCCAAGAGATTTACTCATTTTTCTCCCTAATGAATCTCTTACTAATCCTGTAATAAATACATCTTTAAAAGGTACATCATTGACATGCTCTAATGCTGAAAATACCATCCTTACTACCCAGAAAAATATAATATCGTATCCTGTTATCAAAACATCCGTTGGATAAAAATACTTAAGTTCCTCTGTCTCCTCAGGCCAACCCAATGTTGAAAAAGGCCATAAAGCTGATGAAAACCAAGTATCTAGAGTATCTGGATCCTGAACTATATTACTGCTATTACATTTTGGGCAACTACTTGGCTTTTCTCTAGATACAATAACCTCTCCACAATCATTGCAATAGTATACTGGTAAACGATGCCCCCACCAAAGTTGTCTTGAAATACACCAATCCTTTATATTTTCTAGCCAATGTTTATATATCTTACCAAATCTATCAGGAACAAATTTTAACTTGTTTTCCTCATAAACTTTTAATGCTGGCTTAGCTAAAGGTTCCATTTTAACAAACCATTGTTTTGATATTATAGGTTCAACTACTGTTCCACATCTTTCACAATGACCTACATTGTGTAAGTGATTTTCTATTTTTACAAGATAACCTTGTTCTTCTAAATCTTTAACAATCGCTTTTCTAGCTTCATATCTATCTAATCCTTTGTATTTCCCACCATTTTCATTTATAGTTGCATCATCAGCCATAATTTTTAATTGTCCTAAATTATGCCTTGCCCCTACTTCAAAATCATTAGGATCATGAGATGGTGTTATTTTTACTGCACCTGTTCCAAATTCCATTTCAACATATTCATCTGCTATTATAGGTATCTCCTTATTAACTAATGGAAGTATTGCATATTTACCAACAACATCCTTGTATCTATCATCATCAGGATGAACTGCTATAGCCAAATCACCAAGCATAGTTTCTGGTCTTGTAGTTGCAATAACAATATAGTCATTACTGTTCTTTATTGGATACCTAATGTACCATAACTTTCCTTGAGCTTCTTCATGTTCAACTTCAGCATCAGATATGGCAGTACCACAACTTGGACACCAGTTTATTATTCTATCTCCCCTATATATAAGTCCTTTTTTATATAATCTAATAAATACCTCTTCTACTGCTTTACTTAATCCCTCATCTAATGTAAATCTCTCTTTGCTCCAATCACACGAAACACCTAGTTTTCTTAACTGTTTTTTTATATTACCTCCATATTTCCTAGTCCATTCCCAAGCCTCTTCTAAAAACCCTTCTCTACCTAATTCTTCTTTTGATTTCCCTTCTTTTTTTATCTTTGCTACTACCCTTGCTTCTGTTGAAATACTAGCATGATCAGTTCCAGGAAGCCATAGTGCTTCATATCCTTCCATTCGTTTCCATCTAATTAAAATATCTTGTATAGTATGGTTTAATGCATGACCCATGTGTAAATTCCCAGTAACATTAGGTGGTGGCATCATAATAGTATATGGCTTTTTTTCATAGTTTACATCCGCTTTAAAATAACCATTCTCTTCCCAAAATTTATATATCCTATCTTCAAAATCTTTTGGGTTGTACTTTTTTGCTAGACTTTCTTTCATTTGTAACCCTCCCAATTAAATGTTTTTCAAATTAGCTACCATAAATCATAATAACTACTCCTACTATAGTTATACCTAATCCTGTTGACTTAACTATTAGAAGTGATTTTAAATCTGGTATTTTCCCTTTTTTATAAAGCCTATCTGAACCAAATACTATAACAGAGCCAATAATAAATAAAGCTAAACCAAGAGAAGACATTTAATCACACACCCTTAAAAATATAATTAAAGCCCTTCATCCTAATACATAAGGACGAAGGGCTATTCTCGCGGTACCACCTTATTTCCACATAAAAATATGTGGCTCTTAAAAGTATAACGGCTTTACCCGTGAAAGTCTACTCTATTCAACTTACAAGCTCCAGAGCTACCTTCAGTAAATATTGCCTAATAAAACCTTTCAGCCTATGGGTTTTATTCTCTTTATAGGGTATTTACTTACTCCTCTCCTTCACAGCCAATACTAATATGTACTTGAGAAATTATATAACAATATAATATAAATAAAACAATTATTTGTCAATATCTCTTTTTAAATCTTTACCATAATATCCACTTTTAATATGTCTGAAATCGTTAAGGTAATTAATAAAAGCAAAAATAGTTAACGCTACAGCTAAAATAATTAAAAAATAACTTAACATAGTTGGAACCTTAAATGCAACAGAAAGAATGGCAACGTAAAAGGATAGTGTAGCAATTTTACCATATTTATTAGCAGGTATAACTGTTTCATGCTCAAAAAAGTATAAAATTAATCCTCCAATAATCATCATAAGTTCTTTTAGTCCAACAACAACAATAACCCAAACAGGTAAAAAACCAGCTATAGTAAAAGATAGTAATACTGTTATTTGCATTAATTTATCTGCAAGAGGGTCTAATACCGTTCCTGCCTTGGTTATTAAATTATACTTTCTAGCTATGTACCCATCTAAGACATCTGTTATCCCAGCTAATATGAAAATATAAGTTGCTATTAAGATATTATTTTCAATAGATGAAAAAAAAACTAAAATAAAAGCAGGAATCATAAAAAATCTTATCATAGTTAAAAAATTTGGTATGTTCATACGTCACCTCATATTAATATGTACTTTATATTTGTATGTTTATTTTAGCGTAGGACTTGTAATCCTATACAGCAGTATTAATAATATTTTTCGTATTTCTCTTTTTATTATACTAAAATAATCAGTTTAGTCAAAATCTATTTGTAACCATATTCAAAAATGTGAATAAAATAAAAATATAATATTACTATTTCAAATAGGAGGTACAAGAATGGCAAAAATAAAATACATTAGTCTCATTTTAATATTCGTACTAATAATTAGCTTGTTTACAGGATGTCAAAAAGATGAACTCAAAACAATTAAATTAGTGGAAGTAACGCATTCAGTATTTTATGCACCACAATATGTAGCATTAACACAAGGGTACTTTGAAGAAGAAGGTCTAAAAATCGAATTAACTAATGGAAAAGGAGCAGATAAATGCATGACAGCTTTACTTAGTGGTGAAGCAGACATAGGTTTTATGGGCCCTGAAGCTTCAATATACGTATACAATCAAGGTAAAGAAGACTACGCTGTAAATTTTGCTCAATTAACACAAAAAGATGGTTCTTTCCTCGTTGGGAGAGAAAAAGATGATAATTTTACTTTTGATAAACTTAAAGGAAAAACCATTATAGGTGGCCGCAAAGGTGGCGTACCTGAGATGACTTTAGAATACGTATTGAAATCTAAAGGTCTAGATTTAGAAAAAGATGTAACAGTACGTACAGACATTCAGTTTGACGTAATGGCTGGTGCTTTTATAGCAGGAGAAGGAGATTATGTAACATTATTTGAACCAGTTGCTTCATCATTGGAAAAAGAAGGAAAGGGTTATATTGTAGCCTCAATAGGAAAAGAAGGAGGTTACATCCCTTATACATGTTATTCAGCTAAAAAAAGCTATATAGAAGAAAATCCAGATATCATACAAGGTTTTACGAATGCTATTTATAAAGGCATGCTTTGGGTTCAATCTCATACTCCTGAAGAAATAGCTGAAGCACTCAAACCACATTTTCCTGATACAGAAGATGATATACTTATATCTCTTGTTAACAGATACAGAGACCAAGACACATGGAAACCAGACCCTGTACTCACTAAAGATGGCTTAGAGCATTTGATGGAAATAATGGAAATGGCCGGTGAACTTGATAAAAGAGCACCTTACGAAAAAATAGTAACAACAGAATTTGCTGAAGAAGCAATGAAAAGCATCAAGTAGCCAGAATTTTTCTGGCTACTTTTATTAATATTTTCTAGGAATTAGACCTACCTTTCTATATACCTTTCTCAAAGTTTTTATAGCCTTTCTTTCTGCTCTGTTAGCACCCTCAGCATATATTTTTTCTAAATAATCCTTGTTATTTATCAATTCGTTATATTTTTCTCTTATCGGTCTTAATCCTTCAATTACAATTTCTGCTAAGTCTTCTTTAAATTTACTATAACCAATACCTTCATATTTGTTCACAATTGATTCTATAGTTTCACCTGACATTGCAGAGTAAATATTAATTAAATTTTTAATTCCTAACTGTTCATCATTATATCTTACTTCTCCTATTGAATCAGTAACTGCTCTTTTAATTTTCCTCTTTATATCATCTGGACTATCAATTATTCTTATAGTTGCATTCTCATTAGTATCTGATTTTGACATTTTCTTGTCTGGTTCTTGAAGACTCATAATTCTTGCACCAATTTTAGGAATATATGGTTCTGGTACTTTAAATGTCACACTATATCTATTGTTAAATCTTTGTGCTATATCTCTAGCTAGCTCAAGATGTTGTTTTTGGTCTTCTCCTACTGGTACAAGATCTGTTTGATAAAGTAAAATATCAGTGGCCATAAGTACTGGATAAGTAAAAAGACCTGCATTTATATTTTCTGAGTGTTTTTTAGCCTTATCTTTAAATTGTGTCATCCTACTTAATTCGCCCATATAAGTCATACAATTTAAAATCCATGTAAGTTCCGCATGTGCACTAACATGAGATTGAATAAATAAAGTCACCTTTTCAGGATCTAATCCACATGCTATATACTGTGCTAACGCTTCTAAAGTTCTTTTTCTCAATTCTTTAGGCTCTTGAAATACAGTCAATGAATGTAAGTCAACAATACAATAATAACAATCATATTCATCTTGAAGTTTTACCCAATTCTTAAAAGCTCCGATATAATTTGCAAGAGACAATTTGCCAGAAGGTTGTGCACCACTAAATATGACTTTTTTTTCTTCCATAATATATACCTCCTTACTTATCAAAATAAAACTATAAAACCCTTCGTCTCTCTAATATAGAGACGAAGGGTTAACTCCGTGGTACCACTCTATTGAGTCCAAAGACCCACTCTATCCGCTAACGAGGATTAACCGTCAAATCTTACTAAACTTCAGATCCAAGCTCATGAGTCCATTCAATATATTTCCTTTATTAGGCTCCCACCATCCCTAACTCGCTCTAAAAGGAACAATATATCTACTATTCTCATTCATAGCTTTAAGAATATTTTTATATATATTATATATTAAAAATAAAAAATGTAAATATATTTTTTATAATACCTCGTCTATTACTCCTCCACCAACAACAAAATCATCTTTATAAAACACAGCAGATTGTCCTTTTGTAATAGCTCTCTGCTTTTCTTCAAATATTACCTTTACTCTTCCATCTTCAAGAGGAATAATCTCTGCAGCTGATAATTTTGCAGAATACCTTATTTTTGCCTGTACCTTCATTTTTTCTTGTAATTTATCAAACATAATGAAATTTAAATCTTTAACAATTAGTTCAGTTTTGAATACATCTTTTTCGTCGCCAATAACAACTTGGTTAGTTAAAGGATTTATATCAATAACATAAACTGGTTTTCCAAGAGCTAACCCTAATCCTTTTCTCTGCCCTATAGTATAATATACTATTCCTTCATGTTCTCCTAAGATATTTCCTTTTTTGTCAACAAAATTACCTTTTCTAATTTTCTGCTTTGCATTTTTCTTTATAAAATTCCCATGATTATTATCAGGTACAAAACAAATCTCTTGACTATCTCTCTTTTGAAAGACTGGTAATTCTTGTTCCTCTGCTATTTCTCTTACTTCAGTTTTATAATAATCTCCACAAGGCATTAGGGTATGTGCTAACTGATATTGAGTTAAATTATATAACATATAAGTTTGGTCTTTACTAGAATCTTTACCTCTTTTTAACAAGTATCTTCCATCAACTTTTTCAATATTAGCATAGTGGCCAGTAGCTATATAACTTGCTCCTAATGCTTTAGCTTTCTTTAAAAATTCATCAAATTTTATATATTTATTACATACAACGCATGGATTTGGAGTTCGTCCTCGCATATATTCATCAATAAAATAATCTATCACATTTGTACGAAAAGCACTCTTAAAATTCATCATATAAAAAGGAATATCTAAAACATCTGCCACTATCCTAGCATCATTTGAAGCAGACAATGAGCAACATCCCCTATCATTTTCCTCAAATAAATCGTCATCTGTTAGTTTCATCATAACTCCAATTACATCATAGCCCTGTTTCTTCAATAAATAAGCTGCTACAGAGCTATCCACCCCTCCACTCATACCAATTACAACTTTTTCTTTCATATCTATCACCTTTATCTATTATTTATTATAAGAGTCGAACTTCGACATCTTGATTTATACTACCTTAACAAAATTACTTTTCCAATATATGAGGAAATTACATAATAAAATAATTTAAGAAATTTTGCAAGTTCCTCATTTTAATACATCCAATATTTTACTTCATTGAATCTACAAGTATTTGTCAATATATTGTACATCATTAATTGGCTCAAAACAAGTATGATTTTTACATAAATACAAAACGGAATAGCTCCGTCATATACATCCTTAGGTCTTAATATCAATTCCTCACTATCATGAGCATTGAGAAAAAATCCTGCTGAATTATCATCCCAAAATTGTTTTATCATATTTTCATTTAAGGCTACTGCTTTTTCTAAGTATTTAAGATTAAAAGTAGCTTCATATAGCTCAATTAAACCCCATATAAGAAAAGCATAATCGTCTAATGTGCCAAGATTCTTGCTTTCACCATCCCTATATCTTTTATATAACTTATCTGCTCTATTCATCAATTTACTAAAAATGAAATTACTCGCTTTTTCAGCAGCTTCAACATACTCCTTATGTCCTAAAATCCTACCACTATAGGATAATGAAGCTATCATAAGCCCATTCCACGATGTCAATATTTTATCGTCCTTAAATGGCTTAATTCTTTTTTTTCTGTATTCAAATAATCTCCGTCTTGATTGTTCAATATTATTACTTAAAGATTCATCATACTCTATATCTTGTAGATCTGTTCCAATAAGATTAGGTATGTTTTTACCCTCGAAATTCCCTTTATCAGTTATATTATAGTGCTTTACAAAGATTTCTCCATCTTTTTTACCTAAAACATCTTCTATTTCTTTTAAATCCCAAACATAAAATTTGCCCTCTATTCCTTCTGAGTCTGCATCCTCTGCAGAATAAAACCCTCCTTCTTTAGAAAGCATATCTCTAATAACATAGGAATATATCTTTTCAGCAACATTTTTATATAATGTCTTTCCTGTAATCTGATATCCTTCAGTATATGCTATACCTAATAGTGCATTGTCATATAACATCTTTTCGAAATGAGGAACAAGCCATTTTCTATCTGTAGAATATCTAGAAAATCCAAAACCTATGTGGTCAAATATGCCTCCTCTATACATTGACTCTAATGTCTTATCTACAATTTTTAAATACCTATCATCATTTGTACTCTTCCAATATCTCATTAATAACAATAAATTATGAGGTGTTGGGAATTTAGGTTCTGTTCCAAACCCACCATATACTTCATCAAAAAGACTCTCTAAATCTTCAACTGCCTTTTTTACTAACTCTAAGTTAGCATCAAATTCATCTTCTTCATTCATCATTGACTTAATATTATTAGTTATACTATCTCCATACGAAATAAGTTCATCTTTTTTATCATCCCATGCCTTACTTATACTTTTTAGAATGCTTATTAATCCAGCACGACCATATCTATCATTTTTAGGAAAATAAGTACCAGCATAAAAAGGCTTTTTATAAGGAGTTAAAAATATATTTAAAGGCCATCCTCCTTGACCTGATAATGCTTGACAAAAAGTCATATATATATTGTCTAAATCAGGTCTTTCTTCTCTATCTACCTTTATTGAAATAAAGTATTCATTCAAAAGCTTGGCAACATCATCATCCTCAAAAGATTCCCTCTCCATCACATGACACCAATGACAAGTCGAATACCCTATTGATAGAAATACAGGCTTTTTTTCTTTCTTAGCCTTATCAAATGCTTCTTCTCCCCAAGGAAACCAATCTACAGGATTATAAGCATGTTGAAGTAAATATGGGGATTTTTCATGTATCAATCTATTAGGTTTTTGATGCATAACTATTGACATGTTAACACCTTCTTATGGTTTTTATGTAGTTTTCCACTGGAGAAGTTGGACTATTCACAGTAGCAGATTTTACGAAGTAAAGATTTTTTATATTTTAGTTCTCCTTATTTTATTTATGTGTCATCATACACTGAAAATTGATTTGAATTGATTTTACTATGTGTTTTCTTTTAATTCTAAATCCTATAACTGGCTATCTTTAAATAAAAAAACACCTCATATGTTTCCATATGAAGTGTATAATCTAGATGTCTAGTGACATCAATAGTATAAGATAAAAATTTGTGAAGCCTAATCCTCTTATATTTTATTTTCTTTGTAAAGATATGACATTTCCCTCATCATCATAAAAGGTAAATTCGGACAAATCTATATCTTCAGTATTGTATGATATATAAAAAGCTTTTTCATTATCTTTTAAATTTATATCTTTTAACGGAGTCATTTTGGGTAACTCATAAACTTGCATCGTCAATGTGTTCAATTCTAAAGCTTCTTGAGCCATTAAAAGCCCTTCTTCTTCTGATCTAGCACAACTTATACATTCAGGTATATCTGGAAATGATATAGATATTCCATAAGCTTCTTCTTTTTCATCATACTCATTGTAATCAAAAATAGCATAATATCCAATTTTCATAAGATTGCCTCCATCATATATTTAACCAGCTTGTTTCCACATCATGACATGGGGACGTTTCATTTGTCATTCTCTTGTTACTTTTCAACCATTCCACGTCCCACATTTAAAACTCTATTTAATTGTCTTATGATTGTCCCTGTATTTTTATAGACTATTTTATTTTTTGTATACTAATTAATATAGGCATTGCCAATTCATCTCAATCTATATTGTTTTCAATAATGTATTCCTCAAATTTTGCTAAACTTTCAGCGAAACTTTTCCTTCCAAATCCCATCCTAAAGTACTGACCAGGAAATGAATAAACACTAGATGGTAACAAAAGAATTCCTTTTTCACTAACCAAATTATCACAAAATTCATCGATAGGAATATTAATGTTCATTTTTATAAACCCTATAGGCCCTGCCATAGGTCTATTAAACAGGAATAATCTTTTATGCCTATTAAAAAACTCTTCAGCTATTTTTAGATTCTCTTGTATAATATTTAAATTTCTTCTTAAAATTTCATCACTATGCTTTAATGCTACTATTGACAAAAATTCAGATGGTCCACTGCTACAAATACTCGTGTAATGCTTCATTTTAATAAGTCTTTCAATAAGATCTAAATCCTTAGTCGCCAACCACCCAATTCTAAGTCCAGGTAATCCATAAGCTTTTGACATAACACCTAGTGATATACCTTTTTCATAGCAATCTGCAAGCCATGGTCGCTTAATACCATCAAGCTCTATACCCTTGTATACTTCATCACAAAAAACATAAATATCATGTTTTTTTGCTATTTCTACAATAGCTTCGATTTCTTCCTCTTTTAAAGTATACCCTGTAGGGTTGTTTGGACTGTTAAGAACAATAAGTTTTGTATTAGGTTTAATCAACTTCTCTAGCTGGTTTATATCTATAGTCCAACCATTATCTTTTTGTTCTATATGCCATTTTGAAACCTCACACCCAATAGCTTTAGCTACTTCAAAAAGTGACTGATAAATTGGAAACTGACTAATTATATGGTCACCTTTATCTAGCAATACATTCATAAAGTTAAATATAGGTTCTTGAGCTCCAGCATGAACAATGATATTTTCTGGTTTCATTGTAGTGTATAATCCTGAAATAATTTTTCTAAGCTCTGGGTTCCCTGGGACTTCAGTATATCCAAGCCATACATTTAAGAACTTTTCTCTAGATCCTTCCTCATAACTAAGCAAATCATTAATTGACATAGATTCACAATCAGACTGAGTCAATAAGTATGGTGCTGTAAACTCATATTTACCAAAATAAACTTCTAATTTAAAATCATTAATTTTCATAATACTCACTACCTTTCTTAATTAGAGTAAACTATGGAAATGCATAATAAAATATTTTAACCTAATTATATAATTTTCTATAATATTAAGAAAAGCATTTCTTAACTATTTGAAATGCTTTTCTTAATATTATAGATACTGTAAAAAATTAATGATAATAGCTGAACACTAAGCTTTTAGGTTAAAATCTGATACATGAGAAAATGTTATGCTCTTATTATTTCAATCTCATATCCATCAGGGTCAGTAATAAAATAAAATTTTGGTTTATTACCTGGTAAACCCATTAATTCAGTTACTTTATATCCCATTTTTATATGCCTTTCTCTAGAAGCTTCTAAGTCATCTACAGAAACTCCAATATGGCTAAATCCATTTCCAATCTCATAAGGTTTTTCAGGATTATAATTATAAGTTAATTCTATTTCATGGTTCCCAGAAGCATCACTTAAAAACACTAAGGTGAACCCACTATCTGGAAAATCTTTTCTTCGTTTTTCCTCAAATCCTAAAGCTTCTTTATAAAATTTTAACGATTTTTCTAAATCCATAACTCTTATGCAAGTATGAAGAACTTTATAATTCACAATATAATCACTCCTTTTAAAAATATATTGTTACTGACCTCTTAATCCCATAGAAAAATTTATATAATTTCTCTATATTAAAAAGTTACAAACTTAATTTTTATCTTACAAAATCAATGCTATAGCTAATGCAAATATCTGCCCTACATTTATAAGAACAAAATTCTTAACTGATACAACAAATGTATCTTTTTTAGTTTGTTTGCCATGAAATATTTTTATATTTTTATTTACTGGTACTAGAGTCAATAATGTAAGCAAAGACGTAATAGGAGCAACTCTTAGTGCAAGTAATATCAATATGTCAACATATGAAATATAATAAAGAATTTTAAATAATTTTAATGCTCTTTCCTTTCCAATATAAATTGGAAGAGTATATCTATTATTAGCCAAATCATCCTCTATATCACAAGTATTATTAGCAAGCATAATATTTGCTATTCCGTGTATTGCAGGTACAGACATTAAAAAAATATAAATTATTTCTTTAATATTTACGCTAAAACTAAGCATACCTCCATCAATAAAAAAGGAAATGATACCAATATCATATATATGAATATAAATTGATATAAACATGATTACAAATCCCATAAATATTCCAGAAAACACTTCCCCTAAAGGCGTTCTTGATATTGGAATAGGTCCAAAAGAATATATTATTCCTATCAAAAAGGACAATCCGCCTAAAAGCAAGGTAATAATCGTCGTATTTAAAAACAATATAAAACCACATACAATAGCAATAATTAGTAATATAGCTATTGTAATTCTTACAGTTGATTCCTTCAAATTGTCTCTAACAATAGCATTGTGTTCTTCATAGTTATAACCGTGGGTTTTATTAGCTTTTTTATAATCAGTATAATTATTAATAGCTGTAGTAGCCATATCAAAAGCTATCAATGATAAAAACATGAGTATAAAATTGCTAGTATTAAATTTATTAAATCTAAATAAAGCATAAAGAGACCCTAAAGCAAAAGGAATAACGCTTGCTACTTTTGTTTGTATTTCTACTAATTTTAAGAAACTTGCTATGGTCATATATTTCCTCCCTTTGTCTCATTTAATATATTCAAACTCATACCTATTACATTATATCATTTATAACATATACATTGAAGTTTTTTTAACAATGAATATACTATTCTTCTTCAGCCCAATTTAAAGATCTTCCTACAGCTTTTTCCCAACCCTTATATATTTTTCTTACATGTTCATAATCCATTTTGGGATTAAAAACCTTTTCTACCATCCATATAGACGATATCTCATTTCTATCTTTCCAGAAACCCACAGCTAATCCAGCTAAAAAAGCAGCTCCTAAAGCAGTTGTCTCTCTCTGATTTGTTATTCCAATAGCAGCAATTTCTTGTGGTCTTATTCCTGCAGTTTCTAATACTTCTCTTGCAACACCGCTTTGCGTACCCCATATCTCCATTGGGTCATGTTCTACCCAACCTGCCTTTGGATAAAATTGTGTAAACTCTTTTTGAGCTACCTTTACCATTTCACCTTCATGATTAAATAATATAGCTCTTGAACTTGTCACCCCCTGGTCTAAAGCCATAATGTATTTCTTTTTCATCGTTTTCCCCCTTTTAAATGATACCCTTTTAAATGATAATTCTTAAAATCATCATACTAAATATGCAATAAAAACCGTAGCCAATCCTAAGAAGAAAAAGAAACCAAGTACATCTGTTGCAGTAGTTACAAAAACTCCTGAAGCTAATGCTGGGTCTATTTTTAGCTTTTTTAAGATTACTGGTACTAAAACCCCAAAAAGTGTTGCTATTATCATATTTAGGATCATAGAGCAACCAATAACTATTGATAAAGCTATATTACCTTTCCAAATATAAGAAATACCCCCCATAGCAAGTCCTACAGTTATTCCTATCAATAGCCCTACTCCTACTTCTTTTATCAAAACCTTTTTCGCATTTTCAAAAGTTAATTCTCCTAATGCTATTCCTCTCACTATAAGAGTTAATGTCTGAGTTCCTGCATTTCCACCCATTCCAGCTACAATTGGCATAAAAGCAGCTAATGTAACAGCCTTTGCAATAGTACCTTCAAATAAACTTACCATAAAAGAAGCAAGTATTGCTGTACCAAGATTGAGCATTAACCAAGGAAGCCTCTTTTTTACTGAAATAAGCAACCCATCTTCTACTTTTTCACCTTCTGAAAGCCCTCCAAGTAAATATATGTCCTCTGTACCTTCCTCTTGAACTATAGATATGATATCATCTATAGTTACAATACCTAACATTCTGTCATTGGCATCCACAACAGGTATAGTTAAAAATCCATATTTTTGAAACACCAAAGATACTTCTTCCTGGTCCATATCTACAGGAACACTAACAACATTTTCATTCATCACTTCACGTACCTTAACATCAAAATTACTAGTAACTATATCTCTTAATGAAATTATACCTTTTAATACTTCCTTATCATCTAAGACATATACATAATATGCGGTTTCTGCATCTGGTGCTTCTTTTTGGAGATATTTTAAAGTTTCACCTATGCTCATTGATTCCCTTACTGCAATAAACTCTGTAGCCATGATTCCACCGGCAGTATGTGGATCATATTTTAATAAATCATTTATTTCCTCTAAATCATCTCTATTTACATTACTTAAAAGCTTTTTAGCAGCCATTGGTGGTATTGAACCTAACAAATCTACTAATTCGTCGGAAGCCATTTCATTTATTATTTCATTTTGAACATTTTCAGGAAAAGATTTTAGCAATTCATATTTTTCGTCATCATCTGCTTGTTCAATTATATTAGGTATGATTTTAGAAGGTAATCTTCTCAGTAACTCTATCTTTTGATCTCCAAACAATCTCACTACATCTAAAATATCTTCAGGATGAACATTCTCCAATACATCCTGTATCTCATTTTTCGTGGCATTTAATATAAATTTTCCTAACTCTTCTCCATATAATTCATAACTCATATTTATCCCTCTTCTCCTACATAAACCATATATTTAAAATAATTATTAATTTTCAAATATATAATTATTATCTCATAAATGAAGAGATTCCATAATAATTAATTTTATATATGTATAGCAAAAAGATTATATTTCACAGCTATATCTTAAATTTAAAATTCATATTTCAATAATAATTGTACAATTTTTAACCATTTATGTGCCTGTTAATTAATTTTACATTCGTATAAAAATAGTGTCAAATATATATTTTAAACTTGTAAACTAAAGTAGTATGAATAAATCTCACTTTGTTTAATTTAAAAATATATAGTATAATTATTGTATTAATACAAATATCTGTTGATATTATATGGAGGAATAACATGAATGAAGTAGGACTTTTAAAAATTAATTCTTACGATAAAAATTTAAAAGAAGAAATAAATAAACTTTTATCTCTAATAGGTGGACTTGAATCCTTTATTAAAAGAGGAGATAAAGTACTATTAAAACCAAACTTTATCACAGCGAGATCACCAGAAAATGCTGCTACTACTCATCCAGAATTCATTGCAAGTGTAGCAGAATTACTCATAGACTATGGTTGTAAGGTATCTATAGGTGATAGTCCTGGTTTAGGTAGTGCAAAAGATGTCGCAAAAAAAATAGGTCTTTATGACAGATTGAAAAAATATGATGTGGATATAATTAATTTTGAAAAAAGATTTGCTGTAGATGTAAACAATAAAATCTCAAATCCAAGGTTCAAAAATTTATATTTAGCTGAAGAATTAAAATCTTTTGACAGAATAATAAATTTACCGAAGCTCAAATCCCATGCACAAATGGGTATAACTCTTGCAACAAAAAATTTATATGGTTGTGTAGTTGGAAAAGAAAAAGGTCAGTGGCATTTTGCTGCAGGTAAAGATTTATCAACATTTGCTAGGTTAATTGTAGAAATATGTCTTAATGTAAATGCTGATCTACATATATTAGATGGTATAATTGGCATGGACGGAAATGGTCCTACAAATGGAAATCCTAGAAATTTTAATGTTGCTTTAGCAAGCAATAACCCTATTGCATTAGATAGAGTAGTAGTAGAACTAATAGGAAAAGATATTAATCAATTTCCTATATTTCTTGCTGCAAAGGATTTAGATTTACCGGGCATAGATTTATCACAAATTGATATAAAAGGTAATAGCATAGATGAGTGCAAAATAGATAATTTTCAAATTCCATCACTTATATCAATAAATTTTATTGATAATAAACTTATAAAAAACATCACTTCCAAGCTAATAAATCAAAGACTTCTTGTAGATTATAGCAAATGTATAAACTGCAGAAAATGTGAAAATCAATGCCCAGCAAAAGCTATAACCTATAATGGAAAAATATTCATTGACCATAATAAGTGTATAAGATGCTGCTGCTGTCAAGAAATATGCCCTGTAGGAGCTTTGTCAATAAAAGACCCTGTAACATTAAAATTTCTTAGAAGATTTGGCTTTAGATAATTGAAGAAATTACATAATAAAATATTTCTTAATATAGAATATTTCATTTTACAATTTTTTCACTTATTTTCTATGACATTAAAGTACTGATTTTTAGTTATAACATAAAACACCCCATATATAAGTATATATATCCCATACATTATTATCATAGGTATAGTAAAATCCACATTTCTTATTACTGTTTCTGCTGACTGCATTGCAAAATAACTGTGTATAGTTCCTATTAAAAGTGGCAGCATGAAAACAGGAAATATTTGCTTCCCAATTATTTTTTTCTCTCTATTCTTATCTATACCAATTTTACTTAAAGTGTTAAAATATGGTTTATCGTATTCTGCTTCTGAAAGCTGTTTAAAATATAGAAGGCTTGCAGTAATAAGTAAGAATACAATTCCCATAAATATGCCTATAAACATAACAATACCAAAGTAGCTTAGATTATATGAATATGAATCATAGAAAAATCTCACTTTATCATTAGGTAATACAGTTTTGAACTTTTCTACTAATGCCCTTGATCTAGTAGCTTTAGTATACATAATACCTCTAATAGAAACTGCTTTTCTAAGAACATTATCTTGAGTCAATTTATCATAAACATCATCTGATACCACAATTGTTGCAGATCTACGATTAAAATCAAATCCTGGCTGAACTAAGCAATTGGTTATACTTAATTTAATTCCATTGTCAAAAGTAATCTGATTATTTAACAGTAACCCTTCCTCTGCACCCTTAACAATAAAGCTGCTAATATAAGCGCAGTTTTTATCATCATCTATTTTCACTTGCTCCATATAACTAAACAGTTCCTTTATTAGGCTGTTATAATAGCTTTCAGAAATCACATGGAAATCATCGCCATCTTTATTGAAAACTTCAAAGTTTTCGCCATACATTTCCACATTTTTCTTCTTCATAACTCCACGAGCGGTAAGAATATCAAGATAATAATCTTTTGTAATTTCATGCTGAGAGAAAGAATTAAACACTTCATTTATTGTGTCTTCTTTAATTTCTCCATCATTAATATAATACATATCAAAGATATTATCTTCATAGCCAAACTTCTCTGATGAATAATATATACCATAAGTGCTTGCTACACCAGTCATAGCTACAGCACTTAATACAGCAATAGTCGCCATCATAACAGTATTTGAACGTATTCTATATAAAAACTGCGTCAAAGCAAGCAGATTATTCCCTTTGTAATAATACTTTTTACGTTTCTTGATAATTCTTATTATTATTGGTATACCACTATAGAAAAATAGATATGTTCCTGATATTGTAAGCCCTAGTATTGTAAGGGTATTGCTTGCAACCTTCATAGCATCATCTATTGTAGCAATATAGTAGCCCCATGATATTAAAATAATAGAAATAATAAACAATATATATGAACCCTTTACCTTTTTATCCCCTAATTTTTCAGCTTTAAACAATTCTACAAGTTTTACTTGATATGCTACTCTATATCCATTTAGACCTAGCACTATAAAAGCTGTGAAAAATATCACAATAGTTTGCATCAATGCTTTTAAACTTATCCCAAATTTCACATCTATATTTAACTCTGAATTTACCATGTAAAGTAGCAGCATAGTCATAAGCTTTGAAAACAAAATTCCAAATAACAATCCTATAGCAGTTGAAACACCACCTATTATGAGATTTTCAAGCATTATCAAACGTCCAATTTTATTATAAGGCATACCAAATAGTGCGTAAGTAGCAATCTCTTTTTTCCTGCTTTTTAAGAAGTGTCTGTTTGAATACCATAAGAAAAATACAATAAAAACCAATATAATAACTGCAAAAGCTTTAAGTAATGCAAGTACATTACTATTATTTTTATATGCAGTAATAACTTCTCTAGTATTATAAAGGTTTACAAAAGTAAAATAAGTAAACACAGAAAAAGCTATACTAAACAAGTACATGGCATATTTTTTTAAATTAAATTTAATATTTCTCAGTACTATAGAGGTTACACTCATTACCTTTCACCTCCAAGTACAGTCATCATATCAATAATCTTGTCGAAAAACTCTTTCTCATCTTCTCCTTTCAATAATTCATTAAAAATCTTTCCATCACGTATAAATAAAATCCTATCACAATATGCAGCTGAAAACACATCATGTGTTACCATTAATATAGTTGTTTTATACTGTTTATTTAAAAACTTTAATAAATCTAACAATTCTTTTGAAGATTTTGAATCAAGATTTCCTGTAGGCTCATCAGCTAATACTATCTTAGGATTAGTTATAACAGCTCTAGCTGCTGCTGTTCTTTGCTGCTGTCCTCCTGATATTTCAAATGGGTATTTATCTAATATAGCTTTAATATTCAAATCATCAGCAAGTTTATTTACCTTATCCATCATTACTTTTGTCTCACTATTATTAAGTGCAAGGGGTAAGATAATATTTTCTTTCACTGTTAAAGTATTTAACAAATTATAGTCTTGAAAAATAAATCCTATGTTTTTCCTTCTATACTCTGCAATTTCCTTTTTCTTAAGATTATTAATTTCTTTTCCGTCAACTAAAATATTTCCTGATGAAGGGCTATCAATCGTTCCTAACAGATTTAGTAATGTTGTTTTTCCAGAGCCAGAAGGTCCCATAACTCCTAAAAATTCACCTTCTGAAACTTCAAAGCTAACTCCATTTAAAGCAGGATACTGCACTAGACCCATTTTCGATTTATATATTTTCTTTAACTGTTGAACTTCTAAAATAGTCATTTATATACCTCCTCTAATCTTTATACATATAGATTAAAGGTTTTTTATGCTATCTTCCATAGATTAATCTTTCATCTTAAAATCTAAACTTACATTTTTGTCATATTGATGATATCATAGATAGTATCCGTTTTTTTAAACGTTAATGTAAATGCGGTATATTTATTAAACTCTGATTTAACAGTAAGCTCATGCCCTAACTTATCTGCTAACTTTTTACTTAAATACAATCCATAACCCGTAGACTTATTACCTTCTCTGCCAATATAACCTGTAAAACCTCTATTAAATACTCTTTTTATATCTTCTTTTTTTATACCTATACCATCATCCTCAATAATTAGTGAAACACCACCCTCTACATTTACTCCCTTTATACTTATATTTCCATAATTATCTACATATTTTACTGCATTTGATATAATCTGAGATATAATAAAAGATGACCATTTTTCATCAGTTAACACTGTTTTATCTAAATTACTAAGAGTAAGGTTTATCTTTTTATAACTAAAATACTTAGCATACTGTTTCAGCGATTGAGAAACCATTTTTTCTAATGTAACATCTCTTACTACATAATCCTTTGAAAAATCATTAATCCTTATATAATACATAACCTTATCTAAATCCATTTCTATTTTTGTAATTTCCTCTTCTATACTTTTAATAAATTCATCTTCAAACTCATCATAATTACTTTCAAGTTGAAGTTTAATTACTGATATTGGAACTTTTATATTGTGAATCCATGAAGTAATAAAATCTATTTCGTCTTGCTTTTCATTTTTTATCTTTTCTATAAGGCTGTCATAACTAACTTGCAATTTCCTTAATGCCTCTATGTACTCATTTTCTATTAACGAAGAAGGTTTATAATTGTCATATACTGGCTGGTTTTGTTCTATAAAGTTTTTTATATTTTTAAACCTAATTTTTTGAATAATATAATCTATTGTAAGATAAATAGCAAAAAAAAACATCATAACAGTAAAGAGATATTTTATATTTGACTCTCTCATTCTGCTATCAGCATCTAAAACTACTATGCTCACTATAAAAATAATATTAATTAAATAAAATAATAGAAATAATACTCTTTCCTTTAAATACTTAAAAAAATTCATTTTAACTTGTAACCCTCACTTTTAATAGTTTCGATAACATCTTTTAATCCGATTTGTGATAATTTCTTCCTTAAACGATTTACATTAACTGTAAGAGTATTATCATCAACAAAATTCTCATCATCCCACAAAGATTGCATTATCCTATCCCTTTTTACAACTTTCCCTCCATTTTTCATAAGTAGGGATAAAATTTTATTTTCATTTGGTGATAAGGGATATTTATTATTTTTATAATACAACGCACATTCCTCTAAATTTAAAATCATGTCTTTATGTTGGATTAGATTTAAGTTTTCATCTCTATATGCATATGTTCTCCTAAGTATTGCTTGGATTTTTGCTGTAAGAAAATCTATTGAAAAAGGCTTCTGAATATAATCATCTCCTCCTAAAGTTATACCCATTATCTTATCCATATCAGTATCTCTTGAAGAAATAAATATTATCGGTATTGTAGAAATATTTCTTATTTTATTACACCAATAAAATCCATCATAAAATGGAAGATTTATATCTAAAAGTACAAGGTGAGGCATATATTCAGTAAATTCTTTGAGAATGTCCTTAAAATCATAAACCTGTTTTACATCATAAGACCATTTTTTTAAAGATTCCTTAATTAATTTACACATTTTTATATCATCTTCAATGATAAATATTTTGTACATATATCTCATCCTTTCTTTATACCAAAACCTGTTGAAGTTTATTATAAAATTTCAATAATATATAACTAATTCCTTCTTTTTTATTTATTAAGGAAATTGCATAATAAAATATTCCTTAAATGTTGCAAGTTTAAATTTTCATACGACTTTTTTTGGACTTTTTTCCTTATAAATTTAATTAAAAGTCCAAAAAACCGAAGTTAGAAAATTTATAATTTGCAACATTTTGACCTTAAAGTAATTATGCAAGTTCATCATCTATTTATCATAAACTAATTAAAGGAATATTTATTTTAGTATCTAATTTATTATAAAATCCAAATCTATATTTTAAAGGAGTGGTAAGATTGGTAAGAGGTAATTGGGTATGCCCAAAATGTTCAAATACTACTTATGAAACTGACCAATTTCAAGCAACAGGTGGCACTCTTTCAAAATTGTTTGACGTTCAAAATAAGAAATTTACAACAATAACTTGCACTAATTGTAAATACACAGAAATATATAAAGCATCTACAAGCGAACTGAGCAACATATTTGACTTTTTCTTTGGAGGTTAAAGGTATATTCTTTATTTCTGCTTTTGTAGTAGTACAAAACAGCTCTGTTGTGATTTTTATTCTAACAGATATGATACTTTTCAAGTAGATAATCTAATTAATTAAAATAAAATTATCTACTTGGATGTATTTTTTTAGTTAGAAATACAGTATTCTTAAAGTCCAATATCTTATTTGCTTGTATTCCATATAGCCATTATTTTCAATAAGAAATGACTAGGCTTAGTACATATTCTAAAAAGTTAATAGTTTTTCATGAAAAACTATTAACTTTTACTAGCTAATTTTGTGTTCTAACCTTCAAACAAAGTACCTATCTCCTCATTTACGTAAGGGAATATTTCAAACCTGAGCCCTTTCGTTTATATTTGCAAAAACAAAGCTAGTGAGACTTAAATCTCACTAGCTTAATAATATTTCTTTAATATCTTCTTTTCCCGGAAAATAATATATTACTGTTTTAATAATGTTTTCACTCTTTAAAAAGCTAAATTTGTTCGGAATTAAAATTAAATATTTATTTTCATCGTCTAAATACATATCAAAATTTTCATTAGTAAAAACTAATCTATACTGACCTTGAATTTCTTCTTTTATATTTTCATGAAATAATTGTATTTTTTCTTTGGATAGAAAAGTATAATATTTAACATGTGGTTTTATTGATATATCGTAATCAGCAATAAAACTTTTTTTAGGAATACGCATAGTCACAGTATAATCATTAATTTTATAATTAATTGCTGAATTAAATGTTTCTTTTAAATAGTTAAAAAAAACAAATTTTTGCTCATTTTTTATAAATGTTATTGCAAATATTATTATAATCAATAGAATAATGATTATTTTTTTATATTTCATACTATCAACACCTTAATTATTTTTTATAAATATACTTATACCTAAATCTATTTATTACCACATTGCATAAAACTTTACTTTATACTTTGATTTATTATAGTTTTCTAGTGCACTGGTTAAATTTGCATCTTTACGATCTTTGTAGTGTGCTGTATATAGAAAATCATCATCATCTATTTTAGTAATTAACATTGTATGATATCCATAAAAATTAATTATAGCTCTTTTTGTTATTTGAACTACATCTCCAGTCGCATAACCTGAAATAGATTTATCACTTAGATTTAAATAATCAGACACTTTATACGTTTTTGTTTTTAAAGCTTTGTCTGACCAATAATTCCCAAACTCTTTTGCACTAATCCATGGACTAGGATCTGCTAAATCCCATGATTCATTTAACTCATCATTTGAAGTAGGTTCTGGATTATCATCGTTTAATTTCTTTATATACCATGTGTCATCCATTTTCTTCCCACCTTTATATATACACTGTGAAACAAAATTAGTACAATCACCTCCAATTCCATTTAAATTTGGATACTCAGATAGATTATAATTTTTATAATATTTATGTGCATAATTTTTGGCTTCAGTAGGATTATATGATTCTTTTCGTTTAACATTTATATCCAAATTGTCTTTTCTGCTCTCAACAAAATCACGTATACTATAATCCTCAACACCTTCTGAATAACCTATCAAATAACCATTTAGAAATTGTCTTTGTCCCTTAGATAATTCATCATAAATTTTCATTGCTTGATTAACAAACAACGATCTATCATTTGCATCCTCAGATACAGCAAGAACTAAATAGTAATTTTTTGTTCCAGATACCTTATCTACTAAATTACCAACTTGTTTTTCGTACTCCATTATTTCTTTTAACCATATTCATCATAGTTTAAGGTATTGCCATTAAAAGTTTCTGTTGGTATATTATGCTGGTTATTGTCCGCAAACCCTGTAGTTGCTAACCCTAATAACATGATGGCTACAAAAAATAATGTAATTGATTTTTTCATAATTAACCCCCCATTAATTTTTAGGTGTTCTCAAAAACATTAACCTAATCTTTGACTCAACCTTTTTATTTTATTAAGACAACTACTTCTTCTAAAGATAAGTCTGCAAAAAAACCGTTTTCAAACACTAGCTTATCCTAAACTTTGATTCCATACTTATCACATCTTATTGGTTTAATACTATTATTTGCTTTAGTAATAATATTTTCTTGTACTGCAAAATATTGTCTATGCATAGTATAACACATCTGTTTCTTTTTTTCAAATTTATAATAAAATAAGATACTGTCAAGTAAAAGTTGGCAAAATTATTATTTTTAAATTTAATCATCCAATTTTGCTGTTTTAATTATGTTTTTATGCCCGATAGGGCAAGAGTATTCTATTTATACTTTCTACAATTTTAAAAATAAATTTACATATACTTTACAATGATTTCAAAATTGTTATTCTATAATACTAGACTTATGATTATAGAATAACAATAAGTCTGAGAGCCCTATTTTTAGGTCTAATTCTATTTATTCATCAGTATTAATGCTCTATTATGTTGTATTTTTTTAGGCTTATATTAGAGCATAGGTATCGTATGTTAGCTTATTCTTTTAAGTTATATAATATATTAGATATTAAAAACTTAGGTTCATTTGACTTGCACATTTGCAACCTAACATGTCCTTTATGGCTTTTCTTCCGTTAGTTACTGAACATTGACTAAATGGCATGCTTGCTCTTTTGTGTTTGTATATCTTGCTTTTCTTTGGCTTTTTATTTACTTCTGCTGCTGTTAATCCTACTTTTTCTATTATTTCTTCAAGCTTTTCTTCTTTTATTTCTTTGTTCAGTAGTGATTTTATTGTTGTTGCTAATTCTTTGCTTGCTTTTTCTGCTAGTATCTTGGCTAAGTTACTGGCTCCTTGTATTGACCAACTTGTTTTATTCCCTTTCATCCTTTGTGCTAATATATCACATATGCTATGTTCCATTGTTCCTAGATTTCTATATTTAATTCCTTCTGGTGGTTGCGGCATATTTATGTCTGGGCGAAGTTTGTAGAGCACTATCCCTTCTTTGTTGTTTACTAGGTAATTATATAGTGCCTGTAATTTCTTCATTTTCTTTTGATTATCATTGTTTTCTATCATTAGTTTTGTTATCATTTCTAATCCTTCTTCTATGTTACCATTGCTTAGTTTCTTTATTATTTCTTTTGCCTTTTTCTTATCTTCTATGTTCTTAAGTACTGCTTGATTTCTATGAAATGGATCTAATTGAAAGTGTGAATTGTCTTCTTTTATAACTTCTTTTATCCAGTTTGCTCCATCTCCATTTACTATTTTTGTTTCTATTTCGTCAGTATTATATTGTTTCGCTATTTTGGCTTGTCTTAGTTTTCTAAATTCTTTACTACTTCCAAAGCTTGCATATGCTTTTTTGTTCTTTAGTACATATCTATCTTTTTTCTCATGCTTCTTCTCCCAGCCTTCATAAAAAATTCCTAATTTTAGTTCTTTTTTCTCTTTTCCCTTAGTCTTTTTATCTTTACCTTGGATATTTATCCACACTCCATCCATTTCTTCAAACAATATTTTTGTTTCTTTTTTGCCTTGTAATTTTTCTTCGTTGTTTAATTTTATTTCGTGTTTTTCTTTTTGTTTTAGTTGTTCTCCTAAGTTTTGTATTATGTTCCAAGCTGCTGAATGACTTATACTTTGGTTTGTCATTTCTGTTATTTTATTTGCTGTTTTTCTATATGATTCATCTGTTGCTAGATCTACTATTTTTTCTACTAGATTTGTAGATATATGTCCTATGGTTTCCATTTTTAAGTATTCATCTAAAAGGCATTTGTAACCTCTTTTACCCTCTTGTGTAGTATATTGATATATTCTACGTTTATATTCAATTTCGCCCATTATTGTTTTTATGGTAGTTTTCTTTAATCCTTTATTTCTATATTCTTCTTTATCTCTTTCTTTCATTAATTTATTATCTAATTTTTCTAATAGCTCTACGAGCATTTCACATGCCTGTCGGCATACAAGCTTATATATAATTTTCTCTAAGTTCTTGAAATTAATTTCTTTTTCATCTAAACTTATATTATACATGTAATCATCCCTTTTATAGTTTTCTTATTAATTACTATTATATTGGATGATTCATATATGTTAAAGGTGCTTTCGGGCATCTTTTTCATTTTTGTTGTTTTTGCCTACTAAAATTATACTCTAAGATAAAATAAAGAGTCCATCAATTAAAGGACTCTATAATTCTATAATTTCTTATATAGTTTAAAGGGTATTTTTGTTATACCTATTCTAAAAAGTTAATAGTTTTTCATGAAAAACTATTAACTTTTACTAACTAATTTTGTGCTATGCCGTTCAAACATAGTACCTATCCCCTTATTTGCGTAAGGGAATATTTCAAGCCTGACCCCTTTTTTCTTTTGTTTTTTTAATCTTTCTAAATCCAATTAACTCATCCTTCTTCCTAAACAATTTTCCTACTGCCCGGCTTTATATATGGAATACCTTCTTTACAAAGAGGACATTCTTCTTTTGTATATGTATCTATCTTTAGCTTAGTGGCACTATATACAGGATATCCTAAATCTTTTTCACTTCTATCCACTATACATGCTATACCTTCAACTATTCCTCCTAAGTCCTCTATAACTTTAGCAACTTCTAAGGAAGATTTACCTGTAGTTACTACATCTTCCCCAATCAATACTTTTTGACCTTTTTCTATAGTAAATCCTCTTCTAAATGTCATGATACCCTCTTCTCTTTCTGCAAATATAGCAGGCAAACCTAACTGTCTTCCAAGCTCATAAGCTACTACTATTCCTCCCATTGCTGGTCCTACTACTATGTCAAATTTTTTATCCTTTAACTTTTCCACAGTAATATTAAGAACCTTTTCTGCCTTTTCAGGATATTGCAAAAGTTTAGCGCACTGCACATATCTATTGCTATGTCTTCCAGATGATAATAAAAAATGTCCTTCTAAAAAAGCTCCTGTTTCTTTTAATAAATCTATAACCATAATTTACCTCCTTATTATTCCTTTAATCTCTTCTATATTTTTTATCCCTTCTCTTTTCATAAAATCTTCTATGCCCTCAATAATATCAACCATTATATTAGGTTTAATAAAATTGCCACTTCCAACTTGAACTGCAGTAGCTCCTGCCATGATAAACTCTATAGCATCTTGCCATGATGTTATCCCACCTATACCTATAATAGGAATATTGACTGCACCTGATACCTCATAAACCATCCTCAATGCAATTGGCTTTATAGCAGGACCAGATAGTCCTGCTGTAATATTATTAAACACAGGTTTCTTCTTATTTATATCAATAGCCATAGCCTTAAAAGTATTTACTAGAGACAATCCATCTGCTCCAGCTTTTTCACATTCTACTGCCATATCAACTATATTTTCAGCATTGGGAGAAAGTTTTACAATCACAGGTTTATTAGTTGCCCTTTTTACCTGTGAAACTACTTCCCTTGCCATATCAGATTTTATACCAAAAGCCATTCCTCCATGCTTAACATTTGGACAAGATATATTTAGCTCAATAAGAGGAATTTGGGTATCATTTAGCATTTTAATACCTTCAATGTATTCCTCTATAGTTCCACCACCTAAATTTGCTATAGTCACAGTATCAAGTTCCATCATTCTTTGAAGTTCATTTTCTATGAAACTCTGTATCCCTGGGTTTTGCAACCCTATACTATTCATCAAGCCTCCAGTAGTTTCATAAATCCTTATTCCTTTATTACCTTCCTTTTTATTTAACGTAAGTCCTTTTGTGCATATACCGCCTAATTTATTTATATCAAAATATGGTGAAAATTCTTCTCCAAATCCAAAAGTACCAGAAGCTGCAATCACAGGGTTTTTAAATGCAACTCCACATATCTCTACACTGCTAATCATCAAATATCACTTCCCTGCCTAAAAATACTGGACCTTCCTTGCATATCCTTTTGTTGCCATTTTTTGTATTGCAAGTACATCCTAAACATGCACCAACACCACAAGCCATATGATTTTCCATAGAAATGTATGCTGATATATCACAATTACTACATTCTTCTACTACCTTTTTCATCATGATTTCCGGACCACAAGATAAAACTATGTCATATTTTCTGGGATTAAATATTTCTACAATATAGCCCTTATGCCCATATATGCCATTATCAGTCGAAATATATATATTATCTGTATATTTTTGTAACTCATCAATAATATATGGCTTATCTCTAAACCCACAATAAAAATCAATATTGCATACTTTTAAGGATTTTACTAAATAATACATTGGTGCTATACCTATGCCTCCTGATACTATAGCAACTCTTCCTTTTATATTTTTTATATTAAATCCATTTCCAAGAGGTCCTAGCAATTCTATAAAATCACCTTTTTTTAGCCTACTTAATATTTTAGTTCCCTTTCCTCTTACTTCATATAGAAAAGAAAGTTTATCATAGGTTAAATCATGTATACTAATAGGTCTAGATAAAAAAGGTTCTATATTCCATGATCTAGTCATATAAAATTGACCTGGCTTTCCTTTATGATTTCCCTCTACTGTTAATTTGAAAATATTTTCTGCTATTTGCCTATTCTCATATATCTTTGCTCTGACATATTTACTATTCATTCTCTAAAGCCTCCCTCATATTCTGAACAGCTTTTCTAGCATATATATCAAAGTTTTCTTCGCCGTCTTCAAAGTTTTTATAAGCTAAAAGTATTCCTCTTGATGAGTTCACTACCCCACCATTTCCATCATTGAGATATCTTCTTACGTCTTTAGCAGTACCTCCTTGTGCTCCATATCCTGGTATGAGAAAAAACATATTGTTTAGTTTTTTCCTTAGGCTTTGGTCTTCAAATGTTGCTCCTACTACTCCTCCAATACTACTATATCCACAATTTCCTAAATATCGTTGAGCTACATTATTTACCTTCTCAGACACCTCATGGTAAAGCCTTTTTTCTTCTTTATTTTCATAGTATTGAAAATCTTGTGCCCCTCTATTAGAAGTTCTTAATAAAACAAAAACTCCTTTATCTTTTTTCTCTACATATGGAAGATAAGGTTCTAATGTATCTATTCCCATATAAGGATTTAAAGTAATAAAATCACTTTCAAAATCTCCTGTAAAATGTGCCTTTGCATACATCTCTGCAGTTTTAGAAATATCCCCTCTTTTTATATCTGCAATTATTATCATATTTTTTTTCCTTAAATAATCTAAAGTCATTTTGTATGCGGCAAGTCCTTTTAATCCATAAGCTTCATAATAAGCAATTTGAACTTTAAAGCATGATACGATATCACATGTAGCATCTATGATTTTCTTATTAAAATGAAATATAGCATCTTCTATATTTTCAAATTTCTTTCTAAAATCTACAGGAATATAATCTAGTGAAGTATCAAGACCAACGCATACATTTCCTACTTTTTTTACCCTCTCATAAAGTTTATCTATTATCATCAGTCAAATTCTCCTCTCCGTATACTATTTTTCCTGCCTTTATAGTACATATTACTTTACCCCAAAACTCCATACCATTAAATGGTGTATTCTTCCCTTTAGAATAAAATTTTTCTGAATCTATACTAACTTTACTATCTAAGTCAACAAGAACTAAATCCCCGTCATACCCTTCATTTATCCTTCCTTTATTTAATCCCATAATCTTCCCAGGATTTAATGACATAAGTTGAGATAACTTATTTAATGATATGTTTTTGTTTTTAACTAATGAAGTATAGCAAACTGAAAAAGCTGTTTCTAACCCAGATATACCTGGTGCTCCTTTTGCTTTATCTTCTTTGGTATGAGGAGCATGGTCAGTAGCTATAACATCTACCCAACCTTCTTTAATAGCATTTATGAGAAATTCTACATCTTCTTTATCGCGAATAGGAGGATTAACCTTATATCCTATATTATTGACCACTGCTATATGATGAGGAGTTACCTCACATGTAATGTTAAATCCTTGTTTTTTACCGTTTATTATCTCTTTCATTGATCCTTTTGTACTAACATGTGCAAGGTGAAGATGTGTTTTCGTATATCCTGCAAGAATTATATCTCTCGCTGTCATAACATCCTCTGAAAGTCTTGTACTATACTTAACTAGATCTTCATCTTCAGCATGAGAGACAACACATATATTCTTTTTCTTAGCTTTATTCATTGCATTATACATTACAACACTATTTTGAACTCCTTTACCATCATCAGAAATAAACTTTACTCTAGAATCTAATTTGTCTAAGTGGCTTATGTCATTTCCATCAAAATTATTTGTAATAGAAACAGTTTGGTGGATATCTACTAAATTAATTTTTTTAGCTTTTTGTAATACATAATCTACTGTATTCATACTGCTACATATAGGTTTAGTATTAGCCATAAGATTTACTGCAGTATAACCTCCCTTTATAGCAGCAAGACTTCCACTAAGCAAATCTTCCTTATAGGTAAATCCAGGGTCTCTAAAATGGCAGTGCATATCTATAAATGAGGGAAGAAGCGTATACTTCTTCCCTTGTATTGTATTGCATTTTTTGTCTATTATTTCACCTATCTCTCCTATCTTTCCGTCTTTTATATATACATCACCTTTGAAATCTAAAAAAGCATCTACAATCCTTACATTCTTTATTAGTAACTCCATTTTATACCTCCGCCAAAGTATATACTTCATCACAATATTGGCATCTGTATTGACCTTTTTCAGGATCTACGAGTAAAAATATATGGTCAATATCTCTTTCAATAGAAGTAACACATCTAGGATTTTTGCATTTAATGATGTTTTCAACTCTTACTGGTAACTCTGGCTTGATTTTTTCCTTTATCCTTTCTCCTTCAATGATATTTATAGTAATATTTGGATCTATTAATCCTAAAGCTGTAAAATCTATATCTATAATATTATCAATCTTTATTATATCCTTTCTTCCAGTTTTGCAACTAGGAGCATTTTTAATAAGAGCGACACAAAAATCTGCTTTATCTAAACCTAAATAATTGAAAATCTTTATTCCGTGTCCTGCTTTGATATGGTCAATTACAATTCCTTTTTCAATGCTATTTATTTTGATCATATTATTCCACCCCCAATAATTTCATTATTAAAGCCATTCTAACAAACATTCCGTACTTTGCTTGTTTAAAATAAAATGCTCTTGGATCACTGTCTACTTCAGTGGCTATTTCATTAACTCTTGGAAGAGGATGTAATATATGCATATCACTTTTTGCTTTTTGCAGTTTATTCCTATCAAGAATATAGCTATCTTTAAGTCTTACATAGTCTTCTTCATTGAAAAACCTCTCTCTTTGGACTCTAGTCATATATAAAATATCAAGCTTATCAATAACATCCTCCATTTTTTCTACTTCTAGGTATTCAATATTGTGTTTTTCAATAACTTCTTTTCTAATATAATTTGGGATTTTTAACTCTTCAGGTGAGATAAGTATGAATTTTACGTTCTGATAACGTGACATTGCTTTAATAAGAGAATGGACTGTTCTTCCGAATTTAAGGTCTCCACAAAGACCTATAGTTAAATCTGAAAAATGCCCTTTTGCACATTTAATCGTAAGAAGATCAGTTAATGTTTGAGTTGGGTGCTGATGTCCACCATCCCCAGCATTAATTACTGGAATATTCGAATGCATAGAAGCAACTCTCGGTGCTCCCTCCTTTGGATGTCTCAAGACTGCTATATCTGCATAACAGCCTACAGTTCTTATAGTGTCAGCTATGCTTTCTCCCTTTGCAACTGAACTTGAACTAGCTTCAGAAAATCCTATTATTTTTCCACCTAGTCTTAACATAGCTGCTTCAAAGCTTAGTCTAGTTCTAGTACTAGGTTCATAAAATAAGGTTGCTAAAATTTTGTTTTCACAAGCGTGGGAATATTGTTCAGGATTTTTAATAATTAATTGTGCTAAATCAAAAATTTCTTCTAATTCCTGAATCGTAAAATCGCTTGGTTCAAGTAAATGTCTTCCTTTTAACATGTACATTCCTCCTTTTTAGTCTCACAGAACTATTTTAAAGGCGATTTTTTGTATAAAAAAACCTTCCATTTTATGGGAAGGTAAAATTGCACATATTCCTAATATAAATATACATATCAATTTTCCTTCCCGGCCTCTCTGGACCAGATTAAAGGCTCTTTATGTATATTAACATAGCATTTTTTAAAAGTCAATAAAAATTAATTAGGCCAATTAATCTTTATATATTTTAAAATCCAAACATCAATTTAAAAATAAACTATTCTAACTAGAAAAAGGCTCTCATTTAAACTGAACTATAGTTCTATTACTTACTTCATAAGTATTAATCCATCAACTTTTATTTCTTTCTTCCATAAAAATCTAGTAAGTCTAATTTTCAATATGTCTTTTTTGGCTCTCATATCAACATCCAAGTAGATTTTTATGCCATCGATTTCATATTTATTATATTTCCTATTATCTTTTGGTGGCCCCATCCTAACTGATGGTTCATAGAAAGTCGTTCACCCACATCCAGCTTTTACAGCCTCCAAACTTATAGAATTATCCTGTGAATTTTTCTCTATAAACTCCTTTGCATCTTTTTCAATGATAATTTTCATCAACGACCCTCCTTATACTTTACTTTTTTATATTATACCATATATGGGTATATATTTTATAGTCTGCAACGATATTACTTTCTAATATACTTGACAAATAAAATTTTTTTATTAAAATTAGAAATAGAAACTACTAGAATAAACTCTTTTCCATGTAAAATTCAAATAAAAAATAAATCTAAATCATTAAAAACATTTATTTATAACTGCTTAATAAAGTATTAAAATTAATTATTGTAATTTTTGCAAGTAACCTCTTGCTTCTTTACAATAACTCTTTCACTTTTAAAAATTTCTTTTAATATCCTTGTTTTTCATTAATATTTTTTAATTTAATAAAAAATATAAAGGCAAGATATTTATAGTGTTTTGCCTTATGTTATTTATTACTAATGTCACCATATCAAGGAAATATTGCTATTAATTCAATGAAACTGAAAATTCAGTTTATTAACATATAATTCTTATAGCAATTAGAAAGGGAGTGGTGACATGTAGTTATGTTTGCTTAAATTTTTAAGGATTTTGATGCTAGTACAAATTTTTATTGTATAAGGGGGTAAATATAATGAAAATATTTACAAAATTGTTTCTAGTTTCAATCCTTATAGTTTCCATTATTTTAACTGGTTGTGAAAAAAATGCAGATTCAGAACCTGTATCAAAATCCACAACACAAGAAATTGTTTTTAATGTAGAATCTTACGGCTCTCCTGCAGATTCTACAAGAGTATCAAATCTACAGGAAGCTGCAGAAGAGTTAAATAAAATTCTTGAAGAAAAAGGTGAAAACAAAAAAATACAAGTAAATGTTAGTCATGTTTCTTCAGGATATGATGAATATAATCAAAAATTTATTCTTGCTCATAAATCTAACAAAGGTGCAGATATAAGAGTCATAAGTCATTCAGATGTACCAATGATGGCTGAAGGCGGATATATACTCGCTCTAGATGATTATATAAATAACTCAGAATGGAGTGAATATATAAAAGATATTTATCCAAATCTTTGGGATTCAACAAAATGGCAATCTAAAACATACGGTGTTCCACAAGATACTGAAGCAAGACCATTATATTTTAGAAAGGATATCTTGAGAAAATTAGGTTGGTCTGAAGATAAAATTTCAGCACTACCTGATGAAATTAAAGAAGGAAAATTCACCCTAAAAGATATGACAGAATTAGCTAAGGAAGCAGTTGACAAAGGTGTAGCTAAAGCTGGAATATATCACAGACCAAACAATGGAGCATTTTTTGTTTCAATGATTTACGATTTTGGTGGTAAGCTATATGATGATAATAGTGGTAAATTAGTATTTGATAAACAAGCAATAAAGGACGCTTTAGATTATTTCTATGAAATCTCACAAGTAGCTAAAGTTGTACCAACAGGTATGACTTCTATGGAATGGCGACAAATTCACCAAGACTGGGTTGAAGGCAATGTACTATTTTGGTACGGAGGAACATGGCATTGGGCTGAATATCAGGAAGTAGAATATCATAGAGAACTTGGCAAATTAAGTGAAGATTATATGTTTGAAAACATAGGATATGCCCTTATTCCTGCAGCAAAAGAAGGAGATAGCCCTATCACTCTTTCACAACCATATGTATATGTAATAAATTCTAATACAAAACATCCAGATCTTGCTTTTGCACTTGTAGCACTTGCTTCTCAACCAGAATACAATGCTAAACATGCAGTAGGTTCTGGACACTTGGTAATAAGTCCTAGTGCAGCACAAGACCCTGTTTATAAAGAAAACAAATTCTTAAGCGATGTACAGTATATGCTAAATTATACGACAATTCAACCAAATCATCCTGAATTTGGAAAATTAACCAGCGCATTTTTCAAAGCTATTCAAGCAATAGAAATAGGCGAATATGATGCAGAACAGGCTTTAAATTGGATGGAAAATCAAGTTAAAAATGATATAAAAAATATTGTATTTACTGATTAAAGATTTTGTTATGGGGGCATCAGCCCCCCATTAATTCTAAAAGAAAGGAGAATTATTTGTGCATCAGACAAAAAAATCATTGAATTCATTCTTCACAGCACTACCATTTATGGCACCATTTTTACTACTAATTTTCTTTTTCTATTTTATACCTGTAATATTAACTTTTATTATGTCTTTTACTGATATGGATTTTTCTCTAAATTGGAATTTTATTGGATTTAAAAATTATATACAACTTTTTAAAGATAAAAATACAAGCATTGTAGCAATTAATACACTAAAATATGTATTTTTTACACTAATTATTAATGTTGGCTTCGGATTTATACTAGCACTTATCACAACCTATTTTATGAAAAATGAAAATGTTGGACTGTTGTTTAAAACTCTTTGGATGTTTCCTCGTATGACTCCAGCAGTAATTTATGCCTTACTATGGTTGTGGTTTTTAGATCCTACAGAAGCTGGTATGTTAAATATGATATCAAATAATATTTTTAAACTTCCTCCTCAAAACTGGTTATTAGATAATCCTATGGCAGTTATAATTATTGCAAATGGAATGATAGGAGCATCTTTAGGGATGGTAGTATTTTCATCAGCCATTAAATCTATACCAAAATCTTATTTTCAAGCAGCTAGTGTTGATGGTGCCTCAACTTGGGATATTATAAAGTATGTTATAGTACCATTTTTAAAATGGCCTATAATGTTTATGTCAATATGGCAAACCCTTTCACTTATAACTTCATATGAGTACATACTACTCATAACTGACGGAGGTCCTCTAAATAGAAGTGAAGTTTGGTCCCTTTATTCATATCATAAAGCGTTTAAGAATTATGAGTTTGGATATGGTGCTGCATTATCCATGGTACTTGTAATAATCTCTATGATAATTGCCCTTATTATGTTGAAACTATTTGGCTATGAGTCTATGATGAATGGTGGAAAAGTTGAAAGATATAAAAATGACATAAAATCTTTAAGGAGGAATCACATTGAAGCAACGAATAACTAGTTTTGTCTTTAAAGCTTCTATATACATTTTTCTTATTTTAGTAACATTGCCAATAATATTTGCATACTTGTGGCTTTTTTCAAGATCTATTTCTTCTCAGCTAACTTTTGGTATATTTCCAAAAGATTTAACAATACAGAATTGGAGATTTTTATGGAGTCAAATTAAGCTAGGTCTAACTGAGTTTAAAAGTATATGGCCTATTACATTAAACAGTATCATGTTAGCAGGCAGTATCACCATACTTGAAGTTATAATAAGTCTCTTAGCAGGTTTTGCACTTTCTCGAATGGATTTTTGGGGAAAAGATTTTATAATGAAATCTACCATATTACTCCATGCTTTCCCAGGTGTTGCCCTTTTAATAGCACTTTTTTATGTATTGAATTTCATGTCACTAACAGACAGTATCATAGGAGTAGTTTTAGTAAAGGTAGCATTAGAGTTACCCATGGCAACTTGGATGATAAAAGGATTTTTTGATGAAATTCCCAAGGATATAGAATGGGCTGCATATATAGATGGATGCAGTAGATTTCAAACGTGGTATAAGATTATACTTCCACACGTAAAGCCTGGAATTTCTGCAGTAGCAATTTTTGCATTTCTTGCTGGATGGTCTGAATTCATTTACTCATATATATTTTTGTTTAGTAGTGAAAACTACACTCTTGCAGTATTCTTAAAGAATCTAATTGGTAATTTCAAATTTCTTGATTATGGCTTGTTAGCAGCAGCTGGATTGTTTTACCTAATTCCAGTTATAGTATTTTTCCTTGTTTCTCAAAAATCTCTAATGAAAGTTCAATTTGGAGGTATCAAAAAATAATTCTTAAAAAAATTCTATACAGGAGGGTATAACATGGAAATAAAAATAAGAAATTTAACTAAAAGATTTGGCGATTTTGTCGCTGTTAATAATTTAAATCTAAACATTAAAGATGGAGAATTCGTAGCATTACTAGGTCCGTCAGGTTGTGGAAAAACAACTACATTATTAATTCTCGCAGGAATTTACACACCAGATGAAGGGGAGATTGTTTTTGATGATAAGATAGTTAATAATGTCCTTCCAAAAGACAGAAACATAGGTATGTGTTTTCAAAATTATGCCCTTTATCCTTATATGACTATTGCACAAAATATTGCTTTTCCACTTAAATTAAGAAAAGTACCTAAAGAAATTATTAATAAAAAAGTAAATGAAATAGCAAATAAATTTCATGTAGATTCTTTGTTAGACAGATTACCAAACCACATTTCTGGCGGTCAGCAGCAAAGAGTAGCACTTGCCAGAGCTCTTGTAAAAGAACCCAAACTTTTGCTACTAGATGAACCTTTATCAAATCTTGATTCAAATCTTAGAATTTCGATGAGAGCAGAAATAAAAAAACTTCAAAATGATTTAGGAATAACAACTGTTTTCGTAACCCATGACCAAACTGAAGCTCTTTCTATGTGTGATAAAATTGCTGTCATGAATAAAGGTGTATTACAAGACTTTGGAACACCTGAAGACCTTTACATGACACCCAAAAATCTCTTTATCGCAAAATTTATTGGAAATCCTCCTATGAATTTTATAGAACTAATCTGTATTCAAGAAAATAATAAAATTATACTTAAAGAAAAATCATTTAAAATTGAGCTACCTAAAAGGATTTTTGAAAGATATGTAAAGATTAAGAATGAAGAAAAAATCATTCTAGGTATCCGACCTGAAAATATGACTCTAACCAATGAAATTCATAATGCTGTTAAAGGTGAAATATACGTGATTGAACCTCTAGGAAGAGATAAATTGGTAAATGTTAAAATAGGCAGTAACAAAGTCAAAATAATTGCACCACAAAACTACACTGCTAATATAGGCGATAAAGTATATGTTAAATTTGATTTAGATAAAATTCATCTCTTTGATAGTAAAAGTGGGAAATCACTAAGAAAGCATATGAATAAAGTTGAAAAGTACATGGATAGAGTAGTTGCTTCATAAAACAGCAACTCTGTTCATGTACTTTTTTTAGTTAATAAAAATATATTAATAAAACAACCTATTTATTGAAAAAATAAAAATAAACCATAACTAGAAAGGAGCACTAAAATGAAAAATAAAAAAATAGATCTTCTGCCAAAGCTTATTGCTGGTATAATTTTAGGTATAGTAATAGGGTTGATATCAAAAGCAGCTAAATTCTATATAATTGTTAAGCTTTTCAGCACTTTCACAAGTATATTTGGAAACTTTTTAGGGTTTATCATACCTTTCATAATAATTGGTTTTGTTGCACCTGGTATCGCTGACTTAGGTAGAGGTGCAGGTAAACTATTAGGTTTAACAGCTGCAATAGCCTATATTTCAGCTGTTATCGCTGGTATAGCTGCATTTATCTTTGGATCAGCAATTCTTCCAAATGTAATAAAGGCAGGGAATGCAGCTCAAGAGTCCTCGCTAGACCTTGCTCCATATTTCACCATTGAAATTCCAGCAATGATGGGAGTAATGACTGCCTTAGTTACAGCTTTTGTACTAGGATTAGGAATGGCAAGTATTAAAAGAAAAACATTATTTGAGGCTTTAAGAGATTTCCAAGATGTTATTAGCTTAGTAGTTCAAAAAGTCATAATACCTTTTATCCCAATTCACATTGCGGGTATATTTGCAAAACTAACAACAGAAGGGCGAATCTTCCAAATAATCAAAGCGTTTTCTTCTGTGTTTGCATTAATAATCATATTGCAAATAACTTATATTATCATTCAATATACAATAGCGTGGTTATTAAGCGGTAAGAATCCTTTTACTGCAATAAAAAATATGCTCCCAGCATATTTCACTGCATTAGGTACTCAATCTTCAGCTGCTACTATACCAGTAACCCTTGAAAGTGCTAGAAAAAATAAAATCTCAGAAGATATAGTTGACTTTGTTATTCCTTTAGGAGCAACCATTCACTTAGCTGGAGATACGATAACACTAGTTCTTGCATCTATGGGTGTAATGTTGATTTCAGGTACTACCCCAACATTTGCAACTATGTTTCCTTTTATATTGATGTTAGGAGTAACAATGGTTGCAGCACCTGGTATTCCTGGTGGAGGTGTATATGCAGCACTAGGACTTTTAGAAGATATGCTATTGTTTACAGAAGCACAGCAAGGTCTTATGATAGCTATTCATTTTGCTCAGGATAGCTTCGGTACAGCTACTAATGTTACAGGAGATGGTGCAATAGCAATTATAATTGATAAAATCGCAAAAAGAAACAGAAAAAAATAAACTCCTAATCTATGGGGTTTATTTTTATTGTTCTATTCTTTCTTATTAATAGATTTAATTCTCTCAAGCTCGTCTTTATCCATTCCTTCAGCTTTTAAGAAACTTGCTATCAATTCAGTTTTTCCATCTATATATGAATCAATATCATTAGGATATTTTTCAGCAAGTTCACGCTTTAATTTACTATATTCTTCTACAGCTTTTTTGTTACTGCACAAATGCTTTTTTAATAATAAGTGATTTCTCAAATTTTCACTACCTCTTATGCATACATATAAATGGTGCTCCATCCACTTTATATGAGGATTATCATCAGAATATTTAAGAGCTTCCCGTCCTTCAACACCTAAGTTGCCAACATGAATATAACCAACACTTTCTAACAACTTTATTACTTTTTCACTATCTACTGTATCGTTTACAATAATATCGATATCTAAAATTGGCTTTGCCCATAATCCTTCTACTGATGTGCTACCAACATGTACAATTTCTGCATCAACTTCTTCCAATAATTTTTCATAAAAAGATTTCGCTTTCTCAAATTCTTCCTTCCATATAGGATTGTATTTTTCTACTATTATTTTTTTCATTTCTTCCTCCAGTATCTTTTGATTTCTCCAATTAAACTTTATATATATAGGTAAACAAAAATTAAACTTAAAGTATGTCTAAGGAAAATCACCTTTCCCTGCTCCGGTATTTAAGCACTATTTAGGGTAAAGTATTAGGGTAGTGCTTGAATAAGTCGCGATGAAAGTAAATTTTCCAAGGCATAATAATTAAAGTGTTGAAATTGTTTACCTATAGCGATAAAATTTCATAATTAAATATTCTAAGAAAATTTACAAGTTGAATTATAGCTTTTTTTCATAAAAATCACTTCTATTAATTTAATTCAAACAGACAAACCTTTTTCAATTTATCTAGAATTTGATATTTTATAATTCTATTTTTATTTGCTTTTTCCTTCAATATTAAGTCGAGGAAATTGCAGAAATTTGACTTTGTAGTAATTATGCAATTTCCTCAGTCGTTAAACATAATAAATTTAACATATTATTTTCCCTAGCAAAGATCAAATGACAAACGAAACGTCCCCTTGTCATGCAAAAAAAGCTCCCATTTAGGGAGCTTATTAATTATCTCATATTTGTTCCTTGAGATAATTGAGATTTCACCTGTTGAATATCTTGTTTACTTGCTTTTTGTGATGGGTTATAGTAGCCCTTTTGTTCAGCTACTTGGTATAACTGATATTGGAATTGTTCAGCTTCATTTCTTAGCTGCTGTAATGCACTTCTTAAATTATTACATGAACATTCAGTTATTGCTTTTGCATAATTATTTATACTAGCTTTTGTCATAGACATTACATCACTTACCATATCTTTTTCTTGCATACATACCCTCCTAACAATTTATAAAGATTGTGTTAAGTTTTGTACTGTTGTTTTTGCTGACTGTGCACCTTGACTAAACATCTGTTTGATTTGAGGATCTTGGCATTGTTGTGCATAAGTTTCAAGTTTTGTAGCCATTAATTTGTGTGAACCAACTATTTCTCTTATATTTTCTAGTTCTATTTGAGTAATATTACTTAAGTTTAAAGTGTTTTGTAATGTCATAATACATCTCCTTTCTTTATTTACATCGTTAATATTGTGCGTCAAAAGTGATTTAATTATTACCTGTATAATTTTATAATTAAAATATTTTTTTACATTTACTTTTTAAAACTCTAATTCGTATATTCTTTCCCATTATAATTGTTTTATTATTTGTTAATAATAATTAGTGAGAAAATTAAACGATTACTGAATTATCTGATATTTTATCGTTAAAATTTTACATACACTATCATCATACATATTTGAAAATATTATTACATGATTTCAACATTTATATATCAGGAGGTGAAAATATGACTAGAAAAGTAGTAGTAGAAAACACTTTAGATTCATATATTAATTATTTTAAAAAATCAGGATACGATGTTCATAAACTTTATGTAAAGGAAAATATAGGTAATGTAATGAATTCTGATTATGATGGTATAATTATAGAAGACATAAATAAAGTTACTCCAGAACTACACCCTAACTACATAAATGCTGCACCGATTATTGAAGCAAAGGGTAAAACCCCTAAAGATGTATATTCTTTATTATCAGGAAAATAATTTTTTATGCATATCACTTGACAAATAATAATATAATAGCTAAAATAGGTTTAAATATAAATAATAATGTAAAAAAATAAACTCTTATCTAGAGAGGTGGAGGGACTGGCCCTATGAAACCCGGCAACCTGTATTTTATTCAAAATACGAGGTGCTAATTCCAGCGGTATATACCGAAAGATAAGGGGGTTTGACTATTTTAACCTCTTTCTCTTGAAAGAGGTTTTTTATTTAGCCCCTATATGGGGCTTTTACATTAGTATTATTACTTAGTAAATTAATTTAATAAAGGGGTGAAATTTATGATTGAAATTAAAAATTTAAATAAGATATATAAAAGTAGTGATGGTAATATACATGCATTAGATAATATTAATCTCACGATAGAAAAGGGAGAAATTTTTGGCATAATTGGATTAAGTGGAGCTGGAAAATCTACACTAATAAGATGTATTAATCGTTTAGAAGAACCTAGTAGTGGTGAAATTCATATAAACGGAAAAGAAATAACAAGCATGAATAAATCAGAATTGAAAAAAACAAGAAAAAAAATAGGAATGATTTTTCAACATTTTAATCTTCTAAACTCTAGGACAGTTTTTGGTAATATTGCCTTTCCTTTAGAAATAGAAGGCTTAAACAAAGATAAAATAAAAAATAGAGTAGAAGAACTACTAAGGTTAGTGAATTTATCCGACAAGAAAAATTCTTATCCTTCAGAATTAAGTGGAGGGCAAAAACAGAGAGTTGCTATTGCAAGAGCACTAGCAAACGAACCCGATGTGCTTTTAAGTGATGAAGGAACTTCTGCTCTTGACCCTAAAACAACTAAATCTATACTTAAACTGTTAAAAAAGGTGCAAAAAGAGCTTAATCTAACAATTGTGCTTATTACACATCAAATGGAAGTAATAAAGGATATATGCGACAGAGTAGCAATTATTGAAGGAGGAAAGATTATAGAATTAGGTAGTGTAAAAGAAGTTTTTGCTAATCCTAAAACAAAAACTGCGAGAACATTTATATCTGATATAAAAAAATATGATCAAGAAGAAATAAATTTCCCTAAAATACCAGGTTCTAGAGTTTACCGATTAAGCTATGTAGGAGAATCATCTAAAAAACCGATAATATCTCAAATGATAAGAAATTTTGAAATAGATGTAAATATTTTATCTGGTAATATAAATGAATTAATGTCTACTAGTGTAGGTAATCTACTTATTCAAATCACAGGAGAAAAAGTAGAAATAGATAAAGCTATCGAATGGTTAAATAAACAGCAAGTTAGAATGGAGGTGATTTGGAATGGATAACATTACAGAATTAGTGTTGCCTTCACTTTTGGAAACACTATATATGGTTTCATTTTCTGGTTTTTTTTCTTTACTTTTAGGTTTTCCTCTAGGTATATTATTAGTCATTACTGAAAAAGGTTCTATATGGGAAAAACCATTTTTAAATAAAATATTAGAAACTATAGTAAATATTTGTCGTTCCATACCATTTATCATTTTGATGGTAATAGCTTTTCCACTTGCTAGGATCATAGTAGGAAAAACTATTGGAACTACAGCAACAATAGTCCCTCTATCAATAGCAGCAGCTCCTTTTGCAGCTAGGATAATAGAATCATCTCTTAAAGAAGTAGATAAAGGAGTTATTGAAGCAGTCATATCTATGGGTGCTTCAGTACCTCAAATAATATTTAAGGTATTAATACCAGAAGCCTTGCCCTCGTTAGTCCTCGGAATAACTATTACTATAATAAATTTAATAGGGTATTCCGCAATGGCTGGAGCTATAGGAGGAGGTGGCCTTGGAGATTTAGCAATTAGATATGGACTATATCGTTCTCAAAGTGATGTTATGTTTGTATCTGTAATTTTAATCATATTACTCGTTCAAATAGTTCAATTAGCTGGAAATAAGATTTCAACAAAAATTAATAAAAAGTAGGAGGAATGTATAAATGAAAAAGTCAATTTTGTTATTATTAACTTTTATTCTAATAAGTAGTTTAGTATTGTCAGGTTGTGGTGAAAAAGGTGATGATGAAAGTGTCCTTTCTATTGGTGCTTCACCAGTGCCCCATGCTCAAATACTAGAATTAATTAAAGATGACTTAAAAGCTGAAGGTATAGAATTAAAAATCATCGAATTCACAGATTATGTTACGCCAAATATGGCTCTTGCTGATGGTGAAATAGATGCTAATTTTTTTCAGCATAAACCATATTTAGATAATTTCGCTAAAGAAAATAATTTAGACTTAGTATCATTGGTTGCAGTTCATATTGAACCTTTGGGATTTTATTCTGATAAGATAGATGATATTGAAGACTTAAAAGATGGCTCAACAATAGCTATACCAAATGATCCTACAAATGAAGGAAGAGCATTGATACTTCTTCAAAATAATGGATTAATCAAGCTTAAGGATGATGCTGGATTAGAAGCAACAGAAAAAGATATAGCAGAAAATCCTAAAAATTTAAAATTTGAAACACTCGAAGCTGCTCAACTACCAAGAGTTCTTAAAGATTTCGATGGTGCAGTAATAAATGGTAACTTTGCATTAGACGCAGGTCTAACTCCTACTGAAGATGCACTTATTTTAGAAGATGGCAATTCTCCTTACGTTAATATAATAGCAGTAAGAAAAGATAATGAAAATGACCCAAAATTTGAAGCTTTAATTAAAGCTATACAATCAGAAAAAGTAAAAAAATTCATCGAAGAAAATTATGATGGTGGAGTAGTTCCAGCCTTTTAAAAGCAGCCAAATGGCTGCTTTTATAATTCTTATCCATTTTCAATTATGTCCAGTCTTTCTTTTTCAAGTTTTTCGTATTCATCACTAATAGCTGTATATTCTCTTTCTAATTTACTCAATATATTGTCTACTTTACATATTGCATCATTAACATTATATCTTGCATCATTTATTTTTGACTGAACTGCCCAATCAACAAATATGCCGTCAAAAAAGTAATCGGCAAATGTCAAAAATGAACTAATATCAATATTTATACTTATTGACTGTCCAATGTCTTGAAGCTCCCTATGAAACCTTTTTGCCAACACTTGAACATTATTTATTTCATTTCTTGCTTCATCTATTTTAGAATGTTTAACCATAGTTGATATCATTCCACCGCCAACCATATCCCATACTCCCCAATCTCTTGCTGAATCAAGGGATCTACTAGCATAATTAAGAGAATTTCTTAAATCTTTGCCAGCGTCTATTGCTTCTTTTATCTCTTTTTTTTCACTAATTATACTAGACTGTCTATCCATGATTTTATTAAGCTTATCTGATATATTTTTCGACGTAGAAGAAAGCATTTTTTCTTTTTCTTTTATTAATTCTTTGTATTCATTGTCTAAATCTCCAAATTCATTTATCCTTTTTCTTAATTTAGATATTTCTTCTGATAAATCATTTAATTCTTCACAAGCAACATCATATTTTAGTTTAGCAGCAATAGCCTCTTGCTTTTCTTTTTCCATTTTCTCTAATTTTCTTCCTGAAATAGTATAAATAATATTAGATAAGGATAATCCTTCTAGCTTTTCTACATCAAGATTTTCCTTTTTTAATCGTTCATATAATTCACTCTTTCGTTTTTCCGCTTCCCTTATCTGCTCTTCAACTTTTTTAAATAATCCTAAAAGTCTTTCTCTTTCTTTCATATTTGCTTTTAATTCTCGTAATTTGTCATCTATTCTATTCAACAATTAACCCTCCTTATCGGTATTATTATAGATAAACAAGCTCAATATTTTAATTTTAAACTTGTTTCCCATAAATATTATAACTTATATTTAATTTCTTGTAATGTTAATTCCAAGATATATATATAGATAAACAACTTCAACACTTTAATTATTATGCCTTGGAAAATCTATTTTCATCGCAACTTATTCAAGCACTACCCTAATACTTTACCCTCAATAGTGCTTGAATACCGGAGCAGGGAAAGTTGATTTTCCATAGACATACTTTAATCTTAGACTTGTTTATCTATAGCTTCATATCAATAAAAATCGTTCTAAAAATATTTTGACCTTAAAGTAATTATACAATTTACTCAAGCTTAAATTTAACTTAATCATAATTATTCTACTTCTTCATTTGCAAAAATTGCATTTTTATAATTATTTTCATTGTAAATACTAATAATGAGGTGATGATATTGAGAAAACAAAATTATAAAAAAGAAAAAATGAAAGTCAAGAATAATAAAATCCCTATAGCCAATAATCAAACAGCTGCTTGGGCAGATATTGAAGAAACAGACCCTATCTCAAGAGTGCCAAGACCTAGCTTAGAAAGTGTTATAAAAGCCAAAGAATGGGTTGATGAAGTACAAAAATAGAGCTGCATTATGCAGCTCTACCATTTTATTGCAAATGTGATATAATATATTCGTGATAATTACATTTTAGGAAATTGCATAAAAATATTTTATTAAATTTTGACTCAGCCGGAATTATGCAATTTTCTCACTATATTAAGGAGGGAATATTTTGATTAAATTTAAAGATTACGAATATGTAAGACCTGTTCTAAAAAAAATTGAGAAAGATTTATCAGATCTAATCCAAAAATTTAAAACAGCTTCTTTCGAAGAGCAAAATAATATAATAGAAAAAATAAATTCCATTAGAGAAGAAGTTGAAACTATGACTAATTTAGTATATATAAGGCATTCAATTAACACTGAAGATGAATTTTATGAAAAAGAACAAGAATTTATAGATGAAAATATGCCTTTGTATGAAAAAATGATTTCAGAATATTATAAAGCACTAGTTAATTCTAATTTTAGAAATGATCTTGAAAAAAAATGGGGAAAACATTTATTTAATCTAGCAGAGTTAAAGCTTAAAACTTTTTCTGAAGAAATAATTCCAGATTTGGTTCAAGAAAATAAATTAGCTACTAAATACGACAAACTCATTGCTTCAGCTAAAATAATGTTTGAAGGTGAAGAACGAAATTTAGCTCAAATGCAGCCATTTATGCAGTCAAAGGATAGAAGTATGAGAAAAAAAGCATATGAAGCTTACACTTCTTTCTTTAAAGAAAATGAGGAACAATTTGATGATATCTACGACCAATTAGTAAAAGTAAGACATAATATAGCTAAAAAATTAGGCTATAAAAATTTCGTTCAATTAGGTTACGATAGAATGTCAAGAACTGATTATGACGCTAAAATGGTTGCAGGATATAGAAAACAAGTATATGAATATCTAGTACCTGTTGCAACAGAATTAAAAGAAAGACAAAGAAAAAGATTAGGACTAGATTCTTTGAAATATTACGATGAACCTTTAGAATATTTAACAGGTAATGCAGTACCTAAAGGTAGCCCAGAATGGATTATTAATAATGGTAAAAAAATGTATAGTGAGCTTTCAAAAGAAACAGAAGAATTTTTCAACTTCATGGTAGAAAGAGAATTATTAGACCTAGTAAGTAAAAAAGGTAAAATGAGTGGTGGATACTGTACATATATACCAAAATATAAATCTCCATTTATATTTTCTAATTTCAATGGTACTAGTGGAGATGTAGACGTTTTAACTCATGAAGCAGGTCATGCATTTCAAGCGTATCTAAGTAGAGACTATAAAGTTCCTGAATATATAGCTCCAACATATGAAGCATGTGAAATACATTCAATGAGTATGGAATTTATCACTTGGCCATGGATGGATCTTTTCTTTAAAGAAGATACTGAAAAATATAAATTTAGCCATTTAGCTGGTGCAGTAACATTTATTCCTTATGGAGTAACAGTAGATGAATTTCAACATTTTGTCTATGAAAATCCTGACGCCACACCTGATGAAAGAAAGGCTAAATGGAGAGAAATCGAAAAAAAATATCTACCTCACAGAGATTATGAAGACAATGATTTCTTAAATAGAGGTGGCTACTGGTTTAGACAAGGTCATATATTTGGAGTACCTTTCTATTATATTGATTATACTCTAGCTCAAGTATGTGCTTTTCAATTTTGGATTAAATGTAGAAATGATAGAAATAATGCTTGGAAAGATTATTTAAGGCTATGTAAAGCTGGTGGAAGTAAACCTTTCTTAGAATTAGTAGAATTAGCTAATATTAAAAATCCATTTGAAGATGGATGTATAAAAGAAGTCGTTAAGCCAATTAAAGAATGGCTTGACTCTGTTGATGATACTAAATTTTAATTTAAAGGAGCTGAAAATGCAGCTCCTTAATATTTTATTTCAGCTAACCTTTTGTAACTCTTATACCTTTCAATAGCATATTCTTCAGCTTTCCTATAAAGCTCTTCTGCAAGTTCAGGGATAAAAGCCAAAACAAAATGAAACAATAAGACAAGGAGTGGAATTCACTCTCTTATCTAATTTGATTTTTCATATAAAGTTTTACGAATATTTTTTAAAATATAATATAATAAAACTACAAACGTCATTGTATATGCTGCAAAAAGTTGTTCAATTAAATTACCAATCGTAGTTGAAAAAATAATTGAAAGGATATAGCTAAAAATAGAAGCAAAAAATAAATAAACAATATGAATTGTCAAAAATTGCTTTGTATTTATATTATTTTTTTTAATTATAAGTATAATCAAGCATAACAAATTAACACAAATCATTAAACGTTCTATAACGCCATTGGCATGAGTTATACTCATAGTCTTATTGTAATTTAAAGGTTGAATTTCCTCCATTAGTGAAAATGATTTCCATAATTTAAATTTATATATTTCTAGAGATAAGTATGCTAAATTAAGTAAAGAAAAAATTGATAAGTATAATTTATAAAATTTACTATTATTTAGATTTATATTCTTTTTTAAATTATACAACATTTTTTTCATAAATATATCACCCTTTTTATTTAAATATTATTTTTTGTAGTTAGAAAATTCATTAGTACTTCTATATACTTTATAAATAATATTTTCTTTTATTGGTAATATCTGTATATGTATAGTGTAACATAACATATCTTCTTTGTCAAATTGAGATAATTGCATAATTACTTCGGAGTCAAATTACTGCAAGTTATAAATTTTTTAACTCCGATTTTTTGGACTTTTACGCTACACCTGATGAAAAAAAGGCTAAATGGGGAAAATAGTAATAAAGCTGGCGGAAGTAAGCCTTTCTTAGAATTAGTAGAATTAGCTAATATAAAAAATCCATTTGTAGATGGATGCATAAAAGAAGTCGTTAAGCCAATTAAAGAATGGCTTGACTCTGTTGATGATACTAAATTTTAGTTTAAAGGAGCTGCAAATGCAGCTCCTTAATATTTTATTTCAGCTAACCTTTTATAACTCTTATACCTTTCAATAGCATCCTCTTCAGCTTTTCTATAAAGCTCTTCTGCAAGTTCAGGGAAAGTATTTTGTATCTGTGAATACCTTACTTCGCTTAATATAAAATCTCTAAATGATTTAGTAGGTTCTTTAGAATCAAGAATAAAAGGATTTTTCCCTTCCTCTTTCAGCAAAGGATTATATCTATATAGATGCCAATATCCAGACTGTACTGCTAATTTCTCTTGGTTTACTGATTTTGCCATACCACTCTTTATTCCATGATTTATACATGGAGCATAGCATATAATCAATGATGGTCCATTATAGCTTTCAGCCTCCGATATAGCCTTTACTGTTTGTGCCATGTTTGCTCCTATAGCTATTTGAGCTACATAAACATACCCATAACTCATCGCCATCATACCTAAATCTTTTTTTCTAATCTTCTTACCTGATGCAGCAAACTTGGCAGCTGCAGCAGTTGGTGTTGCTTTAGAGGCCTGACCTCCAGTATTGGAATATACTTCAGTGTCAAATACTAAGATATTTACATCTTCACCAAGGGACAATACATGATCTAGTCCTCCATATCCTATATCATAGGCCCAACCATCTCCACCAACAATCCATTGGGATTTTTTGATAAGAAAGTCTTTTTTCTTTAATATTTCTTGTATTATTTTATTATCCTTATACTTTTCACTTTGAATTAGCTGAAGCAAATTTTTAGTTGCTACTTTAGAACCTTCACCATCATACATATTCTTAAGCCATTCTTCAAATCTTTCTTTACATTCACTATCTAAATCGCTACTAATAGCTTCTTTCATTAGTTTTGCTAAGCCCTCTCTTATATGCTTTACAGCCATATACATCCCAAGACCATATTCTGCATTGTCCTCAAATAGTGAATTTGCCCAAGCAGGTCCTTTGCCTTCAGATGTAGTAGTAAATGGAATAGATGGTGCACTTCCTCCCCATATTGAAGAACAACCAGTAGCATTTGCAATCATCATTCTATCACCATATAGTTGTGTAACAAGCTTAATATAAGCAGTTTCACCACATCCTGCACAAGCCCCTGAGAATTCAAGCAATGGTTTTGAAAATTGGCTGCCCTTTAATGTATTTTTATTCATCAAATGATCCTTATAGGATACATTGTTAGCGGCAAATTCCCAATTGTCTGACTGCCTTAGTATTTCCTCTTCTGCATCTACCATAACCAAAGCTTTTCCTGGTGCAGGACAAATATCTGCACAATTGCTACAGCCAGTACAGTCAAGAGGACTAACTTGTATACGGTACTCTAATCCCTCTAGACCTTTCCCCACTGCCTTTTTTGTTTCAAAAGTTTTTGGTGCTTTACTCTTTTCTTCTTCATTTAATAAAAATGGTCGTATTACAGCATGAGGACATACAAAAGAACATTGATTACATTGGATACACTTATCTATTTGCCACTGAGGAATCATTACTGCAATTCCTCTTTTTTCGTAAGCTGTTGTACCTAAAGGAAATGTGCCGTCTGCCATATTAGAAAAAACGCTTACAAAAAGATTATCCCCTTCCCTACGAGCCATTGGGCTTTGTATTCGTGCAACAAAATCAGGTTCCTCTTTCTCACCTAAAACATCATCCTCTAAATCAGACCATTCTTTAGGTACATTTACCTTAACTAGTTCTTCTATCCCTTTATCCACTGCTGCATAATTCATTTGGACTATTTTATCACCTTTTTTCCCATATGTCTTATTTACTGATTCCTTCAAATATTTAACTGCCTCATCTATTGGTAGAACATTAGCAAGCTTAAAAAACGCACTTTGCATAATCATATTTATTCTACCACCTAACCCTATTCTCTTAGCAATATCTACAGCATCAATAATATAGAAGTTTATATTATTTTGAGCGATATATCTTTTAATAGAATTAGGAAGTTTTTCTGCAAGCTCATCTTCCTTCCACGGACAATTAAGTACAAAGGTTCCACCTTGTTTCAAACCTTTTAGTAAATCATAGGTATATATATATGATTTATTGTGGCATGCTATATAGTCAGCTTTTTGTATAAGATAAGGTGATTTTATAGGTTTCTTTCCGAATCTCAAATGAGATATTGTAGTCCCCCCTGATTTTTTACTATCATATTCAAAATAACCTTGTGCGTATAGATCAGTATTATCACCTATAATCTTTATAGCCATTTTATTTGCACCTACTGTACCATCAGAGCCTAATCCCCAAAACTTACATCTTATTGTTCCCTCTGGTGATGTATCTATTTCCTGTTCTTCCGGTAAAGAAGTCATAGATAAATCATCTATAATCCCTATAGTAAAATTATTCTTAGGATCATCTTGTTCCAAATTTTTAAATACTGCAAAAATTTGTGATGGGGTAGTATCTTTAGAACCTAATCCATATCTTCCTCCCACAATAATAGGTCTATCTTGTTTATCAAAAAATAAATCTCTTACATCTAGATAAAGGGGTTCTCCTGGTGCTCCAGGTTCCTTTGTTCTGTCTAATACAGCTATCTTCTTAACTGTACTTGGTAATACAGATAAGAAGTGTTTTTCTGAAAAAGGTCTATACAAGTGTACCTTAATCATTCCTACCTTTTCTCCTTGAGCTATGAGATAATCAATGGTTTCTTCTATGACATCACAAACTGAACCCATAGCAACTATTACTCTTTCAGCTTGTTTGTGACCATAATAATCAAATAAATGATATTCTCTACCAGTTATTTTACTTATTTCCTTCATATAGTTCTCAACTATATATGGAACTTTTTCATAATAAGGATTTGCAGCTTCTCTACCTTGAAAATATATATCTGGATTTTGAGCAGTTCCTCTTAATACTGGTCTATCTGGATTTAATGATCTATTTCTAAATTCTTCTATCATATTATAATCCAACAACTTTTCTAAATCTTTATAGTCCATAACTTCAATTTTCTGAACTTCGTGAGATGTCCTAAACCCATCAAAGAAATGTAAAAATGGTACTCTAGACTTGATAGCTGATAAATGAGCTATACCACCTAGATCCATTACTTCTTGAACATTACTTGAGGCAAGTAAAGCAAATCCTGTTTGTCTTGTTGCCATTACATCTTGGTGATCCCCAAATATAGATAATGCATGTGCAGCTATTGCTCTAGCACTTACATGAAATACTCCAGGTAGTAGTTCTCCAGCTATCTTATACATATTAGGTATCATTAGAAGCAATCCTTGTGAAGCAGTATATGTTGTAGTCAGTGCTCCACCTTGTAGTGAACCATGGACTGCACCAGAAGCTCCTGCTTCAGATTGCATCTCCACTACTTTTACTCTATCGCCAAACAAGTTCTTCTTTCCTTTTGCAGACCATAAATCTACAGCTTCAGCCATTGGAGACGAAGGCGTTATGGGATAAATAGCTGCAACTTCTGTAAAAGCATATGATACATATGCAGCTGCCTCATTCCCATCCATAGTCTTAGTCTTCTTTACCATATCTTATCCTCCATTCTTTTATGTATTTTCCTTTATCAATTATTATTTAACAATTTCGGAATAAAATACATAAAAAAACAGACAAGATTACAGGTTCCTTATCAAGGTCTGTTTCTTGTCTGTAAACTATTATATTCTTTATATATTAGAAATCTTTTCATTCTGAAATTCCTTGCTAATTTTCAAAATATATGTGAAAAAATCTTTAAGCCATTTTTCTAAATGTTTATTATTTAAATACTCAGTATTTTTCCGAATAATCTCATTTTCACGGCTACTATTAAATATTGGAATATCATTTGCTTTTTTATATTCAACTATTTTTAACACTACTTCCATTCTCTTTTCAAATAGCTTTACAAGTTCCTTATCAACCTCATCGATTTCTTTTCTTAAATTTTCTAGCTCATTCATATTATCCCTTCCTTTTCAATTGTAATAGACTTATCCTATCAAAAAGTTGTTTGATAGTTAATTTTTCTTATTATTATATGATAAACTTCTGTCTTATTCTTATCTTGTGCTTACCTTGTAACATTATACCATATTATCAAGATTACATCATGTGCTGTCAGGTAAACCCCTACCACTTTGACTACTATGATTATTGTATCAATTCCATTGAAAACATCATTTTAAATTTTTGTTCTTCTCCGTCTTTCGCCCAAAATACTGTATCTGTAACAATGTATCCACTCTATTTTTATTTAATCGATATTGATAGAATATTGCTTTCTAACTCAAGCCTTCTTCTTAATTTCTCTGAAATTTCTATTTCAATTTCCGTTCCCTTAGGCACATTTTTAAATTGATATGACATTGTGTCTACAACTGTACCTGAACCCGCTGCTTCAAAATAGTCATCATAATTTTTTACTTTTATATTATCACTCCAGTTCCCTATTAAAACCTCTTCAAATATTTGCTCATGTTTTTACCTCCTCTTTATTTTCATTAGTTTAATAATAACATTAAAAATCCTTATCTCTAATTTTTAATTTCCTTTTCATTAAGTATTCATAACTTGATTTAGTTATAAGAAAAATATAGTATCCTATCAGCCCACCAATTGTATTCAACAAAATATCATCAACATCAAAAGATCCAATTTCTAGTGTATACTCAAGAATTTCTATAATAAGACTAGCTATTGGTAGTATATACACTATTTTAAATATGTTTTTAAACTTTTTGGATAATATAGGCAAGAGAAAACCAAAAGGAATAAATAAAATTATATTTCCAAAAAGATTTAAAAACCATGTATCGAAATTCATCTTATCATACAAAATTATATATTCAGTTATAGTTTTAAATGGAATAAAATTATAGAACGCTCCACCTGTTCTATCTGGATGAAGAAAAAAAACATAAATTAAAAACAAAAAATATATTCCTGAAATCATACGAAAAATATTTATTACATGTTTTTTTAAACTTGATATTTTATATCTTTTCATAGTTTTCACCTCAAAGTTGAAAATTTAAATAGAATAAATCAAAACTCATATGAGTTTTGATTTATTCTGATTTATTCTATTCTGATTTATTTATATTCAAACTCACAGTCTTCAGTTGGATAGTTTACATTTTCAATTACATAATCATCATTCATAGGTTTATGAAGTACAAATCTATATGTCCCATCAAGTCCTGACCAATTAAATGTATGTACTTCATTATCAACAGGTACAGTTTTCGTACTTACAGTTGTCCACTCAAACAATCCAGTTTTCTTCTGTAAGTATACAGTTAAGTTAGGACTATCTCCGTAACCAACACTACTATATTGGGCATCAATTTTCATCGTTGCTTCTTGGTCGATCTTAAAAGTTTCACCTGAAGTCACTTCATAACCTATACTATATGCAAATTTATATGTTGTATCTGTGAAACATGCTAGCCGGCGTTTATTTGAGTTAGTAGGCTTTTTTCATTTTAATCACCACCTTCCTTTTATTATTTATTAATTATATAAGCCTTTTCAAAAGCTTCTATTGCTTTTTCTTTTTCTCCTAATAAATTGTAAGTATTACCAAGTTTTAAGTATGCATTTACAAGCATTTTTTTCATCTGTATTTTTTCTAGTATTGATATTTGTTCTTCAATTTTTAATATTGCTTTTTTATATGATTTTTTATCTAGTAAATAGTCAATATAGTAGTCTAACCCTTTAACTATATAGTCTTTAAGCTCTCTCCTTTTACTAAATTCTATAGCTCTTTTTAACTCTTCCAGAGCTTTTTCTTCTTCTCCAGTTTTTATATAGTATTTATATAGTTCAAATAATGTTGTTGGTAGTTCATCTAAATCAATTTCTTCTTTTGTTTGTTTTGCCTTTATTAAGTATTTATAGGCTTTTTGATAATCACCTAATTCCAAATATATGCATCCAAAATTATTTTCTATAAAAGCTTCTGTTTTTTTATCTTCTGCTTTTTTTAGTAATTTATCTGCTTTTTTTAAAATATCTTCTGCTTTGGTGTATTCTCCATTAAGAATAAGTGTTGATGCATATTTTAGTAAGCTTTGAGCATACCTTTTTGTTTTCTTTAATTGTTTGTCTATCTTGCATACTTCTTCTGCATATATTTGAGCATTTTCTTTATCCTTTAATATGTGATAACATGTTGAAATGTTATATAGTATGTTACTTTCTAATTCTAAGTTTTTGATAGGTAACTGATTGCAAAATGAATGGGCTTGTCTATATTTGTTTAGTGCTATTTGATATAAACCTTTTAATGTGTATATGTTGCCTTCTTTAATGATTACTTCAATTACTTTTTCTATATTGCTCACCTTTGAGTAGTAATAAAAGCTTTTTTGTATGTAATCTAAAGCTGTGTCATATAATTTTTCATTTATATATAATTCAGACATTAAAAAATTGTTTTCTGCTAAAATTTCTGCTAAATCATACTCTTGTGCATTTTTATCAATTTTTTTATACATTTTTTCAGCACTTGATATATCCATTAATTTTACATGTACTTTCATTTCTTCTATCCACAATTTGCAGTATCTTTTTACTTGGTCTTTTTCTGTTTCTAAAAGGTATTCTAAATCTACGTCTAGTTTTTGAGCTAAATACTTAAGCAAGTCAATATTGGGACTTGCTTTACCATTTTCAATATAACTTAAATGTGCCTTTGAAACATAATCCTCCCCTAACTCTCTTAAAGACATATTTTTTTCTTTTCTCAGTTTTCGTATCTTTTCTCCTATAGATAGTATCTCCATATTTCTTCCTCCGTTCAATATTTGTTTATATTATTTGCCACTTGTTTAACTATATTGTAATCTACATCCTATTACTTGTCAATATTGGTTTTAATACAAAATTTTGACCATTTTGTGTCTGCAAAAAATCATTTGAATAATTTGTAAAAAATGTTATACTATATGTAGGTAAATAAATGTGTAATGTTCTAATAAGGTAATGATGAATACGTAAAACTTGATTAAGACCTAAAAAAGCTGCTTGAATTTGATTTCAAGCAGCTTTTTTATTATAATCCTCTTATTTTGTTTAGTATTATCCTCTGTTCTACTGTAGCAACTAGTCTACGGGTATAGTCTACAGTATCTGGGTTTACACTCATACTGTCTATCCCTGACTGTACTAAAAACTCTGCAAATTCAGGGTATTGTGATGGTCCTTGCCCACATATTGATACAGTTTTGCCATATTTATGTGCTGCTTCTATAAGTGTCTTTATTGCTCTTTTTACTGCTATATTTCTTTCATCAAAATATCCCATACTGTTTAATATTCCAGAGTCTCTATCTGCTCCCATTATCAATTGAGTTAAATCATTGCTTCCTATACTAAATCCATCAACAAGCTGCGCAAATTCTTCTGCTGCAAATATAACTGATGGAACCTCTGCCATAATCCATATCTTAAAGTTATTGCTTTGTACTAATCCTTCTGATGCCATTATTTCTTTAGCCTTTTCTAGCTCCCATGTAGTTCTAACAAAAGGAAGCATAGCCCAAACATTAGTTAAGCCGTATTCTTCTCTTACCTTCTTTAAAGCCTTACATTCAAGTTTAAACCCTTCTTTATATTCATCAGAGATATATCTAGAAACTCCTCTCCAACCGATCATAGGATTGTTTTCAATAGGCTCAACCTCATCTCCACCTTTTAACCCTCTAAACTCATTAGTTCTAAAATCACTTAATCTAACTACTATAGGCTTTGGATATATTTCCTGTGCTACCTTAGTAATACCTTCAGCCATTTTATCTACAAGTACATCTCCTTGACCTGTCTTAACTAAATACATTGGATGAGCCCCAACCATATTAGTAAATATAAACTCAGTTCTCATTAGTCCTATTCCATCAAATGGCAGATTTTTATATTTATGAATAATAGAAGGTTCGCCAAGGTTCATATATATTTTAGTAGCTGTAATAGGTGCTAATCTATAAATTAAATCATCATTAAATCCTACTGTTGATGAAGTAGTTTCTTCCTTTACTTTCTTTTGTTTTTCTTCAAGGACTTTTCCTTCATATACTACTCCTCTTGTAGCATCTACAGTAACCATTTGTCCTTCCTTTAATGCCTTACTACCGTTTTTAGATCCAACTATACATGGTATGCCTAATTCTCTTGATACTATTGCAGCGTGGCATGTTCTTCCTCCTTCATCAGTAACAACTGCAGCTGCTTTTCTCATAGCAGGTACCATATCAGGGTTAGTCATAACTGTAACTAATATATCTCCATCCTCAACTCTTGCTATTTCATTAATATCTTTAATTAATTTTACTTTTCCACTACTAATACCTGGGGAAGCACCTAATCCTTTTGTAAGAACTTTTAGCTCTACATTTTTCTTTTCTTCCACCTTATCTTTCTCCCCCTCTTTTAATGTAGTGATAGGTCTTGCCTGTAATATATATAAACTTTTAGTATCTTTGTCAAATGCCCATTCAATATCTTGATATGAATTATATAATTTTTCTATAGCTAATCCATTTTTAGATAGCTCTTTTATCTCTTGATCTGTTAGACATTGACTCGTTACCTTGTCAAATCCTAGATAGTTACCTACGCTTACTTCTACAGTTCCTACTCCTTCATCTTTTTTAACAATCATTGTATTCTTATCTGCAATATGCTTCTCTTTTATATTGAAATTCTTTTTATCTAAAACATACTCATCAGGGCTTACTACTCCAGATACTACTGCTTCTCCTAGCCCCCAGCTAGCATTTATCATTAATTCGTCTGTGTCATTGTTAACAGGATTTGCTGTAAACATAACACCTGACTTCTCACTATTAACCATTTTTTGAACTACAACACTAAGTGATACATCAAAATGGTCAAAATTTTGTTTTTCTCTATAATAAATAGCTCTTGCAGTCCATAATGAAGCCCAACACCTTTTAGTGTGACTAATAACCTCTTCTAATCCTTTTATCTCTAAATAGGTGTCCTGCTGTCCTGCAAATGACGCTTCTGGCAAATCCTCTGCAGTAGCTGAACTTCTTATAGCAACTGATGGTTCATTAATATTTATCTTCTCTCCAAAATCTATATAAGCTTTTTCGATATCTTTTCTTATTTCATCAGGCATCTCACAGTCCACTATAAGATTTCTTATGTCTTTGCTTTTTAACTGTAATTCTGCTGAATCTTCCACGTCAAAACTATCAATGATCTCTCTTATTTTATCCTCTAGATTTGACATTTCTATAAAATCCTTATATGCAGAAGAAGTAACACAAAATCCAGGTGGTACATTTACTCCATTTTGTGTAAGCTCTCCAAGATTTGCTCCTTTTCCTCCTACTGTTGGAATATCTCCTTTGTTAATTTCATGAAACCATTTGATATAATTACTCAAATTATTCACCCCTAAATCTATATTTTATAAATATATTATAGCACATTTAATTAAATGTGCTATACTTTTTATAGATTTTTTTATTCTTTTTAAAGGCTTGTATTTAAACATTCTTGCAGATTTTTCCGAAAATTGAAACAATAAAAAATAATACTTTATTATTAAATGTGTTATACTAATTAATTTATAACTTGCAAAATTCTGACCTTGTAGCAATTATGCAATTTCCTCAAATTTTGATTCCTATATGAAAATCACTTTCTAAGAGTAGCTATCAACCTCTTTGGATTTAACAAAATATCTAAGCAATCATTTATATTTTTTACTACAATATCACTATTTATAAGAGCTTTAACTGAACATCCTTCATCTTCAACTATACATATTCCAATTTCTGCTTCTTTAAGCATTAAATGGTCATTATTCCCATTTCCTATTGCAATGCAATTATTGCTCCCTAACTTTTTTACAAAATTTAGCTTGTCCATAGTTCCATTTTCTTTAGAAATAATATGTACTTTTAAATTCATATTTTTTACTGCTTCTTCTACATTTCCATAAGTATCTGCAGTTAAAATATATATTTCTAGATTTTCTTGAAGATTTATGAGTTTTCTTTTAACATCATCTCGTATTATTCCATCAACAGCAATAGTCCCATTAAAATCAAAAACTGCGTAAATAATGTTCATAGATTTATATCCTGGTATATTTATCTTAATCATAATATCCTCCTTAGTATAATTAACATTCAAATTTAATACTATAACTTTTAACTAAACAACTATATTTAGACCTCAAAGCAAGTAAATCATATATTTGGTAATAGTATTCTAATTTTGAATCTTGTCTATATATTATTATGGTATCATAACTATATTTCTTGAATCAAAACAAAATACAAGGACTATTTCATAACTTATTCATAAATAAGGAAATTGCATAATTACTGTAGAGTAAAAATTCTACAAGTTATAAATTTTTTAACTCCGGTTTTTTGGACTTTTAGTTGAATTTATAAGGAAAAAAGTCCAAAAAAAGTCGTACAAAATTTAAACTTGCAGAATTTCATAAATTGTTTTATTATGCAATTTCCTCAAGTTATAAAACAGTCCCTTTTATTTATTAAGCTTTATTAAAAGTTCTCCAGATTTCACCTGCTGACCTTCTCGAACGAAGATATTCTCAACATTTCCAGATACTGCAGCAACTACATTTGTCTCCATCTTCATTGCTTCAATTATTATCATCGTATCATTTTCTTTAACTTCATCACCTTCATTTACCATTATCTTTATAACCGTTCCAGATATACTTGCCCCAACTTCATATTTATTTGTAGGATCAGCCATTGTTATAAATTTTTCTTCTTTTTTTATATCACTAGCTTTATCATACACTTTAATTTCTCTTCTATTTCCATTAACTTCGAATATTAAACTCCTATTTCCTTCATTATCTATTTTCCCTATCTCTAAAAGTTTAATAATAAGAGTTTTACCTTTATCAATCTCTACTTCACAGGTTTCTCCTTCGTACAAACCGTGAAAATATATATCACTTCCCATTCTAGTAAAATCTCCTTGGGTCTTTATATATTCTAGATAATCCTCATATACCTTTGGATATAGCACGTAGCTTAGTATATCTCTTTTATCTGCCTTAATGTTAAACTTTTTATTTAAGTGTTCTTCAATACTATCAAAATCCTCATCAGGCAAAAGTTCTCCTGGTCTACAAGTAATAGATTTTTCTCCTTTTAAAACCAATTTTTTAAGTTCTTCAGGAAAACCACCTATTGGTTGTCCTATCATTCCTTTAAAATAAGTTACCACAGAATCAGGAAAAGCCATATTTTGTGCTTTTTCATAAATATTATCAGGTGTTAAATCATTCTGTACCATAAATATAGCTAAATCTCCCACAACCTTTGATGATGGTGTAACCTTTATAATATCTCCCAGCATTTCATTCACTTTTTTATACATTTCTTTTACTTCTTTAAATTTATGTCCAAGTCCAAAACTTTCTACTTGTGGCTTAAGATTAGAATATTGACCACCTGGTATTTCATATTTATATATTTCAGCAGTAGCTGATTTTAGATCAGATTCGAATTCAGCGTAAACAGGCCTAACATCACTCCAATAATCTGATATTTTTTGAATGTCATCTAGATTAATTTTAGTATCTCTGCTAGTATTTTCTAATGCTGCAACAACAGAATTTAATGCTGGTTGACTAGTCAAGCCAGACATACTATTAAATGCAGTATCTACAATATCTACTCCAGCTTCAGCTGCCATCAATATTGTTGCTACACCATTACCACTAGTGTCATGAGTATGAAGATGTATTGGTATAGATATCTCATTCTTCAATGCCTTAATTAATTTATATGCCGCATATGGTTTTAATAATGCAGTCATATCCTTTATACCTAAGATATGTGCACCAGTTTTTTCTATCTCTTTCGCCATATTCACATAATAATTTAATGTGTACTTGTCTCTGCTATCATCTAAAATATCTCCTGTATAGCACATGCAAGCTTCTGCTATTTTACCATTCTTTAATACCTCATCAATAGCAACCTCCATGCCTTTAAGCCAATTTAATGAATCAAATATTCTAAATATATCAATGCCACTATCTGCAGATTCTCGTATAAACTCCCTAATCACATTATCTGGATAGTTCTTGTATCCTACTGCATTAGAACCTCTCAAAAGCATTTGAAATAATATGTTTGGTATTTTTTTTCTTAATAAATCTAGTCTTTCCCAAGGAGATTCTTTCAAAAATCTATATGCAACATCAAATGTAGCTCCTCCCCACATTTCCAAAGAAAATAAGTCATTGGCAAGAATTGAAGTAGCCTTAGCTATTTTAAGCATATCTACAGTTCTCATTCTTGTAGCCATCAATGATTGATGTGCATCTCGCATTGTCGTATCTGTAAGCAATAACTTTTGTTGACTTTTTATCCATTCTACGACACCTTTTGCTCCTCTTTCATTCATCAAATTCTTTGTACCAAAAAGATTTTCAGGTCTTTTAAGTCTAGGTACAGTAGGAACATCAAAATATTTCTTTTGCCCTTTCGTTTCATTTACTACTTTTTCACCAATAAATCTCAATACTCTAAGCTCTTCATCAGCTTTAGGAGTTATATCCAACAATTCAGGGTTTTCTTGTATAAAACCAGTATGACATTGACCTTTTCTAAAGGTTTCATGATTTAGTACATTTATTAAAAAAGCAGAATTAGTCTTTACTCCTGTTATCTTATTTTCTTTTATAGCTCTAATTGATTTTCGTATAGCATCTTCAAAACTTCTTGACCAAGATGTAATCTTAACTATTAAGCTATCATAATATGGACTTATTGACGAACCAGTAAATCCATTACCTCCATCAAGTCTTATACCAAAACCTCCTGCAGTTCTATATTTATCTATTTTACCTACATCTGGTGCAAAATTATTTACAGGATCTTCACTTGTTATCCTACATTGTATAGAATATCCTCTTATGCTTATTTTATCTTGAGAATTCAGCCCTATTTCCTTTGAATCAAGGGAATATCCTTCTGCTATCAATATTTGACTTTGAACTATATCTATTCCTGTAACCATTTCTGTAACAGTATGCTCAACCTGTATTCTAGGATTCATTTCTATGAAATAGTGATTTCCATACATATCTACTAAAAATTCAACAGTTCCTGCACTTCTATAATTCACAGCTTTTGCAATCTTTAATGCATCTTTGCATATAGCTTCTCTTTTTTCAGATGTCAAAGAAATAGCAGGAGTAAATTCTATTAGTTTTTGATGCCTTCTTTGAACAGAGCAATCTCTTTCATACAAATGAACAATATTACCAAATTTATCTCCTAATACCTGAACTTCTATATGTTTCGGCTTTTCTAAGTATTTTTCTATAAATATTTCATCTATACCAAAAGCTTTTTTGGCTTCATTTTTTGCACTATAATACTCTCTGATAAGGTCTTCTTCATTCCTAACTATTCTCATTCCTCTACCACCACCACCTGCTGCAGCTTTAAGCATAACAGGATAACCACACTGTCTAGCAAAACTTATGGCCTCTTCATCTGAAATAATAGCTTTTTCTATGCCAGGTATAGTAGGGACACCCACTTTTTTAGCAACAAGCTTAGATTTTATTTTATCTCCCACTTTTTTCATCATTTCGCTTGTAGGTCCTATAAATTCGATCCCAGCCTTCTCGCATTTTTTAGCGAACTCATAATTTTCTGATAAGAATCCATAGCCAGGGTGAATAGCATCCACCCCTTTTTTCAATGCCAATTTTATAATTTCATCTATGTTTAAATATGCTTCTATGGGTCCTTTATTTCTTCCTATTAAATATGATTCATCAGCCTTAGTTCTAAACAGACTATATTTATCCTCTTCAGAATAAATGGCCACTGTTCTAATTCCCAATTCTTTACAAGCACGAAATATTCTTATCGCGATTTCACCTCTGTTTGCAACTAAAACTCTTTTAAATTTTTTAGTCAAAGGTATCACTTCTTTCTTTTAAATTAACAAAGTAAATTGTATATAAATAACATTTGTATTTATAAATATAAATGTTATATTTTATCATTATATATTAATTTAAAAAAATTTTCAATTTATTTTATATTTAAAGAAATCCCATAATTACTGATGGGATAAAATTTATAACTTTCTAATTTTTGAGTTTATAAGAATTATACAATTTGCTTAATTATGCAATTTTCTCAAATAATATATTCTACTTTACCATATGGAAACAATAAACTCAAATTTTACTTTTATGCAAAGTAAAATCGACGCATAAGCGTCGATTAATAAATTTAGTATGATGCTTTATCTAAAGCTATTAATGCTTGAAGTGATGGTTCTCCTTTGACTAAACCAATTGCATAAACTGTATAGTATTTATCTGGCTGTAAAACTACATTTGGAACTGTCAATACTATTCTATCCGTTCCAGCTATCCTAGCTTGAAGTGTATATCTTCCAGGGTCAACTGCAATGTTTTGACTTACGCCTCTAAATGGTATATTGCTAAACAAAACGGTACCGTCAGGTAAAGTTATATCTACTGGTGGTGCATCTGGAGATAAATGTACAAATTTTATCTGTGCTTTATCTCTCGAAAGCATCATTGCAGTATCATTTATAACTAATGGTTGTATGTCATCTAGCTTTCCTGTAGCAGCTACAGTATAATCAGAATTTGGCATTACATTTACAACAGTATCTATAACAGGTGAAGTCATCATACCAGTTGGAAAAACTTTTATATTATATCTTCCCGGCATCAAAGGCATATAAGGTGTAAATTTTCCATATTTTAAATTTCTTTTTACTATCATGTTATTTACATATATATCAACACCTGGTGCATCTGGTGACGCATGGAGTACCCTTAAATATGAATGGTCATACATACATGGCATATAAGGCATACCATACATATAATTATACATTTAAATCACCCTTTTTGTTTATAAATATGTGGCAATTTATCTATCGTTGCTTTTGACTAAAGACAATAACAGTTCCCAAAAATAACCACCAAAAGTAAGAAGAAGAACAATAATTCTTCATTACCTTTTCTAAACCATCCATAGCGGTCAAATAGTATGACTAATAAAAGAAAGAAAAACAGTATACTGTCACTTGTTTCATAAGAATTTGTAGTAACAGGTATATTAGTTCCTTCTGCCATAATATTACCTCCTAATAAAAATTTAAAATTTAGATGTCTCTTATCATTCACTTTATTCTATTCATCTATGGCAATAAGTGTTACCTTTATCATATTTTCCTTATTTTTTTATCTAAAAAGTATATATTTCTTTTTTTTAGAAATAATATTGATAAACAATATTTTCTAACAAGGAGTGATTTTATGGATAGATTAGCATTAGTACTTGTTATAATTGGTGCTCTTAATTGGCTACTTGTTGGCCTATTTCAATTTGATTTAGTTGCATCTATTTTTGGAGGTGAAACTGCAATATTTAGCAGAATAATTTATAGTCTTGTGGGGCTAGCAGGTCTTTATGCAATAACCTTCTTATTCAAAGAAAGAGAAAAAGTAGAATAAAAATAAAAGGAGAAAGGTTAATCCTCTCTCCTTTTATTTTTATCCATATATTATAATTAAACTATTCTCCTGATATCGATATGCTTTTAACTCTAACTGATGGTGAACCTATATATCCTAATCCTGAAGGTAAAACAAATTTTAGGTCATTTCCAACTTCAGTAATATTCATCAATACATCGTAAAAATTAGAAGCTATAGTTATCTGATTTACAGGTCTATATATCTTACCATTTCTTATCTCATAACCATAAGCAGATAGTGAAAAATCTCCTGATATAGGATTTAGCCCAGCATGTAACCCTTGAACATTTATTATTAATATTCCCTCATTCATGCTATTAATCATATCTTCAAAACTTTTATCTCCCTTATTTAAATACATATTTGTTGGAGCTATAGATATTGAAGATTTATATGATGGTTTACTTGCATTTCCAGTAGATTCTATACCGTCTTTTTTAGCTGTTTTTGAGTTGTGCAAATAAGTGGACAAAATTCCTTTATCAACTATATTCTTATATTTAGTTGCAATACCTTCTCCATCAAAACTTCTAGATGCTATACTATCTTCCATGAATGGATCTTCTATTATCGTAACCATTGAACTACCAATTTTCTTATTAACTTTACCCTTTAATAAAGATAAGCCTTTTTGTACATTCTCTGCAGAAAAAATTGGTACAAAAGCCTCTAAAATATTAGCAAAAGCGTCGTTTCTAAAAATCACTTCATATTCGCCAGATTTAATGCTCTTAGCTCCTAGTAAGGAAAGTCCTTCCTTTACTGCGTCATTTGCTAATTTTTTATAATCAAACTTATCCATTTTATTTGATACAACATAACTATCTGCAGATTTCACATCCCCATTATCTTCTACGACTACCGATACATAGGAATAAGCTGAATTGTTAATTTCTTCTAAATCCATTCCTTTAGTATTAATTAACAAATTATGGCCCTTTTCTTCCCCATAAACACAATAATCAACTGATTTAACTTTATTATCAAGCTTTAGTGCTTCGTCTTCTAAGTTTTTAACAAATTCTATTTTTTCATCAATCGGTATTTTATCTAATTCATCATTGTAATTATTAACATTTTTATACTCCTTTGAAGGTGATTGTATCTCTTCTTCATCGTCGCTATCAATTATTTGTGCATTTTCTATAACTTTATCAATCAGCATTTCTATGGAAGTATCATCTATTTTTTCTGCATAGGAATACCCCATTTTCCCATTATATACACCTCTTAAAGAAACTCCTTCCACATTTGCTATGCTATACTTATCAATTTCTCCTTGGAATACCTTTATTTCCATACTACTATTTTCTTGTATAAAAACCTCCATATCTGTTAAACCCTTTTTCTTGCCTTGTTTAAATAATATATTAGTAAACTCTCTTTTATCCATTATTTTTCCCCCTTTCTTCCACCTACTGTTATAGACTGTACCCTAATAGTTGGTTGACCTACATTTGTTGGTATCGAACCACTTACGGAACCACACATTCCCTGACCAAAGTCTAAGTTATTTCCTACCATATCTATCTTTTTCAAAACTTCTAAACCAGTTCCTATTAAAGTAGCTCCCCTAACAGGTTTTTCTATCTTTCCATTTCTAACTATATAACCTTCCATAACTGCAAAATTAAACTCGCCTGTTGCCGGATTTACTGAACCTCCGCCCATATATTTTGCATATAATCCATATTCTGTATTAGATATTATCTCTTCAGGAGTGGAAGAACCATTAGCAATATATGTATTTGTCATTCTAGATGTTGGAGCAAATTTATAAGATTGTCTCCTGCCTGATCCAGTAGACGTTGCATTCATCCTTCTAGCGTTCAGTTTATCTATCATATATCCCTTCAATACTCCATTTTCTATTAATACATTTTTTCTAGTCTTATTTCCTTCATCGTCAATATTTTGTGAACCCCACGCATTAGGAATAGTACCATCATCTATTGCTGTAACTAATTCAGAAGCAACTTTTTCTCCTACTTTTCCTGAATAAACTGATATCCCTTTTGCTACTGAAGTAGCTTCCAGTCCATGTCCACAAGCTTCATGGAAAATAACTCCCCCAAATTTATTGTCTATTATAACTGGCATCTTACCAGAGGGACATAAATCTGCATAAATCATTGTTTTTGCAATTCTAGCAGCTTCCTTTGCATACTCCTCTACATCTATTTTATCGTAAAATTCAAATCCCATAGACGCACCAGGTCCATAAAATCCAGTTTGCATTTCCCCATTTTTTGAAGCAACTGCAGATATAGCTATCCTTGTTCTGACTCTCCTATCCTCTGCTATTAATCCTTCAGAATTTGCTATAAGAATATTTTGGTCAGAATCTAAATATCTTACCGTAACCTGAGAAATTACTTCGTCATAATTTTTAGCAGCATAATAAGCCTTTCGCATTAAGTCTACCTTTTTTTTATTTTCTACTTTTTCTGGTAATATTCTAATCAAATGATTATTATGCACATTCATTTTAGAAAAGTTCAACACGATATCACTAGCTTGTCCTTCTATCGCCCTAGCAGCAGCTAATGCAGTTTTTTCTAAATTTTCTTTTGATGAATTATTTGTATAAACATATACGCTATTATAACCCTTAAATATGCGTATCCCTACACCATAATCTCTACCTGAAATTGCTGTTTCTATTTTTCCTTCAATTAAATTTATACTATTATTAACTTTATCCTCTACAAAAATTTCTGCAAAATCTCCACCAGTTGACAACGCAGCATTTATAGTATTTTCTATAATCCCTTTACTTAACATTTCACTCCTCCTCAATATTTTTAATCATATGATATTTCCATTTGTTTCAATTAATATATTCTATACTAATATATAATATCCTTTTATTTTTATAAATAAGGAAATACATTATTATTAGAAGTATATTCCTTTAAATCTCTTTTAACTTCGATATTTTAATTATCATGTATTATAAAATATAAAATTTATAGCTTGCAAAATTTTGACCTTGTAGTAATTATGCAATTTACTCATTCTATCAAATTTAAAAAATCTGCCTATTAAGCAGATTTTTATCTATGTAGCATATCATTATTTATTCATTGTGTTTATTGATTGATTAATAACTAAATAATAATAACAATACTATAAAGAAAATAAGAAGTCCTTCATCTCCACCAAAACCAAGCCAATCAAAACCACCAAATAAAAAGAATAGTAAGAAGAGTAATAAGATTATACTTTCATTACCACATCCAAATAGATTATCGAACATAACTTCAACCCTCCTCAATAAAACTTATATAATATATAGTATTCAAAACTTGATCTTTGGTTACAAATATTTTAATAATTTTTAGATTGAATAACTCTAATAATTTGCTCAAGTTTTCTAATCTTCCCTATTATTTCTTCTTTTAGAATTGGTTTAAAGCAATCTATATAATCAATCAATGTATTTAATTTCCCCTTATTATCACTAGATTTTACCTTGGTATTTAGATAATTCAAATTACTCTTTACCTTATTAATATTTGATTTAGTAGTAAGCAAATTTTCTGCTACAGCTTTATTATCTCCAGTCATAAATCTAGACATTTCTTTAAATATCTTTTCTCTTTTCTCCTCTACTGATAATTTTTTGAAATTTGTGGTAATTGAGCTGTCATAATTGTTATTTTTTATGTTTGAAATTATAGATAAGATTTTAAGAATATCTTCAGCCTTACATAGTATCTGTTGGTCTTCCTTTCTAAAGTAAGGTTTTATACTTTTTATCATATTTACTTTTACATCAAAATTCTGGTCTATATTAAGATTATTGATACTTAAATTTTTTTTACTTATCAATATCAATAATAAAAAAATAACTGGATTCATGCTATACCCACCTTTAAATTGCTCATAAAATATACTCATTATATTTTATGCACATAATATTTTTTGGTGAAAAAAAACAGCCACTTTAAAGTGACTGTTCTATAAATCTCCTAATCCAATTTCTATCCTCAATTGCGCTAATGATTTTGAAGTTACTTTTTCTCTGTTAATATCTAATAACTCTATTGCTTTCTCTAAATCATTTTTATCCTCTACTTCTATTTCAAGATAAGGATGTGGATATGTTTCTTTATCCCATGTATCAATATCAAATCTTATATTTTCATATTTATACGATATTCTAGTCTTTGACCCTTCATGTACTTTTTTTAATCCTAATGTTTTTAATATTATTTCTAATGCTTCTTTGTTTTGAATTTTTGTAGAAGTTTCTATATTTTCTCTTAAATCACCTATGCCTTTATTTGTCTTAAGAGTAAAAATATATTCAGTTTTTAGTGAGTCAAGGTCTTTACTTTCCCTTATTCTCAAATATCCATTATGTACATTTTTTATTTCTCTTTCATTATTATCATATATTGAATTTATTTGGTGTTCTTTTTTTATATAATGTGCACCAATTTCTTTTAACTTATTTTCAATATCTTTAGGGTCTATTCCTAAAACCTTTACTTCCATTTCTTTTTCCATGTATATTCACCTCAAATTTTATTTTTCGTATCATAGTATCTTCTCAAGCTTAAAATCTAAGTAATCACTAGATATGCACACATAATCTATGCCATCAATAGTACCATTAACTACCAATCTATGTCCTTCACCATGTAAATGTCCATATACACATAAATAAACACCATACTCCTTCATCACTTTAGCAAACTCATTAGGCTTACTATCAGTAACATTAAAGGGCGGATAGTGTAACATCACTACTTTTTTCTTCACACCATCAGATGAATTCAACGAAAGTTTTAATCGATTTATTTCTCTATCAAATATTTTTTCATCATGACTATCAAATTCATCGCTATCCTTTGCAGGCCAACCTCTAGTGCCACATATGGCTACATCATCATATATAAATGAATCGTTAAACAAAAAGTGGATAGTTTTTAAACCTAATGCATTCATCTTAGTTTTAGTTTCCCACCAATAATCATGGTTGCCCTTACTTATAACCTTTATTCCTGGTAACTCATCAATTTTCTTTAAGTCTTCGTAAGCATCGTAAAGTTTTGATGCCCAAGACACATCTCCTGGTATAAGAACTAAATCATTCTCACGTACTACCCTTCTCCAACTTTCAAATATCTTCTCTTCATGTTTCTCCCAATTTGGACCAAATATATTCATAGGCTTTTGTCCAGTAAAGTCTAAATGCAAATCTCCTATTCCATATATTGCCATACATATCACTCCATTACAGTTAAAAGTTAATCTTAAAGTTTAACATTAACACTAAAATAGCCAATTTTACAGTTTTTCAAGGGTTAATGTAATACATTAAATGTTTTACTTGAACTTTATTATAACTGAATAAAATTAAAACTTATACCCATATCCTCAAATATTTCTTTCTCCCTTTCATGACAAGTAAACAATATTATCTGTCTATTATTAGCTTCTTTTGCTAAAAATTCAAGTATATTAGCAAGCCTTTTATTATCATATTGTATAAAACAATCATCTAATATTAACGGTGTATTAGCACCTTTCATTATAGTATCAATAATACCAAACCTTGTAGCAAAATATATCTGGTCTATAGTACCACCACTTAGCCTTTCTATATCCACTAGTTTATGAGTCTTAGGGTCAGTTACCTTTATATCTAACTTCTCAGTAATTTTCACTTCTGTATATCTACTTCCAGTTATACCTTTTATTATACTGCCTACCTTTTTATTAAGTTTAGGAGCAAAATCTCTCTGTATGTCCTTAGATATTTTATCTATAGTATTTCTAGAAAGCTCTAATGCTCTAAGATTTTCTTCATACTCTTCCTTTTGTTTTGTTTTTCTTAATATTTCTTCTTCAATTTGTACTAATGGTGTAATAGAATTAAGCAAATTAGATATTCTTTCCTCAAGCCTAGTATACTGATTTCTCTTCTCATATATCTCACTTTCAATACTTTTTAATTCTTTTTCTAATTTTTCTTGGTCTAAAATTTTTATAGAGCTATTCATACACTCTCTATATTTTTTCGACTTTTCTTTTAATCCTTCTATGCTTTTATCTTCTAGTAACTTACTTAATACTCCTCTTTTGCTTTCTATGCTTTGGATGATTTTTTCTAACTCTTTTTTCTTTTCTAAAGAATATTTAAATTCCTCTATATTTTCGATATTGTTTTTCTCGTAAATATTATTTATTAATATTTCATATTCTCTGACTTTGGTACTAGATTTTTTAATTTCATTGTTAATTTCTTCTAATTGAATATCTAATCTTTGTTTTTCATCAAATTTTCGAATATAATCTTCATACTTTGATTTTGCATTCTTTATATTTTCTAAATTTATTTCCGTAAAGCCAAAAACTTTTATACAGTTTTTTATTGATTTTTCATAATTATCTATTTCAGATATAATCATATCTCTCTTGCTTGTAATTTCATTTAAACTTGAAAGCTTATCCTTATATAATATCGATTCTTTTGAGTACTCATCAGCAAATTTTTTTAATTCAAGCTTAGAACTACAATTATACTTTTTTAATATATATTCCATTTCTGATTCAAGTGATTTAATCTTATCATTTCTTTTCTGTATCTCAGCTGTCTTCTCTTCAAGCTGATTTTTTAATTTAATAATATAATTCTTAAGTTCCTTGGAAGATATTAAGCTATACAAAAGAAAGCCTACTGGTAATAAGCAAATTAATAAAAATAAATAATTTATAGCAAACCCTATAATAGTCGCTATAGCTCCACCAATCACAGAAGTAACCTGAAAAACCTTGTGTTTTTTTAGTGCCTTTTCCTTCTCTTCTAGTCTTGTTTTTATAAATTCTAAATTACCATATTCTGAATTATAAATAAGTTTATTTCTTTCTTCTTCTTTTTCTTCATAAAGATATAAGTCATCTAAGATATCAGCTATACTTGAATCCTTATCATTTATCTTTGAAGAAATTTGTTGTATTTTTAATGTTATTTCATTAAGCTCATCTTTCTTTTCATTTAGAATATGATATTTACTTACTAAGTTATCTATATCTTCTCTATTAATACTATCGTAATTCTTAAATTTATCCAAATAATCTTCTATCTTTTTTAACTCTTTTAAAAGTTTCTTGGATTTCACTTGATTATTTTGAAGTGCACCTTTTTGATAATCTTTTGCTTCTTCTGTCCTTATTATTTCAGTATAATCTTCTTCACTAATATTTTGATAACCTTTTAATGTATCTACGTTTTCTTCTAATTTGTGTATCTCATCCTGAATCTTTATAACTTCTTCATACCTCTTATATGCTCTATAGCTTTCAATCAAAAGTAAATTTTTTCTAATATTATCTTTTTTAATCTCTAAATTTTCAATCTCTACGCCTAAATTATTTAGTTCAATTTGGTTTTCCTTTATTTGTTTATATATTTTTTTTGCATTTTTTTCTTCTTCTTTAAGCTTCTCCAACTCATCTATTATCTTACCATATGGAGATGTTTTAACTCTATTTTTTGTACCTATATCATTAATTTGCTTGTCAAGCTTTTCTAATACCTTTTTTATGGATATATCTTCATCCATACTTCCGCCAAGATTTATAAGGCTGTCCTTAACTTCTTTGGCTAAAAGTTCTTCAGTCTTATTTTTTAGCTGACTAATACTTATAGTATTGTTATAAACAACCCTATTTAGACACAAATGCAAAGATGACGGCTGATAAAGTCTAGTTGTATTATCATAATCAAATAATTGAGTTATGTCCTCTCCATTTTTATCATCAAATATCTTTACTTCATCGCTTCCTTTGGCAAAATTTCTTTCTATTCTATATATATTTTGTTCATGCAAATACTTTAACGTACCCCTAAAATCACTTTGGTCCCATGGAAAATACTTGTCATAATCATCTGAATACATTCTTCTCTTCGTATAAGGCTTGTAAAATCCAAAAAACATTCCTTCAATGAATTTATGTATAGTACTTTTACCTGCTTCATTATCACCATATACGATATTTATTCCTTTATCTAGTTTTATAGTTTTATTATTAAATTTTCCAAAAGAAGTCAGTATCAGCTCTAGTAAAATCATTTCTTCACCTTCTCACTCATTAATGCCTCCAATCCAAAATACAATGCCTTTTTGTTTACTGGATCCTCAATACCTTTTTCCTTCATAACTCTTATAAAATGTCCAATAATATTGTTGCTGTTTTCCTTTTCCATCCTTTCAAGGTCATAATCAGGTTGAGTATTATCTATAAGTTCAATATAGTAAAATTCATTTTTCACAGTTTCCATTAAATCACTATAATTTAAATTTATATCTCTATCTCTTAACCCATTTAATATAATTCTATAAAAATTATTGCTCCTATTTTCTATATCATCAATTTTTATTATCCTATTGATTATATCATTATAACTCTTTTCCTCAGATATGTTTAGATTCTTTACGATGAAATTTCTCTTGCTAAAAGGAATAAACTTCATTAAAGTTTTTCCTGAAGATATAACGCCTTCTACTATACCATGCTCTCCTGTTTCTCCAAAATCCAAAGGCTCTGGACTTCCACAATAACTAATATTTTCTTTAATAAATTGTGGCTTATGTATATGACCTAAAGCAATATAGTCAAAACCCGCATTATACAGTAAATCCTTATCAATTGGAAGATACTCAGTATTCTTATTTATCACATCTGCGTGTATCATCAGTATATTTATCTTATTTTTTTCGTCTACTTTTAAATTTTTTATAATTTCTTCTTTTTCTTCTTTTTTAGACCAACTATACCCCCATACTACTGTATTTATATCCTCAAATTCAATTTTTGAGATTCCTGTAGTATCAAATATATGTACATTTTCATGCCAATTAATCAATTTATATAAAGATTTCTCGCTTATGTTGTCGTGATTTCCTGCAGAAATAATTACTTTGGTATTAGTCAATTCTTTAAACTTTTCATTTATTCTTTTTATATCCCCAATAGAACATAAATCATCTTCAAATAAATCTCCTGCTATTAGTAGTAAATTACATCTTTCTTCTTCTGCTCTATTTACAATTTTCTCAAATGTCTCCCATAATTCCAATCTACGTATATTTGCTTGTTGTTTATTAAAACTTGCATTTTTAAACTCCATTCCTAAATGCAAATCTCCTGTATGAATACATTTAATTTTCATCACAACTACACCTCACTTGTATAGAACATGTATTCGATATAAAAGGTTAAAATCCTTCTATAAATATTGGTTTTATGTAATTGAAGAAATTGCATAATTACTACAAGGTCAAAATTCTGCAAGTTATAAATTTTCTTTAGTTCTATTTAAAAATAAGCCCTTGAATTTTTAACTGGATTAATTATATCATAGTAATATGAGTAAGCAATTATGTGTTATAGTTGTTTGAAAAATTGTTATCAACTTAAAATATTATTTTGTAATCATTTTAGTGCTTTTTTAAAGGAGGAGATAATGTGGAAAATGAAATGAAAATAGGCCTTCAAGGAATAACAGAAAAAATCGTTAGTGAAGAAGATACTGCCAAAGCAGTAGGTAGTGGTGATATTGAAGTATTAGCAACACCTGTGTTAATATCTTTAATGGAGAACGCTTCTGTAAAAGCTTTAAATGACAACATAGGTGAAGGTTTCTCTACAGTTGGTATAAATATTAATGTGGATCACATTGCTGCTACCCCTATAGGTATGAAGGTTACAGCTAAATCTAAATTAACTCGTGTCGATGGAAAAAAGTTATATTTTGATGTAGAAGCATATGATGAAAATAAGAAAATTGGTAAAGGTAAACACATAAGATACATAGTAAATGTTAATAAATTTTTGGAAAGATTAAAAACAAATAAATAAAGTAAATATGTCATAGAAAATAAAAGTATACCAATATATTAACATTAATAATAGAGAAACTTGCACAATTTTAAATTGTTGATTTTTCTAAATTTCAGTAAACGCAAAAAGGAGTTTCACCCCTAAATGTCGAATATATTAAGTAAGCAAACTCTATACCCGAAGGGAGTGAAACTTCTTAAATGTATATTCGACAAATGTGCTTGATTTCCTTTGAGGAAATTATGGAATTTCAACAAAAAACTAAATTAGAGATGATTTTATCTCAAATTGACGTTTCTAATTTAGCTTGTAAACTAAGAAAATCTCATAATTCTAAAGGCCCGAAGGGCTATGAACCTGAAACTTTAATTTATGCTTTGATTGCTATGCAAGTTGAAAAAATTCAAACTATAAAAGATTTAGTTCTTAATCTTAAGCAAAATCCTGTTTTAAGATATTGTTGTGGTTTTGGTGTCCTTGGCAAAGTACCATCTGAATCAACTTTTAGCAGATTCTTAGATAAATTAACTCAAACAGATGAACTTGAGCAATTGTTCCATTCTTTAGTTGTTAAAGCAAAAGAACTTAATATAATTGATGGAGAACATATCTCTATTGATTCAACAAAATTTAGTTCTTATGAAGCTGCTAAACCTAAAAAATATATCGTAGATGATGACTACAACCCTAACTGGGGGATTAAAAAGGATACTAATGGTAACACTGTAAAGTGGTTTGGTTGGAAACTTCATATATTATGTGATTCTAAAAGCGAACTGCCATTAGATATTTTAGTAACCCCAGCAAATACTTATGATGGCACTGTAGCTATACCTTTAATAAAGCAATTTTTTAATAATTATAAAGATATTTTTAAGCCTAAATATTATGCTATGGATTCTGGGTATGACTTTGAGTATGTTTATAAAGATATAATAAACGAATTTAATGGTATTCCAATAATAGCTTACAATCCTAGACGAAGCTATGCCCCACCTGCTGGATTAGATGAAGATTTTAATCCTATCTGCTCCGCAGGATATAAATTAGTATATTGGGGCAAAGATGGAAAATATCTTAAATTCCGTTGCCCTCACGCTTTAGGTAAGTGTAATTGTCCTTATGGAATGAATTGGTGTTCTTCTTCTACCTACGGATATACTTTTAAAGTCAATTATAAAGAAAACCCAAGGCATTATGGATATCCTTTAAGGCCTTCTACTAGTTGGAAAAAGTTATATGATAAAAGGACATCAGTTGAAAGATGTAATAGTAGACTTAAAGAATATCTAAATTTAGATAACATAAGGTCTAAAGGTATTAAAAAAGCCAAGGTTCACTCATTATTAAATTGCATAGCACTTATAGCTGGAACAATATCATTAAATTCAAGTAAAGTTGTTAATAAAGCTGCCTAACGGCATAAAATTACCTTTATTTAGGAGGTTCTTTGCATTATTCTAAAATAAATATCAAATTTAAAATCTCATTTTCAATGAGCTATCGCTCTATGCTCTTTTTTTCTACTGTGAAAAAGATGAATTATGCAATTTCCTCAATAAACTAGATTGGTATACTTTTTTATGATATACGTTTTTAAAATTTTACCTCATCAAAATTCTTTAGCAATCAAAGTGTCATTTATATATTTTCTTTATAAATATATAGTGATTTAATAGTAATAAACACAATATTTCAACCTACCATTTTCTATCTACCATTATCAACTGGTAAATTATCTCTCGTAGCTGCTTCAGTTGCTAATCTATCACACAACTCATTTTCTGATATTCCTGCATGTCCCTTTACCCATTTAAAAACAACATTGTGCTTATTCATAACAGAAAGGAGCCTTTGCCATAAATCGATGTTCTTTGCTTTTATTCCTTTTTTTGTATCTCGCATCCAATCATTACTTTGCCATCTATACACCCATTTTTTTTCTATTGCATCAACTAGATATTTTGAATCAGAATATACTACAACATCACATGGCTCTTTGAGAGCTTCAATCCCACATATAGCTGCCATCAATTCCATTCTATTATTTGTTGTATTTGAAAAACCTCCTGATATTTCCTTCTTATGTACATTTCCTTGTTTATCTTTATATATAAGAACAGAGCCATATCCTCCAGGTCCATCTGGATTTCCTTGGCAAGCACCATCAGTATAAATAGTTACCTCTTTACGCACTATAATCCCTCCATAATAAATGCCCCTATTCTCAACTGTAAAAATATAAAATAGAAATCATTTATAAAATAGCCTAATTTTACAATTCTAATATTATTTAAATTATATAATATATCTTATATAATATCAAAATTAAATGTGTAAACACAATTAGATCGTATACTTTCAAATAGTTATTTGATTAAAAACATAACATATCATCAATGAAATAAATATAAAAATTAATATGAGAAGAAAAATTGCATAATAAAAACACACCAAACTAATAACATAAATTATACATTAGCTTGGCATGTTTTTATTAACAATAATCTGTATGACTATTGCCTAAATATTTGAGGTTACATTTAATCTGTACCATGTGTTTATTTTTGTCATAGTCTATAGAAATATTATAAGGTCGAGCATCATCATTTTTATTATTTTTCTAAAGAGTTATTTCTTTCGTTGCAATTAGATAAATTATCATTATATAATCATCTTGAGGTGATAAATATGTTATTTGCATTCAAAAATAGAAATAAAACTATAAAAGAATTAAGAAAAAATCGTGGATATACAGCAAAAGAATTAGCATTAAAACTAAAAGTAAAAACAAGTCTCATTATTAGTATTGACAATAGAAAACTAAAGGAAGTACCCGAACCACTAAAATCAAAAATACTTCCTGCATTAAGAGGAGATGAGTTAGATAATATTCCTTGGTAATTTAGATACTTATTTATATTAATTATCTTTTCATCTTTTTAATTATCGAGTAAATAACTATTCCTAAAATTAACCCTATAATTCCTCCTTTTATAGCTATAGAATTTACATCACCACCAGTTATATTAGCAACTATCCCACCAATAACCGAACCCAAAACAATACCCAAACCGATTATATAATTATCAAATCTTTTCTCATATTTATATTTCACATTATTACCTCCAAGATTTTAAATTGAGGAAATTGCATAATAAAATAGATTGTTAAATTTTGCAAGTTCCTCATCTGATTTTTCATTTAATATGTAATTCTAAATATCTATAAGAAATCCTTTTTTTTTGCTAGATTACTTTTTCTTAAAAATATCCTAACCACCTTCTCCTTTAAATTTAAACTTATTTACCACACTTTTATATTAAAGATTGTTCACAATCCCTAGCTCTCTTGAATAATATAATATATGTCAAACTCCTAATTATTTCCCAAAGGGGGCCTACAAAATAATGGAAAAACAAAAGGTAGTTGAAATTAAAAATATTAGTATGATATATCATACTTTAGATGGTGAAACAGAAGCTATTAAGAATATAAATCTAAATGTAAGCCATGGAGAAATAGTGGTAGTTGTAGGACCAAGCGGATGTGGTAAATCAACATTGTTATCCATTATAGCTGGTCTTATAAAACCTTCTTCTGGTAAAGTATATGTAAATGGAAGAGAAGTAACGGAAACATGTAAGGACATTGGATACATGTTTCAAAAAGATCATTTATTTGAATGGAGGACTATATTAGAAAATGTGTTAATTGGATTGGAAATTCAAAATAAAATTACAGATGAAAATATAAAATTTGTTCAAAATCTCCTTGATGTTTATGGATTAGGAGATTTTAAAAATAGTTATCCTAGACAGCTTTCTGGAGGCATGAGACAAAGAGCAGCACTAATTAGAACACTTGCTGTTCGTCCTGATTTATTACTACTAGATGAACCTTTTTCAGCCCTTGATTATCAAACTAGATTAGCTATTGCAGATGAGATAGGAATTATACTAAAAAAAGAAGAAAAAACCGCCATAATGGTTACTCATGACATAGCTGAAGCTATATTTTTTAAATGGTGGATATGGTGTTGGTAATTAATTTTTACTAAAATATTTTCTAGGTAATTTATTATATTTAACTTGTATCTATTTTAATGTATCTTTATAATTCTTGTAATCTTTGAATTCATTTTAAAGAAATTAAAAGAGGTGAATAATATGAATCTTAGTGAAGACGATATAAAAGGAAATCCAATTTTAACTAAAATAACCAGGCATCACACCTGGTCATTTTCTTCTCCATTATTTTCAGTATCTTTCTTTTCTTCTATTTTAGTTATGGCTTTATCTACTAAAGTATCATAGGATTTCATTGCAGTTAAACTTAATAATATAGCATTTAAGACCCCTGCAGCAACAACCCCAAATGTAATAGATTCTTTTATTGGTATAAACACTACAATTAATGCGAAAAAGAATACTACATACTTAGTATGAACATCAATCTTAAGCTTTTTAAATAACCCATCTATTGCTTCTTTAAAAAACTGTGTTAATATTACTGTGATTGAAACTGCAACAGGAAATGTTTTTAACATATCAACAGTTATAAAGTCATCAAACATCATTCAACCCCCTTATTCAATATTCTATCAATTAGAGAAAAAACTTCTGCTCTAGTAATAGGTTCATCTCTAAAATTGAATTGATAAAATCTCGTCTGTTCACTGTTTCACCTTCTTCAATATCCTTTCTGCTATTACTGCTATCTCTGCTCTAGTAACAGTTTCATCTGGTCTAAATGTACCATCTTCATATCCTTCTATAATACCTTCCATTATCATATTTTTAATACTTTCTTCAGCCCAATGCCCATTAATATCTTTCAAATTAATTACCTCCTTAATATCTGGCATTCCTTTAGGCAATCTAAAAAGCCCATAACCACTTTCGTAGTCATGCCCTTCTTCATACAAGTCAAGAGTATTGTTTTTAATAAATTGTCTTACTTCTTCTACATTCATTTTAGGTAGATTATTTCTTTTTCTCCAGCTAAAATATAATGCTAAAGAAAAAGTTACAAATGGTGCGGAACAACTTGTGCCATTAAAGAACACAGGCTTACCCTTTGAATTTGGGTAGTATATCCATGAAGGTGCTACACAATCTAAATTTTCTCCACCATTACTATAATGATCTACACTTCCATTATTTTCGCTATAAGCCCCTACTGCTATAGTCCAATCATATTTTCCCGGTGCATTTACTCCATTTTTGTCTTTATCTCCATCGTTTCCACTAGAACATACGATTGGTAATCCTAATCCTTCTAGTCTTTTAAGTTCTCTTACAGAACCACTAAAACTACAATTAATTAAATCTATTTCATCTTTGTGTTCAATTATCCAATCTATTATTTTTTCTTTTTTATCATTGTATAAATACGACATATATACAACTTTAGTCTTAGGTGCAATTTGCATACCTACAGCTACTACACTTGTTCCATGTGCTGTGTCGTCATCTTCGTCTTCAAATGGTATCACTATATTATAATGTTTCACGTTGTCAAAAACTTCATCACCACTATCTAATACTACAACAGTAACGCCTTCGCCTAGATTATCATTTTGCCAAATATCTATATTACACAATTTAAACTCAGCTTCATTTTGTTTTAGATATTTCATTATTCATCACCTACCTTAAATTTAATATCTCACTAAGAAGTATCTTTTTACCTCTTTCTTTCAATTTATTTTATGCTTTTATTAATTTATCCGGTAAAGGAATACTACATTTGCCTATATTCTCTAGATTAGATATTCTTTCATTAAGTAATTTGTATAACATTACTGTCATTATTAATATAATTATAATAAGCATTTTCCTTAATAAACTTTTAATCAATTATATTATGTATATTATGAAAAAACGCTGATATTGCTCATGCTTTCTTTATCTTTTTCTTATTTTAGCTTAAAATATAGATTTAATTATATCTATCAGAGCATAAAAAAAAGAGCCTTAGTTTAAGCTCTTTAGTCTATCTATTTTAATACATATGACGCTAATACTGATTGTAGTTCATAAATATTTAAGCTCTTGTTAAAATGTTTCTCTATTGGTACTGATGTCCCAGATATCCAAATCTTTAGCTCAGCATCCAAATCAAAATGCCCTGTTGTCTCGATACTAAAATGAGTTATACTCTTATAAGGAATAGAATGATACTCTATTTTCTTTCCTGTTACTCCTTGTTTGTCTATGAGAATAAGTCTCTTGTTTGTAAATATAAACATATCTCTTATCAACTTATAGGCTTTCTCTACTTGTTCATTCTCTGCTAATATATTAACATATTCCTTTTTCACATCTTCAATATTAACTTCTGAAGCATTTCCCATTAATCCATTTAATATTCCCACATACATTCCTCCTTTCTCAATATTATTTCTACATCAAAGTAAAAATTCCTACCTAAACCGTATAACTTTATTCGACAATTGGCAAAATTTTATATAATAATAGATTTTTATAAATCTTTTCATTCCGATTGCCCCATCAAATTTAGCTAACTTTTTTATGCCTTTATTTCTTGCTTTATATCTATATTTCTTAGATACTTGACCATCTCCTTGCCTTGAAAATACAACTGATTTTGTCCTGTATATGATGCTTGTTCTTGAGTTGAATCAACACAATTTCTTCTCTTAGTTGATCCACTTCAACTTTCCAAAATATTTCTAGAGTTTTTATCGCATAATCCACTTTTTTACCTCATCTATCAACTCATCATATATTGCAATCTGCTGTTCAGGTGGATATTTTTCTATCCTTTTGGCAATAATGTCAACTATCGCTTCTGACAAAAGCTTTGATGCGTATTCAGGATCAGGTATCTCAAGTATTACATTTATTTTTTGCTTTGCCATTTATATCACCTCAGTAAATTCTATGAAGCCCTCAGTTTGTACTATGCTGTTTTCAAATTTAACCTTCAAGAATATTCCCCCTGTATCGCTTCCTCGAAACAGTTTAATTGCATTATTATATTTCTGTATATACAACACTTTTTTTGAATTTTTTAGTAACATATATCGTCAATTCAACACTTTATGATATAATTAATTTGAAGAGTTTCTTTTTGATTAATAGAAAAAAAATAGTATGTTAAAGTCAAAGGAGTTTTGAATTATGAATAACGAAGATAAAATTTTTGACCTTATGACTAAAATGTATAGTGGAATGCAGGAAGGTTTTAAAGAAGTAAATGATAAAATCAACAAATTAGACAATAGACTAAGCAAAGTAGAAAATAGATTAAGTAAAGTAGAGAATAGATTAAGTAAAGTAGAAAAAACAGTTATTGATATTGAAAATAATCATGGAGCTAAGCTTGACGCTTTATTTGATGGATATAAACAAAACTCTGACAAATTAGACAGAATTGAAGCTGAAGTGTCAAAACATGAAGAAATCATCATAAAAAAGATTAAATAAAGAATTACAAGATACTAGAAAAGAACTAAAATCTGAAATTCGTGAAAATAGAAATTCTATTAATAATTTAGAGTCTAAAATTGATAATATAAACAGTAAATTTGATGACTCAGTAAAAAAGAGAAAAGCCAAATTATTGATGAGATAAACAATTCATATAATCCAAACATAGAAAATAAAATATGTTAGTTTATATATTATAAAATTAGCCCTACAGTTAATAGGGCTAATTTTTTTAAAATTTCTTCTATACTATAATAACATTAACATATACTTAAAAGGGTGATACCATGAAAATAGCTATCTACTCTCGTAAATCTAAATTCACAGGCAAAGGTGAATCTATTGAAAATCAGATAGAAATGTGCAAAGATTATGCACGCAAACATTTTAATCATATTGATGATATAGTTGTATATGAGGATGAAGGTTTTTCAGGTGGTAATACAAAAAGGCCTGAATTTAAAAGAATGATAAAAGACGCTAGAAAAGGCAGATTTGACGTTTTGATGTGCTATAGGTTGGATAGGATTAGTAGAAATGTTGCAGACTTTTCAAGTACACTGGAGACTCTTCAAGAGCATAATATATCCTTCGTATCCATCAGAGAACAATTTGATACCTCTACTCCTATGGGTAGAGCTATGACATATATCGCTTCTGTTTTCGCACAATTAGAAAGAGAAACTATAGCAGAACGTATTAAAGATAATATGTACCAACTTGCTAGAAGTGGTCGTTGGTTAGGTGGTAGAGTACCTATAGGTTTTAAATCTGAAGCTATAGAATACCTTGACTCTGAAATGAATAAAAAAAAGATGTATAAGCTCTCCCCTGTTCCTGAAGAATTAAAAATAGTAAAACAGCTATTTCAAAAGTATCTAGAGTTAAACTCTCTTACCCAACTAACATCATGGACCATAGAAAACAATATTAAGACTAAGGCTGGTAAATACTTTAATACAAGCACGTTAAATGTGATACTTGCTAATCCTGTATACTGCATAGCAGATGAACTCATACACAAATACTTTAAGAAATTAGGTTCTGATATTGCAGGGAACATAAGAGAATTTGATGGCATACATGGGCTTATGGTATTTAACAAAAACGATATAAAAAAAAGTAAAGTAATAAAAAAACATGAATCTAAATGGATTATTGCTGTAGGAAAGCATAAAGGAATAATAAATTCCTCTGACTGGATCCAAGTGCAAAATATGCTTAAATCAAATAGTATAAAAGCTCCAAGAAAAGGTACTGGAAAATATGGACTGCTATCAGGGTTAATCAGATGTGCAGACTGCGGCTCTACTATGAGAGTGTCTGTATCTAATAAAAGCTATGGATTCTATTATTACTATAAATGCTTAATGAAGGAAAGGTCCAGAGGGTCAAATTGCAATATTAAAAATATTAACGGTCAAATGGCTGATGATTTAGTTGTAAAAGAGCTAAAACATATGGCCATGAATAATAGTGCCCTTATGAAGCAACTAGATAAAAAGAAAAAAGAAATTTCTAAATTCAGCAATACTAATTCAAATAAGAAAAAGCAACTTGAATTACAAATACATGAATATGAAAACTCAATTAAAAATCTTACTATGCAATTAGCTAAAAATGAAAAATCTGTAGCTGCAGAATACATAATCAAGCAAATAGAAGAATTGGATAGTAAAATAAAAGAATTAAAAAAGGAATTATATGATATAGAAGAAAAAGTTGAAAACTCTCTACTTCAACAAAATAATATTGAGGCATTAAAAGATATGCTTAAATATTTTGCTAACAACATAGATAATCTAGATTTTGATGAACAGAAGTCTTTAATTAGGAAAATAGTTAATAAGGTTACATGGGATGGTGAAAATTTAAAAATAAAAGTCTATGGCCAAGAATAGTTTTTCATTTTTATATATCTATCTACCATTTAGTAGACATAGCTGAAGCTATATCTATGGCTGATAGAGTAGTAGTACTATCCAAAAGACCTGCTATTATTAAGGATATAATTGAAATTAAGCTTTCATGCCCCAATGGAATTCGTACTCCTATGAAGTGCAGAGAAGCTCCTGAGTTTAGATATTATTTCAATAAAATATGGAAGGAGCTTGATGTCCATGTATAAAAACAAAGAATCAAAACAGCATATAGAATTTTTAAAGAAAATAAAAAGAAGAAAAAGAGCAATTTTATTAACACAAATACTCATATTTGTGATTGCAATGCTTCTTTGGGAAATTGCTGCAAGACTTGACTGGATAGATACATTCCTAACCAGCTATCCATCAGGGATTTGGAACCTTTTTATTAAGTATGTAAATAGTGGAACACTTTTCAATCATATAGGAATATCAGTAACAGAAACTATAATAGGATTTATTTCAGGAACTATTCTAGGAATTATTATAGCAATACTTTTATGGTGGTCAGATTTTGTTTCAAAAGTATTAGACCCATATCTCGTAATTTTAAATAGTCTTCCCAAAACTGCTTTAGCTCCTATAATCATACTCTGGGTAGGTGCAGGATATTCTGGTATTATAGTTACTGCCATTGCTGTATCAATTGTAGTTACAATAATGAATGTATATAATGGATTCAAATCAGTAGATGAAGATAAGATAAAAATGCTTGAAACCTTTGGAGCATCAAAGTTTCAGATTTTAAAAAAGGTTATACTTCCAGCCAGTGTTCCTACTATGATAAGCACTCTCAAAGTAAACATAGGACTTTCCTGGATAGGCGTAATTGTTGGAGAATTCTTAGTATCAAAAGCAGGAATTGGATATTTGATAGTTTATGGTGGTCAAGTATTTAAACTCGATTTAGTTATGATGAGTGTATTTATACTAGCTATATTAGCTGCATTAATGTATAAGGGAGTATCAATAATAGAAAAAAAATACATGAAATGGAGGCAATAGTATATGATACTACTGCCTCTTCTGCACAATTAAATAATATATTTTATTATACAATTATATCATAACATTAATTAGAAACCGATGTAATAGCAACGTCATTTTCTGTTTTAACTAAATCAGTCTTAAGATTATCTTTAGCTGTTGACAGCATCAATTTTAATCTATTTAATTGATTTACTTCACTTGCTCCTGGATCATAATCTATTGCAACAATATTTGCCCCATCATACTTTTCTTTGATTGCTTTAATCATTCCTTTACCAGTTATATGATTTGGCAAACACCCAAAAGGTTGAACACAAACAATATTTTTAGTACCACTTTCAATCAGTTCTATCATCTCAGCAGTAAGAAGCCATCCTTCTCCAGCTTGATTGCCAAGTGAAATAAAAGGTTCAACTAATTCTCCTAACCTTTTAACAGTTAAAGGTGCAGTAAATCTTTTACTATTTTCTAACGCCTTCCTTAAAGGTTTTCTATAGTGTTCCATATATGATATTGCTACATCTCCAGCTAATTTATTTATCATTGGCTTTGATAAATATTTATGCTTGAAAGTTGCATTGTATCCACAATACATTAAAAAATCTGTTAAATCAGGAACTACTACTTCAGCTCCTTCATTTTCAAGTATCTCTACAATATTATTATTAGCTGTAGGATGATATTTAACTAATATCTCACCAACTATTCCAACTTTTGGCTTTTTTATATCAGTAATTTCTAATTCGTCAAAATCTCTAACAATATTCTCAACATTTTCTTTATATTCTTTTTTATCCCCTGTTTTTACAGACTCTATACACCTTTCCATCCACTTCTCGAACAAAATATTAGCAGAACCCTTTATTTTTTCATAAGGTCTAACTCTATAAAGGACTCTCATCAAAAGATCCCCATACATAATTGCCATAATTCCCTTACTTGCCAATTCCATAGAATAAGTAAATCCTGGATTTTTTTCCATACCTGAAGGATTTACACTTATTACTGGAATATTTCCAAACCCTGCATCTTTCAATGCTTTTCTTATAAAACCAATATAATTTGATGCTCTACACATTCCACCAGTTTGGCTCATTAATATAGAAGTATTATTTAAATCATACTTTCCTGATTTCAACGCATTTATAAATTGACCAACCACTATAATAGAAGGATAACAAGCATCATTATTAACATATTTTAAGCCTTCATTTATTGCTTCTTTATCTACAGAAGGCAATATCACAAAATTATATCCGCAAGTATTTACAGCTTCCTGCAATAATTTAAAGTGTATTGGTGCCATTTGTGGTGCTAAAATTGTATGTTTTTTCCTCATTTCAGTAGTAAATATTATCCTCTTTTGCATTTCTCCTATTTTACTTGGCTTAAAACCATATCTTTCTCTTTCCTCTATTGCAGCTTTAAGTGAACGAAGTCTTATTTTTACTGCACCAAGATTGCTTACTTCATCTATTTTTAAAACGGTATAAATCTTATTGTAGTTCTCAAGTATTTCCTGTACTTGATCTGTTGTAACTGCATCTAGCCCACAACCAAATGAATTTAATTGAACTAATTCTAAATCTTTTTGCTTAGCTACAAAATTAGCTGCTCTATATAACCTAGAATGGTATGCCCATTGATCCAATACTCTTAATGGTCTTTCTACATCATCTAAGTGAGCTACAGAATCTTCAGTTAACACAGCCATTCCAAGCGAGGTAATCACGTTTGGAATACCATGATTTATTTCAGGATCTATGTGGTATGGTCTACCAGATAACACTATTCCTTTTAAGTTATTTTCCTTTATATACTTAATGGCTTCTTCACCTTTTTGCCTAATATCACGTTTATACTTTAACTGTTCTTCCCAAGCAATATCTACTGCCTTAAATATTTCTCTCTTTGGTATAGAAAATTTTTTCAATTCTTCATATAACCTTGTTTTTAATCCTTTCTTATCATCAAGTGTTAAAAAAGGATTCATAAACAATACGTTTTTTTTCTTAATTTCATCAATATTATTATTAATAACTTCCGAATAAGAAGCAACAACTGGACAATTTAAATGATTATCAGCTGTGCTATCTTCTTTTTTTTCATAAAAAACACTAGGATAGAAAATAATTTTTATACCTTTTTCTATCAAATCAATAATATGACCATGAACTAACTTTGCAGGATAGCATGCTGTTTCACTAGGTATAGAACCTATACCTTTCTCGTATATACTTCGTTTTGAATGTGCAGATAATTCTACTCTAAATCCTAATAAAGTAAAAAACGTAAACCAAAATGGATAATTTTCATATATATTAAGAACTCTTGGAATACCTATAGTACCTCTTTTAGCTTCTTTTTTATCCAAAGGTTTGTATGCAAAAGTCCTTTTGTATTTATAATCATATAAGTTTGGAATATCTCTATTTTTATTTACAATACCTGCTCCCTTTTCACATCTATTTCCAGTAATATACTTGCTTCCATCAGAAAAAATATTTATAGTAAGTAGGCAATTATTGCCACATCCCCCACATCTTCTCATATTAGTTTTGTATGTGAAATTACTTAATTCATCTTTACATAACAAAGTAGTTTGTTTTTTTGGGTTATACCTTTCTTTAGCTATTAAAGCAGCACCTAATGCCCCCATTAAACCAGGATTTTCTGGTCTAACAGCACTTATACCTGATACTAATTCAAAGCTTCTAAGTATAGCATCGCTATAAAAAGTCCCTCCTTGGACTACAATTTTTTCTCCCATCTCTTTAGGGTCTCTTATTTTAATAACCTTCTGTAGAGCATTTTTTATAACTGAATAAGAAAGGCCTGCAGCTATATCACCTACTGTAGCACCTTCTTTTTGTGCTTGTTTTACCTTTGAATTCATAAATACCGTACACCTTGAACCTAAATCAACGGGATTTTCTGCCATAAGACCAGCTTTCAAAAACTCTTCTGTAGTCATATTTACAGAATGGGCAAAAGTTTCAATAAAAGAACCACATCCTGAAGAACAAGCTTCATTTAAAAGAATACTCTCAATTACTCCATTTTTAATCTTCATACATTTCATATCCTGTCCGCCGATATCAAGAATAAAATCAACTCCAGGTAAAAAATAGTTTGCAGCTTTATAATGAGCTATAGTCTCTACTTCACCTTCATCTACATGTAAGGCAGCTTTTATAAATTCTTCTCCATATCCTGTTGAAGTAGAATAAGCTATTTTAGCTGTGTTTGGCATTATAGAATAAATATCATTTAATATTTTAATTACTAACTCTAGTGGCTTCCCTTGGTTATTTCCATAAAAAGAATACAATATTTGATTATCTTCTCCAATAAGTACCACTTTAGTAGTAGTAGAACCTGCATCAATACCTAAAAAACAATTACCATTATACGTTTCTAATTTTCCTTTTGCCAGTTTTTTAGTTGCATGATTATCTCTAAATACTTTAAGCTCCTCATCATTTTTAAAAAGAGGTCTGATTCTCTTAACATCAATATCTATTGGTTTATTAAAATATATAAATCGATCCTTAAGCTCTTCAAAAGAAATTTCTTTTTTATCTATAGAAGCTATAGCTGCACCTTTAGCAACAAACAATTGAGAATTTTCAGGGTGAATTGCTTCCTCATCAGTTAATTTAAGAGTTTTTATATATCTTTCTCTAAGCCCTGATAAGAAATGTAATGGCCCACCAAGAAAAGCTACTTTTCCCTTTATAGGCCTTCCACAAGCTAATGTAGTTATGGTTTGGTTTACAACAGATTGAAATACACTAGCAGCAATATCTTCTTTTGAAACACCTTGATTAATTAACGCCTGTACATCAGTTTTAGCAAAAACCCCGCATCTAGAAGCGATAGGATAAATCGTTTTATGTCCTTTGTAAAGTTCATTTAACCCTTCCGCATCTGTATGAATCAATGAAGCCATTTGATCAATAAAAGCTCCTGTACCTCCAGCACATATGCTGTTCATCCTCTGGTCTACTCCACCGTCAAAATAAATTATCTTAGCGTCTTCTCCTCCAAGTTCTATTACCACATCAGTCTCTGGTATGAATCTTTTAATAGCAGTAGTTGATGCAACAACTTCTTGAATAAAAGGAATATTAATCCATTTATTAACTGCTAACCCACCAGATCCTGTGACCATGATTGTAAGTTTTGCATTCTTAAACTTATTATATGCCTCAAATATTAAATTTTTTACACTACTTTTTATATCTGATAAATGTCTTTTGTAGCTGCTAAAAATAATATCTAATTTTTCATTTAATACTACTAATTTAACTGTAGTAGAACCTACATCTAAACCTAAATGTAACTTTTCCATAAATATTTGGCCCTTGGCCTTTAACCCCCTTATTCACTCTTTAAAAAATCTATAGCCCATTAAATATCTAAGGTGTTTTATACAAAATTATACCATAAACAAATTTTCAATTCACGAGTAAGTAAATAATTTACTTTATTATACCATATTTTAATACTTCAAAATATTATTTACAAGGAAAAAACTGTTAACAATATAAAGATCAATAATATATAATAAGGAAATTGTATAATTTTTCGTTTTACAACAATTATACAATTTCCTTATTATAATTATATCCTTGTATGCCCATATAAAATACTATGTTATACTATCTCATTAGTAATACTCTTTTTTAATTATTTTGTCTAAAAAAATAAGCACTCTAAACAGTGCTTATTTCAATAATTCAGCTATTTCCTTAGCCTTAAGCACTTTCCCCGTTGACTTAACTTCGTCATCTACTACTAATGCTGGTGTTGACATAACTCCATAACTCATAATTTCTTTTATATCCTCTACCTTTTCAATTGAAGCTTCAATACCTAGTTGATTTATTGCTTCCCTTGCATTTGCTTCAAGCTTTTTACACTTTGCACATCCACTACCTAATACCTTTATTTTCATAAACTATTCTCCTTTCTTACATAATTTTATCTTAATTTCATTTCATCACCAATTATATCATTCCAAGCACTAAAAATACTTCTTATTATTTGTGGTCCTATCTTTGATATAATAACTAACTGTGAAGTATTTTTAGGTTCGCAAACTTTATAGTCAATTTTTCTATTTACAACATCAACCTGATGCCATCCATCATGCAATTGAAAAAAACCTTTGATTCTATAAGTATCTGCAGAAATTTTATCAATAAATTTGCTAAGGTCTTTTTTATCTATACTCTTAGTATATGTTAAATGTAAAGTTTTAGGTTTATTTTCCTCTTTGTTTAATGATTCTTCACTCTCAGCCCATTGATTTTTCATCAAATCCATCTTTGTAAAAGGCTTTTCAATTTTACCAAATGAAGATAATTGAATATCTGCTTTAGGATTTATCTCTTTAATTTTTTCAATAATTTTTGATAAAGTATCCTGTTCAATCAAATCTATTTTACTTATAACTACTAAATGACAGTGCTTTATCTGTCTTTCAACAGTTTCCAATTCTTTAATCTGGTCTAGAAAGTTAAGTCCATCTACAATACATATACATCCCTTGTAATTATAAACATCACCCTCTGTTCCCTCCAATCCATATAAAACATCGCCTATGTTTGAAGGATCTGCTAAACCAGAGCTTTCAACAAATAGATAATCAAGATTATATTTTGCCATTTCAATCATAGCCTGAATAAAGTTAAGCTTCAAGCATGAACAAAATATTGAACCTCTGTTGATTTCGGTTAATTTAAGACCATCTTTTTGTATTATCGGTCCATCAATACTAACTTTACCAAACTCATTCATTATTACACCAGTTTTTTTATCCTCTAAACTCTTTAATATTTCTTTTAAAAAAGTAGTTTTTCCAGCACCTAAAAATCCAGATAATAAATATAGATCAGTCCTCTTATCCATTTGTATCCTCCTAGTTTTTTGCTAATAAATATATTAGTATATTATAAATTTCTAATATTTAATTTCATTATATTTCTCTACCATTCATATGTCAACACTATGTTAATATTTTTTATATATAAACAGCACGTGTTGTTAAGCATATATTTATAATATATAATACATGTATAAGCTATTTTATCTAATATCTACTTATTGCTTGAATGCCAGAATAAAGAAGGTGAACTATGTGAATGATAAAATATTGGACTTATATGCTAGTATATTTAAAACATTAGCTCATCCAACAAGAATTAAAATACTTAAACTATTAAAAAATGGTCCTCTATGTGTTTGCGAAATCATTGAAGAACTTCAGCTTGAACAATCAAATGTTTCTCAACATTTATCAATACTTAGAAATCAAGGTATCATATCGAGCTACAGAAACGGGCTTAAAATGATATACCAAGTTGATATACCAGAAATTTACAAAATAATAGAAGATGCTAATAAAGTAGTCAAAAGTCAAATAAATTCAATACAAGAAGCTGTTTATGATAAATAAACATAAAAAATAGTAGACAATTCTGGTGATATAATGAGAAATTGTCTACTATTTTATATTTTACTGTTCAGTAATTATTATTGGGCCATCTTTAGTTATAGCCAATGTATGCTCATATTGAGCAGATAACTTACCATCAACTGTTCTTGCCGTCCAATTATTTGAATCTATTTTACAATGATATGTACCTACATTTACCATTGGCTCTATTGTTAAAACCATTCCTTCCAATAGCCTTGGTCCTCTTCCAGGGCGCCCAAAGTGAGGTACTTGTGGATCCTCATGAATACTTTGCCCTATACCATGACCTACAAAATCTCTTACTACAGAAAAACCTTGAGATTCTACATAAGTCTGTACAGCATGAGAAATATCTCCAATTCTATTACCTATTACAGCTTTTTCAATTCCTTTATATAAAGATTCCTTAGTCACTTGTAATAATTTCTTAGCTTCTTTCGAAACATTTCCTACCTCAAATGACCATGCTGAATCTGCTAACCATCCATTTAAGTTTACTACCATGTCAATAGTAACTATATCTCCGTCTTTTAAAGGCTCTTTTCTTGGAAAACCATGACAAATTTCATCATTTACTGAAGCACAAGTTGCGAAAGGATACCCGTTATACCCTTTCTGTTCAGGTGTTGCTCCATGCTTTTTTAAATACTTCTCAACAAAATCATCTATCTCTAAAGTTGATATGCCTGGCTCTATGAGCTTAGCAATCTCCTTATGACAAGATGCTAAAAGAATTCCTGCTTGTCTCATAAGCTCTATTTCTTTCATAGTTTTTAAAATAACCATACAATATTACTCCCTTTCTAATATGATAATAGACTCATAATTTTTTAGAAATTAAAAGTTAAACAGTTCATCAAATTCTTTACAACCTTTTAAATCATCTAAATCTTTATCCTTTTTTATTATATCCTTAAATTTAGGATATAACTCTATAGACTTTGCTAAGTCTTTAATTGCTTTATCCTTCTCCCCTATTTTAGAATAGCAGCAAGCCCTATTATAATACAAAAATTCTGCATCAGGATTATTTTTAATACCTTCAGTCAAAGTATCAATAGCCAGATCAAATTTCTTCTCTTCTATATATATTACTGATTTATTCAAATATGAATAAGGATACATATTATTAGCTTCTATAGCTTTATTGTAGCACTTGATAGCCTCATCTAATTTTCCTATTTTTTTATTTATAACACCTATATTAAACAAGGCTTTATAGTAATAAGGTTTAATCTCTACACTTTTTTTTAGCATTTTTAAAGCATTGTCATAATCTCCTAATTCTTCATATATAGACCCTAAATTGTTATAAGCTATATAGTCCTCTGGATTTAATTCTAACACTTTTTCGTAATATTTTATAGCTTTTTCTTTTTTGCCTTTTTCATCATAAATATTTGCTACATAAAAATAAGCTCTATCATATAAGGGATCTAACTCTATTGCTTTTAAATAATATTTTAAAGCTTCTTCCTTGTCTCCTCTGTCATCGAGAATAATAGCTATCCCATAATAAGCACCAGATTCATTAGGGGAAACATTTATAATTTTTTTATATGCTTTTAATGCTTTTTCTCTATTGCCCATTTCATCATGTAATACAGCTATATAATATAATATATTCACACTTTCCTTTTGATCTTCATCAAATTCCAAAGCCTTATTAAAAAATTGAAGAGCTTTCTCTCTATTGTTTTTATTATAAAAATTTTCTGCTATGAGCATATAATTATTTCTTCTATCTAATTTAGTCAAATCCTTCTTCATTAGTTAAACACCTCTAAATAATTTATTATCTATTATAGTGTAACACACTTTCATTATTTTAAGTAATTTTTCTTTGCTTCTCTGTATAGGTTGTTTTTAAATTAAATTTTATTCTCACAATATTAAAACCCCTAGATACATGCTAATATATCTAGGGATTTTTATTATTAGTTTCTAATGATAAAAGATGTAAAATAATGTTTTACTTTTTTTTCAATTTTTCTTAAAGTTTTAATATCATAAGAATTAAATTGTCCTTTTCCAGCTAAAATAGTTTCTCCGTCTCTAAAATTTTGAATAACATACCTTTTACTTCCTTTCAAATATTCTGCAATTTTTAAAATATCTTCTTCTGATAATAGTTCTTTACAAACTGTCGTCCTAAATTCATAATCAATGTCTGAAGATCTAATTATATCAGTACTAGACTTTATAATATTTATATCCACTTTTATTTTAGTAACAAACTCATACTTATCTAATGGTGCTTTTATGTCCATAGCAATATAATCTAAGTATTTATTTTCAATAAGTTCCTTTAATACCTCCGAGTTCGTACCATTGGTATCTAACTTAACCAAAAATCCCTTATCTTTTATCTTGCTTACAAAATCCTTTAATCCTTCTTGCAATGTTGGTTCACCACCTGAAATGCACACACCATCTAAATATTTTTTCCTACTTTCAAGATAACTAAATATATAATCTTCACTTAGTGGCAACCCTTCGTTTCTAACAATACTAGCATTATGACAATAAGGGCATCTAAAATTACATCCTCCAGTAAAAAATACAGTGCATATTTTATCAGGGTAATCTATAAAAGATGATTTTAAATGACCTATTATATTCATTTTACACCTCTATTATCTGATAACCTTGTGCTATCCAAGCTAATATCAACGTCAAAGGTTAATCTATCTTTATATTCTTCTTGCTTTCCAAAATTCCACGACTGAATAGGCCTGTGAAAACCAACTACTCTAGTCCAAACTTCAGTATCCTTGCCGCATTCTGGGCATTTAAATTGTTCTCCTTTCAAATATCCATGATCAGGACATATACTATATGTTGGGGTAATAGTAAAATATGGTATCTCACTATTTGCAAAAACTCTTTTAATCAATGCCTTCACAGTTTCAGCACTTTCTATTTCTTCTCCTATGAATCCATGGAATACAGTTCCCCCAGTATATAAAGTTTGAAGCTTTTCTTGAAGTTCCAATGCTTCAAAAATATCTTTTGTATGCCCAACAGGAAGCTGAGTTGAATTGGTGTAATAAGGTTCTTTTTCACCTTGTGTATAAATATTTGGATACATCTTTTTATCCATTCTCGCAAATCTGTAAGCTGCACCTTCTGCTGGTGAAGCTTCAAGGTTCCATAAGCTCCCTGTTTCCTCTTGAAATATCTGAATGACTTTATTCATAAATTCCATAACCTCTATGGCAAATTGATTACCTTCTTCAGTAGTTATATCCTTGCCTAATAAATTTACACACGCTTCATTCATTCCATTAAGGCCTATAGTACTAAAATGGTTTTTAAAATATTCTCCGTATCCATCTTTCACACCTTGAAGATAGTACTTTGAATATGGGAAAAGACCAATTTCCATATACCCTTCTAAAACCTTCCTCTTTGTCTCACATATTTCTTTTCCTATCTCCATTAACTCTCTTACCCTTTTCTTAAATTCTTCTTTAGTACTTGACAGATAACCTATCCTAGCCATATTTATTGTTACAACATTTATAGAACCTGTAAGAGGATTAGCTCCAAATAATCCTCCACCTCTCCTCCTTAATTCTCTGTTGTCTAATCTCAACCTGCAGCACATACTTCTTACATCTTCTGGAGATAAATCACTATTAATAAAATTAGCAAAATATGGAGTTCCATATTTTCTAGTCATTTCCATAATACAATTAACTACATCAGAATCCCAAGGAAAATCTTTAGTTATGTTTATTGTAGGTATAGGAAAGCTAAAATTTCTACCTGCTCCATCGCCTTCCATCATTACCTCACAAAATGCCTTATTGAACATATCCATTTCCTTTTGGAACTCACCATAAGTCTTATCCATTGGTTTGCCACCAATAATAACATTTGTATCTTTAAGCAATGGATGTGGTTTTATATCTAAGGTAACATTAGTAAACGGAGTTTGAAATCCTACCCTAGTAGGAATGTTTAAATTAAATATAAAGCTTTGCATTGCCTTTTTTACTTCATCATATGATAAATCATCATAATAAATAAATGGTGCAGCATAAGTATCTAGTGAACTTATAGCTTGTGCTCCAGCTGCTTCTCCTTGAAGTGTATAAAGCCAGTTAACAATTTGGCCCAAAAATGACTGTAAATGTCTGGCAGGTTTTGATTCAATCTTTCCTGAAGCACCTCTAAACCCCTTATAAAGTAAAGCTTCCAAGTCCCACCCACAACAATATGGAGCCAAAAGTCCTAAATCGTGTATATGTATATCTCCTTTTATGTGAGCATCTCTTAATTCCTTTCTATATATCTTGTTAAGCCAATATTTTTTTGTAATTGATTCAACAATATGGTTATTTAACCCTTGTAAACTAAATCCCATATTAGCATTTTCATTAATTCTCCAATTATCCAGCGAAACATATTCATCTATGAGCTTTTCAGCATCCATAAATAAGTTCTTAACATCTCTTAGCTCTTCTCTTTTTTTGCGATATAATATATATGATTTTGCAGTCTTAGCATGGCCTTCCTCAATAAGAACCTTTTCTACTACATCTTGTATATCTTCAACAGTAGGTATGCCTACTCCATAAGCTTCATTAAGAATATCAGCTACCATTATTGAAAGCCTTCTTGCTTCATTTCTATCATCACCACCTACTGACCTTGCTGCTGCAAAAATTGCATCCTCAATTTTTCTAACATCAAAATCTACTATATCGCCATTTCTTTTTTGAATTCTATCAATCATCAGTTCATCCCCTTTATATTGTGGTTTGATTTTTCACTATACATATATATTGTATTATTATTTCACTTTTAAGTCCATAATCCTATTTGTCTATATATTTAAATAAACTCCATTTATCAAATATAATTATAGTTATACGTCATATATCTTAATTTTATATATTTAAAAAAGGTAGCTCTAGAGCTACCTTTTAAATACTTTAAAATAGTACTTATTTTTACCTATTATGCAATGAAGCTTAAAAAATATGGATGTATTGCAATAGGAGTTATACTACCCAAAAAAATACCTACCAAAACATCTGATGGATAATGTACTCCTAGGTAAATCCTTGAAATCCCTACTGTAAAAGCCGTAGCTATTAATATAACACTTAAATACGGAAGATTTATGGATAAAGATACAGCTATAGAAAAACTAGCAGTTGTATGACCAGAAGGAAATGAATAATCTTTTAGCTTTATATTAAAAGTATTAATATTATTCAATATATTATAAGGCCTCTCTCTGCTTAAACTCTTTTTTAATATTTGAACTATTAACTGACTAGCAGATAGACCAATCAAAGCTTCTAAACCAATAAGTCTTAACTTGCTTTTACCAAAGGAAATAAGCATTAAAACAAAACCAGTAGTAAAAATAGCACCACCTAATTCAGTAATTAGTGGCATAATTTTATCTAAAAATCTACACTTTATATTTGTATTAATAAAATACAATATTTTTTTATCTATTAAAGCAAAACATTTAACTAATGTTTTCATAGTTATTCTCCCTTTAAAAAATAATATAAAATCAGTACTTATAATCGTATATATATTTTAATTTAAACATATGTGGTTTGTAAAGTCATTTTACAATTATTTCTTTAGATAAAAAATGGACAAGCTTTAACTAAGCCTGCCCGATATATTATATAGAGGATGAGGAAAAATTTTTGTCGTATTTAGTAAGTATGTATTTAGTAAACAAGTTCACCTAATACAAAGAAAGTAAAGTGAATAATATTTGTTTTTCATTCACACTGTAATTATAGTATACTACTTAATTTAAAAAATGTAAATAGTTTTTCTAAAGATATTTTATAAATATGCATAGGTTCCTATTCTAATGTAACTACATGGCCTGTGCTCCATGGTTCTGGATCTTCTACATCAACACACAAGCCAATGTTAAAACCAATACTTAGTGTAACAATTATTGTTAGAACAAAGAAAAGCTTTCTAATCTTTTTCATAAATTATCCCCCTCTTTCTCATCATAATTTAATCCTATTTTTAACAATTCCTTTACTTTCTTTGAATCTTTTTCTATAAAAATGTTACACAGTTTTAATATCATCTCCTTAACATCAAGCTTTACTTTATTGCTTGCTATAAAATCAGTTATTTCATATAGCACTTGTTCACTAAAATATTTCCCCTTCCCCTCAATATAAATATCTAATATTTGATTGTAAATTTCAAATAAAAGATTATAATTGTTATCTTTTTTAGCTTTATCTATAATATTCGCAATATGTGTCCAAGCTTTTTTATATTCTCCAATTTCTATATAAACTGAAACTAAAGATTTTAAAGTATATAAATAACTATAATCTTTTTTAATAATTTTTAATTCTATACTTTTTAATCTATATTCTATACATTTACTTATTTCTCCTTCTATATAATGTATTGTTCCTATATTTTCGTAAGCTATAGCTTTAGCCCTTATATCATTAACTTTTTCAGCATAAAAAAGTGTTTCTTTATACACCTTCATAGCATTCTCAAAATCGTTATTTCTAAAATAATTATTTCCCTTCAATATTAAAACATCTAAATACTGCCTAGTGTCCAAATCTTTATACTCGTTAAGTAGTTTATTAAGAAAAAATAAACTATTTTCATATTTTTTCATATTAGAAAATGCTAATGCATTATTAAAATAAATCCTTTTTTTAATAGTATCATTTTCTATCTGTTCATTTTCCAATATATTTAGTGAATATTCGTTTAGATATATAGCTTCATAATAATCACCTTTAATTATAGCATTTTTAGCAATTTTCGAAAAAATTCCCGCAACCATCTCCTGATTACCAATTTTATAATAATTCATCATTGACTTTAAATAATAAAGTCTACTATTGCAAATATCTCTTTTATTATAATTAAAATCACCGGCTATTTCATATACTTCTGCTTTTATTGCAGGAATATCCCACGTCTTTAATAATTCATCAGTTTCTTTCATCAATCTAATAAAATTGTCATCTTTAGCCATCATATATTCTTTTAACTTTAAAATATTTGATTTTAATTTATATCCAGCTTGTCTCATTTCATCAGCTAAAATATATTCACTATCAATTTTATAGGTAAGTCCTTTTTTCTTAATAATTTTATCAAAGTTTTTAGCCAGTTTGTTTGCAGTATCTTTAGTTAATTTAGTTTTACCATTTTCTATATAACTTATCATGCTTCTATCTAGTTCTTCACCAGCTAACTCCTTTTGATTCACTTTTAAGTATTTTCTTATAGCCTTAATTTTTTTATTAACAGGTAATATTAGATCCTCTAATATATACATCAGTATACTCCTTATTTATACAGTATTTGATTGTATATTACATTATACTACAAACGGCTACCACATGTTATAAGAATAATTTTCCAAATACAAATTAAGTGAATAATTTATTAGTTATATTCACAATATTATTGTATCATTATTTTTTTTATAAGTAAACATGATTATAATTAATAAGAGGTTGTTTCATAACTTATAAATAAGTTATGAAACAACCTCTTATTATACTTACAGAATTTAAGAAATTGCATAATAAAATATTTTATTATGCAATTTCCTTAATCTAGAAATTTTCAACAATTTTCCTGCTTGCTTTTACGCAACCTCATCAGGTATATATCCTTTAAACTGGGCTTTATACAATTTTGCGTATAATCCGTTTGTTTTCATCAATTGATCATGATTACCTCTTTCCATAATCCCTTTATTTGTTAAAACTATTATTTCATCAGCATTCTTAATAGTTGAAAGTCTATGAGCTATTACAAGAGTTGTTCTGCCTTCTGACAGCTTTTCTAGTGATTCCTGAATTAATATTTCTGTTGCATTGTCTAAAGCAGAAGTTGCTTCATCTAATATCAATATAGGTGGATTCTTTAAAAATACTCTGGCTATAGATATCCTCTGTTTTTGACCACCTGATAATTTTACTCCTTTTTCTCCAATATAAGTATCGTATCCATCAGGTAATTTCATAATAAAATCATGAATACTAGCTTGTTTTGCAGCTTCAATTATTTCTTCATCAGTAGCATCTGGTCTCCCATATAAAATATTCTCTCTAATTGTTCCAGTAAATAAAAATACATCTTGTTGTACCAAACCGATATTTTTCCTCAAAGACTTTAGCTTTATATCTTTAATATTTATTCCGTCAATCAATATTTCTCCATCATCTATTTCATAAAATCTAGGTATGAGATGACACAAAGTAGTTTTGCCTCCTCCAGAAGGACCTACTAATGCAACGGTCTGTCCTGGCTTAATCTCTAGATTTATATTTGATAAAATAGAAGCCTCGCTTTTATTGTAGCTAAATGTAACATTCTTTAACTCTATTTTTCCTTTTACATTTTCTAACTCTATAGCATTTTCACTGTCCTTTATACTAGGCTCGATTTTCATAATTTCCATAAACCTTTCAAAGCCTGTCATACCATCTTCGTACTGCTGAACAAAAGATGTAAGTCTTCTAATTGGCTGCATGAAGAAGTTTACATACAACAAATAAGTAACTAAATCACCTATTCTAATAGTATTATTATAAACAAATATTCCACCAACACTTATTACTACAACATTTAATATATTGATAAAAAAGTGAATACCTGACATAAATTCTGCCATGCTCTTATATGCAAATTCTCTAGAAGCTTTAAACTCATTATTGCCATGTTCAAATTTTTCTATCTCATAATCCTCATTAGTAAATGATTTAGCAACTCTAATACCTGAGATGCTATTTTCCAACTGTGAATTAACATTTGCTATTTTTTTCTTTACATTTCTAAAAGCACTTTCCATCTTTTTTCTCTTAGAAATAGCAAACCAAACCATTATTGGAATAAAAGCGAATATTATTAATGTTAACCTCCACTCATACCTTATTAATATGATAAAAGAACCAATAAGCATGACTGCAGAAATAAACAGATCTTCAGGCCCATGGTGAGCTAGCTCTGAAATTTGCCTTAAATCGTTAACTATCCTTGACATAATATGCCCTGTCCTATTATTGTCAAAAAAATCTAAAGGTAATGTCTGTAAATGCGTAAACAAATCTCTCCTCATATCATATTCCATTCTAACTCCTACTACATGACCCCAATAGTCTACTATATAATTAAATATATACCTTAATACATATAATCCAACTAATATTATTGTTGTTATATACAACGTTCTGATTTTACCATTAGGTATAATATCATTAACAAAATTCCCAGTTACAATTGGAAATACCAAATCTAACCCTGAAATCATAAATGCACATACTAAATCTAATATAAAGAGCTTTATATGAGGCCTATAATAAGATATAAACTTTTTAATCATGTAATCAACTCCTTCTTCACTTTTACTCCATATTTTTTATCAACTCTTCCAATTTTAAAACTAAATCATCAACATCTTTATCTTTCATCTTTAATAAAGCACTGTATACGAATTCATTAGCAACACTCTTTTTTATAGAATACATTAGTTTTTTACCTTTATCAGTTATCATAACCCTACTTACCCTCCTATCATGAGGATCCTTAACTCGCATTACTATCTCTTTTTCTTCTAATTTAGACACTCTTTCAGATATTGTATTTTGAGCTCTATCTGATCTTCGAGCAATCTCTCCTATTGTTGGAGGATTTTTGTTATCTAAATATAGCATTAGATGAAATTGTTCTAAAGTTAAATTGTTCCTTTGGGCCATTTCATGATGCTTATTATGTATCTTTCTATTAATAATTTTTATATATTCAATTATTTTTTGAGTATTATCTTCTAAACTCACTATTATCACCACCTTAGAAAATAATATCGTAATACGATATTTTAGCTATACGAATATTATATAGACTCAGATTTATTATGTCAATACCTATATAGTGAACAACTACTTTTTCCTAAACATTGCTTGAATATCGAAGCGAGGAAATTGCATAATAAAATATTCTATAAAATTTTATAATTTCTTCAAAATAATAAAGGAGTCAGTTTTTACTGACTCCTTTATTATTTTTATTCTCCAGAAATAGAAACTTGTTTAAGTTTAATCGTCTTTGGCCCAACAAAATTATTATCACTTTGAATTTCTTTTGAAAGATATATTTCTTTTTGTGCTTCATTAATATTACCCGAAATTGATCCTCCTGTCACAGGTATCTTTGATTTACCGTCATAATACCAACCGAGCCTAATCTCTCCACCGAAATCACCAGTTAAAGAATCCATTTGAAAATCAGAAAAAGATACTAATTCTAAGTATGGCTCATTTTTTAATTCATCTATGGAATATTTTCCGCCTTTTATAACAAAGTTTTCAATCTTACCTGTTGGACTCACTCCTAAATAATTACTATGTCTATTATCTCCCCAATAGTTCTTCAATACTCCATTTTCAATTATATTAACTTGCTTTAAAAATACTCCATCATCATCATAAATTTTAGACTTCGTAGACCCGTTGAGTTGTGGATCAAGTGTAACATTTATTAAATCACCTTTTGTATCATTGGTTTGAACGCATTCATTTAACTTAAATTTAGATATCCCTTCATAAACCATCGTTGCATTTGATTGTTCATAATAGAATTTAAAAAATTCTTTTACTGGTTCTCCTGTCAATAATACATTAATATTATTACAATTAGGTGTAGGCTTCGCCAATGATTTTTCCCTAGAATATGTAAAAGATTCTTTTACTTTACTTGATATTAACTCAGGAATAAAATCTGAAAATTCTAGGTATTTGTATATCTCTACTTCTTCATCTCTTTCTTTCCAGTCAGTTACAAATTCAATTATACCTTCATATCTAGTATAAGCTACATCTACACCTTCAGAGTTAACAATCCTAGTATTTATTCTATTTATAAAAAACTCTGAAGAATTAATCTTTCCTTTTTCATATTTGTCTTCATCATATACAGTTTGTACTAATTTTAAAATCCATTCAGATAAATTTCCTTTACTAAAATCACTTTTAAGTTTATTTTTTATCTCAACAGAAGGCTTTACTAAGGGATAATATTCATTTTTTACTTGTCTAGCAGCAAATGACGCTTCTTCAATTTTTGCCTTTACTTCATCATCTGTCATGGTTGGATGTATGTCAAACATACTTGAACCTCTATATTTTTTGCCTTCCTCCTCAAAATCTTTGTAAACTGTTACTTTATAATGAGTTACATCCTTTGCTCTATTCATGTCTAAATTTTTCTTAACAAAAAAAAGCTCTCTTGAATTAATAATATTTTCTTCAATCTTCCACGCACTTATATCCATAGATTGTAATAATAGCTCTTTTATATTATTAATCATTATCCTAACCTCGCTTTTGTTTTAATATATGGTCCACCATCAGAAACCTTTACAAATTCTTTATATCCCTTACCACAGGCACCTGCTCCAGATAAACTGACTTCATTTGATACCATACTTATCGATTTTAATACATCAGGAACATACCCAGTCATAATTACTGGTGAAACAATATTACCTGTAAATTTGCCATTTTTAATTTCTTTTCCCATTAAAATCATACATTGAATACCCCAGTTTTTAGGGTCCTCCATACCACTCATAGTCCCATCCAACAAATATCCATGTTCTATGGATGCAACCATCTCATCTAAGGTACTATTCCCAGGCCCAAAAAAGGTATTAGTCATTCTAGCATATGCTTTTCTTTCAAATGATTCTCTTTTGCCATTACCAGTGGGTTTGGTCCCTAGTTTCAATGCAGAAAGAATGTCTGATATTCCAGTCTTTAGTATTCCTTTGTCGATAACAATTGTATCAGTTCCTAAAGTACCCTCATCATCAAATAAATATGAAGATACATTGTAAGCTGATTTAGCTCCATCATGCATAGTCACTAGTTCTGAAGCTACAGGCTTATTTAAATATTCTACAGCTTTTGCTCTGCCTTTAACAAACATATCCATTTCTACACCATGTCCAAATGCTTCATGTGCAATTAATCCAGCTATATCAGGGGTACATATCACATCATATTCTCCCGGAACAACTGGTTTCGCATCTAAAAGCTTTATCGCCATATCTAAGATACCTTCGTAATTATCTTCCATTTCATTAATTATCTCTACACCTTTTAAGCCTGAAAAGCTCTTATGTGCAAATTTAGTAATCTTTTCTTTTCTTACTATTGGTACAAGATAAGCTTGACTCCATATATAAGATTGTTCTAAATCTTTATTATTAGATAAAAAAACTTTCGACACTTTGGTGCTTTCATAACGAATTCTAAAATCTATTAAATAAGAGCTTTTTTTGAATGCTTTTTCTTTAATAGCTTCCATTTTTTTTAGTTTTTCACTATCACTCATATCTTCAGGTAATATTTCTACTTCCCCATAAAAACTACCCATAATTGGCTTTTCACTTATAATAGGATAAGAATTTAATGATATAGATGACGATTTTATCATGTTTATATCTTCTTCTACAATACTAGATATCTTACTTGCAAGTTCTTGTATATTGTCATTAGCTATCTCATTAAATGAGTATTCTGAATAATTAATTCCGTTATGTACTCTTACTACGAAACCTCTTTCATTCCACATACTTGTGTTAATTCCTGTTCCCGTTTTTTGAACTAAATACGTCTTTCCGTATACATCAGTTCCTAATACAGAAACATAAGAATATTTATTAGAAAGTAATTTAACCAACAGCTTTAAATCATCCTTATGCTCTGTTAAATACTTTGACATAGTTACCTGCACTTATGCACACCTCCCTGATTTTTTATTGACTCAAATTAATTTTATTTCTCCTTTTAAGCTATCAGATTTTTCGAAATATATCAACAAAATCATTAATTATTAAAAAAATTTAACACTGTGACTTTCTAATGCCTATAATTTACGTAAATTACATGAGGAAATTGTATAATAAAATACATTAAAGTAATCTTAATTTCCTTGATATATGTGCTATCAAAAATGTATTAATAAATGTAAAAGCTATTATGCCAGTATCATTAATAAGCAATGCAATAATAGAAGTTACAAATATGATTAAATACATGTTATTTTGCAATAGTTTTTCTTTATTCTCTCTATATGCTTTACTTAAGAAAAGAAACTGAAGAACCATAATAACACTCCATGGAGGTAAAATAAGTATTGTTATAAGCTGCTTTATTTTTACTATTATTATATATATTAACTCGCTTACTCCCAGTGTGCTCACTCTATGGGACAAACTACCTAAATGGCTTTTTTTAACGATACTCATATCAAAATATACATTAAGCATAAATACTATTATTCCTATAACAAATATAATAATTAAATTCTCCTTGTTTAATTTTTTATTAGTAAATTCAAAATATATTATCATCATTAATAATGCTATAGAAGTTAAATATCCTCCTACATTTGCCCCATAACTCCCTGAAAGAGAAAAAATGCAAGTAGAAAATACTATCGCTGTGATTATTTTTTTCATAACTTTATTTTTAATCATATTCTTTAACGTAAAATAACTTATAATAGTTGTAACAATTAAAACTCCCATAGCTTCATTGTTTATTCCATAAAATCTACCTCCAACAATAATATTATTGTAGCCTAAATAAGAATTGTACAATAATTTCAGATTGAAAAATAATGAATAATACATTAGTCCAGCTATCATAAATGAAAAAAACTCTATTATTTTTACCCCTTTTATATTAAGTAAATACCTTAATATAAAACTCCCTCCAAACAATAAAACAAGGTATATAACTATATTTTCATATACACTTGAAATCCCTATAAAAAAAGACAGAAATATAATAATTATAATATTTTCAAAAACATTACTATTAAATCTATCATAGCCTTTCTTATTTAACAAATATGTCAGTATTATAAATCCTTCAAAAAACAAAATTATTCCATGCAATATATATTTTATTACATTTAAATTAGTATATTGCTTTAGTAATTTCTTAGTTTCTTCAACAGGATTTGGCGAAGGTAAAATATTGATAGTATGCCCAATTGTTGCATAATCATCAGCATTATAAGTATTTAATAAATGAGGTAATATATCAAGATTAGTTATAACTCCTCGTCTTCTTGTAGTGTCAGTAGTAAGTATCCCACTTGTTTTGTCTGTATCTATATATATGATAGGTGTTAAATATTTATTTAAACATTTACTTAACGACAGGGAAACTTTCTTAGAAAAAATTATAATATTTGTATCTTCATATTCACTAACTAGTTTTTTTAGTAATTCAACTCTTTCCTGTTTATTATCAATGTTAAAAGAAATAATTGTAATACTTCCTTTTTCAAAAATATGGTTGATGTTATTTTTAATCCAATTTAGTTCATAAATTATGTGGTTTTCTCCATATTTAATATTCCCATCTTTATCTGCAGCAAGTAATGAAGCTTCATCATTACCAATATAACCAATACCCCTTTCTTTTAATGTCTCTCCTAAAAAAATCATGTTAGGATATATCTGAATGTAATTCTCTTTTATATATTTTTGTATATCATTATAACCTACAATACATAAGCTATTATTTTCAACTTTATCTACTATCTTAAACAAGCCCTTTTTTATACTTACTCTTCTACCTAAAGACAATGTCATAAATAAGCTTTCCATATTACTGTCTTTATAAAGACCTCCTGTTTTCATATTTAATAATCCAACAGAAGCATTATAAGGAGCTATTACTTCAATTTGATTAAAGTCTAAACTATCTACTACTATTATCAAAGTCTTTTCCATGCTTTGTCCAAAAGTCATATTGCTTTGAAATATTAATAGAAAAATAATTAATAATATGATTTCTTTATAGATTCTCATAAATACACCCTTATAAGAAAAAGTTAATTAATGAAAAAACTCCTACTACAGTAGACATAAATCCGACAGAACCTTTAAATAATGCAAACTCCTTTTCCATCTCATGGGGAGAATTAATATTGCGATAACTATTCCAAATCAGAAATACACCCGTCGATATGAAAAAAATACTAAGTAAAAACATGATATCATCCTCTTTCTTCGTATACAGGTTAACAATTTTAGCGTTTTAGTTATCTCGTTTTAAAAAATTAACCTTTATCACAACTTATATAATCACTATTACTTTAATACTTTATCCAAAATAGTATTTAAATATTAGTAATCAAGGAAATTGCATAAATACTACAAAGTAAAAGCTTTGCAAGTTATAAATTTTTTAACTCCGGTTTTTTGGACTTTTGATTAAAATTGGAAATGAAATTATTTAAACAGGATCAAATAACATTATGCTATAATAGTTGAAGAATAATATGACAGCGAGGTGAAACACAAATTGGAAAAATCAATCAACAACATTCAATCAAAACCATTACTTATATCATATTTACAACTGATTCTTGTATCATTTACATGGGCTTTAAGCACCATAATAATAAAATCAAGCATTGGCTCAATTCCTGCATTTCATTTACTTATGGGGAGATTTGGAATAGGTGCATTGATAATATTTATAGCTTCACCTAAAAAGTTACTTTCAGTTAGTAAAAAAGATGTTAAAATAACTCTTGCATTAAGTCTTATTATGTTTGCTGCTTATGCATTAAATATATTAGGCTTAAAATACACAAGTGCCTCAAAATCAGGTTTTCTAGCTTCATTATCTGTGTTATTTATTCCTATTATTCAATGCTTTATTAATAAAAAATTACCTTCTATATGGATAGTATATAGTGTTATTTTATCAACATTTGGTTTATACATGATATCAGGTATGAATGGAGATGGATTTAATATTGGAGATATGTTATGTATTGGGTCAGCATTATCATATACTGCTTATATAATTTTACTAAATAAGGTAGGTCAAAACAGAGATGAATATATCCTATCCTTGCTACAACTATTATTTATGTTTATAATAAGTGCAGTTTTATCATTTACAATAGAAGGGTTAAATATTAATGCTTTAAAATTGAATTTTGGGCCTATTGCAATAATTGGTATTTTAGGTACTGGATTAACCATGCTATTACAAATTAAAGCACAAAAAATAGCTAGTCCAGAAAGTGTTGGTATCTTGTTACTCAGCGAACCATTATTTATACTGATAATGGCATTTTTAATATTACACGAAGCCATAATGATTAAAGGGATACTTGGCTGCATATTAATATTAATTTCATTAGTAACAGTAGTATTGAAAAAAGTATAATAACCTTCCCTTAAAATTAAAGGAAGGTTATTATACTTCTATTTAAGGATTACATAAACTACTAAATTGACAGTAATGGCAATTATCTTCTTTTCTATCATATTCTTCTAAATTTTTATTATTTTCTACAAATGAAATAAATTCCTTTATATTCTCAATATTTTGCTTCAGTTTATCTTCGCTAATATCTATATCTATAAATTCTCCTGTATATAACATAAGTAATCCTGCTCTTTGTATATCTATATTGTATATATCTTTAACTGCAGAAGCATATAGCCTTATTTGTGGAGCATATTTATCTATGAAATATTTTCTATTTCCAACTCTATTGGTTTTAAAATCAATTAGTTGTGCCTTATCACCTATTATATCTATCCTATCTATAATCCCATACATATACCTATTTGAAACCTTATAGTAAAATTCTCTTTCATTATAAGTTTTATCAATATTATAACTATAAAATTTTTCATAATTGTTAGTATAATGTTTTACCTGATTTATTATTTCATTAGTAGCACTTAACCCAAAACTTTCAATGGTACTATTTATGAGAGCATTTATATCTATATCCTTCCTGTATTTTTCACAAATGCTGTGAACTATTTGCCCTATTAGCAAAGGGTCTATACCGCTATTTGCACTAGAATTAGTACATTCTTGGTCTATAAACAATTCATTTACAGGAATTCTTTTATAATAGCTCATATAAAATTTTCTCTTACACTCATTAAATATCATATATTGAGTAATAGTAAACCTGCTAAAAAATCTCTTACCAAATGCTTCATAATCTTTTAGTAGAGGTAAGAAAGTTTTATCATAGTACATATGTTTTAATTTTATATTATTTATATTAACAATTTCTCTATACTGTTCTTTTTGTATATCGATATCACTTATTTTAGTAAACTTATCTTCTTCTAAATACTCATCTATGAGTTTCTTAAAGCTGTTTTTCAATGTTCCTATGCTTTGACTACCTAAAATTAATTTTTCTTTTGCTCTAGTCATTGCTACATAAAGAATTCTCTTATTCTCTTCCATTTCTTTTTGCTTTTCTATTTCATTTATTTTCTTATATAAAACAGATGTGCTGCTATCGTAATTTCCCAGGAAATCAACATGTTTAATGCCTATTCCAAAGTTTTTATCAAATAAAATACTGTTAGTATTAAAATTAAACTGCTTTGAAAGCTGCGGAATAATAACTATATTAAACTGCAAACCTTTTGATTTATGTATAGTCATGAGTTTTACAGTATCTCCACTTTCTGATTGTATTTGTGCCTGTTCCTCAGTGCTATCTCCATCAACTTGTTCATCAATAAATGCTAAAAATTGACCTAATCCTTTGTTTTTTTCTCTTCCGAATTGTCTTGCTATTTCAATGAACTTATATATATTTGCTATTGCTTGTTTATTGCCAAATCTCAACATCCACGTTTCAATATAGTATGTTTCTATCAAAAGCTTCTTAATTAATTCATGTATTTCTAAAGTAAATTTAGTCTTATTTAATCTGTCTAAAACATGATATGCTCTATTAATCTTTTGTTTCTCTCTATCATTGATATTAGGTATAGACTGATTTAATGTATCCACTAAATTACCTTTACAATTTCTTACAAGCCAATATATGGTTTTATCTGACAACCCAAACATTGGACTCCTCAATACTCCAATTACCGATAAATCATCATACCTATTATCTATAGCTTTTAATCCATTTATAATATCCATTATTTCCTGTCTAGCAAAAAATCCTCTTCCTCCTACGTTATAAAATGGTATATTGTACTTTTTTAGCCCTTCTTCATATATATCTGTATCTGTAGTTGAACGAAAAAGTATAGCAATATCTTTATACTTATATCCTTCTTTTGTAACTAATTCTTTTATTCGCTTAGCAATCATTTCACTTTCATAAAGCTTAGCATATTCAGATGGACTTATTCCTTCAGGTGAAATTAAATCATCCTGCTCTAAAATCTCTACATCTACATCATTTTTAGCATTTTTAACAGGTATAAGTTCTACATATTTATCTCCCATTAGTTTAGTAAACAAAGAATTAATAAATTTCATTACACTTTTTATAGTCCTAAAATTATCTTTTAAAATTATAGGTTTTGTTCCCGATACACTTTCTATATCTTTCATAACCTCATAAAATACTGTTACATCTGCACCTCTAAAGCCATATATAGACTGCTTTGGATCTCCAACTATAAAGAGATTTTGCCTATCTAAATCGCTGTTTTTACTACAAAGATGATATATGATTCTTTTCTGAAGTCCATTTGTATCTTGAAATTCATCTACCATAACATATCTAAATAAATCCTGATATTTATTTCTTATTTCTTCATTTTCTAATAATTTCAAGGCATTAATCTGTAGGTCTTCATAGTCTAGGGAACTTATTTCTCTTTTCCTCTCCTTGTATTTTTTATCTATATCTATAAGTAGATTTAAAAAACCTTCATAAACATATTTAATGTTTTTTTCTTCCATCATCAAGACATCGTCTATCAATCTCTTTAATTTTTCTATAGTTTCTTCTTCGCCCTTTAAAGAACCAATTTTGGTTGAAAAGTATTTAAGTTTTTCTATTACATTCCTATCAATTTCATCGTATTTATTACTTGCAAACTCTAGCCATGTCTCATCATCTGCTAATTTTCCTAATTTTGAAGTTTTCCTTGCTTTTGAAATAAGATAACTAAACATTTTCTTAATATCTTCAAGTAAAGAAATATCCACGTCTATACTATCAATATTCCTCAATGTGCATTCCTTAACCTCTTCAAATGATAACCCCGTGCTTCTTATATCTTCATATACATTTTTTATATTATCTATTAAACTGTTATTAGATTTATCTATGCTTGAAGGAGTAAAATATCTTATTAACTGTAGGGTTTCATCGTTTCTTTCAATACCGTTTATAAGCAAATCCTCAATGACTTCTCTTAATATCTTATTGCTTTCATATGTTTCTAAAAGGCTAAATCTAGGGTCAATTTTCCCTTCTACTGGATTTTCCCTTAATATTTTTAAGCACAAACTATGTATAGTAGATATATTGGACTTTTCAATGTCTCGATAAATTCTTGTCCACTTTTTATCCTCATTAGCTTTTTCAGATATACTTTTTCTCACTCTTTCCTTCATTTCTGCAGCAGCTTTATTTGTAAATGTGATAGCTAAAATTGATTCTATTTCTTTGCCAAAAGGTATATCACCATTTTCCAATAAATATATATACCTTTCAACAAGCACTCTAGTTTTACCTGAACCAGCTCCAGCATTTACTGCAACATTTTTATTTATAGTTTCGACTGCTTTTTTTTGACTATCAGTTAATTCCACAGTCATCATCCTTTCTGCTAATTCTTTCAGCATTATACCGACATATAGTTGAATATTGGCAAAAACTATCACATAAAATAGGCTTTAGTCTAAATTCTCCATTAGATATTTTCTCAATATAATCAAAAACTTCATTTTTTACGTGTTCTAATAAAGCTTTCCAGTTTTCATCGTTTAACACCGTCTTGCCTTTCCTCTTATTCAATAATTTCTTATCTTCATCTTTTATAATCTCAATGCTTGCTTCACCATCTTTAATAACTATATACCCTGCTCCTATAACATCTCTATCTTTATTAATTTGAGATAATATATATACTGGTAGCTGAAAGGATAAACCCTTTTCAATATCTTTAATTGTATTTTTGCCAAAAGATGAGTTCTTGTAATCGTATAATATATATTTTTCACCTTCATTAATAGAATCAATCCTATCGATTTTACCTTGTATTTGCACTTTTTTTTGTCCTAGTTTAAGAGAAAATTCGTCTTCTCTCCCAAATTCTATTTCAAATTCCACAGGTATAGGTTTACTAGAGTAATTTTTAAGTCTTTCCATATCTATTTTTACTAAATTCAATATGGTATCAGCTATATGCTCTATTCTGAGACTCCACAACTGAGTATCTTTAAATACATCTATTTTATTCAAAGCCTTTTTTATTAATTGTTTTATTTCATTTTTCGTATCTTTAATAGGAAAATCTTTGCCATCCAAAATATGTTTTCTCATGTCTTCAGCGTGATTACTGTAATACTTAGCTAGTACTTCGTGATATATAATCCCTCTGTTTAGAGGAGAAAATTCTTCATACTTCTTTTCTATTCCATTTATGCCTAATACTGATTCATATAAAAATCTAAAGGGACATTTTCCAAACAACTCTAATTGAGTAATACTATATTTGCAGTCTTTATACAAATTATTAATATCCTCTATTATCTCTCTATCATTTATCAAACCATCATATTCATTAAAGCTGTCATCATTTCTTTTTACTTCGCACTCAAGTCTTAAATCTATTTCATCTAAAATATTTTCATCAATGTTTTTTAACGCTCCAATATATTTGCTAATCTCGTCTTCACTATAGCATTTATATAAGAGATGATTTATCATATCATTTTTAGTGGTTATATCCCTCAAATCATCCTTAATCATATAATCGTTGTCTATATTAATAATATTTAGGCTATCTTCTTTAAATAAATTTACCACTTCATCAAGGAAAACAGAAGGTATCTTGCTTTCATCTCCGCCCATAGATTCACAATAACTCAAAACTAATGAATTTGTTGCCCTTGTCAATGCTACCAAGAAAAGCAACATCTCCTTATCAAGGGTTTCTTCATAAGTTTTTACATCAATTCCTATTTTCCTAAATAACTTATAATCCTTCTCTCTAAAAAACCAATTATCTTTAATAACAGATGGATAAACCCCTTGTGCAAGTCCAACTATAAAAACAGTGTTTAAACTCATCCCTCTTATACTAGATGGAGTGAAAATATTGACACCAGTAGGATTCCCATATTCTGCTTTTATTTTTATATCTGAAGCAAATCTAATAAACATTTCATAGAAATCCTTTAATCTAATTTCACCATCATAAACTAATTTTGATGTAAGAATTATCTTGTCCAATATTGACATAAAAGCTGAATATGCATCAACATCTCTTTGGAGTATAGAATAATCCTTTAATATGCTGTAATTTTTTTGTATGTTCTTAGATAAATCATAATAATCTATTACTCTTTTTAATGCTTCAACTATATCTATACAGCTACCATTTATAGGTATTTCATTAAGTTTACCAGTAAAATCATCTATTATAAACTCAACATTTGCTATATCCTCTAATTTCTCTTCATATAATTCTTTATCTTGAGGATTTATCTTAATCAAATGTCTATACTTGAGTCTAGCTTTATTAAAAGCTTTTTTTAATTCTTTACTATTACCTTGTTTATTAAAGTTATGTAAGATATATTGAAATTTATCTTTCCTTATATCCTCACAAATATTTAAATAACCTGAATTTATTCCTTTTACTAAATCTTCCTTACTAAAATTGCTGAGCCTTGCTTCTAAGATATTTATAATCTCTTGAATTAAAGGCACATCGATAACCCTTATATCCCTTCCCAATGTTGAAGGTACTCCTTCCTCATTAAAAACTTCTCTAACTATATCTATATAAAATTCTTCATTTCCAATAACTAATCCAATATCATCTAAATTTATTCCGTTTTGGGAAAGTTCCTTGATCTCTTGACAAATTCTTTTTATCTCTAGATATTGATTTGAAGCTTTTATCACAAAAATATTATCATTGCCTTCAAGTAGTCCTTTTTTCCCTAAAAATAATTTATCGCTCAATTTTTCAAAATATGTACTATCTTTTTTTTCTGTAAGTATTCGTATCTCAAAACCAATTTTCCTTAAAGCTTCTAATGTATCATTAACTGTTTTAAAGTTTTGGGTAGTTTTATACGGTATATTTATATAAATATCTATATTACTTTTACTCATTTCTTCCAAAAGCTTAAATTCTTGTGGCCTAAAATCAAAAAATTCATCGATAATTATAAAATCTAAATCTGCAAAATAATCATTCTTGTTTCTTAACTTATTAAATGCATTTATAAAAGCTTCTTCGTTGTCAATCAGCTTTTTATCGTGAAGAAAATCTTGATATAGTTTATATATACGTCCTATTTCAATATATCTTAAGTTATCTGGTATATTATCAATAAATTTTTCTGGTGAAACTAAAGACCTTTTTATTTCTCCTATTATATAGCTTACAGATTTTATAAACCCCTCCATATGAATTAAGTCCTTATAATAATCTATTAACCCATCTTTATAAAGTTTATCAATAATACTAGCTATTATAGTTTCCTTAGTACAGTCATCAATTTTTATATAATTATCATTTTTTAAAAGTTTCATCACTATATCGTCAAATGTAATTACATTTATATCAAATACACCTTTTAATTCACTTAATAAAACTTCCCTATATCTAGTTAAAAGATTTCCAGTAGGTAAAATATAATAAAACTTATCTCCTTTATTCTTTTTTAAGTACTCTATTGATATATTTATAAATTCGTCTTTCTTCCTATTATTAATATCACCATAGTATACTAACCTTTCACACATTCCCTTCACTCCCACACATTTAATCAAATAGCAAATAGGGACGGTTCTTGCTTGCTACCTGTTTACTATTCTGCTTACACGCGATTCACTTACGCCTCCGAAAAGTTGTCCAATTTCTTTGAGTGTTAAACTTGATGATTTTCTAATCTCTTTCATCAATTTGTTCCTTATCTTTATGTTATTTATTATATCGTTATAATCTAAGTTATTATCTAAAGCTATTTCTTTTATCCTCTGTTTTGCTTGTTCTATACAATATATATTACTCCCCTTTGCTATATCTTTATTTAAATCTTCTTCAATATCCAACATGTGTATTTCCTTATCTTCTTCTTTATTAACATACTCTACATACTGCTTTGTTGAGACTATTGGGTTTGATGATATAATTCCCAATATTTTTGTCTTATCGATTAATTTCAAACTATCTTTCTCTTTCCCACTATAAATATTAAAACTACTCCATTGATAATCTTTTGCATATTTTACCATGCCAGCTTTTACTGGGTTATTATGAATATACTTACTGGCCTCTAATAAATATGAGTCAGTGTCAATCAACTGACTCTTAAACCTATCTTGAAATAAATGTCCAGTTCTAGAGTATTTTTTATTAAAATACATGACATAACTTATATGGAGGCTTTTAATTAATTGAGAAATATCATTGCCATTATCATCAATTATTAAATGAATATGGTTGTCCATCAAGCAGTATGCATAAACTAGAAATTGATATTTATCCTTCACTCGCTTTAAAATTTTTAAATATGTAGATTTGTCAACATCAGACAAAAATATGTCCATTTTTGCATTGCCTCTCTGCATAACATGGTAAATAGAATATTCACTCTTTAACCTGCTTTGCCTAGGCATAAACATCACCACTTTTGATATTTTAAAATTTGTATAATTACTTCAGAGTCAAATTTCTGTAAGTTATAAGTTAAATTTATGTACAACATTTTGTGCAACTAGCAAGTTAGGAACCGTCCCCACTTGCTACAACATTTTGTGCAACTAGCAAGTTAGGAACCGTCCCCACTTGCTACTTTTGCTTTAACTCATAAATATCTGTCCTTCGATGTTTTAACAAAGGTAATTCTCGTCTGACTTTTTGAACCATATCTAAGTCTATATCTCCATAAATAATACATTCCTTCTCATCTGCTTCTTTTAATATTGTTCCCCATGGATTTACTATAATTGAATGTCCATAAGCGTGGTATGAAGCATTCATATTTCTTGACGGTGAAGCTGCAACAAAGTAAACTTGGTTATCTAACGCTCTAGCCCTAGCCAATAGCTTCCAGTGTGCTGGACCTGTAGTCATATTAAAAGCTGCTGGTACAATAATTACTTCAGCTCCATATAAAGTCATAAGCCTTAACAATTCTGGAAACCTCATATCATAACAAATTGCCACACCAATTTTGCAATACTCTGTATCTACTACTGTAATATCCTGTCCAAACCCTAAAGTATCCGATTCCTTGAATTTTATTCCATTTTCCACATCAATATCAAACAAATGCATCTTTCTATGCTTCCCAATAAGTTTTCCTTCTCTATCAAAAATATAGGATGTATTATAAATAGTATTATCATCCTTTTCAGGTATTGAGCCACCAATAATGTATATACCTAGCTTCCTTGATAAGTTAGCCAATGTATCCGTTGTCTTCCCTGGATAAGTTTCTGCAAATAATGGAAAATATTTGTTTTCATAAGGGCAATTAAACATCTCTGGAAGTACTACGATGTCACTTCCGTTATCTGCTGCTTCCTTAATCATATTTTCTGCTTTCTCAATATTCTTGTCCTTATCGTCTCCAACCTCTATTTGACATATACCTATTTTCATCATAATATCACCACTTTTTATTATTTATGTATATATTACCATTATATTACTAGCAAGTCAAGAACCGTCCCCACTTGCTACTTGCTATCTATACCCAATTATGTGAATGAATCTAATGTTTTCAAATGTGTAATTTGATACAGGATAGTTATATCTGTCATATGTATGTGTGGAAATAAAAATGTTATCAAGATTTCTAGGCTCGTTTATTTTTACAACTGCTAGTGAATGTCCAAAAAATTCATTATTTCTAAACTTTAATTGAATAATATCTCCTATTTCTAATTCTTCTATACTGCATAATTTGGCTATAGGCCCTATTGACTTATTATTAATAAGAAATTGATATAAAAATTCTACTCCTGTCCAGGACGGAGACCTATTATTTAAATTATAATAATACCATCCATTTATCTTGCTGTTGTTCATAGGGCATCCCCCTGCATGCAATATTTGAGAAATAAAGTTAGTACAATCTCCTCCCAAATTTTCAAAATTATAATATTTAGGATTTCTATCAAAAGCCCACCTTTTAGCATAATATAATGCCATTTTTCTATTATATGGATATATACCAGTGTTAATTCTCCTAAAATTTTTATTCATCAACACTCACCCATAAATATGTTATGCTTTAATATAAGAAGTAGTTCTTACTGACTTTTTTTATGCACTTTCCTCCTCATTATTATAATATTGTGCTTGTGAATGCCACAGTTCATAATACTTTCCATTTTTATCTTTTACAAGATCCTCATGAGATCCTTTTTGTATTATTCTTCCTTCATGAAACACTGCTATTTCATCACAAAATCTACAAGACGAAAGTCTATGTGATATGTAAAATGCAGTTTTAGTACCTACTATTTCATTAAATTTAGAGTAAACCTCAAATTCAGCTATAGGGTCTAACGCCGCTGTTGGTTCATCTAATATAATAATTGGTGCATTACGATATAATGCTCTGGCTAATGCTATTTTTTGAGCTTCTCCTCCAGAAATTTCTACTCCATCTTCATCAAAATCTTTATATAATGGTGTATGTACTCCTTTAGGCATAATATCTAATCTTTCCTTTAATCCAATTTTAGCTAAAGCGTCTTCTACAGATTTTTCATCATAATTCACAGATGCAGCTACATTTTGCCCCAATGAAAAAGAAAACAATTTAAAATCCTGAAATACTATGGAAAATAAACTCATATACTCTTTATAATTATATTTTTTTATATTTATCCCATTTAAAAGTATCTCTCCTTCATTTGGGTCATATAATCTACATAAGAGTTTAATAAATGTAGTCTTACCTGAACCATTCATACCTACTATTGCTAATTTTTCTCCTATTTTAAGCTTTATTGAAACATTTTTTAATACATATTTATCTGTTCCCGGATATTTAAATGAAACATTTCTAAACTCTATTTCATATTCATTATCATCTCTTTTTTCTACTGGTATAGTTCCTCTATATTTTTCTCCTTTGATATTTAAAAAATCAATATATAGTTGTAGATATTGATTATTATTTTTAATATTATTTATTGAAGACAAAATCTCTGTACTTCCAAATATAAACTGATTAATGCTTCCAGTGTACTTAACTATACTACCTATAGTTATAGCTCCTGATATTGCTTTTAGCCCAACAAAAATATATACCATTCCGCCAAGCAAAGAAGAAATAAAGGCACTTATAGCACTAAACTTCGCTTCCATATTCCCTATTCTATTACATATATTTTCCCCTTCCTTGCAAAATGCTTCAACTTCTTCATTAAATATTTTTCTTTGATTATATAACCTTATTTCCTTACCTACATTGTAATCCATAACTTGTGTTATATAGAAGATAAAAAGTCTATTTAATCCAATAAAATTTGAATATTCTTTAAAATAATTCTTTTCTGATATAGTTCTTATTTTTAAGTTAAATATTGTACCTACTAAAATAAAAACCAAAAATCCATAAGAAAACCATCTAGTATTAATAAAGTTTAAATACCCATTTAGAGTAGTATTAGATCTGAATAAATCTATCACTAATGCAATAGATGTAATTACTGAAACCAAACCCCTAAATAAATTCCCAATATAAACTATTAATGCATTTATACCTCTGCCATTTAAGTTTTGTGCTTCTTGTATTTTTGTACGCAGCTTGTGCACTTCAGGGTTTTCTATATGCTCATAATCCATATTTATCACTTTTTCATTTAATCTCATCTCTTCATTCTGTATCATTATATCTTTTAATATAGTCTTTAGATGGTCTAGGGCAGTTGAAATAAGATGAATAACAAAATTTGCACTTATAGTAACCCCCACTAAATAAACAAGTTTATCTACATTTTTTGTCCCAAGTAATTCATCTATAATCTTCGCTGACATATAAATATTTACAAAAGGTAATATAGATTTGAAAAGTGAATCCAGTATAGTAATTGGCAATATCCAATGCTGTAATTTATGTATTTCTAATATACCAGTTTTTAAAGTACTCATATTTTTTTTCAAACTATTATTATTCATTATCCTCACCACCTATCTTATCTTTATAATAATAGGACTGAGTATCATACATATGCCTATACTTTCCATTTTGTTTCATAAGGCTGTAGTGGTCTCCTTCTTCAATGATTTTTCCATCTTCAATAAAAATTATTCGATCACAAAACCTAGTAGAAGATAACCTATGGGAAATAAATATAGAAGTGTGGTTTTTAGTTAATTCATTATATTTTTGATATATCTCATTTTCAGCTATAGGATCTAATGCAGCTGTCGGTTCATCGAGTATAATAATTGGTGCTCCTTTATATAATGCACGAGCAAGCATTAACTTTTGCATTTCTCCTCCAGATAGTTCTATTGCATCTTCATATACAGATTTTACTAATAAGGTCTTCCTCCCTTTAGGTAATCCCTTTATTTTTTCCATTAATCCCGACATATTAAGAACCCATTCCATTTTCTCATCGTCAATATCTTCTTCTGCTTGCAGCGAAATATTTTTTTCTATAGATATAGGTAATATGTGGATATCTTGAAATACTACAGAAAATAGAGTATAATATTCATCCCTATTATAAAAACTACTTTTTTTCCCGTTAATATATATTTCTCCTTTAGTAGGTGTATATAATCCGCAAATTAATTTTACTAAAGTTGTTTTCCCAGCACCATTAACGCCCACTATAGCTAGTTTTTCTCCTTTTTTGATTTTTAAGTTTATATTTTTTATCGCATAGTCGTCTGCTCCTGGGTATTTATAATATAAATTTCTTAACTCTATATCGCAAGGCAGCTCAAAAGGTTTTGGTAAATCTACACCCTTACCCCTATTCATTTTGTCTTCCATCTCTAGATAATCTCTCAAATCGCAAACATCAAGGCTTATTGAATTTAAAGAATTTAAATTCTTTATTATTCCTGACAGCCATGTAGAAAATCCTGCTACTGCTCCAAAATATAAAACAAAGTCTCCTATTTCCATATTTCTGTATATTACTGAGTAAATAAGATATCCATAAGTTATCCCATCTCTCAAAAAAAGTAATATTCCATCAATGATATTTGCCAAATATCTTTTATATATATTTTTCTTTTGAAAATAAAGTCTTTTGTTAAGAAAAATATTGTACATATCTTTAAACCAGTGAGACATATTATAAAGCCTTAAATCCTTTGCTGATTTAAAATCTCCTGCTTTTTCTCTAATATATCTAAGCTTTTTTTCAATAGGTGCTAAATTGTCCTTATTTTTATGTTCAAATTTATTTACATAATTACCAACAAAGTAATTAATAAGTGATGAAGTAATGATAAATAACAAAATCAAAGGATGAATAGTGAATATTATACTCCCAAATAATATAAATCCAATGATGTTTGAAAAAAGCTCTATGCTAGTATTAATTATTGCTTCAGTAGCAGACGAATTTGAATTTACAGCCATACCGGCCTTAGTAAACCTTTTTTGCCCTTCTGGACCATCTATATTTTCAAAATCAGTATCTAATACTTTATCTGTTAGTAATAACAGATATTTTAACCTATAAGACATTTTTTTCATATTTGTTTTACCGGATAAAGATTTTAATAGAATAGTTAAAACTATTATACTTACAATTGGCATACTAATATTAATCATTAGTTGTGATATTGTTACATTGTTTGTAACAGAATCTACTAGTACTTTAGGCAAATAAATCTCTAATAATGGAATAATCACTTGAGCAGGAATTTGTAATGCACATAATAAAAATAATGGTTTATCCCATGCCCAAAGGTTTTTAGTTAAATACACTATATTTTGAAATACAGAATATTTTGGTTCATTTTTTTTAATTCGCACCTCTGTCATTTTTATCACCTCAGTTATATCATATCAATTAAACTTTATTTCTGTATAAAAAAAGCACCAATGGTCATATTTATGACACTAATGGTACTCATATCGGTAAGATTACCTCTGTGGCAAATACACCTTCTTCGCTTTGCCTATTTATAAAACCATTATACTTATTAACAATACTATCCACCCTTTTTAGGCCAAATCCATGTCCTGTACCCAACTTAGTACTAATATATCCTAAATGCGTTTTCCTAATATCTCCTCCTACAGAATTTGTTATACAAATATATAACTGCTCCTTCATTTCTCTTATATACACTCTTATAAATCTTTCATTTGGATTTTGAAGCTTAATCGTTGCTTCCATAGAATTGTCCATTAGATTACCAATAATAGTGCATAAGTCAATATCTGATATTTGAAGATTTTTAGGCACTGTTGCTTTTGCATTAATATTAATATTTTGCTTAATAGCTAGAGAAATTTTACTATTTAATATTGCATCTACCATTACATTGCCAGTTTTTAAAACTGTATCTATTTCAGTCAAATCTTTATCTAACTCATTTAAATACGCTTTCATATCTTCAAACTTTTCTAAATCAAGATAAGCCTTCATAGTCTGTATGTGATTATGATAATCATGCCTCCATCCTCTCATCTTCTTATATATAGCTTCTACTTCATTATAATGCCTAGTAAGAAGATCATTTTGGTAATTAGCAATACGCTTATCTACTAATTTATTTAATATATATGTAATTATGAAAAATAATAAAATACCTAAAGCTAAGGCAATACCAATTATCATAAAAATCTTTTCTCTAATCATTTTTTTCACCCCTATAATAATTTATAAACGCCATATTGGTATTTGTATATCGCCTTCTACTTATAGGAATAATTACATTATTGTCTAATTCTAATTCCTTCTTCCCTATTTTTTTTACATATTTCAATCCAACTATATAAGATCTATGACATCTTATAAAATTATCTTTATCTAATTCTTTTTCAATTACTCCAATATTTTTTCGAGTGATATATTTTCCATCTATTGTATTTATGTTTATTGTGTGAGAAAAAGCTTCAATATACATTATATCATCCTGTATTATCCTATGAATATCTCCCTCAAAATCAATAATAATCGTCTTTTTTTCCTTATGTATTTTTTTAGCAGCTCTATCTAAGCATTTGTGAAGCTTTATTTCATCGATCGGCTTAATTAAATAATTTATTGCTTCTACATCATAACCCTCTTGAATGTAATCAGTAATAGCAGTAATGAAAATTATATTTATTATATCATCCTCTTTTCTTATTCTCTTTGCCAAGTCAATACCATTTTGCCCAGGCATCTGAATATCTAACAGAAGAATATCCCAGCTTTTATCCATACTCCAATTAAAATCAAAACTTTCAGCGCTATTAAATGATTCTATTTTAACTTTTATATTTTTCTCATTAGCCCAATTTTTCACATACTTCTTTAAAAGCTGTATTTGAATTTCCTCATCTTCGCATATAGCAATATTAATCATATCTTGCATTTCAATTCACCTTTTCAGCAAATTATTATTTTAACAAGTGTGGACTAGCAAGTGGGTAGCAAGTGGGGACGGTTCCTGACTTGCTACCTACAATCTAAAAAAAGCAAGTAAGGACATCCCTACTTGCCATTTCTGCAACACCATTTTCTTCTTCTGCATCTCCTGTTACAAAATACATCATTTTCATCTGACTCACAATAGCAATCTAAACTACCGCATTGAGGGCATCTCCTTTGATCTGCTTCTCTTAATTCTTCAACTCTTTTTTCCCATTTAAATCCACAATTTCTGCATACCAAAGTACAAATATTTTGAGTAAAATTGCCTCCACTTACCTTTATAGCCTTTCCATTAACTAAACTATCTGCAACTTTTGCTTTAGCTTCATTATATACCCTTTGAAATGTTTGTCTGGATATTTTCATTTTATTTGCACATTCTTCTTGTTCTAATCCCTGCAAATCCCTTAACCTTATTGCTTCAAGCTCTTCTATTTTTAATATGTTTTCTTCCAAATCTTCACTATCTACATTTGTAGGAATAAAGTATCTATACTCAGGTAGATTCTCTACTTTTCTCCACTTAATAGGCCTTGGCATATTTTTACCTCCTCATACTACTTTACATTAAATATTATATTATATTTCTGCTAAAACATAAAGCAAGACCCCTGATAAAGCATTAATTTGATATTTCTGAAACAATATTTCTTATCCACTTCCCTGAACGATATCTTTTTATAGAAAATACGCATTTTGTTATTTCTTCTAATGTAACAAGAGCAAAAACATAATAAACTGGCAATTTCAAAATATAAGCCCCAATAATAGACATAGGCACTCCTACTATCCACATTGTCAAAAGTTCTATTCTTAAAGCATATTTTATATCTCCGCCACCCCTTAATATTCCTATGATAAGTAATACATTTATAAACCTTGCTGGGAAAATCACAGCAGTTATCATAAGCATTATTAGTGTAGAATCATATACATATTTTGATATATTATAATATGACAATATTTTTTTACTTGATAAAGCTAATGCAAAAGCTATTATAATGCTAATAATTAATGATAATTTTATCAATATTTTTGAATACTCTTTGCTTCCTTCTATATCTTCTTCACCAACTCTATTTCCTATCATAACACAAGCAGCATTTGCTATCCCAAAAAGTATAACCATAAATATGTTTTGTATAGTATTAGATATCTGAACTGATGCCATAGCCTCAGTACCTAAATTTCCATAAACTATTGAATACACTATAACTCCAGAACCCCAGCATAATTCATTGACTACAACTGGATTTATAGATTTAACCACTTTTTTAGTAAATGCAACTGATAAATCTAATAGTTCATCAATCTTAGCAGCTAAAACACCCTTTTTATAATAAATATAAAAAACTATCAACACCATTTCTACAGCACGAGCAATATTTGTAGCTATAGCTGCACCTATTACACCCAAAGCTGGAAATCCCATATGCCCAAATATAAGGACATAATTAAATAAAATATTAAAACCTAATGCAATAGCACTAGCAACCATAGGTGTCACAGTTTTCCCTATACCACGACTCGCTATACCAAATCCTTGAGAAATAGCAATAAAAATATAACTAATACATACAAGTAAAAGGTATTTTGATCCTATATCAATAACATCATTATTTTTGTTAAAGATAAAAATTATCTCTTTGTTGAAAAACAATCCACCAAATATAAATATAATACTTAGAGCAATTCCAATAATCAGAGAAATACCCAAAACTCTTTTTATGTTTTCTGTATCTTTTTTTCCCCAAAATTGAGCTATCAAAACATTACACCCTGAATAGACTCCTATTAATATTAGAGAAAATAAAAAATAATATTGGTTAGCAATACCAATTGAAGCAATTTCCTTTTCCCCTAATGCACCAATCATCAATGTGTCTATTAAATTAATCGATGAAGTTATAAGGTATTGAATCATTATCGGTACTGCTATAATAAAAAGTTCTTTATAAAATGCTTTTCTCTTCAAAATAAACCTCCTGACAAAAGAAAATCAGCTTTTTATGCTCCAACATTTAAGCATTATTTTTAGTAAAATATTAAAATAATGCTTAAATAAGTCACATTAAAAGTTGATTTGCAAATATTAACTAACTGGATTATAAACTTTTTTAATAGTTTTTTGATTTTTAAATAGTTGATATAATTACATGAGGAAATTGCACAAATTTTTAATATTTTTATGTAATTTCCTCATTTATATTCAAAATTATATAGTCATTAGTAGTTATAATAAACATGATATCATATAACAAATTTAAAAGTCTACAAAAAATTTTACAGCATTTAATTATATAAGTTCTCAAATTCAATGTTAAATTATAATAGCTTATAATAGCTTTAATACCTTGAAAAATACACTTTTATTGCAATCTATTTAAGCCTAGCAAGTTAAGAACCGTCCCCACTTGCTACAAGTATAAGATTATCCAATACTTCAACAAGATTTCCTATTTCTGGCTTAGTAACATGGGCATCTACGCCTATAGCTTCTCCTTTATTTTTCATTGAATCAGATATTATAGATGAAAAAACAACTACGGGAATTGTTGATAATTTTCTATCATCTTTTATTAGTTTAGTTAAGTGATGTCCATCCATTTGAGGCATCTCTATATCCGTGATTACACAAGCAATCTTATCTAATATTTCATCTTTTTCACTTTCTCTAATATTTTTCAAAATATCCCAAGCTTCTTTGCCATTTTGGGTAGTTATAATATTAGAATAACCAGCCTTATGCAAAGCTTCAATAAGCATTTTAGTAAGCGTTTCAGAGTCCTCTGCTATTAATATAGGTTTTTTTCTCCTAACATCATAAGTCTTCTCCGTTATTTCTGAAAGCTTAATCCCAACACTAGGGCTTATATCTAAAAGTATTTTCTCAAAATCAAGCATAATAATCAATTTATCTTTTATATTTACTATACCTGTTGCAATACTATCTTTACCACCATGAATAGTATCATCTGGTTTTTGAATTTCTTCCCAAGATACTCTATGTATACCTAATACAGAATGTACATGAAAAGCTACTATTATCTTGTTTAAATGACTTATAATAAAGAAAGTTTCATTCTCATTTTCTGTTTCAATATTTAAGTATTTAGGTAAATCTATGACTGTAATTACCTTTTCCCTTGGTTTAAATATACCTTTTATATAAGGATTGGCATTGGGTAAATGTGTGACTTCAGTATATGGTATAATCTCAACTACTTTAGCAATATTCATTCCAAAATGATTATCTCCAATTTTAAACTCGATAATTTCCAACTCATTTGTTCCACTTTCCAAGAGAATCCCTTTTTTGTTACTCATGTTTCTCCTCCTTTTGTTTTTATATATCAATTATAACATAATAATATATTTTATATAGATAAATAAGTTTTAATCTTAAAATTAGCATGCAGAAAATCAATGCTTAAATAAATATAAAAAAACTCCCCAATTGTAGTAGGGAAGTTTCTTAAATTAAAAATTAGCATGTTCTGTTCTACTGATTATTTCATCCTGTAATGCTTTTGTTAAGTCACAAAAATAATCGCTATAGCCAGCAACACGAACTATTAAATCTTTGTATTTTTCAGGCTCTTTTTGTGCATTTCTTAACGTATCTGCATTAACTACATTAAACTGTATATGATGCCCATCTAATTTAAAATAAGTCCTCACAAGGTGCATGAGGTTATTTAACCCTTCTTCACTCTCAAGAAGCTTAGGTGTAAATTTTTGATTCAATAATGTTCCACCCGTCTTTAAATGGTCCATCTTTGATGCTGATTTTATTACAGCAGTAGGTCCTAACCTATCTGATCCTTGCACTGGCGAAATGCCTTCTGAAAGTGGCTTATTAGCTTTTCTGCCATCAGGCGTTGCACCTATTACTGAACCAAAATAAACATGGCATGTAGTTGGTAACATATTAATTCTATACGAACCACCTTTTATAGTTTTTCTACCATTTACTTCATTATAAAATGATTCAAATATTTCTTTCATAATATTATCAGCATAATCATCATCATTACCGTACTTAGGAGTATTATTTAAAAACTTTAATCTTAGGTCTTCATATCCTTCAAAATTATTTTTTAATGCTTTAAGCATTTTGTCCATAGTAATATTCTTTTCATCAAATACATGTAGCTTTATAGAAGATAAGCTATCTGTTATAGTGCCTATGCCAACGCCCTGAATATACATTGTATTATATCTTGCTCCTCCTGCATTATAATCCTTACCTTTCTTGATGCAATCATCTACTATTATTGACAAGAAAGGTGCTGGCATATAATCTGCATATAACCTTTCAATTACATTATTACCCCGTATTTTTATCTCAATAAAATGGTGTAACTGTTTTTTATATGCTTCTAACAATTCATCAAAGGATTTAAAATCTCTAGGATCTCCTGTTTCTATCCCTATTTTTTTACCTGTACGTGGGTCTACTCCGTTATTTAAAGTTATCTCTAAAACCTTAGTTAAATTAAAATATCCAGTTAGTATATAACTTTCTTTTCCAAAAGCTCCTGTTTCTACACAACCACTTGTACCACCACATCTTGCGTCCTCTAATGATTTACCTTGTCTTAACATCTCTTCTATCACTGCATCTGCATTGAATATAGATGGCTGACCCCATCCTTTTCTAATTATTTTACAAGCTCTTTTTAAAAATCTATCTGGATTTTTTTTGCTAAGTTGTATATTTGAGCTTGGTTGAAGCAATCTCATCTCATCTATAACATCAAGCATCATATAACTAACATCATTTACTCCATCACTTCCATCTGCTTTTAACCCTCCACAGTTTATATTAGCAAAATCAGTATAAGTAGCACTTTCTTGTAATGTGATTCCAACCTTAGGTGGAGCAGGCTGATTATTAAATTTTATCCAAAAACACTGTAGAAGTTCTTTAGCTTTTTCAGGATTAAGACTACCATCTTTTAGTCCTTTCTTATAAAACGGATATAAATGTTGATCAAGTCTTCCTGGATTAAATGAATCCCACGTATTTAATTCTGTAATAACTCCAATATGAACAAACCAATACATTTGAAGAGCTTCCCAAAAATCCCTTGGAGCATTAGCAGGGACGTGCTTACATACTTCAGCTATTTTAAAAAGCTCTCTTTTTCTTTTAGAGTCTTTCTCTACTGCTGCTAGTTCTAGTGCTTTTTCAGCATGTCTTTCAGCATATCTTATAATTGCATCAGCACATATAAGCATAGCTTTTAATTGCTCTTGTTTATGGTAAGCTTCAACGTCATTATTATAATCAATGTTTTCCAAACTATTTTGTATATCCTTTTTAAAATCTAAAAAACCCTTTTTATAAATCTTTCCATCAGCAACAGTATGTCCTGGTGCTCTTTGTTCCATAAATTCTGTAAAAACACCTGCTTCATAACAGTCCTTCCACTCGTCAGTCATTTCACTAAATATTTTGCTGCGAATAGATCTATTTTCCCAATAAGGTATTATCTCCTCTTCTTGAACTTTTTTTACTTCATCGCTTACATAAAAATTTATTTTTTCTCTATCATTTATCACATTTAAATCTTCAATAGTATGACAACATAACTCTGGATAAGTAGGTGTAGCTTTCGGTTTTTCTCCTCTTTCTCCTACAATCAATTCTCCATCATTAATACATATAGTTTTATTTTCCATTAAGTTCTTAAAGGTTAACGCACGAAGAACAGGGATAGAAACAATCCCTTGATATTTCTTATAGGTCTCAGTAACTAATTTTGCCCTTTCAATTGATATGGAAGGCACTGCGTCTAAACTATTTCGTCTTAAATTTGCTACTCTCTCATTCATTTAAACTACCCCCCTAATTTGACATTTAAATTATAATTCTTTAGCTTGCCTAAAATTTGATTTATCTTGTTAGTATCGGGCTCTGACAATCCTGATAACTTATACGTTTTTCTAAGTCTATAATATTTATCCACAGCTATGCTGTGATAAGGTAATATATTTACCTGCTCAATTCTTAGTTTAGATAAAAATTCACCTGTTTTGTCTATATTATCATCATCATCGTTAATACCTGGGATAATAGGAATTCTTACAAATATTCTATTCCCATTTTTAGATAATTTTTCTAAATTTTTTAGTATAATATCGTTTGATACACCTATATATTTCTTGTGTTTAGCATTATCAATAATCTTGACATCATATAAAAATAAATCCGTTTTTGATGCTATAACCTCTAGTCTCTCCCATGAAGTATATCCACAAGTATCAATAGCAGTATGTATCTCTGATTTTTTACATGCTTCAAGCAAACTATCTAAAAATTCAAACTGTAATAGGGGTTCACCACCAGAAAAAGTAACTCCTCCTCCTGACTCGTCATAAAAAATTACATCCTTCTCAATTTCCTTCATTAAATTTGTAACTGATATAGTTCTTCCTACAAGTTCCAAAGCATTCGCAGGACACTTATTTATACATTCTCCACATAATGTACACTTTTTATCATCTATTAATGGCTTTCCATTACTAAAAATAATAGCTTCTTCATTACAATTTTTAAAACATGTGCCACAATGAACACATCTGTTTTCAATGTACATTATTTCCTTATTTAAATTTTGACTCTCAGGATTATGACACCACCAGCAGCTCAAAGGGCAGCCTTTAAAAAATACAGTAGTACGAATACCTGGCCCATCATGTATAGAATATCTTTGAATATTAAAAATTGTTCCATCCACCTGTTTATCTCCCTTCAGTTAGTCAACATAATATTAATCTTTTTTATTAATCGATAGATGTCTGCTATCCTCAGGCGCAGAAAAGACCATAGGAGAGTGTATAGAGAGTAATTTCACTATTTTATTAGTATAATTATTCCAATTATGTGGTACCATTGAATTTATATGCCAACAATCACCAGGATACAATTCATATCTCTGGTTCTCTATAAAAACTGTTAAAATGCCTTCCAATACATATACAAATTCTTCCCCTTCATGAGAATATGTACTAACCTCTTCAATTTCCTCTCCTGGTAATACAGTTATAAGAGTAGCAGAAAATTTTTTACATTCCTTATGGTTTGTTAAGTTATAATATATAAATCTTGAATTTTCAATCAGTGAAACTTCTCTTTCATAACTTCTAATTATCCTTCCATTATTCTTAACTGGAGGTGCAAAAAAATAATTTAAATCTACATCAAGTGCATTAGCTATACTTTCTAAAGATGCAATAGCAACAGAAGTAAGTCCTCGCTCTAGTTGTGATAAATACCCTATTGATAAATCAGTTTTTTCACTTAAATCTTTTAAAGTCATTTTTTTTGAAGTCCTTAATTCTTTAATTTTTTCACCTAAATCGCCTGACATAAAAAATCACTCCTAAAATAATTAAATTTATTTGTGTAAATATTATATCATTTTCTATTTTCCTATGTCAGCGACTATAATTTTTCGATACTGTCAAGTAAAAGTTGGCAAAATTATTATTTTTAAATTTAATCATCCAATTTTGCTGTTTTAATTATGTTTTTATGCCCGATAGGGCAAGAGTATTCTATTTATACTTTCTACAATTTTAAAAATAAATTTACATATACTTTACAATGATTTCAAAATTGTTATTCTATAATACTAGACTTATGATTATAGAATAACAATAAGTCTGAGAGCCCTATTTTTAGGTCTAATTCTATTTATTCATCAGTATTAATGCTCTATTATGTTGTATTTTTTTAGGCTTATATTAGAGCATAGGTATCGTATGTTAGCTTATTCTTTTAAGTTATATAATATATTAGATATTAAAAACTTAGGTTCATTTGACTTGCACATTTGCAACCTAACATGTCCTTTATGGCTTTTCTTCCGTTAGTTACTGAACATTGACTAAATGGCATGCTTGCTCTTTTGTGTTTGTATATCTTGCTTTTCTTTGGCTTTTTATTTACTTCTGCTGCTGTTAATCCTACTTTTTCTATTATTTCTTCAAGCTTTTCTTCTTTTATTTCTTTGTTCAGTAGTGATTTTATTGTTGTTGCTAATTCTTTGCTTGCTTTTTCTGCTAGTATCTTGGCTAAGTTACTGGCTCCTTGTATTGACCAACTTGTTTTATTCCCTTTCATCCTTTGTGCTAATATATCACATATGCTATGTTCCATTGTTCCTAGATTTCTATATTTAATTCCTTCTGGTGGTTGCGGCATATTTATGTCTGGGCGAAGTTTGTAGAGCACTATCCCTTCTTTGTTGTTTACTAGGTAATTATATAGTGCCTGTAATTTCTTCATTTTCTTTTGATTATCATTGTTTTCTATCATTAGTTTTGTTATCATTTCTAATCCTTCTTCTATGTTACCATTGCTTAGTTTCTTTATTATTTCTTTTGCCTTTTTCTTATCTTCTATGTTCTTAAGTACTGCTTGATTTCTATGAAATGGATCTAATTGAAAGTGTGAATTGTCTTCTTTTATAACTTCTTTTATCCAGTTTGCTCCATCTCCATTTACTATTTTTGTTTCTATTTCGTCAGTATTATATTGTTTCGCTATTTTGGCTTGTCTTAGTTTTCTAAATTCTTTACTACTTCCAAAGCTTGCATATGCTTTTTTGTTCTTTAGTACATATCTATCTTTTTTCTCATGCTTCTTCTCCCAGCCTTCATAAAAAATTCCTAATTTTAGTTCTTTTTTCTCTTTTCCCTTAGTCTTTTTATCTTTACCTTGGATATTTATCCACACTCCATCCATTTCTTCAAACAATATTTTTGTTTCTTTTTTGCCTTGTAATTTTTCTTCGTTGTTTAATTTTATTTCGTGTTTTTCTTTTTGTTTTAGTTGTTCTCCTAAGTTTTGTATTATGTTCCAAGCTGCTGAATGACTTATACTTTGGTTTGTCATTTCTGTTATTTTATTTGCTGTTTTTCTATATGATTCATCTGTTGCTAGATCTACTATTTTTTCTACTAGATTTGTAGATATATGTCCTATGGTTTCCATTTTTAAGTATTCATCTAAAAGGCATTTGTAACCTCTTTTACCCTCTTGTGTAGTATATTGATATATTCTACGTTTATATTCAATTTCGCCCATTATTGTTTTTATGGTAGTTTTCTTTAATCCTTTATTTCTATATTCTTCTTTATCTCTTTCTTTCATTAATTTATTATCTAATTTTTCTAATAGCTCTACGAGCATTTCACATGCCTGTCGGCATACAAGCTTATATATAATTTTCTCTAAGTTCTTGAAATTAATTTCTTTTTCATCTAAACTTATATTATACATGTAATCATCCCTTTTATAGTTTTCTTATTAATTACTATTATATTGGATGATTCATATATGTTAAAGGTGCTTTCGGGCATCTTTTTCATTTTTGTTGTTTTTGCCTACTAAAATTATACTCTAAGAATTTTTCTTTTTATTATTATATTATTCTATATATACTTAAATAATCCTTCTAAAATTTTAATATTACTTAAATTATTTGAAGAAATTGCATAACTATTGTAGTGTCGAAATTTTACTTAAAAATACTCTGGAAAACCAGAGTATTAATTATCTTTCATAAAAGGATATTCATATTTTTTAGGTGGAACAAAAGTTTCTTTAATAAGCATTGGGCTCATCCACCTTATAAGATTTAGCTTGCTTCCAGCTTTATCATTGGTCCCTGAAGCTCTTGCACCTCCAAAAGGTTGCTGTCCTACTACAGCTCCTGTTGGTTTATCATTTATATAAAAATTACCTGCTGCATATCTCAATTTTTCTTCCATTTGAATTATAACTTCTCTATCTCTAGCAAAAATTCCGCCTGTTAGGCCATAAGGTGAAGTTTCGTTACAAAGCTTCAATGTTTCCTCAAAATCTTTATCTTCATAAACATATATGGTTATTACAGGACCGAATATTTCTTCTTCCATAGTTTTAAATCTAGGATTTTGTGTTACTATTACAGTTGGTTCAATAAAATAACCTATGCTATCATCACATTTGCCACCACAAATAACCTCAGCTTCACTTGAGTTCTTCGCAAAATCTATATATGATTTAATTTTGTCAAATGATTCTTTATCAATAACTGCACTAACAAAATTTGTGAAATCCTCTACATCTCCCATCTTAATAGTAGAGATTTCATTTATTAATCTTTCTTTTACTTTGTTCCAAATACTACTTGGTATATACGCTCTAGATGCAGCAGAACATTTTTGTCCTTGAAATTCGAAAGCCCCTCTAACTATAGCTGTAACAAGTGCATTTATATCAGCAGAATTATGAGCAAAAATGAAGTCTTTTCCTCCCGTTTCCCCTACAAGTCTTGGGTAACTCCTATATTTATCAATATTTTGTCCTACTGTTTTCCATAAATGTTTAAATACTTTTGTTGAACCTGTAAAATGTATACCTGCTAACCATTCATTTTCTAAAATAGTATCAGATATTTCACTGCTTTCTCCAGGAATAAAGTTGATTACTCCATCAGGCAGACCTGCTTCTTGTAAAAGTTTCATTACAAAATAATTTGAATACACAGCTGTTCTTGAAGGTTTCCAAACCACTGTATTACCAGCCATAGCAGGTGCTATACCTAAATTCCCTCCAATTGAAGTAAAATTAAAAGGTGTTATAGCAAATACAAAACCTTCTAATCCTCTGTATTCAACAACATCAACATAATCCTTAGTATACTCTGGCTGATCTTTATATATTTCTGACATAAAGTATGCATTGAATCTTAAAAAATCAATTAACTCACAAGCGGAATCTATCTCTGCTTGAAAAATTGTCTTACTCTGTCCAAGCATAGTTGCGGCATTTAAAGTGTCCCTCCAAGGCCCAGATAATAGTTCAGCAGCTTTTAAAAATATTGAAGCTCTATGCCTCCAATCCATACTCTCCCATTTCCTTCTTGCCTTTAAAGAAGCTTCAATAGCCATTTCCGCTTCTCTTTTCCCTGCTTTATGGTAAGTAGCAAGAACATGATTCTTATTATGAGGAATTACACACTTACCAATATTTCCCGTTTTAACTTCTTTCCCTCCAATGATAAGAGGTATCTCAATTTGCTTACTCCTTAACTCTTCAAGCTTTTGTTTAATCCTTTTTCTCTCCGTACTCCCCGGAGAATAAGACCTCACTGGTTCATTACATGGTTTTTTTAACATAAAACAATTGTTTGACATATTACTCCTCCTTTTTGTTAAATTTAATGTTTAGGAAATTGCATATTTAAAATATTTCGTGAAATTTTGCAATTCCCTTAATTAAATTTTAATTATTTTAAAAATTATTTAGTTAATACATACTTATACTATAATTCTATTCATATATATGAAAATCCTTCTTAAAATTTAATTTTTTCTACACAACAGATGGTTCTAATACTAATTCTCCTCTTTCAAATCTGTCTTTATCAAGAGAGCTTACGTCTATAGTATTTTCCTCTCCAAGTATTTGTTCAGCTATTAATAATCCAGTTACAGGTCCTAACATAAATCCATGACCACTGAATCCAATAGCAAGATAAAAACCTTCAACTTCTTTAACTGGTCCTAATATAGGATGTTTATCTGGAGTCATATTATAAAGCCCAGCCCATTGTCTTACTATTCTTAATTTTCCTATTGGTGGTAATAATTCCGTTATTGTTTTACTCATCTCATCTAAGAACTTCCAACCAGATGTTATCCTCAAATCCTTTGGTTCAGTATCGTCTCCTCTACCCATGATAAATGTTCCATTTGGAGATTGCTGGCAATACACATTCAGTGCAAACCCCATAACCATAGGACCTAGCATTGGTTCAACAGGTTCCGTCACTAAAATCTGATGTCTTTCTGAATATACAGGCAAATCAATACCTACCATTTCACCTATCTGTTTTGAATACCCTCCTGCTGCATTTACAACAATCCTTGTGGATATTTCGCCTTTATCAGTTATCACCCCTTCAATCCTACCTTTATCCACCTTTATCCCTGTTACTACAGTATTAGTATATATCTTTACTCCAAGTCTTTTTGCTGCCTTTGCATAAGCGTCTGTTGTTAAAAAAGGGTTTAAATGTCCGTCATCTGGACAAAAAGTAGCACTTGTCACTAAATCAGTATTTAGATATGGCACAATCTTTTTAGCTTCCTCAGGAGTCAAAAACTCAACATTTATCCCTAATTGTTTTTCTAACTCAACATTCTTTTTAAACTGTTCATCTTCTTTAGAAGTAGACGCTACCATCAAGTAACCACTTTGTTTAAATTCAATATCCCTGTCATATTGAAGCTCTTCTACTGCATTTTCATAAAATTTTATGCTAGCCATAGATAATTTACAATTCATTTCCGTACCCCATTGTTGTCTAATACCAGCACCACACCTTCCAGTAGAACCACTAGCAAGAAAATTTTTTTCAATCACAGCAACATTTCTTACACCTTTTTTGGCAAGATTGTATGCTATAGAACATCCAGATATACCTCCACCAATTACTACAACATCTGCAGTATTAATCATTAGATTCACCTCCTCTAGCAGCTTTGGCAATAGCATCTAACTTTATACCTTTTACAGGAGGCCTCTTAGTAGCAGGTTTAAGCTCTGCTATATTTTTACCAGTCATAATTGATATTTCTCTTAATATGAGTTGTTCACAAGTTCTTCCTTGACATGGTCCCATACCTGCTCGAGTTATTCTTTTTATCTCATCGACACTTGTATATCCTTCTTTAATCAATTTTCTTATTTCCTTTAATGTTACATCCGAACATCTACAAATTATAGTTTCTTCTTCCTTTATTTCATTAGGTTCAACTTTTATATTTCTAAATTCATAAAGCAACTTTCTATCTACAGCTACGTGAATAACATTTGTCTTATCGAAGGATTTTGGAGATTGTACTTTTAATACTTTAACGTCTCCAATATATTCTCCTTTCCTATTTAACCCCTTAACTATATCTCCTTCATTAGGCAAAGGTAAAAACTCATAAGGAATTCTAAATATAACTTTATCTTCTGAATAACTTCCATCTACTACCATAATAGCTAATCCCGGGCATTTACTTATACACATTCCGCAACCATTACATATATCTGTATCAATTATAGGTCTATCATTTATATCGTCAAACTCTTTTATAGCTTTTCTTACACATACAGTCGAACAAGGATTACACGGTATTTTCTGATAACATTCTATGACTGCTACAGGTCCCTTATTAATCCTATCTTTAGATGGGAAAACTTCTCTTACCATTTCCATAGTTGGTACTCCAGTACTTTCTATCATTAAATAACACCTCCCATCAATTTTTCCATTCCTAACCTTATCTTGCTACCTGTAGGTCCAGAGCGTAGTGATTTTAACTGTCCTTTATAATTTTTTACTAATTCATCAAACCTTTCATGAATCCGCCCAATTTTTTTAGCTGCACAAAGTCCTACAAGATATCCTTCTACCATAGCACTACTTGCTTCTTCTATCCCAGAAACATCTCCTGCAACAAATATACCTTCTTTAGTAGTTTCATATTCTTCATTTCTTATAGGTACTTGTCCTCCTAGTTCAGGTATATACTTCATTTCGCATCCTGCCTGAAATAATAATTCGCTTAAAGGCGATAACCCTACAGAAATACACATAACATCAACATCAAATTCTTTTTCAGTCCCTATTATGGGCTTCCAATCCTCATTTAGTTCCCATATTATAGCTTTTTCAAGAAACCTTTCTCCTATTGCTTTCTTAACAGTATATCTAGTATAAATAGGTACTCCCATTCTTCTCACTTTAGCAGCATGTACTAAGTATCCTCCAATTCTAGGAGAAGCGTCTATTATTGCCACTACATCTACACCAGCTTGAAGCAGTTGATAGCTTACAATAAGTCCTATATTACCAGCTCCCACCATTAATGCCTTTTGACCTGGCATTACCCCGTAGACATTCATCAATGTTTGAACCGCCCCAGCTCCATATATGCCAGGCAAATCATTGTTAGGAAATGCTAATGTCTTTTCACTAGCTCCAGTGGCAATTACAGTAGCCTTGGATTTTAATTTTTCATATTTCCCTTTTAATTCCAATGTTATCATTCCGTCTTCATACATACCTAAAACTGTTGTATCATTAAGTATATAAACCCTATCTTTATATTTTTCAAGTTTATTTAGCAATATATTTGCTATATCAAATCCTCTAGTAGAAGCATATTGCTTTTCGGAACCAAAAAACATATGGGTTTGCTTAATTAACTGTCCTCCTAATCTTTTGTTTCTATCTATTAATACTACCTTTGCTCCTGCTTTAGCAGCACTAATAGCAGCACATAATCCAGCAGGACCTCCTCCAATAATAGCTACCTCACTATTAATCAAAATATTTCCCCCTTCCTTGTTGCGTCTCTATTACCATACCTTCTTTAAGCTCTGTTATACATGTTTTTACATTTGGTTCACCATTTACTATCATTTGACATGAAGAACAGTTTCCAATTGCACAATAAAAACCACGTGGGCGATGTGCATTTATACTCTCCCTTAAAACTTTTACTCCAGCTGCATGCAAAGCTGCAGCAATAGTTTCACCTTCATAGCCCTCCATTTCTTTTCCATCAAAGGTAAATTTGATTTTTCTTCCTCTCTTAAATTCCAAAATAGGATGTTTTTCAATTCTCAATAATATCCCCCTCTCCCACAACATTGTTGTTGAAATTATTGCAAATATTTCATAATATTCTTAATATTAAGTATAGCATATTTCATGCCAATTTTTTTAATGTTCTGAACCTTGATTTTTTAATATTTTTAACTTGCATAATTTTGTGAAAGTCAATTTTTTGATATATTTTTTTAATTTATCAATATTATAGCCGTCAATATATCGACGTAAAGCCCATATATTGACGGCTGATTGGTATTAAATTAGTTTATTTATAATCATTAATTTAACTATATTATTCCAAAGCAAAAGTGTATTTATAAAAAATTTAAAAATGTGAATATCAAAGTAATGACCAAATCACGAAAAGATTCCCATAAACATATTTTCATCACTTATTATACAATTTATTGTTTGAGGAAATTGCATAATTACTCTTTTTTACAGCAGAAAAAAAGAGTATAAAGCGATAGCTCATTGAAAATGAGATTTTAAATTTGATATTTATTTTAGAATAATGCAAAGAACCTCCTAAAATTATTCAATTTCCCCAATCACAAAACAACTTCCCTCTTCGTAAAATATATTTGTTTATTTCTACATAAAAAACATTTTCCTGTAAAACAAAAAACCCTACAATCAAATGTAGGGCACTGTTTTCTATCCTCGTTCATGGGAACATATTCATTTTACACAAAACCTCTATTTTCAATAAAATTTCAACATTTCCTAGCTGTGTTTTCTTTTAATCAATACTACTGACTCCACATGCATAGAGATTAGATTTTAGATTAAAAGAAAACACCTCATATGTTTAATTATACATCATATGTTTTGATAGAATGATGATGCTCATACAGAGAATTATTAGTTTTATGTAATAGTATATTTCTTAAAAGTGAGAAGTGTTTTAGATTGACTATTTTACAAATATAAAAAAATAATCACCGCAATAAAACTTTTTTTAATAATTAAGTTATCAACTATAATAATTCTCTTACTTGAACTATACCTTTTTTATTCTTCATATGGACTATTAAATCTTTTGGGCATCATGTTTAACATATCATTTAGAATTTCTTCATAACTTGATCTACTCTTAAAAAGTGGAAAATCCTTAAGTCTTTGCTGCCTTTTTAATGGATACTCATATGTAGTGTATTCCTTCCATGCCCAATCTATATTTCTTTTTACATACTGTTGCACATCTAATGGTATTTCTTCAAAATTCATACTACTGTCCACCCAACTTATAACATAACTTCTAAATTGCTCTGTAACTTTTCTACCCCATTCGTTTAATAATTCAATAGCTCTTGCTACTGCAATAATGTATAGTTCTCTTGGTATACCTTTTATTTTAGGTAGATATATATCAAAGCCTCTATTTTTTTCTCTTACATTACCAATTGCCATCAAGTGAGCCAAAATTTCAAATCTTATACTTCTGTTCTTAATTAACATATTAAATGCTGCATCATTAAGTTTAACTACATCTTGGCTTGTAGAGCAATTTCTACATAATGTAAAAAATAATTCTGCGACATCCTTTTCAAAATCAAGAGGTATTGATGTTTGATCTAGCAAAGCTCTAAATTTATCTAGAGATTCTGAAAAATTCTCCTTGGAAACAATTTCTTTCAATATTTTCAATTCAAAAGCACTGATTACTCTTTGTGTTGGAGGAATTTTAGGGTGGAACATATCATCAATTTGTTGATGTATTTTATAGGTGAATGTCTTTTCAACCAACTCGTACAGGAACTTTTCAAAAGCTTCTCTATTATCACACTTAGGGAAATAATCCTGTGGATTGACTAATTTTACATTATATTTGCTACACACATCATGTAATTCCTTACTATATGAGTATGCAATTAGGTATGAAGGTGGCAACTTTCCTTTGAATGATGAATTGATTTCTTCAAAGATCTTCCTTATATTATCATCTCTAAAACTGTATCCAATAAACAGAAGGCTCTTTCCTAATAAATCAGACCTTAGCCTTATATCAAGAAAGCAATCGTCATTAATCATCCTGTTTTCGTAGTCTTTCTGTGTAAAAACTACTGATTCTTCGTAAAAAAGGTCTCCATGAAACTTAATATACAAGTTTTCACCTGGTACAGATTGCGCCAAGTCGTCAAGAGTTACAATTTTCCTATATTCTCTACCATATTTTTCAAAACATTTTTCCATAACATTATCTTGATTAGTAGTATATATTAATTTTATACCAAGGCTCATTATTGCAATATGAGTAAATCCCTTCTTATCTTCAAACTTATCTATCAGTAGCTTTTCCTTTAAAAATTCACACAATCCCTTCTTCCCACGTTTGTTTATAAACTCTTGTGCAACTTCAAGGTGGTCGCTATATGAACTATTAATTTCATTTTTCATTTCTGCAACTAAACTGTCCCAGCCATAAGATAAATGTGGTATAGAACAACCTGCACCTATAAATGGAACAATTTTATGTTTTGCTGCCATTTTGGCTAAAGAATCTAGCACATAATCCATTATAATTCCCCCTCGTTTATATAAATGAATTTATATCTATAGTTAATTAATATCTTACTATATAATAAATTCTTTTTCATATTTCAAAGTAGGGCCAAATCCAGTCCTATCCATATACTCACCAGCTAGGTTTTCATATTCAATTCCTGCCTTTTGTACAAATTCTTTTGGCTGAACATTTGGTATAGAAAGCGATATTTCAGCCTTATATTTTCCTGAACTATATCCAGAACCTTTATTACTAAATACTCCAAAGTCAAAACAACCATCATTTACTTCAGCCTTACTTTGGCCTTGTAATTTACCATTCATATCTCTTACTGATAGCATCAGAATAGCTTTATCAAATAAGTTAGTTTTCCCTTTTATCCTAAATGTATTATCAGAATTCTTACAGATATCAACATCAAATTCAACAATAAGAGCATTTGGATTTAACGGTAATGTTGATCTATATTGATAATCGTTTTTAGATCTATTTTGTGGGTCAATTCTATTAAAATCTGCCTCAGTAACATTCAGTCTTTTCATCCATTTTGAACTTTTATGATCGATAATATCAACATGTTTTTTAGCATATTGAAAACATTGAAATATTTGATAATGTTTTGCTCTTTCATTTAAATCATTTCTTTTTACCCATAATTGAATTTTATCAAGTTGTAAAGCCACCTGTTGATAATTATCTAAATAATCATCGAATTCTTTATTTTTTGAACGTCCAAACTCGCCAAATAACATAAATGCTTCATGTATAGTTTTTTTGTGCTTATTAACTATCGAAGCAAATTCATTTATACCCATAGATTGAAAGGCAGTATAAAGATTATTATATATCGTTTTTATGTTTGAATACACCTTTTCATAATAGACATAAAGATTTTTATCATCATCAAAAACATATTGTGAATAATAATCTGCCAATGTACTATACGACTTGCTATGATCCCAATAATATCCATTACCATCAGGCTTTCCGATTGGTAGCGGTCTAAATTTATCGTCTAACTTGTCACTTATCCATTGTCCTCTTAAAATCCAGTTATTCATTATATAGTCGTCGCCATTTTTAGCAATATATATCCAGACAACATCATTATTTTCTGTATATTTATCAATTATGGATTTACCAATTTGTTTTATTTGGTGAATTTGTAGTGTTTTCTCCAATACTATTTTTATAGATATACGTTTGACTGCTAAATGTGAAATATCTTTTACCTCTACTATGCTAAATGTACCATCTATATTTAAATTTTCACTTTTATACTTTTCTTTTATATAATCAGCAACTGATGGTAGCTCTGGATATATTATAGGTTTATTAATTCCATAGTGCTCATCTAATTCTCTTTTGACAGATAATTTATATTCATATGGAATTCTAATTACCCTAACTGGACACACTTTATCTAAGGGTTTTATTTTCTTTTGGATTACACCATTAATAACCTCATTTCCACACACTGCAAATGTTCCTTTTTGATTAAACAAGCGACTATTAGTATTTTTTAAAGCTTCAGTATATTCTACAAAAGCAGGTTCCTGTACCATTAACAGTATTTCTTCCTCTGATATATTATCTTCATAATACTTCGTATAAGTTTTTTTAATCTCATTAATGCTATAATCACTTAAAGTTGCTAAAAGTGCAAGTAATCTAACATGTTTACTATGTAGTGGATGCTCTTTTTGTATAAATACATAAACATTTCCTGAATATTTATCATTAGTATTTTGTACTGCAAAAAACAGCGCAATCAAAGGATTAACAGTTACATCAATTAATCTAGTGGGTATTCCATAATGTTGCATTTTTGATAATCGTTCAATTGGCGAATTAAAAACTTCAAATTCGTCTCGTTTCATACTAATTGTTTCAGCATATATTAAATGCTCATTCTGATAATATCCTATATCTCGAGAAATGCTGGAAGTAATAGTACTGTATTTCTCTGATTGCCCACGAAAAAAGACCCCGCTGTATACTTTGTACCTTTCCAAAAGCTTTAAAAATTGCTTAACATTACTTGCTTGCTCCATCTTCCTAGTTCCCCCTTAACTTTTATAGGATTAGCTCGTTGCAAAATACTACAACTAGCATAAATACTACATTTAAATCTATTGAAATGGATGGTTTTCCCCCATTTTTGGGTATATATATAATAAGAAATTGTTAATAACTCAAAGAAAGGAGAAAACCATGCCAGTTCAAGCTAAACAATTAAACTTTTGTGATATTTCTTCTGATTTTGATAATTTTTTTTATCAAAATCAAAGTGATTTACTTTCTTTATTTGATCAATTTATTGATATTTCTAAGTTTATTCCTTTTTCTTTTTATCAAAGGTATTATTCTAATAAAGGTACTAATAGAGATTTTTCTCTTGAGTCTATGCTTTTAGCTTTTGTTCTTAAAAATATTTTATCTATCCCTACTATTGACCTTTTAATTTCTTTTTTACATATTTCTTCTGAGATGCGTAGCTTTTGTGGTTTCCTTAGAATTCCTCATAAGTCACAGTTCTCTAGGTTTAAATCTACTTTCTCTGATGAGTTAAGAGAAATGTTTCATTGTCTTGTTGATGTCACTGATGAATTAGCTAAAGATGTTAGCCCTTTTCTTTCTTCTATTTTAATTACTGATACTACTGGCTTTGAACCTTATGTGACTGAAAATAATCCTAAGTTTTACCAGTCTCAGCTACGTAAAGCGAAAGCTTATGATAAATCTATTAATAAAGGTAATCCTAATTCTAATTTTGATATCGAAAAATATGCTCAAAGTCTAATGCCTAAATCGGCATCTTCTAATAAAGACGCTAAGTTTTGTTACCTTAATGGTCATTTTGGTTATTATCAAAAAGCTGTTATTTCTACTAATGGTTTTGGCCTTATTAGAGATGTTAATTTTTATGACTCTGATAATAGTTTGTCTTTTGACCTTACTCCACAAGGGATTAAGGATTTATATGATGCTAAATCTCTAATTCCTTCTCTTGAAACTTTTTTTAGTATTCATCCTAATTTTAATTATAAATACTTTATTGGAGATTCTGGTTTTGATGCTGATGATAATTATGCTTATCTACATTCTAAAAATATTATGCCTATTATCAATATTAATCCTAGAAATTCCTCTAATTTACCTGAACCTGGTTTTAATGAACTTGGTGTTCCTCTTTGCCCTTTAGATCCTTCTTTACCTATGGTCTACGACGGTATTACTAGAGAAAAAGGTCGTGCTGATAGAATTAAGTATATCTGCCCTAAGGTAAAGAAAACCATTATAAATGGTAAAACTACCTATATTCTTAATTGTGATAATCCCTGCACCAAGTCAAAATGTGGGCGGATTAAACAACTTACTATCCATCATAGTTACAGATTTAATGCTTCTTTTCCTCGCGATAGCTTGAAATGGATTTTACTTTTCAAGCGAAGGACCATTATTGAAAGGTCTATATCGCAAATTAAAAATTTTATGCAGTTAAAAGTTACAAAAGTTCGTAATACAGTTTCCTTGAAATCTGATATTTTATTGGCTTGTATATCTCAATTAATTGCTTTCATACTTCTGTTTAAAACTCAAGAAAATCACGATAATCCTCTAGCGATAAAAACATTAATAGCATAATTTGAACATAATTGAATATTGATAAAAATTAAAGGTTTAATTAACCTTCGGTTTCTTATGCTCTTTTTTGTGGATTTTCTTATGCTATCGCATCTTTTATCTTGTTTTTCTGTGGATAAGTTCATTTTTTTATTCTGCAACTACCTATTTTATAGGATTCTTCTAAGCCTCTAAAAAACTTAAAAATTTTAGTAGTGTGTACTCTTCTTAATCCAGCTAACTAATAATATATCAACAAAATTGTATTATTCTACTTATTCAAAATTCCTATCACCTTTGAAGAATATTCATCCCAATATTTATTATCAATTTCAATATTATGTAACCAATAATACATCATAATTAATTCCAGCTCTTGCTTCTTTCCTCCGATAAATGGTTTATTTGATATCTTTGTGTAAACTGAATCAAGATTGAATAGATTTTTCTTTTGCTTATAGTCATAGTCATATTTAAAATAAGGTATGTCAGATTTTTTCTTATGAGAAGATGGCCATTTATCTTTTAAATCATAAAATCTTTCAACATAAAAGTTTGCAAACGCAGGAATACTAATACCATATTTTGCTTTTGTTTCTTCTATCCAATCATCTATTGCCTGTGTAAAAAAGTAACTGAGAATATTTTGTATACTTCTCACTCAGCACCCTATGATGGCCCTTTATAAATCTATATATCATATCTGCTTGATTTTTTAAAAAAGGGTATTTTTTAATTAATTTTGAATAGCATTCATAAGAAATATTTCTAAACTCATGCTCTTCGCTATAAAAAAGAAAAATATCTTCTCCCTCAAGGACTCTACCGATATTTCGATGCATGTATTTCCCATACTCATCATACATAGTGACAAGCCAATCTTGAATATACTTTTCATATTTTTGCAATTGCTTACAGTATTTTTAGAGTCGCTCATTATTAAGAATAGTATTCTAGTAAATCTCAGTAATATCTAAATAATGATTAAAATATTCAAATATGTAGTTTGTGCAAAGTTTATTAATATCAAATTCGTTTAGCTTGTCCTCTTTTTACGTTTAGCAATATATTCTTTAATAGTTAGCATATATTACGCCTCCAAAAAACAAAATATGGGTGCAACTATTACTAAATAGCTACACCCATATTATACCATATTGTTTTTATAATTTTCTAACATATTTAGTTATAATTTCTCCCTACCCACTACCCCCGTCTTCAAAACAAACTCCACTTCAACCAATGATATAACTCTTATCTCTTCCACTAATCCCCCAAACAATTCTTCATCAAATCTCTTTATCATTTCATGTCCATTTAGTATTTTCTCTATCTTCCTAACCCTTGAATAATTATTTTTACACTCCATTTCAGTTTTAGTGTATGCTAAACGCTGGCTTCTTAAATTCTCCATCTCCAAAATCAGTCTGTTGTATTCTTCATCATAAATATCCCTGTCTATACTACTTCTAGAATTTAGTCTTACTAGATTTGTAATCTGTTCTTTAAGCATTTCAAGTTTTGAATCAATTATATTTAGTTCTTCATCATTTTTATTTTCATTTAAAACCTTTTCAATGTTGTCCGTCATTTTCTTTATAAAACCATCACTATCTTTAATTACCTTATTAGCTACCCTAATAAACGCTGCTTTTAATTTTTCCTCGTCTACTTCTTTCATGCTACAAGCTTCAGAGCCATTTTCATCTCTAGTTTTGCAGTTCCAAACATACTTCTTATACTTATTGGTAGGTCCCCATCGTTTTCTTCTATAAACTGCGCCACAACTCCCATACATATCACAGGGACGGTTCCAGCATATCACAGGCATATCACGGGGACAGTTCCTGTGTTTTAAAAATAAGCTCTTTTGGTTCCCTTAAGCCACTAGAACCGTCAGACTGTGTGTTAATGGGTAATTATTCCAATATCACTTAACGACTTTTTATATAAATCTAAATAATATTACCAAATAATATGGGATATTTATGTAAAGAAAAGCTAATAGGTGCTATTTTGCCTGTTAGCTTTCTCATTATCTCCTTTATTCCTACTATATTTATTGCTCTTTTCATGTTATAGGCTAAAAAGGCCAAAGAGGTCTCCGTTTTTACTGACTTTAAACTTCTTGTCAGGAAATACGTTATACCAAATCCTCTTTTTATTGTCCCGAAGGGATGTTCTACTATCATTTGCCTTTGCTTGTAAAGCTCTTTGTTTTCTATGGTTCTTTTATCAACTATATCTAGAAAGTCTTGGTTTATTGATCTTTTAATTTGTCTTCCTTTCTTACTTGTTGTGCATTTGTTTTTATATTCACATTTACTACATGCTTCATAGTTTGTATATACTATTTCTTTTGTGTTTTCATCTATAGGTTTTTTTCTTCTACAATAAAGTCTTTCTCCTTTAGAGCATATATAGATATTTTCTTCTTTGTCATATTTAAAACTGTTTGAATATTGTAACATACATCAATACCATTGTTGTTTACAGACATTAACCTTGAATCTGGGTCTGTTGTTGAAATTTCTTTTGTTTCACCTTTTTTTTATTTCTTCTTTATATTGTTCATACTTTTCTTTTCGTTCTTTGAGTTCTCTAATTCTTTCTTTGATCTCTTTTCCTGTCGGTTTACGATCTGTGGATTCTTTAGTATCATTTTCTTCTAATTCATTCATGTATTTTGCAATTTTTTCTTCTAGATATTTGATCTTACGATTTAGGCTTTTAGTGTTAAAGTTATTTTTCTTTGAATTAGATGCTCTAAATTTAGATCCATCTATAGCTACTAATTCTTTACCATAAAGTCCCATTCTTTGCATAGTGCTACAAATTGTTTAAATACATTGTTGATAGCATCTTTATTATCTTTTCTGAAATCAGCTATTGTTTTAAAGTCAGGTGTTAGTCTTCTTAGTAACCACATTACTTCTATATTTGTTTGTGTAGCTTTTTCTAATTTTCTTGATGATGTAACTTTATTCATATAACCATAAATGTATAGCTTAAGAAGGTCCTTTGGGTTATATGGAGGCCTTCCTCTATCTTTTACTATTGTATTTTTAAATCCTAATTCACCCATATCTAGAGATTGTACAAACGCATCTATTATTCTTACAGCATTGTTTTCTGTAACATAGTCATCTATATATTCAGGAAATACAATTTTACTTTTTCTATTTATTCCTTCTATATACCTCATGCTACCACCATTCTTTCTAATATTGTTAGGTTAATTGTAGCATATTTTGTCTGTATTATGTTAACCAATTATTGGACTTTGTACACAGTCTGACGTCCCCCTGGTTTACCGCTGGTTTACACAAAAATGTCCGTTATCTAACCTATCAACTCAACCCTATTATTTTCAAAGCAGTTGATATGTTATCGCAAACAAAAAACAAGGCTTTCCTGACATTGTCACCTACGGCAAAGTAGCCAAGAGAAAAACTAAATGTCTGGAAACCCTTTATTTAATACACTTTTAAGTTATTTATTTATCCACCCTTGATATCAATACCACGCACTCAACATGCCCTGTCTGTGGAAACATGTCTACAGGCTGCACTTCTACTGCCTTATATCCGCCTTCATCTAAATACTTAAGATCTCTTGCCAAAGTAGAAGGATTGCAGGATACGTATATTACTTTTTTAGGTCTCATTTTTATTATCATTTCTATCACTGATTTATGGCAGCCCTTTCTAGGAGGGTCTACGACAATAACATCTGCTTTTATACCATCTTTGTATAGATTAGGTAAAATATCTTCTGCTTTTCCATCGTAAAATTCAACATTATTTATATTATTTAATTTAGCATTTATCCTTGCATCTTTTATAGCTTCCTTAACTATTTCTATTCCATATACTTTCTTTGCTCTTTGCGCTAAAAATAAAGATATAGTACCAATTCCACAATAAATATCAAAAACAACTTCATTACCAACCAAATGTGCATAATCTAAAGCTTTATTATATAGCACTTGAGTTTGTGTAGGATTTACTTGATAAAAAGACATAGGTGATATGCTAAACTTTAAATTTCCTATTGAATCAGTAATTCTATCATTTCCAAAAAGTACCTTATTTTTCATCCCTAAGATTTCAGAGCTATTCTTTTTATTAACATTTTGAATAATACTAGTTATTTGTGGAATTTTACCAATTAAAAGATGTATAAACTCATTAGAATAAGGTAATATATCTGTCTTTGTAACAATAATAACCATGATTTCACCTGTATAAGAAGATACTCTAGTTAAAATGTGTCTAATTATACCTTTTTTACTTTTCCTATCATATGGCTTGATTTTAAAATCTTTCATATACTTTCTTACTATATCAATAATCTTATCATTAATATCATTTTGCAGTATACATTTATCCACATTTATTATATCGTGACTTTCTATTTGGTAAAATCCTATAGCAATATCTTTTCCTTTTTTCCCAACCTGAAATTGAGCTTTATTTCTATATCGATAAGGTTGTTTCATACCTATTGTATCGTTTATCTTTATATCTTTTAGTTTTCCTATTCTTTCAATGTTGTTTTTTACAATGTCAGTTTTTATCTTCAACTGTTTAGTATAATCAAGTTCCTGTAATTGACATCCTCCACATATACCTGATAACCTGCACTTAGGCTTAACTCTATTTACAGAAGGAAAAGTTAGTTCTACCATTTTCCCTAACCCAAAATTTTTCTTTATTTTTGTTATTTCAATTTTTCCTTTATCCCCAGGCAATCCTCCATCAACAAAAACTGTAAATCCCTCTATTTTAGCTATGCCTTTTCCTTCTGATGTTAAATCTATTATTTCCGTAACAAATTTATCTCCAACATTAAACTCCCTATTATTCATAATTACTCCTTTCAAAATTTTATTATTTTATAACATTTATACAATTAATCCATATATACAAACAATATATACCTTTATGTAGATTTTTGTAATTCTTTGTCGTAGATTGTACATTTATTTTTAGTACAAGTTATTATACAATATAATTAGAAGTTATTACAAATGAATAGAGGGGGGATTTAATGGCAAAAGCATTCCGAAATTTAATTACTATCTTATTAATATGTTTAGTAGCAACAGGTATATCGATTTCAACTAGCCCCATCTTAAATGATTCTATATCAACAATAGCTAAACACAATGAGACTCCACAAATTTGGGTAACATCAAATATATCTGATACGTTAATTTATAATCCCAAAGAAATAACCATTGCAATTAACTCAAATTCACCGGTAACCTTACCTATTAATAATCAATATCTTTTTAATGTAATTATTTATAAAGAAGAAAGTATCTATAAAAAAATGCCTCTATATAAAGTTAATCAAGAATTTTCCTCAATTAATATAGACGATAATATCCCATATATTAAAAAAATCGATTTATCTCAATCAACTCTAAATTTACCAAATGGAGAATACAAAATATCTATTAGCCCAAATACAGACAATGAGACATACAATATTAAACCATTAATTTTACATATCAATTATCTTGCAAACATACCATATACTCCAGCAACCAGTAATATCCCAAAAGGTAAAATGGCAGTACCCCTTTATTTTAGTGATATCAACAACAGTATTAAACAGCTTATAGGAATTACAAGATTTGTAGATACAAATAAAGGCCCATTAAACACTACTATTTCGGAATTGCAAAAAGGTCCTAAAATAAGTACAGGTTTAAATACTAAATCACCTATAGGAAAAGTGGAGTATGTAACAACAGTAGACAGTATTACCTATATAAATTTATCCTCAGAAGAAGAAGTATATACCTTAAATCCAATAGAAAGTCAAATTGCAATGACATCCTGATACTGTCAAGTAAAAGTTGGCAAAATTATTATTTTTAAATTTAATCATCCAATTTTGCTGTTTTAATTATGTTTTTATGCCCGATAGGGCAAGAGTATTCTATTTATACTTTCTACAATTTTAAAAATAAATTTACATATACTTTACAATGATTTCAAAATTGTTATTCTATAATACTAGACTTATGATTATAGAATAACAATAAGTCTGAGAGCCCTATTTTTAGGTCTAATTCTATTTATTCATCAGTATTAATGCTCTATTATGTTGTATTTTTTTAGGCTTATATTAGAGCATAGGTATCGTATGTTAGCTTATTCTTTTAAGTTATATAATATATTAGATATTAAAAACTTAGGTTCATTTGACTTGCACATTTGCAACCTAACATGTCCTTTATGGCTTTTCTTCCGTTAGTTACTGAACATTGACTAAATGGCATGCTTGCTCTTTTGTGTTTGTATATCTTGCTTTTCTTTGGCTTTTTATTTACTTCTGCTGCTGTTAATCCTACTTTTTCTATTATTTCTTCAAGCTTTTCTTCTTTTATTTCTTTGTTCAGTAGTGATTTTATTGTTGTTGCTAATTCTTTGCTTGCTTTTTCTGCTAGTATCTTGGCTAAGTTACTGGCTCCTTGTATTGACCAACTTGTTTTATTCCCTTTCATCCTTTGTGCTAATATATCACATATGCTATGTTCCATTGTTCCTAGATTTCTATATTTAATTCCTTCTGGTGGTTGCGGCATATTTATGTCTGGGCGAAGTTTGTAGAGCACTATCCCTTCTTTGTTGTTTACTAGGTAATTATATAGTGCCTGTAATTTCTTCATTTTCTTTTGATTATCATTGTTTTCTATCATTAGTTTTGTTATCATTTCTAATCCTTCTTCTATGTTACCATTGCTTAGTTTCTTTATTATTTCTTTTGCCTTTTTCTTATCTTCTATGTTCTTAAGTACTGCTTGATTTCTATGAAATGGATCTAATTGAAAGTGTGAATTGTCTTCTTTTATAACTTCTTTTATCCAGTTTGCTCCATCTCCATTTACTATTTTTGTTTCTATTTCGTCAGTATTATATTGTTTCGCTATTTTGGCTTGTCTTAGTTTTCTAAATTCTTTACTACTTCCAAAGCTTGCATATGCTTTTTTGTTCTTTAGTACATATCTATCTTTTTTCTCATGCTTCTTCTCCCAGCCTTCATAAAAAATTCCTAATTTTAGTTCTTTTTTCTCTTTTCCCTTAGTCTTTTTATCTTTACCTTGGATATTTATCCACACTCCATCCATTTCTTCAAACAATATTTTTGTTTCTTTTTTGCCTTGTAATTTTTCTTCGTTGTTTAATTTTATTTCGTGTTTTTCTTTTTGTTTTAGTTGTTCTCCTAAGTTTTGTATTATGTTCCAAGCTGCTGAATGACTTATACTTTGGTTTGTCATTTCTGTTATTTTATTTGCTGTTTTTCTATATGATTCATCTGTTGCTAGATCTACTATTTTTTCTACTAGATTTGTAGATATATGTCCTATGGTTTCCATTTTTAAGTATTCATCTAAAAGGCATTTGTAACCTCTTTTACCCTCTTGTGTAGTATATTGATATATTCTACGTTTATATTCAATTTCGCCCATTATTGTTTTTATGGTAGTTTTCTTTAATCCTTTATTTCTATATTCTTCTTTATCTCTTTCTTTCATTAATTTATTATCTAATTTTTCTAATAGCTCTACGAGCATTTCACATGCCTGTCGGCATACAAGCTTATATATAATTTTCTCTAAGTTCTTGAAATTAATTTCTTTTTCATCTAAACTTATATTATACATGTAATCATCCCTTTTATAGTTTTCTTATTAATTACTATTATATTGGATGATTCATATATGTTAAAGGTGCTTTCGGGCATCTTTTTCATTTTTGTTGTTTTTGCCTACTAAAATTATACTCTAAGTGACATCCTTTATTAAATCTCTATCGAGTATTAAAGGAGTAAATAGAGTAAAATTTCTTGTAGACAATAAAAAAGCATCAACTTTCTTTAATGGTATTGATGTAAGCAAGTCAATTAAATATGAATTTAAAAACAAAGTTTATTTAGGATTTAATTCTTATAAAAAATATTACCTAGTTGATTGTAATGTTGAAGAAATAAACGATAAAATGTCTATTTATGAAAAAATAGAAAAAATATCTTATGAATTAAAAAACAAAAATGTCGAAGGCTTGTTTAATGCCATACCTAAAGATGTGGATATTTTAAATTATACCTTAAATAAAGATATACTTTCATTAAATTTTAATAATGAATTTTTAAATAGCTTTAATAACAACATAAATCTACAGAAATTAATGATAGATGCTATAGTTTTTTCTTTTACAAGTCTAGATGGTATTAATTACATAGAAATTAAGGTAAATGGAAACAGTTTAGAAAATTTTGCAGGAATAAACTTATCACAGCCATTAAAAAGACCCTTATACATAAATCCAGAATATGAATAAAAAAGTTGGCACACGAAAGTGTGCCTTTATAAATTAGAATCAGTATGCCTATAATATTTAAAATAATCCTCTAATAATTTTAGACTATATTTTAGATTTATATACAATTTATCCTAAATTGGCTGCAACTCTTTTCAGCATCCGTCTAATTGGTAAATTATATGGGCATTTAGCTTCACATTGACCACATTCTACACATTCATTAGCCTTGTGAGGAAGCGAAGAATATCTTTCTTTTGCCCATTCCGGTAAATTATATCTTAGATAATAACTTTCTAGCACAAATTGAGTAGGTATATCTATACCTTGAGGACATGGTGCACAGTATCCACATCTTCTACAAAATTCATTACCCAGTTCCTTAGCTTCTTTTAAAATAATTTCTCTTTCTTTTTCTGATAATGGAATAAAATTATTACCTATACTACTGTTTTCAATAACTTCTTCAATCTTCCTCATACCAGGAATAGCTACAGTTACATTTGGATTCTCTAAAATAAATCTTAATGATAGCTTAGCATTTGATATAGCTCCACCAGCTATTGGCTTCATAACTATTACCCCTATATTTAACTCTTTTGCCCTTTTAAATAAGTCTTCAGCTTGTCTCTCAACTGGATTATAAGGAAATTGTATAGTAGAAAATTCTCCTGTTTCTACTGCTTTCTTCAATACATCAAGACTATGGCTTGTAATTCCTATTTCCCTAATCTGACCTTTTTCTTTTGCCTCTTTCAATGCAAAGAAAGCACCATCTTCACTCATAGCCTTGTTATATTGTTCTTCATCTCTAACATTATGGAGCTGATACAAATCTATAATGTTAGTTCTTAAATTTTTTAAGCTTGTTTCTATTTCTTTCTTCATTCCTTCATAGTCTCTAACAGGAGATTTAGTTGCAACTATCCAGTTGTCCCTGCCACAAGATTCAAGTCCTAGTCCTATTAATTCTTCACTTCTACCATAACCTCTTGCTGTATCAATAAAATTTATACCAAGGTCATGAGCTTTCTTTACCAACTCTATAGCCAACCTTTCATCTAGTTTTTGTATTGGTATCCCCCCAAAACCGATTACCGAAACTTCAAATCCAGTTCTTCCAAGTACCCTTTTTTCCATAATGTTATTTTACCCCCCCTTATTTTCTAAAATAAATGTTAACATTTCCTCTTGCAATCATGTCCTTAAATTTTCTTTTAATATATTCTTTATATAATTCTCTTGTTATAGGTATAACTAATAAAAAACCAGTTACATCAGTTATAATACCCGGTGTAAGCAATAAAGCTCCTCCTATTAAAATACATAACCCATTTAAAAGTTGATTTCCAGGAAGCTTTCCTTGATTTAGTTCATTTTTTATCTTTGATAAAACAATTTTGCCTTGACTCTTAGCCAAATACGCACCTGCTATTCCTGTAAAAAGAACTATACCTATCGTCATCCACGCACTAGTTATTTCTGCTAGCTTAAAAAGAATAAATAACTCTATTATTGGAACAAGAGTAAAAAGTAATATAAGTTTAGGTAACATATTTACCTCCTTATTTATTGTTAGAAACTAAAGCGTCCCATACATTTTTAAACTTACGTCTAAAATTAATAGGTTTTAAATCCTTATTTACAAATGCATGAGTAGTATATCCTGTAACTAAAAGCTCATTATCTTCCTTTCTATATATCTCGTAGTCCATTCGTATTCTAACTCCTTTTATTTCTCCTACTTTAGTGCAAACAACTATTTCATCGTCAAATCTAGCTGAATTTTTATATTCGCATTTTGTTTCAATAACAGGCAATAGTACATTTTCCTCTTCTAATTTTCTTACATCAAACCCTATTTCTCTAAAAAACTCCGTTCTACCCCTTTCAAAATAAGTAAAATAATTTGCATAATAAACAATTCCCATCTGGTCAGTTTCTCCATATCTCACTCTAATAACAGTTTTATTAATCATGTTGTATCGTCCCTCCTACTTATGTAATACAAACAAATTAATTACTTTAAAGACTAGAGCAAATTGAATAATAAATATTTATTATTCAATTTGCTCACTTATTTACCACTTAATAGTATAACAACATTATACCATAAATAGGATATAGTTATAATAAATTTATATATGTTGTCTCATATATAAAAAAGTAATAACAAAAACTAAACTATAGTATAATATAGCTAATATGAAAGGAATTGTTAACTCTCTTATATTGTTAATACTAGCTACTGTAGAAAATAAATATGATGTAACTGCCATGCCGGGTAACATCCCCAAAGAAGTTGCAAGTATATATCCTTTAAATCCAGTAGTTGTAACTCCTGATAGATAATTTACTACTGTAAAAGGTAGTATAGGAATATTCCTCATAAGAAATATATATTTTCCTCCATATTTCTTCATATTTTTTGAAATGTTATCGATATTTATTTCCCATCTGTTAAATAATTTTTTTTTGTTAAATCTATTCATAATAAAAGTATTTACTTCCTGCCTATAAATTCTTCCTATAAAAAAGCATACTGTAGCAGATATATTTGCAGCAATAGTCATATATATTAAACCTTTAAAAGCTCCGAAAATTATGCTAGAAAAAATCACCAGCCATGATATTGGAACAAAAAAAATCGTAAGAACAGTAGCTAACAAAATCAGTATTACAGCAAAGTTCTGCTTGTATTTTACAGAATTTATTAAACTTTCTACCTGACTTTTATCAAAAATAGAATAATATTTCACTAAATACAATAATACTGACAGAAATATTATAAAAATAATTGTTTTAATAAATTTATTATTCTTTTTCATAACTATCTCCCTTATAAAATAAAAACAATTATTTTTATAATTTCCATTTACAAAAAATTAATACAATTAATCACCATAATAAATATTTCTATAAGTTCCTCATTATATAGGAAAATAAGTTTAAATATAAAATATAACAAAGAAAAATATACTTTCCCTGCTCTTGTAATCAAGCACATCTAAAATTAGATATTAGTTAGTACTTGAATAAGTAGCAATGAAAGTATATTTTCCAAATCATAATAAATAAAGTTTTAAAATTATTTCATTAATTTAGTCTATAATACTCTTGCTTCACCTTTATAAATAACTCCTGTAATACTATCTACTGTTATAATCTCACCATCATGAAGATCTTTAGTAATACCATCTACTCCTACTATAACAGGTATTCCTAAGTTAAGTCCTACAATAGCTGCATGAGAAGTAATTCCACCTTGTTCAGTGATAATTGCAGAAGCCTTAGTAATATACTTCATCATATCTTTGTCTGTATTAAATGTAACCAAAATATCTCCTTCTTCAAATTTTTCTTCTAATTCACCAACGTCTTTAATAACACAAACTTTACCTACTACAGATTTAGTACCTATACCAGTCCCTTTCTTAAGTATTTCTCCAACTATGTGAACCTTAATTAAGTTTGTACTTCCTGATACTCCCACAGGTATACCAGCAGTAATAACAACTAAATCCCCTTGGTTAATATATCCTCTTTCCAATGACTGTTGAACAGAGACATCTATTACTTCATCAGTAGATTTAGTTTTTTTAACTTTTATTGGATATACACCCCAAACCAAAGCAAGTTTTCTCATTACCCTTTCACTTGGCGTAGCAGCAATAATAAATGACTTTGGTCTAAATTTAGATACAGATTTTGCAGTATAGCCTGATGACGTAGCCGTAATCACAGCGTCTGCATTTAAATCATAAGCAGTTGTACAAGTTGCTCTACTTATTGCATTAGTAACAGATTTTTCATTTTTAGAAGACCTCATTTCAAACATCTTTCTATAATCCAAACATTTTTCCGTCCTAATAGCTATATTAGCCATAGTTTTTACAGCTTCAATTGGATACTTTCCTGCAGCTGTTTCACCAGAAAGCATAATAGCATCTGTTCCATCAAATATTGCATTTGCTACATCAGTTACCTCCGCTCTAGTTGGTCTTGGGTTCCTTATCATAGAATCAAGCATTTGAGTAGCAGTAATAACTGGTTTGCCAGCTAAATTGCATTTTCTTATTATGTTCTTTTGTACTATTGGTATCTCTTCAACTTGTATTTCTACACCTAAATCACCTCTAGCAACCATTATTCCATCAGATGCTTCTATAATTTCATCAATATTATCTACACCTTCTTGATTTTCTATCTTTGATATAATCTGAACATAATCAGCACCGTTTTCTTCTAGAACTTTACGTATCTCCATAACATCGGATGCTTTTCTAATAAAAGATGCAGCAATAAAATCTATACCGTTTTCTATACCAAATTTAATATCATCTATATCTTTTTCTGTAATTGCAGGTAAATTAATTCTGACTCCAGGAACATTTATTCCTTTATAATTTTTAACTTCTCCAGAATTTTTTACTATACACTTAATATCTGTAGAATTTAACACTTCGATAACTTCAAGTTCTATCAATCCGTCATCGATTAATATTTTATCACCTTTTGAAACATCATTTGCTAATCCTTTATAAGTCACACTACAAATATTTTTATTTCCAATAACATCCTTTGTTGTTATAATAAACTCTTGTCCTTCTTCTAAATAAACAGGCTCATTTTCAAATTTTCCTGTTCTTATTTCTGGACCTTTTGTATCTAGCATAATAGCTACAGGCTTATCTAGTTCTGCCCTTACTTTTTTCACCATATCCAATCTAGCTTTATGCTCTTGTTTATCACCATGGGAAAAATTTAATCTGGCAACATTTAATCCATTTTCTATAAGACCTTTAATCACTTCTTCACTTTGAGAAGCTGGTCCTAATGTACATACAATTTTTGTTTTCCTCATTTGCAACCCTCCTAAATAGAAAGTATTTTAGTTAATTCATACATTTGAAAGTCAAATTTTTTCTCCACAGCCAACGCTTCAGTTATGTCCATATCTATAACATCATTGCCTTTTACACCAACAACTCTACTAGATTTTCCTGCAATAAGTAGTTCAACTGCTCTTGCTCCCATTTTACTAGCTATTATCCTATCAAGAGCTGTCGGACTTCCTCCCCTCTGTATATGTCCTAATATAGTGACTTTTGTTTCTATACCAGTTTTGTCTTCAATGCTTTTCTTAAGTTTATATGGATTACCTACACCTTCAGCTAACATGATAATACTATGAAGCTTTCCTCTATTTCTGCCCTGTAAAAGTCGCTTACATACTTCATCGTCATTTATTGGTGACTCTGGAACTATTATACTTTCAGCTCCTCCAGCTAGACCAGCATGTAACGCAATATCTCCACAATGTCTACCCATTACTTCTATTATATTTGCTCTCCCATGAGAAGTAGAAGTATCCCTTATTTTTCCTACTGCATCTATTACTGTATTTACTGCAGTATCAAATCCTATAGTATAATCAGTATACCCTAGATCATTGTCAATAGTGCCAGGCACACCTATTGCAGGAATACCCATTTGACTTAACTTTTCTGCTCCCCTAAAAGAGCCATCTCCTCCAATAATAACTAATCCATCAATTTTAAACACTTTTAAAACATTTACAGCTTTAGTTATTCCTTCTTCTGTCTTAAATTCTTCACATCTAGCAGTTTTTAGTAGCGTCCCCCCTCTATGTATAACATCAGCAACAGAAGACAATTTCATTTCTTCAACGTTACCATTTATTAATCCATTATACCCCTTTTTTATTCCCATAACCTTTAAACCATTAAAAATACTAGTTCTTACTACAGCCCTTATAGCTGCGTTCATTCCTGGAGCATCTCCGCCACTTGTTAATACACCTATAGTTTTCATTTATATACCTCCTTAATATTTGCCAGGTTGGTCACTAAATGTCCCATATGTTGTGTACCTATTTTAACTGAAATACATATAAAAAAATAAAATATATATATACTCAAGTTTACAAATTGTATCCTAAATCTAGCAGCACCATCTGAACTTCGCTTGCCTCAAATTCAGGGGCCAAAATTTCATATAATATATTATCTCTTTCTTTTGAAAATGGTTTTATTTTCACCAAAAAGCCTTCAAGTTGTAATTTTTCCTTAACTTTTTCAGCTTTTTCCAAACCTTCAACCATATAAACTGCTGTCCACATGATTAATTTGCCCCCTCCAAACTAAATAATTATGTAAAAAAATTTTTTGTTCTAAAAATTATTATACCACATTTTAAAATCTTTTTTTCATGTTTATTCTACAACTTTTACATATTTATTCCCCAAAATTTCTTTAAGTTTCTCAATTAGTTCAGTATTTTCTACATTTACCCAATAATTTCTATCAGCTCTAACTGTTTTCCTTAGTTCTTCGATGTATATATACACAGGTACATTTCCTTCGTATTTTTGTAAAATACCTTTTATTTCATTCAGCCTTTCTATAAAATTCTTTTTAGTCATCTTTATATACAATCTTTTATTTTTCGTCTTAGTTAAAGGTAATATTGACTCGCATATTATCTTAGGAGCATCATCTTCATTTATACTTACCCGGCCCTTAACGATAACAATACTATCTTCATATATATACTTAGAATACTTCTCCAAAGTATTAGGAAAAATAATTAACTCAACAGTACCATATAAATCTTCTAATGTTGCAAAAGCCATTAAATTATTATTCTTTGTTATTTTATTCTGTTTATTTACTATTATACCTCCTATTTTAATTATAGAACCATCATGAATATTTGAAGAAGACACCCCATTTATATTTTCATACAATTCATTTAACTCAGCACTATTCACTGTTGAAATTCTCTTTAATTCTTTTTCATATGATGAAAGCGGATGTCCACTTATATATATTCCCGTCATTTCTTTTTCCATTGATAAAAGAGTTTTTTCTGGAAACTCTTTAATATCAGGAAAAATATCTCCTGCTATATTCCCTTTCTCATTAGGAGAAATACTGTCAAACATAGAAAATTGACCTTCTATATTCCTTCTTTTATCTTGATGTACACCATCAAGTATTTTTTCAAATACTGCTAACAATTGAGAACGACGAACATTTAAGGAATCAAAAGCTCCACATTTTATAAGGCTTTCCACCATTCTTTTATTTAAGCATCCAGAATCAACTCTTTGGCAAAAATCTATAAAACTTACAAATTTACCGCCTCTTTTTCTCTCTTCAACAATCGACTCAATAGCAGCTTTGCCTACATTTTTAACTGCTGCAAGACCAAATCTTATTTTTCCTTGAGAAACTGTAAATTTTGCATAACTTTCATTAATATCAGGAGGAAGAATATCTATTTTTAGTCTTTTACATTCCTGTATATATAATGATACAGAATTCGAATTGTCCATTACACTTGTTATTAAAGCAGCCATAAATTCTACAGGATAGTAATACTTTAGCCATGCAGTACGGAAAGCAACAACTGCATAGGCAGCAGAATGTGATTTATTAAAAGCATATTTTGCAAAGTCTATCATTTCATCATATATTTTATTAGCAGTTTTTTCATCTACTCCATTCCTAATAGCTCCAGGTATTTCTATATTTCCATCTTTGTCCTTTTTCCCATAAATAAAATGCTTACGCTCCTGTTCCATTACGTCCATCTTTTTCTTTCCCATCGCTCTTCTAACTAAATCAGACCGCCCCATAGAAAATCCGCCTATATCTCTAACTATCTGCATTACTTGTTCTTGATACACCATACATCCATAAGTAACATTAAGTATAGGTTCAAGTTTGGGATGAGTATATTTTATGCCATGTGGATTATTTTTATTCTGGATATACCTTGGAATTTGATTCATAGGACCAGGTCTAAAAAGAGAATTGGCAGCAACGATATTTTCAAAATGAGTTGGCTTTAATTCTTTTAAAAATTGTCTCATACCACTACTTTCAAATTGAAATACTCCTAATGTATCTCCTTTACTAAACATTTTATATACATTAGGATCTTCATAATCAGAATTAGTAAAATCAATTTTAATACCATGATTATCTTCAATAAGTTTTATGGCATCTCTTATTACAGTCAAAGTTCTTAATCCTAAAAAATCCATCTTAAGTAACCCTAGTTCTTCTAATTCTGTCATTGTAAATTGTGTGGTAATAGCGTCATTATTTCTAGATAAAGGAACATATTCAGTTATAGGAAGTTTAGATATAACAACTCCAGCAGCATGAGTCGATGTATGCCTTGGAAGGCCTTCGACTGCCCTTGCTAAATCTATAAGCTCTTTTACATTTTCATCATTATTATACATATCAAAAAGTTTCTTATTTATTTCCAAGGCTTTATCTATAGTTATTCCTAATTGCATTGGAATCTGTTTAGCTATAGCATCGACTTCACCATAAGGCATATTTATAGCTCTTCCAACATCTCTAATTGCTCCTCTAGCTGCCATAGTACCAAATGTAACTATTTGTGCTACCCTATCCTTTCCATATTTTTTAATAACATAATCAATGACTTCTTCTCTTCTTTCATAACAAAAATCTATATCTATATCTGGCATTGAAACTCTATCAGGATTAAGAAATCTTTCAAATATAAGCCCATATTTTAAAGGGTCTATATCAATTATTCCTAAAACATAAGATACTAAACTACCTGCAGCAGAACCTCTTCCTGGTCCTACCATTATCCCATTGTCCTTAGCAAATTTTATAAAATCCCAAACTATAAGGAAATAATCTACATATCCCATTTTAACTATAACATTAAGTTCATATTCTAATCTTTTTCTTATTTTATCAGTTACAACTCTATATCTTTTTGCTAAGCCCTCTTCGCACAATTTTCTTAAATATTCTTCATTTGAATATCCTTCAGGTGTTTTATATTCAGGTAAATGTAATGTACCAAAATCAAGCTTTACATTACATCTCTCTGCTATTCTTACAGTATTATATATTGCATCTTCAGCATTTGGAAATAACTCTTTAATTTCCTCATAAGATTTTAAGTAAAATTCTGATGTAGGAAATCTCATTCTATCTTCATCATTAACTGTTTTTCCCGTTTGAATACAAAGTAAAACATCATGAACTCTTGCATCCTCTTTATTAATGTAATGAACATCATTAGTTGCAACTAAAGGTATACCAGTTTCTTTACTAAGTTTAATCAAATATTGGTTTACCATTTTTTGCTCTTTTATACCATGGTCTTGAAGTTCAAGATAAAAATTATTTTGTCCAAATATATTATTATACATTATAGCTCTTTTCTTTGCTTCTTCATAATTATTTTCGAGAATATAACTCTGTACTTCTCCTGCAAGACAAGCACTTAAAGCAATTATACCTTTACTATACTTTTTTAAAACAGTATAATCAACTCTTGGTTTATAATAAAATCCATTTACATATCCTTCTGACACAATTTTAATTAAATTTGAATATCCTTCGTTATTTTCAGCTAAAAGAACAAGATGATACTGTGTCTTATCCTTAGGCCCTTTATCTGTATACTTTCCTTTAGATATGTATACTTCACATCCAAGTATTGGCTTAATATTATTTCGCATTGCAGTTTTATAAAAATCAACTATTCCAAACATAGAACCATGGTCAGTAATAGCAATGCTTTTCATGCCTAACTGTTTAGTTTTTAGTATAAGATCCTTTACCCTTGCAGCACCATCTAAAAGACTATATTCAGTATGAACATGTAAATGAACAAATTTATCATTTGAATTTATTATTTTCATATTTTCCTTTCCTCCATACAACAAAAAGCAATGATTAATCATTGCTTTAATTATATCAAAACTACTATATTATTAAAAGATTTACATAGCATACGATACTGTCAAGTAAAAGTTGGCAAAATTATTATTTTTAAATTTAATCATCCAATTTTGCTGTTTTAATTATGTTTTTATGCCCGATAGGGCAAGAGTATTCTATTTATACTTTCTACAATTTTAAAAATAAATTTACATATACTTTACAATGATTTCAAAATTGTTATTCTATAATACTAGACTTATGATTATAGAATAACAATAAGTCTGAGAGCCCTATTTTTAGGTCTAATTCTATTTATTCATCAGTATTAATGCTCTATTATGTTGTATTTTTTTAGGCTTATATTAGAGCATAGGTATCGTATGTTAGCTTATTCTTTTAAGTTATATAATATATTAGATATTAAAAACTTAGGTTCATTTGACTTGCACATTTGCAACCTAACATGTCCTTTATGGCTTTTCTTCCGTTAGTTACTGAACATTGACTAAATGGCATGCTTGCTCTTTTGTGTTTGTATATCTTGCTTTTCTTTGGCTTTTTATTTACTTCTGCTGCTGTTAATCCTACTTTTTCTATTATTTCTTCAAGCTTTTCTTCTTTTATTTCTTTGTTCAGTAGTGATTTTATTGTTGTTGCTAATTCTTTGCTTGCTTTTTCTGCTAGTATCTTGGCTAAGTTACTGGCTCCTTGTATTGACCAACTTGTTTTATTCCCTTTCATCCTTTGTGCTAATATATCACATATGCTATGTTCCATTGTTCCTAGATTTCTATATTTAATTCCTTCTGGTGGTTGCGGCATATTTATGTCTGGGCGAAGTTTGTAGAGCACTATCCCTTCTTTGTTGTTTACTAGGTAATTATATAGTGCCTGTAATTTCTTCATTTTCTTTTGATTATCATTGTTTTCTATCATTAGTTTTGTTATCATTTCTAATCCTTCTTCTATGTTACCATTGCTTAGTTTCTTTATTATTTCTTTTGCCTTTTTCTTATCTTCTATGTTCTTAAGTACTGCTTGATTTCTATGAAATGGATCTAATTGAAAGTGTGAATTGTCTTCTTTTATAACTTCTTTTATCCAGTTTGCTCCATCTCCATTTACTATTTTTGTTTCTATTTCGTCAGTATTATATTGTTTCGCTATTTTGGCTTGTCTTAGTTTTCTAAATTCTTTACTACTTCCAAAGCTTGCATATGCTTTTTTGTTCTTTAGTACATATCTATCTTTTTTCTCATGCTTCTTCTCCCAGCCTTCATAAAAAATTCCTAATTTTAGTTCTTTTTTCTCTTTTCCCTTAGTCTTTTTATCTTTACCTTGGATATTTATCCACACTCCATCCATTTCTTCAAACAATATTTTTGTTTCTTTTTTGCCTTGTAATTTTTCTTCGTTGTTTAATTTTATTTCGTGTTTTTCTTTTTGTTTTAGTTGTTCTCCTAAGTTTTGTATTATGTTCCAAGCTGCTGAATGACTTATACTTTGGTTTGTCATTTCTGTTATTTTATTTGCTGTTTTTCTATATGATTCATCTGTTGCTAGATCTACTATTTTTTCTACTAGATTTGTAGATATATGTCCTATGGTTTCCATTTTTAAGTATTCATCTAAAAGGCATTTGTAACCTCTTTTACCCTCTTGTGTAGTATATTGATATATTCTACGTTTATATTCAATTTCGCCCATTATTGTTTTTATGGTAGTTTTCTTTAATCCTTTATTTCTATATTCTTCTTTATCTCTTTCTTTCATTAATTTATTATCTAATTTTTCTAATAGCTCTACGAGCATTTCACATGCCTGTCGGCATACAAGCTTATATATAATTTTCTCTAAGTTCTTGAAATTAATTTCTTTTTCATCTAAACTTATATTATACATGTAATCATCCCTTTTATAGTTTTCTTATTAATTACTATTATATTGGATGATTCATATATGTTAAAGGTGCTTTCGGGCATCTTTTTCATTTTTGTTGTTTTTGCCTACTAAAATTATACTCTAAGATAGCATACTGTTCATTCTCAAAGCTATCAGTAATAATAATGTTATTATTACTAACTAAGTCTACAAGATAAGGGGACTTTAACTTATTCCCTTCCCTATCATATGTTACCATTATCACTGGCCTATTAGGAAAACTCTTATAGTTTTTAACTACATATCCCCTCTCTCCAGTACTTAAAATAACCCCTTTACCTATGGGATATATAGCTAGATTTTCTACAAAAATCCTAACTAATTCATAGTCAAACTGACTTCTTCCCATAGAAATAAGATACTCTATAGCGTCTTGAGTCTTTAACTTTTTTCTATAAACTCTATCAGTAGTTAATGCGTCAAATACATCAGATATAGCTACAATCCTTGCATACTCGTGAATACTATTGCCTCTTAAGTTATTAGGATACCCTTTACCATCATATCTCTCATGGTGGGATAATGCTATGCCAGCTGACGCTTCACTTACTTGAGGATTGTTTTTTAATATTTCATAACCATGAATAGTATGCATCTTAATCTTATTATATTCATCATCACTTAATTTACTTGGCTTTTTTAATATATGTAGTGGGATTCTCAATTTCCCAATATCATGAAGGATAGCACCTATGCCAAGTTCAGTAAGTTTTTCTCTGTCATAACCCAAGTATATTCCCATAACAATTGACAATACACATACATTAACAGAATGACCAAATGTATATTCATCTATAGACTTTATTTCCGCAAGGTTTAATAAGATATTCTCTTTGTTAAATAACTCATCAATAATCTTATTAACCAACTTAGTAATTGTTTCTAGTTCTAAATTATTAGAAAAAGATAACTGTCTTAATACAGATTTCAACTTTGACATTACTTCAGTCTTAGTTTCATTTTTTATTAGTCCTTTATTACAATCTTTATTGTTTGAATTCTCTTCAATATATAAATTTGTAATACCTTTATCTTTTAAATAATCAATATATCTTTTCTTTAGTTTTTGTCCTTTATTTATTAAAATGGAGCCATTTTCTCTATATATAGGTTTAGCTAGCACCATTCCTTCAGATAATTCATCAGTTGATATTAGTTTCATTCATTATCCACCTTTATTTTTAGTCAAAAAACCTACTTATACGACTCCATTATACAAAAAATATAGCTAATATTTCTAATTGAGATATAATTAGGACTAAAAGACTAAAAAAACTAAAAAAATTTAAGTTTATTCCTCAACTACTTCATTTTCTAAAACATATACCAAGTCTTCAATAGCTTTTTTTTCATCTTCTCCTCTAGCAATAATAGTTATTTCAGTGCCTTGTGATACCCCTAAAGACATGATACCCATTATACTTTTAGCATTAACTCTTTTATTGTCTATTTCAACATAAATATCACTTAGGTATTTATTTGCAGTCTGCACAAATATAGCTGCAGGTCTTGCATGTAACCCAACTTTGTTTTTTACTATAGCTTTTTTACTTATCATTGTTATGTTCCCTCCTCTCTCTTCTTATTTTATCAGCTATTTCCTCTATCCTCCTAAATCGATGGTTAACTCCTGACTTGCTTATAGGTGGACTTAGCATTAATCCTATTTCTTTTAAACTAGCTTCTTTATTACTTAATCTCAACCTCGCAACACCAATTAAATTTTTAGGTAATTTATCAATTCCTATTGTTCTATCAATATACTCAATATTATCAACTTGCCGGATAGCTGCATCAATCGTTTTCCCAAGATTAGCGGTCTCACAGTTAACCAATCTATTTATATTGTTTCTAACTTCCTTTACAACTCTAACGTTTTCTAGTTTTAATAAAGCAGTATGAGCTCCCATTATATTAAGTAAATCAACTATTTGCTCTCCTTCTTTTAAATATATAACATAACTATCTTTTCTTGTAACAATTTTAGAATTTAATCCAAAAGAATTAATAAGTTTAGACAAATTTATAGCATACTCCTCATTACTAGCTACAAATTCGAGATGATATGTTCTTTCAGGATTGCTAATAGAACCTGCTCCCAAAAAAGCCCCCCTAATATATGCCCTTTTGCAACACTTATTTTTCACTATTTCTTCAGGTATCTTATAGCTGATATTATAAAAATCATTATCATTTTTCAATATACTTGACGCTTTTAAAATTTTTTTTGTATCTTCTGTATAGTTAACAATCATTAAATAATTATTGTTCTTTTTAAGTTGTTTATTTTTTCTTACCATTACTTCAGGATTTACATTATATAAAAACTTCAATAAAGTAAAAATTCTTCGAGCAATAGCTGCATTTTCAGTTAAAAATTTCAACCCCAGACCGCCTCTTCCATTAATTTGAAGAGAACCATTCATGTGTATTAAAGCAGCTAATTCAGCAATAGCACAACAATTATTCCTAATTTCTAATCGTGATAATTCATTTTTGGTTTTTGAAGAAAAAGACATTTAAATCATTCCTCTATGCATTAATTAATCGTTAAATAATCTATAATCAAATTATATTAATAGCCTTAGTTATTACCTTCTTTTCATCATTATATTTTGCTAATTGAGCAGCTCTATTAATATGCACAAACCTAGCTTCAATAAATCCTTCAACTCTTTGTGGAGTACAATTCATGCTCCTGCTCTCCATCAAGTACCAATGTACTGTTTTCATAACCATATCTTCTTCTCTACAATTTCTAAATGTATACTGAATTTTACCTAAATATTGTATTATTTGTGCTTTCACTCCTCCTTCTTCTAAAACCTCTCTAATGGCAGTCTCATTAAATTTCTCATTATTTTCAACCCTGCCTTTTGGTAAAACCCAGTCTCCATTATACTTTCTCAACAGTAAAATAGCATTACCAAATATAACTACTCCACCTGCACTAACTTCATGCTTCAAGTTGAACCCACTCCTATTTTTACTAAAATAATTTTATAGAATAATATATTATTGTACAAGATAAAATTAACATATATATGCAAAAGTTTCAACTGCGCGATACATAGCATTATCCTATAATACTATTTTTTAATATTTAACAAATATTTTATAACATCTAATAATAAAAATCAATTGTTTGTTAATGTTAGATACTGTCAAGTAAAAGTTGGCAAAATTATTATTTTTAAATTTAATCATCCAATTTTGCTGTTTTAATTATGTTTTTATGCCCGATAGGGCAAGAGTATTCTATTTATACTTTCTACAATTTTAAAAATAAATTTACATATACTTTACAATGATTTCAAAATTGTTATTCTATAATACTAGACTTATGATTATAGAATAACAATAAGTCTGAGAGCCCTATTTTTAGGTCTAATTCTATTTATTCATCAGTATTAATGCTCTATTATGTTGTATTTTTTTAGGCTTATATTAGAGCATAGGTATCGTATGTTAGCTTATTCTTTTAAGTTATATAATATATTAGATATTAAAAACTTAGGTTCATTTGACTTGCACATTTGCAACCTAACATGTCCTTTATGGCTTTTCTTCCGTTAGTTACTGAACATTGACTAAATGGCATGCTTGCTCTTTTGTGTTTGTATATCTTGCTTTTCTTTGGCTTTTTATTTACTTCTGCTGCTGTTAATCCTACTTTTTCTATTATTTCTTCAAGCTTTTCTTCTTTTATTTCTTTGTTCAGTAGTGATTTTATTGTTGTTGCTAATTCTTTGCTTGCTTTTTCTGCTAGTATCTTGGCTAAGTTACTGGCTCCTTGTATTGACCAACTTGTTTTATTCCCTTTCATCCTTTGTGCTAATATATCACATATGCTATGTTCCATTGTTCCTAGATTTCTATATTTAATTCCTTCTGGTGGTTGCGGCATATTTATGTCTGGGCGAAGTTTGTAGAGCACTATCCCTTCTTTGTTGTTTACTAGGTAATTATATAGTGCCTGTAATTTCTTCATTTTCTTTTGATTATCATTGTTTTCTATCATTAGTTTTGTTATCATTTCTAATCCTTCTTCTATGTTACCATTGCTTAGTTTCTTTATTATTTCTTTTGCCTTTTTCTTATCTTCTATGTTCTTAAGTACTGCTTGATTTCTATGAAATGGATCTAATTGAAAGTGTGAATTGTCTTCTTTTATAACTTCTTTTATCCAGTTTGCTCCATCTCCATTTACTATTTTTGTTTCTATTTCGTCAGTATTATATTGTTTCGCTATTTTGGCTTGTCTTAGTTTTCTAAATTCTTTACTACTTCCAAAGCTTGCATATGCTTTTTTGTTCTTTAGTACATATCTATCTTTTTTCTCATGCTTCTTCTCCCAGCCTTCATAAAAAATTCCTAATTTTAGTTCTTTTTTCTCTTTTCCCTTAGTCTTTTTATCTTTACCTTGGATATTTATCCACACTCCATCCATTTCTTCAAACAATATTTTTGTTTCTTTTTTGCCTTGTAATTTTTCTTCGTTGTTTAATTTTATTTCGTGTTTTTCTTTTTGTTTTAGTTGTTCTCCTAAGTTTTGTATTATGTTCCAAGCTGCTGAATGACTTATACTTTGGTTTGTCATTTCTGTTATTTTATTTGCTGTTTTTCTATATGATTCATCTGTTGCTAGATCTACTATTTTTTCTACTAGATTTGTAGATATATGTCCTATGGTTTCCATTTTTAAGTATTCATCTAAAAGGCATTTGTAACCTCTTTTACCCTCTTGTGTAGTATATTGATATATTCTACGTTTATATTCAATTTCGCCCATTATTGTTTTTATGGTAGTTTTCTTTAATCCTTTATTTCTATATTCTTCTTTATCTCTTTCTTTCATTAATTTATTATCTAATTTTTCTAATAGCTCTACGAGCATTTCACATGCCTGTCGGCATACAAGCTTATATATAATTTTCTCTAAGTTCTTGAAATTAATTTCTTTTTCATCTAAACTTATATTATACATGTAATCATCCCTTTTATAGTTTTCTTATTAATTACTATTATATTGGATGATTCATATATGTTAAAGGTGCTTTCGGGCATCTTTTTCATTTTTGTTGTTTTTGCCTACTAAAATTATACTCTAAGTTAATGTTATTTCACAACTACTTTTATCTCTTTTAAATCATATTCTTTTGTTATAATATATTTGTATGTTATTTTTCTCTACTAACAGGAGGTGTATGTTAATGAACATTAATATTGACTATGTAACAGATAAGCTTATTGAAATTTTAAATACTCCAAGTCCATCAGGGTATGCACATGAATGTATTAACCTTGTAGACAATTTTTTTAAAGAATTAAATATACCTACATACAAAACTAATAAAGGAGCTCTCATTGCTACAATTAAAGGTGAAAATGATGAAAAACAAATAACTTTTTCAGCTCACGTAGATACCCTTGGTGGTATGGTAAAAGAAATCAAAAGCAATGGAAGAATTAAATTCACTCAAATTGGCGGTTATATGTGGAATTCTGTGGAAGGTGAATATTGTACTATAAAAACTTCTGATGGAAAAACTTATACAGGAACAATACTTACAACTAAAGCCTCGACTCATGTTCATGGTCAAGCTGCGTCTGAATTACAAAGAAAAGAAGATACTATGGAAATAAGGATTGATGAAAAAGTCCGTAATAAAGAGGACATAGAAAAATTAGGAATTAGTATTGGTGATTTTGTATTTTTTGACCCTAGGACTACTTTAACAAAAAGCGGTTTTATCAAATCAAGACATTTAGATGACAAAGCTTGTGTAGGTGTTATCCTTGGCATAGCTAAATATATTATGGATAATAATATAACACCAAAATATACGACGAATTTCTTCATAAGTAATTATGAGGAAGTAGGTCATGGTGCTTCAGCAGATATCCCTGAAAAAACTGTCGAATTTATAGCTATAGATATGGCAGCTCCTGGAGAAGGACAAAGTTCTGATGAATATAGCGTAACTATTTGTGCTAAAGATTCCAGTGGCCCTTATGACTATGAGTTAAGGCAGAAACTTGTTAATGTGGCAAAAAAGAATAATATTAATTATAAAATTGATATATATCCATATTATGGCTCTGATGCAAGTGCTGCCATGAGAGCAGGCTGGTCATTTAAGCATGGACTAATTGGCCCTGGAGTAGATGCTTCTCATTCTCATGAAAGAACTCATATAGATGCTATAGAAAATACTATAAAGCTTGCAATAAAATATATTACTGAATAAAATAGGGACAGCTGTCCCTATTTTTATTCAGTAATTTTTTTATATAATAAATACGAATATATGAAAGAAAAAACAGCAACACTCATAACTACAATAAACGCTATAACAGAAGTAACTGTATTATCGATAAAAGCAGAAATTATAAACATTATCCCTGAAATTATAAATCCATATCCTCCAACTCTATGCGTCTTTTTCCACACTGTTTCATTCGCCAACGTCCAAGGTGTTCTTATCCCAAAAGTATAATTATGCCTAATTTGGCTCATATAATTACCCATAACAACAAATAACAATCCTATAAACAATTTTACGATAAATCCAATATTGACAATATATCCTAATGCAGCTAATATACTTGCCCAGTGGATTCCTATTAGTACAATTATTATGAACAATATCGTAATTGCATAAGCTTTTTTATGCTTTAAATATGAATCTTTTTTAGGATCTATCTTTGGCACAATAATCATCAAAAGATATAATCCTAAAGGCAATATAGCAGTAAAAAATACAAATTCTCTTCCACTATAATCATCTATTTCACCTTTCATATTCCAATGTGTAGGTATTCTATTTGGCAGTGACCCATAAATATAAATAGTAGCAATAATAGATATGAGCATTAAAACAATTAACCATTTATTTATCTTCATTATTATTACCTCTTCCCATAAAATTAAATATCCACTTAGTTATTTCTTGCATAGCAGTAGTATTTAGTGAATAAATAATATTCTGCCCATTTTTTTCCCACAATACAAGATCAGCATTTTTTAAAATATTGAGATGGTGACTAATAGAAGGCTTACTGATGTTAAAAAAATCAGCAATCTCTCCAGCTGTCATATCTTTCTCCTTCAGCAATTCTAATATTTTTCTTCTTGTAGGATCAGAAAGTGCCTTAAATACATTATTGATAATATCATCTCCTTTCTTAGATATTTAGATAATTATCTAAATATCTAATTTCATTATATTCAACTTTTTCATTTATGTCAATACTTTATTAAATTTTCTATTTTAACATTAAATACATGTGTATTTGTTTAAAATATAAAAATACTATAATAAAGGAAGGTGATTTTATGCCAATAAACGAAAAATTCATAGTAAATCTACAAGGAAAATCATATGTCACTTATGAAGGCCTTCTTGATTTAGCTCATCAAAAAAATTTAAATTCAATAAAAGTAGAATTAATTCAAATCCCTACTAATGAAAACAATATGCTTGCAATATGTAAAGCAACAGCAACTGCAGATAATGAAGTATTTACAGACTATGGTGATGCAAGTCCTCAATCAGTAAATACTAAAATAGTACCTCACTTAATAAGGATGGCTTCTACTAGAGCAAAAGCAAGAGTATTGAGAGATTTGACTAATGTTGGTATGACAGCAATAGAAGAGTTAAGTATTGAAAATAACGAAAAAACTGAAGAAAATAAACCAATTGGAGAAAGCAAAACTACTCAATATATATACCCAAATGATGAGCTACCGACTAAAAGACAAATGGATACTATTAAAAAACTTTCTGATACCTTAAATATGAATATCCCATTTGAAAATCTAACTAAAAAAAGTGCTGGAAAATTAATTTCTAAAATGCTTGAAGAAAAAAGCAGGAGAAATTAATACTAATTTCCCCTGCTTATTATATCCATTATTATCTTACTAACTTTTAATGCATCATGCCTTATATAATCTTTTTTAATATCAATTAATTTATCAGTTATTACTTTAATATTTTTATTTTTTAATTTATCTATTTCTTCTTTTTTAGCCAAAACTGGCTCAGACCCATCATCAGAATATTTACTCAATAATGATTTAGGAATTGGTTCAACATTTGCTATTACATAATTAATAAATCCTTCTCTGCTGTGCTTTATAACTGCATCAACGTGATCAATTAAGCTATATCCATCAGTTTCTCCAGGTTGTGTCATAACATTAGATATATATATTTTAGAAGAATTAGCATTATAAATATACTCAACCATATCTTTGACTAGTAGATTTGGTATAACACTTGTATAAAGGCTTCCAGGACCTAAAACTATTGCATCAGCTTCATTTATCGCTTCAATAGCTTCGTCTAAAGGATAGCAAACCTCTGGTTCAACATATATGTGATCAATTTTGCTTTTAATTTCCTTATTTTTAAGTGTTATATTTGATTCTCCTTCGATCACTTTCCCATTAGTTAACTTTGCACATATTTTAACATCATCTAGCGTTACTGGTAAAACCTTACCTGTAACAGCTAAAACATTACTTACCTCTTTGATAGCTTTTTCAAAATTTCCATGAATTCCATTCATAGCAGCTATTAATAAATTTCCAAAACTTTGACCCTTTAACTGACCTTCTGTAAACCTATATTGCAAAAGTTTTTCCATCTCTGGCTCGGTATTTGCTAAAGCTAATATACAACTTCTTATATCACCTGGTGGAAGCATGCCTAAATCTTCCCTCAAAATACCAGAACCTCCACCGTCATCTGCAACTGTCACTATAGCCGTGATATTAGATGTGTATTTTTTTAAACCTCTTAATAATACTGATAACCCTGTTCCTCCACCAATAACTACTACTTTAGGCCCATTCCTAATAACTTCTCCACTACAATTTTTTTTACCAAAATTAATCATTCCATTTTACCCCTTTACTATTTTATGTCTTTATGGTCAATAGTTACTCTATTTCCTTTTTCTTTAAATTTTTCGTACAATACATTAGCTATGGTAACAGACCTATGCTGTCCCCCAGTACAACCTATTGCTATTACCAACTGAGTTTTACCTTCTTTAATATAGTAAGGTATAAGAAAATCAAGCAAGTCTGTCAATTTATTAATAAATATATTTGTCTGTTCCCATTTTAAAACATAATCCCTCACTTTCTTATCGTTACCTGTAAAGTTTTTTAACTCGTCAACATAGTATGGATTAGGTAAAAACCTCACATCAAAAACCAAGTCTGCATCTAAAGGTATTCCATGCTTAAATCCAAATGAAATAAAAGATATAGTTAAATTGTTAGATTCTTTACCTTCAATAAATATCTTCTTTATCTCTTCTTTCAGCATACCAATAGTAAGATTTGTAGTATCTATAATATTATTTGCTCGTTTCTTTACTTCAGTTAGTTTTTCTCTCTCTTTTGTGATTCCTTCTATTATTCTTCCATTTGGATTTAAAGGGTGGGGCCTCCTAAGCTCTTTATATCTCTTTATTAAGATATCATCAGAAGCATCTAAAAATAATATCCTATATTTTATATTGTGTTTTTTAAGTGTATCCAAACTCTTAAATAAATCATTAAAAAACCTACCACCTCTAATATCAACCACTACTGCCACTTTGTCAATTTTCTTCTTTGACTCATAGCATAGTTCTGCAAAATTAGGCAATAAAGCAGGTGGAAGATTGTCCATACAATAATAGTTAATATCCTCCATTACCTTCATAGCTTGACTTTTCCCAGCACCAGACAATCCAGTAATAATAATAAATTCCATAAAACCTCACCCTTTTATTTAATCTATTGTATTTTTAATACGATTTGATGGTAATCCAGCTTTTTCAGCCCTCTCTATTCCTGCACTAACATTTCCAACATCTTCAGGTTTATGAGCATCACTGCTAATGATAAAATCGACATCTTCTTCCATAGCAATTTTAATATATTCTACAGTTAATTGTCCATGACTAGCATTTATCTCAAGAGCAGTACCTTTTTTTGCAGCTGCTTTAGCAAGTTTTTTTACATTAACATCAACCTTTGCTCCTGGATGTGTAATCAAATCAATGTCATATCTATCCATAGCATTTATAAGTGCTTGTGTATTAAGATTTCTTGCTTTTTCAGCTGCAATTTTACTTATCTTACTGATGTTATTTAAAATATAGAACTTATAAGCATCAGAAATAGATTTAGGTCTTGCTCCAAAGTGAAATCCTACTAAAAGAATATCTAAAAATTTTATTATTTCTTCATCAACGTCTATAGTACCATCATAGCCTATTACATTAGCTTCCACTCCTAATAAAATGTTTATATTTGGATATTCCTTATTTAATTGATCAATCTCTTTTCTCATTTTTTTTAAATTTTCTTTACTCACGCCAAATCCCATGTGACTTGGCCCATGGTCAGTTATTCCAATTTCCTTTAATCCTTTTTTTATAGCAACTTCAACGTTGTCCCTTATAGTTCCTTTACCATGACTATATACAGTATGTGTATGATAGTCAGCATATATCTTCATTAGATATCCCCTCTCATTCTACTCCTAGTATTTTAACCTCAGGCTCAAGATTGACTCCAAATTTATCATATACAACTTTCTGTACAACCCTTATTAAATTAATAACTTCCTCGGCAGTAGCATTTCCTAGATTAACTATAAATCCAGAATGCTTATCAGAAACTTGTGCATTTCCCATTCTTAAACCTTTTAACCCAGCGTCTTCTATTAACTTTCCAGCATAATATCCTTTAGGTCTTTTGAAGGTACTTCCAGCACTAGGTAGATGTAACGGCTGTTTTAAATTTCTTTTATAAGCCAATTCGTTCATAGTAGACTTTATATCGTCATAGTTCCCCTTACTAAGTATCATTTCAACTTCTAATACTATTAATTCTTCTTTTTGTACACGACTATATCTATATTCAAAATTTAGTTCTTCATTACTATATTCTACCAAATTCCCTTCTTTATCTAAACATTTTACATTGCTTATTACATCTTTCATTTCTCCTCCATATGCTCCGGCATTCATTGCTACAGCACCACCCAATGACCCAGGAATTCCACTTGCAAACTCTAAACCTGTAAGGGAGTTTTCTAAAGCAAACTTTGACACTACAGACAATAATGCTCCAGATTGTGCAATAATTTTATCGCCATTGACTTCAACCTTATTCAAGTACTCTGAAAGTTTTATAACTATTCCCCTTATTCCTTTATCTCTAACTAAAATATTGCTTCCGTTGCCAATAATAAAATAATCTATGCTTTCATTCCTACATATATTTATGACAGAAGTCACCTCTTCAATAGTCTTTGGTAAAATCATAATATCTGCTGGACCTCCTATTTTGAAAGAGGTATGTTTTTTCATAGGCTCATCAATCAATACGCTACCACTCTTAATTATATCTTTAAAAAGTTTATAAACTTCATTTTTATTCAAAACATCAGCTCCCTTCACTTACGCTATGTATCCTTATTTTAGTATATCCTTTTTTATAGATATAAACAATACTATTTCCTTTTAAGTAAATACTCTACTTGATTTTTAGCTTCATCCAATGCCTCTTGAGTAGTTTTTTCTCCTATTATAGCCAATCTAATTTGAGCTTGCAAAATCCTATCAATATCTTTCCATTTTTCATGTCTTGGTATTATCTGTGTATAATATAAGCAATCCTCCAATCTTTTCATCTTTTCATTATTGCTATACAAGTCATTAACATTCTTATTCACAGGAAATAATCCTAATTTATCTAATGTCCTCTGATTTTCTTCATTAGTTATAAATTTAAGGAATTTCACACACATGTCTAATTTTTTCTTATCCTGCTGCTTAAATATACCATAAGCACTTACTCCGTTATTTAACGAAATTGGTATTCTCATTTCTCCTATTGGATAGTTAGCTACTGCAAAATCAAATCCTTCTCCTTTTAAGTAATTATTTTCTAAAACATTCACAGCCCATGAGCCAGTAGGATATACTGCTACTCTTTTTCCCTTTGCAAACATATCCCAAGCATTATTTTCATCCAGATATCCAAACTCTTTTGGAGTTACATTATACTTGTTTCTCAAGTCAACAATTTTTTGAGTTCCCTTTAATGCTTTTTCTCCGTAAAAAATATACTCTCCACTATTTTGATCTAATATCTCTGCACCATCACTTAATATTATCCCCCATATGTTATAGTAATTAGGTTTGACAAAAGACATAAAACCATAATAATCATTTTTACCATCTCCGTCGTCATCCCATGTAAGTTTTTTCATCTTTTCTATAAATTCATCATAGGTCCAATTTCCATCTATTGGAGGTTCTACTCCCCTCTGTCTAAATAAATCAAGATTAATATACATGGCATAAGTTGTCATAGCAAAAGGCACTGCTATCATTTCTCCATTATAAGTTACTGACCTAATAGCTTGATATTTAAACTGATTTTTCTCGTCTTCTGTAAAATAGGAATCCAAAGGTTCTAGCATATCATCACTCATACATTCAAAATCACTTCCAATAGGAGCTATATCTGGAAGCGAACCTGTTTTTAAAGCAACTTCTAACTTTATAGGACCATTTTCCCAATCAATTGGTTCTAATTCAATATAAACACCTGGATTTTGTCTTTCAAACATTTTTATCTTATCATTTATCCATCCATATCTGCTGCCAGTATTTATATCTAATCTTGGAAAATCCCAAAGCCTTATTACTCCTTTCCAAGAATCTTCTTCATCTTCTTTAGTATCTACTTCTCTATAATAATTAGTATAAATTGGCCATATTATTATAAAAGCGATCAATAATGTTGTAATAATTAATTTTAAAACTTTTTTCGTCATGATACCACCTCTTAAATATAATATTCTTCAAATAATAAAAAAAGACCCTGATTTAACAAGGTCTAAAAGTTCATTTATTTACATAAAAAGATATCCAAAGGCATTAAACGCATAACCTATAATAATAATTCCTATAGTAACAATACCTATGAATATGAATAATAGTTTTGGTTTAACAACTTGTTTCAACATAATCATTGATGGTAATGAAAGAGCTGTTACACCCATCATAAAAGATAACGCTGTTCCAAGTCCCACTCCTTTCGAAATAAGTGCTTCTGCAATAGGTAATGTCCCAAATATATCCGCATACATTGGTATACCTACAAATGTAGCTATAAGAACTGAATACCATTTATCTTGACCAAGTATTGCAGAAATAATTGATTGTGGAATGTAGTTGTGTATAGTAGCTCCTATTCCTACACCAATTAAAATATATAGCCATACTCTTTTTATTATATCTAGTACTTGATTTTTAGCAAAATCTAATCGATCACGAGTAGTCAATTCATCTTCCTCAGTATCAAGAACCTTATTACCGTAAACAAATGATTCTACATATTTTTCAAGCTTTAGTTTACTAATGATGGTTCCTCCGATAACAGCAAGGATAAGTCCAACAATTACATACGCTATAGCTGTTTTCCAGTTGAATATACTTGCTAGCAAAATAACCGATGCTAAATCTACAAGAGGCGAAGAAATTAAAAATGAAAATGTAGTACCTATTGGCAACCCTGCGCTAGTAAATCCTATAAATAATGGTATTGATGAACATGAACAAAATGGTGTTACAGTACCAAGCAATGCAGACAAAGTATTAGCTGTAATTCCATTAAATCTACCTAAAATCTTTCTAGTTCTTTCAGGAGGAAAGAAACTTTGTATATATGAAATACCAAATATTAAAACAGAAAGCAGTATAAATATTTTAATCACATCATAAATAAAAAAATGAATACTTCCACCCATCCTCGTACTTACATCTAATTTAAATATATTTTCAACTAATGATTTAACTAAGTTACTAAGCCATTCCATCTTAAGTAACTGGTTATTTAACCATTTAAATATAATCATAACAATCATCTCCTTATTTTATTATTGCATCTTTTAAATAGACTATATTTGTATGTCTTTTATATCAACTTCTATATTGAACTAAAAAAGTTATTCAATGAATCCAAAGAATCCCTATTAATTGAATACTTCATCCATACTCCATCTTTCCTACTGTTTACAAGCCCACTATCACACAATATTTTCATATGATAAGATAGCGTAGGCTGAGTAATGTTAAATTGTTCAAGAATATTACAAGCACAAAGTTCTCCTTTAGAGAGCATGTGGAATATTCTTAATCTTGTTTCATCTCCCAATACTTTTAAGTACGAGGCATATTTTTTATAATCTCTATCCATTATATCACCTCCATAAAGCAGTTTGTATATAGATAAATTTCTATATAGATATATATCTATATAGAAATTTATCTATATATAGTATATACCTAGACATAGATAAATGTCAATATATATTTTAAAAAAAACAAGGGAAAAATTCCCTTGTTTTTTAAGCTGCAGCTTATAATATTTTATATTATATTATATTATTTTTCGGCCATTTTCTTATATGTTTCATATCTTTCCTTAGCATCTTTTTCTGCCTTAGCAAATAGCTGTTCAGCTATTTCAGGGAACGTCTTCATAAGTGATGTATATCTTACTTCACTTTCAAGGAATTCTCTAAATGAAGCTGTAGGCTCTTTAGAATCAAGTATGAATGGATTCTTGCCTTCTTCTTTAAGAAGTGGATTATATCTATATAGATGCCAATATCCAGCTTCAACAGCTTTCTTTTCTTGTAATTGAGAATGACCCATTCCAGCTTTAATACCATGGTTAATACATGGTGCATAAGCAATAATTAGTGATGGACCATCATAGCTTTCAGCTTCAACAATAGCTTTCATAAATTGATTCTTATTTGCTCCCATAGCTACTTGAGCTACATATACATAACCATAAGTAGTAGCTATCATACCTAAGTCTTTCTTCTTAACCTTCTTACCTGAAGCAGCAAACTTAGCTACTGCAGCAGTTGGTGTAGCTTTTGATGACTGACCACCAGTATTTGAATATACTTCAGTATCAAATACTAAGATATTTACATTTTCACCAGAAGCTATTACGTGGTCTAATCCACCGTAACCTATGTCATAAGCCCAGCCGTCTCCACCGATAATCCAAACAGATTTTTTAATTAAGTAATCTTTTAATTCGTCAATTTCAGCAATTAATTTCTTTGCTCTTTCATCTGTTATATCGTTGTTATTTAACAATGGAAGTATTTTTAAAGTAGCTTTCTTAGAAGCATCTGCATCATCTTTGCCTTCTAACCAAGCATTAAATGCTTCCTTAGCTTCAGCTGGTATATCTAAAGTAACTAATTCTTTCATCAAATCTTCAAGTTTATTTCTCATCTTCTTAACAGCTATTGCCATTCCATATCCATATTCAGCATTGTCTTCAAATAATGAGTTAGCCCAAGCAGGTCCTTTTCCTTCTGCATTCTTACAATATGGAGTTGAAGGTGCTGATCCTCCCCAGATTGATGAACATCCAGTAGCATTGGCTATAATCATTCTATCTCCAAATAATTGAGTAATAACCTTAGCATAAGGAGTTTCTCCACATCCTGCACATGCACCTGAGAATTCAAGCAATGGTTGTGCAAATTGACTGCCCTTAACACTTTTCTTATCCATTAAATTATCTTTAACTGATACAGTCATTGCATAATCCCAATTTGGCACTTCTTTTTCTACTTGAGTTTCTAATGGTTTCATAATAAGTGCTTTTTCTTTTGCTGGACAAATATCAGCACAGTTTCCACATCCAGTACAATCTAATGTACTAACTTGAATGCGGTATTGTAATCCTTCAAGTCCTTTTCCTATAGCTTTCTTAGTTTCAAATGATTCTGGAGCATTCTTTACTTCTTCTTCGTTTAATAATATTGGTCTTATAGCTGCATGTGGACAAACAAATGAACATTGATTACATTGTATACAGTTGTCTATCTGCCATTCAGGAACATTTACTGCTATGCCACGCTTTTCATATGCTGCAGTCCCATTTGGGAAACTTCCGTCTTCTCTTCCAACAAATGTACTTACCGGTAACTTGTCTCCTTCTTGTCTATTCATAGGCCTTAAAACATTTTTAATGAAATCTGGCTCATCTTTAGCTTCCTCTTTGACATCGTCAACTGCGTCTTTCCAAGAAGCTGGAACTTCAACTTTAACCAACTTTTCCATACCTTTATCAACAGCTTCATAGTTCATTCTCACAACATTGTCGCCCTTCTTACCATAAGACTTAACTATGGCATCTTTTAAGTACTTAACTGCATCATCAATAGGTATAACATTAGCAAGTTTAAAGAATGCAGCTTGCATAATCATATTTGTTCTATTGCCTAACCCAATTTCACTTGCTATATGGGTAGCATCAATAGTATACATTTCAATATTATGTTCGGCTATATATTTCTTAAGTGATGCTGGCAATTTACTATCTAATTCTTCAACTGACCAATTAGTATTAAGTAAGAACTTACCTCCATCTTTTAAACCATCCAATAAATCATATTGATGAACATATGATTGTTTTGAACATGATATAAAATCAGCTTCATGTATTAGATATGTTGATTTAATAGGTTTATTTCCAAATCTTAAGTGTGATATTGTAACTCCACCAGACTTCTTACTATCATATGCAAAATAACCTTGAGCATACATATCTGTATTGTCACCAATAATCTTAATAGCACTCTTATTAGCTCCAACTGTACCGTCTGAACCTAATCCCCAGAATTTACATCTAATAGTACCTTCTGGTGCAGTATTAATCTCTTCTTTTACCTCTAATGAAGTAAATGTAACATCATCAACTATACCTATAGTAAAGTTATTCTTTGGTTTTTCAGCCTTTAAATTATCAAACACAGCCTTAATTTGTGAAGGAGTAGTATCTTTTGAACCTAATCCATATCTTCCACCAACAACTAATGGAGCATTTTCTTTTTCATATAATAAAGTACGTACATCTTGGTAAAGTGGTTCACCTAATGCGCCAGGTTCTTTTGTTCTATCTAATACAGCTATTCTCTTCACTGTCTTAGGAAGAACGTCAAAGAAGTATTTTGCTGAGAAAGGTCTGTATAGATGTACTTTAATAACTCCAACCTTTTCTCCTTTTGCTAATAAGTAATCAATAGTTTCCTCTATTGTTTCTGTTACTGAACCCATAGCTACTATTACATATTCTGCATCTTCAGCACCATAGTAATTAAATGGCTTGTATTCTCTACCTGTTAGCTTGCTAATTTCTTTCATATAATCAGCAACTATATCAGGTATAGCTTCATAATATTTATTACATGATTCTCTAGCTTGGAAGAAAATATCTGGATTTTGTGCAGTTCCCTTAGTTCTTGGATTCTCAGGATTTAAAGCATTATTTCTAAATGCTTTAACTGCTTCAAAATCAACAAGTTTCTTTACATCATCATAGTCAATAACTTCAATTTTTTGAATCTCATGTGATGTTCTAAATCCATCAAAGAAATGAACAAATGGAACTCTGCCTTTAATAGCACTTAAATGAGCCACACTTCCTAAATCCATTACTTCTTGTACACTACCTGATGCAAGAAGTGCAAATCCAGTTTGTCTTGTTGCCATAACATCGGAATGATCTCCAAAAATAGAAAGAGCATGGCTTGCAACCGCACGAGCACTTACATGAAATACTCCAGGTAACAATTCCCCTGCAATTTTGTACATATTAGGAATCATAAGCAATAACCCTTGTGAAGCCGTAAAGGTAGTTGTTAATGCTCCTGCTGATAAAGATCCATGTACAGCACCCGAAGCACCTGCCTCTGATTGTAATTCTGTAACTTGAACTGTTTGACCAAAAATATTCTTTTTTCCATGGGCCGCCCAATCATCGATCAATTCAGCCATAGGAGACGATGGAGTAATTGGGTATATGGCAGCTACGTCAGTAAATGCATATGCAACATATGCAGCTGCAGTATTTCCGTCCATGGTTTTCATTACTTTTGCCATTTATAAACCCCCTTGATTAAATTTTATCATTGAAGAAAATATCACAATTAAAGTATAGTAAACTATCGTAATAAAGTCAACATTATAAGCTAATGTTATAAAAAAATACTTTACTTTTAGAAATATGCAAAATAAAATTAGTAAATTGCATAATAAAATATTTTATTATGCAATTTACTTAAATTAAAAACAAATGATTTTCTTCAATTAGTCGACATATCTTTTTTCAACAACTTATTGATTTTTCAAAACCTTCATCAATAATATATTGAGCAAACTTTACTGCATTACATTGCTGCCAATCACTACAATTATCTTTTTCTGGACATAAATCACAAAATTCTTTTAAAAGAATAGCTATACCAATTTCATTTTTTATAATATGATTCACATAACCACCTCACTTAATATAATATATGAAGTGGTTTTCTATATAGTAACAGACATGCTAACTTTCTTTCATATCTCTTTTTTGCTCAAAATGTTCAATTAGCTTTTTATTTAATTCTTCTGCAGCATTATACCCTAATAGTTTTTGCCTGTTATTCCTTGCAGCTACTTCTATTATCATCGCTAAATTTCTTCCTGGTCTAACAGGTATAACTAATTTAGGTACTTTTACACCTAAAATTTCTAAATAATCTTCATCTAATCCTACCCTATCATATTCCTTAGTTTCATCCCAAAGCTCTAATTCAATAACAAGATTAATAAATTCCCATTGTTTAACAGCTCCAACACCATAGAGTCTTTCAATATCTATAATTCCTATGCCTCTTATCTCCATAAAATGTCTGATAAGTTCAGGAGCACTTCCCTTTAATGTACCATCTTCTCCTTTTCTGATTAAAACAGCGTCATCAGATACCAACCGATGTCCTCTCTTTATCAGTTCAAGAGCTGCCTCACTTTTTCCTACACCACTTTTGCCTAAAAGTAATACACCCATACCATAAGTTTCAACAAGTACTCCATGCACAGTTATTTCAGGTGCAAATTTATCATCAATATAATTAGTCAAAGCATTTATAAATTTTGTAGTAACCATTTGAGTACGTAATATAGTTCTCCCATAAAGTTTAGCTGCCTCTATCATCTCAGGGAATATCTTTTGACCTCTAGTAATAATTACTGCTGGCATATTATAACTAAAATATTTACACAATCTTTCTTTCATAACACTAGGTTCAAGGTCTGATAGATAACTCCATTCGGTACTTCCAATTATCTGAAATCTTTCATTAGCAAAATGTTTGAAATACCCAGCTAACTGCAATCCAGGTCTATTAACATCAATTTTTTTTAATTCAATATTTTCTTTTTTATATATAACTTCTAGATTCAAATCATCTATAAGTTCATCCATAGTTAATTTTGCCATTAGTTTCCTCCTCTCATTTTTCCCACAATATCTCCCCTGCACTATTAACTTACTTGCTTCTAAAAAAATTATATACTGCTTCAGCAGCTTTTTTATTCATTCCATCTACTTTACTAAGCTCATCAATCGAAGCCTCACTTATTTTTTCAATAGAGCCAAAAGTACTTAGTAAAGCTTTTTTTCTTTTATCACCAATCCCTTTTATATCGTCTAAAACAGATTTAAATACCTTCTTATCTCTTAAACTTCTATGATAAGTTATAGCAAATCTGTGAGCTTCATCTTGTATTCTTGTTATTAGTTTAAAACTCTGACTATTTCTTGGCAACTGTATTTCCTTATTCATAAAAATAATTGCTCTTGTTCTATGAAAATCATCCTTTACTATTCCACATACAGGAATTTGTATGTTAAACGATTCAAGTACAGCTTTTGCTATATTAACCTGTCCCTTTCCTCCATCCATCATTATCAAATCAGGAAATACTGAAAAGCTTTCTACCCCAACTTTATTTTCGACAAGCATAGCTTTTTCCTTTAATCCTCTTTCAAATCTCCTTATCAGTATCTCTTTCATACTTCCATAGTCATCTGCACCAATTATAGTTTTTATCTTAAATCTTCTATAATCACTTTTCTTAGGTACCCCATTTTCAAACACTACCATAGAACCAACAGATTCCATTCCTTGTATATTGGAGATATCAAAAGCTTCAATCCTTCTTGGTATTTTGTTAAGACCAATATATTCAGCAAGTTCTTTTATACATGCTATTCCTTCATCTGTCTTACTTTTTATTCTACTATTATGTTGTTTTAACATATTAACAGCATTTTCTCTTACCATGTTAATAAGTTCACTTTTATCTCCTCTTTTTGGTACTTTAATATAAACTTTAGTCCCCCTCTTTTCTGTAAGCCATTTACTTATAGACTCTCTATCTTCAAAATCAGACTCTACGAGTATTTCCCTGGGAATATATGCTGAACCTAAATAAAATTGCTTAATAAAAGAACTTAAGACCTCTTTTCTATCAACTTCCAAATTGTCCTCTAATATAAAGTGGTCTCTGCCCATAATCTTTCCTGCTCTCACATAAAAAACTTGAACACAGGCTTCTTCAGTACCCCTTGCAATTCCAATAATATCTTGGTCTATTACATTTGTAGATACTATTTTTTGTTTCTCTAGTATTAATCTTAAAGAATTAATTTGATCTCTATACTTTGCTGCAGATTCGAAATCTAGTTCTTTAGAAGCCTTCTTCATTTTTTCTTCCATAATTTCAATTAACTTATGCTCTTTACCATTTAAAAACATTATTATTTCTTCGACCATTTCATTGTACTTATCTTCATCTACATTTCCTTGGCAAGGGGCTAAACATTTACCTATAAAATAATTTAAACATGGTCTTTCATTTGAAGTCCTTTTGTTAAAATTCTTTTTGCAGCTTCTTATAGGATATAAGCCTTTGATTATTTCTAATGTATCATTAACTGCTCCAGCACTAGTATAAGGCCCAAAATATTTTGCTCCATCCTTTAATATTTTCCTTACTTTAATAACCCTTGGATACTTTTCATTTGTTGTTATTTTAATATAAGGATACTGCTTATCATCTCTTAGCAATATGTTATACTTTGGTTTGTGTTTCTTTATAAGATTTGATTCTAATATTAGTGCCTCTACTTCATTGTCGGTAATAATGTATTCAAATTCTTTTATTTTCTTAACCATAGCATTAACTTTAGGAGTATTATTTCTAGAAGACTGAAAATATTGCCTAACTCTTTTCTTTAGTGATATAGCTTTACCAACATATATTATCTGTCCTCTATCATCCTTCATCAAGTATACTCCAGGCTTATCTGGAAGCTTTTTTAGCTCTTCTTCGATGTTAAACACTTCTATCACCTAACTTATTAATAATATATAATTATACTATCATAATTGAACATATTTTAAAATTCCTATATAATGTATATAGTCAAACAAAAATTGGCTTTAAAAGGAGGCTGTTTGCATTGCCAGTTAAGAAATCAGTATCTTTTTTTATATCTTTTTTTGCAACATTGGCTTTTTTATCTATTATTTCTTATATAGTAAATCCATTGATGGTTATTTATAGTAATGAAATAATAATTAATGTATTTTACCCTTTAATTTTCACTATAGCATTAATATTTTTTGCTTTTTTTCAGTCATTATTAAGATATTATTTCAATAAAAAGGTATTGAATAACAGTAAAGTATTTTTAATAACGAAATGTGATAAATTCTTATTAAAAGAAAAACTTTGGTTTTACGTGTTTGTAGCATTAATATATTTTGCTCCTGTAATCAGAGCACTTAGTTTATCATATTTAAATTTTTCAAGAATAACACTATTTATTATGTCCATAGGAATTGTTGAATTGCTTCTTCGTATATCTAGTAGAAGTATGAAGATATATTTTTTAGATAAAGGAATCTTGGTAACAGGATTTGATATGAGAATAGAAATACCTATGGGGCAAGGATTATACATTCATAATGATTCAGGTTATTATATATATGAAAATTTTGATGGGTATATCCCCTATGGAGACAAAATAGAACTGTATATGTCTATGGAAAGCGGTAAAATTGTAGTTCCAACGGACAAAGAAAAAATGGCTCAGATAATGTTTATATTGAAAGAGAAGAAAATTAAGATAAGAAAATATATATAAAATTTCAGTACATTTTACCTATGAAAATTAAGCCGTCAGTAATTAAAACACTAAATTTTCAATTACTGACGGCTTACTATGTTCTAGCTTGCATTTATAGATCTATATTATTTAGTATTTCCCTTAATTTCCTTAATTCCTCAGTAGTCAATGTAATTCCTTTCCCCATTTTTTCATGTTCAGGAGCCCAATCTCTTAAATCATATTTTGGTGGTCTTTCGTTCCAACTAATAAGATTAAGTTCCTTTGTCCAACCTTTTGATGATTCTGAAATAGTGCCTATATTTTTAATGATTTCGTATTTAATTTGTGCCATGTTATGTACCTCCTTGTATTAATTATTTTGTTTATATCAATTTACCTCCAAAAGCACTAACTACTTCATCTGAATCTCTTCCTTGAACTCTTTTGCCCATAGCTTGTTCAATTAACTCTAAGATTTTAATCGCTCTATTTATAATAAATTCATCAAACTTATCTTCTCTAATCAATTTAGGATTAATTAAATGACTTTCTAAATATCTATCTAAATCTTCTGATCTTACTTTATAGCGTTCTTCAATAACTGAAATATATTTACTAGGTTTACTACCTCCTAGTATTCTATTAGTTCTATAAGATAGTGGGGCTTTATTTATTATAGAATTCCATTTTTGTTTATTATATTTCATATCAATACAATACTTTCTAGGGAAAATGTGATGTATGTCAATATTATCGCCAAAATAATTAGTTATCTCTATCTCATCACCATTAATAAAATCATTTCCTCCCTTTTTCATCATAAGTGCCATGATACCTTTATATGCAGCACTCAATCTAGTTTGAAGAGTTAATAATCGCATAGGAGAAAAAGTAGCATCTCTAACCGTCGCCGGCTCATCTCCTCCTTCTATCCAATTAATTACACCTAAAATATCCAAAGCATATCTTGTTTCATTAGCTCCTCCATACATTTCTCCTAAAACACCACACCAATACCATTTAATAATCTTCTGTTTTACATAATCATTTTCAAAATCATCGCCTAAAAATGCACAAATAGTAGATAGGGGTATCAATTGAGTTTTATAAGGTAAATCCTTACTAGAAAAAATATGTTCTCTCATTAATAACTTAGCTGACTTAAAATATCCCCTCATTATTTCTTCTACATTCTCTTTGTATTCTTTAAGTGTCAATTTTAGTACATCTTTTCTTTTGCAACTAACTGCAGAACCATTATTAATATAGCTTTTAAATGAAGCAAGAAGTGTAATTGATGTCAAAAAAGCACTTTCATCTATTTCTCTTAAAACATTATATTCATTAAGCAATGCTTTTCTTTTTTCCCAGTCTTGCCTTAATTGAAAATCATCTGCTGCAAAAGTAGCTGTAACAAGCTCAAATACCGTTAATGAAATTCCCCCTGTATTAACATTCTCAAATACTTGACACACTGCTTCTTTTGGTGTTTCCTTTGTCAATCTAATAACTGGCACTTTATATTGCTGGAATACAAGAAAAATATCTTGAGCAAATTTGGATAAAAATATTGAAATTTCTTGTGAATGGTTATAATATTCTCTATATTTATCCATCCAATCATAATATTTTGGTAAATCATATATAATATTAAGAGGAAACATATTATTTTTAAACTCTAATTCAGAAGTACTTAAATCCAGCTCTATCTTTCTACCAAAATTACTTGTTATTTTCTTGTTCTCAGGGACAGAAATTATGGCATCTAATCTGTCTGCCTTAGTATCTAAACATTTTTTCATATCTAAATAATAATATCTTTTTATATTCTCCTTCTTAGCTGTCACTGTAGAAACTGGATCTTTATTCACTAACGTTAAATATAATGAAGTTAAACGTTGTTGACCATCTAATACTAATTCTTTAGGTTCAATATTTAATTGACCCTTAACACCTTCAATAGGTCTTGTTTTAAATCTAACATTATCTCCACCTGTTTCTAAAATCATTAACGCTCCAATAGGATATGATAATGTTATACTTGCTAAAAGACTTCTAATATGATTATCATCCCAAACCCAGCCTCTTTGAAAATCAGGCAATTGAATCTCTCCACTTTGTATTCTTAATAATAAATCTCTCAATGTTGGTTCTTGAGTTTCAAATGTACTAAAAGCACCCATACTATCACCCCTATGTAGTTATTGTTTATCCATGACTACATTACTCCATTTATAATAACTCATTATCATTTTGGTCATCATCTTCTTTTAAACCTAAAAATTTAGTGCAATCCACAGGACATCTTATATATTCACTTTCCTTAAATCCAACTCCATAGCAAGAAAACTCACGTTCTGAACCAATTAATTATTATGATTTAACTAAGCATTCCTCATTTTATCTCCCTATAACAATTTCCATCAGCTTTTCATAACTTCCAACAGCTTCATATTTTACTGTGTCATTACTTATTTTCTTAAAATGTTCTTTTGCACAATGAATTTTTGCTTTTTCAATATCATCTGTACGAAGTTTTAAAGAATCAAGCATTCCTTTTGTTTCTGCAATAAAATAAATATGCCTTACCTTTCCTTCGTTAAATACTATTGCCCAGTCTGGATTGTAATTTCCAACAGGAGTTGGTATAAAAAACCCATTTGGTAATTTAGCATATACACAAACCTCTTTACTAGCATCAAGTGCTTCAGCAAATTCCTTTTCTACATTAGAATCAGTAATTACATAATCATAAATATGCTTCTTTACTTCTATAGCGTCTACTCCTAAAGTACCTCTTAAATTGTTATTGGTAAATATATTTTCATTAAATACCTCATCAATAGGATTATAAGCAATATGTTCAATTATCATGCTAGCTTTTTGTTCATTTATTATCCTTGAAGATTTCAATATAAATTCTTCTGGATTCTTTCTAAACAAATAGAATGTACTTGGTTTTATTGTCTTTAATATTTGTACTATAGTATTTCTTGTAAGATTAGTATCATCAACTAACTTTCCTATCAAGTCATACTTTATAGTAGTTGTAATTTTTGAATAATCTTTATCTGTTTCAGATTCTTTTATCTTAAATGACTCTCCTTTTTCTAATTCTTCTTTAGAAGATATAGACTCTAGCTCTCCAACCTTTATTTGATAAGTTAAATCAGATACTTTTAAATCTTTATCTAATGCAGTAGCACAGTTTTTAATTAGTTCATCAGTATCAAAGTCTACATAATATGTAGTTTTAATATTAATCCTTTTCCATAGCTCTTGAAACTCTTTCTTCTTAAAGTTCTTATTAATCTCTAACACATTGATATTTTGTTTGTTTCCATTTTCTACAAGTGGAGTAGCCACTTCACTATAAATTTTCCCCACTAATTGAATTACCCCTTCTTTAAAGTCCTTAAATTCATCTGGTAATTCTAGATTACCTTTTTCTAAGCCATCATAATATTTATCAGTTAAATTATCATTATCATCTACATAATAATTTCTTATAAATGAGCGATGAAGAGTATTTGCTAAGTTTTTATCTATAAATAACTCTTCTCCTCTAGCATTTTTAATAACATTGTTTATGAAAAACTCTACATTTGCTTTTCTAGGTCTGTCTGATAAAGTCTCAGCAATTTCTGATTGTAGTTTTTTAGCAAAGGATTCATAAGATTCAGAAGCTACTACTGTTAAAACGTTTATATTGTGAACATCTATTCCAGGTGTTTCTGAATCTATTCTGTTTCCATTTTGATCTACACAAAGTCTAAGTCCTCTACCAACTTCTTGTCTTTTTCTAACTGTAGAATCGCTATGCTTTAATGTACAAATTTGAAATACATTAGGGTTATCCCAACCTTCTCTTAACGCAGAATGCGAAAAAATAAACCTAACAGGTTCATTAAAGCTTAATAATCTTTCCTTATTTTTCATTATTAAATCATAAGCTGATTCGTCATCAGATATCTTTTCCTTTCCTTTAACTTTAGGATCTACCATTCTGCCTTTTTTATCTACAGAAAAATATCCATCATGAGTATCTTTAACATTTATACTTTTTAAGTATTTTACATAAGGTTCATCAAATAAAGTTATGTATTCATTAAGTACATTTATATATTCTTCTTCAAATATCTTTCCATACTCACCATTAATTTGATTGCCATCTTCATCATACTGTCTATACTTTGCTACTTCATCTATGAAAAATAAAGACAATACCTTTATGCCTTTATTATATAAAGCCTTCTCCTTTTCAAAATGGGATTTAATTGTCTCTCTTATTTGTATTCTTCGCAAATTTATCTCACTAACATCTCCCTGTACCTCTCCTGCATATAAAGTAACTCCATTAGTGAAACTTATAGAATTTTTATAACCATTGATCTCTGATACTCTATATCCTTTGTATTGTTCCATATAATTTGAATGTGTATATAAATCAAATCCTTCGTCAACATTTCTCACTATTCTTTTTATAGCTGATTTTTGCTTTACTTCGAACTCTATTCTAGCAACTGGTTTATTCTTTTCACTTAAATCTATACCTTCAAAATAAATGTACTCACTTGTCCCAGTAGAGCCTTTTGTTGTTATACCTTTTACCCTGATTTTCTTTACTAGTTTTTTATTATAAGCATCTAATGCATCTAGCCTGTAGATTTTATTGAATTCTTCTTTATGTGTAGCTGAATACCTCAATGTAAATAAAGGTTTAAATAATTTTAAGGCTTCTTTAGTCTTTTTACCTTCCACAGATTGGGGTTCATCAATAATAAGTATAGGATTGGTTTGTGCTATAACATCAATAGGTTTCCTTGTCCCAAAATCATCTAACTCCATGTATATCCTTCTAGCATCTTTTCCTCTAGCATTAAAAGCTTGAGAATTGATTATCATAACATTGATACCTGAGTCAGATGCAAATTGGTCAATTTTATGCAGCTGTTTAGAATTATATATAAAATATCTAACTTTACTTCCATATAAATTCATAAAATGCTCTTCTGTCATTTGAAAGGATTTATACACTCCTTCTCTGATAGCAATAGAAGGTACTACTATAATATATTTACTCCATCCATATGTTTTATATAGCTCATACATAGTCCTTATATATGTATAAGTTTTCCCAGTTCCAGTTTCCATTTCTATGGTCAAATTATATTTTCCTTCTAATTTTTGAGATGGTTTTAATCCATTTCTCAGCTGAACTTGCTTAATGTTTTCAAGTATATCTTCTTCAGCTATTCCTATTGGTTTATTTCTAAAACCTTTCTCAATTAATAAATAAGTTTGACCTTCTAAATCATTTTTTGTTCTTCCTCTATCTAAGTTAAATTTAGATGATTGGTTTACTTGTCCTTTAAAGCAATCTACTACAGACTGAACTGCATCTAATTGAAATTTTTGTTCTTTAAATTTTATTTTCATCTAAATCACCTCTTATAAAACCTTAATGTCTGTACTTGGAGAAATGCTTTTGAATATTTCCTCTAAATTTATTCTATCAGGGCATGATTTAAAGGAACTATCTCTAAATACTACCTTCAAAGGTTTTAATTTAGCTATTTTTTTAATAAAATTCTCATCTACATTTTTGTCAAAACAAGCTATCAAAGAATTTCCTGCTACAAAATGAACTTCCTTTCCATCAACATCTTTTGTTTCAATTGGTAAAGATAATTCTAAGCCTGCTTCAAGGATTACTTGGGTAAGCAAGTCTAATCCATTTCTATCTTCTTTTATATTTGATTCTAACCTTTCTATTAAATCCTGGTCTAACTCATCTGGTAGATAATATACATCTTTCATATTGGATTCATCTACTTTAAAAACTCTAAAGCCATAATCTATATCTGCTCCCGTTTCTTCTTTAATTTTCTTCCCTGCTCTCCTAATACGTTCTTTGCCTATTTCACATATATTTTTATATCCAGCTTTATATGCCTCGGATTTCTTATCTGTAGGTTCTGGAAGCTGAACCATGATATATTTTCTATTACCTCCATCTTCTGCATTAAGCTTCATAACAGCATGGGCAGTAGTAGCTGAACCGGAGAAGAAGTCGAGGATGATGTCATTATGATTACTTACAATTTGTAATATATATGATATTAAATCAGTAGGTTTTATATTTTCAAATACTCTGTATCCTTCAAATAAATCTTGTACGCATCTAGTCCCAGCATTATAAATATTGGCCATTTCTTTCGGAATTAAAGTTGATGGTGCTCCTGTAGCATCCCCTAAATATTTTTTAATATAAATATTCCATCTAGCTTGATTACCTTTTTCATCTACAAGAGGACCATTTGATGTTTGTTTAAATACAACCATATCATCTTTTAATGCTCTTTTAAATGTATTAAAAATAAAACGATAAATATACCCATCTTTTGGGCGTACTTTTTGCCCATCTGGGCATTGTATAATATATTTTTGATTAATGTTAGTTGATGAATTCTTAAAAACAAAATCTTTCTCTCTATATCTACCTCTATAATCCTTTTTATTATATTGTTTTATAGCTTCAGATGATAACGGAGCATCAAATTTATTGACATATTCAATATTTTTAGCATAACACAATAAATATTCATGAGTTTTACTAGCAAATTTAGGCCGTATACCACCAGCAGTTGAACAATTCCAAATAAAACAATTTATCAAATTCCTCTCCCCAAAAACTTCATCGCATATCTTCCTTAGATTATGCACTTCATTATCGTCTATACTTATAAATATTACTCCATCTTCACTTAACAAGTTTCTTGCTAATTTTAGTCTTGGGTACATCATAGTAAGCCAATCGCTGTGGTATCTTCCGTTGTATTCTGTGTTTTGAAATAATCTATTTCCTTCTTCGTCTACTTGTCCAGACTCTTCTGCGTATTCATCCTTATCCTGAGCAAAATTATCCCTATATATAAAATCATTACCAGTATTATATGGAGGGTCTATATATATGCACTTCACTTTATTCAAATAAGATTCTTGAAGCAATTTTAAAACCTCTAAATTATCGCCTTCTATGTACAGATTTTCTGTGTTTTCCCAATTTAGGCTATCTTCCTTTACTGGTCTTAAAGTCTTATTTATAGGAGTATTGGCCGTAATTATTGCTTCTTTTTTCCCTGGCCATGTTAATTGGTATCTTTCTTTACTATCATCAACTATTTTATCACTTAGTTCTTGCTTTAATAATTCAAAATCTATAGTTTTTATTATATTTCCATTTTCGCCTCTTGATTCTGTGATTACATTAGGAAAAAGCTCACCTATTTTTTCTATGTTCTCATTAGTTAAATCCTTTGATTTCATTTTCAACTTGTCCATATTCTAACCTCCTTAATTTTCCATGAGTTTAGCTAATTCTTTTTTCTTCTTTTGAAGTTTTATATTTAACTCTACTTTTTTATTAAATTGCTTTTCTCTTTTAATTTTCCCTTCTAGTTTTAATATCTCCTTTTTTAACTTTTTTTGTATTTCATTTAATTCTATTAAATCTTCTATATTATCATCATTATCATCTGATGAACTTTTACTAGGTATTAATTGCTTCAATATATTTTCGTACACATATTTTAAGTTTAAACCTTCTAATATATTTAATTTTACATCATCTTCATTTTTCCATTCTGATTGATAATATGAGTGAACGACCATTTTATTTTCATCGGTTTTATTTCTCTCTTTATACGCTATGGCAAATTTTACATCATTTTTATATTTTAAAATATACAGTATAGGGTAAGGAATTACTCTGTCAATATTTTTCAGTATCTCCATAGAAATATCTCTTACTTTTAATCTTACTTCAAATATTTGAATCTCTTCTACTTCTTTGGTTGGATCTAAGTTTATTGTATCCTTAGATAGTTTATATTTCCATAAAACTTTATCTATTTCTTCTTTAAATTTATTTTTTAGCTTTGAATTAGCACCTATCTTTTCATAAAATTTATTTTTAGGTATCCGTTTATCATATAAAGCCCTACTTGGAATATTAAGCATATCCCCACCTACCTAATTACTACAAAAGAAATTAGTTCAAAATCATCTAAGCCTTTTATAGATTTTGACAATGCAGTAGTACCTCCTGCACTAAATAAGCTGTCTATGTCTGATTCTATATTTACATCAATTATAGCCCTTATAGAATCTTCTAATAATCTAGAATATTTGTCCATTTTTCTGCCATCTTTTGTTTCTTTATTAAATTCTCTATATACTTCTTTGATAGGCTTATCTTTTCCTTTACATCCTGCTCTCAGTATATCTAAAATCTTTTTTACTTTTAAATGGTTGACAATTACTTCTCCAGCATAATTCATATATACTAAATAAAATGGATATAATACATTTTGCTTGTTAATATCAATATCATTATTTATGTTCTTGAGAATAAATACAACACCTGGGTATATTCCTTTTTCTACATCTGATTTAATAACTGTGTGCATACCAAAAGGAACATTGTCTAAATCTCCATTTTCCTTTACATAATTAACTAAATCCATTCTAAAATCATTAAGCCCTAAGTCTGTAATAGATACTCCTGTATTGATATCTTCAAAATCTAGCACCTCTTCTTGTAGCTTTTTTAATTGTTCCTTTCTATATTCTAAATCTGTAGATTTGTTTGATAGAACATCGTCATCTCCTGTAGTTGTTAAATTAACTATTACCATTCTATTCTCTACTCTTTCTCTTAAATTAATATACTCATCTAATGTCATATTAGGCCAAAAATTAACTAATTGTATAATATCGTTCTTAGACCCAATCCTATCAATTCTACCAAATCTTTGAGTTATCCTCACAGGATTCCAGTGAATGTCATAATTAATTAAAAAATCACAGTCTTGAAGATTTTGTCCTTCTGAAATACAATCTGTCGCTATCAAAATATCAATTTCTCCTTTGATATCAGGCATAGTTAAATCTTTCTCCTTAGATATAGGAGAAAAGCAAGTTAGTATTGTATGTAGATCATTCTTTATTTTCATAGTGTTTTTATTTGCATCGCTTCCTACTACTTTTGCAGAATGAAGATTAAATTCATCCATCGCATATTGAGAAATTTCATTATATAGATAATCTGCTGTATCAGAAAAAGCAGTAAATATAATTATTTTTTTATTATCTCCATTTATAGGATGGGTTACTTTTTCTTTTATTATATTTTTCAATGTAAACAGCTTTTGGTCATACTCAGGAGTTACCTTATTCATTTCGCTAAGTAAATAGCGTATTATATCTCTGTCATCAGATAATTCTTCACGCCATGAAGTTCTATCTATATCTGATAAATTAATTTTAACTTTATTTCCTATACTGAATTCCTCATCTAACCAATCATCTTCATCCAGATTAATATTATTTATTTCTTGATAAGATGCAAACTGATTAGAAACATAAGTATCAAATCTATCTATTTCATCTATAGTTTTATCAATTTTATTTAACATTTTAGATAAAGTAACTCTAAAAGCATCAACAGAACTTTCTAATCTTTTTAATAAGTTTATTCTCATTAATGTTTGTAGACTTCGTTCCCTATCTGATTGCTTCAAACTACCTAATCCACCCTTTACAACAGTATCATAAATGCTTTCATAATAGGTTATTTTGCTAGGTAAGATATAATTAAAAGGTGCATATAATGCTAATTTTAATTTTGATAGCTCCTTAAATATACCATTATAACTAATCACATCTATACGTTCAGTTAAATTACAAAAGTAAGATTTAGGTTTTAACCTCTTAGGAAATTTCCCTATTTCTTCTATATCGTAATATTTCTGAATATGCTTTCTAGAACGTGCTATAGTTAAACTATCCAGAAGTTCAAAAAAATCAAAGTTAAGCATTCCTAATAGTTTTTCTGTAGTTCGGTCATTATTAGGCATCCTTGACCAGTTATTAAAAACTGCTTGTGACCTTTTAAATATATCGTCAATTACTAGTAAATCATAATTAGACCAGTTAATCCTTTCAAGATTATTGCCATTACTATATCCTCCATCACGAGACAAATCTGTATGGTAAAGAACATCATAGTTAAATCTGTCTTTTACTAGAATATTGTTTGAATAGTTTTTGGTATAGGTGTTCCAGTTTTCTGATAACTTTTTTGGGCATAAAACCAATACATTTTTATTTCTTAGCTCATAGTATTTAATAACACCAAGTGCAGTAAAAGTTTTACCTAATCCCACACTATCTGCTAATATACATCCATTGTATTTTTGTAGCTTGTTTATTATCCCTATTACTGCGTCTTTTTGAAAGCTATATAATCTCTTCCAAATTTCAGTTTCTTTAAATCCAGTATCTTCATTAGGTAGCAAATCTTCATTTATATCTTCTAAAAATTCATTGAAAATATTATATAATATAACAAAATATATAAATTCTGGTGGGTTTTCTTTATAAACTGTAGAAATGTATTCTGCTACTTCTGATGTTATATCTTCCATTTTGTCATCATCATTCCATACCTGTTCAAATAGGTCAAAATATTTCTTTGTAAATGAGTATTCATCAAATTTGTTTACCATATTTGATAAATTATTTCCTCTTTCAAAACCAAGGTCTACTGTTGTAAACCCTTGTATAGGCATATATGTTATTTTTTCTTCGCTACTATTGATGTTCATAAAACCTTGAAAAAAAGCATTAGTTTTATTTGACTTAAAGGTAACTTTTTTATTTATCCAATTACTACATTCCTTTGCTATAGCCTTCTGAGTGAGCTCATTTTTCAGTCTTATCTCAAATTCTGTCCCATAAAGACTTCTTTCTCTATTGAGCTTAGGTATGTAAAATTCTCTTTTCTCTTTTTCTATTTTATCTTTTATGAAAGTGGGAGAATTAAAAATAAATCTTAATTCGTCTATCTGCTCTAACTCTTTTTTTAAAGATTCATAAGCATACATTGAAAAACAAGAAGCTGCTATCGATACTTTAGAACCTCTTTTAAGTGTGGACTTTAAGTCATCTCCCAACAGTTTTTGAACATTGTCGATTATCTCCAATATATGCACACCCCTTTTTATTAACAAAAAATATCATAATATTTATTTCTACAATTATTTACATTTCCCTTCAAATTAAAACTTGTGTTTTTAAATACAAAACTTCATTTTAAAATAAAAGATCATAGGGGAAAGAGTTATTAAGAAGTTATTAATAAAAAAATATATGTTATATTGTAGCAGCAAAATTAATGAGTTAAACTTGTTCATCTAAAATTCACTCAAATACATTTTGTTATTATTTATAATATAATTTAAATCATGCTTCCAAATTCTTAATGCTCGTGAATATCTTTTTAAACCATTTTTCTGATTTGACCTGTCGTTTATCAAATATTCAATATGTCTTGCTACCCTTGTTAGTCCAAATAACATAACGGCATAGTCGAGAATTTTAAGACGTTCTTTATTAGTCAGTTTTTCATCACTAACATTGTATCCTAAAATATGTAAAAATGATTCTTTGTTTAATTGTTCATATTTTGAATTACACAAATAATAAAATCTTTCAACTGATATTTATTCTTTAGGTTTAAAAAATCTTATTCTTGCTCCAATAATATATTTATTGTCTTTATATTCTGAATTAGTAATATAATACTGATTACATTTTTTACAATGCAATACATTATAATTAAAATAAGAATTATAATTAGTTTTATTTCTAATTGAAATAGCTTGTCTTACTAAATCGTTACCACAAAAACACTTTTTTTGGCACTCAAAAATTATATATATATTATTTATCACTTTATGTGCTGCAGGTTTGCATATATCTTTAGTAGTATTTCCTGTAAAATATTTCGATACAGGTCTAACGATATTATTTATATAAGCACTTTTAAATTTATTAAAATCTCTAACGTCGATCACTTGCCCCATATGTTCTTTCTTTACCTCTTTATAATTTTTTACATCCATAAAATATTCTTCACAATTAGAACAATATAATGTATTTGCATCTATATATCCTAATAAATTTTCTGTGCAAGGTTTAGATATATAATATGGCAAGGATACTTTCATATTTTTAAATTTAGTTCTGCATATTGGACATTTATCAAAATATTTATCTAATAATAATACTTTCTGTATTTTTCTTATTGTCTCTACATTATTTTTTAATTCACTTACTTGTAACTTGTTTTTATTTAATAATATTGGTTTTCCTTTTTTGTCTACAATGAATTTATTAGATGAGTAAATTTCATAATTTTAAAACGTTGATTTTACTAATTTCTACAATAACAAAAAAGGATTTCACCCCATTAATATCGAATATGTTAAGTGATACCAAAACAAAAAACGATGGGGGTGAAATCACTTAACATGTATATTTGACAAACATCTCTTTTTTCCTTTGAAGAAATTATTAAATTTCAGCAACAATCTAGATTAGAATTAATTTTATCTAATATTGATGTCTCTAAACTTGCTAACGAACTCAGAAAAACTTCTAATTCCAAGGGTCCTAAAGGTTATGAGCCTGAGGTTTTAATTTATTCATTAATCGCAATGCAGGTTGAAAAAATTGATACTATTAAGGATTTAGTTGTCAAGCTTAAAGAAAATCCTGTACTTCGATATTGCTGTGGTTTTGATGTACTTGGTAAGGTGCCATCTGAATCCACTTTTAGTAGATTTCTTGAAAAACTATCAAACTCAGAATCTCTTGAACAGATTTTTCATGACTTAGTTATTAAAACTAAAGAACTTGATATCATTGACGGAGAGCATATCTCCATAGATTCAACTAAATTGGATTCTTTTGAAGCTGCTAAGCCAAAGAAAAACATTGTTCATGACGGTACTAATCCTAACTGGGGAATGAAAAAAGATACCAATTGCAACAACATACGATGGTTTGGTTGGAAACTCCATATTCTTTGTGATTCCAAAAGTGAGTTGCCACTAGATCTGCTAATCTCCCCAGCTAGCAATTATGATGGTACCATGGCTTTGCCTTTGATAAAGCAATTCTTTGAAAACTATAAAGATACCTTTAAACCTAAATATTATGCTATGGATTCTGCCTATGATCTTGATTATGTCTACAAGGCCATAATCAACGAATATCAAGGCATTCCAATAATAGCTTACAATCCAAGGGGTAGCTATGCTCCACCTGAAGGATTAGATGAAGATTTTAATCCTATTTGTTCAGGAGGTTACAAGTTAGTTTACTGGGGCAAAGATGGAAATTATTTAAAATTTAGATGCCCTCATGCCCTAGGACGGTGTGATTGTCCACACGGGATGAACTGGTGCTCAAGCTCTAATTACGGCTATACCCTTAAAGTAAACTATAAAGAAAATCCAAGGTATTATGGTTATCCTTTACGATACACAGATGCTTGGAAAAAGCAATATGATAAAAGAACCTCCGTAGAAAGGTGTTTTAGTAGATTAAAATGCTACCTAAACCTCGATAATGTAAGGTCTAAAGGTATTAAAAAAGTCAAGGTCCACGCAATATTAAATTGCATAGCACTAATATCAGGTACCATAGCAATAAACACAATGAAATCTTTAAGTAAAGTATCTTAACAAACTATATAAATATACTAAGAATTGAGGATTTTACTGTCGAAAATATTAATAATAATTTCAAAATCTCATTTATTAATGAGTTAATGCTTTATACTCTTTTTTAACCTTGATTAAAAAAGTTAATTATGCAATTTCCTCAATTATATATGGGTAAAAATAATATTTTAAATTATAAAATGAGGAAATTGCATAATTTTAAATTGTTGATTTTTCTAAATTTCACTGAACGCAAAAAGGAGTTTCACCCCTAAATGTCGAATATATTAAGTAAGCAAACTCTATACCCGAAGGGAGTGAAACTTCTTAAATGTATATTCGACAAATGTGCTTAATTTCCTTTGAGGAAATTATGGAATTTCAACAAAAAACTAAATTAGAGATGATTTTATCTCAAATTGACGTTTCTAATTTAGCTTGTAAACTAAGAAAATCTCATAATTCTAAAGGCCCGAAGGGCTATGAACCTGAAACTTTAATTTATGCTTTGATTGCTATGCAAGTTGAAAAAATTCAAACTATAAAAGATTTAGTTCTTAATCTTAAGCAAAATCCTGTTTTAAGATATTGTTGTGGTTTTGGTGTCCTTGGCAAAGTACCATCTGAATCAACTTTTAGCAGATTCTTAGATAAATTAACTCAAACAGATGAACTTGAGCAATTGTTCCATTCTTTAGTTGTTAAAGCAAAAGAACTTAATATAATTGATGGAGAACATATCTCTATTGATTCAACAAAATTTAGTTCTTATGAAGCTGCTAAACCTAAAAAATATATCGTAGATGATGACTACAACCCTAACTGGGGGATTAAAAAGGATACTAATGGTAACACTGTAAAGTGGTTTGGTTGGAAACTTCATATATTATGTGATTCTAAAAGCGAACTGCCATTAGATATTTTAGTAACCCCAGCAAATACTTATGATGGCACTGTAGCTATACCTTTAATAAAGCAATTTTTTAATAATTATAAAGATATTTTTAAGCCTAAATATTATGCTATGGATTCTGGGTATGACTTTGAGTATGTTTATAAAGATATAATAAACGAATTTAATGGTATTCCAATAATAGCTTACAATCCTAGACGAAGCTATGCCCCACCTGCTGGATTAGATGAAGATTTTAATCCTATCTGCTCCGCAGGATATAAATTAGTATATTGGGGCAAAGATGGAAAATATCTTAAATTCCGTTGCCCTCACGCTTTAGGTAAGTGTAATTGTCCTTATGGAATGAATTGGTGTTCTTCTTCTACCTACGGATATACTTTTAAAGTCAATTATAAAGAAAACCCAAGGCATTATGGATATCCTTTAAGGCCTTCTACTAGTTGGAAAAAGTTATATGATAAAAGGACATCAGTTGAAAGATGTAATAGTAGACTTAAAGAATATCTAAATTTAGATAACATAAGGTCTAAAGGTATTAAAAAAGCCAAGGTTCACTCATTATTAAATTGCATAGCACTTATAGCTGGAACAATATCATTAAATTCAAGTAAAGTTGTTAATAAAGCTGCCTAACGGCATAAAATTACCTTTATTTAGGAGGTTCTTTGCATTATTCTAAAATAAATATCAAATTTAAAATCTCATTTTCAATGAGCTATCGCTCTATGCTCTTTTTTTCTACTGTGAAAAAGATGAATTATGCAATTTCCTCAGATAAATATTTTTCTATTACTTGAATTATTTCTTGTTGTTCTACTTTTATATTATAGTGTTTTCTTAAATACTTTTTTAAAGTATTTATTTTAATTCTTATCTTTTTATTTGTTTTTGCGGAAATACAAGGATGTTTTAGAATAGCATCAACAATTTGATTTTCCATTAAGCTTATCATAAAATACCCTCCTATTTATGCTTAAACTTCAGAATTTTACAAATAGATGCATTAGGTTTTGATAAGTATGTATCTTTTATTACTTCTAATTTAATCTCCTTATACTTTATTTCCTTTATTTTACAAACTATATCACTTAAATAATTGTTGAAATCTTTGTTGTCAAATCCTAGACTTACTTCAAAGTATTCTATACAAAATTCTAAAAATGCTAACTCATTAATATATTCTTCTTTTTCGTCTAAAGCTAAATTTAATTTTAATTTTAATTCATTTACTTTATTTTCAATTTCCTTGTACTTTTCTTGTGCTTTTTTTCAAGATTTAAAATAAATATATTATCCACTTGCAAAAGCCTCCTTTCCTAAAAAATAATATTCAGTATAAAAAATTTAGTAAGGTATGAAATTAATTATTATCGGAAACTAAAAGTATTAAAATATTTGAAATTCTATGAATAGTATCTCAAACAAAGATTTGACATCATAAATAAGTTTAATTAGAATAAAAACCCTTTATTAAACCTTTCTATTATTATATAGGCCAAAAAATCTAAATAGGTGGGTTATATTACAAAAATTTAATAATTTAATCATTTTATACAATCAGTTATTCAAAAATTCTACAATTATTTACATTTCCCTTCTTTTACCTATAAATAATAAATATCCCCATCAGTAGTAAACCTTAACTACCGACAGGGATTTGCATAAAAGGCATATAAAATCATCTGCCTCTTAATCATTAATTATAATACCTCTTATTTTTCCTTCGTTATTTAATACCATTCCTACATCTTCTCCACATTTTAAATCTTTAAAATCAAGGTTCATCTTCTTGTCATTTCTTTGGAAAATAATCACTAAATCATTATCAGCTTCTAACAATGGGGTTACTTCTATACTATTGTCATCAAAATGCTGTTCAATTTGAATCATTTTCTTTTCATAATCAATTTGTTTAATTAGTCCATAAACAAATATTTCTCCATTCAAATAATCACATTCTGGAAAATCGATATAGTTATTTATGATTGCAGTATTATTCTCTTGATCCCAAATCACTGCTCCACCCATAGCTTCGCATACAGACCTAACTGGAGCATAGGTTTTATCTCTATATATAAAAACATCATCTTCATTTAATTTGTAATCATTAATTTCTACTGCTGCATGTCCAAACAATACCTTAATCTCTTTCCAATAACCTTCTGATAATACAATGCTAGATGTAAAACAGAAAATAAGTATGATTAAAATAAAACAAGTTTTCTTTTTCACTTAATGTATACCCCCCTGTAACATACTAGTTTTTTCATTTTGATTATAACCACTATTTGAAGTTTTATACATTAAGTGAGGTTTTTGCCTAGTGTTTTTTACAGTTGAGAAAATTCATAATTATTACAGAGTCAAAATTTTTTAAGTTATAAATTTTCTAGCTCCGGTTTTTGTGTTAGTTTCTGTATAAATTTATCTAAATCATAATCATCACCTAAAAACAAAACTGATTTTGTGCTTTCATCTTGAATTTCAGCTTTAATTATGGTGCTAAAATCTAAATCTCTTTTTTCATTTTTTATCTTTAATAAATTATCTTCTAACTCTTTAGCTCTTCTTAAAAATTCTTTTATATCCTTTCTTGTCACAATCTGATATTTTTTCTTATATATTATTTTATGATTTGATATATAAAAAATCTTAAATCCATTTTCTATCTTTTCACCAATTAAAATTTTCTTAGATTTTAAATCATTAAATTGATTTTCTAATCTTTTATATATGTATCTCATATAATTATACATATCTCTGTAAAATGAAGCCGTCTCAAATTTAAACTGTGAAGATGCTAGGTTCATCTTTTTTTCAATTTGAGATATAAATTCTAACATACATTCTTTTTTAGTAAATATTTCAATTAAGCAATCCCTATTCTGTTTAAACATATCCATGTTCATAGACTTAGGTAATATATTGTATGTAAATTTATATGAACTCTCGCATTTTGATATGGGAAAGATGTTTTCAAAGGATTTGATTATTTCAATTAACTTACCTTTACTTCTATATGGTCCAAAACTATTTTCATCTTCTCTTTCATCAACTACTATTAATGGTTTGTTTTTATATTTATTCTCCACCTTTAAATACTTATATTTTCTATCATTCTTAAATTGAGAATTGTATATTGGTTGCAATTTTTTTATAAGAACACATTCTAATATCTGTGCTTCTAAATGTGTGTCTGTAACAATGTAATCTATATCATTAATATTAAACACCATTCTTTCTATTTTGTTAAATTCATGGTGTCCGTAAAAATATGATTTTACTCTAGTATTAAGTGTTTTACTCTTACCAATATATATAATATTTCCATCCTTATCTTTCATTTTATATATTCCTGGTTTTGAGGGTATGGATTTAACTTTATCTACTAAATGCTTAGGAATCATCTATATTAAGCCACCTTTTCTATTGTCAAACTCATTTTTGATAAAATAAATAATTTCTTTTTTAAAAGATTTATCCATTATTAGAGGATATAACTCTTCTTTTACTATATCATCTTCTATTTTTTGACTATGTCAGGTAAACTATTTATTGCATTTTAATTCACGAAATAATAATAACACTAAACATGGAATGCCCTAAAACAGCTTTCTCGGTATTCTAGGTGTCTGACTCCATCTAATTTGATACCTTAGTTGCTCAATTTTAATAGCAATTCATATGATTTTTGTTCGGTAATAAATAATTGAATTCCTTTTAAATTAATAAAGTCTTTTATATCGGTATTTAATTCTTTATCTAGTTTATACATATCTTGAGTATAAGGGTTTATTTGTTTAATTATATTAAATTCTCTTAATGTTGAGTATTTATGTGTTGCTCTTAATATTATAAAATTAATGTTATCAAGATTTTCTTTTTTTCTTCATATATATGTCAAACATCAATAATAACTTTTTATCGTCTATTAAAAGTTCATATTGATTAACCACCCATTTCCTCAATCATATATATTTTTATAAATACCTTAAATAGTTTTTAATAGTTCACCATTATTTATTTTTCATGATTTTTGTTAAATTTACCAATTGTAATACTATCAAGATAATTGTCTAATATATTTTTAAAATACTCTGTTAACATTGACTCACCTTCCTCAAGATTGTCTTCACGCACTAATATATTTCAACAATTATTTACATTTCCCTTCTTATTCCTATAAATAAAAATATCCCCATTAGTAGTTAAGTATATAAACTTCAACTACTAATGAGGAGTATATCAAAACACTTCAATCAAAACATCTTTGTTTTATTTTGCTAGTTCATATAATGCTCTTGCGTAAATTTTGGTCATTTTTATTAAGTTGTCTATAGATATATACTCGTCTTTTTGATGAGCAAGCTCTTCTTCTCCTGGAAACAGTGCACCAAAAGCTACTGCATTATCCATGGCTCTTGCATATGTTCCACCACCTATAGTTATTGGTTCACTTTCTACATCTCCAGTTACTTCTCTATATACCTTCATTAGCTTTTCTACTAGTGGGTGGTCTTTAGGTAGATATATTGGATTTTGATTACTTAATCTTTCTAGTTTTATATTAGTACCATTAAGTTCTTTACTAATTCCTTCACACACATCTTCCCACTTAGTTTTAATTGGGTACCTTATGTTTACTATTATCTTTATATTGTCTTGATCTCCTTCTATCATTCCAACATTAAATGTAAGTTTTCCAGATACATCATCAGAAAATTCACATCCTATCGACTGCCCATTAACTTCAAATCCTATCTTTTTATTATAAAAGTCAATAAATTCCCAAATACCCTCATCATATGTATTAATCTCTTGCAAAAATCCCATCAATTGAGAAATAGCATTTTTACCAGCTTGTGGAGTGCTTCCATGAGCAGATATTCCTTTCGATTTTACAACAAATTCTCCATCTTTGCCTTCTAATGTTATATTATACCCTGTTTTTGCAACATACTTATTAAATTTATCTACAACATAGTCTTTTTTATTATCTTCAACTATAATTACTGCGTCACAGAAATCAGGTACCATATTTGGTCGATTTCCGCCATTGATACTTTTGATTATTATTCCTTCATCACTTTTTTTATCAATCTTCATATTAAAAGCTATGTTACCTATTCCTTTCTCGCCATGGATAACTGGAAAATCCGCATCTGGAGTAAAAGCAAGATTAGGAGCTTTTTCCTTTTGCAAATAGTATTTTATTCCTCCCCATCCACTTTCCTCATTTGTTCCAAGAATAAGTCTTATCTTACTCTTGATTGGAAATCCTGATTCTTTAATTGCCTTCATGGCATAAAGAACTGCTATTGCAGGGCCTTTATCGTCTATTGTTCCTCTACCATATATCTTATCATCATGTATTTCTGCTGCATAAGGTGGATAAGTCCATCCACTTCCTTCAGGAACAACATCAAGATGTGCCAGCACGCCTACAACATTTTCTCCTTCACCTAAATCTATCTGTCCAGCATACCCGTCATAGTTTTTCGAAACAAATCCTAGCTTTGTTCCCATGTTTAATGCACACTCGAGAGCTTCATTTACTCCCTCGCCAAATGGCTTACCTGGTTTAGCTTCATCTTCTACACTTTTTATTTTTATAATTTCTTGAGTTGATTTTATTATGTCATCCTTATAGCTATCAACAAGCCTCTCTAATTTCTGTACATCCATAACCATAACCTCCTTTTAAAAATTTCCCTATAATATGCGTAGAGTTATTTTGTTATTAACACATTTATTAAAGTATTACTTTAACCTTTATAAAACTGTAAAAATGAACATTTGATACTTAAAGTTAAACATTAACTTTAAGTATCAAAATAATCTTCTGTCTTTTATTATATTCTATCACATTAACTAATTTATTTCTTGTTATTATATGAAATTTATGGTTATGGATTTAATCTTTTTATTCTACAGTTATAGCATCTACAGGACATTGACTTTCTGCATCTTTAGCACTTTCAACAATATCTTCTGGTATTTCTATATCTTTAGCAACAGCTTTATCATCGTCATCCATCTCAAATATTTCTGGACAAATACTAGGACATAAACCACAGCCTATGCATAAATCTTTGTCAACACGCCCTTTCATAAATATACCTCCTTAGAATTTTATTCTGATAACAATCTTTTTTCACCTTGTAATTCTTTAATAGGTGCAATATTTTGAGTGACTTCAAGTGTACCAAGATATTCTCCATTTTCATCTCTCACAGCAAAATACCTTATATACACATATAAATCTCCCATTTTGATCCAAAAATCCTCATGATCCTTTCTGCCCGCCTTAAAATCTTCTAGCATTTTATTGACAATTTGAACACTTGCAGGTGGATGGCAATTTTGTACACTCCTACCTATAACAGCTTTTGTTCTAGGAAAAACTCTTTCCTTCCCTTGAGAGAAATATTTAACTATATCATCTTTATCAATAAAAGTGATATCAAATGGTATAGTATTAAAAATAGTATTAACTTCTTTAAAAGAAAGTATTCCCGTGTTAAATTTAATATATCCTTTATCTAATTTTATATCATCTTTTTCTTTTTCTTCTAAATTAACTCTTTCTGGAACCCATTTTCCTTTTGGTCCTACTATACAATACCCTATTTCATCACTTTCATTGTAAATACTTACCCATTCGTCTTCTGTCAGAGAATCTATTGCCATAGGAAATAATATACTTTTTTCTTTGAATATCATTTCTTTTATTTTATTTATAACCTCTTCTGATTTTTCAACTATTTTTTCTTTTTTAGGATGGTCTTCGGAAAGTAAATTTTTAACTAATTTCAGTCCTTGCCTTATTTCATCGTCTACTCCCCACATTACCTTAGGTGGTGCAGTAATACCATACTTTTCAAGGTATGGAAATATCAAATTTTCTTTCCTTTTATAATGCTTATCTAAGTCCCATAATAAATTAAAATCTTGTACTAAATTATTCTTATTTTCAACACTGTCTTCTTGTTTATAAGCATTAATATGCTCCTTAACATCCCTATCAATAAACTCTTCCACTGCTTCATTTTCAATTTTAAATGTATTAAGAGGATGCCCTGGTATATCCAAAATAGACTTTGGTTGATGTATTTCTTCTATAGAACCTTTAAAAACTGCTGCATGTACATCACATAGTCTCTGAACTTCACTTACAGGCATTCCTTCCATAATTAAGCTTTGTTCCATTTGTGATATTTCAGAAGCAGATATTCCTTCTATAAGTTTTGCAAATCTTTCTCTTACTTCTTCAACAGTTTTTCCATCATGAAGTTCCATTATTAATTCTTTTAATACTTTCTGCCTATATTCTCTATTGTTTATAGCTTCGCTCATATATTCTCACCCTTTCTCTGTGCACTAAATACTACAATATATCTTTTCCTATTCTAATCTATTTTATTTTTTAATTTGCGGAAATTTCATAATAACATATTATGCAATTTCCGCAAATTATAAAATCGCATAATATATTATGCGATTTTTTCAATTATATATTTATTTCTTTAAAACTTTTTTAAGAAACATACCAGTATATGATTCTTTAACCTTACATATTTCTTCTGGAGTTCCTTTAGCTACAACTGTTCCTCCCTTATCTCCACCTTCTGGTCCTAAATCAATGATATAATCAGCAGTCTTTATTACATCTAAATTATGCTCTATAACTACAACTGTATTGCCTCCTTGCACAAGTTTGTTTAATACATGAATAAGCTTGTGTATGTCTGCAGAATGAAGTCCAGTAGTTGGTTCATCTAGTATATACATAGTTTTTCCAGTACTTCTTTTGCTAAGTTCCGTAGCAAGCTTTACTCTTTGAGCTTCTCCACCAGAAAGCTGAGTTGATGGCTGACCTAATTTAATGTATCCAAGTCCAACATCATACATGGTTTCTAATTTGCGTTTGATTCTAGGTATATTTTCAAAAAATTCTAATGCTTCTTCTACAGTCATGTCTAAGACATCAGATATTGTCTTCCCCTTGTATTTTACTTGCAATGTTTCCCTGTTATATCTCTTACCTTTACATACTTCACATGGTACATAAACATCAGGCAAAAAGTGCATTTCTATCTTAATTATGCCATCTCCCTTACAAGCCTCGCATCTTCCTCCTTTAACATTGAAGCTGAACCTTCCTTTGCTATATCCTCTCGACTTTGCTTCAGGTGTCATAGCAAATATATCTCTTATATGGTCAAATACTCCAGTATAAGTAGCTGGATTTGATCTTGGTGTTCTTCCAATGGGAGATTGGTCTATTTCTATTATTTTATCTATATTTTCTATCCCTTTAATAGCTTTATGCTTTCCAGGCTTACTTTTTGCTCTATGCAGTTCTTGTGCTATTCGCTTATATAATATTTCATTTACAAGAGTGCTTTTACCTGATCCTGAAACTCCTGTGACACATGTAAATACCCCAAGTGGAAATTTTATATCAATATTTTTAAGATTATTTTCTTCAGCTCCTATAATCTCTATCCATTTGCCATTTGGTTTTCTTCTCTTTTTAGGCACTTCTATCTTCTTCTTACCTGATAAATATTGACCTGTGATTGATTTTTCGCACTTTTTTATGTCTTCAACTGTACCTTGTGCAACAACATAGCCCCCATGCAATCCTGCACCTGGTCCTATATCAACTATATAATCAGCACAATACATAGTATCCTCATCATGTTCTACAACTATTAAAGTATTTCCTAAGTCAGTCAAATTTCTAAGAGTTTTTAAAAGCCTGTCATTATCTCTTTGATGCAAGCCAATGCTAGGCTCGTCAAGAACATATAAAACACCTACAAGACTTGAACCTATCTGAGTAGCAAGCCTAATTCTCTGAGATTCTCCTCCAGATAAACTCCCTGCACTTCTCGATAATGTAAGATAATCAAGTCCTACATCTATTAAAAAATTAAGCCTTGCTTTTATTTCTTTTAAAATCTGATGCCCAATAAATTCTTGCTTTTCAGTAAGTTTAAGATTGTTAAAAAAGTCCATAGCCTGTCTTATAGATAAATCTGTTACCTGCGAAATATTTAAACCTCCTACTGTTACAGCTAGTATTTCAGGTTTTAATCTTGCCCCTTTACAATCTGGACATGAAATTACACTCATATATTCTTCTATTTTATCTCTCATATAGTCAGAATTTGTTTCTTTGTACCGTCTTTCTAAATTAGTTATTATCCCTTCAAAAGTCCCTGTATAAGTTCTTCTGCCACTAAACTTACTATCAAAGTTAAAAGTAATAACTCTATTCCCTGTTCCATATAAAAGCTCATCAATAAATTTCTTTGGTGCATCCTTTATTGGTGTATCTAGATCAAAATTATTATCATGAGCTATTGTTTTAAAGATTTGATAATAATATGTGTCTTCAGAAGAATTACTATAAGGTGCTATAGCTCCTTGTCTTATAGACAAATTAGGATCTGGAATAACTAACTCGGGATCTACCTTTTTATAACTCCCAAGGCCATTACAGGAAGGACACATCCCAAAAGGGCTGTTGAAGGAAAACATTCTAGGAGAAAGTTCTTCTATAGCTACTCCACAATCCACACATGCAAGTTTTTGACTAAATAACATTTCTTCTCCGTCGATAACATCAACTATCACTAAACCATCAGATAAGCTTAAAGCCGTTTCGATTGAATCAGTAAGCCTTTTTTCTATACCTTCTCTAATAATTATCCTATCTACTACAACTTCAATTGAATGTTTTTTATTTTTTTCCAATTTGATATCATTATTTATATCTATTGTTTCACCATCTACCCTTACTCTCACAAATCCTTCTTTTCTTATAGTATTGAATACTTTTTGATGCTCTCCTTTTCTACCTCTAATTATAGGTGCTAAAATCTGTATCCTAGTACGTTCTTTAAGAGCCATAATTTGGTCAACCATTTGATCCACAGTTTGAGAAGTAATTTCCTTACCACATTTATAACAATGTGGAACACCTATTCTTGCAAACAGCAATCTTAAATAATCATATATTTCCGTTACAGTTCCTACTGTAGATCTTGGATTCTTACTGGTAGTCTTTTGATCTATTGATATAGCAGGAGACAAGCCCTCTATATATTCAACATCAGGTTTTTCCATCTGCCCAAGAAATTGTCTTGCATATGCTGATAAACTCTCTACATATCTTCTCTGTCCCTCTGCATATATAGTATCAAAGGCTAAAGAAGATTTACCTGAACCACTTAGCCCTGTAAAAACTATAAATTTGTTTCTAGGTATCTCTAAATCTATGTTTTTTAGGTTGTGTTCTTTAGCTCCTCTGATAATGATTTTATCCTTTTGCATTCCGTAACCCACCTCATTTATCTAAGTTTAATCTTCAATTCTTGAATCTTATCTCTCAATTCTGCCGCTCTTTCAAAATCTAACTTTTCTGCTGCTTCTAACATTTCTTGTTCCATAGTAGAAATAATGTCTTGAATTTCTTCTTTGGTAAGATTATTTATTTTTTCTACGCTGTATTCTATAGTATCATCTTCTGCTACCTTTGTAGCTTCTATAACATCTCTTATGCCTTTTTTAATAGTTTGAGGAATAATGCCATGTTTGTTATTATACTCCATCTGTATCTTTCTTCTTCTGTTAGTTTCATCAATAGCTTTTTTCATAGACTTTGTCAACACGTCTGCATACATTATTACCTTTCCATTAGAATTCCTAGCAGCCCTTCCTATGGTCTGTATCATAGATGTCTCAGAACGTAAAAATCCTTCTTTATCTGCATCTAAAATAACTACAAGGGAAACTTCTGGCAAATCAAGTCCTTCTCTTAAGAGATTTATGCCCACTAAAACATCAAACTTTCCAAGTCTTAAGTTTCTAATTATTTTCATTCTCTCTATAGTTTTTATATCAGAATGTAAATATGTTACCTTAATCCCTATTTCTTTAAAATACTTAGTTAAATCTTCAGCCATCTTTTTGGTTAATGTAGTTATCAATACTCTCTCATTTTTCTCAACTCTAAGGTTTATCTCTTTTACTAAATCGTCAATTTGATTTTTTGTATGTCTTACTTCAACTTCAGGGTCTAATAATCCAGTTGGCCTTATAATTTGTTCTACTATTTTTTGTGAATGTTCAATTTCATAAGGCCCAGGAGTAGCACTAACATAGATTACTTGATTTATGTGATTTTCAAATTCATCAAATCTAAGTGGTCTATTGTCAAGAGCTGAAGGTAATCTAAATCCATATTCCACAAGGGTTGTTTTTCTTGATTTATCCCCTTCATACATGCCTCTAATTTGGGGAATAGTTACATGAGACTCGTCTATTATCATCAAATAATCATCAGGAAAATAGTCTAGAAGAGTATATGGCTTACTTCCAGGTGGCCTTCCACTGATATGTCTGGAATAATTTTCTATTCCCTGGCAAAATCCCATTTCCTTAAGCATTTCTATATCATACATAGTCCTTTGCTGTATTCTTTGAGCTTCTAAAAGTTTACCTTGTGACTTTAATTCTTTTATTCTTTCCTCTAATTCAATCTTTATAGTTTTTATCGCTCTATCAATCTTCTCCTTAGAAGTAGCAAAATGAGACGCTGGAAATATTGAAACATGATTCCTTAAACCAATTATTTCTCCAGTTAAAGAATTGACTTCTGTTATTCTATCTATTTCATCTCCAAAAAACTCGACCCTTATAGCATTTTCAGTGGAAGAAGCAGGAAATATTTCTATTACATCTCCTCTTACTCTAAATGTCCCTCTAATAAAATTAATATCATTTCTTTCATATTGTATATCTATTAGCTTTCGTATAACTTCATCTCTGTCTTTAATCATACCAGGTCTTAGTGATATAACCAAGTTTTCATAGTCTATTGGATCTCCTAACCCATATATACACGATACACTGGCAACAATTATTACATCTCTTCTTTCAAATAAAGCTGCCGTAGCAGAGTGCCTTAACTTATCTATTTCATCATTTATTGATGCATCTTTTTCGATATAAGTGTCAGTTTGTGGAACGTAAGCTTCAGGTTGATAATAATCATAATAACTTACAAAATACTCCACAGCATTATTTGGAAAAAACTCTCTAAATTCACTAGCAAGCTGTGCTGCTAAAGTCTTATTGTGTGCAATAACTAGCGTTGGTTTTTGCACTTGTTGAATTATATTCGCCATAGTAAATGTTTTACCTGAACCAGTAACACCTAAAAGAGTCTGATGTTTTAATCCGTCTAATATTCCCTTAGACAATTCATTAATTGCATAAGGTTGATCTCCAGTTGGCTTAAAACTAGACTCTATCTTAAATTTGTTCAAATTTAATCACCTCATATTCGGAACATTTGTTCGAATTAATTATATAAATAAAATATCGTCAAGTCAATGACATTTATATTATATAAGATATAGCTCTTTATACCCAAAAAACATAAAATATAAAAAGGTCATTTCACTTTTTTGTTGAATTAATATAATATAAGTATAAGAGGCATAATTGAAGGAGGATGGATATGAAAAAAATAATTTTGCCCTTAGTACTAATCTTAGCCTTCTCAGGATGTAGTATGAAAAATGAAATAGATAATAAAATTCCTGCTAAAGTTAGTAACAATTCATCATCGGAAATTGAAATATCAAAAGAAGTTTCAGTAGATTATGAAGTTGAATCAATAGTATTGTCTAAGGGCTATCAATCTATTGAACCTCATGCAGAAATATTAGTAAAGTCAAAACCTCCAAAATTTCTAATTTCTCTTGGACTAATTGAATGCTCAGAAGTATATATTGATAAAATTACAAAATTAAACAATGAAATTAATATATATACTAATAAAGTTATGCAAGATGGAAAAAATCAAATAGTAGTTCCTCAATTATTAATTCAATTTAAAGGACTTGATATAAGCAAATTAGAAGATTTAAAATTTAATATTATTGGAACAAATTATAAACCTATTAGTCTTAAATATGACAAGACTCATGCTTTAAATAAAATTTATGCAGAATATAAGCTCACATCAAATACTATTCCAAATGTAAACGTGATTAATAATCAAGAAAAATATCTTTGGGATATAGAATTAAATAATGTGTTCGACACCAGTGAATATAATTTTCCTATAGTAAATTTCAAAGCACAAATAGATGCCATAACAGGCGAAATAATTTCTTCAAACAAAAAAATCATTGCAAAATACATAAGTGAAGGAAAAATATTAGACTATAATTCTCAAAACACAATAATATATAAAACAAAAGAAGTATCAAATGATACAGAATTTGAAACGCTTTGGTCATTAATGGCAAATGAAAATGATATATCTAAAATTTATACAACACACAACTCAATATATACTGCAAAATCAAGCCCTGACGGCAAACATATAGCCTTAATAGAATCCAGCAGTGAAGGTATAACTAATTTGTATTTAATAAATTTAGTTAATAAAACAACTCAAAAAATTACACCAAATGATTGCCATCACACTTGGAATATAGCTTGGCATGGCAATAATTTATTGTACTTCTTAAATAATGATTCTGAAAATAAATCTACTTTGTTCGCTTATAACATAGAAAATAATGACTATAGTATAATATCTATATTCCCAAAATGTTTATCTAATATGGTAACAAATAATAAACTAACAGTTTTTGAAGAATATGATGAAAAAAATGAAAATAAAAATATATATTTGTTAAATGATAAGGAAAATTTAGTTAAAATAGATAATGGGTTCAATACTGTATTTTTAGGTGAAAATAAAGTTGCATATTTAAAGAAAGTAGGAGAAAATAATGATATTTTTCTTTATCTATATGATGTAAAATCTAAAAATATAGTTTCTAAATTACATTCAAATGTTAAATCATTTAAATATTTAGATAATGGCTCAATTTTATTAATAAAATCAAATAACCAAGATTCTAATTATTCCTTATTTAAGTATAATATCAATAGTGATAGTATTGAAAAAATTATAGATATTATAAGCGAAGATATATATTATGATAAAGAAAGCAATATCTTGTATTTCAATATAATTCCACCTATCGATGGAGTTGATAAAAATTGTATATATGAATTAAAATTACAAGAGAAAGTAAACTAGTTTGCTTTCTCTTGTAATTTTATAAATATTTTATGCAATAAGCCATATTTCTCTTCTATTGAATAACTATAACTTGATTGTTTAGGTATCACAAGCATATCAAGACTTGTTATTCCTTTTTTATCATCTTTATATTCTGCAGTTTTAACACGTCCTTTATTATCATAGTAATCAATCCAAATATATCTTGGTCTATAAAAAAGTATTTTTTGTACATCTTCCTTTTTATTAACCAGTGTGCCATTTACAGATATTATTGTATTGCCACTTTCTAGCCCGATTTTGTCTGCTATTCCACCACTCATCACATCTAATACCTTTATTCCTTTAACAGGAGAAATAAAAATTGGCAAACCATTTTTTTCTTTCTTCTTACCTAACTGAATTACAAATTCGTGAGCTACTGGTGAAAATATTGCTGCTATAAACCTAAATAACAGTATTTTCCTAGAAAAAATAGATAATATCAATAAAATGGTGCTATATATTAGCAAATTCGCAGCTGTCTCTCTTGATTTTTCTTGGGGATATTTAGTTATAGATATATCACCATAACCCAACATAGCTACAATACCTGTCAAATAAAAATGACTACTATAATAACCTGGATTCACAATCATAGAAAGCGGGATAGGCCAAAAACGAAACATATTAAAACATCCAACAGTTTTATCGTCCTTTTCAATTAACAATGGAATTCTACTTTTATGACCGTCAATCAAAATAAGTACACTTTCCACAAAATGTAATATTGCTATTACAGACATTACACTTGGTATATCTATACTTGGCCAACCTATTGTTAAACTTAATATAGATAAAATACCACCACTATATGAAAAACATATAAATCTTGGATGGACCATCATTAATAATATTGACAATATTAACAAATAAGAAAAATTATAAGGGGATATTGAAACTTTAAAAAATATTATCATAATACTCCCTATAATGCCGCCTATAATACCAGTCAAAGCAGCAGAAAAAGTCCTTCCTATAGAAGATTGATTATTCTTTCCAATTATATTTTTTTCTAGTTTCCCAATTTTTTTATACTGCAACCATATAATGAAAACGACTATCCAATAAATAGGACTTTTTAAACAATTACAAAATGAAGCAAATGCTATTTCAAAAGTAAAAAGCACAATCTCTCACTCCCAATTATTCGAAAAAATTTTATAATATAATTATAGCCATTAGACAAAAATCTAACGGCTATAATTATATTATTTTATCTGTTGACTTATTACTTCTATAGCTTTTTTCAGTTGAGTATCTTGTGAAATGTTATCAACTCCAAACATCTCAACATTATCTGGAAGTTTCACTTCTATATTTGGTTCAATTCCTACACCATGAATATTTTTACCACTAGGGGTAAAGTATTGAGATACAGTAAGCTTGATACCTGAGCCATCTTTTAAAGGTTTTATCCTCTGTACTATGCCCTTTCCAAATGTCTTAGTTCCAATTAATATTCCTCTTCCACTATCCTTTATTGCACCTGATAATATTTCTGAGGCACTTGCACTTCCTTCATTAACTAATAAAACCAAAAGAACATCAATTTTTTCTTTGTCAGATTTTATATATTCTTTATGACCATATTTATCTTCAGTATAAACAATTGTACCTTCCCCCATTAATTCATCAGCAATTTTTGTACAAACATCTAAAATTCCACCTGGGTTATTTCTTAAATCAATAATCAATCCTTTCATGCCTTGTTCTTGAAGATTAGTTAAATGCTTTTTAAAATCATCATAAGTTAATTCATCAAAGGAAATAATTCTTATATATCCAATTTTATTACTTAACATCGTTGATTTAACACTTTTTAATCTTATTTCTTCTCTTTTAATTGTTAAATCAAAAAACTCAGAATTACCTTCTTCGTCTTTTCTTAAGATCGTTAAAACTACATCAGTACCAGGTTCCCCTTTCATTATTTTAACGGCATCATCCATTTTATCTGCTGTAAATTCCTTACCATTTACCTTTACTATCTTATCTCCTGTTTTTATACCAGATTTTGCTCCTGGGGTATCTTCTATTGGAGCAACTACAGTAATAAGGTTATCTTCACCAGGTGTTACAATAACACCTATTCCACCATAAACTCCCTTTGTATGCTCAATCAAGTCATTAAATTCATCCTTAGTCATATACACAGAATAAGGATCTTCTAAAGATTGAAACATTCCTTTCAATTGCCCCTCAAAAAGCTTGTTTTCATCAACATCTCCTAAATAGTTTTCTTTTATTAAATTCTCCAAATAAATAGCTTTTGAATATTTTTGGTAGAATTCATTTAACTCAGCATATTTAGCATTTGTTAATGAAAATGTAAGTAAGCTAGATAAAATTACTAACAACAAACCCCAAATTAAAGCCTTTTTTTTAGAAATCATACTTTCACCTCGATTAGTTATGTATACTATACTATTTTATTTAACATATGTTATCATTATACCACCATATAACTATCTTTACAAAATACATTGAAGAAATTAAATATAAAAAATTTATAAAATATATAGAAAAAACATGTAAAAAACCGCTTCAAATAAAGCGGTTATTTATTTAATATTTCTTTTAACTCAAGTAAAAATTTTTCTGTTTGCTCAATAGTTCCAGTACTAACTCTTATCCAATTATCCCATCCCCATAAATATCCTGGTCTTATTATTATTCCTTTCTTCATTAGTTCTTCAAAGACTATTTTTGAATTCATAGTAGTATTAACAAAGATAAAATTTGCATTAGATTTTATATACTCTAGCCCTAAACTATTAAAAGTTTTTTCCATCATACCTAATGACTTGTAATTTAATTTTACAGTTTTGTCTATATGATCTTTGTCTTTTAATGCTCCCATTGCTGCAGCTTGAGCAAGTCTATTTACATTAAACACTCCTTTAACTTTACTCATTTCTGTAGCAATTTTCTTAGAAGTAAGTGCAAATCCAACACGCACTGCAGCAATACCTGCAACTTTAGAAAAGGTTCTCAGTATTATTACATTTTGCCTATCTTTCAATATATCTATACTATTTGGATAATCTGGATTAACTCTAGCATAATCATAATATGCTTCATCAAAAACTATAACAACATCTTCTGGAACGTTTTTTATCAAATAATTAACTTCATCTTTTGTCATAATATTACCTAAAGGATTATTAGGATTACATACATATATCAATTTTGTTTTTTCATTTATTTTTCCAACAAATCCTTCAAAATCATGCTTATTATTTTTTAGAGGAATTCTTACAGGATTTCCACCCATATGTAATACAGTATTTCCATATATACTAAATGTTGTCTTTGCCATTATTGCTTCATCGCCTGGATTTATAAATGTCTGGGCAATTATTTGTAGTATCTGCTCTCCCCCATTGCCGACAACTATATTATCGTAATCTAAATCATATTTTTTTGCTAACTCTTGCCTCAAAGCTATAGCACCAGCATCAGGATAAATGTTTATATTTTGTAACTCATTTCTAACGGCTTCAATTGCCTTTGGAGATGGGCCCAGTGGATTTTCATTTGAAGCAAGTTTTATAACATCTTTCAAGCCATATTCCTTTTTCACTTCTTCTATAGGTTTTCCTGGTACATAAGGCTTCAAATTAGATAACTCTTTTTTAAATATATTTTTAGGCATTTATTCATTCTCCTTTACTAATTATTATTAGAGAAAATTTAACAAGCAGACGCCGAAAGCACTAAAGATAAATATTTTTCTTCAGATGAAGCCCCTCTAGAAGTTAATACAATAGGAACTTTAGCTCCCACAATAAATCCTGCCATTTTGGAATTTGCAGAATAAATAAGGCATTTACCTAAGATATTGCCAGCTGTTATATTCGGAACAACTAAAATATCCGCATCACCAGCTACAGGGCTTTTAAAGCCTTTTATAACAGCTGATTCTTTATGAACAGCTAAATCATAAGATATTGGCCCTTCAATAATGCAATTTTGAATCTCACCATTTTCATTCATTTCTTTTAGTTTTTGAGCATCAACAGTCTCTGGCATCTTAGGATTAACTTTTTCTACTGCTGCTAATACCGCTACCTTGGGCTTTTCATATCCAATGGAAATCAAAGTATCTACTGCATTTTGAATTATCTGCTTTTTCTCTTCAAGGCTTGGATACATTACCATACCACCATCTGTAGTAACTATCAGTTTATGATAATTAGGTACTTCTTGAATTACAAAATGTGACATTAGTCTACCAGTTCTCAGTCCTCCTTTTTTGTCAACAACAGCCTTTAAAAGATCAGCAGTTTGTATTTTCCCTTTCATTATAAAATCAGCTTTGTTTGCATTAACTAATTCGACAGCTTTGTAAGCAGCTTCACTTTCATTTTTAACATTGACAATAAATTCATCATCAATTAAAAAATTATTCTTACTTAAAATTTCATTAATTTTTGCTTTATCTCCAATTAATATAGGGTCAACAATATTATTTTTTTTAGCTCTAAAAACAGCTTCTAAAGTATGCTCATCTTGAGCAGCTACTACAGCAACTTTTTTCTTATCTTCGAAACTACAAACCTTCTTTATTAATTGATCAAAGTTTTTAATCACCATACTAATTCTCCTCATCATAGAATTGTTATCAATCAATTTATTCTCACAGGCATATTTCAACCTAAAACTTAAATCAAATAAAATTATATTATATTCATACCTATATTTAAAGCTTTTATATTTATATCAATAAATTTTTCTTTAACTGTATTTCTTATAACATTTTCCCAATTTATATCTGTTAAATTCATAGCTTTAACTAATGCACCAAGTAATACGATATTCATTACTTTTATATTTCCTAAATCTTTTGCAATTTGTGCAGCATTTATTATACTAGTGTTTACTTTTTCTTTTATTAATTCAATAACTCCTTTTGGATAATCTTCTTTTCCTGTAAGAATTGGTGCAGAAGGTATTTCATAATCATTTACTACAGCTTTTCCATCTGGCTTTAAATATTCTAACCATCTTAGTGCTTCCATTTTTTCAAATGAAACTAAAATATCAGCTCCGCCTTTTCCAATAATAGGTGAAAAAACTTTCTCACCATATCTAACTTGAGTAGAAACACTACCCCCTCTTTGAGCCATTCCATGAATTTCAGACATTTTTACATCATACCCTGCTTCAACAAGGCCAGTTGATAATACTTTACTTGCTAAAATTGTACCTTGCCCTCCTACTCCTACTAACAATATACTCTTTGTTTCTGCCATTTTATTCACCCACCTTACTAATAGCATTTACAGGGCATACCTGCATACAAAGTTCGCAACCAACGCATTGAGTTTTATCAATCTTAGATTTTTTTATCACTTTATCAAATTTTATAGCTGGACATCCTGTATTTACACACATTTTACATCCAATACATTTTTCTTCATTAATTTCACATTTTCCTATATGAACTTCAAACTCCTTCTTATCATATTCTGATAATTTCTTAAGAGCACAAGGCCATCTAGAAATAATTACTGATGGTTCATCAAGTTCAAATGCCCAATCAAAAGCTTCCTTAAGCTCATCTAATTTTAATGGATTAACTGTTTTTACATGTTCAATACCTAAAGCTTTAACTATATCTGAAATATTTGCCATTTTAGTTTCCTCACCTTGAAGTGTATAACCAGTTCCAGGATTATCTTGGTGACCTGTCATACCAGTAACTCTATTATCAAGAATACAAGTAATAGTATTCCCTTTATTATATACGACATCTAAAAGACTATTTATACCAGTATGGAAAAATGTAGAATCACCTATTACACTTACAACTCTCATGTCTTTATTAAATTTGTCAAATATTTTCTTAGCACCATGTCCTAAGCTAATACTTGCACCCATGCATATAGTTGTATCCATAGCATTTAATGGATCTGCTCCACCTAAGGTATAGCACCCTATATCACCTGTTATCATAACGTTTTTTCTCTTGCTCAATTCATAGAAAAATCCTCTATGTGGACAACCTGCACAAAGTGTTGGTGGCCTATTTACAACAGAAGACTTATCATATTCTATAATTGTTTTTTCTTCTCCAAGCAAAGCCCTTCGCACAATATCTGGATTAAGCTCCCAAATGTTAGGTATTTTTTCTTTTCCTATACATTCAATACCTGCAGCTTTAATTTGTTCCTCCATAAAAGGTTCTAGTTCTTCTATAACATAAAGTGTCTCAACTTCATTTGCAAACTTCTTTATTTTTTCCATTGGTAGAGGAAAAGTAAAGCCTAACTTCAAATATGAAGCTTTATCTCCAAATACTTCTTTAGCATATTGATAAGCTACTCCAGCAGAGATAACTCCTACCTTTTTATCATTCCATTCAATATAGTTTAGTTCAGTTTCGTTTGAAAATTTTTCTAGTTTTTTAAGTTTTTCCTCTACTTTAACATGTAATTGCTTAGCAACAGCAGGAGCTGTGTAATATTTTTGTAAATCTTTTTTGTATGGTCTAATAGTAACTTCTCTTCTTTTACCAATCTCTACTAAAGACTTACTGTGGCAAATTCTTGTAGTCAGTCTCATAAGGACTAAAGTATCAAACTTCTCACTTATCTCCATAGCTGCAATAACCATATCTTTAGCTTCTTGACTGTTGCTTGGTTCTATCATAGCTACCTTAGCTGATTTTGCGTAATACCTATTATCTTGTTCATTTTGAGATGAGTGTAAACTAGGGTCATCTGCAGTAATTAAAACCATACCTCCATTAATACCGGTATATCCAATAGTAAAAAATGGATCAGCAGCTACATTTAAACCTACATGCTTCATAGCAGCAAGTGATCTCGCCCCTGCAATAGATGCACCTAGAGCAGATTCTACAGCAACCTTTTCATTTGGTGCCCATTCTGCTATTATATCTTCTTTAAAAGGTGCAATATTTTCCAATATTTCTGTACTTGGCGTACCTGGATAAGCAGCTGCATAACTAATACCTGCTTCATAAGCTCCACGAGCTACCGCTTCGTTTCCTGTCAACAATTTTTTCATTTATTGTTCCCTCCTTTTATTCTATTTAATATTTGTAAATAATATTTTTATACAATTATTCAAATTTAAAAAATTGACTTTTATCATAATTCATGTAAACAATATTTAACTTTTATTAATAATAATCATAATAATAATTATAATTGCAAAATTTATACCAAAATAAAATTTTATACTTAATCTTTTAAACTTATATATGTAGAGCTAAATTATTTTTTAATTGGAGTTTTTAACGTATAACAACTACTATTTTACAATTTAGAAGAAAATACAATGAATGACAGTAAAAATAAATGGGTTAAAAGGTATTGATTATCAATACCTTTTAACCCATTTTTAAATATCTTAACACACGTCTTCCATATTCAGTTATGGTCGTCCCACTCCGCCCTTTAGATATTTCTACCATTAAATACCGTTCCAAGTTAATTAACATTTTCCTTATTTCTTGCTCACTAATAAATAAACCTTTATCTTTTGCTATTTTGTAAATACTCCTTCTACCTAATCTCTTATTATTTGTATAAGCTTTTTCTAATTCTTCTAAAACAAAAATATATTTCCTTATATTCTTTTCAGCCATTTCTATAAAATTTATAACATTTGTTTTTTCATTTTCACTAAGAACTGAATTATTTTCTCCTTTTTCATGATCAAAAGGTAAGTCTTCAACGTCTATTTTATCTAATCCTAGATTAACAAAATATTCAACATAATTTCTTAACTCTCTTACATTCCCCTTCCAACTGTAATTTAATAATAATTCTTTTGCCTTTTCTGATAAGACAAAATGACTATTAAATTCTTTTTTTATTTGATCTATAAGAAATAATATATCTTCTTTTCTAGACCTTAAAGGAGGTATTTTAAGAGGAAGCACATTTAATCTATAATACAAATCTTGTCTAAATTCTCCTTTTTCCACCATTTTCTTTATATCTCTATTAGTAGCAGCCAACACTCTAACGTCAATATTTATTATTCTATCTCCACCTATTCTTACTATTTCTCTTTCTTGTAAAACTCTAAGAAGTTTTACTTGAAGATTTATAGGCATCTCTGCAATTTCATCTAAAAATAAGGTTCCTTTATGAGCTAATTCAAATAATCCAGGTTTACCACCTTTACGTGCACCAGTAAATGCTCCTTCTTCATACCCAAATAATTCGCTTTCCAAAAGGTTTTCAGGAAAAGCCCCACAATTAACTGCAACAAATTGATAGTTTCTTCTCCTCGAATTATTGTGAATAGCTTGCGCAAATAACTCTTTACCTGTTCCCGTTTCCCCTGTTATCAATACTGATGAATCAGATTTTGCCATTCTCTTTGCTATTTCTTTGCATTTATTTATAGCATTACTTTTTCCCATTATATCATCAAAATCATACTTAGCTCTATGTCCTTTACCAATCAACTGTTCCCTTAATCTATGTTGTTTTTTTTCAGTATCACTATATTTCCTAATTATCGCAACGGCTCCATATAATTTTCCTGAATGAATTAATGGATGAACCGAAACAACAATATCATATCCATGAATTTTGACAAGCTTTTCTTCAACCGGTTTTAATTTATTTAAAACAAAGCTAAAAGGTATTTCAGGGAGTAACTCTATTCCGCTTCTATTGATAGCTTGTTTTTCACTAAGTCCAATTATTTTTTCAGCATTTTCATTATACAAAAATATAATTCCCTCCGTATTAACGCTTATAACACCAGCGTCAATAACTTGAAGTAAAATATCAAGATGGCTTTCTCTGCTATTTGTTTGACCTAAAATTTCAGATAACCCAAAGTTTGCAGTTTCAATTTCTTTGTAGCTTTTCTTAATATTCTGTCTGTCTAATATGGGAATTAAATCAAATTTTTCTCCTATATCAATTATTGTATTAAGGTCTAATAAACTATTGCCTATGTTAATAATTTCTTTTGCAGAGTCTGGAATATATTCAGACTGGCCTAGTATAATCACTGTTTTATCCTGTGTGTTCTCTCCTTGATGTGCTGAAAATGGACGTATTTTTATATGTTTAATACCTAATTGATAGATTACAGAAATCATTTGTTCAGCCATTTCAAGGCTTTCATCAATTAACAATACTTCAGTCCCTTTTGGTATACTCATTATTTTATTTAACGCTGATTTTGATATTGTTCTGTTAGCAAATAGTAATTCACTATCACTTTTTATGTGCTTTTTAATCTTTTCAAACATATCATAAGAAGGAACCAATAATACATCTGCTTTTATATAACCTTCGGTTTTAAGATCATCCAATATGAACTTTTTAATAACAATATTATCAAAAAATAAACTCTTTATTTGTGCATAATATGTGTTAACTGACTCTATACTATAGCTTACTATTGCTAATGTTTTTTTCATAAGATTTCTCCTCTATTAAATCTTCAACCTATTTTTCTTATATGAATATTTACATAATATACTTTATAAAATTATACAAGTTTTTCATATAAAAAGATACTGTCAAGTAAAAGTTGGCAAAATTATTATTTTTAAATTTAATCATCCAATTTTGCTGTTTTAATTATGTTTTTATGCCCGATAGGGCAAGAGTATTCTATTTATACTTTCTACAATTTTAAAAATAAATTTACATATACTTTACAATGATTTCAAAATTGTTATTCTATAATACTAGACTTATGATTATAGAATAACAATAAGTCTGAGAGCCCTATTTTTAGGTCTAATTCTATTTATTCATCAGTATTAATGCTCTATTATGTTGTATTTTTTTAGGCTTATATTAGAGCATAGGTATCGTATGTTAGCTTATTCTTTTAAGTTATATAATATATTAGATATTAAAAACTTAGGTTCATTTGACTTGCACATTTGCAACCTAACATGTCCTTTATGGCTTTTCTTCCGTTAGTTACTGAACATTGACTAAATGGCATGCTTGCTCTTTTGTGTTTGTATATCTTGCTTTTCTTTGGCTTTTTATTTACTTCTGCTGCTGTTAATCCTACTTTTTCTATTATTTCTTCAAGCTTTTCTTCTTTTATTTCTTTGTTCAGTAGTGATTTTATTGTTGTTGCTAATTCTTTGCTTGCTTTTTCTGCTAGTATCTTGGCTAAGTTACTGGCTCCTTGTATTGACCAACTTGTTTTATTCCCTTTCATCCTTTGTGCTAATATATCACATATGCTATGTTCCATTGTTCCTAGATTTCTATATTTAATTCCTTCTGGTGGTTGCGGCATATTTATGTCTGGGCGAAGTTTGTAGAGCACTATCCCTTCTTTGTTGTTTACTAGGTAATTATATAGTGCCTGTAATTTCTTCATTTTCTTTTGATTATCATTGTTTTCTATCATTAGTTTTGTTATCATTTCTAATCCTTCTTCTATGTTACCATTGCTTAGTTTCTTTATTATTTCTTTTGCCTTTTTCTTATCTTCTATGTTCTTAAGTACTGCTTGATTTCTATGAAATGGATCTAATTGAAAGTGTGAATTGTCTTCTTTTATAACTTCTTTTATCCAGTTTGCTCCATCTCCATTTACTATTTTTGTTTCTATTTCGTCAGTATTATATTGTTTCGCTATTTTGGCTTGTCTTAGTTTTCTAAATTCTTTACTACTTCCAAAGCTTGCATATGCTTTTTTGTTCTTTAGTACATATCTATCTTTTTTCTCATGCTTCTTCTCCCAGCCTTCATAAAAAATTCCTAATTTTAGTTCTTTTTTCTCTTTTCCCTTAGTCTTTTTATCTTTACCTTGGATATTTATCCACACTCCATCCATTTCTTCAAACAATATTTTTGTTTCTTTTTTGCCTTGTAATTTTTCTTCGTTGTTTAATTTTATTTCGTGTTTTTCTTTTTGTTTTAGTTGTTCTCCTAAGTTTTGTATTATGTTCCAAGCTGCTGAATGACTTATACTTTGGTTTGTCATTTCTGTTATTTTATTTGCTGTTTTTCTATATGATTCATCTGTTGCTAGATCTACTATTTTTTCTACTAGATTTGTAGATATATGTCCTATGGTTTCCATTTTTAAGTATTCATCTAAAAGGCATTTGTAACCTCTTTTACCCTCTTGTGTAGTATATTGATATATTCTACGTTTATATTCAATTTCGCCCATTATTGTTTTTATGGTAGTTTTCTTTAATCCTTTATTTCTATATTCTTCTTTATCTCTTTCTTTCATTAATTTATTATCTAATTTTTCTAATAGCTCTACGAGCATTTCACATGCCTGTCGGCATACAAGCTTATATATAATTTTCTCTAAGTTCTTGAAATTAATTTCTTTTTCATCTAAACTTATATTATACATGTAATCATCCCTTTTATAGTTTTCTTATTAATTACTATTATATTGGATGATTCATATATGTTAAAGGTGCTTTCGGGCATCTTTTTCATTTTTGTTGTTTTTGCCTACTAAAATTATACTCTAAGATATAAAAAATAAGGGAGTACTCCCTTATTTTTATTTTGGTTTAACCATTGACAATGGATCTATATATTTTCCGTCTTTTCTTACTTCAAAATGAAGATGTGGCCCTGTAGAATTTCCTGTACTTCCTGATTTTGATATTGCTTGTCCCTTACGTACTATATCTCCTTTTTTCACTAACACCTGTGAATTGTGAGCATAAAGAGTAGCAATTCCACCACCATGGTCTATTAATACAGCTTTTCCATAACCACCTAACCATCCAGCATACATTACCCTGCCAGAATTTGCAGCTATTATTGTAGTTCCATAAGGAACTCCTATATCTACACCTGTATGGAGTTTTCTTGTCTTAAAAATAGGATGAATTCTGTATCCAAAAGGAGAAGTAATCCTAGTAATTCCTGGTGAAGGCCATATTAAGTCTCCTCCTATATAATCTTCAGAAGTCTGTTCCCTTAGAATCTTTTCCTCTAAACTTTTCGCTAATTCATTTAATTCATCGTATTGTTTTTCTAGTAATTCTTTATTCTTTTCTAAACTTCTCATTAAATCTTCCTTAGCCCTTGTAGCTAAAATAAGATCGTTCCTTTTATTTTCAAGATTTCTCTTTGCTGCTTCAACAGATTTATGCTGGGCCTCTAAGTCCTTCTTTTTCTGCTCTATAATCGTTTTTTGCTCTTTCATGTACTTAAGAAGTTCAACATCTTGATTAACAATAGATTTGACCATATCGAGTCTTGATAAAAAGTCACTTAAATCACTAGAAGAAAGTAAAACCTCTAAATATCCTACAGTACCATTTTTATACATAACCCTTAGTCTAGAATTTAATGTGTTATTTTTATTCTCAATATTTTCTTCTGCTTGCTTTAATTCCTGTTCTGTTATACTTATTTTCTCATTCAACTGCTTTAGCTGGTTTTCAACTTCCTGTATTTCAGAATTTGCCCTATCTACTTCTAAATCTAATTCTTCAATAGCCTTAGCTACTGCTTGAGTATCGTTTTTATTCTTTGATAGATCATTTTTTATTTTTTCAATCTTCTCATAAGTTGAATTGAGTTTTTCTCTATCACTATTCGTATCTGCATAAACAATAAGAACATTAAATAATAGTATTGAAGCTAAAATTAAATAAAATAACTTTTTTTTCACTTTAAGTAATACCCCCTTTAGTTGCTATACGTTTAAAAATCTTTTCATTGAGATAATACTTCCTAAAGCACCTATCCCTATTCCTATAGTCATAAACAATATCACCACGTCTTTTAACAGTGCATAGGGAGGAATCATATAAACCGTAAATAGTAAATACATTTTACTACTCATAATAGAAAATACATATTCATATCCATATTTAACAATAACAATAGAAATAATTGCTCCTATAAAGCCCAAAAATACACCTTCTATAATAAAAGGTCCCCTTATATATCCGTTAGTAGCGCCAACGTATTTCATAATATTTATCTCTCTTTTTCTAGCAGCTACTGTAAGCTTTATGGTATTTGATATAATGAATATTGATATAATCATAAGTATAGCTATAATAATTAAGCCGCCTATCCTTACACCATTTGCTAAACTTATAAGTTTTTCAATGATGTCTTTATAGTACTTTACATCTTCAATCCCATTTATTCCTTTTATCCTATCTACAACAATGTCAGCTTCTTCTAAACTTTCAATCTGTACTACATATGAATTGGGAAGAGGATTTTCTTCCAATCCTTCCAAAAGATATGCTTCATCACCAAATTGTTTTTTCATAACCTCTAAAGCATGCTCTTTTGACTCAAATATAACTGAAGTTACACCATCAAAGTCACTAATCACATTACCAATTTGCTCTATATCATCATCACTTAATCCTTCCTGCAAATAAACTTTTATTTCATCAAACTGACTTTGAGTTTCATTTGCCAAATTATTTATGCTCAATACAGAAATCAACACTATTCCAAGTATAAGCAATACAGCTGTAATAGAACTAACTGAAGCAACGCCCATACCTCTGTTCCGCCAAATATTTACAAAACCCTGCTTTAATATATTTTTAAATATCCTAAATCTCATTATCATACACACCCTTTTCTTCGTCTCTTACTATATGTCCAGCTTCTAATGCTACTACTCTTCTTCTCATAGCATTAACTATATCTCGTGCATGAGTTGCCATTACAACTGTTGTACCTCTTGAATTAATTCGTTTTATTAATTTCATAATCTCCCAAGCTGTATCAGGATCTAAATTCCCTGTAGGTTCATCTGCTATTAAAATAGCTGGTCTGTTTACTATTGCTCTTGCTATTGCAACTCTCTGATGTTCCCCTCCAGATAATTGATTAGGATAATTATAAGCTTTATCACTAAGATTTACCATGCTAAGAGCCATAGGAACACGCCTCCTTATTTCCTTAGCAGGCAATCCTATAATTTCCATAGCAAATGCAACATTTTCATAAACAGTCTTATTAGGAAGTAACCTAAAATCTTGAAATACTACCCCCATGTTTCTTCTTATATAAGGTATCCTCCTATTTCTTACCTTAGTTATATCCATACCCATAAAATTTAACTTTCCTTTAGTAGGCTCTACTTCCTTAAGTAAAAGCTTTATTAAAGTTGATTTTCCTGCTCCACTAGGGCCAACAACAAATACAAACTCTCCTTTATCAATAGTTAAATTTATATTTGATAGGGCTTTAACGCCTTTTTTATATTCCACACTAATATCCGTAAATTTTATCAAAATTCATCACTCCTGTGTATAATGCCATAGATATTATATTTATTCGACAAATATAAGATATTTCCTTCATTATTTTATAGAATTTATTTAGTTATTTTGTACTAGTTGTGAGAATTATAGGTAATATGAGTAAAATTTAATAAAACACTTTAATATCTGATCTCCTCTAAGATAAAATTGACAAATATTAATATTAAATGTACAATTCTAGTAAAATACTAATACTTTATCATTTTGGAGGAATAAAAAAATGGATAAAAAAGCACAAAGAAGAGAAGCCCTTAATAAGCGAAAAGAGCTGTCCATATCTGAAGTAAATAAAAAAAGTAAAAACATAATGGAATTACTATTTAAATGTGAATTCTATAAAAAAGCTCAATGCATCATGACTTATGTAGATTTTAATAATGAAGTAAAAACAAAAGAGTTAATAAAGAAATCTATAGAATCGAACAAAAAAATAATTATTCCTATAACAATAACTAAAACAAAAGAATTAATGCTATCCCAGCTTAAAGATTATGATAATGAATTAGAAATAGGGACTTTCGGAGTTTTAGAACCTAAAAAAGAATTCATTAGAATAGTACCTCCTGAATCAATAGACCTAGTATTAGTTCCAGGAGTTGCTTTTGATAGAAGAGGATATAGGATTGGCTATGGGGGAGGATATTATGATAGATTTCTAAAGAAAATCAATCCTTCAATTCCAAAAGTAGCACTTGCATTTGATTTGCAAATTATACCTAGGGTAAAAGAGGGGCGATATGATATCCCTATGGACTATATTATAACCGAAAAAGAAATAATAAAATGCTCTAAAAAAGATATGTAAATAAATTGCATAGTACTTTAGTGCCATTATTGCAGGTTCTGAATTTTGAGCTAGAAGTTCTTATAGATAAACTACTTTAATGCTTTAATTATTATATTTTTAATAAGCTTATTTTATTCTTAAGACTTGTTTACATAAATAATATTCTCATATAAAATAATTGTTTAAAATATCTTTTAAATCTTTTAATGAAAAATCAGGGATAAATTCAGTAGATGCACTACCATCCTGCTGCACATATGCATTTTCTATTCCTAAACCTATGCAATAATCTATGAATTTATTGTAATATCTCTTACTTATTTTTTCACTCAACTCTTTATACTCCAGTGCTTGTCCTACTGGAGTATATTGATTCATAATACTTAAGTAAACATTACTTCCAAATCTTTTGTATATATAATCAACGATTTTTTTTGAATCAAATAATAGACCTGGAAGCATAAGATGTCGTATTATTACCCCTTTTCTCATCAATCCATTTTCATCTATAACAGGTGTACCAACTTGATTAAACATCTCGTCAATTGCTTTAGAGGCATAATAAAAATAATTAGGTGCATTTGAATACTTTATTGCATATTTATCATCATAGTATTTAAAATCTGGGAGATAAACATCTACATATCCTTCTAGAAGTTTTAAAGCATGAATATTTTCATAACTATTGGTATTATATACTATAGGCAAAGTGAGACCATCTCTTTTCGCTAAATCTAATGCCTCAACTATTTGTGGTATATAATGAGTAGGAGTAACAAGATTAATATTATGAGCTCCTCTATCTTGGAGAAACAAAAAAAGTCTGCTTAGTTCCCAAGGCGTAACTTCTATACCTTTTCCCTGATGACTTATCTCATAGTTTTGACAAAAAATACATTTTAAGTTGCAATTTGAAAAAAACACAGTACCCGATCCTTTTGTACCAGATATACACGGTTCTTCCCATAAGTGAAGATATACTTTAGCAACCTTAGCTAAATCACCCCCCTCACAAAACCCATATTGATATGTCCTATCTACTTTGCAATTCCTTGGACATAAATTGCAGCTTTTAATATTACTACTCATATAAGCACCTCTTAACTAAGACTTTTTTTCAAATTTATATGAACAATTTCTACAAGTAACCAACAGCTTACCTTTACCTCTTGGCAATCTTAATTTCTGCCCGCAATTAGGACATTTAATAATGATAAAATGTTTTCTTTCTTCAATGTAATTTGAAATTTTGTAAATATTATTTTTTATTTTAAAAACTAAATCGGATCTTCCAAAATTAGAAAGTTTATAATTAACGTTTCTTATCCAATTTTCAAAAGCTATTTCTTCACGCTGCCTTTTTTCAATATTTCTAGACATTCTTCTCCAAAAAGCATATAGAAATATTGCAATTCCTAATAGTTTTGTGCCTCGAGAAATTATAAAAGGTATAGACAATAAAGCTATAAATTTAGAAAATCTATCCCAGCCATAAGTACCTTCAAAAATATTATTTCTCATATTCCACCCTCCTAATTAATTAATGTAATATATCTATAGCAATTATACAATTTTCTCTATAAACTGACAATTTTATATATAAGAGAATTTATTCTTCTATGTGCCTTCTCATTTTGTGGATTAGATAAACTCAATATAGGATTATTTCCAACTCCGCCACAAATATCTCCCCCAATGATATTTCCCTTATTATTTATCAGCCAAACCCATTTTAACAAACTTTCTTCTGTCATCTTGCCTTGGTCCCAATTAGTCTTCAACACTGAATAATCTAATACATCCTTATCAATACTCAAATATACCAACTTCCCGCATAACTCATTTATCTCCTTAGGCTCTTTTTTAAAGTTACTTTCTGGAATATATGTAATGAATGAGTTCAAATTCCTAATAGGCTTATATTTAGAAGAAGCACCAATAATAAATATTTTTCTCACAAGCTTTTGTCTAATAACTTTAGTAACCCATGAACCGCAAGTTATAGCTCCATTTAACCCATTGTCCATATCAAAATGATTATCAATAATCACAAGCAAAGGTTTTAAATATGATATCCTTTTTAATAGAAAATAAGTAATATAATGATAATCACCTGAACCTAAGTTTACAAAAACCTTTGGTGGTAATGATTGAATTATATTTTCTAATTTACTAACATTATTATAAGTGTATATTTTAGCAGTTAAATCTATATCAGCTATTGCATCTGTAAGGTCAATATATTTGATTTTTTCATCGTAATGTATTTTGTCCATTATCTGCATAACAAAGTCCCCCCTGTGTCCATTATTATGCATTAATACATTAATCAGTATGAAAAGGCACTGAAATATTCAGCACCCTTTCTTCTTATTCATATTCTTTATTTATATTTGCATATTCTTCTAACTTTGATTGAACTAAATAATTAACTGTACCCTCTGGATACTGACCTTCTTCATTTAGCTCACCAGCAGGTACTCCAGTCAAAATTTCTATTCCTTCATCAATAGTTTCTACTGCATAAATTGTAAATTTCCCTTCTTTAACTGCTTCTATAACCTCATCATTTAACATGAGATTATCAACATTTTTCTTTGGTATTATAACTCCTTCGCCACCTTTAAAACCTTTTGCTTTACATACTTTATAATACCCTTCTATTTTTTCATTTACTCCACCTATTGGTTGTACTATTCCTTTTTGGTTCACAGACCCAGTTACTGCTATTCCCTGATTTATTGGTAAATCTGCTAAGCTAGATAATAGAGCATACAGTTCTGTACTAGAAGCGCTATCACCGTCAATACCGTCATATGACTGTTCAAATGTGATGCTTGCTGATAAAGATAGATGCATTTCTTTTGCATATTTTTCACCTAGATATCCGCTAAGTATCAATACACCTTTATCATGTATATTCCCACTTTGTTCTACTTCTCTTTCAATATTTATTATACCATCTTTTCCAGCATAAGTTGAAACCGTAATCTTATTTGGTCTTCCAAATGAATATTGCCCTGAATCCATTACAGCTAACCCATTAATCTCTCCTATTTTTTTGCCGTAGGTATCAATCAATATAACATCATTCTTGATTAACTCTTGTAATTTTTCTTCATATTTGTTGTTCCTATATATTTTTTCTTCTATTGCTTTTTTTACATGTTTTTCTGTTACTATGTCTTCACCTTCACATTCAGCCCAGGCGTCAGCTTCATATATTACTTCTACTAACTCATTAAATTTAGCAGTAAGCTTTCTCTTATCTTCTGCTAACCTAGAACTAAATTCAATTATCCTAGCTACTGCTGTTTTGTCAAAATCCTTTAAGCCTTCATCCTCACACTGACAAGCAATAAATGATGCAATCTTTTGTATGTTTTTATCGTTTCTTTCCATTTCTACATCAAAATCTGCTCTAATCTTAAACAATTTTTTAAAATCGTCATCATAAATGTATAAATACTGATAAGTAAAATCATCCCCTATTAATATAACCTTTAAATCAAGCGGAATTGGTTCTGGCTTAATAGTTTCAGCTATAACCTCTCCTCTATTTATATTCTCAATTTTTACCTGTTCAGTACTTAGTGCTCTCTTTAGTCCTTCCCAAGCATATTTACTATTTAAGACATCTTTTGCCTGAAGTATTAAATATCCTCCATTTGCTTCATGTATTGCCCCGGGTTTTATCATAGTATGGTCTGTTTTTAGCATTCCCATTTCACTAACATATTCTATTTTACCTAATAAATTGTAATAGGTTGGATTCATCTCACGGATAACCAAGTTACCTTTGGTTTTACTATTATCAATAAATAAGTTTACCTCATACCTCTTGAAAAAATCTTCTGTATTTTGCCCTCTTAATAATAGATTGTTATTAACTTTATTTGATTCATCATTGACAAATTTATTTAAATTCTTTACTATATCTTTTTTAATAGACTCTAAATAATCTACAATCTTACTATTTGTTTTGTATTTCTTCTTTAAAGGATTAATATAATTATCTATTATCTCGCTAGCTATTTTACCCTTCAATTCTTTTATCGCATCTCTTAAACTACTTTCTAAATCCTTAATCTCCTTTAACATATCAAAAGCTGCAATACTTAACTGATTTGATAATTCTCTTATTTTTCGTATCTCTTCCTCCGATATTTTTTCAATCTCTTCTTCAGTCATAGGTCTTCCATCTATTAGTGGTATACTTACCAGTCCATTGTCTGTTTTTTTAAATACAAAATTATATTTTTGAGCAGTGTTATTTAATTCGTCTATTACTTTCTCAACCATATTATGGTATTTGTCATATATATCATTCTTCTTATTTTCATATTCCTTTGATAAAAATGTATTAGGTATTCTAATCTTGAGATTAGAAATAATATTATCAACTTCATTTTTGAAAATCCGTCCTTCTCCAGCTTTAAATTTCAACGCTATAGGATTTTCTGGCTTATCAAAATTATACACATAGCACCAATCATTTATAGTGCCTTTGTTTCTAGCATATTTTTTAGTTAAAAAGTAAGTATAACTATTTCGTCCAGTCCCTGTTAACCCCGATACATATATATTATAACCCCTTCTTTTTATTGAAAGTCCAAATTTTAAAGCTCTGGTAGCTCTTTCTTGACCTATTATCTCTCTTAATGGTTCTAATTCACTGGTTGTTTGAAATTTAAAAATATTTGCATCACATGTGTTTTTTAAATCTTTTACAGGCACTATATATTTCTTTAACATGATTATCACCTCCAGCTTAATAATTATTAATTATTTATCTTGTTATCATATTACATCTATATTCTTATTTGACTAAATATTTCCTGTATACATACTTGATTTTTATTATTTTATACCCTTTATATATTAAAGTCAAATAAAAAAAGCCGAAAAATCGGCTGTTTTTAATTATTTTATCAATCAATTATTCCTGCAGCTATTTTTACACAGCTTTGGTACAAGGGTAAACAATAACCCTGTCCCTTTGCTTTCCACCTTTGCTTTCAAAATTAAAAAGACCTCTTAGGTCTTTTTAATTTGCTACTCTTCATATTCAGTTTCTAGGGCGATGCTTTCAGGAAGTTCTTTCAAATTAGTTTTAGCAACAACACATGGATAAGTAATAACTTGAGGAACTATCTCATCTGGTTTAGGGTCTGTATATATTGCATAAACTGTAAGGTTAAATTTATCATCAGTTTCTTCTTTTACAATTTTGTCAATTGTCACAGAATATCCTCCAGTATTCTTTTCCCCTCTTGTAACTACAACATATATTTCATCGTCAATTTTACAAGCTAAAGCTCTTTCTTCTGCTTTATATTTTGGTAATATATCCTGTAGTTTTTGCGGTACCTCTTCTACATTTAAAATTGTAAATTTCACTTCTTTATCACCTTCATTCAAGAACAATTTAGGAATAAATATTACTCCTAGAATTATTATTATTATGATAGCTGCAATTATCCAAGTTTTTTTCATGTTATTCCCCCTTTTGAACTCTTAATTAATAGCTCGTTGCAAAATACTACAACTAGCATAAATACTACATTTAAATCTATTGAAATGGATGGTTTTCCCCCATTTTTGGGTATATATATAATAAGAAATTGTTAATAACTCAAAGAAAGGAGAAAACCATGCCAGTTCAAGCTAAACAATTAAACTTTTGTGATATTTCTTCTGATTTTGATAATTTTTTTTATCAAAATCAAAGTGATTTACTTTCTTTATTTGATCAATTTATTGATATTTCTAAGTTTATTCCTTTTTCTTTTTATCAAAGGTATTATTCTAATAAAGGTACTAATAGAGATTTTTCTCTTGAGTCTATGCTTTTAGCTTTTGTTCTTAAAAATATTTTATCTATCCCTACTATTGACCTTTTAATTTCTTTTTTACATATTTCTTCTGAGATGCGTAGCTTTTGTGGTTTCCTTAGAATTCCTCATAAGTCACAGTTCTCTAGGTTTAAATCTACTTTCTCTGATGAGTTAAGAGAAATGTTTCATTGTCTTGTTGATGTCACTGATGAATTAGCTAAAGATGTTAGCCCTTTTCTTTCTTCTATTTTAATTACTGATACTACTGGCTTTGAACCTTATGTGACTGAAAATAATCCTAAGTTTTACCAGTCTCAGCTACGTAAAGCGAAAGCTTATGATAAATCTATTAATAAAGGTAATCCTAATTCTAATTTTGATATCGAAAAATATGCTCAAAGTCTAATGCCTAAATCGGCATCTTCTAATAAAGATGCTAAGTTTTGTTACCTTAATGGTCATTTTGGTTATTATCAAAAAGCTGTTATTTCTACTAATGGTTTTGGCCTTATTAGAGATGTTAATTTTTATGACTCTGATAATAGTTTGTCTTTTGACCTTACTCCACAAGGGATTAAGGATTTATATGATGCTAAATCTCTAATTCCTTCTCTTGAAACTTTTTTTAGTATTCATCCTAATTTTAATTATAAATACTTTATTGGAGATTCTGGTTTTGATGCTGATGATAATTATGCTTATCTACATTCTAAAAATATTATGCCTATTATCAACATTAATCCTAGAAATTCTCCTAGTTTACCTCAACCTGGTTTTAATGAACTTGGTGTTCCTCTTTGCCCTATAAACCCTTCTTTACCTATGGTCTACGACGGTATTACTAGAGAAAAAGGTCGTGCTGATAGAATTAAGTATATCTGTCCTAAGGTAAAGAAAACCATTGTAAATGGTAAAACTACCTATATTCTTAATTGTGATAATCCCTGCACCAAGTCAAAATGTGGGCGGATTAAACAACTTACTATCCATCATAGTTACAGATTTAATGCTTCTTTTCCTCGCGATAACTTGAAATGGACTTTACTTTTCAAGCGAAGGACCATTATTGAAAGGTCTATATCGCAAATTAAAAATTTTATGCAGTTAAAAGTTACAAAAGTTCGTAATACAGTTTCCTTGAAATCTGATATTTTATTGGCTTGTATATCTCAATTAATTGCTTTCATACTTCTGTTTAAAACTCAAGAAAATCACGATAATCCTCTAGCGATAAAAACATTAATAGCATAATTTGAACATAATTGAATATTGATAAAAATTAAAGGTTTAATTAACCTTCGGTTTCTTATGCTCTTTTTTGTGGATTTTCTTATGCTATCGCATCTTTTATCTTGTTTTTCTGTGGATAAGTTCATTTTTTTATTCTGCAACTACCTAAACTCTTAATTAAATCAACTATTCCACTAATAATAATTTATTCCAACTTTGTGGACTTTATGATTGGGGAATTTGCATAATAAATAATTTGTAATTTAATTAAAATAATTATACATGTTTTTCGATATAATAAAGAAAAACCTAGACCAAATAAAGGTCTAAGCTTTTCTTTTAATAACTTTTTCTGCTGCTTTAACAATATCTTCAGCAGTTAAACCGTATTTCTTCAGCAATTCATCACCTGTACCAGATTCTCCAAATGTATCATTAACTCCTACTCTTTCCATAGGAACTGGGCAATTTTCAACTATTACCTCTGCTACAGCACTTCCTAAACCTCCTATAATATTGTGTTCCTCAGTAGTAACTATAGCTTTAGTTTCCTTTGCTGCATTAATAATAATATCTTTATCTATAGGTTTTATAGTGTGTATATCTATTACTCTAGCACTTATTCCTTTTTCCTTTAGCATTTCAGCAGCTTCTAAAGAAGCAGAAACCATAATACCTGTAGCTATCAAAGTAACATCTTTGCCATTTCTTAAAAGCTTTCCTTTTCCTATTTCAAATTCATAATTATTTTCATCATATATTACAGGAACCTTGCTTCTGCCCAATCTTATATAAACAGGTCCTTTATATTCTGCTGCTTTTAATACAGCTGCCTTAGTTTCTACAGCATCTGCAGGATTTAATACAACCATATTAGGGATAGTTCGCATTATACTTATGTCCTCTAATGCTTGATGTGTAGCGCCATCTTCCCCTACAGTAAGACCAGCATGAGTTGCAGCAACTTTAACATTTAGCTTTGGATATGCTACTGAATTTCTTATTATTTCATAAGCTCTACCTGTTGCAAAAACAGCAAATGAACTAGCAAAAGGTATTTTCCCTGCAGCTGCAAGTCCTGCTGCAGTACCTATTAAATTTTGTTCAGCTATACCTACATTAAAAAATCTATCTGGAAATTCTTCTTTAAACATAGCTGTCTTAGTAGATTTTGATAAATCTGCATCTAATACAACTACATTTTCATTTTTTCTCCCCAATTCTTTTAATGCCTCACCATATGCTTCTCTTGTAGCTATTTTCTTTGTCATTACTGGTCACCTCCCAATTCTGAAAGAGCTTTTGCTGCTTGTTCCTCATTAGGTGCAGTACCATGCCAGCCTGCCTCATTTTCCATAAAAGAAACCCCTTTACCTTTAATAGTGTTAGCTATTATAATTGTTGGCTTTTCTTTAATTTTCTTACTTTCTTCTATGGCATTAAGTATTTGTTCAATACTATGTCCATCTATTTCTATAACATTCCATCCAAATGATTTAAACTTATCGCAAATTGGTTCTATGTTCATAACATCTTCATTCTTTCCATCTATCTGAAGTCTATTACGATCTAAAAACGCTGTTAAATTATCAAGTTTATAATGAGCTGCAAACATTGCTGCTTCCCATATCATACCCTCTTGAACTTCTCCATCTCCTAATAATACATAGACTCTATAATCTTTTTTATCTAGTTTTCCTGCTAAAGCCATACCATTAGCTGCTGACAACCCCTGTCCAAGTGAACCTGTAGTCATATCTACTCCAGGAGTACCTTTCATATCTGGATGTCCTTGAAGCATAGAATCAATCTTTCTAAGCTTCGTTAATTCTTCTTTAGGAAAAAATCCTTTTTCTGCTAATGCTGCATATAGCACTGGTGCAGCATGCCCCTTCGAAATAACAAACCTATCTCTATCTTCCCACTTTGGCCTATTTGGGTCAATATTCATTTCTTTAAAATACAATGAGGAAACTATTTCGCATGCAGAAAGGGATCCTCCTGGATGTCCTGATTTTGATTCAGCTAGCATTTTTATTATGTCTTTTCTAAGGGTGTTTGAAATTTTTTCTAACTGCTTAATTTCTTCCATAATATTCTCTCCTCCTATCAAATATCAAATTTTAATTTGCTTAAAACCTTCTCCTAATACTTCATGTGTTTCTGTAACCATAACAAATGCATTAGGGTCGATAAAGTGTACTATTTCTTTTAGTTTTGTAATTTCAGCTCTATTTACTACACATAAAAGCACTTCTTTATCCTGCCCTGTATACATACCTCTACCTTTTAATGCAGTAGCTCCTCTAGATAAATCTTCCATAATAGATTTACCAATCTCATCAGGCTTATTTGATACTATTAAACATGCTTTAGCATAACCTAACCCATCTAATATTAAGTCGATGACTTTTACTAATATATATAATGTTATCATAGAATAAAGTGCTGTTTCTATTTTTTTATCCACAATTCCAGCAATAATTACAACACCTAGATCTATAATCATCATCAAGGTTGCTACACTTAATCCAGGAAAAAATTTGTTTAATATAGCACCACCTAAATCTGTTCCTCCAGTTGTCCCACCTGCTTTAAAAACTAATCCAAGTCCCAGTCCAATAAGTACAGCTCCAAATACTGAAGCAAGAAGTAAATCGCGAGTAATATAACCACTAGGTATGATTCTAATGAAAAAAGATAAACTAATAGTTGCATAAAGAGTTTTTGCACCAAAAGATTTTCCTAATATAAATACTCCCATAATAAACAAAGGAATATTTATTACGATATTAGTAATGTCTATAGGTATACCTGTTAGTTTTTTTATAACTATAGCAAGTCCCGTCACTCCGCCAGGTGCAATAGTATTGGGTTCAAGGAAAAGATTAAGAGATATTGCCATAATTGCAGTTCCAATAGTTATTCCAAAATACTCAATAACCTTAATGTACCAATTTTTCTTAATTCTACCCATACTATTTCCTCCAAAATGAATATGTATTTACTCTACACTATTTCTAGAAAAAATCACATTCAACATAAAAATAGGCAATACAATTTGCCTTTTTATTCTTTTTGGCTCTTTTATTAATCTATAAAACCACTCTAAGCCAAGTTTTTGAAATACTTCTGGTGCTCTTTTAACTCTTCCAGCTAAAACGTCTATAGTTCCTCCATTTCCTATAATAACTTTACAATTTAATTTATCCTTGTTAGCTGAAATCCAATTTTCTTGTTTTGGTGCACCTAAGCCTACAAATAAAATATCTGGTTTAGACTCATTAATTTCTTTTATTATCTCTTGCTCTTCTTCATGGTTATCATACCCTAGATGTGCCCCTTTAAAATATCCATTGTGGTATCCAGCAATTCTAATGTTTGGATATGTCTTTTTCAATCTTTCTTTCGCTTCTTTAGCAACTCCTTCTTTTCCTCCCAACAAATATATACTATAACCTTTATCATTAGCTATTTCTAGTAATTTTATTGAAGTATCATACCCTGTTACTCTTTCCGGTAAAGGATTACCTTTAATTTTAGAAGCATAGATTAGACCTATACCGTCTGGAATAGTTAAATCACTTTCATTTAGAATTTTTTTCAATTCCTCATTTTTTTTAGCAAGCATGACTATCTCAGTATTAGGTGTATAAATAACATGAACTTTTTCTTCAGCTAAAAATTTATTAAGACATTGAACTGTGTTTTCAAAACTTACCTTATTCACTTTAACTCCCATAATTTTAATAAAATTCAAAATAATCACCTACTTTCAAGAAGGTTTATAGCCCTAACTACATTCTCTAATGCCTTTTCCTTATACTCTTTCTGCTTTTCTGAAAGTTTATTTCTTGTTTGGAATCTATTTTCCCAAGCTTTATCAATAATTGTAGAAAGCTCTAAGAAATTTACATTTCTAATATCGCATCGTTCTTTAATATCAATCATGTTTAAAAAACTTTCTACTTTGGGGTCATATACAACTCCTATCATCGGAATAGCTTGTGTTGCAGCATATATTAGTGAATGAAGTCTCATAGCAATTATTAATTCTAAACTTCCTATAATGCCCATTATATCTTCAACAGGATACTTGTTTTTGATAAGATAGCATGAATTTTTTTCTACTTTTTTTATCACACTTTTGCTTATCTTTAAATCTTCAGGGTAATGCATAGGTATAAATATTATATTGACATCATGTTTTGTTGTAAAATAATTAAGAGCATTAGCCAAACATTCTACCAATTTTTGAGAATTATCCCACTCCCTCAAAGCAATACCGATAGCAGGCTTATCAAAAGGAATTCCCTCTATTTCAAATATTTCCTTAATCCTTTTAAAATCTGAAACTTCTAGCGTAAATACTGGATCAGCTGTAATAAAAATATTGTCATTATTAACCTTAATATTTTTCAAAATATTACTTGAATCTGCATCTCTAAGTGTTATTAAATCAACTTTATTCAAAATATTTCTAGTAAGTATTCGATTGATTTTTTTATTTATTGGACCTATTCCATTAGCATATACCATGACAGGCTTTTTAAACATTTTTGCTATTTGCATAATCGCTATATAATACATAATAGATCTAGTACTAGTAATATCCTGCAGTAAACTGCCTCCACCACTTATTAACATGTCACAGCTAGCTATTTCTTTCATAACACTTATTATATTAAATCTATTAATAGCTTTCACATTATAAATCTCTACAGTAGATTTAGGATTATTTGAAAGAACAGTTATATCAATAAATTTATTGCTTTCTTTTAAATCTTTTACTATAGCTTTTAAAATAGCATCATCACCACTATTGTCAAAGCCATAGTATCCCGATATAATAACTTTTTTCATATAAATGACTCCTTCGGCTTGATTTAAAACCTACAAAACATGAATAAGTTTTATTTCACTACTTCATGATCTGTGTTGCTAAATTCTAACATAAAACTCACCAATCCAATCGACATTATAATCCAAAATATCATAATAATTTTATTATTGAAAAAAATGTACTCTACTAGACCATGAACTAATAGTCCTAATATAGAAGACATTACAGCTATACTAATTCTTTTAATTTTTGTATCAATTCCCTTAGCAAAAGAAATCAAATTACATCTAATATTGCTAAATACAAATAATAAGAACCCTATAAATCCTAATATTCCAGTTTCAATAAATAATTGCAAATATATATTATGAGCATGGACTGCAGTAATGCCCATTCTCATATAGTTTGGATATATTGCCTTAAATGCAATTGGTCCCAGTCCTACTCCAGTAAGCCAATAATCTTTAATTATATCAAAAGAAGCCATCCATAATGGAAACCTAAAAGCAGTAGAACTATCTTCTACATTTCCTATAGTTGCAATTCTTGTCATTATTATTTCAGGCGACACAGCAACAAGAACCAACGCACCTGCTAAATAAAATAAAATTAGCCTCCTATCTATAAAAATCGCAAATATTACCATAGAAAAAGCTATACCAATCCAACCTCCTCTAGAAAATGTCAAAAGTATGCATAATAACTGAACAAAACCAATAATTAAAAACCATAACTTATTTAATTTATTTTTAGAATTCCATAACAAAGCTATAGTCAATGGAATTGTCATAATTAAATATTCTGCTAAAATATTTGGATTCTCTAGTGTTGAATAAACTCTAGTCTTTAAATCTGGATTTAGTTCCCTATCCACCCAGCTTTCTTGAACAGAAATCCCTATTTTATATTGATATAAACCATATAAAGACACGATAACTGATGAAATAATTAATGCTAATATTAAATAATACAATTTTTGTTTAGAATCTATGAGGTTTATGGATAAAAATAATAATATAAATGAAACAATATAAACAATAAGTTTCTCAATACTTGCGCTTATTGTAAAAGATGTAAACGCCGCAAATATAAAAGGCACTATAAATAAAATCATTGAATACTTAAGCGGAACTTTCTTAAGTTTAAAGTCCTCTTTGCATATAAGTTTAATAAAGACTGAAAAAAGCGTAATTATGCATAATACCAATACATTTCTAATTGATATAATTGGAATAGAAAACACAATTAAATATAATCCTATAACCGGTCTTATCAGAATACACATCATTGCTATTAAGCCAGCTATCGCTTTTATAGCCGTAATAAAAGGCAAGAAAAACAAAAGCATTCCTGATGCTACTCCTATTACCAATCCTAGTATCATTATTTCACTTCTTCTTAACGTCAAATCCATAGGCTTCATCTCCTACCAACTTTATAAAATTACTAACTATTATAATCAAAAAAATTTCTTAATATTTTTATTAAACAACTATTATTCATGATATTTAATAAATCTAATTTTACTAATCCTAAAGCCAAAAATATGAATGATAGCAATAGTCCAAATAATATTTTAGTACTATTTATACTTCCAAATATTAAACTAAGTGCCATAAAAGTTAAAATACAAGTCCCAACCCCTACGAAAGCTACCTTTAATAAACTATTTGCACATATATTACGAGTTTTATTTATCATTTGACCCAGACAACTATTGTTAATCGGTCTATTGAGCAAAGTCCTTATACTATTAAATATATTTAGAACACCTTTATATAATAATTTAATTAACTTATCTACTAAGCTGTTATATCCAAAGTTCTTATTATATTCAAGTAATTTCGATATAATTACACTATTATTTAAGCTTTTTTTAATAAATTTTCCTATTCTCAAAATTAGATTTGCAAAATAGCTATGATGATATATATTTAATATAACACAGTTTGACTTTCCTAAAAAAGTTAATATCACACCTTTGTTCATAAAATCATTCCTTTATTCTTGTTTTTCTTCTATTTCTAATATTATTGAATTTAATGCATATATCTTTGTCCTAAGTACAAGCTTGCTTCCTACTCTTAATTCTTTATTCCCAGACATTATAGAGTTTTCAGTTACTATAGCTTCTCCATCAATATCAATATAATAATCATACAAGTCAGGAACCTCAGCTAGTTTTATCTCACCATCTATAGTTTCTACTTCCCTTGTAGAAGGCTTTACATCAATATTTCTTATCGTTCCAAGTATAATTCCAGTATCATATTCTTTTAGTACATCTCCTACTTTTATTTTATCTAAGCTAGAATCTTCTCTTTCAGCAACAAAAATTCTTATATGAACTGGTTTAGGTTCTATAGAGTTTGATGTATTAACATATTTCACTTTATAAAAGCCACTAATTACAAGTACCACAATCACTAGAATTATAGCAAAATCAATAATATTTATAAAGCTAAAAATTTTCCCTTTCTCATCTATAAGCTTCATCTAAATTCCTCCTATTACTATTTAACAAATTTAATATCAACAACTTTAGTTTTAACCGCACTTACATTGTTTTTAAGGAAAATAGTCCCTTCTATTCTTACATCCCTGCCACCTAATTTTATATAATCATCAGTTACTATAGCATCCCCTTCAAGAGTAATATAAATAGAGTATTTATTAGGTACTACACTTTTCACAATTTTTCCATCTCCAGTTTCTACTGTTCTATATGCGTCAGTAACTTTTTTATCAATAATCTTACCAAACACTTGGTTTGTATCCTGGTCTTTAAAAATATCACCAACATTAATTACATTTACGGTTTCTTGTCTAACTTCATCAATTCTAACAGTAACCTGTACAGTTTCTTTATTTACAGCATAATCATTTGACCTATCAGAAAAAAACTTTATTATAAAACCTAAAGCAGCTACAATAATTAATAATATTACTACATCAATCCAGTTGAATTTTTTCTTCATTATTTATCCACCTGCCTACTCAAAATTTCTTTGTATATTGATATTTGCTTATCTGCCATTTTGGAAGAAGAAAATTTATCACAAATACTTTGATATAAATTATTACCAAATCTAGTTCTCATTTCCTTATTATCAATTAATTTTAAAAGTTTCTGACACAATAATTCTTCATTTCCAGCTTCGAATAATAATCCTGTTTTATTTTCTATAACTAAGTCATTTAATCCTCCTACATTCGACGCAACAATTGGCTTTTTTAAAATGCCGCCTTCCAAAATAGTATAAGTAAAGCTTTCACTAAATGAAGTGATAGTATTTATGTCTAATGAGTTAAGAAAATCATATGGTTTCTCGATAAATCCTAAAAAATATACTTTTTCTGAAATGCCAAGATCATTTGCTAGCTCAATAAGATTATCCTTCTCTATGCCATCTCCTCCTATGAGAAATATAACATCGTCGCGTTGTTCGAGTACTTTCTTTGCGCCTCTTAAAAAAACATCCACTCCTTTTACTGGGTGTAGTCTTGCCAATATTCCAACTACAACTGTATTTTCATCAGTTTCTATACCATATTTTTTCAAAAAATCTTCTTTCTTTATAGTTTTAGGAACATTTTTTACATCTATACCATTATAAATAGTAAATACCTTATCTGATTGAAATCCTCTTTCTACCATCATATCATGAAACTTTTTAGATACTCCGATATAGTAATCAATAGATTTAAGAGAAAGTAAATTTATATTTTTATAAACAATATTTTTGTAAAAATTTCCTTTAAAGTCTAACAAATAGTCACTATGTATTGTTGTAACCGTTGGTATATTATAAAACCTTGTTAACATAAAAGTTATAAAATTAGCCCTTGCACCGTGACTATGAATTAAATCATATTGCCCCTCTTTTAACTCATTTATAAGTCTCCTTATAACAGAAAAATCATACCTCTTTTTCTGTTCAAAAACTTCTATGTTCACACCCTTTTCCTTTAATTCATAATAAAAATCCTCTTTTAGAAAACATATAAGCTTAACATCTATTTTATTTTGAAGCTCTGTCAGCAGGTTTATCACATGAGTCTTTGCTCCTCCTGTGTCGCCTCCACTTATTAAATGTAATATTTTCATATAATAGACCTATCTAATAAATAGATAGGTTCAGCCCTCCTTCAAATAATATGCTAGCTATAAATCTTATATTTTTATATAATTTTTTTATTTATTAATCACATTAGTATAGAGTTCATAAGTCATATTAACCATATTATCTGATGAAAAATGATTAATTATTATATCTCTAACATTTTGTTGAATTTCATAATACTTCACTTTATTATTATACAAATCATAAATAGACTCAGCAAATCTTTTTGCTTCACCATAAGGTACCAAAATTCCGCATTTACCCTTATTAAATATTTCTGGAACTCCACCAACTTCAGTAGCTACAACAGGTACCTTGCAAGATAATGCTTCCAAAATAGAAAAAGATATTGCTTCACTCTTAGAAGGTGACAAATATATATCCGATGCAGTCAATATTAGAGGTATATCTTCTCTATATCCAGTAAATATAATATTATCATCAAGGCCAAGTCGCTTAGATTTTTCCTTTATCCTTATTAAGTCACTTCCATCTCCTACAAGTATAGCCTTAAAATTAAAATTAAATTTCTTCAATTCTTTTAAAGCTTCTAATAAAAAATCGTATCCCTTAACTTCATAAAACCTTGCAACTGTAGTAAGAACTATTTCATTTTTATTAATTCCTAATTCAGCTTTAATATCCTTAGTATAGGTAGGTTTAAATAGATCAGTATCTACACCATTATATATTACTACAGTTTTTTCAGGTGAAATTCCTTCATCTATGGTAGCCTTTTTAACAGCCTCAGATACACATATTATTTTGCTCACATATTTTGAAAACTTTCTATTTATCCATTTTAATAATCTGCTTTTTTCGTAAATCAAATGGTTTGTCCAAATTACTTTTACATTAGGATTAAATAATTTTGATATTACTGCTATTATGTTTTCTCTCAAAAAATGGGTATGTATAATTTTAATATTGTTTTTTCTACAAAACCTAGCTATTTTATATGCAGCTATTATATCAAAAATATTTCTCATTTTAATTAATTGGACATCGTTACATATTTTTTCAGCTTTTTCATGATTATTACCTTTATGATCACAAATTATATGAAAGTTAACATTCCTCTTTTTTAACTTTTCAACAATATTAATTATATATTTTTCAGCACCGCCTTTTTCAAATCCAATAAATAGTTGCAATACATCCATTGTTACTCTCCTTTCAGATTTACTTTATACTATCTTACTTCATACTCACCCCTCACCAAAAATATTCCGTATTCTTCTACATAAACACCTCTTCCATCATCTCTCGGAATAATAAGTAAGTGGTTAGCTGGAATATCTTGCCCCATGCCTATATCTTGTCCACTTGTTACGTCACATATACCTCCTAATTCACTTGCAATTGCTTTAGCTTTTCCACCTCTTAAAATTATTTCTGTCCCATTCTTACATATTAAGCTTTGTCCACTCGTTAATTCTACAACCTCCAAATTTGATGTTGTTGAAACACTATTAATATTTTCTTTTCCAGTAATTTTTGAAATCTGCTCTATATCTTCTTTATTCTGCTCTACTGAATCAGTTAAAGATTTAATTTTTTCATCTATATAATATATAATTTGGTTAACTCTATTCTCAACATAGCTTAAAGTAACCAACGGATCATCTTGTGAACCTGGATCACTAAAAACCGGTTTTGCCATTATAAGAGAAACTGTAATAATACCTACTAAAGCTGTTGAAATAATATACTTTTTATTCTCCTTTATCATTTTCAATATCAGTATCCTCCTTCTATACATAATTAAGCATAAAAAGCACGGATTTCTCCATGCCTTATTATAAATCTGCCAACCCAACACTTATCTTTAAACAGTCATTAACTTTGTGCATCATTTCTTCACTAAAATGACCAATTTTTTCTCTCAATCTTTTTTTATCTATAGTACGAATTTGTTCTAACAGTACAACAGAATCTTTTGTAAATCCATAATCTGGAGCACTTATTTCGACATGAGTAGGTAACTTGGCTTTATTAATTTGAGATGTAACTGCTGCAATAATAATTGTTGGGCTATATTTATTGCCTATATCATTTTGAATAACCAATACTGGCCTAACACCTCCCTGTTCTGAGCCTATAACAGGGCTTAAATCAGCATAAAAAATATCTCCTCTTTTTACTACCACAGTTATTCACACCTCGTCAATTTAACTTCATATTTATCTAATTCTTTCATATCTTCCTCTAGTCCCATCTCTGCTAAAGTTAAATTGATTTGGCTCATTTCTTCATAACCTTTCTTCATCCTCTCGCCCATTTGTATCTTTTTTCTCTCCCTTATATAGAGTTTCATAGCTTCTCTAATAAATTCGCTCCTATTTTTATTTTCAACAGATAATAGTCCATCAACTTCTTCAAGTAAACTATTAGGCAGGCTTATCATTATCCTTTTTGTTTCAGCCATTGCCCCACCTCCAGGCTTAATAATTATTTATTAAATATATATTAGTACAGTCTAAAATATATAACCTTTAAATATATAGTATATTCCATGCAGCTGAATTTACAGCATTTCTTAATAATAATTGTGTCAATATAATTATAAAAATATGCAGTATTATATAATATTACCTAAAATATAATCCTCAGCTGCAATTACTTTTCCATCCATTATATAAACCCTAGGAACCCTTCTACCTACCATACACACTATTTCATAATTGATGGTTCCCAATGCTTGTGCTACCTCGTCTATATGAGGGATATTGTTTTCTCCATTCCCAAATATACCAACTTCGTCATTAATTTTAACATTATCTACGCCTGTTAAGTTTATCATAGATTGATCCATGCATATCTTTCCTATGACTGGTACCCGCTTTCCATTTATTGATACTGTAGCTTTATTTGTAAGCAATCTTGTAAATCCATCAGCATATCCTATTGGTATTGTTCCAATTTTCTCTTCTCCCTTTGTAGTATAAATTTGTCCATAGCTTACACCTGTACCTTTTGGTACAGTCTTAACATTCGAAATTCTACATTTCAAAGTCATTGCAGGTTTTAAATCAATTTTATCTTTGTTTACTTCATTTGATGGATATAATCCGTATATCATAATTCCTGCCCTTACCATATCCAAATTATATTCTGGTAAATCAATAATAGCAGCACTATTAGATACATGTTTTACAGGTATATTTATTCCTCTTTTACTAAGCTGATTATTAACCCACAAAAATCTATTAAATTGAGTTCTTGTAAATGATTTATCCTTTTTATCAGCAACAGCAAAATGAGTAAAAATACCTTCAATTTTTAAGTTAGGCAATTCATTAATTTTAGTAATTTCTTCAATAGAATTTTCATTTGGCAAAAACCCTATCCTGCTCATTCCAGTATCAATCTTTAGATGAATTATCGCTTTTTTATTTTGTTTTTTTGCTTCATTAGATATTTTAAATCCTTGTTCATAATTGTATATAGTTTGAATTATATCATATCTTACAACTTCATCCATTTGATAATTAGGAGTATACCCCAAAATAATAATTGGAGCTTTTATACCTGATCTTCTCAATTCAATGGCTTCAGACAATGTTGCTACAGCTAACACATCAGCACCATTTTTCAAAAAAACTTTAGACGCCATAACTGCTCCATGACCATAAGCATTAGCTTTAACTACTGCAGCAATTAACGTATTGTCTTTTACTATTTTTTTTACCTCTTTCATGTTATGGGCTAAAGCGTTTAAATTGATTTCAACCCATACAGGTCTAACGCTTTTTATGCCCTTCATGTATTTTTTCCCCTTCTTTCTTAAAATTATCTAACATATTTATAACTTGTTAAAGAAAACAAAAATCATCGTCACTTAAATTAATATCATATTTAAAATCATAATACAATACTTCACAGCTTTTTTCTTTGTCATTGTCGTAAATTACCAATTTTTTAGGTTGAAAATTCTCTTTACTAACCCATAGTTTCTTATATCTCCTGTATATATTGTTTCCTGGTATCTCTACTTCAATAGTTAAATATTCTTCTTCATTAATAATATCTTCTCCGAGTATAGCATGTTCAGAGGTATTAAGAGTTTGTAAAAAAAATCCTATGAATAAATCTTCATTTTCATATTTACCATCATCTAATAAAAAAAATTGATCTATATTGGGATGATAAATACATGTTTTTTTTCCATTAAAGATAGTTTTAAATCCTCTACTTTCTTCTGGCTCGATAACTTCTATTATATATTTATCTGGCACTTTGAACATTTGCTTCATCTCATATTTCTGCGTACTAATATTTCCTACAATTTCTACTTTAACCTTACAGCTATATGAGTCAATATTATTTAACTTCTTCTGTGCTTCATGGAAGAATTCTTCATTAGTTGGTTTACTACAATGAGTCATTAATAACAAAACAGCCAATAACAAACCAACTAATACTTTTTTCATAAAATAATATCATCCTCCATTAATATAAGATAAAAACACACATATTTTCAATACTCTATATAACTAAAAAATATAACTTAAAAAAGTTTATCTTTTGTACACCTATAATTATGCAAATTTTTTACTTAAATAATTCTTGTATTGCATAAGGTATATGTTCCAATATATCAGAAGCTATTATTCCATATTGTCCTTTCTTAGAAGCAGCTAAATCACCTGCTAATCCATGAATATAAACTCCTGCAGCAGCTGCTTCTAAAGGTTTAATGCCTTGACCCATAAAGCTTGTTATAATGCCAGTTAACAAATCACCACTGCCTGCAGTAGCCATACCCGGATTCCCAGTAGTATTAACAAAAACCTCTCCTTTTGGACTACAAACTACAGTATTTGCTCCTTTTAGAACAGTTATAACTCCAAATTTTTGAGAAGTAATTTTAGCATATTTTATCCTATTATTTTGTATTTCATCTACACTTTTTCCTATAAGTCTAGAAAGTTCTCCAGGGTGAGGTGTTATAATTGTTACAATTCCTCTATTTGATAATATCTCTGTATTTTCAACACAACAATTTAATCCATCTCCATCAAGCACTATAGGTTTATGAATATTATTTAGCATCTCTTTAATAAATCTAACTCTCTCTAAATCTACTCCCAAGCCAGGCCCTATAGCAAAGTACTGGATATTTTCTATTTCTTTCAAAACATCGGTTACAGACTCTTCGGTAAAATGCCCTTTTCCTAAATCTTCAACTGGCTTTGTAATAACTTCAGTTAACTTAATCTCAAAAATATTATTCAAAGATCTAGGTACAAAGCTATAAACCAATCCACTACCACTTCTTAATGCTGCAGAAGCAGTCAAGCAAGCAGCCCCTGTCATCCCTATACTACCTGCAATTATTCCTACTCTCCCATAGGTTCCTTTGTGGCTTTCTTTTTTCCTAACTGGAATAATATCCTTTACTAATTGTCTATCAATTATTTGATAATCTGCAGAACTACGTTTTATCTTTATGTTATTATCAACTATTTTATTGCTCATTCCACCTTCTCCAATCGCAAAAGCTATAGTTATACCAGAATCATGGCTTATAGAAATATGAATATTGTCTATTCTTTTTCTTATAGCAATATCTCTTGCCACACCTGTTAAATTAACATATGGTTTGTTAAGCTCATCATGCAAAATCTCTATATTTTTCCATTTAAAATTGCTAATTCCAGTTCCCAATACCTTACTTACAGCTTCTTTTGCTGCAAACATGCCTGCTACAGTATTTTTATTTTCGTTTTTACTATATATATATTTTAATTCATTCTTTGAAAAAAGTCTCTCTAAAAATCTACTATTTTCTTCTATAGCTTTTTTTATTCTGTCTACCTTTACTATATCTATTCCATTACCCTGAATCATTATTACACCTCTTCTTATCTAAAAATATCAAATATATTTTTGTCTAAAGGTATACCAAACCAAGCAGATATAACTTTAACAACTATAATCAAAAAATAAATTACACCTACAAAAAATAATATTACAAATATCAATTTTATAGCAGTTTTTATGTTTTCACTTATTGTATAATTTTTTTTGAAAAGTGAAATAATTTTTGCGAATATAATTGTAAATACATTAAAAAATATTTCTGCTCCACTAAATAATAATAACAAAACCATCCATATCTTAAGCGGCATTAATATCATCCCTTCAAGAAAAATAAACTTTAAATATATAATACATATTTTTACATCATATTTTCATCAAGTTTCTCCATTTCTTTACTTCCTAAAATTTTGTGCAAGAAACTATAACTTTTACTTATCTTTTCCTCGTAATCATATTTTTCATTTAAAAGATTTTTTAACCGTTCTTTTAATGTTTCAATTTCATCATTTATCTCATTTAATCTAGTTTCACTAGGTTTTAACTCTTTATAAAAATACTTTATGGTAGCTTTTAGTAACTTAAAATTTATTTCTCTTATTGTGTTAGGCATAGTTTCAAGCTCAAATGTAAGTTTATCTATTTCATTATTTATATCATACATTTGTTTTTCATAATCGTCCATTAACTTAATGTTTTCATCACAATCTCCATTATTAATCTTATCAGAGAGGCTCCATATTTTACTTATGACATGTTTTTTTTCAGATTTTAATCTTATCAACATTCTCTCTTTTTCATTTTTTTCTTTTATAGTATTTTTAAGTTCTTTAGAAAAATTTTGTATGTTTTTATCATCAACATCGCCAAAAATTTCAATCCAATTTTTATCGTTTACCAATAATGGAATTTTATTCCTTAAAATGATATTATAATCAATATCTATATCTTTAGAAAACATCCGATTCACCTCTAATTTAATTATACTATAATAGAAAATTTAAATAAATAGTTTAATCATACTATAAATGAACAATTTTAAGCTTATTAATTATTATGCTTTAAAAACATAACCTTAATTTTTATATTTACTCTCATATAAAAACACTTAAGCAACCATTATATTATAATGGTTGCTTAAGTGTTTTCTAATACGCCCTCAAATATTTATTTAATTCATACTGATGTACTTGCATTCTATATTCTTCCCACTCTTTAATCTTAGCTGATATATACTTTTTAGTTACATGTTCTCCCAGTGCCTCTTTTACTAATTCGTCCTTTTCTAATTGTTTTATAGCTAAAAATAAGTCCTTTGGAAGACAATCTATTTCTCCATTTAGCCTTTCTTCTAAATTCATTGAATAAATATTCTTATTGACAGGTGCAGGGGGCATTATCTTTTTTTCCAATCCTTCTAATCCAGCGGTAAGTGTAACAGCTAAAGCAAGATAAGGATTACAAGATGGGTCAGGATTTCTCAGTTCTAGTCTAGTAGATAAACCTCTCTTTGCAGGTATTCTAATTAAAGGGCTTCGATTTTTTTCCGACCAAGCAATATATACAGGTGCTTCAAATCCTGGAACTAATCTTTTATATGAGTTTATTAGTGGGTTGGTAATAGACGTAAAACCTTTAGCATGATTTATTAAGCCTCCAATGAAAAATAACGCTTCATCACTAAGTCCATTAGTCTTATTAGAATCAAAGAAAATATTTTTATCTCCTTTAAACAGTGACATATTTAAATGCATCCCAGATCCTGCAATACCAGCTACAGGTTTTGGCATAAAGGTAGCAAATAATCCTAAATCGTCGGCAATTTTTCTCACTACATATCTAAATGTTATGATATTATCTGCTGTAGTTAACGCATCAGCATACTTGAAATCAATCTCATGTTGTCCCGGCCCAACTTCGTGGTGTGATGCTTCAACCTCAAAGCCTAATCCTTCTAAAGCCATGACAATTGTTTCTCTAACTTCTTCTCCCTTATCCATAGGAGACATATCAAAGTATCCTGCTTTATCATTGCTCTCTAAAACTGGTTCACCATTTTCATCAACATTAAAAATGTAAAACTCTGGTTCTGGACCAACATTAAAAGTATATCCCTTTTCCTCCGCCTTAGCTATAGCTCTCTTAAGAACATATCTTGGACAACCTTCAAAAGGCTTCCCATCGGGGGTATATACATCACAGATAATTCTTGCTGCATTAAAACCATTATGAGTTTTCCACGGAAGTACGATAAAAGTTGATAAATCTGGATAAAGATACATATCTGATTCTTCTATACGAGCAAAACCGTCTATAGATGAACCATCAAACATAACTTCATTTTGAAATATCTTATCCAACTGACTAATAGGAAGTGTAACTTTTTTAACCGCTCCAAAGATATCAGTTATTTGTAAAATTATAAACTTAATATCATTCTTTCGTACTACTTCCATAATAAAATCCATCTGACTCTTTCTATCCATATCTCGCAATTTCATCAGCATCCCTCCTTAAATATCTTTTATTTTACTACTATTTTTTAACAAAATCAAGTGAATATTTTTGCATTTTTTTGTATAAACGTTTTCATCTTGTTATATTCAAATTTATTTTTCTACTAATGAAACGTAAAATTCTTTATCCATAAATATTTAATTTATATAGGTCTAATTTCAATGTTATAATTTTATTTTTTATATGCATATTATTTCAAAATCTTATACATTATTATTGTTCAATCTCTCACTTATTAGTCATATAATGTTATTAGATTAGATAATTGCATAATTACTTTAAAGTTAAAATTTTTCAAATTATAAATTTTTATACGTTGGGGGAATTTTTGTGAAAAACATGGCTTCAGAAATAATCCAAATTTTATCTACTAGTACTTTTAAAAAAATTATGGATAATGACATATTAACAATAAAACAAATAAATGCTGCTACAACCTTACTAATGAAATCATGTATACCATTTGACCTTTCATTTTCCCCTGGAACAAGAAGAGAAGCAACAGCTGCTGAATTAACCATATATATAACCCCAACTACAACCTTGTGCTTTACTATTTCTTTTGAAAGCGGAGGAAGTATTTTTAGCGGAAGCGGATAACAAATAAAAGGCTAGAGAATTTATTTTGATAATCTCTAGCTTTTTTATTTAAAACTATAATATAAATGATAAATAATTAATTTTTATCTTTCTTTCAATTTTAAGATATTTTCTTTAAAAGGTGCTCTAACAATCCCTTTCTCTGTAATTATTCCTGCAATATTTTCATGAGGTGTTACATCAAATGCTGGATTATAAACGTCAATTCCTTCAGGTGCAATTCTTATACCGCCTATATGAGTAACCTCATCAATACTTCTCTCTTCTATTTTTATTTCTTTGCCAGTTTCTATATCAAAATCAATAGTTGAAACTGGAGCTGCAATATATAATGGTACTCCGTAAGCTTTAGCAACAACTGAAAGCATAAATGTACCTATTTTATTAGCTGTATCTCCATTTAAAGCAATCCTATCAGCTCCAACAATAATCAAATCTATTTTTCTATCTCTAATAAGTGTAGCTGCTACACTGTCAGATATTAATTTTGCAGGTATCTTTTCTTGAACAAGTTCCCATGCTGTAAGCCTTGCTCCTTGTAATCTTGGCCGTGTTTCGTCAGCATATACAAAAATATTTTTACCACTATAATGTGCTTCTCTTATAACTCCAAGAGCTGTCCCATATCCTGCAGTAGCCAATGCTCCTGCATTGCAATGAGTCAGTATAGTAGCATTATGAGGAACTATCTCATTACCATACTTAGCCATTTTTTTATTGGTTTCAATATCCTCATAATATACTTTATCCGCTTCTTCTTTTAACTTTTCATATATTTCTTTAACACTTAAACTTTTATTCTCTTCTAAAACCTTTCTCATTCTCTTAACAGCCCACATCAAGTTTACAGCAGTTGGCCTGGCTTTATTTAATATACTACATGCCTCGTCCATTTTTTTCATAAACTCATTCTTATCTAAATTTACAAATTCCTTAGCAGCAATGACTACACCATAGGCTGCAGTTGCCCCAATAGCAGGTGCACCTCTTACAACCATATCTTTTATTGCAAATTCCACATCCTTATATGTATTACAAACAAAATCTTCACAAGTATTTGGAAGCTTCCTTTGATCAATTAAGTGAAGTACTTCATCTTTATATTCCAATGTTTTTATGGAATCCATTTAGCATACCTCCTTTACATCTAGGCTATTGTATTAATTTTCTTACTCGTTTTTTAACATTAAACATAACCTTATGGATATCAACCGTTTTCATCTCATAATTTTCCATAATTATTTTACCATTTATAATCACAGTTTCAACATCTGACGCTTGAGCTGAGTAAGCCAAGGAAGAAATAATATTATGTTTTGGACAAAGATGAGGTTTATTCATATCTATGATGATAATGTCAGCTTTTTTACCTGTTTCTATAGTTCCAACTTTATCATATAAGTTTAATGCTTTCGCTCCATTAACAGTAGCCATTTTAATTGCAGTATATGCAGGTATAGAAGTAGCACTTTGATTTACACTTTTATTTATAATAGAAGCTAAATGAATCTCTTCAAACATATTAAGATTGTTATTACTTGAAGAGCCATCTGTCCCAAGAGCCACATTTATTCCTTTATTAATCATATCTTCTATTGGTGCAAATCCATTTGCTAGTTTAAGATTACTAGTAGGATTGTTTACTACGCTTACATTATTTTCAGCTAATATATCAATATCCTTATCCGATACATGAACGCAATGTGCCGCTAGAGTAGGAAGTTTAAATAGCCCTATATCCTTCACATGTTCTATTGGCGACTTCCCATACTTATCAAAACTTTCCTCTACTTCTTTTTTGCTCTCAGATAAATGTATATGTATCCCTATATTCAATTCTTCTGCAAGTTTAACCACTTTCGATAAATACTTTGGACTACAAGTGTATATTGCATGTGGTCCAGCCATTATGGTTATCCTTCCATCATCATAATTATTCCATTTATAGTATAATTCCTTAACCTCATTAAGCCTAGTATCATCTTCATTATCTCCACCCGCTAATCCTCGTGCTAAGCTAGCCCTTATTCCTGTTTCTTTTACAGCTTTTGCAGTTTCATCCGTAAAGAAATACATGTCTGCAAAAGAAGTAACTCCTGATCTTATCATCTCTACTATACTAAGCATAGTCCCCCAATAAATATCTTCTTCACTTAATTTTTCCTCTAATGGCCATATTTTATCGTTGAGCCACTCCCATAAAGGCAAATCATCTGCATAATTTCTAAATAATGACATTGCTACATGTGTATGTCCATTTATAATTCCTGGCATCACAAGCTTTCCTGAAGCATCTATAATATGATTAGGTATAAAATCATTTGGAATATCCCCTATATATCTTATTGTATCTCCTTCAATTGCTATGTCTACACCATTTTGAATATTCTCTCCATCTTTCATAGATAGTAAATCAGCATTTTTAATCAATATGTTCAAAACGATCCCTCCCAAACTAGCAAGTAGGGACGGTTCCTCACTTGCTACAATTAAATTAACATTATACTAAAAATAAAATTGCTCTTAATACATCATAATAATCAGTAGTTTGCATTAAAGTTTGTTTAGGTGATACTAATTTCATTCCAGGATAAAAGGAAGCTCTATACGCCTTAGTATGTTGATTAAAGGTTAATTCAAGCTCAAATTTTTCTGGAAGCTTTATTTTACATTTTTCTAAATCTCCCATTAAAGCATTTTTTACTTCTTGTTTTATTAATTTAATAGATAAATTAGGGCTAATGCTTATAGTTGATCCTCCGACTCCCTTATTCACTGCCACAACTTTAATATTACTATTGAGAGCTTTTGCTTCATCACAAAGACCTTTATCACCACTTAAAAAAACAACAGGTACTCCTAACATGGCTGCAATATATGAATGAAGTCTAAACTCGCTTAGAAGTTCTCCATTTAGCTTTATATAATTAACTGTTGAAGTACTCATAGTATGCGATAGTGGATTGCTATTTGAACCTCCTGGTGAATGGTATCCAGTAAACAAAAGAGCATCAAAAGTTTCATCTAATTCCTGAACCATAGAAAATGGATGTCCACTCCATCCTCTTATCAAATTAATTTCTTCTGGAAGTTTTGAAGCATCAATATTTCTCCCAGAATCATGGGCATCCTTTATCCATATTTCTTTAGCTCCTGCTTCTAACGCTCCTTCACATGCAGCATTTACTTCTCTAGTCATCTGCTCTGCAAATTTTTGATAATCCCCTTTTGTTTTCTCAGTTTCATCCCAATTTGCTATACCTGTAGTACCTTCTATATCAGCACTAATATAAATTTTCATACTAATCCCTCCCCAAAATTTAATCATTTAATCTAATTATATTATTTATTTGAAAAAATTTCATTATAAACTTTTTTTAAAGGGAGGCTGTTTAATAACTTATAAATATACTATATTATTTTCTTCTAGAACCTTTTTTATATTTTTCTCAGGTTCTTTGTCGACTATTATAGCATCTACATCAAATATATCCGCAAATTTATAAACTCCATCAAAGTAGAATTTATTAGTTTCCATTACTAAATAAACTTTTTTGCCAGAGTTAATAATAGCTTTTTTGGTATAACCGTCTTCAACATCAACAGTTGTTACACTTTTTTCAAATAAGTTAACTCCACAACTTCCAATAAATGCTTTGTTAAATTTGTATTTATTTATACTCTCAATAGAACTAGAACCCACAAAACCGTTTAAATCAGCGTTATAAAATCCTCCTATGCAAATAACTTCTTGCCTTAACGAATTTGAAAAAGCTCTAATTACATCAATCATATTAGTTACTACTTTTATCCTCTTATTACTTTTTGCTATCATCTCAGCCAATAAAATATTCGTTGTAGAAATATCTAAAAATATTGTATCTCCATCTTCAATAATATCAAATGCTTTTTTAGCAATCTTACGTTTAGCTTCAATATTAACATTCTTCCTATTCACAACAGATTTATTACTAGCAACTTGTCTTGCTAAAACTGCCCCTCCATATGTCCTTTTTATAATTCCCTGTTTTTCTAAAGTCTTTAAATCTTTTCTTATACAATCCTCTGTAACTTTAAATTTAGTGCTCAATTCTTTTACGACTACTTTACCTTTATGATTTAAAATTTTAACTATTTCTTCTATTCTTTCTTCTGCAAACACCTTATCACCTCTCTATAGGCATCCAGTTTCAAAATTTTAATTATCTCGTTTGTATTACAAAATGAACTTCTCAATTACATGAGCAACTCCATGTTCTTCATTTGTAAGTGTTACATAATCTGCAATTTCTTTAATCTCTGGGAAAGCATTCCCCATTGCTACACCTAATCCTGCATACTCAATCATATGTCTGTCATTGCCTGAATCTCCTATACATATTGTCTCTTCACGTTTTATTCCAAGTTTCTCTGCTACAATTTCAACTCCCGTTCCCTTATTACAACCTCTGCTTAATATTTCAAGGGTAAAAGGTGTAGTTTTTACTACCGTATATTTTTTTAATAATTCCTTAGGGATTCTAGAATCATCCTTAAATAAATTTACATCATAGTCTTTTCTGCTTTCCAAATCTATATCTCCTATTTTAATACTAGGAACGATATTCCTAATTTCTTCTTCCACACTTCCGTCCTCATTTATAAGGGTCATTTTAATTGCACTAAATTCGTCACTAATTTCATTAAAACTTATCAACTTTAAATTAAGATTATTTGCTAAAGCGTCTATTTTACTAAACAACCCTATTTTACGAGTATATATATTTTCATAATCTATAAAATTCACATTGACATTTAATTTTTCTGCTACATTATATACAAATCTTATGTCCTCAGTACTTAAATAAGTATTTCTAACTATTTCTTTTTTAGTATTATTAATAATATATGACCCTGTACAAGTTACAGAATAACAGTCATCATTATCTATTTCTAACTCTTCTATATATTTCTGTATACCTTGAATTGTTCTTCCGGTACATAATACTACATGCACTCCTTTTTCCATAGCTTTTTTTATTGCAACTTTATTTATTTGTGAAATTTCTTTATTATCATTAAGTAATGTTCCATCCATATCTAAAGCTAACAATTTGTACATATCTATCACTCCTACCTAGTCTAAGTCTAAATATTTCATTCAAAATTAATTTTTTCCAAAAGCTTGATAATTACCTAATTTAATTATACAATAATATTAAACAATAAACAATAATACAAAACAATAATATAATGAGAAATTTTCATAATTACTACAAGGTATAAAGGCTATGAAAATTTTAAAATCAAAGGGGATAAAAAGTAACTGCTACAGCTATTTTTACTGCTCAGCAAGCCCTTATGGCTGCAGCAGCTGGAGCCCAATTTGTAGCCCCATAATAAATAGAATTGACAATATAAGTGGAAATGGTGTAAATACTGTATCTGAAATAGTACAATTATTTAAAATTAAACTTTATTTTTCACATACTTATTTTAATTATTATACTTGACACCCTTATAAGAATCCAACTATAATCACTTTACTTCACTTAAAATTTCATCTCGTACTCTTTCAACATCTGGAACATAACTTTTAAGCAATTTCATTTCACCTTTCAAAGTATACTTCCCTAATGAAGCTGGTATTAGAATACTATCTCCTTTATTGATTTTTTCTTCTGCTTCATCGCTAACTATTGTTCCTTCTCCATCAACACAAGTAAAAATAAAAAATCTTTCTTTATCGCTGCATTCTACTGCTTTTTCTTTTATATCATATAATTCTAAAGAAAATTCTTCACAAAGGCATAGGTAAATCTTATCATATCCTTTTCTGCTAACCTTTAATCCTTTTCTTTTTTTTGAACTTAGTTCTAGGTTTATTACATCTAAAGCTTTTTTTACATGAATTTCTCGTCCTCTATCATAATCATAAACTCTGTAAGTTGTATCACTATTTTGCTGAATCTCAGCTATAACAACTCCGCCACCAATTGCATGTATAAGTCCGCTTTTTACAAAATATACATCACCTTTTTTTACTTCTACTTTATTTAAATATTTTTCTATATCTCCATTTTTGAGACCTTTTTTTATATCTTCTTTTGTGACTCCTTCTTTGGCTCCTATAATTAGATTTGCTCCTTCAAATGCTTCTACAACATACCACGCTTCAGTTTTCCCTAAATCTCCTTCTACTCTTTTTGCGTAATCATTTTCTGGATGAACCTGAATAGATAAAGGCTCTCTAGCATTAATAAGCTTAACTAAAAGAGGAAACCTATCTTTATTTATTTTTGTTCCTAATAAATCATCCTTATATTCTTTTATTAAATTCTTTAAAGATTTACCCTTTAATTCTCCATTAGAAACTATACTCATACCATTCTTATGGCATGCTACATCCCATGTTTCACCAATATTTCCTTCTGGTAAATTATCTCTAAACAATTCTAAATCTCTTCCACCCCAAATTTTTTCGTAATATAAATTTATAAACTTTAGCGGATACATATTAGTCCTCCTAATTTTTTATTTGTTGTGTAAATATTAATACCTGTAAGACAAAATTTAATCACTATTACATAAAAAACCCTATCTTTATTATTTTTAAGATAGGGTCTTTTTACACAATTTACCGACAATTAATTTACTTCTCAATTATTACTTCTGTAGAAAGTACCGCTGAGTTTTTAATAGTATCTGCAACTGGACAAGTATTTTCAACAAATTCAACAAATTCTTTTATTTCTTCTTCAGTATTATCAGCTTTGACATGTGCTTTGCACCTTATTGCTTGAATACCAGGTCTTACATCTTTTTGTCCTTTAAATCCTCGAGTGTCTAAATCCCCCTCTACTTCTACCCAGTATTCTTTAAGATTGATTCCCTTTGCCTTTGCAAAACAGCCAGCTACAATTGATTGACAAGCACCTAAAGCACATAAGGTTGCTTCAACTGGATTCATGCCCTTATCTGCTCCTCCTAAAGAAGCTGGCTCGTCCAAAATAAACTTATGTCCTCTTGCTTCACATTCAATAGTAATACCATTAATAAGCTTTGCCGTACCTTTAAATACTGTTAATGCCATTGCCCATACCTCCTTAAAATTTGTTAAATTTATAACATTTTTAGTTAAATTATTATTTTGTTTTGATATTATTATATCATAAATTAGTGAAAAATTTAATAATATTTTGTTAATAATGTTAAAATTTTAATGTACTTCCACTTTTGGCACTAATTATCATGTTGTAATTTTAATTTCATTTTATTAAAATATAATTTAAAAAGTCGGTAACAATTATTATTTGAAGAAATTGTATAGTTACCCTGAACCCAAAATTTTGCAAATTATAAATTAAAGGAGATATAGAATGTTTGAGAATTTTAATGCAATAAAAAACTGTATTTTATTTAAGAATTTTGAGACTAAAGAAATTAGAAATAAATTAACAGAAGTAGGTTTTGATATAAAATATTTTGATAAAAACGAAATAATAGCAATTGAAGATGATGATTGTAAAAGTATTGGTATTGTATTAAAAGGTAATGTAGAAATTCAAAAAATATATGCCTCTGGAAAAGTTATGACAATAGAAAAACTTCATGCAGGAGATATATTTGGTGAAGTTATTATTTTTTCTAATCACCATAAATACCCAGCTACTATTTTATCATCAAATAAAAGTCAAATTATGTTTATCTCAAAAGAAAGTATATTAAATCTGTGCAGTTCTAGCAACATTTTTTTAAATAACTTTATGGAACTTTTATCAAGCAAAATATTAAAATTAAATAAGAAGTTAAAAATCATGTCATACAAAACCATAAAACAAAAAATAGTCCATTATTTATTGGATGAATATAAAAAGCAAAAAAAGGCGAAAATACGCCTTAATTGTACTAAAAAAGAGCTTGCAGAACGTTTAGGAATACCTAGACCTTCATTGTCACGTGAATTAATTCAAATGAAAAACGATAAAATTATAGATTTCGATAAAGAATATATAACTATATTGAATTTTGAAAAACTTGAAGATGTATTGCTTGATTAATCTTTTTTTAGTTTATATTTATTCCTAGGTCTTCCGACTTTCCCATACTCTAATTCGAGTTCAACAATATTATTTATTTCTAAATGTTCTAAATATCTTCTAGCAGTAATCCTTGAAACTCCTATGTATTTTGCTACCTCTTTAGCAGTAAAGCTTTTCCCTTCCATAGATTTAATAAAATCTAAAATTCTGTCATAAGTATATTGATTGAGCCCTTTAGTACCAGGTATATTATTTTTTTCGTTAATAGCAGCCCCGTCTTGTAGTACATACTTGTCTATAGTTTCTTGTCTAGCACAATCATTTTGTTCCATATGCTCCTTTCTTTTCTTAAATTGTAGCAAAGATTCTTTAAACCGTTCAAAATCAAAAGGTTTTATCAAATAATCTACTGCACCATATCTAAAAGTCTCTTTTACTGTTTCCATACTTCTATCAGCAGTTATTAATATAGCATCACATTTAATATTCTCATTTCTTATCCACTTTAACAAGTCTACACCTTTACCTTTTGGGAAAAAAACATCTAATAATATTAAGTCTGGAGTTTCATTTATTAAAAATGACTTGGCTTCATCTATAGAACCAACACTTCCAACAAGTTGATATCCTTCTACTTTTGCTAGAAATTTTTCATTAATCTCCCTCACCATTGGGTCATCTTCTACAATTAATACTTTAATCATTATATTTTCCTCCTCAAGCAGGTATAAATATATTCCATATCGTTCCGCTATCATTTAAAATCTCTATGCTTCCATTTGCATTGTCTATTATTTTTTTTACAATACTAAGTCCAATGCCTCTACTACCATTTTTAGTAGTAATCCCTTTTTGGAAAATTTTATCTTTTATTTTCTCATCAATACCATAACCATTATCTTTAACTTCTATCCTTAATCCCTCTCTACTAGAATTTATTCTTATAAAAATTTTTCCATCACTTCTTCCCTGCAATTCTTCAATAGCATTTTCTATTAAGTTTCCAAGAATTGAACAGATATCATCAGCAGTAATAGTGCTTGGGATTTCCCCTAAATATGAATTTGGGTCTATAATCAATTCAACTTTTGATTCTACAGCTTTATTATATTTACCTAAAAGTATACCAGCAACATGAGCATCTTTTATCCTATAACTAAGTATACTTAAAATATTATTTCTCTTATGTGAAATCTCAGAAATATATCTCAATGCTTCATCATACTCTTTAAGCTGTATCATACCAGAAATGGTATGAAGCTTATTCAAAAATTCATGATTTTGAGCTCTCAAATCATCTGTCAGTTTTTTTATACCAGTTAACTCCTCTGCCATTCTTTTAACATCAGACATATCTTGAAAACTTGATACAACACCTATTATATCATCATTGTAATTTTTAAGTAATGTATGACTACATAAAAGTGTTTTAGTAGCACTAATCTTAACTTCTTGATCATAAATAGATTTCTTTGTCTTTAACACCTTAAAAACATGATCTCCATATTCTTTATTAATCTCTTGAATATTCTTGCCTAAATCATCTTCCTTAAACTTAAGAACATGCCGTGCAGTTTTATTAAAAAGTATTATTTCTCCATGATTATTTATAGCTATAACACCATATTTTAAACTTTGTATTATATTATCTCTTTCTCCTAATAACAATGCAATTTCTTTAGGTTCTAACCCAAAAGTTGACTTCTTAATATTATGAGAAAGAATATACGCACCTATTACACCAATTATAAGTCCAAATAGTAAAGAAAACCAAAACATTAAAATATGAGGCTTAATTTCACTATATACTTTGCTATTCAAAAGACCTACCACTACAGCACCTACTTGTTTATCATTATAATATATAGGTACAAAAGCCCTAATAGCTGATATTAAAACATTTTTATCTTCTGAAACATAGGCCTCACCTTTTTTTAATACCCTTTCTTCTCCACCGCTAATATATTTTTTACCTAAATCATACTCAATTGGATAAGAATATTTTATTCCATCCATATCCATCACTATTATATATTGAAATCTAGTTTTTTTTCTTATATTTTCTATTACTTTTTGAATAACTTGATAATCCTTAGTTGTGGCAAGGTTTTCCCTAATAACATCCATAGATGCTATAGTTACTGCTAAATCCATAGCATTATTGCCCATCTGCGTTTCAATGGTATTTTTTATCTGATTATATGATAAAAACCCTATGCTACCTATAACTATTAAAAGTATTATTGTTATAAATAAGGTTATTTTATATTGTAATTTCAAACTAATTCACCTTCTGACTATTCTCAATCTTTGCCTTATTTAATGCATTAGTTATTGCTTCTAAAAGTCCTTTGCTCGTATATGAAGCTCCAGAAACTACATCTACATCAACACTATTACGTGATATCACTTTTTTGGGAAGTTTTTCATATACTATCTCAGCTAACTCAGGCATCTCATATTCTTCAATAATTTCAATATCTTTTATATTGTACTCATCAGTAGTAACTACGACTCTTATAGGTCCATGATGTCCTTTTCCAGTACCTTCAAACTTTCCTTCTTTGTACAAAATTTCCTTAGAACCACATCCACAAAAAAGTAAAATAATAACTAACCCAAGTAAAAGAGTTTTTCTCATATTATACACTCCCTTTTAGTACATATACAATAATTAGCATAACAAGAGTTTATATAATTTCTATTCTAAGTATACCATTTGAATGAGCAAATTGCACATTAAGATATCCTATAAAATTTTGACTCTGAAATAATTATGTAATATTGTTATAAAAAATATGTAAAAAACATGCTCTTTTAAATTATAACTTAAAAGAGCATGTTTTAATTAGTCTACATATAGATACCATTTCTTTACAAATCCTAAGTTCTTCCACTTTTCCTTAAGAAATGGTAAAACATAGTAATCTAACCCAAATGTACTACCTGAGCCACCTATTAGTGCTATCCCTCCAGCAAGATACCAAAGCATTTCAAGAGGTGCCATACCAGATGACCAAATCATTAATCCCATTGCAATAGATACTAATGATGAAAGACAAGTAAATAATCCAACTATCAATAATATTCCTATAACTATTTCTGCAATAACCATCCCTGTTTGAAAAACTGTTGCTAGCCAAGTAAATCCACCATCAGCTGTATAGAAAAATGTATCCATAGAAGATTTAACAATCTTGTCGATAAAATCAGGTACTGGTAAAGCTTCTCCCCACTGCGATACTGTATCCGCAGCTGATTGCACAGCTCCAGATGCTGCACTAGTTGCATCTGCTACTGTTTCAGCAACACTGGAAGCTGCGCTAGTTGCATCTGCTGAAACAGGTGGAGCTGGTATTAGAAATATATTTGAAGGATTTTCTAATATCTTAGGTAGCTTATTAAGACCTTCTTCAAGCCACTTATAACCGATAAAAATCCTTAAAGGTAACAGCCAGAAATTAGGAGACGCCTTAGAAAAATATCCTCCTACAAAACTTCTGTTATCTTTTACCTGGAAAAATTCATGCATAATATAAGACCAAAATTTATTAAATCCTGCTACTTCAAAGAAATATATAAAATTAATAAAGTGCTTTACAAACATCGCAAAAAATCCACTAAGACTTATGAATTTCCCAGGAGTACCAATATGAGCAACACCATATCTTCCTCCTATACATACCATTGCTCCGTGGAATACTGGTTTATACGTTTTTTGTTCTTGACCTGTAATAGCAGCATACACATTATGTGAAACCAAATCAGCAGAGTGCTCTGCATTTTCAACCATCTGAGGTACTGGTCTTTTTTCACCTTCTGGAATATAAAATATATTATCTCCAACTACATAAACATTTTCGTAGTCAATTGATTGAAGTTTATCATTTGTTACAATTCTTTTTCTACCTTCTTGCTTAATGTCCATATCCCCTATTAAGTCTGAACCTTCAATACCTGCTGCCCAAATTACTGTATCTGTTAGTATGCTTCCCTTTTCTCCCATCGTAACAGAATCCTTTGATACTTCAGTAATACCAGCACCAGTTATAATTTCAACTCCTAATTTTTCTAATCTCTTTTCTGCTTTCTTTATAAGCTTATCTGGAAAAATTGTAAGAATTTTAGGAAGAGCGTCTACAACATATATTTTCACTTCTCTTTTATCTATATTAAAATCTTTACATAATCTATTTTTCCACTCAGCCAATTCCCCAACCATTTCAACACCAGTAAAACCGCCACCAACTACAACAAAGGTTAACATCTTTTTTCTTTTAGCTTCATCTTTTTCGTTCATAGCATTTCTAAACATTTTTAATATATGCTCTCTTAAATTTACTGCATCATCGTATGACCAAAGTTTATGGGCATATTTTTCTACACCTGGTATTCCAAAATAAGTTGGTTTTGAACCCGTTCCAATTACTAGGTAATCATATTCATATTCATTTTCTTTAGATTTTAAAACCTTATTCTCAAAGTCAATTTTTTTTATTTCATCTAGAACAACTTTTACTTTTCTTCTAGCAAATACCTTCTTAAAATCAATTCTAATCGAATCCTCTGGTACCCTTCCTGCTGCTACCTCATGTAATTCAGTCAGCATAGTATGATAAGAATTTTTATCTATTAGTGTTATTTCTATATCATCATTTTTCTTAAATTTTTTGGCAAGCTTTTTCGCTGTTAAAATACCACCATATCCGCCGCCAAGGATAATGATTTTCTTCTTATTCATTTTATTACCCCCTTTATTTTAAAATGCGGAAAATAATTAGTCTACGTCTTAATTATCTATAATTGATTAGCTATAATTAAAAATTCTCTATTTCTCTTCATATATCTCTTACCTATAATTTATTAATTTGATAGATTTTTGTCAATACAACAAGGTGTTTTGTTCATTTTGTTAATATTTTGTTTATTTTTATTGAAGAAAATACTTTATTTATTGATAAAAACCAATTTAGCTTTTGTTATTTTTTTATCATTCTGTTTTGAATTTTTCCTTCATTAGTAAAAAATTAACTCTTGATGTTCCAATATTTAAATCATTCGTAGTAAAGTATTAAATCAAAAATGGCATAGCTATGTAGCTATGCCATTTTTGATAAAATTATTTTCTTAAGTATTTATTAAACCAATCTGTAATTTCTTTTAATCTCCTTATTCTATGCTTTGGTTTACCACTTCTACTTAATTCATGATTTTCTCCTTTAAATATGCACATTCTTGATTCTACCCCATGATATTTCAAAGCTGTAAACATCTGAATACCTTCAGCAAGCCAGCACCTATAATCTTCTTCAGAATGTATAAAAAGAGTAGGTGTTTTTACTTTATCCGCATATTTTAGAGGAGAATGATACCACAGCTTATCGTGATTTTTCCAAGGTGTTCCACTATTTTGATCGTCTACAAAGAAATATCCTATATCTGTTGTGCAGAACTTAGAAATCCAATTTGATATACTTCTTTGAGAAACAGCAGCTTTAAATCTATCTGTATGCCCTATAATCCAGTTAGTCATGAAACCACCATAAGAACCGCCAGTAACCCCTATTCTATTTGCATCTATAAAAGGATACTTTTCTAATACTACATCAGTAAATTTCATAATGTCTTCATAATCAATAGTACCATACTTTCCTCTTATGTCTGAAAAATCATTTCCTTTACCATCACTACCTCTAGGATTGCAGAAAAATACTGCATACCCTTCATTAGCCCAATACTGCATTTCATGGAAAAATACCTCTCCATATACAGTCTTAGGGCCTCCATGTATATCTAAAATAGCAGGATATTTCTTACCTTTCTTATAATCTACAGGTTTCATTACCCAACCATCAACAAATACTCCTTGTTCAACTTCAACCTCTAAATGTTCAGGCTTTGATATTTTTCTTTCATTTTGCACCCATTCATTGAAATTTGTAACCTGTATTTCATTATTATTTTCTAATTTATATAACTCCTGAAGTTTCATATTTTTTAGACCTATAAATAATATTTTTCCTTCTACTACATCAAATCCATCAATAGCTCCGCCTTTTTTAGTTACCTTTTCTATATTACCATTTATGTCTATTCTATTAATATATGAGCTAAATCCTTCAGTAGTAATAAAATATAGGTAATTTTCATCAATTTTTTGATTTTGGGACCCTCCATATCTGCAGTCAGAACCTACTGAATTCCATGTGCTAGTGGTAAAATCAGGAGTTATACATTTTCTTTCTTTAGTATTCAAATCTATTATATAAAATTTACTATTTTCATTGACTCCATAGTTTTTCATATCTGATCCCATTACTATAAGAGTATCACTGTTTATATAATTAACATATCCGTAATTAAATTTTTCATCTGGAGTTATTTTTTCTATCTTGTCATTATTGATATTATAAATATATACACTATTTTTAATCTCCATCTTATCCATATATTCAGTAGCAGTAAATACAACCTTTTTCTTATCTGGACTTATATTAAACCCTTCCACATCCATATATTTATCAGTTATAACTTGTAATTTTCCATTATAAATATTATATAAATAGAGTCTTTCTCTTTTTTTGTTAGTAAATCCCTGTCCATTTCTCCAAAATGGAATTTCATCTAAAACCACATAATCTTTTTCTTCTTTTCTTCTTTTTAGTTCATCTTTTTTTTCATCTTCACTAAGTTCATTTAAATCTTTATTATATATGTTATACGAAGACTTAAATACAAGTAACTTATCATCAATAAGTTTTGCAGAATTTACATTTACTGGTACACTAAAATACTCAAGTGCCTCTCCGCCATTAATACTTATTTTATAATATTGAGTAAATTCTTCTCCTTCTTCTTTTCTCTTTTTATCCTTTGGATTTCTTATTGTAGAGAAAATGATATGTTTACTATCATCCATCCACAAAAAATTACTTTCATGATTTAAAGATGTTAGTTGAAAATATTTGTCTTTAACTATGTCATAAACCCATAGATTCGATAAATATTCATTTTCTTCAACATCCATTTGACTAACAACAAAGCAAGCATAGTTGCCATCAGGTGAAAACTTTATAGATGATAAAAACTTAAATCTAGTAAAGTCATCTAATTTTATGTTTTCCACTTTATCACACTCCTATCGAAATTATTCAATTATATTTTGTGCCACGAAATACTTATTTTATTATTTATATATTAATGCATTAAATTCCTCTATTTATTTTAGAATATTTTATTATAAATTATATTAGGTAATCATGTCTATAAACTTGAAATTAACCTATGGAAAATAACTCATTAAAAATATGAAATCTTTGCATTATTTATTGGACATAATTCACATTTTCTGTTATTATTGCAGTATACTTAAATAAAGGAGAGTTAATCTTATGAATCAAAAAAAAGTTTTGGCAATAGTAAATGGTAAAGAAATAACAAATGAAGATGTAAACATGATTTTACAAAACATTGACCCTCAAAGGGCCATGCAGTTTAGCTCAGAAGAAAGAAACATTTATCAAACAATATTCCATTAGAAATCTTTTAAGCAGCATAAAAGTTAGTGATGAAGAATTATCCCAGTATTATAATAACAATAAAAATGCTTTTATAGATCCTGAAAAAGTAAGAGCAAGTCATATTCTAGTTTCTGATGAAGAAAAAGCAAATGAGATAATAAGTGAAATTAAAGAAGGTCTTTCATTTGAAGATGCAGCTAAAAAATACTCAAGCTGTCCATCTAATGCTGTAGGTGGAGATTTAGGCTTTTTTGAAAGAGGAAAAATGGTACCTGAATTTGAAGATGCTGCATTTGCATTAGAAATAAATGAATTAAGTAAGCCTGTAAAAACACAATTTGGATATCATATAATAATAGTCAAAGAAAAAATAGAAGAAAAAAATAAAAGCTTTGAAGAAGTTAAAGATATTATATATCAACAATTAATTATGCAAAAACAAAATGAAATATATATCAATAAGAGTAATGAATTAAGGAAAAAGTATACAATAAAAATAATGGAATAAGGCAGTATAGTCGAAGTATAAAAGTCCCCATCTCTATAGGGACTTTTTTTTATTTAATTCAAATTTACTATTCAATACAAACATTCCTAATACAACTAATGCAAGCCCTAATAAAAGCTTTAATGTAAATACTTCACCTGGTATAAATGTGGCTGAAAGCATAGAACCAAATATAGGAATAAATAGTCTATATATACTTATTTCCCCTGCCTTATTATATTTCAACAGAGTATACCACAACACAAAAGCTGTAGCGGAAAGAAATGAAGAATATATTAAAAGGACAATCGTAAAGTAATCAAAATTAAGAACATTATTTCCCATACCAATTTTTCCTATTATTAGAAGCAATGTTGAACCAATAAACATTTGTCCTCCAGTCAATATTGCTGGGTTAGTTTTCTTAGATATCCTTTTTACAAACAATGTAGAAAAAGTACTGGTTAATGCTGCTAAAAGTAAAAATCCTTCTCCGATCAACTTAAAATTAAAATCAAAGCCTTTGGAAATATTGATAATTAAGATTCCACTAAATCCTAAAACAAGGCTTAATACCTTTTTCCTAGTTATTTTATCATCTTTATAAACAAAATGTGCTGCTAGTACAACAAAAAATGAACTGCTGGCTTGTAATATAGCACTTTTAATTCCTGAAGTGTTAGCTAAACCTATATAAAAAAAGAAGTACTGAAACGTAGTCTGAAATAAACCTAAGATAGCTATATTTTTAATATTATTTTTATTAATATCTATCTTAAGTTTTAAAATAAATTTAGCTATCAAAAATACTAAAATTGAAGCTCCAAAAAATCTAATACCTGCAAAATATAATTTAGAATATATATCATTAGAATCTATCATAAGTTTTGCATAGCTTATTTTCAAAACTGGAAAGGCACTTCCCCATAACAACATACAAAATATAGATATTAAAAAAACATTTAATTTTTTTGTAAAAATCTTTTCCATTGTTACCCACCCTATATAATATTTTTCATTTTTATTTACATTAGTAATAAATAAATAGAATTTTCTTACCTATTCAAGAAATTATATATAATATTAATATCATTCTCATTTAAACCAATTTTATCAGCAATAATAAAATCAATTTCCTTTTCTAATTGTAAAATTTTTTCTTTAGTTTCTAAATATCTAGTATCATCACTATTTCTAAATTTTTTTATTTTATTAATATTACTCAATATATTATTAACCTTTTCTTCTATTTGTTTTACTATATCTACTGTTACTATCTTTAAGTCCATAACAGAATTTGGGTAATAATCATATACACCTTTGCCCATTTTTTTTGCAAACAACTTAAAATAAAACTCATATATACTGGAATTAAGTATTCCTAACAAATATTTTAATGAAATATGTTCTTTAAATTCATCCTTTAGGATAATAGAGTATACGTCTGCACTACAATAATACCCACTATAATCTATTGCAAATCTATTAATTGTGGATTTGTAAGGAAATATTATTTTAGGCTGTTCAAATAGCTTTTTATCTCGCCCCCACTGAAGTTGATACCATTTTCGAATTCCTTTTCTACACTCTCTCCTGTTTTCCAACCTATCTTTATACTTATATATATAATCAATACTATTAGTATATTTCAATTCATCATCTATTAAATCAGAATATATCAATACATATTCACTATCAATTATTTCATATCTTTTTATATTGCTATTTTTAATCCACTTTCTTAATAACTCTTTCTCAATCCCAAATCTTTCTGCCTCTTTTTCTGTCATAACAAATGCTTTATCGCATCCAGTAATAATACCTTGAAAACTATCCGCTAAATCTCCTAACTTTACATTTGCATTATTAATAATCTTCCTATAAATATTTAAATGCTCACTTGGTATGAGAATCCAACGCTCGTCTCCTAGTAATTCTTTGCTGATATAAAATCTGTTAAACAATCTAGTATCTAAGAGTGTACTTAAATTCATATCATCTCTAAAAGAAAAATTATCATCTGATATTTTATAAACTAAAACTTTAGAATTTTTTACTTCGCCCTTTGAAAAGATATAAATTGCCGTTGCTACTCCTACACCTCTAAATATATCTATACCATAGAAATCTATTATTTCTTTAAAATCACTATTTGTCCTTAGATATTTTCTTAACTCTCTTCCCGTCGGACTTTCCATAAAATACCTAGAAGTTATTATGCCGCACATACCATTATCTTTCAATAAATCTAACATTCTTTTAAAAAAGCAAAAAGATATATCTGATTTATCTTTAAAAACTTCACCATAATTTTTTAACAGCCAACTCTTATATTCCATACTTAACTGCTTATGCCCAATATAAGGGGGATTGCCAACTATATAGTCAAATTTTTTATTCCAAAATTTAGCTATATAGTTGGAGCCTTCCTCATGATTTACTAGGCTATCACACTGTATTATATTTAATTCATCAATAAAATTATCAGCTTCTTTTAAAACGAGGTTAATAGTCGTCAACTGAACTCCAAAACTATCAATATCAGCACCATAAATACAATGAGTTAATATGTGATAATGAATATTCTCCTTTCTCCAATAATCTCTTCCTGATACTTTTTTTTCTGATCCTTTTCTTTTTATAATATAAATTTCATCATCATATATTTTCTGTAGTTTAGATAAATTACTAATAAATTTATCTTTTAAAATATCATATGCCTTTATTAAAAAATGTCCTGACCCACATGAAATATCTGCAACTGAAAGAAATGGATTTTTAACTACATCAGCATTTTCTAATGTTCTTTTTAAAATATAGTCTATTATATATTGTGGAGTATAAAATTGACCTATAGATTTACGTAATTTTCTATCCATAAATCTTTCATATACGTCCCCTAGAATATTTCCATCAGCATATTTAAAATTAAAATCATTTCTTTCAAGTAATTCAAAAGCATCTATTATAAGATTTTTATCATTTTCAGTTAAACCATAGTTAGCAAAACCAATCCATTTTTCAATATCTAAATTTTCTTTAATAACACCTTTATCTTTACAAATTTTAATAAATAGAATTCTATTTATAATCATAGAAGACATTTTTTTACAATAATTATCATTCCATTCCTCTTTGCCTTTTCCTTTAACGCCATTACGTTTATATTGTGATTCTATATATTTTCTAAAATTAGCATCATTTTCATATCTATAGTCAAAAACCCGTTTATATGATAAAATTGTTCGTCTATATATTTCATTTAATAAAATTAAAAGTTTTTTCTTATCAAAACAAGTATTTGGCATCTTTTTCACTCCAACAATTGCTATTTATATACCTAATATCCATGAAGCAGTTGCGAAATAAACTAGCAATGCTGCTGCATCTACAACAGTAGTAATCAAAGGCCCTGCCATGATTGCTGGGTCCAGTTTAAGTTTCTTTGCAATAATAGGAAGAGTACTACCAACAACTTTAGCTAAAATGACTGTAAAAAGCAAACTAATACATACAACTAAAGAAATATACAGATCCGTTTTTTCTAAATAGTATATTCGCACAAAATTTAGTCCTGAAAGTACTATACCAACAATTAAACTAACTCTGAATTCTTTCCATATAACCTTTAGTATATCATTTAATTTAATTTCTCCTAATGCAAGACCACGTATAACTAATGTTGAAGATTGAGAACCAGCATTGCCCCCTGTATCCATAAGCATAGGTATAAAAGCAGTCAAAACCACTGCTGTGTTAAGTATTAGCTCATATTTCTTTATTATATTTCCAGTAAAAGTTGCAGATATCATCAGTACTAAAAGCCATAAAATTCTATGCTTTGCTAAAGAAAAAACATTTGTCTTTAAATATTCCTCATCTGAAGGCTCCATAGCAGCCATTCTCTGAAAGTCCTCTGTGTTTTCCTGCTCTATTACATCAAGTACATCATCTATAGTAATTATTCCTACAAGCCTATCTTCTTTATCAACAACAGGCATAGTATATAAATCGTATTTTTTAAACATAAAAGCAACCTTTTCTTGATCATCTAATGTGTGAACTGAAATAACATTTTGGTCCATGATGTCCTCTATAGTTCTATCATGTCTACTTAAAATAATTTTTCTAAGAGAAATTATGCCTTCTAGCTTGCGATTGTTGTTAATTACATAACAGGTATCTATAGTCTCTTTATCAACACCTGTTTTTTTTATATGATCTATGGCATCTTCCACTGTCATTTCTTTTTTTAAATCTACATATTCTATAGTCATTATACTTCCTGCTGAATCTTGAGGATACTTTAAAAACTGATTAATTAATTTTCTCCTATTTTCATCAGTATTTTTAAGAATCTTTTTCACAACATTTGCAGGTAGCTCTTCTAAAAAGTCAACTGTATCGTCTATAAATAAGGAATTTAAAATACTGCTTATTTCTCTATCAGTTATCATAGATATAAGATTTATACGCTGATCATATGACATATACGAAAATACCTCTGCAGCAGTATCTTTTGGAAGAACTCTAAATAATATCAACATTTTTTGTCGATCTAATTCATTCAGTATTTGTGCAATATCTGCAGTTTGGTATTCTTTCAATGACTTTTTTACATCAACTAATCTGTTCTCCTGTACCATTTTAATAATTTTTTCCATAATGCAGCACCTCTTTTCTCTACGGGCTGCATACCAATGTGGTAGCTATAAACCCGTATATTCTATTATTTTTTATAATAAAGATGCAATATTCAGGTAAAGGTCCAGAATCCATAACTACCACCACCTTTCAATAGCAAGTCGGGACGGTTCTTGCTTGCTACCATTTTCTTATCTAATCTTTATATATTTCCATTGTCCAGTTCTAAATCTCATGTAAACAAACATCCATCTTACAAATTGGTCAATGAACATAGCCATCCATGCACCTACTAATCCATATGCCAGTACATTTACAAAATAATTTGCTAATACAACTCTAACTACTACAACGCCAAAAAATGTAGCTATTAATGGCCAAAAAGTATCTCCAGCCCCTCTTAACCCACCAGCTAATATAAGTTGCGAAGATTGAAAAGGTTGAACTAATGCAATTATCTTTAATACCATAGAAGCATTTTCTATTATTCTTGGGTCATTTGAGTACAATTTTGCAATTTGTGCACCGAAAAAGAAAAGCATTATAGCCATAAAAGAAGATATCATTGACCCAATCCTTCTTGTTTCTTTAGCATATTCTTCGGCCTGTGGGAGTTTCCCTGCCCCTAAGCTTTTGCCTACTAATGATGACGCAGCTATACCAAATGCTTGCCCTGGTTGAAACGACAAACTTAATATATTCAATGAAATTTGATGAGATGCATAAATAACAGTTCCTAATCCTGCAACAATTTTTACAAAAAGAAGAACCCCTACTCTTAAAGCCATTTGTTCTAGTGACGCAGGCACCCCAATCTTTACTAAATTATATATAACATTTTTGTCAAATTTAAATGATTTTCTTATGTTAAATGGAATAATACTCTTTCCTTTTGTAAGATATCTAAATAATAGTATGCTAGCAACTGCATTAGACAATGCTGTAGAAAGCCCTGCACCAGTTACTCCTAATTTAGGAAATCCAAATAGACCGTATATAAGAAGTGCATTACCAATTACATTTAAAAAATTAACTTTTAGGTTTATCTTCATAGGAATTTTAGTTTCACCAACACCTCTTAAGGCTGCAGATATAGACATATTAAGTGACTGGAATATAAATCCAACCATAATTATTTTAAAATATATTCTTCCTGCCTCCAAAGTGTCATTTTTTGCTCCCATAAATTTCATAATCGAATCGGTATATATTATTCCTAATATAGATAATGGAATAGCCAACATAAGCATACTTAACATTAAAACATGTTTTAAAGTAATTTCAATTTTTTCATCTTCTTGAGCTCCTAAATATCTAGCAACCATTGCTGTACCACCTACATTTAAGGCTTGAACAAGAGATAAACCTATAAATAAAGGCTGATTTGTTATCCCTACAGCTGCTACAGAAGCTGCTGCTACAGAATTATCGCTTATTCTTCCAAGCATCATCATATCTATCATACCAAAAAGAGACCCTAAAAGAAGCTCTACTAAAACGGGCCACGCAATATTAATAACATCTTTTCTTGTTTCATTATTAGATTTAAATAACTTGGTCATAATAATTCTTCTTTCTATGAAATTTAGCAACACTAAATATTATAGCACAATTATAAATAAGTTGTAATTAAATAATATAAGCTTGACTAAATAGTCAAGCATTAATACTCTCTATCCTTATTATATTGCTTTTTACTTTTTTATTTAGAAAATTAACAACTAACTATTTGGTTTTTCCCATTTTTCTTTGCAGTATATAAAAGCTCATCAACCCTCTTAAATAGAGTATCCATGATATCATCTTCCTTCAACGAAGTTACTCCAAAACTACAAGTAACTTTATCAGCAGGTGAAAAATCATGTTTTTCAATTTCATTTTTTATTCTTGCACATATATCTATTGCTTGCTCTTTCTTTGTGTTTGGAAGAATAATTACGAATTCTTCTCCTCCCCATCTAATAAAAATATCAGTACCTCTAATAATACTTTTTATCAACACCGATGTATCAATCAATATCTTATCACCTATCAAATGCCCATATACATCATTAATTCGCTTAAAATCATCAAAATCAAACAAGATAATAGATAAATCAAAGTCTACTGTTTTTCTTTTTTTAATTAAATCACGCATTTCTTGTTCAAATTTCATTCTATTATATGCACCAGTCAAAGAATCAGTCATTGATACTATTAATAATTCCTTGTTATTTGCATATTGCTTTCTCCTATAAAAGCTTGTCCTAAGTGATGAAAAACTACTTAATATTATAGTAATGGTAAAATAAATTATAGATGCTATCAATTCCATTACATTTATATCTTCAATAATATAAATAGATATGATGATAAAAGATGTGCAGATAAATAACGAAACAAAAACTATATATATAAATCTATTAGGAACAAAAAATATTACTAATAAAATAGTCATAACTCCAAAGGATTGTATTAAAAAGTTTACTGGTTCATATAGATAGAGGATAATAAGAAATAAAAATGATACAATTAATTCACTCATTGTAATTAAAAAATAATATTCTTTAGAGCTATTAAAGTTCTTTAACCTATAATAGAGAATAAAAGTTATAAACAAAAATGAAATCCTATTTACCAATATGTATTTAAAAAAAATAGAATGTTTTGCAACAAAATAATCTGGTATTATAAATAAAAAATATAATATACCCATTACTAAAACTAAAAGTCTGATATATTTAATCGCACTATTTACTTCATACTCAAAATACTCTTCTTCAATCTTTTTACTATTAAATTCACCTGTTATTTTTGATACATTAAATTTGATTCTAGATTTGTCATCTTTCAATAATAATTCCTCATTTCATAAAGTTTATATTCAAATTATATCATATATTAATATACGATATAATTTCATAATTTTTCAAATAATATTTATGTATAAGAAAACAGCTTTAAATAAAAAATATAATTATAAAATAGCTACTAATATTAAATTTCTAGAATTAAGATTTTAGATTTCAATCAAATTAAAAATAAGAGGTGTTATTATGGTAAATTTAACTCAAAAAGAAAAATTACTACTAAAAGACCAAAAAAGCAATGAAGAACTTTGCATAAAAAAATATAACAATTACGCTAAACAAGCACAGGATCCTGAACTTAAACAAATTTTCACTAGCCATGCTCAGCAAGAACATCAACATTTAAATACTATAAATCAAATTTTAAACGGTCAAATTCCTGACACAAATCAACAGCAAAATACACAAAATCAGTACACTCAAAACATGTCTGCCACTCAAACCAATGCTTTTAGTCAGAATGACGCTGATCTCTGCACCGATATCTTATCTACAGAAAAATACGTTTCAGGTGTATATGATACAGCTATATTTGAATTTAGGGATAGTAATATAAGGCAAATCCTAAATCACATTCAAAAAGAAGAACAACAGCACGGTGAAAGTATTTATAAATACATGGAAAATAAAGGAATGTATAATCCACAATAATTAAGTAGGAGGTAATTATTACCTCCTACTAGATTAATAAAATTACATAATTTTTTTTAGTGATTGTGTTCTTTACATATTTCTCCAGTATATTCTAAACTTCCATCCATATATGCCTTTATTACTTCGTCACAATTACCTCGTGCACCTACTATTACATCAATTCCATTTTCTACAAAAAGTTGCTGAGCTGCAGAGCCCATTCCTCCAGCTATAATAACATTTACACCATTTTCCTTTAAGAAAACAGGAAGAAAACCTGGTCTATGACCTGGATTTTTAATAAAAGTAGTATTTAAAATTTTATTTCCTTCAACTTCATACATAGTAAAACCTTCACAATGACCAAAATGAGCACTCAAAGCTCCTTTGTCTGTTGCAATTGCTATTTTCATATCATTCACTCTCCTTAATTTGTAAAATTAAAATTATTTACTCATACCCATATGAGAAGGACCTGCTGTTTTAAGTTTTTCAAGTTTGCCTTCATTGAAATTTTTTAGCAATAAGCTGCATGGAATATTTTTTCCTTTGTAAACCTCGACACTTGATTCTTGTAATAAATTAAAAGCATTGGGGCCTACATTACTTGTAATAACAACATCTACATTTTCATCAACCACTTGCTGTGCAGCTGCAATTCCTGCCCCACCACTAGCGTTTTGACCTGCGTTTTCCAATACTTTAACTTCCTCATTTTCAGTATTATAAATCAAAAAATATGGGCATCTACCAAATCTTAAATCAAGATTACTATCTAAATCCTTCCCGCTTGATGAAAATAAAATTTTCACTTTATCGCCTCCTGTTTATTATTGGCATATGCTAATTATATGATATATCTATATTTAATTTTTGTCAAATAAAAGGAGAGTTTTTAAAATAAAATAATTTAAGAAATTTTGAATGTTTAAATTTTAAAAAAACTCATTTTTCTCCATGTATAATATTTAAAATTTTTAGGGGAAAATCTTATTTTCCCCTAAAAATTTTATTCGTCTTCTTGCTTATTTTGTGATTCTAACTCATTTATTCTACTCTGTATATTGTTTAGATCTCTTTTTAATAATTCTGCTTCTTCTCTTAATATGTCTATTTCTTCCTTTTCAGTTATTCTAGGAGTATATGAATATGGAGTTGCCCATAGTGGTCTACCAACATTCCAGTATCTATTTCTAAATCCTCTCCCTCCTCTGCCAAACCATCCATATCCTAATCCTCGTCTGATTACATATCTAGGTACAGAGTAACCTGTGCAATATCCTAGTCCACGTCCTGTCATTGCACCTTGCCCTAAAGGACCAGTACCGTCAAATCTTGGCATTTATTTCACCTCCTTTTATAGACTTAAATGAATTCTTCTCATACTCATTTTTGCTAGAAGAATCATGACATTCTTTACATAATCCATGAAATATAATATCAGTATCAAATATTTTAGCTTCATAAATCTCTTCAATTAATTTATTCATTTTCACATACTTTAAAACGATATCTCTGTCGTCAATGTCTTTTATACGACCACACTTTTCACATATCATATGTATATGCAAAGGTTTTTTAGCATACATTTTAAGCTCGTAGAAGCTTTTATCTTCAATCTTAATTTCTTTTAATATTCCCAAGTCAGTAAATAACTTTATATTACGATATACAGTTGATATACCAATACCCTTTCCTTTGATTCTAAAGTAAACATCTTCTGCAGATAAATGCTTCTCCCTATTTTCGATGAATTCTAATAAAATCTCTTCCCTCTGCTGTGTTAACTTATATTCATGCTTTTCTACCCACTCTTTTAACAAACATAATTGTTCCTTTTCATAAGAACTCAACTCATTCATAAAACCAGCCTCTTAATAATTATTATTTCTTCCACGCCCATGTCTATATCTTCCTCTAAAACATGGTGAACACACGTTTTTATCAATATCACACAGCACGTAGTCTCCACCTTCGATTTTTAGCATTTTTCCATTAACTAAACAATCTGCTACTTTTTCTTTAGCTTCATTATACATTCTCTGAACAGTAGAACGAGCTACTCCCATTCTATCCGCACATTGTTCCTGCCCCAAGCCTTCTAAGTCCATAAGTCTAATTACTTCGTATTCCTCTACTGTCATTATTATAAAGCTATCTTTATTAACTGCTCCGCTTAATGGACCAAATATACGAAAATCAGGTAGATTGCATACCCTTCTTAGTTTTCTAGGTCTCGGCATGTTATCATCCTTTCTTCCAGCCATATATACCCCCTTACATTTTGGGCATATGTTCTTTATATTTATATTATACATTATTTTGGGCATATGTCAATAACTTTTTAATATATTTTTTGTTTTCTCCCACATTTCTCTTATAGCCTTATTAGCTTCGCTTTCTTCATAATATACAATAGGCTTCAATTCATTAATAGATTTTATTATTGTTTCATCATATGGAATCTTTCCTACAATTTCTATTTCATTTTTATTACAGTAATCTTCTATTTCACAAACAACATCTTCATTAATATCATACTTATTTATACAAACAAATGCAGGAATATTGAAAAATTTACACAATTTACTAACCCTTATAAAATCGTTCATCCCTGATTTAGTTGGCTCTGTCACGATTATAGCTACATCATTTCCTGTAATAGAAGCTATTACTGCACAGCCTATTCCTGGAGAACCATCTATAATAATGTACTCTGAATTATTTTCAAATTCCTCAACATTTTTTCTTATCTGGGTTATTAATTTCCCTGACCCATCTGCTCCAGGCTTCATTTTTGCCCTAGAAATAAGACCATCAGGTATTTTAGTAATATACATATCTGCAGATTTTTCTTCTTTCAAAGATATAGCGTTTTCTGGGCATACCAACATACAAGCACCGCATCCTTCACACTTGAGTACATCTACTTTTCCTTTTTTTATAGCATCAAATTTACAAACACTATCACACTTACCACACTGTATACATTTTTTAGGATTTACTACTGCTATTTCACTGCCACAAAATTCACCTTTAAATGTATCTTCTCCATTATAGTAAAGGTACATATTTGGAGCATCTACATCGCAATCAACCCTTATAACTTGCTTTTCTAGCTCTGCAACTGATACAGCTATAGTAGTTTTACCAGTTCCTCCCTTACCACTAATAAAGGCTACTTTTTTCATAACAAAGCCTCCTTCATCTTTTCTACAATATTTAAAAATGCTTCTCTATATCCTTTAAGATCAATAAGCATATCTCCTTTTGAATACTTCTTTGCAGCTTCTTTATTATATGGAATATGCCCCAATACATTTATTTTTTCTTCATTTATATATTTATCTAAAATTCTATTATTTTCATTATATTTATTTACAACCAGCCCAAATGGTATATTAAATTCCTTCACCAACTCAACAGCCATTTTAAGGTCATGAAGTCCGAAAGCTGTAGGTTCTGTTACTAAAATAGCTGCATCAGCTCGATGTAAAGTATTTACTACATTGCATGATGTACCTGGAGGACTATCCAGGAAATTTGTTCCTTGTGGAAGATCTTTTAATAATTCTCTTAATATCGGCACTGCCATTGGTTCACCAATATTCAACAATCCCCTTTTGCAAATCGTATCTCCTTTTTTCCCTTCTTCAATAATCCCAATAGTTTTTTTCTGATATTGCAACGCACCTGTTGGACATACAATTTCACATGCTCCACAGCTATGGCACAATTTATCAAATACCATTATATTTTTTTTAGTTTTAGCTAAAGCATTAAATCTACACACTTTAACACATTCACCACATAATGTACATTTATCTTGCTCTATAATTGGTATGTCAACATTTACCTTTCTCTCATCTAGTTTTTCAGGCTTCAAAAAAAGAAATCCATTTGGTTCTTCTACATCACAATCAATGTAATTTGCTCCAAGCATTAAAGCGAGATTCGTAGAAACAGTAGTCTTTCCTGTTCCTCCCTTTCCACTTAATACTGCTATATTCATATATCTTCCTCCTTAAGTTATTGGCATATGCTATTTATATTGTATATCTCCAATATGTTTATGTCAAACTCTTTTATTATTAAAATTTAAGGAAATTTCGTAATTACTACAGATTCAAAATTTTGCAAATTATAATTTTTAACTCTAGTTTTTGGGCTTTTGATTAAATTTAAGCTTTTAAAACTTATAGGTAAACAATTTCAACACTTTAATTATTATGCCTTGGAAAATCTACTTTCATCGCGACTTATTCAAGCACTACCCTAATACTTTACCCTAAATAGTGCTTGAATACCGGAGCAGGGAAAGTTGATTTTCCACAGATATACTTTAAGCTTAAATTTTGTTTACCTATAAAAATATAATTTATTATACAATTTCCTTAAGTAACTAAATAGGAGAAAATATCACCAAATATTAGGAGGCTTTTGTATGAATATGAAATTTTTCCGTGTACCGAAAGATATAGTTTTTGGTGAAGGTTCACTAGAGTATCTCTCTACGTTAAAAGGGAATAAAGCTATCATTGTAACTGGTGGAAATTCAATGAAAAAATATGGTTTTTTAGACAAAACAAAAGAAATATTAGAAAAATCAAATATGGAGGTTAGCATATTTGACGGCGTAGAACCAAATCCATCAATAGAAACAGTAGAAAATGGTGCAATAGCAATGACCAATTTTCAACCTGATTGGATAGTTGCCTTAGGAGGAGGCTCATCAATAGATGCAGCAAAAATAATGTGGGCCTTTTATGAAAATCCTAATTTAAGCTTAGAAAATATCCTTCAACCTGGCTCTCTACCTAAGCTAAGAGATAAAGCAAGGTTTGCTGCTATACCTTCTACAAGCGGTACAGCATCAGAAATTACTGCCTTTTCTGTTATTACAGATACAAAAAATCATATTAAGTACCCTATAGTTTCATATGAACTAACACCAGATATAGCTATACTAGACCCACTTATACCATCAAAAATGCCACCTCACATAACTGCAAACACAGGTATGGATGTATTAGCTCATGCTGTAGAAGCATACGTATCAAAAGCTTCATCTAGCTATACTGACGCATTTGCTATCAAGGCAATAAAAATTGTATTTGAAAAATTGCCAATTGCCTATGATAATGGAAATGATATGGAAGCTAGGAAGGATATGCATAATGCATCTGCACTAGCTGGTATGGCATTTACAAACGCTTCACTAGGGTTAGTTCACAGCCTTGCTCACAAAATAGGCGGTGAATTTGGTGTTACACATGGATTAGCAAATGCAATACTACTGCCCTATATTATTCAATACAATCGTAAGTCAACTGATAAAATAAAGGAAATAGAAAAAGAGTTAGGAATTGAAGATTTGTCAGAAGAAATTAAAAAATTGAATACACGACTAAATATTCCATTAGCTTTCAAAGATGTAAAGGAATTAAAAATATCTGAAGAAAAATTCTCTGAAGTATTATATCGTATGTCAGAAAATGCATTCAAGGACGCTTGTACTCTTACTAATCCAAGAGATAGCAACCCTCAAGATGTAGAAATGCTATATAAAGCAGCTTATTACGGTAAAGATTTATAATCTTTCAATATTAAAGCCTCTATGCATTTATCCATAAGTGCATAGAGGTAAATATATAAGAATACAATTTCAACACTATAATTATCATATCTTGAAAATACACTATACTAAAAGTGAAAAATATTAAAACAGGAAAGAATATTACACAAGCTTACTTTAAGATTGAAAATTGCTTGTAAATATTTACTATCCACTTTAAATAAATAGCAACAAGCTAATTGCCATAACAATCATTCCACCAATTAAACCATATATGGATAGATGATGCTCTCCATATTTTTCTGATGTAGGTAATAATTCATCAAAAGATATGAATACCATAATCCCAGCCACCATACCGAATAATATGCCAAATGTTAAGTCATTAAATAATGTTGATAATAGTAAGTATCCAACTATTGCTCCCAAAGGTTCAGATAATCCTGATAAAAAAGAATATAAAAATGCTTTTTTTCTATCACCAGTAGCATAAAATATAGGAACAGATACAGCTATTCCTTCAGGAATATTATGAATTGCTATAGCAACAGCAATAGGTAATCCAATACTTACATCCTTTAATGCAGCTGTAAAAGTTGCTAACCCTTCAGGAAAATTATGTATAGCTATTGCTAATGCAGACATCATTCCCATCCTTAACAATCCTTTATCGCTTTTCTTTTCATCCAATGACATCTCCTCTACTGAATGAGCAGAATGAGGATTTTCAAAACTAGGAACTAACTTATCAATAATAGCAATTAAAACCATCCCACCAAAAAATGCTATCACTGTAACCCAAGTTCCTTGTTTAAACCCTAATTCCATTGTCAAAGATTCTTTGGCCTTGACAAGTATCTCAACAAAGGATACATATATCATTACTCCTGCTGAAAATCCTAAAGATACAGATAAAAATCTAGTATTGGTTCTTTTAGTAAAAAAAGCTAATGCACTCCCTATACCTGTCGAAAGTCCTGCAAATAATGTTAATGAAAATGCAAATAAAATAGTTTTTGTATCCATAAAATGCCTCCCTTCTAAATGTCAACGATTTATATATTAAGATATTAATATTTGTACCCATAATGTAATAATATTAATCTTAAGAAATTGCATAGATACAGTAAGACTAAAATTATGCAAGTTATTAACTTTTTAACTATAGAAAAAAGACCTACCCTTTTTCGGATAAGTCTTTTTCCAAAACAGTATAATTATGCCATAAACATTTTTATATCATCATCTGCATTTGTTATTCCACCAATTCCAAAGTTTTCAATCAAAACATTAGCAACGTTTGGTGATAAGAAAGCTGGAAGTGTTGGTCCTAAGTGTATATTTTTAACTCCAAGGTATAGTAATGCAAGCAATACTATAACAGCTTTTTGCTCGTACCAAGCTATATTATAAGCTATTGGCAATTCATTTATATCTTCTAATTCAAATATTTCTTTCAACTTAAGTGCAATTACTGCTAATGAATATGAATCATTACATTGTCCTGCATCTAATACTCTTGGTATTCCACCTATATCTCCTAAATCAAGTTTATTATATTTATACTTTGCACATCCAGCTGTTAAGATAACTGTATCTTTAGGTAATTTTTTTGCAAATTCTGTGTAATAATCTCTACTCTTCATTCTTCCATCACAGCCAGCCATTACGAAGAACTTTTTAATAGCTCCTGATTTTACTGCATCGACTACTTTATCTGCAAGACTAAATACTGTATTATGAGCAAATCCACCTACTATTTCACCTTTTTCAATTTCTATTGGTGGTGCACATTTTTTAGCATGTTCAATAATCTCTGAAAAGTCTTTTTCCTTTCCGTCTTCTCTATCTGCTATATGCTTTAATCCTGGGAATCCAACTACTCCAGTTGTATAAACTCTGTCTTTATATGAATCTTTTGGTGGTACTAAACAATTTGTAGTCATCAAAATTGGACCATTAAAGCTTTCAAATTCTTTATCTTGCTTCCACCAAGCATTCCCGTAATTTCCTACAAAATGGTCATACTTTTTAAAAGCAGGGTAATAATTTGCAGGTAGCATTTCACCGTGAGTATAAACATCTACCCCTGTTCCCTCTGTTTGCTTCAATAGTTCTTCCATATCCTTTAAATCATGACCGCTTATAAGTATAGCAGGATTATTTCTAACTCCTATATTTACTTTAGTGATCTCTGGATTTCCATAAGTAGAAGTATTAGCCTTATCTAGTAGTGCCATAACATCTACACCGTATTTACCTGTCTCCATTGTCAATGCAACTAAATCATCAGCAGTCAAACTATCATCTAATGTTGCCGCTAAAGCTTTGTGCATAAATGCAAACACTTCTTTATTTTCATATCCTAACGCACTAGCATGTTCTGCATAAGCCGCCATACCCTTTAATCCATAAGTAATTAATTCTCTTAATGATCTAACATCTTCATTTTCAGTAGCTAATACCCCTACCTTTTTGGATTTAACATCAAATTCTGTATCATCTTTAGGTACCCAAGTTGCAGCGTCATGTAGATCTTCAGATATTTCTCCTGAAGCTTTTACAATTTGTTCTTTTAATTCATTTCTTATCGATAATCCTTCTTTAACTTTATTTACAAAATATTCTTTGTCAAAGTTTACATTCGTAATAGTAGAAAATAAACTATCCATAACAAACTTATCTGCTATTTCTGTTTTAATACCTAATTCTCTTGCCTTTAATGCGTATATTGAAATACCTTTAAGGGTATAAATCAATAAATCCTGCATTCTAGCTACATCATCAGTTTTTCCACAAACACCTCTCATTGTACAGCCTTGTCCTTTTGCTGCTTCTTGACATTGATAACAAAACATCATTTAACACTTCTCCTTTCTATACTTAAAACATACTTTATTTTCTTGTTTTTTCTATGTCTATATATTATTAAAATAAAGAAATTAAATCGGTAACAATTGTTACTAATTTTAAAATAATATATAATAAACCCACAGATAAATCTGTGGGCTTGATGATAATGTTCTTATTATTCTTTTACACGAAATACTTCATAATGTATTAATTTTTCAAGCTTGATTTTAGGTGTACTAAAACAAACTTCTGATGAATATCCTACCGGCAATATTCCTATTGGTTCATAAGACTTTGGCAGTAATAATGCACTAGAAAGTTCTTTTTCTCTAAAGCCACTAACATAGCAACTTGCTAAACCTAAGTTAACAATTCCAAGTAGCATATTTTCAATGCACGCAGATACGTCAAGATAAATCAATGATTTTAAAGCTTTTTCTCCATATCTTTCAAAACTTTTCTGCTTATTAGCACAAACAACTATGAATACAGGAGCTGATAACATCCAATCTTGTGTTTTACCATTAGTTTCGTTATTCCCAATAAAAGTGGTATTTACAATATCCCTCTTCTTTTTTTCACTCCTTACAACAATAAATTCCCAAGGTTGAATATTCCCTGCTGAAGGTGCTGCATGTCCATATTCTAATATCTTATATATTGTTTCTTCAGAAACATCTTTATTTAAAAATGTCCGTATACTCCTTCTATTAACTACGACATTATCAAAATCCAAGCATAATCCTCCTCTAGCTAAAAAATTACTTCCATACTTCACTTAGTACTCTGATGATGTTCTCTCCTAATACCTTTTTTATATCATCATCAGTATAATTTTCTTTAACTAAATACCTCAGTATATTTTTTGATGCCTCAGTAGGATTTTCTAAACCTTTTACATATTCAACCTTTTTAAATTTTTGTTTAGATTGAGTTTTCTTGGTAGATAATTGTTTAGCATAAACATCATGAAGCCCAACATGGTCCCCATACAATGTATCTGGTCCAAAAGCTACATGATCTATTCCTACCAAGTCAACTATATATTTAAAATGCTCCATATATGAATCAATAGAATGACTAGGATTATTAGCAGTCAGTGTTGTATGAGGTGCTGCCTCTATACCAATAACTCCTCCTCTTTCTGCACATGCTTTTAATACCTCATCAGGAAAAAGTCTTTTACTATCCCATAAAGCTCTAGCACCTACGTGAGTAAGAAAAATTGGATGCTCACTTTCATTTATTACATCTAAAGTGGTTTTATATCCTGTATGTGAACAATCAATAGCCATTCCAACTTTATTCATTCTTCTTACAGCTTGTTTACCAAAGAAAGTAAGCCCTCCATCTTTATCCTCCTTTATGCCAGATCCTAAAGCATTTGATTCACTATATGTTATCCCCATAAGTCTTACACCAAATCCATATAATATTTCAATTCTATCTAACTCATTTTCAATAGGTGCTGATCCTTCTATACTTGCTATCCATGCAATTTTACCTTCTCTATGAGCTTTGTATATATCCTCTACTCTTTCACATTTTATAACCATGCTCTGATGTGCAATATCACATAATCTCATTCCTAAATCAAATAATATCTCATCCCACTTCCACCCATTTGCAGAGGTAATAGTACAAGTACCATCAAGCATATTATCAAAAACAGCATCATAATATGACTGTGAAAGGGCTTCATACGCACAGTGATCTCTTCCAACTCTAGTGTATTCAAATACTTCATCAAGGTTTTCTGGCAATAAAGTGGGATGGTCATGCAGTGATATAAATATACTGTTTTGAGCTAATTTAATTACTCGCTCCTCTTCATCTTGCGTTAATGGAATTAAATATTGACTAACTCTATTTAGTTCATTCGCCATCTTAAACCTTTTAAAATCATGTTCATCAAGATAGCTATAAGCCTTATAATTATCATATTTCTTATTTAAACCCATATTTTATACCTCGCTACTTTTTATATATAAATCGTCTAAATTTTCAACTCTTCCGCTGCTAATTTTTGATGGAGTAGCAAATGCTGTTTTTGAATGCATAAGACTACTTCCAACCATTGCTTCTGCAATTTTTAATCCTACTTTAGATGGATTTACTACAGGTACGCCAACAGCTTGTTCGATTTCTTCAGTCACATCTAAAAATCCCATAGACATACATCCAAGTACTAATGAATCTGCTCTGTCTTCTTTTACTGCTTTTTTCCCCACTTCAATGATCTTCTCTAAAGACTTATCTCTATTAACCTTTAAATCAAGCACTGGAATATTTACAGAAACAACAGAAGCTAATTTTTCTAAAACTCCAGCTTTATAAGCTAGCTCATAACTACTTGCTATCATGGTATCTTCTATAGTTATAACCGAAAACTTATGTCCTAGCATAGCACCTGTAATCATACTTGTCTGGCCAGGTCCAACTACTAGCATTTTTGTAGTAATCTCTCTCATCGCATCTAATCCTGGATCTCCTGCACATCCAAGAATAGCAGCATCATATCCCTTCTTTTCTAACTCAAATATTAATTTAGCTGTAGCAGGAATGCTCAAAAACTCTTCATACATACTCTCAATAGATGCTGGTCCTTCTTTTACTGCAACTATATCTACTTCCGTGTCTGAAAATGCCCACTCCCTTAAAAGTGCTCCACGCCTTTTTACTTCATTTTCATCCATAGGTCCAGGTACAACATAAACAATCCTCATGTTCATCCTCCTATTATTTATTAATACCATACCTCTTTAAGAACTCTAAGTACATTACCTCCCATAACTTTTTCAATATCTTCATCTGAATATCCAGCTTTTACTAAATATCTCAATACATTCTTAGAAGCTTCAGTAGGATTCTCAATTCCTTTTACATATTCTACCTCTTCAAATTCATTAGTATTGCCTTGAGTTCCCTTCGTTGATAAATGTGCTGCAAAAGCGTGATGTAACCCAACATGATCTCCATATAATGTATCAGGCCCAAAAGCTACGTGGTCTATTCCTACAAGGTCTTTAATATATTCAAAATGTTCCATATATGAATATATAGAATGATCAGGATTATTCTTAGTCAAAGTAGTATGAGGTGCTGCTTCAATGCCTATAACCCCACCTTTTTCTGCGCAAGCTTTTAAAACATCATCAGGTGCAAGTCTTTTGCTATTCCATAATGATTTTGCCCCAACATGTGTCATAAATATTGGCTTCTTACTGTATTTGATAACATCTTTAGTTGTTTCAATTCCAACGTGAGAACAATCTATAGCCATTCCAACTTTATTCATTCTTTCTACTGCTTTTTTACCAAATGCAGTTAATCCACCATCTCTTTCTTCTTTAAGACCTGACCCTAATGCGTTTGATTCACTATATGTTATTCCCATAACTCTAACTCCAAAACCATATAATATTTCTATTCTGTCCAATTCATTTTCTATTGGTGCTGCTCCCTCTATTACAGGCACTAATGCAATTTTCCCTTCTTTATGAGCTTTATAAATATCATCTACCTTTTCACATCTTATAATAAAATCTTGATGTGCCAAATCGCACAATCTCATTCCTAGATCATGAAGTATTTCACTCCACTTCCATCCACTTTTAGAGTGTATAGTACATGTACCATCCATAAGATTGTCAAAAACACAATCTAAATAACTTCTTGAAAGTTCTTCATAAGCACATGGTTGCCTGCCTTCTCTGTTAAATTCAAACACATCTCTTGATAAATTTTTTGGAAATAAAACAGGATGATCATGAAGAGATATACAAATTTTTTCTTCTGCTAGTTTCTTAACTCTAGCTTCCTGTTCTTCGTTTAATTCAATTAAATGTTCCGGAAACACTTTATCTCCATCACATAATTCAAAAGCTCTATAATCTACACCAGCTTCTAAATATTGATATGCTTTATATCCTTTATATTTTTTATTAAGTCCCATATGATTTCCTCCTTTATTAATATAAGATATTAACACTACTGCTCTAATTAGAGCAGTAGTATTATGCATTTATTTTACTTTATAAACTTGGCAAAGTGATTGCGGGTCCACTAAACCCTTTAAATTTGATGGGAATAATTTAAATCCTTTAAAATCATTACTATATGCAAAATTACATTGTTTAACTACTAATGGAATATCTGGGATATCTTTTGTAATTTCTTTTTGGAATGCATCCATATTGTTCATAATATCTTCTTCAGTTAATGCAGACTGCATATTCAACATTGCTTCATCTGCAGCATCATTTTTCCATCCCATCCAGTTTAAGCTAGATGTAGATAAGAATAATGTTGACATTGAAGATTCCACATCATCAATTATTCCCCAAGTATTTAAAGTAAGCTGCCAATCATGCGTATTGTATAATTTTTCAGTTTGCAAAGACTTGTCCATTGGATCTGGAATCAATTCAATTCCTACTTCTTTCATATTGTCAACAAGGATTCTTGCAATTTTTTCATGCTCACTATAAGTATTTGCAAACATAATTTTAAAACTTAAGTTTTCGCCATTTGGAGCATTTAATATACCATCGTTATCTGTATCTTTATAACCTGCATCAGATAATAATTTTTTTGCACCATCTACATCATGTGATGGAAAATCATTTCCAATTTGGTATTTACCGTATACAGGTGAAATTATACCATTCATCTCAACAGCGTCACCATCAAATGCAAAATCAATTATTTTACTTCTATCTATAGCCATAGCCATAGCCTTTCTAACATTTACATCTTGAAGTAATTTATCTCTAAAGTTGATTGCCATGTGCTCATATCCTAAATCCATATTTTGGACTACAGTAAATTTACTATTATCTCTAAATTCCTCTGCAGCTGCAGCTGGAATTTCTTTAGCTGTCAAATCTATATCTCCTGATTTAAGTGCTAAAATCATAGTATTTACATCTGGATAAGGCTTAAAAATAACTTTGTCTAAGTATGGCTTTCCTTCAGGTGATAAAAACCACTCATCAACACTTTCCAAAACGTAGTATTGTCCTCTTTCATAATCCGTAAGCTTAAAAGGTCCTAGTCCTACAGGATTATCATTTGTAAAGTTCTTAACATCTTCTATTTCTGACCAAATGTGTGCCGGTACTATTCTCTGCCAAAAACCAATAGTTGTTATGAAAGTAGGATATGGTTTAGACAATGTAAACACTATTGTTTTATCATCAGGACATTCCCACGTTACACCATCAAGTACTGACCATTGCCATTGAAGTTTTTGTTCATACAATGTTTTATAAGTATAGTCAATATCAGCAGATGTTACTGGTGTACCATCAGCCCATTTTAAACCATCCTTTAGTCTGACAGTAACAGTTAATCCATCATCTGAAATCTCAGGTTCTTCAATAATATACGGTATTTTATTTCCATCTTCGTCCATTACCATTAAAGTAGGATATATTAAGTTTAATATCCAAGATCCAGCAATATCATTTCCTGTTAGAGGATTTAATGTATCAGGATCAGCATATGTTCCAATAGTTAATGTCCCCCCAAATTTGTCAACTTCAGCTACCTCATTTCCTTCATTAGATCCATTAGCTTCATTTGCCTGGTTATTTCCACTATCTCCACAGCCTGTAAGTGCAGTTAATACTAAAGCTAAACACAATACTAAAACTAATAATCTTTTCATTTCCCTTCCTCCTTATTATTTTTGATTTAATAAAACTTGTCCAGACATTGTGCTTAATACAATTCCTTCATCCAAGGCTAACTTACCATTTACTAAAACATACTCAACTCCTTCAGCATTTACTAAAGGATTAGAATAATCAATTTCTGTTGGTAAAGGATAGCTATAATTATCTAAATCAATTACCGATATATCAGCTTTCATTCCTTCTTTTATTAAACCTCTGTCATTTAATCTAAACTGCTGTGCTGCTAAAGAAGTATTCCTTCTTACAATTTCTTCTACTCTTACACCTCCCTTTAAATACATATCCATAAATATTGGAAATCCTCCTCTTCTTTGTAATTCATACCATGAACCTGGATCCCAAGGCTCTCCAAATATTGTGTCAGTACCAACCATTACAAGTGGGTTTTCCTGAATATTTTTAGGATGTGGTCCAATAGGGAAATCATCTCTACTTGGCCCACCTAACCAAAATGTATAATTATCATTGTCATCAGCTAACAAATCTAACAAAAGTTCTTTTGGCTCATCAATACCTCTATCATCTGCAATTTGTTGAATACTTTTCCCTTCAATATCAGGATTGTTAGTGTTTATAAGAAAAACTTTATTCATATCATTACCAAATATATAAGCATCTTTAAGTACTATTTGTCTCCCTTCTGGGGTTTTTAATGCTGCTTTAACACCTTCTACTCCTTTATCAAATAGCTCAGAAGAGATTGCCATAATAAACTGTATTAATCTATCCTTACGAGTACAGTGTCCAGTACTTCTTGGTATTGTATCTACTGCTATTTCTACACCATTTTTCCTTGCTTCTAGTATCGCATCGAAAGACTCTGGTGAAGTAGCAGTTAAATGAGATACTTGTACCCTTGCACCTGACTTTTTCCCAATTTCTATTGCTTCTAAAGTAGATTCAAGTATTCCTATATAATACCTGGCATGAGTAGCATATACACCGTCGTATTCTGCAACAACTTTAGCACATTTGATTATTTCTTCAGTATCTGCATATCTGCTAGGAATATAAGATAAACCAGTTGATATTCCAAAAGCTCCTTGTTCCATTCCTTCTCTAATATATCGTAATATTTCTTTCTCCTCTTCTTCTGTCGGTGGTCTATCTTTAGAACCTCCCATAACAGTCCACCTAATAGTGCCATGACCTAATAAAAAGCCCATATTAATATTGGTTCCTTTTTTCCTTACTACGTCACAATATTCACTAAAATTACTCCACTTAGGTTGTTCTCTGTTATACCTTTCTTTTGCTTCCTCAGTAATCAATCCATTCAGATAATAATATTCATATATATTTGATGAATCTAAAGGAGTGATTGAGTGCCCGCAATTTCCATTTATTGTAGTAGTAACACCTTGCTTTAAAAATACTTCAAATAAGTTATCATTAAGAATAACTGTTTCTTCATGTACATGTGGATCTATAAATCCTGGTGAAACCATCATGCCCTTAGCATCTATAACTCTGTCTGCATTTCCATCAATCTTAGTAGCTATCTTAGCTATTTTATCTCCTTTTATAGCTACATCTCCATAAAATCCAGGGTTTCCTGTACCATCTACTATGAAACCATTTTTAATAATAATGTCATATTCTTTCACTATTTTTCCCTCCCTCTAAATACTAACTATCATGCTTTCTAAGTCTTTTGGATACTTTGTTAAAACTTCACCTCCATTGTCTGTTATCAGAACTATATCTGAATGCCTAAATCCTGATAACCCTTCTATATAAATGCCTGGTTCGCTTGAAAAAACCATACCAGCTTGCAAAACTGTTTTATCTCCAGCTGCAATATATGGTAACTCATGTTCTTCCAATCCTTTACCATGTCCAGCTCTATGTTTGATATATTTTCCATAACCAGAATCCGTTATAAATTTAATTACTTCTTTTTCTATGTCTTCACAAACAGCCCCAGGCTTCATAAGATCTATAGCTAGCAATTGAGCTTTTCTCATCACTTCAAATGCCTTGATTCTCTCTTTATCAGGTTCACCTACAAAGAAGGTTCTTTCACATTCTATCCTGTATCCCCAAACATTTGTACCACAAGATAGAATCATAGTATCTCCTTTTTCAACCTTTTTACCACTGGGCAAAGCATGTGGCATTGCAGTTCTAATACCACTAGGTACCAAAGCACCTGCTGGTCCACCTGGAACATAAACTACATCTCCCATGTCCAGTATCATCTTATCTACAGTTTCTGTAATCATTCTGTTAAGTAGTCCTAGCTCTGTTATCCCTGGCTTTAGCATTTCTCTTCCTTTAGACACTATATAATCAGAATAAAAAGCTGCTTTTTTTAACATTTTTATCTCTTCTTCTGATTTAATTTGTCTAATAATCATAATCTGATTGTCTATATCCACATGTTCAAATATCTCATTCATTCTTTTATATCCTAGTACGCTCAATTCATCTGCAGCTACCTTTTTGACATTAGAAAATGATGACCGTACATTTTTGTTGAGAAAATCAAACAAATCAGCTTTTTCACTAAAATTATCATCATATGCATAAACTTTATCCAGCTGTTTTAGCTTACAAGCTTCGTGAAATTCCATTTTAGGTGTAAAAGCATAAGTCTTGCCTGTTTTGTGAACAAAGATTACAACTGGTCTTTTTCCCGGGTAATAATAAAGCCCTAAGTAAAATACATTGTATGGATTAAATATGAAAAAACCATCTAAATCTTTTTCATTAATATAGTTAACTATCTTTTTAATTCGATTTTGATATTCACCTAAGGTAAATCCTTGCAAATTATCTCCTCCTATTCTCTGCTTATCTTAGGGTTAAGTGCATCTCTTACTCCCATGCTTAAAAAATTAAAAGAAATTACAAAGAACATAATCGCTATACTTGGAAATAAAGAATACCACCAAGCTGTAGAAAATGCACCACTTTGGTAAGCATTATGCAGTATTTTCCCCCAACTGTATGCCAGAGGGTCTCCCAAGCCTAAAAAACTAATAGCTGATTCAGTAATTATTGAAGTTGCCATAACAATAGTCAAGTTAACAAAAACAGGCGTACTTGCATTGATGAGTACATGTTTAAATATAATGCTTTTAGTTTTAATACCTAAACTCTTAGCTGCTTCTATATACTGCATACCACATACTTTTAACGTAGATGATCTGGTAATTCTAGCTATACTGGGCCAAGAAAATATTCCTATGATAAAAGCAACTGTGTTAATGCTTGTAGATTCTGTTACAGCAGCTACTATTATCATTAGTGGAAGCATGGGAATTGTAAGAAAAATATCTGTAAGACCCATACCTAGAGTATCAAAAACCCCTCCATAATAACCTGAAAGAAGCCCTATTGGTACTCCAATTACCATTGCTAAAAAAACTGCAATTATTCCTACCTTTATTGAAGACCTAGTTCCCCATATTACTTGAGAAAATAAGTCTAAGCCCATATCATCTGTTCCAAATAAATGTTCAGTTGAAGGAGGTAATAGCTTGTCCTCATATAAACCATATCCTTCAACTGGTTCAACAATAAGGGGGGCAAATATAGCAACAAGTATTAAAAATACCACTCCAAATAAACCAATCATTCCAAGCTTATGATTTAAAAACGCTTTTATTTCTTTTTCCCATCTATTTTTTATATTTGATTTACTAGCCATTATTTCACCTCTAATCCAATTTAATTCTAGGATCTAAATAAGCACATAAGACATCTGTTGCGATATTCATGATAATTACACTTAATGCTAAAATAATGAATGATCCTTGTAAAATAGGGAAGTCCTGTTGACTGACAGCTTGATATATCATTCTTCCTACTCCGGGATATGCAAATACTGTTTCCGTTAAAACTGCACCTCCAACCATTCTGCCAAGCATTAATCCTGCAGCTGTAACAGTAGGAATCATAGCATTCTTGGATGCATGTTTCCAAAGGACTCTCCTCTCCTTCATACCTTTAGACCTTGCAGTTCTAATGTAGTCCTCAGATAAAACATCAATTACACTGCCCCTCGTATATAAAACATAATTAGCTAGATAAATAATCATTAATGTTATTATAGGTAATATAAGGTGTTTTCCTACATCAATAAAATATTGAATTCCACCTTCAATACCTGGAGTATATGCTCCTCCAATAGGAAGCACAGCAAGCTTATAACCAAAGAAATAAAGCAATGTAAATCCTAGCCATGGAACAAATATAGAAATTCCAAAGATAGCAATAGCATTAACTATCTGATCAAATGAACTGCTTCTTTTATATCCTGAATATATTCCTAAAGGTATTCCTATTAGCATAGTAATACACTGTGTTGTAACCATTAATAATAGTGTCCATGGAAGTTTATCCATAATAATATCTATAACTGGTCTTTTCTGCATGAACGATATTCCTAAATCACCCTTAAACAAATTCTTAATATATGACAAATATTGTATATATATAGGTTTATCTAATCCAAAATCTACAAGCATTTGTTGACGTTGTGCTTCCGACATTCTCGGATCCATTAGCAATGTTGCTGGGTCAGATGGCATAAGTCTTACAATTAAAAACGTCAATGTTACAGTTATAAAAAATGTAACTAAACCTTTTAATAATCTTTTCTGAATATATCTTCCCATAACTTTTCCTCCTTATTCAGAGTACAAGTGACATCGTACTTTATGTCCATTTATTTCTTTTAATTCTGGACGAACTTCACTGCATATATCCATGCGTTTGAAACAACGGCTACTAAATTTACATCCTTTTGGAGGGTTAACCGGACTAGGTATATCTCCTTTTAAAATGATCCTTTTTTCTTTTCTTCTTGGGTTTGGAATAGGTATAGCAGAAATAAGTGCCAATGTATAAGGATGTAGAGGATTATTAAACAGTTCATTTTTGTTGCAAAATTCCACTATTTCACCTAAATACATTACAGCAATCCTATTGCTTAAATACTTAACAACACTTAAATCGTGAGCTATAAATAAATACGCAAATCCTAATTCATCCTGTAAATCTTTAAACAAATTTATTATCTGGGCTTGTACAGAAACATCTAAAGCAGATACAGGCTCATCTGCAACTATTATCTCTGGATTTAACGCCAAAGCTCTCGCAATACCAATTCTTTGCCTTTGTCCTCCACTAAACTGATGAGGATATCTATTGTAATAATCTTTATCTAACCCTACACGTTCAAACAATTCTAATACTTTGTCTCGTGCATCTTTTTTGCCTAACAAATTATGAGAAAGCATAGGCTCAGCTATAGCCTCTCCAATAGTCATCCTAGGATTTAATGATGCATAAGGATCTTGAAAAATCATCTGCATATTTCTCCTAATATTTCTTAAACTTTCTCCTTTAGCATTAGTAATATCTTCCCCACGATAAAAAATCTGCCCTTCAGTAGGTTCTAACAACCTTAAAATAGTCCTGCCAGTAGTCGATTTGCCAGAACCACTTTCACCTACTAGGCCTAATGTTTCACCCTTATATAATTCAAAATTAACATCATCTACTGCTCGTATATATTTTTTCTGTTTAGAAAACAATGAATTTTTTAAAGGAAAATATTTCTTTAAATTTTTAACTTCCATAATCTTATCCATTAAATTTCACCTTCTTCTTTAGAAACATTAAAACAGCTTACTTTATGTGTATCACTTATCCTTTTAAAAGGCGGAATTTCTTCAAAACATTTATTTGTCGCACTTTTACACCTTGGTGCAAATCTACACCCTTTTGGAAAATCCTTAGGTGAAGGTACAGTGCCTTTAATAGTATGAAGTCTACTTTTCATCTCATTTAAAGAAGGTAATGACTTAAGTAGCCCTATAGTATATGGATGTCTAGGATTTTCAAACAAACTATAGACATCAGCTTCCTCTACTATCCTTCCTGCATACATAACTATGACATAATCACACATTTCTGCTACTACTCCTAAATCATGAGTTATTAAAAGTATAGACGCATTAGTTTTATCCTTTAATTCTCTCATTAAATCAAGTATTTGTGCTTGAATAGTAACATCTAAAGCTGTTGTAGGTTCGTCTGCAATCAAAACCTTCGGATCACATGCCATTGCCATAGCAATCATCACTCTCTGTCTCATTCCTCCTGATAGTTCATGGGGATATTGATTAATCACTTTTTCCGGTGAAGAAATAGAAACAAGTTTCAATTTTTCAATAGCTACTTTCATAGCTTCTTTTTTACTAATATCTGAATGTAATAGAAGCATTTCTGAAATCTGCTCCCCAATTGTGAATACAGGATTTAATGACGTCATTGGTTCTTGAAATATCATAGCAATATCCTTTCCTCTTATTTCGGTCATTTCATCATTTTTTAATTTAAGTAAATCTTTATTTTTAAATAGTATTTCCCCTTTTGAGATAACTGAAGTTTTAGGCAATAATCTCATTATAGAAAGAGATGTTATGCTCTTTCCACACCCAGATTCTCCTACTAATCCGACAATCTCGCTTTCTTTTATTGATAAATTCACATTATCAATTACATTTATAACTTCATTTTCAACATTAAACCCAATTACGAGGTCTTTTATTTCTAATAAATTATCTCTCTCATTTCTCAATATTTTCACCTCTCTTTTATGTTTTTCAGTTTATTTACACAAAGGGAAAAATTAAATAATAATTTTAATTTTGCAATAATTATGTAATTTACTTAATCAAGGAAATTGCAGAATATAATTTTGACCTTGTAGTAATTATGCAATTTACTTAAATCTTAAATATGTTTTATATCAATAAAATATAAACTTACTTATATTGTTTTTTAATTTATGTTGTTACAAGTAAATAAGCAATATCTATGCCAAATAATAATAAAGTATTAAATAATTATTAAAATTTTGAAAAAACTTTATTATTTTAAAGTAGCAAAGGTTTTCATGTTTATGAAGACTAAATTATATTTATACATAAATGTTATATAGTTTAACATTACAAAAATATTAGGTGCTAATTTAGTTTTATTGCACCAAATTAGCACCTAATAATTCCCCTAATATTTATATTTTTTTAAAAAAATTTTGCCTTGCTCATTTATTGTAGTACCTTGTTTTGTTGTACCAATATCTACTAAACCAATCTTTTCTAGCTGTTTTAATTTTATTCTAATTTGTTCTGAAGTTAATTTTAACCCTTTAGTTCTTAAAATTTGCGCTATTCTATTTCTTCCTATCTTTATGCTTAAATAATTAGCTTTTTCTAGTACTTTTAATATTTCAATGTACTCATCAATTTTCTCTACACCTAATATTTCTAATACTGATTCAGGTAAAACAGGGCTTTTTTCTTTTTCAATTACTGCAGCTTGTACTCTTAAATCCTCAGGTAAATCTTCAACAGTAACTTCGTTAGAATCAACTATATTATCTAAATAATAAATCAAATTCTCTAACTCTCTAATATTTCCCGGCCATGAATAATTTTTAAATACTTCTATTACTTCTTCACTGAGGTATTTATCACTATTTAGCTTTCTAAAAAAATATTGAGCTAGTAAAGGAATATCTTCTTTTCTCTGTTTTAAAGTAGGGACTTTAAAATGCAATACCTTTAATCTGTAATATAAGTCTTTTCTAAATTTACCTTTCATTACTAAATCGAAAAGGTCTTTATTAGTAGCTGCTATTACTCTTACATCTATAGGTATTACCTTTGTACCACCAACTCTTATAATTTTCTTTTCCTGTAATACTCTCAATAAACTCATTTGGATTTTAGGAGAAGTATCTCCAATTTCATCAATAAATATGGTTCCTTTATGCGCCTGTTCAAAAAAACCAGGTTTACCCCCTTTTACTGCCCCAGTAAAAGAACCTTCTTCATAGCCAAAAAGCTCACTTTCAACAAGATTTTCAGACAATGCCCCCATATTCACAGCAACAAAAGGTTCATTTTTTCTCTTAGAAGCATTATGGATAGCATTTGCAAAAATTTCTTTCCCAGTACCATCTTCTCCTTGAATCAAAACTGTTAAATCAGTCTTTGCAATTTTTTTTGAAATATTTATTATTTTTAGCAACTCTGAACTTTTTCCAATTAAATCACTAAAGTTATATTTTGCAATAAATCCTTTGCTAACTAATTTTTTTCTCACTTCTTTTTCTAAGTTTTGAATATGAACGACTTCCTGTAATCCAATTACATGACCTTTTAAATAATTTCCTTGGTATAGCAAAGTTTTATTTAACATTAATTCTTTATTATTGATATCAACAATTTCATTATTTTTATAATTTGAATCTAAAATAATGTCTATTATATTTTTGTCTTTAATAATTTCAACAATATTTTTAGAAACTAACTGATTATCCTTGTAACCTAATAGGTTAGCAAATTTTTGGTTGCAAAAAAATATATTTCCACTTACATCTAAAGCTGCAATTCCATCATTAGTAACCTCGAACATTGCTTTTAACATCTTATTGCTCTCGCTATTAAATTTATTTAATCTAATCATTTCTTTAGTATACTTTGCCGATAAAATAGGTAAATTTTCAGTTGATAAATTCAATTTTAAGAATATCTCTATTATTGAAGATATATCAATAATTCTTACCCCAATGTCAATAACTCTTTTTACTCCTCTTGGTACAATGTGTTTTCCACCTGGCGTTACTGCTGTATCAAGTATCTTTTCATTACACCCAGGATAATATGGTATAAAATGTACATGATCAATCCCTAGCTCTTTTAATAGTTTTATTGTTTCATTTGCAGAAACAAGATGGTTACTTACTAATAATACTTTTTTCCCAGAATCAAGGCTTATAACCTCAGATAGGTTGTTTAAGTTTATAGTCCTTCTTACAGAAACTATTGGAATATCTCCATTAATTCTAGCTCGTACATCTTTCTCTATGACTTTACTTGAGCAAACAATAAGATCTAAATTTTTCACATCGATAAAATCACAATCATCCAAATATATAGGCACAACTTCAACCTCATCTCTAAACACATCCTTTAATTGTTCGCTTAAAGGTTTATTAACTAAGTGGTCCACTGTAACCATTGCAATTCTTTTTTTATCGCCCATATTCTCACCCTCTTTATAACTTAATTGTTATTCAGATAACCATACCTCTAGAATAATAATCATAAAAATTATGATTATTATTTAAGAAATTTGTTTATTTATATGTATTGTTGTATATTTTATCATATTTCGAAAGTTTATTACACTGTATTTTATTATGATATAATGAATATGAAGGTGATGTTATGAAAATTATAGTAGACGGCGACGGCTGCCCAGTTATCAACCTAACTATCTCAATAGCTAAATATTATGGAATAAACATTGTTGTAGTAAAAAATTATTGTCATGAAATATATGATGATTATGCTAGTGTTATTACTGTAGATAAATCTCCTAATAGTGCTGATTTTTATATAGCTAATCATGCTGTAAAAAATGATATAGTAGTTACACAAGATTATGGACTTGCCGCAATGGTTATAGCTAAAGGTGCCAAATGTATAAATCAAAATGGGTTTGTAATTTCTTCACAGAATATTGATGAATTATTAGAACGCAGGCATTTTAATCGTGAACTTCGGGTTAAGCATAAAAAGTATACGAAATTTAAGAAAAGAAATCATGAATCAGATAAGAATTTTGAAAAAAATCTTAAAAGATTAATTGAACATATTTTAAAATATTAAAAGGATATATTGAAATCGTCAATTTCTATAATTTCAATATATCCTTTTCACTATTCACTAATTATTTCACTTTACTTACCATCCACCACTTGCTCCACCACCGCCAGAAGAGCCACCGCCACCTCGGTTTCCGCCTCCGAAGGATCCACCTCCGCCTCTACCACTGCGTCCTCCTCTAGCTAGTGATCGTAAAAGTGCGTAGGTTAAGAAACCTCCAAAAAATCTAAAATCAATAAATATCAAAATCAAAATAATTACTGCTAATATAATTCTTTTAACAGAACTAAACGAATTACCAGTTTCCTCGGTATAATTTATATTATAATCATCAATTTGACCAGTTTTATCTAATGTAATATCATATTCATCTTCAATAAGTAAAATTATCGCTTTAAATGATTCTAATATACCTTGACTGTAGTTTCCACTCTGAAAATATGGAATCATGTATTGATCTCTTATAGCTCCAGCTTTCCCATCTGGAATAGCACCTTCAAGGCCATAACCGACTTCAATTCTCAATAATTTTTCAGTTGGAGCTACTAAAATCAAAACTCCATTATCTTTATCTTTGTCACCTATCCCCCATTTTCTAAAAAGCTCGTTTGCATATCCTTCAATGTCCATTTCATTTAAAGAATTTACTGTGGCCACAACAACTTGAGCTCCAGTTTTTGCATAAAGCTCTTCATTAACATTTATGATGTAATTTTCAACATCACTATCAATAATATTAGCCTCATCGTAAACATAAAACTCTCTACTAGGCTCTGGTAATACCCCGTCGGCTAAGGCAAGTGTATTAAATAAAGCTAATAGCAACAATATTAAAATGCTAAAGATTTTAAATGACTTTTTTTTCATCTAAATCCACCTTTTAAAAATTTACTTCAGGTACATCTTTATCGGATTCATCAATTTCAAAGTATTCTCTTTTCTCGAAGCCAAACATATTTGCAATAATATTGGTAGGAAATCTTCTTATTTTGCTATTGAAAATTTGAGCTGATTCATTATAATCTTTTCTTGCAACAGCTATTCTATTTTCTGTTCCTGCTAACTCGTCCTGTAATCTTATAAAATTTTCATTAGATTTTAATTCAGGGTATCTTTCAACTACCACATTTAATCTCTCAAGTGCTGTGTTTAATTGACCATTTGCTTGAGCATATTCTTCAGGAGTAGAAGCACTTTCTAATCTACTTCTTGCTTCTGTTACTCCAATTAATACTTCTTGTTCTTGAGCTGCAAATCCTTTAACTGTATTTACTAAATTAGGTATCAAATCTGCTCTTCTCTTTAATTGGTTTTCTACTTGTGCCCAGCTACCATTCACTTGTTCGTCAAGCTTTACTAAATTATTGTAACTACCAATTACCATAAATACTGGTACTAATATTATTGCAACTATTACTAATGTAATGATTAAAGATTTTTTCATCAATTATACCTCCCTTGCTAAATAAAAATATCTCTTCTATATACTATCACAAATGATGAAATTACATAATAAAAAAGTTAATTTTTCTTTCTTAAAATAATTATATGATGTATATACCAAAAAATTTTTCATTTAAACATGGTCTTTTATCGGTTTATTTTTTTTATTGCTACCAAATTTATACACGATATATCCTGCTCCTATTATCATAACATATCCTATAAAGCTAAATATATCAGGAACTTCTGAAAAAAATATAATTCCTAATATACTTGAAAAAATTACATTTGAGTAATTATAAATTGATACTTCGCCTGCTGGTGCATACTTGTATGCACTTGTAATTAAAAGTTGCCCAAAAGCAGCTGCTACTCCTGATGATAAGAGAAATATTAATTGTGTAAAATTAATCAAATGAAAATTCAGTATTGTTGGTGGTAATGTTATAACCGTAGAAATAAATGAAAAATAAAAAACTATTGTATATTTGTCTTCCTTATCACTAAGATAGCTTATAAATGTGTAAGCTGCTCCAGCAAATACTGCTGACATAAAACATATTATTGCTGGAAATGAATCTTGAAATTCAAAACTAGGCTTTATTATAAACATAACACCACTCATTGCAATAAATAACGAAAAAATTTGATGTTTAGTTATTTTATCTTTTAAAAATATAGCTGCAAAGATAGTAACGAAAAAAGGGCTCATTTTATTAAGCATGCCTGAATCTGCAAGTATTAGTCTATCTATTCCATAAAAATAAAACAACATACCTATAGTACCAAATACACCTCTGCCAATTAAATACTTTCTATTTATTTTTTGCCCCCACGGATTTTGCTTTTTTGTAATCACTACATAGATTGATATAAGTAAAACAATAAAATTTCTAAAAAACGCTTTTTGAAAAGTAGGTAAATCTCCTGATAATTTAACAAATGCTCCCATAGCTGCAAAACTTAATGAAGAAAGAAGCATGAAAACAATCGCCTTTATTTTGTCATTATTCAACGCCGTCACTCCAATATTATTTATTTGTTTAATGATTGAATGTATTAAAAAATTAATTTCATAGAAACTTATTTAAACACTACTGAAATAACTTGTCTACATCCCTATATATTATAAATACAAATCAATCATATAATAATTATTAACTTTTATAATATCTTTTTCTTTCAATCTTAAAGGCTCCTTAAATATAGACTCCATGAGCAAAAAGCTCTATATTCTCTATACACATAAATCACTCCGTTTCTAGCCTTTATATGCTTAATACACTACTTATTATACTCAGTTTTTTCACACATGGTTAATTAATAATAATTATATCACAATAACATAAAGTAACATATTATATATTAAAAAATATAATATCATAGTACGAAAAATTAATTATAGTTTATTTTACAATTAAATTCCATTATTAATGGAAGGAGGTGTCTTGCATGGCTGAAAGTACAGGATTATTTGATTGTTTTGATGATAAATGGTTATTCTGGATATTCATCATCATAATAATATTTATACACTATCCATATTGGGGACACAGGTGCTAATTATTAAAAAAAACATGACAAAGAACAGATTTTGATTCTCAAAAATCTGTTCTTCTTTTTTAATAGTTTTTTGTCGTAAATTATTATATAATTAGTGTGTCGAAATATTATAACAAGGAGCAAATAAGATGGAAACAAATGATAAAAAACCCTCAATAAAAATAGTAAGAAAAAAAATATATTCTATGATTATACCTATTGCAACAGAAAACATATTGCAGATGACAGCAGGATTTATATCTACTGGTATGCTAGGTAGAATAGGAAAAGTTGCAATAAGTTCCTTTGGTATAAGTGATAGAATCATTAAAATAATATGGGCAATTTTTAAAGGTATCACAACAGGAGCGTCTGTTTTTGTCGCCCAAGCCTATGGTGCAAACAATTTTAAAAAATTAAGAAAAGTAGTTCAGCAAACATTATTATCAATAATTACAGTGGCAATAGTTTTGCAGCAAATTATATTTTGGAATGCAGAAAAATTGTTAAAAGTTATATATAACCCTAATCCTAATATATTGAATAATGGAGTTATATACTTAAAAACAGTATCATGGGGTATACCATTTTTAGGCATAATGCTAGTAGTAGCTGGGATATTACAAGGTATGGGCAATGCTAAAACTCCTATGTATATTGCATTTATAATGAATGTTTTTAATATCTGTTTTGGATATGGATTAATTTTTGGCAATTTAGGTTTTCCAGTATTAGGCATTAAGGGAGCTGCTATTGCTATGGTTATTGGTCAATTTATAGCAGCTATGATAGGAATTTATGTATTATTCAACAAGGATGGAATATTAGGATCATCATACAATAATAATTTCTTTAAAATTGATATAAAACAGGTATTAGCTGTATATAAATTAGGTACACCAACTGCATTTGAATCAATATTTTGGAATATAGGATCAATTTTACTAATAAGAGTTATATTAGGATATGGTGAAACAGCAATGGCAGCATATCAGTTAGGATTACAAGCAGAAGCTATATCTTATATGCCAGCAGCAGGATTTTCTATCGCTGCAACTGCTTTTATTGGTCAATCTTTAGGAGCTAGAAATAAAGAATTAGGAAAAATATATTTAAAAGAAACTGTTAAAGGTTCTCTAATGGTTACAAGTTTTAGTGTAATATTATTAGTATTTTTCCCAAGCATGATTCTGAACCTTTTAACTAATGAACAAGAAGTCATTGACTTAGGTGTAAAATATTTAATATTAATGGGCCTAGTTCAGATACCACAAAATATATCAGGTGTATTAAATGGAGCATTAAGGGGTGCAGGATACACAAAAGTTCCAATGTTCGTAGCAGGTGTAGGAATATGGATAATAAGAATACCATTTTCATACCTTTTATCATATGTATTTAACTTAGGAATAATAGCCATATGGACAGTTATGTGTGTTGATTTAGTTGTGAGGTTTTTGATGAGCTTTATTTTGTATAAAAGAAAAAATATATATGACGCAGAACTTGTATAGCTATATAATAAACTAACGGGGGGTAGATTATATGTCAACCAAAGAGCAAATTTTAAAAGTTTCGCTTAAATATTTTCTGACTCAAGGTTATGACCATACTACATTAAGTCAGATTGCTAACGAAGTAGGCATAAAAAAACCTTCTATTTATTATCATTATAAATCAAAAGAAGAGTTGCTATCAAAAAGTATCGAACTAATTATTAATGAGTTAAAAAATACTTTATCAAAAGTACATGACTCATCAAAATCTACAAAAGAACAACTTGAAAATTTTTTTGAAGCAATTTTAAATTTTAATTCTAATCTTTCAGTATTAATTGGGAATAGCTATGATGAGACTATTAATATTGAAACTATATTCCAAATGACGTCAAATAGATTTGAAAACGTAGCTAAAACTATAAATGATTATTTTGACTTTCTAATTGAGGAAATTGAGAAAATACTAAAAACAGGTCAAGAGCGTGGAGAAATTAAAACTTCCCTAGATTATAAAACTACTGCAATTGAAATATTATCAAGAATTGAAGGACTTATAGTCATATCTAGTATTTATAAAAAAATAGATTTACATAGTATAAGAAAAACACTATATGAAAATCTATGGACCAGTTTATCTCTCCAAAAGCAAAAAAAGAAGAGAAAAACTATGAGCTTTAAAACAATCGATTTAGGCCGAAAATGGTAAAATCTGGATAAATTATATGAAGAAATTGCATAATAATTTTAAAGTCAAAATTTTAATATACAATTTCTTCATATAATAAAATATTTCTATAGCCTCTGTAACACTTCAATCAAAAATTTATATATTCTTTGTGTTGAAGATATGCTTAATCGTTCTTTTGGAGTATGGACATCAAACAAATTTGGCCCTAATGATACCATATCAATATCTCCAAGCTTTTCTTTTAAAAATCCACATTCTAGCCCAGCATGAATTGCGTCTACTTTTAAAGGTTTTTGGTAAAGCTCTTCATAAACTTTTTTCATCAATTCTCTAATTTCAGAGTTGACCTTAAATGGCCAAGATGGATAATCAGCTTCAAGGCGCATATCTGCTCCTACTAAGTTACAAATCATTTGAATTCGATTATTTATTTCATCCTTTAATGATGCAACTGAACTTCTAACAGCACTAGAAAAAATTAGTTTATCATTTTCTTCTCTTAATACTCCTAGATTGTTTGAACTTTCAACTAATCCTTCAATACTAGCACTCATAGTTTGAACACCATTTGGAATTAAACGCAAAATATTAATAATGCTTGTCTTATTTTCATCTGAATACACTTTTTCTGGGCAATCAATCTCTTGCAATTCAACTGTTAAACCTGGATCTGATACTGAAAATTCATCTTTCAATATCTTTTCACATTCATTTACTATCTTACGCATATTTTCAACATCATCTCTGTTAATAACAATAACTGTTTCAGCTCTTTTTGGGATAGCATTCATCTTGTCTCCACCAGTTATCATTGCTATCTCAAAATCTACTTCACTGCTTAATGTATTTAGTATTCTGCCTAATGTTGTAATAGCATTTGCTCTTCTTTTATCTATTTCTGCACCAGAATGTCCTCCAATTAATCCTTTTAGAACAATCCTATAAGCAGTATCTTTTGTTACTGTTTTTTTATCTAAATCAAGAGTTATAATATTGTTAACTCCACCAGCACATGAAGCTAAAAGCACTCCTTCTTCTTCTGAATCTAAATTAATTAGAATATCTCCTGAAATATTATCTGGATTTAAGGCCAATACCCCATCCATACCCGTTTCTTCTGCAACAGTAAAAAGAGCTTTTATCTCAGGGTGTTTAAGTGTATTATCTTCTAATATTGCCATTGCCATAGCAACTGCTATTCCATTATCTCCTCCAAGGGTAGTCCCTTTTGTCTTTATCCAATCACCATCAATTACTATTGAAATCGGGTCCTTCTCAAAATCAAACTCTATATCATCTTCCTTAACGCATACCATATCCATATGCCCTTGAATAATAACTGTTTTTTTATCCTCATATCCTGGTGTAGCTGGTTTTGTGATGATAACATTTAATGATGGCTCTTGAATAACTTCTAATCCAAGATTTTTAGCAAAATTAACTATATAATCACTTACTGCTTTTTCATTGCCAGATTCTCTCGGAATCCGTGTTAGCGCCTCAAAATGTTTAAATACATTTTTAGGCTCAATATTTGTTAATACTCTTTCCATAAGCTTATCACCTCTTCACCAATTCATACTTGTTTTTATTATTTTTTTGTATCACTGACTGATTTACTAGAAACTCAATAATAGTATCGCTAAATGCCCTAGCATCTTGAATTTGTGCTTTGTCCTTTGACCAAAAAAGCGATGCTTTAGTCCCTTCTATTATACCTTCTATTTCCTTTTTAGAAAGGCTAGATTTATCTTTAAATCCATTTAGGATCTTTTTTTCGCATTTTTTTAGTAATATATTCAGCAGTTCTTCCTGTTTTCTTTGTTTTTTTACATAGCCCCAACTAGTCAAAAACGCTACAGTTATAGCCATAAAGAGAATTTGAATGATTATCTTCATATAAATCCTCCTAAATCTCGATAAACTTATTGTTTTTAAGTATGTTCATATATGTTCCAAAACGCTCATATAATGGTTCTACATCTTTACCAAATTTAGATTTCAGTATCTCACATATTTCATAAACTGTTTTCCTTCCATCTATTGACTTCCAGACACAACTCCCATATTCATCTAAGTAAATACGCATAACCTCTGGAGTTTTAATAAAAAATCGTACAAGTTTATCAAAAAAACCATTTCTATCGATAATAATTTGAACATTTCCATTTTCTAAAACTATCCATTTTATCTTTTCTACTTTTTTAGGTACTAAATCTAAAAAATTCTTCTTTTTCTTCCTCATTTAATACACCTCTTTATTTAAGTGGGGAAAAACTCCCCACTTAATTAAATTATATTAAATTAATTTTTAATTTTCAATTTTCTTACCAGCAGAATACATATACAAAGATGCTGTTAAAATGGCAAAGAATATTAATGAACCTATTGGTCCTAAGTTTATACCTAAATTAGTATTTAGGTTAGTTACTGCAAATACGGCTAATAAAATTCCAACGAGTCCTTCACCTGCAATTAATCCTGATGCATATAAAACTCCGGAGTCAATTTTAGCTTTAACTGTTTTATTATTTTCTTCATCCTTGCTAAGTTTTCTATCTAATATACCTCTTAATATACCACCAACCATTATAGGTGTTGAAAGGTGAATTGGTAGATATAATCCTATAGCAATTGGTAGTACAGGTAATCCCAAAAGCTCAATAGCTACACCAATTCCAACTCCTGTAAATACCAATGCCCATGGTAAATTTCCACCCATAACGCCTTCAATTACAAGACGCATTAATGTTGCTTGAGGTGCAGGTAATTTTTCAGTACCAAATCCCCATGCATTATTTAATAAAGTTAGCACTCCACCAATAGCTAATGCCGCAGCTATAGCACCTATTATTTCACCAATCTGCTGCTTTTTAGGTGTTGCACCTACTAAGAAACCTGTTTTTAAATCCTGAGATGTATCGCCTGCCATTGCTGCAATAATACAAATAATTGCACCAACAGTCAATGTAGCAATCATACCTGCATGGCCGTCATTACCTGTAGCTTTAAATATGATAGCAGTAATAACCAAAGTTGCAATAGTCATACCAGATACAGGATTTGAAGATGAACCTACTAAACCAACAATCCTTGATGAAACTGTTGCAAAGAAAAATCCAAAAATAGCTATTAATATTGCTCCACCAAGTCCTACTGGAATAATTGGTAACATCATCATTGCTAATACAACAACTAAAGTTCCAATTAATACAACTTTCATCGATATATCTTGATCAACTCTTTGTTGTGAATTGCTGCCCATACTACTTGAGTAATCCTTCATTGCATCTTTAAATGTTTGAACAATTAAAGGTAATGATTTTATTAAACTAAATATTCCGCCAAATGCAACTGCTCCAGCTCCAATGTATCTAATATAATTATCCCATATTGCTCCATGGCTAAGCATGCTAATTGGATCTGTAGCAGGATACATAATAACTTCTCCCATTGAACCAATATTAGCAATCAATGGAATAAATCCAAACCAACCTATAACTGCACCTGCAAGCATATATGCAGATATTTTAGGCCCTATAATGAAACCTACTCCTAGAAGTGCAGGTAATACATCTCCACCAATAGCAGCACCTTTATAGCCAGGTATTGTTGTTTCGATTTCGCTTGGGAACAATCCAAAGCCATCTGTTAAGAATTTAAATAATGCACCAACGCCAAGACCCGCAAATGTTGTTTTAGCTTTAGAGCCACCTTCTTCACCAGCAAGAAGTACTTCTGCACAAGCTGTACCTTCAGGATAAGGTAAAACACCATGTTCTTTCACTATTAATGCCTTTCTTAAAGGTATCATAAATAATACTCCTAGAATACCGCCACAAAGTGCAATTGCTGTAATTGCAAGTAAATTAGGTGAACCCATGTTCCATTCAGTAGTCCAAATGTATAAAGCTGGCAATGTAAATATTGCCCCTGCTGCTAAAGACTCACCAGCAGATCCTATAGTTTGAACCATATTATTTTCTAAAATTGATTCTTTCTTTAAAATTCCTCTAATTAACCCCATAGAAATTACTGCTGCTGGAATAGACGCCGAAATAGTCATACCAACTTTTAAACCAAGATATGCATTTGCAGCACCAAATACTACTGCTAAAATAATACCAAGAATAATTGAAGTCGAAGTAAATTCTGGAAGAACTTTATCTGATGAAATAAAAGGCTTAAATTCTTTAGAACTCTGATTATTAGACATTATCCTACTCCTCCTTACAAATATATATAATTAATAATTATTCTTTTATTTTTATTTGACGAAATAACCAAATTTGTTGAAAATAAATGTTGTGTGCACACATTTTAATAGAAGCGCTTCCATTGCATCGAATATTATATTCACATTTTTCTAAAAAATCAAATTATGAAATCTAGCTGTAATTACTTAAATATACACATTTTAACCTATATACGATATCTACCTAACTAAGTTAGGTAGATAAATGGATATTCAAACTATCGATCGGTAGTTTGAATACTAAATACTATTATTGAGTTTTTTTGCTGTTTCTATTCTTATTATTTTTTTATTTTATAATTTTATCTAATTTAGTTCGTGTATAATTATTCATATATGCACTGTTTTTTTGCATAAATATTTTTTTAATTTTATTATATAATTCCCACTAAACAAAAAAGAACCGTTTTAAACGGCTCTATTCTTCTACATTTTTAAAAATTGACCAACGTAGTAGCATAAAAACAATTATACCAAAAAAGATTATAGTACCAATCCACCCAAGATTAATTCTCGATACAATAGATATATTTAAAACTGTAAATATGGCAAATATAATACCAATAATACCCTCTCCAGCAATTAAACCAGATGAAAATAACACTCCTGAATCTACCTTAATTTTCTTTTCATAATCATCGAAATTAAACAGTTCCTTTTCTAATAATTCTCTAATAACTCCACCTGCAAATATAATTGTTGATAAATGTATAGGTAGATACAACCCAATAGCTACAGGTAAAATTGGAAGCTGAAGTATCTCTAACATCACGCCAACACCTATTCCTATAAAAATCAACGTCCATGGTAATTGTCCTTCCATTACCCCTTCAACAACAAGTTTAATTAATGTTGCTTGTGGTGCTGGTAATTCAGCTGTCCCAAACCCCCATGCTGAGTCCAATAATAAAAGAACTCCTCCTATAACTATTCCAGTAAATACAACTCCAATCATCTCTCCAATTTGCTGTCTATATGGTGTTGCCCCAACTAAAAACCCTGTCTTTAAATCTTGAGAAGTATCCCCTGCCATAGCAATAATAATGCATATGATAGAACCTACAGTAAAAACAGAAGTAATTACATCTGAATTAACTGGACCAATTCCCTTATAAATCATTCCGGTAATCAACAAAGTTGCCATGGTCATACCAGAAATAGGATTAGAAGAACTTCCAATTAAACCGACAATTCTGGAAGACACTGTAGCAAAGAAATATCCGAAAATAATGACAATAATCGTCCCAACTAACCCAAAGTGAATTGTTGGTGTAATGGTTAACAAAACTCCAATAAACATAACACCCAAAATCACTGTAGAAAGTGGTAAATCTCTTTCTGTTCTAAGTATTGAATAATTATGTACTGCTTCATTATAACCTTTTATAGTTTCTGAAATAGTGCTAGCAATCAAAGGAATAAATTTAATTAATGATAATAATCCACCAAAAGCAACTGCTCCAGCTCCAATATATCTTATATAATAATTCCATATCCCCACATTGTCTAGCGATGCAATAGAAACATCTGCCGGGAAAACTGTTAATTCTCCACCAAATACAGAAATCATTGGAATAAATATAATCCAACTAAGTATTGAACCTGCTAACATAAGTCCTGCTGTCTGCCTTCCTATAATAAATCCAACTCCTAAAATAGCAGGTAGAAAATCTCCTCCTATTGTTGCAGGAAAAGGTTTCGAAAACACATATTCCAGGCGAGATGGAAAAAGCTTTAAAACATCAGTCAAAGTTTTATATACAGCTCCAAACCCCATTCCTGCAAAGGTTGCCTTTGCTTTATCGCCACCTTCTTCCCCAGCAAGTAAAACTTCAGCACAAGCTGAACCTTCTGGATATGGTAAATAACCATGTTCTTTAACTATCAATGCTTTTCTTAGAGGAATCATAAATAAAATTCCTAAAAGCCCACCAAATATTGAGACTAAAGTAACAAACCCCACACTCGGCAATTCAACATTTGCATCTCTAGCCCATAAGAACATAGCTGGAATTGTGAAAATCACACCAGCAGCTAAAGATTCTCCAGCAGAACCTATGGTTTGTACTATATTATTTTCAAGTATTGAATCTCGTTTCATTAAATAACGAGTCATACTCATTGAAACAACAGCTGCTGGTATTGACGCTGAAATAGTCATGCCAACTTTTAACCCTAAATAAGCATTTACTGCACCAAATATAACAGCCAATATAATTCCAGAAGAAATCGAAGTTACCGTTAACTCAGGTAAATGAGTGTTTGCAGACACAAACGGTTTAAAATATTCCTGCTTATTATTCTTCACACTATCACTTCCTTGCACTAGCTCATTTAGTATATCTTTCTTAGAATAATTAATATTTCAATAATTATATAAATTATCTTACTTTATTCTATAATAATAGTTCATTACTATTTCATAATATAACACATTATGTGATAGTGCAATAAATTAAAAAAACAAATTATTCAAACCTTAATGCATCTACTGGTTTAAGCTTAGAAGCCTTGTTAGCAGGATATATTCCAAAAAACATTCCTACAGCAATTGAAAAAGAAAATGAAATTATCAGTATCATTGGATCTATCTTAGTGTTTATTCCTGCAGATTTAGTCAATAAGCTACTGCCTACTATACCAAAGATAACTCCAATCAGTCCCCCTACTCCACTTAATACTGAGGATTCAAGTAAAAATTGAACAAGTATATCCTTCCTTTTTGCTCCAATAGATTTCCTTATACCAATTTCTCTTGTTCTTGATGTAACCTCACTAACCGTTGATAACATCTCTGTTTGATTGAAAATTCTATAAGCATCATCATCATTGTTAAATCTCTTTAGTAAAAACATTTCTACTTCATTTTCTGCATTTGTTACTGCATCAGATGACTCAGCTTGGATATAAATGTTTCTGACGCCTGTTGACTTTAAAAATCTCTGAGCTGTTGTTATAGGGATAAGAACTTTTTCATCGCTACTGCCACCTAAAGATCTTCCTTTCTCTTCTAATACTCCAACTACTTTAAAAGAGGTGTTATAAATCTTCCTATATCTGCTTTATGATCCTGGACAACTTGATAGTTTTCATCTACTCCTCCAATAGTTATATTCATGCTATCAGTGCCATACTTAGCAGTAACCTGGCCACTAACCACAGGCGCTATACTAGATATTCCAGGTTTATCGCTAAGTTCTAGTACCTCGTCATAAGATACTGTTGTATTTATTCCTCTTCCATTTATAGTAACACTAATTAAATTTGTACCCATGCTTTCAATACTTTCTGTTACTTGTTGAGTTGTCCCTTCAGCAACTGAAACTAAAATAATTACTGCAGAAACTCCTATAATAATTCCCAGCATAGTAAGGAAAGTTCTCATCTTATTTGATACAATGCTTTTAAGCGCTAACTTTATCGTTGTAATAAAATTCATTTATTTCATCCTTTCATCAGAAATCAAACCATCTTTTATTGATATTATTCTTTTCGCATTATTAGCTACCTCCATATCATGGGTAATAAGTATAATAGTTCTTCCTTTTCTATTTAGACTTTTTAAGATATTTAAAACTTCTAAACCTGATTTACTATCCAAGTTTCCCGTAGGTTCATCAGCTAATATTATAGGAGGGTCTCCTGCTAATGCCCTCGCAATAGCAACCCTTTGTTGCTGTCCTCCAGATAGTTCTGAAGGAGTATGAGCAATTCTTTCACTTAATCCGACACTATCTAAAGCAGCCAGTGCTTTTTCTTTTCTCTTTTTCGCATCCAATCCTCTATATATTAATGGTAACTCTACATTTTCAAATGCATTCAACTTAGGCAAAAGATTGAACTTTTGAAATATAAAACCGATCTCTTTATTTCTTATTTCCGCAAGCTGATCTTCATTTAAATTGCTTACTTCAGTATCTTTAATATAATATTCACCATCAGTAGGAACATCTAAACATCCTATTATATTCATTAATGTTGACTTACCTGAACCACTAGGCCCAATGATTGCTATAAATTCCCCCTCATTAACCTCTAAAGAAATTCCTTTTAAAGCTTGGAACTGTATTTTCCCTGTATTATAAGTTTTAGTTATTCCTTTGAGTTTAAGCATGATTATCTTCCTCCTTCAGATGGGCGGTTCGTCCTTTGTCTATTGTTATCTACACTAGAAGGAGGTATTCTTATTCCCATCATGCCCATTCCTTGTCTTTGTTGATTTTCTTCATTAACTGCAGTACTTTGATACACTACTGTATCTCCTTCATTTAATCCTTCTACAATTTCTACATAATCTTCAGAAACTAATCCAATTTCAACTTCTACAAATTCAACTTCGCTATTGTCCTCGCCCTTTTTCACCAAAACAAACTTCTTGTCTTTCCTAGATTGTACTGCTTCGATTGGAACCAACAATGCATCTTCTTTTGAATCAATTATTATTTCAGCATTTACACTCATTCCTGGTTTTAGCCCATCAATCTCTTTTAAAGAAAGTGTCACATCAAAAGTTGCTACTCCGTTATTTACATCACCTTCTAAAGCTATTTTAGATACATTTGCATTAAAACTAACATTAGGAATTGCTTCAGCAGTAACTATAGCTTCTTGCCCCAATTCAATATTGTTTATATCCAATTCATCTACTGGAATAATTACCTCAAGGTTATTTAAATCAATTATAGTCATTAATGTTGTATTGGCTGATACACGTTCTCCTTCTGTAACATTTATTTCTGTTACAAACCCACTTATTGGTGCATATACAGCAGTATCATCTAAATCCTTTATCTTTTCTGCAAGCTCATTTTTTTCTTTTCTAAAGCTATTTTTTGATTGTCTATATCATTTTGTATACTTGAATTTTCAATTTCAGCTATCAATGTCTCTTTTTCTACATATTCTCCGGCAGATACATAAAGTTTTGACAATTCTCCATCTACTTTTAACTTTACTTCTTCTGGAGCTGGTGTACTAAAATATGCTTCTTCCACACTAGTAAAAGTTCCGTAACTATTATTAATAACAACTTTGCCACTGATATTGTCGGTAAATCCACCTTGTTTTTCAGCTTCCATAACTACTTCATATAATATTGCACCAGTATCTTTAGCAATAGGTGTCTTATTTATTCTGGTAACAACTCCATCAATTTCCGTAAAATAATCTGGAAGTATAATAATCCCTTTATCCCCTACACTAATATGCTCTAGGTTTTTCTCATGAAAAAATCCTGAAATTTCCACTTTTGATTTATCACTAATATAGGTTCCACGTTAGCAGATCCACTAGCCGTAACTTTAATATCTCCTCTAAAAACCTGAGATGATAAAAAATTTTGTGCTTGTTCAACACTTTTTTCACTTTTTGATGAAAAACCTATAATATATGTACTTGAAATTATAGCTAGACATAGTATGATGATAATAACATATTTAAATTTTTTATTCATTTTATCTCTCCTTTTGTTTTAACTTTTTGTTGTAAGTTAAGTATAGATATAATTTGTGATGAATTTGTGAGAAAATTATGTTATAGAAATGAGTTTTTCCTATACTTGGTTTATAAAGAAATATTTTATGATATTATATAGATGAAAACAGTTTAAATCTTAAAAATAAGCCTATGGAAAATATGTTTTTTTAGTTGCAATTTTGAGGAGTGATAATTTTGAATAATATTAAAATCCTTGTTGTAGATGATGAAGAAAAGATGAGAAAACTAGTAAAAATATATCTTAACAAAGAAGGTTATTCTGTTGAAGAAGCTGTAGATGGAAAAGACGCTTTAGATAAATTTTTTTCATCACAATTCTCACTTGTCTTATTAGATGTAATGATGCCAAATGTGGACGGGTGGAGTGTATGTAAGAGAATCAGAGAAAGTTCTTCAGTTCCTATTATAATGTTTTCAGCTAGGGGAGAAGAATACGATAAGTTATTTGGTTTTGAACTTGGTGTTGACGACTATATTACAAAGCCTTTTAGTCCTAAAGAGATGGTAGCAAGAGTAAAAGCTGTATTAAAAAGAAGTTTGGGTAATAAAAGAGTAAACAATGAACTTACATTAGGCCATATAAAATTTTTACCTATGTCTAGACAAGTGTTTACTGATAATATTGAGATTAATTTAACACCTAAAGAATATGAACTTCTATATTTCATGGCTTTAAATCAAAATATAGTATTTTCAAGAGAACAATTGTTAAGTAAAGTATGGGGAACAGGATATAAATTTATGGATTTTTCAAGTAGTTTTCTTAGACAAATTTTATATTGAAGAAAGAAAAAGCTACTTATCAGATAAAAGTGTAGTACAGTTTCTATTCAAATAAAAAACATAGAAAATAAAGTAAGAGTAGAAGTTGCTGACAATGGCATAGGCATTCCAAAAGAAGATATACCACATATTTGGGATAGGTTTTATAAAGTTGATAAGTCTAGAAAACGAAATAATAGTGGTACTGGACTAGGTATGGCTATTGTAAAAAATATATTAGACGCACATAATTTTAAATACGGTATTGAAAGTGAAGTTAATAAAGGAACTCTTGTATGGGTAGAAATGTAAACTTGACAGGGACAAGTAATAATATGTTTGTCCCTGTGTTTTTGACTTTTAAAATTACAGTTGTCTTTGTATATACATATTTATATTACAGTTCAATATAGTATATAATAATGTCTTCATATTTCCCATTCCCAAGAAAATATCCATTTTTCACTACTCCAACTCTGTGAAATCCTATTTTTTCATAAAGATGAATTGCACTTGCATTTGTACTAACAACAGCATTAAATTGCAATATAGAAAACCCAAATTCTCGTCCCATTTTCATAGAATGTTTTACTAATTTCTCTCCGATATGATGTCCTCGACAATTTTCACTGACGGCATAAGATGCATTAGCGATATGACCACATCGTCCCACATTATTTGGATGTAATATGTACAATCCCACAACCTGACCATCTTTTATTGCTACACCTGTAAAAGTTTGAGAAGCAAAAAAATCTTCGGCATCTTTTTGGCTTAGTTTGTCGATTTGAGGAAAAGCATTAGCATCTTCAACTACTTTGTTCCAAATTTCTAACATTGAAGGTATATCTTCTTTCTTATATCTACGTATTATAACTTCCATTTTAAAATCTCCCCTCATACATTTATAATTTTATTTTCGTAATATAATTTTCAAAAACTTCCCATTATACAAATTGTAATCTTTTAACTCATTTACTTTATTATAATACAGGTGCTTTATATCTACAATTATATAAAAATTTATATAAACGCAAATATTTATCATTTTATTCTACAAATATACATATAATATTTACAAACGAACATTTGTTCGTTATAATATTAATAGGATTTTGTATTGGAGGAATTAACATGGTAAATACAATATTTCATGTTGATGCAAATAGTGCTTATTTATCATGGGAAGCTGTGTATAGGCTTCAGAAAGGAGAAAAATTAGACTTAAGAACCATACCATCTGCTGTTGGTGGTGATCCTAAAAGAAGAAATGGTATTATATTAGCTAAATCTATCCCTGCTAAAAAATATGGTATTAAGACAGGAGAAAGCTTATTTGAGGCATTTAAAAAATGCCCTAATCTTTATGTAGTTTCTCCTTCTTATGAACTATATATGAAATGTAGCAATGCTATGGTAAAAATACTCAAAGAATATTCTCCTATAATTCAAAGATATAGCATAGATGAATGCTTCATTGATTATACAAATATGAATGACCCAATTAAGGTTGCTAATGAGATAAGAGAACGCATAAAAAAAGAATTAGGGTTTACCGTTAGTATAGGTATATCCAGTAACAAATTGCTAGCTAAAATGGCAAGTGATATAAAAAAACCAGATGCTGTAACAACTCTCTACCCTGAAGAAATTCCTGATAAAATGTGGCCACTTCCTGTAGAAAAATTATTTATGGTAGGAAGAGCTACTACACCTAAATTACATAGACTAGGTATTTATACTATTGGGGATTTAGCTAATTTTGATTTGAATTTAATTAAACATAAGTTAAAATCTCATGGTGTTATGATTTGGAACTATGCAAATGGCTTTGATAATTCTAAAGTAAGGAAAGATAATAGACTTAAAATTAAAGGAATTGGCAACTCTACTACAACTTCTTTCAACATAGAATCGAGAAAAGAAGCTCATATGGTTTTATTAAGTCTTACAGAAACAGTAGGTATGAGATTAAGAAATAGCGGATACTGTGCTCAGTTAGTTAGTATTAACATAAAAACTAGTGAATTTGCATATTACTCACACCAACAAAAATTATTTAGTCCTACTGATAGTACTCAGCAAATTTATGAATACGCTAAAAAACTATTTGACGAATCTTGGAAAGGTGAACCAATAAGACATTTAGGAGTTAGAGTTAGTGATTTATGCGATAATAATTTTATTCAGCTAAGCATGTTCAGTAATTATAATGAAAAACAGAGATCTTTGGATAAAGCAATAGATGATATCAGAATTAAATATGATAATAAATCTGTTACTAGAGGGTGCTTTCTTAACTCTGGTATTAAACCTCTTATGGGTGGGGTTTCAGAAGACTATCCTGTAATGAGTAGTATTTTATAAACAAGTATATACATATGAAAGTCATAAATAAAAATATAGATCTACTTTGTTGGTTTGACAAAAAAGGTACTCCCCACCCACTCAAGCTGCGTTTAACCAATGAAGATGGAATTAGTACGGTTATTAAAATTCAAAAAGTTATAAAAAAAGATACAGAAAAATTAGCAGGCAATAGAATGTTGGTTTTCACTTGTCAAAGTATTATTAATAATACTTTGAGGTGTTTTGAATTAAAATATGAAATTGATACCTGTAAATGGTTTTTATTTAAAATATAATATATAAAAATAATAATAAAATTTTGTCACTAGAGGAAATTGCATAATTCATCTTTTTCACAGTAGAAAAAAAGAGCATAGAGCGATAGCTCATTGAAAATGAGATTTTAAATTTGATATTTATTTTAGAATAATGCAAAGAACCTCCTAAATAAAGGTAATTTTATGCCGTTAGGCAGCTTTATTAACAACTTTACTTGAATTTAATGATATTGTTCCAGCTATAAGTGCTATGCAATTTAATAATGAGTGAACCTTGGCTTTTTTAATACCTTTAGACCTTATGTTATCTAAATTTAGATATTCTTTAAGTCTACTATTACATCTTTCAACTGATGTCCTTTTATCATATAACTTTTTCCAACTAGTAGAAGGCCTTAAAGGATATCCATAATGCCTTGGGTTTTCTTTATAATTGACTTTAAAAGTATATCCGTAGGTAGAAGAAGAACACCAATTCATTCCATAAGGACAATTACACTTACCTAAAGCGTGAGGGCAACGGAATTTAAGATATTTTCCATCTTTGCCCCAATATACTAATTTATATCCTGCGGAGCAGATAGGATTAAAATCTTCATCTAATCCAGCAGGTGGGGCATAGCTTCGTCTAGGATTGTAAGCTATTATTGGAATACCATTAAATTCGTTTATTATATCTTTATAAACATACTCAAAGTCATACCCAGAATCCATAGCATAATATTTAGGCTTAAAAATATCTTTATAATTATTAAAAAATTGCTTTATTAAAGGTATAGCTACAGTGCCATCATAAGTATTTGCTGGGGTTACTAAAATATCTAATGGCAGTTCGCTTTTAGAATCACATAATATATGAAGTTTCCAACCAAACCACTTTACAGTGTTACCATTAGTATCCTTTTTAATCCCCCAGTTAGGGTTGTAGTCATTATCTACGATATATTTTTTAGGCTTAGCAGTTTCATAAGAACTTAATTTTGTTGAATCAATAGAGACATGTTCTCCATCAATTATATTAAGTTCTTTTGCTTTAACAACTAAGGTATGAAACAATTGTTCAAGTTCATCAGTTTGAGTTAATTTATCTAAAAATCTGCTAAAAGTAGATTCAGATGGTACTTTGCCAAGGACACCAAAACCACAACAATATCTTAGAACAGGATTTTGCTTAAGATTAAGAACTAAATCTTTTATAGTCTGAATTTTTTCTACTTGCATAGCAATCAAAGCATAAATTAAAGTTTCAGGATCATAGCCCTTCGGGCCTTTAGAATTATGAGATTTTCTTAGTTTGCAAGCTAAATTAGAAATGTCAATCTGAGATAAAATCATCTCTAATTTAGTTTCTTGTTGAAATTCCATAATTTCCTCAAAGGAAATCAAGCTCATTTGTCGAATATACATTTAAGAAGTTTCACTCCCTTCGGGTATAGAGTTTGCTTACTTAATATATTCGACATTTAGGGGTGAAACTCCTTTTTGCGTTCAGTGAAATTTAGAAAAATCAACAATTTAAAATTATGCAATTTCCTCACTAAATTAATTATGCAATTATCTCAATTAATTATTATCTTTTATTTTAATTCTTTTAAAATAATAATCTTGTATAAGCTTGTCTAATTGTTGGCTAGTTTCAATAGTTTCCTTATCTAATTTTAAACCTTTATCAATCATTTTATTAAGTTTTTCTCTCATTGCCTCTATCGATTTACTAATTTCAGATAGTTCTTGATTAATATTATCCTTTTCTATCTGTATATTTTTACTATAATGCAACTTATACTCCCCTTTCTTCAAATTTTTTCAAAATAATGGTATCAAAAAAAGGACATATCTACCCTATACATATATTTCTAGGCATTAAGCCTAGCAGTATAGGGAAGAATGTCCTCCCATCCGTATATAATTATATTACCATAAATTTTATTTTTCTACAATAACAACCATTATTTTATTTTTCTCTAGCAATTATAGTCCAACGAATTGCTGTTTTTTTGATGAATTCACTACCATTTTGTATCTCTGTTTCTATATAATAAGGTCGTAAATTAATTTTATACCCTTCTTTCACTAAAAAATCTGTTGCAAAAATTAACGCCCTAACAGCCGTGTAAGTTGCTTTTACACCTATACAGTCTATATGAAGTACACCATCATTTATAGCATACTGGCATATTTTATCTGAAACAGCTTTAACATTACTATTCCCTGCAACTTTTAAAACTTGTATACTCATGATAAAGTTTCTCCTATATAAATTTCAATTATTAAAGGTAATTTAAGGAATTGATAACTAAAAAAGTGACTTACCCATTTAGGCAAGACACTTTTTTTCATAGTTATACCAGTCAAATGCAAGGAAGTGTTGGGCATCAATTTTAAATATTATAACTAAACTGATTCTATAATTAAAAAATATATAATTAAATTTTTTATTAAATTCAATCATAAAATTTAAGCCTATAATAATTATATTAGCTACTTATATAATGACCCATGTGCTATTATATCATAAAATAAATAATAAGATATATTTGTATATATATTAAAGTCATATTATAATAAATATAAAATGACACATAGAGGTGAAGTATTTATGAAAACAGTAGATTGCATGGGAGATATGTGCCCAATTCCAATTATAAAAACAAGAAAAGCATTAAAAAAAACTCCTTCAGGGGAAACAATAAAGGTAATAACTGATCACAGTTGCGTATTAGACTCTTTAGTACAAAATTTTAAAAAATATAAAATATCACACGAAGAAGTTTTAAACGGAGTTTGGGAAATATTTATCACAAAAAATTAACACAAACTCCTTTTAGCTATTTTTTTCAAATATTCAACGAAATTATACAAAGTTTCATCTTCTCTAATATTTCTTTTATATATTAAATACATATTGTATTCTATAGAATAATCCCTGATCACTATTTCCTTTAACTGCTTATAATATAACTCCTTTTTTATAGATGTATAAGGCAAAAAACCTATACCAAAACCATTTAAAACTGAAGATTTTACAGATTCAACAGAATCACTATTATATAGTATATTTAAATCTTCAATTTTAAGGCCTGTACTATTTAATTTATCCTTAATAACATTTGTAACATAGACTTTATCATTTAATAGTATAAATGGATGCTTTACTAGTTCTATAAAATCTATTTCATCCTGTATTTTATAATCTTGAGATGAAACTAACACTATTTTGTCCATACCTATTTTATAATATGATAAACTCGAATTTTTAGGTTTATTATATATGACTCCTATGTCACAAATATTATTCATAACATTTTGCTCAATTTCATCAGATTCATTTGGATTTAACTCATAATTATAATTATCAAATTTATTTTTAATCTTATACATAACACAAGGCAAAGAATAGGTAGCTATTGACCAACATGCTTCAATTTTTATATTCCTAGTATTTTCATCGGAGCATTTAAGATTCTCAAGCATTGCATTATACGTTCTAATAATATTATCAACATATTTTAAGACAATAAATCCTTTATCAGTCAATTCAACACCTTTATTGCTTCTTTCTAGTAGCTTGCATCCCAAAATTTCTTCCACCTTTGAAATCTGTTGGCTTAACGCTGATTGAGATATATGGGCACTTTGGGCTACTTTAGAAATACTACCTGCAACGGCAACTTTATAAAAATAATCCAGATATTCGATGTTCATCTATATTCAGCTCCTTATATTATGAATATTAAAAATTGTTTTAGCTACTAAATATATTATATAATATATTTAGTAGAATTACAGTACATTACAACAGATTATATAAATATACATACCCGGAACAAAGGAAAATAAGCTAATTAGCTTTATTTTTATAATATTTTATATAAATTGTGAGGTGCATTTAATGTATTTAAATAAAACTAAAAAAACAAAAAATCAAATACCTTTCGGAATTATAGTATTAGTATTATCTATAATATTTAGCGTATTTTTACATAATATGTCAGATATTCTCGCTTTTTTCTGGATAACTGGAATTGCCTTTGGGTTCATATTACAAAGATCTAAATTTTGTTTTGTTGCTGCATTAAGAGACCCTTATCTCATTGGAAGTACTCATCTCACTAAAGCATTATTAATATCTATTGCATTAACTACTACTGGATTTACTGCTATCAAATATGGTGCCTATATAAATGGGCGAACAATCCCTGGCCAAGATTTAATAATAAACATAAGCCTTGCAATTGTAGTTGGTGGAGTTCTATTTGGAATTGGAATGGTTTTAGCAGGTGGATGTGCTTCAGGAGTACTAATGAGAACTGGAGAAGGTTTTCAAACTCAAATGGTAGCTTTAATATTCTTTATAATAGGTTCTCTGTGGGGAGCTCATGACTTCAAATGGTGGGATGAAAAATTTATTTCAAAAGGTTCTAAAGTGTTTTTACCAGATATATTTGGCTGGTTAGGCGCTTTAATAATTCAACTACTTGTAATAGCTTTATTATATGTTTTCTTAGATATGTTGGAAAAAAAGAAAAACGAAAGTTTTGATGATGAAGAGGAGGTATAACATTGAATTTAAATGACAATAAATATTATAATAAATGGTTTAGGAATTCTTGGACTTATATTACAGGAGCAGTTTTACTAGCATTATTTCAGATTGTATCTTTAGCTGTAACAAATAACCCTTGGATGGTTTCTTCTGCTATGCCGTATTGGGCTGCATGGTTGCTTAAACCTTTTGGTTTAGATGTATCTGATTGGTACTATTTTAAAACACAGCATAGACATCAGATATTAGAATCAGGTTTTTTTAATGATCCAAAATCTATAAGAAATTTTGGTATTATAATAGGTGCACTGCTTTCGTCATTATTGGCATCGCAGTTTAGAATTAGAAAGATAAAATCAAAAAATCAATTTATATTGGCAGCTATAGGTGGTTTATTAATGGGATATGGTTCTAGAATAGCTTTAGGGTGCAATATAGGAGGTTTTTTCAGTAGTATATCAAGTTTATCATTATCGGGTTGGATTTTTGGGTTATTTATCTTCATAGGTGCAGTCATAGGAAGTAAAATAATATTAAAATTTTTAGTATGATTTGGAAATTGTATAATAAAATAATTTAAAAAATTTATAACTTGCAGAAATTTGACTCTGTAGTAATTATGCAATTTCCTCAATCAAAAAAGGCAGGATAATATACCTGCCCTTAATACACTTGTACTAAAAAATCCTTTTTTCACATTATATATCTCCCTGACTATAAAATATCCTTAACTGTATTCAACTTAATTTTGCATTTTCTATAGTAAAAGGCTCCTGTTATTATCCATATGAACATAAATATTATTGAGGGGACACTTAATCTTGCTGGAGATGTAGGAATTATAAGTAACCCTATGAATATCATGCTAACAATAACCCCTATCATCGAAAAATACCTTTCTCTTTTATTTTTACCAATCTTATAGCTTATATAACATACATATAAATATGCTACAGCCGCCAATAAAGAAGCCATATCAACTATATAGATAATTACTTCTCTACCGAAAAATGGGGCTATTAAACTTACCAGTGTAACAAATTTTATTCCATTTTCATATACTCCTACTTTGTTCTTCTCTTTATATTTTTGTGGAAACAATTTATATGTTGAAAGTGCTCCAATAAGCTTACAACTTCCTAACATAAAACCGTTAATTCCACCAATAACAGCTGATGTTAAAGCGATAACTAAAAGCAAAAATCCAAGTATCCCTACATTAGTTAAAACTGCTGTACCAAGAGCCCACTCCTGTTTTAACGCTTCTTCTGGAGCATATACTAATGAAGTTATAATATTTAAAGCATTATAAATAAATATCCCAGTAAATATAGATATAATTGCCATAGTTGTAGCTTTTCCCGGCTTAAAATTAAGCTCCACACTAACTTGAGGAATAACATCAAATCCTACAAATAAAAATGGTGATATTGCAAATACTTTTGAAATCTGTTTAAAGTTCAATTTATACCCTTGAACATAATTTTGAATAAAAATTTTATTATCTACCTTTATAATCATAGTTATTAATATTAATATTACATTAACAACTAAAAACAAAACCATTATATTCTGTGTACGAGCACTTGTTTTTATTCCTTTTATATTGATAAAAGCCATTAATATTATAATAAAACTAGCAATTAATATTTCAGATAAATATACTGGATAACCAGCTACATCATACAAATAAATTTTTGCTATACAAGATCCAAATAGCCTCTTTATAACCAATACAAAAGCTGTTGCATTTAGAGGAACTAAACTTAAATAACACAATATTAAACTCCATCCTACAATAAATCCATTTAAACTGCCCATATTTTCAAAGGCGTAAGAGAATTCTCCACCTTCTTCACAATGATTTTGCATCATAACGTGATATCCCTTTTGAATAAATACAACAGCTATGCCTCCTAGTATCAAACCTATAGCTGTATTTATGACTCCAGACTCATGAAGAAACTTAGTTCCGGGCAGGGTAAAAGAACCCCACCCTATAATTGAACCAAGTGCTAAACTCAATATATCTATTCTATTTAATTTTTTTTCCATAATATCACATCTTATTTGAAATTATATTTAGTAACTATTTTATCCCTTCCAGTAACCTGATCATTGAAATATTCATAATAACAGATTCCTAAGAAAGAACCAGAAATATTATATAGATTATCAAATCCCATATGCTGTAGTGCTCTTATTGCATTATAACTTCTTTGACTTGAACGGCAATGTAAATATACAGGCTTATCTTTAGGAATCTCATTTACTCTATCTCTCAACTGACTTAAAGGTATATTTACAGCATTAATTATATGTCCATTTTCATATTCATCTTTCTCTCTTACATCTATTATACAAGCATTATTTTCTACTAATTCTCTCACTTTTGTTACTGGCACTTGCCTAAATACACCATTTAATATGTTTAATGCTACTAAAGCTGCATGATTTACTACATCTTTTGCTGTACTAAACATTGGTGAATAACATAATTCTAATTCCTTTAAATCTTCTAAGGTTCCATTCATCATAATCATTGTTGCAATAACATCTATTCTTTTATCAACTGCACCTTTGCCTATTGCTTGTGCTCCTAATATCTTGCCTGTTGGAACTTCAAACAATAGCTTAAAATGCATTGGATTACTGTTAGGCATAAGTCCTACCTTATCTCCTGGTATCACATATACAAAATCATAATTAATTCCAGCTAGCTTTGCCTGCTTTTCATTTAGTCCTGTACTAGCTGCATTCATGCCAAACACTTTAATTACTGAAGAACCTATTACTCCATTGTTTCTTACAGTCATACCATACATATGGTCAGCTGCTGCTCTTGCTTGTCTTTGAGCAGGTCCAGCAAGTGCAAGCCGAGATGGCTTATGAGTTAATTTGTTGTATACCTCAATAGCATCCCCTACAGCATAAATATCTTTATCACTAGTTCTATAATTGTGATCTACTTTTATTCCTCCTGTTTCTCCTATTTCAAGTCCAGCTTCTTTTGCTAACTTAGTTTCTGGTCTTACACCTATAGCCATAACTACAGCTTCAGCTTTTACTTTCCTGCCTGACTGTAACTCAACAAAATCTTCTCCTATTTTCTTAACACCATCACTAAGTATTAGATTTACTCCTTGATCTATTATCTCCTTGTGAAGAATTTGAACCATATCATAATCGAAAGGTGCCATAACTTGATTTAATGCTTCAACTAAAGTAAGATTAATACCAGCTAAACGTAAATTTTCTGCTACCTCAAGTCCTATAAATCCTCCACCAATTACAGCCACATCTTTTATATTATTTTCTTTTATATATCTATTTAATTTATCGATGTCTACTACATTTCTTATAGTAAATACATTTTTATTGTTTACACCTTCAATGCTATTTGGCCTAATTGGATTAGCACCAGGTGAAAGAACTAATTTATCATATGATTCTTCATATTCTCTTCCTGTATTTAAGTCCTTAACTAATATTGTCTTTTTATCTCTGTTAATTTTAGTTACCTCATTATTTACCCTTATTTCAATATTATACTGAGACTTAAATATTTCTGGGGTCATCAGCACTAGTGAATCTTTATCTTCCACTATCCCACTTAAATGAAATGGTAACGAACAATTAGAAAATGATACATGAGGACCCTTTTCAAATACTATAATTTCTGCAGATTCATCTAACCTTCTTGCTCTTGCAGCAACAGAAGCTCCTCCTGCTACTCCACCAACGACTAAAATTCTTTTTGACATAATATTGCCTCCTTTAATTTTGATATATCGTATTTATTGAGCTTTTATTGAGCTTTAAACCATTTTTTTGCACATTTATTACCAACAATTCCTCCTAAAGTCATAAATAATAAGAATATCCATCCTGAAAGAGAAAGATTAGCTATTGGAGTATATAATGCTCCTACATTACAACCGTTTGCAAACCTTGTCCCTATGCCCATAGTTATACCACCTAAAGCATATAATAGCCCTTCTCTTGAAGTTAGATGCATTTCTGACATGAAAGTTTCTCTAAATTTACCAGCTGTTAAAAGATATATAGCTGTTCCTACTACAATGCCAAAGTTTTGAACTGAAACAGCATGTTGGAAAAATGGTAATGTAAAAAGATCTGCTGATTTCTTAGTAAAAGAAGCAACTGATTCAGCTGACACTCCAAATAAAGTTAATACTTTACCAAACCAGATACCATAAGGCGTGGATGCCCCCCATCCTGCTTTGGTTACACCCATTAATAATGCAAATATTATTGAAAGAACTACTGCTCCTTGTTTCAATGTCCATGGTTTAGTAAATATATGGTAATATGTTTTGGAGCTAAATAACTTAAAATCCTTGGTATCAAATGATTCCGTTAAATCCTGTTTTTTCTCCATAGGATGACCAATATAGGTATTATTTTCTTTACGTCTCTTTTCATAGCTATATGATATGGAAACAACTATACTGCAAAGTATTCCAATTAGTATAATGGCTCCTAAATATCCATCAAATCCATCCCATTTAAATAAATCTGGTAAAAATACTCCTCCAGAAAAAGATTCTCCCGTTGGCGTAGAAAACCATGAACTTCTAATCCAACTTGCCGTTCCCTGTAGAGGAAAACCAAGAAATACACCTATACCGAAAAATATCAATGTAACAAATGCTCTAGGTAATCCTGTTACTAAATCGGTAAGAACTCCACTTGCACAACATGATGAAAATGACATTCCAAAACCGAATAAAAACCCACCTAATAACAATCCAAAATTAATAGGATTTATCCAAAGGTTATAATTTGTAGGATCATTTTTATAAAGAAAAGCTGTTGTTAACAATGCTGATATGAAAAACATAAACATCAATGTCCTCATTAGCTTTGTTGAACCAGTATTATAAGCACGATTTATACTACCTGCAAATCCTGTATAAGCTCTTGTCAAAGTATAGCCTAAACCTGTACCTATAAGAAGTCTAAAAAACAACATATCTGTTTTTAATAGAGATTTTCCTAAAAATAATACTAATAAAATTCCAATGAAACCAATTAAATTTTCAACTTTGTTTAAATCAGTCTCTATTTTTGTTTCTAAGGACCCTAATGTAACTTCACTATTATTTAAACTAGCCTTCTTTAACATTAAATTTACCCCCACTTTCTTATTTAATATTTTGTTTGTGTTTATTATATAACAAACAATCTTTGATCGATAATTACACTTTCTTATACTGCATTAAACATTTTAATAGCATAAAAAAAACAAGGGATTTATTCCCTTGATTTTAATATTTATACTGGCATTCCAAAACCATTTCCCAACACTTCCTTAGTATTTGAGGCTATGACAAAAGCATCCTTATCTTTTTGCTTGATAAATTGTTTAAGCCTTATAAACTCTTTTTTATTTAGTACAGTATTTATAACCATCTTGTCTTTATTAGTATATGACCCTTCTGCTTTGTATATAGTTGCTCCTCGCTCAAGATTCATATTAATATATTTCTTTATATCATCAGGATATGAACTAATTATAGAAACATTAATTTTCAAATCTAATCCTTCAATAACATTGTCTATAACATAACTATTCATTATAACTCCTAATAACGCATATAAACCCAATTCTAATCCAAAAGTTAATCCAGCTAAAAATGTAATAGCAAAATCAGAAAGCAATAGTGCCTTACCTATATCAATGTGAAAAAATTTATTTAATATTTTAGCAACTATGTCAGTACCCCCAGTAGAAGCGTTTTGATAAAAAAGGACTCCCATTCCAATGCCTTGGATTAATATCCCAAAAAAAAGATTTAAAAACATATCATCTACTAAAGGTTCTTTTATGGGTAAAATTGCATCTATTAACCATATAACTCCAGTTAGAGCAAAGCTAGCATATATTGTTTTTGCACCAAATTTACTACCTACCAATATAAAAGCAGCAATAAACAATATTATATTAGTTACAAACATTATAGGACCTATGTCTATTTTAGGAAAAATATTATTAATAACCATTGCTAATCCAGTTACTCCACCAACGGCTAAATCAGCTGGTATTAAAAAAAGAGATAATCCTAATGCTACAATAATTACTCCAATACTAATAATAGTATAATCTTTGATAGTTCTTATCATTTTGTTCACCTCTTCAAAATATAGTTATTATTGCACTTTTATGCTAGAAGGTAACAAATAAAAATACCCCTTAAAGAAAAGGGCATTACAATCACCAAGCTGATTTTATCTTATTTTGTACTAAAAGTCAATGAGTAGAAAAAAAGAAAAACTACCACAAATTGTGACAGCTTTCCTTCTTCTCTATTCCTCATCTAATAAAGCTATAACTTCATTAAATTCATTTTGAATTTCTTTTGATGGTTTTTTATCTAACTTACTTACTACAAATATTGACAAACATCCAAATACGAACCCTGGCAGCAATTCATATACCTCAAACAATCCTCCACTTAACTCATGCCAAATTATCACAGTTAATGCACCAGTTATCATTCCTGCTATAGCTCCATTTTTAGTCATATTTTTCCAATACAATGATATTAGTACTACTGGTCCAAATGAAGCTCCAAGTCCACCCCATGCATATGAAACTAAATCCAATATTTTATTTTCTGGATTTAAAGCAATTATAAAAGCTACTACTGTTACAATTGCTACAGACATACGACTAACATTAACTAGTTCTTTATCTGTAGCGTTCTTTTTTAAAAATACTTGATAGAAATCCTTTGTAAATGAAGAAGATGTTACTAACAATTGAGAATCAGCAGTACTCATTACAGCTGCTAATATGGCAGCTAAAAAGACTCCGGATACTAATGGATGAAATACTGCCTGAATCAACACCATAAATACTTCTTCAACAGCAGAACCTTCTAGTGGAGCGTCTTTCAAGAATACTATTCCTATAGTACCAATTAATACAGAACAAAATAAACTAATAACAACCCATCCCATACTAATCCATGTTGCCTTTTTAACAGCTTTAGCACTCTTTATTGCCATAAATCGTGCCAAAATATGTGGCTGACCACAATATCCAAGTCCCCAAGCAAGCAATGATACTGTAGACCAAAACCCTAACAAACTTCCGTCAGGATTTTTAAATAAATTGATTAAATTTGGATTTAGACTCTTTATAGAATACATTGTATCTCCTATTCCACCTAACGCCGAAAACACTCCAATAGGAACTCCTACTAAAGCAATAAACATTAAAGTCCCTTGAAAAAAATCAGTCCAGCTAACCGCTAAAAATCCACCTAACAATGTATAACCAAGAATAACTACGACCCCTACTATTAAAGCCAAAGTATAAGACAATCCAAAAACTGTATTAAACAACTTAGCACCTGCTACAAATCCAGAAGAAGTATATACAAAGAAAAATAACAAAATAAAAATTGCAGATAGTACCCTAAGAATATTACTATCATCTCTAAACCGGTTTTCAAAATAATCTGGCAATGTTACGCTATCCCCTGCAATTTCAGTATAAATCCTAAGTCTTTTGGCGATTAATTTCCAATTAAAATACGTTCCAACAGCAAGCCCTATCCCGATCCATCCAGCTGAATAACCTGATACGTATGCAGCACCTGGCAACCCCATCAACAACCATCCACTCATATCTGACGCTCCTGCACTCATTGCAGCAACCCATGAATTTAATTCTCTTCCACCTAATATATAACCTGATAAATTCTTATTTGTTTCCTCTTTATTATAAAAAAAGAATCCGATACCTAGCATGGAAGTTAAATATAATATAAATATAATAATTACTGATATGTTTGTTGCCATAAATGTCTCTCCTTCCACAGTTTTAATATTCCGAATATTACACAATCAGTAAAATTATTTATAATTATACTATAATATCTTTATTTATTCAACCTCCATTTACTAGTAATTATATGTATACAACAACAAAGTCGCTCATACATTAAATTATGCTATAATTCAACATCTATCAATATCTTTTAGCCTTTTAAATAAAATATCAAATTTTTCTAATTCCATACTGTCTTTAACTTCAGTTCCAGTACTATAAAAAGTAATTTTACCACTTCCATTATTTAATAAATTCTCTTTCTCTATAGTTCTTTTAAGATGTTTAACGGTACCAATGTTTCCATCAATTATATTAACACTAGGTAGAAACAATTTTCTAAACATGTCCTTGTAAAAAGAAAAATGTGTACAACCTAGTACAACAGTTTCGTACTTTTCTAAGTCATAACTATATAACTGTTTTTTCAAATAAGGTAAAACAACATTTTCATCAAATTCAAGTCTCTCAGAAAACTCTACTAACCCTGGTAAGGGTAATAAATCAACAATATGCTCATTATCTAATTTAGCAATAAGATTTCTTAATTTCTCTTCTTTCAAAGTTAGTGGTGTAGCAGTAACTAAAACTCTTTTATTATTGTCTTTATTCTTTTCAACTGCTGGTTTTACTGCTGGTTCCATTCCTATAATAGGAATATTATATTTAAGTCTTAAATCTTCTATAGCTATGCTTGTAGCAGTATTACATGCAATTACTAAAGCCTTAACTCCTTGTTTTACTATAAATTCTATAGCGTCAAAAACATATTTTCTTACTTCATTTTTAGGTTTAACTCCATATGGAACATGTAATACATCTGCATAATATATGTAATCCTCTTTAGGCAACAATTTCAAAGCTTCATATAATACGGTAATACCCCCAATACCAGAATCAAAAAAACCTATTTTCATACTCATTCCTCCAATAAATAATTATACATTAGAAATATATATTTTAATTATAGCCTATTATGCTATTTTATAAAAATATTATTTAGTAAGTTATTACAAATTGCTTATTAAGTCGTTGTATATACAAGTTTTTATCCTTTAGCATAACATACTCAAATAAAGAAAAACCTTATCATTTTTCATGATAAGGTTTTTCTTTATTTTTTAATAATATCATAATAATCAGCAAGATCTTTAAGCATATTTACATTTGCGTAGAAAATATGCAATTTCCTCATTTTACTCTAGTAAACAATCTACAGTATAATTGACATTTTGCAAAATAGAATCACTATCATCACAATACATAATGACATAATAAGAATTAATATTATTATCTAAATAATCATTAACATAATCCCCATATATATTTAATGATGTACAATATATATCATCTACATTGTTTCCACTTATAGTAAACATATAACTGTCATCTTGGCTATAAAAATCTGCATAATGAAAAATTTTAGCATTAGAATTAAATTGGGTATTAAGTTTAAATAAATATTCTGAATATAAAAAGTTTCTTATTCCATTTTGGTTGCTCTTATTATAAGGATAATTTGAAAGTAATGTATCTGGTATAATAATAGGTGATATATTAGGTAATTTATAATTCTTATTAGATTTTGCTTCTTCAGGGTCTATGTATAAAACACCCTCCGTAGCTTCTACATCAATTCCATTAGCTTCCCTAATTACTTTAGATACTTTATTATTTCTATCATATAAAGCTCTTTCAGGTTCATAGGATAAAATACCTTCCTTAACTTTTACATCAACTCCAATTTTTTCTTTGATCATTTTAGCTACTTCTTCATTATTTTTTTCAACTTCAGCATCAGCTTGATTTTTTTCTTCATGCAATTTGCGAAACCTAATTTGTGGAAAATTATAGCTTACACCTTCAGAAAAAACATTAATTGAAATTAAAATAATTGTGAGTAAAGCTAAAAATAATGAGAAAATTTTTTTGTAGCTTTTTTTCATACAAAACATCCTTTCTGAAATATTATTCTTATTTTCTTCATCCTTTGCTATCCTATAAATTAATAAATAACCCCTAAAACATAGCTTATTTACTTATTTTCCTCAGATAATTTTATTATCTTTTCATAATTAATGTTCTTAAATTAATACCAAAACAGTAACTTCCTATATGAACGAATTAAAAATCCATAAAAAATAGAGTGAAATTTCACTCTATTTCTGTAATCATATGTTTTTTACTAATTTAAATTCTACTTTTGTCTCACCAACTATTTCTTTTTTATGATTTTTAATCTTTAAAACATAATATTTTTCAAGCTTCTTAAGTTCTTCGTCTTTTATAACATCTAGTTGCCTTAATGTTTCCAATACTACTGCTGGCACAATCTTAGAATTTCCATCTTCGATTTTAAATGTTATTCCAATACCTTTATCCTTTAGTCCAACTGCATAATAAGCAGCTGCACCTCCTTTAGCAAATAGCCTATCACCACAAACTTTCATTAAATCAGTACAAATTCTATCTGTTCCTGCTACCATTTCAGGATATTTTGTCATTGCACTAGTAATTCTCCTTATGACTTTTTCCCTATCAGCACTAAATACATCAGGTTTTGACAATCTTGCAAATCCTTGTGCAAATTTATATAAGGGCATAGCATGTACTGGAACACCACATCCATCTACAGCTGTTAATATCTTGTCTTCATCATATTCACACACTTCGGAAATCGTTTTCATTATCCTTTTTTGTACAGGGTGCTCTGGTTTATAATAAGTATATAAATCTTCCCCATAATATTTACAAGTTATAAGCATTCCAGAATGTTTGCCGGAACAATTACAATGTATGTTCTCTGGTGTTATTCCTTTACTCTTCATTTCTTCCGTAACATAAGAAGCCAAAGGATAATGAGATCCACATTGAAGATAATCTTCATTTAATCCAGCTTTTTTTAAAATACTTCGTACTGCGTCAACATGAAAACTTTCTCCATTATGAGATGCACAAAAAATAGCTATCTCCTTATCTGTTATTCCATATTCTTCTACTGCTCCACTTTCTAAAACTGGTATAGCTTGTATAGGTTTAGCAGATGATCGAGCAAAAGTTACTCTTTCAGGATTGCCATATTTATATAGTATCTTTCCAGTATAGTCAACCACTGCAATATGTCCTATATGTGTGAGGTCAATGATATTGCCTCTATAAGTTTTTGCTACTATTGCCATATATAGTCCCCCTTTATATTAGATGTAATTTGATTATATCACAATATTTTATTATTTACTTTAAATTATAAAATTATTAATATGATTTTTTGTTAATATTATAGTAGCTACTATAATATTAACAAAAATAGCATATATAATTAATCAAAAACTTCTAAACAACTAAATATATGCAAAATTCAAAAAATAAAGTGTTTACTTTAAAATTTCAAAAAAATCTATTGACTTCAATTTCAAATTATAGTATTATACTAAAAAGGAGTGATACCTTTGACTATCATAGATAATATATTTGATAATATGAATCAACTAAGTAATAAGCAAAAAATTATTGCTGAGTATCTCATAAAAAATAGTGGAAAAATAGGATTTATGAGTTTAAAAGAAATAAGCGAAGAAATTAACGTATCAGAAGTAACTATATTAAATTTTTGTAAAAGTATTGGCATTAGTTCCTTCACAGAATTGAAAAAACTTTTTCAAGAACTAGTAAAAAAACAACTCTACATTCCAACAGAAATAAAATCTTCACTCCAAGAAATTGATAACTTATATGATGCTTATAATAATACCATCCGAATACAAAAATTTAATTATAATAGAGTCATACAAAATAATGATATTGATATTTTAAAAAAAGTATGTCAAGTAATTAGCAATGCCAGAAAAATATATATATGTGGTCAAGGAATGTCAAAAGTAGTAGCTGAATATCTTAATAATAGACTAAAATTGATTAATATTGATAGTAGGATAATAGAAGCTGGAGATATAATTTCATCAAGTACAGAAATAGCAAATTCTTCAGTAAAAGATTGTTTTATCTTAATATCTTTTCCTCAATACTCTCATAATGTCATTGGAATTGCTAAATACTTAGCTAAAAAAAATTATCCTTTTATTACTATTACAGATAGTGATAAATCTCCATTAGCAGAAAACTCTAAGTATGTTTTAAAATGCTGTACCGACTCTCTTGTATTTCACAACTTTATTTCCTCTACTATTTCTTTAATAGAAATACTACTTGTTATGCTTAGTTTTAATATGAAAGATAAGCTAATGCAACATTTAGACAATCTTGAACAAATACGTTTATTATTGATAAAAAACATAAATAATTAATAAAAATAATTCGCTCTATTTTTTGTATGTGACAATTTTATTAGTCAGAATTATCACAATTTTTCATTTATTACTAATTGAATATCAATTGAATATTAATTAAATAAATTACATAATTACTACAGAATCAAAATTTTACAAGTCATAAATTCTTTATTATATAATTTTTTCTAAAAATTTTATAATACTTTATTAAATTATCATATTATCGTATCAAAGCTACATAAATAATTAAATTATAAGGGGGAATTTAAATGTACAAAAAAGCAACTGCATTATTTTTAATCATGTCATTACTGATTTCTTTATTAACAGGTTGTGGTGGTAACACTGACACAAATAATAATAGCTCATCGGGTGAAGACACTACTAATACTCCAAAAGAAGTAATTATAGGACTAGCTGGAGATGCTTATTCCTTAGACCCATATGCATTAAATGAAACAATTACTAATGCAATAAATAACCACTTATTTGATCCACTTGTAGCACCTAATGCAAATTTACAACCAGAACCTGCTCTTGCAGAAAGCTGGGATGTGTCAGATGATGCAAAAACTTGGATTTTTCACTTAAGAAAAGGCGTAAAGTTCCATAATGGAAATGATTTTACAGCAGATGATGTAATTTACTCAATTGATAGATCAAAAGAAGAAATGTCAGCATTTAAATATGTTTCTTCTACAATAGAAAGTTATGAAAAAGTAGATGATAATACTGTTAAAATTGTATGTAAAGAACCAAACGCTTTGCTTCTAGCACACTTAAAAGATTTGATGATTCTAGACAAAGAAACTTGTGAAGGACAAACTGATGAATGGATTGCACTACATCCAAATGGTACTGGAAGGTACAAATTTGTTGAACATGTTAGAGGTGACAGAATAGTATTTGAAAGAAATGATAATTTCTGGGGTGAATTACCACAAATAACAAAAGTAACATTTAAGCCTATAACAAATGAAGGAACACGTACTGCAAACATGGTATCTGGCTCTGTTGACTTCATAGCAGATGTTCCTGTACGTGATATAGAAATACTTCAAGCAAAAGATAATATTGAGATCGTAACACAACCAAGTTTAAGAGTAATATATCTTAACCTTGCTGGTTGGACAGACACTCCAAGTAAAGATGCAGAAATGCCTTTAAAATCTCCTGATGGATCTAATCCATTTAAAAACATAAAGGTAAGAGAAGCAATGTATCGTGCAATAAATGAAGAAGAAATCATAGAAAAAATAATGAATGGATATGCAACTCCTGCAGCTACTTATATCCCAGAAGGATTTAATGGGTACAATCCTAATATAGAAAGATTAAGTTATGATCCAGACTTAGCAGAAAAGCTTTTAGATGAAGCAGGATATCCAAGGCAAGATGATGGATATAGATTTGAAGTCACTTTGGATGCACCTAATGATAGATATATAAATGATGCTGAAATTGCAACTGCAGTTGCTGGGTATTTGGAAAAAGTAGGAATTAAAGTTAACTTAAATCTAATGTCAAGGACTGTATTCTTTAGCTATATAAGTGCTACTAATAGAGAAGGTGACAATACTCATTTATGTATGACTGGTTGGGCTGATAGTGGTGGAGAAAGTGCTCTTATGGGACTTGACCTTGTTTACAGTATGTCACAAGATGGTTATATAAAAGATGGTTATGGTGGAGTAAATAGGGGCTATTATCAAAACCCAGAAGTAGATAAACTAATTGATCAAGCAATATCAACTGCTGATCCAAAAGAAAGAGATGAAATTATGCAAAAGGTATGGAAAATTACTGCTGATGACATAGCTTATATTCCGCTTCACTTCCAACAAGATATATATGCTCATAGTAAAGACATAACTTATCATCCACGAAAAGATAATTATATACATGCTTGGGATATGAAGTTTAATAAATAATTGTAGAAATAATGCATAAAGGAAGGGAAATATTTCCCTTTCCTTTATGTTTTCATATAACTTTTGGAGGTGATAATATGCTTCGATATTTAGTAACAAGAATATTCCAGCTTATTTTGGTATTATTCGTAGTATCTTTACTAGTGTTTATGTTTACAAATGTTATGGGAAATCCTGTATATTTAATGGTAAAAGAAAATGCTACAGAAGAAGAAATTCAAGCAGCTATAGAATATTTAGGTTTAGATAAACCACTTCCTGTGCAATATGGAGTATTTGTTAAAAATGCACTTAAGGGTGATTTTGGTAAATCATACATATATCATCAGCCTGCATTGGGATTAATAATAGAAAGGTTTCCAGCTACTTTAGAAATTGTTATTGTTGCTATGATATTATCTGCATTAATCGGTATTCCATTAGGAGTATTTTCTGGAGCATACCCTAAAAAATTATTTAGCAAAACAGTTATGACATTATCCATAGCAGGAATATCTTTGCCTTCTTTTTGGATAGGGATGTTAATGATATTTGTTTTTAGTCTATCTTTAGGAATATTACCAGTATCAGGTAGGGGCGAAGTTGGTTCTTTATTTGGTATAAGAACTAGTCTTGCTACTGTAGACGGATGGAGACATATCATTTTACCTGCTATAACTCTTGCATTAGGTAGTATCGCAACAATAATCCGTTTAACTCGTGCTGGAATGCAAGAAAATATAAGACAAGATTATGTAAAATTTGCACGAGCAAAAGGAGTCCCTAGAAGAAAGGTGCTATTTGGTCATGCCCTAAAAAATACATTAATACCAGTCGTTACAATATTTGGACTTCAACTTGGTTCACTTATAGCTTTTACAACTATAACTGAAACAATATTCGCTTGGCCTGGAATGGGTAAACTATTAATTGATGCTATAACTAGTGCAGATAGACCTATTGTAGCTGCATATATACTATTTGTCGCTGTTATGTTTGTGTTTATCAATTTTATTGTTGATATACTTTATACAATTATTGATCCAAGAATAGATTTAAAATAATCAAAAGGTAGGTGATAATATGAAAGTAAGCAGATGGCAACTTTTTTTAGGTTCAGAATTTTTTCATAACTATAAAAAATCAGCTACAGCAATTATAGGGTCAATCATCGTTATTACTGTAATTCTTGTTGCAATACTAGGGCCATTATTTACGGTTCAAAATCCTTATGAAATGTCCAATATTGAGCTAAGCAATGCTTACAAACCTCCTGCATGGATTGATGGTGGCGAAACAAAATTTTTATTAGGTACTGATCAACAAGGAAGAGATATGCTTAGTGCAATAGTTTACGGCAGTAGAGTTTCATTAATTATAGGTGTTGTTGGAACATTATTAGCTAGTGCAATAGGCATAACACTTGGACTTATATCTGGATATTTTGGAGGAAAAATAGATGCAATAATAATGCGTATAGCAGATATTCAGCTTTCTTTCCCTACTATGTTGATTGCTTTATTTTTAATGTCTATATTTGGTAGAGGTATTGCTAATATATTAATCGCTTTATCGTTGGTAGGTTGGGTAAGATATGCTAGGACTGTTAGAGGTGAAACACTATCTGTAAAAAAGCAAGAATACATTGAAGCAACTAAAGTTATAGGACTTCCTAGTTTCAGAATCATATTTAAACATGTTCTTCCAAATGTTTTTACATCTATTATTGTATTATCTACAATTCAAGTAGGCTCTTTTATACTTACTGAAGCAACTCTCAGTTTTTTGGGATTAGGAGTCCCTGTAACTAGGCCTTCTTTAGGCATGCTATGTAATAATGGTTTTGATGTATTATACAGTGGTCTATGGTGGGTATCAATTTTCCCAGGATTATATATTATGATTATCGTTTTTGGCATAAATCTACTAGGAGATTTTTTAAGGGATGAGTTAAACCCTAAATTAAAGTAAAGAGAGGTGATAAAATGAAGAAAAAGCTACTAGAAGTTAAGAACCTAAGAACCTATTTTCACACTTTTAAAGGAATAGTAAAAGCTGTTGATAATATAAGCTTTGATATACATGAAGGTGAAATACTAGGTGTTGTAGGTGAATCTGGAGGAGGTAAATCTATAACTGGCTTTTCAATAATACGTCTTATAGAAGAACCAGGGAAAATTGAATCTGGTGAAATAATATTTAATGGCGAAGATTTAATGAAGAAATCTGAAAGTGAAATGAATAAAATTAGAGGCAAAGATATTGCTATGGTTTTTCAAGATCCTATGACTTCTTTAAATCCAGTCTATACAATAGGTCAACAAATGGAAGAAGTACTAATACTTCATGAAAATTTAACAAAAAATCAAAGAAAACAAAGATGTATCGAATTATTAGAAGCAGTTGGCATTTCAAATCCTGAAAGCAGGCTTAAGAGCTATCCTCATCAATTTAGTGGTGGTATGAGGCAAAGAGTAGTAATAGCTATCGCTCTAGCAGCAAATCCAAAGCTTATAATAGCCGATGAACCTACGACTGCCTTAGATGTTACTATACAAGCACAAATTTTAAAGTTAATGACAAACCTTGTAAAGGAGCAAGGTTGCGCACTAATGCTTATTACTCATGATTTAGCAGTAATATCGGAAATAGCTGATAGAATAAACGTAATGTATTGTGGAAAAATTGTAGAAACTGGAAATACCAAAACTATAGTATATAATCATAAACATCCTTATACTGAAGGACTAATCAACTCTATTCCAGATCTTGATAAGGAGAAAAAAAGGTTAGAAGCAATACCAGGTATTGTTCCTAATATGTTTAATCTACCTAAAGGTTGTAATTTCTCTCCTAGATGTAAATATTGTAAAGATATATGTATAGAAAAAGAACCTGAACTTATAGAAGTTAATAAAGGTCATTATGTTGCATGCCACTTCCCATTAACAAAGGAGGTGAAATAAATGGAAACAGTACTTGAAGTAAAAAATCTTGTACAAAAATTTGATCTTAATAAAGGAATACTAGATAAAATAAAATTTAGAAACGGAAAATTTATAAAAGAAGAACGCATTGTAAATGCAGTAAACGATATCTCATTTAGTATAAGTAAAGGAAAAGTTTATAGTCTTGTTGGAGAATCGGGGTGTGGAAAATCGACTACTGCAAGAACTATTATTAAACTTATTGAACCTAAAGGTGGAACTATAAAATTTAAAGAAACAGATATAACTAATCTCAACGGAACCAAAATGCTCAAGTACAGAAAAAAAATGCAAATGATATTTCAAGACCCATATGCTTCATTAAATCCAAGACAAAAAATCATTGATATCTTAACAGAGCCCATGTTGTTTCATAAAGTTGCAAATTCGCAAAATGAAGCAAGAGAAAAAGCTTTAGAAATATTAGAAAAAGTCGGAATAAGACCTGAACAGGCAACAAGATTCCCTCATCAATTTAGTGGTGGTCAAAGGCAAAGAATAGGAATAGCAAGAGCTTTAGCAGTTGAGCCAGAATTCATTATTGCTGATGAACCAGTATCTGCACTTGATGTATCTATTCAAGCTCAAATATTAAATTTACTTATGGACTTAAAAGATGAATATAATTTCTCTTATTTATTTATAGCACATGATTTATCTGTAGTAAAACATATCACAGATGATTTAGGAGTCATGTATTTAGGTAAAATTGTTGAAAAAGGCAGTAAAAATCATATATTTAATAATCCTCTGCATCCATATACTCAAGCTTTGTTTTCAGCAGTACCCAAACTCTCAGGCACAAATCTTAAAAATTCTAAAGGTATTGAAGGTGAAATACCAAGTGCAATTAATTTACCTAGTGGGTGCTATTTTCACGAAAGATGTCCATATTCTAAACCAATTTGCAAAGAAGAAATGCCTATGGAAAAAGAAGTTGAAAAAGGTCATTTTATATTATGTCATCTTTATTAAATTATAAGGTGGGAGTTTTATGACATTAAAACAAAAAATTATTGATGAAATAGAAAAAGTTAAAGATGAACTTATTGATTTAAGCAAAAAAATTCACGAAAAACCTGAACTTGCTTTTAACGAATATAATGCAGTTTATAATATAACATCTTTACTTAATAAACATGGTTTTATGATAGAAAAAGAAATAGCTGGACTTAAAACAGCTTTTAGAGCCGAATATAAAGGAAAAAAAGAAGGTCCTACCATAGCTTTTATAGCTGAATATGATGCTCTACCAGAAATAGGACATGGTTGTGGACATAACTTAATCGCTGCTATGTCTACTGGTGCAGCAATAGGTTTAAGTAAGATTGCTAATGAAATAAATGGTAATATTGTCGTTTTAGGAACACCCGCTGAAGAAGGTGGCGGTGGAAAAGTAATAATGGTTAACAATGGTGTATTTGATGATATTGACTACGCCTTGATGCTACATCCTAGTACATCAAACCTTATATGTAGAGGTGGACTAGCAACTAGAAAAGTAACAATAGATTATTACGGTAAATCCGCCCACTCATCTTCTCCTGAAGATGGTATCAACGCTTTACAGGCAGTAATACAAACATTTAATTGCATAGATCATATAAGAGCACTTCTTCCTCTAAAAACTAATATTAACGGTATAATAACTAATGGAGGGAAAGCTCCAAATGTTATTCCTGACTATGCATCATGTAGCTTTAGTGTTAGAGCAGACACCGTTAGTGATTTAAAAATTGTCGTTAATAACATAGAACGCATTGTAAAAGCTATTGAAGATCTTACGGGAGCAAAAGCACAAATTACTAAAACTCTCGTTTATTCTGAAAGATATCCAAATAGATGTATTGATGAGAAGCTTAAAGAAAACATTGCACAATTTGATGAAATCATGGAGTATCCTAAACCAAACATGAAATACGGTTCGTCAGATATAGGAAATGTCAGTCTTATAGTACCAACTATACATTCCTATATTAAAATAGCTGAACCAGGAATAAACAGCCATTCTATAGATTTTACCCATGCATCTATAACTGATAAAGCTCATATGCAAATGTTAAAAGGAGCAAAGGCTTTAGCATTAACTGCATTTGATATATTTAATGATGAAAACTTAAGAAAAAACATCTATGATGAATTTAATAAAACTGTGCCAAAATACTCTAAGTTTGATTTAGAATAAAAATTCAAGGTAGAACTGTTTTCCCCCTTCAGGTTCTACCTTGAATTTTTGTTATTTTTAAATAAGATTACAATACAATTTATAATTTTCATCGCTAAAACATACAAAGATTACTTCATCTATTGTATTATCCTTTTCAAGAAATTGCTTTACTTCTTTTATAGCAATTTTAGCAGCTAATTCTTTAGGAAATCTATAAACACCTGTACTTATGTTAGGAAAAGCAATAGTTTTAATTTTGTTTTCTACAGCTAATTTAAGGCTATTCTTATAGCAATTAGCCAATAAACGTTCTTCATCATTTTTTCCATTATGCCAAATAGGCCCAACTGTATGGATAACGTACTTAGCATTTAAATTACCTGCAGTAGTTATAACAGCCTCTCCTGTTTTACACCCACCTTGTTTGTCTCTTATTTTTTTACATTCTTCTAGTATAGCCTTTCCTCCAGCTTTATGTATTGCTCCATCAACACCTCCACCACCCAGTAAACTATTATTAGCAGCATTTACAATTGCATCTACAGAAATTTTAGTTATATCTCCTTTTATTACTTTAATCCTATCTTTAAGTGAATTTAAACTCATAAATATAACCCCTCCTATTATTTGTTATATCTATAAAGATATATCTTTAACATTTTTATTATCATGCAGATTCTTCACCTAATAAAAAACTTTAATATTTTTAAAGTTAAATTATCAATATTAGGGTATAATTTTCGTACTTCTTTAAAAAATAAACCTTTATCTACAGGTATTTTCATCATTACATCGCCAGTACCCTTAGTATTATAAATACCTACTATTCCTCTAACTATACCACCAATAGCTACATTAGCTTGAGCATATCCTCCCAAAGCAAAATGCTTTGCAATAGCTGCACCCCCTAATGCTAAATAATAACTTGTAGCGAACCCACCTGCTGCAATACCTAGTGAACCTGAAACCCCTCCTAAAGATAATAGCAGTCCTAAAGACATCCCTCCTAAAGATAATAGCCCAATAGAAATGCCCCCTAAGCTTATAACTCCTACTGAAACGCTACCTATAGCAATAATACCCCTTGCAAATCCATTTCTTTTATAATTTATATGAACTAATGGCCATCCAAGTATCCTAGTTTCTGAAATATATTCATATTCATAGGCTTCCTTAATATCTAGATTTTCCCTAAATTCTTTAGCAACTTCATATGGATCTCCCATCAGTTTCCAAGGGTCATTTTCACCAGTTTCCTGTGCTTTTACCTGTATATGGCTTAGTAAATCTTCTTTTATTTTTTTCTTAGTACTCCTTTTACATCTAATACTATTCACCACTGAATTGATATATCTCTCATAGCTTGACTTAACCATCAATTATCCCTCCTCGTCTAGAATATTTTTAGTAGCTGTTAAAAATTCCTTCCATTCACTAATATATACATCCAAAACTGCATTTCCTTTTTTAGTTATTTTATAATATTTTCTAGGTACAGTTCTCCTAGCATTATCCTTATTCCAATAGCTTTCTATTAATTCCTCATCTTCAAGCCTATATAGTATCGGATAAAGTGAACCTTCCTTAAGCTTAAAATATCCTTTGCTCTTCTCTTCCATAACCTGAATTAGTTCATATCCGTACATGTCCTGACAGCTTATAAGCTTTAATATAAGAATCTCAAGAACACCTTTTTTTAGCTGTTTATTAATTCCACTCAACACTTCACCTCCTATCACATAATATTTTGTATTACTAAATATAGTATTACACTAATTATTTAATAATGCAAGTATTTTTTGAATAAAAATTAGTAAAAATTATCGATAAAAATTAGGGACGGTTCCGATGATATATACATCGGAACCGTCCCTAACTTGCTACCTAACTTGCTATATCAAACTCGCTATAAATTTCCTTTTAATCCAATATCCTCTGCTACCTTTTGCATTCCTTTAATAGTTTCTTCTATGACTTCATTTAGTTCCATCCCTAACATTTCTGCGCCTTCTTTAATTACTTCCCTATTTACCCCTGCTGCAAAACTCTTCTGTTTCCATTTCTTTTTAACTGATTTTACTGTCATATCTAATATACTTTTACTTGGACGCATTAAAGCAGTAGCTGTAATTAGGCCTGTTAATTCGTCAATAGTATACAAAACTTTTTCCATTCTTTCAACTGGCTCTACATCTGAACAAAGCTTCCACCCATGGCTTACTATAGCATGTATATAATCTTCTGGCCAATTTTTCTCTGTTAGTATTTCTCTTGTCTTCTTGCAATGTTCGTCAGGATACATTTCATAATCAAGGTCATGAACTAATCCTATAATACCCCATTTTTCTTTATCGTCTTCATTAAATAACTCAGCAAAATGTAACATTACAGCCTCAACTGCTAAAGCGTGCTTTATCAAGCTATCACTTTTATTGTATTCCCTTAAAAGCTCATAAGCCTGCTTCCTAGTTGGTATAGTTTTGTCCAAAATTAAATCCCTTCTTTCTTAATATTATTGTTAGAATTTTCTTATATCATATATAATAGGTATAAAGATAGCTATTGTCAAGCTATCAATACTAAATTTGTTTAGGAGTTGATAATATGTCAAATGCTGCTGATAAAATATTAGTTGTTGATGATGATATTGAAATATGCAAGCTTATAGAAATATTTTTAGAAAAAGAAAAATTCAAAGTCGTTAAAGCATATGACGGTGAAGAAGCTATTAAGGTTTTTAAAAAAGAAATGCCAAAACTAGTTATACTAGACATAATGCTTCCCAAGATGGATGGATATGACGTATGTAGAGAGATTAAAAAAATAAGCAACATACCTATAATTATGCTAACTGCAAAAGGTGAAACCTTTGATAAAGTTCTAGGCCTCAGACTTGGTGCTGATGATTATATAGTCAAACCCTTCGACCCTGAAGAACTAATAGCAAGAATTAGGGCCGTTTTAAGAAGAGTGTATCCTATAAACCTCAATAATCAAGATGAAATTATTTTCCCTGATTTAGCTATAAACATGGATGATTTTAGCATAAAAGTAATAGACGATGTAATACAACTTCCAAAAAAGGAAATGGAACTTTTATATTTCCTTGCCTCTCACCCAAATAAACTCTTTACAAGAGAACAGCTTATAGAACAAATATGGGGATATGATTTTTATGGCGATACTAGAACTGTTGATGTACACATCAAAAGATTAAGAGAAAAATTAAAAAATATTCAAGACAAATATGAAATAAAAACAGTTTGGGGAGTAGGATACAAATTCGAGGTGAAAAAAAATGTTTAACTCCGTATTCAAAAAATTAACTTTTGTATATTTAATAGTCATACTCCTTAGCTTTACCATACTTTCCACTTCAATGGTTAAAATGCTTGAAAATTATTATTTTGATAAAAAAAGTGAAGCTCTTATTAGTGAAGGTAAAAATCTAAACTCTACAATCATAAAATATCTTAATAATCAAGTAAAATACGAAAAACTAAGTACTGAGCTAGAAGCAATTGAAAAATACCTCAATGCAAAGATTTGGGTTATAGATAAATTAGGATATGTATATGGTGTTTCTAGTAAAACTGAAACTAAATGGATAGGAAGACAGCTATCTCAAAGTGATATAATAAATGTACTTAAGGGGAACATAATTACTAAAAGAGGTTCATATGATGATTATTTTGAAAGTCCTGTTATGACAGTAGGTATCCCTATATTTGTTAACGGTGAAGTTGTAACAGGAGTTTTTATGCACTCTCCAATTCGTGAAATAAACGATACCTTAAGTGAAGTATATAGAATTATATTTTTTTCTATAACTATTTCTTTATTAATAGCAGTCATTTTAATATATATCGTTTCACAAAAAATTTCTAAACCTATATTAGAAATCAACAATATCACAAAGATTATATCCTCAGGAGAATTTAAAAAAAGAGTATCTATTAAATCAAAAGACGAAATAGGCCAGCTTGCCGAATCATTTAACCATATGGCTAGCGAACTAGATAAACTTGAAGAAATGAGAAAAGGCTTTATTGCAGATGTTTCTCACGAGTTAAGGTCTCCATTGACATTAATTAAAGGATATGTAAAAGGACTTATGGACATAAAGTTAACACCTGATAGAAAAAAAGAATATTTAAATATAATATATAGTGAAACTGAAAGACTTAGTGAATTAATAAATAACCTTTTAGACTTATCTAGAATAGAATCAGGAAAAAGTCCACTAAACTTAAGTAAATTTGATATAAATGAACTTATTAGAAGAAATATTATAAAATACAGTAATAAGATTGAAGAGAAAAACCTAGAAATAGACGTTTCATTTGAAAAAGATCCTTTAATAGTAATTGCTGAAAAAGACAGTATATCTCAAGTATTATCAAATCTAATAGATAATGCGATAAAATTTACTGAAAAAAAAGGTAGCTTACATATAAGTACAAAAACAAATAACAAAAAAGCTATAATAACAATAAAAGATTCTGGATGTGGAATCCCAGAAAACGAACTTAATAATATCTGGAATAGATTTTATAAAGCTGATAAATCTAGGTCAAGACAAGTTAAAGGTACAGGTTTAGGACTGTCTATAGTAAAACAAATACTTAAAAATCACAGCGAAAAAATATGGGTCGAAAGCGAATTAGGTAAAGGGTCAAAATTTACTTTTACTTTAAAATTAGCAGACGAAAAAATGCATAATTCATAATTTGTTCATAATTTCTTCAAATTTATTGTCTATAATAAAATCAAACAATAAATCAATTATTAAGGAGGTTTTATTATGGACAATTTAAATGATAATACTGTTTATGAACAAAATAATATTGAAAAAAAATATAAAAAAAGCAAATTAATAAATGTTATATTAATTTCAGTAATCATAGGAATGTTAATTGGTGGAACATTTGTGTACGGCTTTTTAAATGTCAACATGAATACAACAAAGCCTGTAGAAGCTGCTTCAGAAAGTGAAGAAGTTACGGAATGGTATACCAGCCCTGTAGTAGACGTTGCTGAAAAAGTACTGCCTTCAATAGTAATGATAAAGAGTAAGATTAATTTAAACACAGGTTTTATGATTCAAAGCATTAATGAAGGTACAGGTTCAGGCATAATATACAGAGAAGACGGTTATATAATAACAAACAATCATGTTATTGATGGAGCATCAGAAATATTAATAACATTACATGATGGTAGGGAATTTAAAGGCAGAGTGCTAGGAAAAGATTCAAAAACAGACCTTGCAGTTATAAAAATAGATGCTGATAATTTACCAGCTGGAGAATTTGGGGATTCAGATAAGCTAAAAGTAGGTGAGCTCGCAGTAGCTATAGGTAATCCTGCAGGTGAAGAGTTTTCTGGCACTGTTACTGCCGGAATAATAAGCGCTTTAGATCGTAAACTATCTATAGGTGAAAAAGATATGAAGCTTATTCAAACAGATGCAGCTATTAATCCCGGCAATAGTGGAGGAGCATTAGTAAATGAAAGGGGAGAAATAATTGGAATTAACAGTGTAAAACTCTCTGCAACAGATATTGAAGGGATGGGATTTGCAATTCCTATAAATGATGCACTTCCAATAATAAATGAATTAATACAAAATGGATATGTTAAAAGGTCTTGGATAGGTATAGGTATAACTAATATTACTGATCAGATATCTAAGGATTACAATATACCAAAGGGAATATATGTGGCAAAAGTATATTATAATAGCCCTGCTGAAAAATCAGGACTTAAAGTAGACGATATCATAACGAAAGTAGATGGTGAAAAAGTAGAAACTGTTACAGATTTATCCAACATAATCGAAAATCATGAACCTGGAGATACTATTACACTTACTGTATATAGAAATAAAAATTATAAAAACATTAATGTTACTCTTGATATAATGCCCCCTACAGAATAATTTAAAGAGTGCTAGAAATAGCACCCTTTAAATTATTCTTTTTATATTTACTATTATCTCATCCCAAATACATTCATCTAAATTATTTTCTCCAATAATCATCCCTATTTTATCCGTTATCTTTATACGCTTTTGAATTGTGATTAAATCATTGTCACCTGCATAAAAAGACCAACGATTGCCAAATACCTCACAAAAATTTATCTTTACATTATATTTTCTATATAAAAATTCTGCAGTATCGTTTAATTTATCCTTTAGATTTTTACCTTTAGTAATATCAATTAAGCTTTTATAAGTATAAATCTCTCTTTCCATTTGAAATCTCCTCAAAGTATTCATTAAATTTTTCTACTAAATTATGCTGCTGATAAAAAGGCGTCGCTTTAATCTCTTCTATTTCTTTTAATAATACTTTTTCTCCTACTCGTTTTGTTTCCTCTGAAGCATAGTCATCAAGATATTCTTTAAAAGTAAGAACTGCGTTTAGTTTGCAAAACTTTCCTTCAACACAGCCTTTTAATAATCCCATTATTTTATCCCCAGTCCTACCGCATCTATATCCAGCAGTACAAAATGAAGTAATCAGTCCCATTTCTGCAAATTCTCTTATAACATCATCTAATCTTCTCGTATCACCAAGCGTAAATTGCTGAGAATTATCCGTTTCAGGATTAGTATTTTCACTATATGCACCTATACCAATTCTAGTAGAAGCATCTGTCTGAGTACATCCAACTCTTATTACCTCTCTTCTTACCTCAGGTTTTTCTCTAGCAGTTATAATTAATCCAGTATATGGGACCGATAAACGCAATACTGTAACTAATTTTTTTAAATCATCATCATTAACTAAATACTTTGATTTGGTACTAAAATCAGAGCCAACTGCAGGTGTCATTCTAGGAAAAGAAATAGTATGTGGTCCAATACCAAATTGTCTTTCCAAATCAATAGTATGATATAAAAGTCCCATAACCTCAAAGCGCCAATCATATAAACCAAATAATACACCTATTGCAACATCATCAATACCTGCATCCATAGCTCTATGCAATGAATATAATCTCCATAAATAATTAGACTTTGGTCCCGCTGGATGTAATTTTGCATATAATTCTCTATTATAAGTTTCCTGAAATACTTGAAAAGTTCCGATGCCTACCTTCCACAATTTTTGTAAATCTGAAATTTTCATAGGAGCTGCATTTACATTTACTCTTCTAATATTACCGTAACCATGTCTTGTTTTTTTCTTTACACTATATATAGTCTTAATAGTTTCAGCCATATAATCAGCATCGGAAAGCGGATGTTCACCATAAACTACAATCATTCTTTTATGCCCTTCATTTACTACTACTTCAGTTTCTCTTTTTATTTCTTCCATATCTAAAATTCTTCGTTTTTCCTCAGGATTTTCTTTTCTAAATCCACAATATAAGCAGCTATTTACACATAAATTACTGCAATACAATGGCGCAAAAAATACAATTCTATTATCATAAACTTTACGTTTTACTTTATCAGCAGCTTCATAAAGTTCTTCCCATAAATCTTCATCTTTTACATTTAATAAAGCAGCTGTTTCATCTGGGTCTAACCTAGTTATTGAAAGAGATTTTTTTATAATATCTCTTATACGTTGTTTGTCTGGATTTTGATTGTTTGACAGCTTATTAAAAATTAATTCCTCATCAATAAAATCTTTGCCATTAATCAGATACTTATCAATTTCTTCCTGCTTTACTACCTGTGCTGCCCATTCTTTAGGATTCATTCTTGACATTTTACTACCCCCTTTTTTTACCAATAAAACAAAAAACTTTCCGTCAAAGGAAAGTTTTTAAAAATTCCCTTCACAGATTAGATTACTCTTTTCTGCAAAGTTTTTTTCTATTGCTGCCTCTATTACTCAATTTTTTAAAGATTTCTCTCTAAAAAATTGAATTATTTTAATATTTATTATATTTATATGGTATCAATCTTTGTTTTAAAAGTCAATATATTGAGGAAATTGCATAATTACTACAAGGTTAAAATTTAAACTTGCAAAATTTATTAAATTACCTTATTATGCAATTTCCCTATTTAAATTTCACATATGGTATTTATTATATAATCGATTCTATATTATCAAATATTTTTTCCATGTGCTTTTTTCCATGCATGAAGGCCGAGAGAAACACCTATTACCCCATAAGCCACAAAGGCTCTAAAAAATTCACCTATCATAGCGTCGCCAAACATCTCCTTACCCGCCATAGGAGACACTATAAATAAAGTATGGAATAATATTACCCCTAAAAAGGCCTGCCCTACAGTAGCCTTTGACGCAGAAGCTCCACCAACAAGTAATGCAGCTATGGAAAATAAAGCTATTTGGACATGACTTCCATAGGTATTCATTACGCCCATGTTTTGCAAGAAAATAAGTTGTCCCCAAGCTGCCAATACTGTAGAAATTGTTATAGCTAGTATTCTGACTTTATTTACATCTATACCTGAAACCTCTGCTATATCTTTATCTTGCCCAACTGTTCTAAAATCTTGTCCCAGTTTAGTTTTAGATATTAAAACGTTAAATAAAGCTAATATACCTATAACTAATACAGTCACCATTGGTACTTTTATAGTACTCAAAACCTTAATATTACTTGGTATTGAATTACTGAAAATCAATACTGCACATACTATAGCAATTAATAGGCTTAATATAAACCTAAATACATTCTTAGCCTTATTAAAATTTTGTTTTCCTTTTCCTTTAATAATTTTATATAAAGAAAAAAGAATAGCACATATAGAAATAATCAATATCAAGTTAAAAAATGGATATTGGTAAATGTTATCTAAAGATTTTGCAAGCCCACCGTGCTTAGTCAAATCAATAGTATTTCTAATGCCAACACCACTACTCAACATTATAACATCATGGTGCATTGGAATAATTGTTCCAGCGGCAAATAAGAAGAGAAACTGATAAAGGCCATTTGCAAAGTATCCTGTTATCATGCCTGCTATCATTTCGTTCCCTTTTGTTTTATTCAAAAGTCTACCTGTCAAATTACCAAATAAAATAGCTAACGGAGCAGCCATCACAGCACATAGCAAGAAACCTTGCCACCCACCTATTCCAAAATAAGCTGCAATGACTATTGCTATCTGCCCTGCCATAGCACCTACAGTAATACTAAAATTAAGCCCCATTCCAGCCATAACTGGAATAAGCAATGCAAGAACTAAAAATGAGTTTCTTGTTATTCTCGTTACTAATGAATTTACAACAAAATATATAGGCAATTTTGATACTTTAACAGCAATAAGACATATTATTACAAATAATATAGTAACACTATGGGAGGTTAAAAGTTTTTTTATCTTCTCAGATTTAGTATATTGACCTTTTCCTAAAATCTTAACATCATTAATTCCATCCATACTACTCTTCCCCCCCAACTTTAGTCAAAGCATAGAGAATAATTCCATTTTGGACTATCATCCTCAAACATTCTCCTAAATTACCTTCTTTTACAACCTGATTTGCAACAGGTAATGCTACAGTTAATAATCCTTGAAAAAGAAATACTCCTAAAATAGCATGAGATATTTTTGCTCTACGAGCCGAAGCTCCTCCTATTAATACTGCTGCAACTGCAGGGAAAGCCATCATAAGTGGTGCTTCATAAAGTTGAAGATAGCCATAACTTTGCTCGTAAACAATTATTCCTATAGCTCCAAGAACAGTAGACAAAATCACGCCAAGAATTCTACATCTGTCTACATTTATTCCTGATGCTATAGCAAACTTAGGATTCTCTCCTGCTGTACTTATAGCAAGCCCTAACTTACTTCTAAAAAATATCCACACCAAGAAACAGGAAACAAAAAAGAATAGTAACAATCCTGTAGGTATCTTAACTTCTCCAATATAAAATGCCCAAAAATTGTTAAGTATTTCTCCAAAAGTTGAATCTAATGCAATAGTTACCCTAAGTCCTTTACCAATTGGCCAAACCATTTCCTTGTGTTTAAATGGTAGAAGTATCCACATGATACACATAAATGATACAATTGAAAATCCGGTATAAGTTGCCACAAGCATTTCTGATCCTTTTATTTTATTTAATAACATTCCATATACTAAACCAGTTATTATAGCAAAAGGCAGAGAAATCAAAATAGCCATTATAAAGCACGTCAAACCTACATAACCCATTTCTATACTAATAAGTGTTCCTAAAAGGCCGCAAATAATCCCTATTGGTAATGCAAAGTTAGGGCCTGTACCTGCTTGGATTGCAGGCACCATTGCAAGCACCATTACCCCATACATACCAAATCTACGTATTGTATGATAAATTAAAGTTAAAAATGGCAATCTTAATATAATCGATAGAATGAATAAAATCACAAAAAAACTAGCAATTATGATTCTTGGAAGGCCAACTTTTTTAGTATATTCTCGTAATGTTTCAGTCATCTTTAAGCCCCCTTATTCTCCTTTTTATAGTATTGACCAGCCATCATCAACCCAAAATCCTCGTCACTATCAGTTGGCTTGAGTATTCCTGCTATTTCCCCTTTATAAACAATAGCTATCCTATCACAAATAGATCTAAGTTCAGCTAATTCACTTGATGTCATAACTATTGTCATTCCCATTTCTTTATTAAGCTTTACTAATAAATCTAAAACTATTTTTTTAGCACCTATATCTATACCCCTAGTTGGTTCAGATACAAATAAAATATTAGGCTCTAATGTCAAAGCTCTTGCTAAACATACTTTTTGTTGATTTCCTCCGCTTAATCTTCCAACAGGTTGAGCAGGACCTGTACATCTAATATCTAAATCTTCAATCATCTTTAAAGCATGTTTTCTTATAGCTTTTCTATCAATTTGGTTGAAAATACCGAACTTTCTTAAAAATTTACCTTTGCTCTGTATGATTGTAGCTACAATATTATATTCTATAGATGATTCAAGCAGTAATCCTACTCCTCTCCTGTCTTCAGATACAAAGGCCAATCCTTTTTTAATAGCTTCTGTAGGATTATTCAAATGCAATTTTTCTCCATTTAAATAAACTTCACCACTAGACTCACAAAGCCCCATTATTCCATTTGCAATACCTATTTTCCCCTGTCCTGCAAGTCCACCAATACCCAATATTTCTCCTTTTTTAACTTCTAAATTAATACCTTTCACTTCTTCTCCAGGCATATTAACTTCTAAATTTCTTATTGATAATATAGTTTCTCTGTTTTCGTCTAAATCTAGGTTTCCTTCAACTCTAGTTAAATTTATCTTCCTACCAACCATTAATTCAGCTATTTCTTCAATACTTGTATTTTCTTTTTTTTTCGTAGCAACTAATTCTCCATCTCTTAAAACAGTAATATTATCAGCAGCCTGTATAACTTCATCTAGTCTATGTGTTATAAATAAAATAGCTATACCTTTACTAGCTAATTTTTTCATAGATTTAATTAAATTATTTGCTTCGCTTTCTGTTAAAACTGCTGTAGGTTCATCAAATACTAAAAGCTTAACTCCAATTTTATCTATTTCTCTAGCAATCTCTACAAATTGCATATGACCAACTGGAAGTCCTGCAACAGTCACCCACTCTTCTATATCCAATCCTAAAGTATCCAATGCTTTTCTAGCATCCTTATTCATCGCATTATAATCTAATGTTCTTAATTTTTCTCCTTTCCTTCCAAGTAAAGTACTTATTATATTTTTCTTCGTTTTTTCTCTATTTAGTTTAATATTCTCTGTTAATGTAAAACCAGGAATTAACATAAATTCCTGATGTACCATACCTATACCATATTCCATAGCTTCATTTGGTGTTTTAATATTAATTTTTTCCCCATCAAGAATAACTTCTCCATCAAATCCTCCTGTAGAATGTATTACATGCATTCCAAACAATATATTCATTAACGTTGACTTTCCTGCACCATTTTCTCCAACTAATGCATGTATCTCTCCAGGTTTTACAAACAAGTCGACTCCCTTTAATACTTTATTACCATAATATTCTTTCTCAATATTTTTCATCTGAAGAGTATACTTTTCTTCCACCTGCAACCACCACCTTATGATCTTGTGTTTAAGCTATTTTAAATACAGTAAGGCTACTAATAAGTAACCTTACTGCTCAAAATACACTATAAATATCCTCTAAAACTAAAAGTTTAAATAGTCAAGTAATACTAAAAAATAGTTATCATATTTTTGTCCGCCTTCTTCTAATGTAGTTATTTGAATGTCAGTATTGGCATATTCCTTAAACTTTTCCTCCACTACTTTCATATCTACTCTTCCATCAGTTTCTCCCTCTATCCATGCTTTTGCATATTCTGCTCCTGCTTCGATAAACATCATTGCACAAGGTACTGGCCAAGTTGAAAATCTACCTGTCCCTCCCTTTTCAGCTATCTTCTTTCTTATTTCTTCAGTAATATATGCAATATCTCCCTTTTTATCTTCAGGAATTTCTATTCCTAATGCAGAAGGGAATCCATGGTATGGAGAAGGGCAACAAGGTTGTGGATAAATTGCTCCTTCTTCTAAGCACGCACTAATAAGAGGAACCTGCATAGAACAGTTTGTACTGAAAAATGCAGTATCTTTACCGTGTTTTTCAACCATTCTTGGTACATCTTCTAGTATAAACTGTTGTGCTCCTGATACCCCTGCATCACCAGTTGGATCTGGAGCTGATGCATCTATAAATTCAAGTCCTATTTCTTCACAAGTTTCCCTTAATATGTCTCTTCTCGCTGACAAAAGCGCATAAGACATATGCCTTGGGAAAGAATAGTGAACAAGTTTTTTAGCCCCTTGCTTTTTAGCTTGATTAGGTATAGTTGTACCCATTGACAATTCATCCATTGCAAATACTAGATCTGCTTTATCAGATATCATCTTAGGATCTTCACCAGGAACACCAGCTATAACCAATAAATCTGGATTAATCTCTCTAGCCTTAGTTATTGCTGCAGACGCTCCTGGAACTGCTTGAACAAAAATAAGCGCTTTAACATCTGGATCTGAAACCATACTTACAACATTTGATATTGTTGTTTCTTGTTCATCCATAAATTTAGCTGGGTAAGTCATAACTTTTATGTGTTCTTCACCGTATTTTGCAAGTACATTTTGTGCAGCTCTGTATTCTTCTTCATTTTGTACAACAGTACCAGTCATTATAGCTATTTTCCAATTGTCTTCTTGTTTAGATGTTTGTTGGTCACCACAAGCAACTAAGCTTAAAACCAATATACCAACTAATAATAATGCTAAGATCTTTTTACCCATCTCTCAATCCCCCTTTATTTTTCTAATAAAATATTAATTCATGTTAGTTTTCTACTCGCTTTGTCTTGTCCCTCCTTTCTTTGAAATACAATAAAACAAGGTGTTTTATAATATTTATGAAAAGATGTCCTATTTAATTACACAATTTTTAAGAGCTTTATTAAGACATTGTTTGACATAAAAAAATATTTTTTTGCAATTTTCTAATATTTCTAATTTTTCTTAATATTCCCACATGATTAACTATTCTATACATTTCTTTTTATTCCTTCTTTTTTTGAAAAATAGTTATAGAAATTTCACAGATAATATTCAAGGAGACTGTAGCTATGGAAAATTAAGAGGAGTTTTTAAGAATATATAGAAATATTATTATAATGAACTAACACTAGGAGGTATTTTTGTGGATGTAAAAGTCTTTGTAAATTTTAAAGAAAAAATTGTGAATAATGTTTCTAAAGTCATTGTTGGTAAGAATGAAGTAATAGAATTGTTAATAGTATCTTTCATATCAGGAGGTCATATATTACTAGAAGATATACCAGGGGTTGGTAAAACTATGTTAGTAAAGTCCTTTGCAAAAACCTTAGGCCTTTCATTTAAAAGAATCCAGTTTACCCCTGATTTACTTCCATCAGATATTACAGGAATAAATTATTATAATCAAAAAACCAATAATTTTGAATTTAGGAAAGGACCTATATTTGCAAATATTATATTAGGAGATGAAATAAATAGAGCTACTCCTAGAACCCAATCAAGTTTACTAGAAGCCATGGAAGAAAAACAAATAACTGTAGATGGAGAAACTAGAAAATTAAATATACCTTTTATGGTATTAGCTACTCAAAACCCTATAGAAACTTATGGTACTTTTCCCCTTCCTGAAGCACAAATGGATAGGTTTATGATGAGAATTTCTATTGGGTATCCTAAAAGAGATGAAGAAAAAAAAGTAATACTTAACAATAATTCAAATAATAATATAGAATCTCTTACAACTATTATTAATGCTGAAGAATTAGAATATGTATTCAACAATTACTCCAATGTAACTATTTCTGATGATGTATTAAATTATATAATGGATATAGTAAATGAGACTAGAGCAAATAAAAATATTGAGCTTGGAATAAGCCCTAGAGGTAGCATAGCTCTATTTAAAGCTTGTCAAAGTTATGCAGCTATAAATGGTAGAGATTTTATAATACCGGAGGATGTTAAAACATTAGCCCCTCATGTATTTAATCATAGAATATACGCAAAAGGAAGCAATAAAATGAAAAAATCTATAGAAATAATTGAAGATATTCTTAAAAAAGTTCAAGTTCCTTTAGAGGAGTTTTAAAGCTATGCTTTGGATATTTATTCTACTAGTAGTATTAACTTTTATATTCAATAAACTAACAGAAATATACGGAATAGAAAAACTAGACTATTATAGAGAGCTATCTAAAAATAAGGTTGAAATAAATGAACCATTTCAAGTAATTTCTACTATAGAAAATAAGAAACTAATTTCTGTACCATTTTTGCAAATATTAGAAACTTATCCTGAAGGTTTAGAATACAGTTTCAATTCAAATACCTCAAATACATCAAAACTTTCTTATCATGTTTTTAATATATTTATCTTGCCCTATCAAAGAATAAAAAGGACTTATACATTGTTGGGTAGGGAAAGAGGAAGATTTATATTTAGATCTACCACCTTAATGGCTGAAGATTTTATAGGGATAAACTCTAAGTATAAAAAAATAGAACAAATGCAAGAAATAGTAGTTTTACCTAAATCTCTTCCACCTAAAGATGCACTTATACCTTTTGGAGATTATAATGGAGATATATCCGTTAAAAGATGGATAATAGATGATCCTTTGATGATTGTAGGAATCAAAGAATATACAGGAAGAGAACCTCAAAAATATATACACTGGAATGCTTCTATGAAATATGGAAAGTTAATGGTAAAGAATTTTGACTTTACCATTAATAATACATTAGTAGTCATATTAAATATAGAATCTGGTAAGCCATTTTGGCCTAACATCGATGGAAAAAGTATAGAAGAATGCATCTCACTATCTAGAGGAATATTAGAAGAGTTAGAATCAAAACAAATCCCTTATGGTTTTGCTACAAATGCTAGAATTTCTGGACTGGATATGGATAAAAACATGATTTATCCAGGAATAGGTTCAAACAGATTAGAGTATTTAATTGAAATGTTAGGTAGGATTGAATATAGTATAACAAATGAGTTCGAAATATTTCTGCAAAATCTCATTAATAGAAGTAATAAAAATGAAACTTATGTTATAATTACCCCAAAGGTTTTTGATTGCTACTTAAATCAATTTGAAATATTAAATAAAAAATCTAATAAGCTTATTTTAATTTCACTATCTGAAGAAAATTTAGATTTATTAAACCCTTCTATTACCAAATATGTAAGGAGAAAAAAATGTTCGAACTAAAATTACTAGAAATAATTAACAAACTATCTTTTGTATTTTCTTTTTTATCATATTTTTTTTACTACCGTTTTACTTCTATAAAATATACCATAATATATATAGTTACAGTTACTATGATTGCTTTAGGAGTTTATCTTAAAGAGAAAAAAAGATTCTATGCTTTTGCAGTTTTTTTAATAATACCTGTTTTAAATCTTTTTTTGCAAGATTTATTTTTAATATTATTTATTTATTCTTCTGTGATTGTATATCTCTACATAGATAAAGGAATTAACTATATTAATTTTTCATTTTCAACATTTAAGCTAAAAAACATAGTTTATGCAATAATAGTCCTGTTTTCCTTAATAACTAAAACTTCATATATGATCAGTAAAGTTTCTGTTCTTTTTATGATAATCTTTTTTATATCTAGCATAGCATTGTTTAGAAGTTTAAAATATTTAAGAAACTATACAAATATAAAAGAAATTAGAAAGCAAAACTTAAAATACTCTATAGGAATTATTTTAATTTCTCTTTTACTGAGTGTAAAAAAGTTTTGGAAGATGGTTATTCTTGGTATAAAAGCTGCTTATCTTTTTGTTTTAAATATAATATTTAACTGCTTAGCTTTTTTATTAAAACCACTTGGAAACTTGATTGAAAATCTTATAAATTTTCTTAAAAATTTAATCAGCCAACGTCAAAACCAACTAAAAATTCAATCAAATTCAGAACTTTATGATTCAGAAAAATATACTCCACTAGTTAATGAGCAACTTAGTATTGTGTTGAAAATAATACTTAAATGGTTGTTAATTATATTTTTAATATTCTTAACTATATACATAATAAAAAAATTATCCAAAAGATACCAAAATAAAGTGGTAATTAAACAAGGATATATAGAAGAAAAAGAATTTATTTTTACTAAAAACAATAAAAAGACAAAAAAAAGAAGATTTTTTAAACCCAAAAATAAAAAAGATTTAATTCGATATTATTATAGTAAATTTTTAAGTAAATGTAAAAAACGAAAAATATTTATAAATAAATATAATACTACACTAGAAATAAATCTGTTAGCAAAGGAAAAATTCAATATATTACAGCTTGAAAAGATTAGGGAGATATACATAAAAACAAGATACGGTAATATAGACCCAAATGAAATAGAATTAGAAAAGTTTAAAGAAAGCTATAAAAAATTAGAATAACCGTTAGAATGAGGAAATTGCATAATTACCGCATAATTGCTATTAATTTGTTATAATATTTTATTATGCAATTTCCTCAACTATTAATAAGATTCTACAAGTACTTCAAAATAAGCTTGAGGATGGTCACATGCTGGACATTTTTCTGGTGCACTAGTACCCTCATGAATATAACCACAATTATTACATTTCCATCTAACGACATTATCCTTCTTAAATACTGTACCATTCTCTACATTATTTAATAAAGCTCTATATCTTTCTTCATGGTGTTTTTCAACTTCTGCTACTTTCCTAAATACAAATGCAATCTCAGGAAAACCTTCTTCATCAGCTACTTTTGCAAATTCAGGATAAAGTTCTGACCATTCTTCATTTTCACCTTTTGCTGCAGCCAATAGGTTAAATTTTGTATCTCCTAAAGCAGCAGGATAAGATGCATTAATTTCTATAGCTTCACCATTAAGACTTTCCTTTAAAAACTTCATAAATCTCTTTGCATGTTCTTTTTCGTTATCTGCAGTTTCAGCAAATATATTTGATATTTGTACATACCCTTCTTTTTTAGCAGTAGATGCATAATAAGTATATCTGTTCCTTGCCTGTGATTCCCCTGCAAATGCCTTCATTAAATTTTCAGCTGTTTTTGTCCCTTTTAAAGATTTCATTTAAACCCCTCCATTTAATAATCATTTTCTTACATCAATTTATATACCCTCATATATATATAATAATCAATAATTTTTAAATTTTATTAATATATAGTAAAAAACTTCTTTATTTTCTATTTTTTGCCTTATATCTTTTTGAATTACTTAATATCTTTTTTCTTATCCTTAAACTATTAGGGGTAATTTCAATTAACTCATCTTCTTCAATAAATTCTAAAGCTTCTTCAAGGCTCATAATCTTAGGAGGTGAAAGCCTTAATGCATCATCTGAACCAGATGCCCTAATATTTGTTTGTTGTTTCTTTTTGCAAACATTCACTTCTATATCATTACCTTTTGGATTCTGTCCTACCACCATACCTTCGTAAACTTTAGTTCCCGGTTCTATAAAAAGTATTCCTCTCTCTTGAGCTGAATAAAGTCCGTAAGAAGCTGCTATTCCAGTTTCATATGCTACAAGAGAACCTTGTGGTCTTCTTGGTATTTCTCCTTTATAACGTTCATAACCGGCAAATATAGAATTTAATATTCCATTTCCTTTTGTATCAGTCATAAATTCAGAGCGGTATCCAATAAGCCCACGGGCAGGTATAGAAAATATTAATCTAGAATATCCAGCATTATTATGAGTCATATCTATCATTTCACCTTTTCTCCGTCCTAATTTTTCTATAACAGAGCCAATAAATTCTTCTGGTACATCTATGGTTACCCTCTCCATAGGTTCATATTTTTTACCATCAATAATCTTATATAGTACCTGTGGTTTAGAAACTTGAAATTCATATCCTTCTCTTCTCATAGTTTCTATTAAAATAGAGAGATGGAGCTCTCCTCTGCCTGATACTTTAAAAGAATCAGTTGAATCTGTTTCTTCGACTCTCAAACTCACATCTGTTTGAAGTTCTCTAAATAGACGATTCCTTAAATGCCGTGATGTTACATATTTCCCTTCTTGCCCGGCAAATGGACTATCATTTACTGAAAATGTCATAGATATAGTAGGCTCAGATATTTTAACAAAAGGTAAAGGTTGAGGATTATTTACATCACATATAGTATCTCCTATATGAATACCTTCAACGCCTGTAACTGCAATTATACTTCCTACTTTTGCTTCTTCTACTTCAACCCTATTTAGTCCTTCAAACTCATATATATTTGTTATCTTAACCTTTTTTATATCATCAGGTTTTTCTTTGTTTACTATTATAGTTTCTTGATTTCTTTTAATGGTACCTCTTTCAATTTTTCCAATGCCTATACGCCCAATATATTCATTATAGTCTATAGTTGAAATCAATACTTGTAAAGGAGCCTCATCGTCTCCTTTAGGTGCCGGTATGAATTTTATTATTGTTTCAAACAAATCCTCCATGTTTTTCTTCTGGCAGTCAGGACTTAATGACGCAGTTCCATTTTTAGCTGATGCATATACAAATGGGCAATCTAACTGTTCTTCATCTGCTCCTAAATCTATAAACAAATCTAATACCTCATCAACAACCTCATTAGGTCTTGCACCAGGTCGGTCTATTTTGTTTATACAAACAATAGCAGGAAGTTTTAACTCTAATGCCTTTTTCAAAACAAATTTAGTTTGAGGCATGGGCCCTTCAAAAGCGTCTACTACCAAAACAACTCCATTCACCATCTTAAGAACACGTTCTACCTCTCCTCCAAAATCAGCATGCCCTGGAGTATCTACTATATTTATTTTTGTACCTTTATAGTTCACTGCTGTATTCTTAGATAATATAGTTATACCTCTTTCTCTTTCTAGCTCATTAGAATCCATTACTCTTTCCTGCACTACTTGATTACTTCTAAATATACCACTTTGTCTCAATAATTGATCAACTAATGTTGTCTTTCCATGATCAACATGAGCAATGATGGCAATATTGCGTATATCATTTCTCACCTTTTCCATTGTTACTTCCACATCCCTCTAATTTTAAAATAAAATAAACATTTTTTAACAAAACTAATTTTATCACAACAATTACAAAAATCAATGATTTTAAACTTTCTTCTCTTTTTATCTTCTATGTTTACCTTTTATATTTCGTTGTTTTTTATATTTAACATTTTTATTATTTTCTCTAGGTCTAATCAAGCACTTATTCCCATAACCTATTAAATCTTTTCTATTTGCTTTTATTAATGCTTCATATACTAAGTCATAATTCCTAGTTTTCTTATACTGCATTAGTGCTCGCTGCATAGCCTTCTCGTGAGGCGATCTAGGTACATATACTTTTTTCATTGTACGAGGGTCTAAGCCTGTATAATACATACAAGTAGATAATGTACTAGGTGTAGGATAAAAATCTTGAACCTGTTCTGGCATATGTCCTATATCTCTTAAATATTCTGCAAGCTCTATAGCATCTTTTAGTGTTGACCCAGGATGGCTAGATATAAAGTACGGAACTAAATATTGATTCATACCCAAAGCTTCGTTTATCTCATAATATTTCTTGACAAATTTATCATATACTTTTCTGCTTGGTTTTCCCATCATATCTAAAACTCTCTGTGACACGTGTTCTGGTGCAACTTTCAACTGTCCACTAATATGATATTTGCATAATTCTTTAAAAAAATCGTCGTTTTTATCATACATAAGATAATCAAACCTAATACCTGACCGTACAAACACTTTTTTTACGTTAGGAAGTTTCCTAATCTTCCTAAGAAGGTTAAGATAATCTGTGTGATCAATTTTTAAATTTTCACATGGAGACGGAAACAAACACTGCTTATCTTGACATACTCCATATTTTATCTGTTTTTCACACGCCCGATGTCTAAAATTCGCAGTAGGTCCTCCTACATCATGTATATATCCTTTAAAATCAGGCTCTTCAATAATTTTTTTTGCTTCATCAATAATTGAGCTATGACTCCTGCTCTGTATAACTCTTCCTTGATGAAAAGCAAGTGCACAAAAATTACAACCTCCAAAGCAACCTCTATTACTTATAATACTAAATTTAACCTCTTCTATTGCTGGCACACCACCATCTTTTTCGTAAATAGGATGATAACTTCTCATATATGGAAGTGAATATATGTCATCTAACTCTATCTGACTCAGTGGCTTGTATGGAGGGTTTTGCACTACATAACAATTTCTATAAGGTTCTACTAAAGTACGTCCATACACTGCGTCCATATTTCTATTCTGCATCATAAAGCTTTCTGCATATTTTGTTTTAGATTTTAGTATTTCATCGTAGCTTGGAAGTATTATAGGTTTATATGGTCTATTTATATCATTAGTTTTATATACAGTTCCATTAACATAAGTTATTTCTTCTATAGGTATCCCATATTCCAATGCTTCAGCTATTTCTATAATTGGGCCTTCTCCCATACCATACACTATTAAATCCGCATTAGAATCTAAAAGTATTGACCGTCTTACCTTATTAGACCAATAGTCATAATGTGCCATTCTCCTTAAACTAGCTTCTATTCCACCTAAAATAATCGGAACTTTACTGTAAGCCTCTCTCACTTTTTGTGTATATACTATGGAAGCCCTATCTGGTCTCATTCCTGTTTTACCTGCTGGTGAATAGACATCCCTTTTTCTTCTTCTTTTTGCAACTGTATAATGATTTACCATAGAATCTATATTACCACCAGTTATAAGAAAAGCTAGTTTAGGTCTGCCTAGCTTTTTAAAATCTTCAATGTTTTTCCACGAAGGTTGTGATATAATCCCTACCTTATATCCTCTACTTTCCAACAACCTACTGATTATTGCACTTCCAAATGACGGATGGTCAATATAAGCATCTCCAGTTATTAGTATGAAATCTAGCTGTTCCCATCCTCTTTTTTTCATATCTTCTTTATTTATAGGTAAAAAATCCATATTATTATCATTCCTTTTAAACAATTTTCTCACCTAACTAATTCTATTTTATCCTGTTGCCTTTTGTCAAATACAAAATAAAAAACAAAACCCCAATTATGGGGTTAAAGATATTTAATAGATATTATTTTATTGTTGTGTACATAAAACTCATCACTTAGTCCTTCCACAATCACAAGACCTCTCCCACTGCATTTTAATTCTAAAGGATTATATGCTCCTTTATCATAAATAAATCCTTTTCCTTCATCTGAAACTTCTATTCTAACTTTATTACTATCAATTTTGATGGAAAGTGATACGCATTTTTTTCTATCACATTTATTACCATGCAAAACACCATTTGTAATGAGTTCATCTAATATAAGCCTGATATCAAACATTATGTTTTTATCATGTATTTTTTCGCCAATCATATTAAGTATTCTTTTAAGAAAAGGCTTTACTTTGCACATGTCACTACAAACACTTTCGTCAATTATATAACACAAATCAATCACATCCATCTTAAAATATATAATATAATTACTATTTATGTATTACCCAAAAATTACTTGTTTAATCCTGAATTAAAAATAAGAGGGAAACCCTCTTATTCTTGTTTTTCAAACATATCCTTTCCTGCGCCACATACTGGACAAACCCAATCTTCTGGTAAATCTTCAAATGCAGTTCCAGGTTCTATACCGTTTTCAACATCTCCTTCATTAGGATCGTAAACATAGCCACAAGGCATACATACATATTTATCCATATCAATTTCTCCTTTCAAACTTTATTTTTATTTATCATAATATTACCCATAAAATAATATCTTTAAACCTTTAACTAATATATTTTTAAAGAAATCTAAAAATTACTATTATGCTTCCTTTTTTATATGTTATAATAACAAATAAACATCAAATATTAGTAAGGAATGTGATACTATGTCAAAGCAACTAAAAGCAGATTTAGCATTATTAGCTGTAACTGCTATTTGGGGTTCAACATTTGTAATAACTAAAAATATTCTTAACAATATACCTACATATAATTTTCTAGCTTTAAGATTTATCCTTGCATTTATTATTTCAAGCATTGTTTTTTACAAAAATATGATTAAAATTAATAAAAATACAATCATATATGGGCTTATGATAGGGACTATACTTTTTTTAGGATATGCATTTCAAACTGTAGGATTAAATTATACAACACCTTCTAAATCTGGATTTATAACAGGATTTTCAGTAGTAATAGTACCAATTACTTCCTCTATAATATCAAAAAAGTTACCAAATAAGTCTACAATATTTGGAGTATTATGTGCAATCATAGGTTTAGGATTTATGACACTCGATACTAGTCTATCTCTAAATATTGGTGATTTATGCACAATAATATGTGCTTTTTGTTTTGCATTTCATATTATATTCGTAGGTAAATATACCAATATGGTAGATTCTGTTTCTTTGGCAATCATTCAAATAGGAGTTGTAGGTTTCATAAGTCTTATGTTTTCCTTAACTACGCACACTTTTACATTGCCTAATACACTTATTGATTGGTCCGGAATAATATATACTGGAATTTTAGCAACATCTGGTGCATATATAATACAAAATATAATGCAAAAATTTACTTCTCCTACTCATACTGCACTAATATATACTGCAGAACCTGTTTTTTCTGCTATATTTTCTTTTATTATTTTAGGAGATATAATGACTACAAAAGCAATAATTGGAAGTATACTAATTCTATTAGGTATGATTTTAAGTGAGTTTAAACCTAAAAAAAACAATCAACCCCAGACTTAATCTGGGGCCCTTACTTTTTTATTTATTATAAATTATATCTTCTAACAATTCCCAAATAACTTCTGTATTTATCTTTTTTGTTGCTGAAAAAGGTATAACTAGACTTCTATCTTTAATATCTAAACTTTTAAGTATAACAGATATGTTTTTTTGCCACTTTCCTCTTGAAATTTTATCCGCTTTAGTAGCAATTATTATCCCTTTAAAGCCAAAAGATTTTATCCAATCATACATAACCTTATCATGTTCCCCTGGCTCATGCCGTATATCTAGTAAAAGAATTACTTCCCTAAGACTTTTTCTATCCTTTAAATATGTTTCAATCATTTGCCCCCATTTTTTTCTGACGGCTAAAGGCACTTTAGCATAACCGTATCCAGGTAAATCTACAAATCTAAACTCATCATTTATATTGTAAAAATTAATAGTTTGTGTTTTTCCTGGTTGTCCACTAGTCCTTGCTAAATTTTTTCTATTTATCAAAGTATTAATCAATGATGATTTGCCCACGTTTGACCTGCCAGCTAAAGCAATTTCAACAGGACCTTCAGAAGGATATTGTTCTTTTTTAACCACAGTTGCAAGTAATTCAGCTTTTTTTACTTTCATCCTTATCCTCCTCTTTTATTAAAGCGTGCTCTAAAACTTCATCCATAGAATTAACAAATACAAATTCTATTTTTCTTTTAATCTTATCAGGTATATCATCCATATCCCTTTTGTTTTCCCATGGAAGTAATATTTTAGTTATACCTGCTCTATTTGCCCCTAATACTTTTTCTTTAATACCGCCAACTGGCAACACCCTACCTCTTAGAGTTATTTCTCCAGTCATAGCTACATTCCTATTAACAGGCACATTTGTTAATGCAGAAATAACAGCAGTAGCCATAGTTATCCCTGCAGAAGGACCATCTTTAGGTATTGCACCTTCTGGGACATGTATATGAATATCCATTTCTTTATAAAAGTTACTATCTATGTTGTATTTTTCAGCATTAGATCTGATAAAACTTATTCCCGTCATAGCAGATTCTTTCATCACATCCCCAAGTTGTCCAGTAAGCTGAAGTTTACCAGTTCCCTTCATAGGATTTACTTCAATACACAAAGTCTCTCCACCTACAGCAGTCCAAGCTAATCCAGTAGCTATACCAACTTGGTGCTTTTCTTGTGCTTTCTCATGCCTGTATTTTGGTATGCCTAGATAATTATGCAAGTTATTATTATTTATAGTTACAGTTTTAACGTTCTCTTCCACAATCTTTTTAGCAGATTTTCTACATATATTTGCTATATTACGCTCTAAATTTCTTACTCCAGACTCTCTAGTATAGTCATTGATAATCTTTCTAACTGCATTCTCAGAAATCTTAAGGTTTTTCTCTTTTAATCCATGTTCCTTAATCTGCTTAGGCAAAAGATACCTTTTCGCTATTTGAAGTTTTTCTTCTTCAGTATATCCAGGTATCCTTATTACTTCCATCCTGTCAAGTAAAGGTTCAGGAATGGTTGAAGTTGTATTTGCAGTTGTTATAAACATAACTTTAGAAAGATCAAATGGTATATCTAAATAGTGGTCAGTAAAAGTATTGTTTTGTTCTGGATCTAGTACTTCTAATAATGCAGAAGCAGGATCTCCTCTAAAATCGCTATTTAATTTATCTATTTCATCAAATAAAAATACGGGATTTTTAGAGCCTGCCTTTCTTATCAAAGATATTATTCTACCTGGAATAGCTCCAACATAAGTTCTTCTATGACCTCTAATTTCTGCTTCATCTCTTACACCGCCTAATGACATTCTTATAAACTTTCTATTCAACGCCCTTGCTATAGATTTTGCTATAGATGTTTTACCAACTCCAGGAGGCCCTACAAAGCACAATATAGGTCCTTTCATGCTATTAGATAGTTTTCTTATAGCTATGTATTCCAACACCCTTTCCTTTACATCTTTAAGTCCATAATGGTCTTCATCTAATATTTCTCTAGATTTTTTTATATTAATTCTATCTTTAGTTTCCTTATTCCAAGGTAAATCTATTACCCAATCAAGGTATGTCCTTATAACTCCCGCTTCAGGAGAACTGGGTGATATTTTAGTAAGTCTATCTACTTCCTTTAAAGTTTTTTCCTTTACTTCTTTTGGCATCTTAAGTTTTTGAATTTTACTATTATATTCCTCAATTTCCTCCATAAGCCCATCATCTTCACCAAGTTCATGCTGTATAGCTTTAAGTTGTTCCTTTAAGTAATACTCTTTTTGAATTTTAGTGATCTGTTTTCTTACTCTTTGATTTATTTGTTGTTCTATTTTTAATATCTCTATTTCCTCTTTTAGTATCACATCTAATAACTCTAATCTTTCATAAGGGTCAAAAGCCTCAAGAATTTTTTGATTATCTTCAGGCTTCAAATATATATACGATGATATAACATCTGCTAATCTCCCAGGTTCATCTATTTCTGAAACTGTAATAAAGACATCTGGAGATATTCTATCGCCAAGACTAATATATTCTTCAAAACTTTCTAACACCATTCTCATTATAGCTTGTATTTTCTTATCTTTCTTTACTTCTCCTTCATATAATATTTCCTCAATCTTAACTTCAAAATAAGGTTCTTCACTCAATATTTCTATTATTTTCCCTCTATTTATTCCTTCAACTAATACTCTAATAGTATCTCCCGGAAGTTTAAGCATTTGTTTTATCTTACAAACTGTCCCAATATGATAAAATTCATCAGCATTAGGCATATCAACTTTAGCTTCCTTTTGAGCTGTTAAAAATATTAAAGAATCATTAACCATAGCTTTTTCCAAAGCATTTATTGATTTATCCCTTCCTACATCAAAGTGTATAACCATATAAGGGAAAACTGATAGTCCTCTTAAAGGAATAAGAGGTATAATTCTCTCATTAGTTTTATAATCATTATCTGCCATGTTATCATCTCCTTTGTCTTACTAGATACTTCATCTATTATACATTTTGCCTCATTTAGTACAAAATAGTCAATATTATGTTTCCCATAATTTATATAGTTATAAACAAAACCCACGAAAATTCGTGGGTTTTATGAAGCAGATTCTTTCTTATTAGACTTCTTACCTGTCTTTTTCTTCCTCTTTTCGGAAAGAACAAGAGTAGGTTTTCCTCCATTTTTAACAGTATCTTTATTAATAACGCATTTTTCAATATCTTCTCTCGAAGGTATCTCATACATTATATCCAGCATAATTTCTTCCATAATGCCTCTTAATCCCCTAGCACCACTTTTCCTTTCGATAGCCTTTTCTGCAATAGCTTCCAAAGCTTCATCATCTATCTCTAAATCTACTCCATCCATTAGAAATAACTCTTTATATTGTTTAACTAACGCATTTTTAGGTTTTGTAAGAATATCTATTAATGCATCTTTATCTAATTGATTTAAGGTAACTATTACTGGTAATCTTCCAACAAATTCAGGAATAAGACCATATTTTAACAGGTCTTCAGGTTGAACATATTTTAATACTTCTCCAACATCTTTTATTTTTTTGCTCTGTATATCAGCCCCAAATCCCATAGATTTTTTTCCTATTCTGGATTGAATAATTTTTTCTAAACCGTCAAAAGCTCCACCGACTATAAAAAGAATATTTGTAGTATCTATCTGTATAAATTCTTGATGTGGATGTTTTCTTCCTCCTTGGGGTGGTACACTTGCTACTGTTCCTTCTAATATTTTTAAAAGAGCTTGTTGGACACCTTCTCCACTCACATCTCTAGTTATAGAAGGATTCTCTGACTTTCTAGCAATTTTATCTATTTCATCTATATATATTATCCCTTTTTCTGCTTTTTCTATATCATAATCTGCTGCTTGAATAAGCTTCAATATAATATTTTCTACATCTTCACCTACGTATCCAGCTTCAGTTAAACTCGTAGCATCGGCTATTGCAAAAGGAACATTCAAAATTTTTGCAAGTGTTTGAGCTAGCAAAGTTTTACCTGAACCAGTAGGCCCGATCATCACTATATTACTCTTTTGTAACTCAACATCATCATCTGAAATATTTTTATTAATTCTTTTATAATGATTATATACAGCAACAGCTAATGCTCTTTTTGCTCTATCTTGTTGAATTACATAATCGTCAAGCACCTTTTTCATCTCAGCAGGCTTTGGTAAATCTTTAATTTCAACATCGAAGTCCTCTTCAAACTCTTCATCGATTATCTCTTGACAAAGATGTATACACTCATCACATATATATACATTTGGCCCTGCAATAAGTCTTCTAACTTGGTCTTGAGATTTTCCACAAAATGAGCATTTAAGCTGTTTTTCCTCAAATCTCGACATTATGACACCTCTCTCACTCAAATCGTTATTTCCTAAAAGTTATTACCTCGTCTATTATACCATATTCTTTAGCTTCTTGTGCAGACATAAAGAAATCTCTATCCGTATCTCTGGCTATCTTATCATATGGTTGACCTGTTCTTTCGCTAAGTATCTTGTTTATTTGTTCTCTCATCTTTACAATTCTTTCAGCATGTATTCTTATATCCTCTGCTTGACCTCTAGTCCCACCTAAAGGTTGATGAATCATTACCTCAGAATTAGGTAATGCATATCTCTTACCTTTAGCTCCTGCAGCGAGTAAAAATGCTCCCATACTTGCTGCCATACCTATACATATGGTAGATACATCTGGCTTAATATATTGCATGGTGTCATATATTGCAAATCCTGAAGTTATCGAACCACCAGGACTATTAATGTAAAGCTGTATATCTTTATCTGGATCTTCTGCTTCTAAGAATAATAATTGTGCAACCACTAGGCTTGCAGTAACGTCATTTATCTCATCAGAAACGAATATAATTCTTTCCTTTAAAAGCCTAGAATAAATATCATATGACCTTTCACCTCTATTGGTCTGTTCAACTACTACTGGTACCAAAGCCATAAGTTATCCCTCCTATTATCTTTAAGATAATTTAGCATTTTCAACTAAAAAGTCAATTGTTTTCTTTCTAATTATACCCATTTTAATATATTCTAAATCTGTTTCCCTAATATTTGCTTTAAACTTATCTACTTCTTGACCGTATTGTTTAGCAAATTCCTCAATTTCTTTATCTATTTCTTCTTCAGTTTCTTTAATATTTTCTTTCTTAGAAATAGCCTCTAAAACAAGCTCAGTTTTAACAGCTTTTTCAGCTCCTTCTCTAAACTGCTCTCTTAAATCTTCTATTTTAGTATTTGTAAGCTCAAGATATTGATTTAATTCAATTCCTTGAATTTTTAATCTGTAACTAAATTCTTGAAGCTCAGAATTAATCTGGTTCTCAATCATAACTTTTGGAATGTCTACTTTAGAGTTTTCTACTATTTTTTCAATTACTCTATTTTCATTTTCTCTCTTCTCATTATCCTTTGCTGTTTTTTCTAATTTATTCTTAATTTCTTTCTTTAGTTCATCTAGAGTATCTACTTCGCTTACATCCTTAGCAAATTCATCATCAAGTTCAGGCAACTCTTTTTCTTTTATCTCATGAATATTAACCTTAAAAGTAGCTTCCTTACCTGCTAAATCTTTTGCATGATATTCTTCTGGGAATTTAACATTAATTTCTACTTCTTCTCCTTTTGTCTTACCAATCAATTGTTCTTCAAATCCAGGTATAAATCTTCCTGAGCCAATTTCTAATGTTTGATTTTCTGCTGTTCCTCCTTCAAATTGCTCGTCTCCTATAAATCCTTTATAATCTATAGTTAAAATGTCTCCTTTCTTAACAGGTCTGTCTTCTGCTTCAATAATTCTAGCATTTTTATCTTGCATCATTTTAAGCTCATTCATTACATCTTCTTCTGTAACATTGTACTCTACTTTTTCTACTTCTATTCCTTTATATTCTCCAAGTTCTACTTCTGGTTTCACTGTAACTTCAGCAGTAATGATCAATGGTTTGCCAGATTCAATTTGTTCAATATCAATTTTTGGCCTATCTACTGGCTCTAATTTTTGCTCTTCTATTGCACTATCATATGCATCAGGTAATAATATGTTAACTGCATCTTCATAAAAAACACCTTTACCATAATTTATCTCTATTATTTTTCTTGGAGCTTTACCTTTTCTAAATCCGGGAATATTAAACTTTGCTCTATTTCTTATATATGCTTTTTGTATTCCCTCTTCAAATTTTTCCGCATCAATTTCAATTTTTAATGTGACTTTGTTATTCTCCTTTTTTTCAATAGTTGATTTCATTTATTTTCCTCCTTAAAAATAATACTTATTATTTAAATTTTATATAAAAATATTTTGCAGGTCGTGATATATCTAAATAATATATATTTTATTCTCTTTATCAATACTTATCTAATTAACCATTACATTATATCACATTAAAAATATATATGTCCAACATCAGTTTCTAGCTACTATATAAATATTTGAACATACGAAAAAAACCAATGGTCAAACCACTGGTTTAAATGGTGCGGGAAAGAGGACTTGAACCCCCACGCCAAAGGCACTAGATCCTAAGTCTAGCGCGTCTGCCAATTCCGCCATTCCCGCAAGTCTTAATTATTTACTGACAAAATTCATTATAACATGAATAAAATAAAAGTCAAGTTTTTTTATCAAAAAATTTCAGTAAATTTTTAGCTTTAAACTATTAAGGAAATTTTGTCTATTAAAAGACAAATTATACTTACGCTACTTTCTTATAAATATTTAAAATCATATCTTTATCAATGATTATAGTTACTTTCTCACCCTCCTTTAAAAGCTTATCCTCCTTAAATGTCCACAAAGGTACATCTACACCTAATGAATCACTTATACTAACTAATGCAACGAAAAACTCTTTTCTATTATTATAAGGCACCTCCATTACTTTAAAAATACTATTATTTTTAATTATTTCTCCAACTAATACATCCATCTTTTTCTCCTCTATACAATATATTATTTTTATATTTCTTATTCCCATTATACTTTAGACTAAACAAAAAATTTATCACTTTTTGGTGCCTTATAAAATTATTTTAACAATAAAAAGCTGGCAAATGCCAGCTATAATGGTGCGAGAAACAGGATTTGAACCTGCATAGGATTGCTCCCACTAGAACCTGAATCTAGCGCGTCTGCCAATTCCGCCATTCTCGCAAATATTACATTACTTTTATATTATAAGCAATGTAAAAACATAAATCAATATGTTTTTATAGTTCTAATGGTATAATTACATAGATAAATATGTTTTACGTCTTTTTCTAGTATTCCATTTTTTCTTTTCTTTAAAATTTTCATTATTTACATATCCCATTTCAGCTGCACATTTTGGACAATATATATCATCTTGACAGCACATAGTATCTAAAATTTTACCGCACTTTTTACATTTTAATAAACAAGCACATCCTATCCCTTCAGATTTGTAAATTTCCGTTCCATCTATTCTATATCCTATTAATGTTTTTTTCATAGTTATACCACCTCTAATACATAATATGCGATATTGTTATTTTGCGTACAATACAACAATAGATTTATTTTAATTTCAAACTTATTATCCCATATATAATTTAACACTTTCAGATATAAATGAATATCATAAATATTATAGATATTGTGCATAATATACCAATTACAAAGGAGAATGCTAAATGATATGTATTAATAACATGATATCTGAAAGATTAGGTGGTACTAATTATCATACCTTGAAAAAAAATTACAAATTTTCCCTGATAAAAAAGGCAAAAGAAGAAGCAAAGAAAAAAAACTCTCATATACCTATAATTGATATGGGAATAGGGGAGCCAGATTCACCAGCAAATAATGATATCGTAAATATACTCAATATGGAAGCCGGTAAAGTTGAAAATAGATTATATGCAGATAATGGAATACTTGAATTTCAAGAAGCTGCTAAATCATATTTAGAAAAAGTATATGGTTTAAAAGGACTTGACCCTCAAAAAAACATATTACATGGTATAGGAGCAAAATCCATCTTATCTATACTTCCTCTATGTTTTATAAATCCAGGAGATACAGTTATAACAACAGTACCAGGATATCCAGTATTAGCAACCTGTGCAAAATATTTAGGTGGCAATGTTTACTGTTCTCCTCTACTTAAAGAAAACAACTATTATCCTAATTTGTCCTCTATTCCTAAAAATATTTTAGACAACACAAAACTCTTATATATAAACTATCCAAATAATCCAACAGGCCAAATAGCTACTACAGAATTTTATGAAAGAGTAGTAGAATTTGCCTGTGAAAATGAAATTATTGTAATTAATGACGCCGCCTATGCTCCTTTAGTATATGATGGTAAAAAACCATTGAGTTTTCTTTCAGTAGATGGAGCAATAAATGTTGGAGTAGAAGTACATTCTTTGTCAAAGGCTTTTAATATGACAGGTTGGAGACTAGGATTTATAGTAGGAAATGAAAAAATAATTGAATTATACGGAAACGTAAAATCTAATATAGACTCAGGACAATTTAGAGCAATACAAAAAGCTGGTGTATACGCATTGAATCACCCTGAAATATCTGAAAATATCGCAAAAAAATATTCAAGGAGATTTGACTTGCTTATAAAAGCACTTAGAGAAGTTGGTTTTGATGTAGATAAACCTAAGGGGACATTTTATTGTTATGCACCTATTCCTAAGGGAACCAAAACTGGAATTGTTTTTAATACAGCAGAAGAAGCCTCTCAATATATTATTTCAAATGCGCTAATTTCTACAGTTCCTTGGGACGACGCAGGGTCATATTTAAGATTTTCAGTAACATTTGAAGCAAAAAATCTAGAAGAAGAGAAAAAAATAATAGAGGAATTAAAAAACAGATTAAAAAAGTTACAATTGGTATTTTAAAGGGCAGTAAATTTACTGCCCTATCTTATATAATCATATCATTATAAATCTTAATTTCTTTGCCTTTGCAATGCTTGGTTTCGATTATTTTTCTAGGCCTAATATTTACAATCTTTGCAGGTATTCCAACTGCTGTGGAATCAGCTAATGTGTCCTTAAGAACTACCGCATTAGCTCCTATCTTGCTACCAGAAGCTATATATATAGGACCTAATACCTTTGCTCCTGCACCAATTATAACATTATCTCCTATAGTAGGATGTCTTTTACCCTTATCTTTACCAGTTCCTCCAAGAGTCACTCCCTGATAAAGAGTCACATTATCTCCCAAAACAGTTGTTTCACCAATTACAACACCCATACCATGATCAATAAATAATCCCTTACCAATCTGTGCACCAGGATGGATTTCTATTCCAGTAAAAAATCTCGATATCTGGGATATAAGTCTAGCAAGGAAAAATAGCTTTTTATTGTATAAAAAATGAGAAATCCTATGAGCAATAATAGCGTGTATACATGGATATAAAAGTAATACTTCTAGCCAGTTTCTTGCAGCAGGATCTTTTTCCATTATATTCTTAATATCATACTTCAGATTTTTAAACAATTAAATCCCCCCTGTCTTTAGTCAAAAATACCTGTAGACAAATATCTTTCGCCACCATCTGGAGCAACTGTCACTATCTTTGCATTATTGTTTAATGTCTTTGCGATTTTTAATGAAGCAGCTATATTAGCTCCAGAAGAAATACCAATTAGAACTCCTTCTTTTAATGCTACCATTTTAGTAGTCTCATATGCCTCATCATCCGTAATTGTAATAACATCATCTACTACATCAAAATTGTATATTTCTGGTATGAACCCAGCACCAATACCTTGTATTTTATGTGAACCTGGCTCATCACCCGATAAAACCGCTGAATTTTTGGGTTCTACAGCAATAACTTTTATCTTTTTATTATACTCTTTTAACCTTTTGCCTACTCCTGAAATTGTCCCACCAGTACCAACTCCAGCTACAAATACATCTACATCTTTTACGGATTTCAGAATTTCATCTGCTGTAGTATAATAATGTTTACTTGGGTTTGCTTTGTTAATAAATTGTTGAGGCATAAAATATCCTTCTTTACTGTTAACTAGCTCTTTAGCTTTATTTATTGCTCCTGTCATACCTTTTGACCCACTAGTAAGAATGACCTCTGCACCAAACGCCTTTATTAATTTTCTTCTTTCTGCACTCATGTTTTCAGGCATTACTATAATAACCTTATAGCCTTTCATTTTCCCAATCATAGCTAAAGCAATTCCTGTATTTCCACTAGTAGGCTCTACAATTGTACTTCCTTTTTTTAATAAGCCTTTATTCTCCGCTTCTTCTATCATCCCTAATGCTGCTCTGTCCTTTATACTACCACCTGGATTATATTTTTCTAATTTAACATATACCTTAGCCATATTTTCATCTATTAAGTTATTCAACTTTAAAATTGGCGTATTACCAATCATATCTATTACATTTTCATATATCATATTTTTACCTCCTCATAACCTGATTATATATTTTTAACAAATAAAAAACTCCATCCCTATTTAGAGACGAAGTATACTCCGCGGTTCCACTCTAATTGATATAGATACCCACTCTTCAAGCACGGCGTCATGCTCTATCTCTATAACGGGAGAAACCCGGTGCAGCCTACTTATGTTCGGTGCACTACTCCAAAGGGCACTTCGCATAAAGATCATATGGAAATCTCTCAGCTATAGATCTCCTCTCTGTAATACTTTCTTTACACTACTTTCCTTTTTCAAAGTATTTCCTACTAATTTAGTATGAATTATTTATTTAATATTATATTCATTGATTAATAATATGTCAATACTTTTTTAATGCTAAAATTGTGAGATTACATAGTAAAATATTGCAATTGTATCTTTGGCTTTATAGATATTTTTGTATTTTAAAGTTATCTACAAGCACAGGCCAATTCTGAGGAGATTCAATATTTAGTTCCCAATAACTAATACCTCTAAGCATATATTCCTTAACTAAATTGTATTTTGCTTGATAACTTCTCGCATCCTCAAACCAAACTTCATGTTCGTTTCCATTCTGATCTGTATAATAGTAATATGGAGTTTGATATAAATCATCATAATATATCTGAGATCTGTGTTCTATAGCCCTTCTTAAAGCTTCTTTAGGTGTAATAGTAGCTGCAATTGTTTTACCTCTAACATATGGTAGTTTCCAATCTCTTCCATATAGCGGTATACCCATAAATATTTTCCATCTAGGTATAACTGTAATAGCATAGTCTAAAACTTTTCTTACTTCGTTAGCTGGGGCTACTGCTAAAGGTGGTCCTCCTGGCCACCCCCACTCATAAGTCATCAATACTACAAAATCCGACAATTGGCCGTGAACAAGGTAATCATGTGCTTTATATAACAATCCCTTCTGTTCTGCATTAATTTTAGGTGCAAGTGCTGTAGATACTATATATCCATTAGCATGCATTACTTCTACTATTCTATGTAAAAACTGATTGTATAATTCACTATCATAAGGAAAAACATATTCAAAATCTATATTTATTCCCCTAAAACCCTTTTGTCTCATTGTACTAAGAATATTTATAAATAATCTTTCCTGTATCTCAATGCTAGAAAGAATTGAATGAACTAAATTAGAATTAAAGCCATCTTCATCAAAATTTGTTATAGTCATTAACGGTAAAATACTAGATTTAAGAGATATTTGTACTTCAGAATCATCTTCTAAAGGTATTATACCTCCATCTTCTTGTATTCTATAGCTAAACATACTGATATAAGTTAAATACTCTTTAGTCTGTTCAATAATTTCTGTCTTATCTATTTCATTAATGGTTAAATATCCATTTACTAGAATATTAGGTTTTGGAATATGTATTTCTTGGCCCACAAAAATCATATTAGGATTAATGATCCTGTTTTCAATCATTAATGCTTCAACAGTAACTCCGTATCTTTGAGCAATATACCAAAGAGTTTCTCTAGGACGAACTATGTGAATATTATTATTTACAGGAATTATTAAAGCCTGCCCTACCATTAGTAATTCAGGATTTTCTAATTCATTTATATCAATTATTTGATTCATAGTTACTCCGTAGTTATTTGAAATGCTCCAAAGCGTCTCTCCTCTTTTCACTACATGTATTAACATAAATAAACACCCCACAGAATATAATTATTATATATATTATATTCTAGTGGAGTGCTATTTGTTCCCCTTTTTTGGCGCGCCCTGAGGGACTCGAACCCCCGACCAACTGATTCGAAGTCAGCGACTCTATCCAACTGAGCTAAGGGCGCACATATTAATAAAGTTGACTTTTTAGTCAACTTATTTGTTGGAGCGGAAGACGAGATTCGAACTCGCGACCCTCGCCTTGGCAAGGCGATGCTCTACCACTGAGCCACTTCCGCATATTCAATATATTATAGTGGTGCGGGAAAGAGGACTTGAACCCCCACGCCAAAGGCACTAGATCCTAAGTCTAGCGCGTCTGCCAATTCCGCCATTCCCGCATGATAAATAAAACATAAAAGTGGGGTGGATAAAGGGACTCGAACCCTTGGCCTCTAGAGCCACAATCTAGCGCTCTAACCAACTGAGCTATACCCACCATATTTTGGTGCACCTAGGAGGATTCGAACCCCCGGCACACGGATTAGAAGTCCGTTGCTCTATCCAACTGAGCTATAGGTGCAAAAGTTTATTGGAGCGGGTGAAGGGAATCGAACCCTCGCAACTGGCTTGGGAAGCCAGGGCTCTACCACTGAGCTACACCCGCAATACTAACTAACAATATAGAATTATAGCAAAAAGAAATAACGTTGTCAATAATATTTTCTACATCTAAACAAATAATCTAATGTGCCGTTATTTCACCTCTACATGTTTAGCACTTATCTTTTTTCCTATTTCTACTATACAAAAAGTTTTACATGCTCCACAGCGAGGCATAGTAGGACTTCCAGGATTTAAAAAAAATATATCATCATAATGTGTAGACATAGGAATATGAGTATGACCAAAAAACACTGCGTTTACGTCTAATTCTTTTGCTCTATAATATAATCTCTCAAGACCAAATTTTATACCATATTCATCTCCATGAGTTAAAAATATTTTAAAATTATTAATTTCTAAAATATTTTCCTTTGGATATAACTTACTTTTCTCCTTAAAAGCATCACAATTTCCCCTCACTACAGTAACAGGTAAGTCTATCATTTCAGAAATTTTTAACGAATCTTCTGCATAATCACCAAGATGAACAATTGACTCTACTTTTTCTATCTTTTTTAAAGCTTTAACAACTCCATATATATATCCATGAGTATCACTTATAACTGCTATCTTCACTATCTATCATCCTTTGCTATCCTATCGAGTTCATTTTTTAAATTTTTAAGTGCATTTGCCCTATGGCTTATCTTATTTTTTATTTCCTCACCTAATTCTGCAAAAGTTTTATCATATCCGTCAACAATAAACAATGGATCATATCCAAAACCGTTGTTTCCCCTTGGCTCAAAAGCAATCTTACCTTTACATTCTCCTTCAACTGTTCTAATACTTTTATCTTCCAGAACTATAGCCATAACAGTCTTAAATTTTGCATTTCTATCTTCCATAGAAATACCTTTAAGTTTTTTTAAAAGCTTTTTATTGTTATCCTCATATGTTGCATTTTCACCAGCATACCTAGCTGAATACACTCCTGGTTCTCCATTAAGTTTTTCAACAAATAATCCTGTATCATCTGCTATTATTATTCCATCAACCTTTCTCGATATCTCTACTGCCTTTTTAATAGCATTCTCCTCTAAAGTATTCCCATCCTCTATTACCTCAAAATCTTGAAGTCCAACATCATCTTTGGAAATAATCTCAAAGTCCATATCTTTCAAAATATCTTTTATTTCTTGTATCTTATGTTTATTTCCACTTGCTAAAATTATTCTTTTCTTGTTCATCCTTATTCTCCTCTTTTCCTGGTATTTTCCCGACTAAATTAGATATATCTCCTAATACATCTTTTTGTTTTTGTATAAGCAAATTATTTCCTTTAGTACCCAACTTTAAAAGCTCATTTAAGTCATCCATAGAAAATGGAGATTTTTCACCAGTACCTTGAATCTCTATAAATTCTCCTTTATTAGTCATGACAAGATTCATATCAACCTTTGCCTTAGAATCCTCTTCATAGCATAAGTCAAGCACTCTATTATCATTTACTATCCCTACGCTTATAGCTGAAACAAAACTTGAGACTGGTATATAAGGTATCTCCTTATCACAATACATTTTATACAATGCATCTACCAAAGCTACAAATCCTCCAGTTATTGATGCTGTTCTCGTTCCCCCATCTGCTTGAATTACATCACAATCAATCCATACCGTCCTTTCACCAAGTTTAGACATGTCTACTACAGACCTTAATGCTCTTCCAATAAGTCTCTGAATTTCCTGTGATCTTCCTTCAATTCTTCCTCTACTTGACTCTCGTATTTTTCTAGATATAGTTGAACCTGGAAGCATTGAATACTCAGCTGTAATCCATCCATTTCCAGTTCCTTTTAGAAATGGTGGTACTCTATCATCGACCATCGCTGTACATATTACCTTTGTTTCTCCCATAGTTATAAGCACAGATCCTTGAGGGTGCTTTAAATAATTTCTCACTATTTCCACTTCTCTAATTTCGTCATTCTCTCTACCGTCAAATCTCTTCATTTTTATCGCTCCTGTTTCATTTTAATATTCTATTTTTCTATATAGTGTTACCTTTCTCCATATTTAATAATAACAAATCTAACTAAACTTTACTATAAGTATTATAAAAAATTTTTGAATAAAGAAAAACTACCGCATCAATCGGTAGTTTAATACTCATTTGCAAATACAGGCATGTAATCAGTATCTAATAAATCAAGCCCTGCCTCTTCTATTGTCTTACCATCTATTAATATTTCTACATCTTCAACATCGTCAAATTCTTTTACTGTAAGAGCTATATTTTTCGCAAGCTTATCAAAAACCACTTGTTCCGATATTATATCCTTAGATTCTAACAATAAATCAACGTATGCAACTCCATCACTAACTTTTGCTCCTTGTAAATATACACCTTGAGGAATATCTGTATACAATCCTGATAATTCAGGTGCTCCTTTAAATAACTCTTCCAATGCAGCCACAGCATTAGCTTGAGGTGCCAGAGTAGGAACAGTAACAGGCACATAATACTCATATTCACCATTGTCTGTCCCTTTGTAGTAAACCACTACATTTGACTCACCTTCACTATAATTATCAACCATGTTAATATTTTTTCTCTCTATAGGTTCTCTTACTCTAGTACCAAATTTGAGTTCATCAAGGATCTTACCTTCTACCATTAATTGTACTTTATTTATAGTGGGAAACTCTGTCAGTGTATATACAATCCCTTTTACAAGATTAATTTCTTCAGTATGTGTTTGATAATTCATAACTTCTTCAGTAAAATCTACCTTGCATATACCTTCCTCGCTAATTGCCATGCCATTTATTTCCGTTCCTGCAGGTATTAAAGGTAGTAATCCTATTGCACCTATATCCTCTCTCACAGTAGGACTATCAACTATGTTCCTAAGTGCTGCTTTTGCTATGCCTTCTTCCCATGGAATTTGTCTTTTTACGGGAACTAAATACCCATTCCCATTTTGATAATACAATACTGTGTCCCTCATGTTTGGATCACTAGTTATTTCGCCTTCATATTCATCTTCGTTACTTCTTATTACTTCAACTTCTTGTTTATCCTTTGCAAAAAAATTTTTCATTGTATCAATAGCTTGACAACCAGATAAGCTCACAACTATAACTAAAACTAAAGCGAATATAATGACTTTTTTATAAATCATTCGAGTATCCCCCCTGCTAATACTTATTTATAAATTATATTAAAGCAAAGAGAATACTATGATTATTTTAGCAAACTTTCTACTTCTTTTTAACAGTTGAAAAATAACCACCTTTTATCTGTTTAGTATTGCTAACTGTTATAAAGGCTTTACCATCTATATCTTCCAATATCCTATTTAATTCACCTAGCATTTTTCTCTTGAATGTTACGTTTAAAATACTTCTTTCTCCTTCCTTACCTTCCCCCTTAATTACTGTTACACCAAAACCATTTTCTCTTAATCTTTTAACTATCTCTGCTTCTTTTTCTTTACAGTTTGTTATAACTTGAGCGTTTAAATTTCCTAAAGCAATTTTCTCCTCTATAATAATTCCCACATAATTTCCACAAGCAAAACCTAATGCATATGCAAATAAGTTTCTAGGATCACTTAAGCCATTTACAACTTTTCCTAACGCTACAACATAAATAATTACTTCAAAAAAACCTATCATGGCTGCTTGAACCTTACGTCCCTGAACCACCATTAAAGTTCTTACTGTAGCCATGGAAACATCACATATTCTAGCACCAAAAATAAATAAATACCCTAAAAAAGCACTCATATTTAACCCCCCTAAGTGAATAAAAGACAAAAACTTTAAAGTTTTTGTCTTTATTTCATAATTTATTTTGAAAATACAACTTCTTCAAAATATCTTACTATACCTTTTGCTATTGCGTCAACCTCTTTTTTCTGATATTCTTCGCTGTTTAATTTTTGTTCTTCCTGTGGATTGCTTAAAAAGCCTAGTTCAACCAGTGCAGCAACCATTTTAGTTTCTCTTATAACAACAAATTCAGGTTTCTTAATTATTCCCTTATCTACAGCACCTAATTCTTTTAAAAGTTCCTCATGCAGCCTTTTTGAAAGTGGATAATTATCTTCTTCTTTTATTTCACTATTATATGCAGGACAATAATATACTTGGACTCCAGATGTATTTTTATTGTCATTATAATTATGATGAATGCTTACAAATAAATCTGCATCATTTTTATTAGCAATTCCAGCTCTTTCATATAATCCAATATAAGTATCATCATCTCTTGTCATTAATGTTTTAAATCCTAACTCTTGTAATTTTTCATTGAGTAAAAGTGCTACACGAAGATTTAAGTCTTTTTCGTATGCCTTAGTAGTAGGACTTGTAGCACCTGGATCTTTGCCTCCGTGGCCTGGATCAATAACTATTAATTTATCACTATATTTTTTAACTGTATCTAAAAATGTAATATAGATTTCATCGTCTTTGTTATTGGATTTTACATCATAAATTACATTGTTTTTAAATGAAATGGTTATTATCTTTTTTTCATCAGATTCTTTTATAAATATATTATCTATTAAATCATCCTTTACAACAAGCATACCTTCAGGTATATCTAAATATTTTCTATCTACTGCTATTTTCATTGATTTATTTAACTCATCATATTCTAAATCATAGCTAACTTTCTTTTCTAAATTTATTTTGATATAAGGACTGCCATCTTTATCTTTTTCATAACCTATATATTTAGATATTTCCTTTTCAATATATATAATCATGTCCCCATCTTGATTTCCAATGAATATATCAGGTTTTTCTGCATCATCGTATATATCAAGTACTATCCTAACAATTTTGTCATTTTCGTTGTATAGTGCATCAGGCTTAAACTGTGACATTCTTATGCCTTTTACTATATCACTATTTACAGTATAGCTGTATTTATCACTCATTAATTTTGAATTTAAAATATCCACTACTATCCTATCAGGATTATCTAATCTGAATACATTGTATTCATTTACATAAGTATTATCTACTACAATAGCGTCTTTTCCATTTATATTTTCTAACTTAATCCCATTTACTTTATTTATAAATGATATTTTTAGCCCACTTCCATCAGTAAATGGTTCGACATCATAATCATAATAATCTTCTAAATCAAAAACCAATCTTGTCACATCTGGTTCTTCAGAAAATTGTGATGCTCTTACTTTTTTAACTGGATATATATTTACATTCAATGAATATACACCTTTTGATTCTTCTAAAGAATTGTTTTTTATATCTAATTTTGTATTAGGTATATCTATCACTAGCCTATAAGGCTCTTCTAAATATATATCTTTGTGTGATACCAATCCAGTAGTCTTTACAATTATGCTAGCATATCTACTATCTTCACTTTCAACATACATATCCTCGATTTTCTGATGCTTAAAATTTATTGTGCCTGTCCAAGTTTCTGGGATCCAATCTACATCAAAATCTAAAGCCTCAGAAACGAAACGCAAAGGAACCATCGTCCTTGAATCATTAATTAGCTTTGCTGGTACATTATATGGTATTTGTTTCTTTTCTCCATTTATTATTGCAATAGAACTATCTATCTTAAGTACTATTTCTTTATCGACCGTCTTTATTGTCGCTTCTTTAGTTTCTTGATTCCATTCTACCTCCGCATTTAAGTAATTAGCAACAAACCTAATAGGTACTAATGTTCTTTCTTGATATAAAATAGAGGGTACATCAGATTCTATTGGTTTTCCATTTACGAGTATATTTATTTTTCGAACTTCTTGTTCTTTCCCATCTATTAATACTTTTGTAAATTCGTCATTTTCTTCTGCATAAGCAATTAGTGTTAAAAATAATACTGTTATAATTAGTATATAAATTACTAGTATCTTTTTCTTCATTTGCCTCCCCCTTATTTGCCAATTATTTTGACAAAATATATTGCTAACTATTTTATATCATTTGTTAATTATGAAATCAATAAAAAAGGAATTTTGTAATATTTATTTAATACTAAGATAATTTTCCCAGTTGCTTTATGACACCCTCTTACTGTCAAAAATTATAGTCTTAGGTTTAATATCTTATAACCTAAGTATAGTATAAAAGACAAACAAAAATTAAAACAGTGGCTTAAAAAAGCCACTGTTTTATTAACTAATATTAATGTTCTAAAATCTTAACCCACTTGTATTCACTATCAACACCAACTGGGAATCTAGCAATACCTTTTACATAACTTCTTTGAACAACATTTCTAGCTGGATGATAAATAGGATATATTGGTAAATCTCGTGCTAATAATTCTTCAGCTTTAAGCATAGCGTCTATTCTCTCATCGCCTTGTCCTTTTACAGCAATTTGTATAGCTTCATCATATTCAGGATTACTATAGTAAGCGTCATTGTTACCACCGTTAGTTACGAATAAATCCATAAATGTCATTGGGTCATTATAGTCTCCACCCCAACCAGCAAATGTAGTAGTATAGTCTTTCTTATTGTATCTGTCAAGACGAATAGCAAATGTTACAGGCTCTATTGTAACTTCTATTCCTAAGTTTTGTTTCCACATTTGTTGTATAGCTTGAGCATATCTTAAAGCTGTAGTAGACTCACCAGTTAAGAAAGTAGTATGTTCTTGTAACTGTTCTTTTGTAATTCCAAGTTCTTGTAACCCTTGTTCTAAAGCCTTCTTAGCTTCCTCTACATTAAAGTCTGGCATTGTTTTACCACGGTTTTCTGCAAACTCTTTACCATCTTTACCTGGTAGCAATGGAGGTGTTAAACCTTCTGCTACTAATGAACCATTTGCTAATACTTTATCAACAAATGTTTGCTTATCTATTGCTAAACTAAATGCTTTTCTTATATTGTAGTTGCTAAAATATTCATCTTCCATATTATATTGGATATACCAAGTTGTCGCATCTGCAAAACTCTTAAATTCATCTGTATCCTTATATTTTTCTAAGAATTCTGAAGGAACACCAATAACATCTAATTCACCACTGTCATAAAGGTTAACAATAGTATTATTTTCAGTTATCATACTTCCTTCAATTTTTTCAAGAGTAACATTATCTGCATCCCAGTAATTTGGATTCTTAACAAGGTTTAAGCTTCGTTCTTGAACCCATTCATCAATTATGAATGGTCCACTATATACCATCTTATCTGGTGCTGAAGCAAATTCTTCACCAAATTTTTCAACAGCTGCCTTTTGTGCTGGTATATAAGTGATGAATGAAGTTAAACTTAAGAAATATGGTGTTGGCCTTTCAAGCTCAACTTCAAGGGTTTTTTCGTCAATAGCTTTTACTCCTAATTGGTCTAAGTCAGTTATTTCTTTTTTGTTTATCTTTTCACCATTCTTAATGCAGTAGAATTGGTAAGCATATTCTGATGCAGTATTTGGATCAACTGCTCTTTTCCAAGCATATTCAAAATCTTCTGCAGTAATAGGAGTACCATCTGACCATTTTGCATCTCTTAACTTGAATGTGTATTTTAATCCATCTTCACTAATTTCCCAATCTTCTGCTAGACCTGAACCTTTAACAACAGATCCATCTGGTTGAAGTCTTACAAGCCCTTCATAAACTGCATTAATAATCCAGAAAGAAACTTGGTCTGTACTAGTTTGCGGATCAAGATCTGGTGGGTTTGAACCCCAGTTTAATCTAAGTACTTGTTCTGCTGCTAACTTTTCTTCGTCTGGAGTATTTTCATCTACATTGCCTTCATCACTACTACCTTCATCACTAGGAGTTTCACTTCCTTCATCAGCTGGTGGTGCTGGTTCATTGCTATCGCTAGAGCCACAACCTGATAAAGCTAATGAAAGTACCATAACAGCTACTAACATAAATATTAACCACTTACTCTTTTTCACTTAAATTTCCCCCTTCAACATAATTTTTTAATGTTTATAAAATATGTCTATAGAATAATAAGCTTATAAATTAAAGCTTATATTCACCTCCTTTAAAGAACATCATTTAAACCACTACTGTATATTTATATCATACACGTACTTATTATGAATGTTTTACACTATGTATATTCTACTCAATTTTATAAATTCCTCCATGATTCAAAAAATTTGTATGATTTTTAATAATCAATAATCAACTCATCTGTAAAAATATCTAATTTCTCAAATATTAAGCATTTATTAATAAAATGTATTAAAGATTTAATAATTTACTATTTAGTATAGATAATATTCATCAAATTGTCAAGTATAATCCGATTATAAGAATCGAAACAGTTTCGATTCTTATAATCAGATGCTATTTATAATAAGTGACAAGCTACAAAATGACCTGGTTTTATTTCTTTTAATTCAGGTTTTTGTTGACCGCATATTTCTTTAGCAAGACTACATCTTTCTTTAAATTTACATCCTGGAGGTGGATTAATAGGACTTGGCACGTCACCCTCTAGCATAATTCTATGCCTACTTCTTTCCACTTGTGGATCTGGTATAGGTACAGCAGATAGTAAAGCTTTAGTATATGGATGAAGAGGATTGTTGTATAACTCATTACTTTCAGTTATTTCAACTATAGCCCCCAAGTACATAACTGCTACTCTATCAGATATATGCTTAACCATGCTCAAATCATGAGCAATAAATAAATAAGTCAAGTTAAATTCATTTTGTAAATCCTCTAATAAATTCACTACCTGAGCCTGTATAGAAACATCAAGAGCAGATATAGGTTCATCACAAACAATAAATTTAGGTTCTATTGCTAAAGCTCTAGCAATACCTATACGTTGTCTTTGCCCTCCACTAAATTCGTGAGGAAATCTACTAGCATGCTCCCTGCTTAGTCCTACAAGCTCAAGAAGTTCATATATTCTCTTTTGCCTATCTTTACCTGTATACAAGCCATGTATATCTATACCTTCTCCAATTATATCTGTAACTGTCATTCTTGGATCAAGAGATGCATAAGGATCCTGAAAGATCATTTGTGCAGTTCTTGTAAATTGTTTCTTCTCTTCGGCATTAAACTGATTTACATTCATGCCGTCAAATATTATATCTCCACCAGTTGCTTCATAAAGCCCTATTATAGTTCTACCTGTAGTCGATTTTCCACAACCTGATTCTCCAACTAACCCTAAAGTTTCTCCTTCTTTTATGCTAAAACTAACATCATCAACAGCTTTTAACACTAATCCCTTACCTACATTAAAATATTTTTTTAAATTCCTTATCTCAACTAAAGTTTTTCTTTCATCCAACATAACTATCTCCTTCCCTCAATTACTGGATTGGTAACTTTTGGTGCCATTTCGTGCTGTAGCCAACAATATACCCTATGGCTATCAGATATATTGGTTTCTTCGGGATAGTGTTCTTTACATATTTTCATAGCATATTCACATCTTGCAGCAAAAGGACAGCCTTTTGGTGGAGCAAATAAATCAGGTGGAGTACCATCTATAGGAACTAATCTTTCCTTCACATCACTATCAAGTCTAGGAACAGATCTTAATAATCCCCATGTATATGGATGCTGGGCTTCATAAAATATCTCGTCAGCAGTACCACTCTCTATAATAACTCCTGCATACATAACTGCTATTCTTTCTGCTATATTGGCAACAACTCCTAAATCATGAGTAATAATTATAATAGCAGTATTAAGCTTTCGTTGAAGTTCTTTCATAAGATCGATGATTTGTGCTTGTATTGTAACATCTAAAGCTGTAGTAGGTTCATCAGCAATAAGCATCTTAGGATTACAAGCCAATGCTATAGCTATCATAGCACGTTGTCTCATACCACCGCTAAATTCATGTGGATATTGTTCTGCACGCTTTGCTGGATTTGGTAATCCAACTAACCTGAGCATTTCTACAGCTTTTTCTTTTGCTTCAGCTTTTTTCATATTTTGGTGTTTAATAAGTCCTTCCATAATCTGTTTTCCAACCTTCATAGTTGGATTAAGAGAAGTCATAGGATCTTGAAATATCATGCTTATTTCTTTTCCTCTTATCGATTCCATCTGTTTATCACTAAATTTTGTTAACTCTTTGCCATCAAATATTATACTTCCACCTTTAATTTTTCCAGGAGGCATCGGAATTAGCTGCATAATAGTCTGAGCTGTAACTGATTTACCACATCCAGATTCACCAACAATAGCTAATGTTTCACCTCTATCTAAATGAAAGCTTACTCCTCTAACAGCTTTAACCTCTCCTGCATATGTGTCAAAAGATACTTTTAAATCCTTCACATCTAGCAATCTTTTATCCATTTCCTTACCTCCTTATTGTCTCAATCTTGGGTCTAATGAATCTCTTAAGCCATCACCAAAAATATTAAATGCAAACATAGTAATACATATCAATAATGCTGGGAAAAATAACTGATATGGTTTGCTCAATAGCATCAATGTCCCTTCATTAGCAAGTGTTCCCCAACTAGCTCTAGGTGCAGGAATACCTAACCCAAGATAACTTAACATAGCTTCAGAAAATATAGCTGATGGGACTTGGAATGTAAGATTTATAATTATTGGTCCCATAGTATTAGGAATCAAATGCCTCAATATAATTCTAGAAGAATCGGCACCTAAAGTTTTCGCAGCTAAAACATATTCCATCTGCTTTAGTTGCAACACCTGACCTCTAACAAGCCTAGCCATACCACCCCATCCTGTTATTGATAGGGAAATAATTATTGTAAGAAGACCAGGCCCTATAACAAGCATTAATAATATAATCCATAGTAACTGTGGAATAGAATATATTATTTCAACAATACGCATCATTACTATATCAACAGAACCGCCTAAATATCCAGATATACCACCATAAATAACTCCTATAGTAACATTGATAAGTGTTGATACTAAAGCTATAAGAAGAGAAACTCTAGCGCCCATCCAACACCTAACATATATATCTCTACCTAAATTATCAGTACCAAACCAATGATTAGAATCAGGTTCAGCATTCATTGCACTATAATCCATGCCATCAAAAGTATGAGGGCTTGTATGTGGACCAATAATAGCCATCAGCACTATTATTACTAGTATTATCATAGCCCCTATAGCCATCTTATTTATTTTAAGTCTTCTCCAAGCGTCCTGCCAATAAGTCAGGCTTGGTCTTACTATTTCTTCAGCTTTATTTATATCTTTACCAATCACTTCAAACATATCATTTGTTAATTTCATATCTGCCATCAATCCACCCTCCTTATTCTAATCTTATTCTTGGGTCAACAATACCATAGAATAAATCAATTAAAAACATCATTACGATTAAAATAACTGCGTAAAATACAGTCGTACCCATGATAAGAGTATAATCATTTTGTTTTATACTCTGAACATAATACTTACCCATTCCAGGTATTGCGTATATATTCTCAACAACGAAAGAACCAACAACAATTCCTGCAATCAATACCCCTAATATTGTAACTATTGGAAGTATGGCATTCCTAATAGTATGCTTCCAAGTAACAGCCCTTTTTGACAATCCTTTTGCCTTTGCAGTCTTTATATAGTCTTGATTTAATACATCAAGCATACTTGTTCTCATCATTCTAGCTATATAAGCTATCATACCTAGTGCCAAAGCAGTAACTGGCAATACATAATGAGCAGGTGTCCCCCATTTTGCAACTGGGAACCACTGTAGCTTTGCACCAAACCAATATTGTAATAACGATGCAAAAACAAAACTAGGTACCGAAACACCTATGACAGCAAATATAATAACAAAATAATCAAAAAACTTACCTCTATTTAATCCTGCAATTATTCCAAATAATATTCCTAATGTAGCACCAAAGAATGTTGCCCAAAGTCCTAATTTTGCAGAAACTGGAAATGCAGTAAACAGCATTTCGTTTACTGTTCTAGTTTTATACTTCATAGAATTACCTAAATCACCTCTTAATAGATTTTTTAAGTAAATTCCATATTGAACTGTTAGTGGTTTATCTAAGCCATATTTATGCTTTAGATTTGCCATAATTTCAGGTGAAATTCTCTTTTGATCTGTAAATGGGTCACCAGGTATAGCATGCATTAAAAAAAATGTTATAGTTACAATAACCCAAATTGTAATTAATGCTATAATAGCTCTTTTTAAAGTATATCTTAACATATATACACCTCCGAAAAAATTATATAAGAATAAATGCCATAATATTTAATATTGTGAAATTCCCTCCTTTCATAAAAATCATAAAACTAATAAATCTGAAAAATGAGAATAATTATATACAAGGCTCCTTCTCTTTCTTTAGTTGTTTAAATTGCAAAGTAGAAAATAATAAATGAAAAGTGAAAATATAGAAAAGGAGTCACTTGAATGACAATTTATTACTATTGTAATTATCTGAAACTTTTCATTTTTCTATATATATCAATTTAATTTTACTCTACATTGTCACATAATTCAATAAACTTTATCTTAACGATACTGTCAAGTAAAAGTTGGCAAAATTATTATTTTTAAATTTAATCATCCAATTTTGCTGTTTTAATTATGTTTTTATGCCCGATAGGGCAAGAGTATTCTATTTATACTTTCTACAATTTTAAAAATAAATTTACATATACTTTACAATGATTTCAAAATTGTTATTCTATAATACTAGACTTATGATTATAGAATAACAATAAGTCTGAGAGCCCTATTTTTAGGTCTAATTCTATTTATTCATCAGTATTAATGCTCTATTATGTTGTATTTTTTTAGGCTTATATTAGAGCATAGGTATCGTATGTTAGCTTATTCTTTTAAGTTATATAATATATTAGATATTAAAAACTTAGGTTCATTTGACTTGCACATTTGCAACCTAACATGTCCTTTATGGCTTTTCTTCCGTTAGTTACTGAACATTGACTAAATGGCATGCTTGCTCTTTTGTGTTTGTATATCTTGCTTTTCTTTGGCTTTTTATTTACTTCTGCTGCTGTTAATCCTACTTTTTCTATTATTTCTTCAAGCTTTTCTTCTTTTATTTCTTTGTTCAGTAGTGATTTTATTGTTGTTGCTAATTCTTTGCTTGCTTTTTCTGCTAGTATCTTGGCTAAGTTACTGGCTCCTTGTATTGACCAACTTGTTTTATTCCCTTTCATCCTTTGTGCTAATATATCACATATGCTATGTTCCATTGTTCCTAGATTTCTATATTTAATTCCTTCTGGTGGTTGCGGCATATTTATGTCTGGGCGAAGTTTGTAGAGCACTATCCCTTCTTTGTTGTTTACTAGGTAATTATATAGTGCCTGTAATTTCTTCATTTTCTTTTGATTATCATTGTTTTCTATCATTAGTTTTGTTATCATTTCTAATCCTTCTTCTATGTTACCATTGCTTAGTTTCTTTATTATTTCTTTTGCCTTTTTCTTATCTTCTATGTTCTTAAGTACTGCTTGATTTCTATGAAATGGATCTAATTGAAAGTGTGAATTGTCTTCTTTTATAACTTCTTTTATCCAGTTTGCTCCATCTCCATTTACTATTTTTGTTTCTATTTCGTCAGTATTATATTGTTTCGCTATTTTGGCTTGTCTTAGTTTTCTAAATTCTTTACTACTTCCAAAGCTTGCATATGCTTTTTTGTTCTTTAGTACATATCTATCTTTTTTCTCATGCTTCTTCTCCCAGCCTTCATAAAAAATTCCTAATTTTAGTTCTTTTTTCTCTTTTCCCTTAGTCTTTTTATCTTTACCTTGGATATTTATCCACACTCCATCCATTTCTTCAAACAATATTTTTGTTTCTTTTTTGCCTTGTAATTTTTCTTCGTTGTTTAATTTTATTTCGTGTTTTTCTTTTTGTTTTAGTTGTTCTCCTAAGTTTTGTATTATGTTCCAAGCTGCTGAATGACTTATACTTTGGTTTGTCATTTCTGTTATTTTATTTGCTGTTTTTCTATATGATTCATCTGTTGCTAGATCTACTATTTTTTCTACTAGATTTGTAGATATATGTCCTATGGTTTCCATTTTTAAGTATTCATCTAAAAGGCATTTGTAACCTCTTTTACCCTCTTGTGTAGTATATTGATATATTCTACGTTTATATTCAATTTCGCCCATTATTGTTTTTATGGTAGTTTTCTTTAATCCTTTATTTCTATATTCTTCTTTATCTCTTTCTTTCATTAATTTATTATCTAATTTTTCTAATAGCTCTACGAGCATTTCACATGCCTGTCGGCATACAAGCTTATATATAATTTTCTCTAAGTTCTTGAAATTAATTTCTTTTTCATCTAAACTTATATTATACATGTAATCATCCCTTTTATAGTTTTCTTATTAATTACTATTATATTGGATGATTCATATATGTTAAAGGTGCTTTCGGGCATCTTTTTCATTTTTGTTGTTTTTGCCTACTAAAATTATACTCTAAGTATCTTAACAAAATATTAATATATTTTAACATTTTGTTCGTTTGAAAATTATGTTTTTATCGCTTTTTCACTTTATTATAATAAAGAATTCGATTTTTAGCAAGATAAAAATAGAAGCAATTAATTAATTGCTTCTATTTTTATAGCTTAATCTTGTATTTTTTTTCTTATCAAACTATTAACCATCTGTGGATTAGCTTTCCCTTTAGTAGCCTTCATCACTTGGCCTACTAAGAATCCTAAAGCTCTATCTTTACCATTTTTATAGTCTATAACCGATTGTTCATTTTCATTTAATATTTTTTCTACTATTTCATTTAATTTTCCTTCATCACTTATTTGTATAAGCCCTTTTTCTTTTACAATAGTATTTGGGTCTTTTCCTTCTTCAAACATACTTCTTAATACCTTTTTGCCTATATTATTACTTATTTTACCTTCTTTTATAAGTTTTAATAAATCTGCTAAATCTTTAGATGTAAATTTAAGTTGGCTTATTTCTAATCCTTCATCTTTAAGCCTTCTTAATACATCTCCCATTATCCAATTACTTACTTGCTTAGGATCATCATAATATTTTACTGTGTCTTCATAAAAATCAGCTAAATCTTTTGAAGAAGTAAGAATTTCAGCATCATACTTTGGCAAATCATATTGTGAAATAAATCTATCCCTTTTCGCATCAGGTAACTCTGGAAGACTAGATCTTATAGAATTTACCCAATCCTTTTCTATTTCCATCTCTACTATATCTGGTTCTGGAAAATATCTATAATCAGATACTGATTCTTTTACTCTCATTACTACAGTTTCATTTAAAGCGTCATCCCACCTTCTTGTCTCTCTTCTCGTATCTTTTCCTTCCTTAAGCAAGCTAATATGCCTCTTTTCCTCGAATTCCATTGCTTTTACTGCAGCTTTAAATGAATTTAAGTTTTTTAATTCAGTAATAGTTGTTCTTTTCCCTGTATCTTCATCAACAACATTTATATTCACATCACATCTAAGAGAACCCTCTTCCATTTTACAGTCAGAAACTTCAATATAGTTTAGAGTAGCTTTCAATTTTTCTAAGAAAAGCTTAGCTTCTTCTGGAGAATTTATATCAGGAGCTGTAACTATTTCTATCAAAGGAACTCCGCTTCTATTATAATCCAACAATGATGAACCGTCTCCAGAATGAATAGATTTACCTGTATCTTCTTCGATGTGGATTCTTATAAGATTTATCTTCTTTTTTCCGTTTTTTGTTTCTATCTCAATGTATCCTTTTTCACATAAAGGCATGTCATATTGAGATATCTGGTATCCTTTAACTAAATCTGGATAAAAATAATTTTTCCTATCCATTTTTGTCTTTTCAGCTATATGACAATTAAATGCTATACCTGCCTTTATACCATATTCAACTACCTTTTTATTGACAACAGGCAATGCCCCTGGAAGCCCTAAACAAACAGGGCAGCAGTGAGTATTTACATCTCCTCCAAACTCAGTTGTACAATTGCAAAATATTTTTGTTTTAGTCATAAGTTCAGAATGTATCTCTAATCCAATGATAGTCTTATAGCTCATATTATCTTACCTCCTCGTTAACTGATAGAGGACATTTTATTTCTTCATCTCTATTTTTCTCATAAGTATACCCTACTCTGAGGATTTTGTCCTCACTAAATCTATTACCTATAATTTGCATACCTACTGGCATCCCATCTATCAATCCGCATGGCATTGACATAGAAGCTATACCAGCAATATTAACAGATACAGTAAGTATGTCAGAAAGATACATAGATATAGGATCATCTTTCTTTTCCCCAATTTTAAAAGGTAATGTTGGAGTTGTAGGAGAAATAATCACATCATATTTTTCAAAAACTTTGTCAAAATCTTCTTTTATAAGAGTTCTAACTTTTTGAGCTTTTTTATAATAAGCATCATAATATCCTGAACTTAAAGCATAAGTTCCAAGCATTATTCTTCTCTTTACTTCTTCGCCAAAACCTTCACTTCTAGATTTAATATATAAATCCTCTAAAGAATCATAATTTTTTGCTCTATATCCATATCTTATGCCATCAAATCTCGCCAAATTTGAGCTAGCTTCACAAGGAGCTATAATATAGTAAGCTGCTAAAGCATATTCACTATGTGGTAAAGATACTTCTTCTACTACTGCACCTAGGTTTTCTAGTGTCTTTACTGCTTCATATACCTTATTTTTTATTTTATCATCTATTCTTTCATCAAAATATTCTTTAGGTAAAGCTATCTTCATTCCCTTCACATCGTTTACTAATGCATCTTTATAATTTACTTTTTCTCTCTTAACAGAAGTAGAATCCTTAGGATCATATCCAACTAAAGTATTTAATGCAATAGCACAATCTTCAACATCTTGACATAAAGGTCCAATTTGATCTAATGATGAAGCAAATGCAATAAGGCCATACCTGGAAACCAACCCATATGTAGGTTTAATACCAACCACTCCACAGAAGCTAGCTGGTTGTCTTATAGAACCTCCAGTAGATGAACCCAATGCTATAGGCGCTTGTTTAGCTGCAACAGCTGCTGCAGATCCACCGCTAGATCCTCCAGGTACCTTACTTAAATCCCATGGATTTTTAGTAGTCTTAAAAGCTGAATTTTCTGTAGATGAGCCCATAGCAAATTCATCCATATTGGTCTTACCTATGATTATCGCTCCTTCTTCCTTTAATCTTTCTATAACTGTTGCGTCGTATGGTGGAACGAAATTTTCTAACATTTTTGATGCACAAGTAGTTTTTACTCCATCAGTTACAATGTTATCCTTAATAGCAATAGGTATACCTGTAAGGTCACCTAAGTTTTCTCCTTTTTTTATCCTCTCGTCAGCTTTTTTTGCTTCTTCTAAAGCATTTTCTTTAGTAAGGGTAATAAAGCTATCAACTTTATCCTCTAATTTTTCTATTCTTGAATAAAAATCATTTACTATTTCAACTGAAGTAATCTCACCATTTCTTAACTTATCCCTTAATTCATGGACAGTTAAATCTGTTAAATTCATTTATTTTCACCTCTCTCGTTTTGTAGCTTAACTTATGTTTATTCAATTACTTTAGGAAGCTTAAAATATCCATTTTCCTTATCGGGAGCATTTTTTAGAACTTTATCCCTACTCATACTCTCTTTAACTACATCATCTCTCATTACATTTTTTATAGAATTTACATGATATGTAGCTTCTACCCCTTCTGTATCTACCTCCTTAAGTTTTTCTACATAGTCTAATACAGAAGCAAATTTTCTTGTAAAATCTTCAATATCCTTCTCATTAAATTCAAGTCTTGAAAGATATGCAACATGCTTTACCTCTTCTTTTGATATAGCCATCTACAATCCTCCTTTTATTTATTTATAATTGTTAAAAATTCTTCTCCTGATATTATTGTAACCCCGAGTTTTTCTGCTTTTTCAGCCTTAGATCCAGGATTTTTTCCCACAATAACATAATCAGTTTTGCTACTTACAGTATTTGTAACCTTTCCTCCCATTTTTACCACAATATCTTTAGCTTCATTTCTGCTTATACCTTCTATAATTCCTGTTATAACTACAGTTTTCCCGCTAAAAATAGTATTTTTCTCAATATTTTTCTTTTCATAAACAGGTTTTACACCCTTATCTAATAATTTATTTATATTTGAAACAATTTTTTCATCTCCAAAAAATTCTATTATACTATCTGCAACTTTATCGCCAATATCTGGAATAGCAATTAATTGATCATAACTTGCCTTCATAATATTTTCTAAACTGTGAAATGTATCAGCCAAATCAGCAGCAGTTTTCTTTCCAACATTAGGTATTCCTAATGCAAAGATAAAAGAATCTAAAGTGCAATTTTTACTTTTTTCAATAGCATTTAAAAGATTTTCTGCTTTTTTCTTACCAAATCTATCAAGTTTTATCAAATCCTCAAACTTTAGTTCATATAATTCAGGTACATCCTCAAGTCCTAGTTCCTCAAATAGTTGTTCTGCTGTCTTTTCACTAAATCCTTCAATATTCATAGCATCTCTACTAGCAAAATGAACAAGCCTTGATACTAGTTGAGGTTTACACGATAATGAATTGGGACAAAAAATATGAACTCCTTCCTGAACTAATTCACTGCCACACGAAGGACAATGTTCGGGTTTTTTTATTTCGTTATAATTTTCACAATTATCATCCATTCTACCCATTATCTCTGGAATAACATCATTTGACCTTCTTATAAGAACCCTGCAACCAATAGCTACATTTTTTCTCTGAATATCATCCCAATTATTTAGTGTAGCTCTTTTTACTGTTACACCTCCTATATCAACTGGCTCTAAAATTGCAGTAGGAGTAACCTTTCCTGTCCTGCCAACATTCCACTCAACATCTATAAGTTTAGTAGTCATCTCCTCAGCTTTAAATTTATATGCTATGGCCCACCTTGGAAATTTTTGAGTATATCCTAATACTTCCCTAGTTTTCATGTCATTTATCTTAATAACCATTCCATCAGTCAATACGTCTAATTTTTTCCTTTCTTCCTTAACCTTTTCTATCTCATCAATTACATCATCAATTGTTTTAAACTTTTTGACATAATCATTTACAGCAAGTCTATTCTGCTTTAGAAAATCCAACATTTCCATATGAGTTTTAAAACTTTTTCCTTCAATATAACCTACATTATAAAAATAAGCTATGAGTTTTCTTTCTGCTGTAACCTTAGGATCTAGATTTCTTAATGCACCAGCTGCTGCATTTCTAGCATTTTTTAAAGGTTCAGCAGCTTTTTTATTGTATTCCTCAAGAACAGAAAGAGGCATAAGCCCTTCTCCTTGTATTTCAATAAGTCCATCAAATTTAATAGAAAGAGGTATACTTTTTATAGTCATAATCTGTGGCAATATCGCCTCTCCTATAACACCATTTCCCCTAGTAGCCCCTTGTATAAGCTTGCCATTTTTATATGTAAGATTTATAGTAAGACCATCAAATTTATACTCAACAACATATTCAGGTTCTGGTAGCTTTTCTTCATGATTTACATTGTATTGATCAATCAATCGTCTAACTCTTATATCCCAATTTCTAAGCTCCTGTATACTCTGACTCTTATCTAAACTCCATAGATTATTTAGATGCCTATGCTTTACAAATTTATCAAGTGGCTCTCCCCCTACTCTTTGAGTAGGAGAATTAGGTAAAATCGTTCCTGTCTCGCTTTCAAGTCTTTTTAATTCATCATAATACTCATCATATTCCTTGTCGCTTACCTTAGGATTATCTAATGTATAATAGTAATAATTCAACTCATCTATAATTTCAATAAGCTCTTTCATCCTTTTAATTTTATCCATACATTCACCTCCTACTATTAAGATTTTTCTATTCTAACACATCTATAGGTGCGTAGGAAAGCATGAGTTTTTTTATACCTTCGCTTTCAAAAGCTACAGTTATTTCAGCATCTTTATCTTTTTCTTTCACCTGCACTACTGTTCCTAACCCCCACAATTTATGTTTTACTCTCATTCCAACGTCTACTTTCTTTATCTCTTTCTTTACAGTACCAGTATTTTTATAGGTATATCCTTTAAAATATTTCTTCTCTGTAACTGTTTTTTTAGTAACTGCTGCTTCCTTTAACTTTTCATTGCAATCATGTGTAAGCTCTTCAGGAATCTCTTCTATAAACCTTGAAATCATATTATAATTTGTACGCCCGAAAATAGTCCTCAATGTAGCATAAGTAAGATACAAGATTTCCTTTGCCCTAGTTATCCCTACGTAGCAAAGACGTCTTTCCTCTTCAAGTTCATTATCATTGTTAAACGCTCTAGATATAGGGAATATACCTTCTTCCATTCCACTTAAAAATACAATAGGAAACTCTAATCCCTTCGCACTATGCAATGTCATCAATGTAACAGAACTATCTATATTTTCTTCAGCTTTATCTATATCAGATAATAAGGAAATGCTAGATAAAAAATCTTCAAGTTCATTTTCTTCATTCTTCGCCTCAAATTCCATAGCTACTGATACGAATTCCTCAATATTTTCTATTCTGCTCATTGATTCTATTGAATCATCTTTTTTTAATTCTTCTACATATCCTGTTTCTTCTATGACCTTTTCAATAAGCTCTTTTACACCGATTATTTCCTTCATAGCCATGAATTTTCCTATTAATGATGCAAAAGATTTTAAATTTGTTATTGCTCTATGAGATATATTTGGGATCTCCTCAGCATCAAAAATGGAACTAAGCATGCTTTCTCCCTTTTTAGCACTATATTCCTCTACTTTTTGTAATGTAATCTTACCTATCCCACGCTTCGGCACATTTATTATACGTTTAAGGCTTATATTGTCTAAAGGATTTTGAATAAGTCTTAGGTAAGCCACAATATCCTTTACTTCTTTTCTATCATAAAACTTAAGTCCTCCGACAATTTTATAAGGAATATTTGATTTAATAAAAGTTTCTTCTATAACACGAGACTGAGCATTAGTTCTATATAATACAGCAAAATCTGAATAACTTCTTTTTTCTTTATTTATTATATCCTTTATTGTCTTACAAATAAACAATGCTTCATCACGTTCATTATCTGCATTATAAATATTTATTGGTAATCCTGTATTATTAGTAGTCCATAACTTTTTGCTTTTTCTTCCATAGTTATTTGCAATTACTGAATTAGCTGCATTTAATATATTTTTAGTTGAGCGGTAATTTTGCTCTAACTTGATAACCTTAGCATCAGGATAATCCTTTTCAAAATCAAGTATATTACGTATATCTGCCCCTCTCCACCCATAGATACTTTGATCATCATCGCCTACGACACAAATGTTTTTATGCTGCATTGACAATAATCTAACGAGTTCATATTGAGCCCTGTTGGTGTCCTGATATTCATCTACAAGTATGTATTCAAACTTTTTTTGATAATAATCAAGCACAAGGGGATTTTTCTTAAAAAGCTCTATTGTCTTAACAATAAGGTCATCAAAATCTAATGCGTTATTTTCTTTCAGTCTTTTTTGATACAATTCATAAAGTTCTCCTTTTTGTCTTTCACGAAAATTACTGTAATTTTCATTAATATATCTTTCTGCCTCCATTAGTATATCTTTCTGTGAACTAACAAATCCAAGCATAGATCTAGGATCAAAAAGTTTTTCGTTTAAATTTTTTTCTTTTATACAGGCCTTCATTAGTGTAAGTTGGTCTGAATAATCGTATATAACAAAGTTATTACTATATCCTATTTTTTCTATATTCCTTCTTAATATTCTAACGCACATAGAATGAAATGTTCCAACCCACATATTATCAACTTTATTACTTATGAGTTTACCTATTCTTTCTTTCATCTCATTAGCAGCTTTATTTGTGAAAGTTATAGCAAGAATATTTCCTGGAAATACTCCTTTTCCCCCTATAAGATGTTCAATCCTATCATTTAAAACTCTTGTTTTATCGTTATTAACATGATTTAAGTAATTTCTCATAAGATCTAAATCTTCTAGCTGTAACCCATCAGGAACATAATTACTTTTATATATATTTCCAAATCTAATTAAATGAGAAATTCTATTAACTAGTACAGTAGTCTTGCCTGATCCAGCTCCAGCTAAAACTAATACTGGTCCTTCTGTAGCAAGCACAGCTTTTTTTTGCATGTTATTTAAATGAGTGTATTGTGATTCAATTATTTTATCTCTTAGTTCACAAAATTCACTCCTAATCTGTTCATCTATCATTGTTTTATCACCTACATCCTTATTTTTTCATAAAAAAGAGAAATATAAATTCTTTTCCTCTTTCTAAATAGTATATCATAAAATTTAGTTGGTTTTAAAAGCTAATATTTATAGTATACATATTTGAGTAATTTGCAAAATTCCATAAATTATAGGTAAACAAAAATTAAACTTAAAGTATGTCTATTGAAATTGTTTACCTATATTTTGTTATGCAAATTTCTCATTTGAAAGAAATTAAAAAAGAAGATGCATACTCATACATCTCCTTTTATTATTTGCATAATTCCTTTATTTAAGATTCTAATTTTTTATTTAAAGTTTCAGGTAGAAATGCCCAAAGAGCTGCTCCACCAAAGAATATAATCATAACAATTCTAAAAATACCAACCATTCCAGCAGATGTAGACGCAACACCTGCTATAATTGGAAGGAAAATAGACGAAATAATTCTACCTCCATTAAATGATATTCCTGGAGCTAATGAACTGAATTTTTTAGGGAATAATTCTGTATAATATGCTCCCCATGCACCTGAAAATCCAATATTTAAACCAAGTAGTAAAGTTACTATTTTAAAAGTATTTACATCGTCAGCTCCTAATCTCATATATATGAATATAAATACTGCACACAATGCCATTCCTATTGCTGGTTTCTTTCTTCCATATTTATCTGCTATAAATCCCCACAAATTGTATCCAATCAATTGTCCAATTCCTTGTAAACTGTAAATACTACCTGCTGTAGCAGCACTTATACCAATTATAGTAGTTAAATATGTTGTAGCATTATTAGAGAAAGCTGAATATGCTGTGAAATTTGCTCCAGATAAAAGGATAACTCCTATACCAATAAATAGATATTTCCCTTTATACATATTTAAATAGTTAATCTTTTCACCTTGTTTATTTGCTTCCTCATTACGTTTTTTAGTAAGCTCTTTATCATCTGGAACTAAAAATTGAACCAAAATCGCACCAATTATTGGAGGAATTACTGCTGTATAAACTAACATTCTCCATTTTTCGTCCCCTAATGCACCATATAGCTGTCCACCAAAAATCATAGCAACTGAGAATAAACTAGTACAAATTGCTGCTAATTTCCCTCTATACTTTTGAGGAAACATTTCAGCCACTAGAGGAACCGCTGTACCAAATACCCCACCTAAAGCAAGTCCTGTTGTAAAACGTGCCACTCTCCAAAGAGTGTAACTTGTTGGAGATAAAAGTGGTAAATAAGTTGTTGCTGCAAACATAATAGCTATAGTCATAAGTGTTCTTTTTTTACCTATTTTAGAAGCTAATACACCAAATATCAATGTACCAGGAATAGTACTAAATGACATAATTGCAAATATTGCTGAAGCTTGAGATAGCTCAAATCCAAAACCACCTTCTGCTATAGGTTTTATCATAGTAGGTCTAACAAAAGTTCCTATCATAAAATTATAGCAATAGAAAAAATATATTATAGCTACTGATAAAAATGCTAAAATTCTCTGAGTATTACTTCTGTCTGCCCCTAAGATAATTTCATTGCCTTCATTAGATATATCATTTTTCATTTATATTCTCCTCTCTTTTTTTACAACTTATCCTTTATTCAAAAGGAATTTATTCCTTTTGAATAAAGGATATTTGTTTTTAAATTATTCTTCTTTCGCTTCTGCCGGATTAACAAACTCATCATCGGTTTGTAAATATATCTGACGCAATACATCTAATCCATCAAAAGTAACCCATTCTTCGACAACTTTATTGTTGGCTATATGGAATTGATTGATTCCTAATATCTCTACTGGTTTTCCAGAAGGTTGTCCAAAATATCCCCTACCTTCATGTAATCCAGCAAGTCTCCATCTAAGTGATACATCCCACTCATTTTCTTTCTCTCTTTGATTACATGTTATGCGATCAACAATATAAGATGCATTAGGAAATGAAGACATAAAGCTAATTAGCATTCCTTGTATTTGATCAAATCCAACTAAATCTTTGTCGCAAATATAATGAACAACTGCATTGTCTGTATAATATTTTTTAACATCGCTAATCATTTTGTATTGGTAAATTCTATTTGTCATCTCAAGCATAAACTCTCCAACACTTGAATCTTTTGCAGTATACTTTTCTGGGAAAAATTGTCCTTCCATACTTTCACATATGCCAAAGCGACTTTGTAATGCAGGTGTTTTATGAGCAGTAGCCTTTGCCATTTTCTTTGCGACTTCATGAGGGTCAAACCCTAACTGTTTTACAATCCAAAGGTTGTCTCTTACAAGCCACTCTTCGTGTATTCTATTGTTATGTGCAGCACAATCAACTGTAGTTCTAAAAGTTACTTTTCTTCCTGTAGCAGGTCCAAATTCGCTATCTCCTAGGTTCGTAGCTGTAGATATTATTCTATGGGACGATAAATACCCCTTTTCATCAAATTTAGACCAAATTACATTTTGACCTATTAATCTTCTATCAGGAAACGCATGTAGCGTTTGTAATGTTCCAGCAATTACGCTTTGAATACCTGTTATATTACTTGAGCCAGCATGCATAACAACATTATTGTGATAAGTATCATAAATAACACCAATTCCCTTTTCTTCCCATATTCTATGAGTGATTTTTAATATATAATCTACAAAGTCACGGTAATCATCGTCAAATCCTTCTAATTTTTGCTTTCTTTCTTTAATATCTACAAAATCATTGTAATCATAATATCTAACAGGATTTACATCATTACTATTCCCATAAAACACTTTATGATTGCTTACTTTTTGTTGAGATTTAAAATATAGTTCTGAAGTTTTTGAATTTTCTTTTAAATTTGAAGTTCCCTTTTTATCATCTGGCATTATTATTACCTCCTCAGTAAATTTTGTATTTCTAGTTTCATGTTATAACTTAGGATTTAATATTTCACTAGTACGTTCAAGTATATCTAAACCTTGTTGTTTCAACCAGTAAGGTATATCTATAAGCACCCAGTTTTCTGAAAGCTTATCTCCTTGACGACAATATACATCTACTACTTGCATATCAGCTTTAATTTCTCCTCCTGGTAATCCTAAGAAGCCACCAATAGGAGTATTTGTTAGGTTAGGCCAGCCGAAGAAACAAGCAAAGTTACCTTCTGCAAAGCGACAAACATGGCCATTAAACTTCTTATCCTTCAAATTATTCCTAAAAGGCAATTGATGCTGTTTTTGATACCTTGGTATAGTATAACTTGCACCAATACCACCTGGTCCATACCAAATCATATTTTTAGACCACGTTTTTTCTAATATTTCTGGTGGACACCCCATTGATCCACTTTCATTAAGAGCTGAAAGGTCATCAACCATTTTATTAACAAGTTCTAAAGTCTTAACACCTTCTTCTTCAGGTGCATCTTCAAATAAAAGTCCATCATGATTTCTAGGCCCTGGATATACAAAATATGCCCCTGTTGAAGGTGGTAATGGATTTATTCCAGCTTGCAGCATAAAACCAATTATGTCTACAAATAATCCTGTTTTTGTTATTTTCCCATCTTCTACACAGTTAAACTCTGCATATCTTAAATTTATCATCTTCCCAGTAGGTCTTATACCTAACCACTCTGAGTCAAATAAACCCATAAAATGCCCCATGCTCATAACCCATTTCTCACCACTTATTTCATTAGTTCCTGCAATAAATATGTCCTGCCTACGCTGCATATGATTTAGAGAAGTCATTAGTGGGATCCAAAACTTCTCTGCAACATTTTCAATACCATACTGTTGACGGAATGGATAAACTCCTTTCCAATCATATTCTTCACTGATATATTTTTTCAAAACATCTTTTACGTTTTCAGGATTAGAATTTTCTAAGGCTTCAAAATATTGCCTTACTAAATTTTTAACTTCTTGATATTTACCCATAATATCCTCCTTCATTTTAATTTATTTTATAGTGCAATAATCATTAAAAACACATATTGGAAAATGAAAAATCCAAGAATAATCCAAGAATACTTGTCAAATTGTAAAGGTAATATTGACACACCATCTTCTTCAGTACGATTTTCAGAAATCAACTTTTCTCTTTGCCCTATAACTGTAAATTCTTTAATATCTTCAATTTTTCTATCAGATTTTAAAACAGCACTTGCAAAATATCCAATAGAAAAAGTTGTAACCAATCCAATAGCTGGCTTTAATATCCAACTAGCATTTGTATAAACTCCAAATAAAATTGTTAAAATAAACCCAATGATTGTACCCGTTACTGTACCTTTGTCATTAGCTTTTGTAGTAAATAGTGCAAGAAAAAACACTCCACACATAGGACCAGAAATATAAGAAATATAACTACCAACTACATCTAACACAGATTTTGTTGTACCTGAAAATCCTAATAAAGTTACAATTATAATTACTATTCCCCACATGGCAGAAATAAACATTGACCTTTTTAATGATGTTTCAGTTTCATCTTTTGTAATAAATCTTTCATATATATCTTTCACAAATACTGTCGACATAGAATTAAGTAATGAATCAACACTAGACATAGCAGCAGCAAAAACTCCTGCAATAACTAGTCCTATTAAACCAATAGGAAGGTGATTAGTAATAAAATCAATCATAATACTATTTGCATTTTCAAACTCTATTCCTTTATAAAATACAAACAAAAGAACTCCTACTAACATGAATATAAAATACAATACATTCATTACAAAACCACTAATGACAAAAGATTTTTTAACACCTTTCATTGACTTTGCTGTTAATATCCTTTGAACTTGTCCTTGGTCAAATCCAAAATACCTAATCCACATAACTGTTCCACCAACTAAAGTCATCCAAAAACTATTTGTATATGAAATATCAAATGTAAAATTAATGGCATCTAGTTTCCCTGCTTGTTTAGCTAATGCTAAAGTTTCAAAAAAGCCCATATTAACAGATTTTAAAATAACTACAATAGAGAAAATAATTCCACACCACATTACAAGCATTTGAACTGCATCAGTCCAAATAACTGCTTTTATACCTCCTAACAAAGTATAAGCTATAGCTGAAACAACTATAATTGGAACTACAATTGTTAAACTCCACCCTGTAAAGGTTTTTAAAATAAGTGCAGGTATAAATACCATAGAGCTTATTTGAATGATTGAATTAGCTAGAAATCCTATAACAGCTAATAATCTAGTCCCAATCCCAAGCCTCATTTCTATATACTCGTAAATAGAAGTTAATTTTAGATTGTATAACACAGGAATTGTAGTAGATAGTATAATGAATATCGCTAATGGTATACCTATCTGTACCATATAGGGACTTATTCCCGAACTATATGCCCATCCTGGCCCACCAACGAAACCGTTTGCACTAATTGTTGTTGCAGCTACAGATAATCCAATTGGTAACCAAGGCATAGATCTTCCAGCTAAAAAATAATCCTCTGAGTTTTTATTCCCCTTTCCAAGCCCCCATCCTATGAACATCATTCCTAAGATATAAAATAATATAATAAAAGTATCTATTTTTGAAATCATTTTACCCTCCTAATTAATGTTTTAATGATTGGTGTTGCTTGTGGAAATAATATAATAGACTTATTATGTGCTTTTGACATAAAATTAATTTGTAAGATATTGAGATAAGTTTTATTTAATATTATTTATTATATTCTATTTGTTAATTATTATTGTATTTTGTAACGTTTTATTAGGCAACTTATACTTTTTCAAATTTCTTACATTTTTATTTAATTATTTTTTCTGTATTTTATGAATATTTTGATAAATTAAGTTATAAACACCACTTTGCTATTTTATTAACAATCAATCGTGCAATATTTATACAACATTTTTTCAGAACAAAATTTTTTAATAATTAAAAATATAGTATATTTATCTAAAAATACAGTTCTTCAAGCGCCTTTTTAAAATCCTTTTTTTTACTTTTTTATATTGTTAATTTTCAATTAAGAAAACTGCATAATATAATACCTAACAATTTTTAACAATAAACTTGCAAAAGTTAGACCCTGAAGTAATTATGCAATTTTCTCATGTAATTACCTAATTATTAAAATTGTTTCTATTTTTATGTAGATTTATTGATATACTGCCTAATATTTTTTTTAAAGCAACTTCATATCCTATTTCAATATCATTATTTAAATAAAAATCTATTACTACTTTCTTTAACTTTTCTAGTAATACATCATCATCATAATCCCACATTACTATTTCTTCTACTAAGGATAAATGTTTAATTATATATATATATTCATAGCATATTTCGTTTAATAATCTTTTTACAACGTCTATAATTTCATCTTCTTTTTTTAAAATATTTTTAATTCGTGCATATGTAATTAAAAAATCGTGATTTGAACCTGATATATTCCAAGACTGATCTGAGAATATTTTATTTATATATGTTTCAGCTTTATTTACATCACCTTGTTTTAAATAATACAATGCGTATTCATTATAAACATATTTAATAAAATCATCTTCCTTAGATAATAACTTTTCTGCTTCACGATAATTTTGTAGAGCTTTTTCATTATTTCCTAAGTTTTTTTCTACATTTCCAATGTTCATGTAAACAATAGCTTTGCTCTTAGGGTCTTTGTGATAATCAAAAACTTTTTTATAATACATCTTGCTCTTTTCATAATCACCAAATGAGTTAAACACACTACCAAGGTTGTTGTATATATGTCCTTTAGTCAGAGGACCCTTTACTTTTTTTATAGTCTGGTTAAGCTCTGATAAAAGTTTATTAAAAACTGTTTTGGAAACATCCTTACCTTTCATATAAATTAATTCAGAAAGATAAAGACCAAATCTATCTATATTTTCTCTTCCTCTCATAGAATTAGCAGCTACTTCTATATAAGCCTGTGCCCTATCTTTTTTATCCTGATTCATAAAATAATGAGCATAACATCTACAAACAATTGCATAATCTTCATATAGCTTTTTTTGCAAACAAAGTTTTTTTAGTTTTTCAAATTTAAAAATATCTTTAAATTGATTATAATAATCTATATACCAAGATATCGTACTTGTAAAGTATCTTATCTGTTCTTCATCTGATAAATACAAATTATTAAAATCTACACCTAATGCTTTCATAGTTCTTATTTTAAAAGTGGATGACCCTAATTTTCTACTTGACAAATATTGCTCTATGGTTGATTCATATAAGTCAATCTCGTCTGCAAAAGCTTTAATAGACCCAAACTTTTCTATTATTTTTTCCCTTATTTGAACGCCGGGAGTTTTTACTTTGATTTCGTTTAACTCTATTTTTTTCATATTTCCTCCATGTCCTCCATGTATGAATCAATATTTTCATATACGATTACTAATATTTTATTATTATAACACATTGGTAATTTATATATTATAATATTTGAGAAATTTGCAAAAGTTAGTCTTAAAATAACCTAAAAAATAAACTTTCTCTGCTCTAATATTAAGCACTGTTTATGGTAAAACATCAATACAGTGCTTAAATAAGTAGCAACGAAAGTTTATTTTTTAAATCAAGATTATTAAATATTAAATTTTCTTTATGGGATAAAAGCTACACAAAAGGATCAAACTGCTTTGATATTTCGCCAACGTTATTTGGACCCATGTCAGAATCAAGCATATGAATCTTAATTATTTTTTTATTTTTAAAAGTATCAATTATTTCTTGAAGATATTTAGCCTCTAACTGCTTCTTATTTCCCCAAAAACTGCCTTCAATGTCTTCTGGAAGTATCTTGTTGACAACGAGATATTCTACATTTATATTAAATTTTTCTAATAGTCCTATAGCTTTTTTAGTTTCTTCAATTGGAAGCTTTTCAGCATTTAATACAAATATGAAATTTAATATTTTATCATTGGTTATTATATCTTTTACTTTGTTAATCCTTTCTAATCTACCATTAAGTATCTTAATAACTGGGTCTTTCATTATCTCTTCATTATCCTTCTTGCCAGCATTATTAGCCATTTGCATAAGTCCTAATGCTTTTACTCTTTTGTTTATGAGTGTGTTTAACCAAGCTCCTAATAATTCAGGAAGAGACAATATTCTAACAGTGTGCCCAGTAGGTGCAGTATCAAAAATTATTTTTTCATAATCATCATACTTTTCAACCATTATCTCAATCATTTTATCAAACAAAGCCGCTTCCTCTGTCCCTGGTGATATCGACGCCGCATCAATTTGCTTATTTATTTCTCTCACAATAACAGGACTCACTACATTTTTTAAGTCATTTTTTACTCTATTCATATATTTTTTGCTTTCTAATTCTGAATTAATTTCTAATCCATAGAGATTTTCATCTAGTTTTACTATTTTATCTCCTATTTTTTTACCGAATATATCTGCAGTCGAATGAGCTGGGTCTGTAGAAACAATCAATGTTTTCTTACCTGCCCTTGCACAACTTAACGCATAAGATGCAGAACATGTTGTTTTACCTACGCCACCTTTGCCACCAAATAAAACAATTTTATTCAATATTCATTCCTCCTTATCTTATGCATCCAAATCATAATCTCCCCATTTTTCACCCCATATTGATTTTCTATCCATCATTCTCCTTTGCCAATGTTCTAAGTCCTCAGCAATATAAGGTAGTATCTCTAAAGTATAATATGTAGTAGGTATAGGTAAACCTAGCATGTCTGCAAAGCACAAAAGAATAAAATTATCCATTTCATCATGAGCTTCCTTTTCTAATATAGCTCTAGATTTTCTGTTAAAATCTGAAGCACCTTTAAAAAATAATTTGAAATTCTCTATTAACTCCTTAAATTTTTTCTTGTCCACATTTTCACTTCCTTATTATTAGGATCATAATAGTACTTAATATTCAATAAAGCTAACGTTTACAAACGTTAGCTTTATTGAACCACATAAATCTTTATGCTTTCATATCTTTAATTTTATCTTCAGTATTCGTTTTCAATGCCTTTGTACCTTCTTTTATTAGTACTAAAGCTAGTATGAATAATATTACAGCTATGAATACCAATGGCCATGTTTTAGCAATATTAGCTAAATTACCTTTAATCAATAATATTAAAGCAAATAAAGTAACTGCAAACATGAACACAGTTGGAATTGAAGCCATTCTGTACTCTTTTCCATGTTTTTTCAAGTATACAGCTAATGCTAACAATGCTAAAGCAGATAATAGTTGGTTTGCTGAACCAAATATTGGCCATATTGTTTGCCAACCTTTGAAAGTTAAAATTCCACCTAATACTACTGTAATCAAAGTAGCAACATATTTATTTGAAAGTGGATTTGAAGAAGCTTCTCCTTCTTTGCTATTTTCAAACATTTCTTGGAATATAAACCTTCCAAGTCTTGTAGCAGTATCAAGTGAGGTTAATGCAAAAGCTGATATTGCAAGTGCTGTGAAACTCTTACCAGTTTCAAAAGGTATACCAAAAGTACTCATAAAATCGCCAATACCGTTTGCAAATACATTTGTAGCACTACCTTTTAATAACTCTGCTAATTGGTCTTTGCTAACATAAGCTGCAGTAATTATAGCAAGTGTAGCAAGTACACCTTCTATAAGCATAGCACCATATCCTACAAGTTTAACATCTTTTTCATTGTCAAGCTGTTTTGATGATGTTCCTGAACCAACCAATGAATGGAACCCTGAAATAGCTCCGCAGGCAACTGTTACAAATAATATTGGGAATAATAAATTACCATTACCAAGATTAAATGCAGTAACAGCATCTAATTTTATTGTAGGATGAGAAATAAATAAACCTAATATTCCACCAATAAGCATAGCATATAGTAAAAATGAGTTCAAGTAATCTCTAGGTTGCAATAGAATCCAAACTGGTGTTATAGATGCAATAGCTATATAGAATAATAGTATAATTACCCAAGTATTATATGATAATTGAATTGGGAATAATAGCCCTAACCATATGCATATGAATAGTAAAATAACTCCAACAATACTACTTATTCCAAGCCCTGCACCTTTTCTATATACTAAGAAACCAAATGCTATAGCTAATACCATAAATAACATAGATGAAGTAGCAGCAGAAGGAACTGAAGTAAAAGTACTAGCACATATTGAAGCAAATGCTGCAATTACAAGCAATAAAGTTAACCATGCAAACCATGAAAACAACTTCTTACCTGTTTCACCCATATTAGCGTGAATAACTTCACCTATAGATTTTCCGTCATGCCTAACAGATGCAAATAAGGAACCCATGTCGTGAACTCCACCGAAGAATATACTTCCTATTATTATCCAAAGCATTACAGGTAACCAACCAAATACGGCAGCTCCTATAGGACCAGCTATAGGGCCTGCACCTGCTATTGATGAGAAGTGATGTCCAAGCAATACTGGTGCCTTTGCAGGAACATAATCCACTCCGTCTTCTCTAGTATGAGCAGGTGTTTTCCTGTTTGGGTCTACTCCCCATTTCTTACATAGCCACGCACCATACGTAGCATATGCAATTAGAAAACAAACAACAGAAATAATAATAAGAACTAGTGAATTCATAAAATACCTCCTTTATTTTTTAGGCTAAATACTCTCGCTAAATAAAAATTTCTTTTTCTCCCTCCTTCCAAATTTATTTGAATATATTTTTTGAGTAATTGGATTGACAATAAATAATCTAGTGTCAACCCATCCTTTGAGCCCAAATTTAAAGGTTTTATGAAACTTAAATTTTTTAACTTCTCTTATCAAGTTATCATCTAAGTCATCAGCAGTAGAAAATAAAAAGGTAATTATAGTAGACATATGCTCATCGTTAATATCTACTATTTCATCTACATTTTCATTTAAAAAATTATAATAACTTTTAAGACTGTTAGCATTAAAAGTCTTATCTATAGTATTATAAAAAATATATTCATTTGTTTGAAAAGCATATATTTCAGCTTTTTTCATTAGCATATATTTTGCACTTCTTTGATAAAATTTTGCAACTATATCAAACTTAAACCCATTAATTTCTTTATCATATTCTAAATCAAAATATCTTTTTAAACTATTTTCTAAATTGGCCCTATATTCTGAAATATTCATATGCTATTAATCCGCCTTTTCTCAAAATATTCATCTACATTTTTTCTACAACTATAGTATAATACTTTTAAAAAAAATATACAATATATATATTTCAATAAAATGTAAGGTATACAAGTTTATATTAATAATAGACAAAATTATTTAGTAATTTTGCAATTTTTTTGTATATATGGCTTATATAATAGGCATATGCTGCAATTAATATATTCTTAGTGTTGACTTTAATTCTTTTACGGGTTTTACATTACCCTTTAAGACAATATAGTCTATATCTTTTGTATTCCTTATATCTTCCAATGGGTTTGAATTTAATACTAGAAAATCTGCAACTTTTCCAACTTCAATTTTCCCAAAATCATCAGTCAGTTTAAGAAATCTAACTGGGTTTACTGTAGCACATTGTAAAGCCTCAAGATTTGAAAAACCACAGTTCACTAATTCCTCCATTTCCTCATGAACGCTATATCCATAAAATATTTTAAATTGGTCTCCTAACATACTACAATGCGAGTCAGTACCTACCATGAACAATAGATTACTCTCATGCATCTTGTTCATCAATTTCATTTTACTCTCATACATATAATCAAAAAATGAAATTAAATTTGCCTTTTTAAGCTCTTTAGTAAAATTCTCCATAGAATCTATTAACTCTTGAGAAATATACTTATAAAATTCAGGCTTTGAATCAATAAGTTCAGAAGTTGCAGCCTTCATTATTCTCAATGTAGGCACATGATAAACTTCATTTTTAATGCTTTCAATAGCTATTTGCTCAAATTTACCTTCATCAAAAGTATCAGCTGCTTCTTTTTCATTCAATTCTGCAATCAAATTATTTTTGGCATTAACGTATTTTTCTCTTAAAATATTTTCAGAAGAAGATGCCCCCAAAAACATTCCTGTAAGATGTTCAATACTTTTCTGTCCAAGCTTTATGGCATCTATGATTCTAACCTCATAAGGAACGTGCCCAACAACATCTAGCTTAAACTTTTTTGCTTCTTTCACAAGTTCACAATATTTATCATAGGGTACTTTATTATGAACTTTTATATAATCTACACCAAAATCATATAATTTTCTAATAACCGATAAAACATCATCACATTCTTTAATATTAATTCTACTGTCTGTTCCTGGAATAGTTTTATCATCTAAAATAGGACCCGTTGCAAATACATTCATAGGAATAGACTCTTCCTTTAATTTTGTTTTTAAATACTTTAGTTCTGAAAAAGACGACCCCATATCTCTTATACCTAATACCCCATTGATTAATAAATGTGGAATAGCTAAATCTGCATTATTAAGTATATGAATATGCATATCCCATAAACCTGGAATCAAAAACTTACCATCACAATTTATAACTTCATATTTTAAATTATCAATCTCGTAATTTGAATCCAAAATATCAATAATTCTATCACTCATAACAACAACATTCTTATTTGAATCAATGTTCCCAGTATACAAATCAATAATATTAACATTTTTAAACAAAATAGGTCTTAAGATATCTCCCAACATTAATGCCTCCTTTTGTAACTATATTAATATTGATAATACTACTATAAATATTGCTATCAGTGCGTCACCTATAACTAATCCTGTTGCTGCATTGTTGTAAGTAGCAGCACACTTTACTCCGCATTTTTTTTCGATAATTCCTCTTATTACACCACCTAAAGATAGATTAACTACAATTCTAGGCATAAGATATAGTGTGATACCCAGTGCACCTGCTGGTAATCCTATAATCGACATTCCTAATCCAATAACACTTCCTATAATAAATCTACCAATGTCAAATATATTTCCTACATTACCAGCACCTGATAAGCCAGACGCTACGGCATGATACATTTTACCAATAGGATAAGACATTTGAGTAGAAGAAAGCCCATAGGTTTTTAATAACCCATAAAAAAATATGGTCCCAACAATTATTCCTGGTATAACTCCTACTATTTGTGCCCATACTTGCTTTCTAGGAGAACCATTTAACATATATCCTGTTTTTAAATCCATCATTGTATTTTGTGCTAATAACGTAATAGTACCTGACATGAAACATATAAGAATGGATATAATAGGATCTTTAGTTATCGAATAAACTACAACTATTTGAAATATTGTAAACGCTAAAGCGGCACTTAGACCAGATTCCGCTTGTATTCTCACTGATATTAGTGCTGTAGCCATTCCTAAAATTATAAAAAATAACATATATAAAGGATTTATATTATAAGTAATTTTATAGAAAACCAATGCCCCAATAACACATATAATCATACATATCATAACAAATTTAACAGGTACAACTTTTGATTCTTCATCTAAATCTGTACCACTAAATTTAAATGCTCTAAAAATTGCTTTTCTTTGCCTTGCAAGAGGTATGATTGAAGCAAATAAAGACATGCCTATCATAATAGGTATATTAAAGTTTTGCATTGCAGTGTAACTCATTTTTGGATCCGGATACCATCCTAAATTAGTTCCAATTGGTGCAAGCACTAAATTGGAAAATAAAGACCCAATTAATAAAATAATACTTATTTTAAATCCCAAAATATACCCCATGCCTATCATCATAGGCATCAATAATACTCCCATAACCATGCCTTTCGGTAAATATTTTGAAAAATCTATTGTTACAGGAATAACACCAACAATATTTTGTAAAAAAACTATTATTGCACCTATCCCTATAAATAGAAATAATATCTTCGCGTCTTTTCCAGTAAGATTATCCCCATTGTCAATAGCTGTTTTACACATCATTGATTGTGGAAATGGTAAATTAGGGTCCTCAACCATTTGCTTTCTTATCAATGTAACAAAGCAAATACCTATAAGATTAGCAAATATTAGAGTAATAATAATTTCGTACCAATTAAACTCATGTCCTAAAAACATCGCAGCAATATAATAAACAGCTAACCCAGAACAACTTAATGCTACAGCAGAAGCTGTAGTTTGCATAATATTAATTTCTTTTGAATTCGTAGAACCTCCAATTAATGGGATTAATATCACACCCAATATGGAAGCTACAGGTGAAACATTTAAATCCATCCCAGCTACTGCAGATAAATATGTAAGTAGTGCCATCATAACTATTCCAACAACAATTCCCCAAAATAAAGCTCTAAATGTAAATTCTTTCTCAACTTGTGTAGCTTGCTCATCTGTTGATATATTTTCTTTCACGCTGTAAACCTCCCTTGTATAAAATTATAGTCTTTACTGAACCGGTTCAGTTATATTGTATAGTAAATTTTTCAAAAAATCAATATTTTTCTTTATTTAAAATAAATTCCTCTATCTTAGATATTATCAAATAAATTGACTAAAACTTCCATAAATTATATACTGTATAATGAAGAATATATTTTAATTAATTATTATCACATAAAATAATTAAAGATTGGAATGATTATTATGCCGAAAGAAAATTATTATAAATTAGATGATGTAAAAAAAAATAAAATTATTAATGCTGCATATAATGAATTCCTAGAACATAAACACAACTACAAAAAAGCTAGTGTTAAAAGAATCGCAAAAAATTCAGGTATTTCAATTGGAAGTTTTTATGAATATTTTCATGATAAAGATGATTTATTCTTGTACCTAATTAAAAAAATCATTCTTAAAAAACAAGATTTAATTTTAAATGAAAATGATAGTTTGAAAGATAATTTCTTAAAGTTTGCAAAAATTTCTGAAAATAAGGCATTTCTACATGATAGAGAAATTGAATTATTAAAAATATTACTATATGATAATGAAGATATTAAAAGAAAATTTTATTTCGATTATGGTATAGATAATTTCATGCAATCGAATATTGATAAATTATACAAAGATAAAGAAAAAGGATTACTTAGAGACGATGTAGACATAGAGTTTGTTTCATACTTATTTACTACATTAGAATACAATATTATAAAGTATTTTGAATTTAAAAATATCTCTGATAAACAAGAAAAAAATAGGATTATAGAAAATTTTATAGAAATGGCTTTTAGGAGCATTTATAAATGATATTGTTTAAATAACAATATAGGATTTACTAATAGAAGTAAAATATAAAGTTTAAGGAGGAAAATATGAACTTACTTGAAATACAAGATTTGATAAAAAAGTTTACTGAAGATAAAAATATAAATTCACCAGTTAGTGTTAGAGTTATAGACCTAGCTTCAGAAGTAGGTGAACTGTCAAAAGAAGTCTTAAAAGGTACTAGCTACGGTAATAAAAAATTTGAAAAAACTAAAGAATGGAATAGTGAAATTGGAGATGTATTGTTTTCTTTAATTTGTATTGCTAACGAAACAGAAACTAATTTAGAAGATTGCCTAAAATACGTACTTAATAAATATGAAAATAGATTCGCTAATAAAGGAGATTTAGGTTCTGGAAGATAATATTAGTTCAAAATAACTGCATATATAAGCTTTAAATTGAAAATCAAAATAAGGAAGGAAAATATTGAAATATTTTCCTTCCTTATTTTATTACCTTTTTCCATTAATACAATTCCTTATAGGTAGAATACAAACTTGCCCATGCTTCCAGCTTCAGTAAACCTTCACTGGGTTTCAATTCCTTATAGGTAGAATACAAACCAAAAAGATGGAACAATGCTTTGCCCTGAAATACTTTCGTTTCAATTCCTTATAGGTAGAATACAAACCATGCTTTACCCTTTCTTGCATTTCTGTGTGCTAATTGGTTTCAATTCCTTATAGGTAGAATACAAACAAGAGCAGCAATAAAGAATTTATTCCCAAAGAAGTATTGTTTCAATTCCTTATAGGTAGAATACAAACAATCATACCGCCTAACAAACTAATATCATTTTTATTGGTTTCAATTCCTTATAGGTAGAATACAAACAATTAAACGATACTATCGACAATGCAAACATTGCAAAGTTTCAATTCCTTATAGGTAGAATACAAACCTTGTCCCTTCTCTTTACAAAAAACTTAAAATAATTTGTTTCAATTCCTTATAGGTAGAATACAAACGAAGCAGGTTACATTGAATATCGGAATTTATCACAAGAGTTTCAATTCCTTATAGGTAGAATACAAACAAACTTGCAGAAATGAGAGAAATACAAACCTTTGAAAGGTTTCAATTCCTTATAGGTAGAATACAAACGGATTTATATATCCAATTTTCTTTAATTCAACAGAGTTGTTTCAATTCCTTATAGGTAGAATACAAACGGAAAAACTTCTAACTTAATTATTGAACAAACTTTGAAGTTTCAATTCCTTATAGGTAGAATACAAACAATTGCAATCAAGAATAATATATTTGAAGATTTTGCAGGTTTCAATTCCTTATAGGTAGAATACAAACTCTCCTGGCGGTATCATTTTTATGTTGTTTTGCTCTGGTTTCAATTCCTTATAGGTAGAATACAAACTTCAGTGACCTGTTTTTGCATTTTTGGAAGGAGGCGGAGTTTCAATTCCTTATAGGTAGAATACAAACTGGTACGATAGCGTATACACATACGTAGAAACACAAGCTGTTTCAATTCCTTATAGGTAGAATACAAACCATCATCAGGTGGTACTGTATTGCCTAATTCATAATCAGCGTTTCAATTCCTTATAGGTAGAATACAAACTGGGACATCTGATAGTAAAAAAATATCGTCATCATGTTTCAATTCCTTATAGGTAGAATACAAACTATGTTGTAATTTGGTATACTAGGTTTTTCTACTGCAAGTTTCAATTCCTTATAGGTAGAATACAAACTTTTGTTCTGTAATCGGTTCTATAACAAATCGAGTCAAGTTTCAATTCCTTATAGGTAGAATACAAACTCCGCAATAGCAATATCAATATTGTCTTCTATTACCTTGTTTCAATTCCTTATAGGTAGAATACAAACCCTAAATGACCATAATTTTCTTTAGTAAAATAAGTTTGTTTCAATTCCTTATAGGTAGAATACAAACTAGATCCAAAAGCAATTGTTGATATACAGAATCAAAGTTTCAATTCCTTATAGGTAGAATACAAACCATTACCAACTTTTTTGACTACTTCATAAAAGTCTTGTTTCAATTCCTTATAGGTAGAATACAAACAATATTTACCCAATACAGGCACAGCAACTTGTGCATTGTTTCAATTCCTTATAGGTAGAATACAAACATTTCAAAGTTACATATGCAGATGGAAGAATAGAAGGTTTCAATTCCTTATAGGTAGAATACAAACGAAAATTCAATTATGATAACCAAACGATACATAGAAAGTTTCAATTCCTTATAGGTAGAATACAAACAATTTCAAGAAGAGAAGGTAAAGATTGAATAACAGCGTTTCAATTCCTTATAGGTAGAATACAAACATCTCTCATTGGACATTTTTTAGCTTTCTTATCATTGTTTCAATTCCTTATAGGTAGAATACAAACTGGTAATAGTAAAACATTAGATATATATAAAGATGAAAGTTTCAATTCCTTATAGGTAGAATACAAACCCACCGGACGGAAAGTTTACATATATCCCTTTATCAGTTTCAATTCCTTATAGGTAGAATACAAACAAGTGCTACTGGAGATGCCAAGGACCTATTAAAGCGTTTCAATTCCTTATAGGTAGAATACAAACCCATTTAGGTATTGGTTTTACTATATTTTATATTTTCTATACATTTTAGAAAAATCCTTCTTTTTCATTAAATTTTTAATTAATTGTTGATATTTCAATGAAAACTGACAAAATAAAATTGTCGTCGATCCCCAGGGGTTTTTACGCTATCTAGGGTCGACGACAATTTTATTTTCTCAAATATGTTACAATATATTTTCTTCTCCACCTTTTTTTATTCCCATAGTTTCAAATTCTGAATACTTGGTACTTCTAAATTTATATATCATTACTGAATCTTTATCTTCGTTTATTATTCTACTAAGTTCTAACTTTAGTTTAATCAAATTTGCATCAGTTATTTCGCCTTCAAATACTGAATTTTGTACCCAATATAAATATTTTCTACAAGTTTTTAATACTTTTGCTACTCTTTTTTGCTGCACATCATATACGAGAATAACAAACATATCCCCACCTCATTACCATCTTGATACATATGGGATATATTCTTTTTCTCCCAATAAATGTTTTTCCAATTTATATAATTCCATTCTTATCAATCTTCTATATGAAACACTTCTTCCTAGTTCTCTATGCTTAATAGTAGTTTTAAGCCTTTTATCGAATTCTTCTATGAATTTTTTTCGTCCTCCTTCATTTAGTATTATTCCTCCCATGTCTTTTTCAAAATCTTTATCAGTTATCATCTTTTTTGATATTAGAGTAAATATTATCCTATCAATTATAATAGGTTTGAAAACCTCAGCTACATCTAAATTTAATGTAAACCTTCTAAAATTTGTAGTATGTAAATAACCTATTCTAGGGTCTAAATGTGTCTTATATATTTCTCCTAAAACAAGGACATACAAAAGTGAATTCCCAAAACTAATTAACGAGTTTAGATGATTTTTAGGTGGCCTCCTTGTTCTCTGCTCAAAGATAAAGTTTTCATTATCTATTATTTCATCGAATGCTTTATAGTAAGTATCTCTTATATTCCCTTCAATAGCCATCAATTCATTTATATTTTTGCAAAGGTTAATTCGACTACTCAATAAATCTATACTATTTTCAACATCAGTAAGTTCCTTGCCCCTATTTTTATAATACTTTATTATATTTAACATATTTTTACTGCTTCCTTCAACAAATTTAGCAGCAATTAATAGCCGCTTATCTTCATCAAGATAATGCTCAGACTGTTTCAATATAACATATCCCGAATTTAAATGTTCCCTAGGATAATATGTTCCTACATAATACCCATAATAGTTAAAAAAATGCAACAATATCTCTTTTTGTGACACAAATTCAAGAAATCTTTTGTTTAAATCTACTTCCCCAAATATAAAAAAGTCACTTATATCTTCTATGGGAATATATTTCTTTCCTCGTTCTGTTTCAAAATACAAGGTATTATTTTTCCGCTTTAACTGTCCATCATTAAATATATAAATGGTTTTTTTCATTTACTCACCTCGTTTAAGACCAACAAAATTCATTGTAAGCACATTTCTTACAAAGACTTATTTTTTTAGGTTCCTGTGGCAATGGTTCATAAATGATTCTTAATATATCTTTTTCAACAAATTCAAGTTTATCGATAATGTCATCAGTTAAAACTACTTCTTCCCTTTTTTTCTCTTTAGGAAACATAAGTATCCCTGTACCTTCTATCCCTTGTTTTTTTAATTCCCAAAGATAATAAGCAAGCTGCATTTTGGCACTTTCTTTATATTTTGAGCTTTTTTTAACTTCACCAACTACTACTTGTCCATCTTTTTTATGAAGAATATCAACTTTTATATGACCAAAAGATATTTCTTTTCTTTCTCTCATATATGTATTCTCATGTAAAAATCTACCTAAATCTATATATTCATTTTCTTGATCAGGTATTAGATTACGAGCCATAAGCCATACTTCTCTTTTGCAAATGTAATAATACCATATCAAAGTCCCATTTACTTTTATATCCTCCATTGTTTCACTCCTAGATTGCAATTATTTATTAATTTCAAAACACCCAAATCCTTGAGCATTTTTGCTTCCTAATCCAGTATCATATGCAAATCTAATAGCTTCAGGACTAGCTATCAATTGATATTCTCCTATCCATCCTTTTATAATAAATTCTTTATATTTAGTTATAATCTGTTTTGTCTTATTTTCATTTAAAGGTTGTATATGAAAACGGGATTTTTCTAAATCTTTACCATAAAAAGATTCATACTTTTTAAGTAAGTTTTGATAAATAAGTTTATCAAATACGTCATCATCAGGTTTATGATATATAGTTTTTTTCTTTCCATAAACTTCTACTGTACTATAAGTTACCATAGGTGAAAGCATTGTTATAGGTACACTTTCAGTATTAATCTCAGGTTTATATGCCGATATCTCCTTAAGCACAATATCAGTATTACCTAAAAAAAGAATATCTTTTTTTAGTAATGTACTACCAAAATCATTGATAAAATCATCTAAAACTGATGATACAACAATTGTTATTGGTGAAATAAAATTTATCGTTTTGTTACGACTATTTATTTCAAACTTTCCATTTATCCTAGAAAAGGTGAATAATTTAAAATTTCTTTTTTCATATTTATAGCCTTCGTCATGTAAAAATTTTCTAAAAATCCTATCTGATATGTTTTCATAAATAAATCCTTGAATAATATGATTATAATGAATAGGAAGAGTAAGTTTGTCCTCAAACGAAAGTTTCATTTTTAGTCTCACAATTATCCTCCTAACTTTTAACCTTTATAATTAACCTTTATAATTAGAGGAAATTGCAAAATTTCTTGAATTGCTTTATTATGTGATTTCCTCATTGTACTTGGTAATATATTCTACATATAATATTAATTTTCCTTCTTTGTAACAATTTTGTGATATAAACTTTCAATATGATCCCAGTTTTACTTGGGATAAAAATTGAAAAACTCATCCCAATGGATTGTTTTAGTTTCCATTTGGATGAGCAAAATAATAATCTTTAAAAAATCAAGCAATCATCATTTTCTTCCCTTTTAAAACCTGTTGTATCAACATAAAATTGTTCAATACCTTCTCTAGGTAAAAATATCATTCCTCTTTCTACTGCAAAATCTTTGAAATATTTATTTGGAATTGACAATATATAATTCTTCATATCTTTTCGTATATCTAAATAGAGTTCCCTTTTTTCATTGAAGTTTTTTATTTTGGACAAACTTAGATATTTCTCATAAGTTTCTTCAGCTACATCATCATATATAAAAAACACATCTATGTATGTCGGGTTATTTTGAATTAGAGAAAATCTATTTAACGAATATTCTCCCTCAGAAAAGTCTATTGTTTTTATTGATTCTATATACTTCCTAGATTCTTCTTTTGACTTGTTTTGTTTTATCATATTAAAATACTCATTTATAAACTTAAAATATTCTTCTTCATCAATTTTTTCCTTGCCTTTAAGGAGTCTTTCTGAAATATCTATTAAAGTATTCCCGTACACATATTTTGCATAACTTTTCCCTTTTTCATCAATTATAGAGTATACATGCACATCACCTATTTCATTTTTATTATTTCTATTACACCTTCCTGCACACTGAATTATCGAATCTATTGGTCCGATATCTCTTATAACCATATCAAAATCTAAATTTACTCCTGCTTCAACTACTTGAGTTGAAACAAGGATTATCTTATCATTATTTTTAAGTCTTTCATCTATTTCTTCTATTCTCTTTCTTCTATGAATAGGAAGAATATTAGTTGATAGATAATATACTTCTCTATCAATTTGCTCTAATTTTTTATAAACACTTAAGGATTCTTTGATTGTATTACAAACTATCATATAAGATTTTTCTTCTAAATTCTCAATAAATTTATCAGTAAATTCATCTATAGTAACTTTTTCTATTTTAGGTATCAATCTAGTTCTTTTAAAATATTTAAAATATTTTTCACTATCTTCTAATAATTCTAATGAATCTGTTAATATAAATGGTTTTGTAGCTGTCATAATAATTATCTTTACATCTAAATATTCACATGCTTTTCTCAAAATATAATCTACTAAATCAAAATATTTTATATCTATAGCTTGAATTTCATCTAATATTATTATTGAACCTTTTATTGAATTAAATTTTTTAAGCATCCTATTTCTTGTGCCAATTAAAGTCTCCAAAAGCTGAACAAATGTAGTAACTACTACTCCACTAGACCAATTTTCAATTAATAACTCAGCTTCTGTCTTAGTATAATCTCTATATTCACTTTCATATTCTACAGTTGATAAATTATGGTGTTTAATAATATAGCTGCTATAATTCTTTTCAAAATTTTTTATGCCCTTATTAAATATATCAAATAATACACCATAATTTTGTTCTATAATTGAAGTAAAAGGCAGTGAATATATTATCTTTCTGTCATCTCCAAGTAATTCTTTAAGTTTTAGTGCTGCAAAAAATCCTGTAATAGTTTTACCTGTACCCGTTGGAGCAGTTATAGAAAATGTATTATAATTTTTATAATTCCTCTCAATATTTTCTAATACTTTTTCAAATATTTCTGTTCTAATTTTATCTATAAATTCTGTTGATTTTCCAAACTTATTTTCTCTTACAGTATTTAATGTTCTATAATTAGCAAATTTCTCCTCAGGAATAAAAGTATTTGAAGCACTTATTTTATCCGCAGAAATCAATGCTGAATACAATATCTGATGGACAAAGTAATTTTTTTCTGATTTTAATCCTCTAATAGATAAAAGGTCTAATTTTTTAAGTTTACCTAAAGTTTTTTCTACAACGCAATCCTCATATATAAATTCTTCAAACTCATTTAATATCCCTAAATTTTTCATGTCCATTTTTATAAATTCTATATTATTTTTCATATCCTCAATTTGTTGATATGCTATATCTATTTTTTCCAATACATTTATAGGAAAATTAGTTCTAGATATTTTTTTGAATTTATCAGGAAGATTTACTGAAAAACTTTCTAGGTTTCCATGATGGTGTAATACCGTATTATATATAATTAAAGGAAGGATATTACCTTCCCCAAATTGTCTTAATCCTAAGTAGCCACTAAATACTGCAGATATAAAACCATGATTTGATAAACTAGTTTTTTTCTTATTTTTTAAGTATTTTTGAAAATAAGAAGTATATTTTCCAAAATCATGACATAATGCAACTATTTCATAAGCTTTTTTATATTCATTTGGAACTTGATCTATGGAAATGTCCCTTACCTCTGTTAAGTGTTTGATCATTGTTTTTTCAGGATGAGAATAATATTTCATATATACCACCTTTGTTTATAAAAAAACTATATTTTCTCCATTAGAAAGCTTAATATATTCTCCAATAATTTGTACTTCCAATGGTTTTCCTTCTTCTTCATAAATATAAGTTGTAACTTCTTCAATTAGCCTATTATTTCCAAAATCTCTCGGCATTCTCTCTTTAATCAAAGACCCTTCAAATTTTTCTATATTTATTTTTTTTATTTTATCACTCTTAATAGCTGTAGAAATTACCTCATATCCCTCATTGTTAACTTTCTTATACTCTACTTCGTCTATATATTCAATATAACAACTAAAAGGAGCACTTCCAAAATATAAAGGATATACTGGCTTGTTTCTATATATTCTTTCTTTTATTTCATTAAATATTTTTTCATCTTCATGAGTTAGATAAAATCTATATCGTATATTTTCATCTCCTGTTAAAAGTTCAAAGGGAATTTGAGTATGAGATTTTGGAAGAATAATTTCTCCAATTCCAGTAGCTTTTATATAATTTAAAGATTGCATTATTTTTCTAATCTTTCCCATATTTCTAACTGCTAAATGCAAATTATCTGAATTTAATATCTCATAATAGCTATCTCTTTCATAGCCCAACAAAGCTCCAACCATACCTTCAATAGTTGTTCTAGGAGGTATTGAATAAGATAACGAAGAAGAATTTGTGTAGAACTTCCTAAAATGTGCAAATTTACCCCACAAATCAAAAATTACGATTTTCATATCAATCACCCTATTTTACCTGAATTAGTGGTAGGTCTTTAAAAGCCTCCTCAAAAGCAACCTTTTTATTATTTAATATTAAAGCTAAGTTTTCGTCAGCAAAGTAATATATACCATTAATTTTATCTTTATTTTCTTTAAATAAATCAACTAATCTATCTACTGTTAAAGAACATTCAGTAATATCTCTAACATTTGAAACATTTTCTTGCAGCTTAATATAATCTCTATAATCTCCTAAAATAGTTTCACTATCTTTGTATTCTACTCTAATATATAGTCTTGGGTATTGTCCTATTTTACTCCTAGTCGCAAGATTTGGAATAGCATGTTTCATAGCTTCATCTAATAAAATCAAGTCTTCATCCTTTAAATTCGTCTTCTCTGCTCTCTTTCCACTTATTACCCCTGAAAAAGCAATCAATGAATATTTAACTCTAAAGTCTTTACCTATTGTACCTTGTGTAGCTGTATTGCTAGTTGAAAAATGAGAAGTAATACTTGCTTCAAGAAGTTCAACTTTATTTAATGAATATCCCCAATTAAATTGAATAGGTCCAATAAATGTTTTATTGTCTCCTTTAACAGTCATAGTTGCTCCAAACATTCTTACATCAGTTAAATTTTCTAAAATCCATTCATTTGATGAATCCTTTAAATCCTTTATTCTCTTGTCAGCTGTTACATATTTATCATCTACTCTCCTAACAAATATATCATGACCTTTTAGCATTAAGTAATCTCTAATATAGCGCTTTAATCTTAAATCTGATACTAAATTCATCTCCCTTTCATAATCCATACGTGGTCTGTTTTCTTCATCTGGATCTCCATTAGGATTAGTTAATTTTGCATCATATAAATATAATATTTCATTATTTTTCACTGTCATTATAATCTTCCTCCTTTTTCTTTAACATTGGCATTGCTGTTGCATAAGAATATCCTGAAAGTACATAAAATAAGCTCTCGTCCTTATTTAATTTCCAATCATTAATATTTTTATCTAACAATCTTTTCATATCAAAAAAAGTTACTTCATTATATTGTATAATTTTTTGTCCATTTGAATCTTTTTCTTGATTTAATTTATTAAATACATCTTTTGTGAGTCTTATAATTTTTGATCTATCTAAACCATTAAAATTAAGTTTATTAAGTATTGGCTTATTTCCTTCATCTGTTTTTTTGTATTGAGCATTTCCTATTTCTCCTATTAGATATCCTAATAAAAACATTGCTGTTTCTTGCTCGTCATATCCCAGTTTTTCAATATAATTTTTTATAGAATCTTTCACCTTCAATTCTGATACGTCCAATCCTTTTCCCTCCTTCAAGCATCCCATATATTCAAGGAATTTAATATACATGTTAGCTCTTATTACATAAAATTCTAAAACTTCGTTATTAGGATTAATATTGTATGAACCTTTAGAAAACCTTATAATTTTAATACATTCAATCAAATTATCAATGAGGTGTTTTTTGTTTAATTTTTTGCCAGTTAATATAGCATCATAAGTTTCTAGCAAATCTCTATACTGAGTGGCTTCTCCTTTCCTTGTCCTTATAGGAGTCATATAATAAATAGATGTTAAAGTAATAGCTCCTTTATAGTCTTGTCCTAGAACATTAACAAAATCTCTTCTTGCCTTGTCTGAAGCATGTCTAACTTTTTCAAAGATAGAAGGGTTTACATCTTTTATGAGCCTTTGTATCTTTGTAGCTTGTTGACTACTCTTAAAAAATATAAAGTTCAATAAAAAGTAGCTATCTTCATCTCTCAAATCTAATGAGCCATCTATTTCATTTCTTAATTTACTAATACCTTCATAAGATTTTACCGTATTAAAAGAATTAGTTATTTTTTTTGTAGCAATATTTAATTCACTTTCATCAAGAGGTTCTCCGTAAATAAATTGAGGAATTATGTATACATCAAAAGCTGCGAGTCTAGTTTGTAAGTTGTTCAAAATATAATTCTCGCCTGCTAAAAATTTAAACATACAATCTGAACACATTTGCATATTTTTATAGTAGTTGCTTTTAGTTACATCACTAGCAAATATTATTTGATTAGTAGTATAATATTTAATCTTCATTTTTGTCATATTTGATGTTACATTTTTATTGTTACCACAAATACTACATACTCCTGTATTTTTCTTTCCTCCTTTTAATCTTTTTGATTCTACTACTACATCACGATATTTTTTAAAATTCGATATTGGCTCTCCATCAATAAATATAGTATACAAACCTATATCATTTGGGTTTATGTCTTTTACATCTTTTAAATACTTTTCAAACTCTCTCTTTTCTGCTTCTAAAAGCTTTTTACCTAATTTTTTTTCATCATTTACTTGATCCTTTATTTTTTTAAAAAGTTCATCCATAGTAATATCTATAATACCACATTTATTCAAATTTAACGCATATCGATATTTTGGTTTTAATTCATCTCCAAAATCTACATAAAAATCCTTAAATACTTTCTTAATCTTTGCATTCAATTCTTCTCCAAAATCTATATTTGATAAATTATAAACAGTTTCAGTTAAATGATAATTACTAGATTTACTAGATACATACCATTGTGGTGCATTAGGCCCATCAGCTGAACCAACAAAAGAATATTTATGAGCAGTATGTTCATCCATCTCTTCTGCTACATCAATATCTAATTTATTTTCATCAAGTAAAAAATTAAACTTTAATACATTTAGCTGTTTGTTTTTTTTAGTAGATTGCAAGTCTTCTATAAAATTTGAAATTATATCATCTGATTTTAATAGTGCTTGTCCTATTTGGATTATTCCTTCAAGCATCTTTTCACCTCCTCTTTAATTTTTATAAAAAATAGTATTTATTTTAATTAATAGAAAAAATAACTTGAAAATTAATAAAATACTTTTATTCCTCATAGGTAGAATACAAACAGTGGTGAATGTACTGGAAGTTGTACAGGAACTTGTAGGTTTCAATTCCTTATAGGTAGAATACAAACTGATTAGTTTAGATATTGATAAATTTATAAATAAATTGTTTCAATTCCTTATAGGTAGAATACAAACTCATTAAACCAATCACAAAAAATAACTGCAAAGAAAGTTTCAATTCCTTATAGGTAGAATACAAACCATTGTATAGCACGTGCCTTACAGCATTTTTATCTCCACGTTTCAATTCCTTATAGGTAGAATACAAACCAGATTTTAATATGTTGTTTGCAGAAAGTGAAAAGCAGTTTCAATTCCTTATAGGTAGAATACAAACTATACGAGGTGATTCAAATCCAGATGATTTAGCAGTAGTTTCAATTCCTTATAGGTAGAATACAAACTATTATATCACAGAATATTAAATATATATGATATTGTAAGTAAAGTTTCAATTCCTTATAGGTAGAATACAAACAAGGGTATAAATTATGCGGTATTCCTTTTATTGATATGTTTCAATTCCTTATAGGTAGAATACAAACGAATAATAAGCAAAGATTTAAAAAAATAGCAACCTAAGTTTCAATTCCTTATAGGTAGAATACAAACAAAACTACTCTTGCTGCAAAGATAGTGCAAAAAGAATAGTTTCAATTCCTTATAGGTAGAATACAAACTTCCCAAATACCGTCATGAATACTTTTCGAAAAATTAGTTTCAATTCCTTATAGGTAGAATACAAACCTAAAACAATGGAATTGGATATGCACGACCACAATATAGTTTCAATTCCTTATAGGTAGAATACAAACGGAAAGGCTGGTAATGTAGTTTTTCCTGAAGGAGTACAGTTTCAATTCCTTATAGGTAGAATACAAACAATATTGCAAGGATAAAGGATTTACTAAAGAAGAATATAGTTTCAATTCCTTATAGGTAGAATACAAACGGCGACACGGCAACAGGTTATGAAGAATATAAAGAAGAGTTTCAATTCCTTATAGGTAGAATACAAACTATTATAGTATACTATAGATGTCGAAGTCAAGGGTCTAGTTTCAATTCCTTATAGGTAGAATACAAACCGGCTCTCATCCATATCAAAATATTGAAAATTAAATTGTTTCAATTCCTTATAGGTAGAATACAAACGCCTAATGGCCACGGCAAACCCATTATATATATTAATGTTTCAATTCCTTATAGGTAGAATACAAACCCTTTTCTTCTCCTAATTCTTTTATAGATATTACTTGTTTCAATTCCTTATAGGTAGAATACAAACAATTTATTAAATGTTATTGAAGAAGTAAAGCAAACTATGTTTCAATTCCTTATAGGTAGAATACAAACTCTTTATTATCTTTCCATGACCTACTATCTAAAAAAGTTTCAATTCCTTATAGGTAGAATACAAACACTGTTAAAAAAGTATTATCACCTACCAACAACTCTGTTTCAATTCCTTATAGGTAGAATACAAACTAAAAAACCTAGAAATATATCCAATTAGATATATCTAGTTTCAATTCCTTATAGGTAGAATACAAACGCTTTTGTTGCCTTGAGGAGGACGATCCCTCAAGGCGGTTTCAATTCCTTATAGGTAGAATACAAACTCTACCTTTATCATTACACCAACTTATTGCATATACATGTTTCAATTCCTTATAGGTAGAATACAAACCTTGTGCTTCGCACCCAGCCAAACCTCATATTTTTTTGTTTCAATTCCTTATAGGTAGAATACAAACGAACCATCTACAGCGTCAATACATGCCCAATCATCTAGTTTCAATTCCTTATAGGTAGAATACAAACTTTTAATTAAGCTGTAGGGGTGTTTTGTCCCCTACAGGTTTCAATTCCTTATAGGTAGAATACAAACATTAAAAGCACTCTTGAGGGCACGTACGATTAGGAAACCGTTTCAATTCCTTATAGGTAGAATACAAACCTAAAACAATGGAATTGGATATGCACGACCACAATATAGTTTCAATTCCTTATAGGTAGAATACAAACGGAAAGGCTGGTAATGTAGTTTTTCCTGAAGGAGTACAGTTTCAATTCCTTATAGGTAGAATACAAACGGGGAATTTCACCCCTCTATTTTATTTAGTTTTTAGTTTCAATTCCTTATAGGTAGAATACAAACCACTAGGTCCAACTGTATTTTCTTGTTGATATCCAAACAGTTTCAATTCCTTATAGGTAGAATACAAACAATATTTCTTTTGCATACAAACCTACCTTATCTTTGGTTTCAATTCCTTATAGGTAGAATACAAACCCAGTATCTCCTGAGCCAGTATCTCCAGTATCATCTAGTTTCAATTCCTTATAGGTAGAATACAAACCGGCATAAAAATTATACCAGAACCAAATGATTGGGATAGTTTCAATTCCTTATAGGTAGAATACAAACTTGAAGAAACATCAACAAATGATATCAAATCAGTAGTTTCAATTCCTTATAGGTAGAATACAAACTGAGTTTGATTCATCTTGGTTATTATACCAAGAACAATGTTTCAATTCCTTATAGGTAGAATACAAACTCTATTTTGGAGTACACATTTTTATAGTTTGGTAGATAGTTTCAATTCCTTATAGGTAGAATACAAACCATGATGGAACAGATCTAAGTTGGTCTATTATTGCTTGTTTCAATTCCTTATAGGTAGAATACAAACCAACAAATCATATGGTAAAAAGCTTAGTTACTAGAAGTTTCAATTCCTTATAGGTAGAATACAAACCCATTTGGGTATTGGTTTTACTATATTTTATATTTTCTATACTTTTTATTAAAGTCCTTCTTTTTTTATCAAATTTTTAGTTAATTGTTGATATTTCAATGAAAACTAACAAAATAAAATTGTCGTCGATCCCCAGGGGTTTTTACGCTATCTAGGGTCGACGACAATCAATTTACTAATGTTGTAAGGAATCTATATATTTAGTATAGTATAATAAATATATACAAACAAGAAAGAGATGATTAAAGTGTATAATATTTCTAGGGAAAATGTTATTTTTGAAAAAGGTGATGGGAATAGTTTGTACTTTAATAGTCCATTTCCTTCTGGAAATGAATATGTTGATAAAGGAAAAGCTCTGCTTTATAAAGGTTATAAATCAGAAGGTATTGTATTTGTACATGGTTTAGGTAGTAGAAATTTTGAATATTTAAAGTACTATCCAAAAAATCTAGTAAAGTACGGTTATACAACGATAATGCTTGTACTTCCTTATCATTTTGAAAGAATGCCAAAAGATAAAAATATATCTTTTCTTTCAGGTACTTCAAATGATATAGAAAAAAGATTTTACCAATCAGTAGCAGATGTATTATCTTGTGTTGATTATTTATATAGTATAGGTATAAAAAAGGTACATATTATAGGGTTTAGTTTTGGTGGGATGATAAGTACAATAGCTAAAGCTATTGATAACAGACTTGATAAAGGAATATTTATAGTTTCTGGAGGTAACTTCTTGCATATCACTTGGAAAAGTGTTGCTACAAAGATATTGAGAGTACGCTATGAAGATGAAGATAGCTGCAGTATAGAAAAATGTCATAAACTGCATGATAACTTTGATAACATAGTAAAAGATTTTAATAGCTTAAATGATTTAAATAATCTACCTAGCTGTTTTAGATATGATCCTTCACTTTTTGCTAAAATGATAGATCCCAATAAAGTAATTATGATAAATGCAATGTTTGATCCATTTATACCTAGAAAAGCTTCTGAAGATTTATGGGATAAAATGGGACATCCTAAAAGATACTGGTTGCCTTCTGGACATTTGACCTCTCATTTATGGTTTAAAAGATTTATTCTTAAGAAAATCATAGAATTTTTGGAATAAATTAAGAGAGCATTATGCTCTCTTAATCATTATTTATCAAATGCTTCGTCCACTTTCCAAACCTTCCATACATTACCTACTAAATCTGGTCCTGGTTTTAATGTAGTTTTACCTGGTTTCCATCCAAAAGGTGTAACTTCTGCTCCATTTGTAGCTCTCACTAATTGGAATGCTTTTATTTGCCTTATAGTTTCTTCTACATTTCTTCCAACTGGTGGTGTAAGTACTTCAAACCCTTGTACTATACCATCTGGGTCTATAATAAATCTACCTCTTGTTTCTACTCCACTATCTTCATCATATACTCCATACATTTTGCCTATACTTCCATCCTGATCTGATAACATTGGGAATGGTATATCTTTGCCGATCATCTTTGATAATTCATGTTCATTCCAAATCTTGTGAACAAATACTGAATCTACACTAATTGATAAAACTTGTACATCTAATCCTTTCAATTCTGGATACTTTTCAGCAACTGCTGAAACTTCTGTAGCTCAGACAAAAGTAAAATCTCCAGGATAAAAACAAAGCAATACCCATTTTCCTCTATAATCTTCTAGATTAACATTGATAAACTTGCCTTCATGATAAGCTGGAGCAGTAAATAGTGGTGCTGGTTTACCTACCTTTAACATTTTTTGTTTCTCCTCCTTAATAATATTTTCTGATGTTTCATTAGAAGTTTTTATTTGTTGATTATCTAATTCAGGTCTCGCACATCCTACTTTTATTTCCTTTGTCAAGTGAACACCTCCTATAAAATTTATCTATAATCTCTAATCCCATTATAGATATTCTTATTATATTTATACCAATTAAAAACAACTCGAAACAAAATTTCCAATATTTTTTAACTTATATTTATTTATCAAGTATTTGCTCAATATAATCTTTTAAACTTTCTACTTTATTTCCTCCATATCCTTTTACTCTATTAGCAGTTACCATTGAATTTAACACTGCTTCTTCACAGGCTTCTGCTACTGCTCTAAAAAGCAAATCTATTTTACTTTCATTTATTATATTTATACCAACTATATCATTTTCTTTGTCATAACTAATATTATTTGCAGTAGTAAAACCTACTACTATTTCACCACTACCATGTCCAATAAATGAGCCTAGCCTCGCCAATCCAACACCTGCTCTTTTACATACTCTTTTTAGCTGTCTACTCGATACAGGTATATCTGTAGCTACTATTATAATTATTGAACCTTTATCTGATTTTTCTTGAACATTTACATTTTTAGATATTTCTTTTCCAATACTATTACCATTTATCATAAAATCTTCTAATTTACCATGGTTTGATTGAACTAAAACACCTAATGTATATTCTTTTCCATCTAATTTGACTATACGTGATGCAGAACCTATACCACCTTTTAAATTATGACATGTCATACCTTTTCCTCCGCCTACATCTCCCTCTTGGAAGTCAACGCAACTATTTTTTATAGCACGAAACACATGCTCCTTTTTTACTGCTCTTTTTTTTATATTGTTCAGTTTGCTATCATTGCACTCACATACTACAGGATTTATTGAATACATATCTATATTATCTTTTTCGCATTCATTTATCATGTATTCTACAATTGCGTCATGTACAATACCTACATTTAATGTGTTAGTAAGTGCTATAGGTGTCTCTAATGTTCCTAATTCATCTATCTGAATTAGACCAGTGGTTTTACCAAAGCCATTTAACACATATGTTGCAGCAATCAGTTTGTTTGCAAATATATTTTTCTCTTGTGGTATTATAACTGTAACTCCTGTCTTGTTCTCTTCTGTATCTATAGTACAATGACCCACCTTAACTCCTTTTACATCTGTTATTTTATTTAATTTTCCTTTTGGTAATTTACCAATTTTTATGCCATAATCCTCAATTCTCCTTTGATTTAACATCTGTTTCCCCCCCAATTTGTATTATTTTCATACCTTATACCAAATACAAATAAAGCATAGGCTTACACAATACAAGCCTACGCTTTATTACTAATCCACTATAATTCTATTAAAACTCTAAACTCCATTATATGAAAGATAAGTGGGAAATGATTTCAATTCCACTGTGGTCCGATTAAAACTTTCTATGGTAATTATGGTTTTATATCCAAGAAAGATATTTCAATTCCACTGTGGTCCGATTAAAACAGTATATAATATAGTCAAGAAAATAAATTTTTTAAGGATTTCAATTCCACTGTGGTCCGATTAAAACTCTTTAATATGATTAAATTCAAATGTTTCGTGTGGATTTCAATTCCACTGTGGTCCGATTAAAACCTTGTAAGCGTAGTAGACAAGATATACATATATGGAAATTTCAATTCCACTGTGGTCCGATTAAAACCCATCAGTTTGGTGTAAAAATGACCATTTATATTTTTATAGATTTTCATTTTAAAAAATTACTTCTAGTACTTATCAGGGTTTAAAGGTAATTTCGATTTGTCGACCCCTAGAAATTTTTGCATCACCGAGGGTCGACAAGCTATTCTTCAGTGTCATTTCTATTCCTACTTTAAAATATTTCTACATTTTATTTAAAAATCCTTCTTTATTTTCATTATATATTCAGCTAGCTATTATTAATAAAATATAAAGTAATTATTGTTTTTCAATTATATAGCTTCCTCATAAGTAGAATAATCACCATTCCTGTAAACCTCAGTTGGTCATTAGATCAACTGTTTCAATTCCTCATAGGTAGGATAGTAACCATTACCAGAAAAAATTTCCGTTGCAACCCTCTTTTTGTTTCAATTCCTCATAGGTAGAATAGTAACGTGGGGCTTGTTTTAAAATAGATGATATGGAGGAGAATGTTTCAATTCCTCATAGGTAGAATAGTAACCTTGTCTGCCGTAAATACATATTCAGGAACAACTTTGTTTCAATTCCTCATAGGTAGAATAGTAACAAGGCATGAAAAAAGATTAGAATACCTAGACGAAGAATGTTTCAATTCCTCATAGGTAGAATAGTAACAAGGCATGAAAAAAGATTAGAATACCTAGACGAAGAATGTTTCAATTCCTCATAGGTAGAATAGTAACGTCGTTATAAGCAATATGTTTTGTTTACCTATAGTGTGTTTCAATTCCTCATAGGTAGAATAGTAACTCAATATCAACTTCACTATCTGAATCATCCATTTTATCGTTTCAATTCCTCATAGGTAGAATAGTAACCAATTGTTTTACATGGTTACCAAGTGAAATATATACTTGTTTCAATTCCTCATAGGTAGAATAGTAACTCTTTTTCTATAACTTTTTTAGTTTTTATGTTATGTTGTTTCAATTCCTCATAGGTAGAATAGTAACAAACTAGAGAAAGCTATTCTCTAGTATAGGACACTAGTTTCAATTCCTCATAGGTAGAATAGTAACAATATTAAGCTGTATAATCCACTTTCGTTAATTAAGGTTTCAATTCCTCATAGGTAGAATAGTAACAAGTGGAGGTGGAGTAGATGAAACTTAAAAACAAAAGTTTCAATTCCTCATAGGTAGAATAGTAACTTTGGTAACCGCTACCTCACTTCGTATATTTTCCTCGTTTCAATTCCTCATAGGTAGAATAGTAACTCTTAACTGTTTCGCCGTTTATGTTTTTTTGATTAGCGTTTCAATTCCTCATAGGTAGAATAGTAACAAGAATTCTAGTAAGGAACTCACTAAAACAGAAGCAAGGTTTCAATTCCTCATAGGTAGAATAGTAACATATGAGTAAAATTATATACTTAAATAAAAAAGAAGAGTTTCAATTCCTCATAGGTAGAATAGTAACACTCAAAAATCAAAAAATCAATTGCACGTCAAAGAGATGTTTCAATTCCTCATAGGTAGAATAGTAACCACCTAATACAGATAAAGCTAGCAAAATTGACAATTGTTTCAATTCCTCATAGGTAGAATAGTAACTATTGTACAATCCTAAAACAAAGGAAATATATACACCGTTTCAATTCCTCATAGGTAGAATAGTAACCAGATAGTGAAGAATTTGAAGAATTTGAAACTTGGCGTTTCAATTCCTCATAGGTAGAATAGTAACCTAATATACTTAATCAAGAAAACATAACAGAAACAGCGTTTCAATTCCTCATAGGTAGAATAGTAACAAGAATATGACATTAGATGAATTGCCTAAATTTATTAAGTTTCAATTCCTCATAGGTAGAATAGTAACCTAAAAAAATAGGAACAGAAAAATATATACCAAGTAGTTTCAATTCCTCATAGGTAGAATAGTAACCTAAAAAAATAGGAACAGAAAAATATATACCAAGTAGTTTCAATTCCTCATAGGTAGAATAGTAACTTTTTTTATTTATTTTTTCTATATATAGTATTTCAACAGTTTCAATTCCTCATAGGTAGAATAGTAACGTAGCAAAAAAATATTAATTAGGAGGGTTAAATATGAGTTTCAATTCCTCATAGGTAGAATAGTAACTATTGTATTTAAATTATTAGCATCTTTTATCCATTCGTTTCAATTCCTCATAGGTAGAATAGTAACGCTTCGCAGTCCTTCCAAGTTTCAAGGCGTTCATTGTTTCAATTCCTCATAGGTAGAATAGTAACATAAAATAAAAATAGGAGAATTCACATTTGTTGCAGAGTTTCAATTCCTCATAGGTAGAATAGTAACCTGAATAATGATACTTCTAATACTACAGCTGTTCCTGAGTTTCAATTCCTCATAGGTAGAATAGTAACTAGACACACGTCGTATATATGACGTGTTGGTATTCCAGTTTCAATTCCTCATAGGTAGAATAGTAACAGCATTATTTGCATTTCCTAGAAGTGGTCATGGCTTGTTTCAATTCCTCATAGGTAGAATAGTAACGGACATGAAGGACACATAAGAGGACACATAAGAGGACAGTTTCAATTCCTCATAGGTAGAATAGTAACATATGTACTCACAAAAGAGTACGAACCATTTTATGTGTTTCAATTCCTCATAGGTAGAATAGTAACTAGAAATAAATACATAAAATTGCTTGACAATACATACAAGTTTCAATTCCTCATAGGTAGAATAGTAACAGTGGTAAGCATTTAAAAAGTAAAAATGCTTATTACAAGTTTCAATTCCTCATAGGTAGAATAGTAACTTGTATTTAAATACAAGCTTGGGTACTATTAGTGGAGTTTCAATTCCTCATAGGTAGAATAGTAACCATATCCAGCAGATAAATCTACAAGAATATCACTTATGTTTCAATTCCTCATAGGTAGAATAGTAACTTCTTCTTCATCTACTGCATATACATAGCTACTTGCGTTTCAATTCCTCATAGGTAGAATAGTAACAAGAAGTTCTCTGTTTAAAGCACATTGTATGGCTTTGTTTCAATTCCTCATAGGTAGAATAGTAACCAGGTTTCTATGAAAATGTTGAAATTGATTGGAATTGTTTCAATTCCTCATAGGTAGAATAGTAACTGTTTTTCATCATCCCAAAATTCAGGTTTTGATATCCGTTTCAATTCCTCATAGGTAGAATAGTAACTATATAAGTAAGTAGGTGTTATGTGTGATATTAGAAATGTTTCAATTCCTCATAGGTAGAATAGTAACCATAGAAAATGAATATAGTTATTATTTAGCGTATAGACAGTTTCAATTCCTCATAGGTAGAATAGTAACTGACGAAGATTTACCAGAAATGCCTTTATAATATGCAGTTTCAATTCCTCATAGGTAGAATAGTAACAGGCAACGTTCGCAAATATCTCCTTCTTTGAATGATTCGTTTCAATTCCTCATAGGTAGAATAGTAACTCAAGATGGAGTAATTAAGTCAAATAGTTTAAGTAAAAGTTTCAATTCCTCATAGGTAGAATAGTAACACCTATTATAATCGAATATTCGTTTAAAGATTGTCCTGGTTTCAATTCCTCATAGGTAGAATAGTAACTATACTATAATAGAAGGAAAAAACAAGGGACAACCACAGTTTCAATTCCTCATAGGTAGAATAGTAACACAAATGAACTAAATATCCAAATCCAAAAGAAAATCCAGTTTCAATTCCTCATAGGTAGAATAGTAACGAATTAGGGCATGGGAACAGCAAGAAATAAGTAGTCGTTTCAATTCCTCATAGGTAGAATAGTAACTATGGATATGTATTACCACTCAGCCATATCCAAGAACCGTTTCAATTCCTCATAGGTAGAATAGTAACTTTATTTTATAATAACATATTCCGCCAAACAGCCAGGTTTCAATTCCTCATAGGTAGAATAGTAACAAGGTACTATCTTACGCCATACATAAAGAAATGTAGGTTTCAATTCCTCATAGGTAGAATAGTAACATGAAGTATTAGAAAACATTATTAAAAATGAAATAGAGTTTCAATTCCTCATAGGTAGAATAGTAACCAGCGCCACAGAGAGAGAAGCATCGATAGCATTCTTGTTTCAATTCCTCATAGGTAGAATAGTAACCATATTTAGTTTGTTTATTTTCAATACATTCTACATGTTTCAATTCCTCATAGGTAGAATAGTAACTGTTTCTGACATGATTCCAATTTGGATGGAATATGGCGGTTTCAATTCCTCATAGGTAGAATAGTAACTATGCAGATTGCTTACATTTCTTTTTGAGTATTGGGTTTCAATTCCTCATAGGTAGAATAATAACCCTGCCTTTTCTGCAAGAAAAAAGAGCCTATTGGCTCTGTTTCAATTCCTCATAGGTAGAATAATAACGATGTTCTCCCATGCACTTCACTTCCGAAATCAGCAGTTTCAATTCCTCATAGGTAGAATAATAACCCTATAATACCACCTACAAAGAAGAACCCTAATGTTAAGTTTCAATTCCTCATAGGTAGAATAATAACCAGCCTGGGTTACATCGATTTGTTTTCCTGAAGATGGTTTCAATTCCTCATAGGTAGAATAATAACTCCAGCTTTATGGCTTCATTTACATGGTCATCAGTTAGTTTCAATTCCTCATAGGTAGAATAATAACCCAACTCCAGCAATATTTTTACTATCAATATTTTTGCGTTTCAATTCCTCATAGGTAGAATAATAACGTATTAAAATATTTTTCAGCGTTTACAGTTTGTTGCAGTTTCAATTCCTCATAGGTAGAATAATAACGATAAAATTTATGAAGATTTAGTTTGGGAAGGATGGAAGTTTCAATTCCTCATAGGTAGAATAATAACCTTCAGAAAAAACTGCTATAGAGGTAGTTGAGCAGCTGTTTCAATTCCTCATAGGTAGAATAATAACAAGGAGATGATTGAAAATGGAGAAAATACATCAATGGAGTTTCAATTCCTCATAGGTAGAATAATAACATTAATTATGCTGAACAATCTTTAAGATTATTATTTATGTTTCAATTCCTCATAGGTAGAATAATAACGTTCATATCTTGTCAAGACTTTTTTTGATTTTTTTAGTTTCAATTCCTCATAGGTAGAATAATAACTTTCAGTTAACGCTTAATGACAAAAAGCTTGGTGGGAGGTTTCAATTCCTCATAGGTAGAATAATAACCTGGATCCGTGAATGGCTTTAGGTCCATGGCCTCTTGTTTCAATTCCTCATAGGTAGAATAATAACCCTTTTTGCTTCTGCTTCCATGTTGGCCATGCAGTTCTGTTTCAATTCCTCATAGGTAGAATAATAACCATGCTTTCATCAGAAAATAGATATAGATCTTCCAGTCTCCGTTTCAATTCCTCATAGGTAGAATAATAACTGTGCCTATCAAAGTTGATAGTTAGTTGTCTATTAAGCTCATCTATCCTTTTCTTTATTTCTTGTTGGATCCTTCTTAGTCTTGCCTCATCAAATGGACGTTTCAATTCCTCATAGGTAGAATAATAACGAAAAAGTTGCTAATAAAAAGCTACATAAAAAAGAAGGTTTCAATTCCTCATAGGTAGAATAATAACAGTAAGCATGATAATGATAAAAAAGAAAAAGTTGCTAAGTTTCAATTCCTCATAGGTAGAATAATAACTTGAGAGACTACTAGGAGAAACAGCTAGACAAGAAGCGTTTCAATTCCTCATAGGTAGAATAATAACGTGGTAGTTTCTTAGATATACTTGATGTTATGGGTTGTTTCAATTCCTCATAGGTAGAATAATAACTATTTAATACTTCAAAGTTTCCCCCTTTTACTTGTTTTTTGTTTCAATTCCTCATAGGTAGAATAATAACTGGTTGAAAAAAGGTTAAGAGAACAACAAAATTATAGTTTCAATTCCTCATAGGTAGAATAATAACTTGAGCAATTAGAAAAATTGTATTACAATTTATTAGAGTTTCAATTCCTCATAGGTAGAATAATAACACTGAAACATCTACAATTATGCAAGGTAATAGACGGTTTCAATTCCTCATAGGTAGAATAATAACAAGAGTCAGAAAGCGAATTAATGAAAAAAGCTGAAAAGTTTCAATTCCTCATAGGTAGAATAATAACTCTTGGTTTAGAACAGGTATCATATTATATATATCTTGTTTCAATTCCTCATAGGTAGAATAATAACTTGGATGATCAGCCTCAAAATTTTATACATACTTTGCTGTTTCAATTCCTCATAGGTAGAATAATAACATAATTTTAATTGGAAATATGCACATGTTTGCAATTGTTTCAATTCCTCATAGGTAGAATAATAACACGAGAAGGGTAAAGGCAAAGATAAAAAACAGTATGGTTTCAATTCCTCATAGGTAGAATAATAACAACCAGAACTATAGAAGGAATATCAGCAGGATCCTAGGTTTCAATTCCTCATAGGTAGAATAATAACTACATGGCCCTGATTTCCTGTTCCTGGTCTAGCCTGTTTCAATTCCTCATAGGTAGAATAATAACCATATCCGTTTTCCTCTAAAAATATAATCATTGCCATGTTTCAATTCCTCATAGGTAGAATAATAACCTTTGTGTAAGACACTCGGGTACAAATCTTTCCCATGTTTCAATTCCTCATAGGTAGAATAATAACTTAATTCCCCAACCTTTTTCATGAAGTTTATATGCTAGTTTCAATTCCTCATAGGTAGAATAATAACAAGTCTTTTCTTCATTTTTAATGCGGTCTTTTTCTTGTTTCAATTCCTCATAGGTAGAATAATAACAAGGAACATTTACTTATAGGACAACCAGGGTTACTGGGTTTCAATTCCTCATAGGTAGAATAATAACCTGAAAAGGTTATTCCATTAGATTATGACGAATTTAGTTTCAATTCCTCATAGGTAGAATAATAACAGAACAACTAATGAAAGTATATTTAGGGGAGGCGTAAGTTTCAATTCCTCATAGGTAGAATAATAACTCTATTCGTAAACTTCATGATGAACAACTTGAACAGGGTTTCAATTCCTCATAGGTAGAATAATAACTGCTACCAGTTAGGAGGGAATAAATATGCATTATTATGGTTTCAATTCCTCATAGGTAGAATAGTAACTTGGTTCTTCTAGCTTAATATTGCCTCCAACAACAGAAGTTTCAATTCCTCATAGGTAGAATAGTAACGTTTAACCTCACCAGTTGTTTCTTGTACTGTTACAAAGTTTCAATTCCTCATAGGTAGAATAATAACCCATTACATACATTGATTTTATCAAGTTTTTAATTTTTTGTCAATTTTATTTTTACCATAATTTTCTTTAGATTTTACATCTTAGAAGTGAGTGTATCCATTGTAAAAACTTAATTCTAAGACAATTTAATTCAAAATATAAAATGTCGTCGATCCCCAGGGGTTTTTACGCTATTGGAGGTCGACGACATTTATATTGCACTATGAGTTTGTTAATTTTGGATTATTCGGCTGAAACCACCTTACAGGAAATATATTTCAATTCCACTGTGGTCCGATTAAAACGCAAACCACAGGATAGATGATTTAGAGGAAATTACGAGTTTCAATTCCACTGTGGTCCGATTAAAACCCATCATATTACTGTAAAAATAGACATTTGTATTTTTGAAGATTTTAATTTTTAAAAATTACTTCTAGCATTTATCACGGTTTGAAAGCGATTTTAGTTTGTCGACCTCTAAGGGGTTTTGCATCACCGAGGGTCGACAAACTGTTTTGTTCTCATAAATTATATTTAGTAAAATATTCTACAGATAAATCAAAAATCCTTCAACAAATCAATTTACTTAACACTACTAGTATCTTGATGCAGTTATCTCCATCTACTTTTTCACTATATACTTGCAGCTCATTTAATGCTTCTTCATCATATCGTTTTGAATCTTTACATGATATACACATCAAAGATGAATCTTTTGCTGCTATTACATCTAACTCACTTTTTACATCATCTATATCTTTAATACTCTTAATAACACTATATGTAATTAGTTCTAGCCAATAACCTGATACTAATAGTATACTCTTTCCTTGTTTTGATTTAAAGTCTATCATTATACGTTTGTGCTCACAACTATATTCTATTAAATGTGCGTCAGCTAAAAGTTTCAAAAATGATACGATATTTAAAACTTCATTTATACTTAGTGATTTAAGGTAGTTTAGTAATATTATCTTTAGACATTTTCAATATTTTATCGTCTTCTACGTCTATATATATACAATCAATTCCTAATTTGTTTGCTATATTATAAAAGTACAAACTCATTAGTTTTGAACCACCGCTGATATTTATAACAATATTCTCCAAAGTTTATGTCTTAGAAAATTCTATAGTATTTTAAAAGACCATCCTGCATTAGATGGTCTTTTATTTATATTATACTTGTTCTTTTATTGCTTGCTTCAAATCTTCTTCTTTAACACTCTTACCTAGGAAATGGACAACGCCAAATACCAATACTGCACCAATAACCAACACAAGCAATACTGGTAAATCAAATAGTCCTACTAATAAGTATCCAATCATAGATATTAATCCACCAGTTATTGCATATGGGATTTGAGTTTTTACATGATCCAAGTGGTCTACAGCTGAAGCCATAGATGACATAATAGTAGTATCTGATATCGGTGAACAATGGTCTCCAAATATTCCACCTGAAAGTACAGAACTCAATGTTGCAATTACTAGTGATTCACTTGCCAATCCTGCTAAAACATAGCTATTTGCCAATGGTACTGCTAAAGGTATAACTATAGCCATAGTTCCCCAAGAAGTACCCGTTGAAAATGATACTAAGCAAGATATTAAGAATACTATTATTGGTAATATCCATCCTGGAACACTTTCTGAAACAATTCCGACTAAGAAATCCGCTGTACCTACTTCACCTGTTACGCTACCCAATGACCAAGCTAACACTAATATCATACAAGTAATCACTAATGATTTTGCTCCTTCTATCCATGAGTCAAAAGCTTCTCCTAATGTTAGTATTTTTTGTGAAATTCCCATAATCATAGCTACAATACTAGAAGTTACAGCACCCCATATAAGTACAACACTAGCATCTGCATATCCGAAGCTTTCTCTTATTCCTTCCCAAGTAAATGCATTTATGTTCATTCCATCATTAATTGCAGCTACATAACCATTGTACCATAGTCCTGCAAAAGATACTACTACTAAAGTTACTATAGGTACAACAGCATTTCTAGCCTTTATTTTGCTCATATCTTTAAGCTCCATTTTAGAAATTTCATCAGAAGCCATAGGTTTTGCTTCATCACTTAAAAGTTTTCCTGTTAATCTAGATCTTTTTTCTGCATCATACATTGGCCCATAATCTTTTTTCAAAAGCGCAAGTGCTAAGACTAAAACTAAAGCAAAAATATTATAGAATGTATAAGGTATAGTTTTTAAAAACACTCCATATATATTTGCTTGCAACCCTATCGAATCATATACATTTTTCATTACACCTATTTCATATCCTACCCATGTAGAAACTAATGCCATACCAACAACTGGAGCTGCAGTTGAATCAACTATGTATGCAAGTTTTTCCCTTGATATTTTCAATTTATCAGTTAACGGCCTCATAGTTGGTCCTACAATAAGAGTATTGGCATAATCATCGAAAAACACTAATATTCCTAATAGCCATGTTGACAATTGTGCACTTCTAGCAGTTTTAGCCTTTTTAGCTAATGCATCTGCTATTGCTTTAGTACCTCCCATTTTTGCTACTACACCAACCATGCCTCCAATAGTAAGAGTAAAAATTAATATTGCAGCATTCCATGAATCTGCTGCTGAACCCAACATAAAATGGTCCATAGTCCTAAGAAAAGCATAAAAAGGATTCCATCCATTTAGCATTAATGCTCCAACAAAAACTCCAAGAAATAAAGACAATAATACCTGTTTAGTAATGAAAGCTAAAGCGATAGCTAATACTGGAGGCAATAATGACAGCCATCCAAAGTCTGGTATTTCTGTTTCTACAGCTGATGAAAAAGCTGGTATAGTAATAATTAAAGTAAAAATTAATGCGAGTAACAATACTTTTAATAACTTCTTTTTCACAAAATCCCTCCTTTAATATTTGGTTTTAAAAACATTTAACCTCCTTCCTACACAATTTTATTCTGTGCTGTATTTTATATTCTAGGTATTTTAAAAAAATCCTGCGTGAATTTTCTGAATATTTTGACTACTTTTGTCGTTTTGTATTTCATTTCTTCTAGCCTAAATTACTTTCATTTATATTAATTTATTATCTTTTATTAACATTTATTCCTCAATTAGGCTTATACTTTTAAATACTCCCCTAAATACAATTTAGGCTATAGAATATTTATAAAACCAAATTCTATAGCCTTGTAAAATAAGTCTTGTTATTTATATTATTCTTAAATTTTTTTAAATATGACAGTACCATTATGTCCACCAAAACCTAGTGAATTAGAAAGTGCATAATTAACTTTCTTCTCTCTATACCTATTAGGTGTATAATCAAGATCACATTCAGGATCTGGATTTTCATAATTTATTGTTGGTGGTATTTTGTCATTTTTAACTGCAAGTACGCTAGCTATAGCTTCTATACCTCCTGATGCCCCCAATAAATGACCTGTCATGGACTTTGTAGAACTTATTGCTAATTTTTGTGCATGTTCTTTAAATACTTTCTTTATTGCTAAAGTCTCTAACTTATCATTAAGATGAGTGCTTGTGCCATGTGCATTGATATAGTCTATACTATTATAATTAATACCTGCGTCATTAATAGCTATTTCCATCGCTTTTGCTGCTCCATTTGCTTCTGGATCTGGTGCAGTAATATGATATGCATCAGATGTAGCACCATATCCAACTAATTCAGCATATATATAAGCACCTCGTTTTTCTGCATGTTCTAAAGATTCAATAATTAAAATACCTGCTCCTTCTCCCATAACAAATCCATCTCTTTCCTTATCAAAAGGTCTACTAGCTTTTTGTGGATTATCATTATTAGTTGACAATGCCTTCATTGAGCAAAATCCAGCTATTGATATAGGAGTTATAGCTGCTTCACTTCCTCCTGTTATCATGATATCAGCATCTCCTTGCTGGATAACTTTAAATGCTTCCCCTATAGCATGAGTAGCTGATGCACAAGCTGTAGTAATAGTTGCAGTAGGTCCCTTTGCACCAAGCGCCATAGAAATATAACCTGGAGCTATATTGGATATCATCATAGGAATAAATAATGGGCTTACTCTTTTTGGCCCCTTTTCCATGAGCTTGGTATGTTCATTTTCAAGAGTTTCTATGCCACCTATTCCTGAACCTAATATAACACCAAATCTTTCCTTATTTATATTGTCAAGATTAATATTTCCATCTTCAATAGCCATCTTTGTTGCTGCTACTGCAAATTGTGTAAATCTATCCATTCTTTTTGATTCTTTTTTATTAATATAATCACCAGGAATAAAATCTTTTACTTCTGCTGCTATTTGTGATGCATAACCTGTAGTGTCAAATCTTGTTATTTTAGATACACCAGATATCCCACTAAGTAGTGCATTCCAGTACTTTTCCTTTCCTATCCCTATAGGTGTTATACATCCTAATCCAGTTACTACGACTCTTTTTTTCATTCTTCCCCCTCCTTAAATGAAAACGTGAAAACGGGGGACGGTTCCTATGATATATGAAATATATCATAGGAACCGTCCCTATGATATATTATTTTTTGCTGTCAATGTATGATACGATATCTCCTATGTTTTTGAATTTTTCAGCGTCTTCATCAGGTATTTCTATCCCAAATTCATCTTCTATGCTCATCATTATTTCTACTGCGTCTAATGAATCAGCTTCTAAATCATTCATAATTGAAGTTTCAGCATTAATTGTACTTAAATCTTCTATAGCTAATTGTTCTCCTATTATTTTCTTTACTTTTTCTAATGTCATAATTACATACCTCCTATATTTTATTATAATAATTTACATTACCATTCCACCATCTACATGTATCACCTGTCCTGTGATATAGCTAGCTTTTTCAGAGCATAAAAATGCTACTACATTAGCTATATCTTCAGGTTTCCCATACCTTTTCATAGGTATAGCATTTAGCATTTCAGCTTTGATTGAATCAGAAAGTTCATCTGTCATATCTGTTTGTATAAATCCAGGAGCTATTGCATTTATATTTATATTTTTTACTGCTAGTTCCTTAGCAACTGATTTAGTAAATCCTATAATTCCTGCTTTTGAAGCACTATAATTTGCTTGACCAGCATTTCCTGTAATACCAACTACTGAAGCTATATTTACTATTTTACCATATTTTTGTCTCATCATATCTCTTATTACTGCTTTAGTACACAAAAATGTCCCTTTTAAATTTATATCAATTACCTTTTGCCAATCTTCAATTTTCATTCTCAAAAGAAGCGTATCCTTTGTTATACCTGCGTTATTTACTAATATATCTATACTGCCAAATATTTCTTTTATACTCTTTATCATGTTATTTACTTCTTCCTCTTTTGATACATCTGCCTTAACAGCTATTGATTTTACATTATATTTTTGTATTTCTCTTACCACTTCTTCCGCTAATTCCTTATTGTTCGAATAATTAATAGCTACATTTGCTCCCTGTTTTGCTAGCTCTAATGCAATAGCCTTTCCTATACCTCTTGACCCACCTGTAACTAAAGCATTTTTACCTGCTAGTTCCATTCTCTACCTCCTAATCGAAATATTTAAGTGTATCTTCTAATGTCTCCATATTTTCAACATGAAGAGTTGTCACTTGTTTATTGTTTTTCTTAGCTATTCTTTTAGTAAATCCAGTAAGACTCTTGCCAGGTCCTATTTCAATAAATGTATCTACTCCCTTATCCATCATAAGTTCTACAGATTCTTCCCAGTGAACCGAACTGCTCACTTGATTGACTAGATTAGGTATAACTTCATCTTTTTTATGTAACAATTTAGCATCTACATTTACTACAACAGGTTTTATAGGTTCAAATATATCTGCATTTTCTAAATCTATTTTTAGCCTTTCTCCTGCTTCTTTTAGAAGGCTTGAATGAAATGGTGCACTTACAGGTAAAAGGACTGCCTTCTTAGCACCAGCTTTTTTACATTCCTCTACTGCTTTTTTAACTGCTTCTACTTCCCCTGATATTACTATCTGACCTGGACAATTATAATTTGCAACCTCAACTACACCTATATCTTTACTTTTTTCAATACATTTCTGTACATCTTCCTTTTCAAGTCCTAGTATTGCAGCCATCGTACCTACTCCTATTGGTACAGCTTCCTGCATATATTTCCCTCTATTTTTAACCAATTTAACTGCATCGAAAAATTTAAATGACTCTGCCTTTACTAAAGAAGCATATTCACCTAAGCTTAATCCTGCAGTATAATCACAATCTATACCTTTTTCTTCTAACACTTTCATTATTGAAATACTAGTAGTTAATATTGCAGGCTGAGTATTTTCAGTTTTAACGAGGTCTTGATCTGGTCCTTCAAAACAAAGTTTTTTCATATCCATATGAAGTGCATCGCTTGCTTCTTCAAATATTTGTCTAGCTGTAGAATAATTATCATGTATTTCTTTACCCATTCCTACATACTGAGCTCCCTGTCCAGGAAAAAGAAAAGCTATTTTCCCCATTTAATATTCCCTCCTTCAAACTTTTGAATGTAGTAATTTGAAATTATTTACTATCCATTAACTTCAAAAGTCGTTTCTCAGCGTCATTGATTATTTCTTTTATTATTTCTTCACATGGCTTTATATCATTTACCATAGCAACTGATTGACCTGCCATTACTGAACCATTGTCCGTATCTCCATCTATAACTGCAAGCTTTAACTTACCTGTTCCAAACCTGTCTAATTCTTCCTTGCTTATACCCTTTTTTTCAAGATTTAGAAATTCTTTTGTAAACTTGTTTTTTAAAGCTCTTACTGGATGTCCTGTACTTCTTCCAGTTACTATCGCATCTCTATCTTTTGCTGATATTAGTTTTTTCTTATAATTTTCATGTACTTCACACTCTGTAGAACATACAAATCTTGTTCCTATCTGTACTCCTTCAGCTCCCAATGATAAAGCTGCTAAAAATCCACGTCCATTACTTATCCCTCCTGCTGCTACAACAGGTATATCTACTTGGCTAGATATATTAGGAACTAATACCATAGTAGTAAGTTCACCTATATGTCCTCCTGCCTCTGTTCCCTCTACTATTAATCCGTCAACTTCTAATCTTTCCATTCTCTTAGCTAAAGCCAAAGAAGGTACTACTGGGAATATCTTTATTTCCTGTTCCTTTAGCCTTGCAATGTATTTTCCCGGGTTTCCAGCTCCAGTAGTTACTACATCAACCTTTTCTCTGCATACAAGGTCCATAACTTCATCCACATAAGGAGATAAAAGCATGATATTTACTCCAAAAGGTTTATCTGTAAGTTTCCTAGCTTTGTATATCTCTTTTTCCACTACATCAGCAGGAGCATTTCCTGCTGCTATTAGTCCTAATCCACCAGCATTTGAAACAGCTGCAGCTAATTTTGCAGTAGCAACCCACGCCATTCCTCCTTGAAATATGGGATACTTTATATTAAGCATGTCACATATTCTACTATGAAACATTAGATCACCTCTTTTACATTATTTAGACCATTTTATAACATTTGAAGCCCAAGTTAAACCAGCACCAAAAGCAACTAACACTAATACATCACCTTTTTTTATCATGTTCTTCTTCAACGCTTCGTCTAACGCCATAGGTATTGATGCAGAAGACATATTCCCATATTTATCTAGATTAACTAGTACTCTATTCATATCAATTTTAAGTCGCTTTGAAGCAGATTCAATTATCCTTATATTTGCCTGATGTGGTATGAGGTAATCAACATCTTTTAGTTCAATTCCAGCAATTTCTATTGCTTTTAATGCTGCTTTAGGCATAGTCCTAACAGCAAATTTAAATACCTCATTACCTTCCATATGTACGTAATGTAATCTCTTTTTTACAGTTTCAAGTGAAGCCGGCATTCTTGAACCTCCTGCAGGTTGTGTAAGAAAATGTCCGCTAGCACCGTCTGCACCTAAATATGAAGATAATATTCCAAACCCGTCTTCTACTTCACTTAAAACAGCTGCTCCTGCTCCATCACCAAAGAGTACACATGTATTCCTGTCTTCCCAATCTAGTATTTTACTTAAAGTCTCTGCCCCTATAACAAGTATGTTCTTATACATCCCTGACTTTATAAAGTTACTTCCTACAGTTAGTGCATATAAAAATCCAGAACACCCTGCAGCAATATCAAATGCAGCAGCTTTATCTGCCTTAAGATTCTTTTGCACTATACAAGCAGTTGAAGGAAATGCCATATCTTGTGTAGCCGTTGCAACTATTATTAAATCTATATCTTCCATTGTAATGTTTGCATCTTCTATGGCTTTCTTAGCTGCCTCTGTCGCTAAATCTGATGTAGCTGTCTTATCATCTGCTATTCGTCTGTAACTTATACCTGTCCTAGTCTTTATCCACTCATCAGATGTATCTACCATTTTTTCTAAATCAAAGTTACTTAATATCTTTTCTGGTACATAGGTTCCCATTCCTATAATACCGACTGATATATTCTTTCTCAATTATATCCCCCCTGATCAAAATATTTAAATCGTACTAATTTATCATTGAATTAAATACAAACTTATGTTACAATCTATCCATAGGTTCTAGTTTTAGTACCTAGTATTAATATGTAGTATATATTATTTTTTTAAAAAAATCAAGAGAATTATTTATACAATTTTTTTCTAAGGAGTGAGAAAAATGTTGGGTATAAAAGAAATACAAGACATTATTCCACATAGGTATCCATTTTTACTTGTAGATAAAGTAGAAATTGTCGAAAAAGGGAAAAAAGCTATAGGTTATAAAAACGTAACTATGAATGAATATTTTTTTCAAGGTCATTTTCCTAAAGAACCAGTAATGCCTGGAGTACTTATCATAGAATCTTTAGCACAGACAGGTGCTGTTGTTATATTAAGTTTAGAAGAATTTAAGGGAAAAACAGCCTATTTTGGCGGAATAAATAAGGCAAGATTTAAGAGAAAGGTAGTTCCTGGAGATACGCTTAAACTTGAAGTAGAAATAATTAAAATGAGAAAATCAATAGGTATAGGAAAAGCAGTAGCTACAGTCAACAATGAATTAGCAGCAGAAGGTGAGCTCTTATTTGCAATAAAATAAATTTCCCCCTATCATAATAAAATAGTGACAGAAAATTATTTTCTGTCACTATTTTATTATAACTTAAACACGTTCAATCCTGAATTTTCATCAAACTCTCTTTCTATTTCCTCATCTACTACATCAACAATTAATTCACAAGTTCCAGAAATCCAAGCTTCGTTTAAATGCCCTCCATGTGCATTATATTGTTCATCTGCTACAGTTATATGTAGATGAAGATATACTTCTCCATTGCTTGTTGTAATATTGCCAGTTAGATTTGTAATTTCATGCTCACCTTTTAACTCAATATTATGATACTCTTTAGTATTTGTATTAAATAATCCAATTGTTACTCTATCAGCTGCTCCTATTCCATATACAGAACCCAATTTAACATTATTTTCTTGGCAAAATTTTTTAAGTGAACTAACTACTTCTTCCCCTCTATCAATCCTTACGAAATACTTGTTACCTATTTTTTTTGACCTCATACTAACACTCCTTTATAACTTTCTTGATAATTATTATATCATTAAAAAACTCAAAGAAAAACAATGCTTCTCTAAAGATAAAAACGATTTTAACAAGATACAATTTTTTATTACAAATTTTATATATAGTTTCTGAATATTTATAGTAATTATCACAATACAATACAATTTTATGATATTATAAAAAGTGTATTTATTAATTAATATATTGGAGGGATAAAATGAATATTGCAATAGTGGGAGGAGGCAATGGTGGTAAATCAATATTAGAATCTTTTTCAAAGATAGATGATATAAACGTATCTATTATCATCGACAAAAACATTAATGCACCCGGAATAGTTCTAGCTAAAGAATTAGGAAAAAAATATTCTCATTCCATTGATGATATTGATCATAATAATACGGATATGATCATCGAAGTAACTGGGTCAGAAAAGGTTGCTAACTTACTTAATGAAAAATACGGTGGCAGCTGTAAAATCATTGATTCTAAAAGTGCATACCTTATTATGGCTCTAATAAAGCAAGATATGAAAACACTGGACAAGCTTAATCTTCATATAGAAGCAATTAATGAAACTTCAAAAGTAGTCGAAGAAAAATTAGAAGACATATCTCAATCTATAAATAACATAAGCAACATAAGTGAACGTTTAATACATACAACTAAAAAGTCAGAAAAATATATAAAAGAAACTGACGAGATAATTAGGTTTGTAAACAACATATCTAAACAAGTAAAAATATTAGGCCTAAATGCCACCATTGAATCTGCCAGAGCTGGAGAACATGGAAAAGGATTTTCTATAGTTGCTAATGAGATACAAAAACTTGCTGAAAATACTCAAAATTTTGCAACTCAAATATATGATATATTAGGCAATTTGTCCGCAGAAATTAATAAAATCAATGGGGAAGTAGATAATTTAAATAATCTTTCTCAAATACAATTAGATGCTTCTAAAGAAGTAAGAACAGCAGTTAAAAAACTTCATGATGAGACTTTAGTATAATTAATGTTACACGACAGAGAATAATCTCTGTCGCATTTAATTATTTATATTGCTTTCCAAGCATTGTGGCTCCAATTATTCCAGCTGTATTCCTCATTTCCGCTAATACAATTTTACCTATTGGTAGTTCTTTATAATGCTTAGCCTTTTCTACTTCTCGTATAACTAAATCTAATAGATACTTTCCTGCATTTGCTACTCCCCCACCTAATACGATTATCTGTGGATCTAAAATATTTATTAAGTTAACAATTCCAATACTCAAATATTTAACAAACCTTTCCACAATTTGATTAGCTATATTGTCCCCTTCTTTAGCACAATCAAAAATTACTTTTGCATTTAATTTGCTTAAATCTCCTTGTACTTTTTTGTATATTAAACCCTTATCTTCTTTCTCTTTAAATAATTTTTTTGCATATTTAATCATATGCAGTGGATGATGAACATGTCAAATTCTTGTTGTAACATTTTTCTCAAAGGTACATTTCTCCATTTAAGATTAACACTGAATATTACATTTCCATCTTTATCAGCTAATCCTGGAATTCCTATGCCTATACTCTTAATGTCATCCTTTGTTAGCCCATATTCATCAATTAAGCTTGGTACCGCCCAGGTCTACACCAATATACACAACTTTTCCTCCATATTTTAAAGTTAATAACATCGTAAACCATAAGACTATAAAAAGAGTAAGCAGCTTTAGCCCTTTAAGATATTGAGCCTCAGCTGCTTAAATTTATTACTACTAAAGCAACTTTTTTAATCTATTTTCTTATTGCTTCTGCACCTTTTTCAAGTGCTTGTTTATTTAATGGAATTAAATGAGCTTTTCTTTCTCCAAATACCTTTTTAAATGCTTCAAGAATTGATTCAAACTTTACCACTTTTGTTAATTCAACATATGCACCTAACATTATCATGTTTGCAACTTTGCTATTACCCAATTCATCAGCTAATTCATTTGCAGGTATATAATAAGCATTTATATCTTTTCTTTCAGATTTTCTGTCTATAAGTGAACTATTTATGAACAAATTACCTCCTTCTACTACATCATCTTCAAATTTATCTAGAGAAGGTTTATTCATAACTATTGCTGTAGTAGCTTCTGTAACTATTGGTGAACCAATAGGATCATCTGAAACCATTACATTACAATTTGCAGTTCCGCCACGCATTTCTGGGCCATAAGATGGAAGCCATGAAACATTTTTGTTCTCAATCATTCCAGCATATGTTAATAACTGACCCATTGACATAACTCCTTGACCACCAAATCCTGCTATTACAATTCTTTCCTGCATTTATTCCACCTCCTCAGGAGTACGATAATTTCCAAGAGGATAATAAGGAATCATATTATCTTCCAACCATTTTAATGCTTGAGTTGGTTGTAATCCCCAGTTTGTAGGACATGTTGACAACACTTCTACTATACCAAATCCTTTACCTTCTAGCTGAGTTTTAAAGCATTTTAATATTGCTTTTTTTGCTTTTCTAATATTTGCAGGACTATTTACAGCAACCCTTTCTACAAACTTAGCACCATCAATAGTTGCAAGCATCTCTGCTATCTTTATTGGTTTACCGCAATGTGCTTCATCTCTACCATAAGGAGCAGTAGTAGCTTTTTGTCCTACTAATGTAGTTGGAGCCATCTGGCCACCAGTCATACCATATATAGCGTTATTAATAAATATTGTTGATATCTTTTCTCCACGATGTGCTGCGTGAACTATCTCTGCAGTACCTATTGAAGCTAAGTCACCGTCTCCTTGATAAGTAAATACAAATCTATCAGGAAGAACTCTTTTTATACCAGTAGCAACAGCAGGAGCTCTTCCGTGAGCAGCCTCGTGCATATCACAATTAAAATAGTTATATGCAAATACTGAACATCCAACTGGAGCAACTCCTATAGCTTTATCAAGTACTCCTAATTCTACTAATGCCTCTCCTACTAATCTATGAACAATTCCGTGAGTACACCCAGGACAATAATGAAATGGAACGTCAGTAAGCCCTTTAGTCTTTTCAAATACTACTGCCATTATTTTTCACCTCCATATAATTTCTTCGTCTCTGCAATTATATCGTTTGGAGTAGGTACCATACCACCCATTCTTCCATGGAAACTTACAGGAAATCTTCCCTTTACCGCAATTTTTACATCATCAAGCATTTGACCAGAGTTCATTTCTACAGTCAATACACCTTTGCATTTATCATTTATCTTATCAAATGCATCATAAGGGAATGGCCATAATGTAATTGGTCTTATTAAACCTACCTTCATTCCTTCTTTTTCCATCTTATCTATTGCTGTCTTAGCTATTCTTGAAGTTGTTCCATAAGCAGCTATGACAACGTCTGCATCTTCAATATTATAAGTTTCAACTTTTACTTCATTTTTAATTATTTCTGCATATTTTTTTTGTAGATGAAAATTATGTTTCTCTAATTCTTCTGGATCTATATATAAAGAATTTATTATATTTGGTTTTCTCTTTCCACCAGTTCCAGTAGTTGCCCAATCCTTAGGAGGTAATTTTCTCCTCTTTGGTTCCTTAAATTCAACAGGTTCCATCATCTGTCCTATCATTCCATCTCCTAATATCATAACAGAGTTTCTATACTGGTCAGCTATATCAAAACCTTCTATAATCAAATCAACAAGCTCTTGTACATTTGAAGGTGCTAGTACTACCACCTTATAATCTCCATTTCCACCACCTCTGGTAGCTTGGAAATAATCTGTTTGAGAAGGTTGTATACTTCCTAAGCCTGGACCTCCTCTCATAACATTTACTATTACACAAGGTAACTCTGCACCTGCGATATATGATATTCCCTCCTGTTTAAGTGATATACCAGGACTTGAAGATGATGTCATTACTCTTGCTCCAGCACCTGCCGCTCCATATACCATATTTATTGCTGCAATTTCACTTTCAGCCTGTAAAAACACTCCCCCTATTTTTGGTAACTCTCTAGCCATATACTCAGGGCATTCGCTTTGTGGTGTTATTGGATATCCGAAAAAATATCTGCATCCAGCTTGAATAGCTGCTGCACCAATAGCTTCATTACCTTTCATTAATACTTTAGCCATCTTATATCTCCCTCCTTTAAAATTTATTCATTACTCAGTTATTCTTTCCACAGTTATCGCTACATCAGGACATATAGTTGCACAATTTGCGCATCCTATACACTTTTCCATCTCCTTAACAGTAGCAGGATGATAACCTTTTACATTAATCGTTTTAGGATCTAATATTATTATTTTAGTAGGACAAGCTGTAGTACATAATCCGCATCCCTTACAAATATCTTGGTCTATAGTAACTTTTCCCCTAGCTTTTGCCATAATTCAACCCTCCCAATTGATATTATTTTATTTAATTAGAATGTAGCTTGTTGTACAATCTAATTTATGCCATTAAATCAAAGCATCCATTCTTCCCTCATATACATCTTAATAGGGAATATTTCTCCTTCTATGTCTTTTGGCAGTTCTTCAGCTACTTTTTCTATTGCAGCAACATACTTTATAGGTATGCCAAGTTTTTGTGAAACCTTTACCGCTAACTCTTGCCCATTTAATACATCTTGAACAGTAGTACTCTTTAGCAGATGAGTATTATTCACTATACCTGTTACTCTCGCATTAGCTACAGCTTCAATTTTTTTTAAATATTCTATTGCTTTTTCAACAGTTTGAGTTTCTGTTCTATTAGCATTAAGTATAAAAAACATATCATATTCGCCATCTTTAAAATACTCTTGGTATCTACCTAATGTTCTTGCTCCGGCAGGGTCCCCTCCTACATCAAGAATAGCTTCCCACTCCTTATTTTGAAGAGGTCCATATACCTCTGCAGATATTGCAGGTACGTCAACAGCTGGAGCATGAATAGATCCACCAATAACTTTAATCCCTGCTTTTTCTAACATATCGGCTTTTTCTCTGCTTCTGAAATAAAGATTCACTACATCTAAATCTGCAAGAGCTATCTTATTTTTAATTTTAGCTAATTTTAATGCGTAATTTACCGCAAATTCAGTTTTACCACTTCCATAATGACCAGTTACTATTCTTATTCTCTTATCATTGAGCATAATACCTCTCCTTCGAGATTCAAAACTTGTTAATACTCCTTAGCTTTTTCTTCTCCTTTTAATACTCTTATTGCACCTTGAGCTAATGCTAAAAGTTCATCTTCACCAGGATAAACGAATACTTTAGATATAAAGCTAACCCTTTCTTTTATCCATTTAGTAAATAAATCATCATAAGCAATTCCACCAGTAATAACTATTCCATCTACGTCTCCTTCAAGAACTGCTGCACAACTACCAATTTCCTTAGCTACTTGGTAAGCCATTGCTTTATATATCAGCTCTGCCTCTTTATTACCATTATTTATCATTTTTACTACTTCTCTAGCATCATTAGTATTTAAATATGCAACTAATCCTCCATTACCTTTAATTTTCTTTTTCATTTCTTCAAGAGTATATTTATTAGAATAACATAGTTTAATCAAATCTCTTACTGGAAGTCCACCTGTCCTTTCAGGAGTGAAAGGACCTTCTCCATCTAAAGCATTATTTACATCTACTACTCTACCTTTCTTATGTGCTCCAACAGATATTCCACCACCTAAATGTGCTACAATTAAATTAAGCTCTTCATACTTTTTCCCAAATTTTTCTTTAGCTACTCTTCTAGCAATAGCTTTTTGATTTAAAGCATGAAATATACTTTTTCTTTCTATTTCTGGCATACCCGAAATTCTTGCTATGTCATCTAGTTCGTCAACTACAACAGGATCAACTATATATGAAGGTATATTTAACTGAGATGCTATTTCATATGCTAATATACCTCCTAAGTTTGAAGCATGCTCTCCCATAACTCCTACTTTCAAATCTTTAAGCATAGCATCATTTACTTTATAAGTTCCTCCAGGTATCGGTTTTACCAACCCACCTCTTCCAACTACTGCACTAAGCTTAGTTATGTTAATACCTTTTTTGTTTAAAGTCTCAAGAATAATATCCTTTCTAAATTTATATTGGTCAAATACTGTATCATATTTTGATAATTCCTCTGAAGAATGCCTTAATGTTTCTTCTAATACTGGTTTTTCATTATCAAATATAGCAATTTTAGTAGAAGTAGATCCAGGATTGATTGCCAATACTCTATAAACATCAGTCATTTTATACGCCCCCCTCCTTACTTTTTAGCAGCCATTAATACTGCAAGAGCTATTGAATTTAATTTTGCTTCATCGCTATCTGCCCTAGAAGTCAATACTACAGGTGCTTTAGCACCTACTATTACACCTGCATTTTTAGCATTGCCTAAAAAAGCTAGCGATTTATACAAGACGTTGCCGCTTTCAATATTTGGAACTAAAATAATATCTGCATCTCCTGCAACAGGATGATTTATGCCTTTATGCTTTGCAGCCTCTTTTGATATAGCATTATCCAGTGCAAATGGTCCTCCTACAATACAACCAGATATTTCACCTTTATTATTCATTTCTTCCAATTCTTTTGCATCTACTGTAGCAGGCATTTTAGGATTTACCTTTTCTTTAGCGCATACTACTGCAACTTTAGGTTCATTTATGTCAAGAGAATGAGCAACAAATACCGCATTTTCAATTATCTGTTTCTTTTGATTTAAATCTGGTGCTATGTTCATAGCAGCATCTGTTATAAATAAAATCTTATGATAAGTTGCAACATCAAATACTGCAACATGGCTTAAAATCTTTCCTGTTCTAAGTCCTATTTCTTTATCGAGTACAGCCTTCAAAATTATTGATGTATCTACTAATCCTTTCATTACTATATCTGCTTTACAATTACTTACAAGTTCAACAGCCTTACGAGAAGCATTTGTCAAATCTTTTTCATCAATTATGTCATATTCATTTAAATCCATACCTATGTCGCTGGCATCTTTAGTAATTTTTGCTTTATCTCCAACAAGAATAGCATTAGCTATCCCATTTTCATGTGCTGCTTTAACAGCAGATAAAACTTCTTTGTCCTGAGCAACAGCAACAGCTAGTGTCTTAGGCCCCCTTTCTTTTGCTAAACTTAAAACTCCTTCAAAGTTATTAATCATCTATTTTCACCTCTTCTTCATAAATTTTTACATTTTCTATACCATTTATTACTCTTAATGCTCCATTATTTAATGCTTCCATCTCAAATTCACCAGGATATATTGTTATTGGAGCAATAAATTTTACCATTTTTATAATTTTATCAGTAATAATCTTAGAATAAGCTAGTCCACCAGTTAGTATTATTCTATTTACTTCTCCATTTAATACAGTAGCCATTGCACCTATTTCCTTCGATATTTGATAAGCCATTGCATTTAAAATAAGTCCTGCTTTCTCATCTCCAGCCTTATATCTTTCTTCAGCTTCTCTAGCGTCAGTAGTACCTAAATATCCAGCAAGTCCACCTTCCCCTTTTAACTTTTTTTTCATTTCTTTAAAAGAATACTTTCCTGAATAACACATTTCAACTAAATCTCCTACTGGTAGACCTCCTGTTCTTTCTGGTGAAAACGGTCCCATTTCACTTGCATTATTTACATCTACCATCTTGCCCCTCTTTACAGGTACTACGGATATTCCACCACCTAAATGTGCTACTATTAAGTTTAAATCATTTATGCTTTTTTTAAGTTCCTCAGCAAATTTATACGAAACAGCTTTTACATTTAGAGCATGTATTAATGATCTTCTCTGTATTTCAGGTAATCCAGATATTCTAGCTATATCATCAAACTCATCTACAGCTACTGGATCTACTATATATGCATTTATGCCTTCCATATCTGCTATTCCTTTAGCTAAAATTCCTCCAAGATTTGAAGCATGCTCACCTTGGATTCCAATTTTCAAATCATCTATCATCTTATCTGTAACAATATATGTCCCACTAGGCATAGGCCTTAACAAGCCACCCCTACCTACTACAGCAATTAACGAAGAAAGGCTAATATTTTCCTGTTTTAACCAGTCTAGGATTAAGGAAATTCTATATTCATATTGATCAATAATGTGTTCAAAACTTTTTAAATCTTCCATTTTGTGAATAATTTTTTTTGAGTTAAGTTTTTCCTTATCCTTAAATAATGCAACTTTTGTTGAAGTTGAGCCAGGATTTATCACTAGTATATTTTCTCTTTGCACACTTTCACCTCTCTACTACCCTTATATTTAATATTCAAGATTTATAAAATTTCATAATACCATAATCATAATGCAATAAACATGCCATATTTTATAATAGTACATACTATAATTTTAAATTCCTTTAATTTACTATTTTTTCTACATAATTTTATTTAATACTATAAATAAATTGCATATTCTTGGATATGAAAATGTTTTTATGCAAAATTTTTCATGCAAATTATTGCAAATATTATTTATTCGTGCAAAATTTTGCACTTTACGTTACTATATTATACTTTTTCATTTTGTAATAAAGATTTCTTATAGATATTCCCAATACATTTGCAGCCTTAGTTTTATTATAATCATATTTTTTTAATGTTTTTATAATAAAATTTTTCTCAGCTTTTGCTAATACATTTTTAAGATTTAAATCATCTTCTTCTGAATCGATGTTTTCTATATTTGTAAAAATTGCCTCTTTATGAGTAAAAAGTGATATCTGAGGAAGGTGTCTATTTAATATCACATTTTCATTGCGTTTCATATTTATTATCGCTCTACCTATAACGTTTTCTAATTCCCTAACATTTCCTGGCCAATCATGTTCTTTTAATGTCTCTACTGCTAATGGAGATATATCACTTACATTTCTACCGTATTCCTGATTTAATTTTTTTATGATGTTCAATACAAGAATATATATATCATCTTTCCTATGTCTTAATGGTGGTATTTCTATTGGAATTACATTTAGCCTATAATACAGGTCTTCTCTGAACTTTCCTTGTTTTACTGCTTTTTCTAAATCTATATTTGTTGAAGCTATTATCCTTAAATTTACAGGAATAGGTTTAGTACCTCCTACTCTTACTATTTCTCTTTCCTGTATTACTCTTAAAAGCTTTACTTGGGTACTAGGAGTTATTTCTCCTATCTCATCTAGAAAAATAGTTCCACCACTTGCTTCTTCAAATAATCCTTTTTTACCACCTTTTTTTGCACCAGTAAAAGCTCCTTCTTCATAACCAAAAAGTTCACTTTCTAATAATGTATCACTTAACGCAGCACAATTAACTCTAACAAACTGATTATATTTTCTCGAACTAGCATTATGTATAGAATGTGCAAACATCTCCTTGCCTGTTCCGCTTTCTCCTCTAAGCATAACAGTAGCTGGAGTGTCAGCTGCTTTTTTTGCTTTTTCTATAGCCTCAAGAATTAATTTATTGTTTCCTGCTATATCATCAAAAGTATACTTTGCTTCTAACTTACGAATAATTCTCTTTGCATCTGTAAGCTCATTATTAAGTTGTATTATTTCTGTAACATCATGTAATATAGCAACACTTCCCTTTAATTTTCCATCGACAAGGATTGGTGCAGCACCTGCCAATACATCTACTTTTTTAGAACCAACTTTAAGTCTTGCATTGGATATTGGTTTTCCTGTAGCTAGTACCTTTCTGTGTATACTTTCTCCTTCAGCTATATCTACTTCAGCTGGTTTTCCTATTACATCTTTTTCACTTAACCCTGTAACTCTTGAATAAGCTGGATTTACCATAACATTTATACCTTTTTCATCTACAACTGATATAGCATCCTGAGTGGAATATAGTATTGCTTCAAGCATACTCTGTATTTGTTTAAGTTCTGATATTTGTAAAACCAAATCCTTCATATCGCTTATATCACGAAATATTTCTACAGCTCCAATTAGTTGCCCTTTATCATCAGTAATAGGTATCCTATTGACAATGACATCTAAATCCCTTACACGGCTTTGAATATTTAACTCAGTATTACCTGTCATTATGGTATTTACTAACTTACAATCTGGTAAAACATCTAAAATATACATACCTAAAACTTTAGAAGGATTTAAGCCAGTAAGTTTTTCTGCAGTTTTATTAAATAAGGTAACTATTCCTTTATTATTTACCGCTATAATACCATCATGAGTATTATCGAGTATTTTTCTCATAATATTATTCATAATCATTCCCTCACTTATAGTAATAGGAGAGATACAACTATCTCCCCTATTATTATTCGTCATCTCTATTTATTAAATTAATGTTAATACTATCTGGATTAATAGATACTAATTTTATATCATCAGAACTTAAAGCATTTAATTTTACTTCATGTTCTCCAGCTTCTAAATCTTTAAGATCTACGTTTAAATCAACGTCTTCATTTGATATATTTTGTATAACACTTTTTGCACCACTTACTTCAACAGTTATCTTATCTGGAATAGTTTCTTCATCAATTATTAATTCAGAGCTTAGATTGAAAATAATTACATCATCAAATGTATAATCTAGTACAGTATTTACTACTTCTTCAACATTTATAGTAGCAACAACGCTTACAGGTTCGACAAGTTCTACTCCATCAGGTAAAATTAATTTAGCTTCTTCTTGTATTCCTTTAGTAGTATATCCTACATCAATGGGAGAAGTTTTAATCGACTCTATTTTTTGCAATACTTCCTCCGTACCCTTAATTTTAACTGTTTTAGGATTTACTTCTACATTAGTAATCGTATAGCCATTTAAAGGCTCACCTGTTGTTTGAACTTCAATATTTACATCTTTCGTTTGAAGTACTGGTATAGATACTTCAACTATGTTAGGCTCTTTTACTATGCCTTCTACCTCGTTTCCATCTTTATCTAATGCCATGATAGGAGAACTTTGAGTTATATAGCTATTTTGGCCTGTAATATCTACCGTGGCAACAACTTGATCTACCTTATCAGTCCACGATTCAGGTCCTTTTATAAATATAGTACTTGGTTTTATCGTTTTATCTCCTAAAGCTGTCATAGGTTCAGCTTTACCAGTAATCTTAAGGGTAATAGGTACTTCTCTAGAAACTATCTTATCACATTCAAATAATACTTCTTTAGGATAATAATCCACAATCTCAAGATTTTCTATATCTTCCACATAAATATTTACTTTATTAGATCCTTCTCTAAGGCCTCTAAGGTCAGCATATGCTCTTATACTGTCTTTAGATGTATTTAATACATCATTATTCCTTCCTTCTACTTTTACAGAAACACTAACCTCTTTAGGACTCATAATCATTAGCCCAGATTGCTGTACTTCATCTATATTTGTTAATTCTACGTTTATATCATTATACTCTTTTGTAACCTTTGGATTAACTTCCCCCATAACATAAACCCAAAGAATTACAGCAATAATTATAGAAAAAATTCTAATAGTAAGATTATTATTTTTGGATTTGCTCATCTTTATGCCTCCACTTTGCGAATATACTATTCTTTTGATTATCCGGCTTATACATGTCAAGTAGTATCTGTCGTAATGTTTTTATATCTAAATACCTAGTAAGAGTACCATCCTCAGCTAATGATATTCCACCTGTTTCTTCTGAAACAACTATTCCTAATGCATCTGATCTTTCAGATATTCCTAATGCAGCTCTATGTCTAGTCCCTATTTCTTTGCTTAAATTCATATTATCCGTTAAAGGTAAAAAGCACCCTGCTGCTTTGACAATATTATTTTTAATAATTACAGCACCGTCATGAAGAGGGGTATTGGGAATAAAGATATTAATTAAAAGTCCACTAGACACTTTTCCTTCAATTATTGTACCAGTTTCAACAACCTCGTTTAATCCTGTTTTCCTTTCCAATACTATCAATGCTCCAATCTTTTGCCTTGACAGTGAACCTACAGCATCAACTATCTCATCAACAAGGTGATTTATAGATTCATCTTCTATCTCAATTAAAGGTTTAGTAAAAAACCTACTTCTCCCTATGTACTCTAGCCCCCTTCTTAACTCTGGTTGAAAAACAATAAGGAAGGCTAAAACTCCTACAGTCATAGTCTTATCTAATATCCAGTAAATAGTAAATAACTGCATCCACTCACTTACTTTAGTGGCAATAAGCAATACTACTATTCCTTTAATAAGCTGTTCTGCTCTAGTACCCCTTATAAGAACAAAAAGCTTATACATAGCAAAAGCAACAATGATAATATCGACAATATCTCGTATTCTAATATTTAAAAATAAATCTTTTAAGTATTGCAACCCGTTACACCTCTGCATATTAATTTTAAAGCTCTAATTTTGTATCTTTAATAAAATTATATAATAAATAGCATTTATTTCAAATAGATAAAGAGAATTATTTTTTTTGCCAATTATCCATTATTTCCATCGTGTTTTCATAAGATTCGGTTATTCTGCCCAATACTTCTGTTACAAGTTCATCATTTTTTTCGTAAACATATTCATTTGTGGGTAATATTTGATGCTTAAACACTTCACCATCTCTATATCTATTTACCCATGTTGGAATATATTCAATATCTACGATATTAGTCTTATCATCTTTAACATTTTTTTCTAGTTTTATTCTTACTATTAATCCATCCTCTGTGTACTTGTTATTTATAGTTTCCCTTCTCTGATTTGACACAAAGTTGCCCATTGAATATATAATAAATTTCTTTTCTCCATTTTTATCTATAATCTTAGATTTTTGAACGACATGTGGATGACTTCCTAAAATTATATCTGCTCCCCAATCAATCATTTTATCTCCTAATTCTATTTGTTCTTGAGAAGGATTTCTTTGATACTCATTCCCCCAGTGAAGAATAACGATTATTTTGTCTGCTCCTAATTCTTTGGCAGATTCAATATCATTTTTTATTTTTTCTTCATCTATTTTATTTACCATATAACTTAATTCTTCTTCAGTTAGTAAACTTTCTAATCCATTACAACTATAGGTATATGACATAAAAGCTAATTTAATTCCTTTTATATCCTTCATAAATACCCTAGTAGAAGGCTTTTCTTTATAAGTCCCAATATTTTCAAGCCCATATTCATGTATATTATCAATAGTATTTATAATTCCTTTTTTACCTTTATCAAGACAATGGTTATTAGCAGTAGATAATAGATCAAACCCTGCATTTTTAAGAGCAAGTATAGATTCCTTAGGAGTATTAAACGTAGGATACCCTGTATAACCAAATTCGTGACCTGCAGTAACAGTTTCAAAATTACAAAGTGCTAAATCTGCATTTTCAATATATTTTTTTATTTTTTCAAAAGTAGGCTCAAAATTATATGTTTTATCCTCAGGGTTATAAGCTCCTTTAATTTGTGAACTGTGAAACATGACATCTCCAGCAGCTGCAATAGTTATTTGTATTTTTTCTGGTATAATATTTTCTTCTTCTAATTGATTATATAAATATTCAACATCCTTCCTTGGACGATTATATAAAATGTCCTTGCTTGTCCCATAATTTCTTAAAAAGAAGCCCGCAAAAAATAAAATAACAAAAAATACTACTATTATTATTGTTAATGAGTTATTTTTTTTAACCATAATACATTCTCCTAAGAAATTAATTTGTCAAATAATTTTAACACTATCACAGTACTTATTCAATATGTTTTTAATTATTCCTTCTCATCTTTTATTCTGTTATGATTTAATTTTGATTCTCTCATATACTGTGTCAACTTTGCTTGGTTGTTCCACCAAAGATATATCAAATAAGGCACAAAAATAGCACCTAATATTGGAATATCAGCCATAATAATAAAATCAAATAACCCATGGAGAAACATAGGAACGTATAATGACTTGTGTATATAGCTTCTTTTTTCTATTTCATCAGTAGAAAATTTAGCTAAGGATAGATAATATCCCATAGCTACAGCAAATAATCCATGGGCAGGAACCGATAATATTCCTCTATATAAGCCAATATAAGGATTATAACTAAATCTATAAACAACGTATATGATATTTTCCACCGTAGCAAAACCCATAGATGAAAACAATGAATAGACTATTCCATCTAACTTTTCGTCAAAGTTTTTATTGTTATAAGCAAATCTTAATACTACTAATCTTTTAAAATATTCTTCAGTAAACCCTGCTATTATAAATGCTATATAAGCTATACCCAAAATTCCAGAAAAAATATTAAAAGCTGACAGTAATCTTTCTGTAAAAATAGCAGGGATTACAGATATTGCTCCAAAGATAAATGTCTTCATAAGAAGAGATAAAGGTTCTCTATCGTATCTATCACTTAAGTATATTCCCAGAGCAATAGCGATACCTGGTGTAATAGCTATTATAAATAATCTTGTCGTCAATTATATCATCCTTTCAACAATTTATATGGTTATTATTTGAAATACCTTACACTTTGATACCTATTTTAATTTTAAAATTTTTTATAATTATATTTTACTTCATTTCTAAAAGAAAAGCGACGATAAACTCGTCGCTCACTTATTTATATTATGATATTGTCGTCAATAAATTTTTCAACATCTTCAGCTGTAGGTAAGTTTATTGCTTTTTCAACCAAAACCTTCATTTCTTTTTGAGATATATTTTTAATTATCCATCTTGCTTTTAATATAGATATTGGGCTCATACTAAATTCGTCTAACCCCATACCGATAAGTAGCGGTATCATCTTAGGATCTCCTGCTACTTCGCCACACATACCTACCCAAATGCCTTCTTTATGTCCATTCTCAATAGTTTGTTTTATTAATCTTAAAAGAGCAGGGTGAAATTGATTATATAAATAGGATATATGCTGATTTCCTCTGTCGACAGCTGTAGTATATTGTATTAAATCATTTGTCCCAATGCTAAAAAAATCAACTTCTTTAGCAAAGATATCTGACATAACAGCTACAGCAGGTATCTCTACCATTATTCCTACTTCTATTTCTTCGTTAAAAGGTATCTCTTCTTTTCTAAGTTCTTCCTTTGCTTCATTTAATACTCGTTTTGCTTCCCTCAATTCTTCTATGCTAGATATCATAGGAAACATTATCTTTATATTTCCATATGCACTAGCTTTTAATAATGCCCTAAGCTGAGTCTTAAATATATCTTTCCTGTCAAGGCACAATCTTATTGCCCTATAACCTAAAAATGGATTCATTTCCTTTGGAAGTTCTAAATATGGTAAATCTTTGTCACCGCCAATATCTAAAGTTCTTATTACTACAGGCTTACTACCAAGCCTTTCAGCTACTTCTTTATATGCTTCAAATTGTTCTTCCTCACTAGGAAGTTTGTCTCTATCCATATATAAAAACTCTGTTCTAAATAATCCTACACCTTGCCCATCGTTTCTAAGCACTCCATCTACATCTTTAGGCGTTCCTATATTAGCTGCTAATTCTACTTCAACACCATCTTTAGTAATGCTTTTAGCTCCTATTAAATTTCTTAATTTTTTCTTAAATTCATCTTGCTGCTTTTTCTTCTCCTGATAACAAGCTATTTCATCTTCAGTAGGATTTACAATAACTATGCCTTCTTCCCCATCCAATATAATTGTATCACCATCATTTATATCATTTGTTATTGTATTTAATCCAATTCCAACTACTGCTGGTATTTCAAGAGTTCTTGCCATTATTGCAGAATGAGAAGTTCTACCTCCAATTTCAGTAATAAATCCAAGAACTTTTTTCTTATTCATTTGAGCAGTGTCTGATGGAGTTAAATCTTCAGCTACTATTATGACCTCTTCTTCTAACATTGATAAATCTGTCGACTTCACTCCCAATAACTCTTTAATAACTCTGTTACTTACATCCTTTATGTCTGCTGCTCTTTCCTTCATATATTCATTATCCATAGATTCAAATATACTAATAAAATTATCTGTAATTTCCTTTAAAGCCCATTCTGCATTCACTTTATTATCTTTTATTTTATTTTCAACACTACCAAAATATTCAGGATCATCTATTATCATTTTATGAGCCTCAAATATCTGTGCTTCCTTTTGCCCTATTTCCTTTAAGGTACGTTCATAAAGTTTTTCTATATCCTTCTTACTTCTTTCCCTTGCGTCTTTCAGCCTTTTTAACTCTGCTTCTACGTTTTGTATTTCTTTTTTATTTACCTCAATTTTAGGTTCTCTTTTTATTAATGCTTTTCCTATTACTACTCCTGGTGAAGCTCCAATACCTTTCATTAAATGTATGCCTCCTACTCTCCAAAATTACTATCTATAAGTTTTTTTAACGCCTCTACTGCTTCCTTTTCATCTGGACCATCTGCTACAATCTCTATTTTGTCATCTTTAGCTGCTCCCATACTCAAAACACCCATAATACTCTTTGCATTATATTCTTTACCATCTTTTATTACTTTTATTTCTGAATCATAGCTTGATGCTTCTTTTACAAATAAACTTGCTGGTCTAGCATGTAACCCTGTTTCATTTTTTAATACTGCCTCAATTTTATACATAATTTATACCTCCTAATTAATTTTATTTTTTACTTAAATATATTAAACGAAGTTGCATAATACAGTAAAAGAATCATGCAATCTTCCAATATATAATATTTTATTTTTTTGTAAGAATATTAAATATCTCAGCTGAATTATCACAATGTCTTATATCATTTAAAAAATATTCATTATTAAGAATAGAATAAAATTTCTTAAAAAAAGTTTTAATGAAATTGCTGGAGTTAAAATTTAAAGCTAATAAAAATACTATATCTACCATATTTTCAGACCAATTTATAGGTTTATTTAAAGTAGCTACTGCAATGCATGGTTTTTTTACATATTCTTCATTTCCATGTGGAATAGCTACCCCTTTTCCAACTGCAGTAGATGTAATGTTTTCCCTTTCTATAGCTGTGTCAATAAAATCAGGCTCAATGTATCCTTCTCTTATAAGATTATCTCCCAAAAACTTTATTATCTCTTCTTTTGAGCTGACTTCCAATCTAGGAAATATCAATTTTGTACTAAATAAATCATTGATCCTATTCTCAAAGATTTCTTTGCTAAATTTTTTAGTATTTTCAATGTTACTAATATATTTTTTTATTCTTTCAATATCTTCTTGCCTAACAATAGGGTTTATCTGTAATACAGGTTTAAGCTTATACTCTATTGGCACAGTAGAAATGATAAAATCAAAATCATTATCATTAACCCTTTCTAAATCGTGAGAAGAATATACATTCACTATTTCCAAGTCATATACAGATTTCTTTAATCTTATCGCAACAAGCTGAGCAGTTCCTATGCCACTATTGCATACTATTATTACTCTAGTCTTAGTTTTTTGTCTTTCTAATGCAGCACCTATATGAATAGCAATAAAACCTATCTCATCCTCGCTGATTTTTATCCCATAATATTTTTCAAAAAGAACGCTTGTAGCCCACGAAGCACCAAAAACACTAGGATAGTTAATCTTTATGTCATTCAACAATGGGTTATTAACATCAAGGCCATACTTAAACCTGTTTATAGTAGGCTTAAGGTGCAAAGCAAGTCCAGTAAGTAAATTTTTATCTTTGCTAAAGTCTACTGATAATATATTACCAATAAGAGAAATTACTTCCTTGGTAAAATCTACAATATCTTTATCAATGTTTTCCAAAACTTGCTCCATGCCTTGCTCTTTATAATTTTGCTGTCTTTTTGAACCAAGTAAATGATAAGTAATATATCCTATCTCATCATCAGTAACAGTGATTTTATATTCATGCTTTATTATATCGTATATCCCACAAGCAATTTTATATTCTCTTACTTTCTTTAAATATTTTAATTCTTCACTATTAATTGTAACCATGTTTCCAGTTATTAATCTATCTACACTTATTGCCAGATGAATCAATAATTCATCAAAAGCCTCATCAGTAAGCAAAAAATTCAAGTTCTTCTCTGCTTTATTTAATATACTCACTATCTTGTCTAAATCGACATAATCAAATAAATCTTTTATTTGATTATGTCGATTACTTTTGCAATGTTTTCTATAATTATAATCAGGATTTAATATAATCTTATTTTCTTCTCTATATTTTTCTAATGTAATTAGAAACTCCCATAAAGCTTTTCTCCAATCTATTTCTTTTCCATTTACTTCAATTCCATAATTTTGTTTTCTAATTACATTTAACCGATATTTGTGCAACCACTCTTCAACATTTTCTAAATCCTTGTAAATCGTTATCCTACTAACGTATAATTCATTAGATAGTTGTTGCATAGTAATAGAAGTATTAGATTTTAGAAGCCTTTTTATAATATATAATTGTCTTTCTTCTGATGAAAAAGGTCGGATATATTTTTTTCTTTTATTTAATTCATTCCTTAATATTTCTTCTTTCTCTTTGCTTGTCTCAATCCAAATTCCAACTCTAGGTTTCTTTATTAATTTACCTAAGCAATTGTCCTTTAAATATTCTTCAATAATTTGTAAATCATTTCTTATGGTCCTATTTGATACTGTCAATTTATTAGCTATCTCATCTACAGTAATGCTGTCTTTAGTATTAAGCAAAATTTTAATTATTTCTCCACATCTCTCGTTTGGAAAGGCTTTCAACATAAGCACCTCATAATTATTATTTAATAAATGTGGCAATATATTATTTTTATATTATTATAATATCATATATTATCGCTATATACTATAATTTAAATGTAATATTTACTGTCATATTAATGTGGCAATTATATACTATTTTATAGAGATAACAGTTTTTCAATAGCTTTAGCTACCCCATCATTATCATTAGTATCTGTAACAAATTTTGCCATATCCTTAATGTATTTTTCACTATTTCCCATTGCAATAGGAAATCCTGCGAATTGAAGCATACTCGCATCATTAAAACTATCCCCAATAGCAGCAACTTCTTCTCTATTAATATTAAATTTTTCAGACAACCTTTTTAAGGCTTCTCCTTTTGAAACATTTTTATTCATTATTTCCATATTATTCGAACTAGAAGCCGATATTTCCAAATTCTTATCTTCACTAAATATTTTTTTAAGCTCCATAAGTTTATTACTGTCTTCTTCTAAAATAAATAATTTATAAATACTTGGTCTTTCTTTCTGTAAAAATTCAATATGATTTTCTATAACTTTAATATTAATTTGATTTTCAAGATTTTTAATACCACCTCGTTTGTAATAATATAAATAGCTATTGTTTAGATTTCCAACAAAAAAATCCTTTTTCCCATAATAATGAAAATATATGTTTTTATCCTCCAATATTTTTATAGCTCTAATACAATCTTTTATTTCTATAGGATTTTCATATATCACTTCTTCAGTTATGTGATCTACAACAAAAGCACCATTACAGGATATTATTGGAGCATTTATTCCCAACAATTTTGCATAATATCTAGCAGACGTATATATCCTTCCTGTAGATATTACAATGTTAATCCCTTTTTCTTTTGCTTTCCTTAGCATCTCCCTTGTTTTCAATGACACTTCATTTTTAGTACTCAAAAGTGTACCATCCATATCTATTGCTATCAACCTTATACTCATATAAATCACCTCTTATATTAGTGTTATTAACATTGATATAATTTACTTAAATAAGAAAATTATATAAAAATATTTTATTAAATTATAACCTTATTATAGCTGTACATGTTCCTCAATTATTATTCCTTAATACTTTACCCAAAAAAGTGCTTAAAACCCATAACAAATAATGTCATATTCATAATTATTCCTCCCCTCTAAAATTCAAAACTTAAACTCTATTCACCTGAATAATAGGAAAACCTTTTTGCACAATAAAAATAGCTTGAAAAAATTTTCAAGCTATTTTTTAATGCTACTTCTATATCCCGGTTGTATCATTTTTCCTTTACTTCTAAACATTCTATTTTTTATCATTGCTTCTTGAATAAAGAAAAATACACCTAATCCCAAGAAAATATCCCCTATACTAACCATTTTAGGCAAAGGATACGGCTTAGATAAAGGAATAATATCCCCTAAAATAGGTAACACAGTGGTATCATTTATTACAGTATGAGTTATTATCTGATTATTCTTCAACATCATTGCTTGTTCTGACAACCCTGCACTTATCATCTTGGACGCTGAAACTGGCATTTGTCCGCCATTTAACATTATTACAACAAAATTTAACACTGTTCCAATAAATATTAATATTACGCTCTTTTTATCAAAATTTAAAATTAAGCCAATAATGATTAGTATATATGATAAACAATGTATATATATGAAATAATCTTCTAATATTTTTACGGCAAAATCTATATTTTTTACCTTTAATAATACAGATGTAAACTCTAGTATAAATCCAATAATAAATAAATACCATCCTCTTACATGTATATTACCTATATTTTTTATCTTTCCTTTTCTTATTTTACCTATAATAAGAGATGTACCCATAGACTCAATTAACATCTAATAACACTCCCCTGTCTATTTCATCATTTATAATTTTTACAAAAGCATTAGCAATCTCTGGATTAAATTGTGTACCAGCATTTGATTTAATCTCTTCAAGTGCTTGTTTAACTGTAAGTGCATTTCTATATGGTCTATCTGATGTCATAGCATCAAAAACATCTGCTATAGCAAGTATAGAAGATTCTATAGGTATTTCATCGCCTTTTTTCCCTTCAGGATAGCCTGTCCCATCATATCTTTCATGATGATACTTGATTATTTCGCTAATTTCTTTTAAGAAACCTATGTCTTTTAATATTTCTGCACCAATAATTGGATGCTTCTGTATTTCCTTATACTCTATTTCAGTTAGAGTACTAGGTTTTCTCAATATACTATCGTCTATTCCAATTTTACCTATATCATGCAGTAAAGCTGCTGTTTTTATATCCTCAATCTTTTTCTCAGGAAGTTTTAAAGCCTTAGCAAGCTTTATAGAATATTCTTCAACTCTCGCCTCATGTCCACTTGTATATGGATCTTTAGCTTCCATAGTTTTAGTTAAGGCTAAAATAGTATCCATATAAGCTCTTCTCATATCCATATATAATTTAAATGAATACCTAGCAAGAAGTAGTGGCCCTAAAAATAGTAGAACAGCACCTGCCCCATAATTAATATATGCTAAAGATATAATTATACCTAATGTACCTATAGAAAAAAGGCTGGGAACTAACTCCTTAATATTTTTTATCCAAATATACCAGAAATTTGATTTTGATAATATGGATAATAGTTTACTAATTAACAATGTATTTACAATTAAATATGTACACATAAGAGCTAAAATTGGAATAAGTGAAAAATTTAAGCTAATTTCACCTATGTGTCCTCCAGCTTTTAAATAAACAATACCTGCTAATCCTGCAGTAATACCATATTGCGAAGTATTAAACAATGTTTTAGCAATAGGTCTATTAAATAAATGTTCTACCCCACGTTTTGAATCCTTAACAAATCTAAAAAGAACTCCTAATCCATTAACTATATATGCTACAAGAGGTCCACCTAAGATAATTGCAGAAAGGCTTATTGCAAATCCTACTGAAGCCCCTTCTCCATTTGGCAATGGAATAAGCAAAGACTCGACAATTATTGAAATCACTATGAAAAAAAGTAATGTATTGATATCATTTATATCATAATTTTTTATAAGATATAAACCAAAAATACAAAATAATATAGTTATGACAGCCACATATACTTCTATCTTTTTTGGCTGTTTAGCCACTTTATTCCCTCCTTGTATAAGTAGGCCGGTTAAAATAACTTAAATTAATACCAAGATAAATTTGCACCACTAGCTAATACTAATGCTAGTATACTAAGTAAAATAACTAAAGCTTTTTTCATTGAATATAGCCCCCTTTTGTATTATTTTCTGCTGATCCGCTAATTTCAGCAGGCTATATTCGCTACGCTAAGTAAAAAAACCGGCCTAGCTTTCATAATAATACTTAACAATCCTTCTATTTATAGCGTCAAGAGTAGACTTAACAACTGCTTCTCTTATATCCTTATTAATAAATGCACAACCAGAAAGTAATTGTTCATTTGAATTTGCTATGAAATTAATAGCTGTTACCACAATCTCTCTGTGAGCAATATTCATTACTCCTACATCTTCTAAAGCAAAATGTCCTTTAGTACCTAAAAAGTTTTCAACTGCCTTAAGTGTAGCAGAAGAAAGAAGTCTTTGTGAATTCATAATAGTATTTATGCCACAATCTTTTCCTTCATATTCTCCGTCATCACTTTCAAGCACAACTTTAACTTCAGCCATTGTTTCTAATGTAGTAAAATTGATGCTTTTTAGTTTAAGACGAAAATCTTTATTTATAGTTGGCTTTTCATATATTTGAGCAATACTAATTTTCTTATAATCAATGTCTAACCCAAATTTTGACATTAATACAGTTTGAATATCTCTCGATATTTGTTTTGGGTTTCTCTCTGTATTTGACAAAATATGAATCTCTTCTATAATATCATTATTAGCTACTATTTTGCATGAGATGACTGATTTAACTTGACTAATAAACATCTCAATCTCTTTAAAATTCATAAATATCACCTGCATACATTATTATATTTTATATATTCTATCAAATATCGTATTTTCCTCTAAATAATATTAAATATTTTCTTTTTTGTTGTTATAATATTTATTCTTCATATATTAAAGCCCATTTTTCTAATAGTATATCAACTTTCTCTTGTAATTTACATTTTTCAAGATAAATTTGATTTAATTTCATATAGTCATCACCACACCTACTCATTTCTAAATCTTTTTGAGATATTTGCTTTTCCAAATAAGTTATTTCTTCTTCTAGTGCTTTAATTTTTTCTCGATTATTGTTATTTATACGAGTTTTTTTATTTAAGTTTAAATTACTTTTTTTGTGATTTTTAGGGAAGCTTTCTTTATCACTTTTTTTAGTATCATCAGTTTTTTCTAAAGCCTTCCTCTTTTCTAGGTAATAATCATAATTCCCCAAGTAATTATTTAGTTTCCTATCTTCTATTGCTATGACTCTTTCAGCAAGCTTATTTATAAAATATCTATCATGAGATATAAATAAAATAGTACCCTTAAAACTTAATAGTGCGTCCTCTAAAGATTCTCTTGAATTAATATCAAGATGATTTGTAGGCTCATCTAAGAGTAAAAAATTTATATCCTTATTCATAAGCAAGCACAGTTTTAACCTTACTTTTTCCCCTCCAGAAAGATTTTTAACTTTTTTTAAAACATCATCACCATAAAAATCAAATGAAGCTAATATTCTACGGGCATTTTCCTCAGAAGTAATTATAGTTTCTCTAACAATATTTAAAATGCTTTTTTCCTCATCTTTAAAAAATATATTCTGTTCAAGATATCCTATTTTAACATTTGAACCTATTTCTACCTTGCCACAATTGTAATTATATTGACCTAAAAGAATTTTAATTAAGGTTGATTTTCCTGCTCCATTTTTCCCAATTAAAGCAACTCTTTCTCCATAATAAATAAAAAAATCTACATTGTCTAAAATTACATCTTCGTCAAAAGCCTTTGTTAATCCTTCAACAGTAATAACCCTTTTCCCTGATCTTAAATTACTTGAAAACTCTAAATTCATTTTTGTTTTTTCTTCAATAGGCTTTTTTATCTTTTCCATTCTTTCTATTCTCTTTTGCATATTTCTCGCCTTCTTAAACATCATTTCATTGTCTCCTCTAGCCCCCCAGTCTTTGAACCTTTTTATTGCTTCTTCCATAGATTTGATTTTATTTTGCTGGTTTTCATACTGTTTAACTTTTATTTCAATCATCTTCTTTTTCTCATTTACATATTTTGTGTAATTACCTAGATAAGTTGAAGTTTTACCTGCTTCAATTTCTACAACTTTAGTCACAACATTATCTAAAAAATATCTATCATGTGAAATAATGAGTACAGCACCTTTATAATTTTTTAAATAATCCTCTAACCATTCTATAGATTCTACATCAAGATGATTAGTAGGCTCATCTAGAAGTAAAATGTCAGGGTTTTCAAGCAAAATCTTTCCTAGCATCACCGTAGTTTTCTCTCCGCCACTTAAAGAGTTAAATTTCCTTTTGGTAAATTCGTCACTTATTTTTAATCCTGTACACACTTTACTTATTTTAGCATCAATTTCATATCCACCTTTATATTCAAAAATATGCTGAAGTTCACCATATTTTTTTAATGCTTTATCAAGATTTTCTCCACGTAAAGAATTCATTTTCTCTTCTAACAATACCATTTCTTCTTTTATACTTCTTAATTTATCAAATGCAAGATTTAATACATCATATACTTTATAACTATCAGGGAAATTCGGAATTTGGGCAAGGTATCCAATACTTGCTCCTTTTCTTATAAAAACATCACCACCATTTTTGTCTTCCATGTTACTAATTATCTTAAAAATAGTGGTTTTACCAGTTCCATTTTTCCCTAAAAGTCCTACTCTCTCTTCACTCTTAACTTCAAAAGTTATGTCGTCAAAAACTTTGTTCGCTCCATAATACTTTGATACATTTTGTAAAGATATCTCAATCATTTTACATCCTCCTTTTAAAAAATAAGCCTAAGCAAAGTAATCTCTGCCTAGGCTAATAAACGTGTATATATATTGCAAGTTCAATAAAAATCCAGAAAAATAAAGTTAAAAATTTGTAACTTGCAATTTCGAAGATGTAAAAATATACAAATAAAGCCTAAGCAGAGTATCTCTACCTAGGCTAATAATCAATAAGTACATATATATTTAAGGTAAAGATAACTCATGCCACTTTAGTTAACATAATATTTGATTTTGGACGCACTACTCCCTTGAAGCCTACTGCAATAAATGCTATAACAAATAATATTTTAGCTGCTCTGTCCATAAACATGTTAACTAATTTTTGTGACATTACCTCTTCACCTCCTCATTTTAATACCTATCATTTTATCATAACCACCTCAAAATAGCAAGTGGGTAGCAAGTAGGGACGGTTCTTGCTTGCCATAGCAAGCAAGAACCGTCAGACTGTGTGTTAATGGGTAATTATTCCAATATCACTTAACGACTTTTTATATAAATCTAGATAATATTACCAAATAATATGGGATATTTATGTAAAGAAAAGCTAATAGGTGCTATTTTGCCTGTTAGCTTTCTCATTATCTCCTTTATTCCTACTATATTTATTGCTCTTTTCATGTTATAGGCTAAAAAGGCCAAAGAGGTCTCCGTTTTTACTGACTTTAAACTTCTTGTCAGGAAATACGTTATACCAAATCCTCTTTTTATTGTCCCGAAGGGATGTTCTACTATCATTTGCCTTTGCTTGTAAAGCTCTTTGTTTTCTATGGTTCTTTTATCAACTATATCTAGAAAGTCTTGGTTTATTGATCTTTTAATTTGTCTTCCTTTCTTACTTATTGTGCATTTGTTTTTATATTCACATTTACTACATGCTTCATAGTTTGTATATACTATTTCTTTTGTGTTTTCATCTATAGGTTTTTTTCTTCTACAATAAAGTCTTTCTCCTTGAGGGCATATATAGATATTTTCTTCTTTGTCATATTTAAATTTGTCTAAATAATATTCTTTTTCTCCTGTAGAATTAGAAAATGTTTGTTTTGCAACATAGGTTTTTATATTTTCTTTTTCACATTCTTTTAAATCTTCTGCATTGTAATATCCCTTATCTGCTAATGCTTTTAGTTCTTCTACTTCAAATACTTCTTTTGCATTTTTAGCCATTTTGCTTAACATTCCATGATCTGTTGGATTGTTTATTACATCACAGTCTACTACTAATTTATGTTTACTATCTACTACTGTTTGAATATTGTAACATACATCAATACCATTGTTGTTTACAGACATTAACCTTGAATCTGGGTCTGTTGTTGAAATTTCTTTTGTTTCACCTTTTTTTATTTCTTCTTTATATTGTTCATACTTTTCTTTTCGTTCTTTGAGTTCTCTAATTCTTTCTTTGATCTCTTTTCCTGTCGGTTTACGATCTGTGGATTCTTTAGTATCATTTTCTTCTAATTCATTCATGTATTTTGCAATTTTTTCTTCTAGATATTTGATCTTACGATTTAGGCTTTTAGTGTTAAAGTTATTTTTCTTTGAATTAGATGCTCTAAATTTAGATCCATCTATAGCTACTAATTCTTTACCATAAAGATCCCATTCTTTGCATAGTGCTACAAATTGTTTAAATACATTGTTAATAGCATCTTTATTATCTTTTCTGAAATCAGCTATTGTTTTAAAGTCAGGTGTTAGTCTTCTTAGTAACCACATTACTTCTATATTTGTTTGTGTAGCTTTTTCTAATTTTCTTGATGATGTAACTTTATTCATATAACCATAAATGTATAGCTTAAGAAGGTCCTTTGGGTTATATGGAGGCCTTCCTCTATCTTTTACTATTGTATTTTTAAATCCTAATTCACCCATATCTAGAGATTGTACAAACGCATCTATTATTCTTACAGCATTGTTTTCTGTAACATAGTCATCTATATATTCAGGAAATACAATTTTACTTTTTCTATTTATTCCTTCTATATACCTCATGCTACCACCATTCTTTCTAATATTGTTAGGTTAATTGTAGCATACTTTGTCTGTATTATGTTAACCAATTATTGGACTTTGTACACAGTCTGCCGTCCCTACTTGCTACTTCTTTAGTAAGTCTATTATGAAATATGTAGCTGTTGAAAGTAATATAATTGATGCACCAGAAGAAATGTTAAAATAATATGAAAAAATTAATCCCAGTACAGAAAATATCATACCAAATATAATAGACAAAATCATAATATGTTTTAAATCATATGAAAATTGTTTAGCAATAGATGGTGGTATGGTAAGAAGCGCAATAACTAATATTATACCTACTACCCTAATAAGCACTATAATAGCTAGAGCAATAAGAATAAATAAAAAATATTCAAGTTTTGTAGTGTTTATCCCCAATACACTTGTAAATTCATCATCAAACAAATATGACTTCCAATAATTAAAAAATATAACTATAGATAATACAATAATTATATCAAGCACTATCATCATATATAAATCTAATCTAGATATTGTAAGTATATTTCCAAATAAGTAAGATGTCATATCAGGTGGATAACCTGGCATCAAAGATACAAAAACAATGCCTAATGCCATACCTGCTGACCAAAACATCCCTATTAATGCGTCAGTATTAGTATGTGATTTTCTATTTATATATGATATCCCCAAAGAAGACATTATAGCAAAAATTAACCCGCCTATTATCGGCTCTATATTTAAAAAATAACCAAGTCCAATACCTCCAAAAGAAGCATGGGCTATTCCACCGCTCATCATAACTAATCTTTTTTCAACAATTATACTACCTATGATTCCGCATACTATACTTGATAATAATGCTCCTAATAGAGCATTTTGTAAAAATTTATATTGAAAAATTGCATCAATCATTATTTATGTCCCCCTTATGCTCTCTAAATACTCTATGGGGATGACCATGAGCTATTAAATCTATATTACACCCATATGCCTTTTCAATATCATTACCAATATTTTCATTATCACCATGATAATAAAGGGTTTTATTCAAACATGCAACAGTTCCAACAAAGGAAGAAATCGCACCCATATCATGAGTAATCATAATTAAAGTTATACTTTCATTTATTTTCTTTAATAAATCATATATCTCACCTCTTGATGAGATATCTATATTAGCTGTAGGCTCATCTAAAAACAATATATCTGGCTCTGAAGCTAAAGCCCTACATATCAAAACCTTCTGAAGTTGGCCTCCTGAAAGTTGACCTATCTGTCTGTTTTCTAAATTTAATATGCCTAACTCATTCATAACATATCTAGCCTTTTCTATATCCTTATTAGTATATTTATGAAACATCTTTAAAGGACTTACCAATCTTCCCATCAATACCACATCAATAACTTTTATAGGAAATGTTTTATCAAATGAAGTAAATTGAGGAACATAACCTAATTTTGCACCTTTCCTTATTTTTATTTCACCCGTAGTAGGTTTTATTAATCCCATCATTGTCTTAATAAGTGTTGTCTTTCCTCCTCCATTTGGTCCTATAATACATAAAAATTCATTTTGCTTTACATTTAAATTTATATTCTCCAATACGCATAAATCTCCGTAGTGTACTGTTGCATTTTTAACTTCGATATCGTACATCTTCATCTCTCCTATTTTAAAGCTTTTTTTAAAGTGTCTGCTACCATTTCAAGATTATTTATATAATCAGGAGCTAAAGGAGATAATTTTTGTGTTGTACCTCCTAATTCCTCTGCAAGTGCTTTAGACTGTGCGCTATCAATTTCTTCTTGATAAAATACTACCTTTATATTCTTTTGCTTTGCAATATCAATTATTTCTTGAAATTCCTTTAGTGTTGCTTCTTTACCATGTTTTTCAACAGCTATCATTTCTAACCCATAATCATCTGCAAAATATCCGAGTGAAGGATGATATATAATGAATCCTCTCCCCTTAACGTCTTTTAATGTGTCCTTTATTTTTTCGTCCAATTTATCAAGTTTATCGATATATTTATTAGCATTTTCTATATATATATCTTTATTTTTTTCATCTATTTTACCTAATTCCTCAGCTATAGTGTCTACCATAACTTTAACTCTCTTAGGAGAAAGCCATATATGAGGGTCCCGATTTCCTTCTTGATCTTCATCAAAATATCTATGTGGATACTTCTCACCAACTGCTTGTGCTAGATCTACTATTATAACTTCCTTATTTAAGTCTCTAACCCTTGGTAAAATATTTGCCTCTTCTGCAGGTACTCCAATAGTAAAGTATATCTTAGCATTACTAAAAAGTTCTATTTCTTTTGGGGTAAGCTCATAATTTGCTGGACTATTTCCAGGAGGAATCAATGTAACTACATCTACTAAATCCCCACCAACTGCTTTAATAAAAGTTGTTTCTGGAACAATTGAAGATGCCACCACTATTTTACTATTTTCTATAGATGTTTTTTCACTACATCCAGTAAATAGCATAATTATAATTAATATTAAAACACTTATTTTAATATTTGATTTCAATTTCAACACCCCTATACATTGTTATTGCAAATAGTTTGCATTTGCATCTATGATTTATTATATCATCAGTTTAAGTATTGTCAATAAAGCTGGTATTATTCAATCACATATATATTTATCACACGTAAAATAGTATTACAGAACAATATCTTTTAGGAGGTAATAATTATGTATAGATATGATAGACCTATAACAAAGCCAACTTTAGATTTGGCAGAAGCATATGTGCCTCCCCAAGTAATGGGAAAAATTTATGGACCAAAGGAAGCTCTTAAAAAAGGAACTCTTTTTCCTGAGCTTTATATACCATATAAACCTGAAAAAAGGCATTATTAGCAGGAGGTGTCACAATGGATAGAAGACAATTAAATCTGATTAGAGAATTGATGGAAGTAGGTTTTGTATTAGTAGAAACAAGCCTTTATTTAGATACTCATCCTAAAGATGAGAATGCGTTGCGACTTCACAACACTTACTCTAAAAAGTATTCTGAACTAAAGAAAATGCATCAAGATATGTATGGACCATTAGAATACACAGGAATGAGCATGAATCCTTGGGCATATATAAATAGCCCATGGCCATGGGAAATTGACTACAGTAAATACTAAAGGAGGATAGACTATGTGGATTTATGAAAAAATACTTCAATATCCTGTAAGGGTTGATTCATGTAATCCCACCCTTGCAGCAATGATAATAGAACAATTTGGTGGGCCTGACGGTGAACTTTCAGCTGGCATTAGGTACTTAAGTCAGAGATGGACCATGCCCACCAATGAAGCCAAAGCAATCTTAACTGATATAGGTACTGAGGAACTTGCTCATTGGGAAATAATTGGAACTATAGTATGGAAGTTAGTAAAAGACGCTTCCATTAATGATATAAAAGGAACACCTTTTGAAGCACACTATGTAAATCACGGTAAAAGTCCATTTCCTCATGGTGCATCAGGAAATTCATGGACTGCCTCATATATTCAATCAAAAGCTGATCCAATAGCTGATTTGCATGAAGATATGGCAGCTGAAGAAAAAGCAAGAGCAACCTATGAGTACCTCATAAGCGTAAGCAAAGATGCAGGTGTTAACGATACTTTAAGTTTTTTAAGAGAAAGAGAAATCGTGCATTTTCAAAGATTTGGTGAAGCATTAAATATAGTTAGAAAATATCTAGAAGGTAAAAAATGCTGGTAATTTAAAATAGCAAGTAGCAAGTGGGGACGGTTCTTGCTTGCCAGGTAAAATATGGAGCAAGCAAGAACCGTCCCCACTTGCTAGTAACACTATTTTAAAAATACCATATACTATCAGTAGAAAATATTTGATTGTTAGCCTTGACTAAGTTCCAATAATTAGCCTAGGCTAACAAATCTTATATGAAAGAGGAGGATTTTTATGGATATATGTGAAAATAGCTTTGTTTTTAATGAATTTAATGAAAAGAACATAGATCTTACTAAGTTGCCTATAGGCAAAGCTGGTAAAGTTAAAGCTTTATTAAATACTGGCTTACAAAAAAGAAGATTACTAGATTTAGGACTTACGCCAAATACAATCGTCACAACTGAAAGAAAAAGTCCTTCAGGAAATCCTATAGCCTATAACATAAGAGGTGCAGTAATAGCCCTTCGCAAGGAAGAGGCAAAAAACGTAATAATAGATGTAATATAAAGGAGGTTAATCATGGGACTTACAAGTCAATCAACAGGTCTTTCACTATTAAAAAGTAAATTTGATATAAATGTTGAAGATGAAAATCAAATAGTGATTGGGCTTGCAGGAAACCCAAACACAGGAAAAAGCACAATATTTAATGAATTGACAGGATTAAATCAGCATACAGGAAACTGGCCTGGTAAAACAGTAGAAAACGCAAAAGGTACATTTAAATATAAAGATAAAAAATACTTATTAGTAGATCTTCCAGGGACGTATTCAATACTTGCAAACTCTGTAGAAGAAGAAATAGCAAGAGATTTTATATGCTTTGGAAACCCTAAAATAACGATAGTAGTTACCGATGCAACATGTTTAGAAAGAAATTTAAATCTAGTACTACAAGTAATGGAAATAACAGACAATGTTATAGTTTGTCTTAATCTGATAGATGAAGCTGAAAGAAAGGGAATAAAAATTGATATAAAAAAGTTAGAAAAAATGCTTGGTGTTCCTGTCATTCCTACAGTAGCACGTGATGGAAAAGGTTTAGATAAATTAAAAGAAACCGTAGACTTGATAGTCAATGAAAAAATTATACTTAAACCTTTTAGGTTAAAATATGACAATACAATCGAAAAATTAGTCAATGATATAGAAAAAGAATTAGAAAATCACTTAGGTAATTATCTAAATTTAAGATGGATTGCATTAAGATTAATTGATGGAGATAAAAATATTATAAACACTCTAGAAAAGCTAATAGGAAATAATATTAAGCAAAATATAGGAGGAATTTCTATATGAATGAAATATACAAAAATCCATTGGATACAATAAAGCATTTAATCGAAAATAGTAAAGCTAGCAATTCATCTCTAGGAGATAATATAGTAGTATCCATCTATAATAAAGCAGAAGAAATAGCAAATAAAGTTGTAAAAGTAGATGATAAAAGAAAGATTAATTGGGATAGAAAAGTTGATGATGTTTTAACTTCAAAAATTACTGGATATCCTATAATGTTATTATTGCTAGGCTTAATATTTTGGATAACTATAGAAGGTGCAAACTATCCATCTCAACTTTTATCTAATTTACTTTTTGGTATTGAACCTAAAATATCAGCTTTATTCATAAATATAAATGCTCCTGAATGGCTGCATGGAATATTAGTACTAGGAGTATATAGGACTCTTGCGTGGGTTATATCTGTTATGCTGCCTCCTATGGCTATATTTTTCCCAATGTTCACTTTATTGGAGGATTTAGGCTATTTGCCTAGAGTAGCATTTAACCTTGATAATTTTTTTAGAAAAGCAGGAACCCATGGAAAACAGGCGTTAACCATGAACATGGGTTTTGGATGTAATGCAGCAGGAATAACTGCATGTAGAATCATTGATTCACCTAGAGAAAGGCTCATCGCTATAATAACTAATAATTTTGTTCCATGTAATGGAAGATTTCCAACACTTATAGCTATATCAATAATCTTTATGGGAGGAATGGTTTCTTCAGGGTATAGTTCTATTATTGCCTCATTATCTGTAGTAATAATGATACTAATAGGCATATATACAACACTAATTATCTCAAAATTTTTATCAAAAACTTTCTTAAAAGGTATACCATCGTCATTTACATTAGAACTTCCACCATATAGAAAGCCTCAAATTGGCAGAATATTAATTCGTTCATTATTAGATAGAACACTATTCGTATTATATCGTGCAATAATCGTAGCTGCACCTGCTGGTGCTATAACGTGGATATTTGCAAATACTATGATTGGTGATGTAAGCCTTTTAAATACATGTGCAGGATTTTTAGACCCCTTTGGAAAACTACTAGGATTAGATGGCTTTATAATTATGGCATTTTTACTTGGTTTGCCTGCTAATGAAATAGTATTACCTATATTAATAATGAGCTATATGTCCAAAGGTGCAATGTTAGAATTAGAAAGCCTTGAGGCACTTAAAAATCTATTGTTAAGTAATGGATGGACTTGGATTACTGGTTTAAACTTCATGCTTTTTTCTCTATTGCACTTTCCTTGTGGAACTACACTTCTTACAATTAAAAAGGAAACTAATAGTATAAAATGGCCTATTTTCACTATTGCATTAACTACAACTGTAGCAATAATAGTAACCTTCGGAATAAATATGATTGCAAATATTGTACACTTAGTATAATTAATTTATCGAATTCTCATGAAACAGGGTATTATTTCCCGAGAAATAATACCCTGTGTACTGTTAATCATCTATTATACTTTTTATGTCGAACCTCTTAAATTCCTCAAGTACAACCTCATTTTTATTTAAAAAAGCAACTAATTTTTCTATAGCTTTTATAGTAGATACTGTCAAATAATGTTCCATAGCCTCTGCCTCGTCTTTTACATCACAATCCGAACCAATAATTTCTACAAACTGTCTTAAAATTTTATTTCTATTTACTAAAAATTTACCTTTCTTCTTTCCCTTTTCTAAAACTTCAATCTTTTCATATGGATTATAGACGATATATCCAAAATCATGTAGCTTCTTTAAGCCTTTTACTACAGAAGGCATTGAAACCCCTAGGGAATCAGCTATATCTTTTATTCTTATTTCTTTTTTATTTAAAGAAAGTCTATATAACTCCTCTAAATAATCTTCCAAGCTTGGAGATAACATACAAGCCCCCCTCTTTCTAAATATATTTAAAAAAAAGATTTTTATGAAAGGGATATTTGTTTTCACCAATTTCCTCAAGTATGAGATTGCATATTTTCTACACACTCAAAATTTTGACCTTGTAATAATTATGCAATTTTATCAAATTATAATTATTTAATTTTCATAAACATAATAATTAATTAAGTAAAGAAATGCACAATTGTAATAAGCCTCAAAAAAATTTTGGAGGGATATCTTTGCCTTTTTCAGATTTAATGATGATTTCTATCGCATTGGGTTCGGATGCTTTTGGAGTGGCTTTATCATTAGGCTTTAACAAAAAAATAAATAGGTATAATGCTCTTGCCTTTGTAATATCTTTTAGTTTTTTTCAATTCTTATTCGCATATATTGGTGGATTATTAGGAAATGCATTTAATAAACATATTTTTGCCATTCCTTCTATTGGAGGTGGATTAATAATTCTAACTTTAGGAATAATAATGATAAATGAAGGTATAAAAAGAAATGAAAATATAATAAAAATTAATCTGTCTGCAATAATTATATTAGGTATATGTGTAAGCATAGACGCTTTACTAGCTGGTTTTTCAACCTTAAATATAATTAAATTCAATTTGATATTGTTATATAGTTCATTAATTATAGGAATTACTACCTTTAGTATGTGTATCATTGCATTTACCATAAGTAAATATTCTAAAAAAATTTATTTTATTAATAATTATTCTAGTATAATAGGAGGAATTATACTCATAATTTTAGGTATAAAAATGATTTTATAAAAATTTACATATAGAGTATATACTAGGGAAAACTTGATGTTCTATACTAATGATAGATAAAATTACATGTTTTATTGCTTAAGAATCTACACATAATACTAATGCAAGATAATAATTAACAATTATGAAAGGAGTTGAAATTAGTGAATAATACTACAAATAAAAGAACTGGTACATCTAACAGAATATTGGTTCCTGAAGCTCGCCAAGCATTAAATCAAATGAAAACTGAAATAGCTAGTGAACTTGGTATGAGCAACTATGAATCAATGGATAAAGGAAACCTTCCATCAAGACAAAATGGTTATGTTGGTGGATACATGACTAAGAGATTAGTAGAAATGGCTCAAAGAAATATGGGAGGAACTACTAGGTAAAGTATTTATTAAATAAGTTTCAAAGCCAAAAGCCATAACTAATCAATCTTTGATTAGTTATGGCTTTATTTTACAGCTTAAAATATTATTCTGTAGCTGGTGGAGTAAATACTCTTTGGGATAATTCTTGGTCTAACATAAAAATACCATGACTGTTATCTCCCAGTCTTTCTAGTTTTTTAAGTATCAATTTCATAGAACTTTGTTCTTCTATCTGTTCATCTACAAACCATTTAAGTAAACTAATAGTTGCATGTTCTTTTTCTTCAGTAGCTATGTCCATTAATTTGTATATTCTACTGGTAACAAATTTTTCATGTTCTAAAGCTGATTTAAACACATCGACTAAAGACTCATAATCATTTTTAGGTTCCTCTAAACCAAGTATTTTTACTCTCCCGTCCATTTCATTAATGAAGTTAAAAAATTTCATAGCATGGAATTTTTCTTCTTCTGCCTGAACCATAAAGAAATTTGCAAATCCATCTAAATCTTGGTCTGCACAATATGCAGCCATAGCTAGATAATAATGTGCTGAATACAATTCAAACTTAATTTGTTTATTTAATTCATTTAACAACCTTTCTGATAACAACTCTATTCCTCCTTAATGATATAAATATCTCTTTAATATATGTGTTTAACTATATTTATTATTTACCCAACTCTTATTTATTTAATCATATTTATATCATTTTAACCAAATTTTTTCCAGCTATAACTCCTATAATTCCAAAAGATAAATTTAATAATACATTTATCATAGCAAAAATAGGATTGCTAGAAATAAAATCTACTGTTTCATAGCTAAATGTAGAAAAAGTACTAAGACCTCCTAAGATACCTGTAACCAACAATAATTTAACATTATCTGGAATATTCCACGTTCCTAAACTTCCCTCAGCAATAAATCCAATAAAAAAGCAAGCAATTATATTTGCAATAAAAGTCCCATACGGGAAATTATTTCCTAATATTTTTGCTGACCACCCACCTATTAAATATCTAAAAATTGCTCCCAAAAATCCTCCTATACCAACAAAAAGTATTTTATTCATTTTTTTCCTCCTCTTCAAAAAAATACAAAACTCCTACCTTAATTTCTATTAAAGTAGGAGCTATCAGTCGTTCCCAATATTATATAGGTAAGCCCCATTACTAGTTATTTAAATACTCTCTAATAATACAACCTCTTTTTTTCATCATTAGTTTCCAAAAAATTTCATGAATTACAGTTTTAAATTCCAACTCATCCCTATATAATATTCTTCCCTTTTTTATTTCATATGTTTTACATACCATAATATCAACCCCTAACACAACTATTTAGAGTATAAATATTATAATCTAAACTACAGCTCATAATTATATACTCATCTCGTAAAAATGTAAAGTGAATAATTGTTTATTTTTTGTTAAATATTACTATACACAAAATTAGGTATTACACTCTATTCCATAAGTATAATACCTAATTTTTTATATACATTATAATCTATTCTGTCAATTTGAGGCAAATTATTATCTTTTAGAAACTTTAGCAATGCACTTTTCAAACCATCACCATATATCCCATCTATAGAACCATAATAGTATCCTTTCATTTTCAATCTTTTCTGTACTTCTTGAACATCAGCTCCTCTATCCCCAGGTTTAAGTACACGAAAACCATATCCAAATGGTCCAAAATAACCCTTCACTAAAGCAACTGTGGTATTATACTTTACCATACTATACAATTCTTCTATATCTTCATTCCTCATTCTTATACAACCGTGAGAAGCATTGTAACCTATACTATTAGGTTTATCAGTACCATGTATACCATATTGTCCCCAGGGTACATTTAGTCTCATCCACCTTGACCCAAATCCCCCACCCCATTTTGCCTTTTCTATTATTTTAAATGTACCTATTGGTGTAGGAGTAGAAGGTTTACCTGTTGCTACTACATATTTTTTTATAACTTTATTAGTATCCATATCTATGAGATAAAGCAGCTTTTTATCAATCTCTATTAAGATTGTAAGATTATCATAGTTAGGATGTGTATCTAATTGGCCATTCTCCCATTGTGCGTACTGGTAGTATAACTCAGCATATTCTTTCTCTTCGTCAAATTTATTCATAATATTCATTACATGTATTTTGTCTCCCAACATTACAACAATAAGCACACATATATAACTAATGAGTATAACTTTAAACCGCTTCATTCCATCCCCCCTTACCTAATAATTATATGCAAAAAAAATCAAAATATTTTGATTTATACTACCTTAAAAATGAGCTTTCAACGTAACTTACTCAAACATTTCCTCATTATAATATTCAAAATATGCTTAAATACTGAAATAAAGAAAGTTAATCATTCATAGGTTTATTTTAAAAGATAAAACTTGTTTTTCTCAAACAATTAATTCTACTTTTTTGTAACCTAAACTCTATAACAGAATATTATAAATAATAGAAAACATATCATAATTACTATGTTCTTAAATTTTTCAAATTAGTTATTACATAGATAATAACGTTAAAAGGAGGAGAAATATGATTCGATTAAGTAAAGAACAAATAGATGGAATAAGCCTTACAGATACAAAACCTCAACGTGTAGAAAATATAAAGCCTAAAAAGAAGTTCAATCCTAAATGTTTCAGTGAAATTGTAGATTGCTGTGTAAATAAGCAAGTTAATATAACGGGATTAGTTTCTGGAGTAATAGCAAAAATCGCAGTAGTACTTGCTCAATTTACAGTACAAATTAATATACATTCTTCTGTCAACCTCCCAGGATCTATTAAAGAAATAAAAGATATCAAGAAAAAAATTAAAGTTAGTCAGTGTAGTTTATTGCAAGACACAAATATGTTATTTATACGAGGATTTATACATAAGATTATTGATTACACTACCAATTCAAAATGCAATAACAATATTGATAATGAGAACATTCATCAATTAACCATAGATATTCCATTTAAATGTACCACTCCAATTACATTTAACGGAATTGAACCTGAACCTTTTGTGGCTAGTAACATTAAAGAATATGCACTTTTCAATAAAAACAATAGAATTTCCATGGAAATAAACGAAGAAAATATCATGCTTTGTAATGATTCTACTGAAATAAGTAAAGTTAGCCAAGAATACTATAACGAAGCACCTTATTGTGAGCTAATAAGCAGCAAAATAATTAACCATGATAGTTGTATAAAATTCAGTAATAATGCATCTGAACAGGATAAAAAAGAAGAAAGCAATATTCTTGAAGAAAAAAGTGTTTTGTATATCACATTAAAAATACTCCAAAATCGCCAAGTAGCTATCCCCCCTTCAACAATAATACCTGAATATGAAGATAAATAAAATAATTTATAATTTTTTTGAAAAGTAATGAACTAATTTTGGACACCTGAATACTATGTACTAGGATATAGGACTAGATGTTTAGCCATATCCTAGTAAATAGTTACAGGAGGTAATAAGATGTCATCAAATGGACAATATGGTGTAAAAATAATTTATGGCAAACCTACTACTACAGTAGTCGATAGTAAAGTTTCTAAATCTGTTTGTACTAAAGTTACTGGTGGCACATTAAATAATTGTGTAAACACTTCAAATACAATAACAGGTTTGACTGAAGGAGTAACCGCAAAAATCCCAGTAGTTCTTGCTGAACTTACACTGCAAGTAGATGTTGATTCTATAATAGAACTACCAGAGTATGTATACGAAATTAAAGATATAAAAAAACATTTGAAAATAACCCAATGTTTATTATTACAAAACACTAATATACTATTCATAAAGGGTTTAGTTAGAAAGAACATTCAATATGCTACACGTAGTTGTTCAAATAAAGAAGGATTCTGTGGAAATATAAAACATTGCACTATTGATGTACCATTTAAATGCTCAACTCCAATTACTTTTAATGGTATTGACCCACAACCAGTCATCAATAGAACTTCTTCTGAATTTGAATATCTAAGAGAACAAAATATATCCGGACCAAACTTTGCAGAAAAAGATAAGCTATTATCAGGAGACCTCTCAGAATTTAACCAAGAAAGCACTGAATATTTCAATGAACTACCATACTGTGAATTAATTAGCAGTAGAATAGTTGAATTTAATGAATTCTTAAACCCAACACATCCACACAAAACTGAAATGCCTTTTGAGGAAAAAAGGTTTAAGAAAATAGAAGAAAAAATGGTAATATTCCTAACACTAAAAATACTACAAAAACGTCAAGTGTCTATTCCTCCAACAAGTATAAATGGAATTAATGACTGTGCAAATAATAAGGAGACCAAATAGGTCTCCTTATTATTTTGATATAACAGTTCCACTATTACCTTCAAGTGCTTCTTTTGCTTTTTCCAATGATGATATAATTGCTTTTCTACCTTCTTTAGATTCTGCAAATTTTATTGCAGCCTTTACCTTTGGCAACATACTACCTGGAGCAAAGTGTCCTTCTTCAATATATTTATAAGCTTCATCTACACTCATATAATCTAGTTCTTTTTGATTTGGTTTTCCAAAGTTTATAGCTACTTTTTCAACAGCTGTAAGTATAACAAGATAATCTGCATCTAATATTTCTGCTATTTTTTCACTAGCAAAATCCTTATCTATTACTGCAGGTACTCCAATTAATTCATTTTCTTCTTTTACAACAGGTATTCCACCGCCTCCAACTGTTATTACGACATGTCCATTATCTACAAGAGTTTTTACTGTTTCCTTTTCAGCTACATCTACTGGTATTGGTGATGGTACAACTCTTCTCCAACCTCTACCTGCGTCCTCTTTCATAACATATCCTTTTTCTTGCTGAAGTTTTTTAGCCTCTTCTTCAGTATAAAAAGCACCTATTGGCTTAGTTGGATTTTGAAAAGCAGTATCATTCTTATCTACAATAACCTGAGTTATAACTGTCGCTACTGGAATATTCAACCCTCTGCCAAGCAATTCTGCTCTTATAGCATTTTGCAAATGATAACCAATATATCCTTGACTCATTGCCCCACATTCAGGGAAAGGCATTTCTGGAGTATTTGCTTGAGTTTTCGAAGCAGTTTCCATAGCCAAATTTATCATTCCTACCTGTGGTCCATTCCCATGGGCTATGATAACTGAATTTCCTTTTTCAATTAAATCTACTATTGGTTTAGCTGTATTTTTTACAAGCTTAAGTTGTTCTTCTGGTGTTTTTCCTAAAGCATTTCCACCAAGAGCTACTACAATTTTTTTCATGTTCTCTCCTCCCTTAGAAGTATTTAATTGTTTATTTTTAAGTATAATATAATATTACCATTAGTTAAAAATTTACTCAATCCTATTTAATCATTTAAAGAAATTATATATTATTAAATTTCCTAAGTTTAAATTTTTGTAAGACTTTTTTCCTTATAAATTTGATTAAAAGTCTGAAAAACTGAACTTAAAAAACTCATAATTTGCAAAATATTAATCCTGTAATAATTATGCAATTTCCTCAAGTAATAAAATAATACAAAATGCTAAATAATAAATATAAAAAATGAGGAGGTAATAAACATAATAAATAAATTCGGAAACCATCAAAAATTATATGAAGAATTATTTAAAGAACTAGAAAAAGATACACCTGTATATGCTACAGTTGCACCTTCTATTGTAGGGCAATTTGGAGATAATATTACCATAGGGCAAATAAGATCTGGGCTAAAAAAACTAGGTTTCAAAGATATGGTAGAAGTAGCCTTGTTTGCAGATATACTTACTATAAAAGAAGCATATGAATTTAATCGTTTAGTAAAAAGTAAGGAAGACTTTTTTTTAACAAGTTGTTGCTGCCCAGTATGGATTAACCTTGTTAGAAAAAATTATCCTAACCTCTTTAAGCATATGTCTCTTTCCGTATCTCCTATGATTGCTTCTGGAAGGATATTAAAAAGGCTATATGAAAATGCAAAAGTCGTTTTCATTGGACCTTGCATAGCAAAAAAAACTGAAGCTAAAGAACCAGAGCTAAAAGGAGATATAGATTTTGTCCTTACTTTTCGTGAGTTAGATGAAATATTTAATGTTCTTAATATTGATCTTAAATCATTACCAGATGATGCAAAAGATGAGTCATCCTTTGGCGGAAGAGCCTATGCTCGAACTGGTGGTGTAAGCTTTTCTGTAAAAACCGTAGTAAATAGAATAGCACCTAAAAGGTTGATTAAATTTAAACCTAAAAAAGTAGATGGAGTAAGAGACTGTAAAAAAATATTAGATGATTTAGCTATGGGTAAAAATATTAATGCGAATTTTATAGAAGGCATGGGATGTAAAGGCGGCTGTATAGGAGGGCCTAGAACAAATATAAATGTAGATAAAGCATTAAATATAGTAAATGAATTTAGTGAAGATTCACTTATTATGACTCCATTTGACAATACTAATATTATTAATATTCTTAAAAGATTAGGGTTTGAAAAATATGAAGATATAGAAAAAAATAAAGAACTTAATAGTCTTTTGACCAGAAATTTTACGTAATACAAAAAATATAACCTAATAAGTGAGAAAATAACATAACTGAGGAAATTGCATAATTACTACAAGGTCAAAATTTCTTGAATTATTTTATTATGCAATTTCCTCAAGTTATTAAACTCTATTGATATACAAATGTGAATTTTTCTTTAAATAAATTATAAACCAAGTAGTTAGTATGATTCCCTTCATAACACTGCTTATACTTATACTCCACCACACTCCGTTTAATCCAAGAAGATTTTCATTTGACAATAGCAAAGCCATAGGTATACGAAGACCAGTAAATATTATTCCTACCAATGTAGGAGGAATAGTTTTGCCAAGCCCTCTAAAAGCACCTGCAGTTCCAATTTCCATACACATAAAAAACTGAGATACTCCTAATATTTGAAGATAAATTATCCCTTGTTTTAATGTTTCTTTGTCATTTGGTATAAAAAATGAAAAAATAGACTCTGCACCAAAAATTAAAAGAATAGTAGCAAACACTCCTACAGTTCCAACCATTTTAACAGCTGTATAATATCCCTTATAAATTCTATCCCATTTTTTAGCACCATAATTTTGTCCTATAAATGTACTAATAGCAGTTGAAAAACCTTCTGCTGTCATCCATGATATAGATTCAATTTGTGAACCTATCTTTTGAACAGCTATAGGTATTGGCCCCCATTTAGCAATTATTCTTGCGATAATCATAGCAAATATTGAAAAAAGTCCTTCTTGCAACGCAAATGGAAAACCAAGTTTTATAATACTTTTTAAATACTTAATATCCATCTTTTTAAATAAATTAAACCCATAAAATAATTGATAAAATTGCCTTATAACCACAATAAAAATACAGGTTACAACTATTTGTGAAAAAACTGTAGCTACAGCTGCACCTCTTACCCCCATAGCAGGAAATGGACCTAATCCAAATATCAAAACTGGATCTAAAACTATATTTAAAATAAGTCCAATAGTATTAATTTTAAATGGGGTTTTACTATTACCATAACCGTTAAATATACCTGTAAACATTGGATTAATAAAGAAAAATATTATAAACAAAAATACTATTAGCAAATAATCCATAGCCATTTTTTCAACCTTAGGGTCTCCAAGGTTAAAAAAACCTATAAGTCTACTTCTAGTTAGTATAATAAAAGCACCATATAATATTGACAAGATTATACTCATCTGAATTGTATATAGAACATACTCTCTTGCAGCATTTATGTCGTCTTTGCCTATTGATTGAGCTACCCCAACCTCAGCACCTATTTTAGGTATAAGCACAAAGGCCATAGCAAGCCAAGTGAAAAAACCAGCAGTTCCTACTGCTGCGACTTCATCACTTCCCATCCTTCCAATCCATATCATATCCATCATACTGTATGCCATCTGAATAAATGAAGTTCCCATGATTGGAATCGCTAATTTTATTAATGCGTTTAATATATTACCATGTGTCAATCTATTATTGTCATGCATTACATTTACCTCTCTTTAGTAGAAATTGAATTTTTACCTTGTAGTTTTACTCAATTAACATATTAATATATAGTATAAATTATATAACGGTAAAATGTAAAGCATATTACCATTTTTGTTTTGCAATAGGCGTATTTTTTAATGCTAAAATTATAATATATGCTATAACAAGCCCAATCACAAACTGAATAATATTCCAGGGAATGCTAAAAATAGGTACGATAAAATTTCCGTATATCACTCCCGCAGCTATATAATATCCAAATACCATCCATATCCCAGATATCATCATTCCTAATAATTGGTCTATACCAAAGAGCTTCTTATCTACCTTACTAAGAAATATTGACAAAATTACAATTGCTAATGGAATAATAAAAGATACAAAAAGCAGCTGACCTTGAATTTTATCACCTAATGCTCTTAATTCATCAATAGTAGAAACAATATCTACTTTAGATAAAAGCTCAGTCCCATTATTTATTATTGTAGCACTAACCAGCTTTCGTAATATAGATATAAATATAAACCAAATAACTGCTATTATAATACTCGTAACTGTAATCTGTAGCTTTGTCTTTTTTTTATCAGATTTCCTTCCAAATATACCTACTAAACCACCCATTATTGATTTTATAATCAATGTAGGGAGTGCCCATATAGCATATCCCCCAGCAATATCTGCCATGGCCGAACCTATACCCCCTGCAATAAATCCAACATCACTTCCTAGTAATATTGCTGATATAAATATCATACTATCTCCTGCATGTATATATCCCTGAGTAAATGGAACAGGAATTCTTATGCTAAAAGTCGCTACAAATACAAGTGCAATCATTAATCCACTATATACAATTTTTTTCAATGATTTATTCACCATAATATAACCTCCAATAATAAAATTGTTTTATTTTATTTTCACTTATAATATAATAAATATGTGTACATTACAAAAGTAACAGTTTTATTATTTTTAATAAGGACAGTTTAGGAGGTGTTAATATGGTTAAATTAACTCCAAATCTAGATTCATCATTAAAAACACCCATTTATATACAACTTTACGAATATATAAAAAAAGAAATCATAGAAGGACATTTAGAATCAGGTACAAAACTGCCTTCAATAAGGTATTTAGCTAAATATCTTAAAATAAGTCGGACAACTATTGAAGCAGCATATGGACAGTTATATGCTGAAGGATATATATTAAGCAAACCTAAAGTAGGTTATTTTGTCAACATCATTGAAGATAATGCATCAGACTATAACTACAAAATAAATACCTATAAGAATACATCTGAAAAAGAAAAAGAAAATGCTAGCACAAAATATGATCTAATGAATGACTATATAGATAAAGACAGTTTTAACTTTAAACTGTGGAAAAGATATATAAATAAAGTTTTATCCTATGAAACAAGCCAATTATTAACATATGGTCATCACCAAGGTGAATATGAATTAAGATGCCAAATAGCTAAATATGTGCATCAATCAAGAGGTGTAATTTGCACTCCTGAACAAATAATAATTGGCTCTGGAACTCAAAGCCTTCTCAATATACTATGTGGAATTATTAAAAATAAATATATAAATATTGGTTTTGAAGACCCTGGATTTAATCAAGCAAGGCACATATTTAAAGATCACAATTTTAACATCATACCTATATCTATGGAAGATGATGGAATTAATTTAGATTTATTAAATAAAAGCGATGCAGAAATAGTATATATAAGTCCATCTCATCAATTTCCATTAGGATCTGTCATGACAATAAATAAAAGAATACAATTGCTAAACTGGGCAAAAAAAAATAATAGGCTTATTATAGAAGATGATTATGATAGTGAGTTAAGGTACTATGGAAGACCGATACCTTCGTTACAAGGTTTAAACGAAGGCATAAATGTCATATATCTCGGGTCATTTTCTAAAATTCTCCTACCTTCAATAAGGATAAGCTATATGATAATACCTAAAATCCTCATTAATAGCTATGAAAAGTATGGAAAAAAATATAACCAAACATCATCTAAAATTGAACAGCTTGCTCTATCCTTTTTTATAAAAGATGGTCAACTAGAAAAACATATAAAAAAAGTTAGGAAAATATATGCTAAAAAAAATCAACTTCTTATAGAAAGCATAAATGAGATAATGAAAGATAAAGTAAAAATATTAGGAAAAGAAACAGGACTTCATATTTTATTGGAAATCAGGTCAAAATTAAACCCTAAAAAGATCGTTTCATCAGCTGAAAAAGTAGGAGTTAAAGTAACATCTTTATCAAATTATTTTATCAATACAAGTCACAGCAAATATCCATTAGTTCTGCTAGCATATGGAGGCATTCCTATAGAAGATATAAAGCCAGCTGTAAGTTTACTAAATCAAGTGTGGTTTGAGTAAAAAGCACGGACACTACCCGTGTTTTTTACTTGGCTATATCCTTAAACTCAGCTTTTACAACCTTTGCCAAATCCTTCGGATTCAGTCTTATTTGAAGTCCAATTTTCCCACCACTTACAACAACTGTATCAAAATCATATACACTACTATCGATAAAAACAGGATACTCCTTTTTCATGCCTATAGGTGAACATCCTCCACGTACATATCCTGTTAATTTTAATAAATCTTTTACATGCACCATTTCAATGCTTTTTTCATTTACTATATTTGCAGCACTTTTTAAATCAAGCTCTTTTTCTACTGGAATACAAAAAACATATAGATTTTTACTTTTCCCTTGAGCCACAAGTGTTTTTAAAACCTTTTTAGGGTCTTCACCTATTTTATTTGCTACAGAAATACCATCAATCTTCCCATCAGAACTATCATATTCTTTTAAACTAAAATCTATATTGTATGATTCTAGCTTTCTTACAGCGTTAGTTTTTACAACCTTTTTTTTCTTAGCCATAAAATATCCCCTTTCCTTTTTAATTATTATGAAGTTTTCTAAATCAATTCATATTATACAATACTAAATCTAAAATTGTAAAAATACTAGAACTAATATAGTATTTTCTTGCTAAGTAAAAAAAGTTATTATATAATTATTCTATATTATTAAAAGGAGGTGTAAAGGTTGAGCTTTGTTAATATGGTTGATATTTTAGACTATTTAAATTCTGTTAAGTCTATAACACATGTTGTTAGGGTACATGGGGAAAGTGTATCCAAAAAACAATATTATGTCAACCATAAATAAGTAAAATCTTTACGAAGGCACGATAATTAGAATATTGAAATTAAATTGCAATATATTAATGTCTTAAATATAAATTGTGATATCTAGCCCTAAGTAAAATTTACTTAGGGTTTTTTTTGTATACATTTTGGGTAGGTGGGATTTATAAAAAATTGTAATATACAATTAATCAAGAAAATTGCACAATTACTGTGAAGTAAAAATTTTGCAAGTTATAAATTTTTATAAAGGAGATAATAAAATGGCATACATAGAAAAATTGAAAAGTAATATAAATAAAAACTATTTATTTGTTTTTTTAAATAATTTAGATCTAACACAAGGTATATGGATGATATACTTAGCAACAAAGGGTATGTCCTTAGTCCAGCTAGGGATACTTGAAGGCATATTTCATGTCACTTCGTTCTTAATGGAAATTCCTACTGGAGTTATTGCTGATGTTTATGGTAGAAAAGCAAGTCGAATCCTTGGTAGGTTTTTCTCATTAGTAAATATAGCAATACTAATATTTGCAAATAATTTTTATCTATTTGCTATATCATTTGTGTTTTCAGCTCTATCATATAATCTTGAATCAGGAGCTGGAGATGCATTAGTATACGATTCTCTAAAAGAATTAAATAATGAGGATAAGTATATGAATGTTGCTGGAAAGCAGGAATTATTTTTTCAACTTGGGCAATTGATATCATATATCTTAGGAGGATATTTGGCCACAAAAAATTACTACTTTGCGTTCCTTCTAACAGCAATTTTTATTATAATTACTATAGTTCAATCTTTTACTTTTACTGAACCAAATATTGAATTAGGTCATAAACAAGATGATTCTGCTTTAAAAATATTAAAGAAACAAGTAACAGATAGCTTTAAAGCAATAACAGAAAACAAGAAGATAGGTTTTTTCATAATATTTACTGAAATAATACTGGCCTTTGGGACATGCTTATTTTTCTATCTTCAAAATTATTTTAAAAATAATGGTCATACAGAATTTTATATAGGAATAGTATTTGCCCTTTCTTCACTAGCTGAAGCCTTTGCAGCTTCACAAGCTTTTAAAATCGAAAAAATAATTAAAGAAAAAGGGATATTGATAGTCATGCCCATTCTTACAACTGCTTGTGTATGGGGAATCGCTATAGGAAAATATCCTGCAATATTTTTCATAGCTATGATGGCTATAGAAGGTTTAATATATGTTACTATGAGTGATTATATAAACAAACTAATTCCTAGCAAAAATAGAACTACTATATTATCTCTTTCAAGTATGGTATTTAGTTTTTTCATGATATTCATATTTCCTTTAATAGGAAAATTGGGAGATATGTATTCATTAAATACTTCTTTTGCATTACTAGCAATAGCAGGAACAATTTTATCTATATTAAATATATACTTAATTTTAAAAATAGAAAAAAGCAAGTAAAGATGTCTATTTCATTTTTGTATGATTCTGTTTTTGATAATAGGTATAGGTATGATTGTCATATTGAAATTTATATTTATTTCTCAAAGGAAACTAGAAAAACTATGTAAAAAACTTTGGGCTGACCCAAAGTTTTTTACATATCCCATATATCATTTTTGGAAACAGAAACAGCAAATGCTCCTGCTTTCAAAGCATTTATCACATCATCCTTCGTAGATATCATTCCACCTGTTATAATTGGAGAAAGGATGTTTTCCTTAATTTTTTCAATAACACTAGGTATAATGCCTGGCATTATTTCTACAGCATCAGGCTGGTTTTCTTTTGCCATAGAAATAGCAGTATTTAATGATAAAGAATCAATTAAAAAAAATCTTTGTATAGTACATAATCCTAATGCTTTGCTGTACTTGATCAAATTACTTCTAGTAGTTATAATACCATGTGGTTTATCATCTTTACATATAAATTCCAATGCAGCATGGTCACTTCCGAGTCCTTCTATCATATCAATGTGAATAAAAACAATTTTATTACTTTCTTTCACCGCTCTTATCTTTTGTTTGAAATTCATAATATTAGACTTTAGAATAAATATTACTTCACAAGGGCTTTTTATAGCATCATTAAGTTGCTTTTCATCTCTTACTGCTGCTACTATAGGATTCTGATTGAATTTACTCCAAATAATATTATCCAAATCTACACCTCCAACTTTAATTTTGTGTCTTAAATATGATTCTTTGACCATATAAGAAAATATAGTTTATTTAATTTAAATTATAATATTCTTCCTAGCAATACTCCATTTACGCTAGCCTGCATAAGTCCTCTAGTTATACCTGCTCCATCTCCACCGACGTATAAATTTTTAATATTTGTTTCAAAATTTTTGTCAGTCTTTACTTTATTAGAATAAAACTTAACTTCAACTCCATAAAGAAGAGTTTCATCACTTGCAAGTCCTGGAGTTACATTGTCCAAAGCAATTATCATCTCATCAATATCTTTCAATAGTCTAAATGGTAAAACCAAACTCAAATCACCTGGTACTGCGTCTGTTAATGTAGGAATGATATTATTTCTGTATAGCTTGTCTTCCGTAGTTCTCCTTCCTCGTTTGAAATCACCATATCTTTGTACTAAAACCTTATTACCAGAAAGCATATTTCCAAGTTGTGCAATATGTTTGCCGTATTTAATTGGAGAATTAAAAGGTTTAGTAAAATGTTTTGAAACCAATAATGCAAAATTAGTGTTATCTGTCTTTAAAGCATCGGATTTATAACTATGTCCATTAACTACTGCTAGGTTATCATCATAATACTCAGTAGCAACTTCCCCCCCTGGATTAGAACAAAAAGTTCTTACTTTGTCGTCAAAGGTAGGAGTATAGTAAACAAGTTTGCTTTCATACATTACTTCATTAAGCTCTTGCATAATTTCATTTCTTGTTTCAACTCTAACTCCTATATCTACAAGTCCTGTCTCTGTTTCTATATTATATCTCACACACATATCTCTAAACCAAGCTGAACCTTCTCTTCCAACACTAATTATAACCTTATCTGCATAGTAGTCTTTATCAGCCCTTACACCTTTAATTTCATTATCTTCAATTATTAATTCCTTAACAGGATTCCTAAAAGACATCTCCACTCCAAGCTCTTCTAAATACTTTTGTATATCAGAGTATATGGAGTACCCTACCTCTGTACCCATATGTCTTATAGGGCATTCGATAAGCTTTAAGTTGCTTCTTATAGCCTTCTTTCTTATTTCCCTAATCTTGTCTTTTTGTTCTACGCCATATACCCTTTCATCTGCTCCAAATTTTAAATATATATCATCAACATACTTTATCATCTCAATTGTTTTAGTATATCCAATATACTCTGGTATCAATCCACCAACATCAGGAGATAAAGATAATTTTCCATCTGAATATGCACCTGCTCCTGCAAATCCAGTAGTTATATTGCATGGATTACATCCGACACATTTTTTTAATTGTCTTTTTGGACATTTTCTTTTTTCTATTGAATTACCTTTTTCCAATAAAAGTATCTTTTTATCTTTATTTCTCTTTTTTAATTCCATTGCTGCAAATATCCCTGTAGGACCAGCTCCAACAATAATCACATCATATTTCATGATTTTACCTCCTAATATAAAGATAACTTATTAATATGTTATTATAAATATTTCAAAATACATGACCATATATATAATATCATATAAATATATCCAATGTATTTTGTGTTAATAAATAAAAAAATCGTGGAGTAAACATGTCATCATCTTTCCTTTATTTTTGTAAGTAATGTTATTCAAATTATGATATAATGTTTTAAGAAGTATAATTTTAGGCAATAAATATTAAGGGGTGATTAACATAAACAAAAAACACAGCTATTTCCGCCTATTGCCTTTGCTAATAGTGTCTTTCATTTTGTTTAGGATTATTAATAATCCTAAATCCTACGATTTATTTACTAAAATAATAAATCCTTTTGTATGGGCATTTTTTATATCTTATTTATTAAATCCAATTCTTGTAGGTTTAGAAAACAAATTTAAACTTAAAAGAGTTTGGAACATACTTATAATTTATATTATGTTTTTTGGTATCATAACTTTGGTTTTTACTATAATCACACCTAGGATAGTTGAAAGTATTAAAAATATTGCAAATGATTTTCCAAATTATATTAAATCAACGGAAAAATGGATATCATCTCAACCTGATACTATTAAATACCTAGACAAATATGGAGTTATAAATTATATTGAAAAAAATATTAATACTTGGATGGAACAAATAAATCAATCACTAAATTCAGTAATAAATAAAACTATTTCTCAAGTAATAAATATAACATCTGCTGTATTTAATTTTATTTTAGGAATAGTTATTTCCATATACATCTTAAAAGATAAAGAATACTTTAAAAAACATGGAAAAAGAGTAATCTATGCATTTTTCAATCGAGAAATGGCTGAAAGTATAATTGAAAACGGAAGAGAATTAAATGAAATATTTTCAAAATTTCTAGTTGGTAAGTTTATTGATTCATTAATAATAGGCATTATTTGTTTCATTGGGTGCACTATAATAAAAACCCCTTATCCTTTGGTAATGGGAACAATAATAGGCATAACAAATATGATCCCTTATTTCGGACCTTTTATAGGTGCTATACCTGTTATCCTTATAACATTATTCTATAACCCAATTAAAGCTTTATGGGTTGCAATATTCATATTAGCTCTACAACAATTTGACGGTCTATATCTTGGACCTAAAATTATGGGGATTAAGGTTGGTCTTAGACCTTTCTGGATAATATCTGCTATAATAATTGGTGGAGGATTATTTGGAGTCATGGGAATGCTATTAGCAGTCCCATTTGCAGCATTATTTAAAGCAATGATTAAAAAATTTGTTAGCAAAAAAATTAATGATAAAAATATCATTGTTAAATAAGATAATTAAGCTACCAATTATAATTGGTAGCTTAATTTATGCTTTAAATTTATTTATCTTTTCCTAGGTGCTACATGTATAGCTTCACCTTTAAGCCCTAATACAGCTTCAACAAAAGCCTCACTTAGAGTAGGATGAGCATGAATAGTGTTTTTGATATCGTCTACATTCAATTCCTTATTTATTGCTAAAGTTCCCTCATGTATTAAATCAGATGCATGAGGACCTATAATATAAACTCCTAATATTCTGTCATCATCTGCATTTGAAATAACCTTTATAAAGCCTTCTGTTTCTCCCATTGCTAAAGCTTTACCATTTGCGCCAAACATAAATTTACTTACATTATAATTTATCCCTGATTCTTTTAACTCATCTTCAGTTGCTCCTACAAACGCGACTTCTGGAAAAGTAAATACACAATTTGGCACAATATCATGTTTATTGTGAGGATTTAATCCCATAATCCTTTCAACTACATAAATGCCTTGATGAGAAGCAACATGAGCTAACTGTATTCCTCCATTAACATCACCTATAGCATATATACCTTTTATGTTTGTCTCATAGTTTTCGTCTACTTCAATCCCTTTTTCACTATATGCTATACCAACTTTTTCAAGGTTTAATCCTTTTATTAAAGGATTTCTTCCTGAAGCTACTAACACCATATCTGCTTCAACTTCTATTTGTTTTGGTTTTGTTTTATACTGAGCTTTAACCAATAATCCGTTTTCTGTCTTTACTATCTCTTTTGCTCTAATATCAACATAGACGTCTATTCCTCGTTTTTTCATAAATGAAGGAAGTCTTCTGCATATATCTTTGTCAACATTTTTCAATATTCTAGAAGCTATTAGAGTAACTTTCGAACCCATACCATTAAAAATACTTGCAAATTCTACTCCTATTACTCCTCCTCCTATTACAACAAGCCTCTTTGGAATTTCTTTAAATTCTAATATACCGTCGCTATCTACAACTCCTTCTAAATCTATTCCCGGTATATCTGGCATACAGCTTTCAGACCCAGTAGCAATAATAATATTTTTTGCTGTTATGTCTTTTTCTTCTCCTTCATTTGTCTTTACATGAACAGTATTTTTATCTATAATAGTGCCTGTACCAGAAATAAATTCAATATTTTTATACGATGAAACTAATTTCTCTATCCCACCTACTAGCTGCTCAACGACATCTCTTTTCCTCTGTTGAATCTTATGTGCATCAACATTAAATTTCTCTACACTTACTCCAAATTGCTCTGATTCTTTCATCATGCTAATTACTTCTGCATTTCTAAATAGTGCTTTAGTAGGTATACAGCCTCTATTTAAACAGGTGCCACCCAAACGCCTGTTTTCAATAAGGCACACATCTGCACCTAATTGAGCTGCTCTTATAGCTGCTACATATCCCCCTGGGCCTCCACCAATAATAATTAAATCCTTTCCCATAACACTCGCCACCTTTGTTAATTTTTATACTAACATTCTTTCTTCCATTTTAACACAGGATTCCTTGCTGCAAAAACTTCGTCTACTCGTCGTACTACAGTGTTATGGGGAGCCTCCTTTAATGTACTTACATTTTCTTCTGCTTCCTCAGCTATTCTAATCATAGCGTCAATAAACTCATCAAGAGTTTCAAGGCTTTCTGTCTCAGTAGGTTCTATCATTATTGCTTCACTAACAATAAGAGGAAAATATATTGTTGGAGGATGATATCCTAAATCTAATAACCTCTTAGCTACATCCAATGTAGTTACTTCAAGATCCTTACCTTTAAGCCCTGCTAAAACAAACTCATGCTTACATACATTATCTATTGGAAGGTTATAATAATCTTTTAGTTTTTCCTTTAAATAATTTGCATTGAGTACAGCCATTTGACTAGCTCTCTTAAGTCCTTCTCCGCCCATAGATAATATATATGTGTAAGCTCTAACAATAACGCCAAAATGACCATAAAAACTCTTTACCTTACCTATAGAATCTGGTCTATCATAATCAAGGATATATCTATCGCCTTCTTTTTCAATCACAGGTACAGGTAAAAATTTAACTAAGTCCTTTCTTACTCCTACAGGACCGCTTCCAGGCCCTCCTCCTCCATGAGGAGTTGAAAATGTTTTGTGAAGATTTAAGTGAACTACATCAAATCCCATGTCTCCAGGTCTTGTAATACCCATTATAGCATTAGCATTTGCTCCATCGTAGTATAATAATCCTCCAGCCTCGTGTACTAACTCTGCTATTTCCTTTATATTTTTCTCAAATAATCCTAAAGTATTTGGATTTGTAAGCATCAAACCTGCAACTTCATCGTCTAGTACCTCTTTTAAACTATCAATATCAACTAATCCTTCTTTATTTGATTTTACTTCTACTACATCAAAACCGTTCATCGATGCACTAGCAGGATTCGTTCCATGTGCCGAATCTGGAACTATAATTTTCTTTCTCTTCATATCTCCTCTACTTCGATGGTATGCCTTGATTATCATAAGCCCTGTTAACTCTCCGTGAGCTCCAGCTGCAGGTTGTAAAGTAACTCTTTCCATTCCTGTTATTTCTGATAGAAATCTATCTAACTCATACATAAGCTCTAATGCACCTTGTACTGTATCTTCTGGCTGATATGGATGTATATTTGTAAATCCTTTTAATCTAGCCATATCTTCATTAATCTTAGGATTATATTTCATTGTGCATGACCCTAATGGATAAAATCCAGTATCTACTCCATAATTTTTATTTGACAGCAAAGTAAAATGTCTTATTAAGTCTACTTGGCTGACCTCTGGAAGATCTAGTTCTCTATTACTTAAATAATCCTTAGGTATAGCTTCTTCTATATCTATATCAGGAACATCACATTCAGGTAAAGAATAGGCTACTCTACCAGGCTTAGAAATCTCAAATATCAATTTATCATACTTTTTCATTCTATCCCCTCCAATACCTTTACTAGATCATCTATTTCGTTTTTTGTTCTCTTTTCAGTTACACAATAGAGGAGAGAATTTTTATACTGGGAATAGTTCTTAGAAAGATCATACCCTCCAAGTATTCCATTGTAAATTAATTTTTTATTTATCGTTTCACTACTTATCTCACTGCTTATTGCAAATTCCTTGAAGAAAGGTTTTTTAAATGTTGCCTTATATTTTCCTAGCTTTGTAATTTCCTTAAATGCATAATGAGATTTTTGAACACACTGCCGAGCTACTTCTTTAATACCTTGTTTCCCCAAAGTTGAAAGGTAAACTGTCGCTGCAAGAGCGTTTAATCCTTGATTAGAACATATATTTGAAGTAGCCTTTTCTCTTCTTATATGTTGTTCTCTAGCTTGAAGGGTAAGAACAAATGCTCTATTCCCTTCTTTGTCAACAGTCTGCCCTACTATTCTACCTGGCATTTTTCTCATCAATTTTTTACTTGCTGCCATAAATCCTAAATAAGGTCCACCATAGTTTAAGCTATTACCTAAAGATTGACCTTCGCCAACTACTATATCAGCACCATATTCTCCAGGAGATTTTAATATTCCTAGAGATATAGGATCTACACTCATTATAAGCATTGCTTTTTTCTTACTATGAGTAATTTTTTCAACTTCATCAATATCTTCAATTATACCGAAAAAGTTCGGATTTTGTACTATTACTGCAGCTATATCATCAGTTATTTCACTTTTCAAAACTTCTAAATCAGTAACTCCTTCTTTTTCTTCTACTTCAACTACTTCAATATCACGACTTTTAGCATATGTCTTTAATACAGCTATTGATTCCGGATGGACAGTTTTTGAAACGATTACCTTGTTTTTTCGTGTTTGAACTGCTGCCATAATAGCTGCTTCAGCTAATGCACTTGCCCCATCATACATAGAAGCATTTGCAACATCCATACCTGTTAAATTACAAATCAAAGTCTGATATTCAAATATGACTTGAAGTGTCCCTTGACTTATTTCTGCTTGATATGGTGTATATGCTGTATAAAATTCTGACCTTGAAATAACATGGTCTACAACAGAAGGTATATAATGATCATATGCTCCTGCTCCTAAGAAACAAACTAAATCGTCTGTACTTCTATTTTTTTTGCTTAATGCTCCTACGTGCTTTCTTATTTCTTCTTCTGACATTGGTTTTCCAATGTTTAACTCTCTCTTTAATCTAATCTCATCAGGAATATCTTTAAATAGATCTTCTATCGAATTTAATCCCAAACTATCTAGCATCTTCTTTTCATCATCAGCAGTGTTGGGTATATATGGGAACATTTTATGCCTCCTCATCACATAATTTTTCATAATCCCCTGGTGATAGTAATTCATCTAATTGTGAACTATCTTTTATCTCAACACATATTAACCAGTTTTTATATGGGTCTTCGTTTAATAAACTTGGTTCATCAATTACTTCTTCGTTTATTTCTAAAACTTTTCCATCTATAGGCATATATGAATCTGAGGCAGCTTTAACAGATTCAATTACTGCAAATGATTCTTCTTTGCTAAATTCATCATCTACTTCTGGAAGTTCAACATAAACTATATCTCCTAAATTATGCTGTGCAAAGTCTGTTATACCTATATAAGCCTTATCTCCTTCAACCTTTACCCATTCATGATCTTTTGTATAAAGCAAATCCTTCAAAATATTCATATAAATTCCTCCTTTATTATTTTATACATATTTTATACATATATTTTACTACATTTTAAAAATAAATTCATGATAATTAATAGTAATTATAAGCAAATAATTTTAACTCTTTAATTATATATACCTTACTTTTAAAATCCGTTTACCTATAAATAAATTAAATATTGTTTATTTTTTGTTAATTTGAGAAATTAAAATTATTTCTTATAGTTTTTCTTATAAAAACGTTTGTCAATAATTTCTGCTTTGACAGGTTTTTTTCTAATCATTATCTCTATTTCATTACCTAACTTTGCGTATTTTGATTCAATTAAAGCTAATCCTATATTTTTCTTTAATGTAGGTGAAAAATATCCCGTAGTAACAAATCCAATTTTTTTTCCTTCAACAAATACATCATAAAATTCCCTTGGAATACCTCTTCCTTTCATCTCAAATCCGACAAGTTTCCTTTGTAATCCTTCCTCTTTTTGTTTTACTAATGCGTCTTTACCGATAAAATTTTCCTTATTGAGTTTTACAAAGTAACCTAACCCAGCTTCTAATGGTGTAATGTCCTTAGAAATCTCATGCCCATAAAGAGGTAATGTTGCTTCAAACCTTAATGTATCTCTTGCACCTAGCCCTGCTGGTTTTAACCCAAGCCCTTTTCCTACATTTATAATTTCATTCCACACTTTTGAAATTTGGTCATTGCTTGTGTAAATTTCAAATCCATCTTCTCCAGTATATCCTGTCCTCGACACTAAACATTTTACCCCAGCAATATTTACATCTCTATTGCAATAGAAAAATTTAATTTGGGATAAATCTGTATCTGTAAGTTTTTGAAGTATCTCTTGTGCCTTAGGGCCTTGAAGTGCTACTTCAGAAATTTGATCAGAAACATTTAATATATCTACATCAAATTCAGCTTTATTGTCAAGCATCCATTGGTAGTCTTTGTCAACATTTGCAGCATTTACTACTAGATAATAGTGTTCATTAGAAAACTTATAAATAAGTAAATCGTCAACTACCCCACCATCAGGATAACACATAAAGCTATATATTACTTGGTTGTCATTAAGAGTCGAAATATCATTAGTTACTAGATTTTGAACATATTTAAATGCATCCTTTCCTTTTACCTCAATTTCTCCCATGTGAGATACATCAAAAATACCTGCTTTAGTCCTTACTGCATTATGTTCTGGTATTATTCCCTCATACTGAACGGGTAATGACCATCCTGCATAATTTACTATCTTGCCACCATGTTTTAAATGAATTTCGTAAAGAGCTGTTTTTTTAGAACTCCCCATTTTACTTCCTCCCTCCTTATTATTATTCTTTCTACAAAATTCTAAATTATAAACATATTTTTCTTTTAATTAATTATCATAACATTAATAATATGCACTAAAAAAAGGATACATGTATATCATATATCCTTTAAAATAATAAAGGGACATGATATACACATTTAGATATGTTATCATATCCCCTGTATGCAAACCTGAGAGTTTCTACAGATAATACTGTATTGCTCCTACGGTGTCATTTCTGAACTTTCCAGAGGTCCATCCAATAACGATACTTTTGCCTGAAAGATTCTATGTACACAAATACATATTGCTTCTTCGGCTCCCAAAAGGGCATCTCTCGTTACCTTCATCTGGTATAATGTTTTATTGTTGAACTCATTTTCATGATAATATATTTTTCTGAAAACTTCAACACTTTTTTTGTTATAATAAAAAAAATATGATATTATAAAAATGATAAACTTGTATAATTACTGCAAAATTTCTTAAATTATTTTATTATGCAATTTCCTCAAACCATTAAATTAAATACCTATACATCTTATTTAAAAGGAGGCGTACATATGCAATACAGGAGTTTTACTAAGGATAATTTGAATATGTCAGTATTAGGATTTGGCTGTATGAGATTACCTATAATAGATAATGACCAAGGTAAAATTGATGAAAAAAAAGCTATTGAAATGATAAGATATGCAATAGATAATGGAGTAAATTACATAGACACTGCTTATCCTTACCATAACAAAAACAGTGAAATATTAGTAGGTAAAGCTTTAAAAAACGGATATAGAGAAAAAATTAAGCTTGCTACTAAATCACCTGTTTGGCTAGTAAAAGAACATGAAGACTTTGATAAGTACTTAAATGAGCAACTTGAAAAACTTAATACAGACTATGTAGACTTCTATCTTTTGCATACTTTAAATAAAAAATTATGGAATAAGATAAATGAGCTAAAAGTATTTGACTTTGTCAAAAGAGCTTTAGATGATGGAAGAATAAAATATATAGGTTTTTCATTCCATGATAATATCGAGTTGTTCAAAGAAATAGTTGATTCATACGACTGGGATTTTTGCCAAATACAGCTAAACTATATGGATGACAATTACCAAGCAGGTATAGAAGGATTAAAATATGCTGCTTCTAAAAATATTTCAGTTGTAGTAATGGAACCAATAAAAGGTGGGAAGCTTGCTAAAAAGCCTTCAAAAGAAATAGGCGAAATATGGGAGAAAGCTAAAGTGAAAAGAAGTCCTGCAGAATGGGCACTAAGATGGGTTCTTAACCACCCAGAAGTAAAGGTTGTTTTAAGTGGTATGAGTACAATTGACCAAGTAAAAGAAAACATAAAAACTGTAGAAAATGCATTGCCTAATTCATTAACTGTAGAAGAACTAGATTTGATTAATAAAGTAAAAAAAATATACAATGAAAAAATAAAAGTTGGATGTACTGGTTGTAATTACTGTATGCCTTGCCCAAATAATGTTTCTATACCTGATGTATTTGAACTTTATAATAATGCATTTGTGTATGATGAATTAGAGAAATCACAAAAATCTTATGCAAATATGAGTAAATCAAAAAAAGATGCATCTCAATGTATAGAATGTGGGAAATGCGAGAAACAATGTCCACAAAATCTTCCTATAAGACAATATCTCAAAGAAGCACATGAAGTATTAAAATAAGTTTATTTCCAAAGTTATGATAATTGAAGTTGGATCTCTATAGAGAAATTTGTATAGTAAAAATAGATTTAAGCAAGGGTTTATTTACCCCTGCTTAAATCTATCTTACCTATTTCGAATATCCTTAGTGAATCTTGTACATTTTGTTCTAATGCCATTTTACCATATTTATCTACCTCTTTTTTATCCTTAGGTCCATGGTGTAATGATGCAGGTCCCCCTATACAACCTCCTTGGCAAGCCATTCCTTCTATAAAATTACCCTTAAATCTTCCTAATTTTGCTATTTTAAGTGCTTTATCACATTCTTTTATTCCATCACAACTAATTGGTTTAAAATCTAAATCAATTTCATTTTCTTTTATTACATGCTCTATAGCTTCTGTTACTCCTCCAGCTCTTGCAAATATTCTTCCATAGAAAGATGCATTATTTAATAGTCCATCATTACATTTTTCAAGATTTATATCTGCTGCTTCTATCATTGCAGCTAACTCTTCAAATGTAATAACATAATCAGTATCTCCTTTAATATCTTCTTCCATAATTTCTGCTTTTTTTGCAGTACATGGTCCAATAAATACTACTTTAGCTTTCTTATCCATATGTTTAATAAGTCTTGATATTGCAATCATTGGAGAAACAGTTTTTGAAATATTATCCACTAATTCTGGATAATTTTTCTTAATATAAGATACAAAAGCTGGGCAACAAGAAGTAGTAATAAAATCTTTATAATTAACCATCTCTGCAAGTTCTTCAGCTTCATGCAAAGCAACCATATCAGCCCCAAGAGCCACCTCTACTACATCGTAAAATCCTAATTTCTTAATACCACATATTACCTGCTCAATTTTAGCAAATGGAAACTGGCTTGATATAGAAGGAGCAACTATAGCATAAACATGAACATTGTCATCTTTCTTCCCTTTGTTTAATAAATCTATTACTTCTACAATACTTGACTTATCTGTAATTGCTCCAAATGGGCACTGAAAAACACAAGCTCCACATTGTATACATTTATCATTATCAATAACTGCTTTTTTATCCTTATCTATAGATATAGCATCTGCTGGGCAAGCCCTTCTACAAGGTCTTGCAACATCTGATATAGCATTATAAGGGCAAGCCTCACTACATTTACCACATTCAATACATTTATCGTAATCTATATGAGCTTTTTGACCTACATGATATATAGCTCCTACAGGACAAGCTTCTGAACATCTATGTGCTAAACATCCTCTACATGCTTCAGTTACAACGAATCTATTTACAGGGCATTCATCACATGCTGCATCTAAAACTTCAATAATATTTTTATTGTTCTTATTTCCTCCCATGGCCATTTTTACTCTTTCTTGAACAATAGCTCTTTCTTTATATATACAACATCTATCTTTCGACTTTGGACCAGGTACAAGCATCTTAGGAATTAAATCATAATTTTCTTTTAATGAACCTTTCATTGCTAACTTTGAAACTATCTTTAATACTTCAAATTTTATTTTCTGAACATTGCTTTCAAATTTTATCACTTATACCACCTCACAAAACTATATATGTATAACTTTAATATTTATCCCCAAACCCTCTAATAGTTCTTTTAACTGGTTTACAACTTTTAATTTTATACTTAAATCAATTGGTAAATCAGGATTTTGGTGAGCTGGATTTATAGCCTTGCCAACCCATAAATTCAAATGTGTACAATCCTCAATTAGCATCTTTGCTAATTTTGATGCTCCATCCTTTCGATTCAAACTGTATTGCTGATTATCTTTATAGGGGGATTTAATATACCTTTTTATCTTTTCTACAACTTTACTTAGTGTAAGTACACCTTCTGTAACTAAATCTATTCCTTCTATACTTGCAGTAGGAGGTACATCAGGATCGATAAAATCTAAGTTAGTTTTTATTTCCTTATCAAGCTCTCTAGCAATAATTGTAGCTGCAGTCCCCCCACAAACAACTTTTTTTCCATTACTCATCATAAATCTTTTAACAAACTCCTTATCGTTATCCCTATTTTTAGGTGGTCCTGTAAACAAATTAATAATTTCTGGTTTCCTAACTTTTAAAGATACAACAGTAGTATCATCACCTGGTTTATCCATATACAAAGTTCTACAAGTATCTATCAGGCTTCTAGAGATATTCTTTGCACATTTTTCTTTTGCAGAGACTTTGCATAAATATTGAGCTATATTTTTCCACTGCCAGCCGAGATTTAATACTCCTCCTACTCCAGCGTGTACTGCTCCGTCGCTTATTACAGTCAATAAATCTCCTTCTTGTAAATTAATATAGCTCTCCTTTACTACCTTCCCATTAATAATTGTTTCTTTTTTATCAATGAAACCTAGTCTACTGTTTTTAATAAAAAATATAGGAGGATTATCATATTCAGCTATATATGTTCTCCCGTCATTATAGACCTTAAGTATTGTAAAAGTAGAGTAAGCAAGATTTCTCACTTTACATACAGGTAGAGTATGGACTATAGTATCAACAGTTTCATATATACTAGCTCCTTCTTTTAGCATAGTAATAGCAATCTTTGATGTAAGAGTAGCTAATATATTTGCTTTTACTCCACTTCCTAACCCATCAGATAATACTATAATTACACTATCATCTTTTTTTATTATTTCAACATTATCGCCACAAAGTTCTTCACCATATTTATTTATGCTATCATATGAAATATCTATATATGGTTTCATTTTATATCACCATCATCTAATACAACATTTTTTAGCTTAGTAAGTATTACTTTTGTTTCAGCGGTAGTTTCACCTAATAATCCTGCAATTTCTTGCGCAACTCTCATCTGTTTTTGAATAACATCTTGTGCAGCATTTAGCGCGTTTTCCTTCACCTTTTTTAATTCATTTCTATTCTTTTCTTCATTAGTTATATCAATCATTATAACAAGAAAAACATCTTGTTCCTTAATATATAGTATATTTTGAAGCATAATAACATCATATTGAGGATAATTGACCTTTTTTAATATAATATTCTTTTCATTTTCTTTTACTTTATAAAAATCGAAATCATCTATTATTGTTGAAATTGGCTTCCCAATAATATCATCAGCTTTTATCTTAAATATTCTCTCTGACACATGGTTAAATTCAACAACCTTCATCTCGTTGTCAACAATAAATATACTATTAGGACTATTTTCAAATATTTGATTTGACAGCCTTTCTGCTTTACTTTTCATAAATGGCATACACATACTTATTTCTGCCATACCTTCATACACTGCTTGAGCTTTTTCTCTACAAGTTCCATACCCACAAGCACTGCAATTTAACTCATCTTGAGGTGTAAATTTACCCATCTTCCTCATTATAGTCTTTATCTCTTCTTCACTTGCTTTAGGTTTTTCTATAGATTTGTTTACAAATCCTTTGCTAAATAATAAATCCTCAGGTATCTTTCTCTTTTGACTATTTTCATAGTTATCTTCCGAATTAACGTATTTTTTTACTCTCAAAAATCTTTTTAAGTAACTTGTACCGTCTATCGGCATCCCCGAACCATTGACACATCCACCTTCACAGACATTAATTTCCAATAAAATTCCTTCGATTTCACCTTTATCAATTGCCTTTAGTGTTTCTATACTTTGCTCAATACCGTTGACAGTAACAACATCATATTTTTCCCTTATCCTTCCATCTACAAAACTATTAGCTACACCGCCATTTACAGGATATAACTTTCCTTTTTTAGTAGCAGTTTTGTCAAATGGTATAGGCTCCAATTTGTTTAAATCTATTTTTTCTTCTTTAAGCCAATTATCCATCTCTTCAAATGTAAGCACTGCATCTATAACGTCATCATGTTGAACATCAATCGCCTCAACTTTTTTAGCTACACATGGGCCTATAAAAGCTACGAAAGCATCTATTCCATAAAAGTATTTTATCATCTTTCCATGTGCAACCATAGGAGATACAACTGGTATCATATACTTAATTAAACTAGGAAAATATTTCTCTATCAATTCATTAGCTGAAGGACATGCTGTTGTTATAATGTTCTTTTTTGTAGATTTTTCAGTATAATCTTTATAAAGTAAAGACACTACATCTGCTCCTACGGCAGTTTCTTCTACTGCATAAAATCCTAATCTCTTTAATGCAGCAACAAATTTACCACTTTCACTTATATCAAATGCTCCAGCAAAAGAAGGTGCAACTGTTGCTATCACTTTTTTCTTTTGAGCAATAGCTTCTTTAACTTGTTCTAAACTGCTTTTTACTTTTCTAGCATTTTGAGGACATGCTAAAAAACATTGTCCGCAAGCAATACATCTTTCTTCAATAATTTCAGCTTGGTCATTTTTAAATTTTATAGCTTTTACAGGACAAACCCTTAAACATTTATAACAGTGCTTACAATTTGCTTCATTAAAATTTAAGAGGCCCAAGACTATAACCTCCCTCTAATGTACTTATCAAAAAACTCCTCTACATTATTTGCTTTAACTGATACAATTTCTCCATCATCAACTTTAACTGAAACAGCTTTTGTACATTCACCTAAACAAAATGCAGCCTTAACTGTTACTTTATCTTCTAAATGCTCATTTTTAATTATGTTTTGAAGATTTTTTATCACATTATAAGACCCTTTTAAGTGACATGCACTTCCGATGCAGACATTTATGGTTATCATTATATCCCTCCTATTTATAATAGTTAAATTTTTAACTTATTATTATGTATAAACTGCATAATAATAAAAAATCAGTATGGTCCTTTTTTTACATCATATATAATCATATATGTATAAAAATAAAGTTTTAATTTTATAATAATTATGTAAATTTCCTATTTATTTTTCTTTTAAAATTTTATATATTTTACCTCATATTTATATATATATCAATAATTTAAGTATAACTTATTGTTAATTAATTATCAAGCATTTTTATATTATTTTATTGATATAAAAACAAATCCACCTTATCCACATTATCCACATTTATTAGTGGATAACTTATGTTAACAATAGTTTGTCCAATTTTGCAATTTTTTGAGCAATATGCTTTACATAAAAAAAGTTTTCCACAATTACCAAATTATCCACAGAAATTTATTCACAATCTATACATTCATTAAAATACCTTAATATACCAATATATATTGCCCATGCCACTTTTTCTCTGTACTCACTAGTACTTAACAATACTTCTTCAGAAGGATTAGATAAAAATCCACATTCAACTAACACTGCTGGCATCTCAACTTCCCTTAGTAAGTACACGCTTTCTCTAGGTTGTGGAACTCTTTTATTCTCTTCGTCTAAAGTATTTTTTAATTCTTCTTGTATAATAAAAGCTAATTGCTTACTTTTTTCACAGTTTTTTTTATAAAAGGTTTGAGCGCCATAGTATTTAGACTGTGGAAAACTATTTAAGTGTATAGTGATAAATATATCGCCCTCACTTTCATTAGCTAATATTCGTCTGTTTCTTAAATCCTCATTCTTTTTTCTCGAACAGTCTTAGATTTTTCTGTATATAGTCCAACATCCTCTTCTCTAGTCATTATGACAATACCACCATTATGTTCTAACAATCTCTTTAATCTCAAAGCAATATCTAGATTAATTTCATCTTCTGTTTTATCTAACTTTCCAACTGCCCCTGGGTCAATACCACCATGCCCTGGATCTATAACTATAACTTTATTATTTATAGGAAGATAAAATGTTGTAATAGAATGGTCATACTTTTGTATAAAAAAAATAAATCCTATTATTATGAGAGGTAAAATAATAAGATACTTCTTTTTTATTGTGATTACAATAATCAATCACTCCTTATATGTAAATTAAGAGTTTGCTTACCTTCTTTACATATAAAATATATGAAATTTATGTATATATATTACAATTAAATAAAACCATTCCTTAAATTTATTATGCAATTTCCTCATATAAACACTTATTTTACTTTATTTTGTGACATTGACATAAATATTACTGCATAAAGCACTCCTATTACAAATATTACTGTATCTAAAATAAATGATGTATTTATTGCTAATCCAATTATTAAATAAATAATTAAGATACCCATTGTCTTTCCAAAAACACTAAAAAATCTATTACTAATTATTTTACGTTTTTCAGGTTCCATATTTTTTGCATCATTATATGTATACGATGTAATCCAATATATTCTTTCCTTTTTCTTGATTATATAAGATATAATAAACATAACTATGCAAATGTCTAAATATATTAGTTTTACTACGATATGTTCTGAATAATGTTTACTTAGTACCGCAACAGAAAACAAAATAAAAAGCATCATAAAACAAAATAGAATAATAAACGTTATGTATGTTTTAGCTTCGTAATTTATTTTATTATTTTCACTCATAACCTTTCCCCTTTCTATTTTATTATAGGAATATTCAATATACTAATTATTCGAGGAAATTGCATAAAATTGCATAATAAAATAATTTATTAAATTTTGATCTCACATTAATTATTCAATTTTCTCATTCTATAAATTTCTATTCATAATTCTATATTACTTATATTTATCCTTCAATTATTATTTCTACATTAATATAGAATAAATTTACATTTTTTATAAAATAACAAGTTTAAAGTCTTTTTCTAAGATATTATGCTAAAGTGTTGAAGCATAGTGTAAAATAATTGTAGGACATTTTAAAGATAAAAAGAACAAGAGATCCTCACTTTTTGATACAATGGAATCAGCAACAAAAAACCATTAAAAAGGAGGATCTCTTGTGAATACTATTGTAATACAAAACTGCAAAAATTTCATCAATAAAATCTTAAGTTTTATGAGCGAAACTCATACAAACAAACTAGAAGAACTAGAAACCGGGCTAGAAACCATCACCTATGACTTCATACTAAACATGATGAAAATCTATGCAGAAAGCCTTGATAAAGAGATAAAAGCGGATAAAAAATGGAGAAAACAAAATGGTCTTGTGGTAGAACGAAATAACGACAAACGAGAAATCTTAACAAAGTTTGGTATACTGACTTACAACAGAACCTACTTTTATGATAAGAAAAGTTGCACATATGTACACCTAATCGATGAGGCATTAGGAATTGATCCATATGATAGAGTATCAACTGCAGTAGCAGCAGATATGGTAGAGTACTCTAGTGATAACTCCTATGCAAAAAGCAGTCAATATGCAACCGGCGGTATTGTAAGCAGGCAAACCGTAATGAACAAAACAAGAAAACTAAATGAAGAAAAACTAAAGATAGAAACTAAAGGTCCAAAGCGAAAAGTACAAGTTCTCCACATAGATGCCGATGAAGACCATGTAGCCCTACAAGATGGCAAAAACGCCATAGTTCCCCTGATTACCATATACGAAGGCACAAAAAGAACAGCAAAACGCGGAGAATGCATAAACCCCCACCATATACACGGATTTGGCCAGGACCTTGAAGAAACATGGCTAAAAGTTGCCAACTACATTTACGATAGATATGACATAGACTATCTAAAACGCATCTATATTCACGGAGACGGAGCCTTATGGATAAAGACCGGCCAAGAATGGTTACCCAAATCCAAAATGGTCCTAGACAAATACCACCTAAACAAAGCAATTCTTGAAGCTACAGCAGGGCAAGAGCAATACAGAAAAGCGATATACAGCAGTATTTACGAAGGTGACTTGCCAAGATTTTGCAAACTGGTGGATGAACTTAAGCATAACGTCCAAAGTCCTAAAAAACGAAAGAGAATAAATCAATTTAAAAACTACATAAAAAACAACTGGGAAGCTATCACTATATACAAACAAGATGGAGTAGATGGTAGCTGCACAGAGGGTCATATTAGCCATGTATTATCCAGCCGATTTAGTTCTCGACCTATGGGCTGGAGCAAGAAAGGGCTAAAAGCCATAGCCGACATAAGGATTTATTGTCAAAATGGTGGAAAGATAACTCCCAATCATTTTACAAAAGCAAAACAACAATACAACATAAAGCTAGAGACAATTAAGAAAGCTAAGGAAGTATTTAGCAAAACCACGTATGAGAAGCTAAATAACATACCTGTTTTTAATATGGGTAAAAAGACTCCAATATCAACTATATTAAAAGGCATACAACAGAGCGGGTATGCTATATAGCTGGTTTTGTATCAAAAGGATAGGGGATACCTTTAACTTTAATTATCCTACAACAACTTGACACTATCAAACATCGGTGCTAAAAAAATGGATAGAGTAAATAAGGGAACTAGAGACGGTACTCTAATCTCTGTTGGAACTTCTACTGCAATAACTATCTTAATATTAGTATTCGGTAGAAACCTTATGGGCTTTTTTACAGATACAAAAGAATTAGTTGACTTGAGCATGCATATGATGAGAATTTTAGCTGTGGGATATATAGCAATGGCAGTAACACAAAGTCTGTCTGGAGTTATGCGTGGTGCAGGTGATACTATGACCCCTATGTGGATTTCTCTTATCACTACAGTTGTTGTTCGTGTACCAATAGCATATACTATTGCTTATTTTACTAGAAGTGAAGCATATCCTACTGGAAGACCAGAGTCAACATTTATTTCACTGCTTTTATCTTGGGTAATTGGTGCTGTTATAACTACTATTTTCTATAAAAAAGGTAAATGGCGTGGAAAAGCTCTTATTGATTAAAAACTCACCTTTGCTAATTAAAGGTGAGTTTTTTTATAGTTATTTATGCTGCAAATTGACTATTGTAAAGCTCTGCATAGAAACCTTTCCTTCTTAATAGCTCCTCGTGAGTTCCTTGTTCAATTATATCTCCATCTTTCATAACAAGGATTAAATCTGCATCTCTTATAGTCGAAAGCCTATGTGCTATTATGAAAGATGTTCTTCCTTTCATTAAATTTTCCATAGCTTTTTGGATTAATATTTCTGTCCTTGTATCAACAGAAGAAGTTGCTTCATCTAGTATAAGTATCCTAGGGTCAGCAAGTATTGCTCTAGCTATGGTAAGAAGCTGTTTTTGTCCTTGAGATATGTTGTTGGCTTCTTCATTTATAATCATATTATATCCATCTGGCAAAGTGTGAATAAATCTATCTGCATGAGCTGCTTTTGCAGCTTTTATTACTTCTTCATCTGCTGCGTCTAATCTTCCATACCTAATATTATCCATTATACTTCCAGAGAAAAGCCAAGTATCTTGTAGAACCATACCAAAATTATCTCTTAAATCTTCCCTTGTAAATTCTTTTATATCATGGCCATCAACAAGTATTTTCCCTTCATTAATATCGTAAAATCTCATTAGAAGTTTTACAATAGTAGTTTTGCCTGCTCCTGTAGGACCTACTATGGCAACTTTTTGCCCTGGTTTTATATCAGCAGAGAAATTTTTTATTATTATTTTATCTTCATTATATCCAAATCTAACATTTTCAAATGTAACTCTTCCTTTTATATTTTCTAGCTTAACAGGATTTTCTGTTTCTTCAACTTCTTCGTCTTCCTCTAAAAATTCAAACACCCTCTCAGCTGCAGCAGCAGTAGATTGAAGAATATTACTAATCTGAGCTACCTGTCTTATAGGTTGATTGAAGCTTCTAACATATTGAATAAATGAAAGAATATCTCCCACTTCTATAACTTTTCTAACTGCAAACCAGCCACCAAGTATTGAAACTGCTACATATCCTAAATTCCCTATAAAATTCATTATGGGCATCATCATACCAGAAAGAAACTGTGATTTCCATGCAGAATTATATAACTCTTCATTTATATCTCTGAATTTTTCAACAGCCTCTTCTTCTCCATTAAAAGCTTTCATTATGTTGTGTCCACCGTAGATTTCTTCTATATGACCATTAACCTTACCAAGAGATTTTTGTTGAGCTTTGAAATATTTTTGTGATTTCTTTATTACTCCCATAATTAAAACCATTGATAGAGGCAATATCAGTACAGCAGCTATAGTCATCTGCCAACTTATAGATATCATCATAATAAGAACACCTATAAGGGTTATAGCAGAAGTAATTATTTGACTCATACTTTGATTTAAAGTCTGGCTTACTGTATCTACATCATTAGTTACTCTAGATAGTACATCACCATGTGATACAGAATCAAAATACTTAAGAGGAAGTTTATTTATCTTTTCTGATATTTCCTTTCTTAATTTATACGATACTTTTTGGGAGACACCAGTTACTATAAATCCTTGTATATAGGAGAACAAGGATGATATAATATATAGCCCTACCAATAACATAACTATATTAAATATATAATCAAAGTCAATTCCTCCACCAGGAACACCTGATATCTTAGAAATTAATCCTTCATATATCTTTGTTGTAGCTTTTCCAAGTATCTTAGGTCCTGCTATAGAAAAAGCTGTGCTTCCTATTGCAAATATCAAAACAATGATAAGTTTAAATTTATATGGGCTTAAATAGTTAAAAAGCTTTGAAAAAGTCCCCTTAAAATCCTTAGGTTTTTCGAATCCTCCTACCATTGGACCCCCCATTGGTCCATGACCCCTTCTTGGTCCTTGATTTCTCATATTTTTTTCACTCATATAGCAAGTTCCTCCTCCGATAGTTGAGATAAAGCTATTTGCTTGTAAACATCACAGCCTTTTAAAAGCTCTTTATGAGTTCCTGATCCAACTATCTTTCCTTCATCTAATACTATTATTCTCTCAGCATTCTTTATGGTACTAATTCTCTGAGCAACTATTAGTACAGTGCTGTCCTTTATTTCCTCGTGCATCGCCTTTCTTAATTTAGCGTCTGTTTTAAAATCTAGAGCTGAAAAACTATCATCGAATATAAATACTTCTGGTTTTTTCACTAAAGCTCTGGCAATTGATAATCTTTGTCTTTGCCCTCCTGATACATTAGTTCCTCCTTGAGATATCTCAGTTAATATCCCTAGTTCTTTCTCATCAATAAATTCTTTGGCTTGAGCTATTTCTATTGCTTTTTGAACATCGTCATCACTTGCATCAGTATTTTTTCCATATTTAATATTACTCTCTATAGTGCCGGTAAATAATACACCTTTTTGTGGAACGTAGCCAATCCTCTCTCTTAAATCGTGGAGTTTAATATCTCTTATATCTACACCATCTAAAGTAATTTGCCCTTCAGTAACGTCATAAAACCTTGGAATTAAATTAACTAAAGTAGATTTCCCACTTCCAGTACTTCCTATAAAAGCAATTGTTTCTCCTGGTCTTGCAGTAAATGATATATCTTCAAGAACACATCCCTCTGCTCCAGGATATTTGAAACTGACATTCTTAAATTCTAAAAGTCCCTTCATATCTTGTCTAGTCTCTTTTGGATTTACAGGATCTAATATTGTAAGTTCTTTGTCTAATACTTCAGTAACTCTCTGGGCTGATACGGAAGCTCTTGGCAGCATTATTGAAACCATTGATACCATAAAGAATGACATAATTATCTGCATTGTATATTGCATAAATGCCATCATATCTCCTACCTGTATAGCACCATTTTCGATTTCATGAGCTCCTACCCAAACTATTAACAAAGTAATAGCATTCATAATTAACATCATTGTAGGCATCATAACCGTCATTAACCTTGAAACAAAGAGATGTGTTTTTGTTAAATCTTTATTTGCACCATCAAATTTATTTTCCTCAATTTTTTGAGTATTAAATGCTCTAATAACTAACATTCCGTTAAGTGATTCTCTCATTACACGATTGACTTTATCAACAAGCTTTTGCAGCTTTTTGAATCTCGGTATAGCTACAGAAAATAAAACTATAACTAAGGTAAGAATAGCCATAACTCCTACAGCAACTATCCACGCCATTGATGTATTTGTACTTAGTGCTCTAATAATACCTCCAATACCTAATATTGGAGCATAAAATACCATTCTCATCATCATTACTGTAAAAGTCTGTACCTGTTGAATATCATTAGTGCTTCTAGTTATTAATGAAGCTGTTGAAAAATCATTAAACTCTCTGTTTGAAAAAGCAGTTACTTTATTAAATACCTTATCTCTCAAGTTTCTAGCAAGGGCTGATGAAACTTTCGAAGCTAAAAAACCTACAGAAATAGACGCTGCCATACCAATAAGTGAAATTAAAAGCATAATACTGCCTATATACAAAATATAGTTTGACTGATTTTTATTTATGTCTATACCTATATCTTCATATTCAGACTTTATATAGTTAACAGCAGATTGAGATACCATACTTTCAGGTAGATTTGCAAAAGGATTATCTCCCATATTTTGTGATGCAATCCCTTGTGGTGCACCTTCTTCAACTCCTGATATAATAAGGAAAGCCTTGCCTAAAAATGAATTCATCTCATCTATAGCTTCTTCTGAATTTGTGTTTAATATAAACAAACTTTCATCTTTTAAAGCTGGATATTTTTTAACATAATCTTCATATTCTTCTTCACTTAAATTGTCTTTATCAATCATTTTATAACTATTCATTAATAAATATTTTTCTTCTTCATTCAAAAATATTTGAATCTTATCCATAGTATCAGCTTTCATTACTTCAGGTACTACGTCTTCTATGCCATTTTGTTGTATACCTATATTAACTATCTTTGACATATAGTCAGGCAAAGCAAGCTCTGTACTAGCTTGAAGAAATAACAATGCTATTACAACAATTATTGATACTACAAATGGCTTGAATTCTTTAATTAGCCTTATCATAAAACCCTCCTATATCATTTACGTTTTGTTTACTTCTTTTTTATATTATTTGCTACAAGTAGATTGTCACGCATTTGCATTAATAATCTCCGAAAAATTACTTTTTCTTCCATCGTAAAGTTTCCAAAGCACTCTTCTTCAAGATTTTTTAATACACTTATAGCTTTATTGCACGCTTCTCTGCCTTCTGGTGTAAGATAAACCCTTGATATCCTTTGATCATCTAAGTCTTGTTTGCGTTTAACTAAGTTTACTTTTTCCATCCTTTTCAACATTATAGTCAATGTAGCAGGAGCAATCCTTAATTTATCTGCTAATTCCTTCTGACTCTGACCATCTTTTTTATTTAAAGTAAATAATAAAGGTGGCTGACCTGGATATATACCTATTTTATCTAAAAGTGTATGAGTGCGAAGGTGGTGAAGCCTTAGTATTTCAATAAATAAATAATGTAAAGAATCTTTATCTATCTTTTCCATTTTTACCTCCTATTTAATTAGACGTCTAAATATATTATGTATGATATCACCTTTGTATGCTTGTGTCAATACGTATTTATATCTCAATTGTACCATTTTTTAGTTAGATGTCTAATTAAATTTGTCCAAAAAGCACCAAAAAATTAAATTTGTATCATCTACTTAATCCTCTGTGAAAAATTTTTTTCTTCTGAATCTCTATAACAAAGAAAGCACATTGTTTTAATAATCAAAAGTTAAACTTTTTTATATTTCTTCAAATTGCTTATCCCTTAAATATTTTACAATTAATTCATCTAATTTTCTGCTTAGTTCTATTACTTCTTTGCTTGTAATTTCCTTATTCTCGTCAATTACTATTTCGTTTAATTCAGCTCTAATTTTTTCTATTTCATTTTTTAAATTATCATTTTCAATCTGCTTTTGATCTTTTTCTCTATATAATTTCTTATCTGCCATTTTATCACACCCTATATATTTTTTAATCATATAATCTATTATTCTACTTCTAATTTACTAGATTTATTTCTTAATTTTTTATCACTTTTCAATCAATTTTTTTATATTAATTTAAAAGTAAATTTATTAGTTAAAAATTGGAAATCAAAAATTTAGTTATATAGATAAAAATGATAAGCAAAGAATAGATAAGCATATACCATGAAATAAAATAATTATTGATATGAACAGTCTAAAGGATTCGATAGTATATTTAGATACGCTGTAGGTAATAAAACTAACTGAATGATAAAAGAAGATAAGATAATTTTATGAAGTTAGTATTAAACTCTAAAGAACGTAATATCGAAGGGACTAGAGTTAAAATTACTAGATTAATTCTTTTCTTTACATTTCTAATATATATTATATTTTTACCCTTTTTACCCTAAAATTAAACATAAAAACACTTTTACACTTTAATTTTTCATAGAAAGATGAGATTTTAATTTTATAGTTATGCAATTTAATCAATTAATTGACCTGCTCAAAAATTAAATGTACTGGTTAAGAATACTTAGTAAAATATAGTTTCTAAACAATATTTTAAAAAAAGCAACATAACAAATACATAAATATAATATCAGAGGAAAAAAAGTCCAAAAAAAAAAATCGTACAAAAATTTAAACTTGCAAAATTTAAAATAATATTTTATTATGCAATTTCCTCTATTTATTATATTAAATATAATCACTAATATAATAAAAAATAAAAAAATTTATTCTTATGTAAAGTGGTATGATTGTTACCATGTTAAAAATCAATACATCTATAAATATTATCAATGTAATTTATACATTATAAAAGCATATAACCAGTAAAAACTGGTTATATGCAAAGTTGTATATGAATTATTTTCCTGCTATTTCCTCTAGCTTTTTCATCAAAGGAGTTGCCTTTTTTATAGCGTCTCCCACACTTACCTTTACAATTTTCTTCCCTTTAAATCTATCAACATTTTTAATTTGCATATCTTTAGTTAATAGTACAATGTCTGCTGATTGAATATCTTCTTTGGTAAGCTCATTTTCTATACCAATAGAACCTTGAGTTTCCACCTTAATATCAATGCCTTCCTGTTTAGCTGCATTCTCTAAAGCTTCTGCAGCCATATAAGTGTGTGCTACTCCTGATGGACAAGCAGTTACTGCAACAATTTTCATATATACCACCCCACTAATTAGTATTTTACCTTTTCTCAGAAAGGAATCTCAATTATTCTATTTCTAAATCTATTTCATCTAAATCATCTATAGATTCTGTAGTAGTTTGTTCTTGAACTGGTTTTTTAAGTAGGTTAACTATAAGAGCTGTTATAACTACACCTACTATTGTTGCAACTATATATGCAATTCTACCTTCTACTACTGGTAATACTATCCATCCACCCCATGGAGCATGGTTTGCAGCTCCTAGTAAAAATGCTGTAACTGAGCCAGCTGCTCCACCAATCATTATAGATGGTATAACCCTTAATGGATCAGCTGCTGCGAAAGGTATAGCACCTTCTGTAATTCCTATAAGTCCCATTATAATTGCTGCTTTACCACTTTCTCTTTCTTCTTGTGTGTACTTTTTAGGAGCTAGGAAAGTTGCTAAAGCTAATCCTAAAGGTGGTGTACATATAGCAACACCAACTGCAGCCATTATTTGTGGATGGGTACCAACCATTGCAACTGCAAAGAAGAAAGCTGTTTTGTTTACAGGACCTCCCATGTCAAATGCCATCATAGAACCTAAAATAATACCTAATATTATCTTACTAGCATCGGACATTGATGTCAACCAATTAGAAAGGCCTTCCATTATGCCTGCTATTGGAGCACCTATTACCCAAACTACTAAACCACCTACTATGAATGTACCAATAAGTGGAATTATAAAAATTGGCATTACTGAACGCATTACTGGTGGAACCTTTATCTTCTTAAGATAATATACAACTATACCTGCAATTAATCCAGCTGCAATTCCACCTAAAAATCCTGCTCCTACTTGATTTGCCAAGTATGCACCTATCATACCAGGAGCTATACCAGGTCTATCAACCATTGAAAATGCAATAAAGCCTCCTAGTATTGGTACGAATAGTGTCATACCTCCAATGCCTATATCCCACATATCCTTTAAAAATCCAGTTTCTGGAGCTGAAGGTGTCCCTGACAACATTACTGATAATGCTAATAAAACACCCCCTGCTACAACGAATGGAATCATGTAAGATACACCTGTCATAAGATGTTGGCGTGTATCTTTTAGTAATTCTTTCATAACGTAATTCTCCTTTCAATTAATAATTTAGAATAAATACTGAATGTTAAAAAAACTCATAAAATTTGTATTGATTACTTTTTTATTCCTCCTCTCCTTTGTAAAAGGTTTTCATTTTATCTAAAGGGTAAAATAACTATTTTACCCTTTAGTCATTAACCTTTTTTCCACTACCATATACTGATTCCCAATCAGATACAAACTTGTCAACACTATAATCAGTTAATGGGTGGGCCATCATATTCCTCAAAACATCTGTAGGTACTGTTATACTATGGACACCATTTTTTATAATGTCTAAGACCTGTTGAGAATTTTTAAAACTAGCTGCTAATACCTTAGTATTAAATTTGTAATTGTCAATTACGGCTATAATATCTTTAACAACATCTACCCCTTGAGCTGAAATATTATCTAGTCTATTTACATAGGGTGCTATATAACTTGCCCCTGCCTTTGCAGCCAATACAGCTTGATGTGCTGTAAATACAGCAGTTGCAGTAGTTTTAATTCCTATTTTTGATAATTCCTTGATAGCTTTAAGTCCTTCACTTGTTACTGGAATTTTAACATATATATCTTTGTGTAAAGTACTTATAAATTTAGCTTCTTCAATCATTCCTTCACAATCTTTACTTACTACTTGTGCATGGACAGTCTTGTCCTCACCTATTACATCAATAATTTCTTTTATTAGCTTAGCAAATTGTTTCTTTTCCCTTGAAACAATTGTTGGGTTTGTGGTTACACCATCAATTGATAACAAATCTGCAAGTTCTTTAATCTCCTCTACATTACCTGTATCTAAGTATAATTCCACATTAACAACTCCTTTTTTATTATGATACTTGCTTAAATACATCCTTTAATAAATTTAAAAGTTTATCTTCACTATCTATTTCTAAAATTTCTTGCCTAAAGTTTTCATTCATCAATTTTCTTGACAAAGCTGCTAATATTTTTAAATGCTGATTAGAAGCAGCTTCTTCTGGTACAGCAAGGATAAAAACTATATTTACAGGCTTACCATCTAATGAATTCCAATCTACTCCTTCTTTGATTCTACCAAAGGCTACTGTAGGAATCTTAACATATTTGCTTTTTCCATGTGGAATCGCTATTCCAAAACCTATTCCTGTAGTAGAAAGTTGTTCTCTATTAAGAACCTCTTGTAAATATCCGTCATAATCATATAATCTATTTTCTTTGTCTATAAGCTCAGCTAATTCTCTAATTATTTCTTCTTTATTTTGTCCTTTAATATCTAATTTTATAAGATTTTTATCTATTAATTTTTTCATTAATATCACCTTTCCCAATCAAAATATTATGAATTTCTTTTGAAGTTTTCCTCTTTCTTATTGAATTAAGTATTTTCTCATTATCTAGCATAGAATAAAATTTTTTAAAAAATCTCCTTATTTCATTCCCTGTTTCAAACTTTAGCGCTAAAAGAAATACAATGTCTACCTTTTCTCCTGACCAATCAATGGGAGTTTCTAATGTAGCAACTGCTATTGAAGATGTTTTAACCAGTTTTTCCTGACCATGGGGAATTGCTACACCTCTACCTACTGCAGTTGAAGTAACTCTCTCTCTTTCAATAACTGTATCTATATAATCTTTATCAACGTAATTTTCATCTTGTAGCAACTTTACAAGTTTTCTTATTACTTGTTCTTTGCTTTTAGCTTTAAGCTGAGGGCATATTAAGTCTTTATTGAATATATTTCCTTCTATTGTTTCTAATGTACTTTTATCGAATTTTCTAGTACTTTCAATATTTTTAATGTAATCCTTTACTCTCTCAATATCATTTTCTGTAACAAATACACTTATTTGTATAGTTGGTTTAGAATTGTATTTAAGTGGGATAGTTGAAATTATAATATCGAAATCAGTAGGTTTTATCTTATTAATATCATGAACTGAAGTAATATCCACAATTTCTAAATCTCTTATCTCCCTTTCTAGCCTCACTGCAACTAGTTGAGCAGTCCCTATCCCAGTACTACAAACTATAATTCCTCTAGTTTTACTGTCTAATCTTTCTAAGGCTGCCCCAATATGAATAGCTAAATAGCCTATTTCTTCCTCTGTTACCTTTGTCCCAAAAAATTTTTCAAATAAAGCACTAGTTGCCCAAGCTGCTCCAAATATACTAGGATATTTATTTTTTATTTCTTCTAATAAGGGATTTCTTAAACTTAGCCCATATTTTAGTCTATTTATAGCTGGTCTTAGATGAAGGACTAATCCAGCTAATAATTTTTCATCTCTACTAAAGTCAATTGAAAGTATATTACCAATAAGGGCTATTATCTCTTTTGTAAACTCTAATATGGTAGAATCAACATTGTTAATGATTTCCCTTGCTTCAAAAGAGTAGAATCCCTCTTGTATTTTTGCACCTAGAATATGAAGTGAAATATAGCCTATTTCAGGTTCTGGTATATTTATACCAAACTCTTTTTCTATCCTATTGGCAATCCATGAAGCTATTTTGTACTCCTTATGACTTTTAATATTATTTAATTTCTCTGAACTCATCTTAATATCCTTATTGTTCCTTATCCTTTGAATACAGATTGCTATATGCACTAATAACCCTGCAAAGGCTTCATCTGTCAACAAAACATCCATTTTATTTTCTGCTTCACTTAAGATTTCTTCTATTTTTCTAATATCTATTTTAGGAAATAGTTCCTTTATATATAAATAATCTTTGTAACCTATTTTTTGATTTTCTTGTATATCCTTTTCATTTGATAACAATTTTTTTATTTCTTCATCGTTTTTTAATAATATTAGTAAATCGGCTGCTGCTTTTCGCCAGTCGTTTTCCTTGCCAACAACTTCTATACCATAATTTTGTCTTCTTTTAAGCCTTAAATTATATTTGTTCAGCCATTTTTCAACTTCTTCAAGATCCTTGTAAACAGTAACTCTACTTACATATATCTCATCAGCTAACAACTGTGTTGTTATAAATCCCTCTGAAAGAAGTAATCTTTTTATAATATATAATTGTCTATCCTCAGATGAAAAAGGTTGAATATAACCTTTTCTTTTATTCATTGAATTTCTTATAAGAAGTCTCTTTTCTTGATTTGCCTCAAGCCATATTCCTACTCTAGGTTTTTTAACAACCCTGCCAAAATTATTTGATTCAAAGTAAGATTCTATCTCCTTTAAATCGTTTCTCACAGTCTTATTAGAAACATTTAATTCTTTTGCAATCTCATTTATGGTTATTGGTTCAGATGTATTTAATAATATATTTATTATTTCCCAGCACCTTGTATTGGGAAACTTACTCATTATACACACCTCATTATTAAAGGATAGAATATCTAATATGGCAATTAGGAAACTAACTACTTTGTTTTTATATTTTCATACTATCATTTGAATATTGTATTTTCAATGGTTTAGACTATATAATAACTTACAGATTAATGTGGAAAAAGTTTGCTTATATAGTGGAAAACTAGATAATTAGGAAGAAAGGCAATTGAAAGTTAACCATTCAATTGCCCATTAATTAATTTCATCTATTGTTACAACCCTATTACCTTCATTAGCAGAAATGTATCCCATTTCTATTATTTTTTGAGATTTATATCCTTCTTCTAAATTTGGAGTTTCATTGTACTTAATACATCCTTCATTTATATTAAGCATAAAATTAAGCATACTTGATAAATGAGCGTTAATAAACCATCCCATATCAAATTTACTACCAGGATATATACTTTTATGATATTTGCTAAATTCACTTATTCTCTCAATATTACCCATTAATAATCTTCCCTTTTCATGTATAAATATTTCAGGATAATCAGGATACAAAGTAGTTATTTTGACCTTACCTTTAGTACCATATACCTCAAAAACAGTTTCTTCTCTTAAATCTGAAGAAATTCTAGAGACTTCTAAGGTTCCATAGGCACCATTTTCTAGGGTCATATCTAAAAGAGCCCATTCATCAACATCCACCTTTACCATTTCACTTTTAGTTGCATCCTTATATCTTTCTTTAAAATATGTGCTAGTTTTCCCTCTAACCTCTTTAACCTCACCTAATAAAAACCTTACTAAATCAGCCATATGAATACCTAGATCCATTAGAGCTCCTCCACCTGACATTTTTTTGTCTAATCTCCACGACATAGGGCGTTCACTATTTAAATATCCCTTATGATATAAGGTAGCTCTGAAATTTAATATATCCCCTAGTTTCCCTACCTTTATATAATCCCTAGCCAATACTACCGCAGGCATAAATCTATACATAAGGGCAACTTGATTTATTACTCCCTTTTCTTTGCAAAGATTTACTAACTTTCTCCCTTCATTTATATCTTTGGATACTGGTTTCTCCATATATATATTTTTTCCAGCTAATACTACTTCTTTACCCTGTTGAAAATGCATAAAATTAGGTGTACAAAGGTCTACCATCTCTACTTCCTTCGAAGAAAGAAGTCCCTGCAATTTATCAGTTTCAAATTCAAACAAACCTAAGTCTGTTTTGCCTTTTCTTGTGGATATTCCTATTAATTTGGGCTTAATAGGAAGATTGTTAAATACCAAATTCATTGAATTCATTGTTATAAGATGTATTTTAGCTATACCACCTAGCCCAACAATTCCCACTCCTATTTCTCTCAATTGTTACACTCCTTTTCTCTCTAATATTTTAATTCTATCGATAACTGTTTCTACTTCTTCTAAAGTAGCTGCCCTTGTACCTTCCTTTGTAACTGCTATCACAGAAGCTGCAATTCCTAATCTAAATGCTTCTTTTATTGTGAGACCTTTACTTAATCCTACTGTAAAACCAGCAACTAGAGAATCACCTGCTCCAACCGTACTTTTTACTTTAACCTTCGGAATTTCTCCTTGTAAAACTAAATCTTTTCCTACTAAAACTGCCCCTTTACTTCCCATAGAAACACATATAAGCTCTATTCCACTGTCAATTAATTCATTACACACTTCCACTATCTCATTAATTGTTTCAAGTTTTGTAGCTACTATTTCTTCTAATTCATGTATATTAGGTTTAATCATATATGGATTGGCCATAATCCCCTCTTTTAAATATTCGCCACTAACATCTAAAACAACTTTACATTCTTTTTGGCAACCTATTTCTGACAGCGTTTTGTAAATATCTGTACCAATACCTTTAGGCACACTTCCAGATAGCACCACAATATCTCCTTCATTCAATACCTTTTCATAAGTATTTAAAAATTCTTTTAGTTCAAATTCAGTTACCTCTCTTCCTTTTTCATTAATATCTGTTGTATCTCCAGTTTTTAAATCTACAATTTTTAAATTTGTTCTAGTTTCTGATGCAACTTTAGTAAAGTCACTATTAATATCATTATCCTTTAATGAATCTTCTATAAATTGTCCACTTTTTCCACCAATAAACCCAAGGGCCAATGTCTTGCAATTTAAGTTTTTTACTACCCTAGATACATTAATTCCTTTTCCCCCTGGGTCCATGACACTATATTCAAGTCTATTTACTTCACCTTTTTTAAAGTCTTCTATATAAATAGTCTTATCTATAGCAGGATTTAATGTTACTGTTATTATCAAATTTAGCCCTCCTATTCAACTATATCTAATATTTCTCTTTCAACCTTTTCTACGTCCGGCACATAACTCTTAAGAAGTTTTAATTGTCCCCTAATCTCATATTTACCTAAGGTGGCTGGTATTAAAACACTATCTCCCATATTTATATCCACTGTGCCATTTGAATAGTATATTTTACCTTTTCCCTCTACACATGTGTAAATATAAAACCTCTCATTATCGCTATATTCTAAACAACTTACCTCTATATTATAAAGTTCTAATGCAAAATGTTTGTTTAAACAATAATATACTTTGCTATAACCTTCTTTATTGACTTCAAGGCCCATACTTTTTTTCCCTACTAAGTTAAAATCTATTACATCTAAAGCCTTTTTTATATGCAATTCTCTTCCCCTATTATAATCGTATAATCTATAGGTAGTATCACTATTTTGTTGAATTTCTGCAATGATTAACCCTTCACCCATAGTATGGATTAAGCCACTTTTTATTAAATAAACATCCCCTTTTTTTACTTCTATTACATTCATATACTTTTCTGGATTTCCCTCATAAATAGCCCTTTCAAATTCCTCCTTAGTGCATCCATTGGTACCTAAAATTAATTTAGCTCCCCTTTTTGCAGCTACTACATACCAAACCTCTGTTTTTCCCATATCCTCTTCCACTTCTTGGGCATATTTATCGTCTGGATGTACTTGTACTGATAACTTGTCGCTTGTGTTTAATAGTTTTACCAATAAAGGAAACCAATCCATTGAAATTTTACTTCCTATTAAATCTGGACCTTTTTTAGTAATAAGGTCATCTAGCCTTATACCCTTATACTCACCATTAGCAACTATACTAGTACCATTTTTGTGACAAGCTACATCCCAACTTTCACCTATTTTGCCTTCAGGTAGATTCCCCCTAAATGTTTCTAAATCTCTGCTGCCCCATACCTTTTCACTATATATGTTTTCAAACTTTAATGGATACATTTTAATTCCTCCTTATAAGCAATATTTATTCCTGTATAAGTAAACTAAAAGTCTATTTAAAGTTTTTATTATAATATAAATTTAAATTCATTTATTGCCCTTTCTATACTTCCCAAAGAAGTGTCTATATCTATTCCAAGTGCCATTATTTTACTGTAATCTAATCTTAAATCCCTTTTTCTATCTTTATACCTTTCATTGTCCCTAATTACTATCTCTTCAATCCTCTTTTCTGAAATTCCCATCTTTTTTAACATAAATAGGGCTGTGTCATAAGTACTATTTTCATTGATTGAACCAAAATGATAAGTATCATAGGGAAGTTCAAATATTTTTTCTAAATTATCAATTAAATCATAGGCATAGGTTATTCCTCTGTACTCGTTAGATGCTATCTTAATCGGTCTATTAGATATAAGAGCTCCTATAAGTTTCCAAAAGAGATTAAGATTGTTAGGCATACCTCTTTATGGCAAACTAAACATCCAACTAAGCCTTAAAATCCAAAGCTCTTCTAATTCTTTTTTTAATAGGTTTTCTGCAGTTAATTTAGTCTTACCATATACTGTGCTAGGAACTGGTTCTTGATCTTCTTTATAAGGCCCATCATTTATATTCCCATTAAAAACCTGTTCGCTACTTATAAACAATAACTTAGAACCTATTTCTTTAGCTTTTCTTGCAATATTAACTGAGGCTTCTACATTTACTTTGTATGCAAAATCAGGATTATTTTCACAAGCTTCAGTTGCAGAAATAGCAGCAGTATGTATTATTATATTTGGCCTTACTTCTTCAAGAATTTTATTAGCTAATTGATGATTTGTAATATCTAAATCTTTACTAGTAAGTGGTATCATCTCATGTTTATCCTTAAACGTTTTGTTTATCCTTGAAGCTAAAAAACCATTAGCTCCAGTGATTAATATTTTTCTTCTATCCATAACTTTCACTCCTTTTTTCTTTAAATATATAGCTTATTATCCCTCCTAACTTCCATTTCCTATATATACACAAAGTATTTCTATCATTTTTATAATCTTCTACTGTTTAATCTCTACAATACGTTATTCAATAAAAATTAAAACTTACTTCTTCTATATTATCTGAAGTTTATATTTGTGTAGTTTTTCCATTATTACTGATGAAGGTTTCTCATCAGTTATCAGAGTGTCTATATCCTTCAGATCTGCAAATTTATAGATGCCGTCATAAAAAATTTTTTATTTTCCATTACAAGGAATACCTCTTTACCACATTCTATAATTGCTTTTTTTGTATTTCCATCTTCTACATTGAATGTGGTCACACTTCCAGTTTCAATATCTACACCACAGCTACCAATAAAAGCCTTTTGAACTGTGTATTTTGATATTGATTGAATTGCAGCTGAACCAACAAAACCACCTATATTTTGATAAAGAATGCCCCCAGGAGAAATTATTTGTATTTTTTCGTTAGCAGATAGGATTTTTAAAATATCTATAGAGTTAGTGATAACTGTAAGCTGATTTGAAGAAGTAGCTATCTTTTGTGCAAGTATCATATTAGTAGATGAAATATCTAGAAATATTGTTTCTCCTTTTTTCAATAAGGAATATGCCTTTTCAGCAATCTTACATTTTTCTTCGGTGTTGTATTTAGCCCTTTCTTCAATCTTTATATACTCTGCTATTTGTTTTTTTAATATACCACCTCCATATGTTCTTTCTAAAATTCCTTGATTTTCAAGATACTTTAAATCCTTTCTAATTGCATCTTCAGATACATTAAATTGTCTGCTTAAATCTTTAACTATAACTTTTCCCTTTTCATAAAGAATCTGAACTATTCTGTCTAATCTTTCCTTAGCAAACATAGCAATTCCCCTTTATTGTTTGTTATTATTTGTTCGTATTTTTATTATACCTATAATTCGTGTATTTATCAAGGTTTTATTTTAACCGTGTCTTAAATTGTTAGTAAATCATATTGACATTTCTTTATAATCAATATAAAATAATATTAAATAATATTAAATAATAAAACATTAAGGGAGTGATTTCATGTCAAGTACAAGCCCTAGAATCGAACACTTACGTAATTTATTATTTAAAGATAGAAGAAAAATATCCCTCGAAAGAGCTAAATTGTATACAGAAAGCTATAAACAAACGGAAAATCAGCCAACTATTATAAGAAGGGCTAAAGCCACAGCTCATATCTTAAATAATATAAATATTACAATAAATGACGGTGAATTAATAGTGGGAGGAAGGACTGTTAACCCCCGTTCAGGAATAGCATCGCCTGAAATGTCTCCTTATTGGATATATAATGAGCTAAATACTCTTCCTACTAGACCTCAAGATCAATTCGATATATCTGATGAAGATAAAAAACTATTTAAAGAAGAGCTATTTCCTTATTGGAAAGGAAAATCTCTAAAAGACTATATAGAGAATAAGCTTACAGATAATGTTAAAAAATCAATTGAAAAGAAAATTGTGAAATTAAACCAAACTGATAAAGGTCAAGGGCATATAATACCTTCCTTTAGTAAACTTGTTAATAGAGGCTTAGAAGATATAATAATGGAAGTTAGAAATAAAATAAAAAAAGACACTGATAATAACTTTTATAAAGCAGCATTAATTACTCTTGAAGCTACCCAAAATTATATTCTAAGATATGCAAAATTAGCAGAAAACATGTCCTATGAAGAAAGAGATGAAATCAGGAAAAGAGAACTACTAGAAATAAGTAGGATTTCTTTAAAAATTTCAAAGGAAAAACCTTCTTCCTTTTATGAAGCTTTACAATTGTTCTGGTATGTAAATATAGCTTTACAGTATGAATCAAATGCAAGCTCTATATCTACAGGAAGATTCGACCAATATATGTATCCTTTCTATAAAAAATCTATTGAAAATGGAATGGACAAAGAATTTGCTAAAGAATTATTAAGATGTCTATGGTTAAAGATGAACGATGTTGTTCTATTGAGAAGTCAAGAAAGCGCTAAATATTTTGCAGGTTTTCCTACAGGATATACTATTATACTTGGAGGTATTGACCGTTACGGACGGGATGCAACAAATGAATTGTCATATATTGTTTTAGAAACATATGCAGATATAAAACTTCCACAACCTAATATAGGGGTAAGAATTAATGAGAAAACTCCTAGAAAGTTCCTTGTAAAAACAGCAGAAACTATAAGATTAGGTACTGGAATTCCTCAAGTTTTTAATGATGAAGTAATAATACCTGGTTATATAAATAGAAGAGTAAGTCTTGAAGATGCAAGGGATTATGCTGTAGTAGGATGTGTTGAGCTTACTATACCAGAAAAAACCTATGGTCTTCATGATATAGCATTATTTAATTTGCTAAAAATTATGGAAATTACACTTAAAGAAAGCAAAGGTCAAATAGCAACCTTTGATGAGTTAATTGGTAATATTAAAAAGAATATTTCTAAATATGTAAAGGATATGGTAGAAGGCTCTAACATTGTTGATGAAAGCCATAAGGAATTTGCACCAACTCCATTGCTTTCTTCCTTTATTGAAGGATGTATAGAAAGTGGTAAAGATGTTACTTCAGGAGGAGCCAAGTATAATTTTTCCGGTGTGCAGGGAATAGGAATTGCAAATCTAAGCGATTCCCTATACACTATTAAAAAGGTTGTATATGATAATAAAGAAATGACATTAACTGAATTGTTGAAGATATTAGATTCAAACTACCAAGGCTACGAACCTCTTCGCCAAAGGTTTATCAATAAATTTGAAAAATACGGTAATGATATTGATGAAGTTGACTATTTAGGTAGTGAAATATTAGCTTATTACTGTAAAGAAGTAGAAAAATATAAAAATATAAGAGGTGGTTTTTTTCAACCAGGGTCTTACACTGTTTCTGCCCACATTCCTTTAGGCGAAGCTGTAGGAGCAACTCCAGACGGAAGACTAAATGGTGAACAGCTGGCCGACGGTGGTCTATCTCCAATGGTTGGCAGGGATAAAAATGGACCTACTGCTGTATTAAAGAGTGTAAGTAAACTTGATAATTATCTAACCTCCAACGGAAGTCTTTTAAATGTAAAATTTAGCCCATCAGTTTTAGAAGGTGATGAGGGTATTAAAAAGTTAGTTGGATTTTTACAGGCCTTTATGAGGTTAAAATTACAACATATACAATTCAATATAGTATCGGCAAAAACCTTAAGGGAAGCTCAAAAGCATCCAGAAAAGTACAAAAATCTAGTTGTAAGAGTAGCTGGATATAGTGCTATATTTGTCGAATTAAATGAGGCAATTCAAAATGATATTATAAATAGAACAGAACACAGCTTATAGGATGTGATATTATGAATAAAGCAACTATTTTCAATATACAAAGATATAGTATACATGATGGTGGAGGTATTAGAACAATTATATTCTTTAAAGGTTGTCCCCTTACATGTCCTTGGTGTTCAAATCCAGAGTCTCAGGATTTTAAGCCTGAAATAATGCGAAAAGAAAATTTATGTATTAAGTGCAAAAGTACAAGCTGTTTTACCTGCACTAATACTCCTGATCTTTGTCCTACAGGTGCACTAGAAATTGTAGGAAAAGAAATTGATATTGAGAAAATTATTAATGAAGTGAAAAAGGATATAGTTTTTTACGACAGTACAGGTGGTGGTGTTACTTTATCTGGCGGTGAACCTCTCTCTCAAGGAAAATTTGCTATAGAATTATTAAAAAGGCTGAAATATCTAGGTATAGATACTGCTATAGAAACTACAGGCTTTGGAAAATGGGAAATCCTTGATGAGATGTCTAACTACCTAAACACAGTATTATTTGATTTGAAAATAATGGATAGGAAAAGGGCAAAAGAATTTTTAAATGCTGATGTTAAATTGATACTAAGTAATTTTAGAAAGTTAATTAATAAAAGAGCAAAGGTTATTCCTAGAATCCCTCTAATTCCTAATTTTACTATGGATGATAATAACATTAATTCAATTATTGACTTTGTTGTATCCCAAAAAATCAAAGAAATTCATATTCTTCCTTTTCATCAGTATGGCAGCTCAAAATATAAGGGTTTAGGTAGAAAATATGAATTAGAAAACTTATCCCCTCCTACAGAAGAAGAAATAAATAAAATTAAAGAAAAAATGACTAACTATGGTTTAAATGTAATAGTAGGTGGAAAATAATAAGGACCTTTTCTAGGTCCTTGTTATTTTCTACTATATGAAAATTTTATCATACTGATTTTTATGTTAAACATCCCTTTATTTTACATATCGTCCTGCATTAAATAATAGCCTCGCAATCTAAAAAATATCTATTTAGTATATTCGTGAATCTATCTAAATCCTTTATGTAAAAATATACCCCAACAAACTCTAAAGTAAAACCTATAATAAATAAATAGCAAGCCCTAATATTAACATTTTCAGCATTTTTAATCTTATTTCCCGTAATCCTTTGTCTATTTACACATAAGTTTGCTCGTGAAAGGTTTACTCATAAAATGAGTATTCATACGCAGCGTATAACCTACAGAGGAAATATCAAAACCACATACACATCGTAATTTTACTTGATTTCAAAGAATTACAACTGCGTAAAAATTCATATTTTTATTTATTTCAATATATATTTCTACACACAAAAAAACCGCCAAAGGTATCTAAACCCATGACGGTTGGCACTTGCAATAAACAAACTTTGTAAGTTTGAACAAACTCGTGTGTAAATAAACAATTTTTATCTCTTTGAGAATTGTGGAGCACGCCTTGCTTTCTTTAAACCGTACTTCTTTCTTTCCTTCATTCTTGAATCTCTAGTTAAGAAACCACCCTTCTTAAGTACTGGTCTTAACTCTTCATCAGCTTTAAGTAATGCTCTTGCAATACCATGTCTTATAGCTCCTGCTTGACCAGTAAATCCTCCACCTTTAACATTAGCCACAACATCATACTTATCTACTGAGTTTGTAGCAACGAGAGGTTCTACAACTATAACTTTTAATGTATCATAATCAAAATATTCATCTATACTTCTATTATTTATAGTGATATTTCCATTTCCTGGAATTAACCTTACCCTTGCTACTGCCTTTTTTCTTCTTCCAGTACCATAATATTGAACGTTAGCCACTTACAGTCCTCCCTTCCGAACTTATATTTCATAAACTTCGGGTTTCTGAGCTTCATGATTATGCTCGGATCCTCTGTATACTCTCAATTTCTTCAACATTGATCTTCCTAAGCTATTTTTAGGAAGCATCCCTTTTACTGCTAATTCTATAACTTTTTCAGGTTTTTCTGCCATCATTCTTTTATAAGGTATCTCTTTTAATCCTCCTGGATAACCTGTATGATATCTATATTTCTTTTGTTCAAGTTTCTTTCCTGTTAATTCAACTTTATCGGCATTTATAACTATTACAAAATCTCCCGTATCTACATGAGGTGTATATATTGGTTTATGTTTTCCACGCAAAATCTTTGCAATTTCGCTAGCCATTCTACCAAGTTTTTGTCCTTCAGCGTCTATAATATACCATTTCTTTTCTACTTCATTTGGTTTAGCGATATAACTTTTCATTGTTTTCCCTCCTTACTACCTAGTTAAAAATAAATCCATATCTATATAAAATCCGGGGCTAGTGGATTTTTATCACACATACACATTTATATATTTTAATACATGGTGCCAAGAGTGTCAAGCTGTATCTCTCATATTTTGTGATTATTTTGATATTTTTTTAATTGTAATATACTTTTTCTAAATATAGTCCATGAGGTGGTGCAGTATGTCCTGCTTTAGTTCTATCTTTAGCTTCTATTATCGATGAAATAGAGTTAATATCAAGTTTTCCTGCTCCTACTTCTACTAATGTACCAACTATTATTCTAACCATATTATATAAAAATCCATTTCCTCTTACTCTAAAATCTATAATATTATCATTACTCGTCAAGGACATATCATGTATAGTTCTAACTGTGTTAGTTACACTACTACCAGAAGCCATAAATGAGCAAAAGTCATGTTCTCCACAAAAATATGGTATAGCCTTTTTCATTTTATCTATGTCTAATTTATATGGAATATAATATGTATAATTTCTTAATATAGGGCTTCTTATCTTATTATTATAAATTAAATATCTATACTCTTTTCCAATGGCACTATATCGTGAATTAAACTCATTACTAACCTCTTCAGACTCTATTATAGCAATATCTGGTGGCAAATGATTATTAATTGCGTATTTAAACTTTTCTCCAGGAATAGTCGAATTTGTATAGAAATTTGCCACCTGTCCTTTTGCATGAACACCTTTATCAGTCCTACCAGAGCCAAATATTGTTATCTCTTCGTCTAATATTTGAGATATTAACCTTTCTAATTCACCTTGAATAGTTAAAATCCCTGGTTGTTTTTGCCATCCGTGAAACCTTGTACCATCATATTCTATTACTAATTTTATATTCCTCATATCATCACCTAAACTTAAATATGAGAATGTAATTTTTGCTTATTCTCATGAAAATTAAATTACAGTAAATTTTAATTTTATATATATCTAATAATAATGATAGCAGAAAATATTACTATTGAAGTATATAAGACCACAAAATCCCTTTTTTCCATTTTTAGTTCTTTCATCCTAGTCCTATTTTCTCCACCTCTATAACATCTCGCCTCCATAGCCATAGCTAATTCATCTGCTCTTCTAAAAGCACTTACAAACAATGGAACAAGCAAAGGAATAAGGCTTTTTGCTCTCTTAATTATATTTCCACTTTCAAAATCTGCTCCTCTCGCCATTTGGGCTTTCATAATCTTATCCGTTTCTTCTAATAATGTTGGTATAAATCTTAATGCTATAGTCATCATCATAGCTAATTCATGTGCTGGTACGCCAATTTTCTTAAAAGGATTTAAGAGCTTTTCAATACCATCAGTTAAAGATATCGGTGAAGTAGTTAAAGTCAAAAGGGATGTACCTACAATTAAAAATATAAGTCTTAAAGCCATAAATGTACCAATTCTTAAACCTTGCAATGATGCAGTTAGTGGTCCAATTTTAAATAATACGTCACCTTTAGTCATAAATAAATTGATAAAAAAAGTAATAAATATAATTATTAATAATGGCTTTATTCCTTTTATTACATATTTAAGTGGAACTTTTGATACTCTTACAACTAAATATATAAATAAAGCAACAAAAATATAAGGATAAAAATTATTTATAAAAAATAATGAAAAAATAAACATAAAAGTAACGAGTATTTTTATCCTTGGATCTAATCTGTGTATAATAGTATTGCCTGGATAATATTGTCCTATGGTAATATTACTTAACATTTTTATTTCTCCTCATATACCTTAGTATTTCATTTTTGGCTTCATCAACTGTTAACACATCATCTCTTACTTTTCTGCCCTTTTCTCTGAGAGCTTTCATGAAATAAGTTATCTGTGGAACTGCTAGACCTAAGTTTTCAAGCTTTGCAGTCTCTTTAAATACATCTTTTGGTACACCATCCATAGCTATTTTGCCTCTGTGCATAACTATTATTCTATTCACAAGTCGTGCAATATCTTCCATACTATGAGATACTAGAATAATTGTAATATCATTCTTTTCATATAGATTTTGAATCTGCCCAAGTATCTCATCTCTGCCTTTAGGATCTAGTCCTGCAGTTGGTTCATCAAGTATGAGTACCTTAGGTTTCATAGCTAATACTCCTGCAATAGCAACTCTTCTTCTTTGCCCTCCACTTAATTCAAATGGAGACCTATCTTTTACACTTTCAGTGTCAAGGCCAACAAGCTCCATAGCTTCCATTACTCTATGGTGAATATCACTTTGTGATAATCCTAAATTACTAGGCCCAAAAGCAATATCTTTATAAACTGTTTCCTCAAATAATTGATGCTCAGGATATTGAAAAACCAGTCCAACATTCTTACGGATTTCCTTTAAATCTGCATCCTTAGATGTAATATTTAAACCATCTATCACAATGCTTCCATAAGTAGGCTTAAGCAAGCCGTTTAAATGCTGTATTAACGTAGATTTGCCTGAGCCAGTATGCCCTATTAATCCAATAAATTCACCATCATTAATTGTCAAATTAATATTATCTAACGCTTTCGTTTCAAATGGATTACCTTGATTATAAATGTAAGTAAGATTTTTAATTTCAATTGTCATAACCACATCACCAATTCTTCAATAGTTAATATATCTGCTGGAATGTTTATTCCTTCCTTTATTAGCTCGTGAGCCAATTCAGTAACTTGCGGCACGTCAAGACCCAATTTTTTAACTTTTTCAACTTGACTAAACACTTCTTTAGGACTACCTTCTAATACTATTTTTCCCTCAGACATTACTAATATCCTATCGGCTTCAACGGCTTCATCCATGTAATGAGTGATATGAACGATAGTTTTATTATCTTCTTTGTTTAATTTTTTGATCGTTCTCATAACCTCTTTTCGTCCAGATGGGTCTAGCATAGCTGTAGGTTCATCTAAAATTATACATTCAGGTCTCATTGCAAGAATACCAGCAATTGCTATTCTTTGTTTTTGTCCTCCTGATAAAAGGTGTGGTGCATGCTTTTTATACTCACTCATTTCTACCATTTCTAAAGCTTCATCTACCCTTTTTCTTATTTCCTTTGGATTAACACCTAAATTTTCAGGGCCAAAAGCTACATCTTCCTCAACAATCGTCGCTACCAGTTGATTATCGGGATTTTGAAATACCATTCCAGCCTTTTCTCTAATGTTCCATAGTTTACTCTCATCTGTTGTATCCATTTCGTCAACATATACTTTCCCTTTTGTTGGTAAAAGCAATGCATTCATCAATTTAGCTAATGTAGATTTACCTGATCCGTTATGTCCTAAAATAACAACAAATTCTCCTTTTTTTATTTCTAAATTAATATTTTGCAAAGCAACAAAATCTTTGTCTTCATTTGACATGTATTCAAATGTCACATTATTCATTTTTATCATTGAATCGCTCATATTATCCCTCATTTATATACTAATACTAATGTTTTTACTAAATACTCATCTGTTGCTTATTTTAGCACAAGTAATATTATGATTCAATCATAATCATTAATAAAATATAAAATTAGGGATTAAGTTAAAAAAGTTAACTTAATCCCCTCACTCATTTTAAAGTAACTCTATTATAACCATTTCTGAAGCATCGCCTCTACGTGGGCCTAACTTTAATATTCTAGTATATCCACCATTCCTATCTTCATATTTAGGAGCTATCTCATCAAATAATTTTTTAACTGTTGTTTCATCGTATACATATGCTAAAACCTGACGTCTTGCATGCAAGTCTCCTCTTTTAGCTAAAGTAATCATCTTTTCAGCCATTCTTTTAGTTTCTTTTGCTCTAGTTTCAGTTGTTTCAATTCTACCATGTTTCAGTAAACTAGTAACTAAATTTCTTAGCATAGCTTTACGATGATCAGTTGGACGTCCTAATTTCCTTAATTTAGCCATTATCATCCCTCCTATTCCTTATAGGGTCATACTATTCGTCACTTTTTCTCAAGCTCAATCCCAATTCTGCAAGTTTATTTTGAACTTCTTCAAGAGATTTCTTTCCAAGATTTCTAACCTTCATCATATCTTCTTCAGTTTTTGTAGTAAGTTCTTCAACTGTATTTATTCCTGCTCTCTTTAGACAGTTATAAGATCTAACTGATAAATCTAACTCTTCTATGGTCATTTCTAATACCTTTTCTTTTTTATCTTCTTCTTTTTCTACCATTATTTCTACATCATTAACATGATCAGTAAGTGTAATAAACAAATTCAAATGTTCGTTTAATATTTTTGCAGCTAATGATGTAGCTTCATCTGGTTTAATAGTACCATTTGTCCAGACCTCAAGAGTTAGTTTATCGTAGTCAGTAATTTGCCCAACTCTCGTGTCTTCAACTTTAAAATTTACTTTTCTAACTGGTGTGAATATTGAATCTACAGGAATTACGCCTATAGTTTGTTCATCGCCTTTATTTCTTTCTGCTGTTACATATCCTCTCCCTGATACCATTTCCATTTCCATATAGAGTTTTCCATTATCGCTAATAGTTGCTATATGCAAATCTTTATTTAGTATTTCTACATCAGGTCCTGTAATAATATCTCCAGCAGTCACTTCTGTTGGGCCTTCTAAATCAATTTTAAGAGTTACAGGCTCATCAGTATACATCTTTGCAGCAATATCTTTTATATTTAATATTATTTCAGGAACATCTTCTAAAACACCTGGAATTGTCGAAAATTCGTGAAGAACGCCCTGAATTTTAATAGTATGCACTGCTGCACCAGGTAAAGAAGACAATAAAATTCTTCTTAAAGAATTTCCTAATGTAGTACCATATCCTCTTTCTAGAGGTTCAACAATAAATTTGCCATACGTGTTATCATCACTCAATTCAACTATCTCAATTTTAGGCTTTTCAATTTCTATCATTTACAATAACCCTCCTCATCAAATTTTTTATATCTTGAGGGCAACTGATTCTAACTATATTACTTAGAATACAACTCAACAATATTATGCTCTTGAATTGGTATTTCTATTTCTTCTCTTGATGGTTCAGCTAAAACTCTGCCTTTCATTCCTTCTAAATCAACTTCTAACCAGTTGACCAATGTCTTTTGATGGTTTTCTATTAATTCTTTAAATTTGGGTGAATTTTTACTTTTCTCTTTAACCTCTATTACATCACCAACGCTTACCAAATATGATGGTATGTTTACTTTATTGCCATTAACTGTGAAATGTCCATGTGTAACTAATTGCCTTGCTTCAGCTCTTGATGAAGCAAATCCTAATCTATAAACAACATTATCAAGTCTTGATTCTAATATTTTTAATAGATTTTCACCAGTTACTCCATGAGTTTTTTCAGCCATGTTAAAGTATTTTTTCATTTGACTTTCTGAAATACCATAGTATCTTCTAACCTTTTGTTTTTCTCTTAACTGCAACCCGTACTCAGTTAATTTTTTTCTTCCTTGTCCGTGTTGTCCTGGAGCATAGTTTCTTTTAGCTATAGCACATTTATCTGAATAGCATCTATCTCCCTTCAAATAGAGCTTTTGCCCTTCTCTTCTACAAAGTCTACACACTGAATCTGTATATCTAGCCATGTTGTACACCTCCTATTTCATCAATTTATTATACTCTTCTTCGTTTAGGTGGCCTGCAACCATTATGAGGTATTGGTGTCGTGTCTTTAATTAAACTTACTTCCAATCCTGCAGCCTGTAATGATCTAATCGCAGCCTCTCTACCCGATCCTGGTCCTTTTACATATACTTCTACTGTCTTTAGGCCATGCTCCATTGCTTTTTTAGCAGCTTCTTCAGCAGCAGTCTGTGCAGCAAATGGAGTTGACTTTCTAGAGCCTTTAAATCCAAGTTGCCCTGCACTGGCCCATGAAATCACATTGCCTTTTGTATCGGTTAATGTCACTATTGTATTATTAAAAGTTGATTTAATATGCGCTTGACCTCTTTCGATATTTTTACGTTCTCTTCTTTTAACACGAGTTCTACTAGCTTTTTTAGCTACCAATTAACTTCCCTCCCTCATTTCCTACTTTTTCTTCTTACTTGCTAATTTTTTTGGGCCTTTTCTAGTCCTAGCATTATTTTTAGTGTTCTGTCCTCTTACAGGTAATCCTTTTCTATGCCTAATACCCCTGTAGCATCCAATTTCTTTTAATCTCTTAATATTCATGGCAACTTCTCTTCTAAGGTCACCTTCAACCATATATTTATCTATAACATTTCTCAATGCTGTAACTTCTGACTCTGTTAAGTCTTTCACTCTTGTATCTGGGTTAACATTAGCTTTTGATAATATCTCATTAGCTCTTGATCTACCAATACCATAGATATATGTCAACCCTATTTCTACTCTTTTATCTCTTGGTAAGTCAATACCAGCAATTCTGGCCATTAATTTTCACACCTCCTGAACTATATATGCTTTTTGTGAATGTCCTACAATAATAAATGATATTTAAAACAGCCGCGGTATATATTTTAATAGTATTTTTAAATACTATTATACACTTAAATAACTAAAAAACCATCTTAGCATTTAATATTATCCCTGCTTTTGCTTATGTTTTGGATTTTCACAAATAACCATTACTTTCCCTTTTCTTTTGATTATTTTGCATTTTTCACAGATCTTCTTTACAGATGGTCTTACTTTCATCGTAATCCCTCCTCACTACTTTTTACGCCATGTAATTCTACCTCTCGTTAAATCATATGGCGATAATTCTACAGTAACTTTATCTCCTGGCAATATTCTTATAAAGTTCATCCTTAATTTACCTGATATATGAGCTAAAATTTCATAGCCATTTTCAAGCTTAACTTTAAAAATAGCATTTGGTAGAGCTTCAATTACAGTCCCCTCTACCTCAATTACATCCTTTTTTGACATCCGGCAATCGAACCTCCCGTTCATTGCATTTTAAATCTCCTTATTGAAAGGTGCCAACATTTTTCTTATATAAGCATTATTAATCTTCTCTTTATTTTTTATTTTACCCTTTATTTCATTAAGCACTGTGTTATATACTATCAGGTGTTTGATTTTTTTCTTTTTAGGATGATCCAGCTTCCTTAGGTCTCCATCAACTATCAAAACATATTTATCATCTAAAATGTCTACTACCACAAATATTCTCCCTTTGTCACGTCCTGCTCTAGATTTGACCACCTGACCAATCTCTATATCGCTAGTGCTTTCCATTAATTTCACCTCTTTAAAAGGGGATTATCCTTAATAATTATATAATACTACTTGCTTAATAATGGTAATCAATTTGTAAAATCCTTGAGAAAGGCATGACCATGCCTTTCTCTTTAATGCAGTTAAATTATTTTTCCAATGCATTAACTATGTCTAAAAATACTTTATCAATATCTTGTTCACCATTTATATCAAGAAGTATTTCTTTTTTCTTATAGTATTCTATAAGTGGTTTAGTTTGTTCAGAATAAACCTCTATCCTTTTTGATACTGTTTCAACTGTATCATCTTTTCTTTGGTAAAGCTCTCCTCCGCATAAATCACATTTTCCATCTTGTTTTGGAGGGTTATATTTTATGTGATATGTTGCACCACAGTTTTTACAAATTCTTCTTCCGATTGCCCTTTCAACTAATATATCCTTGTCAACATTAATGTTAATAACATAATTTAGTTTATAACCTAATTTTTTCAACTCACCATCAAGTGCGTCAGCTTGAGCAACAGTTCTTGGAAATCCATCCAATAAAAAACCATTTTTACAGTCTTCCTCAGTTAATCTATCTTTTACAATAGCTACTACTATATTATCAGGTACAAGCAATCCTTTATCCATATACTCTTTTGCTTTAACACCAAGTTCCGTATTTTCCTTAATATTTTTTCTAAATATATCGCCTGTTGATATATGAGGAATACTATATTTTTTTACTATTGATTCAGCCTGTGTTCCTTTTCCAGCACCAGGTGGTCCTAATAATATTAGTCTCAATACAATCATCTCCTTAGGGAGTTATTTTAAAAATCCTTTATAATGTCTCATGAGCATTTGAGATTCTATTTGTTTCATTGTTTCCAAGGCAACCCCAACAACAATTATCAGTGCAGTACCTCCAAATCTAATATTTAGCTTTGTAGTTGAAAGTAGTATTATTGGAAGCGAAGCTACCAAAGCTAGTACAATAGCACCAATTAAAGTTATTCTGGATATTATTTTGTTTAAATACTCAGCAGTAGGTCTACCTGGTCTAATTCCTGGTATAAATCCTCCGTATTGTTTTAAATTGTTAGCATATTCTATAGGATTAAATTGTATAGCAGTGTAAAAATATGTGAATAAAATTATTAAAAAGAAGTTTAAAATAGAGTATATCCAAATTCCAACTCTTCCATTCACTGTTAAATATTCAGTAATCCATTTAGCAGCATTTCCTTTAAAAAACAGAGCTAATGTCTGTGGAAAAGCTAATAATGAAGTTGAAAAGATTACTGGAATAACACCTGCCATCAATACTTTTAATGGTATATGTGTACTTTGTCCGCCATACATCTTACGTCCAACTACTCTTTTAGCATACTGCACAGGTATTTTTCTTTGACCTTCTTGTACTAAAATTATCAATACTATTACTGCTAAAGCAAATATAACAAAAGCTAAAATCTCAAGTATATTCAATTCACCAGCAGAGAATAAGCTTAATATTTTTGCTATTCCCGAAGGTAATCTTGATACAATACCTATAAAAATGATAAGTGAAATACCATTGCCAATACCTTTATCTGTTATTTGTTCTCCAAGCCACATGAGGAAAGATGTTCCAGCAGTAAGTGTAAGTATTACTATTGAAACAGAAAGAAAATCTTTTCCTATTAAAGCTTTATTGAAAAATCCAATAGTAAATCCTAGAGCTTGAATTAAGGCAAGAATTACAGTTCCATATCTAGTGTATTGAGCTAGTTTTTTCCTTCCTTCTTCGCCTTCCTTAGCTAACGCTTCAAGTCTAGGTATAGCAATAGTTAATAATTGTATTATAATAGATGCAGTAACATATGGGTATATATTTAAAGCAAATATGGTGAAGTCTTTAAAAGCCCCACCTGCCATTAAATTTAAGAAATCTAATATACCACCAGATGTGCCTTCAAACATTTCAGCAATAATAGCCTTATCCATACCAGGCACTGGAATATTAGCTCCTATTCTAAACACAGCAAGCATCAATAAAGTAAATAGCATTCTTTTCCGCAAATCAGGTATTTTCCAAGCATCCTTTAAAGTTGAAAACACTTTAAATCACCTCTACCTTTCCTCCTGCAGCCTCAATCTTTTCAGCAGCAGATTTGCTGAATTTATTGGCTTTCACAATGAGTTTTTTATTTATTTCCCCATCTCCTAAAATTTTAACGCCATCCTTTACTTTATTAATAATCCCTTCTTGGATTAATAATTCTGTAGTTACTTCTGTTCCATCCTCGAATCTATTTAGATCAGAAACATTAACAATGGCAAATTCCTTAGCAAATATATTTGTAAAACCTCTCTTAGGCAATCTTCTATATAAAGGCATTTGTCCACCTTCAAATCCTGGTCTAGTTCCTCCACCTGAACGTGAATTTTGCCCTTTTTGACCTCTACCAGCTGTTTTACCTTGCCCTGTTGCTGTCCCTCTACCAAGTCTTTTTGTATTTTTACTTCCTCCGCCTTTGTTAGGTCTGATTTCATGCAGTTTCATTATTACACCTCCTCTTCTTACCCTTACTCTATAACTTCTACCATATGTTTAACTTTCTCAATCATACCTCTTATCTGAGGAGTATCTTCTTTTTCAACAATTTGGCCGATTTTTCTCAAGCCCAAAGCTTCAATAGTTCTTCTTTGTTTTTCGATTCTACCTATTTTACTTTTTTTAAGTTTAATCTTTATTGTAGCCAAGGTATTTTCCCCCCTAACCTAATAACTCTTCAACTGATTTACCTCTTTGTCTAGCAACATCTTCAGCTCTTTTTAAACTTTTTAAAGCTTCCATTGTTGCATTTACAACGTTTCGAGGGTTATTTGAACCTAAAGATTTTGTTCTTATATCTCTTATACCAGCGAGCTCTAATACTGCACGAACAGCTCCACCAGCTATAACTCCTGTACCTTCTTCAGCAGGTTTCAATAATACTCTTCCAGCACCAAATACTCCTATAATTTCATGTGGAATAGTTGTTTCAACTATTGGAACTTCTATTAGTCTCTTTTTAGCATCTTGTATTGCTTTTCTAATCGCTTCAGGAACTTCTAATGCCTTTGCCATGCCCACTCCTACATGGCCATTTTCATCACCAACTACAACTAAAGCACTAAATCTAAAATTTCTACCACCTTTTACAACTTTAGTTACACGATTTATATTAACAACTCTTTCTTTTAAATCTAGTTCACTTGCATCAATACGTCCGCGTTGCATTAATTCCCCTCCTTCACCTAAAATTTAAGTCCGTTTTCTCTTGCTCCTTCAGCAAGCTCTTTAACTCTACCATGATATAGGTATCCACCTCTATCAAATACTACAGTTTTTATACCTTTATCTAGTGCTCTTTTTGCAACTAATTTTCCGACAGCCTTTGCTGCTTCTTTGTTTCCTGTATTATTTACACTATTTTTTATTTCACTATCTAATGTTGAAGCTGAAACTAAAGTCCTGCCTTCAACATCATCTATAATTTGTGCATATATATGCTTTAAACTTCTATATACATTTAATCTTGGTCTTTCAGGAGTTCCTTGTACTGTTTTCCTAATTCTCTTATGCCTGATCTGTCTTTTTTGGTTACTATTCACCTTCTTAAGCACCTTTATTCACTCCTTTCTACTTACCTGTTTTACCTTCCTTACGTCTTATATGTTCTCCAACATATTTGATGCCTTTACCTTTATAAGGTTCAGGTTTTCTCAATTCTCTAATAACAGCCGCATAATTACCTACTTTTTGTTTGTCTATTCCTTTTACAACTATCTTATTGTTACTAGGAACTTCTACTTCAATTCCTTCTGGGTCTTCCATCTCTACAGGATGAGAAAATCCTAAATTTAATACTAATTTTTTCCCTTGTTTTTGCGCACGGTACCCTACTCCTACAATTTCTAATTCTTTAGTATATCCCTTAGTAACTCCGTCAATCATATTAGCTATTAATGTTCTTGTCAATCCGTGCAATGATTTATGTTTTTTATTTTCTGTAGGACGTTCTACTGTTATAGTATTATCTACAACTGATATTTTCATATCTTTGCTAAATTGTTGTTCAAGCTTTCCTTTTGGTCCTTTAACTATTACATAGTTTTTATCATTTATATTAACTTCTACGCCATCTGGAATTGCTATAGGTTTTACACCTATTCTTGACATAATCGCACCTCCTGTTCCCTAACTTATTATAAATACTATTACCATACGTAGCAAACAACTTCTCCTCCGACACCTTCTTTTCTAGCATTTTTATCTGTAATTATGCCCTTAGAAGTTGATAATATAGCTATACCAAGACCTCCTAATACTTTAGGTATTTCATCATGTCGTGCATAAACCCTTAATCCTGGCTTAGATATTCTCTTAATTCCCGAAATTACTCTTTCGTTATTGTCACTATATTTAAGTTGAATTCTAATAATCCCTTGCTTTCCATCATCTATTACATCAAAACCCTTTATATATCCTTCTTCTAATAAGATATTAGCAATAGCCTTTTTCATATTAGAACTAGGAATATCAACAGTTTCGTGTTTTGCATTATTACTATTTCTTATTCTAGTTAGCATATCAGCAATAGGGTCAGTCATAACCATTACAGTCTACCTCCTTCCAATCTAGAAACTTACTCTTACCAGCTCGCTTTCTTCACTCCAGGAATTTGTCCTTTATAAGCTAATTCTCTAAAGCAAATACGGCAAATTCCAAATTTCCTTAAATATGCATGTGGTCTTCCGCAAATTTTACATCTATTATATTCTCTTGTACTAAATTTTTGTTTTCTTTGTTGTTTTACTTTCATTGATTTCTTGGCCAAATTTCTCCCTCCTTATCTACTTTTTAAAGGGCATACCCATCATTTTCAAAAACTCCTTAGCTTCTTCATCAGTCTTTGCTGTTGTAACTATTACAATATCCATACCTCTTACAGCATCAACTTTATCATATTCTATTTCTGGGAAAATCAATTGTTCCTTAACACCTAATGCGTAATTTCCTCTTCCATCAAATGATGTGTCTGAAACTCCTCTAAAATCTCTAACTCTTGGCAATGCAATATTCATTAATTTATCAATGAAATAATACATTTTTTCTCCTCTTAATGTTACTTTAACGCCTACAGGCATTCCTTTACGAACCTTAAAGTTAGCAACTGATTTTTTTGCCTTTGTAATTATAGGTCTTTGCCCAGTTATTACACTTAATTCTTCAACTGCTGATTCAAGAGCCTTTGGATTCTCTTTCGCTACACCGATTCCCATATTAATTACTATTTTCTCTAATTTTGGAACTTCCATTACATTCTTATATTTAAATTTTTCCATCAAAGCAGGGATAACTTCATTGTTGTATTTTTCTCTAAGTCGTGAAGCCATTTAGTCTACCTCCTTCCTCATGTGATTCTAATCTAGAACCTCACCGCATTTTTTGCATACTCTCACTTTTTCGCCATTATCTAAAAATTTATATCCAACCCTTACGCCCATTTTATCTTTTTCGCAATAAAGCATAACTTTTGACGCATCAATAGGTCCTTCTTGATGGATTATCCCACCTTGTTGAAGTTTAGGAGTTGGTTTTTTATGCTTAGTTAACATATTTACTCCTTCAACTATAACTTTATTTTCTTTTGGAAAAGCAGTCAACACTTTCCCTTTTTTCCCTTTATCTTCACCAGATATAACTACTACTGTATCACCTTTTTTAACGTGCATCAACTACACCTCCCTAACACAGAAATTATTAACTCTCTGTTTTATAAAACTTCTGGTGCTAATGATATTATTTTCATAAAATTTCCATCTCTTAACTCTCTTGTAACAGGGCCAAATATACGAGTACCTACTGGTTGTTTGTCATCTTTTATAATAACAGCTGCATTCTCATCAAATTTAATATATGAACCATCATTTCTCCTCAAACCTTTTTTTGATCTAACAATAACAGCTTTAACAACTTGACCTTTTTTTACAACACCTCCAGGCGTTGCACTTTTAACAGTAGCTACTACTATATCACCTATATTTGCATACCTTCTTCTTGACCCTCCAAGAATTTTAATAACTAATAACTCTTTAGCTCCTGAATTGTCTCCTACTTTCAAACGAGTTTCAGCTTGAATCATTTTATAACCTCCCTTCTGTAGACGCAAGGACTATTTTGCTTTTTCAACAATGCTAACCAATCTCCATCTTTTATCCTTGCTTAATGGTCTGGTTTCCATTATTTTTACTCTATCACCGATTTTACATTCATTATTTTCATCATGCGCCTTAAATTTTTTAGTTTTTTTAATTTGCTTGCCATAAAGTGGATGAGTAACAAGAGTTTCTACTGCAACAACTATGGTTTTATCCATTTTATCGCTTACAACTTTGCCAATTCTTACTTTTCTATTACCTCTTTCCATCTAGCTGGCCTCCTTTCCTTCTGGTTACGCCTTCATTTTCCCTAATTCTCTCTCTCTTAAAACTGTTTTTACACGTGCAATATCTTTTCTAACAGCCTTTATTCTCATTGGGTTATCAAGTTGACCTGTAGCTAATTGAAATCTAAGATTAAATAATTCAGCTTTTAAGTCTAATAATTTATTATCTAACTCTTGAGTCGTCATTTCACGAATTTCATTAGCCTTCATTAACTTCACCACCCTCTTCAATTGCATCTTGTCGAGTGACAAATTTACATTTTATAGGTAGCTTATGAGCAGCTAATCTCATAGCTTCTCTTGCAATTTCTTCTGAAACACCGCCCATTTCAAATAATATTCTTCCTGGTTTAACAACAGCTACCCAATATTCTGGTGCACCTTTACCGGAACCCATACGAGTTTCTGCAGGTTTTTGTGTTACTGGTTTATCAGGAAAAATCTTAATCCAAATTTTCCCACCTCTTTTTACATATCTAGTCATAGCCCTTCTTGCAGCTTCTATTTGATTTGAAGTTATCCAAGCTGGTTCCAGAGCTTGTAGCCCATAATCACCATAAGCTATTTTATTGCCTCGAGTAGCTTTACCAGTCATTCTTCCTCTATGAACTCTACGTCGTTTAACTCTTTTAGGCATTAACATGTTAACTCCTCCTTCCTACACTACCTTATTTATCTAATTTATCTTCGTTTTGTTCTACCTTTGCAGTAGGAAGAACCTCTCCTTTATATATCCACACTTTTACACCTAATTTCCCATAAGTTGTATTAGCTTCATAGAAACCATAATCGATATCTGCTCTTAACGTATGAAGAGGTATTGTCCCTTCACTATAACCTTCTGTTCTCGCCATATCAGCTCCACCAAGTCTACCTGAAACAGCTGTTTTAATACCCTTAGCTCCAGCTCTCATACTTCTTTGTATTGCTTGTTTCATAGCTCTTCTAAAAGAAACTCTTCTTTCCAGTTGACTAGCTATATTCTCTGCAACAAGCTGAGCATCTAATTCCGGTGTCTTAATTTCTTCTACATTTACTATTACTTGTTTTTTTGTCATTTTCTCTAATTGTAATCTTAATTCTTCTACTCCTTGACCGCCCTTACCAATTACCATTCCAGGTTTAGCAGTGTGGACTGATACTTTTACTCTATTTGCTGCTCTCTCTATTTCAATACGTGAAATTCCAGCAATAAATAATTTCTTTTTAATATATTCACGAATTTTGTGGTCTTCAATTAAGTACTCAGCATATTTTTTCTTATCTGCATACCATTTTGAATCCCAATCCTTGATTATTCCAACCCTTAATCCATGTGGGCTAACTTTTTGACCCATTTTATCCCTCCTTCTTTTATTCTCTCTCCTTAAGAACTACTCCTACATGACTTGACCTTTTTAATATTTTAAAGGCTCTACCTCGTCCTCCTGCTCTCCATCTTTTCATTATAGGACCGTCATTTGCGTAAGCTTGAGCCACATATAATTTTTCTCTATCCATGTCAAAGTTATTTTCTGCGTTAGCAAGTGCTGATTTCACTACTTTTTCTAATACTCTAGCACCTCTTTTAGGAGTGAATTTCAAAATCGCTATAGCTTCTTCGACATTTTTTCCTCTTATAAGGTCTGCTACTACATTTACTTTTCTAGGAGCAATACGTACATACTTAGCAATAGCTTTAGCTTCCACTTATTGTCCCTCCTTTTCATCTATTTTAATGCAGTTGATCTTTCAGTATGGTCTCCGTGACCTCTAAATGTTCTTGTTGGCGCAAATTCACCAAGTTTGTGTCCAACCATATCTTCAGTTATATAAACGGGTACATGTTTTCTCCCATCATATATAGCTATAGTATGCCCAACCATTTGTGGAAAAATAGTTGAACGTCTTGACCATGTTTTTATTACTTTTTTTTCATTTTTCTTATTCAATTCTTCAACTTTTTTCATAAGGTGTTCATCACAAAATGGTCCTTTTTTTAATGATCTACCCATGCATTTTCCTCCTTTCGATAGGAATAAATCAGTTCTATATTCAAATAATTAATATTTACTTTGTAATATAAAACTTTATTATTACTTCCTTCTTCTAACAATAAATTTGTCAGACTTCTTATTCTTTTTACGTGTCTTGTATCCAAGTGCAGGTTTTCCCCAAGGTGTTACAGGACTTGGTCTACCTATTGGTGCTCTACCTTCACCACCACCATGTGGATGGTCGTTAGGATTCATAACACTACCTCTAACAGTAGGTCTAATACCCATATGTCTCTTTCTACCAGCTTTTCCTATTGTGATGTTTTCATGATCAATATTTCCTACTTGGCCAATTGTTGCTCTACATTCTAATCTGATAAGTCTTGTTTCACCAGATGGAAGTCTAATATTTGCATAATCTCCTTCCTTACCCATTAGCTGTGCAACATTTCCAGCAGAACGAACTAACTGTCCACCTTTTCCAGCTTTTAATTCGATATTATGGATAAGAGTACCTACAGGTATATTCTTTAAAGGTAATGCATTGCCTACTTTTATATCTGCATTTTCACCAGATTCAATAACATCCCCAACCTTTAAACCGTTAGGAGCAATAATATACCTTTTTTCCCCATCTGCATAATTAATTAAAGCAATATTTGCTGTTCTATTTGGATCATATTCTATAGCTGCAACCTTTCCAGGAATTCCATCCTTATTTCTCTTAAAATCTATTATTCTGTATTTTCTCTTGTTTCCTCCACCTCTATGCCTTACAGTTATCTTACCATGCGCATTTCTACCACCAGTTTTATCTAAACTTATAACAAGGCTTTTTTCAGGCTCTTTTTTTGTAATTTCTTCAAAAGTAGATACTGTCATCTGCCTTTTAGAAGGTGAAGTTGGCTTAAACTTTTTGATACCCATTTTATTCCCTCCTCTTCATAGTATTCTTAAGTTACATTCCTTCAAAGAATTCAATACCTTTACTGTCAGGAGTAAGAGTAACAATCGCCTTTTTCCAATTAGGTCTCTTTCCTACGTGAACGCCCATTCTCTTTACTTTTCCTTCCACATTCATGGTATTTACTTTATCAACTTCAACGCCAAATATTTTCTCAACGGCATTTTTAATTTCAGTTTTGTTTGCTTTTTTATCTACTACGAAGGTGTATTTTCCCTCCGCCATCATATCCATACTAGCCTCAGTAATAACTGGCTTAATTAAAATATCGTGTGGATTACGCATTATGCATACACCTCCTCCACTTTTTTAACAGCTTCTTTAGTTATTATAAATGAATCATGCTTTAATATATCATAAACATTTATATTATTAACTAAAATAGTGTTTACTCCTGGAATATTTCTAGCTGATTTTAATACATTTTCATTTTTAGTATCTAAGACAATAAGCGACTTTTTTCCAGCATTAATATTTTTAAGTATATTTACCATGTTTTTAGTCTTTGGTCGATCTAAGTTTAATTCTTCTAGTACTATTAACTCATTATTTTGTACTTTTGAACTCAATGCAGATTTAATAGCAAGTCTTTTAACCTTTTTAGGTATTTTATAACTATAATCTCTTGGCTTTGGAGCAAATACAACTCCACCACCAGTCCAATGTGGTGCTCTTATACTACCTTGTCTAGCTCTTCCAGTTCCTTTTTGTCTCCAAGGTTTTCGTCCTCCACCTCTAACCTCAGCTCTGGTTTTAGCTGATTGAGTCCCTTGCCTTTTGTTAGCAAGTTGACATTTTACAGCCTCGTATAGTGCATGTTCATTAACTTCTATTCCAAATACATCGTCGCTTAAATCAATATTGCCTACCTGTTGCCCAGATACATTATATAAAGCTACTTTTGGCATATTATTTCCTCCTTTCTATAAAACTTACTTAGAAACCTTTTTAGTTTCCCTTATGGTCAATAATCCACCCTTTGGTCCTGGCACTGCGCCTTTTACAAGCAATAAATTTTTCTCAGCATCTACTCTCACTATTTCAAGATTTAAAACTGTAACTTTCTCATTACCCATATGTCCTGACATCTTCTTGCTCTTTAATACTCTACCTGGATATGTTGCTCCAGCCATCGCACCTACAGCCCTATGATACTTTGAACCATGGCTTTCAGGGCCTCTATGATGCCCATGTCTTTTTATAACTCCTTGATATCCTTTACCTTTAGAAGTCCCAGTAATATCCACTTTTTCTCCTGCTTTAAATATATCAACTTTTATTTCTTGACCTATTTCATATTGTTCGATATCGTCAACTTTAAATTCTTTTAGATATTTTTTATACTCAACTTCAGCTTTATCAAAATGTCCTTTTAAAGGTTTATTTAATTTACTTTCTTTTATGTCCTGATATCCTACTTGTATAGCATTATATCCATCTTTGTCTTTAACTTTTTTTTGAACAACTTTGATTGGACCAGCTTCAATTACTGTTACAGGTACAACAGTTCCATCTTCGTTAAATATCTGTGTCATACCTAATTTTTTGCCTAATATATTTTTCATTAATATACACCTCCTGTTTTCTTACAGCGGATTACACTTTATAGTAATGTGTAATCATACTAAGCAGAGTGCATTTTATTTCTCTACTTAATTCACTTAATTACAATTTTATTTCAATATCTACGCCAGCAGGCAAGTTTAGTTTCATAAGAGAATCAACTGTCTTTGGTGTTGGATTTAAAATGTCAATTAATCTCTTATGAGTTCTTTGTTCAAACTGTTCTCTAGAGTCCTTATACTTGTGAACAGCCCTTAAAATTGTAATAATCTGTTTTTCTGTTGGCAATGGTACAGGACCTGATACTGTAGCTCCTGTTCTCTTAGCGGTTTCAACAATTTTTTGAGCTGATGAATCTAGTATTTCATAATCATAAGCTTTTAACCTAATTCTAATTTTTTGTTTGCTGTTACCGTTTTTTGGCATTAATAATTCCCTCCTTCTATCGCATGTTTTAATACATACGACTAGACATTACCGATACACTTAACCGGGTGTTTAGTAAGTTTTTTTAATTTGCATACCCAGCAATGTCAGCCGCCCGATTTTTAACCGGACATTCTCAGCAAAAATTCCCTGATTAATATCAGCAACCTTTTGCATCATCGCATGTCAACAGCATACTATAACATTTTATATTAAAACTTTAAAAAACTCAAGCCCCTCTAGAAAATTTTTTAATAAATTGTTTTAGATATTAAAAGAAGGGTATACCCTTCTTTTAATATCTAAAGTTTACTATTCAATAATTTTAGTAACAACGCCAGCTCCTACTGTTCTTCCACCTTCACGAATAGCAAATCTTAATCCTTCTTCCATTGCTATTGGTGTGATTAATTCTATATCAAATCTTGCGTTGTCTCCTGGCATTACCATTTCTACTCCTTCTTCTAACTTTATTGTCCCTGTTACGTCTGTTGTCCTAAAGTAGAATTGTGGTCTGTATCCATCAAAGAAAGGTGTATGTCTTCCTCCTTCTTCCTTTGTTAATACATATACTTCTGATTTGAATTTTGTATGTGGTGTTATTGTCCCTGGCTTAGCTAGTACTTGACCTCTTTCTATTTCTGTCCTCTGTACTCCTCTTAGTAATGCTCCTATGTTATCCCCTGCTTGTGCTTGGTCTAATAACTTCCTGAACATTTCTACTCCTGTTACTACTACTGTTCTTGTCTCTTCTGCTAACCCTACTATTTCTACTTGGTCTTGTACTTTTAATACTCCTCTTTCTACTCTTCCTGTCGCTACTGTTCCTCTTCCTGTTATACTAAATACATCTTCTACTGGCATTAAGAATGGTTTGTTTATATCTCTTTCTGGTGTTGGTATTGTTTCATCTACTACTTTCATTAATTCTAGTATCTTATCTCCCCATTCGCTACTTGGGTCTTCTAATGCTTTTAATGCTGACCCTACTACTATTGGTGTGTTGTCTCCATCAAATTCATATTCGTTTAATAATTCTCTTACTTCCATTTCTACTAATTCGATTAATTCATCGTCATCTACCATGTCTGCTTTGTTTAAAAATACTATTATCTGTGGTACTCCTACCTGTCTTGATAGTAATATGTGTTCTCTTGTTTGTGGCATTGGTCCATCTGCTGCCGATACTACTAGAATTGCTCCGTCCATCTGTGCTGCTCCTGTGATCATGTTCTTTACATAGTCAGCATGGCCTGGACAGTCTACGTGTGCGTAGTGTCTATTTTCTGTTTCGTATTCTACGTGTGCTGTTGATATTGTGATTCCTCTTTCTCTTTCTTCTGGCGCTTTATCTATGTTGTCAAATGCTACATATTCCCCTGTACCTAATCTCTCGTGTAATACTCTTGTTATCGCTGCTGTTAATGTTGTCTTACCGTGGTCTACGTGCCCTATTGTTCCAATATTAACATGTGGTTTAGTTCTCTCAAATTTTTCTTTTGCCATCTTTTATTCCTCTCCTTCCATAATATCTAATAATACTTATTTCTTATTTAAGCAAATTGTACATTAAAATATATTTTCACTATTATTATGCGGTTTCACTATCTGTTTTCTAATATTTTCTTAGCTATATTATTAGGAACTGGTTCATAATGATCAAATTGCATAGTATATGTTCCACGTCCCTGAGTTTTTGATCTTAAATCAGTAGCATACCCAAACATTTCAGCTAAAGGTACAAAGCCTCTTATTACCTGTGCACCACTTCTAGGTTCCATTCCTTCTATTCTTCCTCTTCTAGAATTAATGTCACCCATAACGTCTCCCATATATTCTTCAGGAACAACTATTTCAACCTTCATATATGGTTCAAGCAATACAGGATTTCCTTTTTGCATACCTTCTTTAAATGCCATTGAACCAGCTATTTTAAATGCCATTTCAGAGGAATCTACTTCGTGGAATGAACCATCATATAAAGTGACTTTTACATCAAGTACTTCGTATCCTCCTAAAACTCCATTTAACATTGCTTCTTGGATACCAGCATCAACAGCTGGAATATATTCTTTTGGGATAACTCCACCAGTTATCTTATTAACAAATTCATATCCAGAACCTGGTTCTTGTGGTTCTATTTTAATTTTTACATGACCATATTGACCACGTCCACCTGATTGTCTAACATATTTACCCTCAACATCAACAGGCTTAGTAATCGTTTCTTTGTAAGCAACTTGAGGGCTACCAACATTAGCCTCAACCTTAAATTCTCTCAAAAGTCTATCTACTATAATTTCAAGGTGAAGCTCTCCCATACCAGCAATTATTGTTTGCCCTGTTTCCTCATCTGTATATGTTTTAAATGTAGGGTCTTCTTCAGCAAGTTTTGCCAATGCTACAGACATCTTTTCCTGACTTGCTTTTGTTTTAGGTTCAATTGCTACTCTAATAACTGGTTCAGGGAATTCCATTGATTCCAATATAATTGGAGCATTTTCATCGCATAGAGTATCCCCAGTTGATGTATCTTTTAAACCTACTGCTGCAGCAATATCTCCAGCATATACTTCGTCAACTTCTGTTCGCTTATTAGCATGCATTTTTAGAATACGTCCTATTCTTTCCCTTTTACCCTTCGTTGAATTAAGGATATAAGATCCAGATTTTAAAACTCCAGAATATACTCTAAAAAAAGCTAACTTTCCTACATAAGGGTCAGCCATTATCTTAAAAGCTAAAGCTGCAAATGGTTCATCATCTGAAGATTTTCTTTCATCAACTTCATCGCTATTTGGCTTTACTCCTTTTATAGGAGGAACATCTAGTGGCGATGGCATAAAATTAACTACTGCATCAATTAATGGTTGAACACCTTTATTCTTATATGAAGACCCACAAAGTACAGGTATTATGCTATTACTTATAGTGCCTTTTCTTATAGCTCTAATTATCTCATCTTCACTTATTTCTTCGCCTTCCAAATACTTCATCATTAATTCTTCATCTTGGTCGGCAATACTCTCTAACATTTTTTCTCTGTACTCTTGTGCCAATTCCTTCATATTATCTGGTATGTCACTTTCTTCCATTTTTGTACCTAAATCGTCTTTATATATTATAGCTTCCATCTTTATCAAATCAACAATTCCTAAAAATTCTTCCTCTTTTCCTATAGGAAGTTGAATTGGCACTGGATTAGCTTTAAGTCTATCTTTTATCATATCTACAACTCTATAATAATCTGCACCGGTAATGTCCATTTTATTTACAAATGCAATACGTGGAACATGATATTTATCTGCTTGACGCCATACAGTTTCAGATTGAGGCTCAACACCACCTTTTGCACAAAATACCGCTACTGAGCCGTCAAGAACACGAAGTGATCTTTCAACCTCTACAGTGAAATCCACGTGTCCAGGCGTATCTATAATATTAATTCTATGATTTTTCCAATAACATGTAGTAGCAGCAGATGTTATGGTTATGCCTCTTTCTTGCTCCTGCTCCATCCAATCCATTTGTGCTGCACCTTCATGTGTTTCACCTATTCTGTGTATTTTACCAGTGTAAAATAATATTCTTTCTGTAGTTGTAGTTTTTCCTGCATCAATATGAGCCATTATACCTATATTTCTTGTTTTCTCTAATGAAATTTCTCTAGGCACAATTATTCCTCCTTTCTGCTGCTATAGTATCATACAATAACCATAACTTGTCACTAATACACTACCATCTATAATGTGCAAAAGCCTTGTTAGCTTCAGCCATCTTATGCGTATCTTCTTTTTTCTTAACACTAGCTCCAGTATTATTAGCAGCATCTAAAATTTCTTTAGCAAGCCTTTCTTTCATTGTCTTTTCTCCTCTTTTTCGAGCAAAATCAACTAGCCATCTAAGGCCTACTGTCTGTCTTCTGTCACTTCTAACTTCAACAGGTACCTGATATGTTGCTCCACCTACACGTCTTGCTTTTACTTCTAGTACAGGCATTATATTATTAAGTGCTTTATAGAATACTTCCAATGGATCTTCACCAGTTTTTTCCTTTACATAATCAAGTGCTCCATAAACTATCTTCTGTGCTACTCCTTTTTTACCATCTAACATTACTTGGTTAATTAATTTTGTAATGACTTTGTCTTTATATATTGGGTCAGCCATTACTTCTCTTTTTTGTATGTGTCCTCTTCTTGGCACTATACTTCCCTCCTTAATAATCTAAGACTAATTCATAGGTACTCGACAAGCAATGTTGCCGTAGCGTGCACAAAATGCAATTTGTAAAATCTATCTACAAACCGCTATTCTAATCGTAATAGCTGCATTTAGCACTTATAACCCCTAAATATAATACCTATTTTTTAGGTCTCTTAGTACCATATTTTGATCTAGCTTGTTTTCTGTTTTCTACTCCTGCAGTGTCTAAAGTTCCTCTTACAATATGGTATCTAACACCTGGTAAGTCTTTAACTCTACCTCCTCTTATAAGAACAACACTGTGTTCTTGCAAGTTATGTCCTATACCAGGAATATAAGCAGAAACCTCAAGACCATTAGTAAGCCTTACTCTGGCAATTTTTCTTAAAGCTGAGTTAGGTTTTTTAGGGGTAACTGTCTTTACTGCTGTACAAACCCCTCTCTTTTGAGGAGAACTTACTTGGGTAGGTCTTTTCTTTAAAGAATTATATCCAATATTCAAATGTGCAGATTTGGATTTATAAGTAACCTTTTCTCTACCCTTTCTTACTAATTGACTAATAGTTGGCATCTAGGCACCTCCTTCCAATAAAATAAAGCTATTTTAATATTGCAGCTGATGCTGCTTTTACATCAATTCCACATGCTTTGCCTAATTCTCTCATAGTATTAACATGTACTATTTCGACATTATTATTCTTTGCCAATTCTATTACATCTTTTACCACTCGAGAATCTGCATCATTAGCAACAAATAACACCTTAACCTTACCACTTTGCAATGCTCTTCTAACTTGTTTAGTACCTACTACTTTTTTTTCTGTTTTAAGCATATCTAACATAATAGTTTCCTCCCCCCTTAAATATCCGGAAGATTATGTAGATCACTCTACATAATCTTCCTTAACTTTAAAAGAGTCAACTACATTTTTGCACACTTTAATATTCTATCATCAGATTTTTTCTATGTCAATATTATACTTCTTGTATTTCATTTGTTTTATCTTCTGAAATAATTTTATCTTCTTCAGTCTTAACCGCAATATTTTTATATTTTCTCATTCCTGTCCCTGCAGGTATCAATTTACCAATTATGACATTTTCCTTTAATCCTATTAAATGATCTTCTTTGCCTTTTATTGCAGCGTCAGTTAATACTCTTGTAGTTTCTTGGAATGATGCAGCGGACAAGAAAGATTCTGTTGCTAGCGATGCTTTAGTAATTCCTAACAAAACTCTTCTTCCTACTGCTGGCTTTTCACCTTTTTCTTCAGCTATTTTATTTTTATCCTCAAATTCAAATAAATTTACAAGACTTCCTGGCAATAAATCCGTATCCCCTGCATCTTCAATCTTAACTTTACTAAGCATCTGTCTTACTATAACTTCTATATGCTTATCATTTATATCAACACCTTGTAGTCTGTAAACTCTTTGAACTTCTTTAACAAGGTAAGATTGTACTCCTGATACTCCTTTTATTTTTAAGATATCGTGAGGATTTACAGAACCTTCAGTTATCTCGTCTCCTGCTTCAATTACATCACCAGCTCTTACCTTCAATCTAGAGCCATAAGGAATAGTATATGACTTAGATTCTCCATCATCTGAAGTAATAATTACTTCCTTCCTTCTCTTTGCTTCGTTAATTGATACAGTTCCTGCTATTTCTGATATTATTGCAAGACCTTTTGGTTTTCTAGCTTCAAACAACTCTTCAACTCTTGGCAAACCTTGAGTAATATCTGCTCCTGCTACTCCACCAGTGTGGAAAGTACGCATAGTAAGCTGTGTTCCAGGCTCACCTATTGATTGTGCCGCAATTATTCCTACTGACTCACCAACATTTACAACATCTCCAGTAGCCATATTTTTCCCATAACATTTAGCACATACTCCATGTCTAGTTTTGCATCCTAAAACTGACCTTATTTTAACTTTTTGAATACCTGCCTTCACTATCTTATCTGCAATATCTTCTGTAATCAGTTCGTTAGCACCTACAATTAGTTCATTAGTTTCAGGATCATAAACGTCCTCAAAGCTAAATCTGCCTTCAATTCTATCCTTTAAACCCTCAATAACTTCCTTACCATCCATGAATGGTGTGGCAACAATATATTGGTCAGTTCCACAATCTTCCTCTCTTACAATGATATCTTGACTTACATCAACTAGTCTTCTAGTCAAATATCCAGAATCAGCTGTTCTTAAAGCAGTATCAGCTAATCCTTTTCTAGAACCGTGAGTAGATATAAAGAACTCTAAAACTGATAATCCTTCTCTAAAATTAGATTTTATAGGAATTTCTACAGTTCTACCTGACGCGTTCGCCATCAAACCTCTCATTCCTGCTAATTGCCTAATTTGGTTTTTACTACCTCTAGCACCTGAATGAGCCATGATATATATGTTATTCAGTTTATCTAAATTTTCCATTAATGCCTCTGTAACTTTTTCCGTTGTTTTATTCCAAACAGATATAACTTTTTCATATCTTTCTTCTTCAGATATTAAACCTCTTCTATAGTTCTTTTCATATTTATCAACAATTTCCTCAGCTTGAGATAGAAGCATTTCCTTTTCATCTGGTACTACTATATCTCCAATACTAATGGTTATTGCTCCAATAGTAGAATAATGATAGCCCATTGATTTGATATGATCTAAAACTATAGCAGTAATAGTATTGCCGTGTTTTTTATAGCATTTTTCTACAATTTTTCCTAACATTTTTTTATCAACTAAAGTGTCTATTTCCAAAGCATATTTGTCCTTTGTTCTATCTACAAATCCTAAATCTTGAGGAATATGTTCATTAAATATAAATCTACCTACAGTACTTTCTACTAGTTTTCCTCTATCCTTTGGATGTAATTTTCTTCTAACCTTTACTCTAGCGTGCAATCCTACTTCTTTATTATAATAAGCCATTAACATTTCATCATAATCTTTGAAAATCATTCCTTCCCCTTTTTCTCCAGATATTGTAACTGTCAAATAATAACTTCCTAATACCATATCTTGAGTTGGGGTCGTAATTGGCTTGCCATCTTTAGGTGCTAGTATATTGTTTGTAGATAGCATAAGGAGCCTTGCTTCTGCTTGAGCTTCAGTAGAAAGTGGAACATGCACAGCCATTTGATCACCATCAAAGTCTGCATTATACGCAGTACATACTAATGGATGCAGCTTAATTGCCTTTCCTTCTACAAGGACTGGTTCAAACGCCTGTATTCCTAGTCTATGCAAAGTAGGAGCACGATTAAGAAGCACAGGATGTTCTTTTATAACAGAATCTAATACATCCCAAACTGCTGGTTTAACCCTTTCTACCATTCTTTTAGCACTTTTAATGTTATGAGCATAGCCTTCATTCACTAGTCTTCTCATTACAAAAGGTTTAAATAGTTCTAATGCCATTTTCTTAGGCAATCCACATTGATAAAACTTAAGTTCAGGTCCAACAACTATAACTGAACGTCCAGAATAATCAACCCTTTTACCTAGTAAATTTTGTCTAAATCTACCTTGTTTACCTTTCAGCATATCTGACAGGGATTTAAGTGGTCTATTTCCAGGTCCAGTAACAGGTCTTCCCCTTCTGCCATTATCTATTAGGGCATCTACTGCTTCCTGCAACATTCTTTTTTCATTTCTTACAATAATATCTGGTGCACCAAGATCAAGCAGCCTTTTAAGCCTATTATTTCTATTAATTACTCTCCTATACAAATCATTTAAGTCTGAAGTTGCAAATCTCCCTCCATCTAATTGAACCATAGGTCTCAAATCTGGTGGAATTACAGGTATAACATCAAGTATCATCCATTCTGGTTTGTTTCCCGACTGTCTAAACGCTTCTATAACTTCAAGCCTTCTAATAATTCTTACTTTCTTTTGCCCTGAACTATCTTTTAATTGACGTCTAAGCTCTTTTGCTTCTTTATCAAGATCTACTTTTTGGAGCAATTCTTTTACTGCTTCTGCTCCCATAAGAGCCCTAAATTTATTACCGTATTTATCAACAGCTTCCCTATATTCATTTTCTGTAAGAAGTTGTTTTTCTGAAAAAGGAGTTTCTCCAGGGTCAATAACTACATAAGAAGCAAAGTATAATATTTTTTCAAGAGATCTTGGAGACATATCGAGAACTAAACCCATTCTACTTGGTATCCCTTTAAAATACCAAATATGAGATACAGGAGCTGCTAGTTCAATATGCCCCATTCTTTCTCTTCTTACTTTTGATTTCGTAACTTCTACGCCACATCTGTCACATACTACACCTTTATACCTTACTCTCTTATATTTTCCGCAATGGCACTCCCAATCTTTAGTAGGGCCAAATATCTTTTCACAAAATAATCCTTCCTTTTCAGGTTTTAATGTCCTATAATTAATTGTCTCAGGTTTTTTAACTTCTCCTCGAGACCACTGCCTAATTTTTTCAGGAGATGCTAAACCAATTCTTATTGAATCAAAATTATTAAGTTCAAACAAGGAGCTTTCTCTCCCTTCATTATTAGTTTAGAATTGATTGTTTAAAAAAATATTTTAACAAAATATTTTTTAGACAATATTATTCTTCTTGATAATCTTCAAAGTTATCATCATAGTCATCATCAAATTTATCAACTATTTCCTCATTATTTTCGTCATCACTATTTTCGTCATCATTATCTTCGTCTTCTTTGTCATTTGGTTCATCGTAATCATCAAGATGTTGCGAACTATCATCTAAATCTATACCTAAATCTAAATTACTTACTTCATCATCATCATCTACAGACTCTTTAATTTCGATTTCTTTGTCTTCTTCAGTTAATACTTTTACATCTAATGCCAAACTCTGTAATTCTTTAATAAGTACCTTGAAGGACTCAGGAACTCCAGGTTCAGGCACATTTTCTCCTTTTACGATAGCTTCATATGTCTTGACACGACCAACTACGTCATCAGATTTTACAGTTAAAATTTCTTGAAGTGTATGAGACGCTCCATAGGCTTCAAGAGCCCAAACCTCCATCTCACCAAATCTCTGGCCTCCAAATTGTGCTTTACCTCCTAAAGGTTGCTGAGTCACTAGTGAATAAGGTCCAGTAGATCTTGCATGGATTTTATCATCAACTAAATGATGTAGTTTAAGCATATACATATACCCTACAGTAACAGGGTTATCAAAAAATTCTCCAGTTCTACCATCTCTAAGCTGTATTTTACCACTTTCAGGAAGTCCTACATCTCTCAATGCTTTCATTATATCATCTTCAGAGGCACCGTCAAATACTGGTGTAGCTATCATTACCCCTGCATATTTAGCTGCCATACCTAAATGTACTTCGAGTACCTGCCCAATATTCATACGTGAAGGTACACCAAGTGGATTTAAGACAACCTCTACAGGTGTTCCATCTGGTAGGAATGGCATATCTTCCTCAGGTAGTATTCGTGATATGACACCTTTATTTCCATGGCGCCCACACATCTTATCACCAACATTAATTTTGCGTTTTGTCGCAACATAAACTCTAACCAATTCATTTACTCCCGGTGGAAGTTCATCGCCGTTTTCTCTTGTAAATACTTTTACATCAACTATTATTCCTGTTTCTCCATGTGGAACCCTCAAAGATGTGTCTCTAACTTCCCTAGCTTTTTCTCCAAATATAGCTCTTAGTAATCTCTCTTCTGCTGTCAGCTCTGTTTCTCCTTTAGGTGTAACTTTTCCTACTAATATATCTCCAGATTTTACCTCAGCACCAATCCTAATTATTCCTCTTTCATCTAAATCCTTCAACATATCTTCGCCAACATTGGGAATATCTCTAGTAATCTCCTCAGGTCCAAGCTTTGTATCTCTAGCTTCAGATTCATACTCCTCTATATGAATTGATGTCAAAGTATCTTCTTTTACAAGTTTTTCACTAATAAGTATTGCATCCTCATAATTATATCCTTCCCAAGTCATGAAAGCAACTAACAGGTTTTTACCTAATGCAATTTCACCTAAATCTGTAGAAGGTCCATCTGCAATAACCTGTCCTTTCTCTACTCTTTCATTTTTGTTTACTATTGGTCTTTGGTTAATACATGTTCCTTGGTTTGAACGTTTAAACTTCAACAACTTATATCTATCAGTCTGACCATCTGAATCTCGCTTAATCACAATCTCATTTGAAGTTACTTTAATTACAGTTCCACTGTGTTTCGCAATTATTGCAACTCCAGAATCTTTAGCAGCCCTATATTCCATTCCTGTTCCGACTATAGGTGCTTCCGTTTTTAGCAAAGGCACCGCCTGCCTCTGCATATTAGCACCCATAAGTGCTCTATTTGCATCATCATTTTCTAAAAAAGGTATCATAGCTGTACCTACAGAGACAATCTGTTTTGGTGATACATCCATGTATGAAGCTTCATTACTTGGGAAAATATCTATAACTCCATTTTTCCCTCTAGCAATAATTTTTTTATTTATAAACCTTCCTTCTTCATCTAATGGCTCATTAGATTGTGCTATAATAAATTCATCCTCAACATCTGCTGTTAAATACTCTATCTGATCAGTTACTACTCCTCTTTCGCGATCTATTTTTCTATAAGGAGCTTCTATAAATCCATATTCATTTATTCTGGCATATGTCGTAAGCGAAGTTATAAGACCAATGTTAGGTCCTTCAGGAGTTTCTATAGGACACATTCTGCCGTAATGAGAATGATGAACGTCTCTTACTTCAAAACCTGCCCTATCCCTACTCAAACCACCAGGCCCAAGAGCAGACATTCTTCTTTTATGAGTTAACTCAGCTAGAGGATTAGTTTGATCCATAAATTGAGACAACTGACTGCTGCCAAAAAACTCTTTAATCGAAGCTGCTACTGGTCTTATATTAATTAAAGCTTGAGGTGTCACAACATCGATATCTTGAATGGTCATTCTTTCTTTTACTACTCTTTCCATTCTTGATAATCCAATTCTAAATTGATTTTGTAATAGTTCTCCTACTGACCTCAACCTTCTATTTCCTAAATGATCAATATCATCAACATCTCCAATACCAAAAAAGAGATTCAATTCATAATTTATAGATGCCACTATATCGTCAATTATAATATGCTTAGGAGATAAATCTTTGTGTCTTTCTTTTATTGCCTCCTTAAGCTCATCCATATCTTTAATTTCATCAATTAATTCTTTCATTATAGGATAATATACCTTTTCCTTTAAACCAATATCATCAGTTGAAAAAGGTAAATTAAAAGCTTTTATATCAACAAAATTATTTCCTATTACTCTTATAGCTTTATCATTTTCCCCTAAAATGTCTACAGAATTTATTCCACTTGCTTCTATTTTAAGGGCTTTATCCCTTGTAATTTTTTCACCTTCACTAACAAGCAATTCACCCGTATTAGGATCAATAATATTATTGTAAGCTATTCTATCTATTATTCTATTTCTAAGTGCCAATTTTTTATTAAATTTATACCTACCAACTTTAGCTAAGTCATATCTTTTAGGGTCAAAAAATAGAGTATTTATAAGGGATTTGGCACTATCTACAGTAGGAGGTTCTCCAGGTCTAAGCCTTTTATAGATCTCGATAAGACCTTCTTCAACGCTACTAGTATTATCTTTTTCTAGTGTCTTTAATAATTGCTCACTTTCTCCAAAAATATCCTTTATCTCAGCATTAGTTCCATATCCTAAAGCTCTTAATAAAGTAGTAAGGGGCAATTTTCTAGTCCTATCTACTCTAACATAAATAACGTCATTTGAATCACTTTCGTATTCTAACCAAGCTCCCCTATTAGGTATAACAGTTGAAGAAAAAAGTTTTTTTCCTGTTTTATCTATATCTTGCGCATAATAAACTCCTGGAGATCTTACTAACTGACTCACTACAACTCTTTCTGCACCGTTTATTATAAAAGTTCCCTTTTCTGTCATTAAAGGAAAATCTCCCATAAAAACTTCTTGTTCTTTTACTTCACCAGTTTCTTTATTTATTAATCTTACCTTTACTTTTAATGGTGCTGCATATGTCGCATCTCTTTCTTTACATTCTTCTTCATCATATTTTGCTTTATCTCCAATACAATAATCTACAAATTCTAATATGAGATTTCCAGTATAGTCTTGTATTGGAGAAATATCATCAAAAACTTCTTTTAGGCCTTCTTTAAGAAACCATTCATATGATTTCCTTTGTACCTCAATTAGATTGGGTAGTTCTAATACTTCATTAATCCTTGAATAACTCATTCTAACCCGTTTTCCAAATGAAACAGGATGCACCATTACATTTCACCCCTTATTGAATACTAAGGCAACCCAAAAAATATAATTGGTCCCTTGGTAATTTTTGTTTAAACACATGTATTATAATATTGCCAGAATTAATATCTTTTATTCAATTTTCGTGCCAAAATTCGTCTATTTTGCATCTTACTATGCTACCATACTAAAATAAACTTGTCAAGCATAGTTTAGCACTTTTTACAAACTAGTTTTTATATTGTCTACATTTGTGGAAATTGCATAATTATTGTAGGGCCAAAATTTCTTAAATTATTTATTATGCAATATCCTAATTTTGATAATTAGGATATAAATTTATATTTCGTTATAAGAATATAAAATGGTGGTTACATGTAAAAAGGGCTTTCTTTATTACTGAAAGCCCTTTTATATAGGTCGATTATTTAACTTCTACAGTTGCTCCAACTTCTTCAAGTTTAGCTTTGATTTGGTCAGCTTCCTCTTTAGATGCACCTTCTTTAACTGGCTTTGGTGCATTGTCAACTAATTCTTTAGCTTCTTTTAATCCTAATCCAGTTATTTCTCTAACAACTTTTATAACTTTGATTTTTTGAGCTCCTGCACTTGCTAATACAACATCAAATTCAGTTTTTTCTTCTTCAGCTGGTGCTGCTCCACCTGCTGCAGGCATAGCTGCCATTGCTACTGGAGCTGCTGCACTTACACCAAATTCTTCTTCTAATGCCTTTACTAATTCTGATAATTCTAATACTGTAAGGCCTTTAACCTCTTCAATCAAATTTAACACTTTTTCACTTGCCATTTTAAAATCCCTCCGTATCAATTTTTATATTTTTTAATATTTGTTAAGCTTGTGCTTCTTGCTTCTCTTTTATAGCATTTAATGCATATACAAGATTTCTTATATTTCCTTGTAATACATTGACAAAACCAGTAATAGGTCCATTTAAACCTCCAAGTACTTTTGCAATAAGTACTTCTCTTGGTGGTAATTCTGCTAATTCTTTTATTTCATCTAAAGAAATAATTTTGCCATCTACAATACCTGATTTAATTTCTAAGTTTTTATGCTCTTTTGCAAATTCATTTGTTATCTTAGCTGGAGCTACTGGATCATCATAACAAAATGCAATAGCATTTGGACCAGTTAAAAACTTAGTAAATTCTTCAAATCCAGCATCCTTAAATGCAAATCTCATTAAAGTGTTCTTGTAGACTTTATAATCAACTCCAGCTTCTCTATATTTTTTTCTTAACTCAGTTACTTCCTCTACATTTAATCCTCTATAATCAACAAGAACAACAGACTGAGCTTTATTAACTTTCTCTTTAATTTCCTCTACAATCTGCTTTTTTGCCTCTATCGCAGCCTTCAATCAGTACACCTCCTTATGGCAAATTTAAAAACACTTATTAAATATAACAAAAAGCCTCCCGCAGACATAAGGAGACTTTGTATTCTAAAACTTAAAACATCAAAAATCACCTCGGTAGGATATTTAAACTATAATAAATAGTACCTACTGTCTACGGTATTTATATTTAATTTTGAACAACTGATATTTTATCAATAAAAAAATATGTTGTCAACTATTTTGTTTTCAAAATTAGATTTCCAAAGACAAAAATTTCATTAAGCTTCCATTAACTTCTGTGGATTAATCTTTATCCCAGGACCCATAGTACTCGATATAGTAACGCTCTTTAGATACTTACCTTTAGCAGCTGCTGGTCTAGCCTTAATAACAGCCTCCATTAAAGTATTAAAATTGTCAGTAAGCTTTTCTGTCCCAAAAGAAGCTTTTCCTATAGGTACATGTATGATACTTGTTTTATCAACTCTGTATTCAACTTTACCTGCTTTTATTTCTTTTACTGCTTTGCTAACGTCAAAAGTAACAGTTCCTGATTTAGGATTTGGCATTAAACCCTTTGGACCTAATATCCTACCTAGTCTTCCTACTACACTCATCATATCTGGAGTAGCAACAACAACGTCAAAATCAAACCAGTTTTCATTTTGAATTTTCGCAACATATTCTTCTTGCCCAACAAACTCTGCTCCTGCCTCCACTGCTTCTTTTGCCTTATCTCCTTTAGCAAACACTAACACTTTTTTTGTTTTCCCTGTTCCATGTGGTAAAACAATAGCACCTCTTACTTGTTGGTCTGCATGTCTAGGGTCAACTCCTAATTTTATTGAAAGTTCAATAGTTTCGTCAAATTTAGCCTTAGCAGTTTTTTGTACTAATTCTATAGCTTCTGAAACGTTATAAAGATTTTCTTTATTAATCAATTTAATGCTTTCGCGATATTTTTTACCTCGTTTTGCCATTTTACCTACCTCCTCGTGGTTTTAACGGTTTATACCTCCCACATTTTTCTAATCTTCTATAACAAATCCCATACTTCTAGCAGTACCTGCAACCATACTCATAGCTGCTTCAATACTACCAGCATTTAAATCAGGCATCTTAATTTCTGCAATCTCTCTAACTTTATCTTTAGATAATTTTGCAACTTTATTTTTATTAGGTTCGCCTGATCCTGATTCTACTCCTGCTGCTTTCTTTAGTAATACTGCAACTGGAGGAGTTTTAGTAATAAAAGAAAAAGATCTATCTTGATAAACTGTAAGAACAACTGGAATAATCATACCAGCTTGGTCAGCAGTCCTTGCATTAAATTCTTTAGTAAAAGCCATAATATTTACACCATGAGGTCCCAAAGCAGTTCCTACAGGTGGTGCTGGTGTAGCCTTTCCAGCTGGTATTTGTAGTTTTACTACTGCAATTACTTTTTTTGCCATTTTTCTTACACCTCCTTATTAAGTCGTGGTCATTGTAAACATTCGGATTTAACTCTCACTATTTATAATTTTTCTATTTGATCAAAATCGAGTTCAACTAAAGTTTCACGTCCAAACATGGATATAAAAGCTTTTAGTTTTCTCTTTTCATTATTTATATCTTGAACAGTACCTATGAAATTCTCAAAAGGTCCTGATATAACCTTTATAGCATCATTTTCATTGATATCAATTTTAGGAATAGAATCTTGCACTCCTAATGCTTTTATTTCTTCATCACTAAGAGGTACTGGCTTAGATCCAGGCCCAACAAATCCAGTAACCCCTCTTGTATTTCTAACTAAGTACCAGGATTCATCATTCATTACCATCTTAACTATTACGTACCCGGGGAATATCTTTCTTTCTTTTTTCTTTCTTTTACCATTCTTCACTTCTATATATTCTTCCGTAGGAACCTTTACTTCAGCTATATAATTTTTCATACCCCTGTTTTCTACAAGTTTTTCAATATTAGCCTTAACTTTATTTTCATGGCCTGAATAAGTATGAACAACATACCATTTAGCCTTATCTGACTTATCTGTCATAACATCCGGGACTATATTTCAGTCCCTTACCTCCTTCATCATACGCATTTTATCTCAATATTAAAGAAAATAGCTTGTGCACACCTAAGTCCAATATCCAAACGATCAAAGAAATAAGAAGACAAATAACAACTACAACTATAGTATGATTTGTTAATTCCTTTTTATTCGGCCATATTACCTTTTTTAATTCAGCTCTAGAACTTCTAAAATAATTTCCCATTCTTTTAAAAGGGCTCTTTTTCACTCCACTTTGAGTTGCCATCTACTCACATCCTTACTTAAAAGTATTTATTTAGTTTCCTTATGAAGTGTATGTGAACGACAGAATTTGCAATATTTTTTTAATTCAATTCTTTCAGAATTATTTTTTTTATTCTTAGTTGTTACATAATTTCGTTGTTTGCATTCCGTACACGCCATAGTAACTTGAACTCTCAAGTAAAACACCTCCTAAATCATTAACACTATATATAAGTATCTCTCATCCGAGCACAAAAAAATCATGATATCTACATTACTTTATATAAACTATCATAAAAAATTTATTATGTCAATAAAAATATTAGTTTAACCAACTTTAGAGTACCAAACATGTAAACTTTCTTTAAAAAAGACTAGGCAAAAGACCTAGTCTTTTTATCATTACTATTCAATAATTTTAGTAACAACGCCAGCTCCTACTGTTCTTCCACCTTCACGAATAGCAAATCTTAATCCTTCTTCCATTGCTATTGGTGTGATTAATTCTATATCAAATCTTGCGTTGTCTCCTGGCATTACCATTTCTACTCCTTCTTCTAACCTTATTGTCCCTGTTACGTCTGTTGTCCTAAAGTAGAATTGTGGTCTGTATCCATCAAAGAAAGGTGTATGTCTTCCTCCTTCTTCCTTTGTTAATACATATACTTCTGATTTGAATTTTGTATGTGGTGTTATTGTCCCTGGCTTAGCTAGTACTTGGCCTCTTTCTATTTCTGTCCTCTGTACTCCTCTTAGTAATGCTCCTATGTTATCACCTGCTTGTGCTTGGTCTAATAACTTCCTGAACATTTCTACTCCTGTTACTACTACTGTTCTTGTCTCTTCTGCTAACCCTACTATTTCTACTTGGTCTTGTACTTTTAATACTCCTCTTTCTACTCTTCCTGTCGCTACTGTTCCTCTTCCTGTTATACTAAATACATCTTCTACTGGCATTAAGAATGGTTTGTTTATATCTCTTTCTGGTGTTGGTATTGTTTCGTCTACTACTTTCATTAATTCTAGTATCTTATCTCCCCATTTACCATTTGGGTCTTCTAATGCTTTTAATGCTGACCCTACTACTATTGGTGTGTTGTCTCCATCAAATTCATATTCGTTTAATAATTCTCTTACTTCCATTTCTACTAATTCGATTAATTCATCGTCATCTACCATGTCTGCCTTGTTTAAAAATACTATTATCTTTGGTACTCCTACCTGTCTTGATAGTAATATGTGTTCTCTTGTTTGTGGCATTGGTCCATCTGCTGCTGATACTACTAAAATTGCTCCGTCCATCTGTGCTGCTCCTGTAATCATGTTCTTTACGTAGTCAGCATGACCTGGACAGTCTACGTGCGCGTAGTGTCTATTTTCTGTTTCGTATTCTACGTGTGCTGTTGATATTGTGATTCCTCTTTCTCTTTCTTCTGGCGCTTTATCTATGTTGTCAAATGCTACATATTCCCCTGTACCTAATCTCTCGTGTAATACTCTTGTTATCGCTGCTGTTAATGTTGTCTTACCGTGGTCTACGTGCCCTATTGTTCCAATATTAACATGTGGTTTGGTTCTCTCAAATTTTTCTTTTGCCATCTTTTATTCCTCCTTATTTTGTTTAAAAATTAATAAACTCATCCGGGTGTTTCACAATATAAATGTGCTTGTGGAGCCCACGACCGGACTTGAACCGGTGACCTCTTGCTTACCATGCAAGTGCTCTACCTGCTGAGCTACATGGGCATTCATCACTGTTAATTATTTTACTATTTGGGTAATCTATTGTCAATAGTAAATAATTATTTGCCATTAATGTTATGAATCTCTAACTTCTAAATATCTTTCTAATTTTCTTTTAACTCTTTGCAGTGCATTATCTATTGATTTTACATGCCTGTCTAAATCTGCAGCTATTTCTTGATAAGACTTACCTTGTAAATATGACATCAATACTTCCAACTCAAGATCACTTAATATTTCACCGATCTTGTTCTCAATATTATTTAATTCTTCCCTACTTATTATGAGTTCTTCAGGATCAGTTATTTTTACACCACACAAAACATCTAATAAAGTCCTATCAGATTCTTCATCGTATATAGGTTTATTTAAAGATACATAAGAATTCAAAGGGATATGCTTTTGTCTTGTGGCTGTTTTTATTGCTGTTATAATTTGTCTTGTAATGCACAATTCAGCAAAAGCTCTAAAAGAAGTGAGTTTGTCCTTTTTATAATCACGAATTGCCTTATATAGTCCGATCATTCCTTCTTGTATTATATCTTCTTTATCAGCACCTATTAAAAAATAAGACCTAGCTTTAGCCCTAACAAAATTTTTATACTTCTTCATTAAATACTCTAATGCATTATGATCACCGTTTTTTGCATCTTCTACTACATCTTCATCGTCCATTAAAGCATAAATTTCCATAGACAGCTCCTTATATACACCAAATCCCACAAGCATCCCCTCCAAAAATACATAAAAAAATGTAAAACCCATAAATTTATTATAATTAATATCAACCCTTGAGTCAAGAATTTTACTGATTTTCTCTAAATCTTTGAAGTTTTTTTAGTTGTTCCTCATCTAATCCACCAATTAATAAATTATTTTTAGCTTTAGCTCTAGACGCTTTAGCACGAATATTTTTTTTGCAATCTTCTACTTCTATTTTTAATTCCCTTGCTGATATCCTAATGCCACCTCTACCAAAGACTACTTGCTGTTCAAGCCAGTCTGAAGTAGCAACTCTTACCTTTTTAGTTTTTCCTATATCGTTTAACATTCTTTCAATATAGTGGTCTGCACTTTCTCTCTCCCTAGTGTAAATAACTTCTACTCCTTTAATTACATCTTTTTTCTGTATGCTTCCCTTAACCAAATGAGCATCAAATACTATGGCTACTTTTATACCTGTATAAGAACTATATTCTGCCATAATTTCTATTAGCTCATTTCTTGCTGCTTCAAGGCTATCTTTGCTTAATAGTCTTAGGTTATCCCATGCGTTAATAATATTGTAACCATCTACAAATAAATATTCCTTTATATCTCTTTTCATTTCACATTTTTTTATATTCTCTTTGCCTTAAAACCTCATACATTATTAAAGAAGCAGCAACAGAAGCATTTAGTGAATTTATATTACCTTTCATAGGTATACTTATTAAAAAATCGCACTTTTCCTTTACCAATCTGGATATACCTTTGCCTTCACTTCCTATAACCAAAGCAACTGGTCCGGTTAATTTTTTTTCAAAATAATTTTCTTCCCCTTTTGCATCTGCACCATATATCCAAACACCTCTATTTTTAAGCTCATCTATGGCATATGATATATTGGATACCTTAGCTACAGGTATGTATTCTAAAGCTCCAGCAGAAGTTTTTGATACTACCGATGTTACCCCTGCTGACCTTCTTTTAGGTATTATTACTCCATGAGCACCAGCACATTCCGCTGTTCTAATTATAGAACCTAAGTTATGAGGATCAGTAATTTCGTCAAGTACTACTACGAAAGGATCTTCATTGTGTTCCTTAGCATTCTCAAATATATCATCTATAGTCTTATATCTATATGCAGAAGCAATAGCTATTACCCCCTGGTGAGAATTTGTAGAAGACATTAAGTCCAATTTTTTCCTCTCAACGTTCTGAATAATAATCTTTTTATCCCTAGCCATACCAATAATTTTCCCAATGGAACCTTGCTGTGAACCTTTAGCAATTAAAATCTTTTCTATCTCTCTATCAGACTTTAAAGCCTCAATAACTGGATTTCTGCCCTCTATAATACCTGTATCTTTCAACTCTATTCACTCCCTAAATTTCACTATTAATCATATGTTTTTAAATTTTTCTCTTACTTCATTAATCATACCACAGCTCATTTTACCTTCAGGACATGGACCACTAATACAACTTGGCCCCGAATATTTAAAAAGAGTAGGACAAACTCTACGAACCTGTTTTAACATTTCAATAGCAAGCTGCCTAATTTCCCATTGAGCTCTATTACAACATCTATGCTTAAAAAAATTAAACAGCGCCCTCGCATTCATGGTAAAAACTATCTTTGTTTCACATGCATTTGGGAAAACATAACGCGCATCCTCAATAGCACGTTTTTCAGCCATGAATTTAGCTTTTTCTTCTTTATATCCTTTTTTTTTATATTCACCATAATGCTTTTTAAATAAAATATTAGTTAACTCGTCATAATATTTTTGCGCTTCCTTCATTGACTTAATAAACAAACTTTTAGCTCCAGAGTCATTTGCAATATCAGGTGGAATAATATACTCAAATTGTTCAAGTTTCACATATCTTTGTGATTGTTGAGAGTAGGAGGCCCCTATTCTGTGCCTTACTAATTGATGAGTAAGCACTCTACTTACACCTTCAACTCCAAAAGTAAAAGAAACATGTTCTACTGGTGATTCGTGTCCCATACTCATAAGCATATTTAAAAATTTAGCTACCTTATCTTCACTAAGTTTATCCTCTATATCGTTAATCCCAACTCGTGAATAACATAACTTAGCTGCTGAAGCTACTAATCTTTCAGCATCTGGTGTATATCTTAATAAGTTAACTTTAAGCTTTGCCTCCATTAAACTCCCCCTTTAATTATAAAACCATTAAAAATTTCTCCAATTACTATAAAATTATTATATCATAAAAGTAAAGGAGCTTTAGCAAATCTCCCTTACTTTTTGATAATCATATCAAATATCTCCATTATTCTTTTATTTTGTCCTGTTAAGTATAAATATCCTATTAAAGTTTCAAAACCAGTAGCATATTTATAATCTTGAAGGTTAGCATTTTTAGGTGTAGAACCAGATTTGGCATTTCTACCTCTTTTTACTATATTCCACTCCTCTTCAGTAAGTTTATCTTCAATATAATGTATTATATCAGCCTGAGCCTTTGCCTTAACATATTTTACAGACTCTTTATGAAGTTCATTGACTGACAAATTATTTATTCCTATCAGATAAGTTCTTACCATCAAATCATATACAGCATCCCCAATATATGCAAGTTGAAGTGGAGATAGCATTTTTACATTTTTTATATTCCATGAATCATTTACTATACTAAAGTCTATCATTAATTTTTTTCTCCTCATTATCTTATTTTTTTCCACTTTACTCCATTTGGAGTATCCTCTAATAAAATTCCCATACTTTTAAGTTTATCTCTTATTTGATCTGCTAACTTGTAATCTTTATTCTTTCTTGCTTCACTTCTCTTTGATATAAGCTCTTCTACCTCTTTGTCTAATTTTTCCTCTTCTTTTTTAAGTAAACCTAATATATCACTTAAATTCATAAGCACTTCGTAAGTTTCTTTAATTAAAGCCTTTGAAGATTGATTTGAAAAATAAGTATTAGAATATTTTACTATCTCAAATAATGAAGCAATAGCATCAGCAGTATTTATATCATCTTCCATGCTTTGAATAAATTTATTCTTTAATTCATTTATATTCTCTATATGTTTATTATCTTCTTCTGTAAGTACTTTATCTTCACAAACATTCATCAAATATTCAAGATTTTTTTTGCCGTTATACAGTCTCTCAAGGCCTTTTTTAGATTGAGCTAGTAATTCCCTGCTAAAATTAATAGGATTTCTGTAGTGAGCTGATAATATAAAAAATCTCAAAATTTCAAGGTCAAATTCTTCACTTATTTCCCTTACAGTAAAGAAATTAGATTTAGATTTTGACATCTTCTTATTATCAATATTAATCATAGAATTATGAAGCCAATAATTAGCAAAAGGCTTCCCTGTGCACGCTTCACTTTGAGCAATCTCATTCTCGTGATGAGGAAATTGCAAGTCTTCCCCACCTGCATGTATATCTATAGTATCCCCAAGATAGTTTTTTGCCATTACAGAACATTCAATATGCCACCCAGGTCTTCCTTTCCCCCATGGGCTATCCCATGATGGTTCTCCTGGTTTTTCCTTTTTCCAAAGAGCAAAATCCATAGGATTATTTTTTTCATCACTTACTTCCACTCTTGCACCAGAAATTAAGTCATCAATATTTTTACCAGAAAGTTTTCCATATCCATCAAACTTAGATATGTTAAAATACACATTTCCATCTACATTATAAGCGTAACCCTTTTCTTCTAAAGTTTCAATAAACTTTATTATCTGTGGTATTTGCTCTGTAGCCCTTGGGTGCATAGTTGCATCTTCTTCCAATAATAGTCCTTCCGCATCTTTAAAGTATTCTTTTATATACTTATCAGCTATTTCTTTAACTGTTTTCCCCTCTTCATTAGCTTTTTTTATCATCTTATCGTCAATATCAGTAAAATTAACTATATAATCTACTTCATATCCCTTGAATTGAAAGTATCTTCTTAATGTATCAAATACTACTAAAGGTCTAGCATTTCCAACATGGATGTAATTATATACCGTTGGACCACATACATACATGGTAACTTTATTTGGAACAATAGATTTGAATTCTTCCTTTTTTCTAGTCAAGCTATTATACAATCTCACAACCTACATCTCCTTTCTAACGTTTTACCTTATAGATAAGCAACGTTTTAATATTTGTTTTATATCATTTATATCGTCTTAAAAAAATAGCCATCTCTAATTTACAGAGACGACTATATCGCGGTTCCACTCTAATTGAATAAAATTCCACTCATTAAAAATAACGGCTTGTTCCGGTTTACCATACTACTACTTCAGGCAACAGCTCTAAGGTGCACTTCAATCTATCATTTACTTAAGACTCCTCTCAGCTAATAAAGCCTCTCTCTGTAAGCATTTATAGACTTACTCTACCTTATCATAGCTTTTAAATCATATTTACTTTATATTTATTTTATATAAATATTTGAAAATATTCAAGACAATTGATTTAAAATATTACTTTCTACATATTCTATGCGCTTTAATATTTTTTGTTTACCTAATACTAATAAAACATTTGACAACTCAGGCCCATGCAATTGGCCTGTCAAAGCTGCTCTTATTGGCATAAATAATTGTTTTCCTTTAATTCCTGTAGATTTCCTTAACCTCTTCATAACAGAAGATGCAAATTCTTCATCTACTTCATCTACCTCTTGTAACTCAGCTTTAAATTTCTTAAACAAATCTGGTACTTGTTCTCCGCTAAGTACTTCTAATACTTCATCATTCTCAGGCTTTATTTCGTTTTTAAAGAATATATCTACCTTATCTGTTATCTCTGACATATAAGATAAGCTTTCACGTACAGTAGAAACTAAAGTTTTTATCCATTCGTATCTATTATTAATATCATCATCATTTATGTAACCTGCATCTTTAAGATATGGGATTGCAAGTTTAGTAATCTTATCAATATCAGTACTCCTAATATAATGGCCGTTTACCCAATCTAATTTATCTTTATCAAATACTCCACCAGCATTTGATACTCTATCAAATGAAAATTCATCAATCAACTCTTCCATTGTGAAAATTTCTTTATTGCTATTAGGACTCCAACCTACCATAGCAAGATAATTTATTAAAGCTTCAGGCAAATATCCTTTTTTCCTAAAATCTCCTACAGATACATCACCGTGTCTTTTACTTAATTTTTTCTTTTCCTTATTTAAAACTGTTGGAAGATGAACATATTCTGGCTGTTCCCAGCCAAATGCTTCATAAAGATATACATGCTTAGGAGCTGATGGAAGCCACTCTTCTCCCCTTACCACATGAGTTATCTTCATAAGATGATCATCAACAACTACTGCAAGGTGGTAAGTAGGGAACCCATCTGATTTTAACAATACTTGATCGTCTAAATCATTAGTATTTATAGTTATATCTCCTCTAATAACATCGTGAAATTTTATATCCTTATTAGGAGGAAGCTTAAGTCTTACTGTATATTTCTCTCCTTTAGCTATCCTTTCTTTAGCTTCTTCAATATCTATGCCCCTGCAAAAACCATCATATTTTGGTACTTCACCTCTATGCTTTTGTTCTTCTCTAATCTTATCAAGCCTTTCTTTAGTACAAAAACAATAATAAGCATGTCCTTTTTCTATTAATTCATCAATATACTTTTTATATATATCTAATCTTTCTGATTGTATATATGGTCCATACTCACCTTTTTGTACTATTTTCCCATTTTCAACAAATACACCTTCGTCATGAACAATTCCTGCCCACAACAATGATTCAATTAAATTTTCTATAGCTCCTTCAACATATCTTGTTCTATCGGTATCTTCTATTCTTAGAATATACTTACCATTATTGTGTTTTGCAAATAAATAATCATAAAGAGCTGTTCTCAATCCCCCAATATGCAAATATCCAGTAGGACTGGGAGCAAACCTCACTCTCACTTCCTTCATTATTACACCTCCAAAATACCATTTATACTTGTTATATTATATAATACATGATTATTAATGGCAACTTATGTTTACAAATTGTTTAGCAATGTTGATAATCCCTTAAATAGTTTTTTAAAAAAATCTAATATCCTTTGCAGTAATGATTTAACTTCTTTGTTTTCTTGAGATATTTCATTTACTTTATCAGATATATTTTTAAGCTGTCCCTTTATGTCCTCTAAATTAAGGTTTAATGAAGAAATATTCTTCATAAGCTCCAATATATCATTAATCTGCTCTTCTGTAAGATTGATTTCAAGGTTTTGTGATATATTTATAATAATTTGTCTTATATCTTTTTCATCTTTAATATTCTTTTCTACTATTTCTTCTTTTATTTGCTTAATAAGTTGGCTAGCATTATCTTTCCCAATTTCCTGACCTAATTGTCCAGTCTTTGATATTTCCTCGTTTGCAATTTGCTTTTCTTTTTCTCCTATGTTTTTTCCACTTATATCTTCAAAGGCTTTTATTATCCCTGTGAGAGCTGCAGTACCAGAAACAGCCACAGGTGCAGCTACCTTTACCTCAGCGTCTTTTATTCCTGCTGTTATTAAAGCATTAGCATACATTTCTTTTGTTACCCAGTTTATATTATATGTACTAATATTTATACCTTGATTATTAGAAAGTTTCCTCACATATGCGCAAGATATAGCTTTTGTTCCTATTTTCTTTTCATCAATATATTGTCCAAGATACTTTCTCTCTTCTTGGTTTGTAACATAAACAGTTCTTACATCATCATCAACGTCAAATAAATCAAGTACTTGAATCCTTTGTTCCTCGCTTAAATCCTCACCTAAACTTACAACAATATCATTATAAGAATCCCCAAAAGCAATATTCGAAACTATTATAAGCAATAATATAATCCATATGTTTTTTCTCATCATATCTCATCCCATCCTCTATACCTTTATTATATAGATAAACAAACTCAGCACTTTAATTACTACATAATCAAAATCGTGCAAATCTAAATAAATCATTTTATGAAATTTCTTCTACAACCATATGTTTATTATTCTATACATTGAAAAATATTATACACATAGGTAAATTGCATAATGTAGATAAAATTTATTTTTCTTAAAGATATTTAAAATTAAAGTTTGAATACTTGCATATAATACCATAGTGATTATAAATTTTTCCCATAAAAAAATAACATGGTAAAATACCATGCTATTAATCTAATTTCAAATTTCCGGCAATTACTCCAACTATATCTCCTTTGTCATTAACAATAGGAGCTGAAATAATCATAATAGGTTTTTTAATAATAGCAGATATAAATACATCAGTCTCATATATCTTACCTTTTATAGACTCTCTAAACCATGGTCTATATGCAAAACTTTTTATATTTGTATCAAGGTATGTATATAAGACATTCCCATTTTTATCTAAGGTTATAAAATCTCCAAACAACTCTTGTTTTGACATTATTTCCGAAATTTTAATTTTATGCTTATCCTTATCCATAGACACTATTTCACTTAATGTCGCTATGCTTTTAATTATTTCCTTTCCTTTTTTAATTCTCTTGTCTAACTCTCCTTTATCAATATCTAAAGATACAAATTTCTTCAAAAAATCATTTAATTCATTAGAATTATTTTTAAGATTTTTTACTTCATTTAATAACTCTACTAATGATAAATCATGTTGCTGAATAGATGCTGTTATCTGTTGTGTTGCTGCTGAAATTTCCTCAATTGCTGCAGATAAAGTTTCCATCTCCTCTTGTATATTAAGTACGCCACTTGATTGCTCATCACTTAAAACAGTTATACTATTAGCATCTTGATTAATTTCGTCTATAGCATTTTTTGTCTGTTCAAACATTTCTGATACTTCTTTGAGTTGCTCAATGTTTAACTTTATTTTCTCAAAAGCATCTTCTATTCCCAATATAGTTTTTGTAGTTTTAGCATTTATTTCTTTCGCCATATCGCTTATTCCTTCAACAGCATTAGATGATTGAGTAGCTAACTTTCTTATTTCCTCTGCAACTACAGCAAATCCTTTTCCATGTTCTCCTGCTCTAGCTGCTTCGATAGCAGCATTTAATGACAATAGATTAATCTGTTCAGCAATATCTCCTACTATCTGAACAAAATCCTGTATTTTAGCTATATTTTTTTCGAGCTCGCTAATTACTTTTACTGATTCTTCACTTTGATCATAGGTTTGCATCATACTGTAATTAAATTTGTCGAAAGCATTTACTACCTTATTTACATAATCTTTAAAATCTACTGTTCTTTTTAATGTTAACCTTGATTTTTCTTTTACTTCACTAGCTTTATTTACTATGTCCTTAGTATTAGATACAATTTTTTGAGCGGAATCAGCACCATCTTCCGCTCCTGCAGAAATTTGTCGAATAGATATTAATATCTCTTCAGATGTTTCTTTTGCAATATTAACATTATAATCAATTTGTTTAGAACCTGAACTTATTATGTCAGATGTTATCTGAAGTTTACTCACTAATTCTTTAAAATGATTTGTAACTTTTTTTAATGCAGCAACTATATTTGATACACTATTATCAAAAAATAATAGCATTTTATTTGTATGTTTATCAAAATTAATGCTTTTTCCTTTAATAAATCTTTCACTCTCTTGTGCTAACTTTTTAAATATTTTTGATCTTACTTCCTGATTAATAAGCTCAAATATAATAAATACAGCTGAAATAGTTAAAAATAAAATAGTATTATCTTTAAAAAAATAAAGAATTGCTATTAATAGTGCTTTTATGATAATACTCATATTTCTTCCTCCTAGTTTTAGTTTACGTTCTGTTAACTTAAATGAAAATTGAAAGCCTCGAACTCCTTTAGGTATAATAGTAATTGTCAACCAAACATTACTCCAAAGGAGGTCGAGGCCTATGACTATTATACCAAAAATTAAGTGTCCTAGATGTAATTCTTCAAAACTTTATAAATTTGGCAAAGATCCTTACGGTTATCAAAAGTATCAATGCCGTGATTGTAAACGTCAATTCTCTACAAAGCCTAAATCTAATACTTCACGTAATAGCAAATATCCAAGATGCCCCAAATGTGGCAAAGCATCTTTTATTCATCATGATTATAAGCACTATACAAACTACAGATGCTCAGATAAAAAATGTTATCATTCTTTCTTTATCGCAAAACCAACTACTATCCATAATCCCTCATCGTCTAATCTTTCTGGTAAAACTAATTTTAAAAGAATGAGATTTCCTATGTTTGTTATTATTACTGCCCTTAACCTTTATTTTTTAAATAACTCTTCAACAAGAAAAATATCACAGTTTCTTTATATTACATATAATATTAAGGTTTCCCATGTATCAATTGCATCCTGGGTTAAAAAGTTTGCACCTTTGTTTGACAGTATGGCTAATAAGTTTTCTTCACACATTGACTTATCTTCTTCTGATGAGTGGCATGCTGATGAAACTGTTGTTAAAATTAATGGTAAAAAACATTATCTCTGGTTTATCATTGATTCTGAAACTCGCTTTATTATAAATTTTCATCTATCTCCTTACAGAAATTCTAACCAGGCCTTCAGCCTTTTTAAAAAAGCAAAGAAATTTGGCATTCCTAATACTATCGTTACTGATAGATATAGTGCTTATAAGGTGCCTGCTAAATCTATCTTTGCCGGTGCCAACCATATAAGAGTTGAATCTTTTGATGATGATATATCAAACAATATAATTGAATCTTTTAATAAGGAATTTAAAGCCTGGTATAAACCAAAGCGAGGTTTTAACTGTTTCGAAAGCGCTAATAACTTAATTGCAAACTTTGTATTCTTCTTTAATTATATACGGCCTCATTCTTCTTTGAGTAACCTTACTCCTGCCCAGGTAGCAGGTGCCAAATATAGCGATAGAGATCGCAGTAATTGGTTATTATCTGCATAATATTTACTTGTTAAGGGTTCTCTCTGCTTTGCCTTATTTCTTGGTTTATTTGCTATGCAATTTTTATTTTTACAGCCCTTAACCATTCCATAGCTATTTAAAATAAAGCTGTCAAGGGCGAGCTTTGCTCGTTTATCTTGACCCTTGACAGCTTTATTGTAATAGCTAAAATTCATATAGGGCTGTAAGGTCAAGATCCATTAAGAATTTTTCTATAAAATCATGCTATTTTTTCATTTTAAGTTAACAGTTCCTTAGTTTATCATTTATATAAATATCATTCTATATTAGATTATGTATTTCCTCCTTTTTCTTTAATTTTCTGTAAAAACAGATAAAGTTCTTTTGTTTTAAAACAAAAGAACTTTATCTGTTTTTTAATAACTTTAATCTAAGTTTTATATTTCTAAGCCTTCTTCCTCAAAAGCTTCTTTAATTTTATCAAATATTTCGTCTGTACTTATTTCAATCTTATTATCTTCTTTTCTCAATGAATACTCTACTATGTTTTCGCCTGCTTTTCTTCCTACTGTAATTCTTATAGGTATCCCTATAAGATCAGCGTCCTTAAACTTAACTCCTGGTCTTTCTTTTCTGTCATCAAGCAATACCTCAATTCCCTTTTTAGTCAATTCATCATGAAGTTTCTCACCGAGTTTCATTTGTTTTTCATCTTTTACATTAACTACAGTAATTATCACATGATATGGAGCAACAACTAAAGGCCAGATGATTCCTTTATCATCATGGTACTGTTCTATAATAGCTGCCATAGTTCTAGATATGCCAACGCCATAAGACCCCATTACAAATTTTCTTTCTTTACCATCTTCGTCTAAAAATGTCGCATTTAATCCATCACTATATTTAGTACCTAATTGAAATATATTTCCCACTTCTGTTCCTCTAGCAATTTTTAACTTTTCACCACATTTAGGACAAATATCTCCTGCACGTACAAGCAATAAGTCTTCTACAACTTCACCTGTGAAATCTCTTCCATAGTTCACATTTTTAAAGTGGTAGTCACTTTCATTAGCTCCAACAATACAATTTTTCATCTTAGTTACTCTTGAATCAATTAATACTTTAACATCACTTTTTAATCCTATAGGTCCTGCAAATCCAACTTTTGCTCCAGTAACTTCTTTAACAGTCTCTTCATCTGCCATCTCAAGTTGATGTTCAGGTATCCCTAATACTTTACATAATTTAACTTCGTTTAACTCTCTATTACCTGGTATTAGTACAGCTACAACTTGATCTTTAGCTTTATATATTAAGGTTTTAACAAATTTATCTTTTGATACTCCCAAAAAATTTGTCAATTCCTCTATAGTTTTTATATCTGGAGTATAAATTTTCTCAAATTGAAGTTCTTCTAAATTATCTTCTTCAATTATATAACAAGCTGCTGCTTTTTCATTTGTAGCCGCATAATCGCATTTTTCGCAATAGGCTATTTCGGCTTCTCCAACCTCCGACATAGCAATAAATTCATGTGAATCGCTTCCACCCATTGCTCCTGAATCGCCTTCTACTACTTTATAATTTAACTTACACCTAGTAAAAATTCTATCATATGCTCTCCACATTTCCATATAAGACTTTTTCATGCCCTCTTCATCTTTATCAAAACTATATGCATCTTTCATGATAAATTCTCTACATCTTATAAGTCCAAACCTAGGCCTTTTTTCATCTCTGTATTTTGTCTGTATTTGATAAAGATTTAAAGGTAACTGCTTATATGATTTTATCTCATCTTTAATCAAACTTGTAAAATATTCTTCATGGGTAGGTCCTAAACAAAACTCTCTTTCGTTTCTATCCTTTAACTTAAACATTTCAGGGCCAAAATTATCCCATCTTCCAGTCTGCTTCCATATCTCTGCAGGCTGTATAGCTGACATAAGTAATTCCTGTGAACCAGACCTATCCATTTCTTCCCTTACTATATTTTCTATCTTTCTTATCACCCTATATCCCAAAGGCAAATAAGAATATACTCCTGAAACTAGTTTTCTAATCATACCTGCTCTCAATAATAATTGATGACTTGATATCTCAGCTTCAGATGGTATTTCTCTCAACGTAGGCATATACATTTTATTCATTTTCATATTCATTTCTCCCTTCATTTATATTAAAAATAAAAACCTTCATCTCATTCTAGAGACGAAGGTCATCCGCGGTACCACTCTAGTAGACTTAAAAGTCCACTCTTATGCTATAACGTAGCAATCGTTTAGGGTTTTAGCTCCCTAAAAGCTCAAGGACGGGTTCATTATCAAGAGGATTTGAAATCTTTCAGCCAAGGATTTCATCTCTGAAAATCATTGATAACTACTATTTCCTCTCACTGCCATTGATATTTATATTATTGAAAAGATTAAATAATTATTCAAAGTCAAAATTTTACAAAATATAAATTTTTAAGTCCTATTTGTTGGATTTTTAATTGATTTTAAGCTTATAAACTTACAAAGTTTAGAAAACATTCTACCATGAAATTTTCTATATCATTAATATTATTTTATATATTACTAGAAAATTAAACCTTTGTCAAATGTTTTGTAATATTTTTGTTGACTCTTTTAGAATATTAGTGTACTATATTATTAGTACACTAATTCTTTATTGCCCTTTATGGTTGGGAGGTGTTTCATTGAATATAAATTTTGACGATAAGATCCCAATTTACATTCAAATAATGGATTTAATAAAAAAAGAAATAGCTACTGAAAATTTAAAAGGAGGTGATAAGTTGCTTTCTGTACGCGAATTATCATCAAAACTAAAAGTCAATCCAAATACTATTCAAAGAGCATATAGAGAATTGGAAAGAGAAGGTTTAACTTATACTCAAAGAGGAATGGGTAGTTTTGTAGTAGAAAATAAAGAAACAATAAAAAAATTAAAGATGAATATGGCCAAAAATGTAATAAATAACTTCATCATTGGTATGAAAGAACTAGGATTTAATAAAAATGATATGTTAGACGCTTTAAATAAAGAACTAAATAAGGAGGGACTTTAAATGGATTTAATCTTGGAAACTAATAACTTGAGTAAAAGTTATTTCACTAAACAAGCTTTAAAAAATGTCAATATTAAATTGGAAAAAGGTAAAATACTTGGTCAACTTGGCCCTAATGGCAGTGGAAAAACTACATTAATAAAGATTATATGTGGTATATTGACTCAATCTTCAGGCAGTATACTTATAGACGGCCAAATTCCAGGGCCATATACTAAATCGATCATCTCATATCTACCTGATAGAAATCACTTATACAAATGGATGAAAATAAAAGATGCTATCAATTTTTATAAAGATTTTTACAGAGACTTTAATGAAGAAAAAGCTTACGATTTATTAAAATTTATGAAACTAGACAAAAACTCAAAGATAACATCTCTATCAAAGGGAATGAGTGAAAAGCTAAATCTTACCTTAGTATTATCACGAGAAGCTAAGTTATACGTATTTGATGAACCTATTGCAGGTGTAGACCCAGTAGCTCGAGAACAAATCCTTAATGCCATTATTCAAAACTTTAATGAAAAAAGCTCTGTTATCATAACTACACATCTCGTAAAAGACATAGAACGAATTTTTGATGATGTAGCTTTTATATCTGAAGGAGAAATTATACTTAATGGTAATGCCGAAGAACTCAGAATAGAAAAAAATAAATCAATAGATGAATTATTTAGGGAGGTGTTTGAATAATGTTCAAGCTAGCAAAATATGATATAAAGGGAAGCTATAAGCTTTACCTCATAGTTTTTATATCAAGTATCATTTTAAGTTTAGGAGTATTCCTTAAACAAGATTCTTGGCAAAAAATTAGCATATTTTCCCTAATAACCTTAATAAGTGTTGCATTATTCATAATAGTATTAGTTTTTTCTGTAAGATCTTTCAGAAACGAACTTTACGAAGATAGAGGATACCTCACTTTTACATTGCCAGTAAGCGGTAAAGAAATATTGATAGCAAAAATACTTGTTACTTTATTGTGGTTTGCTATTGCTACAGTAATAACTGGTATTTTAGAATACTTTGCAGCAAATTTATTATTTAACAAAAATTTCATAAATATGATATTTCAAAGTATTAGTACAAAATCAGTGATTATTTCAATTATTTATGCATTATTTAATATGATTTTTTTAATGATTACCATATATTCTGCTATAACTATAAGCAAAGTAACTTTTAAAAAATAAAAAGGTTGGTGGTTTTGCAGGATTTATATTCTTTATTATAATTAATATCTTTACTTTTATGACAAGTTATAAACTTTCCAAAGCTTATCCATTATATGTTAAGATTAGCGATAAAATAAACCATATGAGATTTAACGAAATGGTCAGTTTTAATGTTTCCCCAAGCCTTGTGTATAAGATAAATGCTACTTCCGCTATAATTTATGTTTTAGCATTTATTGGCTTATTTATTCTGACTAGTTATCTATTAGACAAAAAAATTGATTTATAAAATTAACGGTAACTTTATAGATGACAATCAATCTGTAGAAATCGGAGAATTAAGAACATACAATGAATCTTACGATTTGGAAGGGCAAAAAAGCTTAGATGTAGATATTGACCTAAATGCAGTGAGAGTAAATCTAGAAAAAGCTGAAAATAAATTATTTGAATCAAACATAGAAACCAATATAAATAAAATGACTCCTGATATTAAACTTAATGGCAATAATTTATATATAGGTGACAAATACGAAAAATTTAAACCAAAAAGCTTAAATAATGCAAAAAATACGTGGGATTTAAAGCTTACAGATAAAATTCCATTAAATTTAGACATTAAAATTAATGCAGGTAAAAACAATTTTGACTTTACAGATATGATTATAGATAGAATTTCTTTAGAATTAAATGCTGTAGATAATGAAGTAACTTTTAATAGTATAAACAAAGGTAATCTTAAAGAATTTGATATAGATCTAAATGCAGCCTCATTGCAGGCAAATGGCTTGGGTTATGCAGGAGTAAGCGATATTGATGCAGAAATAAATGCTGGAAGCTTAGAGCTTAAATTTGACGAGAACATTCACAAAGATGTTTCGATAAAAATAGAAAGTAATGCTTCTAGTTCAACTATAATATTGCCTGAAGATGTAGGATTTAAAGTTGAACTGGATAAAAATCTATCTAGCCTAAATATTAATGACTTTGATTACTCAAATCCTCAAAAAAATGTATATATTAGCAATAATTACAATGACGCAAAATATAAGATAAATATAGAGATAGAAGGAAATATTTCAAGCTTCAATATCAATGGATTGTAAATAAAGATAAAACCTCTGGCTTGAAAACCAGAGGTTTATTTATGCCCTAAATATAACAGATTCTTTGTTAAACATCTTAATAGTTATAAAAATTGATAATCCTACGTATATTATACTCCATAAAACCACTATAACGATATGTTTAAAGTTTATTATGGGTACAATTGCTTCTTTTATTATAGCTATAGTATTAATTACAGGTATGTGGAAATATTTTTCTGGTATAGCTCTTCCGTCAAGAAACATAGTTAAATATGCTGGAATCATTAACACAATTGTTAAAGGGCTGAGATAAGTTTGAGCTTCTTTAAAGTTTCTTGCATAAAAGCTTACGACTAGTTCTAATCCAGCAAATACTAATGCAAGCCCTAAGCAGAATAATGCTATTACTATAATAGATGATACCGGCAACATTACTCCTGCTCCCATGAAATATGGATTAATTTTTGAAGCAATTAAAACCCCTATAAGTGCTGCTAAAGTTCCCATAATTCCAGCTATTACCACAGTAAAATATTTTCCTACAAGTATGGATAGCCTACTAGCTTTAGTAGTAAGAAGAGGTTCAAGTGTCTGCCTTTCCTTTTCACCAGCACCTAAATCAGTAGCTGCAGGTATGCCTCCAACAGCAGACCATATTGTAAGCATAAAGGGAAGTAACATAGCAAATATAGCCATGCTTGTTCCATCTTCTTTTGCAATAGAATTTTCTTTTATTTCTATAGGAGTCAAAATATCAGGGTCTATTCCTTTCTGTTTTAACCTTGTATAAGCTATTTCTTGTGAATAATCTTTTATGATACTTCGTAGTCGTGAAAAGGCTATACTTGAATTTTGGCTAGATTCATCATATATAAGCTCTATTTTCCCCATTTCACCTTTTTCAATATTTTCATCAAATCCTTTTTCTATTTTTAAAATTACCTTAACATCAAGCTTATTCAATGCTTCATAAGGATCACCTATGTTTTTAATATTAACATTTTTATTGTTTTTAAGATACTTCACTAATTGGTTATCTTCTTCATAAATAACTGAAATATCAACAGGTTTACTACCTTCGTCCATTAATCCTGATGTTCCTATTCCTATTACAAAAGCTAATACTGGAAATATTATTATGGGTATAATTATACTAGTAAAGATTGTTTTTCTATCTCTAAATGTATCTTTCAACTCTTTTTTTAATACTATCCACATATACCTAAAGCCCATTATTATCACCTACCAATTTCACAAAAATATCCTCAAGGCTTAATCCAGAATATTTATCTTTCAAATTTTCAAGCTTAGACACTTCAACTATGGAACCTTTATGAATAATTCCCACTTCATCACATAGTTTTTCTACTTCTTCCATAGAATGACTGGAGAATATTATTGTCTTCCCTTCATCCTTTAACTCTTTTATAAACTTATGTACTATTCTTATGGCCGTAACATCTAGCCCAGAAGTAGGTTCATCAAATAGCATTACTTCAGGATTATGAACTATACTCCTTGCTATAGCCACTTTTTGTTTCATCCCTTTAGAAAACTTTCCAACTCTTCTATCTATGTATTCATCCATATCCAATCTCTTAGATAATTCATTTATTCTTTCATTTATTTTATTCTTTTCCATACCATTTAATAGTCCAAAATACTCAATATTCTCTCTAGCTGTCAATCTATCATACAATCCTGTACTTCCTCCAAATAAAATTCCAATTTGAGCCCTTATACCTGCTGGATTTTTTACAAGGTCCACACCATTTATAATAGCAGTACCTTCCGTTGGCTCTAACATTGTAGCAAGCATCCTAAGAGTAGTAGTCTTCCCTGCTCCATTTTCGCCTAAAAGACCAAATACTATTCCCTTATCTACTTTAAATGAAATCCTCTTCACAGCTTCAACATTTTTAAATTTCTTAGTTAAATTTCTTAATTCTATCAATATATTCACCCCTTCAATTCATTTCTACAAGAGTACATACTGCTTGAGCAGATATTCCTTCCTCCCTTCCTTCAAAACCTAATTCCTCTGTAGTTGTTGCCTTTACATTTACATCTTCAACAGCTATATTTAAAGCCTGAGCAATATTTATCCTCATTTGTTCTATATAAGGTGAAAGTTTTGGTTTTTGTGCTACTATTATAGAATCTATATTATTTATCTTGTATCTATTTTCTTTTAATATTACTGTTATTTCTTTTAAAAGCTTAATACTTGATATTCCTTTATACTTATCATCAGTATCTGGAAAATGTTTACCAATGTCTCCTAAACTCATAGCACCTAATATACTGTCTATAATAGCGTGAATTAAAACATCAGCATCAGAATGTCCTAAAAGCCCTCTTTTATATTCTATTTCTACACCACCCAGTATCAATTTTCTACCTTCTATTAATTTATGAACATCATATCCAATACCTATCCTCATTGTACCTCTCTCCCATCATTTAAAAATGATAAAGCAAGATTTAAATCTTCTATGGTAGTTATCTTAATATTTCTATAATTTCCCATAATCATATGTACTTTTTCACCTATTCTTTCTACAAGCATACTATCATCAGTGGCTACTATATTATCTTTCTTCGCCTTTTTATGAGCATCTAATATTGTATTATAATAAAAGGACTGAGGTGTTTGCACAGCCCATAATTTTTTTCTTTCAGGAGTATCTACAACATTACGTTTGTCATCTACAATCTTTATAGTGTCTTTCACTGGCACTCCTAAAACACAACAACCATATTGAATAACACCTTCAATACAATTAATTATATCATTTTCTGTTATAAATGGCCTTGCCCCATCATGTATTAACACAATGCTTTTATTATTACTTACTTCTAATAAACCATTGTATACAGAATCTTGCCTCTCTTTTCCTCCTGTTATAATTTTAACAACTTTATTATATTTATACTTATGAATGATTTCTTTTCTGCAATAATCTATTTCATTTTGTTTTAATACTAAAATTATTTCATCAACATATTTACAATTATTAAACTTTTCTATCGTATGAGCTAAAACAGGTTTATCATTTAACAAAATAAATTGTTTATTTATCTTAGTATTCATCCTGCTACCTGTTCCCGCTGCAGGTATTATAACAGAAATATATTTTCCTTTATATGCCATTATCTTCACCTCTTAAATTATTATATCATATAGCATGTCTGTTAATGGCAAAGAAAAATGTATTAGAAAATATCTGCAAATTCTATTTACTTGAAGAAATCGTAAAAAAATAATCTATTAAATTTTAACCTTACAATAGTTATGTATTTTCTCACTTAAAAAAATTACATAAAAAAAGCCTAACTAAAATAGCTAGGCTTTATAAGTATACTATAAAAATTATACAGCTCTATCAACTAATGTTTTAGGTTTAGCAAATATCATTCTTCCTGCTGCAGTTTGTAGAACACTTGTAACTAATACACCTATTGTTTGGCCTATATGTTTCTTCCCACCTTCAACAACTATCATAGTACCATCATCAAGATATGCTAATCCTTGGCCTGATTCTTTACCGTCCTTTACTACCTGTACTACCATTTCTTCTCCAGGCAATACTACTGGTTTTACAGCATTAGCAAGCTCATTTATATTTAAAACATCAACTCCATGAAATTCAGCAACTTTATTCAAATTAAAGTCATTAGTTACTACCTTACCCTTTAAAAGTTGAGCAACCTTAAGAAGTTTACTATCTACTTCTGCAACGTCATCAAAGTCCTTATCATAGATAATCACTTCTATATCCAACTCTTTTTGGATTTTATTTAATATGTCCAAACCTCTTCTGCCTCTATTTCTCTTTAATGAATCAGATGAATCAGCTATATGCTGTAATTCTTCTAAAACAAACTCAGGGATAATCAATGGCCCTTCAATAAAACCAGTCATACAAATATCTGCAATCCTTCCATCGATGATAACACTTGTATCTAAGATCTTTGGCGTAGCTTTAGAAACAGTTTTAAGTGGTTTTTCCTTTGTTCCCGATTTCTTAAATACATTTAATAAAACACTAAAATCATCTCTTTTTCTAGTAGGAATTTTCACTCCAAGATATCCTAAAATTAAATAAAGTACTATTGAAACAATAACTCCTATATAAGGAGTATCAAGACTGTAAAATGGTTGACTTACCAAATATGCAATAACTAACCCAACTATTAATCCAACTGAACCTAAAATGATATCTGATGCTGGTATATTTTGAAGTTCTCCTTCCATAAAAGAAGTAATCTTTTTCCCCAACTTAACAAACTTTGGCGTTAAAATAAAAAATATAATTCCTCCTAACAAAACTATAAAAATGTTAATTAAAATGCCATAAATCCCCATTTCAGAAAGCTTTAATACTCCAAATGTCGATAAAGCAGTTACTACTCCATAACCTATTAGCATACCTATAAGAGTAATAAAACCTCTGATAATTTTATTTGCCATATTTTTAATCACCTCCTACTATCATTGTTTCCAATATATAATCATTCTATAACTAAGATACCACATTTTTCAATATTTAATCATAATATAAAACTATTATAGTGTAAAAAACCTTAGTTAAAATTTTTTTCTAATTAAGATATTATTATACTATCACTTATCAAAATATGCAACAAAAACAAGCGCCTAAAAAGACGCTAATTCACAATCTCTTCAATTAATTTCTCTGTTTCCGCCTGCCCTAACCCTTTTGATAAAACAATCTCACTTATCAGCATCTGTTTCGCACTGTTAAGCATCTTTCTTTCACCTGTGGATAGTCCTTTTTCCCTATCCCTTATAATAAGATTACGAACAACACATGCTATCTCATAAATATCCCCACTTTTAATTTTATCCATATTGGCTCTATAACGTCTATTCCAATTTTGAGGCATTTTAGTTTTATTATCACTTAACACAGCAAGTACCTGCTCTATTTCATTACTGTCTACAACCTCTCTGATACCAATCTGCTCTACATTGTCTATAGGAACCATAACTTTCATATCACCCATAGGCATCTGCATAACATAGTATTTTCGCTTTTCTCCTAATATCTCTTTTTCCTCTATTGCAACTATAATTCCTGCTCCATGCATAGGATATACTATTTTATCCCCTATATTAAACATAAAGCATAACCTCCCAACTATAGACCTGACTACATTATTAAGTATACTATATTTATGTAAGTTTGTCAAATAATTAAATAAATTATTTTACCACATAAGCTCTAGTGTTGTCAATGACATTTTTTTATTTCAAAATTAATTTTTCAATGAGTGATAATTAAATTGTTAACCCGTTTATCTTTTCTTAGTAAAAATTTTAATTTATATTAATTTAATAATTCTTTTAATTGACAAATGCTTGTACCAATCAGTATAATTAGAGTGTAGATATTAACTATAATTGAGGTGATTTAATGGATAGCGATAAACTTTGTGATGATTTTCAAAGTAAAGTATCCGATGTACTCATAAGGCACAAAAGTATATTAGACACAATTTCAAAGTTAGAAGAATCAAATGCTAGAATTAATAGAGCTGTAGTGAAGTCTACCACATCATGTGGTTGTATAAAAATTAATGCTAGTAAGCAAGAGTATAAAAAAGAAACCCTTGAAGAACTAAAATCCCATTTAAAAACCCATGTTGATGGCAAACTTTGTGAAATATGTAAAGAAAAAATCGAAGAAGAAATTGGTAATTATATGTTTTATTTAGCAGCATTATGTAACACCTTAGATATTAATCTCTCTGATGTCATATATAAAGAATTAAAAGAAATTAAAACCTTAGGTGTTTATAGTATGTATTAATATTAGCTCAAATTTGCCTAACAGCTAAATCTATGCTGTTAGGTTTTTGATGTATTATATGTGCCTATCTAGATAAAATTGTTCTTGAAATCTTCTTAAGCTTTCTTTAATAGTTTTCGCTCTAATCTCTCCTATGCCTTCTGCTGCATCAAGCTGAGATATAGAAGCTTTCAATATTCCTTGAAATGAACCAAACATATTTATTACATTTTCAATAACACTAGAAGGCAAACGAGGAATTTTACTTAAAAACCTATAACCTTTAGCATGTACTCCTTTATCTAAGGAATTAATATCATCATCATATCCTAACAAACTAGCAATAGTAGTTAAATTTAACAATTCTTCTGAAGATAATCGACTAATATCTTTCTTTATATCGAGATATTTATGTTCATTGCATTTAGTACAATAATCTCGAATAATATTTATACCGTCTTCTTCAACATTATCTATTAGTTCTTCCAATTGCATACTTATAAGCCTTCCTTCGTTACCTAATTCGATTATATATTTTTTTATTTCCAAAGATACCCTCATTACCATTTCTGTTCTCTGCAACACCTTCACTACATCATATACAGTAACTAAATCCTCGAATTCCAATGCTCCCAAATTTGCTGTCTCTTGTTTTAATACTGCTTTATATTTTTCAAGGGTTTGTATTGCCTGATTAGCATTATTTAAAATCTTACTTGAATCTTTTATTATATATTTACAAGTACCTTTATATAAAGTAATAATACTTCTTCGCTGTGAAATTGCAATAACTAACTCCCCAGTCTGAGTTGCAACTCTTTCCGCTGTCCTATGCCTTATCCCAGTTTCATTAGAAATTATAGAAGAATCTGGAATTAGCTGAGCATTAGCATATAATATTTTTTTGCAATCCTTGCTTAATATTATTGCTCCATCCATCTTTGCTAATTCATACAAATGAGCTGGTGTAAATTCACTATTTATGTAAAATCCTCCATCTACTATATCTAAAACCTGTTGAGTATCTCCTACTACTATCAATGCCCCTGTTTTTGCCTTTACTATATTTTCTAATCCTTCTCTTAGAAAAGTGCCAGGTGCTACAATTTTTAAGGACTCATATATATTTTTTTGCATAGGTAATTGTTCTTCCATAGTCCTTTACCCTCCTAGAACTATATCCAATGCATCAGCAACACTTGAAACCCCAACGATATCTATTGTAGTGTTTAATTTTAGATCCCTAAGATTAGACTTGGGAATAACTATTCTTTTAAATCCAAGCTTATCTGCTTCTAGTATTCTCTTATCAATATTATTAACAGCTCTCACTTCTCCAGTTAAACCAACTTCTCCAATTACTACAATATCAGAATCTATTTGTATATCTCTAAAACTAGAAGCAAGTGAACATATTATTCCCAAATCAATAGCAGGCTCTCTTATCTGAATTCCTCCTATTACATTAACATAAGCATCATAGTTTTGCATTTGAAGTCCTACTTTTTTCTCTAAAACTGCAATCATAAGTATAACTCTATTATAATCTATACCTGTAGCTACTCTTCTAGGCATTCCAAAAGCAGTATAACTTACCAAAGATTGAATCTCTATAAGCATAGAACGGGTACCTTCCATACTTGGAACAACAATAGTTCCCGAAGCATTTAACGGTCTTCCAGACAATAACATTTCTGAAGGGTTTTTTATCTCAACTAACCCTTCTTCCCTCATTTCAAATATTCCTATTTCATTTGTAGAACCAAACCTATTTTTAACTGCTCTTAAAATCCTATATATTAGATGCCTTTCACCTTCAAAATATAGTACAGTATCTACCATATGCTCTAAAACCCTTGGACCTGCTATAGCTCCTTCCTTAGTAACATGGCCTACAATAAATGTTGCTATCCCATTTATTTTAGCAAGTTTCATCAATATACCTGTAACTTCCCTAACTTGGCTTACACTACCTGGAGCTGATGTTATATTAGGGGTATATATAGTTTGAATTGAGTCTACTATTAATACATCTGGATCCAATTTTTCTACTGCATTTCTTATTATATCCATGTTTGTCTCAGATAATATGTAAAGATTATTAGACTTTATATTCAATCTATCAGATCTCATTTTTATTTGCTTAGGCGATTCCTCTCCAGATACATACAATACGTTAATATTATTATGAGCTAAGTTATTAGCAACCTGTATCAAAAGGGTAGATTTTCCTATTCCAGGGTCTCCTCCTACTAATATTAAAGACCCCTTTACTAAACCTCCACCTAGAACTCTGTCAAGTTCTTTTATTCCAGTTGTAGTTCTCTCTTCATCTTCTACCTTTATATCAATTAATTTTTCAATTTTCCCTGACGAATGTCCTTCAAATCTGTCAAGCTTACTATTTTTATGATATGTTTCTTCAACAAAAGTATTCCACTTATTACAAGATGGACATTTTCCCATCCATTTAGGAGTTTCATATCCACACTCTTGGCAAACAAATTTTGTCTTGATTTTACCCATTTTAATCCTCCTCTGATCTATACAATATCCTCATATAGTATTAAATATTCAATATACGCATAACAAAATCCTTGTATGAAATACTACTTATATTTCATACAAGGATTTGTTAATGTTTTTTATCTATCTACTATTAATACTTATTAAATACCAATTTATTATTATCGCAATCAACAGCTATATTATCATCTTTTGATACATTTCCTTTTAAAATCTCCTCTGACAATTGATCTTCAATTAGCTTTTTGATTGCTCTTTCTAAAGGTCTTGCTCCAAATGTTGGATCAAATCCTTTTTTAGCAATGTAGTCTTTAGCTTTATCTGTAACACTAATATTTATATTTAACTTCTCTAGTCTCTTTTCTAAATCCTTTATCATAATACCTACAATTTCCTTAATATGTTCTTCGTTTAATGCGTGGAATACTATAACTTCATCTATCCTATTTAAAAATTCAGGCCTGAAGGTCTTTTTTAATTCATCTGTAATATTTTCTTTCATTTTTTCATATTCAGCTTTTTCTTCATTAGCTTGTGCTGTAAAACCTAAAGTTTTTTGCTTTTTAATAGTATTAGCACCTACATTAGATGTCATAACAATTACAGTATTTTTAAAATCCACAGTTCTTCCTTTAGAATCTGTAAGCCTACCATCATCTAACAATTGTAATAATACATTGAATACATCAGGATGAGCTTTCTCAATTTCATCCATAAGTATTACCGAATACGGTTTGCGCCTAACTTTTTCCGTTAATTGTCCTCCTTCATCATATCCTACATATCCTGGTGGTGACCCAATTAATTTAGACACAGAATGTTTTTCCATATATTCTGACATATCTAGCCTAATTACTGCATTTTCATCGCCAAAGAGAGCTTCAGCTAAAGCTTTGGTCAAATATGTCTTACCAACACCTGTAGGTCCAACAAATATAAATGTACCTACTGGCTTATTTGGGTCTTTTAATCCAACTCTTGCTCTTCTTATAGCATTCGAAATAGCAGTCACTGCTTGGTCCTGCCCAACTACTTTTTTATGAAGAATTTTTTCTAAATTAAGTAGCCTTTCGCTTTCTTCTACAGTAAGCTTATTTACAGGAATCCCAGTCCATGTTGAAACAACATGTGCAATTTCATCATACCCAACTTCTGTAGAAATTGACTGTTTCTTCTGCTTCCATTCTTCTTTTCTTCTCTCTAGTTCATCTTTCAGCTTTTTCTCTTCATCTCTGATTTTTGCAGCTTTTTCATAATTTTGAGTATTAATTGCTTCTTCTTTTTCTTGGGATAATTCTTCTAATCTATCTTCTACATCCTTTAAATCAGCTGGTGCAGTTATTGACTTAAGTCTTACCCTTGAAGCTGCCTCATCTATCAAATCTATAGCCTTATCTGGTAAAAATCTATCAGTAATATATCTAGTAGACAATTCAGCAGCAGCGTTTAATGCTTCATCGGTTATTTTTACTCTATGATGTGCTTCATATTTATCTCTTAACCCCTCTAGTATTTTTATAGTATCTTCTATAGAAGGTTCATCAACCATAATTGGTTGAAATCTTCTTTCAAGAGCTGAATCTTTTTCAATATACTTTCTATACTCATCTAATGTTGTTGCCCCTATTACTTGTAAATCACCTCTAGCCAATGCAGGTTTAAGTATATTAGATGCATCTATTGCACCTTCAGCAGCACCAGCACCTACTATAGTGTGAAGCTCATCTATAAAAAGTATTATACTTTTAGCCTTAATTATTTCTTCAATAACTGCTTTTAATCTTTCTTCAAATTCTCCTCTATACTTTGCTCCTGCTAACATAGAAGACAAATCTAATGTTACTACTCTCTTATCTTTAATTATTTCAGGTACTTCCCCTTCAACTATCTTTTGTGCCAATCCCTCTGCTATAGCTGTTTTACCCACTCCAGGTTCACCCACTAAGCAAGGATTATTTTTTGTTCTTCTACTTAAAATCTGTATTACCCTCTCTATTTCCTTACTTCTTCCAATTACCGGATCAATTTTCCCTTCTATTGCCATCCTATTTAAATCTCTTCCGTACTTATCGAGATTTGGTGTACTAGTTGAACCCTTGCTATTGTAATGGCCTTGATTTCCTTTGTTATACCCATCATTCAGCATATTTATTATGTCTTCTCTAACTTTATTGAAATCTACACCCAAACTCTTTAAAATAATTGCAGCTACTCCTTCTCCTTCCTGCATAAGTGCTAAAAGTATATGTTCTGTTCCAATGTAATTATGTCCCAGATTTCTTGCTTCAATTAGACTTAGTTCAAATACCCTTTTAGTTCTAGGAGTAAATCCAAGTACATCTGTTACATAACTACCATAACCTATAGCATTTATAACTTGTTGCCTTGCTTTATTTATATCCACACCAACATTATTTAAAACCTTTGCTGCAACACCGTCAGCTTCTCTTAAAAGCCCCAATAATAGATGTTCTGTCCCAACATAATTATGTTTTAATCCTTTTGCTTCTTCTTGTGCCAACAGTATAGCCTTCTGTGCTTTTTCAGTAAATCTACCAAACATAGCCATATTATCACTCCTAACCTGTAATATTCTGTCTGATCATCTCAGCTCTCTTTATATCCCTCTCTCTTGCAGATAGTTCTTTATTATATCTTTTTTGTAAACTTGCTGGCTGACTATCAATCATCAAATTATCAATGATATTTATATCTACATCTTTTATAATACCCATTACTATACCCATTCTTACATTAGATAACAATTTCATAGCTTCCTTAGACGAAATTATTCTTGAATTTTTCAAAATACCAAAAGATCTGTAAACCTTGTCTTCAATCTCAATACTTCTTTTGTCCAAAAGAATTTTTCTTAAATCTCTTTCCTTAGCTATAATCTGCATTACAACATTATTTAATTTTTTGATAATATTTTCTTCTGTATCCCCCAAAGTTACTTGATTTGATATTTGAAATATATTTCCCATAGCTTCTGTTCCTTCTCCATACAGTCCTCTTACTGTAAGTCCTACTTGGTTAACCGCCTGTAAAACTGTGTTTATGTTGCCTGTCATAACAAAACATGGCAAATGCACCATTACAGAAGCCCTTAATCCAGTACCTACATTAGTGGGACAAGAAGTTAGATAACCAAATTCTTCATCAAAAGCATAATTAAGATTAGCTTCTATTTCGTCATCTACTTCACTACATATATCCCATCCTTTTTCCATATTTAATCCTGGCAAAATAACTTGTATCCTTATGTGATCTTCTTCATTTATCATGACAGTTACTTTTTCATCATTTTTTAACCAAAAACCACTTATTTGTGGTCTTTTAGTAAGCCTTGGGCTTATAAGGTGGTTCTCAATAAATACAGTTCTATTTAATGGAGACATAATGCTTAAATCATAGAAATTAAAATCCTGTAATAGAAAACTTTTGCTTTGTCTTAATGAACTATTTACAATATTAATAATCTCTCTTCCTTCTTCATCAGTTACAAACTGAGGAAATTTTTTATTAGATATATTTCTTGCAAGCCTTATTCTACTACTAATTACTATATCTTTTTCTCTTCCTTCTCCAATTAACCATTTTGCCAATTTTCTCACCACCAATCATTCATTAATCTTATTTTGTAATTCCTTAATTTTATCTCTTATAACTGCTGCTTGTTCAAATTCCTCTGCTTGTACTTTTGCATCTAATTCACTCTTTAATCTTTCTATCTCTCTTCTAACACTTAATTTTCCTCCTGCTCTTTTAGGTACTTTTCCAACATGGGTATCATGACCATGTATTTGTCTAAACAGAAGAGTTAATTTTTTTCTAAACGATTCATAACAATTACTACATCCAAACTTGCCAATTTGTTTGAATCTATCATAAGTCATCCCACAACTATCACATTTTATTTCTTGTTCAAAACTAATAGGCACCTGTCCTTCCTGCATATTATCCAACAAACCTGTTAAAAATTTATGAAAAGAAAAAGAAGGGTTAATTTCAAATTCTTTATGTTTAGCTGCACAACTTTCACATAAGTGTAGCTCTATTACTTTACCATTTATTATTTTCGTAAAATGTACAGTAGCTTGATTTTTCCCACAATCTTCACAAAGCATCATTTTACCTCCTAACTATTCTTTTACCAAAGCCAATATCATATTTTTTAATATACTAGCTCTAATCTTTCCCCTATCTGCTACTTCACCACTTAATGACCTATCGCTGAGAGCAATTTTCATTAAGTTTGCCTCTCTTTCTGTTACTATATTTTCATCTAAAAATCCTTCGATAATACTATATGCTTTTGCCTTAGATATAGAGTCTCCAATACACTTAAATACCTCATCCTTTATATATTCACCATCATTTAAATTAACTTTTACTATTTTTATATATCCCCCTCCACCTCTTCTACTCTCAACATAATATCCTTTATAAGAAGTAAACCTAGTTGTTAAAACATAGTTTATTTGAGATGGTGCACAGTTAAAATACTGTGCTAGTTCATTTCTTTGTATCTCCACTGTTCCATCTTCTGCATCACTAATAAGATTTTTTATAAATTCTTCTATTATGTTACTTAATGCTGACATGTTATCACTCCATCATATTGACTTTGACTTTCTTTGTCCTTCATCTTTATTTTCAATTATATCACATGTTTTTTCAATGTCTAATTATACTATTATTTATCAATAATTTAGGATTATTTACGATTAATAAAGTTTTAATTTGTTTTTCTAAGTTTTGCTAAGTATTTCATAAGTTTTATACGTTGAGAGAATTGCATAATTACTATAGAGTCAAATTTCTGCAAGTTATAAATTTTCTAACTCCGTTTTTTTGACTTTTGATTAAATTTATTATGAAATCTAAATAAATAAAAAGGAGAAGTAAATAATTACCTCTCCTCTAAAATCTACTCTTCATTTTTAGATTCTTCAATTATCTTTTCACTTATATTTGCAGGTACCTCTTCATATCTTGCAAATTTCATCTTAAAGCTTCCTCTTGCTTGAGTCATAGATTTTAAATCTATAGCGTACTTAAACATTTCTGCCTGAGGAGCTTCTGCTTTAATCAATTGTTGCCCGTCAGGTTGTTTTTCCATGCCAAGTATTCTTCCTCTTCTCTTATTCATATCTCCCATGATATCTCCCATATAATCTTCTGGCACTAAAATCTCCACACTCATTATAGGCTCTAAAAGAACTGGTTTGGCAGCCTCCATGCCTTTTTTAAATGCTATTGAAGCTGCTATTTTAAATGCCATTTCATTTGAATCAACAGGGTGATAAGAACCATCAAATAACGTAGCTTTCACATTCACAACTGGATATCCAGCTAAAACTCCCTTTTCCATACACTCTCTTAGTCCCTTTTCTACTGCTGGGAAATACTGCTTTGGTACTGCTCCACCAAAAACTTCCTCTTCAAAAACAAAATCTTCTTCACAAGGTTCAAATCTAATATGAACGTCCCCATATTGGCCTGCTCCACCTGATTGTTTTTTATGTTTACCTTGAACACTTGATGTACCTTTAATTGTTTCCCTATAAGCTACCTTAGGATCCGACATTTTAACATCAACACCAAATATACTCTTAAGCTTACTTGCTATAATAGTAAGGTGCATATTTCCCTGACCGCCTAAAAGTAATTGCTTAGTTTCATTATTTCTTTCAACAATAAAAGTTGGGTCTTCATCAGTTAATCTATGAAGAGATGAACTCATCTTTTCTTCGTCACCTTTTGATTTTGGTTCAACTGCCATAAATAAACATGGTTCAGGGTATTTAATAGGTTCGTAACATATAGGCGCATCCTTAGCACATAAAGTATCACCAGTTTCTGTGTATTGTAGTTTAGCTATAGCACCAATATCTCCTGCTACTATTTTATTAACTTCTATTTGATTTTTCCCTCTTAGGAAGAATAACCCCCCATTCTTTTCATTTTCATCCTTATTGGAATTGTAAATGTCATCATCTTTTGATAAGCTACCTGAGCAAACCTTAAAGAGCGATATTTTACCAACAAATGGGTCTACTATTGTTTTGAAAACAAAACCTGAAAATGGTTCTTCAATACTACACTTTCTTTCTATTTTATCAGTAGTACCAGGTTTAAATCCTTCAAATTTACCTCTATCTAATGGAGAAGGTAGATAATTTAACATCATATCAAGAAGAACGTCTATACCGATATCCTTAAGTGCAGAGCCTAATATCACTGGCACTAAATCGCCTTCTAATATTCCTTTTCTTAAACCTTTTTGTATTTCTTCCGGAGTAAATTCTTCTCCTTCAAAAAATTTTTCCATTAACTCTTCATCTGTTTCTGCTACTGATTCTATTAATTGTTCTCTTAATGTCTGTGCATTTTCTGCTAAATCTTGGGGTATATCAATATCTTTTACATCTTTACCACTATACTCTTTTCCTTTCATAGTAACTATATCAACAAATCCTTTAAAATTTTCATCTTTGCCAATAGGTAAAGCAAAAGGAACTACCTTATTTCCAAATTTATCTTTCAAATCATTAATCAGTTTTTCATAGTTAATATTTTCTTTATCCATTTTATTTACAAATATTAATGTTGGAATGTTTCTTTCATTCAAATATTTCCATGACTTTTCTGTACCTACTTCAACTCCAGAAGAACCATCAACCATTAAAACAGCTCCGTCAGCTACTCTTAATGCCCCATAAACTTCTCCTACAAAGTCAAAATATCCTGGTGTATCTAAAATATTAATTTTAGATTTTTTCCATTCTATAGGAATTAATGATGTACTTATAGAAAACTGTCTATTGTTTTCTTCTTTACTGTAGTCAGAAACTGTGTTCCCTTCTTCGATTTTCCCTTTTCTTTTAATAATTCCTGCCTTAAGTAAAATAGATTCTGTTAAACTAGTTTTTCCGCAGCTGCCATGTCCTAAGAATGCTATGTTTCTGATTTGATTTGTTTGATATTCTTTCATATATTTTCCCCCTTGCCTAGCTTTATATTTTTTCTGGCTTTTATCTTTTATACTAATTTATTCTACAATATTTTATAAATTCCTTTACAAAATATTGTATATATACATAGTAAAAAATAATACTGGTTTTTAACATTCATAGAAAATATTTCATTGTTTTATTATATTCAAAAAAAGCGTTATTTATAATGTTAAATTAAAAAATCGTTTTCACAAAAATTAAATAGAATTTCCTTATTTACAAATATATCATAAAATTCTCTTTAATCCAAATGTTTTTTATATAAAAAAAAGAAAATTGCATATTTAAAAAGGTATACCTTATAAATAAAGATATACCTTTCTTTTTTTACATTACTTTTTCTAATTTTATGCCAGTTTCATGTCCGTTTAAATCTTGCTTTTCAAAGTCTGGACCTGATACTTTCTCTATACTTATAGCTAATGTCTCTTTCATGATATAATCTTTATGCACTTCTACGGCATTTGCTATCTCTTCGTCTCCATCGTAATATATTTTTATATTATCCATCATTTGATATCCGTTATTTTTCCTCATCTGCTGAACCTTAGATATAAATTCTCTAGCATATCCTTCATCTAAAAGTTCTTTTGTAAGGTTTGTATCTAAGATTACAAACAAATTGTTTTCCATAGCAACATTAAATCCTTCTTTAGCTGATATGTTTATAGAAACATAATCTTTAGTAACTTCAAAGTCTTCTCCATCGAGGTTAACTGTAATAGTTTCTCCGTTCTCCAATTTAGGTGCTACTTCAGAAGAATCAAGATTAGAAAGCACTTTAGCAAAAGTCTTTACTTTTGGTCCAAGAACAGGCCCAGCAACTTTGAAGTTTGGCTTTAATGAAAAATTCATAAACTGATTTAAATTGTCCTCAAAAATTACCTTTTTAACATTTAATTCTTCTTTTATTAATGGAACCAAATCAGAAATAAGCTCTTCATATTTTCCATCTATCAATACTTCACTAATTGGCTGACGCACCTTTATCCTTACAGATTCTCTAGATGCCCTTCCAAGTGTAACTAAATCTCTAACTAAGTCCATTTTCTCTTCAAGTTTATTATCTATCATATCTTCGTTGAATACTGGATATTCACTTAAATGAACTGAAACTTCTCCTGTTAATTTTCTATAAATCTCCTCTGATATATAAGGTGCAAATGGAGCAATAATCTGTGATAAACCTTTCAAAATCTCATAAGTAGTCTTATATACAGCTTTTTTATCTTCAGTAAGTTCAGTAGCCCAAAAACGTCTACGTGAACGTCTAATATACCAGTTGGACAAATCTTCATTAATAAACTCTTGTATCCTTCTTATAACTCTAGTCAAGTCGTAAACATTTAAATCTTCTTCTACAGCCTTCAAAAGATTATTATATTTTGAAATAATCCATCTGTCTAACTCTGTCCTGTCTTTATAATCAACATCAAACTCTCTTGGGTCTATATCATCAGTATTTGCATATAGGGTAAAGAAATTATAAACATTTTCTATAGTTCTAAAGAATTTACTTTGAACTTCCCTAAGTCCGTCTTCATCAAATCTAGTTGGAGTCCAAGGTGGAGACACATAAAGTAAATACCATCTTAAAGCGTCTGCTCCATACCTGTCGAACAAATCAAATGGGTCTACAGTATTCCCTTTAGATTTAGACATTTTTCTACCATTTTTGTCTAAAATATGAGCATTTACTAAAACTCTTTTATATGGTGATTTGCCTGCTACAAATGTTGATATAGCAAGTAATGAGTAAAACCATCCTCTTGTTTGATCTATTCCTTCACAAATAAAGTCTGCAGGGAATAGTTCTTCAAAGAAATTTTCTTTATTTTCAAAAGGATAATGATGTTGTGCAAATGGCATTGAACCACTATCAAACCAACAATCAATTACATCCTTAACTCTAGTCATTGTCCCACCACATTTTGGACATTTTATATGAACATTATCAACATATGGTCTGTGTAATTCAATGTTTTCATCTATATCTTCTATTGCTTTTTCGACAAGCTCTTTTCTCGAACCTACACTTTCAGTATGCCCACATTGACATCTCCAAATATTTAAAGGAGTTCCCCAATATCTGCTCCTTGAAATAGCCCAATCATTTAGATTTTCAAGCCAATTACCAAATCTTTTTTCTCCTACATAATCTGGATACCATTCAACACTATTATTATTCTCGATAAGCTTATCCTTAAGCTCAGTCATCTTAATGTACCAGCTTGGTTTAGCATAATATAATAATGGAGTATGGCATCTCCAGCAGTGAGGGTAGTTGTGACCTATTCTTTGTTTTTTATAAAGCTTGCCATTTTCTCTTAACCATTTAATTATCTCTGGGTCTGCGTCCATTACAAACATACCCTTCCAAGGTGTATCAGTATATTTCCCCTTATCATCAACAGGTTGAAGAACAGGTAAATCATATCTCCTTCCAGTATTGTAGTCATCTTCACCAAATGCAGGTGCAGTATGGACTAATCCTGTACCGTCTTCAGTAGTAACATAATCAGCTAAAGTAACGAAAAACGCCTTTTTATCAGTTTTTATAAAAGGCATAATCTGTTCATATTCCATATACTCCATGTCTTTACCTTTTAATTCTTCTAAAACTTCAAATTCACCTTCTATTACTTTTGAAGCTAGTGTCTTTTCTACATAATATACTTCTCCATCTTCTGATTTAACTCTTAAATAAGTTGCTTCAGGATTTACAGTAATACTTACATTTGAAGCCAATGTCCACGGAGTAGTTGTCCATACAAGGAAATATTCGTCCTTATCTTTAAGCTTAAACTTAACTATAACTGTATCAGTCTTTATCTCTTCATAGCCCTGTGCTACCTCATGAGAAGCAAGTCCTGTACCACATCTTGAACAATAAGGGAGAATCTTATGTCCTTCGTACATCAAGCCTTCTTTATTAAATTTGTCTAAAAGCCACCATACTGTTTCAATGTAATCATTATCGAGAGTAATATAAGGATTATCTAAGTCTATTAGATAAGCCATCCTCTTAGTCATTTCTCTCCATAATCCTTCATATTCAAATACAGATTCCTTACATTTTTTATTAAATTCCTCAATACCATAGTTTTCAATATCTTGCTTATCTTTTAAACTTAATTTTTTCTCTACTTCAATTTCTACAGGAAGACCATGAGTATCCCATCCTGCTTTTCTTTCTACTTTGTAGCCTTTCATAGTCTTATATCTGCATACAGAGTCTTTTAATGTTCTTGAAATAACGTGGTGTATACCAGGTCTACCATTTGCTGTTGGAGGTCCTTCATAAAAAATAAATGGTTTATTTCCTTCCCGAATTTCTACACTTTTCTTCAAAAGGTCAATATCGTCCCAATATTTTGATATCTCTTTTTCTCTTTCACATACCGGTAACTTTGAAAGCTCTTGAAATTTTGCCATGTTTTCACCCTTCCTCTTTTAAGTATTGTTCAAAAATTATTCTCTTGTAAATAAAAACCCTAAGCCAAAAGACTTAGGGACGAATTTACCGCGTTACCACCCAAATTATAGGATAAATCTAATTAAATAGAATATTATCCTATCACTCATTATACTTTAACGCAAGTATACGAGAAACCCTACTAAAAATTTCAGGTTTCCAGCTCAAAGGTGATTTTCATAAGGGAGCTCATTATAATCTCTCACCAAAATGATTATTTCTCTGTAAACTACCTTCCCTTACTACTGTCCTCGTCATAGCCATTACTATTACATTTTGAGTATTAGTATATCAAACTACACTTTTTTGTCAAGTAAATTTTATGCTTTTAAAGTTCATAAATCTTTTCAGCCACTCGTATTCCATCAACTGCAGAAGACATTATACCTCCTGCATATCCTGCACCTTCTCCCATAGGATATAATCCTCTAATATTGGATTGGAATGAATCATCTCTTTTGATTCTTATGGGTGAGGAACTTCTTGTTTCAACTCCTGTCATAATCGCTTCATAATCTTTGAAACCTCTAATCTTTTTATCAAAATACAATATAGCTTCCTTTATAGTTTCAACAACATAACTTGGCAAACAATCTCTCAAATCAGCAAAAACTACACCCGGTTTATAAGTTGGTTCTACTTTACCAAATTTGGTGCTTACTCTATCATTTAAAAAATCTCCAACTAACTGTACAGGAGCAAAATAATTATTTCCTCCTAGTTTAAAAGCTAGTTCCTCCCACTTTCTTTGAAATTCAACTCCTGCAAGAGGATGATTACTGCCATAATCTTCTGGATTAACCCCAACAAGTAAAGCAGAATTAGCATTTTTGCCATCTCTTTTATATTCACTCATCCCATTTACCGCTATTCTATTTTTTCTGATGCTGCTGCTACTACATATCCCCCAGGACACATACAAAAAGTATAAGCAGATCTTCCATTCTTTGAATGATATGAAAGTTTATAATCAGCTGCCCCTAGTTTATCATGTTTGTAATATTTGCCATACTGAGCTATATTAATAAATTCTTGAGAATGCTCAATTCTTACCCCTATTGAAAAAGGCTTCTGAATTATATTAACTCCTTTTTTATATAACAAATCAAATGTATCTCTAGCACTGTGTCCTATCCCAAGTAAAACTTTATCTGTCCTTATTTCTTCTGAATCATTAATAACTAAGCCTTGAATTTTATTATCTTTTATTATAAAGTCTGTAACTTTTGAATTAAATCTAACTTCTCCACCGTTTTTGATTATCTCATTTCTTATATTCTTAACTACTTCCTTTAGAATATCCGTCCCAATATGAGGCTTATTTGTATAAATTATTTCCGAAGGTGCCCCTGCCTTTACAAATTCTTCCAAAACAAATCTACATCTTTTATCGTTTATAAGAGTAGTGAGTTTACCATCAGAAAATGTACCTGCACCTCCCTCACCAAATTGAACATTGCTTTCAGTGTCTAACTTCCCGTTTGTCCAAAATTTATTTACTTTTTTCGTCCTTGTATCTACATCATCACCTCTTTCAAGTAAAATAGGTCCATATCCCATCCTTGAAAGCATTAACCCTGAAAATAAACCGGAAGAACCAGTACCTACAATTATAGGACGATATTTTATATTTTTATTTTTTGGCTTAGGAAACTCATATTTCGTATCTTTAACATTAGTAACCCCATTTTTAATTTTACGCAATACTACTTCTTCATTTCTAATATCTACATCTACAGTATAATTAAAATTTATGTCATCCTTTCTTCTAGCATCTATTGATTTTTTGTGTATAGTATACCCTTTTAAATCTTCCTTTTTAATTCTTAATTTTTTAATTATTTTTCTCTCTAACTCGCTTTCTTCATCATTTAACGAAAGTCTTATATTTGAAATTCTAAGCACAATTACTCCTCCTAAAAACTTATCTTTATGTTATATTGCTGCATTTTTCCCTGCTACATATCCTGATGACCATGCCCATTGAAGATTAAAACCTCCACATTGCCCATCAATATCAATAATTTCACCAGCAAAATATAGTCCATTAACCTTTTTTGATTCTAATGTATTTTGATTTATTTCTTTAGTATTTACTCCTCCAGCAGTAATCTGTGCATCAGGCCAAGACTTACTTCCTTTTATAGTAAATCTCCAGTCAGTCAAGAGTTTAGCAATCTTTCTTATATCCTTTTTAGAAATTTGAGAAACACTACATTTGATATCATTTATACCAGACTCTCTTAATACCACATTAATCATTCTTTTATTTATCAATCCTACTAGGCTTAAGTTAATTTGTCTATTAGGCATTATATCAAACCTTTTGATTAAATACTCGTAAAGTTCATTTTCACTTTTTGTAGTTATCATACTCACCTTTAATATAGGTTTCTGTCCTTTGTTTAGTAGCTCTACAGCTTTCCTGCTTATCTGTAGTATTGGAGGACCTGATATTCCATAGTTAGTAAAAAGTATATCCCCTTTATCTTTTCTTATACTTTTATTATTATTTAACAATTCTACTTCTCCAACGAATTTGACACCCTGTATCTGTTTAAAAAAATCTCCTTCTAATTTTAATTTTACTAAACCTGGAAAAATATCAATTATGCTATGTCCAAACTTTTTAGCGAGCTCAAATCCATTTCCATCTGAGCCAGTTGAAGGTTTGGCCTTACCGCCTGTAGTCAATATAACTTTATCTCCTTTAAATATCCTACCATCTTCTACTTTTACTTCAAATATATTTCTAACTTTTTTTATATCCTTGACATATGCATTACATATTCTAGTTATCCCTAAATCATCTAATTTATATAATAATACATCTAACACACTTGAAGCCTGATCTGACATAGGAAAAACTTTGCCTTGGTTCTCTACCTTATGAGCTATGCCTAGCCTTTCAAAAAAGTCTATAGTATCTTTAACTCCAAACTGAGAAAATACACTGTATATAAACTTTGGATTTTTGCCATTATAGTATTCAACTTCTTCACCAAATATATTGGTAAAATTGCACCTTCCATTTCCAGTAGCTAATATCTTTTTTCCTACCCGTGAATTTCTTTCTAATATAATAGGCTCTGCTCCTGCTTCCTTAGCTGAAATAGCAGCTATAAGCCCTGAAGCTCCTCCACCTACAATAATTACTTTTGTTTTCTTTGCCATAATAAAACTCCTCTTTAAAAATTAAAAGTCTTCTTATATAATATAGAAGACTTTTTTATTATATCAATTTTCCCATATGAATAAAAGATTATGCAAAATATCTTATCTTACCAAAACATTTAAAAAATTATATATCATCAAGGCAGCTTCTTCCTTTTTAATTTTGTCAAGTGGATTTAGTAATCCATTGTCTGCACTTACTATTCCTAGTCCATACGAAATAGCTACACTTCCTAGTTTTTCAGGAGATATCTTATCAGCATCTTTAACAGGTACTATGTATATATCTTTTATCGATGCCAATTCATCATATCCTAATGCTCTTACGATAAATACAAGTGCATCCTCTTTTTTAACTGTAGAGTCTGGATTTTTTTCCTCTTCTTTAATAATCCCTCTATCAATAATATATTCATATAAATCATCATCATATGAACCATCTTCTAAGAATGGTATATCTCTATATGGATATGTGGCTTTTGTTAGTAAGTATAAAAACTCCCTTTGTGTTATATATTCTCTTGGTTTAAATTCTTTTGTAGGAAGAGAAATACCGTACTTTGCTAATTCTTGTATTTCTTTTTCAGCAATACTACATTCTATATCTGTATATTCAACAATTCTCTCGTCAATGAAAATTTCTCCATTATTTTTTAATATATTACCTGTTCTTGGGTCAACATTTAATGGTACATATTTCCCCATTGTGTATATAAGCTTAGTTTGTCTTTGATTATCAGTTGAAGTTTCATACGATCCTTCCTTCTTTTCATAATCATATATATACATCAAATTCATACCTGCTTTTTCAAATATAATCTCATGAGCCTTATCCCTTGAAATTATATCATCAGCAGATGGGAATTCCCCTTTATACCACTTGCATTGATATCTAGTTACCTCGCCAGTTACTGCATTTACTGTTATATCAAATCCATCTTCAAGTACATAAGCTCCATTTACTTTCCTAACAAAATTAAAGCTCTGTGTTAAAGGTAATTTTTGTTCGGTATCATTTAAATAAATAACTGGTTTTCTTAAAACTAATCTTTCTACCATATCAAATTTATCAGGTTGATATTCTTTTATAAAATCTTCTGCTATTTTAAGGCTTTGTTGTTCATCATACTTTGCTACGTCGTCTTTTTCAAAAGAAGTGGATTTATAAAAATATTTTATTTCTCCCGTTTTAGCATCTAATCTAACTGTAGCTGATTGATAATTTTCTTCATCTTCGTTTTTAAAGTTTATGTCCCAAATAAAATCTTCATTATTTAGTCTATCTTTATACAATCTAGAATAATTAATTTTTAAGTCTTGGCCTATATTTAGTTTCTCCCTAGCCATTTCTTCAGCTTTTTCTTTTGAAAGCATTTCTTTAATATTTTCTATGGCTTCAATTTCTGCTTCTGTAAGTATTTCTTCATAGCTATATGCATTTGTATCACCATCTTCTATTTTTACTTCTTGCTCCCTGAAATATATAGGATAATATTCATTTATTATCTTCCCAGTTTTAGCATTAATAACTCCAGGCTTAATATTTGAATATACAAGGTAAGGTTCTACTTTATCTTTCTCCCATTTATACTTATAAACAAGGTCTAACCCTAATTCACTTGAATATATTTCTTTGGCTTCATCTAATGATAAAATATTATTTGTACCTAAAAATGTCACATCTTTATCCCAATTAAGATAATACCTTCTAACATTTTTTGAATATTTATCTATGCTAATACTGACATAATTATTTGGAAAATCTACACCATTTTCTCTCCTTACATATGTTATATCATAATCATTGCTATAAATACTTTCTGGATAGTTATCTTTTTCATAATACAAATGGTCTAAATAATCAGGTATTATTTTTTCAATAAATTTATCAGCTATTTCCTTTGCTTCTTCTCTGCTTATTTTATTTTGAAATGTAATTGGTACTTCTTCATTGTAAATATAATGGCTATAACTAGTTATTATCCCGTCAGAGTCTACATTTACATATATTTCTCCTAATTCACCTTGGCTATCACTCCATCTAAGGTTATATTGTTTTTCTCCACCGTATTCCCTTATGTCATATTCAAACTTGTCATATTCTTCTCTTATGTTTAGTAATTCCTTTACTTTCACTATAATTTCTTTTAGTTCTTCATCCTGTTCAGCTTTTGCAAAACTAGGGGTAAATATACTTATAACAAGCATTAAAGACAAAATTATCGAGACTGTTTTCTTCATGATTTACACTCCTCCTTATTTTTAAAATTAAGAAAATTGAATAATATGTATAGACAAATACCTTCAAAAGCTAAATTATCACACCTTGAATTATATACCTTTATGGCAGCTTGTTCTAAAATTAGAACTTTTATCTCTATATACATATACTCAAACTTTAAGTCCTTTATATAATAAGACGATAACTTTTAAAAAATGTTCCTTAATTTTTTAATAAAATAAAAGCACACTGACTACTATCATCAGTATGCTTTATCTGAAAAATTATACAAACTTTTATCTTTTATGCTACTTTCTTTTCTTGTATTTTCCCTCTGTTTAATACTGCATTTAATACAACTCCTACTATTGCAGCGAAACTAAGTCCTTTGATTGCTACAGTTTCTGTAACTGGTATTCCTATTATTATTCCTAACCTTTTTTCTATATATGATGAACCTAAGCCTAATATCAGTATAGCTGCCATAACTATTATGTTTTTAACATCAAATTTTACATTATTATTTTTTATAGTTTTAACCCCTATTAAGGATATCATACTAAATAACATCAGACTTATTCCACCCATTACTGGAGTTGGTATTGTATTTAAAAATACCCCTATTTTAGATACAAATCCCAAAAGCATTGCAAATACTGCTGCAAGTCTTAATATTGAAGGGTCATAGTTTTTAGTTATTGCAAGTACTCCAGTATTTTCTCCATATGTTGTATTTGCAGGACCTCCTAAGAAACCAGCAACCATTGTTGCAAGGCCATCTCCTAATAAAGTACGATTTAGTCCTGGATCTTCTATGAAATTCTTTCCTACTACCTGTCCGTTGGTAGTTATATCTCCAATATGCTCCATAAATACCGCTAATACTACTGGTGCTATAATTGCTATAGCTCCTAAATCAAATTTTGGTAATGTAAATCCCGGTACTGATATAAACTTAGCTTGACTTATTGCTGCTGTATCTACCAATCCAACACTTAATGCTACAGTATATCCTACTATTACGCCTATGAGTATAGATAATTGTTTTACAAATCCCTTAGCTTTCAATGTAATTGCTAAAGCAGTGAGTAATGTTATTGCTGCAATCATAAGATTTCCTGAAGCCATTCCATATGCTGTAGGTATAAGATTTAACCCTATAACCATTATCATTGGTCCTACAACTTGTGGAGGTAAATATTTCTGTATCCTCTCAACTCCTATGCTCTTAATCAATAAAGAAACTATTACATATAACAGTCCAGCTATTATTATTCCACCTTGAGCATAAGCTAGATCTCCATTATATAATTCTTTTACGCTAAGAATAACTGGTATGAATGCAAATGATGATCCTAAAAAAACAGGAACCTTTTTCTTAGTTGCGAAGTGAAATATCATTGTCCCTAGTCCTGCTGAGAAAAGTGCTACTGATGGATCTAATCCTGTCAATATTGGTACTAAAACTGTAGCTCCAAACATCGCTATCAAATGTTGTAATGCTAAAATCACTCTTTTTGATCCCACTAAAAAGTCACTTTGTGCATGAATACTTTTTTCTTTCAATACATTTTCTGACATAAAAAAACCTCCTTTATATTTTTTACAATACCAAGGAGAAATTTAACTCTCCCCTTTTCGGCCTCTCTGGACCGATTTAAAAGGTACTGTATATTTTTTGTGCATAAAAAAACTTCTTGCCAACTGGCAAGAAGTCATAATAATCCTTCTAATACATACGACTAAATCTTGCCAGCCTCTCTGGACTGACTTAAAGATTTCTTATACACTTGAATGAATTATAACATTATTTGTTTAAAAAATCAAGAAAAATATTTTAAAAATTTAACCGCACTTAGAATACCCACAGTTTCTACATATCATACATCCACCTTCGTGTTCAACAACGCTTCCGCATTCTGGACATATTCCTCTGTCATTATATACAGAATTATCTATACTAGCTCCAATTTCTGGATTAATAATATTTTGGCTAATCTCTTGTTTTTCATCTTCCTGTTCTATTTCCATAGCTATGTCATTTACATTTGTATTGTTTACTTCTACATAAGTATTCATAACTCTTTCAAGTGCCTTTCCTATTGCATCTGGGCATGACAATACCTTTATATCTTTCTTAGTAGCTCTTTGCCTCAAAGTTGAATGGCATCTGATCCCTTTTAGCTGTTCAATGATTTCCTTCACTTCCATTCCAGATCTTAAAGCTATAGATACAAGTCTACTTGTTGCTTCACTTTGACTAGGACAACCGCCTGCTCTTCCTACATTTGTAAATACTTCACATATTCCATTTTCATCATAATTTACAGTAATATAAAGATTACCACATCCAACCCTTACCTTTTCTGTCATACCTTGAGTAATTGATGGTCTCTGTCTAGGTACTATTTTATTATTTGTCTGCTCTTTTTTATCTTCTTTTTTTGTTTTACCTGTACTTAAAACTTGATTATATCTGCTTCCATCTCTATATATCGTAACTCCTTTGCATCCAAGCTTATATGCTAATTCATACACTTCCTTGACATCTTCTTTAGTAGCTTCTTTCCTAAAATTAACTGTTTTAGATACAGCATTGTCTACATATTTTTGAAATGCAGATTGCATTCTTATATGCCAAACTGGTGATATATCGTGAGCTGTTACAAATATTCTTTTTACATCCTCAGGTATCTCTTCTATATGTGCTAATGTACCTTCTTCAGCAATTCTTTCCATAAGTTCTTTAGTATAGAATCCTCTTTCTTTAGCTACTTTTTTAAAATATGGATGAATCTCTAAAAGTTTATCATTATCCATAACATTTCTTACAAAAGATATAGCAAACAATGGCTCAATACCACTACTTGTTCCGGCTATAATACTTATAGTACCTGTAGGGGCTATAGTAGTAGTTGTTGCATTTCTTATTTTAATTCCTTTTTCTTTATATATGCTATTATCATACGCAGGAAATGTTCCCCTTTGTTCTGCTAACTCCATAGATTTTGCTTTTGATCTATCATCTATAAATTTCATTATTTTTTCTGCAATATTAACTGCTTCTTTAGAGTTATAAGGTATCCCTAAGTAAAATAACAAGTCAGCGAAGCCCATAATTCCAAGCCCAATTTTTCTTGTTGCTCTAGTAGTTTCTGCTATTTTTTTCAGTGGGTACTTGTTAACATCTATAACATTATCTAAAAAGTGAACAGCATTATCAACAGTTTTACCAAGTTTGTCATAATCTACCTCGTATTTATCCCCAACCTTAGTTAACATTTTAGATAAATTAATAGAGCCTAAATTACATGATTCATATGGAAGCAGGGGTTGCTCCCCACAGGGATTAGTACTCTCTATTTCACCTAATGCTGGAGTAGGATTATCTTTATTCATCCTGTCTAAGAATACAATACCTGGCTCTCCACTACTCCAAGCCATATCAACTATGTATTCAAAAACTTTTCTAGCATTAAGTTTCCCCATAACTTTTTTAGTATGAGGATCTATTAAATCATAATCCTCGTTATTTTCTACTGCCTTCATAAAAGCTTCTGTAAGTCCGACACTTATATTAAAATTAGTTATTTCTTTTATATCTTTTTTACAACCAATAAAATCCATGATATCAGGGTGATCTACTCTTAATATACCCATATTAGCTCCTCTTCTAGTTCCACCCTGCTTTACTGCTTCTGTAGCAGAATTAAATACTTTCATAAAGCTAATAGGTCCTGACGCTACCCCTCCAGTAGATTTTACTGTAGATCCTTTAGCTCTTAACCTTGAGAAACTAAAACCTGTACCTCCACCGCTCTTATGTATTAAAGCTGCATTTTTTATAGCATCAAATATTCCTTCCATAGAATCTTCTATTGGAAGCACAAAGCAAGCAGATAGCTGTCCTAAATCTCTTCCTGCATTCATCAATGTAGGAGAATTAGGAAGAAATTCTAATTTGGTCATCATATCATAAAAAACAGCTTCTGTTTTATTTATATCAGCATTTTTATCATAAATTTTATCAGCTTTAGCAATATGTTTTGCTACCCTTTTAAACATTTCTTCTGGAGTTTCAATAACATTTCCTTCAATATCTTTAGCAAGATACCTCTTTTCCAATACCACTTTAGCATTTTGGGTAATCTCCATCATTTTTTCCTCCTCAATCACTATATTTTGTGCTTGTGTCTAATATGCACCCTAAATATTGTATCACTAGCACGTAAATTTTGCAAAACTTTTTTTATCCTTGATACTGTCAAGTAAAAGTTGGCAAAATTATTATTTTTAAATTTAATCATCCAATTTTGCTGTTTTAATTATGTTTTTATGCCCGATAGGGCAAGAGTATTCTATTTATACTTTCTACAATTTTAAAAATAAATTTACATATACTTTACAATGATTTCAAAATTGTTATTCTATAATACTAGACTTATGATTATAGAATAACAATAAGTCTGAGAGCCCTATTTTTAGGTCTAATTCTATTTATTCATCAGTATTAATGCTCTATTATGTTGTATTTTTTTAGGCTTATATTAGAGCATAGGTATCGTATGTTAGCTTATTCTTTTAAGTTATATAATATATTAGATATTAAAAACTTAGGTTCATTTGACTTGCACATTTGCAACCTAACATGTCCTTTATGGCTTTTCTTCCGTTAGTTACTGAACATTGACTAAATGGCATGCTTGCTCTTTTGTGTTTGTATATCTTGCTTTTCTTTGGCTTTTTATTTACTTCTGCTGCTGTTAATCCTACTTTTTCTATTATTTCTTCAAGCTTTTCTTCTTTTATTTCTTTGTTCAGTAGTGATTTTATTGTTGTTGCTAATTCTTTGCTTGCTTTTTCTGCTAGTATCTTGGCTAAGTTACTGGCTCCTTGTATTGACCAACTTGTTTTATTCCCTTTCATCCTTTGTGCTAATATATCACATATGCTATGTTCCATTGTTCCTAGATTTCTATATTTAATTCCTTCTGGTGGTTGCGGCATATTTATGTCTGGGCGAAGTTTGTAGAGCACTATCCCTTCTTTGTTGTTTACTAGGTAATTATATAGTGCCTGTAATTTCTTCATTTTCTTTTGATTATCATTGTTTTCTATCATTAGTTTTGTTATCATTTCTAATCCTTCTTCTATGTTACCATTGCTTAGTTTCTTTATTATTTCTTTTGCCTTTTTCTTATCTTCTATGTTCTTAAGTACTGCTTGATTTCTATGAAATGGATCTAATTGAAAGTGTGAATTGTCTTCTTTTATAACTTCTTTTATCCAGTTTGCTCCATCTCCATTTACTATTTTTGTTTCTATTTCGTCAGTATTATATTGTTTCGCTATTTTGGCTTGTCTTAGTTTTCTAAATTCTTTACTACTTCCAAAGCTTGCATATGCTTTTTTGTTCTTTAGTACATATCTATCTTTTTTCTCATGCTTCTTCTCCCAGCCTTCATAAAAAATTCCTAATTTTAGTTCTTTTTTCTCTTTTCCCTTAGTCTTTTTATCTTTACCTTGGATATTTATCCACACTCCATCCATTTCTTCAAACAATATTTTTGTTTCTTTTTTGCCTTGTAATTTTTCTTCGTTGTTTAATTTTATTTCGTGTTTTTCTTTTTGTTTTAGTTGTTCTCCTAAGTTTTGTATTATGTTCCAAGCTGCTGAATGACTTATACTTTGGTTTGTCATTTCTGTTATTTTATTTGCTGTTTTTCTATATGATTCATCTGTTGCTAGATCTACTATTTTTTCTACTAGATTTGTAGATATATGTCCTATGGTTTCCATTTTTAAGTATTCATCTAAAAGGCATTTGTAACCTCTTTTACCCTCTTGTGTAGTATATTGATATATTCTACGTTTATATTCAATTTCGCCCATTATTGTTTTTATGGTAGTTTTCTTTAATCCTTTATTTCTATATTCTTCTTTATCTCTTTCTTTCATTAATTTATTATCTAATTTTTCTAATAGCTCTACGAGCATTTCACATGCCTGTCGGCATACAAGCTTATATATAATTTTCTCTAAGTTCTTGAAATTAATTTCTTTTTCATCTAAACTTATATTATACATGTAATCATCCCTTTTATAGTTTTCTTATTAATTACTATTATATTGGATGATTCATATATGTTAAAGGTGCTTTCGGGCATCTTTTTCATTTTTGTTGTTTTTGCCTACTAAAATTATACTCTAAGTTTATCCTTTTTATTCTTAAAGTTTTATCATTAAATTATTTTAAGTATAAGGCTTATTTTCCTATAAAAAAACAGGTCCATAGATTCAGACCTGTTTGTTAGGTAACACAGTTATCTATTCAGCTTCTAAAAGAGCTCCACCAGTATAATTATTGCCTGCATTCCACAATATCCATTCAGTCAATCCTGCATCATAAGTAGCCTGAATTTGAGCTCTTACTTGTTCCTTCCCATAGGTTATATAATGAGAACCGTAATCCTTTTTAAGCCAAGGAGCTGAAAAATCCTGAAGCCATGGTCTTAGTATAGCCTTTTTTTCGTTTGTTTCTAACGTGTCTATTCTTTCTTTAGCTCTAGACATACTAGTATATACTATCTTATATGGATTTGAATCAGGATATTTAATTCCATAGCTCCCCATAGCATAGTGTGAAGGATATACCATCGGACATAATATATCTACACTAGTCGCTAATGTTTCTAAGTGCTGTCCAAGACCCATGTCATCTTTTACTGTAGTTACAAGACCAAATATATCTGCCGAAACATATACACCTAATGGTTCTAATCTTTCTCTAGCATATTTTAAAAATCCAGCTATAGCTTCAGCCATGGTTGTGCCTTCAGCAGCTTGTCCATAATCAATCATTGCACGATTCCCGTCAGTAGGAAATCTAACATAATCAAATTGTATTTCTTTAAATCCTTTTAATGCAGCTTCTTCTGCAATTTGTATAGGGTATTCCCATGATTCTTTATTATATGGGTTAAGCCATGCATTTCCACCTCTATCTCTCCAAATCTGACCATTTTTAGATTTTATAGCTAAATCAGGTCTCTTAGCCCCTGCAGTTTTATCTTTAAATGTAACAATCCTTGCAATAGGATAAATATCATTATCTCTTAATATTTTCATTTTTTCATCAAGATTTTTAACTCTAATATTCTTGTTTGCTCCTACATCTATAGCAAATTTTACATCAGTGTCATAAGTTAAAAGACCTGAATCGTCTTTTATATCGATAACCATAGCATTTAATTCTGTAGACTTGACTAAATCTACTAATTGATTAAATCTTTTATCATATCCGAATGTATTTCCAGTTAAGTATATACCTTTAACCTCAACTTTTTTTTTGTAAGCAGCCCAATTTGTATCAGGTTGTATAAGATAATCATTAGTAAAAGTATTACTATTCAATCCCGTTGCCATTACTACCTCATTAATCATTCCCTGAAATACTATCACCAAAACTAAAGATAATATTGCTAGAAAAAATTTTTTTAATAAGTGCATAAATAATATCTCCTCTCAAAGTGAATATATTACAAAAAATTACAATAATATTTCTAAAATCTCATTTACCGTATCTCGAGCATACTCACCCTTTCTATATTTTCTCATTGCAATTATTCTATTAGGTTGACTTCCGCCTTGAATTATATTTTTTAATTTTTTAGGTTGTTCTACAAAGCTGCCTAATTCTTTGAAATTTATATCATAGAATACAAATGTAGGGATTTTGACTCTTTCATTGTAGGAAAATTTTTTAAAAAATTCTTCATTACCTTCTCTCCCAACTATTGAGATTTCTATATTGTTGTTTAATTTTCTCATTCGCTCAACAATAGGAACATTTATCATGCAGTCAGGACACCATATTTCTGCACATATTAAAACCTTTACTTTCTTTTTTATACTTTTAATCTTCTCTATAATTTCATTGTCAAATTCTATACTATTAAATATAGTCATAGTCTTTTCCCTATAGGTATCTGTATCTTTATTTACAAATTCTTCAAAAGAAACCCCTTTATTATATAAGGTAGATATATCCATAAAATCCCCCCACAATACTATTATATAAATTAATAGAACAAAATGGAACTAAATAAATATTATTATATTGTATAGTAAAGTATATTATAGTAACGCTTATATTACAACTTGTATTAAGTGGAAAATATCCATGATTTTTTATTTATCCTTTTTGTTTAAAATCTTTGGTTTTACTTTTACATATATATATCTAACCAATAATATAATCAATGTAAAAACAACTAAATACGGTATTATTACAGCTATTCCTATTATTATTTCTTTTACTAATCTAATAACACCTTTTACAGAATTATTAAAACCATATGCAATCTTAGCTCCTAATGATTCCGGTTCTTCTTCTGTAAGGTCTTGAACCTCATATACTGTAACCTGTATAGTAGCAAAATTAACCATATTATCCCATTTTCTAAGCGTTCCTGTCAAATTCTCAATTTGATATCTAACATCTGACAATTCTCTTTCTAATTCTATTATATCTTCTATTTTGTCTGCTTTTTTTAGTATATCCAAAAGCCTTTCTTCCTGTATTTGAAGTGATTTCAGTCTAGCTTCAGAGTCAAAATACTGGCTTGTAATATCAGTACCTGTCTTCTCCTGCAATATTACATTCCCTATATTATTAAACTCCATCATAAAATTCTCAAATTCATTTTCAGGAACTCTTAGCTTAAATGTTGCTATTCTGTTACTTGAGCTACTTTTATCATTTATTCTCCTGCCATTTATATTGGATGTTTCTGTATATCCACCTATAGCATTGACTTTAGCAATAATAGCATTTGTTGCCTTATCAAATTCTTTAGTTTCCATTTCAATTCTACCTGATTTAATTATTTTTCTTCCAGTGTCGATAGGATTACTGTTTTGCTCAATACTATCAGTTCCTCTATCTACTCCTTCATATTCAGCAACATTATCAAACCCTATATCTTCGTTCACCTGAGGTTGCACTGAGTCAGATGAACCCTTATCCATTGCTATTTCATTTCTAGAAGAATTATTACTTCCACACCCTGATAACATCAATAACACAGTAAATATAATTAAAAGCAAAGTAAATTTTCTATTTTTATTTAATAACATGAATTCCCTCCTATTTAATTCATTTATTCTTTAGACTGTTTTCTTTATGTTTTTGTTCCAAATGAATTATAATAAATTGATAAAATTCTCAAAAATCAACTTATTTTGAACTATTTTTTTCTCATCTTCCAAATCATAAATATAATATTTATCGAAATTTGGATCATTCTTTTTATAGTTAGCAATATTCTCCTTAGTTTTTTCCAATCCATATTCAGGGTGAAATTGAGTTCCCCAAATTGGTAAATTTTTATACTGGAATGCATGAATTGAACAATTTTTGTTTTTTGCTATTATCTTAAAATCATCATTTAAATCAAATACTTCTTCATAATGAAATACACTAAATACAGGGTCAGATATTCCTTCAAATATTTTGTTATCATCAATATCAATTTTAGCAAAGCCAATTTCTGCTTTCTTAGCTTTTCTAATATGTTCTGCTCCTGCCAATACTCTGACAAGGAATTGGTGACCATAACATATTCCTAATATTGATTTATTATTATTTACAAAGTACATTATTATCTTTTCAAGAGTAGAGTTCCAAGGATTATATTCCGCAGCTGAAGCTCCAGATCCTGAAATAATTAGATGAGTATATCTATTTAAATCAGTTACCTTATTAGCTTCTCTCACCCTAATGATTTCAAAACTATTGCCCATATTTCCAAGATATTCTTCCATAGCTTTATTAAAATCTTTTACACTTTTCTCCTCTAGTAAACAGTTTAATATTAAAATCATATTCTTACCCCTCTTTATAAAAATACTCATTCTAAACTATATAGGTATACGCCCTTAATACTTTAAATCTTTATACCTAAAGTTCTATATCCACATATTTCAGTCTTCTATATAAAATATACATGTATTTCTACTTATATTATTCTCCTGATCTTTTACTTCAAAAGTAACCACATGGAAAGCGTTATTTTCTAAATTAATATCATCATCTAAGCATAAATTATTTTCTTCTTTGACGTATTTTGATTTATATTTAACACCATCTATAATAATTCTAAAATCTAAATTTTTTTCTTTATCATCTTTTACTAATATTTTTGCCTTCAGTAGTTTTTCTTTACTACATATTATGCTTCCCAACTTTATATTTGGTATTATTTCAATATTATTTTCTCGCCTTACTTTAGCCGCCTTTTGAACTTCTGCCATTACCCTAAGATTATTTAACCCTAATATTTTTCTTATATCTTCTTCTGTATAATTTCTTTTTAATAACTCTAATGTTATTTTTGGAATGTCTCTTGCTGTTTGTATGTCTACAGGCATAGAAGCACCATCAAAATCAGAACCTAAACCAACATAATCTATCCCAACCAATTTTACTATATAATCTATATGATCTACTAAATTTTTTACATTAACTTCTTCTTTAGGTCGCCCTAAAAGTTCCCACCAATAATTTATATTTACTAATCCATTATTTTCAGCTAATGCTATAATTTGTTCATCAGTTAAATTTCGAACATGAGGACATAATTTTGAAGAACAAGAATGACTAGCTATTATAGGAGCTTTAGAATATTTAACTACATCCCAAAAAGTTCTTTCATTCATATGAGAAACATCAATTATCATACCTAATCTGTTCATCTCATCTGTAACTTGATATCCTAATTGCGTAAGCCCCATATTATCTGGTCCTTCTATACCAGATCCTAAAGCATTTTCCTGATTCCATACATATGCTATGACTCTCACTCCTAAATCATAATATTGATTTAATAATTCTATAGCATTATATTCTCCTAAAGAATAAGCTCCCTCTATCGCAGGCACTGCTACTATTTTCCCCGTAGAAAGTATTTCTTTTATTTCTTCTACTGTAGTACCAATTTCTAATCTATTTTTATTATGATCTCGGGTCCAGTAAAGTGCATTAATTAATGCTAGTATACTGCTATTAGCTTTTTCATACGACTCTTTTCTACTAGAGAAAGCAGCAAAATAACCAATATCTAAACCTCCTTTCTTAGCCTTTTGTAAATCTAATTGAAGATTCGTATCTTTTCCTATATCTATCTTAGGTAACCCCGTATCATGATCTATGACAGATAACATTGTATCGTTATGACTATCTAACACTATAGAATTAAAATGAATCTGATTTGCTTTTTCTTTGATCATTTTACGCTCCCCTCTAATACTTCTCCTAAATATTTTTACATAATATAAAAAGAGAAAATTTATTTTATTAAGGCTCTTTTAACTTTAAACTTATATATCTATATTAACACTAATATTGTTATTTAGGAAATTTTATAATGTTAATATATTTTTCATCAATTTTTGAACTTGTAATAACTATTTAATTCCTAAAATATTAAGAAGGGTGCACTTAGTGCACCCTTCTTAATATTTACATAATAATTTATGAAATTAATCTGTATTTTTTCTAGTATTTTGTACCTTTATATTAAATAAAAAACCGGCAACGACCTACTCTCCCAGGACGTCTCCGTCCAAGTACCATCAGCGCTGAGAGGCTTAACTTCTGTGTTCGGTATGGGAACAGGTGTGACCCTCTCGCTATCGTCACCGGATATTTTTAAGGCTTGCGCCTTCAAAACTGCACAGTGAATTTTCCTGGTCAAGTCCTCGACCTATTAGTATCACTAAGCTAAAGATATCACTATCCTTACACCTGTGACCTATCAACCAGGTAGTCTACCTGGGGTCTTACTCTTTAAAAAGATGGGAAATCTTATCTTGAGGGTGGCTTCGCGCTTAGATGCCTTCAGCGCTTATCCTTTCCAGACTTAGCTACTCAGCCATGCTCCTGGCGGAACAACTGATACACCAGTGGTCTGTCCATCCCGGTCCTCTCGTACTAGGGACAGCTCCTCTCAAATTTCCTACGCCCACGACGGATAGGGACCGAACTGTCTCACGACGTTCTGAACCCAGCTCGCGTGCCTCTTTAATGGGCGAACAGCCCAACCCTTGGGACCTACTCCAGCCCCAGGATGAGACGAGCCGACATCGAGGTGCCAAACCTCCCCGTCGATGTGGACTCTTGGGGGAGATAAGCCTGTTATCCCCGGGGTAGCTTTTATCCGTTGAGCGATGGCCCTTCCACTCGGTGCCACCGGATCACTAAGTCCAACTTTCGTTCCTGCTCGAGATGTATCTCTCGCAGTCAAGCTCCCTTCTGCCTTTACACTCTACGCACGATTTCCGACCGTGCTGAGGGAACCTTTGAGCGCCTCCGTTACTCTTTAGGAGGCGACCGCCCCAGTCAAACTGCCCAACTGACAGTGTCCCAAGACCGGTTTCACGGCCTCTGGTTAGAATTTCGGCATCATAAGAGTGGTATCCCAAGGTCGACTCCACCGAAGCTGGCGCCCCGGCTTCTAAGTCTCCCACCTATCCTGTACATACGATACCAAAATCCAATGTCAGCCTGCAGTAAAGCTCCACGGGGTCTTTCCGTCCTGTCGCGGGTAACTCGCATCTTCACGAGTACTACAATTTCACCGGATCCCTTGTTGAGACAGTGCCCAAATCGTTACACCTTTCGTGCGGGTCGGAACTTACCCGACAAGGAATTTCGCTACCTTAGGACCGTTATAGTTACGGCCGCCGTTTACTGGGGCTTAAGTTCACACCTTCGCTTTCGCTAAGCGTTCCCCTTAACCTTCCAGCACCGGGCAGGTGTCAGCCCCTATACATCGTCTTTCGACTTAGCAGAGACCTATGTTTTTGGTAAACAGTCGCTTGGGCCTCTTCACTGCGGCTAAATAAGGCTTCATACAGCTAGTGTATTAACCTCTTTTAGCACCCCTTATCCCGAAGTTACGGGGTCATTTTGCCGAGTTCCTTAACAAGGGTTCTTCCGCTCATCTTAGGATTCTCTCCTCGCCTACCTGTGTCGGTTTGCGGTACGGGTACCTGCTCGCTCGATAGAGGCTTTTCTCGACAGTGTGGAATCAGTTAGTTCGCTACTTATTTTTCGCTCCCCATCACCTCTTAGGATTACTTCTACGGATTTGCCTATAGAAGCTCCCTACTGGCTTAGACACACTCAACCAACGGTGTGCATAACCTATCCTCCTGTGTCACCCCATTTCTCAAACGCTTACAGGTAGTACAGGAATCTCAACCTGTTGTCCATCGCCTACGCCATTCGGCCTCGGCTTAGGTCCCGACTAACCCTGAGAGGACGAGCCTTCCTCAGGAAACCTTAGGCTTTCGATGGGTAGGATTCTCACCTACCTTTCGCTACTCATGCCAGCATTCTCTCTTCTGTATAGTCCACCATTCCTTACGGTATAGCTTCAGTCCATACAGAATGCTCCTCTACCGATACATACGTATCCCACAGCTTCGGTGACAGGTTTGAGCCCCGGAAATTTTCGGCGCAAGACCACTCGACCAGTGAGCTATTACGCACTCTTTAAATGAATGGCTGCTTCTAAGCCAACATCCTGGTTGTCTGTGTAGTCTTACATCCTTTTCCACTTAACCTGTACTTAGGGACCTTAGCTGGTGATCTGGGCTGTTTCCCTTTTGACTACGAAACTTATCTCACGTAGTCTGACTCCCAAGAAACATGACTGTGGCATTCGGAGTTTGATAGGTTTTGGTAGCGTATGAACGCCCCTAGACCATTCAGTGCTCTACCTCCACGTCACTATTACTTGAGGCTAGCCCTAAAGCTATTTCGAGGAGAACCAGCTATATCCGGGTTCGATTGGAATTTCACCGCTACCCACAGGTCATCCGATAGCTTTTAAACGCTAAACGGTTCGAGCCTCCACGAAATTTTACTTCCGCTTCACTCTGCCCATGGGTAGGTCACCCGGTTTCGGGTCTACGACATGCAACTAAAACGCCCTATTAAGACTCGGTTTCCCTACGGCTCCATTGCATAGCAACTTAACCTTGCTGCATATCGTAACTCGCTGGCCCGTTCTACAAAAAGTACGCGGTCGTACATAAAAAGTACTTCCACTGCTTGTAAACATAGGGTTTCAGGTTCTATTTCACTCCCCTCCCGGGGTTCTTTTCACCTTTCCCTCACGGTACTACTTCGCTATCGGTCACCAGGTAGTATTTAGCCTTGGGGGGTGGTCCCCCCAGCTTCCCACAGGGTTTCACGTGTCCCGTGGTACTCTGGAATACAGCTAGAATTCTTATCGTTTAACTTACAGGACTTTCACCTTCTATGGTGGTACTTTCCAGAACTCTTCAGCTACGATAATCCTTCTTTTATGCTGCATCCACAACCCCAGTAAAGGAAACCTCTACTGGTTTGGGCTCTTCCCCGTTCGCTCGCCGCTACTTAGGGAATCGATTTTTCTTTCTCTTCCTCGGGGTACTTAGATGTTTCAGTTCCCCCGGTATCCCCTCAACTACCTATGTATTCAGTAGTTGATACCTAGAGTTTGCTCTAGGTGGGTTTCCCCATTCGGAAATCCCCGGATCAAAGCCTACTTGCGGCTACCCGAGGCATATCGGTGCTTATCCCGTCCTTCATCGGCTCCTGGTGCCAAGGCATCCACCCTATGCTCTTAATAACTTGACCAGAAATTGTAGTACTTAGTTACTCTTAGTAGTTACCAGCAATTAAATTGCTAGTATCTATCCATGTATCTAGTACTTACTATATTCACTGTGCAATTTTCAAGGTGCAATGGTGGGCCTGGGTGGACTCGAACCACCGACCTCACGCTTATCAGGCGTGCGCTCTAACCACCTGAGCTACAAGCCCTTGTAATAAATATAAATACCTTTTAAAGTATCAAAAACAAAACAGTACAGAACCCTAAATAGTCTAAATTAAAGTGCTACTCCTTAGAAAGGAGGTGATCCAGCCGCACCTTCCGATACGGCTACCTTGTTACGACTTCACCCCAGTCATCGGTCCTACCTTCGACAGCTGCCCCCAAAAGGTTAGCTCACTGGCTTCGGGTATTACCGACTCCCATGGTGTGACGGGCGGTGTGTACAAGGCCCGGGAACGCATTCACCGCGACATGCTGATTCGCGATTACTAGCAACTCCGACTTCATGTGGGCGAGTTGCAGCCCACAATCCGAACTGGGACCGGCTTATTGGGATTCGCTCACTCTTACGAGCTCGCAGCCCGTTGTACCGGCCATTGTAGCACGTGTGTAGCCCAGGACATAAAGGGCATGATGATTTGACGTCATCCCCACCTTCCTCCGGTTTGTCACCGGCAGTCTCTCTAGAGTGCCCAGCATTACCTGATGGCAACTAAAGACAAGGGTTGCGCTCGTTGCGGGACTTAACCCAACATCTCACGACACGAGCTGACGACAACCATGCACCACCTGTCACCTCAGTCCCCGAAGGGAAAGTCCTATCTCTAGGACGGTCCGAGGGATGTCAAGCCCTGGTAAGGTTCTTCGCGTTGCGTCGAATTAAACCACATGCTCCGCTGCTTGTGCGGGCCCCCGTCAATTCCTTTGAGTTTCAGTCTTGCGACCGTACTCCCCAGGCGGAGTGCTTATTGTGTTAACTGCGGCACTGAAGGATGTCTCCCCCAACACCTAGCACTCATCGTTTACGGCGTGGACTACCAGGGTATCTAATCCTGTTCGCTCCCCACGCTTTCGTGCCTCAGCGTCAGTTACAGTCCAGAGAGTCGCCTTCGCCACTGGTATTCTTCCTAATATCTACGCATTTCACCGCTACACTAGGAATTCCACTCTCCTCTCCTGCACTCAAGTTATGCAGTTTCAAATGCTTACCTCGGTTAAGCCGAGGGCTTTCACATCTGACTTACATGACCGCCTACGCACCCTTTACGCCCAGTAATTCCGGACAACGCTCGCCCCCTACGTATTACCGCGGCTGCTGGCACGTAGTTAGCCGGGGCTTCCTCCTAAGGTACCGTCATTATCTTCCCTTAGGACAGAGCTTTACGACCCGAAGGCCTTCATCGCTCACGCGGCGTCGCTGCATCAGGGTTTCCCCCATTGTGCAATATTCCCCACTGCTGCCTCCCGTAGGAGTCTGGACCGTGTCTCAGTTCCAGTGTGGCCGTTCACCCTCTCAGGTCGGCTACCCATCGTCGCCTTGGTGAGCCGTTACCTCACCAACTAGCTAATGGGACGCGGGACCATCCTATACCGCTAACACTTTGACTCACATACCATGCGGTATTAGAGTTTCATGGGGTATTAATCCCGGTTTCCCGAGGCTATCCCCCAGTATAGGGCAGGTTTCCCACGCGTTACTCACCCGTCCGCCACTAAGCTTTAACTATTCCATCCGAAGACTTCCTAATTAAAGCTTCGTTCGACTTGCATGTGTTAGGCACGCCGCCAGCGTTTGTCCTGAGCCAGGATCAAACTCTCGCATTAAAAATTTTTATCTAAAAGCCTAAGCTTTTACTCTTCAGAATTAACAGGTTCTGTACTGTTCAGTTTTCAAAGAACTATTTAGTCGACAACATTTGTTTGCTGTCGACTTTTATTATATTATCATGTTTATACATCGTTGTCAAGGGTTTTTATATGCAATTTTTTATTTTCAATATACTTTTAAATTGCAATATTAAATGCAACACTTTGTGAGAAGAAGTATGTTATAGATATCCAAACTCTTATAGTTTTATAATTTTAGGTCGATATTACTTTATTTTGTTGTCAAGGGAAGGGTGGAGATTTTCGAGCATATGCGAGAAAATACTACCCGACCTTGACAACGTATCGAAATGATATAATTGGCTTTAGGCCTTTTGGCATACTAGCCGAAAGGCCTTAACGATATAAGATCATTTACTAAGGCACTCCTGTCTTTTGTTTCTTAGCTACATTTATTTGCTAAATCTCAAACGATAGACGACAGCAAATGCTTGTCCTTGAATTCATTACTATTCTTACATAACCTCAATAGTTCTTCATAAAAACATTCTTTTGGCGTTTTATAATCCAATATCTTCCTCGGATATTCATTCATCCAGTCTTCGATACTCTGGATGAATGATAAAGGTATTCTTTTTATTGTTTTTCCTTTCGGAATAAAACGTCTGATTATACCATTTTGTCTCTCATTGCTTGCTCTTTCCCATGATGAATAGGGATGAGCAAAGTAGGCTTCACTTTTATACTTCTCTAAAATACTGGATAATTCACTAAATTCTGAGCCATTGTCAGCGGTTACACTACGAAATATCTTAGAGAATAAAGCACCATATCGGTTTTTAAGCTCTACAAATACGTTACGAACAGCTTGACTGTTCTTTAAATCTAGTAAAAATATCAATTCATATCTTGTTTTCCTCTCGGTTAATGTTAAAAGTACTGCGTCATTCGAACGTTTACCGACAACAGTATCGATTTCCCAGTGTCCAAACTCTTTACGAGTTTCTACTTCTTTTGGTCTTAAATCTATACTTTTGCCCATAATTCGTTTATGTTTTTTGGAGTTGTTTTTATTTTTAGGTTTTAATCTAGGTTTGAGTTGTAAATCAATATTGCGTACTTTAAGAAATCCTCTGTCTATGTAATTATATAGAGTTTTTGTGCAAACCATCGGTTTTTCCTTCCATTTAGGATCTCTTTTGCAATACCCTACGATGCTATCTGGAGACCACTTCTTTTCTGCTAACATCTTTTTTTCAGCAAACTCAATAAATTCCTTGGCATGTGAAAGCTTGCATTTAGCACCACAGTTTTTACGGCGTTTTTCATATACTGCCTGGCCTGCTTCAGGAAAATAGGCTTCATAAGTCGATAAATCGTACTTAAGTTGAGTTACAGTCCCTCTTTTTATTTCTCTACTAATGGTGCTAGCATTACGACCAAGTTGTCTTGCAATATATCGAAGGCTCTTTCCTTCCGCTAAAAGAGCTGCAATTTTTCCTCTCTCATATACATTTAGGTGTTTAAAAGAGCGTCTTTTCGTGGTACAATTAGATTGAACCATAGTGAGACCTCCCTATATTTTTTTTAGTTTGGATAACTATATCATACAGGATTTCTCACTATGGTTCTATATTTTTTACCTGTTGCATTTAATTTTACAATGAACCTTTTCAATATACTATAAGCTAATATGGATTAAAAAATATCAAATTTCTCCTTTAAATATCTAAATATACATTACCTTCAGATATAATATAGACGATCCCTGAGATATTAATTTTTTCTACTGCTCCATTCCACTTTGCACTTACATTAATATTCCCTTTAGGTTGTTTTAATATTAATGAATCGACATTTTTCTTATTCTTATAAGCAATAGCAGCAGCAACTGCAGCAGAACCTGAACCACAACTACTTTCCCAAACAAGAGAATTTATTTTCTTAACATATATTAATGGAGTTAATAAATTTTGATCATTTATGCTATATTATTTCTAATCAATTATTATACAATATTACTGTGCTTCACCTGCATTGCTCATTTGTTTTGATTTTGTAAACAACGATACTAAAACAAAAACTATTAAAGATACTAATGCTGAATATATTTCAACCGGAATCCCTAATATATCAACTTTTGATAATATTCCTACCAGCGCTATTATTGATCCTATTATCGCTGAAACTACTGCACCTTCTCTAGTAGCTTTTTCCCAAAGCACACCACCTATTACTGGGATGAAAATACCTGCTGTGTACATAGTATATGAATATATTAAAGCATCAATTATTCCAGGAACTGATAAAGCTATTAATAACGATATTATACCTATTAAAATAGTTGAATTTCTTGTTAATTTAAGTAATCTTTCTTCTTCCTCTAATTTAGCTTTATGAAACGTTTCTATCCACAGGTCTTTAACAAAATGAGAAGTAGCTGCTGTCAATAAAGAGTCTGCCGTTGACATAATAGCAGCAATTATTGCAGCAAGGACAATTCCACCAACAACTGGATGCATTAAATTTGTTAATATCCAAGGTACTGAATCACTTGGATTAGTTATATTTGATAATCCACGTGCACCCATACCCATTATAGCTGGGAAAAGGCTTAGTATTATTAATATAATACCTCCTATTAAAGAAGCTTTTTTAGCCGTTTTAGCATCTTTTGCTGAAAAAATTCTTTGATAAAAATCTTGCCCTATAAGGGTATACATAATAGTTGGAAGCAATAACCACATAATACTTTCAAATCCCATTCCACCAATACTAAAGAAATTCGAACTAAGTCCTTTATTAACAAGCATATTTGTTAATCCTGAATATCCTCCAGCATTTGTAAAAACCAAAATACTTGCTATTATTACTCCAATCCCAGCTATTACAACTTGAATAAAATCTGTCATTGTTGCAGCCCAAAGTCCACCTGATGCAGTATATACAATAAATACTATAGTAGCAATAATTGCTCCCGTATTCCCTGTAATACCAAGTATTGCAAGTGCACCTTTTGCAGCAAGAACCTGTGCTGCTAAAATTCCTACTAATGCAAATAATGATAATAAACATCCTATAACTCTTATAGTTTTTCCTCCATATCTTCTTTCTAAATAATCAGGCACAGTATATAGACTTAAATCTCTAAATTTATGTGATGTAACAAGTGCAAGAAAAATCAGTCCAATACCGCATGAAATCCCGTACCAAGCACCTGATAAACCATATTTAAATCCGTATTCTCCTCCACCCATTACTGCTCCACCACCAAAATGAGTAGCCATTAAAGTTGCTGCCAAGAGTACTGGTCCTAACCTTCTACCTGCTAATAAAAAGTCTGTCATGTTATTAATATAATGTTTATTGCACCACCACCCAATTACTAACATAAACACCATATAAACCACAACAATAAATATAATCACTTTTTTTCCTCCCTTTTAATTTAATAAACATGATTATTTTACTTTAAACTATTTTAAAAAGTTTTTACCGCATAATACATCATCCTCCTTTCTTATCAATTTATGTAAAATTTTTATAAAGAATTTGTTAGATATTTCAGAATTTTTACTTTATTATATTTAATAATAAATTAAACAATTACTACAGGGTTAGGATTTTGCAAATTATAAATTTTTCAAAATATCTTATTTAAAATATCTTATTATGCAATTTCTTTAAATAAGTAATATATTTCATCTTGTTGGTAACGTTTTCGCAATGTATTTAATTTATGATAATTTACATTATACGAGCATTTTATTATTTATTGTTTATTATAGATATAATTTGATATTTTACCTATATTTATAATTATATGAATATTACTTTATTAAAACATCTATTTTTTATTAATATACACATTTAATTTTTAATTTTCTAAATAATTTTAACAAAATATGATGTCTTTCCTGCTGCAGTACTATAAAAGCAAAAAAAACAACTAAAGTGACACTTAGTTGTTTTTTGCCTATCAAATTCCTAATTAAAATTTACTCCCCACTTCCCCTTTTCAAAGCTCTCAATATATCTATCTCATAGCACTCCTCTACTTTCCCAAGTAATTCAATTCCTTTATCGCAATATTCCTCTAATTTTAATGGAAGATAGGTTGAAAAAACTTTTTTAAGATTGTTGTTATGGTCTATATTAGCCCTAATTTCAGATTTCACTCTATAAACTAGCCCGAGTTCATATGGGCTCTTCATCTTATATGCATATTTTTCTGCTGCTTTTAAATACTCTAAAGCCTTTTTATAATTCCCTTCTTTAATAAGCAATAAACTCATATACCCCTGTGCAATAGAACGTCCCCATATTGAATCAATAATATTATAAACTCTAATAGCTCTATTAAAATATTCTCTAGCTCGACCATAATCACCCATATCAAATGCAGCTTGTCCTGCATTTGTATTAAATATTGTAATACCCCTTAAAACCTTAATATCTTCACAGATTGAAATGGCTTTATCATAATAATTTAAAGCATCGGAAAATTTCATATTATACCGTCTTATATCTCCAATGTATTTATATGCCGCTGCAATGTTCAAGGCATATTTATTCTCATATTTGTTTAACATGGTAAAAATTTTTATAGACCTCTCTAAAAGCTCTTCAGCTTCCTCATATTCACTTGTCATTATGTTATATAGTCCTTTAAGCCTTAAAAGTATAGCCACATCCTTTTTACAATCATGTTTTATGGCAATTTGCAAACCAAGCTCTAAATATTTACTCATTAGTTGTATGTTATGAGTCTGTATACAATAAAAAATCATCTGTCTATAGCCTTTTAGTGCATACTCGTAATAATTAATTGATATAGATTTATTTATTACCTCTTGAATAAGATTTATTCCTTCTTTGTATTCTCCTTCCTTAATAAAATACCTACCTTTCATATGAAGAAATGTAATTTCTAATCTTAAAATTTCTTCATTTATCCCATAATCAAGCTTTACTTCATTTATTAGCTTTTCTATATCATTAAAATATTTAATAGTCTTTTCCTTAGTCATATATAAGTACTCATTGTTTGTTATAGCAGCAGTGTTTATTTCAGGAAATAACTCATGACTAAAATCCAAATATCTATTTATATCTTTAATTCTATATTTTAAAGCTGCAATTTTATTTCCGCTTTTTGAAAAATGATATACTAGCTTAGGATATATAACTTCATCACTTTTTTCGTTTTTAAGACTATTTTCCAATATAATTCCTATTTTATCATGTAAAATCTTCCTTCTAGCAGGGGACTGTTCAAGATATACAAATTCTCTTAACTTTTGATGAGTAAATTGAAATGCTATTTTATTTGAATCAGAAACTTCTTTTATAATATATTTATCTTTAAGCTGTTCTATCACATCTATGATTTGTAATTCACTTTTACCACTTATTTTTTGTAAAATATCTAGTGGAATTTCATCAAAAAACATTGATGCTATATTAAGCATTTTTTGAGCATCGTTAGACAAGTCTAAAATCTTGCTTTTTAATATATCCTTCATTTTTGATGTCATCACATTAGTACTCTTGTTTTGTCTTAAAATATTTAAAAATTCTACCATGAAAAAAGTATTACCTTCTGTTTCTTTATAAATCTTATCAATAATAGTTTTATTTATTTTTTTATTAGGAAGAGCTTTTTTTATGAAATCGTAAGTTTCTTCTTTGCTAAATCTAGGAATTTCAATAACATTTATTTTATCGTATTTAAACATCAAAGCCATAAACTTATCAATAGCTTCATCATATCCATTTCTTAATGTACCTAAAAAAGCAATATTTCCATTATTTATATGTAAAATTATGCTTGTCAATAAAGATATACTCATATCATCCATCCATTGAAGATCTTCAAAAACTAACAATATTTTCTTTTTGCTAGAAACTTTGTCAAAAAAACTTAATATGGTATTTTCTATTACTTCATATTTTAATGTATCAAGTTTTTCGACTGGGTTAATATTATCAGTAGAATCATCTACAGAAAAACATGGAAATAACAAAGAAATTACATTTTTCCACAAAACAGGAATATCTATGCCCTCAGCATTAATAGTTTCATGAATTTTAGAAAAAACAGTATGCCAAGGCTTCAACATATTAAGTCTTTCAGATTGGTAACAATTAGCTTCAATTAAGTATATGTTTTCATTATCGATAGATTTTAAAAATTCTTCCTTAAGTCTTGTTTTCCCTATTCCTGCCTCACCTAAAATAATTATAGATTTAAATATCTTATTTTTTATAAACATATTATAGTTGTCTTTTAATAATTGTAATTCTACGCGTCGTCCATAAAAAAAATTTCTACTACCTTTATTAGGTGTTTGATATAAAGTATTTTTAAGACTAACTATTTCTTCGTATAATTTTGTTGTATTTATATCAGGAGTTATTCCTAGTTCATTTTCTAAAACATCTGATAATGTATTGTATACATCAATAGCTTTGTTATATTTACCTTGATCTCTATACACCTTCATTAATATCCTATAAGCCTCTTCATTAAACTCATCTTGTTCAATTAATAATTTGGCATATTTTTCTACATTATTGTAGTCTTCTATACTTGTTGCCATTTCTATTTTTTCTAATAGTTTCTTCATATATATGTCTTTATAATAATCTCTTTTATTCATCATCCAGCTTATAAAATTTTCTGCATCTTTTATATAAAATCCCTTAAGGAATTCTCCAGTATAAACTTCTATATCTTTTTGTCTATCTTCCATAAATATGTCTATATCTTTTATTATCTTTATTTCAGGATTTATGCATATTACTCGCTTATAAGAAGATAATATTATATCTGTGCCAAAGGTCTTCCTAATTTTATACATAGTATTTCTTAAATTCTTTTTTGCCTTTTTTTCATTAAAATCTGCCCATAATAAACCTACAAGTTCATCCCTTGTTGCTTTATTATTTACTATTAAATAGTAAAATAAAGCTTCCGCTTTTCTTAAGGGAAATGAAATCTTTTTGTCATTTAAATAAACTGTTGGAATATTAAATAAATTTACTTTAATAGTATCCATTTAGCTTTGTCCCCCTTTAAGGAGTACATCTTAGCTTAAAATTCTAATATTGAAATTAAAGTCATAGTAATTTACTATGACTTTAATTTTATCATATTTAAATAAATATTGGAAATGTTTAATATGTTACACATTATCAAAATTTATAAATTGACTTTAGAAAGTACTTCTTTTTCTAACTCTTGTACTTTTGCTTCTAATTCTTCAACCTCTTTAGCAGTCTTTTTAACAAATTCCTCATCTTTTATAGAACCTAAGTTAATCTTTACATTATATAGTGCAGATAGTACAGCAGTTCTTGCCATCATTGCCGCTACAGCACCGTCAGTAACAGCATTTTTATTGCCTTTGTCCACCACCTCTGAAGCATAGTCCATTAATTTAAAAGCATCTTTTGCTATTTCCAATGGAACTAACGCAGCTTTTTTTAAACTGTTTTGCATTGCTTCCCTTCTTTTAGCCTTTTCTTCGTCATTGGTCTTTGGAAGCTTTAATGATTCCATAACTTCGTTAAAAGCAGCAGAATCTCTGTCTATATCATTTACAAATTTTATCCTAAGTTCATCAGCAATACTTAATATTTTTTTCATTTCTTCTTCTGACTTCTCATAGCCTTTTTTCCCTATGGTAAGGTTTGCAACCATGGCTATAAGGCTTGCAGATAAAGATGCACTTAAAGCTGCTACACTTCCTCCTCCTGGAACAGGGGCTCCTGATGCTGTTTTAGCTAGAAAGTCTTTTAAACTTAAATCTTGTAGCATTTACACTCCTCCTCTACTGTTTTTCAAATACTAATTTACCATTTTTTATTACCTTTTCAACAGTGCTAACAGCTATATGATATGGTATGTACTTATATGATGGAAATTCTAATATTATTATATCACCTTTTTTGCCTACATCTATACTACCTATGTTTTCTGCTCTACCAACTGCTGCAGCTCCATTTATAGTTAAAGCTGTTATTGCTTCTTCAACTGTCATGTTCATATATAATGTAGCTAATGCAAATATAAGTGGAATAGATTCTGTAAAACAACTTCCTGGATTTAAATCTGTTGCTAATGCAACTGCACAATTATTATCTATCATAAATCTTGCTCTAGCATATTTTTCTTTAAGACTAAAAGCAGTACAAGGAAGTATTGTAGCTACAACTCCAACCTCTGCCATTGCTTTTATACCTTCATCAGAAGCCTGAAGCAAATGATCTGCAGAAGTAGCTCCTAACTCAGCTGCTAGCTCTGCACCACCAAGTTGAACAATCTCATCTGCATGTAGCTTAAGCTTAAATCCCATCTCCTTTGCTTTTGAAAGAAGTTTTCTCGATTGTTCTATTGAAAATACATTTTTTTCACAAAAAATATCACAAAATTCAGCAAGATTTTTATTTGCAACTTCAGGCATAACCTCATCTATTATAAAATCAATAAATTCATCAGTTTTTCCACTATATTCCTTTGGTACAGCGTGAGCACCTAAAAATGTTTTAACTATGTCAAGAGGATGGTCTCTATTAAGCTCATCCATAACTTCTAACTGCTTTATTTCAGTATCAAAGTCTAACCCATAACCACTCTTTCCTTCTACAGTAGTAACGCCAAAAGAAAGCATAGAATTAAGTCTTTTTATTCCCTCATTATATAGTTCTTCTTTTGTTGCATTTCTAGTGGCTTCAACAGTGTTTACTATTCCCCCACCTCTTTCCATTATTGACATATAGCTATCTCCTCTAAGTCTCCAAGAAAACTCTTCAGCTCTATATCCACCAAATACGAAATGAGTATGTGAATCAACAAAACCTGGTAATACAGCTTTACCTGATGCATCTATTACTTCATATTTTGATTGGTCATATTTTTTTATTATTTCTTCAGTTTTACCTACTTCCTTTATTACACCATTTTCTATAACTATTGCTCCGTCGTTTATTACGTGCAAATCAGACATTTCTTTTCCATGCTTTGCCTTAAAACCGCTACATGTAACAACTTCATTAGCATTTTTTATGATCAGATTCCCGCTATCCATCTATTTCACCTCCAAAATGTTAATTCAACAATGTCCCTTTGGACAATTTATCCAAAGGGACTTCATTATACTGTTATTCCATTAACCTACTTTCTAGTATTTGATCCATTGAAAAATTCTCTACTCCTAGATAATATACCGCAGTATCTATAAGAGCTTCCATTGGAAGCAAGCCAATTATTTCACTGCCTACTACATTTACTCCATATCTTCTAGCTTCCATTTTAATCATCTCAAATGATCTATAAAGAGCAGTTTTTGTATAATCAGTCATGTTCATAGAAACTTGAACTATTCCTCTTTCTTTTAGTTCTACTCCTATTGCTTTACAATATCTTAGCCCACCATTAATGAATCTTACATTTCTAGCTATCTTATTAGCTATTTCAAGGTTATCAGTATCTAGGTTTACATTAAATGCAACTAAAGGCATCCTAGCCCCTACAGCTGTAACACCAGCAGTAGGATGTATCTCTTGTGGTCCAAAATCTGGCTTCCATTCTGGTTGTTTAATTTTTTCTTTCATTCCTTCAAATTGTCCTTTTCTTATCTTTGCTAAATTTTCTCTTTCTGGTCTTGTAGCTGATTTTTCATAAAGGAAAATTGGTATATTATATTTTTCACTAGCTTCCTTTGCAACTTCTTTAGATAACTCTATAGCTTCTGTCATAGATACGTTTCTTATAGGTATAAATGGTACAACATCTGTAGCTCCCATTCGTGGATGCTGCCCTTCATGTTTCGTTAAGTCAATTAATTCAGTAGCTACACCCATTGCCTCTATTACTGCAGTTTTAAGAGCCTCTGGTTCTCCTACTACTGTTACAACACATCTATTGTGATCTTCATCTCTACTATAATCTAAGAGTTTTACTCCTTTTTTACCTCTAAAAGGGCTTACAATCTTCTCTATCTTCTCTAAATCTCTTCCTTCACTAAAATTAGGCACACATTCTATTATTTTTTTCATTAGAACCATTTTGATCACCTTCCTAATATTATCATTTGTTACTTCATTTCTTTCCATGCCTTTTCTACTAGTTCTTTTATCATATTTTCATCTGGTATAAATGGTAATGTAATGTGATCAGTTCCTTGTCTCATTTTATTATATTCTATACAAGTTGAAATTGAGTTTTCGTTTCTTGCCCATGAACGTCTAGCAACTCCACCCATTACGTCCCATGGTATTGCTCTTTTTATGATATTATCTACTCTTTCGCTTCCATCAAGAACTAATCCAAATCCTCCATTTATAGCTTTTCCTATTCCTACTCCTCCACCATTGTGAAGAGCTACCATAGTCATACCTCTTGCAGCATTTCCAGCAAAACATTGAGTAGCCATATCTGCCATAATATTAGAACCGTCTTTAATATTTGCAGTTTCTCTAAATGGTGAATCAGTTCCACCTGCATCGTGATGATCCCTACCAAGCATTACAGGACCTATCTCACCTTTTCTTACCATATCATTAAACTTAAGAGCTATTTTCATTCTTCCTAAAGCATCTTGGTAAAGAATTCTTGCTTGAGTACCAACTACAAGATTATTTTTATCTGCATCCCTTATCCATACCCAGTTATCTTTATCTTGGAATCTTCTATTTGGATCTATACATTCCATAGCCGCCTTATCAGTCTTTAATAAGTCCTCTCTCTTACCACTTAAGCAAACCCATCTAAATGGTCCATATCCATAGTCAAATAGCAATGGTCCTAATATGTCTTCAACATATGATGGGAATATAAATCCATCTATTGGATCCTTACCATTTTTACATATTTCAGTAACTCCCGCATCATATACAGCCTTCATAAAGCTGTTTCCATAGTCAAAGAAATATGCTCCTTTATTAACTAATGCTTTAATTAATTCATAATGTTTCCTCAATGATTTATCAACTAATTTCACAAATTTTTCTCTATCATTAGCTAACATCTCTGTTCTTTCTTCAAAAGTTAACCCTTGTGGACAATATCCTCCATCGTACGCAACGTGGCATGATGTCTGGTCTGATAGCAAATCTATGTGTATATCATGTTCAACAGCATATTCTAATAAATCTACTATATTTCCATAAAAAGCTATTGCTATTGATTTTTCCTTCTCCATGTATTCTTTAGCCACTTTAAACGCTTCTTCTGGATTATCAATTATCTTACTAACCCATCCTTGTTCATATCTAGTTTTTATCCTTGAATAATCAACTTCAGCTATAATTCCTACTCCATTTGCAATTTCAATAGCTTTACCTTGTGCACCACTCATGCCACCAAGACCAGATGTAACATATAAATGTCCTCTTAAATCACTATCTGCAGGAATACCTAATTTATCTCTACCTGCATTTAAAATAGTACTATATGTTCCGTGAACAATTCCTTGAGGTCCTATATACATCCATCCACCTGCAGTCATCTGTCCATAGTTTGTAACTCCTAAAGCAGCTCCTCTATTCCAGTCATGTAAATTGTCATACATACCTACCATAAGACCATTAGTTAATATTACTCTTGGAGCTTCAGGAGTAGATTTAAATAATCCTAATGGATGACCAGATTCAACAACTAAAGTTTGATCCTCTGTCATTATTTCAAGATATCTCTTAATTAACCAGTATTGCATCCAATTTTGACAAACCTGACCTGTTTCTCCATATGTTACTAATTCATATGGGTATAGTGCTACGTCAAAGTCCAAATTGTTATCTATCATAACTTGAATTGCTTTCCCTTGTATAGTCTTACCTTTGTATTCGTCAATTGGCTTTCCTTTTATCCTCCCTTCTGGTCTAAACCTATACCCATAAATTCTTCCTCTTGTTAGAAGTTCATTCAAAAACTCAGGTGCTAGTTTTTCATGCCATTCTTCTGGTATATATCTAAGTGCATTTTTAAGTGCTAATTCAGTTTCTGCTTGTGTAAGTGTAAATTCTCTTTTTGGAGCTCTTCTTATACCTTCAACAAATTTAGGCATTTCAGGTAATTCAGTAAATATGTCTGTAAGCTTAACTTTCATAGCCTTTGAAATATCAAGATTACTTATCATGTAAATCCCTCCTAATGTAATTTAAATTTAGGAAATTGCAAAAATTGTTTTCTTGCAAAGTAAAAATTTCACAATTTTCTAACCTATTAAATTCTACTTTAATTATATCGTGAAAACGTCACCAAAACGTCTACCAATGTATACATAATAGTTATAGAATAAAACTAATTATTTTCATATTTCTTCTTATATAAAACCTTTTTAATGTCTACATATGAAATATAATCTGGTAATTTTTCCTTAATAGGTTTTAAAAATTGCCTTCCTACTTCTTCGACTACTTCTAAAACCTGCTTCTCTATATCACTATCGACAATATTATCCCAATTTATTTTTTTACCTTCTTCATGACATTTCACAAAATGCCTCAAAACTGTATCCTCAGTTAATTGTCTTTCTTTAGCTATTTCTTCAAGCAATTTTCCTTCTTTGTATAGACTATATGTAATATCATGAGTCTTAACTTTATTTGATTTACCGTTATTAAACCTTTCATTTTCCTTTGCTATGTTTTTAATAGGCTCTGCTCCAGTTTCTTCTTTATATTTTGTTATAGCATCTAAAAATATTTTTCCATAACTTTCAAATTTATTGACTCCTACACCTTTAATTAATAGCATTTCTTCTTTGTTTTTTGGGAGATAAGCACACATCTCCTTTAATGTAGTATCCGCAAAGATAATATAAGGTGGAACATTTTTTTCTAAAGCTAACTCCATGCGAATTTTTCTAAGGTTTTCAAATAATTCTTCGTGCAAAGATAAAGTGTTCTGTAATGGTACTTTTTTATTCTCTACTTTCTTATAAACCTTTTCTTTTCCTTTTAACACTAATGCTGATTCAGGAATCTGATAACATAAAGATTTGCCCCCACTAGTAGGCATGATTCCCAGTACATCTTTCCCGTTAAGCACCCCATTTATTAAATCTTCTTGTCCTATTCTAAAGTTTTTATATCCAAAATATTGGCGAAGTATCTGTTGTGCGTCCATATTTTCACTCCTTAGTTATTTCCCCTTTTAAAAATTTCTGTCTTAGCTCTGAATCAAATTTCTCTATTGCATATCGAAGCATTGTCCGTGACATACCCATTCTCCAATTTTACGTTCACGTAAATCATTATCTATAATAATCTCAATCTCAGATTTATCAGCAAAATCCTTTATAGTGTCAATAGCTCTTTTATAAGGACTAGAATAAATAAAGGTCTGGTTGTGCATGGCGAACAAAATATATATTTGTTTGTGTTTTATTCTTGGTCTTTAAAATGCTTTTCATTTCATTTCCTCCTAAATATGTAATTGCCTTTAGTTATAATATCTTATATAATAACTTAATATTCCACATTTCTTATTAAAATCCTTTGATAATTGAGGATATTTTAATATAGAAACTCTTTTTAATATATATTTTCTTGCAGTAATTTATTTTTCACTTTCGTTATTGTTTGTAGTAATATATTTACATGAGAAAATTCCATAATGAAACTTTTTTTTATTTTTTTTCGTATAATTATATGTTTGTATATAAAAAGGGGGGTTTTTGGTGCAATATATTAAAGAATTTATATATAAACATAAACATCTCGGGTGGATGTTATTATTCATTCCACTCAAATATTGGTTTGAATATTGTGAACAAACTATTGTTCCGCGTTATATATTACATGTCTCAATAGATGACAAGATACCTTTTATTAAGGAATTTATTATCCCTTATATTATTTGGTATGCTTTTGTAGTATATGCCTTTGTATATACTAATGCTACATGCAGAAAAGACTATTATAAGTTAACTATATTCATATTAGGGGGTATGACTATATGTTATACAATTTACATGATATTCCCAAATGGACAAGATTTAAGACCTGTTATTGTAGAAAATGATATATTTTCAAAAACTATAAAATTTCTCTACACTATAGATACACCTACTAATGTATGTCCAAGTATTCATGTATTTAATTCTATTGCTGCAAATTCAGCTTTACTTAACTCAAAAGAATTCAGTAAAAAGAAATATGGAAGAAAAATATCAACCACTATAGTAATCTTTATTTGTCTTTCAACAGTATTTATTAAACAGCATTCAATTGTTGACGGTATATGTGGCATTATATTAGCATTAGGATTTTATATGCCTTTATATGGTATACCTAATATTAAACATTATAAGCTAACTTATAAAAAAGAAGATTATAAAATTACAGAGCTAATTAAAGTAGCAATAAATTATTAATAAGGAAATTACAAAATTTAATATAATGCTTTATTATTCAATTTTCCACCATTTCGCTTAATAGGGAGGCATAATACATGAAAGTTGCACTGTTCACAGATACGTACGTTCCTCAGATTAATGGCGTTGCATTAACTACAAAAAAGTTAGCAGATTATTTTAACAAAAATAACATCCAATATAAAATAATAGCACCTAGTAGTTATGCAAAAGATATAGATATAAACGTAATTAGATATTTAAGCATCAAATTTTTACTATATCCCGAATGTAGATTATCTATTCCTGCTTATCGTTCTATGTCTAAAATTATGAATGATTTTAAGCCAGATATTTTTCATGTTATGACACCAATAAATATTGGACTATGCGGATTAAAGTACGCTAAAGATTATGATATTCCTCTTGTCTCACATTATCATACAAATTTCAGTCAATATTTAAAATATTATAATCTTAAATTTATAGATAACTTACTGTGGAAATATTTTAGGTGGTTTCACGAAAAATGCGATAGAAATTACTGCCCATCATATTCAAGTTATCAGTTATTGAAAAATAAAGGAATCTATAATTTTCAAATAATTAATAATGGAATTGATACAAGTGAATTTTCTCCTAAGTATAGAGACGTAAATTTTAGAAAAAAATATAATATCGATGATAAAATAGTTATATTATTTGTAGGTAGATTGGCTGCAGAAAAAGATATAGATGTGTTTATTAATGTTGCAAAAAAACTAAATACTAAATATGAAGACGATATACATTTCCTCATGGTAGGAGATGGTCCTATGAAAAACGATATAATAAATTCAAACATTCCTAATCTAACATTAACTGGATTTCTTCACGGAAAAGAATTAGCTAAAGCCTATGCATCATCTGAAATATTCTTTTTCCCATCATCAACAGAAACATATGGTAATGTTATCCTAGAAGCAATGGCTTCAGGACTAGCAACTGTAGCTTGCAAAAAAGGTGGAATACTAGAAAATGTAATCCACGGTCATAATGGACTTTTATGTAATGAAAAAAATGTTCAAGATTTCTACAATGCAGTAGAAAGATTAATATTAGATAAAAACTCGAGGGATACATTTGCTCAAAACGGATTAAAACAAGCAGAAAATAAAAGTTGGGATAACATATTTGATACATTAGTAGAAAGTTATGAATATGTTATAAGTCAACATAAGACTAAGAAAAATATTTTAGCATAAATTTATAAAAAACACGGGTAAAAGCCCCGTGTTTTTTATAGTGATATCCCTTCACTAACATCGTTAATTTCATTTTCAGTATATGCGATTACTGTTGCAGCAGACAAATCCCCTACAACATTTATTGATGTTCTAGCCATATCTAATATTCTGTCTATTCCAGCTACTAAAGCTATGCCTTCAAGTGGTAACCCTACTGATTTTAAAACTATAGTCAACATTATCATACCAGCACCAGGAACGCCTGCTGTCCCTATTGAACCTAAAGTAGCTGTAAGAATTATTGTAGCCTGCTGTGCTATTGATAAATCTACACCATATACTTGAGCTATAAATAATGCACAAACACCTTGATATAATGCAGTACCATCCATATTTATTGTTGCACCTAATGGAAGTACAAAACTTGATATTTTATCAGAAACTCCCAAATTTTCTTTAGCAGCTTTTATGCTTACAGGTAGTGTTCCAGAACTACTACTTGTACTAAAAGCTGTAACTGCTGCAGGCACAACGCCTTTAAAAAATTTTAAAGGACTATATTTTGTAAACACTTTAATTAATGAACCATAAACTAAAATAGCATGTAATATGCACCCAATATATACTGCTGCTATAACTTTGATTAATGGAATTAATACTGAAGGGCCATTTTCAGCTACAACTGGAGTAATCAATCCAAATACACCAATAGGTGCAAATTCCATAATAAATGCAGTTATTTTATACATTATCTCAGCTAAACTGTTAAAGAAATCGATGAAAGGCTTTCCCACATTTTCAGGAATTGAAGTAACCCCTATACCTAAGAATAGGGCAAATACAATGATTTGAAGCATATTTCCTTCTACTAACCCTTTTAAAGGATTACTAGGAACAATATTTAACAAAGTTTCAATTAATGGAGGACTTTCGTTTATGGTAGCTTCTGCATTTATCGGAATGCTAAGTCCTGCTCCAGGTTGGAATAGATGTCCTAATATAAGTCCTATAGTAATAGCAAATGCTGTAGTAAATAAATAATAAACAATAGTTTTCCCACCTATTCTTCCTAGAGTTTTTACGTCTCCAACACTTGAGGCTCCCACTATAAGTGATGAAAATACCAATGGTACTATAATCATTTTGATAAGATTAATGAATAGACTTCCAAATGGTTTAATAAATGTGTTTGCTATATCTGGATTGCCATTTAACATAAACCCTACTATAATACCAAGGATTAAACCTAATAAAATTTTAGTTGTTAATTTTAATTTCAAACACTATACCTCCTTATTTTTATACTATTTATAAAATAATAGTTATTAATTATAATAAATGGTAACCTACATAATATGACTTAAAATTACTAAATCATACTTAGAAGATTCTGAATATAGAAATATTTGTTTATAAAATATCATTTTTTATTAATACTACTAAACCTTCTATGAATTTTTTTATATTTACTTTTCCGCTATATTTAGACTTTCCTTTAATAAAATCCATCTGTTTTCTAACTTCCTCAAAATGAAATAAACTGCTAGAATATTTTCTAAAAATTTCATTACTGTAATCCTCAATACCTAAACTTGCAATATTTTGTAACGCTTTATATACTGCCCTTCTAATTCTTTGCTCTATTGCAGCTATATTTGAAGATAACCCATATTCTCTTTCATATTTTTCATTCAATAAATTATATAAATTTGTTAATGTATAAACTTTTAAACTATTAGAATTATCTATATCTCTTTCTAGTAATAATGCAATTATTTCTATGATATCATTAGTTCCTGCTTCTCCCATAATTCCTAGTTGTGCCAAAATACTTTTTATCTGATTTTTATACTCTACTCTATAAGACTTGATGCCTTTACTATTTGCCTTAAATAAATCTATTTTTTTCATAGCACGTTCAACAGATTGAATAACCATAGACATATTCATTTTTTCTTTAACATTATTGATTACTGAAATAACTTCAATAACATTTATAGGTTTGTTAATATAAAATTCTATACCCATCTTATATGCCTTAGACACCATATCTTTTGAAGTTACTTCTGATATCATTATAAATGTAGATTTACAGCCTGTTCTTTTAAGCTCCGAAACTATTCCTATGCCATCAATATAAGGAAGTAATAAATCAACTAATACAATATCTGGCTGAAGTTTTCTAATTTCTCTTGTTGCTACCAATCCATCCCCTGAAATACCAATAATATCTCCTAATTTATGATCTAAAATAATTTTTTTTAACATTCTTTGGATGACTTTATCATCATCTACAATATAAAACTTATCATTCATAAAGTCCCCTCCTGTTACATTGAATATTCCTTATACAATTTATTCATTTTTCAATTTTATTAACCGGAATTACTATTTTAAATGTAGTTCCTTTATTAGCAACACTATGTACATAAATTTCTCCTTTAAAATTATTTTCTACCAATTGTTTTACATGAGATAACCCAAGTCCAGTTGACATATTGCCTGTCAAAGAATTATACTTTGTAGTATATCCAGGCTCAAATATAATATCTAAATCTTCTTCTTCAATTCCACAACCATTATCTTCTACTTTAATAACATACTTATTATTTTCTTTATATTCTACTACATTAATTACACCTGAATCATTAATTGCATCTATAGCATTGATAATTAAATTATTTAAAATAGAAGCCAATGAATAATAATCTATAATTATAAAATTATCATTTACATGCATATTTAGTGAAATATCCTTTTCCTTAGCTTTTATCATTCTATCAGTATTTTCTTTAATTATATTAAATAGTTCATTTATATCTAAAGAAACATTTTCCTTCCCCTTAGAAAGAGTCTCTTCAAAGCCAGCTAATACCCTATAGTAATCTTTCTTTATCTCATGAATATTTTTAGCTATATCCAATGCATCTTCTTTAAGTTTTTTATCCTTTATATTTTCATATAGTTTGTAACTTTTTTCCATAGTATTTTCTATATCTTCCCTTGATTTTGCAAGAAAAAATATCTCAGCTTTTAATTCAGATATAAATAACACTAATTTTTTATATCTGTTTTCATTTTGCTCTTTTTCGTATTTTCTTTTATGGTATAAGATAATATGATAAATTAAACTTGTTGCTACTGCACGCATAAATCCTACAACTACAATGAGATACACTGCTCTATTAAAATTAAATAATGCAAAAAAACTTCTAAAAACAGTTTCAGTTAAATTTGCAATAGTATCGCAAAACCACAACGATAAAATAAAAAATATAATATTATTTGTTTTATTCCTAACGTCTAAAAAGTAAAATAATATACCAAAAACAATATAAAAGATAGATACTGGAAAATAATTAATTAAAGCAGAAAAAATAGTTGCTTCATCAAAGGTCATATAATATACGAAAATTCTAAAAGCAGTTACACATACGCTAGTAATACTTGTGGCAACAATAATAGAAATATCTTTAAAATATAATAACAATAAGGATAATATTACTACTGCAAAAGAAAATCTAAACCATTGTGCAAAAGGGTTAACATATATTTCACCTACAAAAATAACTGCCATAAAAGCAATAAAAATATTTTGAATGTTCTTTTTCTGAGCCAACTCTTTGCCTCCTATTCCACTTCCTATTATACTCTTTACTTTTACATTATTGCAATAAGTTAAAGCTTTAGTTAATTGAGTAATATAAAAAAAGTATGCTTCTTTAATACTGTAATTTATTCTCTAAATTACAGTATTAAAGAAAGCATACAATCAAAAATCATATTAAGATAAATTTTTAACTTAAGCTTTTGAAACTACCTTTTTATTTTTGTTCCAGAAACCTGTCAATTTAGCTAAAATAAACAAAACTATTGTTATGCCTAAAAAAACTAAACCTGAATTTAAAGAGCCGTACTTAATTGCTAACATTGGTAAAATTGATGTTATTAATCCTCCACCTAAAAAAGGTTCAAATATAGGTGTCCTTAAAGCAAATGCTTTCCCAGCTTCTGTTTTCATATCTGGGTCTACAGTACGTAAAAGCATCAATCCTACTGCTGCAACTCCTGAAAGAAATCCAAAATTAATTATAGAGTTTTCAAACCAGTCTTCTTTAAATAACCTAGGACCTGCCCAAAAGAAGAATGCCACTAGTAATATACCATTAATAACCATTAATATTGAAAATGGAACTGCATACTGTACAATTACCGGTATCTTAATAGATGCTATAGCACTTACTATTAAAAAATCTAAAGCAATACCTTGAATTCTTTGTAAGGTATATATGTCAACAGCTTGAGCTAATTTAGTTTTAGATATACCTAATTGAACAAATAGTCCACCTATCATAGCCATTGGGAATAGAGGCATTTCTATGCCAATGTATCTTTTTATTAACCCTTGAAGTATCCAGCCAATAAAAACAGCTATAGCTATTAAAGATGAATGAAATGCAAAAGATTCAACTACATCCTTATTTATAGTTGTCAGAGAATTAGCTTCTCTTTCTGAAGGAGAAATGATATCGTTTTCCGTATTAGTTTTAATCTCGTCTTTAGATTTTATAATTGAAGTATATCCTTTTCTTACTCCATAGTTAATAATTATCATTCCACCAATAATACCTACCATTAACCCTACTGTAGCAGAAGTAAGACCTAAATCTCCACCTTCTACCCAATTTAAAGATTTATAAACATCAATCATACCCCCAGCTGTACCATGGCCTCCAGCCCATCCTACTTCGACAATAGAACCAAACATTTCACTAACGTGCCATATCGGTTTTAATACTAAAGATGTAATAATAAAAGGAACTGCAACTTGAATAAGATCCCCTATAAAACTGTAATATAGATGTGGTGTTATCATATTACCTACTTTCTTCATATTTGGAAGTTCTATACCTATTAGCATAGGTGCAAAAACTATTGTAATAAGCTTTCCTGGTATGGAACCCCAAGTTCTAGTCATTTCTGCAGGTAAAAAACCTATTCCATATTCTCCTAATATAAGTCCTATTACTCCAGCTATTAAAGACGCAGGAATAAATAGCTTTTTTAAAATTTTTAATTTAAGTGAGGAAATTGCATAATTCATCTTTTTCACAGTAGAAAAAAAGAGCATAGAGCGATAGCTCATTGAAAATGAGATTTTAAATTTGATATTTATTTTAGAATAATGCAAAGAACCTCCTAAATAAAGGTAATTTTATGCCGTTAGGCAGCTTTATTAACAACTTTACTTGAATTTAATGATATTGTTCCAGCTATAAGTGCTATGCAATTTAATAATGAGTGAACCTTGGCTTTTTTAATACCTTTAGACCTTATGTTATCTAAATTTAGATATTCTTTAAGTCTACTATTACATCTTTCAACTGATGTCCTTTTATCATATAACTTTTTCCAACTAGTAGAAGACCTTAAAGGATATCCATAATGCCTTGGATTTTCTTTATAATTGACTTTAAAAGTATATCCGTAGGTAGAAGAAGAACACCAATTCATTCCATAAGGACAATTACACTTACCTAAAGCGTGAGGGCAACGGAATTTAAGATATTTTCCATCTTTGCCCCAATATACTAATTTATATCCTGCGGAGCAGATAGGATTAAAATCTTCATCTAATCCAGCAGGTGGGGCATAGCTTCGTCTAGGATTGTAAGCTATTATTGGAATACCATTAAATTCGTTTATTATATCTTTATAAACATACTCAAAGTCATACCCAGAATCCATAGCATAATATTTAGGCTTAAAAATATCTTTATAATTATTAAAAAATTGCTTTATTAAAGGTATAGCTACAGTGCCATCATAAGTGCTTGCTGGGGTTAATAAAATATCTAATGGTAGTTCACTTTTAGAATCACATAATATATGAAGCTTCCAACCAAACCATTTTACGGTGTTACCATTAGTATCTTTTTTTATCCCCCAGTTAGGGTTATAGTCATCATCTACGATATATTTTTTACGCTTAGCAGATTCATAAGAACTTAATTTTGTTGAATCAATAGAGACATGTTCTCCATCAATTATATTAAGTTCTTTTGCTTTAACAACTAAGGTATGAAACAATTGTTCAAGTTCATCAGTTTGAGTTAATTTATCTAAAAATCTGCTAAAAGTAGATTCGGATGGTACTTTGCCAAGGACACTAAAACCACAACAGAATCTTAAAACAGGATTTTGCTTAAGATTAAGAACTAAATCTTTTATAGTTTGAATTTTTTCTACTTGCATAGCAATCAAAGCATAAATTAAAGTTTCAGGATCATAGCCCTTCGGGCCTTTAGAATTATGAGATTTTCTTAGTTTGCAAGCTAAATTAGAAATGTCAATCTGAGATAAAATCATCTCTAATTTAGTTTCTTGTTGAAATTCCATAATTTCCTCAAAGGAAATCAAGCTCATTTGTCGAATATACATTTAAGAAGTTTCACTCCTTTCGGGTATTGAGTTTGTCTACTTAATATATTCGACATTTAGGGGTGAAACTCCTTTTTGCGTTCAGTGAAATTTAGAAAAATCAACAATTTAAAATTATGCAATTTCCTCAAGTCTTAAAATTGTACCGATAAATAATAAAATACCTAATACCGAACAATAAAATAGCAAAGAGTCTAAAGATGAAGATGATATAACTTCATTTGGAAACATTAAATCACTCCTTTTTAGTATAATTTTATATTTTAATTTGTTAATAAAAATTAATATATTTTATTACAATACATTAACTTATTTCATTATAAAATGTAATGTACAAAATTATACTAAAAAGGACAAAAATATACTTTGAAGTTTGCAAAAAGTAGTGAAGCAGCAAGCTATTCTTACATAACCTACTGCTTCAGTGCTTTTAAAATAATCCTATTATTTCTCCATCAGGAGTTATATCCATGTTATTTGCAGCTGGTACTTTTGGCAGTCCAGGCATAGTCATTATGTCTCCTGTCAATGCTACTAAAAATCCTGCTCCAGCTGATATTCTGATTTCTCTTACTGTTATTCTAAATCCTTTTGGTCTAGCTAGTAATGTTGGATCATCTGATAATGAGTACTGAGTCTTAGCCATACAAATAGGCATTTTATCAAGGCCCATTTCTTCTATTTTTTTGATTTGCTTTTCACATTTTTTAGTAAAGTCTACTCCATCCGCTCCATACACTTCTTTGGCTATTGTTTCTATTTTTTCTTTTATTGATTGTTCTGATTTATATATTGGCTTAAAGTTTGATTTCTTTGTTTCTATTATCTCAACAACCTTTTTAGCTAATTCGACTCCACCTTCTCCGCCTTTTGCCCATACTTTAGACATTACTACATCTACTCCTGCTTTATTACATTTGTCATACAACAGCTTTAATTCTGCTTCTGTATCTGTTGGAAACTCGTTTATTGCTACTACTACTGGTACTCCAAATTTCTGAACATTTTCTATATGTTTTTCTAAGTTGCCAAATCCTTTTTCTAATGCTTCTAAGTTTTCGTCATTTAACTCTTTCTTTGGTACTCCACCATGATGTTTTAATGCCCTAACTGTTGCTACAATTACTGTACAATCTGGCTTCAATCCTACAAACCTGCATTTGATATCAAAGAATTTTTCTGCTCCAAGGTCTGCACCGAATCCTGCCTCCGTTACTACATAATCACCTAACTTTAATGCCATCTTTGTAGCAATTACACTATTGCAGCCATGAGCTATGTTAGCAAATGGTCCTCCATGTATGAATGCTGGAGTATTCTCCAATGTTTGAACAAGATTTGGTTTTATCGCATCTTTAAGCAATATTGTTAACGCACCAGTAGCTTGTAAATCATCTGCTGTTATTGGTTCATTGTCATAATTATATGCAACTATCATTTTGCCTAATCTCTCTTTTAAATCTTCTAAATCCGTTGCTAAACATAATATTGCCATTATTTCTGATGCAACTGTTATGTCAAATCCATCTTCTCTAGGTACTCCATTTGTCCTACCACCAAGTCCAACTACTATGTTTCTTAGAGCCCTATCGTTCATATCAAGAACTCTTTTCCACACTATCCTACGTGGGTCAATATTTAGTTTATTTCCTTGCTGTAAATGGTTATCTAATAGAGCTGATAATAAATTGTGAGCTGTTGTTATTGCATGTATATCTCCTGTAAAATGAAGATTAATATCTTCCATAGGTACTACTTGTGCATATCCACCACCAGCTGCTCCACCTTTAATCCCAAAAGATGGTCCTAATGATGGTTCCCTCAAAGCAGTTATAGCTTTTTTGCCTATTTTATTTAACCCCATACTTAACCCAATGTTTATCGTTGTCTTTCCTTCTCCTGCTGGTGTAGGGTTTATTGCAGTAACTAATATTAATTTACCATCTTCTTTGTCTTTTAGTCTTTTAAATACATCTAATGATATTTTAGCTTTATAATTTCCATATAATTCTACTTCATCTTCTTCTATACCTATTTCTTTTGCTATTTCCATTATTGGTTTCATCTTAGCCCGTTGTGCAATTTCAATATCTGTTAAATATTTTTCACTCATTTTACTCATCCTTTCTTTAGCATATTTACATATATAATAAAATAATATACGTCACAAAAATGTCTTTAATACCTTACCATTTTTATATTTAAATAAAATACAATCATTAAGTATTTCTATTGTTTAAAAGATATCTTAGCGCATTTAAATCTTTAATATATGTCTCTTTTAATTTTCTATTATATATTACCGCTGCTGGATGATATAATGGAAATACACAATACGTTTTTTGGTTTATACTGATTTTTATATCTTTGCCATGAAAATCTCCTATCTTCACTAATTTATCTTCTAATATAGCCTTTAATGGAGTATTACCAAGTGTAACGATAACATTAGGATTAACTATATTAATTTCATCAAATAAAAACTCTTTAAAATCTTTTATCTCTTTCTCTGTAGGCGGTCTATTTATTTCACCTCCTGTTTTTTTGCTTTCTTTTGTTGGCCTAAATTTTACCACATTGGTTATGTATATATCTTCTCTTTTTATTTCTAACATTTCTAAAAACTCTTTTAGGTATTTTCCTGCTTGACCAACAAATGGTTTTTTTAGCTCAACCTCTTTAGCACCAGGAGCTTCTCCAATAAGTACTATTCGACTATCAGAATTCCCATCTCCCAATACTATTTCTTTATCATGAAACTTATTTAAAATTTTACTATTTAGCTCTTCAAGCTTCTTATCTTTCAAGTATTTTTCCCTCTCCCTCTAATATCTCGTCATATTTTTTCTTTAGCTCTTTAAAATCTTCCCATGCAGGTCTTTTTTTGTTTACATCTCTTAATATTGCTGCAGGATGATATGTAGGTAAAATATAAAAATGCCCCTTTTTAATCCATTTGCCTCTATCCACTGTTATCCTAAAGTTTTTATCAATTATATTTCTTGCAGATACTGCACCTAAACACACTATAATATCTGGATTTATTAATTTTACTTGCCATCTTAAAAATTCTATACAAGCTTTGCTTTCATTATCATAAGGATTTCTGTTATTAGGTGGTCTGCATTTTACAATATTTGCAATATATACTTCTTTTCTCGACAATCCTATAGCTTTCAGCATTTTATCTAATAATTTACCTGCTGCTCCAACAAAAGGGCGACCTTGTTTATCCTCATTGTACCCAGGACCTTCTCCAATAAACATTATGTTAGCGTTTTCATTACCTTCTCCAAACACTACATTGTTCCTCGTCTTATGCAAATCACATCTCTTGCATTTCATCGCTATAGACCTGACTTCATCAAGGCTATACATTATTATTCCTCCACATTTAGTATTTATTAATATCTCAAGATTTATTTTATCATAAATATATAAATGTGGAAATTGTATATTAAAGTATGATACTGTCAAGTAAAAGTTGGCAAAATTATTATTTTTAAATTTAATCATCCAATTTTGCTGTTTTAATTATGTTTTTATGCCCGATAGGGCAAGAGTATTCTATTTATACTTTCTACAATTTTAAAAATAAATTTACATATACTTTACAATGATTTCAAAATTGTTATTCTATAATACTAGACTTATGATTATAGAATAACAATAAGTCTGAGAGCCCTATTTTTAGGTCTAATTCTATTTATTCATCAGTATTAATGCTCTATTATGTTGTATTTTTTTAGGCTTATATTAGAGCATAGGTATCGTATGTTAGCTTATTCTTTTAAGTTATATAATATATTAGATATTAAAAACTTAGGTTCATTTGACTTGCACATTTGCAACCTAACATGTCCTTTATGGCTTTTCTTCCGTTAGTTACTGAACATTGACTAAATGGCATGCTTGCTCTTTTGTGTTTGTATATCTTGCTTTTCTTTGGCTTTTTATTTACTTCTGCTGCTGTTAATCCTACTTTTTCTATTATTTCTTCAAGCTTTTCTTCTTTTATTTCTTTGTTCAGTAGTGATTTTATTGTTGTTGCTAATTCTTTGCTTGCTTTTTCTGCTAGTATCTTGGCTAAGTTACTGGCTCCTTGTATTGACCAACTTGTTTTATTCCCTTTCATCCTTTGTGCTAATATATCACATATGCTATGTTCCATTGTTCCTAGATTTCTATATTTAATTCCTTCTGGTGGTTGCGGCATATTTATGTCTGGGCGAAGTTTGTAGAGCACTATCCCTTCTTTGTTGTTTACTAGGTAATTATATAGTGCCTGTAATTTCTTCATTTTCTTTTGATTATCATTGTTTTCTATCATTAGTTTTGTTATCATTTCTAATCCTTCTTCTATGTTACCATTGCTTAGTTTCTTTATTATTTCTTTTGCCTTTTTCTTATCTTCTATGTTCTTAAGTACTGCTTGATTTCTATGAAATGGATCTAATTGAAAGTGTGAATTGTCTTCTTTTATAACTTCTTTTATCCAGTTTGCTCCATCTCCATTTACTATTTTTGTTTCTATTTCGTCAGTATTATATTGTTTCGCTATTTTGGCTTGTCTTAGTTTTCTAAATTCTTTACTACTTCCAAAGCTTGCATATGCTTTTTTGTTCTTTAGTACATATCTATCTTTTTTCTCATGCTTCTTCTCCCAGCCTTCATAAAAAATTCCTAATTTTAGTTCTTTTTTCTCTTTTCCCTTAGTCTTTTTATCTTTACCTTGGATATTTATCCACACTCCATCCATTTCTTCAAACAATATTTTTGTTTCTTTTTTGCCTTGTAATTTTTCTTCGTTGTTTAATTTTATTTCGTGTTTTTCTTTTTGTTTTAGTTGTTCTCCTAAGTTTTGTATTATGTTCCAAGCTGCTGAATGACTTATACTTTGGTTTGTCATTTCTGTTATTTTATTTGCTGTTTTTCTATATGATTCATCTGTTGCTAGATCTACTATTTTTTCTACTAGATTTGTAGATATATGTCCTATGGTTTCCATTTTTAAGTATTCATCTAAAAGGCATTTGTAACCTCTTTTACCCTCTTGTGTAGTATATTGATATATTCTACGTTTATATTCAATTTCGCCCATTATTGTTTTTATGGTAGTTTTCTTTAATCCTTTATTTCTATATTCTTCTTTATCTCTTTCTTTCATTAATTTATTATCTAATTTTTCTAATAGCTCTACGAGCATTTCACATGCCTGTCGGCATACAAGCTTATATATAATTTTCTCTAAGTTCTTGAAATTAATTTCTTTTTCATCTAAACTTATATTATACATGTAATCATCCCTTTTATAGTTTTCTTATTAATTACTATTATATTGGATGATTCATATATGTTAAAGGTGCTTTCGGGCATCTTTTTCATTTTTGTTGTTTTTGCCTACTAAAATTATACTCTAAGTTAAAGTATTTAATTAAATTTTGCCAATTCTTTAAATATATTTAAAAACAACTACAAGTTAATGTAATTAAAATATTAAAAATCTATAAGAAAAGCCTGCTAAAGTATCAGCAGACTTTTTATCTATCATTATCAATTGGCTTCATAGTTGGGAACAATATTACATCTCTTATAGATGTTTGATTAGTAAACAGCATTACCATTCTATCTATCCCTATACCAAGACCTCCAGTTGGAGGTAATCCAACTTCTAAAGCATTTATAAAATCATAATCCATCACATGTGCTTCGTCATCTCCAGCTTCTCTCTTCTTGACTTGAGATAAAAATCTTTCTTTTTGGTCTATAGGATCATTTAATTCAGAAAAAGCATTTCCTGCTTCACTTCCACAAATAAATGGCTCAAATCTATGAGTATATCTAGGATCATCTGGATCTTTTTTAGCTAATGGTGATATTTCAACAGGATGATGTGTTATAAATATTGGTTGTATTAGCTTATCCTCTACATATTCATCAAAAGCCTCGCTTATAATCTCTCCAATAGATTCTGTTCCCTTTAATTCTAATTTTAATTTCTTTGCTTCTTTTCTAGCTTCTTCTGGATCAGTTATTTTATCAAAATCTACACCTGTATATTCTTTAACAATATCTACCATTCTCTTTCTTGGCCAAGGTGGAGTAAGATCTATTTCTTGACCCTGATATTCAAACTTTGTACTTCCAACCACTTTTTGAGCTACATAAGAATACATACTTTCAACCATTTCCATTACATCTTCATAATTTGCATAAGCTTCATATGATTCTAATAAAGTAAATTCAGGATTGTGGCTACTATCCATTCCTTCATTTCTAAATACTCTACCTATTTCATAAACTTTATCAAATCCACCTACTATTAATCTCTTTAAGGAAAGCTCTAGTGCAATTCTTAAGTACATTTCTATGTCTAAAGCATTATGATGGGTAATAAATGGTCTTGCATTTGCTCCTCCGGCTAACGTTGATAACACTGGAGTCTCCACTTCAATAAACCCTCTAGAATCTAAAAATTCTCTAATAGCATTTATTATCTTAGATCTAGTTACAAATATATTTTTTACTTCAGGGTTTACTATCAGATCTACATATCTTTGTCTGTATCTTAAGTCAGGATCCTTAAGGCCATGGAACTTTTCAGGCAATATTTGAAGTGATTTTGAAAGAAGAGTAACCTCACTTGCTTTTATAGAAACTTCTCCAGTTCTTGTTTTAAAAACCTCTCCTTTGACTCCTATAATATCTCCAATATCATAAGATTTAAATAACTCATATTCTTCTTCACCTAATAAATCAAACTTTGTAAATATCTGAATTCTTCCTTGGCTATCCTGAATATCTGAAAAACTTGCTTTCCCATGCCCTCTTTTTGACATTATTCTACCTGCAACACTTACTTGTTTTCCTTCCATATTTTCATAATCTTCTTTTATTTCTTTACTATGATGAGTAACGTCATATTTTTCAATTTCAAAAGGATTTCTCCCTGCTTCAATGAGTTTCTTTAGCTTTTCCCTTCTCATCATCAGCATTTCATTTAGATTTTCTTCAACATTCGTCATTCATTCTAACCTCCTATTATCTTGATATAGCTAGTATTTTATATTTTATTATACCATCTGGAACCTGTACTTCAACAATTTCACCAATTTTTCTTCCTAGTAAAGCTTTTCCTACAGGAGATTCATTTGATATTTTATTTTCTTCAGGATCAGCTTCTGTAGAGCCAACTATAATATACTCAAATTCGTCATTGAATTCAAGGTCTAATATCTTAACTTTAGCCCCTACAGTTACGGTATCCGTAGAGATATCATCTGCATCAATAACCCTTGCATTACGTAAGATAGCTTCAAGTTTAGCTATTCTTTCCTCTAATTGAGCTTGTTCATTTTTTGCTTCATCATATTCAGAGTTTTCGCTTATATCTCCAAAAGCTAAAGCCTGTTTAATTCTATCTGCAACTTCTTTTCTTTTTACAACCTTTAATTCTTCAAGCTCGCTTTCAATTTTTTCATAACCTTCACTAGTTAAATAAACTTCTTTATCAGCCACCATATTTCTCTCCTTTTCTTTAATTTTTATATATATTTTAAAAATTCATATAATACCTAAACAATAAGCACCGTAAAAAATTACAGTGCCTGCATTTCTATATGATGATTATTATAATTTAGTAACCTAATATTGTCAAGAGTATAAAAGATTATATTGTTTTACTTTTTTCTAGAAATTTTTTAGAATTTGATGTTAGTTTTAAATACGTATCTACTGCATCATTTACATAGTATGTTTTATTATGTATTTTAATTTTTATCGGTAATATATTTTCATCACAGCATAGAGCTTCAAAAATGCAGGACCCTATTTCACTTCCAAAATTCAAATAATTATCGTCACATATTATATCACTATTATTTTTATATATGAAATCCTTTATAACTAAAATATTTTTTCTCTTTTTCCCAATCTCCTTACTTAATTTTCTTCTTATACTTATATCAAAAACTATTGCTCTTCTCTTAATCTTATTAATGTTAAAATTAATTTTATCATCAAAATTTATAATAACATCATAGTTTCCAATACTTTCACCTATATATTCTATTGAATGCACTGCAAGTCCTGTACTATGTAATATATGTTTTTTCATTTCTTCTAATTCTTTATTTCGTTTTTTTACTATTGTCAGGTATTTTACATGTTTAGATATTTCCATTATAAAATCTTTAGAAATATCTGTATTATAACTTATTACAACAATCTCTTGATTGTAAATATCAACATTTCTATAATCACATATCTTTTTATAAACTTGAAATAAATTGTTCTTTATTATATTTCTTCCATCTAAAATCTTCATCCCAGAAAAATCTTCTATATATCTCTTTTCTTCCTCGCCTAAATAATCGTAATCAGCAATAATATTTTCTACATTATTATCTTTTACAATCTTTATGGCCTCACATATTCGTTTGATATATATTTCTTTATCAATATTCTCATATGTAAACAAAATTCCTAATCCGTATCCTTTAATTTGGTCATTTTTATTTTTATATACACATGCTATTCTAGGACTTATTTTAAGTTGATATTTATTTATAAACTTTTGAGGAAATATCTTCCTAACTCCTCTTCTAAAGTGCGAATAATACTGATCAGGTGTTAAAAAATATATGAACTTACCCAAATGTAGAAATCCCCCCTCTAACACTCAAATATAATAAACTATATTGTATTTTATGACTTAATTATGTTGATATTCCTAAAGAATTATTTAAAACTTTCCAAGTACTTGTATAGTTCTGATTCCATTTCGTGTTTATTATCAATTTGGCTTATTTTATTCTTAAGTGTTGAAGCATTTCTCATTCCTTTTACATACCAAATAATATGTTTTCTCATCTCTCTAACCCCAATTCTTTCCCCTTTTAAATTTACCACAAGATTAAGATGTCTTATTGCCGTATTGATTTTATCTTCATCCTTTGGTAGTGGTAACTTTTCATTTCTTTCGAGCAAAGCAATTGTTCTTTTAAATATCCAAGGGTTGCCTCTACTTCCCCTACCTATCATGATAGCATCACATCCTGTATAATCAAGCATTTTCTTTCCATCTTCAGGAGTAAATATGTCTCCATTCCCAATAACAGGTATACTTACATTTTCTTTAACTCTTTTTATAATATCCCAATCAGCTTCTCCAGAATAAAATTGTTCCCTTGTTCTACCATGAACAGCAATTGCACTTGCTCCACTGTCTTCTATTATCTTAGCTATTTCCACTGCATTTATACTTTTTTCGTCCCAGCCTGCCCTTATTTTCACAGTTACAGGTTTATTTGAAGTTCTCACAACTGCCTTAACTATTTCTCTAACCAGTTCAGGTTCTTTTAGCAATGCACTTCCATCTCCATTTTTTACTATTTTAGGAGTAGGACACCCCATGTTAATATCTATAATATCTATATCTGGTTTGTTATTTAATATTTCATCAACTATTTTAGCCATTATATAAGGTTCATTACCGAATATCTGTAGTGAAATAGGTCTCTCGTATTCGTTAACTTCAAGTAGATTTTTAGTTTTTTTATCATTATAATATAATCCTCTGCTACTTACCATCTCACTATATACAAGTCCAGCACCCATTTCCTTACATATTGTCCTAAATGCACTATCTGTAATGCCTGCCATAGGTGCTAAAATAACATTATTTTCAAGATTTATATTGCCAATCTTCATTCTATCACCCTTTGTTTGTTGTTATAAACTTGTTTTAATATATTATCATAAAATAAGTAGCCTTTAAAGGCTACTTATTTATTCCTCTCGTATATTATTCTTAACCCTTCAAGAGTTAAAAGTTTATCTGTAATCTCAATATTTCTCGAATCTTTTGCAATAAGAGATGCTAACCCTCCTGTAGCTATTACAGTTTTTACATTTCCACCTAGTTCATTTTTCATTTTATCAATAATATAGTCAACTAGCCCCACATAACCATATATCAAACCAGATTGAATGCTATTTACAGTATTTTTACATATTACAGTTTCAGGTTTAATTAGCTCTACCTTTGGAAGTTTAGCAGTTCTCATAAACAATGCTTCACTAGAAATTTTTATACCTGGTGCTATACTACCTCCTAAATATTCTCCTTTTTCTGATACAGCACAAAATGTTATTGCTGTACCAAAATCAACTATTATAATAGGGCCACCATATTTTTCATATGCCGCAACAGCATTTACTATCCTATCCGCACCTACTTCCTTAGGATTATCATATTTTATATTCATACCTGTTTTAATTCCAGGACCTACAATTAATGGTTGTTTATTTAAATATTTAATACTCATTGCTTGTAAGGAATACATTATAGTAGGAACTACTGAAGATATTATCACATCTTCTAAATCATCTATATTAATACTGTTGAATATAAATAGCTCTCGAATAAGTAAACCGTATTCATCAGAGGTTTTATTTCTGTCAGTAGAAATTCTCCAATAATCTAGAAGTTTCTTCCCATCATATACACCTAAAACAATATTTGTATTACCAACATCAATTACTAAAAGCATTTTTTCACCTTCCTCTTATAAAGCCTACAAATCACCTCGTGACTTATTTTTTAAAGTTGAAATTACTCCAGTAACTATGAGTATAGCTACAATTATTTCGGGAATACCATTAGTAATACCAATGCCCATTATTATTTTCCCAGCTATATTTGTATTGCCGCCAATTTTTTCTACAAATTGCTCAGCATAAAGCAGATAAATCATAGATAAAACACCAATTGTATTTGTTAAAGTACCTAGCATAGCAGATATAACGACTTCAATTGCCTTATCCTTTAATTTTTTATAGGAAAAGTATCCTATAATTGCTGTTAATATAACTAGTGTACCATTAAAAATCATCATCCAAAATGAAGAATCCTTTATCATTTCTACAAATGAAATACTATTTAAACTATAATTTGAAATTTGTTGCACTAAAGTCATTAATAGATAACACATTATACAAGCCCAAATTGCTGATAATACTATATAAGATGCTTTTTTCCCTAGTTTCTTAAATATAGCATAAGCATAATATGCTACAATTCCAATTAATATTCTAGGTACCACAGCAACTAATGGGTTCAAAAAAACAAAAGAAATGGCTGTCGGATACATTATTGCTTGTATCATGCTAAATAAGCCAAACATTAGCCCTACTAATGCTCCAACAAAGGGACCTTCAACTATTGCACCTATTATAACTGGTATATGCATGATAGTTGCTTTTGTAGGCCCTACAGGAATAAATCCTAGAGGAGTTAACCCTAAAATAGCAGAAATAGCACTTAAAACTCCAACAATAGCCATTTTTCGCACAGAAAAACTCTTTACACTTTTTGAAATCATTTACACAACCTCCCGTTCTAGTTCCTTTTTTTTGGATACCAGACGATGCTTTAGAAATATTAAATTTTCCAAAACAGTCTAGCTCATATTAGATGCTAGCTTTAATAACAAGTTAATTATAAACTTTTTTTTACTTGTTGGCAATATAAATATGTAAGGAAATTGCATAATAAAATATTTTTTTAAATCCGGAGTTAGAAAATTTATAACTTGCAAAATTTTGACCTTGTAGTAATTATGAAATTCACTCACATTTTATAAATTTTTAATAACTTTATATACTGCATCTACAGCATATTTTACATCGTCTATTGTATTAAAATGACTAAAGCTAAATCTCACCGTCCCTTTTGGAAATGTACCTAAAGTTTCATGAGCTGAAGGTGCACAATGAAGCCCACATCTAGTCATTACACCAAATTCTTCATATAACCTGTATGATATTTCTCCATTATCTTCTTTAGGAACATCTATGGAAACAACAGCAGTTCTACCTTTTATCCCTTTTTTACCTATCACAGCTATTTGAGGAATATTTAAAATTTTATCTAAAAAATGCTTTACTACATATAACTCTTTCTGTTGTATAGAATGAATCCCTTCTTTTAATATATACTTAAGAGAAGCATTTAATCCGTATATCCCTGGAATATTTAATGTGCCTCCTTCAAATTTATCAGGCATATATTCAGGCTGTATTTCTTTCTCTGAAAGACTGCCAGTACCCCCTTCTATGAAAGTATCAAGTGCTTTAGCCATATCATCATTAATAATAAATCCACCTATTCCTTGAGGCCCTAATAACCCCTTATGTCCTGTAAATGCTATAGCATCTGCATTCATTTTTTTATAATCTATATCTAAAAAGCCTGCTGTTTGAGCAGTATCAACGATAAAATACAGTCCATGCTCTTTACATATAGCTCCTACTTTCTCTAAATCCAATATCGTTCCACAAACATTTGAAGCGTGTAGCATGATAACTGCTTTAGTATTATGTTTTATTTTCTTTATTATATCTTCTGGATTTAATTCTCCATTTTTATTACAAGTAATTTTTGAAAACTCAGCACCTTTACTCACAATACTATTTAATGGCCTCATAACTGCATTATGTTCCATTGATGACACTATAACATGATCTCCCTTTTTAATTAACCCCTTAATCAATACATTAAGGCTTTCCGTTATGTTTTTAGTAAATATTACGTTTTCAGGCTTGTCGAAATTAAAAAGCTCACATATTAATTCCCTAGTTTCGAAAACAACGTTTTCTGCTTCAAAAGAACTTTTATATGCTCCTCTATTTACATTGCAACCGACATTTAATAAATAATTTGACATGCTTTCAACAACTCCCGGAGCTTTAGGAAATGAAGTCGCTCCATTGTCTAAATATAGATTGTTCATATAATACACCTCCGTTATGGTATAGTTACATACCTCTAATTTATTATCTATATTCAGGATATCTTTATTTACAGCACTATACAATATTAATTATAAATGTCAATAGCATATGCCCATTATATAGGAATTTTCTATTATACTTTTAGCTTTGCAATTGTTAAAATTTAGATGAAAAGAGTAAATTGCAAGATAAAATATTCTATTAAATTTGGTACAGTGATAATTAAGCAATTTACTCAGATAAATATAATAATAAAATAAAGGAGGATTAGAATATAATGGAAAGAAAAGGTATTATTGTTGCAGGAGCCATCGTTGGAATCATATCAGTATTGTTAGTTAAATTTGGTAACCCAGCAAATATGGGGTTTTGTATCGCTTGTTTTATCAGAGATATGGCAGGTGGTATAGGCATGCACAGAGCAGCAATAGTTCAATACATACGCCCTGAAATAATTGGTCTTGTGTTAGGTGCATTTATTATCTCAATGAAAAATAAAGAGTTTCGAGCTACTGGAGGTTCTTCGCCATTTACTAGATTTATATTAGGTATCGCTGTAATGATTGGTGCATTAATGTTTTTAGGGTGTCCATTAAGAATGGTATTAAGGCTTGCAGGAGGAGATCTAAATGCTGTATTAGGAATAGCAGGATTTGTACTTGGAATCTTTATAGGAGTTTTCTTCCTCAATAAAGGCTTTAATCTAAAGAGAAGCTACAAAATGCCTAAACTTGAAGGTTATTTATTCCCTGCTGTAAATGTTGGTCTATTTGTTTTACTTTTAACTGGATTTAGCCTTTTGATGTTTAGTGAAGAAGGTCCTGGATCAATGCACGCTCCAATCTGGATTTCTTTAATTGCTGGACTAATAGTAGGAATTTTAGCTCAAAAAACTAGACTTTGTATGGTTGGTGGAACAAGAGATATGATAATGTTTAAAGATAGTTATCTACTATCTGGTTTTTTATCTATAATAATATTTGCATTTATAGGAAATTTGATATTTGGATATTTTAACCCTGGTTTTGCAAGTCAACCTGTAGCCCATACCGATGGATTGTGGAATTTTCTCGGTATGGCTCTAGTAGGATGGGGCTCAGTTCTTCTAGGAGGATGCCCATTAAGGCAGTTAATCTTATCAGGAGAAGGTAACACTGACTCTGCTGTAGCGATTATAGGTATGTTAGTTGGGGCAGCCATTTGCCATAACTTTGGATTGGCTTCTAGCCCAAAAGGTCCTACAACTAATGGTCAAATAGCAGTGCTTATTTGTTTCTTAGTTGTTGCAGTAATATCAATTGCAAACTCTGAAATGCTCGTTGGACAAAAAAAGCTAGAAAAAGCTAGCAATAATTAATTAAAAGGAGTTGAATGTAATGGAAAGAATAGATGTAAGAGGAATGTCGTGTCCACAACCTGTATTGATGACTAAAAATGCTATCCAAAAGCATCCAGAAGGAATAGAAATAATAGTAGATAATAACACTGCTAAAAACAATATTAATAGATTTTTAAAAAATTCAGGATATAAAGTAACATTTAAAGATATGGATGAAGATACATTAATCATAGCGGAGAAATAATCATGAATGAATATGTAGCAATTTTTTTCACTCATTCTGGAGCTATAAAATTTGATAGAAAGCTAAAAGCAGCAAATATTGAATGTAATCTTATGCCTGTGCCACGAAAGCTTAGCTCAAATTGTGGTATAGGTGCTAAATTTAAGTTTGAAGGAGATCTTAAAGATATAATAGACGATGAAGTTGAAAAAATATTTGTTGTTGAAGGTAAAAAATATAGGTTGGTATATAGTGCTGAATAAAACAATTATCCAAATTTATAAAATCAAAAAGCCTACACAAACTAAATTTTTGTTTTTCTCGTTTGTGTAGGCTTTGTTTTTACAAAGTGGTAAATAGGCACTTAATTTTTTAATTCAAACTAATAAAATCCATTTAAAACTTCCTTACCATCTATATACAAATGATAAGCTGATGGGCCATGAAAGTTATCATTAATATTTAAAATATTGTCCTCTTTGTTAGAAGTATAAATTATAAAACTTTTCTTTGGATTTTGTAGATTTTTTACAACAGTTATAAACTGAATTTTTTCACCTGAATATTCTTTTCCATTAATAGCAATAGAATTATCCTTCATTGTAAACGGAAACTCATCTTTATATTTAGAAAGCAATTTGTTTCCTTCAATAGTACCATAAATTAATACATTATATTTACTTAAGTCCATTTCCAAAGCTGTTTCATCTGAGATTATCTTTTCACTTAATTTAAATGCATTATTTATACTATTCGCATATTCTTTTATTTCATTGTTTTTACTTTTTTCATTAGTAGGTATTACAATAATAATATCTCCATCAAAAATTGCATCATTAATAGATTTATAAAGGGACAATTTCTCTTCTATTAAATCTTTGTTATTCAAATACTTGTCAAATGCCTTTATTAGTTCTGGATAAAATTCTTCAAATGTTTCATATTCCTCTCTATTATTTTCATACTCGTATAACTTATTAACCAATTCTTCTACATAAATAAACTTATTTCCTTCTTCATAAGCCAAAGCTTCTTCTCCTTCTTCTTCTCCATCATTAAAAGCCATTCTTGTAGTAACTGCTCTTACAATATGTTCATTTACACAAGTTTTCCAATCACTATATGCCATAGCAGACATAGGCTCCTTTATTGGGGTAAATAACTTTTCATACTTCATAAGTTCATCCTCATGGATATCAGCTAGATAATTTACAAAAGAGTGGCTAAACTCATGTCTTTGTAAATATTTGAATCCTTCTTCATTACCAAAAACAGGCTTCCCATTTTGTATCCCTTGTGGACCAATTATACTATATATATCATATTTGTTTTTATCTACTTCTACCTTAGGACCAAAGCCCCCTGGATGAAAAAGTGATGCTAAGACTATATTATAACTATTCTGCTTTAATCCATAGTAAGATTCTAACTCTTTTATGTAATTATGATTACCCATATTTTCTATAGTTTCATCGATTATATCATTGTAATAATCTGCATGGGCATTAAAAAATTTTTGGAAATTCGTATCTATGTAAAAATCTCTTAACAAGCTAACAAATTTCTCTATATTTTTCTCACCACCAGCCCTATTTAACAGATATTCAGTATAGTTAACATTATTTTTTTTATTTAATTTTGAATCTAAATATAGCATTACTGTTGGTGGTGCGTCATATGTAAAATTATTTTGTGACATTTTATCAAAAAACTCTACTGCTTTATGATTTTTATATTTTTCAAAATATTCATCTACATCTGACTTATACTCTATATCAAATTTAGTCATTAATCCTGTACGACTGTTATAATTACTTAAATACTGAACTATAGATAAAAGCTCTATATTAGGATTTACTGTAACATTTATGTCGTTATGTTCTTTTGAAATTATATTTACTTCTTCTTTTATTTCCTGTAATGAATCTGTTTCTTTACTACAGCCCGATAAAACAACTAAAAAGACTAAAACTGTCAAAATAAATAGTTTTCTCCTCATTTTTTTCACTCCTATTTCCTTTATACATTTTCGCCATACCCAGACAAGTCCCTGTCCCCTTGTCTGAAAAAACCTTCTATGGATAATCCATAGAAGGTTTTTATATTTAACCAAAGAACATTAGCAATACTCCTGCTGCTACTGCTGAACCTATAACTCCTGCTACGTTTGGTCCCATTGCGTGCATTAGTAAGAAGTTTGATGGATTTGCTTTTTGCCCTTCTTTCTGTACTACTCTAGCTGCCATAGGTACTGCTGATACTCCTGCTGCTCCTATTAGTGGATTTATCTTTCCTCCACTTGTTTTATACATTATCTTTCCAAATATTACTCCCATTGCTGTTCCAAATGCAAATGCTGCTAGTCCTAGTAGTATTATCTTTATAGTTCCCCATTGTACAAATATTTCTGCTTCTGCTTTTGCTCCTACTGATATCCCTAACAATATAGTTACTATATACATTAATGAATTTTGTGCTGTTTCTGCTAGTTTAGGAACTACTCCTGATTCTCTAATTAAATTCCCAAACATCAACATTCCTATTAGTGGTGCTGCTGATGGTAGTAAAAGCACTGTAAATAATGTAACTATTATAGGGAATATTATCTTCTCTTTCTTTGATACTGGCCTTAACTGTTCCATCTTTACTTTTCTCTCTTCTTCTGTTGTAAGTAATTTCATTATTGGCGGCTGGATTATAGGTACTAATGCCATATAGGAGTATGCTGCTACTGCTATTGGCCCTAGTAAATGGTCTGCTAACATTGTTGTTGTAAAAATAGCTGTTGGCCCATCTGCTCCACCTATTATCCCTATTGATGCTGCTTCTGGACCTGTAAATCCCATTAGTATTGCACATACAAAGGTTAAAAATATTCCAAATTGAGCTGCTGCTCCTAATAATATACTCTTTGGATTTGCTATAAGTGGTCCAAAGTCAGTTCCAGCTCCAACACACAAGAAAATTAGTGGTGGATATAATCCTTTATCTATACCTGTATATATTACTTTTAATAATCCGCTATCTTCCATTAATCCTGCTAATGGTAAATTTACTAATAACATTCCAAATCCTATTGGAATTAATAAATAAGGTTCGTACTGCTTTTTAACTGCAAGATATATTAATAAACAAGCAACACCTATCATCACTAATTCTTTCCAGGTTATCCCTGAAAAACCAGTGCTTGTCCAAAACTCTTCTAATAATTCTACAAACATTTAGGTTACCTCTCTTTCTGAAAATTTGCCTGTCTACTCTAAAGAAATGAGTGGATCTCCTGTATTTACTGATGCTCCTTTTGCAGTATTTATAGCAGCTACCTTACCACTTCTTGGTGCTACTATTTCGTTTTCCATCTTCATTGCTTCAAGTAGTAATAGTACTTGTCCTTCTGTTACTGTATCTCCTTCTTTTACTTTTATATCTAATACTGTTCCTGGCATAGGTGCTTCAACAGTTTCTGCTCCTTGTGGTACTGGTTTTGCTTCTGCTTTTTTTGGAGCTGGTTTACTAGCTTTTGCTGGCTTTGCAGGTGTAGCTTTTACTTGTGGTGAAGGAGTGCTTGAAATAGATGCAGCACTTGCTCCTTCTTTTACCTCTTCTATTTCAACTTCATAACTCTTTCCATTAACATTTACTATATATTTTTTCATTTTAAGTCCTCCTTGTCTATAATTTATTAGAAACCTGTTTTTGTCTTCCTGCTACAGCCCAAACTGGTGAAGTTTGGGGAATTCTATTAATAGCTTTTATCTTTATATCTGCAGGTGAAACTGATAAGCTTTGAGCTAAAGCAGCAGCTATAACTGCTACTATTTCCGTTTCTTCATCTATATCATCTTCAACTTTTTCTTCATCAATATTTGGCTTTTGATCTACTTCAATATTATTTTTTGATATTTGTTTTTTCTTATCGTCCTTATAAAATACACTTTTAAATCCCCCCAAAATAAGGGATATTATATACAATGTAGCAAATACAATTAACATACTAAACACTGTAACTATAAGAGCTTGACTTATACTCACATTATCTCCTAACAAAACTATCACCTCCAGTTTATCTATTATAGAGGCATATTACCATGCTTCTTAGATGGCCTATCCTCCCTTTTGCTCGACAGCATATCAAATGCACTAATAATCATAGGCCTTGATATAGATGGTTCTATTACATCATCTATATATCCCCTAGCTGCTGCAACATATGGATTTGCTACTGTATTTCTATATTCTTCTATCTTTTCTTTTCTTGTCGATACTGGGTCATCTGAACCTTCAATGTCTTTTTTAAATATGATGTTTGCTGCTCCGTCTGGTCCCATAACTGCTATTTCTGCTGTAGGGTAAGCATAAACAACATCTGCTCCTAAATGCCTACTACACATTCCAATATATGCTCCACCATAAGCTTTTCTTGTTATTAAAGTTACTTTAGGCACAGTTGCTTCACTATAAGCGTAAAGAAGTTTAGCTCCATGTCTTATAATTCCACCGTATTCTTGATTTGTTCCTGGTAAAAATCCTGGTACATCAACTAATGTTAATAGTGGAATATTAAATGAGTCACATGTTCTTATAAATCTTGAAGCTTTATCTGAAGCATTTATATCTAAACATCCTGCTAAATATTTAGGTTGATTTGCAATGACACCTACCGACCTTCCATTTAACCTAATAAATCCTGTTATTATGTTTTGAGCATAATATGGTTGTACTTCTAAAAAACTTCCATTATCAGCTATTGCATTTATAATTTCTTTCATATCATAAGGCTTATTAGGATTGTCAGGTATTAAATCATTTAACTTTTCTTCTACCCTATTAATATCGTCTTCTACTTCAAATACTGGTGCATCTTCAAGGTTATTTGATGGTAGATAACTTAAAAGTTCTTTTATTCTATTAATACAGTTTTCTTCACTGTCATCTATAAAATGTGCTACTCCACTTATTTTATTGTGTGTCATAGCTCCACCAAGCTCTTCCTGAGTTACATCTTCACCTGTTACAGCTTTTATTACTTGTGGACCAGTTATAAACATTCTACTTGTATTTTTAACCATAAAAATAAAATCTGTTAAAGCTGGTGAATAAACTGCTCCTCCAGCACATGGCCCCATTATTACTGATATCTGTGGTATAACGCCTGATGCTATTGTATTGTTATAGAAAATATTACCATAACCTGAAAGTGCATCTACACCTTCTTGAATTCTTGCTCCGCCTGAATCATTAATACCTATTATTGGAGCTCCCATTTTCATGGCCATTTTTTGTACTTTACAAATTTTTGCAGCATGCATTTCTCCCAATGAACCACCTATTACAGTAAAATCTTGAGCAAATACATAAACAAGCCTTCCATCTACTGTACCATATCCAGTTACTACACCTTCGCCTGGAGCTTTTTTCTTTTCCATTCCAAAATTCGTACATCTGTGTTCAACAAATGTATCCATCTCTACAAAACTTCCCTCGTCAAGAAGTAAGTTTATCCTTTCCCTTGCAGTTAACTTACCACTGTTGTGTTGCTTCTCAATTCTCTTTTCACCGCCTCCAAGTTTTACTTTTTCCTTTGCAGCTCGTAATTGTTCAATTTTATTTTCAGCCATTTTTACCCTCCCTTTAATAATTATTTTCTCTCAGTAAGTTCTAATAATACACCTCGACTGCTTTTAGGATGCATAAAAGCAATTCTAGCTCCACCTGCACCATATCTTGGCTTTTCATCTATCATTCTCATTCCTTTTGCCTTCATTTCTTCTATAGCCTTTTCTATATCATCTACTCTTAAAGCCATATGTTGAATCCCTTCACCTTTTTTTTCAATAAATTTAGCTATAGGTCCATCAGGTTCTGTAGACTCTAAAAGTTCTATTTCGCTATCTCCTAATGGAAGAAAAGCAACTTTAACTTTTTGTTCTTCTACTACTTCTGTACCTTGAGCCTTTAATCCTAAAACATCTTCATAAAATTTCAATGTTTCATCCAAGTTTTTAACAGCTATACCTATATGATCTATCTTACTTACCATCATATATCACTCCTTATTTTTTATTAACTTAATCATATTATCTTTAGCAGTATAAGGATCTAACTCTTTTCTTAATACTTTTTCTGATATGTTATCTAACATATCTCCTTCTTTTGATATATTCATTATCAAACTCATAAGCTCTTCATTAACCAAATTTATTATCTCAAGTCCTGCATTCCTCTTTCTTCTTTTTTCTAGTTTTCCATTATCTTCCATGTATTTTTTATGTTCTAATATTTTATTTAAAAGAGAATCTATTTCTCGATTTTTTCCTGCAGATACCTTTAGTACTGGAGGCCTCCATCCTTCTTGTTTATTAAAATCTAACATCATATTTATTTCAAGAGCAGTTTTATCAGCTCCATCTAAATCGCTCTTATTTACTGCAAATATATCTCCTATTTCCATTATTCCTGCTTTTATAGCTTGAATATCATCTCCAAGTCCAGGCACCATGACCATAATTACTGTATCAGCTGTCTTTACTATATCCACCTCTGATTGACCAACTCCTACAGTTTCTATAAAAATATAATCCGCCCCATATATATCTAATATTTTTATAGCTCCTTGAGTAGCTTTTGACAATCCTCCAAGGTGTCCTCTAGTTCCCATACTTCTTATAAACACTCCTGGGTCAGTAGATAAATCATTCATTCTTATCCTATCACCTAAAATTGCTCCTCCACTAAATGGGCTTGTAGGGTCTATGGCTATAATACCTACCTTTTTGTCTTTCTTTCTTAATAATTTCGCCAATTTGTCAGTTAAAGTACTTTTACCTCCCCCTGGAGGACCTGTTATTCCAATAATATATGCATGACCAGTGTGTTTATAATATTTTTTAATTATATCTATAGCTTCAGGTTCGTTACGCTCAATCATGGAAATTAATCTAGCACAAGTTCTTCTGTCTCCATCGAGCAATTTTTTACCTAAATCCAAATCAAGCACCACCTATTATTTTCCTATCTCTTTACGTGTTCTCTTATATATTTAACTACTTCAGAAGTAGGAGTACCGGGAGTAAATATAGCTTCTACCCCTGCTTCCTTTAATCCTGGTATATCATCTTCAGGTATAACTCCTCCACCAATAATTAAAACATCATCTGCACCTTGTTCCCTAAGTAGCTTTACTACCTTTGGAAACAAATGATTGTGTGCTCCTGACAAAATACTCATTGCTACTACATCTACATCTTCCTGAATTGCTGCAGATACAATCTGTTCAGGAGTCTGTCTTAATCCTGTATATATTACTTCCATTCCAGCATCTCTTAAAGCTCTAGCAATAACTTTCGCTCCTCTATCATGTCCATCAAGACCAGGTTTAGCAACTAAAACTCTTATAACCTTCTCAGACATACTTATCCTCCTATTCTTTATCAAAATAAAACTATAATATTTTTTTATTACATTTGCTTTTATATATAAATTTAAAGAATTACTGATTGTTGGTATTCACCAAATTCTTCTCTAAGTACACCACAAATCTCGCCTAAAGTCGCATATTCCTTAACAGCATCCAATATATATGGCATAACATTTTCTGTTCCTCGTGCAGCTTTTCTTAATTTTTCTAAAGCACTTTTTACTTTATCATTATCTCTCGTCTCTTTAAGAGATCTTAGTTTTTGTTTTTGAAGTTCTCCTACAGCAGGGTCTACTTTTAATATATCTTTATGATGTTCTTCTTCTATTTGGAATTTATTAACACCTACTACTACTCGTTTATTTGTTTCGATATCCATTTGATAATTATATGCACTATCTTGAATTTCTTTTTGAATATAGCCTTTTTCTATAGCTTTAGGAGCCCCACCTAATTCGTCAATTTTATTAATGTATTCCATAGCTCCTTCTTCTATCTTTTTAGTCAAACTTTCAATATAATAAGAACCAGCTAATGGATCTATAGTTTCAGCAACTCCACTTTCATAAGCAACTATCTGCTGAGTTCTTAATGCTATTCTAACAGATTCTTCTGTAGGTAAAGCTAGTGCTTCATCTCTTGAATTTGTATGCAGTGATTGTGTTCCACCTAATACTGCTGCTAAAGTCTGAATAGTAACACGAATAATATTATTATCAGGTTGTTGCGCTGTTAAAGTTGAGCCTGCAGTTTGTGTATGGAATTTTAATTTCATGGATTTTTCATTTTTAGCATTAAATCTTTCTTTCATTATTTTTGCCCAAAGTCGTCTAGCTGCTCTAAATTTAGCTACTTCTTCAAGCAAATCATTATGAGCATTAAAGAAAAATGATAGTCTTGGTGCAAAATCATCTACATTTAATCCAGCTTTTAATGCTGCTTCAACGTATGCTATTCCATCAGCAAGCGTAAACGCTACCTCTTGTATTGCAGTAGAACCAGCTTCTCTGATATGGTAGCCTGAAATACTTATAGTATTCCATTTTGGCACATTCTTAGAGCAATAATCAAATATGTCAGTAATAAGTCTCATTGATGGTTCAGGTGGAAATATATATGTTCCTCTTGCTATATATTCTTTCAATATATCATTTTGAATAGTTCCTCTTAATTTTTCTTTTGGTACCCCTTGTTTTTCTGCTACTGCTATATACATAGCTAATAAAACAGACGCTGGTGCATTTATAGTCATAGAAGTACTTACTTTATCTAGTGGAATTCCATCAAATAATATTTCCATATCTTTTAAAGAATCTATTGCAACTCCAACCTTCCCTACTTCTCCCTCTGATAATGGGTGGTCAGAATCATATCCTATTTGAGTTGGCAAATCAAAAGCAACACTAAGTCCTGTTTGTCCCTGCTCTAATAAGTACTTATATCTCTTGTTGGATTCTTCTGCAGTGGCAAATCCTGCATACTGCCTCATAGTCCAAAGTTTTCCCCTGTACATTGTAGGCTGTACGCCTCTTGTATATGGATATTCGCCTGGAAACCCTAATTCTTCATTGTAGTCTATATCTGCAGTGTCTTCTGGAGTGTAAATTCTTTTTACCTCTATACCGGAGCCTGTAGTAAATTTTTCTTTTCTTTCTGGAAACTTAGAGATAGTTTTAGATAATGTTGTATTTTCCCAATTTTCTTGGGATTCTTTAATTTGGTCTAGCTTTTCTTTATCAAACATTTTACTTCCTCCTCATTAATTAGTATAGACCAAGACATAAGCATTAAAATAATTAATAAAAATTTGATAAAAAACAATTTATTATTCAACATATTCTACTAAGTATAGACTATTACATTATTTATAAATATGCAATATATATTTCAAATTTTTTTGTTGATGAAGTAAAAATTTCATTTCTACAGAAATATTATTTTTATCTACTATCGTAAACTTAAATTAATTCGGTGAAACGTTTTTATGAAAATATTGATGTGATACCTTAATGGTGTACAATTTAGGTACAGTTAATTTGTTGTTTTTTGTATAGGAAAGTTAATTTTTTGATATATCAAAAATAGTTATAGCCCTTTTAATAAAACAGATTCAGCTTTAATGTTAACTTATACTCATAAAAAACGCTCTTTCCTGGATTTAATCTTATTTAGATTCTTGCCAGAAAAGAGCTTTTATTTTCACAAAAGCATAGATATTCTTATATTACTTCTACAGACCTTTTTCTTGATAATTCTTTTTTTTAAAAATGCTTTCACTTTCTAATCTCCTTCATATGTTTTAAGCTTCCATTATTTTTAACTGCTAGTATTTCACACATTATACTAAATGCTATACATTCTGGTGTCTCACCACCTAAGTCTATTCCTATAGGAGCGTAAACTTTATCTAGCAATTCCTTACTTATTCCTTCATTAAGTAAATTATTCATTACATATTTATTTTTTTTACTACTTCCTATCATGCCAATATATCTTGCGTCTTTATTTATAACTTCTCTTAATGCATCTTGGTCATTTTTATGTCCATGAGTTACAATAACCACAAAACAATTTTGGTCTATAGGGTATTCTCTTAAATTCTCAGCTATGTTCCCAGCTATAAGCTCATCTGCATGAGGAAATCTTTCTCTATTGCAAAGTTCTTCTCTATCATCGAAAATAACTACAGAAAAGCCCAACATATTACCTAATTTTTCAAGACTTAATGCTATATGACCTGCTCCAGCTATAATAAGTTTATATTTTGGTTTAAATACCTTAATAAATACACTAGCTTTACCTCCACATTGCATTCCTGTATTTCCTCCACTAGTAAGGTCAAAATTAAAGGCTTTATCTTCACCTGTCCTTATACATTCTTTTGCATGTTCAATAGATAAATACTCTAAATTACCTCCCCCTATAGTTCCATATGTAGAACCATCTTCAAATACTGCCATAATAGTTCCTTGTTCCCTGGGAGTAGAATCCGAAGAATTAGTGATAATTACCATAGCTGCTCTCTTATTCTTTTTAACTTCACCCGATATCATTTCAAGAATTTTATATTCCACTATTTTCACCTCTTTTAGAAATATTTCATATATTCATCCCATGTGTCAATGTCTTGTCCAGCAGAAAAGTTGTCTATTTTTATATATTTAACTCTATCAAGATTCCCCATTATTACTTCTCTTCCTCCTACATCTCCATTTAACATAAGAAGTTCTTCTTTTAAATAAGAAGGAAAAACAACTGGATTGCCTTTTTTATCTTTATATAGCGGCATCACAATCATTGAATTATTTCTATTAAATATATCTATTATTTTATTTATTATATCACTAGTTAAAAAAGGTTGATCTGCTACAAAAAACATATAACCATCTGTATAAGGTTTAGCAGCATTTATTCCTACTTTGATAGATGAACTTTGCCCTTCTTCTGCATTACTGTTATAAATCACATTGAGATTATACTTATCACCTATTGTTTTTACATCATGATTCCTATATGTCATTATAATTTCATCAATATTTGATCCCTTTACAGCTTTTATTACCCTTTCAAGCAATGTCTCCCCATTAATATTTAAGAGTAATTTATCTTTTCCCATTCTCTTTGAAAACCCTGAAGCCATAATAATACCTGTGATCATATTAAATCACCTTTTCAATAAACTCATTGAGAAAGCTCGTTATAATAATATTATTTATGCTATGTTTTTTTATTTTTTTAATATATTGAGCTATACATATACCTTTTCTACGTCTTTCATCATTGTCAGCTTTATTAAGAATTAGATATTTTTCTGATTTATCTAATGCCCCTTTGAATAGACCTTTTGGAGATAAAATTAGTTTAGTAATCATTTCTTTAGATATAATTTGATTCATTTTAGCACCTGTTATATTACAAAATATTTCAGGTCTATAAACATTATTATAACTAATACTTTTACCTAAACAATCAAGTCCTACTACTCCTATTACTTTTGTAGTATAAGTAGGTATTACCGGCTCATGATATGCTGAAGCTTTTACTGGCTTTTTATTAGCACCATCTGCCTCGACTAAAATTAAATCAAAAAAACCTTCCTTAAATATAATGTTAACTAACGATGAATCTATTCCTAACAACTTACCTTCCTTAGATACACTTCTCCCAATAACTGTTATTGTTCCTTTTTTAATACTAGACCAATTATAATCTTCTTTATCTGAAACTATTACCTCATCAATATATTTTTCTCTAGGATAATATATAGCTGTAGTTGTTGTAACTAATACCTTCATGTTTTTCCTTTTAGCTTCCTCTGCTAGGTAAAACATAGTTGTAGTCTTGCCACCTGCTCCTATTATTGAAATTAAGTCATTAGAATTAACATCTAATATATTACACAACATCAATTTTTACTCCTTTTATTTGATAGATGAAGAATTGCTTCTAACACACCTCCACCAATAGCTCTAGCTTTGTCTGAAATGTGATAACAATACTCTACCTTCCCTCTAGGGTCTACATCTCCTATTTTCATCCCTATAGTTACTTCATAACCGTCCCTTATCATTCCTCTTACTACACCGTCTATTTTAGCTTTTACTTCTATTCCATTTATTTCAGCTACAGCATCATTTTTCTTTACAATCGAACCTATATCTCTAATAACTTTAATTTTTCCATTGTTATTTGCTCTCAAAACTCTTTCTTCAGTATAACCTGCTATATTACCCGGAATACCAGTATTTGCTTCTGGTTTACCTTCTAATATAACTTTTCCTAAATTATGCCCACGATTTGTTTCAACAACTGCATCTACATCTTTCCCTGCTTCAAAACCTGGACCTACACCAATAACTATATCTGCCATTTCCTTATTAGTACCTAAATTTTTCTTTGCCAGTATAGCATCTACTACTACATCAGGATGAAGCTTTGGTATAAACTCTCCATTTGGATCAATTATTACAGGTATTATAGATTTGCTTAAACATTCATCAACTTCTTTAACGCTAGAAACAAGTTTTGATTCTAAGTCCTCTACTTTATAATTATTTTCATATACCGTTTCAGCAAAAGCTACCTTTCTCCTAATAACAGATGGCTTGTCTGTTTCAAGCATAACTATTTTAAATCCTGACTTATGCAGTCTATAACCTATCCCCGTTGCTATATCTCCTGCTCCCCGTATGATTACTAAGCAATTAATATTAATCACTTAAAACATCTCCTTTATATTTATAAATTCACTATTATTTTTTTATTATAACTACTGCACTTTTTTTCTTATTTGGTAAATAATATTTAGAATTTTTTCGTATAAGTTTTTCCTCAATCCATTTTATTAACTCTACCTTTTTACTTTCAGGTATCTTAAAATAATATTGAATAAATTTAATAGCTTCTTCTTTTGAATCAAATGGTTGTCCAAAATCTGATTGAAATATTTTTAAATCATAGTCTATTTTTAATCCTTCAAAAACTTTTATTAATTCTTTATACGTTGGCTGCTTTAACCTTCTTACATCTATTTTGATTCTTTTGTATAACTCTGTTATGGAAAAATTATCTTTTATTTCATCTACTGGCAATATCAATATAGTATAATTATTTGATAGGTTTATAATCTTTTCTATATTACTTTCGTTTATTAACCCCATAACATAACTCATTAATACTATATCGTATCTTTCTTTTTCAAGGATAAATTCAAATGCTGTATTTAAAGTACGGATATTTTGTAAAGAATAGTTGTTTATCCTTTTTTCCAATGTTTTTATAACTAAATGTGATATGTCAACTGCAGTTATATTAAAACCTTTCATAGCCAATTTTATAGAAAACGTACCTATCCCACAACCTATGTCGATAACAGTTTTTGAATTAATGATATATGGTTCCATTATCTTTATAGCTTCATCATAAAAATCTGTACTTTTTTCTGCATCCAAAAACCATTTTATGTTGGACGGAGTCCAATTAAATTTTCTTCTACTGAAACTTTTATTTGATTCTGTTATATAATTGTGTGGATATATAGTCTCTGTTTTGTTCAGTAATTTCAACTACAATCACATCCTCGCGTTTTTTTATGGAATTCATAAATATTGTTTTTTGTGGCTTTACTACTCCTAAAACTTTCTTCTTACTTTCTATTATTTCATAAACTTTTTCCTGAAATTTATATGCTTTACTCTCAAAAAAACCTAACTCATCCATAACAATTAGTTCAAAAGAACTTTTTAAGCAATAATTAAGTATGTCAACTCCAAAACTTTCAAAAGTCTCTGTAACTGGTATCCATCTTGTGCCGTCAGGGGTGTAACCTATTATTCTTTTCTTAAATTCTGGTTTTTCTAAATTATAATTTATCGGTTCTATATAAAACCCTTTTACCTTACCATATTCAAGAAATGCTTTAGTTGAAAATCCTCCTATTTTATCACTATTAATATTAAGTTTTTGTATTATGGATTTTAATACTGTCGTTTTGCCAATATTTATTTTACCTGTAAGGAATAAATTATCCATTTAAAAAACCCCTTTATACTTTACATTTGCCTTAAGCAAACAGGAAATATTTTATCACCTTAATTATTAAATGTATTAATGTTATTTTATATTTAATAACTCCTTTGCTTCTTCATCACTAATATCACAATGATAAAACATTTTATAAAAGTCTTTTACTTCTTGAACCATATCGTAATCATACACTTCAGGATATAAAATGTTGCCAATCCATTTTACCCCTATTATACGATTCACTGAAGATGGGCGGTCAAACCAACCAAAAGGATTTTGTGGTATTCCATATACTCTTTTGTTTTTTATCGCATTTATATCTTTCCAATCTGTATTTTTATAAACTGTTTCATAAAATGATACATCTTTATCATTATCACTCTCTGCAGCAGTTATGATAACATCAGGGTTCCACAGCAACACCTGCTCTAATGATACTTCACTACGACCATAGCTATTATTTTGGGATACTTCTGCTACATTTTCTCCACCAACTAATCTTATTGCTTCAGTTCGATTTGATCCTTTAGCTTCTGTCTGTAATCCTTTAGGTCCTTCAGCATAATATACTTTTACTCTATCTTTCTCATTAATTTTTTTAGCCTTTTCTAATACATCATTTATAGTTTCTTTACAATAATCAGCAAGTTCTTTCGCCTTCTGTTCCTCGCCTATTATCTTGCCTAAAAACATATAAGCATCATATAAACTTTCCAAGTTATCACTATAAACTATTACTACAGGTATTCCTAATTGCTCTTGAATATTTTCATCTGCATCAATTGTTGTGTCATCAATAATACCCATGTCTATTATTATATCTGGTTTAGCTTTCAATATTTCTTCCATGTTACCACTGCCGTTTTTTCCAAACCATCCCCCTAATATAGGAAGTTTTAGATATTTTTCATTTATATACTTTTTCTCATTTTCAGTAAACTTATAATTCCATCCAGCAAGTTTATCAGGTGCAAGCGTGTACATAGCTATAGTTCCCACTGGACTTTTGCAGTACACTTTTTCAATCTTACTAGGAATTTCCACCGTTCTTCCAGCCATATCTGTTATTGTAACTGTTTTAGATATTTCCTCTTGTGGATCTTCATTATCGTTATAAGTTTCTTTTGCTTTTGAACATCCAACTAAAAAAATGAATAATGATATTAAAAGCAATATGAAAACTACAGTTAATTTTGATTTTTTCAATTTAATTCCTCCTTTTCATTTAACATGATTAAACTTAATTTAAAACAGGAACACAATAGCTAACTTCCTTATTGTTTCCAACATGGTTATTTATTATTTTTGCTTCTACACCGTATACTTCTTTTAAACTCTCTTTGGTAATAACATCATTAGGATTACCTATTTTTACCAATCTTCCTTTGTTTAGCATAGCAACCTTAGTCGCACAAAGAAAAACTTGATTAGGAAAATGTGAAGTCATAATGATACCAATACCATTTTGTGCAAGTTTTTTTATATGATTTAATACTTTAATCTGATTGCCATAATCTAAATTTGATGTTGGTTCATCCATTATAAGCATTTTGGCTTGTTGTGCAAGTGTCCTAGCTATAAGGACTAATTGTTTTTCTCCTCCACTTATTTCTGTATATACTTTATCTTTTAGATGTAATATGTCTAGACTTCTTAATGCATCTATTGCAATATCAATATCTCTCTTAGAAGGCGTACTAAAAGTTCCAATATGGCATGCCCTACCCATCAAAACAACATCTATTACTTTAAATGGGAATGGAGGATTATGCGCTTGTGGAACATACCCTAATAGTTTTGCTAATTCTTTAGGTGAATAATTATGTATGTCTTTTCCATCGACTGATATCTCTCCACTTTGTATTTTTAAAAATCCAAATATAGTTTTAAATAATGTAGTTTTACCTACTCCATTTGGCCCAAGTATGCATAATATTTCACCTGAGTTTACTTCTATAGAAATATTTTTAATTATCGACACCGTTCCATATCCACAACTAACGTTTTTTAATTCTAGTTTCATAGCCACCCCTTCTTCGCATTTATCATCAAATATAGGAAAAATGGTACTCCTATTATTGATGTTAAAATTCCTATTGGAATTTCCAAGCTTCCTATACACCTAGCTAAATCATCAACTAAAAGCAAAAATGAACCTCCTATCAATACTGTTGCTGGTAACAGTTTCCTAAAATTTGGTCCTACAAGCATTCTAGCAAAATGTGGAACTACTAATCCTACCCATCCTATCAATCCTGCTATAGAAACAACAGAAGCTGTCATAAAAGTGGAACACAATATTACGATAATCCTTAGAACATTTACATTTACTCCTAAGGCACGTGCTTCTTCTTCGTCAAAAGATAAAATATTTAATTTCCATCTCAAAAATATTAGTGGAACAATTCCTATTATAAAAATTACAAATAAAATACAAGCATCTTTCAAATTGACTGATGATAAGCTTCCCATGAGCCAAAAAGTAATTTCAGGAAGTTTGCTATATGGATCTGCAACATATTTAATCAATGTAATAAATGAAGTAAAGAGCGTTTTTATTAGTATGCCTGAAAGAATTAATATAAGTGTTGTTCTAGTATTTTTCCCTATTTTTATACCAATAAAATATGTTAACCCCACAGCTAAAACGCCAAATATAAAAGATAATATTTCTATACCTACTATACCAAATGAAAACAATATTCCTACTGCAGCACCAAAAGCAGCCCCTGCAGAAGCGCCTAATATGTCAGGAGAAACTAAGGGATTCCTAAACATCCCTTGATATGCTGCTCCAGAAGCAGCTAGTGAAGAACCTGCAATTAAGGCAGCTAAAATTCTAGGTAAACGTATTTTATATATTACTGAATACAAGACATCTGGCTGTGAACGTTCAAGAGAAAAAATACCCTCTTTTAAAATAATTAATAATTGTTTTAATTGTATGGGATATTTCCCAACCATAAGAGATGTCATAACCATAATAATTGGAATGAAAAATATTATAATTCTTTTATTTATCCGTATAAAAAATTTATTCCGAATACTTATATTTTTAATAATAAATATGTTTCTCATAAAAAAATAAATCCTCCTTTAAAAGCATGGAAGGAAGGATTTAATACATGATAGTAATAAAGAGTATGCTAAAGTAAAGGTATAATATTATAATTACAATTATACCCAACATACTAATTACTAATATCTTTTATTGGTCACCCAATAGTCCTTCCCTGCCATTTACAGTCATAAACTGTTACGCCGCAGTACCTCTCTACCTCATTGTCCTTTCCTCGGCTCCCTAGTTTATGGATTATCCTAGTTCCCAGCTCTAGAAACTTCTCCTTAGAGAGGAAGGGCAAAGCCCCGCGTTATTTTATTATATTTTATAATCAGTAAGTTAAAAGAATATCAAAAATTACGATTTAAAGTTTTTCTTTTAATAAATTTACCTTTAGGTTGTTCTGTGAGTATTTCAGATTTTGATAATACCTTATTCCCCCTTAAAAAAACATATTCTGGTTTACCATAGACCTCAAACCCTTCATAAGGAGTATAATCTACATTTTGTAGTTGATTTTCCACACTAATTTCAAAAGATTTATTAAAATCCCATACTACTATATCTGCGTCACTGCCAATTGCTATAGTGCCCTTTTGAGGGTATAGGCCAAATAACTTTGCAGCATTTGTAGATGTTAATTCAACCATCTTATTTAAACTTATTTTTCCTGTTTTTACACCATACGTATATAAAAGTGACATCCTATGTTCAACACCTGGTATACCATTAGGTATTTTACTAAAATCGTTAATACCTATATCTTTTTGACCTTCAAAATTAAAAGAACAGTGATCTGTCGCAATAGTATCAATTAAATTTAACCTACATGCATCCCACAAAGCTTCTATATCCTCTTTTTTTCTTAGAGGTGGTGACATAACATATTTAGCAGATTCAAATCCATCTAAATTATATAAAGAATCATCTAATAAAAGATACTGAGGACATGTTTCAACATATACTTCTACGCCTCTTTTTTTAGCTTCAATTACGCTTTCTAAAGCTTTTTTTGAACTTAAATGGACAATATATACAGGAGATTCTGTCAATTCTGCAAGATATAATAGCCTAGTTACTGCTTCATTTTCAACTAACGCTGGCCTTGTCAATGGATGATAGTAAGGAGAAGTATTGCCATTTGACTTTGCTTCTTGTATTAAAGCATCTATAACATCTCCATTTTCACAATGAAAAGCTATTAATCCACCTATCTCTTTGCTTTTTTTCAATGCCATAAAAATTTCTTCATCATTCAACTGCATTGTACCCTTATAAGCCATATATATTTTAAAAGAAGATATCCCTTCTTTGGTCATGTCTTCCATCTCAAGCAAAACTCTCTCGTTCCAATCAGTAATTGCCATATGAAAACCAAAATCACAGAAACTCTTGTTTTGAGCTTTTTGATTCCAATGGTCCAACCCTTCTTGTAATGTTTCCCCCTTATTTTGAGTAGCGTAATCTAATATAGTAGTAGTACCTCCTACTATAGCTGCTTTAGTACCACTTGCAAAATCATCTGCTGTTTTGATTCCTGTCGATGTTTCTAAGTCAAAATGAGTATGAGGGTCAATTCCCCCAGGGAGAATATGACATCCTTCAACTGATATCACTTCATCTCCATCATCTTCTAGTTCAATCCCAATTTCTACTATCTTTTCACCATTTATACGAATATCTGCTTTATAGGTGTCTTGTGAAGTAACGATAGTTCCATTTTTCAATACTATCCCCATAACATTTACCCTTCCCATCATATAAATTTTCTACACTCTATTTATTAACAAATTTATATTTTATAGATAGATCTTAAATGAAAACTTATTTAACTATATATAAATAAAATACTACTTTAATCTGAAAATTTTTTATTATTCATCAAATATATTATATTATAAATACATAATATTATAAATGAGGAAATTGCATAATAAAATTCTTAAAGAATTTTATTATGCAACTAACTTCTTATAAAATTATAAATAACTTATCATTAAAGCATATTAAATTTCTTGTAATCTTGATTTATTTCTATCCAATAATGCTTGGAGCATTTTTACTGGATCCTTCACTTTTTGTAAGAATATCATTGCTGCAATAATATATGGTTTATAACTTGCTTCTTTATAAAGTGGTACTCTATATCTATCAAAAACAGAAGCATCTACTTCTCCTTTTTCGCAACTAACTCCAGTTATATCTGCTGGTAAGCAGTGTAAATAAAGAGCTTTTCCATTTTTAGTTAATTTCATTTTTTCTTCTGTGCATGACCAATCTGTATGTTGAGCATTTTGCTCTAATAATTCTTGTTCTAATTTATCTATTTCGTCAAATTTACCCTCTCCATATAGCTTAGTTCTTTTTTCCATAGCAGCATATGGAGCCCAGCTCTTAGGATATACGATATCTGCATCTTTAAAGGCTTCATCCATAGAATTGGTTATCGTAAATTTGCCACCTGAAGCTTCAGATTGTTTCTTTCCTCTTTCTACTACATCATTCATTATTTCATATCCTTCTGGATATGCTAATGTTACATCCATACCAAAACGAGTCATCAATCCAACAACTCCCTGTGGTACAGAAAGTGGTTTACCATAAGATGGAGAATAAGCCCATGTCATAGCTACTTTTTTACCCTTAAGATTTTCTATTCCTCCAAATTCATGAATTATGTGGAGCATATCAGCCATAATTTGAGTAGGATGATCAATATCACATTGAAGATTTACAAGAGTTGGTCTTTGTTCTAATATTCCATCTTCATATCCTTCTTTTACGTATTCAACAAAATTCTTTTGATAAGTATGACCTTTACCAATATACATATCATCTCTTATACCTATAACATCAGCCATAAAAGAAATCATATTTGCAGTTTCTTTTACAGTCTCGCCGTGAACTATTTGTGATTTTTTCTCATCTAAATCCTGTACTTCAAGTCCTAATAAATTGCAAGCTGAAGCAAAAGAGAATCTAGTCCTAGTTGAATTATCTCTAAATATAGATATCCCTAATCCAGAATCAAAAATTTTTGGACTGATATTATTGCTTCTTAAATACCTTAAGCAATCTGCTACTGTAAAAATCGATTTTAATTCATCCATAGTTTTATCCCATGTAAGGAAAAAGTCATCTTGATAAAGACCTTTGTAATCTAATTTTTGAAGGGTTTCTAGCATTTGTTTGTATTCCATACTCTTCCTCCTATTTTATTATTTTAAATATTTCATAATAAGGTTGTTTATTGAATGAGAAAATTACATAATTAAATTTTGATTCTTTGATAATTATGCAATTTCCTCAAATTTTAATCTATATTATTAATTATACAAGTTAATTATTTATTTGAATATTTATTAACATAAGTTATTGGTACTAAAGCATATAATGCTGCGCATTTTACCAATTCATCTTTCCATGTCTTTTCATTAGGTGCGTGAGCTTGATCTTCATGCCCTGGGCCAAAACCTATACATGGAATATTATATCTTCCCATAATAGATACTCCATTTGTTGAAAATGTCCATTTATCTACTAATGGTTCTTCATTGAATAATTTTTTATAACTGTCTACTAATGTTTGGCAAACAGGATGATCTTCTGGCAATACCCAAGCTGGGAAATAGCATTCTGTTGGATATACTAAGCCAGTATAAGAAGGTTTTTCATAACTATACATCTCCACTTCTGCATTTGCTGCTTTTACAGAAGGTAAATTCTTAATTTCTTGAATTGCACCTTGCCAAGTTTCTCCATTGGTTAATCTTCTATCAATAGATATACTGCATCTGTCAGCTACTGCACATCTTGATGGAGATGAGAAGAAAATTTCTGAAACTGTTAAAGAACCTTTCCCTAAAAATTCATCATAATGTAAATTTTCATGTAATGCTTTTAACTCATTAATGATAGGAGCCATTTTATATATAGCATTTTCTCCCCTTTCTGGAGCTGAGCCATGACAGCTTACTCCATGAGTAGTAACTTTAATTTCCATCCTTCCTCTTTGACCTCTATAAATATTGCATGAAGTAGGCTCAGTAATAACAACAAATTCTGGTTTTATTTTATCTTCATTAATAATATATTGCCAGCATAAACCATCACAATCTTCTTCTTGTATTGTTCCAGTAACAATTAGTGTATAATCATCTTCTAACCCTAATTCCTTAATTATCTTTCCAGCATAAACCATAGAAGCCATTCCGCCTTCTTGGTCTGAAGCTCCTCTTCCTAAGATTATTTCATCATCCTCATATCCTTCATATGGATCATACTTCCAATTTGCTCTTTCTCCAACACCAACTGTATCAATATGAGCATCCATAGCGATAATATGTTTCCCATGTCCAATATATCCTAATATATTTCCCATTGGATCTATTTCTACTTTGTCAAATCCAACTTTTTCCATTTCTTCTTTTATTCTTAAAACTACTTCTTTTTCTCCACAACTTTCACTAGGAATTCTTATCATATCTCTTAAAAATTTTGACATTTCAGGCTTATACTTTTCAGCAGCTCTCAAAATCTCTTTAAAATCAATATTCTTATCCATATATCTCTCCTCCTGTATTTTTATTTATTCAGCATAAAATTAGTAATATCCTCCACCATTTTCAAAGTAGTTATAATACTAATCTTAAAATCCACTTTTTAATATTTTGCTCTTTTACATTATTGTTGAATACATGCCATCCCAAACTATTTTTCTATAATTAACAGGGTCAGTATCCCCTTCAGTACTAATTAACAATACTTTTGAATTTTCATCTATCTTTAGTTTTTCTTTAAGTGAACTTAATTTTTTATCTTTTAAAATAGAATATAAAATTCCTGTAGTTACTGCTCCAGACTCACCAGATATTACTTTTTCGTCACCTCTTAATGGATTTCCTAAAATTCTCATACCATTAGCAGATATATACTCAGGGCAGGAAATAAAGGCGTCAGAATAATGATTTATTATCTCCCATCCAATTGTATTAGGCTCACCACAAGCTAATCCATTCATAATAGTATCCATATCTCCAGTAACAATAGTCTTTTTATTGTTCTTAGCAGATCTATAAAAACAATCAGCTTTATTTGGCTCAACAATTACTGTAATAGGTTGTTCTTCTCCATATAAAGATGATAAAAATCCTTGTACAGCTCCTGCTAAGGAACCTACTCCTGCTTGAACGAAAACATGAGTTGGTTTCTCTATCTTCATTTCTTGCATTTGTTCAATGGCTTCTAACATCAATGTTGAATAGCCCTGCATAATCCACCTTGGTACATCTTCATATCCTTCCCATGCAGTATCTTGAACAATTTGCCATCCATATTTTTGAGCATTGTCATTTGCAAATCTAACTGCCTCATCATAATTTAAATCGGTAATACTTGCTTGAGCTCCTGTTTCCTTAATACTGTTTAATCTTATTAAAGAAGAACCCTTAGGCATATATACTACAGCCTTTTGTTCTAATTGTTGTGCAACCCAAGCAACACCTTTTCCATGATTTCCATCAGTTGCTGTTACAAATGTAATTTCACCTAATTTATCTTTAATTTCTTTTGATTTTAACATATTAAAGCTAATTTCATCTATTGAAAGTCCAAGTTTTTGTGCTAAAAGGTTACCAATAGCATAAGAACCTCCTAATACTTTAAAAGCATTTAACCCAAACCTATAAGATTCATCTTTAACTAAAATCTCTGAAATACCTAATTGTTTTGAAAGATTTTTTAATCTAACAAGTGGTGTTTTGCAATATGCATCGAAGCTTTTATGAAATTTTCTCGCTTTTTTTGCATTTTCTAAATCAAAATCTTTTACTGATATTTTGTTATTCCCTTTGTCATTTTTTTCCCTACATATCCATTTTACTGATTCATCCACCTTACAAACTCCTTTCAGTTAATTTTTTATATACAATAATACATACAATTTTCATGCCAATTTATAATTTTTCTAATTCTAATTTGTTTTTTCTAAATTTATTATGTTTATTATATAAGTAAAGCAACTTGAACATAAAAATTGTTTTAAAATAGGCTTATTTTTAATATAATACTTGTATCATTACATATAAAAAACTCTTAGATAATAAATAAATTAAATAAGGAATTGTATAATATTTAATGTTAAAATATTTTATTATGCATTTTTTTCAATTAATACAATATCAATAAAGTTTTTGTTTTATCATATTAATAAAATTTATCATATTGATAAAACAGTTAACATTGTAGTTTGATTCAAGATTTTAAAGTATGTTTACTTACAATGATATTTAATTATTATCATTTTGATAAAACAAAATTAATAAGACAACTTAATGAATTCAAACTTATCTACATCAAATAATCCTTTATCTGTTACTTTTAATTTAGGTATAACTGGTAATGCCATAAAGGATAAAGTCATAAAAGGTTCTATATAATCATTTACTTTTAATACATTATGTGCTATTTTATGCATCTCATTTAATTTCTCATTAACTGTTTCCAAAGAATCTTCTGACATAAGGCCACCTATACTTAAAGGTAAAGTATCTAGTACTTTTCTTTTAGACACTAAAGTAATTCCTCCGCCTACTTTTCTTAATTCTTCTATAGCTAATAACATATCTATATCATTGTCACCAATAACTATTAAGTTATGTGAATCGTGAGCTATAGTAGAAGCTATTGCTCCTTTTTCTAAACCAAACCCCTCAACTAAAGCCAAACCAATATTACCTGTTTTCTTGTGTCTTTCGATTACAGCAACCTTTAATATACCATTTCCTTCTACAAGTTTCCCATCCTTAGTTATTATACTGTTGTCAATTTTTCTTACCACTTTTTCAGTTATTAAGCTATGTGGTAAAAGTTTAATTATATTAACCATTTCCCCCTTTAAAGAGATATTTAAATCTTTTTCATTAATATCCTTAATATTTACTGTATTTTTCATATCTGTATTGTCTTTGTGTACAAAGTCAAATAATGGTTTGTGATTTTCAGCAACTAACTTTCCATCTTTATAAACCTTTAATATGTTAAAATCCTTTAAATTATCTATAACTACTAAATCAGCCTTGTACCCTGGTGCTATTGCTCCTAACTTATTAAGTCCATAAATTTCAGCTGCATTCAATGATGCCATTTTTATGCAATCTATTGGATCTATCCCTTCTTTTATTGCCATTCTTATGTTATTATCAATACTTCCGCTTTTTAATAAATCATTACTCTCTTTATCATCTGTACAAAACATTATTCTTCTCAAATTATCTTTATTAACAGCTTTTATCAATTCCTTTAAGTTTTTAGTAGCTGAACCTTCCCTAATATGAATATACATACCCAACCTTAGTCTTTCAATCATTTCCTTAACAGTTGAACACTCGTGCTCTGTCTTAACTCCAGCAGCTACGTAAGCATTTAAATCTTTCCCAGTTATCATGGGTCCGTGACCGTCAATAATTTTTCCCCTTTTATCAGCCATTATTATCTTATCAATTACCTTCTTATCTCCAGCAATAACACCAGTATAATCCATCATCTCGCCAAGTCCAAGTACCCTATCCTCATCTATGAGCTCTTCTAAATCTTTTGCTTCAAGTACTGCTCCTGAATTCTCAAAAGGTGTACATGGTACACTACTAGGCAACATGATATATACATTTAGTGGAAGTTTTTCGCTTTCATCAAGCATGTATCGAATTCCTTCTATTCCTTTTACATTAGCTATTTCATGAGGATCAGCTATAATCGTAGTAGTACCCCTAGGAACAACAGCTTTTGCAAATTGTCCAGGAGCTACTTTTGATGATTCGATATGAACATGTCCATCTATAAATCCTGGGGATAAATATCTTCCTTCTATGTCTACCTCAGTTTCACCACAATATTTACCAACACCCGCTATCACACCTTTATCTATTGCTACATCTCCTTTAATAATCTCATTAGTAAATACATTGATTATGTTAGCATTTTTTATAACCAATTCTGCTTTTATTTCTCCCTTTGCAATTTTTATTATTCTATTCACGTTTTATATCCACCTCATTTCTATATTATGAAAAAGCTGCCTTATTAGAGGCAGCTATAAAACTATTTATCCTGTAATCAAAGGTAATATTTCTTTTAATATAAATAATACAGCTAATATATACATAACTACTGATATGTCTTTATACTTTCCACTTAGAAGTTTTAAGATTACATAAGAAACTATTCCAAATACAATTCCTTCAGCAATGCTATAAGCGAAAGGCATCATAACTATTGTTAAAAATGCTGGTATTGCTTCTGTATAATCTTTAAAATTAATCTCACCTACTGAACTTATCATAGCTAACCCAACTAATATCAATGCTGGAGCAGTTGCTTGACCTGGTATCATTCCAAATATTGGTGAAAAGAATAATGCCAAGAAGAAAAATGCAGCTGCAGTTAATGATGTAAGCCCAGTTCTTCCACCTTCAGCTACCCCTGATGCAGATTCAACAAATGTTGTTACTGTACTAGTACCTAAACATGCCCCTGCTGTTGTACCTATAGCGTCAGCTAATAAAGCTTGGCTTACTCTTGGGAGTTTACCATTTTCATCTAACATATTTGCTTTTGAAGATACACCTACTAAAGTTCCAACTGTATCAAATATATCTACAAATAAGAATGTAAATACTACTATTAACATATCAAAGCTAAATATGTGTCCCCATTCAAATTGAAATGCAACTTTTGCTATTGATGGAGGAGCATTAATGATACCTTCAGGTAATTGAGTTACCCCCATTGGAATACCTATTATAGTTGTTATAAGAATACCTATTAATAATGCACCTTTAACATTTTTAACATATAGTACTCCCATAATTATTAAACCTATTAAAGCTAGTAAAGGTCCAGCAGCAGTTATTTTACCTAATCCAATTACAGTACCATCATTTGCAGTAATTATCCCTGCATTAATAAAGCCAATCAGTGCAATAAACAATCCAATACCTACTGAAACCGCTTTCTTTAAATTCATAGGAATAGCATTAAATATTGCTTCTCTTACTTTAAAGAATGATAGTATAATAAATATAATCCCTTCTATAAATACTGCTGTTAAAGCAAACTGCCATGGTTTTCCCATTCCTAGTACTACTGAATAGGTAAAGAAAGCATTAAGACCCATGCCTGGTGCTAAAACAAATGGATAGTTTGCTAACAAAGCCATCGCAAGAGTACCTATCATAGCTGCAATAGCAGTAGCTGTAAATACTCCTCCCCAATCCATTCCAGCATCTGACAAATGTTAGGATTAACAATAAGTATATATGCCATAGTCATAAAAGTAGTTAATCCTGCTAAAACTTCTGTCCTTGTGTCAGTATTGTTTTGCTTAAGCTTAAACCTTCTCTCTAAAAAACTCCTTTCTTTTACATTTTCCATAAAAACCCCCCTTTGATTTTATTTATAAGCTTGGTATAGAATTCTACACCAAGCATAAATATTATATTCATGTTGAAGCAACTACATTTTAGACCAAATTTTAGCTGCCTTTTCCGAAGATTTAGCAAATATCTCCTCTTCATCAACAGGTAGTATCTCTCTGTCCTTCATAACGAATTTACCATTTATAATGGTATCATTTACCATTCTGCCAGTTATTCCAAATAGTATATGGCCAAAATAATTATCAGCATTTATAGGAGTATATGGTTTATAATCTACAGTTATAATATCAGCATATGCACCTTCTTTAAGAATACCTAATTCTCTTTTAAAGTAATTTCTACATATTGCTGGGTTATTGTCAAATTGTAGTGCTTTAGTTTCCATAAATCCTACTGTTGGATCACAAAGGTGGTGTTTATGAAGGATATTAGTAACTTTCATAGATTCAAACATATCATTTGTATAAGCATCTGTACCTAACCCTACTCTTATACCTTGCTTTACCATAGATATTACTGGAGGACACCCAACTGCATTATTCATATTTGACATAGGATTATGTACTACGTTAGTATCAGTTTCCTTTAAAATCTCAATTTCTCTTTGATTAGCATGTATACAATGAACTGCTATAGTCTGACTACCTAGTAATCCAAAATCGAAAAGCCTTTCAACAACTCTCCTGCCATATTTTCTTAATGAATCGTATTCATCTTCAATCCCCTCTGCTACATGCACATGATATCCTGCATCTATCCCTTCCATAGCTTCTTTAATTTTATATAAAGTATCGTTTGAAATAGTGAAAGAAGCATGCATACCAAATAGTCCTTTAATCATATCCTCTTTAGTATTGTTATAAGCTTTAATGAAATTTACATTTTCTTCTATCTCTTTTTTTGTTATATCTTTACCGTCTCTATCAGACACTTCATAACATAGAGATGTCCTAATTCCAAGTTTTTTCGCTACTTCAGCTATTGTAAATAAGCTATCAGTTGCAGCATTAGGACTAGAATGATGATCAAAAACTGTTGTTACACCATTTCTTATTGATTCAATATAGGTTGTATATGCATTATACTTGCAATCTTCTAAATCTAACTTTCTATCTAAATTCCACCACAAATTTTCAAGTATATTGAAAAAATTATTTGTTGGCTTAGATACAGACATACCTCTTGCATATGCACTATAAATATGAGAATGAGTATTAATCATTCCTGGCATTATGAATTTACCACCAACATCTACTACTTCTTCATCTGGATATTTTTGCTTTATTTTTTCAAACTCTCCAACTTCTTCAATGACATTACCTTTGATATAAACTGCACCGTTTTCTATATATGGGTTATCAGCATCATTTGTAATCACTCTACCATTTCCTATAATCATAGGATAATACCTCCTTAGTTTAGTTTTTGAGGATATTGTATAATAAATTATTTAATTAAATTTTGAAAATTCCTTAAGTAAAAGTTCAATATCGTAATTGTAACATTTGACAAATAAACTTTCACTTCGGATTATTTAAACACTTACCGCTATAGTGCTTAAATACCGGAGTAAAGAAAGTTTATTTGTCATATACTTATCCAACATTAATATATATTTATCTATAATAAAGTAATTTTTTTATTTTATAAATAATATTCATAATTCTCAACTAGTGCTTTTAATACCCTTTCTAATTCGTCAGATATTTTCCCATCTCCTAATTTATGCGTTACAACATTCCCAGTTTCTGTTCTAACAAGAAATTCATCATCATTTAACTTCAAAAATCCTACGTTTTCTGAAAGACGGAAATCTTCCTCTGTCCAAAATACAGTAACTTTATCTTTATAAGGATCTCCTGCATGAGGACAGAATACTCCACAGTTGCCACATTCATTACACATACCATCAATGTGAACTATTTGATGGATTTTCTTAAATCCTTCTACCTCTATCATTTGATTAGCTCTGTTAGGACAAACTTCAACACAAACTTCACATATTTGATCACATTTTAAGCAACGATTTGCTTCATCTATACCATCTTTCTCAGTTTCTAAAATTCCACGTTTAGAATAAATTTTTTCTTGTGATTCCTCTACCTTATATTTTACAAAGTCGCTCTCAATTGATTCTCTTTTTAATATATCTTGAGCTACAACCTTAGCATCTGCAATTGCTTGAACAATAGTTGAAGGTCCTTTCTTACAATCTCCAATAAAGTACACACGATCTTCACTACTTTCTAACGTCTCTTTAAGTTTTGGATAACCTTTAGCATTTAATTTAATACCATTTCTTTCAAACATTGAAGTATCAACTTTTGCACCTGTAGCACCTATAACAGTATCAAATTCAAATTCTACCAACTTTCCAGTGCCTTTTACAGATTTTCTACCAGTATTATCATAATCGCCTAACTGCATTTTCTCACAAACCAATTTCTTACCATCATAACTTTTTGGTGCTAATAGTTCATATATTTTTATATTTTCTTCTTTAACCTTATTGACATCCTCTTGACTTGCTGGCATATAGCTTTCAGTTCTTCTATAAATTATTGATACTTCTTCTACACCTTTTGTTCTTTTTGCAAGACGTGCACAATCCATAGCAACATCCCCGGCACCTATGATAGCTACCTTACGTCCTAGTTCTGCTTTATTTTCTACTTTTACTTCCCACAAGAATTTTAAGGCATCCTTTACTTTATCTTTCCCTTCTACAACAGGTGAATTACCTGGCTTCCAAGCTCCTGTGGCAACAATTATATATTCGTACTCTTTCTTTAGTTGTTTCAAATCATAATCACCAGGTTGGTTAAATCTAAATTCTACACCATGAGCAACAGCAAGTCTGTAATCTCTATCAATAGCTTCATCTGAAATTCTAAATTTCGGAATAATATGTTTTACTATACCATATGGTTGACTTAGTTTTTCATAAACAACTACTTTCATACCATTTCTTCTTAAGAATAATGCTGCAGCAATACCTGCTGGCCCAGCGCCTATTACCGCTACCTTTTTGTTAGATTTTATATCTGTTTTTTTAATATCTTTTATTAGTTGTTCTTGTGCATTATCTGCTGCTATTTTCTTTATATCTCTCATATGAAGGGAATTATCATAATCAAGTCTTGTACAATGACTTCTACATGGTTGACTACATAGTATTCCAGTAATTGTAGGTGCAGTATTATCTGTTGCAATAACCTTCATAGCGTCATAATATTTTTCTTCACTAACAAGTTTCAAATATTCAGGAATTTGTTGGTTAATTGGGCATCCCCCATCTTTACATGGAGCTTTATAGCAATCAAACAGTGGTAATTCAGAATTTGTTTTCCTAGATCTAACTTTTTCTCTATAAGACTTCTGATTTCTTCTATCGTTAATAACCTTTTCTGCTAAACTATTTAATTTGTTTACATCTATTCCACTATATTCGCTATGTAAATGAGGCTCTGCTAACTCAGCAATTTGCTTAAACCTAGTATATCCACCTGGTTTTAATATACTTGTTGCCATAGTAATTGGTTGAATACCTGTTTCTAATATTTCTACGATATTTAGAGCGTCTGCTCCACCTGAATATGCAATAGGAAGTTTCCCATTAAATTCTCTTGAAATTTTCGCTGCTAAGTTTATTGATAATGGTAAAAGACTTCTCCCAGACATATACATTTCATCAGCAGGTAACTCATTTCTTTCTACATTTACAGGAAATGTATTAGTTAACTTTAATCCAAATTTAAGCCCTAGCTTCTCAGATAAAGGCATAAGTCTCTTTATCATTTCACATGCATCATTAAACTGTAAATCTTCTTTAAAGTGATGGTCATCAAATGAAATGTAATCGTATCCCATACTGTCAAGTATTTCTCGTGCTAAATCATATCCAAGCATAGTTGGATTACATTTAACAAATGTATTAAGATTTTTTTCAGTCATAAGATAAGTTGCTATCTTCTCAATTTCTTCAGATGGACAGCCATGGAGTGTTGATAAAGTTACAGAATTACATATATTAGGTGATATTCTATCTAAATCATCCTGATTGAATCTTTCAAATTTTCTTAAATTACTTTTGAGATAATCATAACATTCTTGATATATCTTTGTCTGAGATGCATCCTTAAGTCCTTCAATATATCTATCAATTTTTTCTGTTTTAATTCCTTCTAGGTCATATCCAACGCTCATATTATAAGCAAAATCGTCTCCAGAAGAAATATTAAATTCTTTTGCAAGCACTTTAATAGCAAAATATGCCTTCACATATTCTTCAAAAGCTTGATCAACGGTAAGCTCTGTTGACCACTCACAATTATAGCATTCATCTTCTGCATTGATACAAGGTTTTTTTACTGCTTTTCTAATTTCTTCCCCGTCCATTTTTTGAACCGTCTTTAACTCAATAAACCTGCTTCCTGTTAAATAAGCAGATATAATGTTCTGTGCTAGCTGTGATTGAGGGCCTGCAGCGGGTCCAACAGGAGAAGATAATTTATCTCCAAATACATTCATCATATAATTTCCACTTTTATTAATATAAAATTTATCTTTACTGATTCCAAATACTCTATTTTTATTTCTATATTCTTCTATACACCAATCAATCAAATGACCAAAGGAAATCGGTCGCATCAAATCTGCCATATATCTTCCTCCTTTTTTACAAATATATTTTATTTATTTATTAAAGCAAAAATTATGCCAAAATTATAATCAATAAAAATATTACTGTTTTTATCATAATTAAGAAAAACTTATAGTTAAATTTTTTATATATTATATTATATTTAAATTCATATATAACTTTTTTTAAACTTATTTCTATTAAATTTAATTAAAAATTCATAATTCAGCATAAAAAAATATAAATTACATAATTTTATCTTTGTAGTAATTATTTTACTTATTCAAATATAAAAGATATAGTTATTTTTAAATAATAATAACTATACATTCTAAAGATAAAAAAAATTATTATTTTCATATTGATAAAATTTATCATATTGATAATTTCTTTACCAAACAAGGTAATTTGGCATTTTTATATTAAATAATTAAAATTTACTCACAACTAATTATCAATTTGACAATTAATAATAATCCTTTATAGTTGTCTAGTCTATTAAATAATCTATTTACGAGAAGAATTTATTTTTCTATAAAGTGTGGCAATTCCAATACCAAGCTTATTTGCAGCAATCTGCTTTCCTCTTGTGTCCCATCCATAAACATCTAAAGCTTTTAATATATATTCTTTTTCAATTTTATCTAGTGGTTTTATAGGTTCTAATTTATTTTCATCTTGACTACTATTATTGTTATAATTTAAAATATTTTCCGGAATCATTTCCTTAGTAATAACATCTTTATCTTCTGCCAAATTAATCATATATTCTAATGCATTTTCTAGCTCTCTTACATTACCAGGCCAAGAATAGTATAATAAAATTTTCATAGCTTCTTTATCAATAGAAGTGATATTCTTGTTAAATAAAATGTTATATTTTTTTATTTTTTCTTTAATAATAACTTCTATATCTTCTCTTCTTTCTCTCAAAGGCGGAATAGTAATAGGTATTACATTAAGTCTATAATATAAATCTTCTCTAAATTTATTCTGTTTAATAAGGTTTTTCAAATTTTTATTTGTAGCAGCAATTATTCTAACATTGAGGTCAATAGACTTATTAGACCCTATTCTTACTATCTTTCTATCTTGCAATACCCTCAATAATTTTACCTGTAAATTCAAAGGCATATCACCTATTTCATCTAGAAAAATTATACCTTCATTTGCCAATTCAAATTTTCCTACTCTTCCATTTGGATTAGCTCCACTAAAAGCCCCTTTCACATAACCAAAAAGTTCACTTTCTAAAAGAGTATCTGGAATAGCTCCACAATTAATAGCAACAAATGGTTTGTTGGCCCTATCGCTTTCCGAGTGAATAGCCCTAGCTATAAGTTCTTTTCCTGTGCCACTTTCTCCTGTAATAAGCACCGTTGAATTAGAAGACGCTATTTTTTTTATTCGATTTTTAATGGCCATAATACTTTTTGATTTTCCTAATATTGCATCTAATTCTATCTTTTGATTTGCATAAGTCAACGTATATGCTTCAGATTGTATCTTTCTGATTCGATTAAATATAAATATCTTATTATAATTAGAGATTTCCAATGGTAATGTTATTAATGACCCTAATAAATCAAATTTCTTATTTCCTATCTTAATTATATATTCCTCTTTACCCATCATTGATTCATGTTTAGGTATAAGTGTAACTTTTTTATTAATATTTTTTGTTTTAAGATTAAGTTGTTTTAATGCGCTATTATTTATGTCACATATATTAAATTGACTATCAAACATAATTATTCCTTTATCCACATTATCAATAATTTCTCTTAAAGCTTTAATTAGCATCTTATTTCTGTGGTTTTCCATCTCTTCATAAACTTTAGTACCAATAAAATCTGCTATTTGATATAAAAATTCCAGATGTGAATCTATTTTACTGATTAATAATTCCCTTTTTTTAAGGTCAAAACTAACAAGGCCTATGACTCCAATTACTTCGTTGTTTAATTTAATAGGGGTACTTAACTCAAAGCATTCATTACAATGGCCTTTATTAATGCATTTTTCACATAGAGGATGTTCTCCAGGATTTTCGATAATTTGATGCGTTCCTGTTTCAATAACATGTTTATAAACATATCCTTCTGCTAACATGTTTTCATTTATTTTTTGTGAAAATATCCCTGTCCCTGCTATTCTATTTAAGTTTGAATCAACTATTTCTACATCTACTTCTAAAACATTTGATAATACATTTGCGTATTTAATAACAGATTGTTGAATAGATTTTAAACTATAATTTTGCATTTGCATCATCCTTTTTTATTGTAGAATTCTATAACTTATATGTTTATTTTCTACAAATGCATTCTTATTCCTGCAATAAAATTTTGTAAAAACTTATATGAAATTTTAAAATTTAAGCAATGATTCAATAGATAAACCTACTTGATAAATAATTCCATTCTTATCAACAGCAGCCAAAAATTTAAAAAGTCTCCCATCTTCAACTCTTTTCTTTAGAGGAGTTGTAACATATGTTTTTTCTCTATTTTTAAGTAATAAATAGCATTTATCTAACTGATAAAGGTTAAGGCCTATGCTCTTTTTTTCATTGCTATATTTTACTACACCATTCTCGTTAGTTAAGTATATTGTATCTACTCCAGTTTCTCTTAGCAATTCTTGCATTAAATCTTCGGTTATAGCTTTATTGCCAACCCTATTTTGTATATAAGTAACATCTCTAAGCATTTTACCTTCCATCACCTTGCTAGTTACATATTGCTGCATGTTATCGGAAGTTTTGTATAAATCATTAATTATATCATGCAATTTTGATATTTTTTCGTTTTGAACCATTACTTGAGTTGTAGTTTCTTGCATCTGTGAAGATATCTGGCTAGTAAAGTCTGTAACTTCATCAACACTTGATTGTATCTCGTTTACACTTTCGGTTGCTTTATTAATAGAAATATTTACATTCTCTATCTTAGTAGCACTTGTCATTAATGATTCCTCTATTTTACTAAAACCATCAATAGTTTTTTGCATTTCAGAATGACATTCATCAACTTGCGTTGACTCTTGATACATTGATTTATAAATAACTTTAATATCATTTCTAAGATTAGAAATTACTTCTTCTATTTCTGCAGAAACTTTACTTGTTTCATTTGCTAATTTACTAACTTCCATTGCTACTACTGAAAAGCCTTTACCATATTCTCCTGCTCTAGCTGCTTCTATTGAAGCATTAAGGGATAACATATTTGTCTGATTTGATACTGAATTTATTAAGTCTATTAATTTTACTACTTTTTCAGAATATACCATTAAATTATCTACTTTTTTTGCATTTTTATTGGCAAGTTGCTTTGTAATCTTTATCTTTTCTTGAACTTCTCTTGTTGACTTTATACCTTCCCGTGCTGATTCTATAGATTTAGAAGTAAATTCAACAGTGTCTTCCATTTCTTTTTTTATATTATTAAAAATAACTACAATATCATCGATTTTTTTAGATACTTGTTCCATCATCTTAAATTGACTCTCACTATTTTTACTTGTTATTTCTGCTGATGAAGCTATAGATTCCATAGCTGTTTGAGTCTCAATTGATATCTGATTAATCTGCTCACTTATCTCAGATAACTTAGTAGCAATGTTAACTTGTTTCTTAAAGTTTTTTTTCATTTCTTCTAACATTTTACCGATTTCAGAAATAATTTCTTTACCAATACCTTTTTTACCATCATTAATATTTATCATCAAGTCATTTTTATTTATGCAATTTGTGTAATACTTTATATTGTTTATAGCTATTTTATATATCTTATTAACAACACAAGTTATTATAATAGAAAACAAAATTGCTAATGCAATATTAAAAATTATATTATCTAATATTGTTGTCAAAAATATTAAAAAGCCAAATATTGCAAACAAAATAATAAATAATTTGAGTTGTCTCAAAATTATTCCTCCTTAAATATAATATCTTGCCTTGATATGTAGTTTTATATTAATAATTATTCTATAAAATAGGGATGACAACGTCATCCCTATTTTATAATTTGAACTAATTACACAATATGATTATTTTTAATATAAGTATTAAATATGTTATTTTAAATTATTCTTTTATGCAACTGTAGTTTCATGTTGTAAAGCGATTTCCGATTTTTCGCTTTCTTCTTTTAATATTAAATTAAGAATAAGAGCTGCAAATGTACCTGTACTTATTCCAGAAGAAAATAAAGTTTTCAAAACACCTGGAAGATTTGCTATAAAATCAGGTCTAACTGTTACTCCTAAACCTAACCCTATAGAAACAGACACTATTAAAAGGTTTCGATTATTTAATTTAACCCTACTTAATGTCTTGATTCCTGCAGCAGCAACATTACCAAACATTACTATGCCTGCTCCTCCTAATACTGGATTTGGCATAACTGCAATTAGAGCTCCTAATTTAGGGAAAATACCAAGAAATACCATTATTATTCCAGAAACCACAACAACAAATTTACTTGCAACCCTTGTCATAGGTATTAATCCAACATTTTGACTAAAGGATGTATTTGCATTTGCACCGAAAAAGCCTGCAATAAAACTCCCAACTCCATCAGCCAAAAGACCATTCCCTATTTCCTTGTCCGTCATTTCTTTATCGCATGCTTCACCAATAGCTTTAAGGCATCCTACTGTTTCTATAGTTGTAACTAAGTATGCAGCTATAAATGGAACAACGGCTGCTAAACTAAATTTTACTCCATATCTAAATATTCTAGGAAATTCAAACCATTTGGCATCTGCTACTGCACTAAAATCCACCATCCCAAGTGGAATACAAATTATATAACCAATTGTCATACCTACTAATACCGACGCTGTGCTTAAAATACCTTTAGCATATCTATTTAATAAAATTACTATAATCATTACAGTCATAGCAATCGCTAAGTTTTGTAAACTACCATATTCAGGAGAGCCTACGCCTCCAGCAGCCCAGTCAATTGACACTGGAAGAAGTGTAACTCCAATTAAAGTTACTACTGTACCTGTAACAATTGGTGGGAAAAATTTCATTAATGGTTTTATAAAACGACTTAAAATCATTTCAATAAATGAACCTAAAATTGTTCCTCCAAACATTGAAGGTACACCCATAGTAGATCCTACAACTATGGAAGGAGCAACAAAAGTAAAATCTGTTCCCATCATACAAGGAACTCTTGCTCCAATAGGCCCTATTCCTCTAGATTGTATAATTGTTACAATCCCAGCTACAAATATAGCTGCACTAACAAAAATTGCTGTATCTTGTACAGATAACCCTAAAGCTCCACATACTACAAGAGGTACTGCTACTATTCCTCCAAATGCGGCAACAATATTTTGAAATCCCAATAATATTGACATCAAGAGAGGTGGCTTATCATCAACTTTATACAACATTTCTGATGCCATATAATTGTCTTTTTTTTCATCAACTTGTTTTTCACTCATTTTTCTCTCTCCTTTTATTTTTAGTCTTTTCTATTGCATTTATAATATTTTCATATCCTGTACAACGACAAAAATTACCAGAAATTTGTTTTTTTATCTCTTCTCTTGTATATTCTTTTTCATCTTCCAAAATAGGTATAGAAGACATAATAAATCCAGGTGTGCAAAAACCACATTGAACTGCACCTTCATCTATAAATGCTTGTTGAATATCAGATATATTTCCTTCATCATCCATTAATCCCTCTAATGTAAGAACCTCTTTTCCTTCTGCCCAGATTGCAAGATATATACAAGAATCAACAGGTTCACCATCTATTAATACAGTGCACGCACCACATTCTCCAACTTCACAACCTCTTTTTACACTTGTTAAATTTAATTTGTTTCTAAGAACATCAAGAAGAGACTCTCTATCATCTACTACTAATTCTTTATGTTCTCCATTTACAGTAAAATTCAAAACTACATTAGCCATTAATTACACCCCCGGATTTTTTAATTGATTCTTTCAGACAACGTATACTTAATTCTTTAACAAGATGAATACGGAATTCTTTAGATGCACGCCATGATGTACGAGGATTAACTTCTGTAGCTGCTATTGAACTAAAAATTCGATACATCTCATCATCAGATATCTTCATTCCTTTTATAGCTTCTTCAGCCTTAGGGCACCTTATAGGAGTAGGAGCAGCAACACCATATGCCAAGCGAACATCTTCAATAATACTCTTATCTTCATTAAGTTTACAAGTTACACTACAACCTAATGTCGCAATATCCATTGAATTACGCATAGAATATTTAATATAATGTCCTGTATAGTTTTCATAATCATCTTTTTCTATATATATAGATGTAAGTATTTCATCATTTTTCAATTTAACTTTCCCTGGTCCTATATAAAATTCAGAAATAGGCATGATTTTTTTACCATTAGGCCCCATTATTTCAAGCTTAGCGTTAAGAGCAAATAAGGTAGGTGCACTATCAGCACTAGTAGCACCATTAGCAACATTTCCGCCTATAGTCCCCATATTTCTTATTTGAGGTCCACCAACTTGATCAACAGCTTCTCCTAAAACAGGTATATATTTTTGAACAATTGGGTCCTTTGTTACATGCGAAAAACTTGTAAGTGCTCCAATTTTTATACTACCGTTATCCAGTAGAGATACTCCTCTCAGTTCATCTAACCCATGAATGCTTACAAGTGAACAGCCAGCCAGCTTTCCATTACGAATCTTTATAAGTACATCGCTTCCACCTGCAATAATCTTTGCTCCAGGGTCTGCAACAAGATGCTCTATAGCATCTTCAACTGAAGTTGCACGATATATTTTTTTGATGTCATACATTTAATTTCACCTCTCTTTTTTATTAACTATATCAGTTTATATTCCTTAAACTTTTCAATTAATCTTTGTGGTGTTAGTGGAATAACATTAAATGGAATTCCTGTTGCATCCAATAATGCATTTCGGATTGCAGGTGCTACTGGAATAGCAGGAGGTTCTCCTAATGCCTTATTACCAAAAGGCCCTGATATATCATATGTTTCTACAAATTGTGCTTCTAAATGTGGCATATCCATAACTGTTGGAAGTTTATAGTCAAGTAAATTGTTATTAAGTGGTTTACCTGTCTTTTCATCAAATAAAAGTTGTTCACTTAACCCAAAACCTAAGCTCATACTCATACCACCATGTACCTGTGCTGCAGCAAGTTGAGGATTTAGCACTTTTCCACTATCATGAACATTTATAACTTTATTGACCTTAATTTTACCTAAAGGAATATCGACTTCAATATCTGCAAAACATGCTCCAAAAGAAAATGTATTAGACTTACACTGGTTCGTTACTTCTGACGTAATATGAATTGATTTTTCTGTATTGTAAATGGCATGAGTAGCAACATCTTGTAAGGATAACAATACTTCATTAGTTTCTTTGTTTATTATGTTGCCATTTTTAAGGTCAAGATTTCCTATAGGGAGTTTTAACATGAAGTTTGCATGCTCTAAAATTTTTTCTTTAAGTTTAATAGCAGCTTTTTTAGCAGCCATACCTGAAACATAAGATTGTCGTGATGCATATGCTCCTGAATCATATGGAGTAACGTCTGTATCTTGCATTGATACTATATATACTTTTTCCATTGGGATATCAAGAACATGAGACACCATTTGTGAGAAAACTGTGTCAGCACCTTGTCCTATTTCAGTTGCACCCATCTGAACTTGTACAGAACCATCTTGATTAAGTACAATTCTACAGCTTGCAGTTTCTAGTGCAATAGGATAAACACCTGTTGCATAACTAAATATTGCCATACCAACGCCCCTACGTATAGGACCTGTTTGGTTTTTATATTCTTTCTTCTTTTTATCCCATTCAATATATTTTTTGCCTTTTTCAATACATTCTTTAAGTCCATTACTATTGCACTTAATGCCATTATCTTCGAAACCTAATTTCATCATGTTAATCTCTCTTATTTTAATTGGACTTATATTAAGTGATCTTGCAATTTCATCAACATGAGATTCTAATGCAAACGTAATTTGTGGTATTCCATACGCACGCATTGCACCAGAACTAGGAGTATTTGTGAAAACCGTATACGCATCGCACTTAGTTGCTACTTCATCATTGTATATTTGCTTTACAGCACCGGCTGCCTTACCTATAACACTGTGCCCATGAGATGCATAAGCACCTTTATTCCCATATACTTCTACTTTTCTTGCGACAAAACGTCCATTAGGGCGCACATAACTCTTAATCTTTATTTTCGTTGCATGACGTACACGTGTACAAATAAAATCTTCTTCTCTTGTAAGCTCAAGTTTAACACATCTACCTCCAACTAATTGAGATAAATAAGCATTTAGTGGCTCATAAAGAACTTCTTGTTTACCACCAAATCCTCCTCCTATATATGGCTTAATAACTCTAACTTTACCCCAACCAATTCCTAGTGCTTGACCTACTACACGTCTTACTATATGAGGAATTTGAGTTGAAGTAACAACAACTATTTTACCAGCTTCGCCATAAGCATAAGAAATAGGATTTTCGATATAGCAGTGTTTTACCATAGGAGTTTCATATTCTCCTTCAAATACTAGAAGCCCTTTTTCTTTGATTGCATTATCAAAATCACCTATTTCATAACTTGTGTGTTTTAGAATATTGTTAGGATAAGCGTCATGAATAGGTTTTGCTCCTTTTCTTAAAGCAGCTTCAATAGAAACCAATGGCTCATATTCTTCATAATCAACCTTTATAAGCTTAAGTGCCTTCTCTGCAGTTTCTTTATCTTTAGCAATTACAGCTGCTATATCATCACCATAATATCTAACTCTTTGATTAAGTAACTTCCTGTCTGCAATATCTGCATGATCAGGGTCAAGAGCCCAAGGATGGCCAGCTGTTGGGAAAGTAATATCTGGAACATCGAAACAAGTAACGATTTTTACAACTCCATCGAGTTTTTCAGCTTCTGATGTATCAATACTTTTCACAAGACCATTAGCAATAGTACTATGAAGAACTTTAGCAATGAGTGCATTACTCAGGCGAAAATCGTCTGTATATTTTGCACGTCCAGTTACCTTTTCAAAAGCATCTACTCTTTTAACGCTTTTACCAATACTCATTTCATCCCCTCCTATATATTTTGATAAAAAATTAAGATATTTTATTTCCTTCTACGTATCTAGCACAAATGTTTCTATCATCACCTGTATATATAAATTTTTCTAACCTATCCTCTATAGAATAGTTGTTAGACATAATTTCCTCATCTTCAATTACAAGTGCATCCATACTATATCCATTTTCAAAGCTTCCAGTTTTACCGAAAAATTCACCACCGCTTTTCGTAGCTAAATAAAATGCTTCAGATATAGTAAGTGGTTTAGATCCTGAATTATACATATTTATTATCTTAGAAGACTGAATTGCTCTAACTATAGTTTCATTTAAAGCAATTTTATGACCAGCAGCAATATCACTACCAAGTCCTACCTTTATTCCAATGTCTAAATATTTTCTAATCGGCATTATCCCACTTATAAGGTTTATGTTCGAATCTGGACAATGTACCAACATAACATTATTCTTTTTGACTAATCTTATTTCATCATCATTTAAATATATGCCATGTGCCATAACTGTTGGAGTTTGCCCAAATAAACCATTTTCATTATAAACTTCTGAATAATTTTTTGCCTTTGGGAAAAGATTTTTTACCCATTCTATTTCATTAAGACTCTCATCTAAATGGGATTGAACCGGTAAATTGTATTCATCAGCTAATTTACCTAATTCTTTTAGTAATTCATCTGTACAGCTAGGTGCAAATCTTGGAGTTATAATAGGTTTAACTAATTTGTCATTTTTGTATTTCTCAATTAAGTACCTTGTTCCTTTTATTAAACTATCTTTTGATTCTATAATATATTCAGGTGCATTTCTGTCCATTTCTACTTTTCCAACATATGCTCCAATTCCTTTCTTCTTTAAAATCTCAAATAATACTTCTGTACTTTTTGTTGAAGAAGTAGCAAAAATACATGCCCTTAAAGTTCCATTTTTAACTAGTTTATCTACAAAATTTGTATAAGCTTTTTCTGCAAATTCTATATCTAAAAATTCTTTTTCCGATTTAAATGTATATTCGTTTAGCCAATCAAGAAGTTTTTTATTCATTCCTATCCCACTCTGCAAAAACTGAGGTGCATGCAAATGCAAATCTACAAATCCTGGAATTATCAACCTGTTACCATAATCCTTGACTGGATGACCATTATATTTTTCTGGCAAAACTTTATATATTCCTTCTACTTTACCATCAATACATACAATGTAGCTATCGCTATATACATCGAATTTATTGGGTGCCGATGTAAATATAATATTACCTTTTAATATTAATGAATTCCCCATATACATATCTCCCCTGCATATTTTTTACTTGTTTTTACCTTTTCTTTCTGCTATAAGGTGTGTTTTCTAGTGGAAGTTTATTTCTGAATATACCGTCGTATTTTAAATACGCTCCACTAACAGCAGGTGCTACTGGTATAGCAGATATTTCTCCAATACCTTTTGCTCCGTATGCTAACTCACTATTGTTTTTACCTAAAATAATTGATTTAATTTCTGGTACATCAGTAGCCCTTAAAAGTCCTAAAGTTCCATATCTAGCTGTAGGTACACAATCTTTCAATGGATAATCTTCTGTAAGCGCATAACCTAACCCCATAACTACTCCGCCTTCAATTTGTCCCTCTAGATTTTTAGGGTTAATTGGTTTGCCTACATCATGAGCAGCTACTACTTTGTCAATGCGTCCATTTTCATCTAAAATTACGAGATCTGTTGCATAACTATAAGCTATATGGCTAACAGGATGTTCCTTATCAGAACCCATAGGGTCAGTTATCCCATTATATTCTCCATAATAATCTTGGCCTTCTAATTCATCAAGTTTTTTTGTCTTTAAAGCTTTATTAAGTTCCTTAGCAGCAAGTCTTACGGCTTCTCCAGTAAATAATGTTTGTCTTGAAGCTGTAGACATACCAGAATCTGGAGTGATAAATGTATCTGGAGCATCAACTACTACTTTCTCTTTTTCTATTCCCGTTGTTTCACATAATATCTGTATGGCAATCGTAGCAAGACCTTGCCCCATACATGCAGCACCTGTTCTAATATGAACTTTACCATCAATAATTGATAGCCTACATCTTCCTATATCAGGAACTCCTACACCTAAACCAGTATTCTTAATAGCACATGCTATGCCAACATATTTATGCTTATCATATTCATCTTTTACAGCTAATAGAGTTTCTTTAAGAGCAGTATCGTCACCAGCAATTTGCCCATTTGGAAGAACTTCTCCAGGTTCTATTGCATTTCTATACCTTATTTCCCAAGGTGAGATTCCCACCTTCTCAGCTAGTAAATTTAAATTACATTCAGTAGCAAATAAAGATTGTGTAACCCCAAAGCCTCTAAATGCACCTGCTGGTGGATTATTAGTATATACTGCCAATCCTTCTATATCTACATTTTGGTAATTATATGGCCCTGCTGCATGAGTACATGCTCTCTGCAATACTGGTCCTCCAAGTGACGCATAAGCTCCAGTATCTGCTATAATCCTAGCCTTCATTCCTGTCAATTTGCCATTTTCATCACAAGCTGTTGTGAATTCCATTTCCATTGCATGCCTCTTAGGATGAACTATTAAGCTCTCCTGTCGTGTTAATGTTACTTTTACTGGCTTTTTTGTATACCATGTCAAAAGTGCTGCATGATGCTGAACGCTCATATCCTCTTTGCCGCCAAAGCCTCCACCTACAAGTTTATTAATTACTCTTACTTTTTCAGCAGGTATTCCTAATAATCGTGAACATTCTCTTTGTACTGCAAATACACCTTGACATCCAGTATATATTTTTACTACATCACCATCCATCATGGCTAAAGCACTTTCTGGTTCCAAAAAAGCATGTTCTGTAAAAGGTGTAGAATATCTTTTAGTTACAACATATTTTGATTTAGCAATTGCTTCATCTGCATTTCCTCTTTTAAGTACTTCTTTTACTAAAATATTACCTTTTTCATGTATCTTAGGTGCATTTTCATCCATAGCTTCATATGGATTCCTTAATGGCTTAAGTTCTTCATACTCTACTTTTATTAAATTAAGTATTTCCTCTAAACCCTTTTTACTTCTGGCAGCAACTAAAGCCACTGCATCTCCCACATATCTTGTTTCTTCACCTACAGCTATTAAAGCAGGCCAATCGTTTATAATATGTCCTATATATCTTTCACCAGGCACATCTTCAGCAGTGAGAACAGCTTCAGCCTCAGGGTGTTTCAATGCTTCAGATATGTCTATACTTTTTACTAAAGCTCTTGGATACTTAGCTTTAAGCGATGCCCCATATAACATACCTTCAACATACATATCATCCACATATTCACCAATTCCTAATATTTTCTCTCTTGCATCAACTCTGTTCATTTCATCGCCAACAATACCTTTGCATTCTCTTTTAGGTGGCTTAATGCCTTCTCTCATAGCTTTTGCAGCCATTAAAATTGCCTTTTCAATTTTCACATAACCCGTGCATCTACATATATTGCCCCTTATTGCCTTCTTAATATCTTCTCTAGTAGGGTTTAAATTATTATCTAAAAGTGATTTTGCACTAATAACCATTCCTGGAATACAATATCCACATTGTACAGCTCCAGCCTCAGTAAACGCCCATGCATATATATCTTTTTCTTTATCTGATAATCCTTCCACAGTTAATACTTCTTTACCATCAACTTTACTTGTAGTTAATCTACACGATTGTCTTTTTTTTCCGTCAACTAAAACTGAACATGCTCCACATACTCCTTCACCATTACATCCATTTTTTACTGATGTAATTCTTTTATCATCCCTTAAGTAATCAAGTAAACGTTTATCTTCATTTGTGCTAACTTTTTCTCCATTTAAAATAAAACTATACATCATCCTACCCACCTTTAATTAATTTCAATTAATAAGTTACTATGTTTTATAAATATTTTATTCACATATAATTTATGTAGCAACAATCATGCCAATAAACACCAATTGTAATATGAGACTTTTAACTTTTATAAATAATATTTTAAAACTAACTAATAAACCTAATTTGTAATTGATTGTAAAAACTATATAAATACTTACAGTTCAAAATATAACAAATTATATTCTAGATATCTGAATTTTTGCGATTTTAATTGAAATTAAAGGAAAGAAACTATAAAATACAAATTTTTATAATTTTAAAAAAATTTTATTTATTATAAATGTAAATATGTCTTATAATATTAATAGAAATTCAATATTTACGCACAAATCATACGGTATTTTTTCCGATACTTTTGTTTAATTTTCATATTGATAAAAATTATCATATTGATATATTTGTCTTAAATTTGTTATTATAGTATTTTTAATTCTATTAACATATAAGATATCAAACTAATTATCAGTTTGATAATTGGTTTGATAAAAAATAATCAAATGTACAATATATTCGGAAAAAAGAATATTAAATAAGGAAATAAAATTTGTCATACGAGGTATTTAGCATATGATATAAATAGTTTTACAAAAAAACAGTTCCAATTGGAACTGTTTTTGTAAAAATTATGCACTCATAAATACATTCTCAAACTCTTTAGCATCAAGAGTTTCTTTTTCAAGCAAAGCTTCTGCTACTTTATGAAGTTTATTAATATTTTCAGTTAGTAATTCTTCAGCTTTATGATAAGCTTTATCTATTAACCCTCTTATTTCTCTGTCAATTTGTGCAGCCACTTCTTCACTATAGTTTCTAGTTCTTCCAAGATCTCTGCCGATAAACACCTCTTCCTCATCTGTTCCATATGTCATAGGACCTAATTTCTCACTCATACCATAATGTGTGATCATATTTCTAGCTAATTTTGTAGCTCTTTCTAGATCATTTTGAGCACCTGTACTAATATCTCCTAATACAAGTTTTTCAGCAACTCTTCCTCCTAGCATTTGGACTAAATGCTCTTCCATCTGTGTCTTAGTCATATATTGCCTATCTTCTTCTGGAAGATACATAGTAAATCCTCCAGCTCTTCCTCTAGGAATAATTGTAACCATATGGACAGGATCTGTATTTGGCAGTAATCTTGAAGCAACAGCATGCCCTGCTTCATGATATGCTGTAAGTTTCTTTTCTTTTTCGCTTATTACCTTGCTTCTCTTTTCAGGGCCAGCAATAACTTTAGTAGAAGCCTCTTCTATTATGTGCATAGGTATCTTCTGTAAATTATTTCTTGCTGCTAAAAGTGCAGCTTCATTTACTAAATTTTCTAAATCTGCTGGAGTAAATCCTGGAGTTCTTCTAGCTACAACCTTAAGGTCAACATCTTCATCTAACGGCTTATCTCTAGTGTGTATTCTTAGTATTGCTTCCCTTCCCTTAATATCTGGAACACCAACATAAACCTGTCTGTCAAATCTTCCTGGTCTTAATAATGCTGGGTCTAAAATATCTGGTCTATTTGTAGCAGCCATTACAATGATACCTTCGTTTTCACCAAATCCATCCATTTCTACAAGTAGTTGGTTTAATGTTTGTTCACGCTCATCGTGACCTCCACCTAAACCAGCTCCACGTCTTCTTCCAACTGCATCTATCTCATCTATAAACACTATACATGGTGAATTCTTCTTAGCTTGATCGAATAAATCTCTTACACGTGAAGCACCAACGCCAACAAACATTTCAACAAAGTCTGACCCACTTATACTAAAAAATGGTACACCAGCTTCACCAGCAACTGCTTTACTCAAATATGTTTTACCTGTTCCCGGAGGTCCTACCATCAATACTCCTTTAGGTATTCTTGCTCCAAGTTCAATATATTTTTTAGGACTTTTAAGAAAATCAACTATTTCTTTTAATTCTTCCTTTTCCTCATCTAATCCAGCTACATCCTCAAATGTAATCTTTTTCCCTTCATTTTGTTTATGCATCTTTGCTTTACTCTTGCCAAAAGACATTACACGACTTCCTCCGCCTTGAGATTGCTGCATAAACACAAACCAAAATACTACAAATATTAAAATCATAAAGATTGTTGGTAATGCTTGCAATATCATTGGAGTTTCAGGTGGTTGTTCTCCGCTAAATCTTATTTCTCCTTTGTCGACAGGTTCTTCAAGATATTTACTATAAAAAACTTCTTGTACTGCCCATGGTACATAAGAAGTAAATTTGGTTCCATCCTTTAATGTACCCTTTACATCATTCTCAACAAATGTAATACTTGATACATTATTGTTTTTAATATTCTCTATCAACTCAGTAACATCTAATTCAGTAACTTTTTCAACATCTCGTCCCATAACCTGTACAACAAATATTATAATTATGAATATAAGCAAATAGAAGCTTATACCCCTAAAAAATCTTCTCAACAAAAGTCCTCCTCTCCAGTATGCAAACTATCATATTATAATATTCTACCATACATTTTTCCAAAATACAATAATGCACAGTTAAATATTTTATCTATAAATTTCTTCTTTAAGAATGCCTATATAAGGCAAATTTCTATATTTCTCTGCAAAATCTAAACCATACCCAACTACAAATGCATCAGGAATTTTAAATCCAATGTAATCAACTTTAACATCAACGCTTCTTCTTTCAGGTTTATCCAAAAGAGTACATATCTTCACACTGTTTGCTCCCCTAGATTTTAAGTTATTAGTCAAGTAACTTAGTGTAAGTCCAGAGTCTATTATATCTTCTACTACCAATATATCTTTACCCTCAATACTAGCATCTAAATCTTTAATTATTCTTACAACTCCAGATGATTGCGTAGATTTTCCATAGCTAGAAACAGCCATAAAATCTATAGTTATCGGTATCTTAATATATTTACATAAATCAGACATAAACATAACTGCTCCCTTTAATATTCCAATAAGCATCAAATCCTTACCTTTATAATCATTTGTTATCTTTTCACCTAATTCTTCAACTCTTTTTTGTATCTCGTCTGAAGTAAGTAATATTTCACTAATGTTGTTTTCCATAATTAGCCTCCTCAATTAAAATTATTTCTTGCAAAATTTAAAATCTATAATTATTTATTTTTCAAATTATAATAAACTTTTAATTTATATACTCTACCACCAAAACATTTTTTGTGTGTTCAGTTATTTTATATTTTTCACTTACCCTATATCCTATTATCCAAACAATATTATTTCCATCTACTAATAAAGGAATCTTGTCCCTCTCATCTCGTGGGATTTTTTTATCTATAAAAAAATCTTTAAGTTTTTTGCTGCTATTCATTCCAATAGGTACAATTCTATCACCTTTTCTCCTATTTCTTAAATAGAGTTCGCTTTTTATTTTATCATAATCAAAAAACTTTATAAATCTATCATTAAAACTAATATTAACTTCTTCCCTTGACAATACTTTACATTTAACTTTTGTACTTAATTCATTAATAAAAGTAATCTCATTTATTTTAAGCCTATATTGAAAATTAGATATTCCATTTTCTTTTTTATTTTTCTTAATAATTAATTTTTCATAACTTACTTGAGCTAAAATTCCTTTATTAATACTTATTTCTTTTCCTGTATTACCTTTTTCAAATAAGTTCATAACATCGTCAATATGCTTTTTTTCAAGATCTTTAATATCCCCCAATAATCTTTCTACAGATATCCTAATAACTCTAGCCTTTATTGCTGGATGTAATTTTTTAAAACCTTTTTTACTTAATACAACATTGTTATCAGTCTTACTTTCTAGCACTTTTTCATAGCTTTCTTTACTATACTCATCTAAGAACTCTTTATCATATGATAATATCTTAGCATTTCTAAATAACGTATCAATTATATTGTTATTCAAATTCTTTTCAATATAAGGTATAAGCTCAAGCCTAATTTTATTTCTCCCATATAATGTTTCAAAATTAGTTTTATCAATCCTAGTTTTAATATTTTTAACAAAACAGTACTTCTCTATCTCTCCTCTATCAATGTCTAATAATGGTCTAATTATATCGCCATTTTTATATTTCATGCCTACTAAACCATCTATGCCTGCTCCCCTAATAAATCTAAATAGTACAGTTTCTGATTGGTCATTTTTATTATGTGCAACTGCAATCTTTCCCCCACCAATTTTATCTAAAATCTCTCTGAAGAAATCATATCTTATTTTTCTACCAGCTTCCTCTGAAGATAATCTGTTTTCCTTGGCATATTTATTCATGTCTACCCTTTTTATGTATAGCGGGATATTTAAAGTTTCACAAGTTTGTTTCACAAAAAACTCATCTTCATCAGCTTCTTTACCTCTTACACCATGGTTAACATGAGCTGCATAAATTTTAAAATTAATTTTCTTTTTTATTTCCATAAGAACATAAAGAAGAGCCATCGAATCAGGCCCTCCTGACAACCCTAATACTATATTCTCTTTTTCATTTATCAGATTATGGGTTTTAATTGTCTTATAAACTTTTTCTTCCATAACCAATGACATCCTTCATCATTAATTTTTTTTACCATAGTAACATCAATGATACTACAAAAAAAACAATACTAAATATTAAAACTATATCTATTATATCAATTTTATCTTTATTTCTACACAATTTATTTGTTTTTTTATTAATTATATTTATTAAATCTTTTCTAAATCTACTAAAATCACTGTACCTGCCACTTACACCTTTAATTATAACTTGTTTTATACTGTTATCTATTCCTAATGTTTTAATATTATTTTTTACTATGGACATATTAACTAATAAGGGATTAAATTCTTTGTTAGATATTAGAGAAACCATTAGCATAGATAAACTAAATATTATACTTTCAACATCTTTCATCTTAAAGTTTAATCTCCATGAAATCATGTTATATGTTGGAGTATATTCCTTTATACTTGAATTTTTTTTTATTGCTCCACCAAAATCAATTAAATAAACTTTTTTGCTTTTTCTGCTAATTAATATATTCTGTGGCTTAATATCAACATAGAGATAACCTATATTGTTGATAATTTCCATCATGGTTGATAGTGTTATAATAATTTTTATTAGCTTTTCTATATTATATTTTATATTCTTAATATAATCATTTAAACAAATTCCGTCAATATAATCCATAATAAAAAAATGAAAAATATTATTTTCTTTTACATAATCATCAATTTCATAGACATTTGGAACAAAATCTATGAAACGCATCTTAACTAAAATGTCATATTCTCTAGTTATGGAACTTATATCTTCACTAATTTTCAAAGCATAAATTTTTTTATTTTTATCTATTACCTTATAAACCTCACCTATACCACCCTTGCCTATTTTTTGAATGATATTGTACTCGTTTCCATTCCATTTTCCTTTTATGGTATTGTTTTCTATTATTATGTTTTTTTTCTTATTATCCAACATAATCATTCCTTTATTTCCTGGTTATTCTCTAAACATTATGGATAATAAAATTTTGATTATAAAATGCTTTCATCTAATAATGGAGAAGAATTACAATCTTCTTTAAGTTCTTCTTCTACACAATCAATTGCTTCTCCATTTAACAAATTTATTGCTGTTTCTAAAGCAAGACCAGTAGGTGTAGTCCCTCCAGTACGTATCATATCAAAGCTTTTTTCCAATGTTTGAACATCGCCTGTAAAATCACATAGTAATCTACACATTTTGTCATTTTCCCAAGGATACGTTATTAAAGCAATTTCCATTTTCCCTTTTCTTTCATTCATAACTTTTAGTAAACTTAAAACACTATTTTTTGCTACTGTTATTTTTTTAGCCATACTACCACTGCAGTCCATTACTACACAGCATTTTATATCTATCTCTTCTTCTAATTTATCTATTGCTTTAATTATTTTATTTCTCTTATCAGGGTGCATATCAAGCATATCGGCTTTAAATACTTGTTTTAATTCCCTATTTACTGCTTCTTCTATAGTTTTATAAACCGATTTTGCTGTCATCATTGTCATAGTTTGAGAAAGGCTCTCTAAGTTAGTAATTTCCCATAAACCACCTCCAGCAGCTGCGATATTTTGTATCTCGGCCATAGGTTTTTCTAATTTGCAATTTTTTACTATTCCTATGGTATTAATTATTATGCCATTTCTTTTTCCCCTATCAGCCACTAACACTGGGTTTATGCCAACATTTGATTCTCCGTCAGTAACAAGTATTATCTCTTTTAAAACTGTACTATCACTCATACTAATCCTCCTATATATATTTTTTTTTGATTATTGCCATTTATCAATCTTATATACATGGTGAATTTGTATGAGGAATTTAAACATATAAAAAGGAGCTTTTTAAGCTCCTACCTTCTTTTCCATATTTTAGTAACTAGCACCGTCATATCATCTCTTGCATTATTGTTACATCTTTCCAATGCCTTGCGTAATATCTCCTCTGCCATTTTTTGAGGGTTTATAGTATTTATTCCTTCTATTATTTCTGACATCCATGCTTCTTTATCATCTTTATCAATGTCGGCATCTAAAACCCCATCTGACATCATAATAATAAAATCACCATCTTCAAGATCACTTTCATAAACTTGAAAATCTACATCTTTCAATATTCCTACTGGTAAACTATTTGAATTGATTATTTCTATTGAATCTTTTCTCTTTATAAAAGTAGAAACCGCCCCTACTTTTATAAACTGTCCTCTACCACTAAGTAAGTTTAATATTGATATATCAACAGTAGATAACATTTCTTCATTTGACTTCAAAACAAGTATTGAGTTTATAGTTTTTAAAGCTAATTCCTTATTAAACCCTGCTTCGAGAAACTTCTCTAATAAAGATATAGTTATATTACTTTCGTTACTTGCTTTTATCCCCATACCCATTCCATCGCTTAAAGCAATATAATAATTACTACACTTTTCACCATATGTGTAATTATCTCCTGAAACATAATTAAATGAATCATTTAAAGATGCAACTTTAGTAATAGCTCCATATCTATTAGCTCTTATAAGTTTAATTTTAATTCCTTCATCTCCTTTAGTTTTATAGTTAAAATCATCTTTTATTAGTTCGTACCCAACTATTTCTGAAACCATATTAGTTATGCTTTCTAAATCAACATTATTTTTTGATGGTTTAATTTCTATATATATTTGAAACTCATCATCATCAGATTCGGCAACTATAATTTCTGCTACATTTATACCTTCTTTTCTAAGTCCAGCATATATCTGCTTTTCTACATCTTCCTTAAATCTCACATCTTTATATATCTCTTTAGATAAATCATCAATGATTTTAGATACACCACCTAACTGTTCAGAAACTAATTGTCTACTTTCTAGTATCTTGTTTTCCCATTCATAATTTATCTTATACATATCGAACAAGTAATTACATTTATTTACAATAAGATCAGGTTTTATGCATCTCTTTTTTAAAATATCAGGCAGAGCATTTTCAGTAATTGAACCGTTAGCTTCGATAAAACTCATAATATTAAACATAGAATGATATGTAGCATAAAAATCATCAACCCAACATACTTTATGCATAGCACAATTGCTGCAGACATCATTAACTACTTCATTTACAAATCCAGAAATATCATTCTGCTCAATAATGTGTTTTTTTTCAGATGCCATATAAAAGGTTTGTCCAAGTTCATCAAATACCTTTGAAATCTCTTTTAACCTTTTAAATGTCATTTCTTTCAACTTTTCACTATATGATTTTTTATTTCTTTCAAATCCCCAAAATCCTTCTAAAATTATATTTTTAACATTATCTATAGGTCTTGTAAAAATTAACATAAGAATGCATACAACAATTATTTCTTTAAATCCAATTAAATTTATAGTAATACCATTAATATAAAATGTCATTATTCCACTTCCTAGTATAAAACCTAAACAAGTACCTAATTTCCCTAAATCTTTAAACAAGCCAGCAAGCATCCCTGAAAAACCATATACAGAAATCAAAACTGGCATAGTGCTATATGACATCCCAGAAATTGTTCCTATTGTAACACCAATAGTTGCTCCAAAAGATGGTCCTTTGATATATGCAGTCATTATTACAATAAATATGGAGATTATTTCTTTTATTGATAACCCAATTAAAGAAAGGTTGTTAAGTCCTGATATGCATACTGAAATCATTATAGCAGTACAAATCATCTCTTCATTTGTACACCCTCGACTTATTTCATTTTCAATAGCTGAAATACCATAACTAAAAATATATATAAGAGTAAATATTATAACGCCTTCAAAAATAGTCATTAATATATCATATAAATAATAATCAGTAATTAATATATAAAAGGATTTAATTAGCACCATTAATATAGATGTAAATAATGACATTTTTAGTGTAGTAATTTTTAATTTATGATAAATTATTTTGTACAAAAGATATAGAGACCAAACTATAATAATATATGGAAACGCTTCATAACCTTTTATGCTTAAAATTCCTAGCGAAACAGATATACCTACTAATAAACCTTCATTAATTTTTTTTGCTATATAAGCTGCAAAAAAAGCAATTCCAAAAGGAGTTATATTATCCATAATTGAACTTCTAGCTATAAAAAAGGACATAATGAATACTAATATACCTTTAAGGTTTATGCTACTAAACAGTCCTCTTATTTTGTTATTTCCCCTAAGTTTGTTAGTCCGTGCAGAAACTAATACATTTTTATTTATCATTTAATATCACCGCCTATATTTTTTGATGTCTTCATTTTAGCAGATAGAAAATAAGATATTTGTCAAGAATAGTTATAAGGCCATCAAAATTTTCTGACAATAAAAACGTTATTTCCATAAATTATTAACATGTTTTCATTCTTAAAGTATATTGATAAAAATACGCTAGTTTTTTTCTTAACTATATTATGTATCTAAAAATATTGCAGTCATTCCAATCGACATAATTTTTTTTATATTTTTAATTAGTAAAAGTAAAATAAATATTAAAAATAATTTTTTTCTCACCTTAGTTAATTGTGTATATAACCTGATTATTATACATAAACAATAATATTAATACTTTAAAATAAACTCTGTTAAACTAAAACATTTCCAATTTCCCAAAAACATTAAAATATTATTTAATATAAGCATAAATTTATTTGTTGAACATTAAGACTCATATAAAGACATATACGCTACATAAAACATTAAGATTATCTTAACAGTTTAATTTGTATATTCAAACAAATGTCTTTATGTACAAAAATATCCAACACTTTAAAAAAAATATTATTTTGTCGTCAAAAAAACAAAAACCGGGATTATCCCGGTTATTACATCCAAAATTCCTAAGCTCTACTACGGCTTCTCATTGAATTCCAGTGTTTAGATTCTCTACTTTTTAATTGGTCTTGCTTTTCACCGCTTTCTTTCATAAACTTTGAAAGTTTATCCTCAAAAGACATATGCCTTTGTTTGTCATCAATCTTTCCCCAATCTATTTCAATTGGCTTGTTATTACTTCGTTTAGGTTTAGCTTGTCTTATGGAAAGGCTAATTTTCCCTTCATTGCTAATAGATAATACTTTCACCTTCACCTTTTGATCTTTCTTTAAATAATCACCAACCTTGTTTACATAGTCATCTGATATCTCAGAAATATGAACTAGTCCTGTCTCTCCTTCGGGTAATTTTACAAAAGCCCCAAAATTTGTTATGCCTGTAACAATACCCTCAACTACATTACCTACTAAAACGGGCATATAGAAAAGATTCCTCCTTCTTATATATTATCTATATTAATCTATTTAAGTATATCCTATAATATAAGATATGTCAATTTGTAGGTTTTTCTTCAATATTAAATGTATCCTTTTTCTTAGTACTATCTATGAATATGATTTCCCCATCTTTAACCATTTTAAGCTCATCTCTAGCAATTTTTTCAATGTAGTCTAAATTTCCAATATTATCGATTATTTCTTTTGTCTCATTTATTTCAGCTTCAAGTTTTTTAATTTCCTCTTGTTTTTCTGCTTTTTCTTTTTCTAATTTTTTAATAGTTATCTGTTGATTTATAAAAGTTGTCCCAATATAAAATAATATAAAAAGAAATACAATATACCTTAATTTAAATCTCCTTTTTTTATTTCTATTCCCCATAATTATACCTCCAAACAAGTTTACATAAATACTTCTACAAATAATAAGAAAACCCTTTTATTTTTTTGTTGAAATCATTTTTATATTTCTTTTTAAATCACCATATATTCTTAAAGGAATCTTATTCAATCTTTTAATTCTATTATATTTCTTTTTTATTTTTTTCCGAGGAATAGATAATAATCTCCATATTAATCTAATAGGATAAGTTACAATTCTTAAAAAAATATTTAACATCTTTAATATATATCTAACTGTATGTACCAAAAAGGTAATTATATATTTGCTTAATAATTTATTATATAGCAAAGCACCACTTAAAAACCCTATAAAATTATAACCTCTTATTTGCCCCCAACTGCTTGAAAATAAAATATATAATGATATAATACATACTATTATCCAAAACACAAAGTCTTCTATAAAAGTGGCTATCTTCTTAGGTCTAAAAAAATACCTAAATATCCTATATAAATCATAAATGAAACCTATAATAATACCACCATAAAGAGTAGATAAAAATATATAGGCTTGGGTTTGTATTGAATCCCCCATATTTATCCCCCTATATAAGCAAAATATTTATTTAAACATTTTTCCCAACAACCCTCCACTCTTACTATTAGGTGTATCTCTTTCACTATATATTATTCCGTTTATTGAACCATTAATGGTAACATTCCCATCCTCTAAATTGAGTTTATTTAAGTTTAAAGAGTTGCCTTTTATCGTTATCTTTCCTTTAACAGTGTATAAAACAATGGTATTTTCATTATAACTATTCACATGTTCAACCCCAGATACGCTCAATTTTTCTCTATTCTCCAATATTACATTCTGACTTCTATTTAAATTATTTTTTTCAGTCATAATATCCCTCCTTTGTATAGCATAAACAAGATACTATTAAATAATATGTATACAAAGGTATTTTTATGACTTCTATAATAATCTATACATATCTTCTGCTTTATTCTTCGGTGCATGTTCTAATAATTCTAATACTTCTACTTTTATTTCTTTATTTCCAAGGTTAATTTTTATTATATCTCCTATATTCACTTCTGTACCAGGCTTTGCTAATTTTTCATTGATCAGGACTCTACCTTGTTCACAAGCCTCCTTTGCTATAGTACGTCTTTTTATTATTCTTGAATTTTTTAAAAATTTATCAATTCTCATACTTATCCTCCATAAACAATTATTTCAAGCAAAAAATCAGGTCAAGGACCTGATTTTTTTATTTATTAACTGCTTCTTTTAAAGTTTTTCCCGCTTTAAATACTGGAGCACTTGAAGCTGGTATTTTTATAACTTCTTTTGGATTCCTTGGGTTTCTTCCTTCTCTAGCTTTTCTTTTTCTTACTTCAAATGTTCCAAATCCAACTAATTGCACTTTTTCACCTTTAACTAATGCTTCTTCAACACTTTTCATGAACGCATTTAGGGCAATTTCAGCATCTTTCTTGGTTAAATTACCTTTTTCTGCCATGCTAGCTACTAATTCAGATTTATTCATTTATATTCCTCCTTCATTAAAATGTTTAAAAATCAATACTTATAAGCATATTCTATGCATTTACGTAAAATCCTTCTTTTTAGTAATATTTTTTATCATTTTTTTATTATTATCTATTTTGGCCATTTCCCAAAGTTTTTCCATTTCTTCTAAAGTCATATCTTTTAAATTTTTCCCAATTTCTTTACTTTTTAGCTCCATGTATTCAAATCTTTTTATAAATTTTTTTGTTGCTTCATTTAGTGCAATCTCTGGATTAATATTTAAAAATCTAGCAACATTTACTATAGCAAACAATAAATCTCCTAATTCCTCTTCTATTTTATCCACATCACCTCTCTTGTATTCTTCCATAACTTCATTAAATTCTTCTTTAACTTTTTCAATAGCTCCAGTTATATCATGCCAATCAAAACCTACATCAGCAGCTTTCTTCTGAACTTTATAACTTCTCATTAAAGACGGTAAATCCTTTGGTATTTCTTTTAGTCTTTCAGTGTAACTCTCATTTTTTCTCTTATTATACTTCATTTCTTCCCATTTCATATTTGCTTCATCTAAATTATCTGCTGATATTTTCCCAAATACATGGGGATGTCTATATATCAGTTTATTACATAAATTTGATGTAACATTTAATATGTTGAAATAACCTTCTTCACTTGCTATTTGACTATGAAATAATACTTGAAGTAATAAATCCCCTAATTCTTCGCACAATAATTCCATATCTTCGCTATCAATAGCATCGACAACTTCATAAGCTTCCTCTATTACGTATTGCCTAAGAGATTTATGAGTTTGCTTCATATCCCATTTACATCCATCTTCACTTCTTAATTTTCCCATTATATCTATTAAATTATTCATATCATATGTATTTTTATCTATTTTATCCATCTTTGGAATATATATACTAGTTAAATAATCAATCCATTCAATTCTATCTAATTGATATAGAGGAATCTTTACTACTTTTTCCTCTCCTTTAATACCTGCTGATTTTATAACATATATTGTGTATTCGTCATCATAACTCTCTAATAATTTTAGTTTAACTTCAGAAGCTATAATTCTGTTATAAACTTGAGTAATAATATTATCAGTATTTATATCTACATATTGCCATGATATATCTAATCCGTCAATAACTTTTAATCCATTTTTTATAGGGTCACGTCCTACAGCAGTGATAACTGGATCTATAAAGCTCATACCGGGTATTATTTCTAATTCAAGGCCTTCTTTTTCATTTATTTTTAATAATCTTCTCACTGTACTTTCTGCAACTAAAGGATGACCTGGTACACAATAATTTATACTACCATATTTTTTTGCATTTTTAATCAGATCTGTAGTTATATATTCATAAACATCGTCAAATGTTTCCTTATTTTCATAAACGTGATCATATGAGTAAAACGTAATATTGTTTTGCTGTAAATATCTAACTGTAGGATGTTTTTTTGTTCTTAAGAACAGCTTGTTGCCATCCTTTATTTTATCTACAGCTTCTAAAGTTAAAGCTCCGATATCACCAGGCCCCAAACCAATTATAACTATCTTCCCCATTATAAATTCCTCCATAGTTTATTATTATAGTTTCCAATTTGTAAAATGAAATATCAATATTTTCACTAATTATGATTAATCTCTTAATAGCCTTAAAGACTTTAATATCTTAGATATTTTATCTCCTTTAGGTAATATTTGGAAATCATCACTATTAATTGAGCCAGTAACTAACAATAAAAATCCATATACTAATATCCCAATTAATATAGCAATAACAGTAGCTAACTTACTCCCTATGGTTGTATATATACTTACATATACAAACCAAACACCTAATGTCATCACTACCACAGATAATATGGGGCCTATTAACAATCGTCCAAATTTGAATTCTGTTTTAGTAGATTTTTTCACTTCAATATAATTTAAAGTAGCAGCAATTAAATATGCAGCAATTGTACTAATAGCAGCACCTTTAATTTCAATACCTGGTATTCCTACCAGTATAAAAGATAAAAAAGACTTACATACTGCTCCTATAAATAAGTTTCTCACAGGAATAATGGGTTTTCCTAAACCTTGTAATATAGCTGTAAGAGATTGAACTAATGTCAAAAATATAACACTAAAGGATAAAACCTTTAATATAGCTCCTGTACTAAGCTGAACTTCAATAGGATTACCCCCATATAGCAAATTTATTATCGGAGTAGCTAAAATAAAAAGCCCCATTGCAGAAGGTAAGCCTATAAGTAAGGTTATCCTAATCCCTGAACGTGTTATACGTCTTATACTATCGTAATTTTTTCTAGCATAAGCATCAGATACTGCAGGTACTAAACTCATAGCTAAAGCAATAGAAAATACTTGTGGAAAATTAATCAAAGTTTGAGCAAATCCAGTAAGTTGCCCCCACTGATTGTTAGCTTCTGTTTGGGAATATCCTAATCCTTGAAGTCTTTTCATTACTATAGTTACATCCATAATATTAAATAGTGGTACAACACATGCCCCTATAGAAATTGGTATTGCAATTGCTAATATATCTTTAATAATCTTACTAGTTTTTTCCTCAGTATAAACTGAACTTCTGCTAATTTCTGCCCTAATATTTCTCCTTCTTTTTAAATATATTAAAATCATCGTTATAGTACCAAATATTGCACCAGCAGAGGCTCCAAAAGATGCTCCACCTGCTGCCAAAGGTAATCCCTTATCTAGAAGAGTATAGGCGAGAAACAATCCTACTGCTACTCTAAAAATTTGCTCTACGATTTGAGAAAGTGCTGTAGGAGCCATATTTTGTGTTCCTTGAAAATATCCCCTAAAAGCTGACATAATAGGCACAAAAAAAAGTGCTGGAGTTAAAGCTATCATAGAGTAATAAGCATTAGGATTTTGGACTTTATTTGTTATAAATTCTGCCCCAAAAAAAACAAAAGATGATGTCAGTATTCCTCCTATAAAAAGACCTATAAAAGATATCTTAAATACTCGTTGCCCACCTCTATAATCACCTAATGCACGTTTTTCTGATACTAGCTTTGCAATAGCAACAGGAAGACCTGCTGTAGATATAGAAAATAATAAATTATATATTGGGTAAGCAGTTTGATAATATCCTAATCCTTCAGCCCCAATAATGTTTGCTAATGGTATTCTATATACTGCACCTAAAATTTTCACCAAGAACCCTGCAATACCTAAAATCGCGGCCCCTCTTAAAAAACTCTCTTTAGTCATAACCAGCCTCCTATTGGAAATCCCTTGAAAATAATTCATCTTCAGTAATTATGTAAATTCCTCATACTATTATACCAAAAAGAGATTATTTATTAAACAAATTTATTTTTAAAAATACAGCCTACCAACTTAATCGGCAGGCTGTATTCACAACTATTAGCTTTCCATCTGTTTTGAAAGAAATGCTGCAGCTGTTTCAATAACTTTTCTTTCTGTTTCTCCCATAGTCGCATCTGGTTCTTTAGAAAGTACTATCACAGACCCTATTGGATCTCCTTGTGTTACTATTGGTGCTATTATCTGGCAACTATATTTGTCAGAGTTAAATTCCTCTGAAGCAACTCTTATTGGTTTAGCAGTACTAGTAGCTACATATGTTTCTTTGCTTTCCATTATTTTTTCTAACTCAGGGCTAACCCTTCTGTCCATATACTCTTTTTTAGAACCTCCAGCTACAGAAATAATAGTATCTCTATCAGAAATAATTACAGTATTACCAAGTGTTTCATATAGAGCTTCGCAGTATTCTGTAGCGAACTCTCCTAATTCGCCAATTGGAGAATATTTTTTTAATATTACTTCTCCCTCTCTGTCAGTAAATATTTCTAAAGGGTCTCCTTCTCTTATCCTAAGGGTTCTCCTGATTTCCTTTGGAATAACTACTCTGCCTAAATCATCAATTCTTCTAACTATACCAGTTGCTTTCACTTGTTTCCCTCCTCTTTTTTTCTATGTGTATTTATTATTTTACTATTTAGAATATTTTATGCATTGGTGGTAATTTATAAAAAAAATCGCCTAAGGCGATTTTTATTTTTCTTCATTATTTGATAGTAATATCTCTACATCAGCTTCATCTCTAAGCTGTTGTAAATGTTCAGCATACTTTTCATTTAAAACATCATTTTTAACATTTTCTTTTACTTTTTCAAAAGAATCAAGCTTATCTGTAACCTTAATTATATGATATCCATATTGCGTCTCAACTATATCACTAATTTGTCCAATATCCATTGAAAATGCAGCTTCCGCAAATTCCGGCACCATTTCTCCTTTAGTAAAATATCCTAAATCACCACCATTTACTGCGGACCTTTGATCTTCAGATTTTTCCTCAGCTATTTTTGCAAAATCAGCTCCATTTTTTAATTCATTTAAAATTTCCTCTGCTTCTTCTCGTTCTTTTACCAAAATATGGCTAGCCCTTACTTGCAAATATGCATCTGGATTATTATCATAAACTTTCTTGATTTCTTCATCATCTATTTTTAGTCCGCTAATAAAATTATCTTTATATTTCTCAATACTCATCTCTTTTTTTAGTCCCTGTCTAAAATAATCAATATCCATATTATTTTCTTTTAAAAATTCATTAAACTTTTCTTCTCCTCCAATTAACTGTTTATAAGAATTTATTTCATTATCTACATCTTCATTTGATACAATAAGATTTTCTTTCTCAGCTTCCTGCAAAATTATTTCTTCAGTAATTAACTTTTCTAGTACATTTTCTTTTATCAAATCCTCAAAAGTTTTATTTTCACCTGCACTTTTAGATAATATATCTGGTCCATAACTATCTTCATAAATCTTTTTATACATTTCAAAATTCTGATCAAATTCTTCTCTAGAAACTATTTCTCCATTGACTTTTGCTACAGCTTCTTCATTAGCATCTTTACATCCACTTAAAGCTATAGATAGCATTAAGATTATTGACACAAGAAAAATAAGATATCTTTTATAATTTTTCGTCAATCATACCCTCTCCTTAATATGAGTCTTTTATCTTAATTATATATTATATCTTCAATTATTTAAACTACTAATTTTTTCTACTATTTTTTGGACTCTATCTAAAACGTCATCTTGTTTTTCATTTGGTAGCATAAATCGAATAATAGGTTTTTTTGATAAATCAAAAGTTATTTTTCTTCCATATTCCATTACTAATTTATTTATAAACTCAGGCTTCATAATATCTTTATCAAAAAATTCGATAGTAATTTCTTTCCCTTTTTGGGTAATAGAATAAATTTTAGCTTTGTTAGCTAAGTGTTTTATAAGAGATATTTTCATAAGATTAATCACTTGATAAGGAACTTCGCCATACCTATCCATAATCTCTTCTAAGACATCTGAATAATCATCTTTAGACTGTATAGAAGAAATTTTCTTATATATTTCAATTTTTTGTTCTTCATCATTAATATATTTTTCTGAAATATATCCGTCTACATTTAAGTCTATAGTAGTTTCAATTTGTTCAGATATTTTATCTCCTTTAAGTTTCTTTATAGCATCTTCTAAAAACTTAACATATAAATCATATCCTATAGCCTCCATATGCCCATGCTGCTCTGCACCTAATAAATTTCCTGCACCTCTTATTTCTAAGTCCCTCATAGCTATCTTAAATCCTGAACCAAACTCGGTAAACTCTTTTATAGCTTTTAGTCTTTTTTCTGCAACTTCAGATAATACCTTATCTCTCTGATAAGTAAAATACGAGTATGCAAGTCTATTTGAACGCCCTACCCTTCCTCTTAACTGATAAAGTTGAGATAATCCCATTTTGTCAGCGTCATATACCACTATAGTATTAACGTTTGAAATATCTAACCCTGTTTCAATAATTGTGGTACATACTAAAACATCGTATTTTTTATTCAAAAAATCTATCATTACTTTTTCAAGCTGTCTCTCACTCATCTGCCCATGTCCTATTGCAATTCTTGCTTCAGGAACTAATTCTTTTAATCTAGATGCAATTTTTTGAATTCCTTGTACTCTATTATAAACAAAATATACTTGGCCATTTCTATTTAATTCTCTTATTATTGCATCTCTAACAAGTTGTTCATTATATTCTAATACATAAGTCTCTATAGGGTATCTTTCTTCAGGAGGCTCCTCTATTATGCTCATATCTCTTATTCCAACAAGTGACATATGAAGAGTTCTTGGTATAGGAGTTGCAGTAAGTGTTAAAACATCTACAGTTTCTTTTAGCTTCTTTAGAGTCTCCTTATGCTTAACACCAAATCTTTGTTCTTCATCAACTATTAAAAGTCCTAAATCATAAAATTTTATATCTTTAGAAAGCAATCTATGAGTTCCAACAATTATATCTATACTCCCTCTTTTTAGTGAGTTAATTATATTTTTTTGTTGAGCAGGAGTTCTAAATCTACTAAGCATTTCTATTTTTACAGGAAATTGACTAAACCTATCGATCAAAGTATTATAGTGCTGTTGTGCTAATATTGTAGTTGGTACCAAAAATGCTACCTGCTTACCATCCATGACTGCTTTAAAAGCTGCTCTTAAAGCTACTTCAGTCTTACCATACCCAACATCTCCACATAGAAGCCTATCCATAGGTCTATCTTTTTCCATATCCCTTTTTATTTCTTCAATACATCTTAATTGATCTTCAGTCTCTTCATAAGGAAATAAATCCTCAAATTGTCTTTGCCAAGGTTGATCTTTTGAAAAAGCAAATCCTTTAGTAGACTCTCTTTTTGCATAAAGCTCTAATAAATCTTTAGCCATATCCTCAATAGCTCTTTTTACCTTTGCCTTAGTTTTTGCCCAATCACTGCTTCCTAGTTTATTTACTTTAGGCTTTACAGAATCAGCACCTATATATTTTTGAATTAAATTCATCTGGTCTACTGGTACATAAAGTTTATCCTGCCCTTGATATTTTATGCTCAAATAATCCTTCTTAACTCCCTGTACATCAAGCTGCTCTATACCCATATATTTACCTATCCCATGTGTTTCGTGTACAACATAGTCTCCAACATTTAAATCAGTAAACGAAGAGATTTTTCTTGAATCTTTTCTTTGTTTACTAGTTCTCTTTTTTTTGTGTATACCATATATCTCTTTATCACTTATTATAACAAATTTTAATTTTGGATACTCAAATCCCTTGGTCCCAGACATTGGTGTAATGAAAACTTGCCCTGATTTTATTTCTTCATTTAAATTATCAGTGTATCTACATTCTACATTATTCTCCCTTAAGTTTTCTCCAAGCCTTATTCCTCTGTCTACTGAACCAGATAATATTATAATTTTATATCCACGATATTTATAATGTTTTAAATCATCTACTAGTAAGTCTAGCTTATTATAAAAAGATTGCACATCTTTAGTCGTAAAATCTAGAATATTTTTTGATTTAAACTGAGAGATCTTTTTCATTATTCCAGTAGAAGTAATACAAAAATGGTTCTTCACATCTTTTATTATATCTTCGTATTTAAAATATAAATCCTGGTGCTTTGATAATACTTCTCCTCTTTCGAATAAATCCATATATCTATTAATAAACTCATTTTTATTTGCTCCAACAGCTTCCTCTATTCTATGAGGTTCATCAAGTATTATTAGAGAATCATTGTTAAGATAAGATACTATACTTTCTAAATTTTCAGAAAGCATATAAGGAATAATAAGGTCCATATTTTTAACATTTAACCCATTTTCTATTCTATCAATACAATGCCTAAATTTTTCCTCTAAAGCCTCTATTTTTTCCTTTTCCATGTTTTTATCAATTCTTTTTAATGTATCATCTAAATCTTGTTTTATATTTTCAACAATTTTAATTCTTGATTCATGGTTAATTAAAATCTCTTTAGCAGGGAAAATTTCTACACTATCAATATTTTTAATAGATCTTTGAGTCTTTATGTCAAAAGATCTAATAGAATCTATTTCATTATCAAAGAGTTCAATTCTAAAAGGATTATCACAAGTTATAGGGAAAAAATCTATTATTCCTCCTCTTATACTAAATTGCCCTTTACCTTCAACCATACTTACTCTTTCATAACCTTGTTTGATAAAAACTTCAATTAAATTGTTTAAGTCAACAGTTTCTCCATATTTTAAAATCTGCATATTTTTTTTGAAAATTTTATATGCCATATTTTTATTTAAAACAGATTGAATAGAACTCGTTATAATGCAATTGTTTTTTTTAACTAACTGATTTAATACTTTCAATCTTGTATGAGAAACTTCATTACTATATGCATCAATATTATAAAAAACAGCTTCTCTTGAAGGAAATAAAAAAACATCCTTCTTTTCAAATGTTTGAATGTTTTCAAAAATCCTCTTAGCTCTAAGCTCATCATAAGTTAGAATAAGCATTTGCTTTCCTGTATGGTATTTAAGAGCATAGCAAATATGGCTTAGGCTTTCTTCAGTTAACCCATATAATGATACTGGTCCTGTTCCTTCATATACATTTTCTAAAAGTTTTTGATATGATTCTAAATTTTTTAGTTGGTCAACCAAAAAGTTACGTTGCATAATTATCCACTCCCTAATGAAAACACCTCTAGCCCAGGACAATTCCTGGGCTTTAGGTAAATAGCATTCTTATATTATTTTATTCACATATTATCTATTATATTCATTCATAGCTTTGTCTATACCATTTATTATTATTTCTTCTACAGACATAGCAGCTCGTTCTATTGTTTCATCTATTATTCTTCTTTCTTCATTTGTAAAACCACTAAGAACAAAATCTGCTAAATCTCTTCCAGGTTCTGGTTTGCCCACACCTATTCTCACTCGTGGAAAATTATCATTTTGAAGTTGGTACACTATTGATTTCATCCCATTATGACTTCCTGCACTTCCCTTTTTTCTTATTCTTAATGTAGCAAATTTAATATCTATATCATCTACTATAACTATAATATTTTCTATGGGAAGTTTATAATAATTGTATAAATCTAGCACACACTCTCCGCTATTATTCATAAATGTCTGGGGTTTTACAAGTAAGACCTTTTCTTTTCCTATCGTACCTTCACCAATAATAGCTTTATGTTTAATTTTACATATCTTGAATCCATTTCTCCGTGCTAAACAATCAATAGTATCAAATCCTACATTATGTCTCGTTCCTCTATATTTTCTGCCTGGATTTCCCAAACCTACTACTGCAAACAAAGGAATCAACTCCTAAACAACTAGTCAAATAATGTGCTTACTGATTCATTTTTATATATTCTTTTAATAGCTTCTGCAAACAGTGGTGCAACAGACACTACTTTAATGTTATCTAGTTTCTTTTCTTTAGGTAATGGTATAGTATCTGTAACAACAAAGTCTTCTATATCAGAATTTTTTATTCTCTCAATAGCAGGTCCTGATAATATTGGGTGAGTACAGCAAACGTCCACTCTTAAAGCCCCAAAGTTCTTTAATACTTTTGCTGCCTTTGTTATAGTACCAGCTGTATCAATAATATCATCTATTATAATAACATTTTTTCCTTCAATATCACCTATTACATTCATCACTTCTGATACATTTGCTTTTGGCCTTCTTTTTTCAATAATGGCAATAGGTAAATCTAATAAATTAGCAAAATTTCTTGCCCTTGTAACACCACCTAAATCCGGAGAAACAACAACGGTTTCTTTTTCTATTTTTCCCTTAAAGTACTCAGCAAGAATTGGCACTCCTAACAAGTGATCTACTGGGATATCAAAATATCCTTGTATCTGTCCTGCATGTAAATCCATTGTAAGAACCCTGTCAGCTCCTGCCTTTGATAGTAAGTCAGCAATGAGCTTAGAAGTAATAGGTTCTCTAGCTTTAGTCTTTCTATCTTGCCTTGCATAACCATAATATGGTATAACTGCATTTATTCTTCCTGCAGAAGCTCTTTTAAATGCATCCATAAGTATTAAAAGCTCCATTAAACTATCGTTTACTGGAGGGCATGTTGGTTGTATTACAAAAACATCAAAGCCCCTCACTGTTTCATTAACACTTACAGATATTTCACCATCACTAAATGTACCTACTTCACAGTCTCCTAAAGGCACTCCTAATTCTTCACATATCTTTTTAGCTAATTCCTTATTAGCATTACCCGTAAAAATTTTAATATCTCTTCCGCTTATATTCATTATTTCAACTCCTCCTAAAATTTTTTATCTTCTTAGAAGTCCTTTTCTTTCAACCCAACCACTTTTATTAACCTGCCTTGCTCTGGCTATTGAAAGTTCTCCTTCTTTAACCTCGTCTGTAATAGTAGATCCTGCAGCTACATATCCATCTTTTTTAACTATTACTGGAGCCACAAGATTAGAATTACTGCCTATAAAAGCATTGTCTTCTACTATAGTTTTGTTTTTTACCTTTCCATTATAATTAACAAATACAACTCCACATCCTATATTTACATTTTCTCCTACCTCAGCATCTCCTATGTATGAAAGATGAGAAGCTTTTGTATTATTTCCAATGGTAGAGTTTTTTACTTCAACAAAATCACCAATTTTAACATGATTTCCTATTTTACTATTAGGCCTTAAGTATGCATAAGGTCCTATCTTTGTATCATTTCCTACATAACTATCTAATATAGTGGATATTTCTATCTCAACATTATTGCCAATATTACTATTAACTATTTTAGTATTATGTCCTATTACACAGTTATCGCCTATTACCGTATTCCCTTCAATAATAACCCCAGGGTATATTATGGTATCCGTCCCAATCTTAACTCCTTTTTCAATATAAGTAGTGCTTGGATCTATCATTGTAACCCCTTGAGATAGGAAACTATCATTAATTCTTTTCCTCATAATCTTTTCAACTTCTGCAAGCTGAACTCTAGAATTAACTCCTAAAATCTCTACTGGGTTATTAATTTTATAAGCCCCAACTTTACAACCCAATTTATTTAAAATCTCTATAGCATCTGTAATGTAGTATTCTCCTTGGGCATTATTATTACCAAGCTTATCTAATACAATTTTTAAGTTTTTCCCTTTAAAACAATATATACCTGAATTTATCTCTTTAATTCTCTTTTCTTCTTCAGTAGCATCTTTATGCTCTACAATTGAAATAACATTTCCTGTAGCATCTCTTATAATTCTACCATATCCTGTAGGATCTTCAAAATCTGCAGTAAGTACCGTAGCATCATAATCTTCATCTACATGAAATTTCATCAGCATATTTATTGTATCTTTTGTTATTAGAGGTGTATCTCCATAAAGGATTATCACATAGCTGTCGTCTTTTATGTAATCCTTTGCCTGCATTACAGCAAAACCTGTACCGTAAGGCACACCCTCTCCTACAGGCTGATTAACAATTTTTAAATCATCATACGCAATAACCTCTCTGACTTTATCTCCACCATGCCCAACAACAACTATATTTTGATCTACACCAGCACCCCTTGCTGCCTCTATAACATAGTCCAATAAATACTTACCACAAACCTTATGAAGGACCTTAGGTATTTTGGATTTCATCCTAGTTCCCTCTCCTGCAGCAAGTATTATAGAATTTATCATATATTTCACTCCTTTTGGCTTTTTAGCTGAAAAATTAAATCAGCAAAGCATATCCCTATACATTGTATATGATTCATTACATAAAATCTACATTATTTCTTTTATTTTTTAGTCAAAAAAGTAAAAAGGGTCCACATTGACCCTTTATTTACCCATTTAATAATTTTTCGTATTCTGCAAATACAGCTTCTTGTATTTTACTTCTAGTTTCGGAATTAATTGGGTGTGCTATGTCTCTAAATTCACCGTCAGGCATCTTTCTACTTGGCATAGCTATGAACAATCCATTTTGTCCTTCAATAACTTTAATGTCATGAACTACAAATTCATCATCAAATGTAACTGAAACTATAGCCTTCATTTTCCCTTCATTATTAACCTTTCTCACCCTTACGTCTGTAACTTTCATGTAATCACCACCTTCCCCCAAGTGAGTCGGAAAAGGATATCCTAATTTATAGAACCCCTTTTCTAAATTAGCCTTTATCCTTCAAGTTCAGAAAGATAATAAGCAGATCGTTATTATATGTATTTGTTATATTCTCTAAAATCTAACAAAATCCTTCTAAAAAAATTAATTTATTTTGAATTATTAAATATTTTTCCTATTTAATCATTAATTATTTCCATATTTGGCTCAATATAAACCTTTTTATTCTCTTCATCTATATCTTTTAATATAAGCAAAGATAAAAAATCATCAACAAGTTTCTTTTTAGGTTCCTCAGTAGATATAAAAACTCCAATTCCTTTGACTTCAGTCTTAAATTCTAACATCATTTCTTTTATACCCTTTGCAGTACCCCCTGCTTTCATGAAATCATCTATTACCAATACCTTTGAGCCTTCTTTTAAGGCTTTTTTAGGTAGAGACATAGTTTGTATCTTTTTAGTTGATCCTGAAACATAGTTAATACTAACAGTCGGACCTTCTGTTATCCTAGTATTTCTTCTAATTATTACCAAAGGTACATTGAGAATATGTGCAGTCATCAGTGCAATTGGAATACCTTTTGTTTCTACGGTTACTACATAATCAACTTTTTGATTTATAAAATACGTAGCAAATATTTTACCAATATCCATAATGATTTTAGGTGCATATAATATATCTGCCATATAAATAAATCCACCCGGAATCAATCTTCCTCCTTTAGAAATCTCATCACAGATATTATTAAGCAATAACTTAATTTGACTACCAGGGAGTTTTGGAATAAATTTTACCCCTCCTGCTGCCCCTGAAATAGTTTCTACATACCCTAAGTCCATTTTTTTTACCATTTCTTTTATTATAGATATATCTTCACTTATAGATGACTTTGAAGCATTGAATATTTGTGAAAAATAATTATAAGTAAATATATTATTTGGTCTATTTGTTAAAATATGCATCAATGCTCCTATTCGTTCATTTCTTTTATATTTACCCATAAAATTCCTCCATACCCGAATATTTTTTTCTTTATACATAATATTATTCGTTTTTTATTCATTGTTCAATAGTAAAATTGAGTATTAAATATATTTTTAATTGAGGAAATTGCATAATAAAATAATTTAAAAAATTTATAACTTGCAAAATTTTGACCTTGTAGTAATTATACAATTTCCTCAATATATCTTAGAGTATAATTTTAGTAGGCAAAAACAACAAAAATGAAAAAGATGCCCGAAAGCACCTTTAACATATATGAATCATCCAATATAATAGTAATTAATAAGAAAACTATAAAAGGGATGATTACATGTATAATATAAGTTTAGATGAAAAAGAAATTAATTTCAAGAACTTAGAGAAAATTATATATAAGCTTGTATGCCGACAGGCATGTGAAATGCTCGTAGAGCTATTAGAAAAATTAGATAATAAATTAATGAAAGAAAGAGATAAAGAAGAATATAGAAATAAAGGATTAAAGAAAACTACCATAAAAACAATAATGGGCGAAATTGAATATAAACGTAGAATATATCAATATACTACACAAGAGGGTAAAAGAGGTTACAAATGCCTTTTAGATGAATACTTAAAAATGGAAACCATAGGACATATATCTACAAATCTAGTAGAAAAAATAGTAGATCTAGCAACAGATGAATCATATAGAAAAACAGCAAATAAAATAACAGAAATGACAAACCAAAGTATAAGTCATTCAGCAGCTTGGAACATAATACAAAACTTAGGAGAACAACTAAAACAAAAAGAAAAACACGAAATAAAATTAAACAACGAAGAAAAATTACAAGGCAAAAAAGAAACAAAAATATTGTTTGAAGAAATGGATGGAGTGTGGATAAATATCCAAGGTAAAGATAAAAAGACTAAGGGAAAAGAGAAAAAAGAACTAAAATTAGGAATTTTTTATGAAGGCTGGGAGAAGAAGCATGAGAAAAAAGATAGATATGTACTAAAGAACAAAAAAGCATATGCAAGCTTTGGAAGTAGTAAAGAATTTAGAAAACTAAGACAAGCCAAAATAGCGAAACAATATAATACTGACGAAATAGAAACAAAAATAGTAAATGGAGATGGAGCAAACTGGATAAAAGAAGTTATAAAAGAAGACAATTCACACTTTCAATTAGATCCATTTCATAGAAATCAAGCAGTACTTAAGAACATAGAAGATAAGAAAAAGGCAAAAGAAATAATAAAGAAACTAAGCAATGGTAACATAGAAGAAGGATTAGAAATGATAACAAAACTAATGATAGAAAACAATGATAATCAAAAGAAAATGAAGAAATTACAGGCACTATATAATTACCTAGTAAACAACAAAGAAGGGATAGTGCTCTACAAACTTCGCCCAGACATAAATATGCCGCAACCACCAGAAGGAATTAAATATAGAAATCTAGGAACAATGGAACATAGCATATGTGATATATTAGCACAAAGGATGAAAGGGAATAAAACAAGTTGGTCAATACAAGGAGCCAGTAACTTAGCCAAGATACTAGCAGAAAAAGCAAGCAAAGAATTAGCAACAACAATAAAATCACTACTGAACAAAGAAATAAAAGAAGAAAAGCTTGAAGAAATAATAGAAAAAGTAGGATTAACAGCAGCAGAAGTAAATAAAAAGCCAAAGAAAAGCAAGATATACAAACACAAAAGAGCAAGCATGCCATTTAGTCAATGTTCAGTAACTAACGGAAGAAAAGCCATAAAGGACATGTTAGGTTGCAAATGTGCAAGTCAAATGAACCTAAGTTTTTAATATCTAATATATTATATAACTTAAAAGAATAAGCTAACATACGATACCTATGCTCTAATATAAGCCTAAAAAAATACAACATAATAGAGCATTAATACTGATGAATAAATAGAATTAGACCTAAAAATAGGGCTCTCAGACTTATTGTTATTCTATAATCATAAGTCTAGTATTATAGAATAACAATTTTGAAATCATTGTAAAGTATATGTAAATTTATTTTTAAAATTGTAGAAAGTATAAATAGAATACTCTTGCCCTATCGGGCATAAAAACATAATTAAAACAGCAAAATTGGATGATTAAATTTAAAAATAATAATTTTGCCAACTTTTACTTGACAGTATCTCAATATATCTTAGAGTATAATTTTAGTAGGCAAAAACAACAAAAATGAAAAAGATGCCCGAAAGCACCTTTAACATATATGAATCATCCAATATAATAGTAATTAATAAGAAAACTATAAAAGGGATGATTACATGTATAATATAAGTTTAGATGAAAAAGAAATTAATTTCAAGAACTTAGAGAAAATTATATATAAGCTTGTATGCCGACAGGCATGTGAAATGCTCGTAGAGCTATTAGAAAAATTAGATAATAAATTAATGAAAGAAAGAGATAAAGAAGAATATAGAAATAAAGGATTAAAGAAAACTACCATAAAAACAATAATGGGCGAAATTGAATATAAACGTAGAATATATCAATATACTACACAAGAGGGTAAAAGAGGTTACAAATGCCTTTTAGATGAATACTTAAAAATGGAAACCATAGGACATATATCTACAAATCTAGTAGAAAAAATAGTAGATCTAGCAACAGATGAATCATATAGAAAAACAGCAAATAAAATAACAGAAATGACAAACCAAAGTATAAGTCATTCAGCAGCTTGGAACATAATACAAAACTTAGGAGAACAACTAAAACAAAAAGAAAAACACGAAATAAAATTAAACAACGAAGAAAAATTACAAGGCAAAAAAGAAACAAAAATATTGTTTGAAGAAATGGATGGAGTGTGGATAAATATCCAAGGTAAAGATAAAAAGACTAAGGGAAAAGAGAAAAAAGAACTAAAATTAGGAATTTTTTATGAAGGCTGGGAGAAGAAGCATGAGAAAAAAGATAGATATGTACTAAAGAACAAAAAAGCATATGCAAGCTTTGGAAGTAGTAAAGAATTTAGAAAACTAAGACAAGCCAAAATAGCGAAACAATATAATACTGACGAAATAGAAACAAAAATAGTAAATGGAGATGGAGCAAACTGGATAAAAGAAGTTATAAAAGAAGACAATTCACACTTTCAATTAGATCCATTTCATAGAAATCAAGCAGTACTTAAGAACATAGAAGATAAGAAAAAGGCAAAAGAAATAATAAAGAAACTAAGCAATGGTAACATAGAAGAAGGATTAGAAATGATAACAAAACTAATGATAGAAAACAATGATAATCAAAAGAAAATGAAGAAATTACAGGCACTATATAATTACCTAGTAAACAACAAAGAAGGGATAGTGCTCTACAAACTTCGCCCAGACATAAATATGCCGCAACCACCAGAAGGAATTAAATATAGAAATCTAGGAACAATGGAACATAGCATATGTGATATATTAGCACAAAGGATGAAAGGGAATAAAACAAGTTGGTCAATACAAGGAGCCAGTAACTTAGCCAAGATACTAGCAGAAAAAGCAAGCAAAGAATTAGCAACAACAATAAAATCACTACTGAACAAAGAAATAAAAGAAGAAAAGCTTGAAGAAATAATAGAAAAAGTAGGATTAACAGCAGCAGAAGTAAATAAAAAGCCAAAGAAAAGCAAGATATACAAACACAAAAGAGCAAGCATGCCATTTAGTCAATGTTCAGTAACTAACGGAAGAAAAGCCATAAAGGACATGTTAGGTTGCAAATGTGCAAGTCAAATGAACCTAAGTTTTTAATATCTAATATATTATATAACTTAAAAGAATAAGCTAACATACGATACCTATGCTCTAATATAAGCCTAAAAAAATACAACATAATAGAGCATTAATACTGATGAATAAATAGAATTAGACCTAAAAATAGGGCTCTCAGACTTATTGTTATTCTATAATCATAAGTCTAGTATTATAGAATAACAATTTTGAAATCATTGTAAAGTATATGTAAATTTATTTTTAAAATTGTAGAAAGTATAAATAGAATACTCTTGCCCTATCGGGCATAAAAACATAATTAAAACAGCAAAATTGGATGATTAAATTTAAAAATAATAATTTTGCCAACTTTTACTTGACAGTATCTCAATATATGTTTCTCTTTATGTTACAAATCTATTATGATATAATCAAACAGTAGCAAATTAAAAATTTAAGCAATAATATGATATTAATGTAATTATTGGTAATAATATAAAAGAAGTAATATAAATCTTCTTTAGGAGGTTTCGTAATGTTTTCATTCGATATAAATGATCATATATTTAAACATGTACATTTTATAGGCATAGGCGGTATTAGCATGAGTGGATTAGCAGAAATTTTGCTTGCAAATGATTATAAAGTTACTGGATCAGACATGAATAATTCCCCTTTACTTAAAAATTTAGAAAGCAAAGGTGCAAAAATCTTTATAGGTCATGATAAAAATAATGTAAAGGGCGCTGATCTAATCGTCTATACAGATGCTATATCATTTGATAATCCTGAATATTTAGCAGGAAAGGAATTTGATATTCCAACAATTGATAGAGCAACTTTTCTTGGACAAATAATGAGAAAATATAAAAATTCTATAGCAGTTTCTGGCACTCATGGAAAAACAACAACAACAAGTATGTTATCAGTTATATTAACTAATTCTTCTATCGATCCTACAATACTACTTGGTGGTGAACTAAACAAAATTGGAGGAAACGTAAAAATAGGAAAAAATAACTGCTTATTGACTGAAGCTTGCGAATATAAAGGAAATATATTGAAATTTAACCCAACTATAGCAATTGTATTAAATATTGAGAAAGACCATCTCGATTATTATAAAAATCTCCAACATATTATTGATACTTTTAGAAAATATATTGAAAATTTGCCTAAAGATAAACTTCTAATAATAAATAACGATGATGAAAATGTAAAGAATGCATCAAAAAATGCAAAATGTAAAATAGTAACTTTTGGAATAAAGAATAATAGTGACTTTAAAGCAACAGACATAAAATTTGATAAAAAAGGATGTGCCCAATTTAACCTCATTATTCGTGATAATTCTTATAAAATATCTCTTAATGTAATGGGTATACATAATGTATATAATGCCCTAGCTTCTATTGCTACAGCATATTATTGTAATATTCCTATGGATACAATAATTAGTTCTATAAAAGAATTTAATGGCACACACAGAAGATTAGAATACAAGGGCAGCTTTAATAATATTACCGTATTAGATGATTATGCTCATCACCCAACAGAAATAATAGCCTCTTTAAAAGCTATAAAAAATATAAGCTATAATAAAATATGGTGTGTTTTTCAACCTCATACCTATACTAGAACAAAAGCCCTCTTATCAGATTTTGCAACTTCCTTTTATGATGCTAACAAAGTAATAATACCAGATATCTATCCCGCAAGAGAAAAAGACACTGGACTAATTCATTCTAAAGATTTAGTAAAGGCATTAATAAAAAACAACGTAGATGCTACTTATTTTAGTAATTTCGAAGAAATAACTGATTACTTACTTAAAAATGCTAATGAAGGTGATGTCATAGTAACTATGGGCGCAGGAAATGTATATAAAATAGGAGAAATGTTGCTTAAAGAAAAACAATTAACAAATATATGCTAAAAAGGATTCTTATTTTCATAAGAATCCTTTTTAATATTAATTTGTTTCTTCTTTTACATTGTATAGTTCCATCATAAGTTCTCTTACTTTTTCTTTATCATAGATGAAATAGCTTCGTTTTAATCCACCATATGTTCTGTTTTCTGCCTCTCCATCTATTGTTTTAATAGAAAAATCATCCCCACTAATTCCTATAGCTTGACCTGCGTAAAGCAAAGCATCTGTTAACTTCATATCTGTTTTTACATAGTTGAAACAAGTTTTAACTACTGTAGGAAGCTTAAAACTTAATGCTTTTTTTAAAGCAGATTGTATAAATTGCTGCTGTGCCCTAACTCTTCCTAAATCACCATCAGGATATCCTACAGTCATATCATTGTTATGTCTCCAGCGCAAAAACTTTATCGCATTTTCCCCGTCTAATACCTGTTTTCCCTTAGGTATATCTATAATCAAAGGAGGGTTATCTGTAGGGTCTTTATATTCCATATGGAAAGGAACGTTTACTTCAACTCCTCCCAATACATCTACAACCTTTTTTACTCCTTCATAGTCAACAATTATATAATGTTCGATTGGTATGTCTCCCAATAAATTAGAAACTGCAGCCTTAATTCCAGAAATTCCTTCATCACCATATACTGCATTTATTTTTCTCTTGTCAGCATGTTCATATCCTGGTCTGTAATAGTAAGTATCTCTAGGAATTGAAAACATATCAACTTTGTTCTCTTTGGGATCAAAACTTGCAAAAATAATAGTATCCGTTCTTGGCCCTTCCATTCCTAAAAGCAAAAAATTGACCCTTTTACTTTCAGATATAGCTTTTTTAAATGGGTCTTTTATGCCTTCATCCTCTATATCACTTTCTTTTTTTTCATTTTCCATACCCGTTGCTTCATTAATAACATTATTATCAGAATTATAGAATTTAAAAAATGTAAATAGTCCTGCTACCATTGCTAAAGCAAAGCACAAAAATGCAATGGAAAAAACCTTTAAAAAATGTTTCATAACATATGCCACCTCTCAAATATATGAGTATAAATATTATATCATTTAAAGAATAGTAATTAGATTAAAAATATATTACAAATTCTTTTCCTGTATACTTAAAAAATTATATCATTAGTTATTTAGTTTTGCAATAAATCAGCTATAACAGATACTGTCAAGTAAAAGTTGGCAAAATTATTATTTTTAAATTTAATCATCCAATTTTGCTGTTTTAATTATGTTTTTATGCCCGATAGGGCAAGAGTATTCTATTTATACTTTCTACAATTTTAAAAATAAATTTACATATACTTTACAATGATTTCAAAATTGTTATTCTATAATACTAGACTTATGATTATAGAATAACAATAAGTCTGAGAGCCCTATTTTTAGGTCTAATTCTATTTATTCATCAGTATTAATGCTCTATTATGTTGTATTTTTTTAGGCTTATATTAGAGCATAGGTATCGTATGTTAGCTTATTCTTTTAAGTTATATAATATATTAGATATTAAAAACTTAGGTTCATTTGACTTGCACATTTGCAACCTAACATGTCCTTTATGGCTTTTCTTCCGTTAGTTACTGAACATTGACTAAATGGCATGCTTGCTCTTTTGTGTTTGTATATCTTGCTTTTCTTTGGCTTTTTATTTACTTCTGCTGCTGTTAATCCTACTTTTTCTATTATTTCTTCAAGCTTTTCTTCTTTTATTTCTTTGTTCAGTAGTGATTTTATTGTTGTTGCTAATTCTTTGCTTGCTTTTTCTGCTAGTATCTTGGCTAAGTTACTGGCTCCTTGTATTGACCAACTTGTTTTATTCCCTTTCATCCTTTGTGCTAATATATCACATATGCTATGTTCCATTGTTCCTAGATTTCTATATTTAATTCCTTCTGGTGGTTGCGGCATATTTATGTCTGGGCGAAGTTTGTAGAGCACTATCCCTTCTTTGTTGTTTACTAGGTAATTATATAGTGCCTGTAATTTCTTCATTTTCTTTTGATTATCATTGTTTTCTATCATTAGTTTTGTTATCATTTCTAATCCTTCTTCTATGTTACCATTGCTTAGTTTCTTTATTATTTCTTTTGCCTTTTTCTTATCTTCTATGTTCTTAAGTACTGCTTGATTTCTATGAAATGGATCTAATTGAAAGTGTGAATTGTCTTCTTTTATAACTTCTTTTATCCAGTTTGCTCCATCTCCATTTACTATTTTTGTTTCTATTTCGTCAGTATTATATTGTTTCGCTATTTTGGCTTGTCTTAGTTTTCTAAATTCTTTACTACTTCCAAAGCTTGCATATGCTTTTTTGTTCTTTAGTACATATCTATCTTTTTTCTCATGCTTCTTCTCCCAGCCTTCATAAAAAATTCCTAATTTTAGTTCTTTTTTCTCTTTTCCCTTAGTCTTTTTATCTTTACCTTGGATATTTATCCACACTCCATCCATTTCTTCAAACAATATTTTTGTTTCTTTTTTGCCTTGTAATTTTTCTTCGTTGTTTAATTTTATTTCGTGTTTTTCTTTTTGTTTTAGTTGTTCTCCTAAGTTTTGTATTATGTTCCAAGCTGCTGAATGACTTATACTTTGGTTTGTCATTTCTGTTATTTTATTTGCTGTTTTTCTATATGATTCATCTGTTGCTAGATCTACTATTTTTTCTACTAGATTTGTAGATATATGTCCTATGGTTTCCATTTTTAAGTATTCATCTAAAAGGCATTTGTAACCTCTTTTACCCTCTTGTGTAGTATATTGATATATTCTACGTTTATATTCAATTTCGCCCATTATTGTTTTTATGGTAGTTTTCTTTAATCCTTTATTTCTATATTCTTCTTTATCTCTTTCTTTCATTAATTTATTATCTAATTTTTCTAATAGCTCTACGAGCATTTCACATGCCTGTCGGCATACAAGCTTATATATAATTTTCTCTAAGTTCTTGAAATTAATTTCTTTTTCATCTAAACTTATATTATACATGTAATCATCCCTTTTATAGTTTTCTTATTAATTACTATTATATTGGATGATTCATATATGTTAAAGGTGCTTTCGGGCATCTTTTTCATTTTTGTTGTTTTTGCCTACTAAAATTATACTCTAAGGCTATAACAAAATAGTAAAATAGAAGGAGCTAATATAATATTAGCTCCTTCTATTTTACTATTTACTATAATCATAAAAACCTTTCCCAGTTTTTCTACCTAATAATCCACCTCTTACCATTTTCCTCAAAAGAGGATGTGCTCTATACTTTGAATCTTTAAATTCTTCATAAAGTACATCCATTATAGCCAAGCAAACATCATTCCCAATTAAATCACTTAGTGCTAAAGGTCCTATTGGGTGATTAGCCCCAAGTTTCATAGCATTATCTATATCTTCTGCACTAGCAATACCCTCTGCAAGTATACCAACTGCTTCATTAATCATTGGAATAAGTATTCTATTAACAATAAATCCAGGAGCTTCTTCTACTTCTACAGGAGTCTTTCCAAGCTGTTCTGCTAAACTTAATATTTTACATTTAGTATCTTCTGATGTAGCTATACCTTTTATAACTTCAACAAGTTTCATAACAGGAACAGGGTTAAAGAAATGCATTCCAATAACTTTATCAGGTCTACTTGTCACACTTGATATTTCAGTTATTGATAAAGAAGAAGTATTTGTAGCTAATATAGCTTCTTCTTTACATACTTCATCAAGTTTCTTAAATATCTCCTTTTTAAGCTCCATATTCTCAGATATTGCCTCGATAACAAGATCACAATCTTTAAGGTCATTATAATCAGTAGTAATGCTTACTCTGTTTAATATAGCTTCTTTTTCCTCTTCAGTTATTTTCTCCTTCTTTACCTTTCTGTCTAAATTTTTTGCAACCTTATTTAAGCTAGCTCTTGGTGCTTTTTCATCAATGTTTCTAACTACCATAACAACATCCATATCTTTTTCTGCAAGCACCTGTACAATACCTGAACTCATAGTTCCCCTTCCAAGAACTCCTATTTTTTTCATATAAATACACCCCCATTTTTATTTTAAAGTAAAATTAGGCTTTCTTTTCTCTAAAAATGCACTCATTCCTTCTTTTTGATCCTCTGAAGAAAAACATAACCCAAACAAATCTTTTTCAATAGACATGCCTGTCTCAATATCACTTTCAATTCCTCTATTTATTGCGGTTTTAGCATACCTAACTGCAAGCTGACCATTGCTAGCTATTTTCTTCGCTAAATTTATAGCTTCATCCATTAATTTGTCTTGCGGAACAACTTTATTTACTAAGCCTATTTTCTCAGCTTCATTTGCATCTATCATATCCCCGGTAAAAATAAGTTCCTTTGCTTTACCTAAACCAACTAACCTTGCTAATCTCTGTGTACCTGCAAAGCCTGGTATAATACCAAGTCCTACCTCTGGTTGTCCAAATTTAGCTTTTTCACCAGCAATTCTTATGTCACAACAAAGAGCAAGTTCACATCCACCACCTAAAGCATAACCATTTACTGCTGCAATTACTGGCTTTTCCATAATTTCAATTTTCCTAAATGTTTCTAAACCTAATTTTGCAAATTTTCTAGCTTCTATTGGATTCTTATCTTTCATCTCACTTATATCTGCCCCTGCAACAAAAGCTTTGCCATCACCAGTAATAATAATTATATGTACATCCTCATCTCTTTCCAGCTCCTCAACTGCATTTTTTAATTCCATTAAAGTTTTCGTATTTAGGGCATTTAATGATTTTGGTTTGCTAATAGTCAAAATACATATATTATCTTGCTTTTTTAATAAAACGCTTTCATAGCCCATCCTACCCCTCCTAAAAAATTATTAATTTTTAATTCTATGTATACTTTATCAGATTGTTAATAAAAAATCAATCTTTAAAATTATACAATATACTTTGATTTTTTCGATTTTCACCACATTTAAATATTTATGTTATTATATATAAACAAATCTTAACATTAAACATGTTAATAAGCATAAAGCTTATAATATCGTATTTTTCTTTCACTTATATAAATTTTTTTTAAATTTAAGTATGTGAATATTACTACAAACTCAGATTTTTTATATAAGAAATTAAATAACAAAATAGTTTCTATAACTAGATGACTTTTTTAAATGAGAAAATTGCATAATAAAATATTTTATTATGCAATTTCATTTCCTAATTATCTAAATATAATGTTATAAAAAATGTTAAAACTACTCAATAATTAAATCTTTAATAATATCTTGCTCTATATCAAATACCCTAATTACATGATTGTTTGTATCTGCAATGTATAATAATCCCTCATTATATAAAATGTCATTAGGCTCATTAAGTGGTAAAATATTACACTCTTTTCCTTCTAAATTGCAAACCCCTTTCATAGGTCTACTTATTATAGTTTTAATTCTGTTTTTTTCTAAATTTGCTACTCTAATTGCATGATTATATGTGTCACAAATATATATATTATTATCATGATAACAAAGACCCATGGGATGTTGTAATAATGCAACTCTAAAACTTCCATCTTTATGTCCAAATTTAAACAATCCTTTTCCTATCAAAGTTCCAACAGTATCGTTATTTAAATCCACAAATCTTATTGAAGAAGTTTCACTATCACAAAAATATAGCTTACTCCCATCACTCGTTATACTACTAGGTTGAGCTAATTGAGCTTCTAATACATGTCCATCAAGGATATTCTCTTTCCCAGAACCTGCAAAGAGCTCTAACTGATATGTATTTATATCCATTCTCCATAACTGATGAGATCCAGCCATAGTTATATAGAGAAAATTATCTTGAATTACACCATCACAGGGAGAATTAAACTGGTGTTCATTTTTCCCGTTCCATAATATTGTTGTTACTGTCTTTTTTATGAGATCAATTTTTCTTAAAGCATGATTTCCTGTATCACACACATACAATGAATTGTTATAATATATTATCCCTTGAGGTTTGTAAAAAGACGCTTCATTATAATATCCATCATTAAGTCCCTTTTCTCCATTCCCAATTATCTCAATAACTTTCCCCGTTATTTTAGAATCTAATCTTACTACCAATATCCTATTATTATTTGAATCGCTAATAAATAACCTATTATTTACTTTATCAATACCTAATTTTGTAGGATATGAAAGAAGCCTTTTCTTTTTTCTCTTATATCTGATTTTAATTTTTTCTTTAGCTAGTGTTCCTATTATTTTAGCCATTTCTATTTCTCTTTTAATAACATTATCAACCTCATCTCTAAATCCTTCACAAGAAGTCTTATACACAATATTTCCATTAGGATCAATCAAAAGAAATGAGGGCTATGTAGTTATCCCATATATAGTCCACAATCTGTGATTATTATCCACTAGAATTGGGTAATTGATTTCATACCTCTCAATAGCAGAATTTATATTATCTACATCCATTTCATTACTAAATTTAGCTGAATGAATTCCTATAACAATAAAAGGTTCATATTTATATTTTTCTTCTAACCAAGCGATATCAGAAAGTGCATTTATGCAGTCTATAGACCCATACGTCCAAAAATCAAACAATACTACATGTCCCTTTATCTCGTCTAATGTCAAAGGTTTTTCAGTATTAAGCCATGTCATACCCTTCGGAAACGGTTTAAATTTCATAACACAACCCCCTAGAAACTTACTTATTATTTATAGTTATTCCCAATTTTAATATACCTATACCAGTAATTTCCTCAAAGAAATAAGTAAGTCATACTAGCTATTCCTATACTTAAAAAATTTACTAAATCATTATTAAAAAACTTAATTCCTCTAACAAATCTTGTAGGCTCACCATTATATATTTTCTTTTCAGTTTCTTTTTGTAAAGAATCACAATAGTATACACCTTGTAAGGTTGCTCCAAGAATTGAATCTATAATACAGCCAATAAACCCGCCAAGTGTTACGCTTTTCAAAATAATCATATATGAATAATTGCTCATATCTAATTTCAAAATATAAGCTATCACTACAGATGCAATCCCAATAAATTGTGCTCCTAGATAACCAGACAATGTCCCAAGAAAACTAATAGCTCCTGAAGTACCATTATCTACCCTCTTAAAAGTTCTTAAAGAAATAGGTTTTCCATGATTTAATACTCCTAATTCTGTAGCCCAGGTATCAGCATTTGAAGCTGCAAAAGATATCCCTATAGGAACTAAATAGATTGGATCTTTCGTAACATAATAAATTATAGAGTATATTAACCCTATACCTCCATTTGCAAACACCTGAAATATATCCCTGTTTCCTGTTTTATCAAATTGCTTTGCTACATCACTTTTTAAGTTCTTCTTATATTTACTTAATAAACTAGAAGAAACAAAGAAAAGGATCATTATAGTTCCACCATAAAGCCCAGAAGTTGCATATATACCACTTCCTAAAATTATTGCCCCTATGCTTCCACTTACTGTAAGTGATTTTCTGATATAAGCGACATACCCTATAATTGAACTGCCTAAAAATCCAATGCTTGCTCTAAATAATAGGGCAACTATTTCCATATCTGCAATTATAACCACACATAAGATTATTGATGATACTAGAGGTACAGAAAGGTTGTCCATTCCAAAAGGAGTTAATGCTTCCAATAAAGCAGCAAATGTAGATACTATAAAACTAACCTTAATAATAAACAAGCTAAAGCCATTGATTAGAGATAATAATATAAAGCTAACAAAAAAGGAAAAAAGAAACATAGCTATTGAGCCTTCAATTGTCTTGTTATTCTTAAATATTTTATATTTATGCCTTCCGTATTTTTGTCCTATAATAGCTGCAAAACCATCTCCATAGCCCATAATTAACACTGCTATGGCTCCTAAATACTTTCCTTTTATACCAAGTGAAGGATTGTTCCATAACAATAATACTAGTATCAAAAGTAATATAGGAAAATAAACTGTACCTAAATCAGATTTATTTTTCCCTCTTTCCATACTTTCAATAAGATTTTTTTTGTAAGATATATAATTTAATATTATAAACAGAATAGGTGGTAAAATAGCAAATTTTACATCCCTTATTAGAGGAATAGAAATAAGCCACCAATGAGATACACCAATGTGTATAAATTTACGCGTACCTTCACTATTACATACGCCTTTTTTTCTCAATATTTCTGAAATAAAAATAATCAATATAACAAATAAAATCGATAGGGCAGTACCTGCTATGTCATTAACCAAAGTCAATACCTCCTAATATTTAATATTTTTTCTCAATTCATAATACCCAGGTTTGCCCAGTAATGCAAACATGTTTTTCTTATAAGCTTCTACTCCTGGTTGGTCAAATGGGTTTACTCCTAACATATATCCACTTACTGCACAGGCTTTTTCAAAAAAGTATATTAGTTTACCAATGTAGTATTCATTAATTTCAGGAATTGATACTATCAAATTAGGAACATTTCCATCTTTATGAGCAATAATAGTCCCATAGCAAGCATTTTTATTCACAAAATCCATAGTCTTTCCTTTTAAATAATTAAGTCCATCTAAATTTTCCAGATCTTCTTTGATTACTATATCTTTTTTAGGATTTTCTACCTTTATTACAGTTTCAAATAAATTTCTTTTTCCATCTTGGATATACTGCCCTAACGAATGTAAATCAGTAGAAAAATTTACTGAGGAAGGGAAAATACCTTTTCCATCTTTGCCTTCGCTCTCTCCATATAGCTGCTTCCACCATTCTGAAAAGTATTTAAGTGAAGGCTCATAATTTACTAATATTTCAATATCCTTACCTTTTTTATACAAAATATTTCTTATAGCAGCATACTGATAACAATAGTTAGAACCTAAATCATTAATAGAATACTCATCTTGTCCATCCCTAGCTCCCTTAATTATCTCATCAATATCTATACCAGCAACAGCAATTGGAAGCAACCCTACTGGAGTAAGAACCGAAAATCTGCCTCCAATGTTATCATTGATAATAAAACTTTCATACCCTTCTTTTTCTGCTAATTTTCTGAGTGCTCCTTTAGATTTGTCTGTAGTAACATATATTCTTTCCTTTGCCCCTGTTTTCCCATACTTTTTCTCTAAGTATTCTTTAAAAATTCTAAATGCAATGGCAGGCTCAGTAGTAGTCCCTGATTTAGATATAACATTTATACTTATATCTTTACCATCTAATATGTCTAACAAATCTTTTAAATATGTACCACTTATATTGTTGCCTGCATAATATATCTCTGGAGTCCCTCTTTTACTTTTAGGAAGAATATTATAGAAGCTATGAGTTAAAGCTTCTACAACAGCTCTTGAACCTAAATAAGAGCCTCCTATGCCTATGACAATAAAAGCATCTGAATTCTTCTTTATTTTTAATGCTGCTTGCTTTATTCTTTTAAATTCATCTTTGTCATAATTTTTAGGATATTCGACCCAACCTAAAAATTCATTTCCACTACCTTTCCCTTCATGGATAAGAGTATGTGCTAATAATACTTGATCTTTCATATATACTATTTCATCTTCTTTTAATAAACTATTAGAATAATCAAAATATATATTTGTCATATCTATCCTCCTAGCAAATCATTTTATATCTGTTCTACTAATACCATAGCCAAATCATCTTTTTGTGTTCCTTGAACAAATTTCTGTAATTTACAATCAATTTCATATAACAAATTATCGCCGTTATTATTCTTTATTATATCCATCAACCTGTCAAAACCAAATTCATTATCAGAGTTATCTCTTGCTTCTATTATTCCATCAGTATATAACAAAATTTTATCCCCTTTAGTTAATGATACCTCTTTCTCATTATAACTAATACTATCAAATAAATAAGTTATAGGGAAATCCTTAGATTCTAATATCTTAACATCATTATTTCTAATAAGCAAAGGCATACAATTATGTCCTCCATTTGCATATTTAAAAGTTTTAGTTTTATTATTTATTATCCCATAAAAGATAGTAAAATAGTTATCATTATCTAAATTTAAATCAAGAAATCTCCTGTGCAATTCCGTTAATACTTTTCCAGGACTATTTATAGTATCCTTTATTGCCCTCATTGTTTGCCTAATAAACATAGTCATCATAGAAGCTGATATTCCATGACCTGCAACATCACTTATATATATGCCTGTTTGTTCTTTGTCAATATTAAATATGTCAAACATATCCCCACCTAATATTTCGCTTGGCTTGTATAAATAGTCTATCTTAAGTGAATTATACATTCCTTTTTGAGGAAGTATTTTTTCTTGTAAATTCCTTGCAAATTGTAAGTCTTTACTCATTTTTTCATTTTTTTCGATTAATTCATTTTCAAGCCTTTTTTCTTTGGTAACATCTCTAAATACTTCTACCGCAGCATATATTTCACCATTTACATTTCTTACAGGGGAACTTTTAACAGTAAATATTTTATCTCCAACTATCTCTTCTTTTTCCTCTACCTTACCTGTCTTAATTGTTTTATCAGTAATACATAACACACAAGGATGTTTTTTCCCTAAACACTCATAGCATCTTTCACCTAATAATTCCCTTCCAAGCCCTTCTTTCATTGTCCTATTAGCATATATTACAATTTTATCTTTGTTGACTACCCTAACCCAATCTACCATTCCATCGAGTACATCATAATAATTTAATCCTTGATAATTATTAATTTCTTTATGAAAATTTAAGTCATTTTTTCTATTCAACATAGTTTTCACTCCTAAAATATACCCTCACTTTTTTTATTGCTTATATTTTAATAATAACATATATTAATAATGAAATGATAAGCAAAACAAAAAAATGCAATAATATATAAAGGTGAAAAAAGTGAATAAAAAAAAATATTACAACATAATAATTATTATTTTATTATTCTTTATCTTTGTTAAAAGCCCATTTTATTATATCATTAGAAGCTATATTATAATGTACCCTTATAGCCTTAAAATGACAAAAGAAAGCATTATACAAAAAAAAGACATATACATATACATTCCTAGTGGTAGATATACAAAAGAAAAAGACTGGTATCCTTTTGTCCTAACATTTAATGATAATAAAGGTTTTTCTAGATACATTGGAAAAAATCTCTCTGTTACAGTATTATATAATTTTGGACATTTTATTCTTAGAGAAGGTAGTTCTTCATACTATAACCCAAATTCTAAATATTATAATAGTTTTTACGGAGCTTACATAATTTACAATAATGATAATCCAAAATCTCCTTTTGGTTTTAATGAAGATGGAAGTATAAATATTGATGAAATTTCCCTTATCCCAAAATATGACCAAGAAAGATTAGTACTCCCGTCTTTAGGTTGCCCAAGTAATATCATGGTTTTTAAAAATAATATTGAGTCTATAGAAAACGATGTAAAATATTTAAATATTGATGGGTGGACTAAAATAGATTCAGAAATAATAACCAATAGTCCAATTCATAAATATAAAAAATCGCAAATAGGATATATTCAATATGGAAAACCAATAGAAAAATACTATAACAATAAAGATTTTCCAATTATAAAACTTAAAGGAAGAGCTTATGTTAACTATTTAGAAAAATATGATGTTACGATAATAATGTATATAATGTCTCCTAATAATTTAGCTATTGAAGAATGTGACAAAAACATATTATCTAAGTCTACAATCAAATAAGGAATTTGCATAATTACTTTAAGATCAAAATTTTATTTCTTATCTATTATGCAATTTCCTTATTTATTTTGATACACGAAATAAATAATGGTATAATAAAATAAATTAACTATTCGGAGGTTATTATGGACTACAATGGTAAACGGGAACTAATTTTAAATGGAAAGATGGCAAAAGTAATATTATTACTGTCTGGTCCAATCATGTTAAATAACCTAATTCAAACTATTTATAATCTAACTGATACTCTTTGGGTCAGTAAAATTGGTGATATACAGGTTGCTGCAATAACCTTTGTTTGGCCAGTAATATTTTTCATGATGTCATTAGGAATGGGAGTTTCCATTGCTGGTACTGCACTAATATCTCAGTATATAGGCTCGAACAGTCTTGATGATGCCACTGATGTAGCAGGTCAAGTAATATCATTTTCTTTTTTATTGTCTTTATTGTTAGGATCTATTGGAGCACTATTGTCTCCCAAAATAGTAAGTGCGATGGGGGGATCTGGAGAACTTTATTATAACGCTGTAAATTATTTAAAAATAATGTTTTTAGGTATGCCCACAATGTTTTTATTTTTTTCATTTAACGCAATAATGCAAGGACAAGGAGATACTGTCACTCCAATGAAATTGGGTGCTACTTCGGTTACATTAAATATTATTCTTGATCCAATATTTATATTTGTTTTTAATTTAGGAATTAGCGGTGCAGCAATTGCAACAGTAATATCAAGAGGCTTGTTTGCCTTAATAGCTATATTTAGACTCTTTTCATCAGAAAACGGTATTAAGTTAACTAAAAATCATCTACATATTAACAAATCTGTGTTAAAAAAGATAATTAAGATAGGTCTACCTTCATCTATAGGTCAGTCAACTGCAGCTTTAGGTTTCACTATTTTAAATGTATTTATATACTCTTTTGGAGAATCTACAATGGCTGCATTTGGAATAGGTAACAGGATAAATTCTCTCATACTTATGCCTGCTATGGGAATAGGAAATGCTTTAGCTACAATAGTAGGACAAAATATTGGAGCAAATAATGTTAAAAGAGCAAAAGAAGCTGTTAAAACAAGTGCCATTTTATCAACAATATTTTTGGCAGCAGGTGGAATACTTATATTTAGTATAGCAGACAATGTTGTAGACCTTTTTGCAAATAGTACTGAAGTATTAGAACAAGGTACTTATTATTTAAAATTGATAACTCTCGCATTACCTTTGATGGGCTTTTTTCAAATTTTCATCGGTACATTTCAAGGCTCAGGACATACCATTTTAGCTATGATAATTATGGCTGGTAGACTGTGGGGATTAAGAATTCCATTAATTCTTATATTTAAAAATTATACCAATCTTGGGGAAAAATCCGTTTGGTTTGCTATGGTCCTAAGCAATGCAATAATATGTCTTATTGGTTTTGCTATATATTTGACAGGCAGATGTCAAAAGAAAGTAATAAAAGATAAAAATGAAATTGCATAATTACTACAAGGTCAAAATTTCTTAAATTATTTTAATATGAAATTTCCTCATTTGTTATAATAACTATAGAGATTGATTATTTACTTCAAAATCTATATATACTGAATTTAATTAAAATTGATATAGTGGGAGAAAAAATATGAAAGAAATAGAACTTATAGCGACATCTACCTTTGGTTTAGAATCAATTGTTAAGAAAGAAGTTTTAAATTTAGGATATAAAGATATAACAGTGGAAAATGGAAAAGTTACCTTTAAAGGAGATATTTCTAGTATCCCAAAATCAAATCTATGGCTAAGGTGTGCCGATAGGGTATTATTAAAAATTGGTGAATTTAAGGCTTTATCTTTTGAAGAATTATTTGAAAAAACTAAAGCACTTCCATGGGATGAATGGATAAGCATTGATGGTAAATTTACAGTAACAGGAAAATCGATAAAGTCTAAGTTATTTAGTGTACCAGATTGTCAAGCTATAGTTAAAAAAGCAATTGTAGAAAAACTAAAAAAAAATACAATGTAGAATGGTTTAAGGAAAATGGCCCTGAATATACTGTACAGGTATCCCTTCTCAAAGATGTTGCCACTTTAACTATAGATACTAGTGGAGCAGGATTACACAAAAGAGGGTATAGAGTAAAAAGTGTTATTGCTCCAATTAAAGAAACATTAGCTGCAGCAATGGTGTTATTGAGCTATTGGAATAAAGATAGAGTTTTATTAGATCCATTTTGTGGCTCAGGAACTATCCCTATAGAAGCAGCATTAATAGGTAAAAATATTGCACCTGGATTAAATCGCAGCTTTGCGTCAGAAGATTGGGAAGTCATAGGTAAAGATATTTGGAAAGCAGAAAAAATTAAAGCTTTAAAAGCCATTGATCAAAACGTTAATTTAAAAATTTATGCTTCTGATATAGACCATAAGGCAGTAAAAGCTGCTAAAGAAAATTCTTTTGAAGCTGGAGTAGATGATTGTATAGAATTCAGAAAAACTAATTTCTCAGATATAAATCTAGAGGAAAATTATGGTGTCATCATATGCAATCCTCCATACGGTGAAAGATTAAATGAATTTAAAAGCGTAAAAAAGTTATATATGGATATGGGAAAAAGCTTTAATAAACTTAAAACTTGGTCAAAATATGTAATTACATCTTGTGAAGATTTTGAAAAATTTTATGGTAAAAAAGCAGATAAAAAACGTAAATTATTTAATGGCAGAATAAAAGTCGATTACTATCAATTTTACGGTCCAAAACCCCCAAATAATTGAGAAAAGCAATATAATTACTTTAAATTTAAAAGTATTGACTATCGCCATTATTTAACCTCCTAATAAGTTAGAATCTCTTGTGATATATTTATGTAAATGTGGGTATATAATAAATATAAGATGTAAATGATTGCAAAGCATTGTTTAATCATTGTAGATAATCAAGAATAAATAATAAAATATTTCTAAAAATATTTCTATAAATATAGGGTATTATATTTTTATATCCATATTTGCAGTCATTAATAGAAAATAACAAAGGAGGTTGTAAATATGACTATTGGTAAATACTTGCAAAGTGGAGATTGGAAAGGTGAAAAACACGTTCCTGTTATTCATGTTCCAGAAAAAATTAAATCAGGGGAAGAAGTAGAATTAAAAATTGTAGTAGGTGAAGAGATTAAGCATCCCAATACTTTAGAACATCACATAGGATGGATCAAAGTTTTCTTTTTTGCGGATGGAGGAAAATTCCCAATTGAAATAGGTAGCTATAACTTTACTGCTCATGGAGAAAATGGAGTATTTAATGAACCAGTTATTTCTACAAAAATAAAACTAGATAAATCAGGCACTATTCATGCATTAAGCTACTGCAATATCCACGGCTTATGGGAAAATAGTAAAAAAATTATTGTCGAATAATAAAAATCTCTTCTTGACAACGAAGTAAATAATATATTATGATAAATAACAAAACATATACTAATTTGGCTATGAAAGATTTAGTAGTAACCTATAGCTTACATTTAGAGAGCAGACTGGTAGGTGAAAAGTCTGATGGGCATAGGATATGAATTACACTCTGGAGCTTCAATGGTAATGCATTGCGGTTATCATCCGTTAAAATGATAAAAGTGACATCTTTCATAGATGTAAATAAGGTGGTACCACGGGTTTTCTCGTCCTTTCTGGATAAGAAAGCCCTTATTTTTTATTATAAAACATGTCAGGAGGGATTACTTTGAGTAATGTATATGACATCTTAAAAGAAAGAGGCTTTATTGAACAAGCTACACATGAAGAAGAAATACGAGAATTGCTAGAAAATGAATCTGTTACTTTTTACATAGGATTTGACCCAACAGCTGATAGCTTACACATAGGACATTTTATACAAGTTATGGTAATGATGCATATGCAGAGAGCAGGTCATATACCTATTGCTCTAGTTGGTGGAGGAACTGCACAAATTGGCGACCCTTCAGGGAGAACTGAAATGCGCAAAATGCTCTCAAAAGAACAGCTAGAAAAAAATATTTCTGGGATAAAAAAACAACTTTCAAAATATATAGATTTAAGTGACGGAAAAGGATATATAATAAATAACGGTGATTGGCTTAATAACCTAAATTATATTGAATTCATTAGAGAAATAGGAAGTCAATTTTCTGTTAATAGAATGCTTACAGCAGAATGCTTTAAATCCCGTTTAGAGAGAGGGCTCTCATTTCTAGAATTTAATTATATGCTTATGCAAGCATATGACTTTTTAGAATTATACAGAAGACACAATTGTAAAATTCAACTTGGAGGAAATGACCAATGGTCTAATATTATTGCAGGAATTGACTTAATAAGAAGAAAAGAATCTGCTTCTGCATACGGACTGACATTTAAACTTCTTACTACTAGTGAAGGAAAGAAAATGGGTAAAACTGAATCAGGTGCTGTATGGATAGACCCAGAAAAAACTTCTCCATACGATATGTATCAATATCTAAGAAATATTGATGATGCAGATGTTGAAAATTGCCTAGCATTATTAACATTCCTACCAATGGATGAAGTAAGAAGGCTAGGTGCATTAGAAGGTGCTGAAATCAATAAAGCAAAAGAAATACTAGCTTATGAGTTTACTAAAATCGTTCACGGAAAAGAAGAAGCTGATAAGGCTAGAAAAGCTGCAAAATCATTGTTTGGAGGAAGCGGTGACTCATCAGATATTCCTTCAACTGAAATTAATTTAGATGAATTTAAAGAAGGAATGGATATCCTTACTCTGTTAATGAAAGCTGGACTTACTAATTCTAAAGGTGAAGGCAGAAGATTAATTCAGCAAGGTGGAATCTATTTAGAAAATAATAGGGTTAAAGATATTTACATGGTTATTACAGCTGAAAACTTTAAAGATGGAAAATTGATGATAAGAAAAGGCAAGAAGGTATATCATCAAATAAAACTTATTTAATGCTATCGGGTAGGAGCAGCCAAGAAATGGCTGCTCTTTTTGCTATAATAAAAAATATATATATTTGTTTATAACTAAATTTATATTATCAATTTCATGTAATTATTATTTATAAAGTATCATTTTTTATTCTTATAAACCATTATTGTGAAAAATTAGTCAAATATAATCTCATATAGTTGGATATTCCTACTTGTCCAAAAATTACAGGTTTATTATGTTAACCAATAATGTTATACTCTATAAGACAGATTTAAATATATTTAGTTTTCCAACTTAAATATATTAATTTTAAAATTCATTTAGGAGGTTGTTAATTAATGAAGAGATTATTACCAAAAGTAGTAGTCACATCAATAGTTACTGCTCTATTAATTTCAGTTGGAAGTATATCCTATGGTGAAGGTTTTAGTTATACTTGCACACCTACTTGGAATGTAAAAACTATACAGTGGAATTTTCAAAATAACTCAAACTTCAAATATATTATTCAACCAAAAAATTCGAACAATGTAGACAATACATCAATTCAAAATAATACACCAAATATACAAGACAATATTACTAACCAAGACAATCCAGAGCAAAACACTAATACTAATACAAATACTGTGGAACAAGGCTCTCAAACTGTAGAAGACCAAACAACACAAGATAACACAACAAGCAATGTTTCAAATAGCGTTAGAGCTATGGAAACAAAAGTCATTGAATTGGTAAATGCAGAAAGAGCAAAGGTAGGGTTAAGTCCTTTAACTGAAAATGTAGAACTTTCAAAAGTTGCTAGGATAAAGTCCCAAGATATGATTGATAAAAACTATTTTAGCCATACATCGCCAACCTATGGTAGTCCTTTTGACATGATGAAAAACTTTGGTATAAGCTACAAAACTGCCGGTGAAAATATTGCTGCTGGATATAGTACACCTGAAGCTGTAGTTAACGGATGGATGAATTCTGAGGGACATAGAGCAAATATACTTTCATCTAGCTTTAATAAAATTGGAGTAGGTTATGCAGTAGATAAAAATGGTAAAGCTTATTGGACACAAATGTTTACTGATTAAATATAAATAATAAATTTAGCAAATTGCACAATACAATTTTTTGCAATTTACTCATAAAAGAATAAAGACGATGCAAACCGTCTTTATTCTTTTGTTTCCTTAATAATATCTATAAAATTATTTGTTATAGTTGCAGTCATACCCCATATTATATATTCTTTATATTTATAAAAATATATGGGATATCTTCCTTTTCTCCAACTATAATTTTCTCCATTTGGAATCATGTGATATGGAAAATTATCTTCTGGTTTAGGACTTATACTTACATAATATATAGAAGGATTAAAGTTTAGGATTTCTCTTATAGGAATAGTAAATACATGATTTACTTCGTTTTTACTAAGTTTTAAATCTTTTAATTTCACATTACTTAAAACTCCTACAAATGGTTTAAGTATGAAATTGTATGGAGAAACTATATAATCAATCTCTCCAATAATATTAACTTTATCTTGAGTTATTCCTAACTCCTCTATTGCCTCTCTTATTGCAGCGTCTTCATAACTTTCATTTTTTTCGACTTGTCCACCAGGAAAAGATATTTCTCCCGGTTGAACTTTCATATTAAATGCTCTTACTTCATATAAAAGATGTAATTCATCTTGTATTTCTAATATAGGAACAAGAACTGCATAATTACGTTTTATACCCAAAATTTGAGATTCTCTATCTTCTACTTTTTCTTTTATAGATAATAAATCCATAAGTACCCCCTTTAATTTTTATTGCGTCTTGACTTTGTAATAATTGTTCAATTTCTTCATATCAATATTATAATACATAATTTCACTATAAGTCTTTTATTATAATTTAATTTAATCAAAGAAAATCTTAAAAGTAAAATAATAAGGAACAGCATATACACTGTTCCTTATTATTTTATAGCAAGTCTTCTCCTTCCTCCCAATCAACAGGGCATAAGCCACCAGTCTTTAATGCTTTTAATACACGAAGGGTTTCGTCTACACTCCTACCTACATTTAAATCATGAATAACTGAGTATCTTACAACCCCTTCTGGATCTATAATGAATAATCCTCTTAAAGCTATTCCTTCTTCTTCTATAAGTACCCCATAGTCTCTAGATACTTGTTTTGTTATATCAGAAGCTATTGGAAAATTAATTTTACCTAATCCATCATTTATCCACGCTTTATGTGAATGTTCACTATCAACGCTAACAGCTAAAATTTCTGCACCTTCTTTTTTAAAGTCCTCATATCTTTTACTATATCCAGTTATCTCTGTTGGGCATACAAAAGTAAAATCTAATGGGTAAAAAAACATTACAAGCCACTTACCTTTATAATCCTCTAAAGTTACTTTTCCAAAACCTTCACCATTTCCTAATGCAGTTTTCATAGAAAAACATGGTGCTTCTTTTCCTACTAATCTTTCCAAAATCATCATTCCTTTCTTTTTGTCTTTAGTATATTTATATCCATTTTTATTGATTTTAATTATGTTTTTAAGGATTTTTACAATGAAATAATTCCATAATAAAATATCTTCTAGATTTTTCAAGTTTAAATTTTTGAAAGCTAAAAGAACGAGATTTTATCATTTTTATAAATGTCCAATTTCTTTATCTTAATTATCATGCCGTAAAAGGTAAAAATTACCTTATCTCATTAACTTTTTCTTTTATCTCCTGAGCTAAAGCCTTGTCTCTTTTTCTCATTTCATTAAAATATTCATCTATATCTCCTTTAAATTGTATGTTTTCATTAAAAATTATGATTTCTAAGGCTTCTCTAACTTTATTTATAGCATAGTTTTTATCTTGATAATGTCCATAATCTATAAGATATCGAATCGTTAATGCAAATGCATAAACTATTTTACTTCTATCAAAATCCTTATGCGTATATGATGGGAGTTCTGATAATTCATCAGGTATATAGTACTCTCCCTTTTCAGCGGCATCATTCAATATTTTCTTTACAAATCCTATCAAACATTGCTTTCCCTGACATGTACCACATGTTTCACTCCCTAAGCAAATATTATCTATAGCCTTTTTTAACTGTTGGGTATGAATGTATAAAGTAGCAGCTGCTTCTTGTAAAGCTGTACTTTTACCATTTTGTTTTCTTTTTATAGCTGATATTAATAACAAATAAATTATAGAACCTAAAACAGCAAAAAAAACAATAACATTTATACTAGTAATATACTCTTCAGGTACTGTTTGAAATAGCTTTAATACACCAAAAAAAATAAAAACTGATGAAGACACTATCTTTAATGTGAATTCAGGTATTTTATCTCCTATTTTGCCTCCAACATAAATACCTAATCCACTGGTTGCAATCATCCCTAATATAGTTCCAAATAATATAAACAATGGGTAAGTAGCACCTGTAGCTAATGTCATAGCTGTAAGCTGAGTTTTGTCCCCAAGCTCTCCAATGAAAAATGCTAGTGCTACAGTCATTACTGGACCCAAAGACACTTTCCTATTAGTTTCTTTATCTTTATCTTTGTCTTCTTTTAATGTCCACAATCCAAACAATATAAACAAGCTACCTGCAACAATTTGAACTGTATTTAATGGTATAACATTAGACAAATATGTACCTAACACAATTGCTAATCCATGATTTAAAGCTACTCCAATCATAACACCAACTAAAACCTTCAAAGCCTTATACTGTGTAGCAAATGTCATAGCTATAATTTGTGTCTTATCACCCATTTCTGCAATAAAAATGAAAAAAAATGATTTTATAAGTTCTTTAAACATTTCATCACTCCTGTAATTTTTTTCATCACTATTTTTCATCGTTAAAAATTATTGAAATAATTTCATCAATTATTTGTTCTCTAGCTATTTTAGATAATAAGTCATTTTGTTTGATAAAGTCTGGTATTTTGTATAATGAATTTGTTTTAAATTTATTTTTATTATAATTTTTTAAGGCTAATTGACAAAAATCATCATATTTATATATTTTAAATCTTTCCAACTTACACTTACTTGCTATAACTTCGTACATCCTTATTACAATATCTTCATAATCACAAGTTTGATTAATTCCTAATAGGTCGATTGTTCTAGGAATGATAAACTCGAATAATGCCCTTCTATACGGTATTCCCTTAACTCCTAATACCTGACCTATTTTTATTATTTTTTCTTCTCCTAGTTTTAATAATTGATTTATAAAATATTCTTCATCTTGTTTAGGTTCTATATAGTATTTGCTTCCTTTCAAGCCTTTTAAAACTTTCATACCGTCAAAATACCCTAATTTAAGATTTTTCCTTGCATTTTCCATACTAAAATCAAGGGTTTTGCCTAAATCATCAGTAGGATCTATATATGTTATATCAAGTTTTTCTTCATGGATTTTCTTCCTTCTTCCTATACCATGAGTTCTTATGGCTATGATTCTCTTATAACCTTTAGAAGTTAGTAAATCTATAGGCAAATTATCATATAATCCTCCATCTATAAATATTTTTCCATCCATTTTTTCTCTCTTAAAAACTGGAAAATATGCACTTGCCATTAAATATTCAGGAAGTTTTCCGTATGGTATATCTTCGATAAACAATTGTAATGGTTTCATATCTGAAATGGACACAGTAACTATCCCAAAATCCACTCCTGATGTTCTTATTTTATCTTCATCTATTACATCATTAATCAGTTCTCTTAATGGTGTTATGTCAATTCCTCCATTACTTATCACTCTACTAACTCTCTTCATCAAATTTAATACATCTTCCCTAGCTAATTCAAAGTTTTTGAATTTTTCTATCTTTTTATCATCTACATTCATAACTCTAGAATAACTCATATTATACCATATGTCATATGCTTTATTATAATCTCCTTGAGCAAACATAGCACCATTTAAAGCTCCAACTGATGTACCTGTGATGCCATCTATTTTAATACCCATTTCTTTTATAGCTTTATAAGCACCAATGTGATATGCACCCTTTGCTCCTCCACCTTCTAATACTAACCCAATCATCTATTGTCCTCCTATATTATAACTAAAATAACTGAAGGCTAGTACTTTCAGTATTCTCAATAATATTTTTTTCAAAACAATTAATATATTTCTTTAAGATAAATTATATCATAAATAAGGGAATTGTATAATTGCCAAAAAGTATAAATTTGTCAGCTATATTTTCAACAATGGTTTTAGAACTTTTAGTTGAATTGACAAGGAAAACAAACTAAAAAGTCGTATAAAGATTTAAACTTGCAAAATTTCTTAAATTATTTTATTATGCAATTTTCTCAAATATATTTTCTAGTACTTTTTGCAGTACTTTTATTTATTTTTTCGTTATAATTATAAAAAGCAATAATATAAATAAGGCTTTTAACACAATTGATAATTTAAAGCAAAGGAGGGGAAATATGTCTTGTGACGAAGAATTAGTCAAATCAGTTTTATCTGGTAATGATGCCGCCTTTGAAATATTAGTTGACAAATATAAAGGATATATATTTGCAATAATACTAAATTTTATAAAAGACCGTAATGAAGTAGAAAATATTGCTCAAGAAGTTTTCATTCAGATCTACATTTCCCTTCCGAAATTTAAATTTGATAATTTCAAAGGATGGATTGGTAAAATTGCTGTAAGTAAATCTATTGACTGGAAAAGAAAGAAAGCTAGAAAATATAATGAACAGCCAATAGAAGATACAGGTAAAATAGAATACAATAATAGCTTTCAGCAATGTGAAACTCCAGAAGATGTGTTAATTAAAAAAGAAAACAGACAAAAAATATTTAATTTATGCCAAAGTATACCTAAAATATACAGCGATACTATTATAAAATTTTATTTTGAAGAAAAAACATATGAAGAAATTGCAAAGGAAGAAGGTACTACTGTAAAAACTATTGCCTCTCGTCTTTATCGTGGACGAAATATTTTAAAAAAGAAATGGAGGGAAGAAAATGAAACACTATGACCACTTAGAATGGTTGCTTTATAAAGAAAATTCTATTTCAGAAGAAAAGCATAAGGAAATGGAAGAGCATCTATATCACTGTGATAAATGTATGGACGTGTTTCTTTCCCTTATAGATAGCCAAGAAATAGACGAGGGGAAAATGATAGCTTCCCCTGATTTTACTTCTCGAGTGATGAATGAAATTAAGAAAAAGAAACAGTTCAAGAAAACAACTAAAAAATATAATAAATCATCATTGAATAATATATTTCTATATTATGTTGCAGCTGCATCAGTTGCTATCATTTTAACTTGCAGCGGATTTTATAAAGACATGATAGATATTATGACTAATATATCTGAAACAACTATTAATTATAACATGAACGAAAAAGGGAATATCATTTATCACCTATCGGAAAAAATAGTCGGAAAAACTTCAAGTTTTATAACTAATTTTGAAATGAATAATAAGGAGGAATCAAAATGAAAGAAAAAAGCAAATTCGTAATGTTTATACTGTCCTTTGTTCCCGGCCTTGCCCACTTGTATATAGGCTTGAAGGATAGAGCTATAATCTTTTTCTTAGCATTTTTAGGAGCCACTCTAGGGACAATTGGATTATCTTTTGCTTTTGGTGGAGACTTTATGGCTATATTAGTTTTTGCTTGGCCTCTGATATGGCTGGTAGCATTAATGGATGCATTTTCTGTAAGAAACTCATTAGAAACTTTCTCAAATGATAACTTAGAAAAAGATACAGTAATGAAAAATAAAACAAACAAAAAAACATTAGCTTTAGTTCTATCGATAGTACCTGGAGCAGGACATATGTATTTAGGTTATCAAAATAAAGGATTGACCATAATGAGTTTATTTTTCTTCATGATTTTCTTTATGGGCTGGTTAAACATTAGTTTATTTTTATTTGTTCTACCTGTAATATGGTTCTATAGTTTCTTTGATGCATTTCACCTAGCAGGTGATAAAAACAATAATGAAGAAAAATTCATTATCCCTTTATCATCACTAAAACCAGAATGGGTTGGATGGGGTCTGATTGTAATAGGTGCTTTAATTGTAATACAAAAAATAATATATCCTCTTATCCCTTGGAGAATACAAAGATATATCCAAACCTCAATTGTGGCTGCAATATTTATAGCTGGAGGAATCAAATTATTAAAGAAAAACAAAAATGTCGAAGAATTATCAGAAAAAATTGAGGAGGAAAATGAAACATGCAAAAAAGAAGAATAGGTACATTTTCAATGGCTATTGTTTTGATTGCCTTTGGCGTCGTTTTAATAATAGCTCAAATAAATCAAATATCTGCCATAAATATCTCAGTTAAATTTTGGCCAGTAGTATTGATTATGTTAGGTGGAGAAATACTTTGGTATAGTTATAGGCATAAAGGAGACATGATAATAAAATACGATATATTTAGTATGTTTATTATTGTATTGATAATTATTGTAAGTTTAGGAATCTATGGTTTATCTGAAATAGATGCAATAACTAAAATTAATACTATGATTTCATCACAAAATTATACATTTAAAATACCATATAAGGAAATTGATATCCCTGATAATATTGAAAAAATAGTAATAGATGCCCCTAACTACTGTGAATTAAATCTACAAACAGAAAATAACAATAAACTAATATCAACTGGAACAGTAAAAATTGAGGCAGATAGTAAGGAAAAAGCTCAAGAACTCATGAATAGAGAATATATCATTACACATAATTCTAGTAACACTTTATTTATTTCCATTGAGGGAAAAGTATTTGGTAATGATACTACCTATAGTATTAATCCTTATGAATTCACATTTGTAATACCAAAAAATAAAAAAGTAGAAATAAACAATGGTTCTAACTTAAACCTTAAATTAGATAAAATAGAAAATGATTGGATCATAGATGATGCTAGCAATGTCAACATAAGATTAGATAAAAATTCAAATGCCAACATAAATGCTCTTGTACATTCTAAATATGATTTAAATGGAAATGTTAAATGGAATATTACTGAAGATGTTAGGGAAGAGTCTGATTATACAAATATTAAAGGTGAAATAATAAGTGAAAATGGGCAACACACAATATATTTACTACACTGTAACCAAGTTACAGTAGATGAATTAAAATAGATTATAAACAAAGCGAAACAAGAGAAAATTTTCTTTGTTTCGCTTTATTTACATTAATTATAACCTTCTAGTTTCTTTCTTTAACCAATCTTTTTCATTTTCATCTAAATATGGTGATAGCTTATTGTAAACTTCTTCATGATAATCATTTAACCACTTTCTTTCACTATCATCTAAAATACTTACATCTACACCGTCTAAGTCTATTGGACAGTAAGATAACAAGTCAAACTTCATAAATTGTCCTGAATCTGTTTTGATATCTTTTACTACTACTACGTCATTTTCAAGCCTAATACCATGCTTACCTTCCTTATATACTCCTGGTTCTATTGTTACTACCATCCCCTCTTCTAGCTTTACATTATTTGGTACCGTACTAATTCTATGTGGTCCTTCGTGAACATTTAAGAAAAACCCTACACCATGACCAGTTCCACATTTATAGTCAAGACCTTCTTGCCATAGAGGGATTCTAGCAAGAACATCAAGATTAGAACCTGTTGCACCGTATAAAAATCTAGATTTTATTAAATTTATATGACCTTTTAAAGTTAATGTGAAGTCTTTTTTCTCTTCTTCCGTTATATCTCCTAATACTATTGTTCTAGTAATATCAGTAGTTCCATCTAAATATTGTCCACCAGAATCAACTAAAAGCATTCCTTCTTTTGATAATTCATAATCAGATTCTTCTGTTGCCTTATAATGCATCATAGGAGCATGATCTTTATAAGCACATATAGTATCAAAGCTAGGACCCATAAAGTTTTCTTGTTCTCTTCTAAATTCCTCTAACTTATCCGAAACAGAAATCTCCGTCAATTTTTCCTTACCAATATTTTTATCTAACCAATATAAGAATTTGACTAATGCCACTCCATCTTTTATATAAGCATTCTTTAGATTACTTATTTCTACTTCATTCTTTATTGCTTTAAGCTTAGTAGTAATATTTGTTCCTTCTACTATTTTGCAAGTTTTTGAAATCCCGTTATAAACCCATCTATTTGTTTTGCTTGGGTCAATAAATATCTTACTTCCTTCTTTTATATTTTCAACATAATTCCTGATTTCATTATATTCTTCAACAATTATACCATTTTCATTTAAAAATTTCTCTACTTCCTTTGTAACCTTTTCTTTGTTAATAAACAACCATGCATGATTATTAGAAATTAAAGCATATGAAGTAACTACTGGGTTGTTTGCTACATCATTCCCTCTTATATTATACAGCCATGCTATGTCATCAAGACTACCTAATATAAAATACTCTACTCCCAGTTTTTTCATTTCTTTTCTTACTTCTGCAAGCTTTTCTTTAGGCAATTTTCCTGCATATTTTACATCATGTATAAAAATTTTATCTTTAGGTAATTCTGGCCTATCTTTCCATATTTCTCCTATCAAGTCATAGTTTTCTATAAGTCTAATATTTTTATCTGCAAGCTTTTTATTAATTTTTTTTACGTCAGATTGAGGGAATATTTTTGCGTCATATCCTAGAGTAGCTCCATCATTTAGAGTATCCTTAAGCCACTCTAAATAAGTTGGTACTCCTTCCATTCCCATTTTAAATAAAGTAATCTCACTGCCTTTTAACTGTTTTTCTGCTTGTATAAAATACCTTCCATCAGTCCAAAGTCCTGCTTTATCTAATGTTACAACTACAGTACCAGCAGACCCAGTAAATCCTGAAATCCATGTCCTCGCCTTCCAATGCTCTCCAACATATTCACTTTGGTGAGGGTCATATGTAGGTATGATATAAGCATCAATTTTTCTTTCCCTCATAAGTTTCCTTAGGCTTGCAATTTTCTCATTAACATTCATTTTTTAGCCTCCTTGATAAACAATATTTTAATAATTTAACCATTATACCTTTAAAACCTAAACTCTTATATGTAAATATTTTTAAAATTTAATAACACGTTCTTTACAATCATATTATATAAAATATTTAGAATTAAATCTACATATATGAAAATATAATATTATTTTTTTACATTTACTTAAAACTTTTTTATAAAGGAAATTATCTAATTACTAAAAACATAAAATTTTGGCTTTGTAGTATAGGTAAACAATTTCAACACTTTAATTATTATACCTTGGAAAATCTACTTTCATCGCGACTTATTCAAGCACTACCCTAATATTTTACCCTAAATAGTGCTTGAATACCGGAGCAGGGAAAGTAGATTTTCCATAGACATATTTTAAGCTTAAATTTTGTTTACCTATAATCAGAAAATTTTCTTTTGAATTAAATATCTTTCCAATCGATATATTTATTTAACATATCAACAAGCTTAACAAGATACTTTTCTTCAATTTGAGTAAATCTATCTTTTTCAGGACTATCTAAATCTAGCACTCCATAAACCTTTTCATTCTTAATTATTGGAACAACTAACTCTGATTTTGATTGAGAATCACAGGCAATATGCCCTGGAAATAGGTTTACATCTGGTATTCTTTGGACCTTTTTTTCTTTAACTGCAGTTCCACATACTCCTTTACCTACTTGTATTCTATTACAAGCTGGAAGTCCTTGAAATGGACCTAATACCAATTCTCCATCTCTCATTATATAAAAACCAGCCCAATTTAGCCTGTCAACGCAAGCCATTATAATAGCAGATGCGTTAGAGAGATTTGCCAAAACGTCTTTTTCTGAACTAAGCTGTCCTTGTAATAATATGAGCATGTATTTGTATTTTTCTTCTGTAGTCATTTTTTCTAATGGTTCTAATTTAAACATATTCTATCCCCTTTCACACTATTGAAGAAATTGCATAATTACTACAAGGTCAAAATTAACTACATTGTCTTAATACTGCTTTGGAAACTTAAAGCAAAATAGATACATTGAATTTTATGTAAATGTAATATATAATATTTTAGTATCCTTTTAAATATAAACTTCCATCACTTTAGTATTTCTTGAAAAAATTGCAAAATTTTAACCTTAATATAATTATGCAATTTCTGCATTTCTTAAAATATTATTATAATACTTTTAATATTCTTTATAACATCGTAAATACCTTTTAAAAAAAATCATCATTTTGCATACATCATAAGGAGGAAACAATTTGGAAAATTATAAAAGCAATAGATTGGGCACAGAACCAATAGTTCCATTGATGTTAAAGCTAGGAATACCTTCAATATTATCAATGTTTATACAGGCTTTGTATAATGTCGTTGATAGTATTTTTGTATCATTTATAAACGAAGAAGCATTAGCAGGGCTTACCTTAGCTTTCCCTATTCAAATGATATTAATCGCTATAGCAGTAGGAACAGGAGTAGGAACTAGTTCTAAGATTTCTAGGCTATTAGGTCAAGGTGAAAAAGAAAAAGCGTCAAATGTTGCTGAACATGTCCTTATTTTTGCTGTAATATACGGAATAATCGGAGCAATAGTAGGAGGATTTTTCTCAAAAAACTTAATAATGATGTTCACAAATGACCCTGTATTAATAAATTATGGTTCTCGATATATACGAATAATACTCCTCGGTTCAACAGCTTTATTTATACCTATGATTTCAAACAATATATTAAGAGGAGAAGGGAATACCCTCATTCCTATGTTTACAATGCTAATTGGATCTATATTAAATATTTTACTAGACTATCTCTTGATATTTGGCAAAGGTTCCTTCCCAGAAATGGGTGTAGAAGGTGCAGCATTAGCTACTGTTATTTCGAGAATTATCAGTGGTACATTTATATTATTTATCTTACTTGCTGGAAAACATGATTTAAAATTAAATATGAAAAATTTTAAATTTGATTCATCGATAATCTATGGTATATATCAAGTAGGATTACCAGCCATAATAATGCAAGTTCTAGGTTCTTTTATGGTAGGAGGATTTAATAAAATTTTAGCTGATTATAGTTCAACTGCTATTGCAGCAATGGGTATATACTTTAGACTACAATCCTTTGTATTTATGCCTGTATTTGGTCTCAACCAAGGGTATATGCCAATAATGGGCTATAATTATGGTCATAAAAATCCTGATAGGATGAAAGAAACAATGAAAGTAGGATTTTTATTAGGCTTTACTTTTACTACAATAGGTTTTTTATTATTTCAATTCCTACCTGAAAATTTCATAAAACTATTTAATCCAAGTGATGAATTATTAGAAATAGGTACTAATGCACTAAAAATAATAAGCATATCTTTCCCTATAGTTGGTCCGGCTATAATAGGTTCAACAACATTTCAAGCTATTGGTAAAGGATTCCCAAGCCTTACTCTTTCTTTTTTAAGGCAAATGATAGTTCTATTACCAGCAGCATATATATTAGCTAAGCTTGGAGGCTTAGATTTAATATGGTATTCTTTCCCTATATCAGAGCTAATTTCAGGTATAGTGCTAGTATTTTGGCTCACAAAATCTATGAGGAAAGTATTTAATGAAATGGATAGCGCAAAAGAGTAGCTAGTCTTGACTAGCTACTCTTTTAACTTTACAAGCACATTAAAATCTAAATTATTGATTTCTATTTCATCTATCTTGTCAATACCTGAAACATGATTAAATATATACATAACTTTAACTTTTTCATTTTCATCTGTAAATGTCATATCTTTAAACGCTATGTTACCTTTTTCATCAATGGGCTTTTCATCTAAATCCTTATACTTATCATGTATCTTTTTACCATAATCTTCTAGTTCTTTGATATAAATAATATTTTCACCGTCTAATATTTTAAATGTATTATCGCTTGCATCATATATACCTTGAATAGAATTTTCAATTTGAGCCTTATTCAGTAATGCATTCATATCAATAAAATAATCATAGCCACTTATTTCTAAAGCTCTCCCATCTCTGTTTAAACTACTATAATAAAAATAGTCTTCCCTTACTGTACCTATATAATTAGTAAATGGAAATCCAAAAACTGATTCTATTTCTTTTAACTCAAAATCATCTGGAAGATATTTTACATCTTTCAAACTATGATTTGTATTAAAATACTGTAATATCATACTTATTTCAGTTTTATCCTTAGTAGATATGTCTGTTGGTGCTTTAATTATTTCTCCATTTTTTAACATATTATTTCTCGCCAATATATTTTCTAATCTATTGTTTTGACTAATTTTCGATATAGAATAACTACTTAAAGGACCAAAAACTGAGTTTAACACTACAATAGAAATAGATATTGGTATTATAATACTTTTATATTTCTTAGTAAAGGTAAAGTATAGCATGATAGCTAAAACCCATAATCCTAAAACAAGAACAAAATATCTGTTTTCAGTTATACCATAAGCCTTAATCCTAATACCCATAGAAACAAACATCATTATTACAATGGGAATAATCACCTTAGGAAACCAAAATGTAAAAGACTTAGCCAGTTTATTTTCATGAAGAACAGGAAATATAAGAAAAATAACACCGACAGAAATAACTGAATACCATAAAACTAAATGAGATACAAGCCCAACAGGCCAATTTGTTGTAACAATAATCTTAACAAAATATGCATATAGTATTGCAGTATAAACTATAATTAATGGAATTACTATATACAAAAGTAGTATTTTAAGGGCTTTAGGATAATCTGAATGTAAAAATTTATAGTTATTTTTGGGTATCTTTGCTAAAAATAATGATGGTGCAAAAATACCTGATACTACAAGAAACATATAAAAATATATTTCATCCTTAATATTAACCTCAAAAAGATTTTCTACTGAAAAAATTATTGCAGCTAGACCAAGATACAAAACTGCAGAATATATAACTGTTAAGAAAAAACTTGAAAACACTTTAATTATATAGTACTCATAATTTTCTTTATTACCAACCCATGGCAAATATAAAAATGCTAAATATAAAAATATACTTACTCCAATATAACGAGTAATACTTACCATACTAAAATCTTTTAGCATAAAAAAGTAATATAAAACTAATATACCTGATCCAATAGTATAAACTAATCCTTGAACTATTGTCTTAACATTTTTCTTTTCAAAAATAATCTTAATACATAATGATAAAGGAATTCCTAGTGCTAAAGTCATAGAAATTCTCTCTAGCATTTCAATAATACCTCTATATAGCCCTGTCCTCATCTCAGTTATAATTATAATCATTATCACTAATGTCGTTGAAACTGCAATGGTAATGGGAAATCTTCTAAGACTTTGATGTAAACTTTTTAAAGTACTCCTTACAATCCCTTTAAGTTTAATAATAACCCTCTCCTTTCTTAAATGAGGCAATTGTTTATCTCTTCCATACTATTCTTCCATCGAATATAGTCATAATTACTTGTGCGTCTTTTATTTCATCTGGTGGAATATTAAATATATCTCTGTCAATAACAACTACATCAGCTAAAAATCCTTCCTTTATTTCTCCCTTTATATTCTCTTCAAATGTCATAAAACTACCTTCTTTAGTAAACATTTTTACTGCATTTTCTACAGAAATTTTTTGGTCAGGCAAGAAGCCTTCTTCTGGCAAACCATCTAGCCCTTTCCTCGTAACACTACAATAAATATTAGGAAGAACATCACAAGATTCTACAGGGCAATCACTTCCTCCTGATACATGAACCCCCATATCCATAAGGGTTTTAAAATTATAGCTTGTTTTAGCTTTAGCTTTTCCTACTCTTTTTTCTACTATTTTATGGTCGTAATCAATAAATATGGGCTGAACATAAGCAGAAACATCAAGTTCTTTGTATTTTTTTAGTAGTTCACTATCTGTTATTTGGCAGTGAACTATACCATGTCTAAGTTTTTTTCTCCCCCATTTTTTATAAGCTTTTTCAATTGATTCAAAAACCATTTCCATAGAAGCGTCACCTATACAATGGGCAGCTATTTGCATATCATTTTTGTGTGCAGTATCTATTAGTAAATCTAGTTCTTCTTGGGTAAAATATGTTATCCCATAATTTCCTGGGCAATCCATGTATTCATCCTTCATATAAGCTGTTCTTGCCCCTAATGAACCATCAGTTAAAAGCTTCAAAGGACCTATTTTAAAATACTCACTACCCCAGCCCGTATTATATCCTCGTTTTATAAACTCTTCTAAGTAGTCTACATCGTGAATTAAACATTGTTCATTAACTCTTATATTAAGCTTACCTTCATCTTCTAATTCTTTAAATGCCTTAATTACTAAATCAGGATCACCTTGGGGAAGTGCTGAGAAATCATCAGTTCCTACTGAAGTAATTCCTACACTTAATGCATAGTCTGAAGCTTTGATGATCATATCTTTTATTTCTTTTAATGACGGATTGGAAATTTTTCTTGATATCAACTCCAATGCGTTCTCTCTTACTATACCTGTAGGCATACTATTTGAATCAATATCAATTTTTCCTCCTTCAACATAAGGAACATTATCATATATTCCTGCTTCTACTAGAGCTTTTGTATTTGCTACAGCTATATGTCCACATGCTCTTGTAAATAATATTGGATGATTAGTTGATATTTTATCTAAATCATGTCGTGTAGGCATATTTTTATTTGTAAAATAATCTTGATTCCATCCTCGTCCCAAAATCCAGGTTTCTGGTGTTAAATTTCTTTCTTTAAGATATTTTCTTCCTCTTTCTATCATTTCATCAATAGACTTAGTTCCGACAAGATCCACTTTTGTTAGTGTATACCCAAAGTTTAATAAATGCATATGGCTATCATTAAATCCAGGCAAGGCCAGTTTCCCTTTTAAATCTATAATTTCAGTATCTAAGGTCTTCATATTTAGTATTTCATTATCACTACCAACTGCTTTAATCTTATTATCAACTATTGATACTGCTGATACAATAGGTTTATTTGGGTTCATTGTTACTATTTTCCCATTATATAAAATAATATTCATTTATAATTCTCCTCTTTTTATTTTTAATATAAGAAAACTGCATAATAAAATATTTTTTAAACTTGCAAAATTTTGACCTTGCAGTAATTATGCAATTTCCTCATATAATTAATTTTTCTAAAGCTCTTAACTATTAGACTCTGATTTCCTTATATAAGTTCCCATAAAAATATTAGAATATAATTTTAAAAATCCCTACAATAAGCAAAATAGGAATAATTATTATTAATGGTATAGATAATGTTACAATGATAGGAATAAGCATAACAATAATTGCTATACCTAAAACACTAAATATTATTTTTAAAATTAACGAGCTTACCTTAAATGCTATTTTCAGTAAAATAAAAAATATAATGATTCCAAATATCAATTCCATATAATCACATCCTTTTTTAATTAATTGATGAATTTTCATAATCACTTAAAGTCAAAATTTTATAAGTATGATATAAGCAAGTTAGTAAAGAATTTTAACAATTATAATAAGATGTAAACAATGTTATAAGAGAAAAGCAGATGAATTTCATCTGCTAATAAAAAATTAATTTATGTCTCAAGTTAGAATAGACATAAAAAAACTTATTATAATAAATATTAAGAAACATCCAAACATTGTGTTGCTAGTAGTGCTTTCATCATGCTTAATTTTTTTTATTGTAGAAATAAGATTTATATAAAATAAAATAGCTGCAAATATCAAACCTAGAAATATATGGATTTGACTCATATATTTCCTCCTTATATAAAAAATTAGGTGTTTTTTAATATAGTATCTATTACATTAAATATTATACTAAAATATATAATATACAAAAATAGCAATAATTTACTATTTTTGTATAGTGTTTACACTGGTATAATATGGTTGAATAAATCATATCATACCAGAGGGAATTTGTAAATGAAAAGATTTTTTAAAAAGAGATACAAGAAATAGATACGACTTATTTTGGACTTTTTTCCTTAAAAATTCAACTAAAAGTCCAAAATACCGGAGTTAAAAAATTTATAACTTGCAAAATTTTGACCTTGTAGTAATTATGCAATTTCCTCTGATCCTAAACATGCCCTATAATCTTGACAAATCAATTGACTAGAACTAAAATGTATCATAAAAATAGAGTATTAAACAAATGAGAAATTTGCATAATAAAGTAATTTAAGAAATTTTGCAAGTTTCTCACTCACAAGCACAGAAAGAGGGGTTATATTGAAATCATTTAAAGATCTGGAAAAAACATTGAGTCAAATTGATGGTAAGGGATATAAAGCATATAAACAACTACAAGGTCAATACCAATTCAGCAATTTTACTTTATCTATTGACTATGTACAAGGGGACCCATTTGCTTCTCCTTCGAGAATTCGTGTAACAGTACCTGCTAACAAAGCAGGATTTCCTATTGAACTATACGATAAACCTTATAAGAAAAGAGCAGTAGTTGACTTTCTGAGTAGGACTGTAGAAAAGAATATATATCACCATTACAACCATGTAGGTGGGTCTGGAAAAAGCGGTCTTCTTACTATTGGACATTGTGGTCAAGAAATATTAGAAAGAAATTATATTCTTATAGATAATGAAAAAGTTGAAGCTAGGCTTGAGATAGGACTCCCTGCAGCTGGAAGAAAGATTCTTGGAAATAATGCTAAGAAGATTTTCTTTGAAGCTATTCCTACCATCGTAGAAAAGTCTATGTTTTATCAATCTATTTCAAAGGAAAATCTTAATAGACATGTATATTTAGCAGAAGACCAGCATTTTCTGCGTAATGAGTTATATAAAAGAAAGTTAGTAGCTTTTATTGCTAATGGAAGCATACTTCCCAGGGAAAATGGTATATCCCAAAAACCTTTAAACAAGGGAACAGTACCATTTCAAAGTCCAAAGGAATATGAAGTAGAAATAACACTTCCACATCACGGAGTTATAAAAGGCATGGGCATTCCTGAAGGAGTTACGTTAATAGTTGGAGGAGGTTTTCACGGTAAATCTACTTTGCTTCAAGCTTTAGAACTTGGAATTTATGACCACATACTAGGAGATGGAAGAGAGTATGTTGTTACTCGAGAGAATGCAGTAAAAATCAAAGCAGAAAATGGCAGAAATATAGAAAAAGTTAATATATCACCTTTTATCAATAACCTACCTATGGGGCAAGATACAGTTAGATTTTCTTCAAAAAACGCTAGTGGCAGTACTTCACAAGCTGCAAACATTATGGAAGCTTTAGAAGTAGGCACAGATTTATTACTAATAGATGAAGATACTAGTGCCACTAATTTTATGATTCGTGATAGTAGAATGCAACAACTTGTTCAAAAAGAAAAAGAACCTATTACTCCATTTATTGATAAAGTAAGAACTCTTTATGAAGAAAAAAAAGTTTCAACAATCCTAGTAATTGGAGGATCGGGTGATTATTTTGAAGTTGCAGATACTGTAATTATGATGGATGAATATGTTCCTAAAGATGTAACTAAAAGGGCTAAAGAAATAATAAAAGATACTCATTATCCTAGAAAAATCGAAAAAGTTTTCAATAGTAATCCAAATCCTCCTAGAATTTTATTGAGATCTACATTCTATGATAATAAAGGGAAAGTAAAAATAAAACCAAAAGGCATTAATCAAATTATATATAATAAAACCAGCATAGACCTTAAAGATGTAGAACAGTTAATTGACCCTAATCAAACTAATGCTATTTGCTTTATTCTCCAATACATAATGAATAAGGTAGCAAATGATAAAAGAACTTTAGTTGAGATAATTGATAAAGTATACGAAGATATAAATTCAAGGGGATTAGATGTAGTATCATATTACAAAGGTCATCCAGGCAATATGGCTCTTCCTAGAAAATATGAAATTGCAGCTACTTTAAACAGGTTTAGGAACTTAAAGATAAAATAAATAGCAATGAAGCTGATTTATCAAAGCATTATGATTAAAGCGTTAAATTATATTCTTTTTTAAAAAATAAATTTTGACAGGAGGTAAAAATTTGAAAGCAAGCCCATACCCTAGTATCGTTTCTCTAGTTCCTGCAATGACAGAAATAGTTTATTATTTAGGATTAGAAAAACAGCTTATAGGTGTTACAGAACACTGTAACTATCCTGAAGATGCAAAATATAAATATAAAATAGGAACTTTTGCTTATCCAGAATTACAAAAAATACTTCCAATTAATCCTGATATAGTTTTAGCTAATAAATCTCTACATAAAGAAATCATAAAAAAATTGAGAGAATATAATATAAAAGTTCTTGATTTTTCTTATTCTTCTTTAGATGATGTTTTTAATATGATAAATGAAATAGGGAAAATTTGTGGCGATGAAAATCGTACTGTATCTCTCGTAAATTCATTGAAAAATAGAGTAAACAATCTTAATAATAAAATAAAAAAACCTAGAGTACTTCGCTTAATGAGTACAAATCCTTACATTGTTCCAGGTACAAGTTCCTTTCAATATGATGCTTTAAAACTTGCTGGGGCTCAGTTAATGGATTTTAAAACTAATGATTCTTATGTAAAAATTTCCATGGAGCAAATTATAGAATTTGACCCAGAAGTAATATTATTCTGTGGAATAAAAGAAGGCCAGTACGCTAAACCTAAGTGCAAAGGATGTAGTGCTGAAAAACCTATTTGTCATAGAACAATTAATGATATCATCAATGATGAATGGAAAAATATAAAAGCAGTTAAAGAAGGAAGAGTTTATCCATTATCTTGTGATATTTTATGCAGACCAAGCCCTAGGTTAATAGATGGTATAGAAATACTTAATAATGAATACTTCTCAGGAATAATTCTGTCATAAAATTATTTTATTATGCAATTTCCTCGTGCATCAAAATAGCCCTAGAATTTAATAAGATAAATTCTAGGGCTATTCCTAATTTCCTACTGCTTCACATTTACGTTTTTTGTAGCAATAATATTTACTCCTGTATTAGCAATGTTTTCTACCACAATATCTCCTATCTTAATTGGTGCCTTAACCTTAACATCTTCTAAAGCAGTCATTATTTCAAATATCTTATCTTTTGGAATATCTTCTTCTGTTTTAACTGATACAGCATCTATTTCCCCACCTTCAACACATACAGTTGAAGTTACAATACGGGTTGGATTTGTACATTCTTTCTTACCGTATATTTCTCCTCTTTTACAAAGATTGCCTGTAACCTTGATATTATCTTTATTTTCAATTTCAACAGTTAATGCACAACCCATTGGACACCCTATACATATTAGTTCTCTTATCTCACTCATATTTACTCCCCCTATTATTCATTTTCAATCTTCACTACGATTTTTGAACATTTGGAGTGTTTATCTAATATTTCCTTTGTTAGTATTACAGTTTCCATCTCACCAGGAGTAAGTATTCTTTTCTTTTTATGAATTTCTCTTACATCATCAAAATATATAGAAATATAACTATTTTTATATACATCACTAACCCTAAATCTAAGTACGAGATTTTTGTCAACATTACTAGGCTCAATATATTTTGGAACAGTATATCGAACACCTTCCATAGCTTCAATCTCTATGATATTTTCTTTTTTAAAATCATAGCCTTGTATATATCTAACAGCATTTTCTGCTGCAGCGTAACTCTCAGTTGTAACATAATCAACAAGGTCATGAACGTGAAGAACATTTCCACATGCAAATATACCTTCTACATTAGTTTGGAAGCTTTCATTTACTATTGGCCCGCCTGTTATGTTAGACAACTTTACACTTGCCTTCCTTGAAAGTTCATTTTCTGGTACCAATCCTACAGAAAGAAGAAGTGTATCGCATTTTATAAATTCTTCAGTTCCTTTTATAGGTTTTCTATTTTCATCAACCTTAGCAATAGTTACTCCTTCAACTCTTTCTTTTCCCGTAATATTTACAACTGTATGCGAAAGCTTAAGAGGTATATTAAAATCATCTAAACATTGAACGATATTTCTCTTAAGTCCGCTAGAATAAGGCATTAATTCAACAACAGCTTTTACTTTTGCACCTTCTAATGTCATTCTTCTAGCCATAATAAGACCAATATCACCAGAACCTAATATGACAACCTCTTTACCAGGCATGTAACCATCTATGTTTACAAACTTCTGAGCAGCTCCAGCAGTATATATTCCAGCAGCTCTATCCCCAGGAATATTTATAGCACCTCTAGGTCTTTCTCTACACCCCATAGCGAGTATTATGGATTTTGCTTTCATTTCAATAATTCCATCCTCTGAATTTACAGCAGTTACCACTTTATCTTTATTCATATCTATAACCATAGTATTAAGTTTATATGGGATTTTCATATCTATAACCTTATCAATAAATCTTTGAGCATATTCTGGTCCAGTTAATTCTTCTTTAAATGTATGAAGCCCAAAACCATTGTGAATGCACTGATTTAATATTCCTCCTAAAACATTATCTCTTTCTAAAATTATCAAATTATCTATCCCTTTTTCCTTAGCTTTTATTGCTGCAGCTAACCCTGCAGGTCCTCCACCAATAATTATCAAATCGTAATTTTTCATATTATATCCTCCAATCAATTTACTTAACTTTTTTATTAGTTCCTACAAGGATTTGTGAATTCCCACCAGATTTAGTAACTTCAATTGGTGAAATATTAAGCTCTCTTGAAAGAATTTCAACTATCTTAGTCGAACAAAATCCTGACTGACATCTTCCCATACCGGCTCTAGTTCTCCTCTTAACACCATCTAAAGTTCTCGCCCCTAATGGTCTTTTTATAGAGTCAATAATTTCACCCTCAGTTACAGTTTCACACCTACAAATAACCCTTCCATATGCTGGATTTTTATCAATAAGTCTTTGTCTTTCCTCATTATCCATTTCTCTAAATTTAGGAATTCCTCTTCTAATTGGATTGAATTCTGTCTTTTCTATTAAATCTAATTTTCCCTTAACTATTTGAACTACCATTTCAGCTATAGCAGGTGCACTTGATAACCCAGGAGATTCTATTCCTGCAACATTAATAAAATTAGATACATCTTCAGCTTCACCGATCAAGAAATCATGCTCAGGCCTATGAGCTCTCAATCCTGCAAATGAGGTAATAACTTGTCTCATTGGAATATCTTCAATCGTCATCTTTGCTTTAGTAATAACCTCATTTAAACCTTCTTGAGTTGTTTTAACATCTTCCTTATCTTCAACATCGACTGCATTTGGACCAATTAGTAGATTACCGTCTACAGTCGGAGTTACTAATACACCTTTCCCCAATTTACTTGGAAGCTGGAATAATGTACTCTTGACCATATCTCCAGCGATTTTATCAAATAAACAATACTCACCTTTTCTTGGTATAATACGCATTTTATTTTCACTGACCATGTTATTTATTTCATCAGCATATACTCCTGCAGCATTTATGATCATCTTTGTTTTATACTCGCTTTTATTTGTTTTGATAATAAAATATCCTTCTTCTTTTACTATTTTAGTTACCTCATTGTCAAAGTAAAATTTAACTCCATTATCATATGCATTTTCTGCTAATGCAATTGTCATTTCATATGGACACACTATACCTCCTGTAGGAGCATAAAGTGCTGCTACTACTTTATCTGATATATTAGGTTCCATTTTAATTATTTCTTCTCTTTTTATTATTTTTAATCCAGGTACGTTGTTTTTTTCTCCCTTTTTTTTGAGCTCTTCAAGCTTACATATATCTTTTTCATTAAAGCATAAAACTAAGGATCCATTCCTTTTGAAAGGAAAATCTAATTCCTCCGATAATCTGTCAAACATCGCATTTCCCTTCGCATTTAATTTACCCATCAATGTTTTTGGGTCTGCATCATAGCCAGCGTGAATTATAGCGCTATTTGCCTTTGTAGTTCCTTCTGCAATATCACTATTTTTTTCTATAACACATATATCGAGCTTATATCTAGCAAGCTCTCTAGCTATGCTGCATCCAGCAACTCCTGCGCCTATAATTGTAATATCAAACATATTATACCTCCTTTAAAAATCAAAAAAAGCCATAATTATAGGGGTTTACCCTATGATTATGGCTCTCCTTCACTCAGCCTATTATTTAATTTATGTTTCTACTTCTTCACCTGTTATTGTAATTATATCACAAAACTGTTTTCTAATGAAGCTCTTTACTTAATCAATTTTAGGTTAAATCTCATATGTGCTACTTTATTAATTTTTCATTTATCTCTTTTAAAGAATCAAAAACATAATTAGCTTTTATTTCTGAATTATTGTAATCCTCAATACTTGTTTCTCCGGATAATACTAAAATAGAAGTAATTCCTGCATTTTCTCCAGTTTTTATATCTGTATATAGTCTATCCCCAACCATAGCAATATCTTCTTTATTATATTCATATTTTTCGCATAAAGATTCTATTATTGTTTTATTTGGCTTTCCTACTACATAAGGCCTTCTTTGTGTTGATGCATATATAAATTCAATCATAGCTCCAGCATCTGGCATAAATTTAGAATCTTCAAGAGGACAGTTAAAATCTGGATGTGTAGCAATATATTCAACCCCATCCCTTATAAAATCACAAGCAATCCATAGTTTTTCATAAGTTAATGTTGTATCAAAGCCGAGAACTACAAAATCAGGTTTTTCACTTCTATCTTTAATTAATTTAAAACCAGCATTAGTAAATTCTTCTTCAAGTAACTTAGTTCCAAGTAAAAATATTTTCGCACCAGGTTTCTTTTGCCTTAAAAATATGGTAGTTGCTTCACCAGATGTAAATACACGGTCTGGTTCAATTTCTAAACCCAATCTTTTAAGTTTCTCCACATATGCATATCTATTTTTAGATGAATTATTCGTCAAAAATAAATATTCCTTGTTTTGTTTCTCTAAAGTTTCAAGAAAATCAAGTGAACCATCTATTAGCTTGTCTCCTAAATAAAAAGTACCATCCATGTCCAACAAAAAACACTTTATATCCTTAATATCTTTCATAAAATCACCTTCTAGCTCCCTATACTATTTTTAATATTAAAACTTCATTTTTGTTTACAGTAACATTCCATACTAATTTCCCATTTTTATAACTTATTGAATATTCATCCCCATTTATTAAATCTATAGCCTTGCTGTATTTTTTATCAGTTTTTAGAGATATTCTAACATTTTTCTTTCCGTTAATAAAGAAATTAGGATGATCTTTAGTCACATAATTTGTTATAAATATATATCCTTTATCATTACTCTCTAAATAATGTCCGTCTATCTCTTTGTATTTTCTATTTGTATAATCCAAAGATAATTTAGGTTCTATACCTTTATTTACTAATATATCATCAATTATATCCCATAGTAAATAAGAATGATTATTTAAATAAGCCATATCTCCATGTGTTGCAAAGAATAGTCCAAATCCTTTACCGTATGGATTAAGTGTAACTGCTGGTAAATCATCATTAAATCTAGCTAATACTTTAATATCATCTGAATGTGTAGATATCACTTCCTTGTGCCAAAAACCAGAATAATTTTTATTATTAAATGTTACATTAGGATCAGTTTTTGCATAGGTATTCTCAACTTTTATTCCAAATACATCTGATAGATTAAAGCATGGAACTTGATGATTGTACCAACCATATTGCCCCAGCCTACCACATCTAGGAGTACCAATTAATATACCACCATTATATACATATTTTTCTAAGTTATTGCTTAACTCTTCATCTATAACTGCCATTAATGGCATATAGATAGCTTTATATTTATTTGCATAGCCATTTTGCAAATGCTCAGGAGTTATAAAATCAACTGCATAATTTTTCTCCCAGAATACCCTATATGCCCCTCTTAAAGCATCAAGAAGGTATTTTTCCTGCCCCATACCATTAAGAACTATAGCATTTTCTTTTGATATAAGTATTCCTATATCACCAATAGGATTCTTAGCTTCAAATATTTCTTTCCCATGTTTATTTAATATACAACCAATTTCCTCTGCTGCTTTTGTTCTCTCAGTTGGATTGCCATCTAAATCTACAATAGCTCCCCAATGGAGAGGTTGAAAATCCCATTCCCGCCATCCTTGATATAAGGTTAATTTAGCACCATGTGCAGCAGCTTCGAATACATTTCTTGCTAAATCAAATCCCTTAACATTTCTACTTGGTCCCATTATCCAACCATTAATTGGTCCGCTTTCAGTCTCAAGAAGCCAATAATCTTTTTTTAAAGGTTTTGATGTACTTCTTGCCATATCTAAAAACATAGAAGAAAACTCTGGCTTTGTTTCTAGCTTATCACCACTACCTGGATATAAATCATACCCTATATAATCAACAACCTTCGCCATTTCAAATTGATCAAGTGCGGTTAATACTCCTAATGGATCTTGTGATTTTATAAAAAAGATATTTGTAGATGTTGGATGAACAGGATCAAGATCCTTTATAATACCGTTCTGCCAGCTTACGAAATCTACGTAATTTTGCATAGAAAATAATCTCCAATCGAGCCATCTTGTAACACTAGACCAACTCGTCGGTTTAGCTTTAGGAGGTTCAATTTCTTCCCATGTTGTATGATATGTATTTGTAGCCCCCCATCTATATGCATAATTTAATTCATCAAGTGATTTATACTTTTCTTTTAACCAGTTCCTAAATTTTCGCTGGGTATACTCACAATAACAATAAATGTCTATATCTCCTTCTTTCAATGGCATAAAAGGAAATCCTATTTCATTGTGAATTTGATATGCATAGAGAGCTGGATGATCTTTATATCTATTAACCAAAGTAGTTATATATCTTTCACTTTCTTTTAAATATCCTTCATGGTCAATACATGCCCATGTATAAGATACATTGTTAGGATACTGTTCGCCATGATTATTCACTATATTAGAATCTGGATACATCTTATGAATCCAGTATGGAGGTGAAGCTGTTCCTGTTCCTAATAATATTTTAATTCCATATTTATCACATAAATCAAAAAATTCATCTAAAAATTTAAAATTAAACTTACCTTTTTCAGGCTCAATACGATCCCATGTGTTAAATAACTCTGCAGTTCTTATTAACTGTATCCCTGATTGCTTCATAAGTTTTAAATCTCTTTCCCAGTCATGTTTTTCGTGCATTAACGGGTAGTACCCTGCAGCATATATAAATCTATTTTGCATGTCTTTCCCTCCTACTAGCACTTAATTACTTTAATTTTTAACCATTTACATACTTCAGTTAATTCTTCTTCTATGTCTTGATATACTATAGCATAGTGGTGTTCTATTCCATTTTCCATTATAGTATCTATAACTTTTTTCGAAGGTATATCAAACATAATATCTGCTTGATTTGCAACTAAATCTCTATCTTCTTCAACACTCTTGCCTTTAGCCATAAATAGAACATATCCTTTTTCCTTTTCCGAAAGTTTAATCATCAACACTTTTCCTTGTTTCATTTTAAATTCAGTTGCAAAGCCTATTCCATTTTTAATAGTAGGATGCTCAATATATTTTACTTCACAGTTTTTTCTTGCAAGACAAATTGGTGCTGGACCACAATGCCATACTTTTGCTATTCCTTCTTTATTTACATTAACTAAATCAACAAAAAAACTAGGCTCATTAGTAATTAAGTACTGAATATACATTGTGGCTAATCCAGATATATCTCCTTCACACGAAGTCATAATTCCTTCATTATTTAATCTTGACACAACTCCACATACACTGCAATTGTATAAAGACTGAAATTCAGGCCAGCACTTAATAGCAAAGGCATTTATCCTATTTGCCTCCTTAAAATCTTTGATTGCAAGATAAATCCTAGCAGATTTTCTAAGCATCTCATCTGTAGTTTCAATAATGGCTTCATCTTTCATTTTAGCGACTTCTTCTTCTACCCTTTCATTGCTTATTTTCTCAGCATCTTTAAGGAGAGAGGCCAAAGAATAATATCTTATTTCAGGTCCTATCTCAAACTTAAAACGCAATTCATCTACATTTGACAAGTAAAACCCAGGAACTCTTCCTCCTATTATACAAAATCTACTTTGTTTAAGCTTTGTTTTTACTTCTATTGCTTTTATCACTCTATCAATTTTATCGTAAACCTCATCATCCTCTATATCTCCATACACATAACTATAATCTTTATGTGCTTTTTTCAGAAAACTTCCAAACATATTTAATCCGCACAATGAATTTAATGGTAATCCTCTATAACCCTCTATATATGGTTCTCTAAATCCCCATAAAAGCAATGGAGTTTCTTTAAATAAATCGATAACCTTTACCATTGCACTCCCATGTGAATAAGTACCACATTGAATTATTAATAAATCTACATTTTCTTTTTTTATCTCATCTAATGCATTTTTAATTTGGTCTTCTTCAATTAAAATATTCTCCTTATATACTATATCATGCTTTTTTTCTTTAAAATACTTTATTGATCTCTCTAAATACCCTTGTGCAATATCATATCTAAAATTAGGAAATCCAAATGACAATAAACCAATTTTCATAATTTACCTCCTCTCAACGGCTCATACACAGCTTAATTTTTTCCAACGATTTTTTAATCATTCTCTGTCTACCTGACTCCTGAGCATTCATCATATATATCTTTTTATTTTTTTCATACGCATCTACAAAACCTTTGACAAATTCGGAATCTATTTCGGTAAAAAAATTAATTTTTCTAATTCCTAGACTTATGGCCTTTTTTATATCTTTATCTGGTATCCCTGTGCCTCCATGTAATACAAGAGGAATTTTAGCTTGCTCTTTAATCTTTTTAAGTCTCTCAAAATCAAGTTTTGGCTCATATTTATAATGGCCATGAGCATTTCCAATTGATACTGCTAAACAGTCAACATCAGTGCTTTCAACGAAAAAAGAGGCAAGTTTAGGGTCAGTCATCAATCCTTTAATTGAATCAACTTCTACTCCTTCTGCTCCTGCAACCCTACCAAGTTCAGCCTCAACAGTAACATTTCTTTTTTTTGCATAAGCTACAACCTTTTTAGAATTCTCTACATTTTTATCTAAGGACACATTAGAACCGTCATACATTACAGATGTAAAACCTGCATCAATAGCCTCTATACAATCCTCTACCGTTTCTGCGTGGTCTAAGTGAATTGCTGTTTTAACATCGTATTTTTTACCTAATATCTTTATTATTTCTACTATTTCTGTATAAGAAATTTTTTGTACATTTAATTGTATTGGTGCAACCTGTAATATAACTGGATAATTTACTATTGATGCAGCTTCCATAACAGCGTTAATCGTTTCAACATTACTAACATTAATTGCAGCAATTCCTGATTCTTTTTTCTCTGCATTGTTAAGCAAAGTTTTCATGTCCAATAATTTCATTTACTCACCACCTTATATTTTAAAACCAGGAGCATCTGTTTCCTTTGCCCACATTTTTTTCATCTCATCATCTAATTTGCAAAAAGCAAGTGCTATGCCTCCCATTTCTTGAGTAGTAACAAAACTTCCAATTGCTGGTTTATACACCTTTATGCCTTTATTGCTAAGAATTTTTTCAACTTCATTATAAAAGATAAGCAGTTCCATATAAGTGGTCTGTCCACATCCGTTAACTAACACAGCAACTTCATCACCTTCTACATAAGGTTTATCATTTATTAGTTTTTCACACATAACTTCAGCAATCTCCTTAGCTGTAGAAATCTTCATCGTATGTGCTGATGCTTCTCCATGTACTCCCATACCTATCTCTATTTCATCTTCACTAATTTCAAACATTTTATATCCAGTAATAGGAGATGTTCCCGGTACAGTTGCCACTGTTAATGTCCTAGTATTATCTCTAACCTTTTCTGCCATTTTTACTACTTCTTCTAAGCTATGTCCTTCATCTGCATATGAGCCAACAATCTTATAGCTAAATAAAGTACCTGCTGTACCTCTTCTTTCCTTTTCTTTCCCTTTTGGTGCAGATGCTATGTCATCGTATAATATTACACCTTTGCAGTTTATATCGTCATCCTGTGCCATATCTATTGCCATTTTTGAATTGATCACATCACCTGCATGGTTAGAAATTAGCACACATACACCTTTACCAGTATCAGCTGCTTCTATAGCATCGTACAACGTATCTGGACCTGGTGCTGCAAATATTCCACCATATGCATTAGCAGTTAACATATTTTTACCAACAAAACCTATACATGCTGGCTCATGTCCAGAACCATTTCCAATAACTACGCCAACTTTTCCAGCTTCTAATTCTTTCCTTAAAACCACATTACTAGTAGGATGCTTTTTTATTTTATCTCCATAAGCTTTTACAAAACCTTCTACTGTATCATGAACAATATTATCACAATCATTAATAAATTTTTTAATTTTCATCTGCTTCACTCCTCTTATGACTTATATATTTATGCATCTCTTTAATTAAATAATAAAAAGATGTAGCACCTGCATCTTGATGGCCAATAGCTTTCTCTTGTAAATATTTTGAGCGACCCCTCTTAGCTATTAATGGAATAGTCGCTTGCACTCCTGAATAAGCAGCTTCTACTGCCTTTTTAACAGCCTCTTCTAAATTATCTCCTTCTTCTTTAGCTTTTAATAAAGCTTCTGCAGTAGGATGAATTGCATCTATCATGGTCTTATCTCCAACTTTAGCACCACCTAAATCACATATCTTATATTCAGCCTCGGCTATTCCTTTGCTTAATTCATTTACCCCAAAAGTTTCACTACCTTTACATGCCTTTGATAACTCTAAAAAAATCGAACCGAATAATGGTCCCATAGCTCCACCAAGTGTAGAAACTAAAGTCCTACCATATAGCTTAAAATAATCTCTACATGTTCCTTCTTCTACTGCAAGTATTTTTTCCTTTGCTGCCTTTGCACCTCTTGCCATAGTAATTCCATGATCCCCATCACCTATTACAGCATCATATTTTGATAATTCTTCTTTTTTTTCTATATACATATCAGCAATATTTATTAACATTTCTCTTACTTCCTTTGAAGTTAACATTATTTCCCTTCCTCCCTAAACAATTTTTTTATAAACTTAATACCTTCCCGAGCTGCAGTATTACCATCTTTCTCTATATTTCTCCATATATAAACGTCTTTGCCTACACCACATTCAGACATGACGAAATTTTCTAAAGTAATCCATCTATCATAGTTTATATCTTTAATTCCTCTTTTAACTTCATCCCAATTTATACTTCCGCTGCCTGGTACTCCTCTATTGTTCTCACAAAAATGAATGTGGTAAATATCTTCTCCACCTTCAACAATAGCATTGTACATATTTTTTTCCTCTATATTAGAATGGAATGTATCAAAATGAAGCTTAACATTTTTATTGTTTATTTGTTTAAGATATTCTTTGCCTTCTCTTACTGTATTAAGAAAATAAGATTCATACCGGTTTAATATTTCAATTGCAAGTACAACTCCTCTTTTCCCTGCATATTCTCCAATTAAACTTAATGCCTCTAAGCTCCTTTTAATATCGTCTTTTGCTTCACTTCTCATTTTAGCCTGACCCCAAGGAGCATAAAGTACACCGCCTAAACAGTCACTCTCCAATTCGTTGCAAATATCAATACATCTTTTTAAATGCTTTATCCCATTATCTCTTATTTGCTCCTCTGATGATGATATATCTCTTTGTGGATTCAACCCTGTACCACAAGTACATTCAAGACCATATTCATTTAATAATTTTTTTACCTTTATTAAGTCTATTTCATCAGGAGATATTAAAGGTAATTCTACTCCGTCATATCCATATTGTTTTACTACTGGTATATACTGCAATACATCTTCTGTCCATTCTCTTGTAAATGTTGATAAATGTATACCAAATTTCATGCTCAACCTCCCCGAAATTTACTAAAAATATGACACGCACAAAGTGCATGCCATATTTTTATATAATGAACTTAGAATAGCCTAGAGAAAAATGAACTAATTATTGCCCATAGTGAGAAATCATTACCACCAAATGCTTGGTTAAATCCAGCTACTGTATTAAATAATACTGGCATTGCTAAACTAACCAATAATACCATTACTACACCACTTATGGCACTGGCTAATATTGCTCCTCTTCGTCCACCGTAAGCATTAGCAAAAATTGCACTTGGAGCAACATCAAAGAAGCAAGCTACAGTAAGAGGAATTATTGCATATGCCATAGTTCCTGTTGAAGCCATTATTACTATAGTTAAAATACTTGTAATCATACTTGCTAAGAAACCAATTGTTAATGCATTTGGAGCATATGGAAATACCATTGGTACATCTAATGCTGGTACTGAATTAGGTATTAATTTATCAGATATACCCTTAAATGCTGGAACAATTTCACCAAGCATTAGACGAACACCTGCCAATAATACCGTAAGCCCTGCACCAAAAGTTAATCCTGCCATTAAACTGAAACTAAATAAGTCATATTGCATACCACCTATTGTTCCAATGCTTCCTATAGCAGCGCCAAAAGCAGCTACTCTGGCTTCAGTTCCGATAATTAAACCTACAATTATATAAGTTAAAAACAAAATTAAAGATGTAGCAATTGTAGTTTCTTTAAAAAAGTCTAAATATTCAGGAACTTTTAAATCTTCTGTCGATTTTTCTTTGTTTCCAAATAACTTACCTATACCTGCACCTATGAAACAAAATACAGCAGTAGTATGACCAATTGTAAATTGGTCAGTTCCAGTTACTTTCTTAACTAAAGGTCTCATCAAAGCTGGAACTACTATTATATACAATGATAAAAATAATGTTGCAAAAACAATTAGTCCTATTCCAGATAAGCCTGCTTCAACTCCTACAGCTACAAATATATATGACATCCAGAAAAAGATATGTCCAGTTAAGAAAATGTTCTTCATTGGTGATATTCTAGCAACAATTAAATTAATTATAAATGCTAATAAAATTACGATACCAATCTCACTACCATGGGTACCTATAAAGTTTACCCATGCATTTGGGTCAAACTGATTACCTTGAGGTAGATCATATAATGTCGAAAACGCACTAGCTAATGGAGAAATTGATGTACTGATAATATTAACTCCTTTAAAAAGTACTATAACTCCTATAATTGTCTTAAAGGTGCCTTTTAATACGTCACTAAAGCTTTTTTGTTGAATCAATAACCCCACTAAAGCTATTAATCCTAATAAAATTGGTGGCTGCTTGAAAATATTGTTAGTTAAGTAGTTAATAAACCCCATACAATTTATACCTCCTTTATAATTTTTTATAAGCATACTTAGGCCTGTTAAGCTCTAAGTTTTATTTATCATTAATACAGAGTGGAAAATATTTTATTTCCTAAAGTAATTCTTTAATTGCAGCAATACCTTTTTCTTCGATTTCATCTTTGTTCATAAAATTGTCTATTTTAACTAAAGGAACACTTACTTTATCAGCAAGTTGATTATAGAGTTCGTTAGAAGTGAAAATTATATCTGCTGGATATGATGCAGCGGATGTAATATCTGTATTTACAACTTCTGCATCAACATTATTCTTCTTTAAAATCTCATCAATATTCATTTTCAATATCAAGCTTGTTCCTACCCCAAAGCCACATACGGCTAATACCTTAATTTTTTTTCCCATTTTAATTCCTCCTTATTTATTTAAATAACTTACAGAATTTTTAACTTGTAGTAATTATATAATTTCTTTAATATCACATTTGTTTATCATCAATTATTTTTTCGTAAATTTCATCAACATCAGTAGCATTATTTAAGAATTTAATATTTTTCTCCACAGATAAAAATTTAGCCAAATCTTGAAGAGCTTTTAAATGCTCGCCCTTGTTATTTGCACCAAATGCAAAAACAATGCTAACTGGATCATTTTGTTTGCTACCAAATTCTACTGGATTTTTCAAAGTAATCATACTCATACATGTTTCTTTTACTGATTCATCTGGTCTAGCATGTGCAAATGCTATACTAGGCATAACTACTATATATGGTCCTAAATCCTTAACTGATTGAATCATATTATCGACATATGATTTTTCAACCTTCCCCTCATTAACTAAAATACTACCTGCTTTTTCAATTGCTTCTTCCCAATCACGAACTTTAACATTAAGCATAATTGATTCTTTTTTTAATATATCCTTTAACATAAGCATCTTCCTTTCCTTATCTTCATAGCTGTATTTATAAATAACTCTAAACTTATTTAGTTGCAATATTAATTGCTTTATTTTATAAATATCATCATTGCACATAAAAGGGCTAACTATTACCACATCAGTTTCATTTACATTCAAAGGAATTGTAGATATAACAAAATCTATTTCCGTCTTAAACTGCTGATAATCATATACAGAACAAGTTTCAATTAAATTTAAGTTAGGAATTTCTTTTTTTATTCTAGTAGATAAAATGCTTAAAAACGATATTCCTTCAGGACATATTAATAATGCTGTATATATTGATTGTTTTTCACTAATTCTTTCATAAGCAGCACGAACATGTAGTACAATATAAGCAATCTCATCATCACTGACATTTTCACCAAAAACGTCAGACATATCCTTTATTATTTCTTCTATAACCTGATATACAAAAGGATAATTGGTTTTAATTTCTCCTGTGTACATATTATTTATTTGCGAATTATTTTGAATTCTAGCTAAAGCACTTTTTAAGTGAAGTGCTAAACCATTGAACAATTGAGTGTCATCTTTAATATTAATGTTGATTTTCTTCTCAACATAAGATATAAATCTTTGCGTAATTTCAATAGTTTTTCTATCAACCACTTCATCTATCGACAATTCCCTAAGTTTATTTATAGTGTTAAATGATTTTGATTCAATTAAATATTTTGCTAGTTCATTAACTTCTCCAGCTTGTACATCAATATCATTATACTTAGATATTTTATAATACAAATCTCTTGCAATACTATATTCAATAGTTTCTTTTAATGAATTATTAGTCTTATCAATAACCTTACCTTTACTCACCCTATTAATCATTATTGACATATAAAAAATCACCTTAATAAAATCAACATCTGTGAGAAAATAATTGTATTTGTTTTGAATTTTTACTAGATCATCAGCTAATTTTTTCATAACATTAATTTGAATAAAATCACTATAATTAAATATTAAGTCATTTATATCTTCATAATTAATTTCTTGCCTTAATATTTTTAAAATATTTTCACTATCGAATACATCTAAAAAAATAAACAATTGCAACTTGCGAATTCTTTCTTCTGTTCCTTCAATGTAAAATCCACCTTTTGTGCTTTTAGACAATTGAAGCTTGTATTCATTTAAGTATTGCTTTGCACCTTTTATGGTCTTGATGATTGTATTTTTACTTAAAAACAGCTTATTGCTTAAGCTTTCTATAGTTAATGGTGTTTTACTATTTAGTAATTCTAAAACAACATATTTAATTCTCTCTTTATCAGAAAGTATCCTATTTTCTACTGATAAAAATTTCAGCTTTCCTAACAAAACATCTCGTTCGCAATAGCTCTTTAGTTTTATACCTTTTTTTGGAACTCTAATTAAGGTGGCTTCATTTTGAGTTAACCAGCTATCAATTAAATCTATATCATATCGAATAGTTCTAGTACTCACCTCATATTTAAAGGCCATTTGTTTAATACTAATTGGCTCAAATTCTTTTATAAGCCACTCAATAATATCAATTTGCCTTGAATTTAAACAAATCATCAATTGTCCTCCCGTATTATTAACTAAGTGGAGCGTTTTCCTATTTATAAAATAAAACCCTATAAATTAAAATCAAAAAATTTTTGATTATTTAATAAAACAAGTTTATTAAATGAGTAAAGCTCATAGTTAAGAAAGATTATTTCTTAATATAAGACTAACATTTTGCTTAACACAATGCCAGTTTAAATTATTTCACTTTACTTTGAAATAGTTTTACCTTGAAACAAAACTTGCTTCTTATCATAACTTTTGTGTAAAATTAAAAGGCGGGGAAAAATTCCCTGCCTTTTAATTAGTATAACCTATTATTTTTATTGTGTCTACTCATTTACATTTCATGATACTGTCAAGTAAAAGTTGGCAAAATTATTATTTTTAAATTTAATCATCCAATTTTGCTGTTTTAATTATGTTTTTATGCCCGATAGGGCAAGAGTATTCTATTTATACTTTCTACAATTTTAAAAATAAATTTACATATACTTTACAATGATTTCAAAATTGTTATTCTATAATACTAGACTTATGATTATAGAATAACAATAAGTCTGAGAGCCCTATTTTTAGGTCTAATTCTATTTATTCATCAGTATTAATGCTCTATTATGTTGTATTTTTTTAGGCTTATATTAGAGCATAGGTATCGTATGTTAGCTTATTCTTTTAAGTTATATAATATATTAGATATTAAAAACTTAGGTTCATTTGACTTGCACATTTGCAACCTAACATGTCCTTTATGGCTTTTCTTCCGTTAGTTACTGAACATTGACTAAATGGCATGCTTGCTCTTTTGTGTTTGTATATCTTGCTTTTCTTTGGCTTTTTATTTACTTCTGCTGCTGTTAATCCTACTTTTTCTATTATTTCTTCAAGCTTTTCTTCTTTTATTTCTTTGTTCAGTAGTGATTTTATTGTTGTTGCTAATTCTTTGCTTGCTTTTTCTGCTAGTATCTTGGCTAAGTTACTGGCTCCTTGTATTGACCAACTTGTTTTATTCCCTTTCATCCTTTGTGCTAATATATCACATATGCTATGTTCCATTGTTCCTAGATTTCTATATTTAATTCCTTCTGGTGGTTGCGGCATATTTATGTCTGGGCGAAGTTTGTAGAGCACTATCCCTTCTTTGTTGTTTACTAGGTAATTATATAGTGCCTGTAATTTCTTCATTTTCTTTTGATTATCATTGTTTTCTATCATTAGTTTTGTTATCATTTCTAATCCTTCTTCTATGTTACCATTGCTTAGTTTCTTTATTATTTCTTTTGCCTTTTTCTTATCTTCTATGTTCTTAAGTACTGCTTGATTTCTATGAAATGGATCTAATTGAAAGTGTGAATTGTCTTCTTTTATAACTTCTTTTATCCAGTTTGCTCCATCTCCATTTACTATTTTTGTTTCTATTTCGTCAGTATTATATTGTTTCGCTATTTTGGCTTGTCTTAGTTTTCTAAATTCTTTACTACTTCCAAAGCTTGCATATGCTTTTTTGTTCTTTAGTACATATCTATCTTTTTTCTCATGCTTCTTCTCCCAGCCTTCATAAAAAATTCCTAATTTTAGTTCTTTTTTCTCTTTTCCCTTAGTCTTTTTATCTTTACCTTGGATATTTATCCACACTCCATCCATTTCTTCAAACAATATTTTTGTTTCTTTTTTGCCTTGTAATTTTTCTTCGTTGTTTAATTTTATTTCGTGTTTTTCTTTTTGTTTTAGTTGTTCTCCTAAGTTTTGTATTATGTTCCAAGCTGCTGAATGACTTATACTTTGGTTTGTCATTTCTGTTATTTTATTTGCTGTTTTTCTATATGATTCATCTGTTGCTAGATCTACTATTTTTTCTACTAGATTTGTAGATATATGTCCTATGGTTTCCATTTTTAAGTATTCATCTAAAAGGCATTTGTAACCTCTTTTACCCTCTTGTGTAGTATATTGATATATTCTACGTTTATATTCAATTTCGCCCATTATTGTTTTTATGGTAGTTTTCTTTAATCCTTTATTTCTATATTCTTCTTTATCTCTTTCTTTCATTAATTTATTATCTAATTTTTCTAATAGCTCTACGAGCATTTCACATGCCTGTCGGCATACAAGCTTATATATAATTTTCTCTAAGTTCTTGAAATTAATTTCTTTTTCATCTAAACTTATATTATACATGTAATCATCCCTTTTATAGTTTTCTTATTAATTACTATTATATTGGATGATTCATATATGTTAAAGGTGCTTTCGGGCATCTTTTTCATTTTTGTTGTTTTTGCCTACTAAAATTATACTCTAAGTACTTCTCCTATTTAATATTGCATCCATCTATAACCCTCCTCAAGTAAAATCTTTAAAAAACAATGTACCTATTTCTACTTTATAATTCTCTAATTGCAATTTGAAAACAATAAAAGAAAAACATTCCTTGTCTTATGCAATTCCGTTAAGTGCTTTTCTCATTTCTATTTGTTTTCTAAATATTTGTCTAAATATTATATCCCTATATTTTTCTTTTATTCCTACAAATTGATATCTATAATGAATATTATTCATTATTTTTACATTACTTATTACTTCTCCGGTTAATGGCACTTCTGTTCCATCATCAAATTCTACAATTATACCATACTTTTTATCTTTCGTTATAGGATAATTATCTTCTAAACTAAATACAAGATCATTACCAGAAATTCTAGTAATTATAATATCAAAGCGTTTTCCAGTATTTATTTCAAATAACTGTCCACTTAAAGCCCACAATAATCCAAAAGCCTGTTTATTTTCTTTTGCATTTACATTAGATAAAATAATTTCACTGTTGTATATGTGTTTTATTCGTGTTGAATATTCAAATACGATATTCAATCTTTCTATAGCTAATGAAGCACCTACTATATCTTCCTTGTCGATACCTGTAGCTGTTTTTACCATATCAAATATCAAAGTATTATGTTCTCTTTTAACAAATCCGTCAACATAACGATATCCATCCTTCAATTGTATAGCTAATCTTCCAGGAATAATAGGTTCTTCTAATGAAGCACCAATATAATTTAATCTTTCCCGCAAAATTTCTATAGCTATATCAGCTATTACAGGGTCAAAATCTTTTCCTTTGCACTTTCTAAGCTCTCGAATTGCCTCACCTAAATCCTTTTTCTTTTTATAGCATCTATCAGAAATAATTGCATCTATTGAATCTGCTACTTTCAGTATTCTACCTTCAATACTTATTTTTTTGCCTTTTAATTTATTTGGATATCCCGTTCCATCCCATTTTTCATGATGCTCAAGTATACACCTAGAAATATGGCTATCTGAAAACTGTCCCATAATTTCGTTATAGTAATTATACCCTACTTCAGCATGCTTTTTTACTTCTTCGTATTCTTCTTCTGTCAATTTATCTTCTTTATTCAGAATATCATTATCTATAAATATTTTCCCTATATCATGCATTAGTGCTCCAATGTATATATTACGTTCTGTTAACTTAAATGAAAATTGAAAGTCTCGAACTCCTTTAGGTATAATAGCAATAGACACAAAAACACTACTCCAAAGGAGGTCGAGACCTATGACTATTATACCAAAAATTAAGTGTCCTAGATGTAATTCTTCAAAACTTTATAAATTTGGCAAAGATCCTTATGGTTATCAAAAGTATCAATGCCGTGATTGTAGACGTCAATTTTCTACAAAGCCTAAATCTAATACTACACGCAATACCAAACATCCAAGATGTCCCAAGTGTGGCAAAGCATCTTTTATTCATCATAATTATAAACACTATACAAACTATAGATGCTCAGATAAAAAGTGTTACCATTCTTTCTTTATCGCTAAACCAACTACTATCGATAATCCCTCATCGTCTAACCTTTCCGGTAAAACTGATTTTAAAAGAATGAGGTTTCCTATGTTTGTTATTATTACTGCTCTTAACCTTTATTTTTTAAATAATTCTTCAACAAGGAAGATATCGCAGTTTCTATATATCACTTATAATATTAAGGTTTCCCATGTATCCATTGCATCCTGGGTTAAAAAGTTTGCACCTTTGTTTGACAGTATATCTAGTAAGCTTTCTTCAACCATTGACTTATCTTCTTCTGATGAGTGGCATGCTGATGAAACTGTTGTTAAAATTAATGGTAAAAAACATTATCTCTGGTTTATCATTGATTCTGAAACTCGCTTTATTATAAATTTTCATCTATCTCCTTACAGAAATTCTAACCAGGCCTTCAGCCTTTTTAAAAAAGCAAAGAAATTTGGCATTCCTAATACTATCGTTACTGATAGATATAGTGCTTATAAGGTGCCTGCTAAATCTATCTTTGCCGGTGCCAACCATATAAGAGTTGAATCTTTTGATGATGATATATCAAACAATATAATTGAATCTTTTAATAAGGAATTTAAAGCCTGGTATAAACCAAAGCGAGGTTTTAACTGTTTCGAAAGCGCTAATAACTTAATTGCAAACTTTGTATTCTTCTTTAATTATATACGGCCTCATTCTTCTTTGAGTAACCTTACTCCTGCCCAGGTAGCAGGTGCCAAATATAGCGATAGAGATCGCAGTAATTGGTTATTATCTGCATAATATTTACTTGTTAAGGGTTCTCTCTGCTTTGCCTTATTTCTTGGTTTATTTGCTATGCAATTTTTATTTTTACAGCCCTTAACCATTCCATAGCTATTTAAAATAAAGCTGTCAAGGGCGAGCTTTGCTCGTTTATCTTGACCCTTGACAGCTTTATTGTAATAGCTAAAATTCATATAGGGCTGTAAGGTCAAGATCCATTAAGAATTTTTCTATAAAATCATGCTATTTTTTCATTTTAAGTTAACAGTTCCATATATTAAACACCTTTTTTTCAGGAAAGTTCATTTTTTTTGCAATCGAAATCGCCCACGTCGCAACATTATAATTATGTCTAATCATATATTCTGACTTATTTTTGAATATTTCATGAACAAAAGTAATTGTCTTATACAATACTTCATTGGAAAGTACTTTTTTTTCAATGTTAAAAAACTCTAATATGTATTTGTTCATAATTTCATTTAAATTTTTAATATTTAAAGTTATGACTTTTTCATTTAAACTACCTATATAAACAAATCCTATTAACTCTGTATCTTTAATCACAGGAATGTATATTTCAATTTTTACACCTTTTACTAAACTATTTTCTTGTTCTTCACTGATAATTGCTTTTCTTTCATTAAACATATTATTTATAATATAATTGCTGTAAACATCAATATACATGTTTTGAAAATCTAAATCTGATAATTTACTATCTTCATTAACTACGTGTAGTATCTTTTTTACCTTGCAACCTTTTATTGAAAATAATAAGCAGAAATCTGCATTAATATCACTTAAATATTCTTTTAATTCCGCTGCAAAATTATTATGTCTTGATTCAAATCGTATGGTATTAGCTTCTAAAAAGTTCATCATTACTTTCATCCCCTTTTAGCATTTTTAATAAAATAATTAATGCTGAAAAGTTAGGATAAACAATTAAAAAAACTTTCCTTGATTGCCGAATGGAAAGTTTTACCTAATTCTTCAGCAACCGGCTACCATAGTTTATCAACCTTAGGCCCTTGGCTTTGCGTCCCTATTTTTCAATAGGTTTGCCTTTTTTGAAAAGTATGTACTTAATTATAAATGGTAATTTAGACCTATATAGCAATAGGTCTAATTGACTATTTATATAGGTCTTTTATACTATTATATCATATTATATCGAATTTTGTAAATATTTTTGTTTTTTTCTTTTTTTACTGCATTTTTAATTAGCTAAAAAAGGGGAAGCTAATATCATGCTTTTCTTAAAACAATATTAATATACACCATTTTTATTAAAGAATTCCTTATATCTTTGGTCCGACTTTAATATATGATTCTCTATCCAATTTGCAATAAATACTACCATATCCATTCCCATTTTCTTTTGATTTTCATCTAATTCTTCTGATTTTATAGACATTATTTTGTTTACAAAACCCTTATGTTGTTTTTTATGTTGCTCTAAATCTTCATATCCATACTTTTTCATGAGCTTTTCTTCATAACCAAAATGATATATAGTATAATCTGCTAATTCTGATAGTATTTCCATCATTTCATCATATCTATCTATATCATCATCTAAGGTCGCTAATTCATATAGTCTAGAACCTATTTCAAATAATTTTTGATGCTGCTTGTCTATCTCTTTAATATTACAGCTATATTCATCTTTCCACTTAAACATTTTATTCCCCCCTTTTTCCCTTAATTCATTATTACTATTATACCCGTGCTGTTATCTATTTAACAGAATTTTTACCTGAATGCTAAAATTTACACATCCTAAATCTGCTTTTCAATATTGTATTTTCATTTTTAGTTGCTCAAATTTATCTTTCCTAGTTATTCCTGCTTCACATTTTTCAATTTTTAATTTATTGCCAGTATTAGACTTAAGAATTTGTTTGACTAGTCTAGTTGATGTATTTTTATTAATCCATAAATCTAGTTCGTCGTTGTTAATTATAAGTGGCATTCGATGATGAATTGCCTTTATATCTCCTTCAGCCTCAGTGGTTATAATAACAAATGACATTTGTTCTCTCTGGTTTGTATCATAAGATATCCTGTAAATACCTCCAAGTAATATTAAATCGTTATCGTAGAATCTTATCTTATATTTAGTCTTTTTTCTATTTCCTTCATCCTTCCACTCATAAAACAAATTAGCAGGAATTACACATCTTGAACCTAATATGGCATTTTTAAACATAGGTTTTTCTGTAATAGTTTCACTCCTTGCATTTATAACAACTTTTTTATTGTTACTGTTTGAAAATCCCCATTTTGCTAGAGTAATAGTTTTACTTTCTTCATCCAAAATAATAGGTGCTTTTTTACTTGGATAGAAATCGCCTACATTGTATTCTGTAACCTTGTTGTTTTTTATTTTATATTTTTTTATTATCTCACTTATTTCTCTATCGAGTAAAAACCTTCCACACATATATACACCTCCATTAATTTAAAAGATAGTATAAATAAATAAATGAATAATAATTATGTTCTTTATGCATATGTATACGTAGATGGAAATCTTGATACAGTTAATCCTAATAAGGTTATAATAAGAAACAGTATTTTTGTACGTGAAAACACATCCTAGCCTTAACTGTGCTCCTATTTATATATATTTTGCTTCCTCACAAATATATTGCCATCATTTTATCTACACACGATATTAACTGAAGAAATATTTCAATTCTGACCTCCTTTTAAGTTTATGTTGGATAAAAACTCTTTAACTCCATTACAAAACTCACTTGGATTATCCAAAAAAGGTGTATGTCCTGCATACTTGATTATGGTCATCTTCTTGTATGGTGCATTTAATGCATTATAATATTGACTATCATTCCCACCTTCTATACTCTTAAAAATAGAATTCCTAGGTAAAATTTTTTTAGAATCGATAATTTTATTTATTTGAACAACTCCATCTTTAGTTCCCCAAATAAATAAAACAGTAATATCAATTTTAGATAAATCATTGGTATCTTCACGATATGATGCATATAATATCAAAGCTTTTATATCTTCTTGATTATTATATGCGTAATCTGATGCCATAACACCTCCAAGAGAATGTCCACATATAGCCCATTTTTTATCTCGAGATAAGTGTTTTTAATTTCTTCAGCTTTATAATAATCAATAGATCAAAATAGAAAACCCACAATAAATATTCCTAAACTCCCTTACATTTCTCTATTGTATTTATTAGTATATGCAATCAACAATATTATGCGAAATGCATAGATTACTAACATTATTCCAATTAGGGTAAAGTCAACATTAGCTATAATCAGTCCAAATATCATAATAGGAAAAACTAAATTATAAATATCATAAACTTTGCTTTTTGCTTTGTTTTTTATTGTTATGTTCCTTTCGTCTTTAACTTCAATTACTTTTTTATCCATCAATTCAGGGTTTTTAGTGTAAATCCTAATTGAAACAAGTTGTGCACCTGCTGCTCCTATTAAACCTGCTCCCAATCCCATTAGTGCACCTTGCAAACTACTATTTTCTCTTTCTGAAAAATCTCCAAATACTCCAAAACCTATTAAAGCTCCTCCAACTAAAATTGATAATATAATTGAAATAATTTGAATCCTCTTTTTATTCACCATCAACACCCTCCTCATAAATAAAAATATTTTCAATTGTGGTTTTAAAGTAACGAGCAATTTTAAAAGCTAATATTATAGATGGATTATATCTCCCACTTTCCAATGAACTTATTGTCTGCCTAGAAACTTTAAGACCATTTGCTAATTGTTCTTGAGTAATCCCATGGGCCTTTCGTATTTCTTCTAACCTATTTTTCAATAATATATACCTCCTTTTAAGATGTAAAGTTTACTTTACATTAATATAATACCTCTGCGTTTCAAAAATGTCAAGTAAACTTTACATATGTAAAAATAATATCTGTTACACCCAAAATATATGTAAAATTATTCATGAACAATTAATATATTTGTTTTTTTCTTAACAAACATATTGACAATTTTATAACGGTGCTAGCCAAATATTTGTAATCCAAAGAAAATCAATACGTCAAGAATACGCACGTAACGAAAATGTTGCTGCAGTTCTTGATCCAAATGAAGTTGATGTAGTTGCTGAAATTAGAAAATTAACAAATGGTAATATGGCAGATGTTGCCTTTGAAACGACAGGATCTGAACAATGTTTTAAACTATTATTAGATTAAATCATAATAGTAAATATTATAAAATATAATCAATCCTTATATCATTCCATAAATCATTAATGTTTAAATCTTCCAACGTAGCGTTATTCAACAACTTTTCTACGGATGTAAAATGCTGTTTTGTCTTTGTTTCTTCGCAATATATGTACCAATTAGTATCATCACTTCTACTTACAAAATAATTCTTTCCATTATAGCTAAATTCTATTTCTCTTCCACTTTTTATTGCATTATAGAATTCATACTTAGTATCTTTTAAGAATAAACTACCAATCTCAATAATAAAATATGGTCTTTCCATTCCCGTATTAGCATAAGATTCATGTGCTATATTCCAATTTCTTAAAACTATATTTACATCATTAACTGTTAATTCTATCTTATCTATTGGAAGTACCCCTTTAACAGAATAATACACTAAATATTCCCTTCTGCCTATTTCATTATTAAACCCTAAATCCATTATTTCTAAGGGATAATAAATATTTATACCAAACTGTTGAAGAAACTTTACGATGTTAGGATAATAAGTAATAAAGTTTAATCTAAAATTTTCACACTGTTCGCAATGACACTGTTCATTATATTTGTCTCGATATTTTTTTGTGCTTTCAATGTCTACAATGATATCATAACCTTGAATCTTCATTATAACCACCTTACCAAATGCATTATTTTTCTGCTTAGTAAGTACTTAATTTAAAACTTTGTCTAAAACTTTTTTATAAAGTTCTCTTAAAGTAACATCTTTCAAATCCAATCCAAGCTCTTTGTTCTTATAATCTAACTTTCCAATATCCGGAAGACAATTTTCATTATCTATAACTTCATATTCATCAGTATAAGCTATTTCATTAGTGCTTTTTAAAATAATACGACTTTCTAGAATTCCCTCTATATCGCTTTCATCAATACTTAGACTGATTACTTTCTTTCCCATAGCAATATACCCCCCTTGATATACTTGATATATTTAATAATCCTGCTTGTTTGATAAATCGATCTGCCTTTTCATATTCTGGTTTAGTAAGCATACTTACTATAACATAAACAAATAGTGAAAGTGCAGCACCAATAACTACCTGCATAGCAGATTGTTCTTTCCAAAATTTTGGAAGCGTTATACCAAATTGATTTAACAAATTATAAATACAATAAGTAAATCCGACAATCATAGAAGCTGTAGCTCCATTGCTATTACCCCTACGCCATATAAAGCCAAGTACAAGAGGAACGAAAACTCCTGTAGTTATAATATCAGATGCTATCCAAGAAATCTCTAAAATAGAACGAATCCTCAAAGAAATAATCAAAGCAACTGCTGTAACTATAAGAGTTGAGATTCGAGAAAATTTGAGTTTCTTTGCCTCATCATTTTCCTTTGTATTTAAATCAATTGCAATAGTCATTGCACCAGTATTGATTAGGGAATCCATTGTAGACATAATTGCTGCAGAAATACCAACAAATACTATTGCTCCAAGAACTGGAGGCATATAGTCAGTAACAATAGCAATTACAACTCCACCTTCTGGTAATTTATCAAATAATACAATTCCTGCCATTCCAGTTAGTACTACAATTAAATACAAAGGTATGTATGCAAAAAAGCTCATAACTGTCATTTTTCTAGCATCTTTATCATTTCTAGTAGCAGAAATACGCTGCCATACATTGGCCTGTATCATCCACGAACAGCCAAATGTAATCACATACATCATATACTTCGAAGCCCCAGCAGTAAAGCTCATGAACTCACCTTTTTCTTTTAAAGTAGCTACAGAAGAAATGTTTTCTAAGCCTCCTGCGTTTATAATTGCAATGACAAATACTGCTGCAGCAGATATAACTAGTAATACAAATTGAATAATATCTGTAAAAACTACGCCACGAAAACCTCCAAACATAGAATATATCAATACGATTCCTGTACCTACTAAAACAGCAGCCTCATAATTCATGCCAAGGTATGTGCCAAAAAAATTACCGATTCCCACCATCTGAGAAGCGGCAGAAAAAGTCATAAAAACAAGTATCATAACAGACAATAATTTTGAAGTAAATAAATTATATCTTGCTTCCATCATCTTTCCCTGTGTAAGATATCCTACTTTTCTTATTGCCTTTGCTCCAAGTATCATCAAAAATGTTGAAAGAAGAACTGGAACTCCATAATACCAAAATGCACCTAACCCGTCATCATAGGCAAGATCAGCAGTAGAAATTGCTGAACCTGCACCCCACCATGATGCTATAAAAGTAATTGATAATGCCCAAAATGGCAAACTTCTACCAGCAAAAAAATAATCTTCCACAGTATTATTTTTCTTTTCTTTTGTTACCGCAATAAGTAAAACTGCAAAATATAGCAATAATCCAATTAAAGAAATAAATTTTAACATTAAGTACCTCCAGATGTTTGATATTTTTATTTAATATTACAACAATAAATTCTTTATGATTAGTACCTGATTACATATGTACCCGTTTAAGTGTATATATAAACTTCTATTTTATATTTTTCCAATATTAAAGTTCTTTTATGTTTTCTTGCTTTGTCTAATAATTTGAGTCATATTTTCTATGAGTTTATATGTTCAAAACAACTTGATTCTATCCCGAAACTTCTGAATCATATTTTCTTTTATAATAACTAATAAATTCATAAAAGTTTAAACTAAAATGCAATATAATGCAGTAAGTAATTGAACCTGTTTGAATAACTATAATACCAAAAAATATTCCCATTAATAAATAAAAAATGGTATTTGCAAAATCAAAATGAAGTACTGCAAAAAATATACTGGTTATTATTAATGTTAGAAATATGCTATACTTTTCATTCAAGGTACTAAAAAAATATCCTCTAATTAATATTTCCTCAGCAATTGGTGCTGTTATACAAACTTCCAAAAAAGCCGCAATAGGGTTAGAAAAAATTCCTTCCAGTGTTTGTGTTGAATCATCAACTTCATTTGAAAAGTGTCTATCTATTAGTATTTGAATTGTATTTTCGTATAAGAAATTAAAAGAAAACATAATTAATAAAGTTACAATTAATGTTTTAATATTTATTGTTTTAAAATAATCATAACTCACAGAATTTTTATAGTGTAAAAAAACTATAAATACTAGATAAAGAATACCTTGGACTATTCTTTTAATTATTATCAAGTTTTTTGATTTTACTTTAGAAGATAATTTACTAAACAATTCGCTAATCAAAGAATATACAATTATAAAAATAATAAATGATACTATAAAGTTTAAAATTGGATACTCAATTTTTTTAGTGACATATAATATATTATTTTGACTCATAGCCTCATTCCTTTCATAATGTTTTTACTCAGCAAGATATATCTTAGAGTATAATTTTAGTAGGCAAAAACAACAAAAATGAAAAAGATGCCCGAAAGCACCTTTAACATATATGAATCATCCAATATAATAGTAATTAATAAGAAAACTATAAAAGGGATGATTACATGTATAATATAAGTTTAGATGAAAAAGAAATTAATTTCAAGAACTTAGAGAAAATTATATATAAGCTTGTATGCCGACAGGCATGTGAAATGCTCGTAGAGCTATTAGAAAAATTAGATAATAAATTAATGAAAGAAAGAGATAAAGAAGAATATAGAAATAAAGGATTAAAGAAAACTACCATAAAAACAATAATGGGCGAAATTGAATATAAACGTAGAATATATCAATATACTACACAAGAGGGTAAAAGAGGTTACAAATGCCTTTTAGATGAATACTTAAAAATGGAAACCATAGGACATATATCTACAAATCTAGTAGAAAAAATAGTAGATCTAGCAACAGATGAATCATATAGAAAAACAGCAAATAAAATAACAGAAATGACAAACCAAAGTATAAGTCATTCAGCAGCTTGGAACATAATACAAAACTTAGGAGAACAACTAAAACAAAAAGAAAAACACGAAATAAAATTAAACAACGAAGAAAAATTACAAGGCAAAAAAGAAACAAAAATATTGTTTGAAGAAATGGATGGAGTGTGGATAAATATCCAAGGTAAAGATAAAAAGACTAAGGGAAAAGAGAAAAAAGAACTAAAATTAGGAATTTTTTATGAAGGCTGGGAGAAGAAGCATGAGAAAAAAGATAGATATGTACTAAAGAACAAAAAAGCATATGCAAGCTTTGGAAGTAGTAAAGAATTTAGAAAACTAAGACAAGCCAAAATAGCGAAACAATATAATACTGACGAAATAGAAACAAAAATAGTAAATGGAGATGGAGCAAACTGGATAAAAGAAGTTATAAAAGAAGACAATTCACACTTTCAATTAGATCCATTTCATAGAAATCAAGCAGTACTTAAGAACATAGAAGATAAGAAAAAGGCAAAAGAAATAATAAAGAAACTAAGCAATGGTAACATAGAAGAAGGATTAGAAATGATAACAAAACTAATGATAGAAAACAATGATAATCAAAAGAAAATGAAGAAATTACAGGCACTATATAATTACCTAGTAAACAACAAAGAAGGGATAGTGCTCTACAAACTTCGCCCAGACATAAATATGCCGCAACCACCAGAAGGAATTAAATATAGAAATCTAGGAACAATGGAACATAGCATATGTGATATATTAGCACAAAGGATGAAAGGGAATAAAACAAGTTGGTCAATACAAGGAGCCAGTAACTTAGCCAAGATACTAGCAGAAAAAGCAAGCAAAGAATTAGCAACAACAATAAAATCACTACTGAACAAAGAAATAAAAGAAGAAAAGCTTGAAGAAATAATAGAAAAAGTAGGATTAACAGCAGCAGAAGTAAATAAAAAGCCAAAGAAAAGCAAGATATACAAACACAAAAGAGCAAGCATGCCATTTAGTCAATGTTCAGTAACTAACGGAAGAAAAGCCATAAAGGACATGTTAGGTTGCAAATGTGCAAGTCAAATGAACCTAAGTTTTTAATATCTAATATATTATATAACTTAAAAGAATAAGCTAACATACGATACCTATGCTCTAATATAAGCCTAAAAAAATACAACATAATAGAGCATTAATACTGATGAATAAATAGAATTAGACCTAAAAATAGGGCTCTCAGACTTATTGTTATTCTATAATCATAAGTCTAGTATTATAGAATAACAATTTTGAAATCATTGTAAAGTATATGTAAATTTATTTTTAAAATTGTAGAAAGTATAAATAGAATACTCTTGCCCTATCGGGCATAAAAACATAATTAAAACAGCAAAATTGGATGATTAAATTTAAAAATAATAATTTTGCCAACTTTTACTTGACAGTATCAAGATATATTTTTTTCTTGACACTAATATAAATATATGCTAACATGAAGCTAGCTTCACGTGAAGTTTACTTCATGTTATAGAAAAGAGGGAATAGATGAAAACAAAAATTAAAGAATTACGAACAGCAGCAAAAATGACACAGCAACAATTAGCAGATTTAGTTCATGTTTCGTCACGGACTATTATTTCTATTGAAAAGGAAAAGTACAACCCTTCACTTATGCTTGCTTATCGAATAGCAGAAGTATTTGGAGTAACCGTTGAAGAATTATGTTGCTTAAAAGAAAATAAAGAATTGGAGGATAAAAAGTATGAAAATTTATAGCAAAAGAAATTTTATATCTGGTATATTACTTACATCATTAGGAATACTTCTACTAATTCTTAATATCATCATAGAATTTAGAGTAAAAAGTTGTATCATTTCTGCTTTATGTCTATATTTTGGAATTGGGTCAATTATCCGAAGTATGTCTCGTGAATTGACGAAGGAAGATATGCTTAATGAGCTTGACGAACGAAATCAATTAATTAACTTAAAATCTCGCAGCAAATCATTCGGGTTGACACAAACCATTAACTTTGTTCTCATGCTATTATTTTTCATTGCAGCAAAAGTAATAGACGATGAAATGCTTGTTTATGTAGGTGTTGGCCTTTCCTTTAGCTTTACAATTTCTATAATAGTAGAATTTTGTACAACAATTTACTACGAACATCAAAATTAAGTAAATGTACATATTAGTTAAATTAATCAAAAGCTAAAAATTATAATCACATTTATCATCAATATCTTTTGCTTTCATCTTGCTTAACTCTTCCTTTTGTCTTTTTTTGTATTTCTCTCTTCCCTCAATCCAACCTACTATAATAGATGAGTTAAGTACAAAAAAAAAGTGGGTTTTTAAGTTTGGAACAATAAGATTCAATTACCCATAAAACCAAAGTTATTATAATACTAATTATAACTGTTAACATAATCCCTATATCTCCTTTTCTTTTTTATATTTTTCAATAATAATTTTTGCAGTTTCCAAATCTATACGTGAGTCAACTGCTAATCCCTTAATAAAAGTACAAAATGGCTCCTCTTCCTTTTGATCCCAAAGTTCAATTTTTTGAATAAGTCTATCTAGTCGTAATCTTACAGTTGGATATGAAACATCATACAGTTTTGCAATTTCCTTCAAAGACCCTGATTTTAATATAAAATTTTTTATAAAGTTAACATCTTCTTGTTCTAAGGCTAATATCCACTGTGGAATTTTATCAATATCCAAATTTACACCTCCTTTTACATTGACTTTAATAATATTTATTGTATCATTAATATTATTAAAGTCAATAGTAAATATAACATAAACATATATTATAATTGCCGTACTGCCCTTTAATATACTTCACAATAATAAAAGGCCAAGATTTCTCTTGACCTTTATTACTAATCTAAATCTATAACCCAATCACCAAGTAATACAGTTGTAGGTGATGCAAAATATATTTTACCTGCATCTTCTTTGTCAATATATAATTCCATATTCCCTGTTTCTTCATTTGGTCTTAATCCATAGCCGTCTATACCCCTTACACTAAATGAATCAATTATCTCATCTTCTAATGAATTTAGTTTGAAACTAATTATAATTTGGTTTCCCTTAGCCTTAGCATTTATTACTTCTATACTAAACTGACCAAATGGTAATTCCTTATTAATACTTTGCACTTCACCATCTTTTAGTGATTGTATTTTTATCTTATCTGTTTTTACATCTGGATAACTTACTTTAACATATGGCAATATGAGTTTTAGCCCTTCTTGATTAGGTATGTTAAAGTAAAAATCAGACATTAATTTACCAAATGATGAAGGAATGTCTGGATATATCTTATTACCTTCTTTATCTAATATATACATACTTTTTTCAATATCAAATTCTTGACTTAACCATAGATTTTGTTCAAAAGGATAATCTTCAATTATTTTTTCTTTTGACTGATGTAATAAGCTTATCATCAATTTATCTTCTAAAGGCTTTTTAATAGCTACAATGCTAATTCCCTTATCAGAGGCATGATTACCTAATTGTAAGAAATCTTCTATTTCTTCAGTTTTCTCTAAAGTAAATGGAATCTCAATATCCCCTAATAATAGCGAATAGCTATCATACTCATCTTCCACTTCGAAGTAATAATCACCTTGCCAATAGTCTCCTCCACCTGCTCTGCTCCAACTTTTTGAAGATATAGTATTACCATCTTTATCCTTTAATAATACTTCAGTCTTATCTATCTCCTTAAAATTACTTTCAATTGAGATATTAAAATCTTTACCTAACTTTGACGCTGCAGTAATTACAGCATAAATATCATCTTTTTCATATCTTACCTTTTCTTTAAGAGCTAATACTTTTCCTTCTTCTGTATCTACCAAAACATTATATCCCGGAATATACTGCAGTGCTCTTTTAATTGCTGCTTCTACTTTATCAAAGCCCATAACCCCTATTGAACTTATTATAATAGTTAAGGAAGCAGCTATAGTTATAAAGGATTTCTTCATTTTTCTTCTCCTTAATTCGCTATTAGCTTTCTTAAAACCTAATTGTATTGCTTTATCTATGTCCTCTGGTACAGGAATATCATTTAACATATCTTTTAAATTATTATTCATATGGATCCCCCCTCAAGCTTTAATTTTTCCAAAGCTCTATAATACCTACTTTTAACCGTATTGGTAGACATTTTAAGTTTTTCAGATATCATTTCAAAGGTATATTCAAAATAGATTTTTAAGATTATAATATGTTTTTCATCTACTGCTAAACTCCTTAAGCTATCCATGAATAAAGTTAAATTTTCTTGGTCTTCTATTGTATTTTTATCTAAAAGTGTTACATCATCTATTAATATAGGTTTTTTCTTTTTTAAAAAATCCTTTGATTTATTTACTGTAATAGTTAGAACCCATGATTTAAACTTACTTTTATCTCTAATCGTGTTTTTTGAAATATAAGCTTGATAAGCTGTTTCTTGAACTATATCTAAGGCATCATCTTTATTATTTACGTAAGTATAAGCAATTCTATAGATATCAGCTTTATATCTATTAAATAATTCTTCAAATTCCTTTTTGTTCATTTTAATTTCAATCAACCCCCAATAGAAGCGCTTCTATGTATTACATACATAAGACGAATAAAAATCTTGTAAAAGTTTCATCAAAAATGAAAAAGGGATACAAAATCGAAAATAGTCTTGATTTCGCATCCCCTTTTTTAAAATTTAGACTTGTGCAGTAACTACTAGTGGAAAAGATTTTATAGGCTCATAAACATCCTTATTGAAATTACCATACATATGTATATTTTTATATCCTAATTTTTCTAATAAACCTACAAATTCCTTTGAAGTAATAGGATGAAGTAATACATGATTTTCTAGATTTAATCCATCTACCTTTAATACAGTTTTAAAATCTATTTTATGATCTTCAGGCAAATACTCATAGTATCGCTCAAAAATCAATCCTACTTCTTTATTTTCTATTGTTGGTAATGACTTAATATTCTTTTCAAGTATCCTATCATAGTTAACTATTTGAACTAGTAGATACCCACCTGGTTTAAGGCTGTTCTTGCATTTTTCTAAAAACCTTGAAATTTCTGCATTATCATTAAGATGAACCATTGAATTTCCAATACAAAATATTAGGTCAAATTTTTTATGCAATTTATCTATATCTAGCATATTTAAAACTCTTGTATCAATCTCCATATCTGCTTCCTTCAGTTGGCTAATCATAGATTTATCTAGGTCAATGGCTGTCACGTTATATCCTAAGTTCTTTAATTTTTTTGAATAGCCACCACTGCCACAGGCTACATCCAAAATATCCTTAGGTTTATCTCCTGCTAACTCTCTTATTAAGCTTAATTTAGCATTCGATACTGGAAATATATAATCGTAGTATTTTGATATTTCAGTATAAAATTTAGACATATTTTCTCCTTTCTTTTTAAATTAAAATGTATGTGGTTGACTAATCAGTCAACCACAAGAACCGTCCCCTTGGTTACCCTTGGTTACAAAGCTTCTAATTCATCAATTAACTTTAAATATTTCTCTTGTATATTTTTTTTGCTTGCTTCTTTCTCCACTATTTGGCATTTATCTTCTACTTCCTTAAGAGCCTCATTACTTAAATTTTTTTCCCCAAACTTATATATAGCGTTGTTTTCCTTATCTATATGTCTATACAATAGGTCAGTATACGCTATTGCATTGCCAATAACATCAACTCTAGAATCTAAATCTCCTTCTTTCACTTTTTCTAAAGCAGTTTCTAAATTGTTTATAAATAAACGTCCTAAATCATGCTCTGCAAGCATACCGTATATAGGACCATTTGCAACAGCTTTACCTAACTCATCTGACATTTTTTTAAATAATATATTCTCTTCTTTTTTATGGTGATGCTTATCCGCATAATTTCTTACAAAATCAATAACTTTTTGAAAGGCTTCAAAATTAACTTCTTCACCATTAACTATCCCTATACAAAGCTTTCGTATAACTTTAAGCATTCTTTTAATATTTTTATGTTCCTCAACCATTAAAGAAATAGCCTTCAACTTGTCACCTCCAACATTTTTACTTATTTAAATTATTCCCTTTAGAGTATCAAATAATCATTTTTGTTTCGAATTTTCTTAGTAAAATCCTATTGATTTTCTAATCTTTTAAACAAGATGTTGTTTTCAAGATGAATGTGTTTAAAAAGATCTGATTCTATAGATTGTATATTTTTATATGTTCTTTCAAAGGAACTACAGCCTGTTTCTGGAACTATATATCCCTTTGTTAATCTACGCATTTCTTTTAATATATCCCCTGCATTATCATGTTCACTTTCTATTTCAGCCATCACTTTTAATGCTTTTTCCAAAGTCTTTTTTGAAGGTTTCTTTTCATATTCTTTTATTAATGGAAATAATAACTCTTCTTCTTTAATAAGATGTTCTTCTATTTCAGTTTTTAAACTATTAAATAATTTATTTAATTTAGATAACAATTCTCCATTATCAATATAGTGAACCTTCAATATTTTATTTAATAGCTGTGCAGTAATAGGCATTTGTTCTCTCATAAAACTATGATGCTTATTGACTATATAATCCATAAGGTCTGTCATTGATTCAGATCGCCAGTCTACTTCCTTACTCAATGTGTTTTTAAACTCATCATAAGATTTATCAAGCTTATAAAAAATTTCTTCTTCACTAATACCCTGTTCCTTCAAAGCTTCTCCTAATTTTCTATCTCCACCACAACAAAAGTCAATTTCATAATCCATGAAAATCTCTGTAGCCTTTGGAAATATAGCTGCTATCTCTCCAATTTTTTGTTCTTTATTAAACATTCTAGTCATCATCATTTCCTCCTTGTTTATCTTTTATTTACATCATACAGAATAATTAAAATTTATAATGTGATGCAAATCAAACAAGAAGAAAAAATTAAAATCTTATCTTAGATTTTAATTTTCTAAATATAATTAATTAACCTATCTTCATCTATTATTATGATTTTTTTAATCCCCACTATTTCTATTATTCCCTCTTCCTCAAATTTTTTAAGCTTTCTGCTTATTGTTTCTCTAGCTACTCCAGTATAATTTGACATATCCTCTCTAGTTATCGGAAGCTTTATTTCAATTCCTTTTGAAGTTAGCTTTCCATAGTTTTCTTTAAGCTCTAAAAGTAGATTAGCTAATCTAGTCTCTACATCATTTGTAGCTAAGTTCTGAGCTAATGTTTCTAGCTTAGATAACCTTTCACCTACTACTTCTAGTATCTTCAAACCAATTTCAGGTCTTTCTAAAATTAGATTTCTCATTTTATCTTTAGTAAGAGTACAAAGCTTTGTTTTATCTATTGCCTTAGCATTAAAGCTATACTCTCCTTCTTTAAATAAATTAAGTTCTCCAAAAAAATCACCTTCAGATAATATATGAAGTATTTGTTCTTTTCCATCTTTAGTATATTTAAAAAGCTTTATCTTCCCTTCATTTACTAAATATAATGTATTTGCTTCAGTTCCCTCTAAAAATACCGTCTCTCCCTTATTAAATTCCCTATGTCCAGTCATCTTGATAATTTCGATTAATTCTTCTCTACTTAAATTAGCAAATATAGATACTTTACTTGCACAAAGCTCTGTTTTACATCTTTCACAGCAGTTTTTCATAATATTTAACTCTCCTCTAAACAAAATTTCTATATTCCAAATAAGTCTCTATTTTATTGTCTGTATTCCAATAGCATAATATGAATAATTTACGTCAAAATATATCATTTTATATAATATAAGTAAATATGTTCATTATAATTAATAATAAATAACTACATTTTAAAGGAGGAAAATTTTTATGAATAAGATTCTAAGTTTTAGCTTATTATTATTGTTGGTATTAACATTAGTTACCGGATGTACAAGTGAAGAACCGCCTTCAAATAACGAACCAACAGGTGAAGGGCAAGTAGACGCAGTAACAACAGCTTCAATAGTAAATAATGTTGATGATTTTGAAAAAGCCATTAGTAAAGATGGCACTTGGATCATATGTATACTAAATGATTTAACAACTGATGAAGAGTTAGTATTAGAGGGAGAATTTCACGACAAAGATGACCCTACTCGAGATTTATATCGTAAAATAGCTCTTTATGCTCAAGATGATGATCATAATATAACTGAAGAGTATACTTTAACAGCTCCTAAATTAACTATTAAAAGTCCTAATGCTAGAATTCAAAATGGTACCTTTGTTGGTGATATTTACGTTGAGGAAAACGGCTTCAATTTAAATGGTACTGATGTTCAAGGAAATGTATACTTTGCTAGTGAAGAATATAAGGATTCATTTACTATGGAAAATGCTACTGTATCTGGTGTTACTGAAGTAAAATAATATTATTTATAATACAAATAATAAATCCAGTAGAAGTTAAAATTCCCTAACTCTACTGGATTTACTATTTAAGGAGAAACTTATCCCGTGGTCAACAGTTACTATCACAAGAGTATCAATTATCTCATATTTATTACTTATAGATAAAATAACTATTTTCTTGCCTGTCCTCACAAAAGTAATATAACAATTACAATTTAGTATAAAATTTTTAGTCTAATAAAACTATATTTAGCCACAATAAATAAGATTTGAATCAGAAATTCTCTCATTTTGAGAACTTGAAATAAAGAAATATACTTCCCACAGAAATAGCAATCCATAATATTATTTTATAAATTAGTTGCATTTGAAAAAGATCTAATTTAAATAAAAGAAAGTATGGTAAAGCAACGAATAAAGCTAAAATAGTTAAAAATATATCCTTTTTTATTATAGAATATATTACAAGAAATATTATTAGTGCTATCCAAACATCCATAAAACCATCTCTCCCATTAAATTAGTTTATAAAAAAGTTAGTTCATAGATTTTAAATATTTATTTAATTTTATTCCCTATATTGAGAGTATCCGCGAATAAATCCTTTTGCAAATCTATAAATATCTGTAGCAAAAGAAACAGAGGTAATGTAAAAAAATCTATGCTTTTATTTTCATAAAGGCACAGGTTTTTTGCATCACTACTTACTAAATTCTTCAGTACCCCAACACGTTTTATATTCGTATTTATCAAACTTTGATAAATATCCTTCTATTGGTGTAATAAATAATACCTTTGCTTCATCAAAAATTTCTTTATATATGCTAGCAGTATCTATATCAAAACACATAAGCTTAGTTTTCAAAGAAAACTAAGCAAATATTACTAGCTGATTCTTGATATTGCTACAACCGTCTCTACATGCGGTGTATGCGGAAACATATCCATGCATTTTACCATTTCTACCTTATATCCCTTTTGGATAAATATAGGTAAATCTCTTGCTAATGATGTTGGTTTACATGATACATATATAAATTTTTCTGGTTTAAAATCTATAATTTTATTTATAGCTTTAGGGTGTATACCATCTCTAGGTGGGTCTAATATTATTAAGTCTGGTTTAGTTTTAATCTCATCTACTTTCTCAAGCACATCTCCTGCTATAAACTCGCAATTATCTAGTTTATTCATCTTTGCATTTTCACACGCTGCTTCCACTGCTTCCTCTACGATTTCTATACCTATTACCTTTTTTGCTATAGGTGCCATAATCTGAGCTATAGTTCCTGTTCCACAGTAAAGGTCAAAGATAACTTTGTCTTTTGTATCTCCTGCAAAATCTCTAACTATAGAATAAAGTTTTTCAGCTCCCAATGAATTAGTTTGAAAAAATGAAAAAGCCGATATATTAAATTTAAGTCCTAACAACTCTTCAGTAATAAAATCTCTACCATATAATATTTTAGTTTCGTCACTTTTCACAGCATCTGAAAGACTATCATTTATAGTGTGTAAAAAACCTACTATCTTTCCTTCTAAATCTATTCTTTTTACTATCTCAACTAACTCGGTTAAATCCATATCTATATATGATGTAGTTACAAGGTTTACTAAAAGCTCTCCTGTTTTCATAGCCTTTCTAATTACAAGATGTCTTAAATACCCTTCATGATTCTTTTTATTATAAAAAGGAGTGTGTTTTTCCTGAAAATATTCTAAAACATTTGTTAGTATCTTAGTAAAATCATCATCGACTATTTTACAATTATTTACTGTAATAACTGAATAGAACTTACCTTTTTTATGTAACCCTAAGGAAAGCTCTCCTCCTTTTTCTTCGTCACCAAAAGAAAACTCCATCTTATTTCTATACTGGTATTCTAAAGGACTTCTATCAATACCCAAAAATTGATATTTCTCAATTCCAGCACCATCTAACAACCTTTTTACTTGGTTTTCTTTTAATTTGAGCTGTTCATTATATGGTAAAGTTTGATAAGAACATCCACCACAATTTCCAAAATGAGGGCATAGCGCTTTTTGTTCAATAGGAGCTCTTTCCATTATTTCTAATATCTTGCCTTCAATTTTGCTCCTTCGCTTTTTAGTAATCTTAACCTTTACTTTTTGTCCTTTTATTGCTCCTTTTACTACAATTTTATTGTTATCAACGAATCCTATACCTTTATTAGGAAAAATCACATCCTGTACATCTATTTCAACGATATCATTTTTTTTTACCATCATCTTCCTCCCTCATCCTACTATAATTTTAGTCTGTTTTTATTATAAATCAGCAACAAAAAAAATAAAAGCAAACTATTTTGTTTGCCTAACATAATAAAAGTAAAATTATTTTAAATTCTTAATATCACTAATAAATTTAATGATTTCATTTTCATATTTATCCTCTCTAATATCCTTGCTATTTATACAAATACTTGCTATAGGTTCTTTCTCTATTAGCTCTTTCATATTAATCTCTGCTTTTTCATATCCTGAACCCATTTGAGTATAAACAAAAGCTACGTTCTTGAAATTGTCACCATATTTCTGCACATAAGTTCTTATTGCAGGAGTTATATTTGAAGCCCATACAGGAGTAGCAAGAATAACAGTATCATACTGAGAAAAATCTACTTTGCTTTCTACAATATCTGTTGTCTTCTTAAGTAGAGAATCCCTACCTGATTTTATATAGCCAATTATGCCTTTTCTATTTTTTTTATCAATAATTTGTTCTATATCACATTCAGCTAGTTCGGCTAACTTTTCAGCAACCTTTTTTGTATTCCCTGTCCTTGAATAATACGCAACTAATAAGTTCCCTTTACCCATTGATTATACCCTCCTATTATGCAAATCTGGTATCTTAGGTTTAATAACTCATTGTTTTGCTGATTGTAATTTTATTTCTCCTGCTTTCATTAAAGCTGTTTTGGCTAATACTGGTCCTACTAATTCATATATTACCGTTGAAGATAATATTATTGTTCTAATAGTTGACCCAAATTCAGGCATTACCGTTTGGGCAATCATAGATAAACCTATAGCAACTCCTGCTTGAGGTAATAAAGTAAAACCTAAATATTTTTGTACAGTTTTTGGTGCTTTCGTAATTCTAGCTCCAACCGAAGCCCCTAATGCTTTTCCTAAAGCTCTTATTACCATATAAGCAATACCCATCAATCCTGCATATTTAAGTATTTTTAAATCAAGCTCTATACCAGCTATAGTAAAAAATGCAATATATACCGGTGGGGTTAAATTATTTATAATATTTAAAACCTTTTTACTATTATATGATACATTAGAAATAGTAATACCTATCATCATACAAACTAAAAGTGTAGAAACGCCTAATAATTCAGCAATCCCTATTGCAACAAAAATAGTAGCTACAACTACACAAAGCATTTCGTCTTCTCCTTTAATTTTGGGGATAAAGCGACATAATAATAATCCTATACCAAATCCAACTATTAAAGCTAATATAATCTGCCAAATCGGTACTAATATAGCTTGTACAAAAGAAAACTTCCCGCCTGCTTCAACGAGAGATTTTGCTACAGTAAAAGCAACTCCAAATGCTATAATAGCAACTCCATCATCCATAGCTACAATAGGAAGTAATGTATCTACTACAGGCCCCTTAGCTTTATACTGTCTTATAACCATAATAGTAGCAGCTGGTGCTGTAGCTGCAGCAATTGCTCCTAAAACTATAGCAAAAGCAATAGGCTGTTTAAATATATATATCATAACAAGCGTTACTAAAGCTACTGGTGTTAAAGCTTCTAAACAAGTAATAACTGCCAATGATTTTCCCAATTTTTTTAGATGGCTAAAATTCATTTCACTGCCTATACTATAAGCAATAAATCCAAGTGCAGCTTCTGATATTACTGTCAATTGAGTACTTATTTCCTTAGGAACTAAATTTAGAATAGATGGTCCTATTAAAACTCCTGCCAAAAGATATCCAGTAACATCTGGAAGCTTTATTTTAGAAACTAATCTAGCCATTAATATTCCAGAAAAAATTATAATTGCTACATAATATAGTATATGCATTTATAATCCACCTCTTCAATTATTGTTATAATAATATAATAAAATAATTTCTACATAAAAATATTATAATTATTGTGTCTTTAATAATATGTGATTACTAAATAAAGTAAATATATTCAATTTTTGTATTAAAATTTAAACTAATACAATTCACTGCTATATTTGATTATATGCTTAATTTTATTATTTTGCAAATCAAAATTAAGTTTCGATACTGTCAAGTAAAAGTTGGCAAAATTATTATTTTTAAATTTAATCATCCAATTTTGCTGTTTTAATTATGTTTTTATGCCCGATAGGGCAAGAGTATTCTATTTATACTTTCTACAATTTTAAAAATAAATTTACATATACTTTACAATGATTTCAAAATTGTTATTCTATAATACTAGACTTATGATTATAGAATAACAATAAGTCTGAGAGCCCTATTTTTAGGTCTAATTCTATTTATTCATCAGTATTAATGCTCTATTATGTTGTATTTTTTTAGGCTTATATTAGAGCATAGGTATCGTATGTTAGCTTATTCTTTTAAGTTATATAATATATTAGATATTAAAAACTTAGGTTCATTTGACTTGCACATTTGCAACCTAACATGTCCTTTATGGCTTTTCTTCCGTTAGTTACTGAACATTGACTAAATGGCATGCTTGCTCTTTTGTGTTTGTATATCTTGCTTTTCTTTGGCTTTTTATTTACTTCTGCTGCTGTTAATCCTACTTTTTCTATTATTTCTTCAAGCTTTTCTTCTTTTATTTCTTTGTTCAGTAGTGATTTTATTGTTGTTGCTAATTCTTTGCTTGCTTTTTCTGCTAGTATCTTGGCTAAGTTACTGGCTCCTTGTATTGACCAACTTGTTTTATTCCCTTTCATCCTTTGTGCTAATATATCACATATGCTATGTTCCATTGTTCCTAGATTTCTATATTTAATTCCTTCTGGTGGTTGCGGCATATTTATGTCTGGGCGAAGTTTGTAGAGCACTATCCCTTCTTTGTTGTTTACTAGGTAATTATATAGTGCCTGTAATTTCTTCATTTTCTTTTGATTATCATTGTTTTCTATCATTAGTTTTGTTATCATTTCTAATCCTTCTTCTATGTTACCATTGCTTAGTTTCTTTATTATTTCTTTTGCCTTTTTCTTATCTTCTATGTTCTTAAGTACTGCTTGATTTCTATGAAATGGATCTAATTGAAAGTGTGAATTGTCTTCTTTTATAACTTCTTTTATCCAGTTTGCTCCATCTCCATTTACTATTTTTGTTTCTATTTCGTCAGTATTATATTGTTTCGCTATTTTGGCTTGTCTTAGTTTTCTAAATTCTTTACTACTTCCAAAGCTTGCATATGCTTTTTTGTTCTTTAGTACATATCTATCTTTTTTCTCATGCTTCTTCTCCCAGCCTTCATAAAAAATTCCTAATTTTAGTTCTTTTTTCTCTTTTCCCTTAGTCTTTTTATCTTTACCTTGGATATTTATCCACACTCCATCCATTTCTTCAAACAATATTTTTGTTTCTTTTTTGCCTTGTAATTTTTCTTCGTTGTTTAATTTTATTTCGTGTTTTTCTTTTTGTTTTAGTTGTTCTCCTAAGTTTTGTATTATGTTCCAAGCTGCTGAATGACTTATACTTTGGTTTGTCATTTCTGTTATTTTATTTGCTGTTTTTCTATATGATTCATCTGTTGCTAGATCTACTATTTTTTCTACTAGATTTGTAGATATATGTCCTATGGTTTCCATTTTTAAGTATTCATCTAAAAGGCATTTGTAACCTCTTTTACCCTCTTGTGTAGTATATTGATATATTCTACGTTTATATTCAATTTCGCCCATTATTGTTTTTATGGTAGTTTTCTTTAATCCTTTATTTCTATATTCTTCTTTATCTCTTTCTTTCATTAATTTATTATCTAATTTTTCTAATAGCTCTACGAGCATTTCACATGCCTGTCGGCATACAAGCTTATATATAATTTTCTCTAAGTTCTTGAAATTAATTTCTTTTTCATCTAAACTTATATTATACATGTAATCATCCCTTTTATAGTTTTCTTATTAATTACTATTATATTGGATGATTCATATATGTTAAAGGTGCTTTCGGGCATCTTTTTCATTTTTGTTGTTTTTGCCTACTAAAATTATACTCTAAGTTAAGTTTCCTTAATTAACAAAACTACACCCATTTTTTTCGCAAATTTAGGAAAACCTTTTGTTAACATAAATTTAAATTGGTTAATTCATTAAATTAAAGTATTATTAATCAAATTTGATAATTTATTTTTAACATATTATATTATATTTAATTTACTTAATATTTATCATTGTTATTTAATAAATTAGATATATATATATAATTTATTTATTAAATAAAAGATATATTTCGTTTTAAAAATATTATTTAAAAAAATATATATAATAATGTTATATTTCAACATTATTAGACATAAATTTGATTTTACAATGTATTTTATTTAGAGTAATATACGGTTTGTTAAATTGCAAATACTTTTTTAGTATTTGCTTTATTTTATTACTTATTTTGCATATTTTTTGAATTTATTGATGGGGTGATAGTTTATGTATTTATTATTACTTGGGATTACAATAATTACTGGTATCCTTTTCGGTAAGTTATTGAATAAATTTAAAGTGCCATCAGTAGCTGGTTATATTATAGCAGGATTGATATTAGGAACATCTGGATTTAATTTAGTAACAGGAGAAATGTTAGACAAATTAACATTTCTAAATAACATAGCTTTAGGCATTATAGCTTTTAATATAGGAAGCGGATTAGAAGCATCTGTAATCAAACAATTAGGTAAGCCAATATTTATTATTGCTTTATGTGAAGCTACTGGAGCTTTTATATTAGTCACTTTTGTAATGCTATTATTAAAAGAAGACATACCTACAGCTTTAATACTAGGAGCTATATCTTCAGCTACTGCTCCTGCTGCAACTGTAATGGTTTTAAATGAATGTAAAGCAAAAGGCCCCTTAACAAGTACTTTACTAGGAGTTGTAGCTATGGATGATGCTATATGTTTAATGATATATGCTTTAGCTTCATCAATTGCAAAAGCATTTATAGGACAAAATAGTGTTTCCCTAAGTAAAGTAATAATTAGTCCTATAATAGAAATAGTATTTTCATTGTTTGTAGGTTTGTTATTTGGTATAATTTTAGTATACTTTGTAAAACAAGCAAAAAACAATATAGAAATGGTTACATGTATAGTAGGAGTGTTATTACTTACAGTTGGCCTAACTACTAAGCTTAATTTGTCTACGCTACTTTCTACCATGGCTTTAGGAATTACAGTTTCTAACGTTTCAACTAGAAGAAATACAGTTTTTTCTAAGGTAAAAGATTTTTCTCCACCTATAATTGTAGCATTTTTTACTTTAGCAGGGTCTAGACTCGACATATCACTATTACCTAAGATTGGATTAATAGGTTTAGCTTATCTTATCTTTAGAATATTAGGAAAAGTACTAGGAGCATTTTTAGGTGGAGCAATATCTAAAGCTCCAACTGTTGTTAGAAATAACATAGGTTTTGGACTTTTATCACAAGTAGGTGTAGCTATAGGTCTAGCAATAGTTGTTGGAAATGATTTTCCAGACACTCAAATGGGTTCAATAGTAATTACTATATTATTAGCCACTACTATTATAACTGAGATTATAGGGCCAATTATGACAAAACATGCTATAATTAAAGCTAATGAAGCAAATATCAAATAAAGGGGAAATGGATATGTATGCATTATTTCTAATATTAAATGAATTAGAGAAAGTAGATAATATATTAGAAATATTTTATGAGTTAAAATTAGGTGCAACTACATTAGACAGTTTAGGTATGGGAAAGGTATTGTTAGAACATAATGTAGATATTAAAATACTTTCAAGTTTAAAAATGATTTTAAATGAAAATAAGCCATACAGTAAAACAATAATCAGTGTAATAAGGGAAAAAGAAACGTTAGATGAAGCAATAAATCGAATAAATGAAGAGCTTGATATTCATAATAATAATGGAATAGGTTTTTTATTTGTACTTCCAGTATTACAATGTTATGGAGGAGAATACAAAGAAACTAACTAATGGAACTATATAGTTCTTTTAGTTAGTTTTTATTTACACGTTTTCTTCATTACAGTTCCTTTAACATTTTATTTTTAGTCATAGTGATAGTATAACTATGTCATTTTACATATAAGAAAATTACATAATAAAATATTTTAAAAAATTTATAATTTGCAAAATTATGACTTTGTAGTAATTATGCAATTTTTTTATATAATATATTGTAAACTAAATTTTATTTTTTGGTTGACAATGCTTTTGAAATAAGTTATTATGTTTTCATAATATAAACAAAGGGGAATAAATCATGAAACTTAAAACAAAAGATTTAGTATTAGTATCTCTTTTTACAGCACTTACTGCAATAGGAGGGTTCATATATATACCATTAGGAAATGTACCCTTTACTATGCAAACATTATTTACTATACTATCAGGTATTATTCTTGGCCCTACATTAGGTGCTCTTTCTCAACTAGTATATGTTTTATTAGGTTTAGCTGGTTTACCTATATTTGCTGGTTTTTCTGGAGGGATATCGAGTATATTTCATCCTACATTTGGATTCATTTTAGGATTTATAGTTGCATCTTATATAACAGGTAAATTATCATCATCTAATAAATCTAAAAACTTTAGCAGATATCTTTTAGCTACTTTAATAGGAACAATAGTTATATATATATTTGGTATCCCTTACTTATATTTTATATTCAATAACTATATGGGTGTAAATATGTCATGGTCGGCTGCATTGAAATCAGGCTGTATTATATTTTTACCTACTGACATATTAAAAGCTGTGTTAGCTTCATTATTAGCAAGAAAAATTGATAAAGCAGTGTAAAAATTACACTGCTTTATGTATATCCATAAAGTCCCCTAACTGATACCTCTCCAGATATTAACTTTTTCTCTTTTCCATCGCCAAAGTCAACTAATAACTCTCCTTCATCACTTAATCCTAAAACTTTAGCTTTCATTTCCTTATTGCCATCAATTATTCTAACTTCTTTCCCTATTAATATGGAATATTTTCTGCATATATCTAGTGCTTTACCTAAATAACCAGTCTTAATAAAATCTTGATACATTTCTTCAAAAATATTTAATATATCTGCAACTAATTTTTTTCTGTCAACTTTGTTTCCACTTTCAATTAAAAGTGATGTCGCTATATTTGAAATCTCTTCAGTTATATCTTTCATTTCAAGATTAACATTTATACCTATACCTACTACTAAATAATTAATCCTATTTAGTTCACAGTTCATCTCTGTAAGAATACCGCATACCTTTTTATTACCAATAACAATGTCATTAGGCCATTTAATAAATGCTTCTATTCCCATATTTCTTACTGCTTTTGTCACAGCTGCAGCACCTATTTGAGTAACCCTTGCTAGTTTTTCTGGCTTTATATTCGGTTTTAAAATTATAGACATCCATATGCCTTTATATTTAGGAGAAGCCCAACTTCTTCCTAATCTTCCTTTCCCCATAGTTTGTTCCTCTGATATAACTATAGTACCATCTTTTACTCCCTTTGATGCCAGATCTTTTGCCTTTATATTTGTAGAATCAATAGTATCATAATGATATAATGTTCTACCAATATATTTTGTTGTTAATTTGTCTTTTATTTCTTCATAAGTTAATATATCAGGAGATGAAACCAACCTATATCCTTTTTTAGATACAGATTCTATTTTATAGCCTTCTTCTTTGAGGGCATTTATATACTTCCATATTGCAGCACGGCTTACTCCAAAACTCTCGCTTATTTTTTGACCAGATATAAAATCCCCATCATTATTTTTTAATAATTCTATTATCTTTTCCTTCATAAAAGTACACCCCATTATAATTTTTTCCTTGATAGCTATCTCTATATTTAAGTTCTTTATCTATGCCAGATAAAACAGCTAATTTATTTAAACTCCATCTTGGAGCAATCAATGACTTTTTTGCCCCATCTCCAGTTAACCTATGGATAACCATATGAGGTGGTAAAACTTCTAATGAATCAACTACCAATGATATATATTCATCTTGACTTAAAACATGAAATGGTCTTTTCTGATATAGTTCATACAAATCAGTATTTTCAAGAATATACATAAGATGTAGCTTAATACCCCATGTATTTGTATGTCCTACATATTTTACAGATTCCAAAATATCTTTCTTTTCTTCCCCTGGAAGTCCTAGTATTAAATGAGTTACTACTCTTATTCCTCTATCTTTAAGGTCACTTATAGCTTTTTCATAACATTTAAGATCATATCCTCTTCTTATTACATTAGCTGTTTTTTCATGAATAGTTTGAAGTCCTAATTCTACCCACAAGTATGTCTTATTATTAATTTCATAAAGTAAATCTAAAACATCTTCAGGTAAACAATCAGGTCTAGTAGCTATAGCCAATCCTACTATATCTTCCCTTGATATTGCATCATAATACTTTTTTCTTAAATCTTCAATAGTTGAATAAGTGTTAGTAAAATTTTGAAAATAAGCTATGTATTTATTTGTCTTCCATTTTGGAGAAAGAAAATTTATCTGTTCATCTATTTGGTTTTGTATACTTAATTTTCTAGATGCAGTAAATTCTCCGGATCCTTCTTCACTGCAAAATATACATCCTTTATTGCCAATAGTACCATCTCTATTTGGGCAAGTAAAACCACCATCTAATGAAAGCTTTATAACCTTCTGTCCAAATTCTTTCCTCAATTCATAATTTAAAGTATGATATCTTTTATCTCCCCATATTCTACCCATTAAAATTCCACCATTCTATTGAAATAATTTTCAAATTATAGTTAATCATTATTTTTAAAAACCTCTCTACTTTATTTTATTATAATATAACTTGAGAAAATTGCATAATTACTTTAATGTCAAAATTAAAGCGGAATCTTTCCTATGAAAAATCCCGCTTTAAAAAACTTCTTTATATAATTTTAATAACCTAATTCCTTATTAATAATTATTACATGTATCCTGCCCTTTTCTCTTTGTCTCTTTATTAATACATATTCATTGCAAATTCTGTCTGGGCTTGAACAATCCATGCAATGACCAGTCTTGGCACAAGGAGTATTTTTATTTAATCTTTTAGTATTAGCAGGAGCAGCTATCTGTTTATTTCTTTCAACAGCTTCACTTAAATCTTTAACAATCTTGTTTATTCCTGCAACAACTATTACTTTATCAGGTCCGTAAAGCATAGCTGCTACTCTATTTCCCGTTCCGTCTACATTGTAAAGCTCTCCATTTTCTGTAATAGCGTTACTGCTTGTAAAAAACGCATCAGCAGAAAAAGCTTTTCTAAACAAATCTTCTATCTCATCTTTACTAAGCCCTTTTTCATACCTATCTAAAAAATTGTACTTCCCACTTCTTAAGAAATCAATTATCCCTGTTTCAAATAAAGTCATGGAACCGCCTACAGCAACAGTAGCCCCTTCTTTGACAATATCTTTGATTTTTTCTATAGCTTCCTCTTCATTTTCAACAAAATAACCGCTCATATTGTTTTTCTCAAGGTTTTCAATAGTTTTTTCAACTCTCTTCTTTAAAACAAATTTAACATTATTATCCATAAACACACCCCCATATATTATATATTTGTTTACTTGAGGAATTTTTATAGTTTTGACCCTAGAGAAATTATGTAATCCCTCATTTATTAATATAAGTATAATTGATATTTATAATTATTTCAATTTCTAAAGCATATATAATTATGAAATTTTCATAATTATATAATATAGATAAGAAATTTTGCAAGTTCCTCAATTGTAAAATTTTAATTAAATCTAGTGTTTTTAAAAGGATATCACTTTTTTGTATAGAACTAAATATATTAAGTTATTACAAATATCAAGTATAGGAGGTATAAAATGTCTATTACAAAAATACATGCTCATAGAGGTGCTTCGGCATATGCCCCTGAAAATACTATGCCTGCATTTAGAAAAGCTATTGAATTAAAATCAGATTTTATAGAGTTAGATGTACATATGACAAAGGATAGAAAGTTAGTAGTAATACACGATGAAAAAGTTGACAGAACAACAAATGGCAGCGGAATGGTTGCTTTTATGACACTAGATCAAATAAAAAAATTAGATGCAGGTTCATGGTTTTCTGAAAAATATAAAGGCGTTCAAATTCCTACATTAAGAGAAGTAATGGATTTAGTGAAAAACACTCCTTTATTTTTAAATATTGAAATAAAGATAGGCTATCGTTTTTACCCAAATATAGAAGAGAAAATTATTGCTCTAATAGAAGAATATGATATGATCGACAGAATAATAATATCCTCATTTGACCACTATTCTTTAGTAAGAGTAAAAGAAATCAACCCAAAGATAAAAACTGGTATTTTATATATCGCATCCTTATTTGAACCATGGGAATATGCTAGATATGTAAAAGTAGATTATCTTCATCCAAATTACATTACTGTAACTAAAGAGTTCTTACAAAGTGCAGCTAAAAATAATTTCCCTATAAATGCTTATACAGTAAATGATGAAAAGGTTATGAAAGAATTAGCTTATGGTAAAATTTCTGGAATCATAACAAATTATCCTGATAAAGCAAAAAAAATTGTAGAAAAGATTCAGGAGGAAATGTAATGGAAAATACAAAACAATTAAAACTTGATTATAAGAAGACATTTATACTAGGCTTTGGCTTTTTTGCTATAAGCTTAGTATGGCCTCTTTATAATGTATATGTTCCGATATTTTTAAGAGATTTCTTAGACAGCCAATTTCAGATAAACGCTATAATGGTCTTAGATAATATACTAGCAGTCAGCTTAATACCATTTATTGGCTCACTAAGTGATAGAACAAACACTAGATTTGGTCGAAGAATGCCTTATTTAATGGTCGGTATACCTATCTCTGCATTGATGTTTGTACTTCTTCCTCAATATACAAGTTTTTTAAATTTTATGATAGTACTCACTATCATCAACTTCTCTATGGCCATATTTCGTGCTCCAACTGTTGCCTTGATGCCTGATATCACCCCTCCTCCTCTCAGAAGTAAGGCTAATGGTATAATAAATTTCATGGGAGGGCTTGCTTCAGTATTGGTTCTTATGGGCGGGTCTTTTCTATATGATGCAAATAGATTATATCCTTTTATATTAACAGCTATACTGATGTTTTTTGCATTATTTATGCTAATTAAGTTTATAAAAGAACCTAAAATAGGTGTAAAATCTGAAAAGCAAAAGATAAAAATCATTGCTGCAGTTAAGGAAATCATAAAAGACAATGATAAGACAACTCTATTTATATTGCTAGCAATATTTTTCTGGTTTGTAGGATATCAAGGCGTAGAAGCTACATTTAGTAATTATTGCGTTTATTTCTTAGGTCTAACTGTAAGCAGATCTTCTTTTATACTAAGTATTTTTGCAGGATCTTTTTTAGCTTTTGCTATACCTGCAGGATTTATCGGATCTAAATTAGGAAAGCGAAAAACTATTCTAATAGGATTAACAGGAGATATGGTAGTATTTATATTATTAGCTATGATCGGCACAATACTTCCTTTTATAGAAATGGTTATGCTCATCCTTATGGCTATAGGAGGATTTTTTTGGGCATTAGTAAATATAAATTCTTATCCTATGGTAGTAGCAATGACTAGCGAGGAAAAAATCGGAACTTATACAGGATTATACTACTTCTCTTCTTCCCTTGCAGCTATATTAGGCCCTCTCTTTCTTGGAGGAGTAATAGATCTTACTAGCTTTAAATCAATGTTTATCTTTACAGCATTAGCTTACGCTATAGCATGGTATTTTATATCCAAAACTAAGAAGGGAATATAAGTAAACATTCAGCTTGTGGAATCATTAAATATATTGTATAATGATAATTAAAATAGGGTAGGGGGGTATTCTGCAGGGAGGTTGCTAATATGAAAAAAATCCTAAGTAAAATTGTAGATATAATTTTAATATTGTTGATTATTTACCTTTCCTTTAGACTTCTTCAAAAAAGAGGAATTATAGACAGTAAGATTGATAAAATAGACCAAGTTCCACCTTTTACTTCAACTGACATTTATGGCAAAGAAATAAATAATGATATATTCAAAAACTACGACCTAACTATAGTTAGTATTTGGTCTCCTAAATGAAGTGTATGTATAGGAGAGCTGGACGCTCTTAATCATTTACAACCGTATTTCAATATGAAAAATGTTAATTCTGTAGGCATAGTTTTAGATGGCAAAAAAAATTATGAAAGTGCTAAAAAAATATCGGAAAATATGAATTTGAAATTTATTAATATAATACCTAGCAAAGAATTTAATAAGAATTTCGTACGAAGTATAGCAGCTACACCTACAACCCTTTTTGTTGATAGTAAAGAAAATATATTAGAAACCAGATTAGGAAGTTATGGAAAAGAAGGAGATATCCAATACTTCAAAAATAAAATTAATGAACTCCTACACCCATAAAATTTATTAATGTAAAAAGCTAAGGTTCTTTTCCTTAGCTTTTTACTTATTTCTTTATTTTCCTTTTGGTTTTGCTATCTCAACATTTATCTTGTGTCCTTTTATTTTTATATTTCTAAATTCATCAATAACTTTATCAGCATATTGTTTTGGTACTTCAATAAAAGTAAATTTATTGTAAATATCAATCTTACCTATATCTTTTTTAGAAATACCAACTTTATTTACGATAACACCTACTATATTTCTAGGACTTACTTTTTCTCTTTTTCCAATGTTTATAAACAATCTTACCATCCCTGGTTCAGCTATTACTTTTCTTTTTTTAGGTATTTCTATTTCTTCATGTTCTGTTTTCTTATTTTCTTCTAAATAAAGCTTTAAAAGTGCAGAAGATATACTAGTAGAATCATATTCTTCTTCAAGAAGGATACTTATGATTTTTTCATATTTAGAAAGCTGTCCTCCATTTATTTCATGTTTAATCTTCTCTAATAAAATATTAGTTTGCTTCTTTTCTACATCGGATAGGCTAGGAATCTCTTGTCTCAAAATTTTTGTTTTAGTATATCTTTGAATATCTTTAAGCTTATACATATCTTTTCCTGTTGCAAAGCTAAAGGCTTTTCCTTCTCTTCCTACCCTTGCAGTTCTACCTATCCTATGGACATAATACTCTACATCCTGTGGGATATCATAGTTAAACACTATGTCTATGTCATCTACATCTATTCCTCTTGCTGCTACATCAGTAGCAACTAATATGTCTATATTGCCATTTCTAAATTTCGCCATTACTTTGTCTCTCTGAGATTGTTTTAGGTCTCCATGAAGTGCATCTGCAAAATATCCTCTTCCTTGAAGCTGCATAACTAAATCATTTACACGCTTTTTGGTATTACAAAAAACAAGAGCAAGTTTTGGATTGTATATATCCAAAAGTCTAGATAATATTTCAGTTTTAATTCTCTCTTTAACTTCAAAATAATACTGTTCAATTTTAGGAACTGTAAGTTCTTTATGAACGACCTTTATAATTTTTGGATTTCTTTGATATTTCTGAGCAAATCTCATTATCTCCCTAGGCATAGTTGCTGAAAAAAAGATAGTTTGTCTGCCTTCTGGAATACTATTAACTATAAACTCAATATCATCTCTAAATCCCATATCAAACATCTCATCAGCTTCATCAAGTACAAGTGTTTTTATATTGTCAGTTTTCAAAGTCCCTCTTTTTATGTGGTCTATCACTCTTCCTGGTGTACCTATAACTATATGTACTCCTTTTTTTAAAGCTTTTATTTGCCTAACAATAGCTTGCCCTCCATATACAGGCAGTACATATAAATCTTCCTTATACTTTGACAATTTTTTTATTTCCTCTGCTACTTGAATTGAAAGCTCTCTAGTAGGACATAGTACTATTGCTTGAATCGCCCTATTGTTTGTTTCGTTCATTTCAATAAGAGGTATACCAAATGCTGCAGTTTTTCCTGTACCAGTTTGAGCTTGGCCTATTATGTCAATCCCTTTTAAAATATATGGTATAGCTTGAGATTGAATAGGTGAGGCTTCTTCAAATCCCATATCAGATACTGCTTTTTTTATTTCTTGTGATATTTCCATATCTTCGAATCTTAATTTTTCCATATTAAAAGTTTATCTTCCTTCCTTTTTTGTTTTGCTGTTTAAGTATATCTTTATTATTCCAAAAAAGCAACTAAATATTAGAGGAAATTGCATAATTACTACAAGGTCAAAATTTCTAAAATTACTTTATTATGCAATTTCCTCATTAGTTTAAACTAAAGAATATTGTATTTATATAAAAAATAAATTCTAAAATAATCTTAATCATTTAGTTCCTTAAAAGGTACATTAAATACACTTCTCCATGAAATAATATTTACAATAATTAATATCATCATGTAAATATATATCCCATAAACTGATTTAGTAGAAAAATAGTGTATCAATACCAAAATTCCCAAAATAACAAACATAGGTAAAAATATTAGTCCTTCCCCTTTATTTTGGGCTGAATTAAAGGCATTAGAAAATGGGAGTGATTTTTTTGATATCTTAAAGCAAATTATTGTAAATAGCATTATGTTTAAAAATACAACAATCAAATCTATAATTATTTTACCCTTAAATATAATCATAAATATTATGCTATCAATAATATACATAGGAAGAATTAGCCTTACTAAAATTGCTTTTAATGAACCTTTAAATATTGGAGTTGTATCATCTAATGGTACAATTCTATAAACCCATGCACCTTTATAACTTCCCGAATATCCCATAGTTGTTATTATAGTTGGAACTAATATAGCTATGAAATATATGTATAAATATAGTTTAGATGAAGGTATGCTATTCCATCCACCATTTTTTACATTATTAAATAGAAATATAAAGGGAAATATTATAGAAAAACCCAGTGAAGGATAAACTCTGAGTTTAAACACTCTTTCACTTTTTATCATATCAGCTGTAAATCTGTAGAATGTTCTTTCTTTTTTACCTTTGCATATAAGTGTTGATATAAAGTAAGAAAGCCTTTTATTTTTTACTTTATCATTACTATTATTGTTGTTTAACTTCTGCAAATTTTTCTCAAAGGAAGGAACTAATTTCACATATATAAATATGGAAATAATCGGTATAATTATAGCTAAAATTGAAAAAGTTATTATATAGAAATTTTTCATACCATTTATAAAAAACTCGAAAGGAGCTGAAAACCATATTGGTGCTATAAAATACTGCCACCATTTTGGAGAAAATACCATTTTTCCTATATCAGCAAAATCAAATAACCTTCCTATTAATTGATAGCCTATAGTTATAGCTATAGTTAAAACTATTTGAACATAATTTATTATGTCTTTTAATTTTTCCCCATCATAAAATTTTAATATTAGTAAATATATTAGAGCAGTTAACACTACTATGAATAAATCCATAAGTATTATTTCTATTAAAAATACAAGGAAAAATACTATTCCATGCTTAAACAGCCCTGCTATAAGTGGGATACCGCAGATAGCAGCTGTAATATAAAACATATAAATTAATATATGTACAATTTTTGCTATACTTAATGTCTTACTATTTACTGGTTTTGTTAATATTATATTTTTATCTCTTATGTCCAAAAGTACTGAAGAAAAATCAGAAACCATAGATGTCATAATCATAAACATAGATATCCCAAATACAATACTCATTTGAAATAAATAGTTTTTACCAAATAAAATAAATGGAAGCATAATTGCGCTTATTATTAAGTACATCCATAAGGATTTCACGAAGTTGTTTCCTTCCTTTTTCATTGATGAACTATTCATTATAGTAGGTACTCTTCTTCCGTCTAAAGTAAGCTTTACTTGAAGTATTTTTCTCATTATTTCATAATCTACTCCAAGTCTTTCAAAAAATCTTCTAAACTTGTCTATAACTTTTAAAGCTCTAAAATTTTCCATACCCTACACCTCTTTAACTGTAGATACAAACTGGTTTGCTATTTCTTTATGCTCATTAAATCCTGTAAGTTGATTAAATATTTCTTCTAGAGATCCTTCTGTAGATTTAGTCTTTAATTCATCAAAGCTTCCATCTGCAACTATTTGTCCTTGATTTATAAGAACTATTCTACTGCTTATTTTTTCGACAACGTCCATAATATGAGAAGAATAAAATATAGTTTTCCCTTGATTAGCTAATTCACTTAATACCTCTTTAAATACCATAACACTATTAGCATCCATTCCACTTAAAGGTTCGTCTAAAAATAATATCTCTGGGTCATTTAATAAGCTTGATATAATCAACACCTTCTGCTTCATACCTTTTGAATATGAAGATATCCTAGAATCATAAACATTACTTATATTGAATAAGTCCATAAGCTTTTTAGCTTTTTTGTCAGCTTTCTCATATTCAAGTCCATACAATTCTCCTACAAAAGTCAGGTATTCTCTTGCAGTTAAATTATCATACATATCTGCAGTCTCAGGTACATATCCAATCTTTGCCTTGTATTCTACAGAACCATCTGATATATCGTGTCCTAATATTTTTACCTGTCCTTTATATCCTCCAATAATGCCTAACATTATTTTAACTGTAGTACTTTTCCCTGCGCCATTTGGACCTATATATCCGATAATTTGTCCATTGTATACATCTAAATTTATTCCTTTTAATACTTTCTTAGTTCCAAAGCTCATTTCTAAATCCCTTATGGCTATTACTGGATCATTTTTATTTTCCATTATATCCTACCTCCATACAAATCTTATTAAATATATACTACTATATTTTAAATCATATTTCCATTTTATATTTTGATATAAGTTTTTATTTATTTGTCCAAATTTTTGTTCTAAATGATAACTGTCAGCATATACTTAAAAAGTAAACAACGAAATGTACATGTATCTATATTATAAAAAATAATTAAAACATAACTTATGTTAATAAATATAAGTAAACAAAAGGGGATGATTTTTTGTTAAAAAAAATTTTTAGATGGATAACAAATATATTTATTATTTTCCTTATATTTATAGTCACTTTATCATTTTATTCAGTTATAAAAGCAAGAAGAAATCTTCAGGAAATACCTTCCATATTGGGATATAAACCTATGTCAGTATTATCTGGAAGCATGAGACCTAGTCTTGAACCTGGGGACATGATAGTAGTAAAGGAAATAAAACCAGAAGATGTTAATAAGGGAGATGTCATAACATTTAGAATGGACTCAGATTCATTAGTGACACATAGAGTAGTAGAGGTACTAAACCAAGGTAAAGAAATTAAGTTTAGGACAAGGGGTGATGCAAACAACACAGATGATAGTAATTTAGTTTCTTCAAAACAGCTAATAGGAATACTAGCATTTAATATCCCTAAAGGAGGTTACATAGCAAACTTTATAAGAAGTCCATTTGGTTTTATATTTTTAATATTAATACCTATTATATACTTGATAGCTAGTGAACTTAAAAAAACATTATCTGAATTAAAAAACAGTAAAAATGATAATCCTAAAAAACAAGCTTAAGAACTTGCATAATTACTAAAAAGTCAAAATTCTCAAATACTTTATTATGCAGTTTCCACACTAAAAATCTTTAAACTAAAGTAATTATTTATTTTTAATATACTAATATATTTAGAAAAAAATAAGCAATGTATGAAAAAACATATTAGGAGGTGAGAAGTATATTCAAAAAAACAAGACAGGACTATCTCCGTCAAGATAGCCCACCTTAAAATGAAATACAAAAAACTTTTCATTATTATTGTATCAAAAAAATTAAAAAATAGTATGGGACTAAAGGAGGAATTTGTAAATGAAAAAAAGATTAGTTTTAATATTAATGTTAATTGGACTATTAGCTTTTGGTGCAGGATTAGGAACATATGCTTGGTTTACAAGTAGTGCTACAAGTGAAAACAATGTTTTTGAAACTGGTACATTAGAAATTGGCGGTATTGGAAATAGTGAATTTACTACTAATTTAAACAATGGTAATAATATATATCCAGGATGGGAAGCAGGAAAAAAAATAACTGTTACAAATACTGGATCACTTGATTTAATGTACAGAATAAAAGATATCGAATACGTAAGTGGAAGTAAAATTCTTTTTGATGGTAAATATAAAGAAGATAATAATAATCGTCAAGATTGGAATTATCTACAAGTGAGTTTTGGAGATGATGAAAATTGGTATTACATAAATCAATTAAAAAACTATTATATAGGTAAAATTTATACTGATAATAGAGATGGAAACTTTTACATAAAATTTAGATTGCCAGAGAAAGCAGATAACAAATATCAAGGTAAGAATGTTACACTCAAGTTTAACCTTGAGGCTACTCAAATCGGTAATACTAGTTGGCAAATACCAAAAAATTAAAAGTGGCAGTTAATTTTTAGGATTATCAAAAGTCCAAAACCTAGAAATAAATCAGGTATGTGGGCTTTTGAACTTCTTTTTTATAGAGTTGCGGAGAATCTAGTTTTGCATTCTCCTCAGCTCTATAGATAGGAGGTGAATAAATGCATAAAATACAAATATTAAAGATAACTTCATTGTTATTATTAATTGTTATTACTTTCACATCATTTTTTTATACAAACAATCAAATAGCTTATGCTAATAACAAAATTCAACCAGACTTAACCCTATATATTCATGGAGAAAAATCTAATGGTGGTCCTATATTTCATACTAAAGGGAATATAGGCAATGGCTTGTGGGCTCCAGGAATAACTAGAAGTGGAACTATTAGAATATATAACAATTACTCAGATAGAATAAAAGTTACAAATTTGGGACTAAAAATAAAACTAGAAAAGCTTCAAGGTGAGGAATATACTCCTGTTGAAGATGAAAAGTTATATGAACTATATGCTAAAAGTATGAAGCTAACTATAAAAAAAGGAACTATGCTCATATTTACAAATACAATATATGATAAAAGCTTTTTTGAAATGCTATACATCAAAGATAATAAAAATTACCAAGGCTATGACTTACCATTAAAAAATAAATTTAATATTAGAAAAAACAAATATATAGACTTAGAATATACGGTTCACATGGATGAAAATGCTGGAAATGAACTTCAAGGTCTAAAAGCAACAGTAGCTTTTATCATTAACTCACATGAAAATCCAGAATATCAGAAACCTGATAATAATAAGAAAGACAAAGCTATTGATACTGATGGTCATTGGGCACATGATTGTATAGAAACATTATTAGAGCATGGAATCATACAAGGTTATCCTGATGGCACTATAAGACCTGAAAACTATATTACTAGAGCAGAGACTGCAATACTTATTGCAAAGGCTATAGGACTAGAAGAGAAAGAAGGCTTTACTGGATATATAGATCCTATACCTGCTTGGGTAAAAGGATACATAAAAGCTGGTACTGAAAATGGGTTTATAGAAGGATATCCAAATAAAATGTTCAAACCAAATAATAATATAACTAGAGAAGAAATGATAACAGCAGCTATGAGAGCATTTAATAAAAAAATAGATGAAGAATTTGATATTAATTTTACCGATAAGAATGCTATTCAAAACTGGGCATTTGAATATGTTAGGGCTGGTGTATATATGAATATCATAGAAGGGTATCCTGATGGGACATTTAAACCAGGTAATAACATAACTAGAGCAGAAGCTTTTACGATTATATGTAAATTATTAGGATACCATGAAGAACATAAAAATTGATTTAATCAAAAAATTGAGGAGGTGAATTTGTTGTGAATAATAAAAAGAAAAAGTTATCTAGTGTTATATATAAAACAATAATCGTGTTAATAGGAGGAGCATTAGTAGCATTAGTATTTATAGTAAACATAGACACCAGTTCTTGGTTTACCAGTCAAGTTCAAAATAAGATAAAAGTAAGAGCAGCTACTACTGAAGATATAATTGAAGATTTTAAGATTATTGAAAATAATGATGGCTCTTTTAAAATTAAGATTAGAAAAAATAAAAATTTAAACTATAATCCAACAGTTTTCTTTTCAGTTGAAGGAAGTGTAAAGGATTATATACTACATATAAATCCAGTAACTTTAAAAGATGAAGAATGTTCTATACCTATAGAATTAAATATAAATAATAAGCAATTTATTAGTGCATTATTCAAACGTAGGAGCTATCCTATAAAAGGAACTATAAGGTTAAAGTATCTAAATAACTATATTGACGAAGAAAAGGAAATAAGTTTTTCACGAAAATATTTGATGAATGAATTTTGGAAAGCTTTGTTAAATAAAAATAATGATAAAGATACTGTAGATTTGATTGAGCAAATAGCACAGCATGTTGATTGGCAAAATGAAGAACTTTTACAAAAAAAACTAGAAGCTAAAGCTGATATGACTAATAAAACAGAAATTAACGTGCCTAGTATAAGTAAAATTATATTATCCTCATATCAAAATCAAATTCTAGATGTTATAGCACCTAGACTTATACCTCACATAGAAAAACTTTATAGTAATATTGAAAATTTAACTAAAACATTAAATGAAAAAATCAATGAAATAAAATCACTTAATCAGTTTGTAGAAGAATGTAAATCACAAATTGAAACTTTAAATGAAGAAAAACTAGTCTTAGAAAATGACAATACCATTTTAACAGAAAACATTCAATCTCTTGAAGATACTAATACTGAACTTAATAAAAATATTGTAGAATTAAATAAAACAATAGAAAAATCAAATAAAAAAATAGATAGTCTTTCTGATAGTAATAGTAAATTAAAAAGTGAAAATAATTCATTATCACAAAAGTTAAATGATTTGACTGATGAAAATACAGATTTAAAAAAAGAAGTGAAAGATCTGAAACAACAGATATTAGAATTAACTACAGAAGAAGACAATGATATTACAGTTCCAGAAGAAGTATATGGTGATTAACAAAATCAGGCTTAAAATTCAAGCCTGATTTTGTTGCCTTTATGCTAAATATCTATCTCCAAAGCTACAGGACAATGGTCGCTTCCCATTACAAGAGAATGTATCTGTGAGTCTTTAAGAAAATCCTTTAACCTCTCTGATACGATAAAGTAGTCTATTCTCCATCCTGCATTTCGTTCCCTAGCCTTTCTCATATATGACCACCAAGTATATGCATCTTTTTTGTCTGGATAAAAATATCTAAAAGTATCAATAAAACCAGAAGATAATAACTCAGTCATTTTACCTCGTTCTTCATCTGTAAATCCCGCATTCCTAGTATTAGTTTTTGGGTTTTTTAAATCTATTTCTTTATGAGCTACATTAAGGTCACCACATAAAATAACGGGTTTTTTCAAATCCAATTGTTTTAAGTAATTTCTAAATGCATCCTCCCATACCATTCTATAATCTAGTCTTACTAATTCTCTTTTACTATTTGGAGTATATACATTAACTAAATAAAATTTATCAAATTCTAATGTTATTACTCTGCCTTCTTGGTCGTGTTCCTTTATACCTATTCCATATTTAACAAATAGTGGTTCTTTTTTAGTAAACACTGCAGTACCAGAGTAACCTTTTTTTACTGCATAATTCCAATACTGTTTATATCCTTCTAGTTCTAAATTTATTTGCCCTTCCTGTAACTTAGTTTCTTGTATACAAAATATATCTGCATCTACAGAATTAAAATATTCTAAAAATCCTTTTCTTACACAGGCTCTAAGTCCATTGACATTCCAAGAGACCAATTTCATAATATTTCCTCCATAAATTTATTATAAATACATATTAAACATCCTTGTATCTAATCAGTTTAATCTCAATTAAAGGTTTTTCCCACTTAATTGTCGCTTCATCCACCATCATACCTACTAAGCTAATTTCTTGGTCTTCATAATCTTCTCCTGTAAGCTGCCAATAATATTCCTCTATCTCTGATTCTCTTGTAACATTTAAAAGTTCTTCAATATACTTAATCTCCTCATCAGTACAACATGTACTATTTGTTTTGAAAATAATTTCAAATTTGTCACCCTTATCTTCCACACAAATTTCAACCTTTTTTGAAGAATTGTTTAAACAAAAGTTGAGTAATTCGCTTACTATCTTAGATACCTTTTTTATTTCTATATTCATTTTCTATATACCTCCTTATTAAAGGCTTCGGCAAGTGGAGCCAAAATTGCAGCGACGATACCTCCGGCAAGTCCGTTGTTATATAAATTTATCCCTCCATGCAGTTGTATTACATTTGTTACTACTGAAAGATGTAAAAATCCAGCAATAATACCTAATAACCATCCATAAGCTCCCGCAAGAGGTGCAATTGTTGTTCCAAATAAAGCTGAAATAATTACTGTTGTTGAAGACTTATCTAAAACATTAATACTGCTTGCTAGGTAAACCCCAATTAATATTGGAATAGAATTCATAGGATGATTACCAAAAGCTGAAAAACCAACAACTGTTAATATACCTGCTATTATAGGTCCATTAAATGTTCCTCCCGATATTATAACATATAATATACATATAAGGCCCATAATGCCCATGTTTATATATGTTATTCCATATCCTTCTAGGATGGTAAAATCCGTAACTATTCTACCAGTATATTTGAATATTCCAGCATAACGTTTAAGCCCTTGCCTGTTAAACAACATTACGCCAATAGCAATTAAAATAACAAATAAAACAATTAAAATATTTCTTAAAAACATGCTGTAATTATTTGAAAGAATACTTTGAGTTTTTATAAATATCCCAAAACTTCTCAAAATAGACGCTATTAAAGTACCAATCATTCCTCCTGTGAATCCTATATTATATAAATTATACCCATCGTGAAATCTTACCATACTAGAAGATAATGGGGTTATTATAAAACCTATTAATATTCCTACAGTTATTCCTAGAGGTATAGAAATCACTTTTGATAAATTCAACCCTAATGCTATTTCACTTATTACAGGGGATAAAGAAGTACCAAACATTAGTATTAGTATTATACTTTTTAAATGTGTTTTTTTATATTTTGAATATAAATAACCACCTAAGTAAATAGGCCAAATATTCACTATATTTTTACCAATAAAAGCAAATCCAGTAATAGTATATGTAGCAGCTATTAGCATACCATTAACTTTCAATTTAAAAATATGTAAAATAATTATGCTAATTAATGATAAAATGCCTGCGTTAAGAAATGCTGCTCCAATACCTCCTACTTCAATGTAATCTGTTAAAAGTATATCTGGTGCAATGATTATATTATATAATCCTCTTAATATATTTTGGGGTGAATCCATTATAAAGGCGAGACATATTAATCCAACAGGCAAGATAGAAAGAATTAATAAGTTAGTAATTCTTTTAACATGAAAATGATCTTTTTCTATAATATATTTCCTCAATAAAACACCTCCACATTTTTATTTAGTTTTTAGGGTAATTATATCATCTATAAAACAATTTCTCAATCCTTAATTACCTTGCTATATACAAGTAATTTGTATATAATGAAAGTTGTAATAAGTTTCAAAAATGGTAAGAATAAAGTATACAAAGATTAATAAAAGAAAGTAACGGTTAGGAGGCAAAATTATGCAGAACAAGGCAGTTGTTCTCGGTGCCAATTATTATATAGGGCTAAGTATTATTCGTTGTTTAGGAATTCATGGTATAAAAGTAGTAGCAGTAGATTACTCATCAAAAGGCACTTATGGATTCCACTCAAAGTATTGCTCCGAAACGTTAATTGCACCTCATTATAAAAAAGAACCTCAAAGTTTCCTTAACTTTTTAATTGATTACGCAAAAAAACAAGAAGCTCAACCGGTATTAATTCCAAGTGCAGACCCTTATGTGGAATTTGTAGACGAGCATTTAATGACATTACGCAAATATTTTCTAATTCCCCAAACACAACAAGGATTATACACAGAAGTCATGAATAAAGAAACTCTTCACAGTTTGGCAGCGAAACATGGTGTATTAGTTCCTGAAACAGTACGTGTTGATGAAGAAAATTTTATCCAAAAAGTAGAAGAAATAATAAAATACCCTTGTTTAGTAAAACCTACTGATTCTGCATCTTTTGTATCAAAATTTAGAAAAAAAATGTTTAAAGTATATAACCGTGATGAATTAGAATCATCAATAAAAGCAGCTAAAAATGCTAATCTTGAGGTTATTATCCAAAGGATTATACCAGGATTTGATGACCATATGTATACTTTTGATGCATATCTAAATCAAGACAGTAAAGTAACTCACTGGGCAACATGTCAAAAATACCGTCAGTACCCAATTAATTTTGGTGCTTCTGTTTATACTACACAAAAGTATGTTCCAGAGCTTTATGAAATAGGATCAAAATTTTTAGAAAGTATAAAGTGGAAAGGATTTGCAGAAATTGAATTTAAAAAAGACGCCGAATCAGGTAAATTCTATTTAATAGAAGTCAATGTTCGTATTACTAACTTTAATAATCTGCTATATAAAATAGGTCTTAACATACCTTATATAACTTATAAGGAATTAACAGGTGAACCTATTAAGCCATATGCAGTTACCCATGATACAAATTTAGTATTTTGGTACGCATTTGAAGATTTGTTAGCTGTTCGAAATTATATTAAGACTGGACAACTATCTTTTTCACAAGTATTAAAATCTTATTTTAAACATAAAGCATATGCTATCTGGGATTGGAAAGACCCTATGCCTTGGTTTGCATTCTCTAATAAACTTTTAGGTCGTGCCTTTAAAAAAATATTCAAGCCTTTTAAAAAAACAAGTGATAAAATCGCATAATCGCTATAGATTCAAAATCTTATATAGAGAAGAAGGAGAGGTACAAATGGCTAAACTCTATGATTTACTTAAATCAATCGATGTTATAGAATCGTGGAATGAAAAAAACATAGACATCAAAGGTATTGCCTATCATTCAAAAAAAGTTACCCCAGGCGATATTTTTGTATGCATAAAAGGATATAAAACAGATGGACACCGTTATATTCTAGGAGCTGTGGCAAATGGAGCTGTAGCTATAATAGTTGAAGATTATCAAGAAGGTTGGAATATACCTCAATTCCGTGTAAAAGACAGTAGGAAAGCATTGGCTGCTTTAAGTGATAAGTTTTATGGCAATCCTTCTAAACATTTGAAAGTAATCGGCATCACTGCAACAAATGGTAAAACAACAACTTCATTTATGACTAATGCTATCTTAGAAAAACATGGTTTAAAAACTGGACTTATTGGAACTGTAATGGTAAAAATGGGTGATTACTATGAACCGTCCAAACTTACAACTCCAGAATCGCTAGACCTTCATCGATACTTCGCTCAAATGAGAAAAAGAAATATAACTCATGTAACAATGGAAGTTTCATCTTCTGCATTACAATTAAATAGGGTCGGAAATGTAGATTTTGACATAGTAACTTTAAATAATATAAGCAGAGAACATATTGATTTACATGGTTCTTTTGAAAATTATTTCAATTATAAGGCTAGTTTAATACGAAATGCTGGTCCAGATAAATGGGCTATTTTAAATTTAGACTGTCCATATTCTGCGTCATTAGTTAATGAAACAAAGGCTCATGTATTAACATTTGGCATTGAAAATAAAGAAGGAGATTTAAGGTGTAAAAATTTAGACTTATCAACTGGTAGGGCTAAATTTACAGTAGAAATACAAAAACCGTTCAAAGTAGATGAAAAAGAATACAAACCAATGGAATTTGATATACAACTATCTATACCAGGTTATCATTCAGTTTATAATTCAATGGTTGCTATAATGATAGGTTTACTCTGCGATATACCAATATCTACAATACAAGAAAGCCTTCGAACATTTAATGGTGTTGAAAGAAGGTTTGAATTTATATTTGAAGATGATTTTAAAATCATAGATGATCATTTTGCTAATAGTGGTAATATAAATATAACGTTAGAAACATTGAAGTTTATGCATTATAATAACCTTAATATAGTATATGCTATTAGAGGTGGACGAGGTACTACTGTTAATAGAGAAAATGCAGAAACAATTGTAAAATGGGCACCAAAACTTGGATTAACTGAAATAACTGCAACATTGAGCAAATCTCATGTTGAAGAAAAAGATGTGGTTACTGATGATGAACTATCAGTTTTCTTAGATGTTATGTCTAAGGCAGGAATAAAGGTCAATTTGTATGAAGAATTGCCTGATGCTATATCACATGCTCTATCTGAAAAAGAACCAGGAGATATTATACTATTAGCTGGCTGTCAAGGAATGGACTACGGGGCACAAATAGCATTACAAATATTGCATAAATCAAGACCTTACCTAAGTAAAGAAAAACTATTTGAACCACTTAAAAATAGAGTTGCAGGTATAGTATAAAAGTTCTAACTTTTATATTGCAAGGAGGTCAAATATGAATGATAAAATTATAGGGATTATTGGCGGTATGGGACCTGAAGCAACAGCAAACTTTTATTTAAAGATTATTAAAGCTACAAAAGCCAAAAGAGACCAGGACCATTTCCGTGTAATAATAGATAGCAATTGTAAAATCCCTGATCGTACTGAAGCTATATTGAATAATGGTGAAAGCCCTGTTAATGCTTTAATTGAAAGCGGTAAAATTTTAGAGTCGTCTAATGTAGATGTTGCAGTTATACCATGTATAACTGCTCACTATTTTATAGATGAAGTTCAAAAACATTTATCTTATCCTATATTAAATGCTTTAGAAGAAGTGCGTAAATATATTATCAATAATTATCCTAAGGTTTCTAAAATAGGTGTATTAGCAACTTCAGGAACTATAAAAACAGGATTGTTTGAAAAATACTTAGGCAATTTAGATATTATTTATCCACTCCCTAATACACAAACACAGAAAGTAATGGAAGCTATATATGGCGAAAAGGGTATAAAAAGTGGTAATATTGATGAACCACTAGAGTTACTAAAGGAAGCAAGTAACGAATTAATTGAAAATGGTGCTGAAGTTTTGATTTTAGGATGTACAGAAATTCCCTTAGCACTAAAACAACATCATGTTTCTAAACCGTTAATCGATCCTATGGAAGTACTGGCCAATGTAGTGACTAAGTAATATTAAAGGCTATAAAACTAATAGTTTTATAGCCTTTTTATATACGGCGAAATATTTTAAGATTCCTCAGTAAATGATTGCTTAAAGTAATGAGTTGATACCATCAAATAAATTCGCAAAATAATAAATACAATTCCAATTATGATAGTTAAATATGTTATATTAAATATAAGTGCAAAAACCATAACTATAGTACTTATCAATGAAACTATAATATAAAATCTTAGTTTTCTAGTATTCTCTCCAGCTATATCTGTATAGTCATTAGAATTAAAATATTCAATAGATCCTTCAAAGTATTTATAAAATAAAAGAATCTCCATAACAAAGTTAATTATTGTCAATATTTCACCAAATATAAAATAATTAATTAATTCAATCGATAAGATATTAGTAATTCCACCTACAATGCTTATGACAACTGTAATAATAGCAAAATTTTTTGCTTTATTAAATGCTTCTATATGAGTATCCTTATACAAAGAATCTAATCCACTTAAAACAATTAAAAAGCCAATAAATGATGGAAGTATTTTTATCCCTCCAATGTTTATGTTAAAGGTAGCAATAAAAATACCCCAAAATATTTTATTATATGCATTATTCATGCTAAATCTCACCCCTCGATTTTAAATAGTGAAATACACCTTTTATATCAAAATTCTTTGGTATATACTTAATATTATATATACGAGTATATGATATGTTCCCTTCTTTATCTTCATAGTATAATTTAGGCTTTATATCAAAAAACATATATTTATCCTCTGGAGTTTTAACTTTAGCATGTATATCTAATAATTTATCTTTTTTATATTCAATTCCTGAAATCTTTCTATAATCAACATCTCCTACGGAAATATCAAAATAATCCTCTAAATCTTCTAACAAAGGAGATTCAATACTCAATAATTTTATATCTTTATTAATTCTTGCAGTAAAAGTTGATGTCCCTGTATTAGAACTAGAAGTGCTTACAGTTTTTATATCATCTCCATTCCTTACATCTTTAAACAATATTATTCTTCCAAGATTTACATCTATTGTACTTCCATCATTAAATGTTATTTTAGCATTATTAAGCTCTAATTCTTCATATTCTTTTTGTATTTTACTTAAGTCCATGTGAACATATAAAGGTTTAAGAACGTATCTCCCATATATATATCCATTTTGACTATTCTGTGAGTTATTATTGAAAAAAGAAAATCCATTATGATTAAAACCATATGAAACATCGACTTCAATATCAGGTTCTTCTTCAAAATATATATCTGTTATTTTTCTCTTATCTGATATATTTGTTATATAACTAAGTCTAAAGTTATCTACTACAACAGAATTTTGATTGCTTTGAATATATTGTTCAACATACATTTTCAAGAATACAGGATTGTCCAACCTATAAACCAATGCAAATCCTATAGCAAAAATTAATGATGAGGCAACTAATATTAATCCTACTTTCAATATTTTTTTATTTAAATCCAATATAGCACCTCCAGTAAGGTCAAAGTATTTTCTTATTCTATTTATTAGTATATCATTAAACACTATAACAAAACAAATTCATCACTATCATCCTAACATACTTCCCTACAACTTTTTTAGACTTTTTCCCCTAAAAATTCAACTAAAAGTCTAAAATACCGAAGTTAAAAAATTTATAACTTGCAAAATTTTGACCTTGTAGTTGTAGTAATTATGTAATTTCCTCAAATAATTAAGGGAAGTCAAGTTGGCTTCCCTCAATTTGAAGTTATATTTTAATATATTTTATATTTGACTTGAAGCAATAAATCCTTCTTCAATTGCGTCCAATATTCTTCTTGGATTTTTAGCATCTCCAATAACATATACTTCCTTAAATTTATCTTTAATGTCATCAATAATTGTATCATTAGATTTGTATCCTGCTGCAATTATTACATTATCAACTTCTATCTCTTGATCTTCAAGGATAATCACATTTTCTTTTATTTCCTTTACTTTTGCATTTACGTGATGCTTAACTTCATATTCATTTAATATTTTAAATAAATGTCCTACATAAGTAGCACCTATATCTTTTGCTATAGCATCCATCATTTCTATAATATGAACCTTTACTCCCCTATAAGCAAGGAATTTTGCAGTTTCCGTTCCTACAAGTCCACCACCAATTACTGCAGCAGTTTTACCAACCTTAACTTTTCCATTTAAAACATCTTCAGCCATTACCACATTTTTAGAATCTATCCCCTTGATTGGCGGAACTGTTTGTGAAGACCCTGTTGCTACGATTACTGAATCAGGGTTGAATTCTTCGAGATCTTTTGCAGATTTAATTTCTTTTTGAACAAATTTAATATCTAGCTTTAACATTTGATTGTATAGGTATTCCTTCAAAATCATGAAACTTTCTTTTTCTGGTGGAGCAGATAATGTATCCATCTTTCCACCTACTTTGTTATTCTTGTCTATTAAAATAACATTATGCCCTCTTAATTTAGCTACCCTTGCAGCTTCTAGTCCTGCAGGGCCTGCTCCTATTATAACTACATTTTTTACTTTTTCAGCTTTTTCAATTTTCCTATCCTTTTCATGACCTGCTTTCGCATTCGCAAGGCATTGTACTCCTTGTGCTACAAAAACCTTGTCGATACATCCTTGATTACATGCAACACAGTATCTGATATCCTTATATTCCTTATTCTTCATTTTAATTACTAGCTTTTCATCACTTATTAATCCTCTTCCTATAGCAACCATATCAGCTTTATCATTTTCAATTATATCTTCTATTAACTTTGCACTATTTAATCTTCCAGCAACTATAACTGGAATATTAACATCTTTTTTAAGTTTCTCAGAAAATGGTACTATAAATCCTTGCTCTATAAACATAGGTTGAATTGTATATTCTACTGAATCATAACTTCCTGCTGACAAACTTATAGCCTTAGCTCCTGCTTTTTCCACTTCTTTACATATAATCTTAACTTCATCAAAACCTAAACCATCTTCAAGATATTCATCAGCACTTATTCTTATTGTAACAGGTACTTTTTCACCACATGCCTTAATTATATCCTTTAAAACAGCCATTGGGAATCTCATTCTATTTTCAAGGCTTCCACCATATTCATCTGTCCTCTTGTTACTATGTGGTGATAAGAAACTATGAAGCAAATATCCATGGGCAAAGTGAACTTCAATTAAATCAAATCCAGCCTTTACGCTTCTTTCTGCTGCATCTACAAATTTTTTATGCATTTCGTCAATATCTTCTTTAGTCATTTCCCTTGGATTGTTTCCAAGTATTGCACAAGGAATAGCACTAGGTGCAATAGGCTGAATACCTGTTATTGCTTCACTTGCCTGCCTACCAGCATGATAAAGTTGAGCACCTATTTTACCTCCTGCATTATGAATAGCATCAGTTAATCTTTTAAGCCCTGCTATATGACTATCTTCATATAAATTTAACTGTGTAGGAAGTCCACGTCCTTCGGGAGAAACTGCTATAGACCCTGTCATAATAATAGATACTTCATTTTTAGCTCTTTCAACTAAAAAGTCTATAAGCTTATCACTAACTTCTCCACCAATTTTAGCAAGTCCATTTTCCATAGGTGCCATCATAAACCTATTTTTTAGTTCTAAATTTCCTATTTTTATAGGGGTAAAAAGTTTGGACACATTAATTCCTCCTCATCACTCTATTAAAATTATCGAGCAAATTTTATTGACTAGAAAAATATATAGCCCTCATCAATAAAATTCGTCAACGAATTTATTTTGTATTTTCATTTTATATGATTGAGAAATAAATGTCAATATATTTTGTTATATATTTAACATTATTTGAGACGAAACTTGTAAATACTTTTTGAAATCAGTAGAGTCATGATCTTTCATAAGATCATATATCTTTTCTAAAGTCTCCAGGAATTTTTCTATTTCTTCTACATCTAAACTTCTTAGAAGTCCCATAAATTTAACTGCTCTTTCAGTATTTACGCTATCTTCTAGTATTTTTTTCCCTTCCTCTGTTATATATACTCTAATAGTTCTACTATTATCTAAATATCTTTCTTTTCTTACATACCCTTTCTTCTCAAGTCTACTTACAAGTGCAGATGTAGTTGATTTATTCCAAAATGCTACATTGCCAAGTTCATCTAATGTTAAACCGTTGTCAAGATGTAGTATCCAAAGAGCATGTTGTTGTGTGTGTGTCAAACCAACTTCATTTGCAACCTTTTCCCAATCTTTTTGTATAGTCATATAATTTGCTCTCATCAAATTCAAAAATATATTAAAATAATAATTGCCCTTGCTTCTATCCAATTTTACCCCTCCAAAAAAACTATTCCAACCGTTCCATCAGCTTAAATGAATAACCTATAGCTTCAAGCAAATCTAATATCACCTCAATAATTGCTATAAAAATTTTTGTATTTCTACTGTATATCCATTAGGGTCTTGTACAAAAAATGATAACCAAATTAATAATAAACCCATTTAGTTGGAATCAAAAATGTCCACGGAATTGTAATAATTGCAATGGTAAGTGCTACTTTAAATCTTATATGATTATCAGATATTATTTTCTTTAAAGTTATTCTATAATTAAATAAAAATATAAATATCCCTGATACTAACATAGCAAATATTACTATAATAACTGCTAGAGGATTGCTAAACAAGTCATAATTTATTGCTGAAACCAATTCATATGGCATGCCCCAAGAGTCTCCCAAAATTCCAATTAAAAACAAAATTGCTGCCCCAATAATATCCGCCAAAAAACCAAATAACCAAACTTTAGTTATAGTCTTTTTATAAAAAAATTTCATATCATTTTGTATATCTTTCAACTTAAAAACAGAATAACAAAGTAATATCACCAATGAATCAATGATAAAATTACCAGCAAGAGTTATAAATATCACTGGTGGAAAAAACAATAAAAACCAAATAGGGAAAATCACATTATACAATTTTACTTGTTTCACGGTTATTCACCTCCTCCTCCAACACAAGGGACGGTTTTTATGTGTTGGAATTTACTTATTATTTCATTAATTTCTCAGTTTAATAGAATGATTAAACTTTAAAAATTTTCTAATCTAGATCAAAATTATTGTTAAGTTTCTTTAATAGCTTAAGTAATAGTTCTTTTTCTTCTTCAGAAAAACCTTTATATGCTGTTAAATACACTTCATTAGAAATATCATAAAATTTACCTTCTATTTCTCTGCCCTTTTCAGTAATTATAACATAAGTTACCCTTCTATCCTCTTTGCATTTTTCCTTTTTCACATAACCTAATTTTGTTAGCTTGTTGACTAATGGCGTAACAGTAGATTTATCTTTCCCTATTAGTTTGCTTATTGCATTCATACTTAATTTTCCATCATTATCGTACAATGCAGTAAGAATATTTCCATATGCAGGCACAATGTCATTTAACCCTTTTTCTTTTAATTTTTTTTCAATAAATCTAATCATTTTTTTCTTAGTTTTACTTATAAAATACACTATATACTTATCATTCATAATCAAGCTTCATTCCCATGTATAAATTTTTATTATTGAGGAAATAGTATATTCAATTTCCTCACTTATATAATTATAACCTTATATTAACTATCAATCAATTTGGAAAATATAGTTTGACATCAAACTACTTTTTCTTTATAATTAGTTTGTAATCAAACTATATTTATGAAAGGAGTTTTAAAATGATTAATAATACTTTTAAAGCAATGTTAATATGTGAAACAAGTGATAAGAAATTCGAAAGAAAAATAATAAACAAGCAAATTAATGAACTTCCAGAAGGAGATATTTTGATTAATGTAAAATATTCTTCCTTAAACTACAAAGATGCCCTTTCTGCTATAGGAAATAGAGGGGTAACTAAAAATTATCCTCATACTCCAGGAATTGACGCTGCAGGAATTGTAGTAGAAAGTAACAATATAGATTTTAAAGCTGGTGATAAAGTTATTGTAACAGGATATGATTTAGGAATGAATACTTCAGGAGGTTTTGAAGAATATATTAGAGTTCCTGCTGAATGGGTTGTCAAGCTCCCTCAAAACCTTTCTCTTAAAGAAAGTATGGTATATGGTACAGCTGGATTTACTGCTGCACTATCAGTCTATAAATTAGTTAACTCTGGTGTTAAACCTAATGACGGTGATATATTAGTTACAGGTGCTACTGGTGGAGTAGGCAGTATAGCTATTTCAATTTTAAATAAGCTTGGGTATAACGTAATTGCTGCTACAGGAAAATTTCATGAAAAAGAAATGTTATTAGCAACGGGAGCAAAAGATATAGTTGATAGAAAAGAGCTAGATGATGATTCTGGAAAACCTCTTTTAAAAGGTAGATGGGCAGGAGTGATAGACACAGTAGGCGGCAATATGTTAGCTACAGCTATTAAATCAACTAAGTATGGTGGCAGTGTAACATGTTGTGGAAATGTGGCTTCTCATGAATTTTCAACATCAGTTTACCCATTTATCCTACGTGGAGTAACATTATTTGGTATAGATTCTGTTCAATGTCCTAAAAATATTAGACTTGAAATTTGGGATAAATTATCTTCAGATTGGAAACCTAATAATTTATGTGATAATGTGGACGAAGTATCTTTAGAAGGATTAAGCAAAAAAATAGACATGATGTTGGCAGGTAAACATAAAGGTAGAACTATTGTTAATCTTGAATTATAGATTGAGGTGTTATTATTGAGATATGAAGGTACAATCTATCGTCCCCCTAGTGAATTTGATAGTTTAATTATACAAGCAACTATTGGATGTCCCCACAATAAATGCAGCTTTTGCAATATGTATAAAGAACGAAAATTTAGAATCAGACCATTAGAAGATATAATAAAAGATTTAGAATTAGGAAGAGAACATTATGGTGAAAATGTTGAAAAGATTTTCTTTAGCGATGGGAACACCATCTTAATGAAAACAAATGATTTATTAAGGCTTCTTAATTACTGCAATAAACTATTCCCAAATTTAAAAAGAATAACTATGTACGGTTCAGCTCAATACATTAACTTAAAAACTTTAGATGAGTTTGTTAAACTTAAAAAAGCTGGATTATCTCGAATACACTGTGGTATGGAGTCTGGTGATGATGATGTTTTAAGGCTAATGAACAAAGGCTTTTCAAGTGAGGAAATGCTTAAAGCTGGAACTTTAATTAAAAAAGTTAATATTGAATTAAGCTTATACTATATCGTAGGATTAGGTGGTACTGATTTATCTAAAAAGCATGCAGTAAATAGCAGCAAACTAATAAACAAGATAAACCCTGATTTTATTAGATTAAGAACACTTATTCCATTTGAAAATACACCTTTATATAAGCTATTTGTTGAAAATAAATTTAAAGTTTTAAATCCCCATGAAGCTTTAGAGGAAACTAAACTTTTTGTCGAAAATTTAGATAATATAACTAGCTATTTTCTAAGTGATCATATATCAAATTACTGTAATGTTAATGGAAAATTTCCTGAAGATAAAGATAAGATATTAAATAAATTAGATAAAGCATTATCTTTAGATATATCAAGCTTTAGATCCCCTACGTCAGGAGTTCTTTAAAAAAAAAGGATACTAGAAAAGTAACTATATTAATGTTACTTCTTTTAGTATCCTTTTCTTAATATATCATCGAAAGCGTCCCTACGATATATTATGGTAATATTCTTCGGGCAGTATAATAACAATTTGCATAATATCCAGATGTAAGTGTTGATATTTTTACAACATCTCCTGTACTTGGAGCATGTACGAAATTGCCATTACCTATGTATATACCTACATGATTTACATTTGCTCCGTCCTTTGCGAAAAATACTAAATCTCCATATAAAAGATTATCCTTAGATACATATGTGCCTACCTTAGCTTGAGACTTTGACGTTCTCGGTAATGATATTCCCAGCTTACCAAATAATGAATAAACTAAGCCTGAACAATCATAGCTATAAGGCCCTGTTCCTCCCCATTTATATGGTTTACCTAATTCTTGAGATATAAGACTTTTTAATTCCGATTTCAAATCACTTTCTCGCCTAATACTGCCACCTCTTGAAACAATTAATGTATCATTTGGATTCCGTTCGCTTACTAACACTTTCTCATACATTCTTTCTGCTAATACAATTGCCTCCTGTCTAGAGGCTTCTCCTTTAGGATTAAAATTATTATCTGCTAACCCATTTACTATTTCTACACAATATAGATAAGCTACAGCTTGGTAAGCCCATGGTGATATCTCATCTTGATCTGTAAATATATACTCTTGTATTTCAGAATAATCATATCCTGGTTTTGCTGCTTGCAGTGTTCGATAAAGTATTACACTTATTTCTTCTCTGGTTATTATATCATCAGGAGCAAATATCCCAGCTTCCTTACCCTTAATTATCCCTAATTTATTTGCTATAATAATCTCTGTATTCTGTGTGTCTAAAAACGGATTTTCTTCTGGCAATATAGGTTTCTTTTTACTTATAGATTCATACAATTTCACAGCAATTTCACTAAATTCTTCTCTAGTAATACTCTTTTTATACTCTCCTTGAACTCTATCAGGAACAAGCTCATTTTTTATAGCAGCATTAACATCTTCTTTTGCCCAATCACTTGGAATATCTATTTTGTTCTGTAATAAATCTGAATCAGCGTATGTAATATTAGGAATTATAACAATAGCTATCAATAAAGACATAATAGCTAATATAAACTTCCCAGCCCAACTTTTCATTAGTTATCATATCCTTCCTATCCAAGTCGATATAAAATAATTTACATATATCAACTTACTTTTTCTTACTCTTATGATATCATAAAATAAAGTATTTTTTATTTCTTTTTAATTCCATTTAAGTTGTTATATGTATATCGTAGTTTTTCAAATAATTTAAGTTATATTAATTATAAGGATATGAAGTGCTCATATTTATAATAATCTTACTTATTCTAACTCTATCTCATCATAATCTTCAGGAACTAATACTTCCTTTGAGAAGTATTTTTTAGCTTCTTCCGTATATAATTTTTGACGAAAATTATATGTAGTTTCATCTTCAGTATGATATAACAACAATTTTTTTACGTTCAATTTTTCTGCATATAATGATGCTTCTTTTACTGTGTTATGGTGCATTTTGTGAGGATGATAAATATGCTTGTCTTTATCTAAACAGTAAGATTCTAATAGTAGTAAATCTGTATTATTAATATATTTTTCATTTAATTTATTAATAGGCTCATCTCCACAAAAAACAAAATTATGATCTCCATAATCTACCCTAAAACCAAATTGCTTTGCTTTAGTAGAATGAATATCAAAAAAAGTAAATCTCATATTTAGTATTTCTAAACTTTCGTTATCCTCAACAACAATAAACTTTATTCTTTTATTTAACAAATCTATTTCTGATGGCTTTAATACTTCTTTACAAATATTAATAACTTTATGCTTCAACTCATAATGTAAGAATAAATTGAAGTTATTTTCATATTTTCCTTTAATCATTAAACTAGATATATATCTAATAACCCAAATCATTCCAAGGAGATGGTCTGTATGTTGATGGGATAGATAAGCATTATGAAGCTTTGTCCATGAAAGGTCATTCTCTTTAAAAGCTCTTAAGATTGCCGACCCACCCATACCATCAACAAGAAAATATTCATCTTTGTCAATTATTAAAAAGCTTGTATTATTATATTTAGTTGCAAAAGCAGCTCCTGTTCCTAATATTTTTAATTTCAATTTTATCCTCCTTTAAGAATAAGAGGAAATTGCATAATAAGATATTATATTAAATTTGACTATCATTAATTATGCAATTTCCAATGTAATTATCGTTTTATATTTTTAAATGCTTCTGTTTGTGCTTTAATAGATCTTTCTGCTGCAAACCTTTCAATACTTGAAGCCCCAAAGAATCCGTCTATTTCAGGTAAATGAGATATTACATATTTAGCATCCTCAGGTTCAGCAATAGGTCCACCATGGCATATTACAAGAATATCTGGATTAACTGCTTTTCCAGCTTCATAAATATCTTTTATTTTTACTAAACAGTCATCAAGTGATAATACTGTTTTAGCCCCAATTGTGCCTTTAGCTGTTAAACCCATATGAGCAACTAAAATATCTGCTCCGGCTTCTGCCATTTTAGTAGCATCTTCAGCTGAAAATACATAAGGAGTAGTTAACAAATCCAACTTATGTGCTTCCCTTATCATTTCAACTTCTAAATCATATCCCATTCCTGTTTCCTCAAGATTCTTCCTAAAATTACCATCAATCAACCCTACAGTTGGGAAATTTTGAACGCCATTAAACCCTTGGTCTTTTAGTTGTTTTAAAAAGACTGGCATTATTCTAAATGGATCAGTTCCGCACACACCAGCTAATACTGGAGTATGTTTTACTACTGGTAATACTTCGGCCCCCATATCTACAACAATTTGGTTAGCGTCACCATAAGGAAGTAATCCAGCTAAGGAACCTCTTCCAGCCATTCTATAGCGTCCAGAGTTATATATGATTAATATATCAGCACCACCAGCTTCACTTGATTTTGCTGTAATCCCAGTACCAGCTCCTACACCTACTAAAATTTTCCCTTGTTCTCTTTGTTTGCGTAAATCTTCAATAATTTCTTTTCTACTCTTTGTATTCATTAAAGCCCTCCTTATTAATTAATTTATTAACTTCCAAATTTTATACTAGCATAGCCACAGATTAATCCAACTATGTTAGCTAGTGAAAACCAGGCTATTGCAATTAATACATTATATATTTCTCCGTATCCTGGATTATTTATGCTTGGAAAATTGCCTGCATAATATCCTGCAAATAAAATAGAATAAGCATTAAAAGATGCAAGTGAACATGAAAATGTATTTGATTTCAAAGTTAACATTAATAGAAAAACTGTTAAACAGACAACAATTGCCAATACCCAGAAATTATTGTAAATAGCATTTACTACTATACTAACACCGCCTAAAAAGTATCCTATAACCATAGGTGGTATAGCTTGCTTAAATACACTTGGTTTACCACCTAAGACAAAGTACCAAGCCCAGCCAAAAAATATAGCCCAAACTGGAAGATTAATTTTTAAAGCAAAAGTAGTCAGAAATGCTATTCCAGCTACTACAAAATCTAATTTTTTAACTTTCATTGTCCCTTCCTTTCTTTTTTATTAATTCAACTAATCTTTTTGCACAAGCTATTGCAAATTCTTTGTCATTGATTACATTATCCATTTCAACTATATTTACTTTTGGATTTTTTATATTTTTTTTCAAGGTATCAAATAATATTTTATCTTCTTTAGGGCCATAAAATGGCTGCCCTTTACAGTCTATCATTGACACCCCTTTTAATGGTAGGAACAAAGTAGTTTCACTTTTAGCCATGTTTAACTTCTCAGCTATCTTTTCTCCAATTAACTTACACTCTTCAGCAGTAGTTCTCATTAATGTTGTTGTTGGATTATGCTTATAGAATTTTCTACCTTCATATTTTTGGGGCAAAGTGTCGTATGGCCCAAAATTAACCATATCCGTTGCACCAACAGATATAACTGTAGGAACTCCATTTACTGCTGCAGCTTCACATCGATTAGGGCCAGCAGATAAAATTCCTCCTGCTATCTCGTCACACCACTCTGTCGTTGTGATATCTAATACCCCAGTAATCAATCCAGCATTAATTAAAGATTCCATTGTTTTTCCACCTGTGCCAGTACAATGAAAAACTAATACTTCATAACCTTGAGATTCTAAATAATCTTTAGCCATATTAACACATGGAGTAGTTACACCAAACATAGATGCAGTTATTAGTGGTTTATCTTTTTCTGTATTAGCTTTCAAATTTTCTTTTAACTTAACCATTCCCACTATAGACAAAGCCGCGTTTGTAAATATCATTTTTGATATTTTATTTAACCCAGCAACATCTACAATAGAAGGCATCATTATAATGTCACTAGTGCCAATATACATTGAAGTATTTCCTGATGCAACTGTAGATACAATAATTTTAGGTACACCAATAGGTAACGCACGCATTGCTGGTGCAACAAGCGAAGTCCCCCCTGTTCCACCTAAAGAGATTACACCATCAAATTTCCCTTGTTTATAAAACTCTGGTAGAATCTTTTCTAACCCTTTAGATAAAGTATCTACAGCTAACCCTCTATCCTTCTTAGCTGCTATAGCAACAATATCTTTGTTAATAGCATTGCATACTTCAATATTTGAAACATCGGGTTCAAATAATGGTTCAAAAACACCAGCATGAATAGTAAATGTAGAACATCCTAATTCTTCAATTTTGTCTTTTATAAATTTATATTCATGTCCTTTTGAATCGAATGTTCCAACAATTGCAATTGATTTCATATATACCTCCTTATAATAATGTGTCTTACATTAACTTTGTATTGTTATGTGAGTAAAACATGATAGATTACATTATTACTACAGAGTCAAAATTTTACATTTCCCGTAAGTTAAAATTTTTAACTCTAGTTTCAATTTCATTATGTTATTAGATTGTGCTATCTTTATTAGTTTTATTAACAAAATAATTGGGTTAATATTGATTTATATGAAAATTTAAGTAATTTAAAAAAATAAAACCCCATAAACAGAAATTTTTAATAATCTCTGTTTATGGGGTTTATATTATAAACATTATAGTAAATTGCTAAACAAAATAAAGGAAGTTTGGATAGACCACGTGTTAAAGTTATAAATATAATAAAAGATCCTTACGGTTATCAAAAGTATCAATGCCGTAATTGTAAACGTCAATTATCTACAAAGCCTAAATCTAATACTTCACGTAATAGCAAATATCCAAGATGCCCCAAATGTGGCAAAGCATCTTTTATTCATCATGATTATAAGCACTATACAAACTACAGATGCTCAGATAAAAAATGTTATCATTCTTTGTCTAATCTTTCTAGTAAAACTAATTTTAAAAGAATGAAATTTCCTATGTTTGTTATTATTACTGCCCTTAACCTTTATTTTTTAAATAACTCTTCAACAAGAAAAACATCACAATTTCTATATATTACCTATAATATTAAAGTTTCCCATGTGTCAATTGCATCCTGAGTTAAAAAGTTTGCACCTTTGAATGGTAAAAAACATTATCTCTGGTTTATCATTGATTCTGAAACTCGCTTTATTATAATTTTCATCTATCTTTGCCGATGCCAATCATATAAGAGTTGAGTCTTTTGATGATGATGATGATGATATATCAAACAATATAATTAAATCTTTTAATAAGGAATTTAAAGCCTGGTATAAACCAAAGCGAGGTTTTAACTGTTTTGTATGAATATTATATATGGGTTAATTTACATTAACAAATTATGTTTAGATTTAATTGCGATATTTTTTTGAGGTTATTTATGATACGGTTCACCGTATATGACTAAAATGATAAACTTATTATAAAAAAACAGAGTAAATTTTTACTCTGTATCTAAATTACACAATCTATATCTATAATTTTGAACCCCTTTATCTTCAGGTCTCATAAAATAAATTGTTAATTTAATTAAAAATAAATAATATCCATATGTATTCAAAGAAGAATACTTTTTAAATTTACCATTTTTTAAACCTTCAATAACTAACTTTCTAGGAAAACTCATAGATAAACTAAAGTCAACTATTTCATTCTCATATTTTTTATCTGGAAAAAACAAAAAACCATATGTAATATTATTTTTTAATGCTATTATATCTTTTTCAATTTCTTTAATAGGAACAAAAGGGGCTATTAAAATATAATCATCTCTTTCACAATCACAAGTATTTGATAATACTATTCCTTTCATCGTTCTTCCAAATAATTCTCCATTTTCATCTGCAAATATAAATGGTAATTCTCCAATAATATCCCCTTGTCCAAGATAATCAAAAGAATTAAGCAAGAAAAAATTAATTTTCTTGCCCTCTAATTCAAACTGTTTTATAGCATTTTTTACATTTTCCTTTGTATAAGGATTTATTGAAGGAAATAATTCGGTGGCAAAATTTATAAGTTCATTAATCATACCAAATCAAAAATATTCCTTCCTAATGGTTTTGAAATTTTTTTTAGGTGATTCCTATATATTTTATATTCTTCTTTCGTTAAATTCCTCATGCCACCGAACATTTCATATGCTTCTTCAACAAACTTATGCATTTTTTTATTTGGTATAACTTTCGTATTTTCATCTTTTGAATAATCATTATAATATTTATATTTTGTACTCGTATCTTCAGTAAATATTACCTTTTCTACTATAGGTATATTTATATCAGTGTTAGGAACTTCAAGGTTTGATACAGGAGAAATAGATGTTAGCATACTTAATACTATAATTGGTATATTCATCTGTTGACTACTACTAATCATAATTCTAACACCCCTCCTTCTATAACTTTATTAATCTTATTATACAGTAAATCTTTGGTAATCTCAATTATTCTGTTTATAGACGATTGGTTTGTATAATATTGTTTAACATGATTATAAGCATATTTATCATTAACATCTAAAACCACTGATATCCAATGTCTCTTCTTTATAATTTCTGGTTTGATATTTTTATCTTTTTTTATAATTCCTTCATATACTCTTAAATTTGATATATCTATATTAACAAAATATTTATCTTCTAATAAATATGTGAATTTATTGGTAATCCTGTAAGGTTCTACATTAGATTGTAATTTCACAAACTTATCAGTAATTAACTTAATAGGATCATCATACAATTCATCAAACATTATTTTTGTTGTAATTCCACTAAAAATAAACATCCCATCAGAATATTTTGAAAAAATATCAATTACTTTTCTTATTCTTTTGTTCATATATTTAAAACATTCGTCAAAATCTCTATTGAAATTTTCATCAAAGTCTATATTTATTTGCACATTAATTAAAGATATACTAAGTTGGCTATGTCCATGTTTTGATTTTGCTGTAATTCTGGGTATCTCAGGTGGAGCATCATCAGGAATTGGTAATAAATTAAATGGTGATACAAAGTAATCACATAATTCTTCTTCTAATTCTAAAAATTTTCTTCTTATATCTGATAACTTAGGATAAAATAAATTAAAAGTAATTTTTTCTAATTTCATATTTAACACCTTCCACTTATATTATATTTAATAAGTTTATTATAAAAGTATAGAAAATATAATTTTTTATTAATATCTCCATTTTAGTATGTTTATAAACATGTTTTCTAACTATATACTCTTATTCTATAAAATTTTTTATTATTCATACTTTAAAATAATATGAATACTTATGCTACACGTATACTTCTATGAAAATATTAAAAATCCTTTAAATATTAAGTTAAAAATACTCTTACTTATGATACGGTTCACCGTATCAGTTTTACTAGCAAAACTTATTTGGTGGTAGAAATTTTTATCAAAAAATAACAAGATACTCTCCTGTTATTTTATTAGCTCCTTAATTTTGTTCTTTACCTTGTTCATAATATCACTATTAATTTTTCCAAATTTCTTAAGAGATTGCAGACACTATAACATCATCTGTTTTAGAATTATAATCATCTTTCGACAATACAAGAACAGGTCTTTTTTTAGTGGATGTTAAATCAGTAAAAGGTATTGGTATCAGTAATATATCTCCTTGTTTATACATTATTCCATACCTCATCATCTATATCATTATCCCAAAAATCTATGCTGCTCTTGCTAGCTTCTTCTAATTCCTTAAACATATTTCTTTCATTTTTCATTTTTAAATATCCTATAAAATCTATTATTTCATGCATTTGATTCTCCGGAATTTCATCAATAAGTTTTAATAATATTTGTTTAGCTGTGTCCATTCTATCACTACCTTTCAAATAATATAATATATATTTATTATACCATATTATGTATTACATATAATATATATTCAATTTTATCAATTCAAAGCCATTAAAAATATATCATCAGAACCGTCCCCACAATATATTATTTCTATACTATTGTTATAATTTGATAAATAATTAAATAAACTATACTTTGAGTCAAGTGTCATTACCTCTCCTACTTTTGTCATAAAGTCTACAATTTTATCTCCAAACCCATCAGCCCTAGCAGTTACAGGAACTTGCAGTATCATAACTACAACTAGTAAAATACATAACCACCTATTCCTCATATCATCCCTCCATTTATAATAAATTTATACTATACAAGTTTTAAGGTATATGGTAAAATACCATATACCTTATTTATAAATATTAATCGAATACCATATGCCCTTTTTCATAAATAGTTACACCTAATTCTCCTCCACCACCGGATATTCTCATATCATGAGTTTCACCTTTAATTCTTAATGTTTCAGGAGTAACTCCTATCTTATTATAATGTTTTTCCATCATTTCTTCTATTATTTTTATTTGGTTTTCGTCTAATATTTCAGACCAATATTCTCTTGCTATTTTTAAGAATAAATCTTTGTCTTTAAATCCCATATTAGCCCAGTCAGGTCTTATGCAAGTTGTTAGTATCATTCCAGAATCATCGTTCTTATATCCTCTTGTTATTGTAGGATCTACTGGTGTTACTATACCATTTATTTTTGCTACTAATTTATTTGCTAATTCAGGATGTTCTTTTATTACTTCCCAATATATTTCTGTTCCTACAGACTCTGCACCATTATTTATTACTATAGGATTGCTTAAAGTACCTTTCTTACCTTCATCTTCATCTATTATGCCTTTTTCTATTCCTAATTCTTTAAACATTTCATCTGTTATTTCTACATCTGAAGGCGGTACATCTACTATCCCTACCATTTCATTTTGATTTTCTACCGGTGATGGTTTGCCCATAAATGTTGTTACTCCTAATGAATTTAATCTGTAGAAAAATCCAGGAATTTGTTCTCTTAATACTGGCTTATCTGCACCATAAGACTCAAAACTTAATTCACCAGGTATTAATCCATTACTTATGTCATTTTCATACATATAATATATTGCTTGTCTTTCTGTTAGATTAAATCCATTTTTCGCAGCTATTATTTGCGCTATTCTTCCTCTTGTTAAACCTGTATCTTTTATTTCGTCATTGTTATAACCCTTGAAAGGTAATTGATATTCTGCTAATGCATTGTATATATGTTGAGACCAATGTCTTCCTTCTATCTTTTCTAATTTTGATACATCAATATTTGTTACATATCTTGCTAGTACAGCTGCAAATTCTGCTTCTGTTATTTGTTGATTAGGTCTAAAAGTTTTATCCTCATACCCTTTAATTATACCATTCCTTACACCCCAATAAATATATTCTGTTGCCCAATATTGTGGTACATCTTCAAATCCTTCTTTTTGCTCTTCTTCATTTTCTTCAGCTGAAATTGGGGAAGGTGCTAATATACAAATACATAGTATAAAAGCTAATATTATACTTATTAACTTTATAGATATGTTTTTCATTTCAACATCTCCCCTTTGTTTACTTGTTTTATTTTATTATATCGTATTTTTTTATTTTTTGTAATATTTGGACTTATTTTAATTATTTTCTATATGGTTAAAGCCCATAATTTTGATTTTTAATTATGGGCTTTTTGTGATATGAACATTATATAAGGGGTAATTTACATTAACAAATTATGTTTAGATTTAATTGCGATATTTTTTTGAGGTTACTTATGATACGGTTCACCGTATCGACTCCACTCGCAAAACTTATTTGATGATAGATATATCTCTTTAAATTATGGTAAAATAAAAAGCTTGGTATGTTCATGTTATGCCAAGCTTTTTATTAACTGTGGTCAATTATTCAATTTAACAAATCTTTATCACTAACAAAATATTCTCCAGGTTTATCCCCAGTTTATGAAAATTCCTATTTGCAATTTTCCTTATACCATTCATCCATTTCTACATTTACTATATTTCCTTCGTACCTAGTAGTCCATCCATCCAAATAGCTACTAAATAATCTTTGATTATGCTCATTCAAATTGCCATATACCACGCTGGAAATTATAATAACCTGACGATAATTTCTACCAGCTTTATTGCATAAATGACATGCTGAGTTTACAACATCTCCCATCCAGATTACATCATTGATACCACTTCCAGAATACCCTGCCTTTACCATTAAAGCTCTTCCATAATCTATACCTATTCCTATTGATATTTCTGAATATCCTTTTTTCCTGAGTTTATAATTTAATATTCTTATCATGCTATTGAGTTTGGCGGCTACCGAAATAACCCCATCAATATCAGGTTTATATGGAGTATCAAAAACTCCCCATACACAATCTCCATTAATATTTATTTCCATACAATTACTTTCCGCATTCATTATTGCAACACATTCTGACAAAAAAGTTCTATATATTTTTGCAAGTGTCGGTCTTCTATGCTTGTCCGTCATATCAGATGAGCCAACGATATCAATAAAAATAGCTGTAACATTTACATAGTATCCATTTTTAAATGTTAATTCACTTCTCGATGGTACATTATCTTTATCCGCAAAATTACTATTACTTGCACCGAGAATCTCATCCATTCTTTCGGAACTCTTATCTACATCATAAGATATTGTATGATTTGCTTCCATTACCTTTCCCCCTTAAATTAATCTAAATGACATACATATGAACCAAATAACAATTGTTGCCATCAGGAATTTCATTCCTTTATTATAGTATTTTGCTTTTTTGTTGCAAATCATTGAGTTAATATGTATCTGTTCTCCTAAATCTTCTAAAATTTCTTGTTGGTTCATACTATTTACTTTTGTCTTATAGTCTAAAAGTTTCATTGTCGCTATTGAACCAAAGAAAAGTATAGACTGAAAATTATTGGGATTCTTAATTCTTGCTATAATAGCCAACATAAAATATAAAATTGATATAAAACTTACAACATACAATATACAAACTAAAATTGCCCCTATGATTTCTCCACCATTTAATTCTTTTAACTTTGAAACTTCGCTAATTCTTTGCAATGCATTTGGTAAGCCTGTACTAAAAACGGAACCTATTAATACCCCTGAAAATCCCAATGCAAAAGAAACCTTTGTATCTATATTGCTTATCCAAGTATTAATCATTTCTAACATTCGAAAAGCATCCTCTTTAGTAAAAATCAAATCTACATTTTGGTCTATTTGATTATCCTCCATCATAACCTAAAACCCCCTTATGCTTTTTATCTTATCTATATATCCTTGAAATTCCGCTCTTAAATCATAATCAATTGTGTGATTTACTAATTGTTTATTTATTGCGTTTTCTAATTCACCGAGTCGATATTGTGTTTTTGCCCAGTGCAAGGTTTTATCATCCAATTTCACCCAATGATAATTTAATTCTGCCATTATTAAGGTTGTTTCATAAGCTTTATCATACATCTCATAATAACTATATATATCTATTAATGCACAATCTAGTTTACATGTTATCTCTTTATCTGAATAATTTAGTTTCCTTCCAACCTCATAGCATTTGTTAATTATAGTTGTCCAGAAATCTTCTGTAACATATTGTATATAACTTGTTTTACAATGAGCAAAACTGATAATTTTGCATATAAATTCATAATAATCTTCTGTTATATTTCTCAAAGTTTTTAGAGCATTATCCCTTTCACCAAATGCTTTGTTTTTAGCACTATTCTCATTATTATATCTTGTCCTCAAATGTTGATTTTCTCTTTTCAATCTATCTTCAAGAACTGTCAATTCTTTCTCTCTTTGAATCAGCTTGTTTATTAAATTCTCCAACTCTTTTATTCCATCTGCTAACTGCTTATAGGTATCTAAACTTACTGTATTATCCTCTTCTATTTTTATAGGGTTTCCTAACTCATCTGAAAAATCCAAATAATAGTCTTTTGTAACATAACCTTGAAATAATTTTGTCCCTTTATATTTTGCTAATTGTGTCCATACACCTTTATATTCATCTGATAACTCTTTATAAACATTCTCTGAAATAAATATTTCTCCCCCAGCTGCAATGTCTGAATACTTACTAGCATAATTGCTAACATTACCTACCCAAACGCAATCCACTTCACTTTCCTTTTCCTCATCAATCTCAACACCGTACATACCAACTTTAGTAACAAGAACTTTACCATAATCGATACCAATTCCACATTCAATAATTTTACCATTTACATTATTCTTTAAATGTTTATTTAAACTGAAATCAATGGCTGTTTGTAGACTTCTAGCTCCATTTATAGCTTTATCAACTCCTTTATCTGTAACAGTACCATCATCATCGATAGAGTCAATAAACACTCCCATTATTCTATCCCCTAAGAATTGTCTAGTTACTCCACCATTTTTTCTAACACAATCTACTGCCATTCTCATAAATGAACGATAAATTTTAACCATACTCTTAGCTTGGCTATTCTCTGTGAGATAAGTAGATTTTCTTATATCTATAAAAAGTATAGCTGCCATAATAGCATATGTTTTATTGTTGTCTTCTAGTTGTTCAATCGTTGGTGGCAAATCCGAATTAATTTCTATTTGTTCCACTGGTTTTGAAGTTATATTCTTTAATCTTTCATCCAGTTTATTAAAATCTGATTTATTTAACATTTTCCTGTCCCCCCAATTTCTCATTATTGTAGGTACATTTATACTAAAATTTAAATTAACCCCCATTAGCAATAACCATCTAACTAAACTTATCAAATTCTTCAATATATTCTTAAACTTTTGTATATTATGATGTATCTAAGGAAATAGTATTTCTTAACAATATAAAATTTTGGGGGTTTGTTTATGAATAAAAAATTCTTCATTATGGAAAATAAACATGTAGAAAGTTGTGGAACACCTCCTATTATTACAAATGAAAACTCCAATAAATATTTCGGTTATTTTGAAAATGAATATGGAGAACAATGGGTATTCGTATATGACAGAAAAACAACAAAAGGAGAGTTACGTGGTGGAGATGCTGGTTGGGATAATGTATTTGAAGTAATTAATGGTCAAGCAATCAATCTGATACTTGATGCTAACGAAAGAAAATGGCTTGAAATATGTTGGAAATCTGCAACATCTAATATTTAAATAAATTTGTTATATAGTAGGAATCTAAACTCCCCTCTAATTACTCTTTATTAGCTAAAATAATCTTTTATTAATTCCAACATTTGTCCATAATAATAGTTTAATGTTTCATAGTCCTCCACCAATCTTTTTAAAATAAATATGGGCACATCTGATATGTGCATATCATAATCTGACAATGAAACTTTAGCTATGGAATTTCTATGGCTCATCTGGTTTCTAAGTTTTCGAATATATTTATTGTTTCCCATCCAATATCCTTTTCTGCTAGTTATATTAATGTTGTCTTCTTCTTTTATATATTCCTCTACATTTTCCCTAAATTTCATAAATTTAGTATCAGTAATAGCTAATCCTTTCTTCTGTTCGAATATACATGCATAATACACTTCATCTATTCCTTTATTTAGCCCTGAATATATATTGTAAACTTGTGCTAAATTATCCCAAGCAGTGATAATTCTAAATACTCCATTTTCTATATAATAATATGCCTCCAACATTTTATTTTGCTGGCTACTTATAATAGCCTGTTGCAATGAAAATTTTATTTTTATATCTAAATCTATTAAGCTATTATATAATGTTTTATATTTAAAAAACTCATTCAAATTGTTAGATTTCTCATCATCTCCAGACATTACCCCTATTACTTCTTTTCCATCTCCAAATGGCATCACAAATATATCTAACTCATAATATATATTTGATAATATATTTTCTAAATACTTTTGCTCACTTTCTGGAAAACTAATATCTTTATCTTCTAAAAAATTCACCATAACACCCCGTCTTTAATTATTATGAATATTATAGTATAAAATATAACCTGTCCCTATTTATGATGTAATTTGTCATATAATTCCGAATCAATTCTACTAATAAAGTAATCCTTATGTTTAAATTAGCAAATATATTTAATAAAAGTCCAAATTCAAATACAGCAGTAGGCCTAATATGTCAAGCCTACTGCTGTATAATTAAAATATATCCTCTATCCTATTTTTCCAATATTTTTTATATTCCTCTGATATACTACCTGAACCCTTTTTATTATATAATATAAGTTGCGTTTGAACTATCTCTTCCTTATATTTATACTCTTTTTTGCCTTCAAAAAACCTTTTATAACCTCTAATCTTATAGTTAACATCTGAAAAAGATGTACTCTTAGGGTCTACAAATAATATTTTATAGACGCCAGTTTCTTTCTCTTTCAACCAAAATATAAAATCAGGTTTAAATTGTCTATATTTATTATTATCTTCATCATAATAAGGTATATATATTTTATCTATGGTCTCATCTATCTTACTAAACATCCACCATTCATACTTATCATCTATATCAACCTTATTAAATCTTATATAACTTTCCAAATCATTAATAAACTCATACTCACTATTTTCTTTAATAATATGTGTGATGTAATCAACTTTAGAATTTTCTGAAGTTATTATAGGTAAATAATAATGTTCAGGTATATATTTTATTCTTATTCCATTAATCTTAACTTCGTTAATTGATTTACTACTTTGCTTTAGATACCTAGATGCCTCCTCCTTCGAAATAAATCCCGCAAGCAGCTTGTCTATTATTTCATCTTCATCAATTTTATTTTCATTAGCTTTTTTAACTTTTTCTATCTCTCTAACTATATCTGCATATTTATCTTTAGATACTTTTATTTTTTTAAAATGTACAATATCTTCATTTTCATCAATTTCTCTAATTTTTAATATCTTATCTTTCATTCTTATATGATTTTTTAACTTATATATTAATATATCTAAATTGGAATAAGTATTTAAATTTGTAAATTCAAAGTTGTTTTTGTCTACCAACAATTCTTTAATCTTTTTTAATTGCTTTAAACTTATGTCATGTTTCAAAAGTAAATTATTATCATTATTTTCCAAAATATATCGTCTCATTCTTTCATAGTCTGATTTTAAAATATAAAATTTTGGCATATCACATATATTTATAAATTCAGTTTCCTTATATTTGGGAACTAAAAGGGTGTATGGTGCTTCTGATTTTCTAATATTATCTATCCCTACCATTTCTATATCTTCTTCAGTATCCTTTTCCATCGCATCTATTACTTTTTCTAATACATTTTTATCGGTAGCAAATACAAATAGGCTTTCTAATGAATGACCATAAGTTAATAGAGTACTATCTTGTTTAATGGGATTTAATTTTTTTAATACTTCTTCACCTCTAATTTTATCTATTCTCTTTCTTTCTCCTTTAATTGGTTGGATTCTAATCCCCCTACCGAGAGATTGTAGAACATATTTTTGTGATTGAGCCTGAGTGCCTATATTAATATAGTTAATTATATTAGGTCTTAAAGAATCCCATCCTTCATAAAAGGCTCTTGAGCCCATAAGTATATTTATATCTTCATATTCATCAATATTTTCAAAATATCTTTTATCTTCATATCTTTCAGTTATAGTCAGGTTCTTTAAATTATCTTTTACCCATTTCCTAGCTTCTCCAATTCTTACAATACAAAATGGACTTGGATTTTCAGATGTTTTTAAGAAAAAGGCAACTTCATTTTCATTGTCTTTTGAGTAGCTTATTTCAATTTCACCTTTTTCCCGTGAATTATACACATATTTATATATTTCATCTATATCAATACCGCTGACCTTATTTGTATCTATATCAATATCACCCATTTTATACATATATTGTCCCTTGTTAAATTCATTTATAAGCTCAATTCTTGCCTCTCTAAACAAATCAGCATCACAACCATTTTGAGCTATTTCCATTATCTCCTTAAAATATAATAGCAAATCTGGGTCTGTCTCATATTTAGATTTGTTAACTGTGTTTACTAGAGTAAGCATCATAGGGCTATGATATATTTTATCTATATCACTTAACTCCTCATAGCATTTTTTCAAGTAAGATAATGTTATTAATCCTTTTAATACTATCTTTTTTTTGTTTCTTATAACTTCATCATCTTCTATTTTACCTTTGAAATCATCAAACTCAGATTTAGATACATATATCTTTTTTCCATAACCTGCTTCTAAAAACTTCTTTAAGTTAAAATTATAAATTGTAGTTATTTTATCTATTTCATCCGTAAAAGTTGCAGAAAAGTTAAACAGAAAACCATTCTTAGAAAATGCTGAAAAGTATGCCTTCATTTTAGAGTCTCCACTTTCCCCTCTATGAGCCTCATCTAATATTACATACCATTTACCATTATTTACTCTCTGAGCATAATTTAGCATCGCATCAGTATCATGGCCATCAATAAAATTATCTGACCTGTAATAGTATACAGTTATTTCATTTGAAAAAGACATAGACATCTGCTCTGTGTTAGTCTTTTTACCTTCAAATTCTTTTAAATTTACCAATCTAATATGGGGATTATCTGGGGTTAAATTAAAGTCTTCTAATTCATCTTTTAATTGCTTTAGTAAATCATTTCTAGGGGCTAATAGCATTATATTGTTTTTAGGTATTTCCCCTCTATCCATTAGAATTCCAAGTATTTGAATAAGTTTGATTATTACAAGAGATTTTCCACTAGCAGTTGACATCCAAAAATTCATTCTATTTGTAAATTCCTTAAAACTAATAGTATCCTCTTCTACATTGAAATGTTTTTCATATATTTCAAATACTTCATCCCTAAATCCGTATTTACTACTCCTTCTTTTCTGTCCTGCAGCTGATTCAATATTTCCATCATATATAGATTTATATATTTCAAATATAGCTGATTTTCTTTTGTCATTTGCTTCAGATTCTTCATCTATTAAATAATCTTCTATATCTTCATAATATTTATATAACCCTAAAATTGCATACTTAATAGCTTCTTCTTGATATTCAAACAGAGTTCTTTTAAAAGAATATTTTTTTATATTAGGTATTTCCCAACTAGATGGAAGTTCGTCAAATTTATTTATGTCGATTATTTTTTCAAACAATATATTTTTCATTATTCACACCACCAAATTAGAGGTTTTATCATTTTATAATCTATATTATTCAAATCAACCTTTGTTCCATCTTCAAATATTACTTCATCTTCTGTTATTTTCTTAATCCATTTTCCTGTTAGATTAGATAATGTTTCTGGTATATCAATCTTTTCATATAATTTACTTAAATCTACTTTAACCTCGTCACCTTGAATTTCCATACAATAATTCAACTTTTCATCCCTTAGAAATACATATTGTTCAAATGGAGATTTGTTTTGATTATAAATCAAATGTTCATCATCTTTATATACTGCTTTTCTTAATGTATCTTCATATTGCTCTAAAGAATAGTATTTAAAAAATCCTCCACCTTGCCAATTAATGTCTTTTGAAAGATGAGGTTTCCTAATTTTATCAATCACTTTCATTGTTTTATCACCATATAAAACCCATTTCATTCTTCCTAAAATGCCTAATTTTTTTTCATTTTTTTTATCATAATAAAACTCCTTAAAATATTTTCCTAGCTCAACTCCTAAATATTTTCTATTTAATTTATGTGCAACTGCAAAGGTCGTTCCTATTCCTCCAAAAAAATCCAAAATTAAATCTCCTTTATCTGTACTAGCTTGAATAATTCTTCTCAATAAATTTTCAGGTTTTTGTGCCGAACTAAAGCCAAAGCTTTCACTTACTCTCATTTCTGATTGTGTAAATGAAAATATATCATTCCAAATATCCCCAATTGGAAATATTTTTTCATTAATTTCAATATTCTTTTTCAATAATTCACCATTTTCCCAATATTCAATATAATAATTGAAGTCATGTATTTTTTTGGGTTTTTCTATTTCTTCTTTTTTTTCTGATATCAAATCTAACCAACCAATATCAAGTTTTGTAGTATTTCTATTAGGTTTCCATAATTTATTAAATTTGCTTTTTCCATTTTTACAGTAGAAAATTGTTTGATGTTTTAATACAAAATTTTCTCCAAAACTTTTGTATCCAAATAAATCAGCTTCTTCATCTTTTGTAGCATTTGTATCAAATATAATTTCGGTAATTTCAGAATAAAGTTTTTTCAAAATTTGTTTTCCATAATCATTCGCATTATCATCTAAATGCAAATAAAAACTACCATCTTCTTTCATAAATTCTTTTCCAAGTAATATTCTGTCATATATAATTGATAACCAAGTGGAATTTTTATATTTATCAACATATATAAAATCGCTTCCAGTATTGAATGGTGGGTCTATATATATACATTGTACTTTTCCTTTGTATTTTGGTAATAGGGTATTTAAAGCCTGATAATTTTCTGAGTGGATTAATCTCCCATCTAATTCTTCATCTAAATTGTCAAATAAACCTAGTATATCTAATTCTAAATCTTTAAAATATTTGGTATCTATAGGTAAATGTTTATGTTTTTCTTCATCTCTATTATTAAAATCAAAACCATCTTCTACCATCCCTAGCTCTTCCCATTCCCTTATTTGTCTATCTAAATTAGGATGATTTGCTATTTTGTTAATTATCTCATCTGTAAGCTTATCTATTGTTATTACATAATTTGAATTTAAAACAAATTTAGGTTTATTCCATATTCTTACTAACTCATCTTCAAATTGAGATATAAAATCTATTACATCATAAGCTATATCTTTTAATACCATTAGTTGATTAATTCTCTTTTCATTGAATTTATTATAACTTCTTTCCCCATCACCAAACATATACTGATAAAGATATATATCAAATCTATCTGTTAAAAATTTCTTTGCATTCTTATTTATAAAATAATCTACTTCTGATTGCTTTTTAAAGATTTTAAACACTTTTATTAGTTCATCTTCACTTATTTCAATACCGTTTTTATTTAATTTCTTTAATATGTCATCAATTTTAGTAGTTTTATTGCCAGATTTATACTCAGGATAAAAAATAATTTTCTTTTTGTCTTTATTTTCTTTTACTATACATTCCCTAAAAACTATCTCTTTCTTCTCATTGTTTTTTTTATGTTCTAATTTGGAAACATCAAAGTAATAGTCAATACCATCCACTTCAAATTCAATATCCTGATATAATATATCAGTTTTTACATAATAAAGCATCTGAGTTTTCCAGAACAATGATACATCTTCATTCTCAGAATAAACTTTCTCATATGTATTTTTATTTAATTCATTATAGGTATAATAAACTGAGCCAGTGTCTGTAAAATAATCTTTAAAAAAATCATATAGCCTTTCATAAAGTTCTTCTTTAAATTCTGGAAATTTCTTAGTTTTCTCATTAACTACTTTAGTCAATTCTTCTTCTATTATCTCAAAATGTTTAGCCTTCATAGTCATAAGATTTACATATCCAGAATCTCCTTTAATCGGTGTCCCAATATACATATCTTTTAATATCTCATAAAACTTATCTTCATAAGTCACAATACTCACCCTTGCTTTCTAATATATTTTAATTAAAATCTTACTTTAATTCTAACAATTATATCTATTTTTTACAAATAAGAAATAAAATTTTCTACCTTATCTTCTAAATTAAAATAATTCATGGTACATCCTTTTCATTTCACATCTATTCAATTATAATTGAATAGTCTCTACTAATTTAATTGAAAGGATATGCTATGAACTACAAAATATATACTATCGCTGAAAAAAAAATAGATAAATTTTACATCGAAGCAATAAAAGAATATGAAAAAAGATTAAGTAAATACTGCAAAATTAAATTGTATCATATAAAAAATAGAGAGCAATTACTTTCAAAGTTATCTAAAAATAGCCATGTGATATTAATATCCACTGAAGGTGCCAATGTTTCCTCTGAAGAACTTGCTGAAAAGATTAATTCTTATGGGGTAACTGGTATATCAAATATAACTATTATTTTAGGAGGTTCTCTCGAAATGTTTAAAGATACCTTTGATGAATCTATAATGATTAGTACTATGGATATGGATATAGGCCTCCAAGCTACAATCTTATTCGAACAAATCTATAGGGCGTATCGTATAATTAACAATCAACCCTATCATAAATAAGACAAGCCTTTTATTTGCAAATAAGATATGTTTTTACAAATAAAAGGCTAATTATTTAAAACTGAACTCTCTGCAGTTAAGGTGACAAATGTGCATATTACTATGATACAGCGTTTTTTTATGTCAAAATCATGTATATATTGTATGTCTAATGCTAAAGCATCTATATATTTTATATATTATAAGAAATTATATGAAATTGCTTTTTATTGTTATAAGAAATTATATGAATTTATAAGAAGTATATATTAGATTCCCCTTCTAAATTTTATATAGGTTTGCCTTTTATATATACTTCTACATGTTCATATTATTAAATAAAGTGTATACTAGCCAAAAATAAAGCCTTTTCTTTTTCAGAAATAGGTATGAGTTCTATATTAAAACATTTGTTACTATATGAATAATCTTTAATTATTCTAATAGTCTCCTTCTCTTTTACTTCTTTTATTAAGTCCTCTATATCATTTTTCTTAGTTGATAATTTCCTACAAAAAGTTAATGGACGCATTTCAGTCTGATTCTCCAGATTAATTTTCACTTTTGGACTTTTTTCTTTAATTTGATTAAACCTATTAAATTGCAATATATTTACTAATCGTATAGCTTGTATATTTTTATATAGTCTCACCATATTTCCATTTATAAAATTTGAATACCCATATAGAATATGACTAATAAATTGGTCACTAATTTGAAACTTTATTTTGTGAGATTGTAAAATATAGTCCTTTAGATTATCTATTTCTAATTGATTTGCACTAATTTCAAAATCATCTATATAGAACCTTTTAATTATCTCAGTATTTATTCTATAGTAATTTTTATTCCCATACTTTTCACTTTTATAGCAAACAAATTTTAGCAAAGTGTTAGAGAGCTTTCGTGAAAATTCATTTTGGTGTAAATATTTAAAGTCTCTTTGCAATTCAAGTAGGTCTAACTCTACACATGTATTTCTAAATATATTATAATTATTTTGTTCAAACATGTTTTTTATAAACATTTTATCAAAGTCAGAGAAAATAGAAGTATCAAATTCATCAGCTTCATATATTTTAGTCAAAGTATCTATAAAAGTTGTTTTTATTGTAGCACCCAGTTGTTTTTGTACTAATGTATGTTTATTATCTATGCCATAATTATATTTAATTTTATCAATAGACTCCATGTATATACTATAATAATCTGGATTTTCAACAGTTATTTTAAAAAAATTTCTATCACTAAAATAATTAGTATCCATTAATGATATCTCATCATAAAATGCTTTCATTTTTTCATTCCTTTCTTATTTTAAAGTTTCTAATTATATTACATATAGTCAATAAAAAAGATGTACCAATAGTCTGTCTAACTATTTGTACATCTCTCTTAAAACTTTTTGATTTTTATGTTTATAAAATGTTATTATCTTCTTATTTATCTTTATTTTTATTAATTCAAACATCAAATCTTCACCCATCTTTAATTTATTTAATTCTAATAAGGTTTACAATATATCCTAGAATTGAACCAAGCTATATAGCTCATCCTTTTCCTCCTGAGTTATTCCAATATATTTTAATGTTATCGACTGAGAACTATGATTGAATGTATCCATTATGAGTCCTATATTATATCTAGAAGCTTTATAAGTCCAGTATCCCCAGGTTTTCCTTAAACTATGTGTTCCAAAATCTTCTATCCCTACGGCTATGGCTGCCTTTTTAAGCACTCTATATGCTTGTGTAGTGCTTATATATATCCTTTCTGTTTTCTTTCTACTCTCAAATAGATAATCATTATAATTTAATCCCTTATCTGCTACATATTCTTTCAAGGATTTCTTCAACTCATCATTTAATTTTATCTTTTTTTCTTTCCCTGTTTTCTTTTCACTTAATACAAAATAATTTTTAAAATTCCCTTTTTCAGTAAAGATATCTGATACTTTAATTGGAACAACATCTGATACTCTTAATCCCGTATTTAGTTGAAATTTTGCAAGGGTATAATCTCTCTGATTTTTTCCTTTTAAATAAGTTAAAAAATCCCCAATCTTCTTTTTATCTTTTATTGGTTCTACAGTCATCAGTTATCCCCCTAAAATTAAATGTAAACTTTTCCTTATTATATCATAAAAACTATACATTCAAAAACATTATCCTAAAAGTACTCATAATAAAAATCATACTAATCCTTTAAATATCAATACTTATGCACATTTACTTGAATGTATGCTTTTACATAAAAAATTACATTCATTAAGTAATAATTGTTTAATTAGTGTACTGCTGAGCTCTATTTTAGTACTTTATCTAATCTGCATATTTTGAAATATATATGCAGTTATAAAAAATTATAGCATTTGTATAATACAGTAACTAAAGATAGAAGGAGCCATTCTTAGCATTCTAAGGAGGTCTGCAAATGTTTAATATTAAAAGAGGAGAAATTTATTATGTGGATTTAGGCTTTGGAGAAGGTTCGGAAATTGGCAAAATTCGCCCATGTATAATCGTTCAAAATGACATCGGAAATCTGCACTCGCCTACCACCATCATATTACCTATTACCCATAGGCTAAAAAATATTAGGCAGCCTACTCAAGTCATACTTGATAAGGGTATGTTTAATGGAAATGGAACTACTACAGGAGTAGTCATGGGAGAACAGATTCGTACAATTAATAAAACCCGCATAAAATCCTTTACGGGTGAAAGATTGTCTCCACAGGCAATGAAAAGAATTGAACAGTCTATAAAGGTTTCCGTTGGAATTCCTTAATCAGCAAAGTGCCTATATAGGCACTTTTTTTATCGCCAGTTATAAGTCACATAACAATTATCTATAATATTGTGCCCCCAATGTTTAAACTTAAATTTCTTCCCTTACAGCAAAATCTTAGAGTATAATTTTAGTAGGCAAAAACAACAAAAATGAAAAAGATGCCCGAAAGCACCTTTAACATATATGAATCATCCAATATAATAGTAATTAATAAGAAAACTATAAAAGGGATGATTACATGTATAATATAAGTTTAGATGAAAAAGAAATTAATTTCAAGAACTTAGAGAAAATTATATATAAGCTTGTATGCCGACAGGCATGTGAAATGCTCGTAGAGCTATTAGAAAAATTAGATAATAAATTAATGAAAGAAAGAGATAAAGAAGAATATAGAAATAAAGGATTAAAGAAAACTACCATAAAAACAATAATGGGCGAAATTGAATATAAACGTAGAATATATCAATATACTACACAAGAGGGTAAAAGAGGTTACAAATGCCTTTTAGATGAATACTTAAAAATGGAAACCATAGGACATATATCTACAAATCTAGTAGAAAAAATAGTAGATCTAGCAACAGATGAATCATATAGAAAAACAGCAAATAAAATAACAGAAATGACAAACCAAAGTATAAGTCATTCAGCAGCTTGGAACATAATACAAAACTTAGGAGAACAACTAAAACAAAAAGAAAAACACGAAATAAAATTAAACAACGAAGAAAAATTACAAGGCAAAAAAGAAACAAAAATATTGTTTGAAGAAATGGATGGAGTGTGGATAAATATCCAAGGTAAAGATAAAAAGACTAAGGGAAAAGAGAAAAAAGAACTAAAATTAGGAATTTTTTATGAAGGCTGGGAGAAGAAGCATGAGAAAAAAGATAGATATGTACTAAAGAACAAAAAAGCATATGCAAGCTTTGGAAGTAGTAAAGAATTTAGAAAACTAAGACAAGCCAAAATAGCGAAACAATATAATACTGACGAAATAGAAACAAAAATAGTAAATGGAGATGGAGCAAACTGGATAAAAGAAGTTATAAAAGAAGACAATTCACACTTTCAATTAGATCCATTTCATAGAAATCAAGCAGTACTTAAGAACATAGAAGATAAGAAAAAGGCAAAAGAAATAATAAAGAAACTAAGCAATGGTAACATAGAAGAAGGATTAGAAATGATAACAAAACTAATGATAGAAAACAATGATAATCAAAAGAAAATGAAGAAATTACAGGCACTATATAATTACCTAGTAAACAACAAAGAAGGGATAGTGCTCTACAAACTTCGCCCAGACATAAATATGCCGCAACCACCAGAAGGAATTAAATATAGAAATCTAGGAACAATGGAACATAGCATATGTGATATATTAGCACAAAGGATGAAAGGGAATAAAACAAGTTGGTCAATACAAGGAGCCAGTAACTTAGCCAAGATACTAGCAGAAAAAGCAAGCAAAGAATTAGCAACAACAATAAAATCACTACTGAACAAAGAAATAAAAGAAGAAAAGCTTGAAGAAATAATAGAAAAAGTAGGATTAACAGCAGCAGAAGTAAATAAAAAGCCAAAGAAAAGCAAGATATACAAACACAAAAGAGCAAGCATGCCATTTAGTCAATGTTCAGTAACTAACGGAAGAAAAGCCATAAAGGACATGTTAGGTTGCAAATGTGCAAGTCAAATGAACCTAAGTTTTTAATATCTAATATATTATATAACTTAAAAGAATAAGCTAACATACGATACCTATGCTCTAATATAAGCCTAAAAAAATACAACATAATAGAGCATTAATACTGATGAATAAATAGAATTAGACCTAAAAATAGGGCTCTCAGACTTATTGTTATTCTATAATCATAAGTCTAGTATTATAGAATAACAATTTTGAAATCATTGTAAAGTATATGTAAATTTATTTTTAAAATTGTAGAAAGTATAAATAGAATACTCTTGCCCTATCGGGCATAAAAACATAATTAAAACAGCAAAATTGGATGATTAAATTTAAAAATAATAATTTTGCCAACTTTTACTTGACAGTATCCAGCAAAATAAATAGGTTGAATTTGGTGAAAAAATATGACATAATTATTTATAAAATATACTAAAATCTACTATATATCAACATTTTCAGAGCTTGTTATAATAAATAATTTTTCCCGAAAGTAAAAGGAGTCATCTGATATGATACATACTTTTTCAATGTATTGTAACTTAGAAATGGAAAATATTACTTTTTGTGAAGAGAAGTTTGATGCTAATTATATCTTAGTCGGTGAGATTATTAGCGATAAAAAAGCTGGTATTGCTGCTACCATAAGCAATATATATGGTGGATGGAAATTACTTTTAACAATTGATGCTATAAAACTATTAAATAAAGCTGATATTCAGGATAATGATTATAATAAAGTTGAAAATTTTTTGCATAGATTTTGCATGGATAATTTCGGTGAAATATTGAATTTAATTCTAACAAGAATAGAATATCGATACGACGCTAAAATGCTTCCTGAAGAAAGAGATTTTTTTCTCCGACGATACAAAAAAATCATTGATAAACAATATTTTGCCGAGAAGAAAACCTTTAATACATCCATCTATCACTCAAATAAAAGCAAGTCCAAAATTATTTATGACAAGCAAAGCGAAAGAGATGCAAAAGGTGCAAAGATTGAATCATATGAAAAAAATGTTCTCAGATATGAAGTTAAACTCCTCAATAGACACTTATACTATAATATGAAAAAGTATGACATTGAGAGAACTTTAAAAAATTATTGGGATTCGGAAGTTTACAGAAAATATTTCATTGAGGAGTTTGAACCAATTTTGTATCCAGGTAATTATTATAAATTATATGATATTATGAAAATTTTATCTTCAACTAATTTAAAAGAAAAAGAAATAGAAAACCTTAGAAAATTACTATTATCGATTAGTAGAAAAGGAGTTACAGAAGCAAGGAAATATTATAGTTCTTATATGTTTCATAAATATATTAATATATTGAGGAAATTGCATAATTTTAAATTGTTGATTTTTCTAAATTTCACTGAACGCAAAAAGGAGTTTCACCCCTAAATGTCGAATATATTAAGTAGACAAACTCAATACCCGAAAGGAGTGAAACTTCTTAAATGTATATTCGACAAATGAGCTTGATTTCCTTTGAGGAAATTATGGAATTTCAACAAGAAACTAAATTAGAGATGATTTTATCTCAGATTGACATTTCTAATTTAGCTTGCAAACTAAGAAAATCTCATAATTCTAAAGGCCCGAAGGGCTATGATCCTGAAACTTTAATTTATGCTTTGATTGCTATGCAAGTAGAAAAAATTCAAACTATAAAAGATTTAGTTCTTAATCTTAAGCAAAATCCTGTTTTAAGATATTGTTGTGGTTTTGGTGTCCTTGGCAAAGTACCATCTGAATCAACTTTTAGCAGATTCTTAGATAAATTAACTCAAACAGATGAACTTGAGCAATTGTTCCATTCTTTAGTTGTTAAAGCAAAAGAACTTAATATAATTGATGGAGAACATATCTCTATTGATTCAACAAAATTAAGTTCTTATGAATCTGCTAAGCGTAAAAAATATATCGTAGATGATGACTATAACCCTAACTGGGGGATAAAAAAAGATACTAATGGTAACACCGTAAAATGGTTTGGTTGGAAGCTTCATATATTATGTGATTCTAAAAGTGAACTACCATTAGATATTTTATTAACCCCAGCAAGCACTTATGATGGCACTGTAGCTATACCTTTAATAAAGCAATTTTTTAATAATTATAAAGATATTTTTAAGCCTAAATATTATGCTATGGATTCTGGATATGACTTTGAGTATGTTTATAAAGATATAATAAACGAATTTAATGGTATTCCAATAATAGCTTACAATCCTAGACGAAGCTATGCTCCACCTGCTGGATTAGATGAAGATTTTAATCCTATCTGCTCCGCAGGATATAAACTAGTGTATTGGGGCAAAGATGGTAGTTATCTTAAATTTCGTTGTCCTCATGTTTTAGGTAAGTGTAATTGCCCTCATGGAATGAATTGGTGTTCTTCTTCTACCTACGGATATACTTTTAAAGTCAATTATAAGGAAAATCCAAGGCATTATGGATATCCTTTAAGATCTTCTACTAGTTGGAAAAAGTTATATGATAAAAGGACATCAGTTGAAAGATGTAATAGTAGACTTAAAGAATATCTGAATTTAGATAACATAAGGTCTAAAGGTATTAAAAAAGCCAAGGTTCACTCATTATTAAATTGCATAGCACTTATAGCTGGAACAATATCGTTAAACTCAAGTAAAACTGTTAATAAAGCTGCCTAACGGCATAAAATTATATTTATTTAGGAGGTTCTTTGCATTATTCAAAAATAAATATCAAAAATATCAAATTTAAAATCTCATTTTCAATAAGCTATCGCTCTATGCTCTTTTTTTCTACTATAAAAAAGATGAATTATGCAATTTCCTCTATTAAATGAACTAAAAATTAATCCCATTGTAATACCTAAAAATGAAAAATTGCCTCATAAAAAGAAATACATCAAAAATCCCTTAGCTCATTTTTTTACTTAAAACAAAATAAAAAGAATGTTAATTAATAATATTTATAGAAGTAAGGTATCTCATACAAGATACCTTACTTCTATATTGAATCTATAATTCAGTTATTAAAAATGTTACATATGGTATAAATTTCTTATCTAGACTTACATATAGCTCTCTACTCCAATACTCCCATGATTTAATCATTTTTGTACATTGCCATGTGTCCTTGCCTCTCTTTTTTATCACATCTAAGGACATTAATTCATTTGTTATATTATCAATCTTTCTAAACAATTCATCATCGTTTAACTTACATTTAAATATAGCCTCGAAATCCTCATCCTCTAATATTATAGTATCCATATTGAATTCTTCATCTTTTGCAATCTTATCAGTTAAGTATAAAAGCAAAGCTTTAGCTTCTTCTCCAAGAGTATATCTAATAGTAATACTTTCATTTTGCTTTGGAGTCTTTGTTACAAAAAATGTATAATTGTTTTTTTCCATTTAATTCACCCTTTTCACTAATTTTTATAAGTTATTTATTTCACAGCGACTATAAACAATAAAAAAATAAGGTATGCCCTATAGTCATTGTCTAAGGCATACCTTTCAAACTTTTGTTTTCTCTGTCATTTTTTTAATTCCATATATAGTTGCAATACTCATACAGGCTATTGAGAAAATAGCAACACCAACAACCTCAATCATCATTTCACCTCCAAAAATATATTTTACTTTTATATTATAACATATTACTGCTAGTATTCCCAGTTTATAAACAAAGTAGCCTATTATTTTAATAGACTACTTTTTAGATGCCAGTTCTTATTCTTCATTTTTTCCTTTTATTATATCTTCTATAAGTTCCAAAATTTCTATCGTCTCTCTAATACTCATATTTCCTTTATTCCTATGCATGATTAATAATTCCTTTAGCTTGAAGAAATCTGCTTCAAATCCTCTATTTTCTTCTTTATCTAACGGTATTCCTAATGCTGTAAATATCTTTTCCATTACATTGTAGCTGGGAGCTTTTCTTTCTCCTCTCTCTATTCGACTTAAATAGGCAGCACTAAGATTTGTCATTTCAGCTAATTCTTTTATTTTTATTCCTCTTTCTATTCTTTTATTCCTAATAATTTTTCCTATATCTTCTTGTTTCATTTGAACACCTCCCTTTCCATAAAGTTGTTTAAACAACTTTATGTTTTTTTTTCTGTTAATTACTGATATAATCCCATTTGCTTAATGTTGATTAATCAACTTTATGTTTTTATTATATCATACAAAATTGCCTTAGGCAATAATTATTTGACACTTTGATTTATATGTATTATAATAGGTTTACAATTAAAAAACAAGGAGGGATTGAATGGATATAGAAAAGCAAACAAAAGTATTAGAATTGATACAGGTTCTTATAGAGATTATTCAACAGGAAGCAAATAAAACAAATGCCAAAACTAAAAATAAAATAGCTTAGTAATCTATTACTCTGGTTTGCTTAATATAAAAGGGAGTTGTCATTAATACATAATATAGGTATGACAACATAATAAAAAAGGATAAATATCAATTTCTGATTTTCAAATATATAAAAAATAAGGAACTGTTAACTTAAAATGAAAAAATAGCATGATTTTATAGAAAAATTCTTAATGGATCTTGACCTTACAGCCCTGTATGGATTTTAGCTATTACAATAAGGCTGTCAAGGGTCAAGATAAACGAGCAAAGCTCGCCCTTGACAGCCTTATTTCAAATAGCTATGAGGTGGTTAAGGGCTGTAAGGGGAAAATTGTATGGCAAATACGCCAAGGAATAAGGCAAAGCAGGAAGAACCTTGACAAGTAAATATTATGCAGATAATAACCAATTACTGCGATCCCTATCGCTATATTTAGCACCTGCTACCTGGGCAGGGGTAAGGTTATCTAAAGAAGAATGAGGTCGTATAAAATTAAAGAAAAACACAAAGTTTGCAATTAAGTTATTAGCGCTTTCAAAACAGTTAAAACCTCGCTTTGGTTTATACCAAGCCTTAAATTCCTTATTAAAAGATTCAATTATATTATTTGATATGTCATCTTTAAAAGACTCAACCCTTATATGTCTGGTACCAGTAAAGATAGATTTGGTAGGTACCTTATAAGCACTATATCTATCTGTAACAATGGCATTAGGAGAACCAAATTTCTTTGCTCTTTTAAAAAGGCTAAAGGCTTGGGTAGAATTTCTATAAGGAGATAGATGAAAATTTATAATAAAGCGAGTTTCAGAATCAATGATAAACCAAAGATAGTATTTTTTGCCATTGATTTTAACAACAGTTTCATCAGCATGCCACTCATCAGAAGAAGATAAGTCAATGGTTGAAGAAAGCTTACTAGATATACTGTCAAACAAAGGTGCAAACTTTTTAACCCAGGATGCAATGGATACATGGGAAACCTTAATATTATAAGTGATATATAGAAACTGCGATATCTTCCTTGTTGAAGAATTATTTAAAAAATAAAGGTTAAGAGCAGTAATAATAACAAACATAGGAAACCTCATTCTTTTAAAATCAGTTTTACCGGAAAGGTTAGACGATGAGGGATTATCGATAGTAGTTGGTTTAGCGATAAAGAAAGAATGGTAACACTTTTTATCTGAGCATCTATAGTTTGTATAGTGTTTATAATTATGATGAATAAAAGATGCTTTGCCACACTTGGGACATCTTGGATGTTTGGTATTGCGTGTAGTATTAGATTTAGGCTTTGTAGAAAATTGACGTCTACAATCACGGCATTGATACTTTTGATAACCATAAGGATCTTTGCCAAATTTATAAAGTTTTGAAGAATTACATCTAGGACACTTAATTTTTGGTATAATAGTCATAGGTCTCGACCTCCTTTGGAGTAGTGTTTTTGTGTCTATTGCTATTATACCTAAAGGAGTTCGAGACTTTCAATTTTCATTTAAGTTAACAGAACGAAAAATAATAAAAGGAGCTGATGCTTATGAATAAACAAACTAAAGCCGTGGGTTACATTAAAGTTAATAATATAAAACAAGAAAAGGAAGGTATCTCCTTGGTAGAAAAAGAAAGAGAAATAGTTGAATATTGTAAGAAGAATAATATAAATTTAATAAAAATTTATATAGATGAAGGTATTAGTGAAAAAGACATAGAAGGTAGAAATACATTTAAGGAAATGTTTGACTATGTCATTAATAATGATGTTGATACCATTATCTCTTTCAAGTTAAGCCGTTTCACTCGAAATATAAAAGATTTTGCTAATACAATAGATTTGTTAGAAAAAAATAATAAGAGCCTTATTTTTATAGAAGATGGCATAGATACAAAATCTGATGTTGGAAAACTTATGAGATATGTCGTAGGAGCTGTAGCAGAAATGGAGCTGAAAAATAATTCTACCTTCAAAAAAGAAGGATAAATATTAGTTTCTATACCCAAGTATAAAAAAATAATAAAAGGAGCTGATATTTATCAATAAAATAAATGCCGTTGGCTATATTAGAGTGAGTACCATAAGGCAAAAAAAAGAAGGTATTTCTCTTGAAGGCCAAGAAAGAGAAATAATTGAATATTGCAAAAGGAATAATATTAATCTGGTAAAAGTTTACAGAGATGAAGGTATAAGTGGAAAAGATATAGAGGGCAGGGATGAATTTAAAGAGATGCTTGATTATGCCTTGAAAAATAATGTTGATACTATTATATCTTTTAAGCTAAGTAGGTTTACACGAAAACTAAAAGATTTAGCAAATACAATAGATTTATTAGATGAAAATGACATTAATCTAATTTTTATCGAAGATGGAATAAATACAAAAACCCCTACTGGAAGATTTATGTGCTATATCGTTGGTGCAGTAGCAGAAATGGAAAGAGAGAATACTTCTGACTTTGTAAGTATGACTATGGGACAAAATGCTCTTAAAGGAAATTGGAATGGCGGTATTGTTTTTGGTTATGATTCTGATGATAGTAAAAAACTTATAATAAACAAAGATGAAAAGATGATTGTAGAAAAAATTTTTTATTATTTTACTGAAAAAAACTGGGGATATAAAAAAATTGCAAACTATTTAAATCACAGAAATTTAAAAACTAAAAAAGGTACTGATTGGTCAATTAATAGCATTAAACAAGTTCTAGACAATCCTATCTATGTAGGAAAAGTTAGATGGGGACAACATAAGGATTGGGATAAAAAAAGAAGAAAAGGAAAAACTGAAGAGTATATTTTAGTAGATGGTAATCACGAACCAATTATTTCAGAGGAAACATGGGAAAAAGCTCAAGCAATAAGAAAAGTAAGAGGAAAAAAATCAGCTAAAGTATATGAGGGAAATTTTCTATTAAGTGGGCTACTTCGGTGCCCCCAATGTGGGGCATCCATGCTTAGCCACAGAACCAAAAAGAAAAATGGAAAAGGATATTATCGCTATTATCAATGTTCTAGTTTTTTCAACAAAGGTTCAAGCGTATGCAAGTCTAACCTAATAAACGCAGATTTAGCAGAAGAAACAGTGATTAAGAAAATAAATGAATTTGTTCAAAAACCAGAAATTATAGAAACAATAGTCAAAGAAATAAAATCTCAAAGCCAAATAGATACAGAGCCATATATACGAGATTTACAAGTAATAGACAAAGAGTTAGCTAAAGTTGAAATAAAGAAAAAAGAAAATCTGCAACTTCAATTCAATGAAAAAATAGATGCAGAAACCTTATCTGAAATGAATTCATTTTTAAGAGAGAAAGAGAAAAATTTAAATTATAAAAAGATAGCAATAATGGAAGATTTGAACCAACTACAATCAAACACTATTCTAGATGCTGATGAAATACAAGCCATTTTTGAAAATTTCAATCTTCTATTTGAAAAAGCCGATGTGGAGCAAAAAAAGAAATTATTAAGGTCTATTATAGATGAAATTTACGTAAATGATTCTGATAATATTAAAAACAGAACAGTTAGGCAAATTAAGTTTTATTTTGAGCCACAAGAAATCCCAGAACTTGTGGCTTCTAAAAAACAAAGTAATTTTGCGACTAACGGTGATATGGTTCACCTTTTATAATCCTAAAGCTCCTATATATCTGCTCTAATAAAATCAATCTCATTAATTGATGAGGAAATGTCATCTTTGAAAAAGAGAGTTTAAAGTGGCTTTTAGTTAGTACTTTTTGAGATAATCCTAATGAACCTCCGATAATAAAGGTTATGTTACTTTTGCCTTGCAGTCCAAGGTTTTTTACCTTTGATGCTAATTCCTCTGAAGATAACTGTTTACCTTCTATTGCAAGAGAAATAACATAATCATTATCTTTAATTTTACTTAGTATCTTTTCCCCTTCTTTTTCTTTTACTCTTTCCATTTCTAACTCGCTTAAATTTTCTGGCGCTTTTTCGTCATTTACTTCAACAATATTTAACTTGCAATATTTAGATAGCCTTTTTGAGTACTCTTTTATTCCTTCTCTTATATATCTTTCTTTTATTCTGCCAACTGCTACTATTGTTATGTTCATCTGTTGCCTCCTAAATATACAATCTTTTGCACAAAACTATTCTTTATATAAAATCTCATTATTTTACTTTGAAATATAAAAAAATCTGATGTTATTTCTACTCTTTCTACTTCTGTTAATTTATTTCTCAATATTTTATTATCCATATTAATGCCTTTGCCTATGATTTTTCCATCATTAACAGCTTTAATAAAAAGGTGAAGTATAGTGTCTGAAAAATTTTCTGGTAAAATATCCGCCTTTAATTTATTACATTTCTTACAAGAAGTTACTAAGTTAAAAATTTCATCTTTCCCACCTTTACTTAAAGGTACAAAATGGTCAAGAGTAATCTGTCTATATTTAAGATTCTTACCACAATAAAAACATTTTTTATTATCTCTAATAAATATGTACAACTTGTCCTTATTACCAATTTTCAATTTATATCACCTTATAGTATTGTCATGAATTTTAAACTACTAAGTACTTAGGAACTTTATCACAAAAATCACAGGTGTGTGGACTTGTCCAGTCAGTAAATTTTACTTTCTCAAGTTCATATATATCTGGTGGCTGTTCATATATATCTACAAACTCTTCTATAGCAATTTCTAAATGCTCATTACACACTACATACATATTATCACTCCATCAAATATTATTTTTATTCAATATTACATAATAAAAAATTATAACTCATAACTTACAAAATTTTAATTCTGCAGTAATTATGTAATTTTTTAACTATAAAACTCTCTATGTAATTATTATTTTCAATACTGGTCAAAATAATCCTTCTATGTTTCTATCTTACAAAATTATTTGTCTACAATAATAGTGAAACTTATTAAACACTATTAATATAATGGTTATGCATCTAAAATACTGAAACATATGAAGTTAATATTTCGTAATAATTTTTATATTTATATATCCTGTAAACATACGTAAAAAGGCCTGACAATACTGTATATGTCAAGCCTTTTATATGCTTATTTTGTTTCCTTAAAAGTAACTTCTACTTCTTGAGGTTGTCCGTTTCTTAATATATTAAATTTAGCAGTATCTCCTGGCTGATAATTATAAAGAAGCTTTTTTAATTGATTCATATCAGTTATCTTTTTCCCATCCATTTTTGTTATAACATCTCCTGGTTTTAGACCAGCCCTCTCTGCTGCAGAATTTGGAGATATCTCAACTATAATTATACCTTCATCAGCCTTTAAATCAATTCCAAGCTGTCTTTCATATACTTGTACCTCTACTCCTACTATACCAATAACCACTGATTTAAAATTACCTCGTTTTATTACTTGGTCAACTATAGGTTTTGCTACATTTATTGGTATAGCAAAACCTAATCCTTCCCCTGATAATATTTTTGCAGTATTTATACCAATAACTTCTCCTTTTGCATTTAGTAAAGGACCACCACTATTTCCCTCATTTATTGATGCATCTGTTTGAATCAAATCATCTATTTGATTATATTCATCTACTCTTATAGTTCTATTCAATCCACTTATTATTCCAGATGTAACTGTTCTTTGAAACTCAAGACCAAGAGGATTACCTATAGCCACAGCAAGTTCTCCAATTTCCAAAGTGTCAGAATCTCCAAATTCTGCTGCAGGTAAATTGTCAGCATCTACTTTAACTATTGCAAGGTCTAATGCACTATCATACCAAAGAACAGTCCCAGGCTTTTTATCACCATTTTCAAATAATACTGTTATCCTTTCAGCATTTCCATCATCTATTACATGAGAATTGGTAAGGATGAAACCATTTTTATTTACTATGACTCCAGAGCCTACTCCTTGAACAGGTCTTTCAAATATAAAATCCCTGACAATCTTTACTGTAGTAATACCAACTACAGATTTCATAGCTTTTTTTGCTACTGCCGATACGGTAGTTATATTATCATTTGGAGTAATAGTTATATGTTCCCCTGAAGCCACATTATTTTGTTCAAATATTTTAGGAGTAGGTATAATATTCCCATACAAATAGGTAGGTGCTATATATGCAGTAATTGTACCTCCTATAATAGCTGCAATAAGAGCTACGATAAAATATGAGAAAAGTCCTCTTCTCCTTCTCGGTTTTTTATATGGTTTTGGATTATCAACATAATATGATATATTGTTCTCTTCGTCTAAATCTTTCATAACAAAATTAACGCCTCTTTTTTCTTCGTTGTCCATGAATACTCCTCCTTGCTAATATAAATTAAACACTTTTGTTGGTTTGTCTCTATATGTCATATTTAGAGATACATCTTTATCAGTATCCAACCCCACATCATTTAATATATTAGCAACTGTTTGATATGCCAATTCTGGAAAATTATTTTCTTTGCTTAAATGAGCTAACAGTACTTTTTCATTATTACCTTTTAATACTCTAGTTAGCAAATTACCTGCATCATCATTTGAAAGGTGTCCATTTGCACCCATTATTCTTTTTTTAAGAAACCATGGATACTTTCCCATTTTAAGCATCTCAACATCATGATTTGATTCCAGCATCAAAAGAGAAGAATCAGATATTTTCTTTTCTATTTCTTCGTTTACGCAACCAGTATCTGTAAGTATACTAATTTTAATACCATTATGATAAAAACAGTATCCAACAGGTTCACTTGCATCATGAAAAATATTAAATGGAAGTATCCCCAAATCACCTAATTCAAACTCTGACTCACTATTAAAAATTCGTATATTTTCATCTTTCACTTCTCCTATATCCCTTGACATACTTTTCCAAGTTTTCATATTAGCATATATAGGTATATTATATCTTCTAGATAGTATCCCTACACCCTTGGTATGGTCTATATGTTCGTGGGTAACCAAGATACAATCTATACTTTCTATGTCTACATCTATAGATTCTAATAGCTCTTTAGTTTTTTTTCCACTTAGCCCAGCATCTATTAATATCTTTATCTTTTCAGTAGCTATATAGTGGCAATTGCCACTACTACCACTTGATAGTGAACAAAATTGTAAAGTCATATTATCCTCCAAATATTCTAAAAAATTCATGTTTTTATTATACCACAAAAAAAACAATAGAAAAAGCTGAATTAAGAATCTTCAGCTTTTCTACTCTTTTCGTATCTTTGCTCCTATATTTAATAACTTACTTGTAATTCTCTCATAACCCCTCTCTATATGGTAAGCATTTTCTATTTCTGTTATACCTTCAGAAATAAGTCCTGCAATTACCAATGCCACACCAGCTCTTAAGTCTGTTGCAGCCACTTTTGCACCGCTTAATTTCTTAGCTCCTTCTACAATAGCTGTTCTACCTTCTACTTTTATATTTGCTCCCATCCTTTTTAATTCATCTATATATTTAAATCTTCCTTCAAAAATAGTCTCTGTTACCGTACTAACACCATGTGCTTTCGTAAGTAGTACAGTCATTGGCTGTTGTAAATCTGTTGGAAAACCAGGATATGGTAAAGTTTTTATATCTACACTTTTTAAGCTCTTGTTAGCTGAAACTCGTATGGAGTCACCATATTCAACGACATCTACTTCCATTTCTCTTAATTTTGCAGTAATAGGCTCTAAGTGTTTAGGTATAACATTATTGATAAGGACATCTCCTTCAGTTGCAGCAGCTATAATCATATATGTTCCTGCCTCTATTTGATCAGGAATTACACTATATGTACACCCATGGAGTTCGTCTACTCCATTTATTCTTATAATATCTGTTCCAGCACCTCTTACATCTGCACCCATAGCATTAAGAAAATTTGCTAAATCAACTATATGTGGTTCTTTTGCTGCATTTTCTATTATTGTTTTCCCTTGAGCCAAAATTGCAGCAAGCATTATATTTATTGTTGCACCTACGCTTACTACATCAAGATAAATTCTATTACCGACCAATTTATTAGCTCTACATTTTATAATCCCATGATCTATTTCAACTTCAGCTCCTAGAGCCTTAAACCCTTTTATATGTTGATCTATAGGCCTTACTCCAATATTACATCCTCCTGGATATAATACCTCAACCTCTTTGAATCTACTTAATCCTGCTCCTAATAAATAATATGATGCCCTTATATTTCTTACCTCGTCACTCGTAGCTATACAGTTTTTTATATTGCTCGTTTCTATTGTCATAATACCATTTTCATCAAAATTTATATCGGCTCCCAAGTCTTCCATTATGTTTTTCAAACATATTACATCCCTTATAAAAGGTACATTCTCAATAGTACATTTATCATTACATAACAAAGTTGCAGTTATTATGGGTAATGCTGCATTTTTAAATCCACTAATATCAACTTTACCTTTTAGCTTATTACCACCTTCTACAATAATTTTATCCATGATTTAAACTGACATATGTCAGTATAAGTCACCTCACTTTCCTGTAAACTATTGATAGACAATTATTATATCTTCATTTTTAATAAATCTTTCAAATTATAAATTACCATGACTTTGCCCTTGTATTAATTACATAAACTGTACACAAAAAAAATAGAAGAATCTTATTATTTCTTCTATTTTTTTAAGAAAAATCCTCTATTTTATTTTGAAAAATTGCATATTAAATTTAATATTCTTCTAAAAATATCTTTTCTCCTGTCTTAAATTTTATCCTCCAAGCAGGAGCAGCTTTCCCCATTTTAGCATTATTAGGATTCCCTGAAATTAAATGCTTTGTAGGATCAAAATAATAACATATACTAATATCTTCAATAGTTTTACCATAATATTCTTTCATAGTTAAAAGAGATAGTAAAGCTCTAGGAGCAGGTGTTATTTCAACATTATTTTCACTTGATTCTATAACATTTATCCAATATCTTTCAAAATTTTTTACTCCTTGAGAATCAATTAAAAATTTTGTATAAGTTTTCTCTACATAAATATTTTTATAAATTTTAGTATATTCCAAAAAAAATCCATCTTCACTTTCACGGGCATCACTAAGTTTCATATCTTCTATAGAAAAACCATTTTTTTTTAAAAAATCCTCTGCTATATTTATTGCTTTAATTTTATCGGGGATTTTTTCGTTATTGCCATCACTACTTCTTTCATAAACTATTTTTTTATTATCTAAAATTGTAAACTCAGCCTCTTCATTTTTATAATATTCTACTCCATCTATATCTATCTTTTTATATTCTCCTAATAAAATAGCAGCTAATTTATCAGGAGAATAATATTCATACTCTATTGTCAATAGAGATAATGTAGAAAAATCTAATGGTATTTCTCCTTCTATTTTAATATTCTTTTCTATCAATAGATTTTTAACATTTTCTACAAATTCATCCGTCAAAGAAGGCTGATGGATTTTTTTCGCTTGTATTAATGCATATCCAAGCAATAAATTCGTTATTATAAACGCTATTATTAATATATTTTTAGCTTTTGACCAATCCATGAATTTTTCACCATCCAAATCATACTCTTGTCACTCTACTTCCACTCATGAACAAGCTCTCCATCATATATGTCAAAAGCATATTTAACATCATCAACTTTTATAACCCATACACCTTCGACTTTTTGTCCATTACTTATCTCACAAGGGTCATAATATGCTAAATAAATATCCTTGATAGAGTTTTCTATCGCATTCTCAGATTCTTGTATCTCTGAATTATCTTTACTTATTTTTTTATTTTCATTTTGATTTTTTTGAATAAAATCATAATTTTTATCCCATACATCAAAAGAAGACAATATTGTACTATTTTCTTCTATAGAAGCAATAGAATTATTTACACTTTTTCTAACAAATCTTCTATACCCTTTTACGTATTCATTAAAAACATCTATTTCAATAGAATTAGGTATTATTTCATCGTTAGTAACTACAGGTATGCCATTTATACTATAAGTAAAAATAAAACTATAACCTTTATTATTATCATATTCTATTTCTTTAATATCCGAAATATATGAACCTTTTGGAAACCCCATATGTTTATATATAAACTCAATAGCAGTATTAAGAGAAGTATATAAATTTCTTTCATTAACCGGTTCATCTATCGAACTAAAAAATTCAATTAATCCATTTTCATATATCTTTAGAGTTTGCTGGTCATACACATATATAATTGAACCATTATTTTCAACTATTTTTCTTACATAATCTAAATCTTTATCAAAAAAAATATCTGCGATCTCATCAACTTGTTTGCTATAATCTACATCTATTTCACTTTTAACATATATAGGTGGTATTTTTTCCTTCATGTTAAATGAAATATAAATATCATTATCTATTTCTAAAAAATCTCTTACTGGATAATAATATGTATATCCATTATTTTCAATATTGTCAACAATTTTTCTCATTTCATCAATGTTTATTTCTGTATTACTTACTTTTATATTTTTTTCACCATCACTAAAAATAATATATGCATTTTGCCCTAAATAAAAATGTATATTATTTATAGAATCAATGCTTTTATGAAACGAATTATCAATTTTCACATTTAAAATTTTAGCAAGCATATAAGTATGCATTTTTTCTGAAAAATAAAAATCGATAGAGCGTTTTTGACTACCCATGTTAAAATCTTCACTGCTTATAGTCTCTATCTTTATATCATCTGATGAAAATAAATCCTTTAAAACTTTTCTCCCAATTTCCCACAATTCATAATTAATGTCTGAATACAAAATTGTATGATTCTTCCCTCCAAAATTTATCAAATACTCTTTTGGATAAATTGCATCTGAAATAACGTAATCTTGATTCTCTTCTTTTGAACTTTTTATAAAAGAGGAGAGTAGGTCTTCAGGAACTTCTATCCACAACTGCTGCGTAAGGAAAATACTTATAAGCACTAAACAAAATAAGAATAAAGATTTAAACCTTTCCTTATTCATTTATTATCATCTCCGAAAGATATTACTATACTACTCCCCATATTAATCTAATTTTGAAGGAATATCTAACTTTGGACTTGACCCTGGTTCTTTTATACTGTCTAAATTTTCCTTGGCTTGTGAAATATCTTTTATATAGACGTATTTTTCTACTACCTTTGTTTTCTCTATATCTTCAGAGATGTTTTCTGTATCAAGATTACTATCATTTTTATTCACTTCAGAATCACTACTAACTTCTTCAGTATCTTGTTTTTCCATTATCTCTTTATTAGATATTTCTTCTACATTGATTTCTTCACTAACTTCATCTTCATTAGCTTCATCTTCATTAGCTTCATCTTCACTAACTTCGTCTTCATTAATTTCATCTTCACTAGCTTCGTCAGTAGTCTTTTCTATTACATAAATTACAATCTTATTTAACCCTTGTTTTAATTCTAACTCTTCTCCAAATACTCCTGAAGGCCCTATTTTAATAATCTTATCGAAAGATAAAATATAAGTATCACTCTCAGGTAGATTGTCAAAGTCAAAATCATTTCTTACCAATTCAGGGATAGAATAAACTTCTATCAATACTTTTGTTCCTTCTGTACCTTTGCCTGATAACAAAATCACTTCGTCAGTTGTTATTAGTTTATCATCAGGTTCAAGTATCTTTACTTTATCAGCATTTTCCATATCAATTTTCAGATCTTGGTCTTCTAAGTTAACTTGGTTAACTTGCTCTTTATCAATATTAGCATCCTCTATATTGACTATAGGTGTTACATTATCAGGAATATCAGTATCATCTGCATATACTGAAACTCCATTAATAACAATAAAAGCCATTAGAAACGTTCCTGCAAGCACCTTTTTGAGCATCCTCATACCTCCTAACTACAATGTATATAATTCCACAATTTAATTATATAACATTAATATTACAGATGTATTACAGCCCAGTTAAAATTGAATTACACGTAGATATTTAATTTTTTATAGGGAGTATAATGTCTACTTCAGTTCCAATATTGTATTTACTTCGCATTACAATTCTTCCATTATGAGCTTCAACTATTTGTTTGGATATAGAAAGTCCTAAGCCAGTTCCACCTAATTCTCTTGACCTTCCCTTATCAACCCTATAAAATCTTTCAAATATTCTATCTTTATCTTCGTCAGGAATACCTATACCATTATCCTTTACAGTTATTATTATATCATTCCCTCGCTTATAAGCTATTATATATATATCACCATTATTAGGTGTATATTTTATTGCATTTGATAATATATTTAGTATAACCTGTTCTATACCATCTTTATCAACATATATACTTGGAAGTTGAGGTTTTACATCTAAATGCAAGTTATGATTCTTTTCCTCTATTGCTATTTTCATTTTCAATATTACATCATCTAGCAAATCCTTAACTTGTAATGACGTCTTTTTCCATTTTACTTTGTTATAATCAAGATTTGAAAGTTGAAGTAAATCTCTTACTATTCTAGTCATTCTATCGCATTCACTATCAATTACTGATAAAAATTGTGATGATATTTCCTTCTCTTCTATAGCTCCATTCATCAAAGTCTCAGTATAACTTTTTATAGTAGTTATTGGAGTCTTTAATTCATGAGATACATTGGCCACAAACTCTTTTCTCATATTTTCAAGTTTATATTGTTCAGTTACATCCTGTAAGACAATTATTAACCCACCAATTACATTCATATCATTTCTAAATGGAGCATATTTTGCTCTGTATATAGACCCATCAATTTCAATAATCTCGTTACCTTTCCACTTTTTCTTCAGCCGTTCAAGACGCATATTACTGTTAGTATTTTTTATAAGATCATCATATTTAATATCGTTTATTTTTTCAATATCAATTTTTAATATATCAAGTGCAACAGGATTTGCATGTATAATATTACCATCTATATCTACAGCAAGTAATCCATCAGCCATATAATTAAAAATAGTTTCCATTTTGCTTTTTTCACGATACATCTCAGAAATGGTTTCTTTAAGTTTTAAAGTTAAGTGATTAAACATACTTGCTAGTTGTCCAATTTCATCATCTGATTTTACTTCAACAAACTGATCGAAATCGCCTTTAGCCATCTTTTCTGCTTTCACAGTTACGTCTTTAATAGGGCCTGTTATACTACTAGCAATAAGAAATCCTAAAAATACAGTTATACATAAAGCTAATATCGTCGCCTTAGTTAGTATTATTTTAGACTCATTAATCGTTTTATACATATCTTCCAAATCAGAGGTTATATACATTACACCTTTAACCTTACCTACCTCATCAATAACTGGATAGGCAAGATGTTTAACTAATGCATTTGATTCGTTTAATTTTTTATGATAGCCATCAGCTTTTTCGCCATCAAGAGCTTTTAATAATAAATTAGGATTTAAAGCGTCACATACAAGTGCATTTGTACCAATTAATTTTTCATTTTTTCTTGAGTTAGTAGCAATAATAGTTGGAATATCAGAAGCACTAATAACATACAATACTTCTGTGTTATTAAAAGGAAAATCTTTATTAATAGAACTTTGAATTTCTTCCTTTACTTCATACCAATTATCTTTAGAAATAGGAGTTGATGACCTTACAACGTTCTCAACATGTCCCTCCATAGTTTTTGTAATCTGACTTATCTGGTACTCCTCAAAACTATTTATGATAAATACACCAATAATAACCATAGCAATAAAAACCAAAAGAAAATATACTACTATGAACTTCCATCTAATACTTTTAAACATCGGTTAGCCCCTCCTGAAGTAGTATCCAACTCCCCTTTTTGTAAGTATATATTTGTAGTTCCCTGATTTATCCTCTATTTTTTCCCTCAGCCTTCTTATAGTAACATCTACTGTTCTTATATCTCCATAATATTCATATCCCCATACTTCTTCCAAAAGCTGTTCTCTTGTAAATACTTGTTCACTTTTAGTAGCTAAAAATTTTAATAATTCAAATTCTCTTAATGTCAATTCAATTACATTAGAATTTTTTCTTACTTCATATTTATTTAAATCAATAATTAAATCGCCACATACTATAATATCCCCATTTTTTGTAGAATTTGAATAATCCATTCTTCTAATATTAGCCTTTACTCTTGCTATAAGCTCCCTCATACTAAATGGCTTAGTTATATAGTCATCTGCGCCAAGCTCTAATCCTAAAACCTTGTCCACTTCCTCTTCTTTTGCAGTTAACATAAGTACTGGTATTTTAAGTTTCTGTCTTATTTCCTTCAAAACTTGAAATCCATCCTTTTTAGGAAGCATTACATCAAGAAGTATAAGATCAGGTTCAGCATCAAAGGCTTTAATTATAGCATCTTGTCCATCATATGCAACTACTACATCATATCCTTCTTTTTGCAAATTAAATTTTAATATATCAGCAATGGGCTTTTCATCGTCCACAACTAAAATCCTTTTATTCATATCCATCACCCCACGTTTAATTATACTATAATTTAATCTATTATTTTGTACTTTTATTAACCTTTAATTCTATCCCCTTAAAGTTAAAGGCTATAATAATTAGTTAATATTAGTAATCATCATTCTTATATTTGAGAAAATTGCATAATAAAGTGCTTTATTATGCAATTTTCTCATTTATTTTAATTCATATAAATTTATTTTTAATACTGCCTTTATAGAATTGTCCATATTTTTACCTTCTCCAAGGATATTCAACATCATATTTACTTTATCAAATCCCCAGTTTTCTGATACATCATTTATTACCTCAAAGGATTTTCTATAAGCTATATCTTTCCTTATATCTTGAAAATTCTGCTCCAAATCTTTTAATGATACTTCACTATCAATTAGCAAATCCTTTCCCCATTCAAATCCAGTAATTTTGTATTCAGTATACAGAGCTATTCCTTCTGTAAGCCACATAGGATAATTACCTTTAGTTATATCATCTACAATTAGATGAGTAAATTCATGAACTATAGGTCCATCCTTTTCGTATACAATATTAAAGTCATCAGAAGAGTTTATCCATAATTCAGGGGAGAGTATATTTATTATACCTCCATAATATACCCCCATTGGAGGTTCTTGCTGTTTTAGTCTAACATTGTCAAGCAAATCACTTGAATTGTCATAAATAATAATGTTGCTTTTATTCTGAGGATAATAATTAAACATTTTACATACATTATTATAATACTTTTCAGCAATTTCAGCAGTTAATATTGCTATTTCTGCATCCATTTTTTGATACTTTACTATAAAATGATCTGTTTCTAATGTATAATAATCTCTTGTATTCCACAATATCCTGTTAGCTTCTATATTTCTAAATAAAGGATAAAGTGAAATTTTAAAATATCCTTGAAAACTTACTATTATAATAGATAAAAAAATAACTGCTATAATAAAGGATATAACCCCTTTATTTTTGATTAACCTCATAAGAAACATTCCCCCTTCTTATTTCTTATGTATATGAGGGAATGTAAACATTATGTCAATATTATATCATATAATTATGTAAACTTCATTGGTGATTTTTAACTCTCTAAAAACAAATAAAATTGTTTATTTAAAGCTTTTGTTCTTGTTTTTAATATATCTTATAATCAATGGTGTAAAATTTGGAAAAGCTAGCTTTATTCCTGGAATAATAAATAACCATCCAGGCATAATAGGAAGTATAAGTCCTATAATTCCTATGGTTATTAAAATAATGCCAAAAAATTTTTTTATCATACTATCTCGTCTCCACTGTATTTCTATATAGAAACTATTATTTCTTAATGTTTAAAGAAATTACATAGTAGATATCTATTCTTTTTATATCATATTACCATAAAACTATATAATTTTAAATTGATTATTAAAAATAAGTAAGAGATTACTGGTATACCAATAATCTCTTATTTGTTAGCTTATATTATTTTTTATAAAATACTATATATTTGTTCAATTGAACTATTAATTATTTTATAAATATTATCAACTTTTTTATTACATAAAGATATCATTGCAGCAACAACAGCTGGATGAAATTGAGTATTATTATTCTTTCTTATATCAATTAAAGCTTCATTTATGTCTATTGCTTTTTTATATGTTCTATTTGTTGTCATAGCGTCAAAAGCATCAGCAATTTGAATAATAGCAACTTCAATAGGAAGTTTTCTACAAATCACATTTTTAGGATATCCATTTAAATCAAATCTTTTATGGTGAAATTTAACACATTGTATCATAATTTCTGAAAAGCCTAAGCATTCTAGCAGGTCAGCTCCAAAAACAGGATGATTGGTTATAATATCAAATTCTCGATTATTTAATTTATCAGGCTTAGTCAATATGTTGCCACTTATGCCAACTTTACCTATGTCATGAAGAAGTCCAGCAAACCTTACTTCTTCACATTTATCATGTGGAAATTCAAGTTCTTTTGATATCATCCATGCATAGTCAGATACCCTAAATAAATGAGAATATGTATAAATATCTTTTAAGTTTATTGTAATTAATAAAGATTTTATAGTTTCTCTAGCAATATCATTTAATTTTTTATAATATTCATAATTCTGAAGCTTTGACTCCACATATTTTTCTGCGTATTGAAACATAATTTTAGTCCCTTTCTTTAGTATTTTCATCTATTTATAAAAAAAATATACACCTTTTCAGGTGCCTTTTTTATTATATATAATACACAATAAATTAATATATAACATAAATAGGCAACCTGGCAGTCATAGAGCTTGCTCCTTAGACCCATGGCTTTGCGACCCTACCTTTCGATAGGTGTGCCTTTTTCTATTATTTTTAACTTAAATAAAAAATGTGAACTAATTATAAAATATATACACAATTTATATTATATATTTTTCAACAGAATTTTTCAATATATTTTAATTATTTCTTTATATCGATATTTTTCGACATATGCACCTTAATATATCATATTAATTTAGAAAAGAAATTATGCAATATATAAGTAAATAAATTCAACACTTTAATTACCAGACCTTAAGTCTTAAATCGCCTCAAGTTTTAAATTTTATTCAAGTTTTAGATTAGTAACCATATACTACTTATCTGCATAGATTGAATCATAGGAAGGTGATTTTATGAAAAAAGATAAAGAGATGAAAATATGTCCAGTATTAAGTGCAAAACTTCACACTCAATCTAAAGAAGAAATTCCTGTAATTATAAGAAGTAAAGATAACGATAACGATAAGCTCAATAACTTGGTATTTAATATGGCAGGTAAAATTAAATACAACCTTCCTTTAGTAAGTGGAATAGCTTGTAGTATGCCTATAGAAGCGATAGATAAACTGGCTCAAGATCCAAGTATTGAGTATATCAGCTTTGATTCAAAAGTTTTTGCATTATTAGATGTCGCTACTTCTTCAATTAAAACTAGTGTACCACATGAATTAGGTTATACAGGTAAAGGAATAACCGTTGCAGTTATAGATACAGGAATAATTCCTCATAGCGATTTGGTCAAACCTAAAAATAGAATAATAGGTTTTAAAGATTTTATAAATGATAGAACTAAACCATATGATGATAATGGGCATGGAACTCATGTGGCTGGAATTATAGGATCTAATGGATATGCATCAAGAGGAAAGTACGCAGGTGTTGCACCTGAAGTTAATATTTTAGCTGTTAAAGCCTTGGATGAAACTGGAAGTGGTAACACTTCAGACATAGTTTCTGCAATACAATGGGTCATTGAAACTAAAAATGATTATAATACAAAAGTACTAAATCTATCTTTAGGAAGTCCTGCAACTAATTCATGTAAATCTGACCCTCTTTGTAAGGCTGTCGAAGCAGCAGTTAGATCAGGAATTACCGTTGTAGTTGCTGCAGGAAATAGTGGTCCTTCACAAATGTCTATATTATCGCCTGGAAATAGTAAAAATGTTATAACAGTTGGGGCTGTTGACGATAACAAAACTCCTGAACTTGATGATGATTTTATTGCTCCATTCTCTAGTAGAGGGCCGACAAAAGAAGGTATTAAAAAACCAGATATTGTTGCTCCAGGTGTTGACATAATGTCTTTATCAAACAAAAGCTTAGATAGTTATTTAGCTCTAAGCGGTACTTCAATGGCTACTCCATTAGTATCAGGTGCAGTAGCATTACTTTATAGCAAAAATAATAACTTAACTCCATCACAGGTTAAATATATGATTATGAATTCATGTGTTGACTTAAAAGATAAATATGAAAATCAAGGAATGGGAATTTTAAACTTAGAAAAACTATTTAAATCGTCTAATGAAAAAATTCCTTCAAACCCTCCAATTGATAATAGCCCACCAATTAGTAAGTCTCCAAATAAAAGCACATTATTTGGAAGCGATTTTGTAGTTTTAATTATAGTTTTGATATTACTCACTAGAAAGTTTTAATGGTTCTATAATAAATGTTGGGGTAGAGAAAGATGTGCCCTAACATTTATTTTCCCAAAATATAATGCACTTGCGAAATAAACCTGCTAAAATGTTAATTGGAAAAAACAACATACAAAGGAGGTTTATTCACAAGTGCAATCTAATTTTATCACACAATTATTAAATTTAGAAGGGGTTAAAATAACTAAAATATCACATGGTGATTCTTTTGTTAAAATCCATATTACAACCGATCCAAAAGAACATACTTGTCCTGCTTGTGGTGCTAAAACTTCTAAAATTCACGATTATAGAGAACAAACAATTAAGGATTTGCCTTTTCAGTTTAAGCACACCTACCTTGTGCTTCGTAAAAGAAGATATGTTTGCTCTTGTGGAAAGAGATTTTATGAGTCTTATGACTTTCTGCCTCGCTATCACCGCATGACTAACCGGTTGGCATTTTTTATTTGTCAAGAGCTTACTAAGTTAACTAGCCTAACTTCTGTAGCTAAAGTTGCCAATGTTTCTGTTTCTACTGTTATTCGTATTTTTAATTATGTTAATTATGATGTTCCTACATTACCTAAGGTTCTTTGTATTGATGAATTTAAAGGTAATGCAGAGACTGGAAAATATCAATGTATTCTTGTTGATGGGGAAAAAAATAAGGTTTTAGATATTATTCCTAATAGGTATCAAAGTGCCCTTGTAAGCTATTTTAGGCGATTTTCTCGTAAGGAAAGAAATAAGGTAAAGTTCTTCGTCTGTGACATGTGGCAGCCTTACGTTGACTTAGCCAAAGTGTTTTTCCCTAAAGCTAAAATTATTATTGATAAATACCACTTTATTAGGCATGTAACTTGGGCTATTGAAAATGTGAGAAAGCGTATTCAGAAATCTATGTCTACCACCCTTAGAAAATATTATAAGCGAAGCAGAAAATTAATTCTAACTCGTTACTATAAGCTTAAGAATGAGAATAAAGAAGCTGTTGATTTAATGCTTTTATATAATGATGACTTACGTATTGCCCATAAGCTTAAAGAGTGGTTTTATGAAATCTGTCAAAGCAATAAATATTCTTATCAATGTACAGAATTTGCTCAATGGATTGAAAATGCAGAAAACTCTGGAATACCAGAGTTTGAAAAATGTGCAGCTACATATAGAAGATGGTATAAAGAGATTAAAAATGCTTTTAAATATGGTTATACTAATAGTCCAACTGAAGGTTTTAATAATAAGATTAAGGTATTGAAACGAATATCTTTTGGGCTTAAAAACTTTCATAGGTTCCGTAATAGGATTCTTCACTGTACTAGATAAATATCTAAAAAGTAAATACCTATATGAAACCTACATTTTAGCTAGGTTTATTTAAGTGCACCCAAAAATACGTATAGCTTTATCCTCCTCAACCAAATGCAAAAATTAGAGCTAAAAATAGTAATGGAGTGTGATTTAAAAAAATCCCACCCCAAATATTGACAAAGAGCCGTTTTAATTTTAACTGTAGGTAAAAAAAAGACTTAGGTTAACCTAAGTCTTTTTTACCTATATTGTTTTCCTAAATAATTATACGGATTTTGAGGAACGTCATATTTTCTAACTTCAAAATGTAAATGTGGGCCTGTGCTATTCCCTGTATTCCCTACGGCAGCAATAATCTTGCCTTTATATACCTTTTCACCTTTTTTTACATATATCTTACTACAGTGACCATATCTAGTTTTAAATCCTCCGCCATGGTCAATTTCTACCATGTAACCATATGTACCCATCCAACCTGCATATGTAACAACTCCACCGTCAGCAGCATAAATAGCTGTACCTATTCTAGCACCTAAATCAATGCCATTGTGCATTCTCCCCCATCTCATTCCAAACCCAGATGTTAAGGTTCCCCTAGTAGGTAAACTAATAAAAGTTCCCGTACCTATTTTAGGAGGTGGTGTCTTTGTACCTTGAAGAACAATTTGAGTAACAGGTTGCGAAAGTATAACCTCATTTATTATTTCCCTACTTACCTCTATACCGTTATATTTCTCTATCTTAGCTGTTACCTCTTTTTTCCCAAATTTTCCACTTTGCTTTATCTTCCATTCATCATTATATAGAGAATCGGTTTTTTCTATTTTGACATCATATTTTATGTCCTCTATTATCTTCTTTTCTTCATAAGTAGCAACAGTCAAATATGGTTTAGGAACAATTAGGCTTAATTCATCACCTGGATATATCTTTTCAGGATTTTTACCTGGATTAGCTTTTTCTAAATCTTCAACAGATAAATTATATTTATGAGCTATACTCCAGTAACTTTCTCCCTTTTCAACCTTATGTATTTTCACTTCATCTGTACCTTTTTGAATAAAAGCTAACGCCTTATCAAAATCTTGTACACTGGATAAAGGAACTTCTTTTTTTACTATATTCACATCTTCAACAATTCTAACATCTTCAATCTTGCTACCTTCTTCTTGCATCATATTTATGTATGGTTCTTTAACTTTTTCTATTATTTCTTCAGCTTCTTCTTTAGTTTTTAATATCGCTATGTCTTTTCCATTTGCGTTTAATGCATATGCTAAAACATTAAAAGTTAAATTTGACGTTATAGCATCCTCAACTTTGCTATAAGTTATTAAATTTTCTTTATCAGCATGCACATCTTTAAATTCAAGATTTTCTTTTATAACCACTTCTAGTCCATATTTTTCACTTAATTTTTCCTCAATATCTTTTAATATATCAACTACTTTGTCTTTATTACGAACACATCCAATCTCTTGCCCACCAAAGTAAACCATGTAAGCCCTAGTATTTACTTCATGATTATGGTATAAGGAAAAAGAAAGAATTGTCACTGCCAACACAAAAGCTGATATCACAACTGATTTTAAATATTTACTAGTTTTAAATTTAAACTTCAACTTCTTATGTAAATAACGAACTTTATTTAAAAATGAGCTGTACATAAAATAAGCTCCTTCCTATTGTTCTAAGCAAATACTGTACCGTTTTAGTAGCATATGATATTTGTAACATGTTTGTAATATAATACGTTTAAATTATATCACATTTTTGGAAATTTACAATAGAAAATTCCATATAGATACTGTCAAGTAAAAGTTGGCAAAATTATTATTTTTAAATTTAATCATCCAATTTTGCTGTTTTAATTATGTTTTTATGCCCGATAGGGCAAGAGTATTCTATTTATACTTTCTACAATTTTAAAAATAAATTTACATATACTTTACAATGATTTCAAAATTGTTATTCTATAATACTAGACTTATGATTATAGAATAACAATAAGTCTGAGAGCCCTATTTTTAGGTCTAATTCTATTTATTCATCAGTATTAATGCTCTATTATGTTGTATTTTTTTAGGCTTATATTAGAGCATAGGTATCGTATGTTAGCTTATTCTTTTAAGTTATATAATATATTAGATATTAAAAACTTAGGTTCATTTGACTTGCACATTTGCAACCTAACATGTCCTTTATGGCTTTTCTTCCGTTAGTTACTGAACATTGACTAAATGGCATGCTTGCTCTTTTGTGTTTGTATATCTTGCTTTTCTTTGGCTTTTTATTTACTTCTGCTGCTGTTAATCCTACTTTTTCTATTATTTCTTCAAGCTTTTCTTCTTTTATTTCTTTGTTCAGTAGTGATTTTATTGTTGTTGCTAATTCTTTGCTTGCTTTTTCTGCTAGTATCTTGGCTAAGTTACTGGCTCCTTGTATTGACCAACTTGTTTTATTCCCTTTCATCCTTTGTGCTAATATATCACATATGCTATGTTCCATTGTTCCTAGATTTCTATATTTAATTCCTTCTGGTGGTTGCGGCATATTTATGTCTGGGCGAAGTTTGTAGAGCACTATCCCTTCTTTGTTGTTTACTAGGTAATTATATAGTGCCTGTAATTTCTTCATTTTCTTTTGATTATCATTGTTTTCTATCATTAGTTTTGTTATCATTTCTAATCCTTCTTCTATGTTACCATTGCTTAGTTTCTTTATTATTTCTTTTGCCTTTTTCTTATCTTCTATGTTCTTAAGTACTGCTTGATTTCTATGAAATGGATCTAATTGAAAGTGTGAATTGTCTTCTTTTATAACTTCTTTTATCCAGTTTGCTCCATCTCCATTTACTATTTTTGTTTCTATTTCGTCAGTATTATATTGTTTCGCTATTTTGGCTTGTCTTAGTTTTCTAAATTCTTTACTACTTCCAAAGCTTGCATATGCTTTTTTGTTCTTTAGTACATATCTATCTTTTTTCTCATGCTTCTTCTCCCAGCCTTCATAAAAAATTCCTAATTTTAGTTCTTTTTTCTCTTTTCCCTTAGTCTTTTTATCTTTACCTTGGATATTTATCCACACTCCATCCATTTCTTCAAACAATATTTTTGTTTCTTTTTTGCCTTGTAATTTTTCTTCGTTGTTTAATTTTATTTCGTGTTTTTCTTTTTGTTTTAGTTGTTCTCCTAAGTTTTGTATTATGTTCCAAGCTGCTGAATGACTTATACTTTGGTTTGTCATTTCTGTTATTTTATTTGCTGTTTTTCTATATGATTCATCTGTTGCTAGATCTACTATTTTTTCTACTAGATTTGTAGATATATGTCCTATGGTTTCCATTTTTAAGTATTCATCTAAAAGGCATTTGTAACCTCTTTTACCCTCTTGTGTAGTATATTGATATATTCTACGTTTATATTCAATTTCGCCCATTATTGTTTTTATGGTAGTTTTCTTTAATCCTTTATTTCTATATTCTTCTTTATCTCTTTCTTTCATTAATTTATTATCTAATTTTTCTAATAGCTCTACGAGCATTTCACATGCCTGTCGGCATACAAGCTTATATATAATTTTCTCTAAGTTCTTGAAATTAATTTCTTTTTCATCTAAACTTATATTATACATGTAATCATCCCTTTTATAGTTTTCTTATTAATTACTATTATATTGGATGATTCATATATGTTAAAGGTGCTTTCGGGCATCTTTTTCATTTTTGTTGTTTTTGCCTACTAAAATTATACTCTAAGTTCCATATAGCCTGTCTTTTATATTTTATTTTATATAACAGCATTTTATTCCTATATGTGGTAATAATACTAACTGTATCAATTTAAAACTTATAAAACTTAATAAATTGCTTTACTATACAATTTTTCAATCAAAACTCTATCTGAATATTGCTTTTCTTTATGATATAATAATATTAAAACTCTTTAACGGAAGGTGAGTTTATGACATTTTCGCTCCAAACAACAGATATTGACTTAGGGGACACCCCAATAGAAAATATATTTTTAAATGATTACATGCCTATAGCAGATGGCACTTATGTTAAAGTGTATCTTTTAGGCTATAAATATGCAAATGATAAAGATCATAACATAAAAGTAAATAATGAAACTATATCAAAACACTTAAATATACCTTTATCAGACGTACTAAAGGCTTGGGATTTTTGGGAAGAAAAGGGAATAATCAAAAAACATATCAAAGATAATAAAGATAAATATGATTATGAAGTTGAATTTTTAAATCTTAAGCAACTTTATATTAATAATAATTATAGACCTATCTCGTCTAAAGCTACAGCATCAGAAAATAAATCTTATTCTGCCTCTGTAAAAGACTTGATTGAAGCGAATAAAATACCAAGCATACAAGAAATGTTTAATTCTATTAGTTATATTATACGACGTCCTTTGGCACCAAATGAAAAAAGGAAAATTTTAAATTGGATTTATAACTATAATATGAATCCTGATATTATTGTAAAAGCGTATTTTTATGCAGTAGAAAAAAAAGGGAAAAAAAACGTGAATTATGTAGAAGGTATCATTAGGAATTGGTATGATATGAATATTACAAACGTAGACGCATTAAATGAACACTTTAAATCTAATGACGAAAAATTTTATAGATATGAAAGAATCATGAAAGCATTAGGATTTAACTTCCGTCTGCCTACAGAATATGAAATAAAAACTATGGATAAATGGTTTGATAATTGGAAATTTACAATAGATGTAGTCTTGAAAGCTTGTGAAAATACAAAAAAAACATCAAACCCAAACTTTAATTACATAGATAAAATATTAAACTCATGGTTTGAAAAAGGAATTAAAAGTGTTGAAGATATTAAAGAATATGATAGTACAAAGTCTACACGTTCCCAAAACAATTTTCTCACAAGTAATAAAAATATGACTGTTAAAACTAAATTTCATAATTTTGAACAAAGAACCCAAAAATACACTGAGGAAGATTTAGAGCATATTGCTAAAAGGAAAAGAAATATATAGTTTCCTTTTTAAGGAGGATATATATGAAAAATGATTATTTGCATGAAATATTAAGAGAATATGAAAAAAAAAGAGATAAGGCTATTTTTGAACAAAAAAAAAGGCAGAAAGAAGTTTATGAAAAAATTCCTAAAATAAAAGAAATAGACAATCAAATATCTAAAATAGGCTTTCTCATATCAAAGGCTATTTTAGAAAATCCAGATTCTTATGAAGAATATGTAAATAAAATTAAAGAAAAGTTAGAGTTATTAAAGAGAGAAAAAGCCATTTTACTTACAGAAAACAATATCCCACTCGAATACTTAGATATAAATTACAGTTGCAATATGTGTAAAGACACAGGTTTTCTTGAAACCGGAGAAAAGTGTAACTGTTTAAAACAAGCATTAATAAACAAATATTATAAGATGTCAAATATTGAAAACATGTTAAAAAAAGAAAATTTTCAAACCTTTGATATATCCATATTTTCTCCTGAACCTTATGGAGAAGATAACATTTCACCAAGAGAAAATATGATGGAAATATTAAATATATGTGAAGGTTTTGTCTTTAACTTTGATGAAGACAATGAAGAAAACCTTCTTTTTTATGGATCTACTGGATTAGGTAAAACATTCATGTGTAATTGTATAGCTAAAGCTTTATTAGACAAAAATAAAATAGTAATATATCAAACTGCTTTTAAAATATTAGAAATTATAGAGGGGTATAAATTTAGAAGAAATCAGGAATCAGAAATTTATAGTGATGACTATAATCTACTGTTTGATTCAGATTTATTAATAATAGACGATTTAGGCACAGAATTAACCAACACTTTTACAAATACTGAAATATTTAATATAGTAAATTCAAGACTTATAGAAGGGAAAAAAACTATAATATCAACTAATCTTTCTTTAAAAGAAATAGCAAATACATATACAGATAGGATATTTTCTAGGATATTTAGTAAATTTACCCTTTTAAAATTTTTTGGACCTGATTTAAGATGGGAATCTTATAAATCATAAGAAATATATGATATAAAAAAGCCGATGTTTAAACATCGGCTTTTTTATAAGAATGCTTTAAATTACCTGATCAATACATTATACATTAAATATAAAAAAAATATGGCGACCTGGATGGGACTCGAACCCACGACCTCCAGCGTGACAGGCTGGCATTCTAACCATCTGAACTACCAGGCCAAAAATGGTGACCCATCGGCGATTCGAACGCCGGACACCCTGATTAAAAGTCAGGTGCTCTGCCTACTGAGCTAATGGGTCACATAACAATTAATTTAAATATTAATTTCAATGTTTTGCTTAAGCTGACTCTTAATATGATACATCAAAGTTTTTATTTTGTCAATAAAAAATTTATAAATTATTTTTGTCCAGCAACTTCATCTATCACCTTTATAATACTTTTAGATAGATAACCGTTTTTTCCCATGTCATTTAATATCATCATTGCTTTTTGATGGCTCATGCCATCTCTGTATGGTCTATTCTCAGTTAAAGCTTGATATATATCTGCTACAGCAATTATTTGGTCTTCTTTAGTTAATTGATTAAAATCTAATCTCTCAGGATATCCATTTCCATTTAATTTCTCATGATGATTACCTGCCCATTCTGCAATTTCTTCTATTCCCTTTACCTGCTTTAATATAAGTTTAGTATAATATGGATGTGATTTTATAATTTTAAATTCGCTATTTGATAGCTTCCCTGGTTTTTCCAATATATAATTTGGAACAACTAATTTCCCTAAGTCATGCAAATTTGCTGCAATCTCTAATTTCTCAACTGATAAATCATCATATCCAATATAGTTAGCCATATTTCTTGTCAATTTAGCTATACCTTTTGAATGGTCATGTGTAAATTTACTTTTACTATCAATTATCATAGAAAAAGCTTTTGCAATCTTTTTTAATTGGGAAATATCTATTATTGTCTTTTCTGCCGGACTTATAAAAGATAAAATTTGACTTAAGTCATGGTACCTTAAATCAAACCAAAACTTTTCTCTTTCCATTAAACACAATAATATATCTGCAATTTCTGGATTGAAGTAAGTATTTTTAGAGTTTTCAACCCATTTTACCATTTTTTCATCACTATTAATATCCTTGTACATCCCTGAAAAAATTAAATCAAAGTAATCTGCAATATGAATAATTTGAGAAGTTAATGGAATATCATTTCCGCTTATTCCAAAAACACCGCTGCCGTTCCATTCTTCGTGATGTAACAAAATATATTTGCAAATATCTTTATTTAGTGGTAAATTCTTTACTATTTCAAACCCAAGTTTACAATGATCTCTTTTTAATTTTTTCCCATAATGTATATCCTCTATGCTATAACTAGCCATTTGACCAGCCATACCTATATCATGTATAAGAGAAGCATAATATGTGTCTTTAATTTTAACGTTAGAAAGCCCCATTTCTTTTGCAATATTAATAGAAATATAAGCTACTCTTCTAGAATGTTCATAATACCTATTTTCTGCTATATCTAAAGCAAGAGATAAAGATGTCAAAAGTTCTCCTAAATCTATCCTAAGTAAATCATTAGCTTCTTTCATACCACTTCAACATACTCCTTAAAGGTAATTTTCATTTTGTAAACGGAAGCATATATCTTCCCATTTATAATATAAAAATAATCCACAGCGTCCTTAATCTCTTCATTATTAAAAATATCTATTTCTTGATCCTCAAGTTTTTTCTTATACTCTTTTACTTTAACAAAACCACATTTTTCATAACATCTTATAGCCCTTTTATTGTATTTCAAAACATCTAAATACATTGTTTTCATTTTTAAATCATTAAAATAATATTTTAATATAGTCTTTATAGCATCAGTTCCATATCCCATATCCGTATAATTTGGATCAAATACAATACCTAGCCAACTACTCTTAGTTATAATTTTAATATTTTTAATTGTAAGGTATCCTACTACTTTATTATCTTCATTAATAACAACAAAACATTTTCTCTTTTTACTTGATACCCTACTTTTAAACCATTGCTCAATTTCTTCATCTGTAAGTTGGGGGAAATTATAATATTTAAAAAGTGGATTTTTGTGTTTACCCCAATTGAGCATACTATATACGTCATTTAATAAAAGAGGCCTAATTTTAACCTTTTCACCCTCTAATATTTTCATCGTATATACCTCCAATGCTCACTAGCAAAAATGTTACCTAATAAAAATCTAACTAGCTAATACATACCTATACTAGTTAGATTTTTATTAGCATAAAACTATTTTTTAGCTAATAATTTTTCTCCAAATTCCTTTCCAAATTCAAAACACTTCTCATAAGCTTGTTCGTATGGAACAAATGCTACTTTTAAACCTTCTTGTTCAACTTTAAGTTTTAAATTTTTTAAATGTTGTTGTATCATATTAACAGCTTCACCACTCCAGCCGTATGAACCAAAAGCACCTGCTAATTTACCTCTGTTTGTTACAGGATTTATTACTGCAAACAATTTATATATTGGAAGAAGTACATTTTGATTAATAGTAGGGCATCCTATTAACAATGCAGTACTTTCTTCTACCTTTTCCTCTAGTAGAGATAAATCTTTCATCTCTATATCCATTACTTCAACATCTATATCTCCTACAGACTTTATACCTTCTGCTATTTTATTAGCAAGTTTGCCAGTGTTTCCATAAGCAGAAACATAAGGTATAAATACTTTATTTTTCTTTAATCTTTGGCTAGCATTATTTGAAAGTTCTTCAGACCAATCAACGTATTTTTTCCAATTACTTCTCAAAATAGGCCCATGGCCAGGACATATTACATTTATATCTAAATCTCTAATTTTTTTAATTGCATCTAACATATATTTACTATAAGGTTTTAATATGACATCAAAATAGTATTTAAAAGCATCATCAAAATCATCTACTAAATCATCAAACATTCTTTCATCACAAAAATGACATCCAAATGAATCACAAGTAAATAACATCTTATCTTCTTCTAGATAAGTATATATACTGTCTGGCCAATGTAAGAATGGTGCAGATATAAATCGTAATGTCTTGTTCCCTAAGTCAAGTGTATCTCCATCTTTTACTATCATATATTTAAAATCAAAATCAATCATATGTTTTAAAAACCCTATAGCAGATTTGCTCCCAACTACAGTAGCGTTAGGTGCTATCTTTAATAAATGTCTCAAATTACTTGAATGATCAGGTTCAGTATGGTCAAGTACTATATACTCTATTTCTTCAGGGTTTACAACACTCTTTACTTTATCTAAATATTCATCTTTAAATTTTTCTTTGCTAGTTTCTATTATAGTTTTTTTATCAGCATCAATGAAATAAGAATTATAAGTTGTACCATACTTTGTTTCCATAACCACATCAAAAGTTACAAGACCAGGATCAAGTATACCAATCCATTTAACATCATCATTTATACTAATTATTTTATTATCATTCATTAAATGACCTCCTTAATATAATTGATGTATTTGATTCCCGTATTCTTATTTTAAACTTAAAACTTATTTCTTATATATTTAATTACCCATTTTAAATAATTTAAACATATTTCCTGTTAATTAACTACCTATTTTTTTCAAGGTTTAAGAATTTTGTAAATTGTCCCATCCAAACTAGCTCTACCGTTCCTGTAGGACCGTTTCTGTGTTTTGCAATTATTACTTCTCCAATATTTTTCTTCTCAGTATCTGGGTTGTAATATTCGTCTCTATATAAAAACATTACTATATCAGCATCTTGCTCTATAGCACCTGATTCTCTCAAATCAGAAAGTATAGGTCTATGATCAGACCTGAGTTCAGGAGCACGTGAAAGTTGAGATAATGCAATTACAGGACAATTTACTTCCTTTGCTAAACCCTTTAATCCTCGAGATATAGATGATATCTCTTGTTGTCTGCTTTCTGCTTTAGAATCTCCTTGCATCAGTTGTAAATAATCTACGACTATTAAATCTAATCCCTGTTCTATTTTTAGTTTTCTACATTTAGCCTTCATCTCCATGACAGTAATACCAGGTGTATCATCAATATATATATTAGTTTTTGACAATGGTCCCATAGCTCTAATAATCTTAGGCCAATCATTTTCATCAAGTTTCCCATTTATTATTTTTTGAAGTTCTACATGAGATTCGGCACTAAGCATACGTTGGACTAGCTGTTCTTTTGACATTTCTAAACTAAAAACAGCTACTTTTGCATTAGCTTTTATAGCACTATTTAATGCAATATTCATACCTAGAGCAGTCTTTCCCATAGAAGGTCGTGCTGCTATGAGTATCAAATCAGAAGGCTGTAATCCTGAAATTTTATTATCTATGTCAATAAAACCTGTAGTTATACCTCTTATATCAGATTCTTTTTCTGAAAGCTCTTCTATTTTCTTAAAGCTTTCCAATAATACTTCTTTTATTGGTGAAAATCCTTCCCTACCTCGCCTTTGAGTTATATCAAATATTTTTTTCTCAGCTAAATCAATTATACTATTTATATCTTCATTAGCGTCATATCCCTTGGACATTATCTCGTCAGAAACTTTAATCAACTTTCTTAAAATTGATTTTTCTTCAACTATTTCACAATAATATCTTATATTTGCAGTAGTCGAAACACCTTCAGATAAATCAGCTAAATATATTATGCCCCCAACTGCTTCTAATGTACCTCTTTTCTTTAATTCTTCTGAAAGAGTAATAAGGTCTACTGGCTCATTTCTATTGTATATATCTAAAATTGCAAGATATATTTCCTTATGAGCTTCTTTATAAAAATCTTCAGGTTTTAATATTTCAATAGCAGTAACAATAGCCTCTTTGTCCAAAATCATAGAACCTAAGACTGACTGTTCTGCTTCAAGACTATGGGGTGGTATCCTCCCCAATGGCTGCATTTCTGTAGCTATAATCTCCACCTCCAAACGTAGTAATAGATATCTATGCTACTACCCCTCTACTACCTTAACTTTTAATTTTGCAACTACATCTGGATAAATCTTAACCTTTGCTATAGTTGTACCCAATGATTTAATATTTCCGCCGTCTAGTTCTATCTTTCTCTTATCAATCTTAATATTGTGTTGCTTTTTTAATGAATTGGATATATCATTAGTAGTAATTGATCCAAATAATTTCCCATTTTCCCCAGCTTTGCCTTGTATCTCAACTGTTAGCTTTGATATTTTTTCAGCAAGTTCTCTTGCTTTTTTTAATTCTTCTTCTGCTTTTCTCTGTTTAGCAGTTTTCTGCTCATTTAAAACTTTTAGATTACCTTGTGTAGCTTCTTTTGCAAGTCCTTTTGGAATTAAGAAATTCCTAGCATATCCATCCTTTGCATTTACAACTTCTCCTTTTTTCCCTAATCCTTTAACATCACTTATTAAAATTACTTTCACTTATAATCATCCTCCTTCAAGTATTCTATAATAGATTCTTCCAACATTTTTTCAGCTTCGTCTATATTAGGAACATCTATTTGAGCACCTGCAATTGTTAGATGCCCTCCTCCTCCTAATTTTTCCAATATAATCTGTACGCTTATGTCTCCTAAAGACCTACCACTTATATGCACTTTCCCTTCATTAATAACTAACACAAAAGAAGCAATTATTCCACTTATATTGAGTAAATCATCTGCTGCCTCTGCTGCAATCAGCACTGAATCCTCTGTTTCCTTTTCTAGTCGAGAAATCGCAATTTTATTTTCTATTATCTTTGCATTTTTTACTACATCTGCTTTTAAAATAAATGTTTGTAGGTCATCTTGGAAAAATTGCCTTACATTAGTAGTATCAGCTCCTGCTCTCCTTAACAATGAAGCAGCCTCAAAAGTCCTCACACCAGTTTTATAAGTAAAATTTTTAGTATCAACGCTAATTCCTGCTAACAATACTTCAGCCTCAAATTTCTCAATTTCCATTTTATCTTTAGTATAATACAATATCTCAGTTACAAGTTCACAAGTAGAAGAAGCATAAGGTTCCAAATATGTTAATACAGGGTCACTAATAAATTCTGCTCCTCTTCTATGATGATCTATCAAAACCACTTTATCAATTAAATCTAATAACTCAGGTGCTTCAGTATAACTAGGCCTATGAGTATCCACTACTACACATAAAGAGTCTTTAGTAGCAATGTTTTTTGCTTCTTCCCTACTAATAATATAATCTAAATACTCTGGATGGTCATTTCTCATCCTATTGTATATATTTTTAATTGAAGGATTAATACTATTTAAAACAATAAATCCATTTTTATCTCTATTTTTTACTGCCCTTAATATACCTATAGAAGCACCAAAGCTATCCATATCTCCTATTTTATGTCCCATAATAAATACATTTTCAGATTGGTCAATAAGCTGTCTCAAAGCATGAGATATTACTCTAGCCTTAACCTTAGTTCTCTTCTCTACAGCCTTACTTTTCCCACCATAAAAACTCAGCTTGTCTATTTTTTTCACTATTGCTTGGTCTCCACCTCGTCCCAGAGCTATATCCATAGCTGCCCTTGCAAATTCATATTGCTGTGCAGGGTTTTTCCCATTAACACCTACACCTATACTCAATGTAATAGGTATTTTATTCCCCATGTTAATTTCTCTTATATCGTCTAGTATATCAAACTTTCTGTTTTCTAAAATTTTAAGATATCTATTTTCAAAAACTATTATATATTTATCGTTTTCATACTTTCTAATAAACCCATTAATTTTTGAAACAAAGCTATTCAATCTTTTATCTATCTCAGCAAAAACAGCAGGCCTGTTTACTTCATCTGTTTCATTTCTTACCTCTGAATAATTGTCTATCTGTATTAACCCAACATTTATTTTTTCTTCATTGTATTTATTTTTCAATACAGAAAATATTGTATTATCTATCCAATAGAGAATAATAATATATTCTTTTTGTATTTCTTTAGTTTTAGAGGTATCTATTATATTATACAGAACTTTATAGTTCTTATCTCCTAAATCTATTTCAATTGAAGTATTTTCTTTCTTTGACATAAAAATTGACAAATCAAAATTAGGAATCAATTCCTTAATGTTTTTATTTAAAATATCCTCTTTATCTATTATTTCTAAAAATTTGGTATTATACCAACTTATTTTGCCGTCCGTTCCTATCATAACAAGTGGAATTGGCATGTTAAATATAGCATGTTTAGTAGCTGTATCAAATTCTTTAGTTAATCCTTCTATATATTTAGCCCATTCAACCTTCTTTAGATGAATATTTTTCCAATGATAATATATAAGGTAAACTAATAGCAATACCCCGATACCAGCAATTCTTGGTTCATAAATAGCAATAATAGCAACAAGTATTCCAATTATCCAAAGATATATCTTTGTGTCAATTATTAAATATTTAAAATTTTTTTTATTTCCCATATCTAGCCTCCTAATAACTTAGGCTTATTTTGATTTTTTTAGCTTTCTAAAATCAAATATTACATCTAATAATCCAACAATAGATATAATAACACTTAATGGAAAGCTAATAACAATGAAAAGTATAAGTACTGCTTTTAGAAACTTGTTTATATTAGATTTATTCATAAGATAAACTATCAAAGATAAACCTTCTATAAAAAATATAAATGAAATAAATGTTGTTATATTTAAAAATATAGCTTCATAATAAAATATTTTAAGATATTTAATCAAACTTGCCCCTAAAAACAATATTAATGTACCTAAAATGATATTACCAGGAAGCCTAAGTTTACTAAAATTTGGTATGTTTGTTGTTTTATATCCTATCCTTTTTAATACTACAGTAGATATCCAATAGTTTAAATAACTAAGCAAAAAAGCAGATACCATTAAAATAGTAGGTATTATGATTATCATGTACTCTACAGTAGTTTGAAGTATATCTTTAATTTTAGCCATTTCATAATCAGACAAACCCATATCTTTAATAATATTTAACTGGTTATTTAATGTTAATGTAAATGATGTGTCTAATTGACTTGAAAAATCTACTCCTGTTATATATGAAATAATATATAATGTTAAAATGATAAAAATTAATACAATACCTGATGAAATAATCAATATATCTGTTGGACTAAATCTTTTTCTAATCATATAAGCTAATGTAATAGCAAGGGACCCCATAATAATAAATATTAAAAATCCTGTTGTTATATCAACTAATATTCCAACTAACAGCGATGAAGCAAATAATGCTAAAACATTAAACTTTATACCATGTCTAACTCCTAGTACAATAAAAGGAATAGGATAAAATATAATAATAAAAGGAATTAAGTAAATTCCTAAGAGTGCAAACATCGTCATAAGCATAGTAATAACTGCAGTTTCAGTTATTCTGTTAGTATTATTTCTTAAATTCAATAGCGTTCACTCTCCTATATTCTATCTTTATTAAAATGATCTAATAGTTCACTTAAGTCACCATACCATTTTTCAATCTTATGATTTTCAATTAATCCTAGTTTAGCTTTACTTTCAATTTTTAAATCTATACTTTGGAATGTTAATCCTAATCTTTTCCCTAATAAATATGATACTAATATTATGTTAGCTATTACATCTAAAATAGCTTCTTGACTATTTTGAACTCCTTTTACAAGTAATTGAAACAGAGAAGCTACCGCAGTAAGTAATTCGCTTTTAAGCCATTCAATAATTTTAATATTTTTAGTTATATCTATATTTTTTTGGCTCCCCATATATTTCCCTCCAATATGAATACCTATAACTACATTATATCAAATATTAAAATATAAAATAATTATTTATAAAGATTATTGGCAAAATTTATAGAAGACTATCCTATTAAATTTTATATAGCATAGTATATTATGTCAAATTAAATTATAAATAAAAAAAATAGATTAAAAAATATTCCCTTTAAAGGGAATATTTTAATTTTTAAAGCAAGGAAATTTTCTCCCTTATATATAATTAAAGAGAGGGTACTCAGACCCTCTCTTACTAGTCTGCTGTATATGGCAATAATGCAACTTGTCTAGCTCTCTTTATTGCTCTTGTAAGCTGCCTTTGATGCCTTGCACAGTTACCAGTTATACGCCTTGGAAGTATTTTACCTCTTTCAGTTATATATTTTTTAAGTCTATTTATATCTTTATAATCAATGTATTCAACTTTATCTACACAAAAATTACAAACTTTTTTCTTCGACTTATATCCTCTCTGAACCAACCTTTATCCCTCCTTTTAGAATGGAATATCATCTTCATCTACAGGTTGAAATCCATCTACATCCATAAAATCATTTTTATCAAAACTATTTCCATCATCTTGTGATGGTGAATTATTTCCCCATTCTAAGAATTGAACTCTATTTGCTACGACTTCAGTAATATATCTCTTACTTCCATCTTTGACATCATAAGACCTGCTTTGTATTCTACCTTGAATAGCGACGAGTCTACCCTTTGCTAAATAATTAGCACATGTCTCAGCTTGTTTCCCCCAAACAACAATATTAATAAAATCTGCAGTCGGTTGTCCTTTGCTTTCAAACTCTTGTTTTTTTTCTCTACTTAGGTCTTTATCAACAGCAATAGTAAATCTAGATACTGCCATACCATTAACAGGAAGGAATCTAAGTTCTGGGTCCCTTGTCAACCTTCCAATCAAAACAACGCTATTCAAAAAAACACCACCTTTTGGCTTTACTCTTCTTCTCTAATAATCATATGTCTTATTATAGAATCAGTAATTTTTGAAACTCTATCTAGTTCATTTACTACTTCTGAATCACCTGTAAAGTTAACAATAACATAATATCCTTCTTTAAAGTCTTTAATTTCATATGCTAATTTTCTATTTCCCCATTCATCGATATTCTCTATGGAACCTTTTTTCTCTATTATACCTTTTAACCTGTCAAATACAGCATTTCTAACATCATCTTCCATATTAGGCATAAAAATAAAAACAGCTTCATATTTTCTCATTTTTTTCACCTCCTTCTGGACTAACGGCCCTATTAAATAGAGCAAGGATTTATACAATAGTAGATTATATCATTCAATACGTCATATTTCAAGTAATATACTCAAAACATTTATAAATTTTATGCTTCCTATTACATCATATCCTTTATAGCTTCTGCAAGTCTTTTAACGCCAATAACTATCCTTTCTTCATCCATATTAGAATAATTTAGTCTCATTGTATTCTCATTCCCACCGTTTGGGAAAAAGGAACCTCCAGGTACAAATGCAACCTTCTTTTCTAATGCTTTTAATGCTAACTCTCTAGCATTTATATGTTTTGGCAATACAACCCAAGTAAATAACCCTCCTTCAGGATGAGTAAATTCTATCCCATCTGGTAATTCTTCTTCCATTGTTTTTAACATTAAATCTCTTCTTTTTTTATAAACTTTTTTAATTTTTTCTATATGCTCATCTAAATCGTATTTCTCCAAAAACTTAGCAACTTGCATTTGAGCAATTGTACTAGTTTGTAAATCCGCACCTTGTTTAACCATTATATACTTATGTAAAACATCCTTGTGCGCACAAACCCAACCTATTCTTAACCCAGGGCAAAAAGTTTTAGAAAACGTACCCAAAAAAATAACATTCCCTTTAGTATCAAAATGTTTAATTGAAGGAGGTATTTCACCTTCAAACCTCAATTCTCCATAAGGATTATCTTCAATTATAGGTATGTTGTATTTATTAGCTAGTTCAACTAATCCTCTTCTTCTTTCTACTGACCATGTTCTACCTGATGGATTTTGAAAGTCCGGAATAGTATAAATTATCTTCACATTTTTAGTATTAGTTAATATTTTTTCCAACTCTTCTAATAACATACCATCGTTATCAGTAGGAACTTCAACAAACTTAGGTTCGTAAGCTTTAAATGCATTTATAGCTCCCAAATAACTAGGACTTTCGCATAACACTACATCTCCTGGATTTAAAAATATCTTTGCTGAAAAATCTAATCCCTGTTGTGAACCACTAATTATCAAAATATTTTCATAAGTAGTTTCTATTCCTAGTTTATTTAATCTTTGAGCTATTTGTTCTCTAAGCGGTTTATATCCTTCAGTAGGACCATATTGTAACGCCCTTACACCTTGTTCATCTAAAACCTCTTTAGTTATTTCTTTCATTTCTTCTACAGGAAACAATTCAGGAGCTGGCAATCCACCTGCAAAAGAAATTATTTCAGGTTTTTGAGTAAGCTTTAATAATTCACGAATTTCTGAGGCTTTAACATTTTGCATTCGATTAGCATAATTTAAACTCACAAATAAGCACCCCCATAAATTATGTTATTATTAATTATAACACTAAATTAGAAAATCGCGCTATTATAATAATTATTTAATAAATAAGTAAAACGTTTTCTCATTAACAGTCTAACACTTTTTTATCATTTTGTCTAATTTAAATTGTTAATTAATTTTTATTAATACTTTAATTTCCATCTTTTTCGCTAGTTGCAGTACTTATAACTTTCTTTACCTTTCTTTCAAATTCCCTTCTAGGAATCCAAACTAACCTGCCACATCCTAAACATTTTATTTTAAAATCTATACCAACTCTCATAATCTGCCACTTATTTTCACCACAAGGGTGTTGCTTTTTAAGTTTTACTACATCACCAACATTATACTTTACAACCATAATTTTCCTCTCCTTTTATGATTACTCTCCTAGGATATGGTATTTCGATTCCTTCTCTATCAAAAGCCTCCTTAATCTTTTTTCGTAATTCTCTTTCAACTGCCCATTGTTCCATCGGTTTAGTTTTTGCAATTACAGATAAGACAACATCTGATTCGCCTAGATTGCTAACACCTAAAACTGTAGGGCCCTCTACAATATTACTATTATTTTTTGCAATTTCTTTAGAAATATTATTTAAAACAGATATCGCTTTATCGATATCTTCTTCATAAGCAATTCCAACATCTACCCAAGCACGCATAGCTCCTCTTGTTCTATTAGTCACTGTTTGAATATTACCATTAGGTATAATATGCAAAGCTCCTGAAAAATCTCTTATTTTAGTAACTCTTATTCCCATCGCTTCAACTATACCTTCAAACTCTCCAACTTTTATATAGTCCCCTACAGAAAACTGGTCTTCAAAAAGTATGAAAAAACCTGTTATTATATCTTTAACAAGATTTTGAGCTCCAAATCCTATTGCTAATCCTCCAATCCCTGCTGTAGCCAATATAGAAGTAGTTTTAATTCCAAACTCTTCAAGTATCGGTATAAAACCAATAAAATATATCACATATTTAGCTACACTTTTTAATATAACTGCTAGCGTATTAGACTTTCTTTCTTCTATTTTGTACTTAAAATTTTTCTGTTTTTCAAAAAACTTATCGATTACTAAATATGATACCTTAATTGCTATTTTTACCAATATTAATATAATTATTATTTTACTTATTTTGCCTAAGACAGTAAGTTGACCACTACCATCAGCAAACCATGTTTTAGCATAACTAAATACTTCTTGCAAAAGACCACCACCACTAAACTAGTAAATTTTTTGAGCAGTTTTTTTATTTCCTTCTTTATAAACTTTATATATCCCTTTTATAGAAAGTTTGCTATCCTCCATAATAGATTTTACCGTATCTAACAAACTTAAGTCAAATTTAATTGATAACCCACAGCTAGAAGTAATTTCCCTAGGAGTTGGAATAGTCTTAAAATCTAAACCTTTCTCCTTTAATAACCTTTCTCCTTTAACAGCATGATTTGTTGATTCAAATGTAACTACATAATATATTTCTTTTTTCATCACATAAAATCCTTTCAATTTTTATTTTAGAAAATTATATAGTAAGAAAGTTTATTTTTCAAGACAAAATAATTAAAATTTTAAAATTAAACCTTTACATACAAATAAATTTTAAACTCAAAATTAGCCTGTGAAAAATAAACTTTTCCCTCTTTAGTATTTAAGCACCATTAGGATAAGCCTTTAAAATGGTGCTTAAATAAATTGCGACAAAGTTTATTTAATTAACAATATAATTAAAACATTAAACTTATTTCTCTATTGTAAACATACTTTAAAATTAAAAAACCTAATGTTTTATCTTGTAATATTTCACCTATATCGTAATCGTATTAGAAGCTTCTTTCAACTTTTCTACTATAGAATACATATTTGATATTTCTCCTACCAACAATTTATCTTTAAGACCATAATAGTCAAGACATGTTCCACACGAAATTATCTCTACACCTTCTTCTTGAAGCTTTTTCAAATCATCAATTACTTCAGAACCTTCTACTGTAAGTTTAACTCCTCCATTATAAAATATAATTGTTTCTGGATATGGTGTTGATTCTGTAAGAGTGTAAATAAAACTCTTTATTAATATTTTTCCTAATTCATCAGACCCTTTCCCCATTTTGTCATTTGAAATCACTATAGTTGCTCTTCCTGTATTATTTTCATTTTCTATTTTTACTTTAGTATCTAATTTTGTATCTAAAACCTCACCTTTTGTTATTGTAACATGAAACTCCTTATCAGAAACTTTTTCAGCTGTATATTGATAATTTAATTTTTTAGCAAGTTTTGATACATTAATTTTAGCCGCTTCATTGTCAACAATAGTAGTAATGGTGCCCTCTTTTAATTCATCTAAAGCTTTTTTAGTCATGATAACAGGTTTAGGACATGCAAGTCCTCTAGCATCTATCTTTTTATTCATAGCTAATCCTCCTTAAACATTATTTTTTTTCGTATCTTCATTATACTTTTTATACTTTGGTATTTATATGATTATAGATAATATCTATATAAAGTACAACAAATATTTATTGTATCTATAATTATTTATTCCATAGATAACTAATATGGATTTTTTAAACAAGAGATATAAATAAATCATAAAATTAAATATTAAATGTAAAAAATTTAAATACTTGAATTTTAAAATTAATATTATTAATTGTTTTATTAAATATTTTAATTTTTTATTGACTTTTTTAATTATAAATCATATTATATAAATAAAGATTATATTATTTAAAATTTCTCTTAGCATAATATATATAAATAAGCTGTAAACAATATCTTTTTGGGGGTATATTTTTATGGATACAAAACTCATCTTGGATAAACTTGACAAAGGAGAAATAAGTGTTAAAGAAGCTTGTAAAAAAATAAAAGAAGACAGTAATGTAATCCAACCGAGTGTAAAATCCTCAAAGTTAAAAATTATAATAATAAATAAAAAAGAGGGTAAAAATATAAAAATTCCTGCTATTCCTTTTTGGATGATAAGTGGATTAGGAAACTTAGGTTTAAAAATTAGCTCTTTTGTAGCTAAATATAGTGATGATGACGATATTGTTAACTCATTTAAAATTTTAGATAATATTAATTTAAAAGAAATATTTGATGTGCTCCGTTATCAAGATCCTAGTGATATAATACACATTATAAATGATGATGATAAAAGTGAAATAAAAATATCAACACTGTAGAAAGGGATGAAAATCTGTGAAGAAAAAAGTTATTGGTAAATGCCCTGTTTGTAATCACGAATTAGATGTAACGAGGCTTCATTGTAGTTATTGTGATACTACTATTGAAGGTAAGTTTGACCTTTGTAAATTTTGTAAATTAAATGATGAACAAAAATATTTTGTAGAAATTTTCATTAAAAATAGAGGCAATATTAAAGAAATAGAAAAAGAATTAGGTATATCTTACCCAACTGTAAGAAATAAACTAGAAAATGTAATAGAAGCATTAGGTTATAATGCTAAATACACATCGGCGGTAAATAAAAAAGAAATTTTAGCTAAACTAAATTCAGGAGAAATATCATCTGAAGAGGCTATTAAACTTCTTAAGCAAGAGTAAATAATAATTTTAAGGGGGTAAACTAAATGTCAAATAATTTTAGTGAAGAAAAAATGCAAATATTGAAAATGGTTGAAAATGGGAAAATCACTTCTGAAGAAGGTATCGAACTATTAAATGCTTTAGAAGAGAAAAAACCTGAAACAAATATAAAATCTACTAAATCTTTGAAAGTAAGAATATATGACTCAGAAGATAAAACCAAAGTTAATGTAAATATACCTCTGTCACTGGTAGATATCGGAATTAAACTTGCTTCAGCCTATTCACCTGAACTTAAAGATTCTGGCATTGAAAAGTTTGATTTAAAACAAATAGTTGAAGAAATAAAAAACGGAGCAGAAGGTAAAATTGTAGATATAGAAAATGACGATGGAGAAAAAATTGAAGTTATAGTAGAATAATAAGTCTTATCGCATATGCGATAAGACTTATTATTTAAATAAATTTCCATCTTTTAATAGTTTTAATATAATATTATTATTATAAAAATATACTCCCAAAGTCGAATTAAACGTGCTCTTAGCAATAAATCCATCTGGTGATAATAATATTATTGGAGTTGCCAATAAAAAAATAAAATAAATCCATAATAGCCCCTTCAATACTCCAAAAACAAATCCTCCTAACCTATTAAGTTGTTTTAATACTGGAAGCTCAGCAATGTATTGAATTAATCCTCCAATAGCCATAATTATAATTCTAGCTGCAAAAAATATAATAACTATAGATATTAAGTTTAAAATGACATTTGCTAACTTATCTGCTAAAATACTCTGATCTAAAATAGACATTTGCCCTGTATTAGAATACATATCCTGTCCTGAAAAAATTCTATTTTTAATTACATCTGGAGCCTTAGCTATAATAAACAAATCAAGTCTTTTCAAAACAAAATCTCTAATTTTTTCAAATATAGAAGTATGGTCGATTATATATTTTGATAAATCTAAGTAATATAATTTTGCAATATATGCTGACAATATAAAACCAAGTAAATTAAATATGGATAGTATAAATCCCCTAGTTAATCCTTTTAATGCATTAACAATCAATATTATTATAATAATTATATCTATCCAGTTCATTATGTCACCTTCTTCATATTTTGTTTCTTTAACTATCACTTAACCTCATAATACCTATGCCTGTTGTTGTAAATATTATTAATTTTTTATTAGATAAAGTTACTTCATTAATTTCAACATCTGAGTGATAATTTAAAAACTCATTGTTATTATGGAACCCTAAAATACTTTTTTCTCCAACAATGTATACATTACTTTCACTATCTAAACGTATTTTATCATAACTTTCATCAAGGGTTATTTTTAGTTTAGTCCTCCCATAAAAATCGATTGTTTCCAAATATTCATCTCCGTCTTGATACAAAACATATATATTATTTGAATGATTATCTACATATACATATTTCAACAAATCTCCTATATTCCTCTTCCATATTAACTGATTCTTGTAATTATAAAATAGCAATTTTTTGTCTGTTGTAATTAGCATCCCATCTTTATCTATAAAATCAATGCTATTAATAAATTGATCTTCAAATATCCTGTCCCAAATTAAGGAACCATCAGAAGAATATAATTTTATCTTATTGTTCATATTACTTAAATCCATTGTACTTATTGCAAAATACTTTTTATTACTTGAGTTTTTATATAACAATATTACTTCATTTTCTACAGTAATATTAACTAATAATTTTCCTTTGTTATCTAGTATCATTGCTTGATTTACTTTTTCACTAGGCACTGTAAAAATAACAACTCTATCATCATCTCCATCTATATATTCAATTGGTTGCTTACAATCAAATTCCCACAACTTTTCGTTTTCAATTCCTATCGCATAGACTATACCTTCATATTTATCACCTATAATAATATCATTTCCTAAATATACTAATGAATTTTCTGCTAAAATATTTCGTTGCCATACAATATTACCATTTGCATCATAACAATTTAATTTTTCTCCTTGTTTGACAACTATATAATCATTATACACTTTATATAAATCATCGTCTTGTAAGTTAATATTAATATTACCTTCACTTATAAGTGTCATATTCTTATTACTAAATGTACTTTTTAATTTATTGATGAATGCTGTATTAGAAAGCAAAGTAACCATTACAATAAATAATATGACTAATACTGCCAACATCCTTTTTTTAGTTTTTGCCTTACTCTTTTTATTCAAGCTTCTCACCTCTAATATAATAATTCTTTAGCTTTTGTGAAATTCCTTCAAATGTTTATATAATTATGTAATTTTCTTACTTATTTAGCTATAATTCCTTTTATAAAAATAATAACTCAAAAAAATTGTAATCATCATAAAAAGTCCTAAATACCCCATAAATGGATATATAACAGTTACCATTTTTAAAAATCCCATTTTAGATAAAGGAATAGCTATAATACATAATACTAATATAGATTTAATCTGGTTAATATTTAATAATACTTTTAGTCTTCTTATAAATCCAAATCCATTTGCTATAGCTGTAGTAAACATCGCAAACCAAATAATAATACTATAAACAATTTTTATCTTATAACCTAAAATTTCAGTTATCTTTAACATAGGTATTTCAATACCGTTTATATCAGTATAATAAATTAATATAGGTATTAGAATAAAAATAGCGAGAAAACCTAACCCAATTCCTCCAAAAATACCCCCCTTTATAGCATTATCTCTATAATTAACCATATAAGACAATGAACTCAAAACTACTATTGCAGAAATACTATTATAACTAAAATATAATATAGCAGAAGTAATCCAATTTCCTGTTTGTGTTACTTCTGCACCATATATATTACTAAATTGAAAATTACTTTTTATCATAACCATAAGCCCAATAAATATTATTCCAAATATCAAAATAGGAACAAGAAGTATATTTATAAAAGATAAACCTTTTATATCAAATATAAAAGTCAATAACGATAAAAATAGCATCACATACACACCAATTACATATGGAATATTAAATTGTTCTTTATATACGGCACCACTTCCTGCAACCATTATACAGAATCCTGATAATAAAAAAAGTGTCACAACTACTTCAATTCCTTTGCCAATTTTAGATCCAAAAATCATATAAATTAATTCTCTATAATCTTTTATACCTTTATTATAAACACTCATTAAAACAATTGAGCCTGTAAAACTAAATAACAATGTAGTAACTAATATACCAAATATACCTTTATAACCATATACTCCAAAAAATTGTAATATCTCCTGCCCTGAAGCAAACCCTGCTCCTATTACAGTTCCTATATATATACTTGAAATTTTAAACCAATTACTTTTTCGGGACATAAAAAAACCTCCCTGTTCATATGTTAATTAATTCTATGAGCAGAAAGGTAAGTTTATAACAAAAAATAAAAAACCGGCAACGACCTACTCTCCCAGGACGTCTCCGTCCAAGTACCATCAGCGCTGAGAGGCTTAACTTCTGTGTTCGGTATGGGAACAGGTGTGACCCTCTCGCTATCGTCACCGGATATTTTTAAGGCTTGCGCCTTCAAAACTGCACAGTGAATTTTCCTGGTCAAGTCCTCGACCTATTAGTATCACTAAGCTAAAGATATCACTATCCTTACACCTGTGACCTATCAACCAGGTAGTCTACCTGGGGTCTTACTCTTTAAAAAGATGGGAAATCTTATCTTGAGGGTGGCTTCGCGCTTAGATGCCTTCAGCGCTTATCCTTTCCAGACTTAGCTACTCAGCCATGCTCCTGGCGGAACAACTGATACACCAGTGGTCTGTCCATCCCGGTCCTCTCGTACTAGGGACAGTTCCTCTCAAATTTCCTACGCCCACGACGGATAGGGACCGAACTGTCTCACGACGTTCTGAACCCAGCTCGCGTGCCTCTTTAATGGGCGAACAGCCCAACCCTTGGGACCTACTCCAGCCCCAGGATGAGACGAGCCGACATCGAGGTGCCAAACCTCCCCGTCGATGTGGACTCTTGGGGGAGATAAGCCTGTTATCCCCGGGGTAGCTTTTATCCGTTGAGCGATGGCCCTTCCACTCGGTGCCACCGGATCACTAAGTCCAACTTTCGTTCCTGCTCGAGATGTATCTCTCGCAGTCAAGCTCCCTTCTGCCTTTACACTCTACGCACGATTTCCGACCGTGCTGAGGGAACCTTTGAGCGCCTCCGTTACTCTTTAGGAGGCGACCGCCCCAGTCAAACTGCCCAACTGACAGTGTCCCAAGACCGGTTTCACGGTCTCTGGTTAGAATTTCGGCATCATAAGAGTGGTATCCCAAGGTCGACTCCACCGAAGCTGGCGCCCCGGCTTCTAAGTCTCCCACCTATCCTGTACATACGATACCAAAATCCAATGTCAGCCTGCAGTAAAGCTCCACGGGGTCTTTCCGTCCTGTCGCGGGTAACTCGCATCTTCACGAGTACTACAATTTCACCGGATCCCTTGTTGAGACAGTGCCCAAATCGTTACACCTTTCGTGCGGGTCGGAACTTACCCGACAAGGAATTTCGCTACCTTAGGACCGTTATAGTTACGGCCGCCGTTTACTGGGGCTTAAGTTCACACCTTCGCTTTCGCTAAGCGTTCCCCTTAACCTTCCAGCACCGGGCAGGTGTCAGCCCCTATACATCGTCTTTCGACTTAGCAGAGACCTATGTTTTTGGTAAACAGTCGCTTGGGCCTCTTCACTGCGGCTAAATAAGGCTTCATACAGCTAGTGTATTAACCTCTTTTAGCACCCCTTATCCCGAAGTTACGGGGTCATTTTGCCGAGTTCCTTAACAAGGGTTCTTCCGCTCATCTTAGGATTCTCTCCTCGCCTACCTGTGTCGGTTTGCGGTACGGGTACCTGCTCGCTCGATAGAGGCTTTTCTCGACAGTGTGGAATCAGTTAGTTCGCTACTTATTTTTCGCTCCCCATCACCTCTTAGGATTACTTCTACGGATTTGCCTATAGAAGCTCCCTACTGGCTTAGACACACTCAACCAACGGTGTGCATAACCTATCCTCCTGTGTCACCCCATTTCTCAAACGCTTACAGGTAGTACAGGAATCTCAACCTGTTGTCCATCGCCTACGCCATTCGGCCTCGGCTTAGGTCCCGACTAACCCTGAGAGGACGAGCCTTCCTCAGGAAACCTTAGGCTTTCGATGGGTAGGATTCTCACCTACCTTTCGCTACTCATGCCAGCATTCTCTCTTCTGTATAGTCCACCATTCCTTACGGTATAGCTTCAGTCCATACAGAATGCTCCTCTACCGATACATACGTATCCCACAGCTTCGGTGACAGGTTTGAGCCCCGGAAATTTTCGGCGCAAGACCACTCGACCAGTGAGCTATTACGCACTCTTTAAATGAATGGCTGCTTCTAAGCCAACATCCTGGTTGTCTGTGTAGTCTTACATCCTTTTCCACTTAACCTGTACTTAGGGACCTTAGCTGGTGATCTGGGCTGTTTCCCTTTTGACTACGAAACTTATCTCACGTAGTCTGACTCCCAAGAAACATGACTGTGGCATTCGGAGTTTGATAGGTTTTGGTAGCGTATGAACGCCCCTAGACCATTCAGTGCTCTACCTCCACGTCACTATTACTTGAGGCTAGCCCTAAAGCTATTTCGAGGAGAACCAGCTATATCCGGGTTCGATTGGAATTTCACCGCTACCCACAGGTCATCCGATAGCTTTTAAACGCTAAACGGTTCGAGCCTCCACGAAATTTTACTTCCGCTTCACTCTGCCCATGGGTAGGTCACCCGGTTTCGGGTCTACGACATGCAACTAAAACGCCCTATTAAGACTCGGTTTCCCTACGGCTCCATTGCATAGCAACTTAACCTTGCTGCATATCGTAACTCGCTGGCCCGTTCTACAAAAAGTACGCGGTCGTACATAAAAAGTACTTCCACTGCTTGTAAACATAGGGTTTCAGGTTCTATTTCACTCCCCTCCCGGGGTTCTTTTCACCTTTCCCTCACGGTACTACTTCGCTATCGGTCACCAGGTAGTATTTAGCCTTGGGGGGTGGTCCCCCCAGCTTCCCACAGGGTTTCACGTGTCCCGTGGTACTCTGGAATACAGCTAGAAATCATATCGTTTAACTTACAGGACTTTCACCTTCTATGGTGGTACTTTCCAGAACTCTTCAGCTACGATAATCCTTCTTTTATGCTGCATCCACAACCCCAGTAAAGGAAACCTCTACTGGTTTGGGCTCTTCCCCGTTCGCTCGCCGCTACTTAGGGAATCGATTTTTCTTTCTCTTCCTCGGGGTACTTAGATGTTTCAGTTCCCCCGGTGTCCCCTCAACTACCTATGTATTCAGTAGTTGATACCTAGAGTTTGCTCTAGGTGGGTTTCCCCATTCGGAAATCCCCGGATCAAAGCCTACTTGCGGCTACCCGAGGCATATCGGTGCTTATCCCGTCCTTCATCGGCTCCTGGTGCCAAGGCATCCACCCTATGCTCTTAATAACTTGACCAGAAATTGTAGTACTTAGTTACTCTTAGTAGTTACCAGCAATTAAATTGCTAGTATCTATCCATGTATCTAGTACTTACTATATTCACTGTGCAATTTTCAAGGTGCAATATATATTAAAAACAAAACAGTACAGAACCCTAAAATAGTCTAAATTAAAGTGTTACTCCTTAGAAAGGAGGTGATCCAGCCGCACCTTCCGATACGGCTACCTTGTTACGACTTCACCCCAGTCATCGGTCCTACCTTCGACAGCTGCCCCCAAAAGGTTAGCTCACTGGCTTCGGGTATTACCAACTCCCATGGTGTGACGGGCGGTGTGTACAAGGCCCGGGAACGCATTCACCGCGACATGCTGATTCGCGATTACTAGCAACTCCGACTTCATGTGGGCGAGTTGCAGCCCACAATCCGAACTGGGACCGGCTTATTGGGATTCGCTCACTCTTACGAGCTCGCAGCCCGTTGTACCGGCCATTGTAGCACGTGTGTAGCCCAGGACATAAAGGGCATGATGATTTGACGTCATCCCCACCTTCCTCCGGTTTGTCACCGGCAGTCTCTCTAGAGTGCCCAGCATTACCTGATGGCAACTAAAGACAAGGGTTGCGCTCGTTGCGGGACTTAACCCAACATCTCACGACACGAGCTGACGACAACCATGCACCACCTGTCACCTCAGTCCCCGAAGGGAAAGTCCTATCTCTAGGACGGTCCGAGGGATGTCAAGCCCTGGTAAGGTTCTTCGCGTTGCGTCGAATTAAACCACATGCTCCGCTGCTTGTGCGGGCCCCCGTCAATTCCTTTGAGTTTCAGTCTTGCGACCGTACTCCCCAGGCGGAGTGCTTATTGTGTTAACTGCGGCACTGAAGGATGTCTCCCCCAACACCTAGCACTCATCGTTTACGGCGTGGACTACCAGGGTATCTAATCCTGTTCGCTCCCCACGCTTTCGTGCCTCAGCGTCAGTTACAGTCCAGAGAGTCGCCTTCGCCACTGGTATTCTTCCTAATATCTACGCATTTCACCGCTACACTAGGAATTCCACTCTCCTCTCCTGCACTCAAGTTATGCAGTTTCAAATGCTTACCTCGGTTAAGCCGAGGGCTTTCACATCTGACTTACATGACCGCCTACGCACCCTTTACGCCCAGTAATTCCGGACAACGCTCGCCCCCTACGTATTACCGCGGCTGCTGGCACGTAGTTAGCCGGGGCTTCCTCCTAAGGTACCGTCATTATCTTCCCTTAGGACAGAGCTTTACGACCCGAAGGCCTTCATCGCTCACGCGGCGTCGCTGCATCAGGGTTTCCCCCATTGTGCAATATTCCCCACTGCTGCCTCCCGTAGGAGTCTGGACCGTGTCTCAGTTCCAGTGTGGCCGTTCACCCTCTCAGGCCGGCTACCCATCGTCGCCTTGGTGAGCCGTTACCTCACCAACTAGCTAATGGGACGCGGGACCATCCTATACCGCTAACACTTTGACTCACATACCATGCGGTATTAGAGTTTCATGGGGTATTAATCCCGGTTTCCCGAGGCTATCCCCCAGTATAGGGCAGGTTTCCCACGCGTTACTCACCCGTCCGCCACTAAGCTTTAACTATTCCATCCGAAGACTTCCTAATTAAAGCTTCGTTCGACTTGCATGTGTTAGGCACGCCGCCAGCGTTTGTCCTGAGCCAGGATCAAACTCTCGCATTAAAAAATTTTATCTAATAGCCTAAGCTTTTACTCTTCAGAATTAACAGGTTCTGTACTGTTTAGTTTTCAAAGAACTATTTAGTCGCCGTTAAACTCACTAATGACGACTCTTAATACTATAGCAGATTAATTTAGTTCTGTCAACACCATTTTTAGATTTTTTTATTATTTTTATTATTTAATTATTTTATAATTTAATACAACTTATAATTTAATAAAACATCCAAATAATTGAGGAAATTGTATAATAAAATAATTTATGAAATTCTGCAAGTTTAAATTTTTGTATGTAATTTTCTCAATAAACAAAAAGATGGGAATCTTTAACCCACTTAAAAAATTCCCATCATTATTATAATATTAGCTATGAATTATTGTACCACTCTTGCCTTCCATGATAAGTTCTGCTTTTTCTAATGAAGCAATAACTGCTTTTCTTCCTTTACCACCTTTTACAAATTCAATCGCTGCTTTTACTTTTGGAAGCATACTACCAGGAGCAAAATGTCCTTCCTGACAATATTTTTCTGCTTCCTCTATGCTTATGCTTTCCAAGTCTTTTTGGTCTGGTTTACCCCAGTTAATAGAAACTCTATCTACTGCAGTTAAAATAAAAAGATAGTCTGCATTAACAGTATCTGCAAGCTTAGCAGAAGCAAAATCTTTATCGATTACTACTGGTATACCTTCATACCCTCCATCATCTTTCTTTACAACTGGTACACCACCACCGCCACAAGCAATAACTACAAATTCGTTATTAAGCATATTCATTATACATTCTTTTTCTACTATCTCTTTTGGCAATGGTGAAGGTACGACTCTTCTATAACCTCTTCCAGCATCCTCTTTAAGAACCAACCCCTCATTTTCTGCCATTAATTTTTCTGCTTCTTCCTTTGTGTAAAAGCCTCCTATTGGTTTTTTAGGATTATTAAATGCTTTATCATTACTATCAACCTCTACTTGCGTTACTATAGTAGCTACATTCCAAGGCATATTTTGATTGTTTAACTCTTTTTTTATAGCATTTTGAAGGTGGTAACCAATATAGCCTTGGCTCATTGCTGTACATTCTGGAAGTTCTACTGGAACAATTTTTTCATTGATTTTAGAAGCTTCTTCAAAAGCTAAATTAATCATACCAACCTGTGGTCCATTTCCATGACTTACAACAATCTCATTACCTTGCCCTATTAAATTAACAAGAGTTTTAGCAGCTATTGCAACTTTTTCTTGCTGCTCCTTAGGAGTATTTCCTAAAGCATTTCCTCCTAATGCTATTACAATTCTATTTGATGTGTTTTTATTTTGCATATACTTTCCTCCATTATTTACAATAATTATTTAAGGCTCTTTTTGTAAAGTGATACTCCAAATATAGTCGTTATTAAAGTACCAATTATCAACGTAAGATGATATAATGGATCCCATCCTTCTCCAGTAAAGAATAACAATATTACCCCACCAGCTATAAATAAGAATCCTAATATACTTGAAAAATATAATCCAAATTTACCCATAGGTATTTTATAAGGTCTTGGAGTATTAATATCTGTATTCCTCAATTTTACCACTGTAGGAAATAACCACAAATATGGTAAAAAGAACACTAAAAAGCTAAAAGATAAAATAGTCCAAAAAGCATCATTTGCACTCCCACTTAATGCAAAATTCATAACAATTAATACTGTCGATATTACTCCCATTAATACATATGAATAATCAGGAGTATTGTACTTTTTATTTCTATGCCCGAGGAGTTTTGTATTCTTAGTAAATTCTGCTTCGTCAAGAACCTCAACTCCGCCTAACGTCCAAGAAATCATGTTTGAAACCAAAGTGAATAAAGCTATTAAAATAATACCTTTAAACATAACATTTTGTAGTCCTCCAAATACACTACATAATTCTTGTAATGCATAAAAGAAACCATCAAGGGGATCAATAGACTCTGCTGGAATTGCAGCTAATACCCCAAAAGTACCAATAACATAAAGAGCTGCAATTAAAATTCCTGCTAAAACAGTCATCTTAGGAATATTTTTACCAGGATTATCAATTTCTGAAGCAATAGAACTTATAAGCTCAAAACCCAAAAGGTTATATACAATAGCAGAACTATATGAAATTGTGTCAAAATTAAAGGTTAATGCAAAACTAGATAAAGAAAAATCGTTAGCAAGACCATTTTTTATACCGTATACAACTCCTAATAATCCAAAAATAAGCAATACAGCAACCTTTAATATAGCAGCAATATTAGTAACAGTTATACTTAAATCTACTCCTCTAATCCCTATATAAACTATTACCCAACACATTACAATAGCTAATAATGCTAATGCCCATATACTTATATCTGGAGCAAAGGCCATAGAAAACCACGTACTGAAAGCTATAAATACTGCTGGCATCCAAAATGCAACGTTTACCCAATAATACCAGGCTACAAGACTAGCTTGAAAATCTCCATATGCTCTTTTAACCCAAGCATATATTCCTCCATCTTCAGGATATGCTGCCCCTAATTCTGCGTTTATAAGTCCGTATGGAATAAAAAATAACAATGCAGTAAGTAGCCAAATAGTTATAGAAGACGCACCCATGGCAGCTGGAGCAACAAAAGTATCAAGCACAACTATACCACAAACAGTAAAAGAAACCATTTTAAATAAACTTACTTTCTTTTCAGCCATCTTTTCCTCTCCTTCATATTATAAAAGATTAAAGTATTTATTTTAGTCATAATTGAAACAACTCTTTAAAGAGTTGTTTCAATTATTTATTTAATAAATTATTTGCCTAATGGTTGCTGTTGAGTAATACAGTGAATATTTCCTCCACCTAAAATTATTTCTCTAGCATATATACCAACCACATCTCTATCAGGAAATACCTTTTGTAGAGTTTCTATTGCTTCATTATCATGAACTTCATCTCCAAATAATGGAACAATAACGGCACCATTAGCAATATAAAAATTAGCGTATGAAGCTGCTTGTCTATCTCCTTCCATTCTTGGAAGTGTACCATCTACAGCATCGACACCTTCACTTTCCTCTTTAGTGATTAATACCTCATTAGGTATATGCAATTTGTGAATTTCAAGTTTTCTTCCTTTAGCATCAGTTTCATTGGATAAATAATCATAAGCTGCCTTTGAAAGAGGATATTGGGGATCATTTTCATCATCTGTCCAAGCAAGAACTAATACTCCAGGTGCACAATAATGAACAATATTATCAACATGTTGATTTGTTTCATCTAAATAAATACCATTAGGTAACCATAAAACCTTATCTACCCCTAAATATTCCTTTAAAGTATTTTCAATTTCCTCTTTTGTCATTTGAGGATTTCTACTTTCATGCAATAAACATTCTTCAGTAACAATAGCAGTCCCATCTCCGTCTGTATGAATAGCCCCACCTTCAAGAATAAAATTTTCTAAAGAGTAGTAATCTATATTTTCAATTTCACATACTTTTCTAGCAACTTGGTCGTCTTTATCCCATGGAAAATACAATCCGTCTACCAAACCTCCCCATGCATTAAAACGCCAATCAACACCTCTGACATCTCCTTTATCATTTACAACAAAAGTAGGTCCTATATCCCTCATCCAAGAATCATCATTTGACATTTCCACTACACGAATTTTACTGCTTAGCATTTGTCTTGCATTTTCATATTGATTTTGAGATACACACATAGTAACATCTTCATATTTAGCAATAGCTTCTGCTACTTCAACAAATGCTTTTTGAGCAGGTTTTGCTCCTAATCTCCAATTATCAGTCCTTTCAGGCCAAACCATCCAGCACCCTTTATGAGGTTCAAATTCACCAGGCATCCTATATCCGTCTTTTTTAGGTGTTCCTTCTAATTTTCTAGCCATTTCGCTGCCTCCTAATATTTTGACTTATATTCTTTTCAATAAATTATTAATTCTGTCTTCATGATACTTTATTGTTTCTTCACTAGGCTTTTTATCAAATTTATGTGTAAAATACACTAAAATTGCCATTTGTGCTGTTAATCTATTTTCAGCTTGGTCAAAAGCTACACTTCTATCACTTTCTAATGCTTCACGAGTAACTTCTTCCTTATCATTTGCAGGTAAACAATGCATTAAAATAGCACCTGGAGCAGCTTTGTCTAATAACTCTTTAGTAATCACATAGTCTGGCATGAAAGCTGCTAATCTTTCTTCCTTTTCGTCTAACTGAGTAGTCCAATAAAAGCTATCCCCATATATTACATCACATTCTGAAACCTTTGAAACATCATCTGTTATCTCATAAGAAGCACCAGTTTCAGCACAGTTTTTGTCAGCAAGTTTCAACCATTCTTCCTGCATTTGATACTTTTTGGGTCCTATTTGTTTAAAATTCATACCGTACTTGGTACATGTCAACAATAATGAACGGCACACATCTGTAGCATCACCCATAAAAGCTACTGTTAAATCAGATAATTCTTTGCCTTCTGGTAAATGTTCTTTCATTGTAAAAATATCAGCTAACATTTGAGTTGGATGATATACAGTATCTAATCCATTAATAACTGGTACAGTTGACATTTTAGTTAATGCTTTAGTAGTTTCTCCACTGTTAGTACGAGCCATTATAATATCACACATTCTTGATAATACACGTGCAGTATCATCAATTGATTCCTTTGCTCCTAAGTGAATATCCCTAGGTGATAAAAATAATGCATGCCCACCTAATAATGTTGCAGCTGTTTCAAAAGATACTCTAGTACGTGTTGAACCAGCTTCAAAGATCATTGCTACTGATTTATTCTTAAATAATTGTGGAATAGCATTATCTTTTCTTGCTTCCTTTAAATATTTCATTAGTTCTAGCATGTCATCCATTTCTTTTCTCGTAAAATCATTCATAGTAACCATATGTTTCATGTTTTCTTTGTTTAGATTAGTCGCACTTGATGATGGTAGTTTCATTAAAAATCTCCTCCTATTATCTTTTAAAATATTGTTTATTATGTCTTATAATCATACGTTTAATCATACGTTTTTAAAAAATTATATAATTATTACTAATTTAAATTTGATATTTTTCTGTTTTATTTTTCTATATACAATGTTTCTAGTGGCGTTGCTTTATTCTTATTTCTAGTAATATACGAAACTGTAACTATTAGAAAATAGTTAACCAGAGCTGGAACAATAGTGTAAAACTCCCATGGTTCAGGTATGACCGAAAGCTGAGATACACATCCTATTACATTGACTAAGAGCCCTCCAACCATACCAGCTATAATTCCATAAGTATTTACTTTTTTGGATTTTAAAGCCATAACAAAAGGAAAAAATAGCACTCCAAATTGTAGTGTAAATGCAAATATAGTTAAATCATATATATTGTTGCTAGCCAATCCACAAATCCCAGCTAAAATGCCAACCATGATTACAAATAGTCTTGTAACTTTCAATATCCTATCATCATTGTTAGTGTTTTTCTTACCTTTTGATATCACAATGGGCTTGTAAATATCATTTGAAAAAAGAACTGCTGTAGCAAAAAGCGATGTGCTAGCACTTGACAAAATAGCTGATATAAGGGAAGAAACAAAAATACCCAAGCCTACAGGCCCTAAAAGCAGTTTTGCTAAAAATGGAATCAACAACTCACTATCTTCTATAAATAAATTAGCTTCTAAAACTCCTTCATTAACTAAAGTTATACCAACAAGTGCAAGGATAATTGGTATAAACCCTATAGTCCAATATAATCCACCGGCAATTATCATTCCATTTTTTGCTGTCTTTTCATCCTTAGCCATAAAAGCTCTTTGTGCAATATCTGGACTTGGTATATTTCCTAAACCCATTCCTACCCACATAGCAATATATCCAACCCAAGGTCTAAAACCTTTTTCAGAAGGCAAGAAATTCCAGTATCCTTTTGGTGTATTATTTATAACAGTTTCTATACCTCCTACAGTATTAATTCCAATAATTAAAATTGAAACTAAACCAATCAAAATAATTATCATTTGAATAAAATCTGTCCAGACTACTGCTACGATACCACCCATATAGGTAAATGTTACAACAACGAGTATAGACACTATATAACTCAAAGTAAAATTAATGTCAAACAGAACATTAAGTATTTTACTAATTGCTAAGAATTGTACAGCTGTCCATATAACATAAGTTGGTATCATTACAGCAGACGCTAAATAACCTGTAATTGGGCCAAACCTATAATTATAGAGTTCTCCAATTGATCTAATTTTAAGTTTCCTTAAAATTTTCACAAAAAAAACACCAATAAGAATCAATGCTAATCCTGCAGCAAAAGGATCTTCTATTACACCAAAAATTCCATTATTATAGGCTGAACCTGTTGCACCAATTATTGTGCCTCCTCCCCAAAATGTCGCAAAAACAGTGCCAACTATAAGAAATAGAGGAGCTCCTCTTCCTGCTATCAAATAATCATCTGAATTTGATACTTTTTTACTTGCTATTTTCCCCACTATAATTATTCCAATAAAAAATAATCCAATAATAATAAGTGGGATAAGGTTATCAGAATTCACAAAATCTGTCCTTTCAATTTTTATAACTAGCTTTTTATAATAACGCGCGTTAACATTATAAAAACATTATACTATCATGTGTATATTACGTCAAGAAAAAATGTAAATTTTATATTAATAATATGTAAATTTTATATTTTTAAAGTCAAAATCGGACATATTAATATGGTATTTGCAGCTATTCTTTATTATTTTATTGGATTCATGTGTTAAATTATTCTACATATTACCCATATAAAATCAATAAATTACAGTATTACATTATTAATATATTTGTTTATTAATATTATTGTAAATTTTATATTTAATTATGTTGTAAATGTTACATTGTTATGTCCAAAATTATATTTTATATGTAAATATCGGTCATGTTTAATATCATTTATGATTAATACTTGTCTATTTAATGCAAAAGTGATAAACTAAATATATAATTTAATAATAGAAGGAGATAGTTAGTATGACTAAAAAAATAAAGTCTTATGACAAAATTGATTTTAAAATTATAAATGAATTATGCAAAAATGCCAGAGCTTCTGCTGCTAAAATTGCAAAAGCTATTAATGTCAATGAAAGAACTGTAAGAAGAAGAATTGATAAACTTATTGAAACTAATGCTATTCGTATTACTACTATAGTAGAGCCTAGTGTATTTGGCTACAACTCAATAGCTGATATAAATCTTAAAGTAGATGAATCAGTTTTCGACGACTTCGTAGAATCATGTAAAAAAAACCCAAATGTATGCTATATTGCTTTTGGTTGGGGAGAAGCTAATTTAGCAATAGAAACAAGATTTTTGGATAATGAAGAAATGTATAATTTTATTAATCATACTCTTCCTGAAACTGAAGGAGTTGAAGTAGTCAATTTCTTTATTATACCAAAAATAATTTATAACATTGACGAATGGCTCCCTGTCGAAAGTGATTTTAAAGATTGATTGTATAATAATTTTAATTCAAAATTTTTACAATATCTTATATAGTTAAATGTATTTAATCTTAAAACAGACTTATAAAAAAATCAGTCCAAAACTAAAAGAATTATCTTCTTTGCATACATGATAGCTTTTATCCTCATTCGAATTTTAGATCAGGCTCATTAAATCCTATACGTCCATTTCTTCCTATGTCAAGCACTAGAAAATCTATCCCTCCTACTTCTTCTATTTTTCATATTTTTCACATTCCTTTTCTATACTTTCTAACTTTCCATTAGAAATGTTTATATGTTGTATAATATACTAATTTTTATTTATTATATCCATTAAATAACTATATTATTTTGGTAAAATATATATTTAAATCTCCTTTTAATTACCTGTCCCTTTATGTCATTTTTTTCTTTTATAAAAATTAATTATTCAGTTATCTCATGTATTAAAACCATTATCATTGGAAAAAATTATTGTTATAGCAATATATAATTTATAGGAATTTTTCATAATTACTATAGGATTTAATAAAATATTTTATTATTCAATTTTCTCTCATAATGTTTTAATATCTAGAATACAAAATATAATAGAACTATTTTTAATATACTATAATATAAAATCTTTAAGTTTTATATATTTTTGAATATGTAATAATTCAGTAATTTCTAGTAATTTAGGAGGTATATATGCTTTCTCTAAATGATAAAATATGTCACTCTATTAGCCATAATTGTGATTTTGCATCAATTAAATTTGGAAACATTTTATCAAAATACTTAAATGCTTACTATGATTATTTAAAAAATGATTTAGTCATTCTGTGTATTGGTACAGACAGGTCTACTGGTGATTGTCTTGGTCCATTAGTAGGTCATAAACTTTCTTATTCCGTAAAAAAATATGACCATGTCCACATTTTTGGAACTTTAGCAACACCAGTACACGCTAAAAACCTAGAAACATCAATTAATACAATACATACATTATTTAAAAATCCGTTTATAGTTGCAATAGACGCTTGTTTAGGTGATATAGAAAGAATAGGATATATTAATATTGGACTAGGTCCATTAAAACCTGGAACAGGAGTAAAAAAAACTCTCCCTGAGGTAGGCGATATATATATTACCGGAGTAGTAAATATGGGAGGTTTTATGGAATATGTAACATTACAAAATACACGTCTTTATACTGTTATGAAAATGGCCGATATAATTTCCTTTGGTTTCTTATCATCTTTAAGAAATTTATTTAAAAATTATGATATAGAAAAACATAATAATAAACATTAATTAAAAATTTTATGATATAATATATTTACTCAAAGACCTGTTCCTTTATTAAAATAGAACCAAACTGCCCCCAAATAGCAGCTCGTATACGAGCTGCTATTTGGGTTATCAATACATATTCTTAAAATAGTCTTTCATAAATTCTATTTTTTATAATTGTATCAATTTCACTTGCGTCCTTACCATTAGCATTTATAAGCAATGCCCCTCTATTAATATCAACTTCTTCTCCGCTTATCATATCAATAATTTGATTTTGGTATAAAGTTTCATATTCTCCAGACATATAAATTATAGCCTCTACATTGCTACCTACTTCCATATCCACTACATCATACCCTAAGTCAATCAGTTGTGATTTTAAACTGTCTAATCCTCTTTGAATAGCTATTTTTTTTATCAAAAAAACACCTCCAATGAAATACAATATTATCAATTTAATAAAATTAAATAAATCTAAATAATATTATTTTCATCAGAAGTGTTTTTTACTCTTTTAAGATACAATTACATTTAGACCTCTTTTTAATATAGAAAATTTAGAGTTAACTTTAAAATCATATATTTCACCATCAACATTTAAATATGCTCTGTCTAAAGAGATAATTTCCACATTTTTAGTTTTGTGAATTTCTACATATTTTTTAAATTTTAAATGCTTTCCTTTAAATACCAAAGGAAATAAGAAAAACAGTTTTAACTTTGAAATGTTTTTAATTATGCATACATGAAAAAGCCCGTCATCCATAGACGCCATAGGGCAAATTTTCATTCCACCGCCATAATATTTCCCATTACCTACAGCCAATAATAATATATCTCTTTCTAATTCTTTATTATCAATCTTTATTTTTAGCTTTTTCCCTTTATAAGTTAACAAAGTTTTAAGTAACCCTATAGTATATGCAAATTTACCTTTAATAACTTTTTTGATTGCCTCAGTATTTTTTACAATTTCAGAATCAAAACCAACACTAGCTAAATTAATAAAGAATTTTTCATTTGCAAATCCTATATCTATTGCACTAATTTTATTATTTAAAATAACATTTAATGCCTCTCTAGGATTAAAAGGTATATTTAATGTCCGTGCTAAATCATTACCAGTTCCAGCAGGAATGATTCCAAGTGTACCTTTCCCTAGCATCACCAATCCAGAAGCCACTTCATTTATAGTACCATCTCCACCTATTGCAACTATTGTTGAAAAACCTTCTTTAATACCAGATATTGAAATATTTATTGCATCCTTTGGTTTTTTTGTTTTTACTATCTTATATTTTTTTTTACTTTTCTCCATAACTTCATTGATTATTGGTATTACTTCTTCAGCTTTGCCTTTCCCGGCAATTGGATTTATGATGAAAAGTATCTTGTCCATTTTATCTCCTTTTCTATTTTTAAATAAAATTTATATTTGAATCTGCAAAAATATCGTTAATTACTTATTTATCCATTAAAATTTATGAATGTAATTATTTTTAGCTCTATCAATAGCTTGAATTTCTTCGACAGATAAAGAATATTTTGATTTTCCATTAATTATAGGTTTACCATATGTAGTTGATTCATCACGTCCATAAATACTAGTCAAAACAAATCCATCTAAATTGTCATTTAGTAGTGCAACAGAAAAACTCAAATCACTTCCCATATCACTAAACGCATTATATCTAATAATTCCAACTTTTGTTATAGCTAAAGAAAGTTTTCTGTCTAAATCTTTGCAATATTTATTTATATCTTCTAACTTTCTTTTTACTTCCTTAACATCTTCTAAATGTTGCATAAGTATTCCTTCAAGTGAATCATGATCTGTCCCTTCAATTAATTTATTATATCTTTTATTAATAGAAGAAACTCTAATTTGTAATATTATTATAAAAAATAAAAATAGTAGAACTAGTATAATAAGTGCTAAAATTATTTCTATGTTATTTTTAAGTATAAATTGTTTAATAAATTCCATGATTTTCCTCCTTTTATCTTTGTACTGCTTTGGATTACTTAAATATACCAGAAAATTGCATAATTAAATTTTTAACTTTAAAATAATTATGCAATTTCCTCATATTATAAATAAAAAAACTCAATAATAAGACAAATTTTAATTTACATATCTTTAGAAATTGCTTTGATAGCCTTTATTGCTCTTTCTATATCTTCATGAGTATTAAATAATCCTATACTAAACCTTACAGTTCCTTGTTCAAATGTTCCAATTGTTTTATGAGCTAATGGTGCACAATGTAAACCAGGTCTAACTGCAATATCAAACTCCTGATCTAATATATAGCTTATCTCAGAAGAATCTTCTTCTCCTATATTTAAAGAAACAACTGGAGCTTGTTTTTTTATATCACATGGACCATATAGTTTTACATTCGGTATTTTCTTTAATTCATCCATAAAATGCTTAGTTAATTCTTCTTCATGTGCTCTTATTTCATGTATTCCTCTCTCTAAAATATATTTAACCCCTGAACCAAGCCCAACTATACCAGGCGTATTTGGTGTACCACTTTCAAACCTATCAGGCAAAATATCAGGCTGCTCTAAAAGATTAGATTGGCTTCCAGTTCCACCTTCTTTTAACGGTTTTATATCGAGTCCATCTTTTATATAAATTCCACCCGTACCTTGCGGCCCTAAAAGACTTTTATGCCCCGGAAATGCTAATATGTCTATATTCATTGCTTTAACATCAATATCATATACTCCTGCACTTTGAGCAGCATCAACCATATATATAATACCTTTCTCTTTAGCTATATATCCTATTTCATCTATTGGAAATATTGTCCCTGTTAAATTTGAGGCATGAGTTGTGACTATTAACTTAGTATTACTTTTAATACTTTTTTTGATATCTTCAATATTTATGGTTCCATCTTTACTACATTGAATAATAGTAACCTCAATTCCTGATTCTTCTAAAGTTTTCAAAGGCCTTAATACAGAATTATGCTCCATACTCGATGTTATTACATGATCTCCTGGGTTTAATATTCCTTTTAATCCTAAGTTTAGACTATCTGTACAATTAGATGTAAAAATTATATTCATTGGATCATCAATATTAAATAACTTACTAAGTAATTCCCTTGTATTAAACAAAGCCCTACCTGCTTTAAGAGCCAACTTATGTCCTGATCTTCCCGGATTTGCACCGTACTCCTTCATCGCTTGTAATATTGAATCGTAAACTATATCTGGTTTTGGAAAAGATGTAGCTGCATTATCTAAATAAATCAACTTTTTACCCCCTTATGAAAGTTTACAACCTTCTAGAAATTAAATCATTTAAACTAAAATCTTAATGACTACTTTTTTATTATAGCACATTATATAAAAATGATAGATCGGTATTAAAATTTTTTATCTTCTCTTATTTATTATATGATAACTATGTATCTATCTTAACCAAAAAATAAAATAGAAGCTTATAAGCTTCTATTTTATTTTTTCTCTGAAGGAGCTAAGTAACATAAATAATAAACTAATGGAACAACAATCCCTCCTCCTATTATATTACCTATAGTTACTGGTATTAAATTGTTAAACCAAATTTGCCCCCAAGTAATATTAGCTCCCAGCATCTTGCCTAAAGGAATAAAAAACATATTCGCAACACTATGCTCATATCCCACTAGAACAAAAAGCATTATTGGAAACCAACAAGCAAATATTTTAGATATTATATCTTTAGCACCTGTTGAAATCCATACTGCAAGTACAACAACCATATTACACAGTGCTCCTCTAATTATTGCTTGTTCAATAGAAATAGAAACTTTTCCTTTTGCAATTCCTATCGCCAATTCACTTGCTTGTCCTGTAACTAATCCAGATTTTGATACAAAATATGCTAGAAGTAATGATCCTATAAAATTACCTAAATATACAAAACACCAATTCTTTGTTAACTCTTTCAATGATATTTTCTTGTTCATTAGAGCTAAAGTCATTAAATTATTCCCTGTAAACAACTCTCCTCCTGCAATAACAACTAGCATAAGACCAACAGGGAAAACCATTGCACCAAAAAATTTCATCATCCCAACATCGATGTTTTTCATTGTTTGCATTATAGTTATATCAGCATGTGCTCCAAAACCTATAAATATTCCAGCAAAAATTCCTAATAAAATCATTTTATAAATTGGTAATCTTGCTTTATTAATTGCTGAATTCACCGTAGATTGAGCTATTTCTGCTGGTAAAAGCATCCTCTTATCCATATTTATCCCCTTTCTTATAAAAAGAATAAAGTATTTTTATATCTTTGTAATATAATACTAGATCTATTACTCTAATTCAACTATGAAATAAAAGGATTCTAATGAAACATTAGAATCCTTTTATTTAAATATCTATTTTTATAAATATTTATTTTTCTATAGGATAAATTTCTCTTTTTACATAATGAGTATGAAGAAGTTCGTGTGCTTTATGACTGTTTGGCTCACCAAAGTATTCATCATATACTTTTTTAATCATTGGATTTTTATGAGATTTTCTTATTGTTTTTGCTTCATCTTCTTCATACAAAGCTTTAGCTCTTTCAGTTTTTACATCAACTTTCATCCTTACATCATCACTTACATGAGGCTGTCCACCACCAGTTACACATCCTCCAGGACATCCCATAATCTCTATAAAATGATATTCTTTTTCTCCAGATTTAACTTTTTCTAATAATTCTTTAGCATATCCTGTACTATGAGCAACAGCAACTTTAACCTTTGTTCCTGCCAAATCAATTTCAGCCTCTTTTATTCCTTCAATTCCTCTTACTTGCTCAAATTCAATTTTTTCTAATTCCTTTCCAGTTACAACTTCCGCAACTGTTCTTAATGCTGCTTCCATAACCCCACCAGTAGCACCAAATATAACTCCAGCTCCTGTCGATTCTCCTAATACTTCATCAAAGTCTTCATTTGGAAGATTAACAAAGTCCAATCCTGCCTGCTTTATCATTTTAGCTAATTCTCTCGTTGTCAATACAACATCAACATCTGGATAGCCACTTGAAGCTAGTTCTTCTCTTTGTGCTTCAAATTTTTTTGCAGTACATGGCATTATAGAAACAACGTAGATATCTTTAGGATCTATGTTATTCTTTTCTGCATAGTAACTTTTAACTACTGCGCCCATCATTTCATGTGGTGATTTGCAAGTTGATAAATTATCTAAAAATTCAGGATAATAATGTTCACAGTATTTTATCCATCCAGGTGAACACGAAGTAATCATAGGTAATTTACCATTGTTTTTCAATCTTCCTAATAATTCATAACCTTCTTCCATTATCGTAAGATCAGCAGCAAAATCTGTGTCAAATACTTTATCAAATCCAAGTCTTCTAAGAGCTGCTACCATCTTACCAGTAACTCTTGTTCCTATTGGTAACCCAAATTCCTCTCCAAGAGCAGCCCTAACTGCAGGAGCAGTCTGAACTACTACATGTTTATTTGGATCATCTAATGCTTCCCATACATAGTCTATTGACTCTTTTTCTTTTAATGCACCAACTGGGCAAACAGCTATACATTGACCACAATTTATACAAGGTGAATCAGCGAGACTTAAATCAAAAACAGGTCCAATTGTCGTAGCAAAGCCTCTATCTCTAAACCCTATTACTCCTACTTTTTGTACTTTTTCACATACATTAACACATCTTCCACAAAGAATACATTTCGATTGATCTCTTACAATAGAAGGTGAAATATCATCTACAGTTGTATGAGTTTTTTCCCCTTCATACCTTATTTCCTTTACCCCTAAATCTTCTGATAATTTTTGAAGTTCACAACTTCCACTTCTTGAACACATTGTACATTCTCTATTATGGTTAGATAAAAGCAATTCTAAATTTATTTTCCTAGCTTCTCTTACTCTTTTAGTATTAGTTCTTACAACCATCCCTTCTGAAACAGGTAGTACACACGAAGCCTTAAGTGTTCTTTGTTTTTCAACCTCAACTAAGCACATTCTACAAGCTCCAACTTCATTTATTCCAGCCAAATAACATAATGTTGGAATTTTTATTCCTATTTCCCTAGCTGCCTCTAAAACTGTATAATTTTCTGGTACTTGTATAGTTTGACCATCTATAGTAATAGTAACTTTTCTCAACTCTTACACCCCTTCCTTAATTTTATTCCTTGATAATCGCGTCAAATGGACATTTGCTCATACAAACACCACATTTTATACATTTATTTATATCAATAACATGAGGTTTTTTAATTTCACCTGATATAGCTCCTGCTGGACAATTTTTAGCACATAATCCGCATCCTTTACATAAATCTGATTTGATTTTGTAAGTTAGTAGTTTGTGACAATGTCCTGCAGGACATTTCTTATCATAAATATGAGCTTCATATTCATCCCTAAAATATTGTATGGTTGACAATACTGGATTTGGGGCAGTTTGTCCTAAGCCACAAAGTGCCGAATCTTTTATAGTATTAGCTAGTTCTTCAAGTTTCTCTATGTCTCCAGGTTCACCTTTACCCTCAGTTATTCTCTCTAGTATTTCTAACATTCTCTTTGTTCCAACTCTACAAGCTGTACATTTACCACATGACTCGTCTACAGTAAAATCAAGGAAAAATCTAGCTATATCCACCATACAATTATCTTCATCCATTACTATCATTCCACCTGACCCCATTATTGACCCAAGTTTAGATAATGATTCATAATCAACAGGGGTATCTAAATATTCTTTTGGTATACATCCACCTGATGGTCCTCCAGTTTGAACAGCTTTAAATTCTTTTCCGTTAGGTATTCCACCGCCTATATCATAAATAATTTCTCTTAAAGTAGTACCCATTGGTATTTCTACTAATCCTGTGTTTTCTATTTTTCCTCCAAGAGCAAATACTTTTGTTCCTGGTGATTTTTCTGTTCCGATACTTCTAAACCATTCAACACCATTTTGGAATATAGCAGGAATATTTGCATATGTTTCAACATTATTTATCAAGGTTGGTTTTCCCCAAACTCCTTTATTAGCTGGGAATGGTGGTTTATTTCTAGGCATTCCCCTTTCGCCTTCAATAGAAGCAATTAAAGCAGTTTCTTCACCACATACAAATGCTCCAGCTCCTAACCTTATTTCTATGTCAAAATTAAAACCTAAACCAAATATATTTTCCCCTAATAAATTATACTCTCTAGCTTGATTTATTGCAGTTTCTAATCTTTTAACAGCAACAGGATACTCTGCTCTTATGTATATGTATCCTTGATTTGCACCTACTGCATATCCTGCTAATGCCATTGCTTCAAGAACCGAATGTGGATCCCCTTCTAATATACTCCTGTCCATAAATGCACCCGGATCCCCTTCGTCTGCATTACATATTACATATTTTTGATCTCCTTCAGCCTTAGCAGTGAATTCCCATTTCAGACCTGTTGGGAATCCAGCTCCACCTCTTCCTCTTAACCCTGAATCTTTAACAACTTTAATTACTTCTTCAGGAGTCATTTCTGTAACAGCTTTTCCTAGTGCTTCGTATCCATTATATGCAATATATTCATCTATTTGTTCAGGATCAATTACTCCACAATTTCTTAAAGCAATCCTAGTCTGTTTACTATAAAAGTCAACTTGGTTTACTGATATAATTTTATCCTCTTCAATCGCTTCTTTATATAATAATCTTTTAACTATTCTACCTTTTAATAAATGCTCTTCAACTATTTCATCAATATCACTTAATTTAACATGGCTATAGAAGGCACCTTCTGGATAAACCACAATGTTTGGACCAACTTCACACAACCCAAAACATCCAGTCATTACTACTTTAATCTCATTTTCTAAGCCCTTTTCTTTTATTTTATCTTCCAAAGCATTTTTTATTTCTATCGAATTGGAAGATTGACATCCAGTACCACCACATACGAGTACGTGGGCTCTATAAATATTCATTTCTTTAACCTCCTTTACAAAGTACATATTATAAGTGCAGTTTTAAGTAAATCTTATTCTTTCAATAATTTATTTAACATTTTATTTCTGTGTAAGAATATAAATGTTTCACGTGAAACATTTATATGTTTATGGAAACGATTTCATAATATAATTACTCATAAGCCCCTATAGTAAATTCTTTAACAACTCTACCATTAACAATATGTTCAGCAATTATTCTTCTTGCTTTCTCAGGATCTACATGAACATAAGTTACTTTTTCTTCCCCAGGTTTATACACTTCAACAATAGGTTCAAATTTACACATTCCAATGCAACCAGTTTGCCCTACTACTACACCATCTAATCCTCTTTTGTCTACTTCTTCAAGCAAAGTTGTCAAAACAGGTCTAGCTCCAGCTGCAATTCCACAAGTAGCCATACCCACAACTATCCTAGTCCCTTCAGTTTCTTTCCTTAATGCCATCTTTTTTAAAGTTCTTTCTCTTATCTCTCTTAATTCTTCTAAGGATTTCATTTTGACACCCCCATCTATTCTTTATATTTACTTAATATGCCATCCACATCTGATGGTTTTAATTTACCATAAACGTCTTCATTAACTGTCATCACAGGTGCCAATCCACAAGCACCTAGACACCTAGTAGCTTGTAAAGAATATAATCTATCTTCAGTAGTTTGTCCAACATCAATATTGAGTTTTTCTTTAACTCTCTCTAAGATCTCTTTTGAACCTTTAACATAACAAGCAGTACCTAAACATACACCAATTCTATATTTTCCCTTTGGAATTAGTGAAAATTGGGAATAAAATGTTGCAACCCCATATACTTCTGATAAAGAAATATTTAGAGTTTCAGAAATCATTTTTTGAATCTCAATAGGAAGATAACCAAATAAATCCTGTGCTTCGTGCAAAATTGGCATTAAAGCACCTTTTTTATCCTTATGTTCGTCCATAAATCGTTTAAATTTTTCAACATTTTCTTTATTACCTTCCCAATCAAATTTGAAACCCATATGTTAACCTCCTTTAATATTAAAATTTAGCCTTTTAGAAAACCTTAAAATAACTTAATTAAATAATTCTATTTATGTAAGTAAGCAGGATTTTCCTTTCTTTTGTTAATAACTTACTATCCTCTATATCTAGATCTAATATAGTCGAAAGGATAACCTGCAAGATAACACATTATGTTTTTATCTTTTAATTTGCAAATAAATTATTAACAATTCGTTAAATATATATTGTTAATAATTTAACTATCAATATAAAATAACATTGAGGACTGTTAAATTTTTCCTGCTAAAACACTTGAATTATACCCCTTAATTTATATAAATTATATATTCACTAGTATGATATGTCAATAAAATATATTGCAGTCTAAAATATAATAAAATACAAAAACAAATTTAATAAATGTTTATATTTTCTATTTTTTTGCCAAACAATTAACTATATATTAATTCAATTTAAACATTTTTTAATAAAATGTAATGATTTTTGTTATTTTTTCGAAACAAATCAATTATAAAACTAATGTTAACAAATTAATTATACTAAAAGTTATTCTACTCAATTTTTTTGAACAAAGAAATTTCATAATAAAATATAATATTAAATTTTACTAATTTTAGTTTTATATTTCTTTTTTGATATTTATTTCCTTACGTGATTAATTAAAATTAAAAAAGTTAAAAATAATGCATAAATAACTCACTTAAAACTTTATATTTAAAGATATAATAATTAAAATATTGAATTGTTTCACAATATATAATTCCTATAATTTACTTTCAAGTTTTGATCCTAAATAAAAAGTAATGTTTCATGTGAAAAATTACTTTTTATTTAGAATTTCAATTATTTTCTGTAAATCATCATTACTATAATATTCTATTTCAATTATTCCTTTATTTTTCCTTTTTGTTACTTGGACTTTAGTTCCCAATGATTTACTCAATATTTCTTCTATCTCCAACAAAGCAGCGTCTTTAGTTTGTTTAATTTTACTTTTAGTAGTTTTTTTCTTTTTAGATAAAATATCTTTAACAATCTTTTCAGTCTGTCTAACATTTAATCCTCTTTTAATAATCCTTTCAGCCACATCTAATTGTATATTCTTATCTTTAATACTTAAAAGTGCTCTACCATGACCAGGTGAAATTATGCCTTCTTTTATATAATCTATGATTTTTTCATTTAATTTTAATAATCTAATAGTATTAGCAATATAAGTTCTGCTTTTTCCGATAACTTCGGCAATTTTTTCTTGTGTTATATTATACTTATCCATCATATTTTTATAAGCAAAAGCTTCTTCAATTGGATTTAAGTCTTCTCTTTGTATATTTTCAATAAGTGCTACTTCAATTGCAGCATTTTTTTTATAATCTCTTATTAAACAGGGTATCTTCTTTAAACCAATTTCTTTTGAAGCTCTCCACCTTCGTTCACCAGCAACTATTTGATATCCTTTTCCATGTTTTCTTACAATTATAGGTTGAATAATCCCATATTTTTTTATAGATTCTTTAAGTTCATTCAAGGAATCATCATCAAAGTTTGTCCTTGGCTGTTCAGTATTAGGTTCTATCATATAAGTATCTATTTCAATAACATTATCAGAATTAACAAAAACATCATTTTTATCTATAATATCATCATCAGGTATTAAAGCGGATAATCCCTTACCCAGTCCCCTCTTTTTAGTCATTCTCATCATTCCTCCTCGTATTCGATGAATTCTTTAGCAAGCTCTAAATAAGCTTCAGCACCTTTAGATTTAGGATCATAATCAATTATAGATAAACCATGGCTTGGTGCCTCTGCCAATCTAACATTTCTTGGAATAATTGTAGTATATACCTTCCCTCTAAAAAATTTCTTTACTTCATCAACAACCTGAATTGATAAATTAGTTCTTCCATCAAACATACTCAAAACTACTCCTTCGATTTCAAGGAAAGGATTTAAATTTTTTTTAACCAACTTAATCGTATCCATAAGCTGACTAACTCCTTCTAAAGCATAGTACTCACATTGAATAGGAATAATAACACTATCTGCAGCAACTAGTGAATTGATTGTAAGTAATCCTAAAGATGGAGGACAGTCAATAAATATATAATCAAATTTAGGCTTAACATTAGTCAGTATTTTCCTTAATATTATCTCCCTTTCTTCTTTTTTAGTTAATTCAATCTCTGCTCCAGCTAATTCAACATTTGAAGGTACCAAAAATAAGCCACTAATATTTGTTTTTAAAATAATTTTATTTATATCAACATTATTAATCAAAGAATCATATATAGATTCATCAATAGCATTTTTATTAAAACCAAATCCACTAGTCGTATTTCCTTGAGGATCAATATCGATAACTAAAACTTTTTTTCCTAGTTTAGCCAAACAAGCACTTAAATTTACATTAGTAGTCGTTTTACCCACTCCGCCTTTTTGATTAAAAATGGCTATTATTTTAGACATCTATCAGCCCTCCTCCAATATTATTATAATCTATATTTCTTTAATAGTACAAATTATTCCTTCAAAACTAAATATTTTTATGAATCAAAATTGTCAAACAAATTCAAACTTAATATGAAAATACATTTCTTCACTTTAGTTACATTTCACAAGTTCATATCAAAATTTAAATTCAAAAAAACAAAAAAAAGAGGAAATATTTCCTCTTAACTATTATAAATGAAAACAACTTATTTGATATTAGACTTAGGGATTTTAACAACTACTTCAACAAATTCACCCATATCTCTCTGCTCATATTTCGCATTTACCCCACTATCTTTTATAGCATTATAAGCGTTCCTTAATGTATTTAAATATATCTTAAAATTAATAAGACTTTTTATATTTTGCTTTTTTTCTTGTACTTTATCAGCAACTAAATCATTTAACATATCCTTTATAAGTTTTTCTGTCTTTTTAACTGTCAAATCATTTTTAATTATTTTTTCCAAAACAACATGCTGTAATTCTTCATCTGGTAGCTTTAACAAAGCTCTAGCATGTCTTTCGGTAAGATTATTTTCAATAAGAGCTTTTTTTATGTCCTTGGGTAATCTTAATATTCTAAGCTTATTAGCAATTGTTGACTGATTTTTACCTAACTTTTCAGCCAATTGTTGTTGAGTAAATCCATGGTCATTAATCAAATTATAATATCCTTCAGCTTCTTCAATAAAATTCAAATCTTCTCTTTGAAGATTTTCAATAAGTGCAATTACTGCAGAATCTCTGTCTTTAAAATCTACAACTATGGCAGGGATTGAATCTATTTTAGCCATTTCAGTTGCTCTTAATCTTCTTTCACCTGACACTAATTCAAAACTCTCTTCATTTATTTGCCTCACACTAATCGGTTGAATAACCCCATAAGTTTTTATTGATTGACTCAATTCTTCAAGAGCTCTTAAATCAAATTTTTTTCTAGGCTGATAAGGATTAGGTTTTATATTTTTAACTGGTATATACTTTACTTCATTATTAAAGTTTTTCATAATACCATTCCTCTCCCAATGGACTTAGACCTTTTATAACTTGTCCATTAATTAATTTCTCTAAAAAATCTTTTCTTCCTTCTTTAAATATTAATTTTTTTTATTTTCGTACTACAAAAAACACTAAAATAACATACATTATAAAGGTTTCTTTTTAGGTTTACCAGAACTTCTAGGGTATTTTGTAGATGTTTGTCTTATTTTTTTTATAATTATCAACCTATGTTTTATATCAGTATTAGGTATCAAAATATCCAAACTATCAGTTAATACTCCACCCAATATTTTTATAGCATTATTCGCTTGTTTTAACTCATCGTCAGTATTAATACTCTTCATTGCTATAAAATATCCTCCAACTTTTACAAAAGGAAGGCAATACTCACATAAAATATTTAATGGTGCAACTGCTCTAGATACTGATATATCGAATTTTTCCCTATACTCTGACATTTTACCAAATTCCTCAGCTCTCCCATGTACAGCAAACACACTAGTTAATCCTATTTTATCTATTACATCATTCAAAAAAATTATTCTCTTATTTAAGCTATCCAACAAGGTAACGTTAGTTCTAGGATTTATTATTTTTATAGGTAGTCCTGGAAAACCTCCACCTGTACCTATATCAATAATATCAATACCATCTTTTATCAATTCAGTCTTAAATATTGTTGCACTATCTAGAAAATGTTTAATATATATATCTTGATCTTCAGTTATCGAAGTTATATTTACTTTTTTATTCCAGTCTTTAATTAGCTCTTTATATTTTTCAAACATATCAATTTGTTCTTTACTTATTGATAATCCAAGTTTGTGAAGTCCATTAACTAATGTTGAATTATTCTTCATCTACTTCACCTCTATTATATAGACGTCTTTGTTGTTCTAAATAAATTAATAATACATTTATATCCGCTGGCGAAACTCCAGAAATTCTTGAAGCTTGCCCAACAGACTCAGGTTTAATATCATTAAGCTTCTGTCTGGCTTCTAATCTTAAACCTTTTATAGTACTATAATCTAAATCTCTTGATAGTTTTTTTCCTTCAAGTTTTTTAAACTGTTCAATTTGCCTTAATTGTTTTGCAATATATCCTTCATACTTTATATGTGTCTCAACCTGCATTCTAATTTCTCTAGGCAATTCAGTTCTAGCACTGTCAAGTATTTTAGTTTGATCGTATTTAATTTCAGGTCGTTTAATAAGATCATAAATTGTTGTCGGTGTTTTTAAAGGAGCACTATTTAATTTTGTAAGATAATCATTTATTTCTTTATTAGGATTTAATTTTATTTCTTTTAATCTATTTAATTCTTTCTCGATCATTCTTTTTTTCTTTATGACCTTTTCATATCTCTCCTTGCTTGCTAAACCTATTTTATACGATTTTTCAGTTAACCTTAAATCTGCATTATCTTGTCTAAGGATTAACCTATATTCAGCCCTAGAAGTCATCATTCTATAAGGTTCATTTGTTCCCTTGGTAACCAAATCATCTATTAATACACCAATATAGGCTTCTGATCTATCTAAAATAAAAGGTTCTTGTCCCTTTATTTTCAAAGCAGCATTAATACCAGCAATAATTCCTTGGGCAGCAGCTTCTTCATACCCTGAAGAACCATTTATCTGCCCTGCAAAAAACAAATTATCAATTTCTTTATATTCCAATGTTCTTTTAAGTTGAGTTGGATCAATACAATCATATTCTATAGCATAAGCTGGTCTCATAAATTTAACTTTTTCCATACCTTTAACAGTCCTATACATATTTATTTGAACCTCTTCAGGTAATGCAGTTGACATTCCCTGTACATACATTTCCTTAGTATTTAACCCTTCAGGCTCAATAAAAATTTGATGTTTATCCTTATCTGCAAATCGAACTACCTTATCTTCAATAGAAGGACAATACCTTGGTCCAACACCTTCAATCTGACCAGCATACATTGGTGATCTATTAAGGTTATCTCTTATAATTCTATGAGTCTCTGAATTAGTATAAGTAAGATAACAAGGAACTTGTTCTTTATAAAGTCCTTCATTTAAAAATGAAAATGGAACTATTTCTTTATCTCCCTCTTGAATAATCATTTTACTAAAATCAAGGCTATCTCTATGGACTCTAGCAGGAGTACCAGTTTTAAACCTTCTCAATTTAATACCTAATTTTTGTAAAGAATCAGAAAGGTAATTAGCAGGAAATAATCCATTAGGACCTCCTTCAAAATTTAATTCTCCAATATATATCCTTCCTTTTAAATAAGTTCCTGTAGCTAATATAACAGCTTTAGATAAATATTTAGCTCCTGTTCTAGTAATTATTCCTTTTACAGATTGATTTTCAACTAAAATCTCTTGTGCTTCTCCTTGAACTAAATCAAGATTCTTTTCGTTTTCCAAAGTTTTCTTCATCTCAATATGATATTGCTTTTTATCTGCTTGTGCTCTAAGGGAATGAACAGCTGGCCCTTTAGATGTATTCAACATTCTGCTTTGAATAAAAGTTTTATCTATATTTATGCCCATCTCACCACCTAAGGCATCTATTTCTCTGACAAGATGTCCTTTTCCTGTTCCCCCAATATTTGGATTGCAAGGCATAAGTGCTATAGAGTCTAATGTCATAGTAAGAATAAGAGTTTTCATTCCAAGTCTAGCTGCTGCCAAAGCAGCTTCACATCCTGCATGTCCTGCACCTATAACTATCACATCATATTGATCTCTAAAATATCGGATATCCTTTTTCATAATGAATATTTCCTCCCTAATTATTTCCCTATGCAAAAATTCTCAAATATCTTATCTATAATATTTTCTGCTACAGTATCACCAGTAATCTCACCTAAATTACTCCAGCAATTCTTTAAATCTACTTCTATACAATCAATAGGCATCTTCATGTTTAAAGAGTTCAAAGCATCTAAAATATTAGATTTCGCTTTAATTAGCTGATTTTTATGACGAACATTATTAACAATTACATCTTCATTAATTTTAACCTTTCCAATTAAAAACATTTCCTCAATTGCTTTTTCAAGAGTATCTAAGCCTACACCATTAATTATCGATGATTTTATAATTTTTTTATCTGGAAGAAGTTTTTCTAAATCATTAATATTAAATTTATTTGGTAAATCAGTTTTATTGAACAATATTATAGCATTTTTATTCTTAATAATTTTGATTATATTTAAATCATCTTTTGAAATTTCTTTTGAAGCATCAAAAACTGCAATAACTAATTCTGCCTTATCTACAGAATCTTTAGCTTTTTCCACTCCTATTTTTTCAACTAAATCACTTGTTTCTCTTATTCCAGCAGTATCAATTATTTTTAGTGGTATTCCATTAATATTAACATATTCTTCAATTATATCTCTAGTAGTACCAGGTATGTCTGTTACTATAGCTCTATTTTCCCTTAAAATAGCATTCATTAAAGATGATTTACCTACATTTGGTTTACCTAGGATAACTGTTTTTAAACCTTCACGTAATATTTTTCCAGTATCTGCAGTTGAAATCAGTTTTTCTATTCTATTTAATACATTTTTAGCTTTATTAATAAAATCTTCATACTGTAATTCATCAACTTCATCTTCAGGAAAATCTATAGCTGCTTCTATATGTGCAAGCATATTTAATAAAATATCTCTAATTTGATTTACCTCAGAAGATAATCTACCATCTAATTGATTTAAAGAAATATCATAACTTTTATCTGTCTTAGCTCTTATTAAATCCATAACAGCTTCTGCTTGAGCTAAATCTAATCTTCCATTTAAAAATGCCCGTTTTGTAAATTCTCCTGGTTCAGCTAAACGTGCCCCATTTTTTAATACTAACTCTAATATTTTTCTTGAAGGTATAATACCACCATGACAATTAATCTCAACTATATCTTCTCTAGTGTAAGTATGTGGGCCTTTCATATATACAATCAGCACTTCATCAATTTTACTATTATTAGAAGGATCAATTATATAACCATATGTCATTTTTCTTTCTTCAGCAAACTTTAAATTGTTAACTTTTTTACCTTTAAAAATCTTGCTTGCTATATCTATAGCATCACTACCACTTAACCTTATAATCCCAATCCCTGCTTCTCCTGGTGCAGTAGATATGGCAGCTATAGTGTCAATATCCACTATCCCACCTCCAATATATTATAAATATAAAAATACATCTATTTAAATATTATACCAAATAATAAAAAACAAAACACAAACCCAGTAATATTACTGGGTTTTATTAACTGAGTAAACTTTATGAAAATTTTTGATCAAATTTACTCAACTATTTAAGTTCTATTACTACTCTTCTATAAGGTTCATCACCTTCACTATAAGTTTTAACATAAGAACTTTCCTGCAAAGCAGAATGAATTATCCTTCTTTCATATGGATTCATAGGCTCAAGTTTTATAGCTTTTTTTTGATTCTTAACTTTTATAGCCATTTTTTCTGCTAATCGTATAAGTGTCTCTTCTCTTTTTCTTCTATAATCTTCAGTATCAACTATAACCTTTATATGATTTTCCCTACCTTTGTTAACAACCAAATTTAATAAAAATTGTAAAGAATCCAAAGTATTTCCTCTTTTACCTATCAGTATTCCCATATCTGAACTATTGCTTCCTTTAATATTAACATATAAATAATTAGATTTTCTTTTTATAATATTTTCAGCTTTTATATGCATTTTACTAAGAACATCATTTAAAAATTTATCAGCAATTTCAACCGGGTCATTTGTTAAAGTAACTTTAACTCTAGCGTCCTTAGCACCAATAAATCCAAATAAACCTTTACTCGGTTCATCCAAAACCTCCACAGTAACATCATCTTTATCTGCATTCATCTCGTCTAAAGCTAATTTTAAAGCTTCTTCAACCGTCTTAGATGTCTTTATAATAGACTTCATGATTATTTCGTCTCCTCCCTAACTTTGACTAAAGACCTATTCGTTATATATTGTTGAACAATCTGGAAAATATTACCCATAACCCAATATAAAGCTAATCCAGCCGGGAAAGATTTAGAAAACCAAAAAATCATTATCGGAAAAAAGTAATTCATAGTTTTTTGAGTTCTTTGAGCTTGTTCATTTCCAGCATCAGCCTGTTGTACATTCATCATCTTACTCTGTATAAATGTTGTTACAGCAGCAATCAAAGGTAATCCCCACAAAAATGGATCTGCTAATTCTAAATTAGGTATCCATAAAAATACTTTACTTATTTCGTTATATAACACTTCATTTTTAAAAACATATTGTACTGGATCTTGCAAGACTCTAAAAAATGCAATAATTATAGGCATTTGTATAAGGAGAGGTAAACACCCACCAAAAGGATTTACTTTATTTTCTTTATAAAGCTCCATAGTTTTTGCTTGTAAAGTCTGTGGGTCATTCTTGTACTTTTTCTGAAGTTCTGCTAATTTAGGTTGAATTTCTTGTATTTTTTTCATAGAATTCGTTTGTTTTAAAGATAATGGAAGTAGAATAAGCTTAAATATAATTGTTGTAATAATTATTGCTACAGCATATGCAGATATATGCACAGATTCCAGACCAATATTCATAGCAAAATTAAAAATCAATTTCAATAAAGCCCCTAAGGGACGAGCAAAAATATCTATCATTAACTAACCCCCTTATTATTTTAAAGGATCGTATCCTCCGGGATTAAAGGGATTACATCTTAAAATTCGCTTTACACTTAAGAATAAACCCTTTAATAAACCATATTTATCTAAAGCTTGTATACAATATTCTGAACATGTAGGGTAAAATCTACAACTTCTCACTGTAAATCTAGAAATATATTTTTGATAAATCCTTACTAAAAAAATTAGTAATTTTTTCACATTATCCACCTTTTTTCAAACCAGATATTCTTATTAAATGCAATAAAGCACTCTCAATCTCTTTATAACCAACATTCTTAGCATTTACCCTAGCTAGTAATATTATATCATAACCAGTTTTTATATCGTTTTTATTTAATCTATATGCTTCTTTTATTCTCCTTTTAACTTTGTTTCTTACTACACTATTTCCTAACTTTTTACTAATGGAAAAACCTACTCTATTATATGATAAATTATTTTTAATTAAAAATAGCACTAAAAATTTATTACCATACGATTTACCTAAATTGTATACTTTTCTAAAATCTCTATTGTTTTTTAATCTTTCATCTTTTTTAATCATTAAAAAGCCCCTTAATTTCCTATATTGAATAAAAAGGCCACATATGCGGCCTTATGCTGTCAATCTAACTCTGCCCTTTCTTCTACGTCTTTTTAACACTTCTCTCCCAGATTTAGTCATCATTCTTTTACGGAAACCGTGCTCTTTACTTCTTTGTCTTTTTTTTGGTTGATAAGTTCTTTTCACGATAACACACCCCCTTCAGATAGCATGAAAATATATAACAAGTAAAAATTCTCTTTCAAAAAAAGTAGACACTACTATTGATTATAGTTATATTCTAATGTATTGTCAAGAAATTATATGATAATCGTGATTATTAACATTAATAAACAGGTTGTTAATTTTGTGGATATCTTTATATGTTATGTTGATAATTTATATTAAATTTGCTATTATTAAATAAGCATGTGGATTAAATATAAACAATATTAAGATTTATACACAGTTTGTGGATAAATTGTGTATAAGTTGCTAGTTATTTATATATTTTATCTTCCTTTCTTACAAATCAAATAATTAGTTTTTCACATTTATGTGTTATATTAATTCACAATCATGTTAATATGTACAGATAAAAAATAAATTAACAATCAAAACAATGTATTATTAACAGCTTATCCACAATTTTTATCTTATCCCATTTATATAAATTTATTCATTATTATAATTTATTTTTGTGGATAATTCTGTTTATATCAATCATTTTATTTTTAGCTTTAATAAAAAAGGTTATAATTTTACCTAATATTGGATATAATCAAACATTGAATAGGAGGTTTAATAGAGATGGGGCTTAATTTAGAGAATATATGGAATGAATCTCTAAAATTAATAAAAACTGAATTAACTGAAGTAAGCTTTAATACTTGGTTAAAAACTATAGAACCACTTTCGTTAACAGATAATATTATTCTTTTAGGAGTACCTAATGAATTTACTAAAGGTATTCTTGAAGCTAGATATCAAACACTAATAAAAAATGCTTTAAAGCAAGTAACAAATATAGATTTTGAAATAAAATTTCTAATACCTGGAGAAGAAATAAATAACTATTTTGGACAAACTACACAAACCTCAATAATAGAAAACAACTCCCCAAGAGCTCAACTTAATCCAAAATATACATTTGATACATTTGTAATAGGAAATAGCAATAGATTTGCTCATGCAGCCTCTCTAGCAGTTGCAGAAGCTCCTGCTAAAGCGTATAATCCTTTATTCATATATGGAGGTGTTGGACTAGGTAAAACACATCTAATGCACGCTATTGGACATTACATATTAAATCAAAATCCAAAAGCAAGCGTTGTTTATGTTTCTTCGGAAAAATTCACAAATGAATTGATTAATTCAATAAGAGATGATAGAAATGTAGAATTTAGAAACAAATACAGAAATGTAGATGTACTTTTAGTAGATGATATACAATTTATAGCTGGAAAAGAAAGAACGCAAGAAGAATTTTTCCATACTTTTAATGCTCTTCATGAAGCAAATAAACAAATAATAATATCTAGTGATAGACCACCAAAAGAAATTCCTACTCTAGAGGATAGACTAAGGTCTAGATTCGAGTGGGGACTTATAGCAGATATACAACCTCCTGATTTAGAAACAAGAATTGCTATACTAAGAAAGAAAGCTAAAGTTGAAAATATTGATGTATCAAATGATGTAATGCTCTACATTGCTACTAAAATACAATCAAACATAAGAGAACTAGAAGGAGCTCTAATCAGGATAGTAGCTTATTCATCTCTAACCAATAAAAAAGTCACAGTAGATTTAGCTACAGAAGCACTAAAAGATATAATATCGAATACAAAACCTAGAGAAATAACTCCTGAACTCATTAAAGAAATTGTTGCAAAGAATTTTAATATTAAAATTGAAGATTTTAATTCCAAAAAAAGGTCTAGATCAATTTCGTATCCTCGCCAAATAGCCATGTACTTGTGTAGAGAACTTACTGATTTATCTCTTCCTAAGATTGGTGACGAGTTTGGTGGCAGAGACCACACAACAGTTATACATGCATATGACAAAATATCATCTGATATAAAAAATAATAATGAAATCAATATAAAAATCCAAAACCTAATTAAAGAAATAAAAGGAAATTAATCTACAATTATATGTTAATATATATGTTAATATTTTGTTAATAAGTTATAATAAATAAAAAATTTATAAAAATCTCTTAATATGTGTATAACTAGTGTAGGGTTTTAAACATTTTATTAACATGTTTTTTTCTTTAAATTTCAACTTTGAAATTACTTATCCACATATTAACAACAACTATTACTATTACTACTAATGTTTAGTATTATTATTATAATTTTTATCAAAAAGGAGGTTATCCACAGTTGAAAATAAATATATCACAAGAAGAGCTATCAAAATGTGTTAATATAGTTCAAAAAGGAATAACAAATAAAACAACACTTCCAATACTTAGCGGTATTCTTTTAGAAGCTTATAATGGTAAACTAAATCTAACAGGAACAGATTTGGAAATTGGAATAAAAGTATCTGTTGATTGTGAAGTTATTGATGAAGGTGAAATTGTTATATCATCAAAAATATTTGGCGATATAATAAGAAAACTTCCAAATTTACCAATAATTATAGAAAGTAAACAAAATAATAATATTGACATAAGGTGCGGAAATTCAAGATTTAGTTTAATTGGACAACCAGCTTTAGAATACCCAGATCTTCCTAAGATAGATAACGAAGTAAATTTTAAAATTCCAAAAGATTTATTAAAAACTATGATAAGGCAAACTATTTTTGCTACCGCACAAGATGAAACAAGACCAATATTAACAGGATGTTTACTTGAGGTTAATCATAATAAAGCAGCATTAGTTGCATTGGACGGATATAGGCTTACATTAAAAAATATAAATGTTGATTGTGATAGTGATATTAAAGTAGTTATACCGGGTAAAACTTTAAATGATTTATATAAAATTTTAGATGATGAGGATTCTTTAGTTACTGTTTCTGTCGCAAAAAGTCACATAATTTTTGATTTAGATAATTCAATTATTGTATCTAGATTACTAGAAGGTCAATTTCTTAATTATAAAGATATTATTAGAAATGAATATAAATCTAAAGTTAAGGTTAAAACTAAGGATATACGAGAAAGCATTGAAAGGGCTTCATTATTAGCAAGAGAAGGAAAAAACAATTTAATTAAACTTGATATAACTGACGAAAATATGATAATAACTTCAAATTCTGAAATTGGAAATGTACATGAAGAAATACCAATAGAATTAGAAGGAAACGACATAAAAATTGCATTTAACTCTAAATATATTTTAGAAGGCATAAGAGTAATAGATACTGAAGAAATAATGATGCATTTTATAAGTAATGTAAACCCATGTATTATAAATCCGTACGGTGATAATACATATACTTATCTAGTATTACCTGTAAGATTAGCAGCTGAAGATTAAATCTTGAGGGCACCTAAAATAATATGTAGGTGCCTTACTAATTGTTAAGGAGATGATTAAATGTTGAGTGAAATAAAAATAAAAACTGAATATATAAAACTAGATCAATTACTTAAATATATTGGTATATCTCAAACTGGAGGAGAAAGTAAGATATATATAAAAAAAGGAATGGTAAAAGTTAATGGAAAAATAACTTATGAGAGAGGCAAAAAAATAAAGAGTGGGGATAAGATTTATATAGAAGGTAAAGGTAGTTATTTAGTTAAATAAATATATTTATTGATAATGATAAAATGATATAATAAATAATAAATAGGATATGGTTATAAAACTTCTGAAATAGAAGGAGTGCTATTAGTGCATGTAAAGAATGTTAAGCTAATAAATTTTAGAAATTATAAAGTACTTAATTTAGATTTAAATGATAATATAAATATTTTTTTTGGAGATAATGCTCAGGGAAAAACAAATCTTTTAGAAGCTATTTATATCTGTTCAAATGGAAAATCTTATAGGACAAGTAATGATAAAGATTTGATTAATATAGGTAAAAATAAAGCATATATTGGTATTCAATTTAGAAAAGGATCTTTTAATAAACTTATAGAGATAAAGTACGACAAAGAGAATTCAAAAAAAGCAAGATTAAATAAAATACAATTAAATAGAATATCAGAATTAGTTGGGGAACTAAAAACAGTGATTTTTTCACCAGAAGATTTAAAACTTATTAAAGAAGGTCCTAGTCAAAGAAGAAATTTTTTAGATACTGAGATAAGCCAAATAAAGCCTAGATATAGATATAATATTAGTAAGTATCATAGGGTTTTATATCAAAGAAATAATATGTTAAAGAATTTTAAGTTTAAAAAGAGCAATAGTAATATGATAGATGTATGGGATGAACAGTTATCAGATTATGGTTCACAAATTATTGAAGATAGAATAAATTTTTTAAATAATTTGTTAGAAATATCCAAAGATATACATAGCAAAATTACCGGATATAAAGAAGAATTAAGCATAAAATATGTATCTTTTGAAAACTTTAAAGAAATAAGCAAAAGTTTTTTGAGAAAAAGTTTATATAAAAAGCTTAAAGAAAACTTGAAAAGAGATATAGATAAAGGAATAACAGAAATTGGTCCTCATAGGGACGATATGTATGTATATATAAATGGAATAAATTGTAGATCTTTTGGCTCCCAAGGCCAACAGAGAACAGCAGCTTTATCATTAAAACTTGCAGAGGTTGAACTTATAAAATCAATTACTGGAGAATATCCAGTTTTACTTTTAGATGATGTCCTATCTGAACTTGATCCAAATAGAAGAAAATATCTTGTATCTACATTTAAAAATATGCAAACTATAATAACTTCTACAGATAATATAGATATTGAAGGTTTAGATTCTAAAAATAAGAGTGTTTTTTATATAAAAGAAGGAAATGTACTAAAAAAATAAGGAGGCAAAGAGATGTTTTTACATTTAGGCAATGATATTATTATTCCATTAAAAGATATTATAGCAATAATAGATAAAAAAACTGCGTTTGAATCTAAAGATACTATTAATTTTTTCCATACAGCAGAGGAAGAAGGATTTATTAAAAATATAGTAGATGGTGATATTAAATCTTATATAGTAACTGAAAAACTTATTAATCAGAAAAAAGAAAAGAAAAAGGTTAGAAAAAGTATAATATATAGCTCAAATATATCATCTGGCACTTTATTTAAGAGGGCTGGACTAATAAACGAAAATGAATTATAAAAGGAATTGAGGTGTATTAAATGGTTGCAAACAAAAGAAACTATGGCGCAGAACAAATACAAGTGTTAGAAGGATTAGAACCTGTTAGAAAGAGACCAGGAATGTACATAGGAAGTACTGGTACAAAAGGATTACATCATCTTGTTTATGAAGTTGTAGATAATAGTATAGATGAAGCTCTTGCAGGTGTATGTGATAGGATATACGTATCTATGAATGAAGATGGATCTGTAACAGTTATCGATAATGGTAGTGGTATACCAGTAGAAATACACCCAAAAACAGGAAAATCTACTGTTGAAACGGTTTTAACGGTACTTCATGCAGGAGGTAAATTTGATAATAGTGCATATAAAGTTTCTGGTGGATTACATGGTGTTGGTGTTTCAGTAGTAAATGCATTATCTGAAAGACTTGAAGTTAAAATAAAGAGAAATGGGAAAGAATATAAACAAGTATATGAAAGAGGAAAACCAAAAACGAGTTTAGAAGTTATAGGAGAAGCTGAAGATACTGGTACATCAATAACATTTAAACCTGATAAACAAATATTCGATGAAGTTGATTTTAAATTTGAAGTACTTGAACATAGATTAAGAGAATTGGCTTTTTTAAACAAAGGTGTAAGAATAATTTTAGAAGATAAAATAGGTGGTAAAAAAAGAGATTTTCACTATGAAGGTGGAATTAAGGCATTTGTAAAACATTTAAACAGAAATAGAAATCCTATACAGAAAGATATTATTTATTTTGAAGTTGAAAAAGACAATCATATAGTAGAATTGTCTATGCAATATACTGACAGTTATAGTGAAAACATATTTACTTTTGCTAATAACATAAATACTCAAGAAGGTGGTACTCATTTAAGTGGATTAAAATCAGCATTAACTAGAGTTGTAAATGATTATTGTAGAAAAAATAATATATTAAAAGAAAAGGATGAAAATCTCACAGGTGAGGATATAAGAGAAGGGTTAACAGCAGTTCTTTCTGTTAAACTTTCAAATCCTCAATTTGAAGGCCAGACAAAGACTAAATTAGGCAATAGTGAAACTAGGGGTATAGTAGATAATGTCGTTTCTGAATATATATCCAGATACCTAGAAGAAAATCCAAAAGAAGCTAGGATTATAATAGATAAAGCTATTAGAGCTTCAAGAGCAAGAGAAGCTGCGAGAAAAGCTAGAGAGCTAACTAGAAGAAAAAATGCTTTAGATAGTATGACTTTACCTGGAAAACTAGCTGATTGTGCAGAACAAGATGCTTCAAAAACTGAGGTTTTTTTAGTAGAGGGTGATTCAGCAGGTGGTTCTGCTAAACAAGGAAGGGATAGAAATATACAAGCTATTTTACCATTAAGAGGTAAAATAATGAACGTAGAGAAAGCTAGACTTGATAGAATTTTAAACTATGAAGAGATAAAAGCTATGATAACCGCTTTTGGTTGTGGCATAGGTGACGAATTTGATGAAAAGAAATTAAGATACGGAAAAATAGTAATTATGACAGATGCTGATGTGGACGGTGCTCATATTAGAACTCTACTTTTAACATTCTTTTATAGATACATGAAGCCTCTAATTGAAAAAGGACATGTATATATAGCTCAACCTCCTCTTTATAAAATAAAAAAAGGAAAGTCAGAATACTATGCTTATAGCGATAAAGAACTTGATGATATTTTAAACGAAATAGGCAGAAGTGGATATTCAATCCAAAGATATAAAGGTCTTGGAGAGATGAATCCTGAACAATTATGGGAAACAACTATGGACCCAGAAAAAAGAATACTATTTCAAGTTACAGTCGAAAATGCAATGGCAGCAGACGAAATATTTACTACGCTTATGGGAGATAAAGTTGCTCCAAGGAGAAATTTTATTCAAGAAAATGCTAAGTATGTAAAAAATCTAGACATATAATTATAAAGTTTGAACAACTAGTCGGTAAGGAGGAAAAAGATGAATAACGAAGAACGTAGAATTAAGCCAATAGATATAGAAGATGAAATGAAAAAATCATATCTTGACTATGCTATGAGTGTAATAATTAGTAGAGCTTTACCAGATGTTAGAGATGGCTTAAAGCCTGTTCACAGAAGAATTTTATATGCGATGAACGAATTAAATCTTACACCAGATAAACCACACAGAAAATCTGCTCGTATAGTAGGTGATGTATTAGGTAAATATCATCCTCACGGTGATAGTGCAGTATATGATGCAATGGTAAGAATGGCTCAAGATTTTTCTACTAGATATCTTTTAGTAGATGGACATGGAAACTTTGGATCTATCGATGGTGACGGAGCTGCAGCAATGCGTTATACTGAAGCGAGAATGTCTAAGATTGCAACTGAAATGCTTAGAGATATTGATAAAGATACGGTTGATTATAGACCAAATTTTGATGAAACATTAAAAGAACCTAAGGTATTGCCAAGTAGATTTCCTAACCTATTAGTTAATGGTTCTTCAGGAATAGCTGTAGGAATGGCTACTTCAATACCTCCACATAATTTAGGTGAAGTAATAGATGGAATAATAAAAATGATAGATAATCCTGAAATAACTGTTGATGATTTAATAGAAGAAATAAAAGGCCCAGATTTTCCTACTGGGGCTATTATAATGGGAACTGATGCGATAAAATCAGCATATAGAACAGGAAAAGGAAAAATTATAGTTCGAGCAAAAACAGAAATAGAACAGACGGATAAGGGAAAAAGCAGGATAATAGTTAAAGAAATACCATATCAAGTTAATAAAGCAAGGCTTATTGAGAAAATTGCTGAACTTGTAAAGAACAAAAAAATTGAAGGAATATCTGGGTTAAGGGATGAATCTGATAGAAATGGTATGAGAATAGTAATAGAATTAAAAAGGGATTCAAATCCTAATGTTGTGTTAAATAATTTGTTTAAACATACTCAACTTCAGGATACTTTTAGTATAATAATGATTGCATTAGTTAATGATACACCTAAAGTTCTAAATTTAAAACAAATAATAAGATATTATTTGGATCATCAAAAAGAAGTTATAACTAGAAGAACTACATATGATTTAAATAAAGCAGAAGAAAAAGCGCATATATTAGAAGGTTTAAAAATAGCATTGGATAATATAGACGCTGTAATTAAATTAATAAGAAGTTCTAGGAATGCAAAAGAAGCAAAAGATGGATTAATGGAAAATTTTGCTTTATCTGAAAAACAAGCTCAAGCAATACTTGATATGAGATTACAGAAGCTTACTGGTTTAGAAAGGGAAAAGATTGAACAAGAATATGAAGAATTGATAAAATTGATAAATAAATATAGAGAAATACTTGCAAATGAAAGATTAATATACAAGATCATTAGAGATGAATTATTAGAAATAAAAGAAAAATATAATGATGAAAGAAAAACTCAGATAGTACCTTCAGTAGATGAAATAAATATTGAAGATATGATAGAAGAACAAAATGTAGTTATTACTTTAACTCATTACGGATATATAAAGCGAATACCTGAGAACACATATAAGATACAAAATAGAGGTGGCAAGGGGGTTACTGGGCTTACAACTAGGGATAATGATTTTGTTGAAAGCTTGTTTATTACCTCTACTCACGATACTCTTTTATTTTTTACCAGTTTAGGAAAGGTATATAGCTTAAAAACCTATGAAATACCTGAAGCAAAGAGACAAGCAAAAGGTACAGCTATAATTAATCTTCTTGAACTAAATTCAAATGAAAAAATAACTGCAGTAATACCTATAAAAGAATATGTACCTCATTATAACTTAGTTTTAGTGACTAAAAATGGTATAATAAAAAAAACAAAGCTTGATCAATTTAAGTCTATAAGAAAAAGTGGTCTTATTGCAATAAAGCTAAAAGAAAATGATGAATTAATAGGTGTTAAACTTACTAAAGGAGAATCAGAGCTAATATTAGTTACACAAAAAGGAATGGCAATAAGATTTAATGAAAAAGATGTAAGAGATATGGGAAGAAATGCAATGGGTGTAAAAGCTATTAATTTAGATAATGATGATATTCTAGTAAGTATGAATCTTGTGGAAGAAGGGAAAGATTTACTTGTTATTAGTGAATTTGGATATGGTAAAAGAACTCCTATCGATGAATATAGGGTTCAATCAAGAGCAGGCAAGGGTATAAAAACTTACAATATAAAAGATAGGACAGGTAAAGTAGTTGGAGCAAAAGTAGTTAATGATGATGATGAGATTATGATAATTAGCTTATCTGGTATTATTATTAGATTAAGGGTTTCTGGAATATCAGAAATGGGAAGAAATACCCAAGGTGTAACTCTTATGAAGATGGTAGAACAAGATAAAGTTGTAGCATTAGCTAAAGTTATACCGGAAGAAGTATAGAATATAGCAATAAAAAATCCCTTTTTTAGGGATTTTTTTGTTATTAAATTTTGAGCCTTTTATGCCTGTAGTAATTATGTAATTTTTTAATTTTATATATTTTTGATTATTATTTTGAAGGATTTGCATTTTTTTTATTGAAATATATAAACAATAGTAGTAAAGTGTATGTAAAATACAAGGGAATAGGAGGATGATTATGGCTTTAGAAGTAATTAAAAGTTTTAGTGAGGATAATTCTAGCTGGATTATAAGGCCAATAGGCGAAGTAGATATATATAGTTCTCCTCAATTTAAAAAAATTCTAAATGATATTGTTGATGAGAAAATGGCAGACATTATTATAAATGGAGAGGATTTAGATTATATAGATAGTACTGGATTAGGTGTACTGATTGGAATTTTAAAAAAAGTTAAGCAAAACGAGAAAAATGTCATCATTGAAAAAATTAAACCTAACATCATGAAACTTTTTGATATAACTGGTTTAAACAAGGTATTTATTATTAAGGAGTGATATTAAGGTGTCTAATAGTAATATTCAAGATAATAAAATTGATCGTATATATCTTACTATACCAGATAAGCCTGAATATGTAAGTGTTGTAAGACTTACTGCTTCAGCGGTAGCAAATAGAATAGGTTTTAATGTTGAAGATATTGAGGATATAAAGGTTGCTATAGCTGAAGCGTGTACTTGTGTTTTAAAAAATGATATGGGAGTTAATAATTTAGATATTGAATTTAGTATTTATAATGATAGGTTAGAAATGAAAGTAAAAAATTCTTCAATTTCATCTGAAAATCAAAAATCTTTTGAAATTAACTCTGAGAAATCTAAAGAAAAAGAACTGGGATTATTTATTATTAAATCTCTTATGGATGAAGTTGAAATAATAATTAATAACGAAAGACAAAAAGAAATCAAAATGATAAAAAATAATAGAGGATGATTCTAAATGACAGTGAAAGATCAGGTTATTAGAAATCAAATAAACAATTTAAAAAACATTGAAACTAAAGCTTTGTTTAAAGAATTTAGCCATAATAAAAGAAAAGATATTAGAGATGAATTAGTAAGAAGACATTTATATATTGCTGAAATATTATCTAAAAAGTATGCAAATAGAGGTATAGAATACGATGATATTTATCAAGTTGCTTGTATTGGTCTAATTTATGCAATTGATAGGTATGATATAGAAAAAGGATATGAATTTTCAAGTTTTGCTACTCCTACTATAATTGGTGAAATAAAAAAATATTTTAGGGATAAAGGTTGGACAATTAGAGTTCCAAGAAGAATACAAGAACTTTCTAAAAAAATTAATAATTCAAAAATTTTGCTTACTCAAAAATTACAAAGAACACCGACTGTAAAAGATATTGCAGAATATTTGGATTGTACTTCTGAAGAAGTATTAGAAGCTATGGAAGCAAGTAAAGTTTATAATCCAAAATCTTTAGATTTATCTATTGAAGGTGATGGAGATGATAAAGATATAAATCTTGGAGAGTTAATAGGTGAAGACGATGAGTATTTTAATAAAATTGAAAATATTGACTTTTTAACTAGTACTATAGACAAGTTAGATGATACTGAAAAGAAGGTTCTTAAAGATAGGTATTTTAAACAAAAAACTCAAGATAGTATTGCGAAAGAATTGGGTGTTTCACAGATGACAGTTTCTAGAATAGAAAAAAGAATAATACAAAAATTTAGAAAAGAGCTAATTAGAGAATCCTAAATGATAATTTTGTTTAGGATTTTTTATTTTCAAATAAGGTTAATAGTTGACAATTAATAAAAATAATAAAAAAATCTAAAAATGGTGTTGACAGAACTAAATTAATCTGCTATAGTATTAAGAGTCGTCATTAGTGAGTTTAACGGCGACTAAATAGTTCTTTGAAAACTAAACAGTACAGAACCTGTTAATTCTGAAGAGTAAAAGCTTAGGTTTTTAGATAAAATTTTTTAATGCGAGAGTTTGATCCTGGCTCAGGACAAACGCTGGCGGCGTGCCTAACACATGCAAGTCGAACGAAGCTTTAATTAGGAAGTCTTCGGATGGAATAGTTAAAGCTTAGTGGCGGACGGGTGAGTAACGCGTGGGAAACCTGCCCTATACTGGGGGATAGCCTCGGGAAACCGGGATTAATACCCCATGAAACTCTAATACCGCATGGTATGTGAGTCAAAGTGTTAGCGGTATAGGATGGTCCCGCGTCCCATTAGCTAGTTGGTGAGGTAACGGCTCACCAAGGCGACGATGGGTAGCCGGCCTGAGAGGGTGAACGGCCACACTGGAACTGAGACACGGTCCAGACTCCTACGGGAGGCAGCAGTGGGGAATATTGCACAATGGGGGAAACCCTGATGCAGCGACGCCGCGTGAGCGATGAAGGCCTTCGGGTCGTAAAGCTCTGTCCTAAGGGAAGATAATGACGGTACCTTAGGAGGAAGCCCCGGCTAACTACGTGCCAGCAGCCGCGGTAATACGTAGGGGGCGAGCGTTGTCCGGAATTACTGGGCGTAAAGGGTGCGTAGGCGGTCATGTAAGTCAGATGTGAAAGCCCTCGGCTTAACCGAGGTAAGCATTTGAAACTGCATAACTTGAGTGCAGGAGAGGAGAGTGGAATTCCTAGTGTAGCGGTGAAATGCGTAGATATTAGGAAGAATACCAGTGGCGAAGGCGACTCTCTGGACTGTAACTGACGCTGAGGCACGAAAGCGTGGGGAGCGAACAGGATTAGATACCCTGGTAGTCCACGCCGTAAACGATGAGTGCTAGGTGTTGGGGGAGACATCCTTCAGTGCCGCAGTTAACACAATAAGCACTCCGCCTGGGGAGTACGGTCGCAAGACTGAAACTCAAAGGAATTGACGGGGGCCCGCACAAGCAGCGGAGCATGTGGTTTAATTCGACGCAACGCGAAGAACCTTACCAGGGCTTGACATCCCTCGGACCGTCCTAGAGATAGGACTTTCCCTTCGGGGACTGAGGTGACAGGTGGTGCATGGTTGTCGTCAGCTCGTGTCGTGAGATGTTGGGTTAAGTCCCGCAACGAGCGCAACCCTTGTCTTTAGTTGCCATCAGGTAATGCTGGGCACTCTAGAGAGACTGCCGGTGACAAACCGGAGGAAGGTGGGGATGACGTCAAATCATCATGCCCTTTATGTCCTGGGCTACACACGTGCTACAATGGCCGGTACAACGGGCTGCGAGCTCGTAAGAGTGAGCGAATCCCAATAAGCCGGTCCCAGTTCGGATTGTGGGCTGCAACTCGCCCACATGAAGTCGGAGTTGCTAGTAATCGCGAATCAGCATGTCGCGGTGAATGCGTTCCCGGGCCTTGTACACACCGCCCGTCACACCATGGGAGTTGGTAATACCCGAAGCCAGTGAGCTAACCTTTTGGGGGCAGCTGTCGAAGGTAGGACCGATGACTGGGGTGAAGTCGTAACAAGGTAGCCGTATCGGAAGGTGCGGCTGGATCACCTCCTTTCTAAGGAGTAACACTTTAATTTAGACTATTTTAGGGTTCTGTACTGTTTTGTTTTTAATATATATTGCACCTTGAAAATTGCACAGTGAATATAGTAAGTACTAGATACATGGATAGATACTAGCAATTTAATTGCTGGTAACTACTAAGAGTAACTAAGTACTACAATTTCTGGTCAAGTTATTAAGAGCATAGGGTGGATGCCTTGGCACCAGGAGCCGATGAAGGACGGGATAAGCACCGATATGCCTCGGGTAGCCGCAAGTAGGCTTTGATCCGGGGATTTCCGAATGGGGAAACCCACCTAGAGCAAACTCTAGGTATCAACTACTGAATACATAGGTAGTTGAGGGGACACCGGGGGAACTGAAACATCTAAGTACCCCGAGGAAGAGAAAGAAAAATCGATTCCCTAAGTAGCGGCGAGCGAACGGGGAAGAGCCCAAACCAGTAGAGGTTTCCTTTACTGGGGTTGTGGATGCAGCATAAAAGAAGGATTATCGTAGCTGAAGAGTTCTGGAAAGTACCACCATAGAAGGTGAAAGTCCTGTAAGTTAAACGATATGATTTCTAGCTGTATTCCAGAGTACCACGGGACACGTGAAACCCTGTGGGAAGCTGGGGGGACCACCCCCCAAGGCTAAATACTACCTGGTGACCGATAGCGAAGTAGTACCGTGAGGGAAAGGTGAAAAGAACCCCGGGAGGGGAGTGAAATAGAACCTGAAACCCTATGTTTACAAGCAGTGGAAGTACTTTTTATGTACGACCGCGTACTTTTTGTAGAACGGGCCAGCGAGTTACGATATGCAGCAAGGTTAAGTTGCTATGCAATGGAGCCGTAGGGAAAGCGAGTCTTAATAGGGCGTTTTAGTTGCATGTCGTAGACCCGAAACCGGGTGACCTACCCATGGGCAGAGTGAAGCGGAAGTAAAATTTCGTGGAGGCTCGAACCGTTTAGCGTTTAAAAGCTATCGGATGACCTGTGGGTAGCGGTGAAATTCCAATCGAACCCGGATATAGCTGGTTCTCCTCGAAATAGCTTTAGGGCTAGCCTCAAGTAATAGTGACGTGGAGGTAGAGCACTGAATGGTCTAGGGGCGTTCATACGCTACCAAAACCTATCAAACTCCGAATGCCACAGTCATGTTTCTTGGGAGTCAGACTACGTGAGATAAGTTTCGTAGTCAAAAGGGAAACAGCCCAGATCACCAGCTAAGGTCCCTAAGTACAGGTTAAGTGGAAAAGGATGTAAGACTACACAGACAACCAGGATGTTGGCTTAGAAGCAGCCATTCATTTAAAGAGTGCGTAATAGCTCACTGGTCGAGTGGTCTTGCGCCGAAAATTTCCGGGGCTCAAACCTGTCACCGAAGCTGTGGGATACGTATGTATCGGTAGAGGAGCATTCTGTATGGACTGAAGCTATACCGTAAGGAATGGTGGACTATACAGAAGAGAGAATGCTGGCATGAGTAGCGAAAGGTAGGTGAGAATCCTACCCATCGAAAGCCTAAGGTTTCCTGAGGAAGGCTCGTCCTCTCAGGGTTAGTCGGGACCTAAGCCGAGGCCGAATGGCGTAGGCGATGGACAACAGGTTGAGATTCCTGTACTACCTGTAAGCGTTTGAGAAATGGGGTGACACAGGAGGATAGGTTATGCACACCGTTGGTTGAGTGTGTCTAAGCCAGTAGGGAGCTTCTATAGGCAAATCCGTAGAAGTAATCCTAAGAGGTGATGGGGAGCGAAAAATAAGTAGCGAACTAACTGATTCCACACTGTCGAGAAAAGCCTCTATCGAGCGAGCAGGTACCCGTACCGCAAACCGACACAGGTAGGCGAGGAGAGAATCCTAAGATGAGCGGAAGAACCCTTGTTAAGGAACTCGGCAAAATGACCCCGTAACTTCGGGATAAGGGGTGCTAAAAGAGGTTAATACACTAGCTGTATGAAGCCTTATTTAGCCGCAGTGAAGAGGCCCAAGCGACTGTTTACCAAAAACATAGGTCTCTGCTAAGTCGAAAGACGATGTATAGGGGCTGACACCTGCCCGGTGCTGGAAGGTTAAGGGGAACGCTTAGCGAAAGCGAAGGTGTGAACTTAAGCCCCAGTAAACGGCGGCCGTAACTATAACGGTCCTAAGGTAGCGAAATTCCTTGTCGGGTAAGTTCCGACCCGCACGAAAGGTGTAACGATTTGGGCACTGTCTCAACAAGGGATCCGGTGAAATTGTAGTACTCGTGAAGATGCGAGTTACCCGCGACAGGACGGAAAGACCCCGTGGAGCTTTACTGCAGGCTGACATTGGATTTTGGTATCGTATGTACAGGATAGGTGGGAGACTTAGAAGCCGGGGCGCCAGCTTCGGTGGAGTCGACCTTGGGATACCACTCTTATGATGCCGAAATTCTAACCAGAGGCCGTGAAACCGGTCTTGGGACACTGTCAGTTGGGCAGTTTGACTGGGGCGGTCGCCTCCTAAAGAGTAACGGAGGCGCTCAAAGGTTCCCTCAGCACGGTCGGAAATCGTGCGTAGAGTGTAAAGGCAGAAGGGAGCTTGACTGCGAGAGATACATCTCGAGCAGGAACGAAAGTTGGACTTAGTGATCCGGTGGCACCGAGTGGAAGGGCCATCGCTCAACGGATAAAAGCTACCCCGGGGATAACAGGCTTATCTCCCCCAAGAGTCCACATCGACGGGGAGGTTTGGCACCTCGATGTCGGCTCGTCTCATCCTGGGGCTGGAGTAGGTCCCAAGGGTTGGGCTGTTCGCCCATTAAAGAGGCACGCGAGCTGGGTTCAGAACGTCGTGAGACAGTTCGGTCCCTATCCGTCGTGGGCGTAGGAAATTTGAGAGGAGCTGTCCCTAGTACGAGAGGACCGGGATGGACAGACCACTGGTGTATCAGTTGTTCCGCCAGGAGCATGGCTGAGTAGCTAAGTCTGGAAAGGATAAGCGCTGAAGGCATCTAAGCGCGAAGCCACCCTCAAGATAAGATTTCCCATCTTTTTAAAGAGTAAGACCCCAGGTAGACTACCTGGTTGATAGGTCACAGGTGTAAGGATAGTGATATCTTTAGCTTAGTGATACTAATAGGTCGAGGACTTGACCAGGAAAATTCACTGTGCAGTTTTGAAGGCGCAAGCCTTAAAAATATCCGGTGACGATAGCGAGAGGGTCACACCTGTTCCCATACCGAACACAGAAGTTAAGCCTCTCAGCGCTGATGGTACTTGGACGGAGACGTCCTGGGAGAGTAGGTCGTTGCCGGTTTTTTTATTTAACACAAGAGGATGGTTCTCTTGTGTTTTTTTGTTTTACTTGACTATTTTAATTAATATTGTTAATCTAATATCATAAATATAAAATGTCAAATTCTTTGAGGACATCCTTAAGAATTTGATTAAACAATATAACAAATACCTGACATGTATAGAAAATTCTATCTTGAAAGGAAATTGGAATACTTTTAAATACCAACTTCCTTATTAGGAAGTTTTTTTAGTATAGAAAGGAGGAAAAAAATGAAAAAAAGGATTGCTGTTATAAGTGCTATACTTGAAGATCCTCAGAAAGTTCAACATGAATTTAATAAAATAGTATCAGATTATAGATCACTTATAAAAGGTAGAATGGGTATTCCTTTTAAAGAAGAGGAAGTTTCAATAATATCTATTATTGTAATAGGATCTTTAGATGATATAAATAGTTTAACTGGAAAACTTGGGAATTTAAAAAATGTTATAGTGAAAACTTCTATTTCTAAAAAGGAGTTAGATTAATGAATAGCCTTTTAGAAGAATTATATAAGAATAATAACTTATCTAAAAAGGATTTAATCTATATATTAGATAATATAGATGATATGTCAAGATCATATTTATTTAAATTAGCTAGAAAAACATTGATAAATGTTTATGGTAATAAAATATATATACGTGGATTGCTAGAATTTACTAATTACTGTAAAAATAATTGCGCTTATTGTGGTATTAGAAGAGATAATAAAGATTTAAGCAGATATAGACTAAGTAATGAAGAAATATTTTTATCTTTAGAAGAAGGTAATAAATTAGGATACAAGACTTTTGTTTTACAAGGTGGAGAAGATTCTTATTTTACTGATGAATTACTTGTAAATATCATTAAAGAGATAAAAAATAGATATCCAGATACTGCATTAACACTATCTATTGGAGAAAGAAGTTATGAAAGCTATGAAAAATTATATGAAGCTGGAGCAGATAGATTTTTACTTAGGCATGAAATAGCAGTACCTCATTTATATAATGAGATTCATCCTGGTATGAGTTTTGATAACAGAGTGAAATGTTTATATAATTTAAAAAAAATAGGATATCAGCACGGAGCAGGATTTATTGTTGGTTTACCTAAAGAGAATAATGAAGTACTAGCTGAAAATCTAATTTTTTTAAAAAAATTAAATCCTGCAATGGTAGGAATAGGTCCTTTAATTCCACATCCAAATACACCATTGAAAAATGAAAAAGTAGGATCAGCAGAGAAGACAATTATACTTATAGCTTTAATAAGACTATTATTACCGCAAGCATTAATACCTGTTACTACAGCCTTAAATACTATATGTAAAGATAGTTTAGAAAGAGGTTTTATGGCGGGAGCTAATGTAGTTATGCTAAATCTTTCTCCAAAATATGTGAGAAGAAAATATGAAATTTATAAAAATAAAGAAACAAGAGATATTTATGATATAGATATAATTAAAGAAAAAGCAAAAAGTGTTGGGTTTCAAATTGATATGGGTAGGGGAGATAATATAAATTGGAAATAATATAAACAGTGGTGGTGAAAAGATGAATAATACTCCAAATTCAAATAGGATAGTGATATCTATTTATGGAAAGAGGAATTCAGGAAAATCATCTTTATTGAATTCTTTAACAAATCAAGAAATATCAATTGTCAGTTCAATAAAAGGAACTACTACAGATCCAGTAAAAAAAGCAATGGAATTAAATCCAGTAGGTCCTGTGTTATTTATTGATACTGCAGGTATTGATGATGAAGGAAGTTTAGGAGAGCTAAGGATAAGAAAAAGTTTAGATACAGCAAGAAGAACTAATATAGGGTTATATGTTATGGATGCCAATGATATTGATAACGAAGCTTATGAGAAAATGAAAAGTATATTTAAAAAGTATAATATACCTTATATTCTTGTTATAAACAAAATAGATCTTATTAATGAAAAGAAATTTAAAGAATTAAAATTAGAATATCCTGAAGCTATATTTGTTTCTTCAACTAAAAATGTAAATATAGAAGAACTAAAAAGAAAATTAATAAAAGATATTGAAGCATTAGGTGAAGATTTACCTATTGTGGGGGATTTGGTTGGATATGGTGGGAAAGTTATTCTTGTAGTTCCTATTGATAAGGAAGCACCAAAAGGTAGGCTTATTTTACCTCAAGTTCAAGTTATAAGAGATTGTCTTGATAATGGAATTAAAAGCTATGTTGTTAGAGATACAGAACTTAAAAGTGCTATTGAGGATTTGAAGGATATAGATTTAGTAATCACTGATTCTCAAGTGTTTAAAAAAGTGGATGAAATAGTGCCAAAAGATATTAAACTTACTTCTTTTTCTATTTTATTTGCTAGACATAAAGGTGATTTAAAAGAATTAGTTAAAGGAGTAAAAGCAGTACAATCGTTAGAAAACGGTGCAAATATTCTTATAGCTGAAAATTGTACCCACAATACGACTCACGAAGATATAGGTCGAATAAAAATACCTACTTTGCTTGAGAAAAAAACTGGCAAAAAATTTAATTTTGATTTTGAAACGGGGTATAATTTTACCGAAGATTTGAGTAAATATAGCCTTGTTATCCATTGTGGTGGTTGCATGGTAAATAGAAAGGAAATAGAAAATAGAATTAATATTTGTAGGAACAATAATATTCCTATAACTAACTATGGTATAATATTAGCATATTTAAATGGTATATTAGATAGAAGTATAGAAGTATTTAATATAATAAAAAGTGAAAACTAAAGCAATAATGAGTTGGGAAAATAAAAGGAGCGATTATATGTACATAGGGTGTCACATAAATATTGGAAAAGGATTTAAATCTGCAGGAGAGGCTGCTTTAAGTATAGATGCAAATACATTTCAATTTTTTACAAGAAACCCTAGAGGAGGTAAAGCAAAAGATTTAGATATTGAAGATATTAAAGGATTAGAGAATATTATGAAAAATAATAATTTTGGACCTTTGTTAGCCCATGCGCCTTACACACTAAATTTAGCCTCTTATAAAGAAAACGTTTGGAATTTTGGGAAAATGATATTTAACGACGACTTAAAGAGATTAAAAAATATACCGTGTAATCTTTATAATTTTCATCCAGGAAGTCATATTGGTAAGGGATTAGTATATGGGATTCAGAGAGTAGCTAATGCATTAAATGAAATAATTACAGGCAATGAAAATACTATGATTTTGTTAGAAACTATGTCTGGAAAAGGTACAGAGATTGGATATACTTTTGAACAATTAAAATCAATAATTGATAAAATTAAATATTCTGAGCTAATAGGAGTGTGTTTAGATACTTGCCATGTGTATTCTGCAGGATACGATATAGTAAACGATTTGGATAATGTTTTAGAACATTTTGATAATGTAATAGGAATTGAAAAATTGAAAGCTATACATTTAAATGATAGTATGAAAGAGTTTAACTCAAAAAAAGATAGGCATGAGACAATTGGGAAAGGATCAATTGGTTTAAATGGAATAAAAAATATTATAAATCACCCTCAACTTAAAAATTTACCATTTATTTTAGAAACTCCTAATAATTTAGAAGGACATAAAGAAGAAATTAAAATTATCAAAGGTATAATAGATGATTAAAGAGGTTATTTATCATAACTGTTGAGATATACAAGTTTATATGATATAAATTAATTAGATGACTATTGTACAAAGGAAGTGATTTTATGGATTCAAAAAGTAGAAGGAAATGTATAGTTAAATCATTAAAGGAAAGTGAAGAACCTATAAAGGGAACGGAATTGGCTAATATATATAATGTAAGTAGACAGGTTATAGTTCAAGATATAGCAATACTAAGGGCAGCTGGAGAAAAAATAATTGCAACTCCTCAAGGTTATATGATGATGAATGAAAAGAAAGATAATAAGATCATAAAAGCTATAGTATGTAAACACTTTGGATATGATGAAATAGAAGATGAACTTAAAACTATTGTAGATTTAGGAGGGAAGGTATTGGATGTAATAGTTGATCATCCACTTTATGGAGAAATTAAAAGCTCCCTTATGATTAATTCTAGAATTGATATACAAAAATTTATGGATAATTTATACAAAGAAAAAGCAGAACCTTTAGCTTCTTTAACTGAAGGTGTTCACATACATAATATTGAATTACCAAATGAAGAAACATACGAAAGAATAAAAGATGAACTTTTTAAAAAAGGGTACTTGATTAACACTAAATAAAGTGTTATATTTTTTTATATACAGATGACAAGACAGATGTATATACAGAAAAATCAATAAAGATTTTTATTTCAATAATAATATACATTAAACAGAGAGGAGAATATTAATGACAGAAAAAAAGGGAAAGATTAGGGAGTATTTTATTAAAGTTTTAAATGGAATGGCTTTAGGATTATTTGCTTCTTTAATAATTGGACTTATATTAAAACAAATAGGTAGTTTATTAAATATTGATTTATTAGTAAATTTTGGACAAATTGCCCAATATCTTATGGGTCCTGCTATAGGTGCTGGAGTTGCTTATAGTGTTGGAGCTTCACCACTTGGAATATTTGCATCGTTGATAACTGGAGCTTTAGGGGCTCAAACAGTGTCTATTGTAGATGGCGTAGCTATAATGAAAATAGGTGAGCCTGTAGGAGCATTGGTAGCATCTCTTGTTGGAGCAGAAATTTCTAAATTGATACAAGGTAAGACTAAAGTAGATATAGTATTAGTACCTGCAGGTACAATAATAGCAGGAGGGTTAGCAGGATACTATGTTGGTCCAATTGTGTCTCATATGATGACTTCTTTAGGTGCACTTATTAATCTTGCTACAAGGCTAAGACCTATTCCTATGGGGATATTAGTTTCGGTATTAATGGGTATGATATTAACTTTACCTATAAGTAGTGCTGCTTTAGCTATATCATTAGGGTTAAATGGATTAGCTGCTGGAGCTGCAACTGTAGGGTGTTGTGCTCAAATGATAGGATTTGCAGTAGCTTCTTATAGAGAAAACAAGGTAGGAGGATTAATAGCTCAAGGATTAGGAACATCTATGCTTCAAATACCTAATATCATAAGAAATCCACGAATATGGATACCACCAATTATTACTTCAGCTATACTTGGGCCTATTTCTACAAAGATATTTGAAATGGAAAATAATAAAATAGGAGCAGGTATGGGTACAAGTGGTCTTGTAGGACAATTTGGTACTTTTGAGGTTATGGGTACTAAAGGATTTTTAGGAATCATACTATTGCATTTTATATTGCCTGCAGTAATTACTCTCATAATATCAGAATATATGAGAAAAAAGGGGTATATCAAATATGGAGATATGAAGCTTTAATATATTAGAAATAAAAAACTCTATGTGCATTTAATAGACACATTAGAGTTTTTTATTAGTTGAGGAAATTGCATAATTACTTTAAAGTAATTATGCAATTTCCTTAAATAACAAAATGATGATTAATTGAAAAAATAGGGAAGTAATAGTATAATAAATAGTACAATAAATTTTAAGATATATATGAGAAAATTGCGTAATTACTATTGGGTATTGGGTCATAGTTTTAATTTTACATAATATAAAAATAAACAATTAATCATTTTTTGATTAGTTGTATTGAAAGAGGTGCTATTTTGAAAAAAAAATCTAATTATTTTATAACTATATTAATAGTGGTAATATTTATTATCATATCTTCATTTACCAAAATAATAGATTTTGTTACAGATTACAAATGGTTTAGAGAATTAGGATATACTAAAACTTTTTTTACAAAACTATTTGCTCAATTGAAAATAGGTGTTCCAACATTTGTTGTGGTATTTTTCTTAATAATGCTGTATTTTATCACTATTAAGAAAAACTATTATAAGTTAGGTAATATTACTGTTGATAAAAAAAATGAAAAGAGATTTAATGGTATATTAGGAGTCATATCAGCAATTATTTCTTTGTTTGTAGCTAGAGTTTTTGCAGGAGATTTATGGTTTACTATATTGCAATTTTTAAATTCTACTGATTATGGTACTAAAGATCCTATATTTAATAAAGATATATCTTTTTATATTTTTAAATTGCCATTGATAAGTATAATAGTTAATTTATTATTATCGCTTGCTTTTTTACTAATAATATTAACCGTAGTATTTTACTTTACACTACTTGCTATAAGAAGACCACAGAGTGAGAATTCTAATGTATTTGAATTTAATGATTTTAACAATACTAAGGATAGATATAGACAAGTAAGTAAAAAAATATTTAATACAGCTTTAATACAGATAGCTGCAATAGGTTTTTCAATATTTATTATTATAGCAATTAATTATGTGTTAAAAACTTATTATTTAGTTTATTCTCCTAGAGGAGTTGCATATGGTGCTAGTTATACAGATGTTCATGTTACATTGATTTTGTACAAAATTATGGCTGCTGTTGCTGCAATATCTTCAATAGGAGTATTGATAGGACTGATAAAGAGAAAGGTAAAAATAGCATTGGCAGGACCTATATTGTTGATAGCTATTGGCTTAATAGGTAATATTGCTACAGGTGTGGTTCAAAAATTTGTAGTAGAACCTGATGAAATATCTAAGGAACAAGAATATTTAAAGTACAATATAGAGCTTACACAAAAAGCTTACGGATTAGATGACGTTACAAATAAGGAGTATTCTGTTGAACAAAATCTTACTAAAGAAGATATACTTAACAATCCAGAAACTATTGAAAATATAAAAATAAATGATTATAGGCCTGCTATAAAAGTATATAATCAACTCCAAGCTATGAGATTATACTACCAATTTAATGATATCGATGTAGATAGATATATTATAGACGGGAAATACACTCAAGTATTTTTATCAGCTAGAGAATTGGATCAAGAAAAACTAAATGATCAAGCTAAAACATGGATAAATAAGCATTTAAAATATACTCATGGATATGGTTTTGTATTATCACCTGTTAATTCTGTTACAAGTGAGGGCCAGCCAAGAATGTTGGTAAAAAACATACCACCTTTAACAGATACAGACTTAAAAATTGAAAGGCCTGAAATATATTTTGGAGAATCTACTGATGATTATGTTATATTGAATACTGATGAAGAAGAATTTGATTATCCGCAAGGAGAGGATAATGCTTATACAATTTATGAAGGTGATGCGGGAATAAAACTTAATGGAATAAATAAACTATTATTTGCTATAAGGGAAAGAAGTTTTAAACTATTAGTATCAGATAATATTAATTCAGATAGTAGGATTGCTATTTATAGAAATATCAATGAAAGAGTGAGAAAGATAGCTTCTTTTATAGAATATGATTCAGACCCATATCTAGTTTTAAATCAAGATAATGGGAAACTTTATTGGATAATAGATGGATATACCATGAGTAATAGATATCCTTACTCACAACCATATACATATATGGGTTCTGAAATAAATTATATTAGAAATTCTGTAAAAGTTGTTATAGATGCGTATAATGGGGATGTAAAATATTATATATTTGATGAAAATGACCCTATTATTATGACATATAAAAAAATATTTCCAGACTTATTTTTAGATAAAGATGAACTACCAGATGGACTAAAAACACATATAAGATACCCAATAACCTATTTTAATATTCAAGCTAATATATATAAGGAATACCATATGGACAATCCAAGGGTATTTTACAATATGGAAGACGCATGGGATATAGCAAAAGAAAAATATCTTGAAGGTATACAAAATGTAGAGCCAAGTTATCTTATGTTTAAGCTTCCTGATGAAGAAAAGGCAGAGTTTTTATTGACTATACCGTATACTCCTAAGACTAAACAAAACATGACTTCTCTATTAGTTGCTAGAAATGATGGGGACAATTATGGAAAATTGTTTATATATAAATTCCCTAAAAATAAAACTATAGATGGGCCTATGATTATTGAATCAAAGATAGACCAAGATTCAGAAATTTCACCACAACTTTCTCTTTGGAGTCAAAAAGGCTCTGCTGTACTTAGAGGGAATATTATGGTTGTTCCAGTAGAAAATTCACTGTTATATGTTGAACCAATTTATATTCAAGCAGATAACGAAAACAGTTTACCAGAGGTAAAAAGAGTGATTGTTGCATATAAGGATAATATAGTTATGGAAGAATCATTAGAAGAGGCTTTAAATAAAATATTTGGTATCATTGAAGAACCAGAAATTCCTGAAGAGCCTGATATAGATATAGAAATAACAGATGATAATATAAAGGAAATCATAAAACAAGCTAATGATTTATTTAATAAAGCTAAAGAAGCTTCGCAAAAAGGTAACTGGGCTGAATATGGAGAATATCTAGAAAAACTTGAGGACGTTCTTAATAAATTAAATAGTTTTTATGATAGCGAAGTTACTGAATAATATAATCCCTCACAAAATTAATGTGAGGGATTATATTTAAAAACAGTGTGATTTTTTAAATGCTTTCATTTCTTCGATTGGCATAGAATCTAATTCTCTAGCTTTTATTGCTATATCGTGCCTATTTATTATTCCTCTATCTACTAGTATCTCTATGATACTTGCTATTGCTAGGGTGTTTCTATAATCTATTTCTTTCATATCTGAAAGTTGAGATAAGATATCTAAATCATTCATGCATATTCCCTCCAAATATAATGTGATATTTATATTATCGACTGTTTTAGGAAAAATATACCTTTTAGAAAAAATTAAAATTATTGAATATAATGTTTAAATATGTTATAATATAAATTAAAAATTAATACAGTATACTATGAAGGGAAATAGTAAATAATTGATACCTTTTAGAGAGCCAATGGGTGGTGGGAATTGGCAGGTTAGATTATTGAATCCAGCCCTGAGTGATTTACTTATAAAGTAAACCCTGCACGGGATAAAGTGCATTAAAGTGAGCCGTTAGGCTAACTAGGGTGGCAACGCGGGAGTAACCTCTCGTCCCTATTTATAAAAATAGGGATGAGAGGTTTTTTATATAAAAGTTTTTCTTATTTTAATATAGGAGGGATAAAGATGTTAGATATTAAAAGAATTAGAAATAATCCTGAAGAAGTAAATACATTGCTTAAAAAAAGAGATAAGAGTCTTACTATTGATGAGGTACTTAAATTAGATGAGAAGAGAAGAGAGCTTTTAGTAAATGTTGAAGAAATGAAGGCAAAACAAAATCAAGTATCTAAAGAAATTCCAAAGCTAAAAAAAGAAGGGAAAGATGCTACACCAATACTGAAAGAAATGAAAGAACTATCACAAAAAATAAAAGATATGGATGGTAAAGTAAAAGAAGTAGAAAATCAACTAAGGGATATGCTGCTTAGAATCCCCAATACACCAAACCCAGAAGTTGTAGTAGGAGAAAGTGATGAAGATAACGTTGAAATAAGGAAATGGGGAGAGCCTACAAAATTTGATTTTGAAGCTAAAGCCCATTGGGACATAGGTAAAGATTTGGATATATTAGATTTTGAGAGAGCTGCAAAAGTAACTGGTACTAGATTTGCTATGTTTAAAGGATATGGTGCATTGCTAGAAAGAGCAGTAATCAATTTTATGCTTAATTTACATACAGTAAAACACGGGTATAAGGAGATATTACCTCCTTTTATGGTAAATAGAGATAGCATGACTGGTACAGGACAACTTCCTAAGTTTGAAGAAGATGCTTTTTATTTACCAAGCAAAGACTACTTTTTAGTTCCTACTGCAGAAGTTCCTGTGACCAATATTCACAGGGATGAAATACTAGAAGAAGACAAGTTACCAATATACTACACTGCATATACTCCATGTTTTAGACAAGAAGCTGGGTCTGCTGGTAGAGATACCAGAGGATTAATAAGAAACCATCAGTTTAACAAAGTAGAGCTTGTAAAGTTTGCTAATCCAAAAAATTCTTATGAAGAGCTTGAAAAACTTACAAATGATGCTGAAGAAGTTCTTCAATTGTTAAACATACCATATAGAGTAGTAATGCTTTGCACAGGTGATTTAGGATTTTCATCTGCAAAGACTTATGATATTGAAGTTTGGATGCCAAGCTACAATAGGTACGTAGAGATATCTTCTTGTAGTAACTTTGAAGATTATCAAGCTAGAAGGGCAAATATAAGGTATAGAGATAAGGATACTGGAAAGTTAGAATATGTTCATACATTAAATGGATCAGGATTAGCAGTAGGAAGAACAACTGCAGCTATACTTGAAAATTTCCAGCAAGCTGATGGTACAGTAGTAGTGCCAGAGGTATTAAGACCATATATGGGTGGCTTAGAAGTAATTAAATAAGAAATAGAAAGCCTTGACTGATATGTCGAGGCTTTCTAAATTTTTTAAAGTAATTATGTAATTTTCACAAGTAATTTCTCCAATGTAAAATAAAAATATGTAGTATAATAAAATATAAGGGATAGAATATATTTATATCAGTAGTTTTTTTATAATTTTAACTAAAAACAGGGGGGTAGCATGTGAAATTTAAACTAAAGCGTTTAGTACCTATTATTCTTATTATAACAATTATCATTAGCGGATGTACTTACTTAGATGATACAAAAGATGATAGACAAAATGGAGAGATTTATTCTGTTTATGAAAAAAATAAAAGTTACAATACATTAATTGTACAAGATTATAATGGCATTGATATAAACAATATTAATCATTATAAAATTGATGTTCAATTTAACCCAGATGAAAAAATATATATTGGGAATCAAGAGGTTTTATATGTAAATAATGAAAAAGTGCCATTAAATGAAGTGCATTTTCACTTATATCCTAATGCATTTAAAGATAAAGAAACAGCACCGTTTTTATTTGATGATTTTAGCAGAGCATATCCTGATGGTTTTACTCCAGGTTATATTAATATAAATAAGGTGATGATAGATAATAAAAAAGTAAACTACAGTATTAGTGGGAAAGGGAATACAATACTTAAAGTTCCTTTAGAGGAACCTATAAAACCTAATGAAAAGATTTCTATATATATGGAATATGAAGTTAAGATGCCTCCTGCACAAGACAGATTCGGTTATGGGAAGAATACATATAATTTTGGCAACTGGTATCCTGTAGCAGCAGTTTATGATGATGAAGGTTGGAATCTTGACCCTTATTATAGCATTGGTGATCCTTTTTATAGCGATACTAGTATATATAATGTTAAGATTACTGCTCCTAAGGATATAGAGGTAGCTTCTTCTGGAAATATTATATCGGTAGAAACAAAAGATAATAATAAGATTTGGAATATAGAAGCTATACTAATGAGAGATTTTGCATGGGTTGCTAGTGAGAATTTTACCATATTAGAAAAAGAAGTAGATGGTACTCTAGTTAAGAGCTATTGCACAGGAAATAATAAAGAAATGAATGATTATTCTTTAGAGGTTGCTTGTAAAGCTATTGAAATATATAATAAAATGTATGGAAAATATCCTTATGGACAATTGTCTGTAGTTGCAACTAGCTTTCCTAGTGGGATGGAATATCCAGGAATAGTTTTTATAGGAGAACAATATTATGGCAAACTTTCAAAGAGCTATTTAGAAATAGTCATAGCCCATGAAATTGCACATCAATGGTGGTACGGGATAGTAGGGAATGATGAAATAGATGAAGCTTGGTTAGATGAATCACTTGCTTCGTATTCTGAGGCAATATATATCGAAGAAAAATATAATAAAATAGCAGGAAAGGATTATTTTACAAATAACATAAAGAATTATTATAACAGTGTAAAATCTCAATATGAAATTGACGATGTAGTTGTAAAACCTTTGGACCAATTTGAAAATTGGAGTGACTACGGCGCATTAGCTTATAATAAAGGTGCTATATTTATAAATGAAATAAGAAATAAATACGGGGACGAAATCTTTTTTAATATACTACAAGAATACTATAATAGATTTAGATTTAAAAATGCAACAACAGAGGATTTTATAAATGTTTGTGAAGAGGTAACAAATGACAGTTTTGAAGAGATGGTAAATATTTGGTTGTATGGAGAATAAACGAATGAATTAACATTGGAGGAACATTATGAAAAATAAAATTTTAGTAGTAGCCATAATTATATCTTTATTATTTGTATCATCTTTTTCATATGGTGAAGTACCATTTAATGAAGATGAAGCCAAAACTCTTTTATTAGGGGATTGGGAAACAGGTGAAATATTATACCAAAAGAATATAGATAAACAAGTAGAAATAGCTAGTATAACAAAGCTTATGACATATATAATCACGATGGATAAGATAAATGAGGGAAAGATATCATTAGATGATATGGTTCTAGTAAGTCATAATGCAGCTACTATTGGTGGTTCTACTTTTTGGTTAAGGGAAGGTGAAAAGGTAAAATTAGAAACTCTTTTAGAAGCATTACTTATAGTATCTGGAAATGACGCAGCAGTTGCAATTGCAGAACACGTATCAGGAACAGAAGAAGAATTTGTCAAACTTATGAATGAAAAGGCAAAAGATATAGGGCTAAATAATACTAAATACATCAATGCTAGTGGAATGCCAGTAGATGATTTGCAAAATGTTATGACTACAAGAGATATATTTAACCTTTCTAGATATGTAATATCAAAATATCCTCAGATTTTAAAGATAACTTGTAAACCTAGATTAGAAATTGAATCCAGAAATTTTTCTAAGGAGAATACAAATGTTCTAATAGGAAAAATGGAGAATGTGGATGGATTAAAAACAGGATTTACAGACGAAGCGGGATATTGTTTAGTATCTACCATGGAAGTTCCTGCTGAAATAGAAGGTTATCTGCCTTATAGACTTATAGCTATAGAAATGGGAGCTAAAGATAAAAAAACGAGAAAAGAAGTGTCAACAGGTCTTTTAAATTACGGATTAAATAATTTCAGCAAAAAAGAAATATTTTCTGCAAAAGATGCTATAAAAAATATTGAGATTAATAATGCTGATGATATTGAAGTAAAGGTATATCCTAGTGAAGATTATTCAAAAATAATTAAAAAAGGGGATAAAATAAGTATAGATATTGAGATAAATGATAAATTAAAAGCTCCTATTAAAAAAGGAGAAGAAGTTGGGGTTGCATCTGTATTTTTAAATAATAAAAAAATAAAAGAAATGCCTTTGGTAGTCAATAGTGATGTAAAAAAAGCAAGTTTTTTTGAGATTATGAAAAGAAGTATAAAAGATTTAGCAGCAAATTTAAAAAAAGTTGTATTTGACAAATTAGTATTTGTGATGTAAAATATATAAATGTCATATAGTGTGCATCCGTAGCTCAGCAGGATAGAGCAGCGCCCTCCTAAGGCGTGTGTCGGGGGTTCGATTCCTCTCGGGTGCACCATTATTTTATAGGTGAGAATGTAATGAATGAATATTTTATGAAATTAGCCCTGGAGGAAGCTCGCAGGGCTTATTGTTTAGATGAGGTACCTATTGGTGCTGTTATTGTAAAGGATAATAAAATTATTTCAAAAGCGCATAACTTAAAAGAGATTAATAAAGATGCTACAGCACATGCAGAAATTTTAGCGATAAAAAGGGCATCAGAAATTTTAGGAGGGTGGAGGCTTACTGGATGTACTATGTATGTGACAGTAGAGCCATGTCCTATGTGTGCTGGAGCAATAATAAACTCAAGAATTGAAAAATTGGTAATAGGAACTAAAGACACTAAGATGGGAGCTTGTGGTTCAATAGTAAATATAGTTCAAAACAATTCCTTTAATCATCAAGTCGATGTCACTTGGGGAATTCTAGAAGAAGAATGTAGCTGTATTATGAAACAATTTTTTAAAGAATTGAGAAAAAGAAATAAAAATCTTTGAGATAAACAAAAAATATGTTAAAATATTTTAGTAAGTTTCTATATGGAGAGATGGCAGAGTTTGGTCGAATGCGCCCGACTCGAAATCGGGTGTGCTGTGATGAGCAGTACCGTGGGTTCAAATCCCACTCTCTCCGCCATATAAAAGGACTTCAACAAATTTGCTGAAGTCTTTTTATATGATTTCTTTATTATTCCAATAAATCTAATAGAAGGAATTTTTTTGATGTAAAGTATTGTATACATGATTCTAAATCTCCATTTGTATCTTCGTAGTATTTATTATTGAAATTGATACTTTCTTTAACCAAACGTAAATATGATTTTTCTACAAGAGAAAGGAATTCTACAAAGTTATCGATTGGAGTAACAGAAATTGTAACACAAAAAAAATTCTTGCATTTTTCTATATAACCTAAAGAATAGCAAATATGTGCTTGGTTAAAGCAGCATAAACCAAACCTATTTAATATATCTTTAGTATATGAATTTTTTAATGGGAAAATAGAATTATTATCATCTAAACCTACTAACTTTGCAATTATTATTTTTAGTACATGGTTTGACTATCTCTTACTATAAAATTATTTAGATATTCTATGTAATCGTATTCCTCCTGTTCATCTTCACCGTTTTCTTTAGATGAATTAATTTCATTATTTAAAAAATCAACTAAAACATTTATAAATGGTGTTAATTTAGCATAATTGAGTTTATTGAAATAACTTATTCCTTCATCTAAGCATTTTAATCCAAATAGAAACGTAAAAAACCACTTCTTGTAATCTCATGAGCTTCCTCCTTAAATTAAGTATATGTTAACTTATTATATAATACTATAACTCATGAAAACCTACAATTGATTTTTCGAAATTTTTTTGCATATTTCTATTGCCATAAGTAGAATTTGTGATTTTCTTAAAATTTCTCATAAACTCGATTTAAAATAATAATATATTTCATTGGTAATAATATAGTAAAAGATATAAATATGATGAATGAGGAAATTGCATAATTACTATAAGGCTAAAACTCTGCAAGTTATAAATTTTTTAAATTATTTTATTATGCAATTTCATCGAATTTAAATTATAAGTTAAAAATAAATTTATGAAAACTTTTATATAAAAGGAGAAAAATGAAGTGGAAATGCATGATGATAATTTAAAAGGAAAATCTACCACAGAAGATATAGATATAACTACTTCTAACTTGAAAAATATGTTTAAAAATTCTTCTGATATTATATTCAGAAGGATAATGATAAATGCAAATAGTAAATTACAAGTATCATTAATGTTTGTAGATGGCATTGTAGATAATGCTGATATTAGTGAATACGTAATTAAACCATTAGTTGATGGAGATAAATTTGCAAAAGTAAGAACAATAAAGCAAGTACTTAATCTTATAGAAAAAGGAGCAATTTATTATTCTCAACAAAAAATGACTAAGAACATAAATGAAATTGTAAATAGTTTGATGATGGGTAGTGCTGTTTTAATTTTTGATAGTGAAAAAGTTGCTTTAATATTAAATACGATTAATTTTGATAGAAGACAAGTAAATGAACCTACAGAAGAAGGTTCTCTAAAAGGGTCAAAAGATGCATTTGTAGAAACACTTAGAGTAAATACTGGAATAATAAGAAGAAGAATAAGAAATGCTAATCTAGTTATTGAAGAAAAAATTGTTGGGAAACAAACTAATACATGTGTTGCTATAGTATATATCAATGGCATTACAAATGAAACAATAGTAAAAGAAGTAAGAAAACGTATAGATAATATTGATATAGATCAAGTTATAGGTACTAATAATATTGAGAGTTACATAGTAGATAACAAATATACGCCTTTTCCTCTAGTTCATTATACAGAAAAACCCAATGTTTTTTGTTCAAGTATTATTGAAGGAAGGGTCGGGATTATAATTGATGGAATACCGTTTACTATGATTGTTCCAGCAAATTTTTTCTCTTTTTTCAATGTAAGCGATGATCACTCATACAGTTATATGCTTATAAGTTTTTTTAGAATTGTTTCATATTTTTCTTTTTTTATATCTTTATTATTGCCTGGATTTTTTATATCCATTACTACATTTAATGTTGAAATGATACCTAGCTCCCTTGCTGTTTCAATTGCTTCATCACAAAGCAAAGTACCTTTTCCAATATTTATAGAAACTATAACCATGCTAGTATTATTTTATATATTATTGCAATCTGCTGCAAGGCTTTTAAAAAGCATAGGAAATACAGTTGCAGTAGTAGGTGGATTAGTTTTAGGTGAAGCTATTATAGCTGCAGATTTAGTATCACCAAGCGTTATTATAGTAGTATCACTTACGGTAATATGTAGCTTAACATTGTCAAATGCAGACTTAATGGCAAGCGTTTGGGTGTCACAATTTTTGATAATAGCCTTAAGTTCAATTGCAGGTCTTTTTGGATTAACAATGGGAGCATTAATTATTCTTTTTCACTTATCTAAAATAGAAAACTTAGGAGTGCCATATCTTTCTCCTGTTGTAGCAAATGACTATAAACAAATGGAAGATATTTTAATACGATTACCACAAAGTTTGATAAAGAGGCGTCCTGTTTATTTAAAGACAACAAATAAACAAAATCAAAAATAGTTAAACTTCGGAGGTAATAATGAACAGCTTAAAAATAGTTAAAATGTTATTTGTTGTATTTCTTTTATCAACACTTACAGCATGCAAAACTCCAATTGTTAGTAGAGCTGAAATAAAAAATAACACTTTTATTAGAGTAGTAGGAATAGATGTAGCTTCTAACAAAAATGATAGCGTGAAACTTACTATAGTTTCTGAGAAAATTTCACCTAATTCACAAATAGATTCCAACGATAAAAAAGCCAACATAGTATCAGCAGAGGGAAGAACAATTTTTGAAGCAAATAGAAATCTTCATGCACTTACTAATAATATTATATATTGGGGGCACACAGAGACTATACTTATTAGCAAGGAAGCTGCAATGGATAATATTGTAAAATATTTAGATTTTTTTATTAGAGACCACGAACTTAGATTAACATCTAAAGTTTTAATAGTTGAAGGTTCAACTGTAGAAGAATTTTTAAGAATATCAAACTCACCACAATACTTTATCGGTGATAAAATAAACAACTTAGTTTCGGATTCAGGAGCTTTATCATTATCTAAAGAAGTAAAATTATATGAGTTAATTGATGTTTTTGAAAGTGAATATTCCTCTGCGTATATACCTATAATTTATTTAACCAATAAAAATGATATTGGTATTACCAACGACACTAATAATATAGATATGAAACTTGAAGGATATGCTATTTTTAAAGAAAATAAAATGATTGATTCATTACATAATAATAATGCACGAGGATTAAATTGGGCAACAAATAATATAGACTCAGGGGTTATATTAGTAAAAGACAATAGCAATAATGATGTAGCATTAGAGATAATTTCTTCAAATACAAAAATAAAGCCTAAATATGATGAAAATGACTTGTCTGTAGTTATAGAAATATATATAACAAGCAATATCGTAGAACAAGAGGAAGAAGAAAATATTTATACCGAAGAAGCAATTGAAAGGATAAAAAGGCAACAAGAAGATATTATTATACAAGAAGTCCAAGATATAATTAAATATGTTCAAGAAAATAATATAGATACAATAGGTGTAGGTAATGCAGTTTATCATAAATACCCTGTGATTTGGAAAAAAGAAATAGAAGATAAATGGAGTAGCTTATTTCCTCAAATAAGTATTAAAGTAAAAGTAAATTCAAATATTAATAGAGTTTATAATATAAAACAGCCTATAGGAGCAGATGAATGATGAAATATATAATATTCATTCTACTTATTACAGTAATAAGTTTTTTTGAAATTAAAGCATTAGTTAATAAAAAAAGATTCAAAGAATTGACAGTATACATATTATTTACTGTTTTTACTTTTCTATTTGGTATGTTTTATATTTATAATCCATATTCAAAAAGTTTATCATCTATAATTTTAGAAATTATAGGTATAAAGTATTAAGAGGTGTAATATGTTATCAAAAAGCAATAAAATTTCACTTAGACAAGTAATGATATTATACTTAACTTCAATATATTCTCCATATGTAAGAACTGTTGCAGGTAATACTGTAAAAGAAGCTCATCAAGCAGCATGGTTAGCACCTGCTGTTAGTTGTGTTTTCACATATTTAATCATTGTTATACTATCAAAATTCTATGTAAAATACAAAAATGAATCATTTATGGAAATTACATATTCTATTACTGGAGGAATAGTTGGTAAAATTATAGTTTTAGTATATTTTGTATGGGTTACTATATTGTTATCTATATATGTAAGATTTTTTAGTGAAAGATTAGTTACATCTATTTATTCTGATACTGATATTAGCTTTTTTATTATATCTATGCTTGTATTTGTATCATTTGTACTGCATTCTGGGTTAGTACCAGTAGCTAGAATGAGTGAGGTTATTTTTATATTTATTACTACAATATTTTTAGTTTTAGCAATATTGCTAATTCCAAATGTAGATATAGATAAATTAACTCCTATTTCTTATTTAGATATATTTCCTATTATTAAGGCGGCAATTAATATTACTGGTATAAATATTTATATTTTTTATTTTATGATGATAAGTGACCAAATAAACAACAAAGAACATTTAAAAAAAATAGGATTAAAGACAGTAAGTTTTGTAGCAGTATTATCATCGTTATTAATTATTTTAACAATAGGAACTCTAGGCCCTAATGTTATCCCGAAACTACCTTCGGCATTTTTATCTGCTGTAAAAATAATATCGGTTTTGGGAATTTTAGAAAAGCTAGAGTCTGTTTTAATTTCAACATGGATTGCCACAGATTTTATTATAATAACTATGTTTTCTTTAATAGCTTTAAAATTATTTAAATCACTTTTTAATTTATCAGATGAAAAACCTTTTATTAATATATTTATTTTATTAATATATTTTCTTAGCTTATATATATGTAATGAAGTTTTTGAGTTACAAGTTTTTTCAACTGAATTTGTAGAGTATATAAACATTGTTCTTGGGTTAATAATTCCTATTATATTATTTATAGTGGCAAAAATTAGAAAAAAGGTATAGTAGAAATAGAGGAATTTGTATAATAAAAAAATATTTTATTATCTAATTTCCTTAATGGACATTATATGAAATGTTTTGATAAAATTAAATATAGATATAAGTATTATTATAAGGAGTTGTTTTTATGTCCATGAACAATATTTACGGGGATGTAAGAGTTGTTGCTGAAGCTCTTTCAGCTATGCTTGGAGCAGATGTTACTATAGTTGATAAAAATTTTAAAAGAATAGCTGCTACAGGTAAATATGAGAATCTTGTAGGATATAGAATACCTAAAAACTGCCTTTTTGAGAGGATTTTTAGAGAAGGTAAGCTTGGATATATAGATAGATCTGATAGCAATAATCCTTGTAAAAATTGTTCTGCAAAGGATATTTGTACTGAGCTTGCAACAATAGGACAACCTATAATAGAAGATAACACTAATACTGTTGTGGGTATAATAGGAATAAGTGTATTTAATGAAGAACAAAGACAAAAAATTATTTCAAATATAAACTTTACTAATGAAATATTGAATAAGTTTAGTAAGATGCTTATTTATGATACTTTGATACATCGTATGGAACAAAAGCTTTGGGTGCAGAATAAAGAAATTGAAAAAATTATAAATAGTATAAATTATGGCATTATTTCATTAGACCAGAATGATAAAATAAAATATATAAACAGAAGTGCTGAGATTATGTTAAATATTAATGGTAAAGATTATATTGGTAAACCTTTAGATAGTCTTGATTCGTGTGAGGGCATAGGACAGTTAAAACGAAACAAAAATGATGGTGAAATAACACTTCATAAATCAAATGTAAATTTGATAGCATCAAAGGATAGTATTCATATAAATAGAGAAAAGGTTAGTTCGATTATTACAATTAAAAAGAAAGAAAATATAAAAGAAAATCAATGCTGTAGAGTAAAGAAGATTAATTTTGATGATATAATAGGACGAAGTGAGAGTATAAATGAAGCAAAAAATATTGCTAAGAAAGTGGCAAAACGCAATTGCTCAGTTATATTAAGAGGAGAAAGTGGGACAGGTAAAGAGTTATTTGCAAGGGCTATTCACTTTGAGAGTGATCGTAAAGATAAACCTTTTGTGGCTATAAATTGTGCATCAATTCCTCAAAATTTACTAGAAAGTGAGTTTTTTGGATATGAAAGAGGGGCTTTTACTGGAGCAAAAAGGCAAGGGTATAGTGGAAAGCTTGAACTTGCAGATAAAGGAACATTGTTTTTAGATGAAATTGGAGATTTACCTCTCAGCATTCAGCCTAAACTATTAAGAGTACTTCAAGAAAAAGAGTTTAGAAGATTAGGCGGTAAAGACTTAGTTAAAGTAGATATAAGAATTATAGCAGCAACTAATAAAAATCTTGAAGAAATGGTGAAGAAAGGTGAATTTAGAGAGGATTTGTATTATAGAATAAATGTAATACCTATACAAATACCACCTTTGAGGGAAAGAAAAGATGATATTTTAATTATATCCAATTATTTATTAAAGAAGTATTGTCAAGAGATAGGAGTAAAATTAAAGACCTTTTCCAAAGATTTAATAGATGTTTTGTTAAAATATGATTGGCCAGGAAATATAAGAGAGTTGGAAAACGTTATCCAATACCTTGTTAATATTGCTGAAGGTGATATTATCGATAGTAGTTATTTGCCGTATTTGATAAGAGAGAGAATGAAGGATAACAAAATATATAGTAAGGATGATACTACATTAAAATCTCAAATGGAAATGTATGAATGTAGTATTTTAGATTCAATGCTTAAGAAGTATGGTACATCAACTGAGGCTAAGGAAAAAATAGCTTCTATTCTTGGAGTAAATCTTTCCACTTTATATAGAAAATTAATGAAGTACGGATTGTGTTAGAAATTAAAAATGATTATATTTTGCAAATGTGAGAATTCTTTTGCAAAGTTTCAAATTATTTAATCATTTTTATAATGCATTAGGAAAACGTTTTATAAATATTTTTTTATAAAACGTTTTAAAAATAGAAGAGTAACTATATTCCTATAAAAATTATATATATCCACTTCTTTGGCATTCTTCTTGCAATATTATTTAATGTGTTGCTTATAATTATGAAAATATTTATAAAACTAAAGTTATTTTTATGAAAGGAAGATGATGGAGGGTGGATATAACTAAGGATATTATATCAAAATTAATAAATTTAGTTAGAGAAGAAACAAAACCAGCTGTAGGATGTACTGAGCCTGTTGCAGTAGCTTTTGCTGCAGCAAATGCAAGGAAGTATTTAGAAGGAGAAATTAATAGTATTGATGTAAATGTAAGTTTAAATATTTTTAAGAATGGGAAATCTGTTTATATTCCAAATACTAACGAATGGGGGCTTGAATTAGCTGCAGCGCTTGGCGCAATATGTGGAAATCCTGATAATGGATTGTGCATTTTTAATAATGTAAATGATGAATATTTAAATGTTGCAAAAAAAATGTTAGAAAATAAAATAGTAAAAGTTTATCCTATTGACAACGGAGAAAGTATTTTTATAGAAGTTAAAATCAAATCAGATTGTAATTGTGTGAAAGTAATAGTTAATAAAGCTCATACTCACGTTCAACAAATTGAAGTTAATGGGAAAGTAATATTTGAAGATAATATCAAGGAAGAATCAATTAAAGAAGACCATATTCTAAAACAATTAAGTTTTAAAGATTTAAGACAAGTAGTTGAAGAAGCAGATAAAGAAGAAATACTTTTTTTACTAGAGGGAATAGAAATGAATAAACGTGCTGCAGAAGAAGGGCTTAAAGGTAATAAAGGTATAAATGTAGGTGCTGAATTGATAAGGATGCAAAATAAAGGTATCTTATGTAATGATATTTTTACAAAGGCAAGAATTTTAACAGTTTCTGCAGCAGGCTATAGAATGAGAGGTGGCAAATGTCCTATTATGACTAGTGGAGGTAGTGGCAATCAGGGTATAGGTGTAACTTTACCAATATATGTAGTAGCAAAGAAAGAAAATCTTTCTGATGAGATTATTTCAAGAGCTCTTTTATATGCTCATTTAGTTAATTTATATATAAAAGAATATACAGGTAAACTATCATCAATGTGTGGTTGTGCAATTGCTGCTGGAGCAGGTGTTAGTGCAGCTGTAGCTTGGTTGTTAGGAGGAGATGATACTCAGATAGAAGGTGCTGTTAAAAATTTACTTTCTAATTTAACTGGAATGCTATGTGATGGAGCAAAAGAAAGCTGTGCGTTAAAACTATCGGTTTCTGCTGAGGAAGCTTTGATAGCTGCTTATTTATCAGTTTCAAATAAAATAGTTTCTTCTGGAACTGGTATTATAGGTAATACAATAGAAAGTACTATATCAAATCTTGAGATTTTATGTAGAGAAGGATTAAAGAATATGGAAATGGTGTTAGTTGATGTAATGAATTCTTAATAATTAACACTCAAATCAATCTAAAAAATTTAAAAATTCAAAAATTCGCAGTGACATATAAAAGGAATTTTTATATTATGAACTATTATATTATACATGTTTTTCAATTAAATAAATCATTGACAATCATAGAAATATTAGTTATATTTAATGAGTAAGTAAAAATTAAAATATTGCAGGGGAGTAACTAGCACTTTTGTGGATTTTAGTCAACATCATGATAAACTGTGTTTATCTGGCTAAATTTGAAACGGTGAGACCTGTGTGTAACGAGTATGCGTTATACATAGGTTTTTTTTGATTAAAAACTAAATATAAGGTTAAATTAATAAATAGGAGGTACTATTATGGACGCTTATATTGCAAGTTTTATTTCGGGGTTACCTTTACTATTTTTATTTGCAATAATAGCTGTATCTTTATATACTTTAAGTAAAGGCGCAGATATTTTAGTAGATGAAGCTGTTGCTTTGTCGGAAGAGATGGGAATTTCAAAAATGATTATAGGGGCTACTATTGTAAGTCTTGGCACTACATTGCCAGAAGCCACCGTTTCTATTATGGCTGCATTATCTGGAAATCCAGATTTATCCTTAGGAAATGCTGTTGGTTCAATTATATGCAACACAGGTCTTATTCTCGGAATATCAGCTGTTTTACGTCCCCTTCCATTGCCAAAAAAAATTATTAATAAACAAGGACGAATTAAATTTGGAACAGGAATATTGCTCATTCTTGTAACTATTCCATATAAATCTTTAAATAAGATGTTTACTGAAGGTGGTCACATTAGTCAGGAGATGGGCTTTATTTTTGTAGGACTTTTAATTATATACATATATTTATCTATTAAATGGGCTAAAGAGGATAATGAAACTGTTTCTACAGATATTAAGGAAATAGAAACTTCAAGTAAATTATCAACATTTTTAAAGTTATTTCTTGGGATTTTTATAGTAATAATTTCTTCAAAAATATTAATACCTACTGTACAGGAAACTGCCTTAAGAATGAATGTTCCCAATAGTGTTATAGCTGCTACATTAGTTGCATTTGGTACTTCACTACCTGAACTTGTTACTGCTATTACAGCTACATTAAAAGGACATGGTGAATTAGCTGTAGGAAATGTTATTGGAGCAGATATATTAAATGTTTTATTTGTGATTGGTTCAGCTGCTAGCTTTTCTAAGACTGGACTTTATGCAACGCCAAAGTTTTTTACCTTATATTTTCCAGCAATGATATTAGTATTAGGTGTATTTAGAATAGGTTCACTTCTTTCTAAAGGTTACATGAAGAGATTTTTTGGTTTTACATTACTTAGTGTATATATATTGGTGAGTATTTTTAGCTACATTATGTAAATTTTTATTTCAAAAAATGGTTTACAAATATTACTTAGTGTTGTATAATATCATATGTGTTCAATGTAGAGTGTGTATCAAGAAGGGAGTCTTTTGATGAGCCAAGTCAGAGTTCGCTTTGCTCCAAGCCCTACAGGTTATCTCCATATAGGTGGAGCAAGGACAGCATTATATAATTGGATACTAGCAAGACAAATGAATGGAAAGATGATTCTAAGAATAGAAGATACTGATACTGAAAGGCTTAAAGATGACTCCATATCTCAAATTTTAGCTAGCTTACGTTGGTTGGGATTAGATTGGGACGAGGGTCCAGAAAAGGGAGGAGATTTTGGACCATATTTTCAATCACAAAGGCTGAGTTTATATAAAAAAGAAGCACAAAGATTAGTTGACGAAGGTAAAGCATATTATTGTTTTTGTACTAAAGAAGAACTTGAATTAGTTAGAGAAGAGCAAAGAAAAAATAAACTTCCGTTTCGTTATTCTGGTAAATGTCGTAGATTGACAAGTGAGAAAGTTCAAAAATACCTAAACGAAGGACGACCTTACGTAATAAGGCTTAAGGTGCCTTATGAAGGTGAAGTTGTTGTAAATGATTTAATAAGAGGAAAAGTTACATTCCAAATGGATCAAATGGATGATTATATTATACAGAAATCTAATGGAATGCCAACATATAATTTTGCTTGTGTAGTAGACGATAATGCTATGAATATAACTCATGTTCTTAGAGCAGAGGAACATTTGTCTAATACACCTAAGCAGATTTTGATATATGAAGCATTAGGTTACAAGTTGCCTAAGTTTGGTCATATGCCAATGATATTAGCTCCTGATCGTAGTAAACTTAGTAAAAGGCATGGAGCTACTTCTGTAGAGGAATTTAAAGATCAAGGGTTTATGAGTGAAGCTATTATAAATTATCTCACTCTTTTAGGATGGTCTCCTGGTGAAAATCAAGAAATATTTAGCATAGAAGATACTATAGCTAAGTTTTCGCTTGATAAGGTTTCTAAAAATGCTGCAATCTATGATACTAACAAACTTAGTTGGATAAATGGTCAATATTTAACATTGTTAGATGCAGATACTATTACTAGGCGGGCTATTCCTTATATGATTGAAAGTGGGTTAATTAGTGAAAAAGATGTAAAAGATAATTATGAGTATATAAAAGAAGTTGTTAGTCTTGTCAAAGAAAAAGTAAGATTATTGCCTGAGATTGCAAGTGCTAGTGAGTATTTCTTTAAAGAAGTTAATGAATATGACCCAAAAGGGGTTAAAAAGAGATTTCTTAAAGATAATGTGGTAGATGTATTAGAAGAAGGTAAAAAAGCTCTTGAACAACTTGAAGAGTTTGATATTGAAAATACTGAAAAAGTTTATAGAGAAGTAATAGATAGGCTAGGTATAAAGAGTGGAGATTTAATACATCCTACTAGGCTTGCTATAAGTGGTCGTACTGTAACACCTGGATTATTTGAAGTTATGGCTCTTTTGGGCAAAGAAGTATGTATAAGACGTATTGATAAAGCAATAAAATATATAAAAAAACAAGTGAACTAGCAGTTTTCTGCTTTGCATATATTCCGAGATGGTGTAATTGGTAGCACATGTGACTCTGGATCATATAGTCTAGGTTCGAGTCCTAGTCTCGGAGCCATGGCCTCATGGTCAAGCGGTTAAGACGCCGCCCTCTCACGGCGGAAACAGGGGTTCGATTCCCCTTGAGGCTGCCATAATATCTATAAAAAGAGTGACTATATGGTCATTCTTTTTTTTATATCTATTGACAATGAAAAATTTTTTTTATAAACTGATAATGAAAATAGTTATCAATATATAAAGGTTATCATTCTAGGGGGGATTGTATGACTACTTGTACATTATATGAAGTAAACGAAGGTAAACAATGTAAAGTTATTGCAATAAATGGAGGCAATGGATTGATAACTAAGCTTGACAATTTAGGTATAAGACTTGGAAAAGAAATTGTAAAGATAAATAACTCATTTTTCGGTGGGCCTATCGCTGTAAAAGTTGATAATATTAAAATTGCTATAGGAAAAAATATGGCTAATAAGATTATAGTAGAGGCGGATAGATAAATGAAAGTATTATTGATGGGGAACCCTAATGTTGGTAAAAGTGTTATTTTTTCAAGGCTTACAGGAACTAATGTAGTATCATCTAATTATGCTGGTACTACAGTTGAATATACAAAGGGTCATATAAAATGGAAAAATGAAATAGTAGAGATAATTGATGTCCCTGGAACTTATACATTAAACCCTACTAATAAAGCTGAAGAAGTAGCTGTACAGATGCTAAAAGAAGGAGATTTAATAGTAAATGTAGTTGATGCTACTAATTTAGAGAGAAATTTGAACTTAACTTTACAGCTTCTAGAGAAAGATATACCTATGATTATATCTTTAAACCTTTGGGACGAAGCTCAACATAAAGGAATAATGTTAGATATAGATAAGCTAAGGGATAAATTAGGTGTGCCTATTATTCCTACTATAGCAGTAAAAGGTAATGGTATTAAGGAAATAATAGATTACTTTGATTATGATAAGATAGTAAAACATAACTATGGGGATGCTAATCAAAGATGGGCTAAAATAGGTGAAATCATTAAAGAGGTACAGAAGATAGATTATAAAAGTCACTCATTTCTTGATATCTTAGAAGATATATCCATAAAGCCTTTAACTGGATTGCCATTAGCTATTTTTATATTATATATTTCTTTTTCTGTAATAAGATTTATTGGAGAAGGACTTATTACTTATGTAACAGAACCTTTTTTTGAATATTTATATAAGCCATTGATGTTAAAATTGAGTGTTTTTCTTGGTTCTGGAGGTTTTATTCATAATATATTAGTTGGAGAACTTATTAACGGTGATATAGACTTTGAACAATCTTTTGGACTGCTTACTACAGGTATTCATATACCCATTGGAGCTGTATTGCCGTATATAGTATCCTTTTATTTAATATTAGGATTATTAGAAGATACGGGGTATTTGCCACGTATATCAGTACTTGTTGATAATATTATGCATAAGGTTGGACTTCATGGATTTTCTATTATTCCTATGATCTTAGGGTTTGGCTGCAATGTTCCTGCAGCTCTTGCTATACGTAATTTAGAGAGTACTAGAGAAAAATTTATAGCAACAACATTGATGTCTATTGCGATACCCTGTATATCACAAACAGCAATGATTATTGCTTTGTTAGGTCCATATGGAAATAGATATATTTTTTATGTTTTTGCTACATTATTGGTAGTTTGGATTATAGTAGGGTCATTGCTCAATAAATTAATACCGGGTTTTAGTTCTGACTTGTTGTTAGAGATACCATCATTTAGAATACCAAGTATTAAAACAATATTTAAAAAACTTCAAGTTCGTATACTAGGTTTTTTAAGAGAAGCTATTCCACTTATGATATTTGGCGTATTTATTATTAACATTTTTTATACGATTGGTGTATTTGATATGATGGCATCTACATTAGGGCCATTTTTAAATAAAGCATTTGGGCTTCCAGACCAAGCTATTAATGCACTTTTAATGGGATTTTTGAGAAAAGATTTAGCTATGGGAGTTCTTATGCCTATGGGACTTAATCCTAAACAAATGCTTACTATAAGTATATTGCTAGTCATTTATTTCCCTTGTATAGCTACATTTGTGGTATTAATAAGAGAATTAGGGGTTGTAAATATGTTAAAAGCGACAGTTATAATGCTTATATCTACTTTTTTGGTAGGAGTATATATAAATTTTGCTTTCCAAGGTGAAAGATTTAGCTTGATAAGATTAAGTATAATTGTACTATTATTTATAATAATACAAATGATACCTAAAAGAAAAGATAAAGAAAAAATACTTCATTATAATGTATAAACTAAATATAGTATAAAATACCCATAGAGTTTTTCTATGGGTTTTGTTATTTTTGTAATATATTATCGAAATTTATAGAACATTGACTATTTTTAAGTAAAATTATAATATATATACTATAGATTACATTAACATGATACATATTCATAAATTACTATTATTTAGTTGTTTTATTATGTGAGGAAATTGCATAATTACTGAAGAATTAAGGTTTTACAAGTTATAATTTTTATAAAATTCCTTAAAGTGTATTATTATGCAATTCCCTTATACCATTTGTTTAAATTTTTTAATTAAGATTTTTATTTAATTTACTTATTAAGGGGGCTCATGACATGAAAAAAAGCATTAAAAGTAAAATTTCTAAAAGTAAATTAAGAGAAAAAGCAAAAAGTAAAGGTAAAAGAAAGTTTAAATTTCAAAAATCTTTTTCATTTAGATTAAGAAATTTAAACATAGGAGTTAAATATTTATTGGCATTATTTGTAGTTATTATTTTGTTTTTAAGTTCAGCATTAACAACTGTAAGGCTTTTAATTAGTATTCAAAAAGATATATTTACTCTTGAGGAAAAGGGAAGACAAGCGTTAATGGTAACAAAATTAGGTTCTATTTTTAGAGAAAAAGATATTATTATATCTGATTATTTAAAGTCTAAGGACGAGGGATTAATAGAAGAATATGATAATAAAAGTAAGGAATTTAGTGAAATATTAAATGGCATGGAAAAATATATGGATACACCAGAATTACAAGATGTATTTGCAAATATTCAAAGTAGAGATAATGCAATAAACTCCATTTTTATGAATGAGGTTGTTCCTTATTCTAAAAAAAGTTATGAAAGTATTATTGATTATGTTAGAAATAGGGTATCTACTATAAGGGAAGACACGATTGTTTTTTTGGATCAAATACGAGATCACCAAATGAAACAAAGGGAAATAGCAGTAAATAATGCTTCAGCTAATATAAAAAGAACTATTTATCTTTTAGGTGTATTTTTTGTACTTTCAACAGTATTAGGAATAATTACAGTTTTAATTATAAGTAGATCTGTGAGTAGAAATTTAAATAAAGTAGTCAATATAAGCAATAAAATAACAGAAGGAGATTTAGCTGTAGAAAAAATTACTTACGAAGGAAAAGATGAGATAGGAAAGCTTGCTAGATCTATAAATGAAATGGTAGATAGCTTAAGGAATATGGTTATGGAGACTTCATATGCATCTAAAAATTTGAAAAGCCAAAGCGATGAATTAGATGCTGTGGCTAAGGAAGTTTTACAAGGTAGTAATGAAATAACTGGTACTATGCAAGAAATGGCTGCAGATATCGAAGAACAAGCAGGAACTTCTAATAATATAGCTAATATTGTAAATGAATTTAGCAAATTAATTGAAAAGTCCAATTTAGAAGGAAAGAAATTAAATGAATCATCTCAAGTTGTATTAAGAATGGCAGATGAAGGCAATCGTCAAATGGAAGAATCAGTAGACCAAATGAATATTATTAATAAGATTATTAAAGATTCAGTAGAAAAGATAAAAGAATTAGAAATTAATATAGGTAATATAACTAAATTAATAAATGTTATAAATGATATATCTCAACAGACCAACCTATTGGCTTTAAATGCTTCAATAGAAGCTGCAAGAGCTGGTGAAGCTGGAAGAGGGTTTGCAGTAGTAGCAGAGGAAATAAGGAAATTAGCAGAGCAGGTAGGAAAATCTGTAACAGAGATAACAGAAATCGTTAAAGATATACAAAAAGAATCCAACATAGTAACAGAAGCTTTAAAAATAGGATATCAAGAAGTTGAACAAGGAACAAATCAAGTTAAAAATACAGGAGAGTTCTTTGCTAAAATAAATAATGAAGTAAACAACATAGGAAAGATGATAGAAGAGCTTACAACAAACCTTGAAAAAGTAGCAGAAAATAGCGAAAATATAAATAAGTCAGTAGAAGAAGCAGCTTCTATTTCAGAAAGGAATGCAGGAGGAGTTGAAGAAATTTCAGCACTTGTTGAGCAACAAAATAGCTCTATGGAAAATGTAAAGAAGAATGCTGAATTAATGGAAAAATTAGTTGAAAAATTAAATAATTCAATAAAGAAATATAAGATCTAAAACAAAAGTGGCATACTAGTATGCCACTTTTGTTTTATAATAAATAAAATATTATAACAAATTAACGGGAAAAATTAATGTATTATAAATATTTTAAACCAGTTGTAATTTCTATATTTTCTAGCAAAAATATAAAAAGAAAAAATATTAATACAATGCATAAATATAAATAGCTATTTTAATACTAAAATTTTTTTTGCTAAATAAACAATTTTTATAAAAATAATATAAAAAATCATTGAAAATATATACAAAAATATGTATAATAATCAATATACAAAAACATACTTGCTTGCAAGCTAAAATATTAAGGGGGAATTGTGATGTTAAAAAATAAGAAAATTAAGGTGTTGTTATTTCTAGCTTTGGTAGTAATGATTCTTACTTTCACAGGATGTGCAAATACAAATAATAATAGCAGTCAAGATGAAACAGGTTTACAAAAAGATGTTACAGAATTAGATAAAATAAAGGAAAAAGGAGTAATAGTAATGGCTACTAGCCCTGATTATCCACCTTTTGAAACAGTAGATGATGCTGGAAATGTAGTAGGTTTTGATATAGATCTTGCAAATGAAATAGCTAAAGAATTAGGAGTAGAAATTGATCTAAAGGAAATGAGTTTTGGAACAATTATTGATGCAGTTAGAAATGGTCAAGTAGATATTGGAATATCTGGTTTTTCTATTACTCCAGACCGTCTAGAAAGTGTAGATATGACAGATCCTTATTTAATAGGAGGGCAAGTCATCGTTACTACAAGTGATTCGGGAGTAAATGGGCCTGAAGATCTTAATGGTGAAAAGGTAGCAGTTGGCATGGGAAGTACCTGTGAGAAAGCAGCTATGACTATTGAAGGTGCTGAGGTTGTGTCTCTTGATGATTTTAATTTAGGTTTTGTAATGCTTGAAAATGGTAGTGTAAAGGCGGTAGTTGCGGATATTTCAGTAGCTAATGATTATATAGAAAAAAATGATAATTTTGTAATAGCAGGAGAACCATTGACTTATGAGGAAACAGCCATAGTTGTAAAAAAAGGAAATGATGATTTAACAGAGGCTTTAAATAAAATTATCAAAGAACTTAAAGAAAATGGTAAGATTGATGAACTTAAAAGTAAATGGGAAATTCAGTAAAAGGAGCGAATACATTTGAACGGGTTCTTAAGAGTATGGCAGTACAAGGGGTTTTTACTTACTGGAACATTAGTAACATTGGAAATGACAATTGGTGCTACTTTTATAGGAATAGTACTAGGGACTATATTTGGACTTTTTAGAATATCACACAATAAAATACTAAGAGCAATTTCTGGATTTTATCTGTGGATTATTAGAGGAACTCCAATGTTGCTTCAGATAATATTTGTTTATATAGGTATACCTCAAATTTATAAAATATTAACAGGAAATGTTGTATTTTTTGATCCAGTTATGGCTGGAATAGCTGGTATAGGAATTAATAGTGGGGCATATGTAGCTGAAATAGTAAGAGCAGGTATTCAATCAGTAGACAAAGGTCAAATGGAGGCTGCACGATCTTTAGGATTGACACATGGTCAAGCTATGAGATATGTAATACTGCCACAAGGATTTCGTACCATTATACCTGCTTTAGGAAATGAACTTATTGTATTACTTAAAGATACATCCCTTGTTTCTGCTATAGGAGCAAGAGAACTGATGAACTCAGCTAGAATTATGGGTGCAAAGTATTACCAATATGCAGAATTTCTTACTGGGGCAGCAGTCATATACCTTATATTGACATTTTGTATTTCTCAATTAGTTAATTATACAGAAAGGAAGTTTAAAACAGTTGATTAAAGTAAAAGGATTATTTAAAAGTTTTAATGATTTAGAAATTATTAAAGGTATTGATTTACACATAAATAAAGGAGAAGTAGTAGTAATAATAGGTCCTAGTGGATCTGGAAAAAGTACTTTATTAAGATGCCTAAACCTTCTTGAAAAGCCGGATAAGGGAGAGATAATTTTTGAAGGTATATCCATAACGGATAGCAAAACAGATATAAACAGTCTTAGACAAAAAATGGGCATGGTATTTCAACAATTTAATTTATTTTCTAATATGAATGTTTTAGATAATATTACGTTAGCTCCTAGAAAAGCAAAAAACTTACCAAAAGATGAAGCTGAAATATTGGCTTTTAAGTTTCTAGATAGAATTGGGCTTAAGGATAAGGCATATGTTTATCCAACTCAGCTTTCTGGAGGGCAAAAACAAAGGATAGCTATTGCTAGAGCATTATGTATGGAGCCTGATGTCATTCTTTTTGATGAACCAACTTCAGCATTGGACCCTGAGATGGTAGGAGAAGTGTTAGATGTAATGAAGAAACTAGCTTATGAGGGAATGACGATGATTATAGTTAGTCATGAGATGGGATTTGTTAGAGAGGTTGCTGATAGAGTAATATTTATTGATGATGGTATTATTGTAGAAGAAGGAACACCAAAAGAAATTTTTTCAAATCCTAAAAATAAGAGAACAAAAGAGTTTTTAAGTAAAGTATTGTAAATTGTATAGGTATCTAAAATTAACACTTTAATTATTATCTCTTGGAAAGTCAACTTTTCATATTATGGTATTTAAATACGTTGTTAAGGTAATATTTAAATAAGTCGTGATGAAAGTTGACTTTCCGTAAACTTATTTTGATTTTTAAAACCTGTTTATTTTTATAGTTAATGAAATTGCAAAATTTTTATGTTAAATTAAAGAATCATATAAATTTCTTAACTTATCAATAACATAATTAAATGAGCAACTATTCCAGCTACTAAGCCGCCTATAGCGTGACTTCCTATTGCTTTACTAGTGAATTTTCTATAACCTAAAATATCCATCATAGCTACATGAGTACTTAAATATCCACTCCAGCACATTCCCATTGCAGTAAAGACTGCTATTTCATTAGCTCCAATAAGTCCTTCTTCCAGAAATTTTGGAACAAGGCTAAGAGCTGACCCTACTGCACCTAAAGCAGTTATAGGAAATGCTATTGCTTCTGGACTATGAAATCCAAATAAAGGTTTTAATATAAAAGATAATTTTTCGCCAATATATGGCAGGACTGCTACTCCTTCAAATGCTTTTCCTTGATATCCTACTGATGGGTCTGCTGGACCGAAAGTTAACATCATAACTATTGTACATATAATAAGAACTCCAGGGATTATACTTAATCCTACATCAACTCCAAATTTTCCTCCATCAAGCAATGCAGTTAAAAATCTTTCAAAAAAACTTCCATTATTTCTGGATATAAAAGAATCACTTAAATCTGCTTTTTTATCGATTTTTTTATTTACGTTTTTTACTTGAATATTCATAGATTTTTTAACTCTAATTTGCATAAGTCTTACACTTACTATACTTCCTATGACAGCAGCTAAATTTCCTACTAAAGCTGCTTTAAAGAAACCTGTTCCTTTTAATCCAATCATAAAAGTAGTCACTATAAATCCCATTCCAAAAGATGTGCCTAAGTTACACAAACATGGGATTTCATACTCTTCATAATATTTTAGGTACTCTTTATCTTCAGCAAGTGCTATGATAGCTGGATTATCTGATAAATACGTTGTAATAATACCTAAAAAAGCAACTCCTGGCATATTATATAAAGGTCTCATTAATGGTGAAAATATTTTATTTAATATATTAACAACTCCGAATTCCATAAAAAGCTTACTAATTGAACCTGCTAATACTGCAATGGCCATGATATATAGTACTGTTTCTAATAGGAGTTTATAAGCTGTTTCCATTAAAGAAGAGAACATATTTCCTATTCCCATTTTGCTGCCTAATAAACCGAAAAACAGAGTTAATATTGTTATAAGTGCTAGAGTGTCTAAATACGGAATGTATTTTTTAGTAGTTATTGCTTCATTAGATTTTTTCATTTTTCAAGCTCCTTTATATAATTTTATTTATTCTGATTTATCAAATTTAACTAAAGCAAGAAATATGCCAAGTATAAGTAATAAACAAATTATTAATTTTTCAACTAAATAAAAAGGTTTTCATACAGCATACAAATACTTACAAGACATTATTTTGACACTTTTTAATTACTTATTATATAGAAAAAATATATAGGTACAAATTTAAAATTTGAATTTCTATATAAATTGCAATATATAGTCATATACTTATCGAGACAAAAATACAGTCAATTAATTGACGACAATGTCAATTAATTGACTTTTCTATAGCAATTATGCAATTTTGTCAATAAGTAAAAATCAAAAATTTAAGTTATATTTTTTGATTTTAAAATGTAGGGTACTTCTAGGTATATTTAACAATTTTGCAGCTTTAGTTTTATTATTATTAGTTAAATTCATAACTTTAATTATTAGTTCCTTTTCAGTATTTGCTATTGCTTTATTTAAATCATATTGACAATCATTTTTAACAGATATTTTTTTATCATATATATTGTTAATGATATCTTCAGGCAAGTATTCAAGTTTAATTACATTAGAGTGTTGATTTTTAGCTAAAACAACAGCTCTTTCTATGACATTTTTTAGTTCTCTTACATTTCCTTCCCACCGATAATTTATGAGTATATTCATTATATCCGATGGAATATTTATCATATTAGTATGATATTGAGTACAGAAATCCTCTGCAAATTTATTCACAAGAATAGGGATATCATCTTTCCTTTCTCTGAGTGGAGGAATTTTAATTTGTACAGTGTTTAATCTATAATATAAATCTTTTCTAAAGGATCCTTTTTTAACCATATCAGCTAAATCTTTATTTGATGCTGATATTACTCTTACATCTACTTTTATAGAATTTTGGCTACCAACTCTAGTAATTACTCTATCTTCTAATGCTCTTAAAAGTTTAGCTTGAAGGTTTAATGGCATATCTCCTACTTCATCTAAAAAAATAGTTCCTTTGTGGGCAAATTCAATTTTACCCATTTTACCTGTTTTTAATGCTCCTGTAAATGCACCGGCTTCATAACCAAAAAATTCGCTTTCAATTAATTCACTTGGGATAGCACTGCAGTTAATTGGAACAAAATATCCTTCTCTTTCACTTTCTGTGTGTATTGCTCTTGCAAATAATTCTTTACCTGTACCACTTTCTCCCAATATGACTACGCTAACATTGGATTTAGAAATTCCTTTAGCTAAATTTATCATATCTCTAAATGTTTTATTATCCCCTAGTATTTGTGAAAAAGAGTTTTTTATTTTATTCATCTTAGTTATTTCTTGTTCAAATAATTGTAAATTACTATAATTTTTTTTAAGGGATTCTGCTGTTTCAATAAGTTCAGATATATCTCTGTCAAGGCTTAATCCTCCGATTAATTTACCTTCTTTATATAACGGGGTTGCACTTATGATATTATAGCATGTCAAGTATATTTTTTAGCAGATCATTTTCATTAATATTTAATAAGTCAAATTTATCTTCCATTTATAATCACCTTGTTTAATATATTATTACACCTAAAAGATATTTACATCTTAAGTGTATATGAAAATAGGCTAAATTTCAATCTTTACGTTTCTATGCTTTATATATAGTATTTCAATTTTAAGCTTTTAATTATATTACATTTAAAATTAAAAATTAGTTTGCAATGGATATAGTGAACCAAAAGATATTAAATTACATATATTAAACTACCAAGAAATTGAAAGGTGTGATTAGTGTGATTATTCACGTGGTTAAACCAGGAGAAAATATATATTCCATTTCGAGACAATATGGAGTTATGCCGAATAAAATAATAGCAGATAATGAGTTAACTAACCCAGACCGTTTAGTTATAGGGCAGACTTTAGTTATACTGGGTGGTACTATACGCCATGTGGTTATACCGGGAGAGAGTATATATTCTATAGCACAAAATTATGGTGTAAGTGTGGACATTATACTAAGAGCAAATCCCCAAATAACAAATCCAATGCTAATTTATCCAGGGCAGATAATACTAGTTCCTAATGTAACTCAGAAACTAGGGAACATAGATGTAAATGGTTATGCCTTTCCTAATATAAACATGGAGGTTTTAAGAAAAACATTACTTTATTTAACTTATTTAAGTATATTTAGTTATGAAGTAAGAGAAGATGGTTCTTTAAATTCAATAAATGACAAATCTCTTATTGAAATTGTTAGGGAAGCAGGAGTTGCTCCTGTAATGGTAATAACTAATCTTGAATCTGGAGGCGGTTTTAGCAGTGATTTAGCTAGAACTATATTGACAGATGAAGAAGTACAGGCAAATTTAATAAATAATATAATTACAACACTTGAAGAGAAAAATTATTATGGAGTAGATGTTGATTTCGAATATATATACCCTGAAAATAGAGAGGATTACAATAATTTTTTGAGGAAGCTTAATGTGAGGTTAGACCCTTTAGGATATGCATTGATAACTTCCTTAGCTCCTAAGATTTCAGGAGACCAACAAGGATTACTGTATGAGGCACATGATTATCCAGTTCATGGAGAAATAGCCGACCATGTAATATTGATGACTTATGAATGGGGGTATACATTTGGCCCTCCAATGGCAGTCGCTCCAATTAATGAAGTAGAGAAAGTATTAAAATATGCAGTTACAGCTATTCCAAGAGATAAAATACTCATGGGGATACCTAATTATGGATATAACTGGGTTTTGCCTTATCAAGCTGGAACTAGGGCTTCAACAATATCTAATACAGGTGCAGTAGACTTAGTTGCTGCAGTAGGTACTATTATTCAATATGATGAAACATCACAATCTCCTTTTTATTACTATTATGATGAGATGGGAAGAAGACATGTAGTATGGTTTGAGGATGCAAGAAGTATAGACGCTAAACTTAAATTAGCAAATGAGTATGATTTAGAAGGTGTAAGCTATTGGACTATTGGACGATATTTTCCTCAAAATTGGTTAGTTTTAAATTCTTTGTTTAATGTAAATAAAGTGCTTTAATTCATAATATGTCGATTATAGAAATATTTCCCGGGGAAATGTATAAGAAGAACAAATGAAAGTATAATCAATTTAGATTAGAAGTGATAATTAGAAAAAAAAAGATATATTGAGAAATTAATAGATAATTAATATTAAATACAATTAATTAACAATAAAAGTCAAAGAAAGTCAAAGTCAATGTTTGTATTAAAATGATTTGGTGATATAATATAGACAAAGGTCAAAGATAGTCAAAGTCAAATAATAATTTCTATATTTTAATCAAATAATATTAATAAAAATAAAAAATTTTGGAGGTGTTCTTTATGTTTGATTTGACTCCTTATGACAGATGGCAAAGAAATATTGAAAAGAGCATGAGGGATATGTTTAATCCATCAAAATTCTTCGAATCATTTTTTAATGACTCGTTTTTCCCCGCTACTTATATGAATATGAATCAATTTAAAGTAGATGTAAAAGAAAACGAAAAAGAATATATTGTAGAAGCAGAACTTCCTGGGGTAAATAAAGATGATATAAATGTTGAATTAAATGATGATAGACTTACAATATCAGTTGAAAGAAATGAAGAAATTAGAGATGAGAGACAAAATTATATAAGACGTGAAAGAAGATATGGTTCAATGTCTAGAAGTTTTTATGTAGATAATGTAGATGCTGACAAAGTTACAGCTGGATTTAAAAATGGGTTATTAACTATATCCCTTCCTAAGAAAGAAAAAGGTAAATCCAGATCAAATAGAATACAGATAAACTAAAAGGAGTATCCTAAAGGGTACTCTTTTTAGTTATTAATTTTAATGCTTCTTTACTTGGAGGGAAGATATTTTCTATATTTTTAACCTCTGACAAATCAAACCATTTGTACTCTATCATTTCTTCTAATCTTAGTTTTATTTCTCCACTAAATTCATTGCATATGAAAATATGAGGTTTGACTTGACAGGTTACTCCTCTTATTATTGCTTGAGATGATACTTGACCAATATATTCAAGTTTATTTGCTGTAAGATTAAACTCTTCAAAAAGCTCTCGTTTAGCACATTGTTCTACACTTTCGCTTTCTTCCATTTTACCTCCAGCTAGAGACCAACCTTGACCGTCTGTTCTTAATCCTAATAAAACTTTATTATTTTTTATTACTGCCACACCTGTAGCTCTGTCAAACATGTATATCACTCCAATCTATGTATTATTACAAAATAGGAAATTGAATAATAAAATAATTATATTTTATACTAAAATAATAACATATATGATAAAATTATACATATAAACACTAGAATAAAATTAAGCAGAAAAAAGCTTAGGACAAATTCATGTTAAAAGGAGGAGAAATATAATTATGCCTTTTGCAATAATAGGAATGTTGATACCTATACTTCAATGTATGACTTATATAGCAATTATATTTGTAGCATATAAAGCAATTAAAGCTTTAAATGTTTATATTAATAAAAACGATAAATTTTATTAAAAAAAGGGTTGTTTTTAGCTTATTTATAAGTTATGAAACAACTCTTTCTTTTTTCTAAGTTATTTATCCACGTCTTTGTGAGGGGAATGTAATCACGCCTTTCTATTTGTTTTGATCAGAAATTCAGTAGGCCTTGAAGATATGGACGACATTATTAAAGACTTAAATGTTGCTTTATCTTGTATTAAAAAATTAAATTTTTGTCATAATGAAAACATTTTCACAGGTATAGAAGGGTTTTTTTAAAATAGTATTGAATATCTACATTAAGATAAAAAAGATTACCGTGGCAGAGATCTATTTATGTCACGGTTAAGATAGGAGGTAAGTGTATGAAGAAGCTTTTGACAGGTAATGAAGCTGTAGCTAGAGGAGCTTATGAGGCAGGGTGCTTGGTAGCGGCTGCTTACCCAGGGACTCCAAGTACAGAGATATTAGAAAATGTTGCTAAATATAAAGAAATATATTCTGAGTGGGCTACTAATGAAAAAGTTGCATTAGAGATTGCTAGTGGAGCAGCTATTGGAGGAGCAAGAGCACTAGTAGCTATGAAACATGTTGGTTTGAATGTTGCGGCAGATCCGCTGTTTACTATTGCATATGAAGGGGTAAACGGAGGGCTAGTTATTGTTACTGCTGATGAACCAGGTATGCACAGTTCCCAAAATGAACAGGACAACAGACTATATGCTCAACATGCAAAGGTGGCCTTGGTAGAGCCGTCAGATAGCCAAGAATGTAAAGATTTTATGAAGTATGCATATGAAATAAGCGAAAAATTTGATACCCCTGTACTATTTAGAATTACCACGAGAGTATGTCATAGCAAGGGATTGGTAGAATTTAATGAAAGAGAAGAAGTGGGAGTTAAAAAATATGAGAAAAATACTCAAAAATATATTATGGTTCCTGCCAACTCTAAAAGAAAGCATGTAGAGATGGAAGAAGTTAGATTAAAAAATTTAAAGAGGTATTCTAATAATTGCCCATTAAACAGGATACAATGGGGAGATAAGAAGATAGGTATTATAACTAGTGGTATATCTTATCTTCATGCTAAAGAAGTTTTTGGAGATAGTGCTTCTTATCTTAAAATAGGCTTTAGCTACCCTCTTCCTGATGAAATGATAAGAAAGTTTGCTTTAAGTGTAGATAAGCTATACATTATAGAAGAAAATGAACCTTATATTGAAAATTTCGTTAAAGCTATGGGTATAGAATGTATAGGCAAGGATTTTATTCCAATTTGTGGAGAATTAACTCCTGAAATTATAAGAGAGAAACTCTTACCAACTAATAATAACAAATCATATAATATAGACTTACAGATACCAGCAAGACCTCCTGCTTTGTGTGCTGGATGTCCTCATAGAGGAATATTTTATGCAGTTAGCAAGTATAAAGATGTGATTTCTACTACAGACATAGGATGCTATACTCTTGGTATGATGCCTCCATTAAATGTAGGAGATACTTGTATATGTATGGGAGCAGGTATATCAGCTGGTATTGGATTTGAAAGAGCAGCAAGGCAAGGGGGAAGAAAGGATAAAATATTTGGTTTTGTTGGAGATTCTACTTTCTTCCATTCAGGCATAACTGGTCTAATAGACGCAGTATATAACAAAAGTCCTATAGTTGTTGTAATACTTGATAATAGGATAACTGCCATGACAGGCCATCAAGAAAATCCAGGCACTGGTAAAACATTAATGGGAGAACCTGCTCAGATAGTTGACATTGAAGCTATAGTCAAAGCTGTAGGTATAAAAGAAGAAAATATAAGGGTTGTTGATCCATACAATTTAAAAGAAACACAAAAAGCTGTAAAGGATGCGTATGAAGCTAATGATCCTTTTGTCATCATCACTAAGCAGCCCTGTGCATTGATAAAGGAAGTTCAAAAGAAAAGAGCAAATATTTATTGTGAAATAGATTATGATAAATGTAAGAATTGTAAGGCTTGCACCAAAATAGGTTGTCCTGCTATTTCAATAAGGGAAGGTAAAGTTGTAATAGACAGCGTTTCATGTAATGGTTGTACTATATGTAAGCAGGTATGCAAATTTGATGCAATTAAAAAGGTAGGTGAGTTAAATGAATAAAAATTTACTATTAGTAGGTGTAGGTGGACAAGGAACTATACTTGTATCAAAGGTACTTTCCCAGGGACTTATAGATGCAGGTTATGATGTGAAGATGTCAGAAATTCATGGTATGGCACAAAGAGGTGGTAGTGTAACTACTCAGATTAAATTTGGAGAAAAAGTGTATTCACCTTGCATAGGAAAAGGTGAGGCAGATGTGATGGTTGCATTTGAAAAACTAGAGGCAGCAAGATGGATATCTAATTTAAAGAAAGGCGGTATACTTTTAGTTAATGATGTTGAAATACATCCATTATCAGTTTTGATTGGCAAAGAGAAATACCCAAGTGGAATTTTACAAAAACTAGAAGACGAGGTTGAAAACATAAAAATAGTTGATACTTATTCTGTAGCTAAAAAACTAGGGGAACCAAGAGCTCAAAACATTGTTATGTTGGGAGTGCTTATAAAAACTTTGAAATTAGAAGAAATAGATTGGGAAAGAGTATTAAGAGATATTCTTCCTGATAAGATTTTAGAAGTCAACATAAAAGCTTTAAAAAAAGGAATGTTAATGTAAGAATTATTTTTTAACATTTGAAGGATTTTGTATTTTTATAAAGAATAAATATATAAGTATATAGGAAAATAAACTTTAAACAAAAAAAGCCTATTTTCCAAGGCGAGATAAATATAACTTTTTTTACTTATATACAATATGACATAAAAACTGAAGGGAGAGGTTATTATGACAAAAAAAGTTATAAGTACTGATGCTGCACCAAAGGCTATAGGTGCATACTCACAAGCTATTGAAATTGATGGTTTTGTATTTACTTCAGGACAATTACCTATAAATCCTGAAACTGGCGAAATGCCACAAGATGACCCTGCAGCTCAAGCAAAACAATCTATGGAAAATGTAAAGAATATTTTAAAGGCAGCAGGTATGGATTTAAGTAATGTAGTAAAAACAGTGATTTTCATTGCAGATATGAATCACTTTGGAAAGATTAATGAAGTTTACCAAAGCTATTTTGAAGGCGATTATCCAGCTAGATCTTGTGTACAAGTAGCGAGACTTCCAAAGGATGCATTAGTAGAAATAGAAGTTATTGCAAAAAAATAATTATTAAAAAATGGGGAGACTTTTGTCTCTCCATTTTTTAATAGAACAATTATGCAATTTCCTCAAACAAATATAAATGTAAATATTTTATATATTTGTAGGAATAATAAAAAAAGCGCCTAATATTTATATATATGTATTTCTTATGTAAGAAAGCGGGTGAGTTATGTGGAAGACATTATAAACAAGATTATTGAAATTGACAATTTGACGTTAGAGATGAAGAAAAAAACAGATAATAAAGTAAAAGAAGAAAAAATCCGGATTGCTGAGAAGATTAAGATAATTAAAGAAGAAGGAATGAAAGAAGCTAAGGAAGAAGCTGAAGAAAAATACAGAGTTATATTAGAAAGTGCACAAAAAGAAGTTGAAAGTATTAATCATAAGGCAGATGAGGAATACAAAAGAATTGAAGAAATTTATAAAAGGCATAGTTCAAGACTAGCAGAAAAAGTGTTTAAAAAAATATTATAGGTATAAGCTTTCTAGGGAGCTGGATTAGATGGGAAATGTAAAACGTTTTGCTGCTGTAAATACAAAGATAAAAGCCTTAAAAGGAAATATGCTTACAAATGAAGATTACGTAAATTTATTAAAACAAGGTTCTGTTACTGGAGTTGGCCAATATTTAAAAGAATATACTTCCTATAATGAAGTTTTAAAAGGTGTAGATGTAAGTGTTATTCATAGGGATGATTTAGAACTAACATTAAATAAATATATGATATTAATTTTGGAAAAACTACTTCATTATTTTGAAGGTGAGTATAAAAAGCTTTACAAGACTATATTGACCCGATATGTTATAGAAGATATAAAGCTCTATATTAGGGCATTGATAAGAAATGAGGAATTAAATTTAATTGCTAAGCAAACTTTATATATTAAGAAATGTCAAAATATTGATGAAAATCAATTATCACAGTCAAAAACTATAGATGAGCTTGTTGAAAACCTTAAAGGTACTCCTTATTATCAAGCTTTACGACCGTTTTTAAATGATGATAAAGATAAACTTATATTTTATATGGAAATGAGCTTAGATAGACTATATTTTAATTTACTATATAATCAAATTCAAAAGCTAGAGAAAAATGATAAAAAATTTATAATAGAGATACTGGGTAAGAATATTGATTTATTAAACATAGAATGGATGTATAGAGGGTTAAAATATTATTTTCTTTCGCCTGAAGAGATTATCAATTATACTCTTGAAGGTGGATATGATTTAAATTATAGGAAAATTAAGGATATATGTTATTCTAGAGATGAAAATGAGTTTATTGAAAAAATACTTAAAACAAGATATGCATTTTTATTTGATAATAAAGATACTATAGATTTATTTATGGAACGGCGAATAAAAAGATATCTATATTATGAGCTTTTAAGATTTTATAAAAAGGGAAAGATGGATATTATACAATCTATAACTTATATTCATCTCCTCGAATACGAAATAAGAGATATTGTTTCCATTATTGAGGCTTCAAGGTACAAATTAAATAAAAACGAAGCAAAGAAATACCTTGTAAGAAATATAAAAGGAAGTGATGGATAATGGCAATAGAAAAAATGACTATGATGAATGTAGTAGGGCCAATAGAATACGTAGATAATGTTACAAGAGATATTGTTTTGATGGAAAACGTTGACATAGTAAATGCTTTTAATGAAATTAAAGAAAGCCACTTTACTATAAATGTCGCTGAAGAAAATGTTAAGGAACTTGTGGACATGAATTTTATAAAGCCTTTATCTGAGAATAGAGATTATAAGAAACTATGGGATAAAATGAATACTATAAAGAATATTTACAATAAGGAATTTATAATAAATAAGAAATGTCTAAATAAGCATTATGATTTTAATGAATGTATTATTGAAATAAATGATTTGTTTAATAAATTAGTGAATCCATATGAAAAATTGTCTTCATTGAAAGAAGAATTGGTTAAAATAGAAAAATTTTATAAAAATTTTAGTCATATGTCAGAATTTAATATTCCAATAGAAAAACTTAAGAATATGAAATACTTTACAACTATAGTAGGTGTTTTATCTAAGGAGGCAAAACTAAAGCTTAAGAAAAATTATGAAAATATATCTGCAATAGTTGTTCATGTAGGGAGTAGTGAAATAGGAGAAGTATATATGATAATCTCTCCAAGGGACTTAGAAGTGGAGACTAATAGGATATTAAGATCATTAAATTTTCATGAAATTGGTATTCCAGATGGTTATACAGGAACACCATCTGAAATATCTAAAAAACTGGAATTAAGGAAAAAGAAAATAGTTGATGAAATAAATCAATTAGAAAGAGAACTGGAAAAATTAAAGAATGAAAATGTGGTTAAAGCTACTGATTTATATAGTAAGTTGAAAATGGAGCAAAGGGTAGGTGAAGTAAAAAAGGAGATGGTATTTACTCAAAACTTCTTCTATTTTTCAGGATGGGTACCGGAAACTCAAAAAAGAAAGATAAAAGGCACTCTTGGAAAATACAAGGGAATGATCATTATGTACAAAGAAGATGAAAATATAGATAGTTTTTTAAGACCTCCAACAAAGTTAAAAAACAACATGATATTCCGACCTTTTGAATATCTGGTAAACATGTATGGAGTGCCTTGCTACGATGAATTAGACCCTACTCCATTTTTAAGCATAACATATATGGCTTTATTTGGAGCTATGTTTGGAGATTTTGGGCAAGGTCTTGTACTTTTTTTAGCAGGAATACTATTAAATAGGAAAAATAAAAAAAGTTTACTCTCTGGAATATTGAGTAGATTAGGAGCTAGTTCTATGGTTTTCGGAGTATTATATGGTGCAGTTTTTGGATTTGAGGATATTATACCAGCTTTATTTATAAGACCTTTTAACAACATAAATACTGTTTTAATCGGTGCTGTTTTGATTGGAATAATCTTGACATTGATAAGCTATATTTTCAGTATAATTAATTTGCTAAAACGAAAAAACATTGAAGAAGGTGTGTTTGGGAGAAATGGAATTGTAGGGCTTTCATTTTACTTAATTTTACTCTTATTAGTTGGAAGTATAATAAAAAAAATAAATATATTGCCCAATTCTATATACATATTGCTTTTAGTAATTTTAGCAGTTTTAATGGTATTAAAACAACCTTTAGCTAACATTATTATTAAAAAGAAACCTTTATATAGCGAATCACCTTCAAGCTACTATATAGAAAGTGGATTTTCTCTTTTAGAAACTTTACTTAGCATGCTTAGCGGTACAATATCATTTATAAGGGTTGGAGCCTTTGCATTGACTCATGTTGGCTTATTTATAGCTTTTGAAACTATAGCAAAATTGATGGGCAGTTTTGCAGGAAGTATTGTAATGTTGATAGTAGGAAACATCATAATCATAGGACTAGAAGGGCTTATAGTATTTATACAAGGATTAAGGTTAGAGTATTATGAATTATTCAGTAAGTATTACAGAGGAGAAGGTAGAGAATTTAAACCAGTGAGATTATGATATAAGTAAATTATAATTTAGGAGGAATAAATATGGAAATTATAATGATTTGTACAATATTAATAGTGTTATTAACTATTGGATCTGGAATTTTTTTAATATATAAAGATGATAGTGTTGGTAAGGGTAAGCTAAAAAAAATATTAAGATTTAACCTATTTGCTTTTATACCGTTGATGGCTTTTTCTATTATTATGCTCGTTCCTCAAATTGTTACTGCTATGGCAGAAGGCAATTCATCCACATCTCCTTCTGGTTTAGGCTTTATAGCTGCAGCAATATCAACTGGGCTTGCTACTATAGGAGCAGGATATGCTGTAGGTGCAGTAGGAGCTTCAGCACTAGGAGCAGTTTCTGAAGATTCTAAAATACTTGGAAAAACATTGATCTTTGTTGGACTTGCTGAAGGAATTGCTATATATGGATTGATAGTTTCTATATTGATATTAGGTAGATTGTAGGAGAATAATATGAGGAGTTTATTAATAAGTGATAATAAAGATACTCAATTAGGGTTAAGATTAGCAGGAATAGACGGGGTTGTTCTTCACGAAAGAGAAGAAATATTAAGAGAATTAAACAAAGCTATTTGTGATAAAGATATAGGGATAATTATAATTACTGAAAAAGTTATGGAAAAAGTTAGAGATGAAGTTACAGAAATAAAACTTAAACATTCTATTCCGCTTATTATAGTTATACCAGACAGACATGGATTTAAAGAAAAAGGCAATTACATTACTAAATACATTAGAGAGGTTTTAGGGATTAAGATATGAGGTGATTTGTGTGATAACAGTAGAGGAAAAATTAAATGTCTTTTCAAAGTTAGTATTTGAAAAAGAGCAACATGAATGCAAAAGAATATTAGAAGAATTAAATAAAAAAAATAACGAATTATTGAAAAAGGCGAAAAGCGAAGTTGAAGATAAAAGAAAAGCACTAATACAAAAGTATACTAAAATGGCTCAACGAGAGAAAGACAGGTTGATTTCAGAAGCTAAGGTAAATAGAAGGAAAAAAATATTAGCGAAAAAAAACAAATTGCTACAACAATTTATAAAAGAAATAGAAGAAAATGCTCTTTTGTTTACTAAAACAAATGAGTATAAGATATATTTAAAAGAAAAAATAACTGAAGTACTTTCTAATTTTAATAAGAACAAAATAATAATATTACAGCTTACAAAAAAAGATATAGAAAGACATGAAAATGATATATACGAATTAATCGAAGAGCTTGGATATATTAAAGATAGGGTAAAATTAGCTTGTGTAAATGAGGATATTATTGGAGGCTTTATAGCTATAAATGAAGATTTTACTTTTCGTATAAATTGTACTTTAAAAATGCAAATACTTGAAAACAAACATATAATAGGTCAAATTCTATATAAAGATTTAAAACGGGCTGGTGATTTAGGTGACTAAAGGGACGATAATATCAATAAATGGCCCAGTTATTAAAGGTAAAGGTATGAAGAGCTTTAAAGTTAGAGATATGGTTATGGTTGGAGATAAAAAACTTATAGGAGAGGTTATATCTTTAGATGGAGATAATGGTACCATACAAGTTTATGAGGAAACCGAGGGGTTAAAGGTAGGAGAAGAAATAATTCCTACAGGAAAACCCTTATCTTTAAAACTTGGTCCAGGAATGATAGGTAATATGTTTGATGGTATAGAGAGACCTTTAAAAAAGATAAATGAAGTAGCAGGAGATTTTATTCCTGAAGGAGTAGGACTATTATCACTTGACACTGAAAAAAAGTGGCAAGTAAAAATAATTGTCAACAAAGGTGATTATCTTAAATCTGGAGATGTTTTTGGAGAAGTACAAGAAACACCACTTATTGTTCACAAACTGATGATATCGCCAGGAATTGAAGGACGAGTTGTAAAGGTAAAGAATAGTGGTAGCTACAATATAGAAGAAGTACTTTTAGTAATAGAAGATAATAAAGGGATAACTCATGAGGTTAAAATGTATCAGGAATGGCCTGTGAGGATGCCAAGACCTGTAGAAAAAAGGATTTCTATAAATAGACCTTTAATCACAGGGCAGAGGATATTAGATATTTTTTTCCCTATTGCAAAGGGAGGGACTGCTGCTATACCTGGAGGATTTGGAACAGGAAAAACTATGACTCAGCATCAACTTGCTAAGTGGTCTGATGCAGATATCATAGTGTATGTTGGCTGTGGTGAGAGGGGTAATGAGATGACAGAAGTTCTTGAAGATTTTCCAGAGCTCATTGACCCTAAGACAAACAGACCTATAATGGAAAGAACTATATTGATAGCTAATACTTCTAATATGCCAGTTGCAGCTAGAGAAGCTAGTATATATACAGGTATTACAATGGCTGAATATTTTAGGGATATGGGATATCACGTTGCTATTATGGCTGATTCTACATCCCGCTGGGCTGAGGCTTTAAGAGAAATATCAGGTAGACTTGAAGAAATGCCTGCTGAAGAAGGGTATCCTGCATATTTGGCATCTAGAATAGCAGAGTTTTATGAAAGAGCTGGGTATGTATCTACCTTAGGCGGACAGGAAGGTTCAATTACTATCATAGGTGCAGTATCTCCAGCAGGTGGAGATTTTTCTGAGCCAGTTACTGAAAATACAAAGAGATTTGTTAATGTATTTCTAGCATTAGACAGAGAGCTAGCTTATTCTAGACATTATCCTGCAATAAATTGGCTTACAAGTTATAGTGGCTATATTAAGATGATGGATGCTTGGTATCATGAGAATATTGCTGATGATGTTATAGATTTAAGGGCTAAAATGCTTAGCTTATTACATGAAGAAAAAAAACTTCGTGAAATAGTTCTTTTGGTTGGAGAAGACGTATTGCCAGATGAACAAAGGCTAATATTAGAAATATCAAGGGTAATTAAAATAGGATTTCTTCAACAAAATGCTTTTCATAAGGAAGATACATATGTTCCTCTAAACAAACAGTATAAAATGCTTAAAACTATAGATTTACTCTATGAAAGAAGTTTTGATGCAGTAAAAAAAGGTATACCAATATCTCAAGTAAAAGATGAAAAATTATTTGATGAAGTAATAAAGATGAAATACAACATACCTAATGATAATTTAGAAGGCTTAAAGATTTTAGAAGATAAAATAAATGACTATTATGATGAATTAGAACAAAAATATATGAACTAGTAGGAAGTGATTATATGAAGAAAGAATATTTGATTCTCGATAGGGTTGAAGGTCCCCTTATAGAATTATCAGGGGTAGAAGGTGCAGCTTATGGTGAAATAATAAAGATAAAATTAAACAATGGAGAAGAAAAGAGAGGTAAAGTCATTAAAATAGATAATGATAAGGTTATAGCCCAAGTATTTGAAGGAACATCTGGGTTATCTACTAATAATAGTTTAGTTAGTTTTACAGGCAAACCATTAGAGATTTTTGTTTCTAAGGAAATACTAGGAAGAACGTTTAACGGAGTAGGAGAACCAATAGATGGAGGAGGGGAAATATTTAGCGGTGTCCCTGTAGACATAAATGGTAGGCCCATGAATCCTGTTGCTAGGAAATATCCTAGAGATTACATACAAACTGGAATATCGTCTATAGATGGGCTTATAACCCTTATTAGAGGACAAAAACTTCCTATATTTTCAGGTAACGGTCTTTCGCATAATGAATTAGCTGCACAAATAGTTAAGCAAGCACGTATTAGTTCTAAAACTAATGAGGATTTTGCAGTAGTTTTTGCTGCTATAGGGGTTAAACATGATGAAGCGGATTTTTTCAGGAAAAGCTTTGAAGAGTCTCAGACATCAGATAAAGTTGTTATGTATTTAAATTATGCTGATGACCCAATAGTAGAGAGAATTGCGACACCTAAATGTGCTCTTACTGCTGCGGAATATCTTGCTTTTAATGAAAACATGCATATACTAGTTATAATGACGGATTTAACTAGCTATTGTGAAGCATTAAGAGAGGTTTCATCTGCTAGAGGGGAAGTACCAAGTAGAAAGGGATATCCAGGATACCTTTATTCTGATTTGGCTTCATTGTATGAACGAGCAGGAATGCTTAAAGATAAAAAAGGATCTATAACTTTACTTCCAATTTTAACTATGCCAAACGATGATATAACCCATCCTATACCAGATTTAACTGGATATATTACTGAAGGACAAATTGTTTTATCAAGGGAGCTTCAACAACAAAACATATATCCTCCTATAAGCATACTTCCATCTCTTTCTAGGCTTATGAAAGATGGTATAGGTAAAGGGTTTACTAGAGAAGACCATCCAGACGTAGCAAATCAGCTTTTTGCTTCTTACTCGAAAGTGCAGGAAGTAAGGGCATTGTCACAAATTATTGGGGAAGATGATTTATCAGAAGTTGATAAAAAATATATGGAATTTGGCAGGGTTTTTGAATCAAGATTTATAACTCAAGATTATAATGAAAATAGAAGCATTTTAGAAACATTAAATATAGCTTGGGATGTGCTATCTATATTACCTGTTGAAGAGCTAGATAGATTAAAACCTGAATTAATAAAAAAATACCTTGGAAATGGAGAAAGGAAGTACTAGCTATGGCTATTAATATAGCGCTTACTAAAGCAAACTTAATAAAAGTTAAGAACTCTAAGGAATTTTCTCAAAAAGGCTTTGAACTTCTAGATAAAAAAAGAACCGTATTGATAAAAGAAATGATGTCTCTTATAGATAAATCTAAGAGTATTCAAGAGGACATTGATAAAATTTTTAGAGAAGCTTATGAAGCACTGCAAATGGTCAATATAACTATGGGCGAAAAAAATGTAAAGGAAATTTCTTTGTCTATATCTAAAGAGAAAGAGTATCAAATATTGTTTAAAAGTGTAATGGGAGTAGAAATACCAACTATAAAATTCCAACCTTCAAAGATGAGCACCCAATATGGATTTTTTAGGACAAATTCTGTTTTAGATATGGCTATAGATAAATTTAGAACTGTTAAAGATCTGATTTTTGAATTGGCAGAGGTAGAAAATTCCGTTTTCAAATTAGCTATGGAGATTAAGAAAACTCAGAAAAGGGCTAATGGCTTAGAAAAAATTCAAATTCCAAAATACGAACGAGAGATAAAGGTAATAGAAGATTTTTTAGCAGAAAAAGAAAGAGAAGATTTTTATAGGCTTAAAAAAGTTAAGAATAAAAAATTTTAAGGGAAAAATATTCAAATTCTTTATTGAAAAATAATTTATTTAGATTATAATTAGTACAAAGGAATATATTAAATTATATTAGAAGGAGAAAATGTATATGATTAGCGTTAATAAAGATGACAGGCAAAATTTAACTATGCTTGCAGACTTTTATGAATTTACAATGGCAAATGGTTATCTTGAACATGGGATGAAGGACAAAATAGCATATTTTGATATGTTTTTTAGGAGGATCCCAGACGATGGTGGATTTGCAATAATGGCTGGAGTAGAACAACTTATTGATTATTTAAAAAATTTAAGATTTACAGAAGAAGATATAGATTATTTCCGCAGCAAGAAAATGTTTTCCGAAAAATTTTTAGAATACCTTAAAAATTTTGAGTTTAGTTGTGATGTGTGGGCTATACCAGAAGGAACACCAATATTTCCCTCTGAACCTATTGTTGTAGTAAGGGGACCAGTAGTACAAGCACAATTTATTGAGACAATGGTACTATTAACTATAAACCATCAGAGCCTTATTGCTACTAAGACAAATAGGATAGTTAGAGCTGCAAAGGGTAGGCCGGTAATGGAATTCGGATCACGTAGAGCACAGGGATATGAAGGAGCTATACTAGGAGCTAGAGCAGCTTATATTGGAGGTTGTGTAGGCACTGCTTGTACGATAGCTGATAGAGATTTTGATGTTCCAGCATTAGGGACTATGGCACATAGCTGGGTTCAAATGTTTGATACAGAACTAGATGCATTTAAAGCATATGCTAGGACTTATCCTGAAAATTGTGTATTATTAGTTGACACATATGATGTGCTAAAATCTGGTGTTCCCAATGCTATAAAAACATTTAAAGAAGAAGTAATTCCAAGAGGGTATAGACCTAAAGGTATAAGATTAGATAGTGGAGATATAGCTTATTTGTCTAAGAGAGCTAGAAAAATGCTTGATGAAGCAGGGCTTAATGATTGTCCTATAATTGCGTCAAATTCATTAGATGAATATATTATCAGAGATTTATTGCTGCAAGATGCTAAGGTGGATTCTTTTGGAGTAGGAGAAAGATTAATAACTGCCAAATCAGAACCTGTATTTGGTGGAGTATATAAAATGGTAGCAATAGAGGAAAATGGGAAAATAATACCTAAAATAAAGATTAGTGAAAATGTTGAAAAGATAACTATACCAGGACATAAGCAAGTTGTAAGGATTTTTGATAAAGATACTAACAAAGCAATAGCTGATGTGATAACATTAGCAGACGAAGTAATAGATGAAAATAAACCGTACGAGATTTTTGACCCATTATATACATGGAAAAGGAAAACTATTACTAATTTTTATACTAAAAAACTTCTAGTAAAAATATTTGATAAAGGTAAATGTATATATAAAAGTCCTACATTAAAAGAAATAAAACAATATTGCAAAGAACAAATAGATAGTCTTTGGGATGAAGTTTTAAGGTTTGAAAATCCTCATAAATATTTTGTAGATTTATCTAAGCCTTTATGGGAAATAAAAAATAATTTGTTAAAAGAACATTCAATGAGTAAAAAATATGTAGGGAAACAGTATTAAAATAAAAAAGCCTCTGGAAAATATACTTTTTATACTAATGCTTGAAAAGTTAAGACAAAAGTATATTTTCCAAGGCTCGAAAATTTAAATATTAAAGTTTCTTATTATTTAAAAGCAATACACTAACTAAAACTGTAGCTGGTATAGCGACAATTAACCCTATGCTTCCTGCCATAGCTCTAATTATCTCAGTAGCTATTAAGTCCATGTTTATGATATTAATTAAAGATGTTTCATAGGCCATGAATAATAATAAAAGGGATATAGAACTTCCAGTATAAGCTAGTATTAAAGTGTTAGTCATCGTACCCATTATATCTCTCCCAATATTTAATCCAGATTTCATAAGCTCTTTTTGACTTATTTCAGGATGAATTCCTTTCATTTCATACATTGCTGATGAAATAGACATAGCTACATCCATTACGGCACCTAGTGCTCCTACGATAATGCCTGCAAATAAAAGACCTTTAAAATCAAAATTTACATTTTGAGGTATATACATTAACATATTAGCTTCTTCGCTGCTTAATCCGGTAAGTTTAGCGAGTGAACCAATAAAATAAGCTAAAAATCCTGCTACTAAAACTCCTATTAATGTTCCAATTATAGCAGATACAGATTTTGAATTAAAACCTGATACAATTAAAAAAGTAATAACTGTAATTACAATGGCTGATAAAACTGACACGATTATTGGATTGTGTCCTTTTAAAATCATAGGTAACATAAATTTAATTACAATAAAAGCAGTTAAACTAAGAGTTATTAAAGATTTTAATCCAGATATTTTGCCAATTATTAATAAAAGAATTACAAAAATTATTATAGTTATTAATACATATCTGTCCCTAACAAAATTAGATATATAAAAAGTGGGTCCGTTTTCAATTTCTTCGTCAATATATAAAATCACTCTATCTCCTTTATTAACTTTAATTTCGAAAGCAGGATTACCACTTAATTCATTCTGAATTATTACTTCTTTTCCTTTATATTTCCCAGACAATATTTTCACTTTAACTACTTGTTGGCCTGCACCAAAAACCCCCTCGTTTTCATTGCTACTTATTATTTCCAGTACTTCAGCTTTTGCAGTGTCTTCGCTAGCTTCATTTGCATAACTAAAATTTGAACTAAATATAAAGACAAGCATTAGAATAAAAGATAAAAATATTGCAACGTGTTTTTTCAAATTTGCCCCTCCTTTTATACAATTTTACTAATTATAGGAAATTGCATAATAAAATTTTGATTTATCAGTAACTATGTAAATTCATTAATTAAATTATAGCATGAATAAATATTAGGGACAAATTATAAAATGTTTATATTTGGATCAATTTTAACTTTTTAATTATTATGAATTGAAAAAATTATATATGGACTATTGACTATTAGAAAAAGATATGATAAATTATAAATGATAATGAAAACCATTATCATTTAATTATAAAATCGTATTAATATTCATGATAAAATTTGTATTTTAAGAGATAAAAATATAAGTTTTCAAAGTGATTTATTTTTCTATACATAGTTATAAGGCTATAACAAAGCAATATTATGGAGGTGTCAGATATGAGTGCATTGCCGTTAAATTTTTTTAATGTTGGTGAAAGAGGTATAGTTGACGGAATAGTTGGGGGCAAGAGCATAGTAAAGAGATTAATTTCAATGGGAATAAATAAAGGAGCTAGTATTGAAGTTGTCAGAAATGACAATGGCCCTATGGTTATATTATTAGAAGGATGTAAAATAGCAGTTGGTAGAGGTGTAGCACAAAAAATAATGGTAAGTCCTGAATAAATGAATTATTGGTAAGAATTAATTTTAAATTGTATTGAGAGAAATATTAATATAGGAGGTAGAAATATGGAAACCACATTAAGGCATATAAAACCAGGAGAAACAGTAAAAATAAAAAAAATAATTGGGAAAGGACCTGTACGAAGAAGATTAATGGATATGGGAGTAACTAAAGGAGAAGAGATTTTTGTAAGAAAAGTAGCACCATTGGGGGATCCTATTGAAGTAAACTTAAGGGGATATGAATTGACTTTTAGAAAAGAAGAAGCAGAGAATATTATAGTGGAATAATTTTTTTTAACAATTAAATGAGAATAATTATCATTATCGAACAAGGAGTGATTATGTTTTGGATAATATAGCAGCAGTTAAGAATGTTGATAAGCAATATAAAATAGCGCTGGTTGGCAATCCAAATTGTGGGAAAACTACATTGTTTAATGCATTAACAGGAAGCACCCAATATGTAGGAAATTGGCCAGGAGTAACAGTAGAAAGGAAAGAAGGTAAAGTAAAAAAATCAGAAAGAAAAATTAGTATTATAGATTTACCTGGTATATATTCTTTATCTCCATATACTTTAGAAGAGGTAATTGCTAGAGATTATATTGTAGAAGAAAAACCAGATGCAATTATAAACATAATAGATGCTACGAATATTGAGAGAAATTTGTACTTAACTACCCAATTAAGAGAAATAGGGATACCTATTGTTATTGCATTAAACATGATGGACATAATCAACAAAAATGGAGATAAAATAAATATTAAATTATTAGAAGAAAAAATAGGAATTCCTATAGTTCCTATATCAGCTAATAAAGGCACAGGTGTAGAAAAACTTGTAAACGAGTGTATAAGAGTAATTGATAAAGGGATTAAACCATCAGAAACAATAAGCATATTCGATAAAGATATAGAATCTGTGATACATGATATAGAAAATATGGTAGAAGAAATAGCTAAAGAGAATGAATACAATAGTAGATGGTTATCTATAAAACTTTTAGAAAAAGATGAAAAAGTAATAGAAAAAATAAAAATCAATAAAGAGCTAAAAGACCAAGTTGACCAAAAAATACAAAAAATAGAAAAGAAATACGATGATGATATAGAAAGCGCTATAGCTGATCAAAGATATCAATATATTAATAAAGTTGTAAGATCAGCTGTAAAAAAGAAAAATAAAGGCAAGATGACTGTGTCAGATAAAATAGACAAAGTTGTAACCAATAGAGTACTATCTATACCTATATTTTTAGTAATTATGTGGGTAGTTTATTATGTATCAATTCAAACATTAGGTGATTATACGATAGGATGGGTAGAAAGTGGAATAGCATTTTTATCAGACAATATTTCTGCCTGGTTGGTAAGTATAAATACAGCTGAATGGCTACATGCATTAATTGTCGATGGTATTTTTGGAGGGGTAGGATCTGTACTAGTGTTTGTACCACAGATTATGATATTATTCTTTTTCATATCGATTTTAGAAGATAGCGGATATATGGCAAGAGTTGCTTTTGTAATGGATAAATTTTTCAGAAAATTTGGTTTGACTGGAAAATCATTTATACCAATGTTAGTAGGCTCAGGTTGTTCTGTTCCTGGTATCATGGCAACTAGGACACTAGAGAATGATAAAGATAGAAAGTTAACTATATTATTAACACCGTTTATTTCCTGTAGTGCTAAAATGCCTATTTATGTAATGTTTGCGTCAGCATTTTTTCCACAACAAAAAGGACTAGTAGTGTTTACTATTTATTTAATAGGAATAATAATTGCCATATTATCAAGTATATTGTTAAAAAAGACAATTTTCAAAGGAGAAAGTGCACCGTTTGTGATGGAATTACCACCATATAGAGTTCCAACAATAAAAGGCTTACTAATCCATATGTGGGACAGAGGGAAAGGATTCTTAAAAAAAGCAGGAACTATTATATTTTCAGCAGCAGTTATTTTGTGGTTCTTGCAATCCTTCAGTCCATCACTATCTTTAGTTGAGGATGTTTCTAATAGTATATTAGCTTCAATAGGAAGATTTATTGCACCAATATTTAAACCACTTGGATTTGGGACTTGGGTTTCAGCAGTTTCAGTATTTTCTGGTTTAGTAGCAAAGGAAGTTGTAGTTGCTACATTTGGTATTTTAAGTGGGGTAGGAGAAGTAGCGGAAAATACACCAGAACTTGTAAATCATATCCAATTAATGTTTACTCCATTAACAGCTTGGGCGTTTATGGCATTTAACCTTCTTGCGTCCCCATGTATTGCAGCTATTGGAGCTATGAAAAGAGAATTTAATTCATGGAAGTGGACTTTGTTTGCTATGGCATATCAAACTACTGTGGCATATATAGTTGCTTTATTAATTTATCAAATAGGAAAATTATTTGTATAAATAAATGGAGATATTAAAGTGAGGAAATTGCATAATAAAATATTTTAGACTATCAGTAATTATGCAATTTCCTCAAGTTTTAAAATATAAAGGGGGCGTGGTTATTATGGATATATTAATAGGTGGAATTATAGTAGGAACTGCAGCATATATAGCGATAAAAAATACTAAAAAAGTGATAAAAGGAGAAACTAGCTGTGGACATGGTTGTAGCTCATGTAGTATGAATTGCAATAACAAGAATGATGTATCATGAGTATAGTGATAATCAATTTAATTAATTGATTTATGAATAAAAGGGTAATAATGTACTAGATACAATCATAAAATAAATATATTGCTCTTTAGGGGATGAAATTATGAAGTCAATAATAGGTATAATTATATTAATAGGAGTTCTAGCATATTCTGTATATTATTTGTTTAGAAAGCTGAAAAATGCAGCTAAAGGAAGTAATTGTGAAAGTTGTAATGGATGTCCCTATTCAACTACATGCAAAAGTAATGACTTTAAAGGAGAGGATAAGAAGTAAATTATTTACTTCTTATCCTCTCCTTTTATGTTTTTAGATAATATAATTTAAAGTAATTAGCAGGATAAATATTAAAGATGTTATGTTTTTAGTTACAAATTTAGAATTAATTTTAAGAGGAAATTTCTGAAATACGTTTGTGAAAATTAATTTTCTTTATATATAAATTACTTATAAAAACTGATTAAGTAGTTGATTTTTGAAATATTTAGATTTATAATTATATTGAAGGTCAAAGAAAGTCAAAGTAAAACTATACATATTATTTTTATTACGATATAAACTTCCTTATAGGAGGGATAATTGTGAAGTATAAAGATTATTACGAAATATTAGGAGTAGATAAAAACGCTTCTCAAGAAGAGATAAAGAAAGCATATAGAAAACTGGCTAAGAAATATCACCCTGATATGAATGCTGGAAACGAAAAAGCGCAGGAAAAATTTAAGGAAATAAATGAAGCTTATGAAGTATTGGGGGATGAAAATAAGAGAAAAAAATATGACACTTTAGGAAGTGGATATAACTTTTATGGAGGGCAAGAGTTTGATCCTTCTCAATTTGGATTTGGAGATGGTGTTCACTTTGAATTTGGTGGAAGAGGTGGAGGATTTAGTGACTTCTTTAACATGTTTTTTGGTGGTAGCGATTATGACATAGGAGATTTATTTGGAGGAAGGAGAGGATTTTCCAGTACCCGAGTGCAAAAAGGCCAAGATGTAGAATCAGAAATAGAGGTAACATTAAAGGAAGCATATGAAGGAGCTACTAAAAGAGTGTCCTTAAGAATGGGAAATGAATACAAGACTATTTCTGTAAAGATACCAAGGGGTATAATTCCTGGTAAGAAGATTAAAATTAAAGGGCAGGGTTCTCCAGGAATTGGTGGAGTAAATGGAGATTTATATTTAAAAATAAAATTGGTTAAAAATGATCAATTTAAATTGGAAGGGCTAAATATTATTTCTGATGTAAAGATTACTCCTTGGGAAGCTTTATTTGGAGCTAAAGTAGTGGTAAATACCTTAGATGGCAAGGTAAAAGTAAAAATTCCTGCAGGAATTCAATCAGGTCAAAAAATTAGAATTCCACGAAAGGGCTATAGAGATATGAATGGAAATCTTGGAGATATGTATATTGAAGCAAAGATTGTAAATCCTACTCATTTAACAAAAGGAGAGAGAGAATTATATAAAAAACTAAAGGATATATCAAATTTTAATCCTAGAGAATAGATAAAATCAATTTAATTTAAGTAAACTCGATAGACATACTTTAAGCTTAAATTTTGTTTACCTATATATATTTATTCTTAAAGAATAGGAGGGATAAATATGGATATTGAAAAATTTACTCAAAAAAGTCAGGAAGCTATTGTATCATCACAAGAAATAGCAATAAAAAATGAAAATCAACAGGTAGAAGAGATACACTTGCATATGGCACTTCTTTCACAAACTGATGGATTGATACCAAAGATAATATCCTACATGGGAGAAAATATAGATCTTGTTAAAAAGGACGTACAAAGTAAAATAGATCAATTGCCAAAACAGTATGGTTCTGGGGCAAATAATATATATACAGGAAGATTATTTACAAAGATATTATTAAGAGCAGAGGAAGAAGCTAAAAAATTTAATGATGAATATATTGGAGTTGAGCATATATATATATCTATGCTCAAAGAGAGAGGAATACCTTCTGAAGAGATATTTAAGAGATATAAAATCACTTTGCAGAGATTTTTAGAGGCTTTACAAAAAATAAGGGGAAATCAAAATATTACATCTAATAATCCAGAAAGTACTTATAACCCTTTAAAAAAGTTTGGACGAAATTTGGTAGAAGAAGCTAGGTTAGGAAAGCTAGATCCAGTTATAGGTAGAGATAGTGAGATAAGACATGTAATAAGGATACTTTCGAGAAGAACTAAGAATAATCCTGTGCTCATAGGTGAGCCGGGAGTAGGAAAAACTGCTATAGCTGAAGGTTTAGCCCAGAGAATAGTAAACAAAGACGTACCTGAGGGATTAAAAGATAAAACTATATTTGCACTTGATATGGGATCATTAGTAGCTGGAGCAAAATTTAGAGGAGAATTTGAAGAAAGGTTAAAAGCTGTACTTAAGGAGATTGAAAAATCTGATGGAAAAATAATTATGTTTATAGATGAGATACACAATATAGTTGGTGCTGGAAAATCTGAAGGAGCTATGGACGCATCGAATATATTAAAACCAATGCTTGCTAGAGGTGAATTACACTGTATAGGAGCTACTACTTTAGATGAATATAGAAAATATATTGAAAAAGACGCAGCACTAGAAAGAAGGTTCCAAAAAGTTATAGTTGATCAGCCTAATGTAGAAGATACTATATCCATACTTAGAGGGTTAAAGGAAAGGTATGAAATACACCACGGTGTTCGTATATCTGATAGTGCAGTAATATCATGTGCAGTTTTATCTGATAGATATATAACAGATAGATTTTTACCTGATAAAGCCATAGACTTAATGGATGAAGCAGCAGCTATGATAAGGACAGAAATAGATAGTATGCCTGCAGAGTTAGATGAAACGAGAAGAAAGATCATGCAACTTCAAATAGAGAAGCAAGCATTGAAAAAAGAAACTGATAGTGATTCTATAAGGAGATTGGAAAATATAGAAAAAGAGCTTTCAAACCTCCAGGAACATTATAATGCCCAAAAAGCTCAATGGGAATTGGAAAAAAGCAGTATAAGTAAAGTAAAAAAGATTAAAGAAGAAATCGATATAGTAAAAAGAGAAATAGAAGCAGCTGAAAGAAATTATGATTTAGAAAAATTATCTCAATTAAAATATGGGAAGCTTCCAGAATTACAGAAAAAACTAGAAGAGGAAAAACAAAGAAATCTTGGAGAAAACAAAATGCTCAAAGAAGAAGTAACAGAAGATGAAATAGCACAAGTAGTATCAAAATGGACTGGTATTCCTGTATCAAAGCTTGTTGAAACTGAAAGGGAAAAACTTATTCATTTAAATGATATTCTTCACAAGAGAGTAGTAGGACAGGATGATGCTGTTGAGAGTGTTTCTAATGCAGTTATAAGAGCAAGAGCAGGGCTTAAAGATATGAGAAAACCTATTGGTTCATTCATATTTCTTGGGCCTACTGGAGTTGGTAAAACAGAGCTTGCTAAAGCTTTGACCGAATCACTTTTTGACAGTGAAAGAAATATGATAAGGATTGATATGAGTGAATATATGGAGAAGTTTTCAGTTTCCAGACTTATAGGAGCACCTCCAGGATATGTGGGATATGATGAAGGAGGTCAACTTACTGAAGCTGTGAGGAGAAAGCCTTATTCAGTTATATTATTTGATGAAATAGAGAAGGCACACCCAGATGTATTTAATATACTTCTTCAAGTTTTAGATGATGGAAGGCTTACTGATAATCAAGGAAGAACTGTAGATTTTAAAAATACTGTTATTATAATGACATCTAATATAGGTTCTACTTATTTATTGGAAGGATTAAATGATAAAAGTGAAATAAGTAAAGAAGCTAGGGACAAAGTAATGCTAGAAATGAAAAGAATATTTAGACCTGAGTTTTTAAATCGAATAGATGAAATAGTTATGTTTAAGCCTCTTACTAAAAAAGAAATATACAAGATAATAGAACTAGGTGCAGAAGATATTAGAAGACGACTTGCAGATAAACATATTAATATTAAAATAACAGATGAAGCCAAAGAATTGATTATAAACAAATCATATTCAGTTCAATATGGAGCAAGACCTGTTAAGAGGTATTTAGAAAAATATCTTGAAACTGAAATAGGAAAGTTGATAATAAAAGGCGATGTAAAAGAAAATGATAACTTGACAATAAATGTTATAGATGAAAAGTTAAATATTGAGATAATATAAAAATTCGGAGTTAGAGCTGACTCCGAATTTTTTATATTACAGCGATTATACAATTTTGGCTAGTAAATATTAAATTGTTAATATTGTATTAATAATATTAATTTTTATTAATAAAATAAATTTAACAAATATTAAAAGAATGAAATGAAACATTTAAGTTATTGTCATAATTTCAAAAAAAGAAGGATTTATTTTTATTATTATAGAATTTAATTACAGAACGAAATCATTAGTAAATAAAAAAATTAGCACAAATCTTGTTATGAGAATTATAGTGAAAACAATTTCATAACAACTAAAATTTTCACAAAATTCAAATATTTGACATCATTAAAATTTTGTGGTAAATTCTTATTAAATTCTATTTTACAACAAATAACAAAAATAATTTTAAGGGGGAAAAAGTATGTTTAAAGAACACTTAAAGACAAAAAAGTGGTTAGTTTTGTTGTTAGTAGCTGTAATGCTAATGACTACAGTATTAGCTGGTTGTGGAAATGACCAGGCAACAAACGATCAAGAAGGTAATGAAGGGCAAGAAGCAGGAAATGAAGCTGATGAAACAAGTATTGACAGCGAACAATATATCAATACTTTACTTGGTGCAGAACCAAGAACTTTAGACCCTTCTAAAGCAACAGATCTTTATTCATCACAAATAGATGCTGAGATATTAGAAGGTTTGACTAGAATTGAACAAGACGAAAATGGTAATGATGTGATAAGACCAGCAGCTGCTGAAAGATGGGAAACTAGTGATGATGGTTTAGTTTGGACATTCTATTTAAGAGATCTAAACTGGGAAGATGGCAAACCTGTTACTGCTCATGATTTTGAGTATAGTATAAAAAGAACTTTAAACCCTGATACTGGATCTTCTTATGCATACTTATTATCACCTATAAAAGGAGCAGATGAATACAACGCAGGTAAAATAGAAGCAGACGAAGTAGGTGTAAAAGCTTTAGATGATAAAACATTACAATTTACTTTAGAATCACCTTGTGCATATTTCTTACAATTGACATATTTTAAAACTATGCTTCCTCAAAGACAGGATATAGTTGAAAAATATGGAGATTCTTATGGTACTGAAGCAGAAAAAATGCTTGCTTGTGGACCATTTAAAATAGAAAGCTGGACACACAATAATGAAGTAGTTCTTGTTAAAAATGATACTTACTGGGATAAAGACAGTGTAATACTTGAAAAAATTAACATGAAAATTATAAATGATCAAAATGCTAGATACAATGCATTATTAAGTGGAGCAATTGATATGGCTGGAGTATCAAAACCAGAGTGGATTCAGAAATTTGAAGAAACTGGTAAATTCAACAGAATACAAGGATATGATCCATCTTGTAACTATATGTTCTACAATCACAATGATAAATTATTTAGCAATGCAAATGTAAGAAAAGCATTCACATTAGCTATCACAAGAGAAGATATGGCAAATGTTATATTCCATGGTATTTTTGAAGCTGCTTACGGTTGGGTACCACCATCACTACAATTAGATGGCAAAGATTTTAGAGAGCTTGTTGGTGAAGAACCTATTAGAAAATTAGCAGAAGAAAATCCTGATCCAAAAGAATTATTAAAGAAAGGTTTAGAAGAATTAGGTATGGATCCAGACCCAAGCAAAGTTACAGTAACTATGCTTCAATCAGGTACAGATCAATGGTATAGAACATATGCTGAATATATGCAACAAATGTTCAAAAAACAATTAGGAATCAATATGGAAGCTGAATATGTAGAATGGCCTGTATTCCAAAAGAGAACAGATGAATTAGATTATCAAATAGCTGGTATGGCTTGGAATGGTGACTACAATGATCCTATGACATTCTTTGATATGTGGAAATCTGATGCTGGAATAGTTCCAACAGGATGGGTAAATGAAGAATACGATAGTATCATTGAAGAAGCTCAAAATACAAATGATTCAGAAAAAAGATTAGAATTATTTAAGAAAGCAGAAAATATCTTACTTTATGACGAAGCTGTATTCTCACCTACAGTTTATAGAAGAAGAAATTCTTTCAGATATAAATATGTAAAGGGAGTAATGAGTCCATTATTTGGTGAAACTGAATATAAATATGCTTATACTCAAGGTAGACCATAATTAAAAAACCGTATATTGTTAACATGATATTCTCATACACTTAAGTGTATGAGAATATCATGTTATGTTAATTCAATAATGGTTTAAATACTTGATGGGGGTATTAAAATGTTCAAATATATTTTAAAAAGAATAGTCTATATGTTTATCACATTATTTATTGTAATAAGTATAACGTTTTTTTTGATGCACATAATTCCTGGAGACCCCTTAGCTTCGTTAGGTAGAAATTTGCCAGAGCAAATAAAACAAAATTATTATGCGAAATATGGCCTAGACCAGCCTCTTATTGTCCAATATGGAAAGTATATTAAAAGACTTATATTACATGGCGATTTTGGAGAATCATTAACATACCCTGGTAGAAGCGTTACAAAAACAATACAGATTTATTCGCCAGTTTCTGGGAGATTAGGTGGGCAAGCATTAATTATAGGGTTTACTATAGGAATTATTTTTGGTGTAATTGCAGCATTTAAGAGAAATAAATGGCCAGATTATTTAGTAATATTTTTGGCAATAGTTGGAGTATCAGTTCCAAGTTTTGTTATTGCTGCATTATTGCAATATTATTTTACTGTTAAGCACACCATCTTCCCTACTATTGGATGGGGTAGCTTTAAACATACTGTTTTACCTACTATAGCATTATGCTTTGGTTCTATGGCAACTTATGCAAGATATATGAGGACAAATGTTCTGGATGTAATTGGTCAAGACTATATTTTAACAGCTAGAGCTAAAGGAGTTACTGGAGCTAGACTTGTGTGGAAACACATCATTAGAAATGCAATAATTCCTGCCATTACAATTTTAGGACCACAAATTGCAGCTATTTTTACTGGTTCATTTGTAATTGAAAGTATATTTGGAATTCCTGGATTAGGATTTAATTACGTTAGTGCAATAAATGACAGGGATTATACAATGATTCTTGGACAAACTAACTTTTTCACCTTCCTATTTATTTTCTCCTTATTAGTTGTTGACATTTTGTATGTTGTTGTAGATCCTAGAATACGATTAACTGGAAGTAAAGAAAAATAGGAGGGATATCTAGTGACTGAACCTAAGGATTTAGTTAACTCAAAAGAAATGTTTAAAATAATTGGGTGCGATGATCTTAATAAAGAAGAAATATATAGACCTAGTATGACATATTGGCAGGATGCTTGGAGAAGATTGAAGCAAAATAAAATTGCAATTTTATCTATGATAATATTGATCATAATAAGCGTTATGACAATTATTGGGCCAAGCATATCTGGATATTCATATGAGGTTAATGATTCATTAAAAATTAATCAGAAACCAAGCTTAGAACACTGGTTTGGTACAGATCAATTAGGACGTGACCTTTTTGCACGTGTTTGGAAAGGTGGAAGAGTATCAATAATAATTGGGTTGATTGGTGCTTTAATTGATACAGTTATTGGTTGTATATATGGTGGATTAGCAGGTTATTTAGGTGGCAAAGTTGATACAATTATGATGAGAATATTAGAGATAATTTCTAGCATACCATATCTAATAGTAGTAATTTTAATTTCTTTAATATTTCAAGAAAGTGGATTATTCTCACTTATTCTTGCACTTACTATAACCGGATGGTGTGGTATGGCAAGGCTTGTTAGGGGACAAATATTACAGTTAAAAGAACAAGAATATATTATGGCAGCTCAAGCTTTAGGCGTTAAAACAACTGAAATAATTAGAAAACATCTTATACCGAATACAATGGGTGTAGTAATAGTTGCTATTACCTTTGATATACCAGGCTATATTTTTGCAGAAGCATTTTTAAGTTATTTGGGATTGGGAGTTCAATCTCCAAATACTAGTTGGGGAGCATTAGCTTCAGGAGCTCAACAGAACTTAATGTTTTATCCTTATCAATTGTTTTTCCCAGCTTTGTGTATTAGTTTGACTATGCTTTCTTTTACACTTATGGGAGATGGACTAAGAGATGCTTTAGACCCTAAACTACGTCAGTAAGGAGAATGTTTTATGGAAAGAATACTAGAAGTTAAAAATTTAGAAGTATCATTTCACACTTATGCAGGAGAAGTTAAAGCAGTAAGAGGGGTGGATTTTGAATTAAATAAAGGAGAGACGTTAGCGATTGTTGGGGAATCAGGATGTGGTAAATCAGTAACTATAAAGTCTTTAATGAGACTAATTCCTATTCCACCTGGAGAAATTAAAAAGGGAAGTATAATTAATTTTTTAGGTGAAGATGTCTTAAAGATGAACAAGTCTAGATTAAAACATTTAAGGGGAAGAGATATTAGTATGATTTTTCAAGATCCTATGACTTCTCTTAACCCCACAATGAAGATAGGAGAGCAAATAGCTGAAAGCTTGCAGATACATTCTAAGATGAGGAAAAAGGAAGCTTTAGAACGTGCTGTGGAGATGCTTAATTTAGTTAATATTCCTAATCCGAGAAAGAGAGCACAAGAATATCCTCATCAATTTTCAGGAGGAATGAGACAGCGTGCTATGATTGCTATAGCATTAGCTTGCAATCCTAAAATATTGTTAGCAGATGAACCAACTACTGCTTTAGATGTAACTATACAAGCTCAAATCATGGATTTGATGAAAGAGCTACAAGAAAAGTCTAATACATCAATAATATTGGTTACTCACGACCTTGGTGTTGTTGCAAGCGTAGCAGATAGAATACAAGTTATGTATGGTGGAAAAATTATTGAAAGAGGAGCAAAGAGGGAAATCTTTTATAATTCTCAACATCCATATACTTGGGCATTGTTAAAATCGGTACCTAAGCTAACTCAAGAAAATAAATCAGAGCTTTACTCTCTACAGGGAACACCACCTGATTTGTTGATGCCTCCAGTTGGATGTCCATTTATTACTAGATGTGAATATTGTATGCCTATATGTAGAGAGATGGAACCCCCAGTTACAAAAATGAGTGAGACACATAGTGTTTCATGCTGGTTAAAGCACGAAAACGCTCCCAAAATTGAAATACCAGATTTTACAGGGGGTGAAAAATAATGAATAACAGTTACAAGACACTAGTACAAGTAAAAGAATTAAAAAAATATTTCAATGTAGGTAAAGGTGCTATATTGAAGGCTGTAGACGGTGTTAGTTTTGATATTAGAAAAGGTGAAACTTTAGGTTTAGTTGGAGAATCTGGATGTGGAAAGACAACTTGCGGAAGGACGGTTATAGGACTTTATTCTGCTACTGGAGGACAAGTTTTATTTGATGGTATAGATGTTCATAAATTATCACAAAAGGAGAAAGTTAATTTTAAGAAAAGAGCTCAAATCATTTTTCAAGATCCATATGCATCATTAGATCCTAGAATGACTGTTGGTAGTATTATATCAGAAGGATTAAATGTGCATTTTCCAAATTATACTCAAAAGCAAAAACAAGAGAAAGTTTATGAACTCCTTAATCAAGTAGGATTAAATAAAGAGCATGCATCCAGATTCCCTCATGAGTTTTCTGGTGGACAGAGGCAGAGAATTGGCATAGCGAGAGCACTTGCAGTTGAGCCTGATTTCATTGTATGTGACGAGCCTATATCAGCTTTGGATGTATCAATACAAGCTCAAATTGTTAATCTTCTTATTAAATTACAAAGGGAATTAGGATTGACATATTTGTTTATTGCTCATGATCTTTCTATGGTTAAACATATATCAGATAGAGTAGGTGTTATGTATTTAGGGGCTATTGCTGAGTTGACTAGTAGTGAAGCATTATATTCTAATCCTTTACACCCTTATACTAAAGCGTTAATATCAGCTATTCCTATTGCTGATCCAGATGTTGAAGAATCTAAATCAAGGATTAAGTTAGAAGGAGAAGTTCCTAGTCCAATTAACACTAAACCAGGGTGTAAATTTGCACCAAGATGTAGGTATGCAAAGGAAATTTGTAAACAAGAAACACCAAAACTTAAAGAAGTTGAAAAAGATCATTATGTTGCTTGCCATTTATTTTAGTTTTAGAAACTTAAAATCCCCTTTCAAAAATGAAAATATTTAGCAACATATAAAAAGTCAAGGTGTATACACCTTGACTTTTAAATTCTACCTGAACGAAGTATTGAAATTAAAAGAAGAAGTCCTAATGTAACTGACCCAACATATCCAATAAGTCCAAAAATAGACATATCAAGAAATTTTGGTCCTACATTGGAATTTATAACTATTGATGAACCAATTAACAAACCTGCTACTATCATTCCAAATACAATTCTATTGACCATTTTATTTAGTTGATTGATATGTTTTTCTAAGTTACTTAATTCAATATTAGCTTTTAGTTTACCACTAAGCCCATAGTTAATTAGTTCTAAAAGTCTAGTAGGAAGTTTTAAAGTAGATTGAGCTGATGAATAGATAATATTTAACTCATCTACCCAATTTATTTTGTTTAACTTATTTTTAACGAAATAGTTTTTCACATAAGGTGTAATAATGTCCATGATGTTAAATTCTGGTGAAATTTTAACTAATAATCCTTCTAAGGTCATCAAACCTTTTAGTAATAAAGTTACATCCTTAGGCATATAAATGTTATTTCTTTTACATGCTTTAAATATTTCATCTAACATTTGAGGTAAATCAAAATCAAATAATGATTCATCAATATATTCATTATATATATGTTCAATATCGGAATATAATTTTTTGCTATCAACTTTTCCTCTTTTTAAACCTATTCTTATTACTGATTTTGTCATAGAGCTTATATCTCTTGATGCTATAGCTTCAAGAAATGTAGTAAACTTCTTTTGAAGATTTTCTGACAGGTCTCCCATAAGACCAAAATCTAAATATCCAATTTTGTTAGCATGAATTAATATATTTCCAGGATGTGGGTCAGCATGAAAAAATCCATGTTCAAATATTTGTTGGCAATAGTTATAAGCTAATTTACTTGCAATATCTTTTAAATCATATCCTTCTTTATTTAATCGTTCTATATTATCAATTTTAATACCGTCTATGTATTCCATGACTAATATGCTAGATGTTGTGTATTCATCATATACTTGTGGACTGACAATGAATTTTACATCTTTATTATTTTTATAAAATCTTTTTATATTTTCTGCTTCATTTAAAAAATCTAATTCTTTTTCGGTAGCATTTTTAAGTTCTTCTACGACTTCTTTTATATCTATGGCACTTCCAGGTGTGGTGAAATTAATAAATGGAGCTACTTTACCTAATATATAAATATCATTTAACATGATTTCTTTTACTTTTGGCCTTTGAACTTTAACGACTACTTTTGTACCATTTTTTAAAGTAGCAAGATGAACTTGTGCTAATGAAGCAGAGGCTATAGGTGTTTTGGAAAAATTTACAAATATTTCAGAAATAGGTTTTTTAAGTTCGGTAGTGATAACTTTTTCTATAACTTCGTATGATTCAGGTTTAACATCATCTTGAAGTTTTTGAAGTTCCTCTATATAAGCATGGGGTAATATATCAGGCCTTGTTGATAAAATTTGCCCAATTTTAACAAAAGATGGTCCTAATTCTTCAAATGCAAGTCTTAGTTGCTTTGGGTTATTTATTCCTTTTTTAAAACCATGGCTTATAAAGACAGCTGCTATTTGTTTTATCCGTTTTCTTGCATTTATTTTTTCCATTACAATTATTTGAAAAATACCTTGCAAATGCAAGGCATTTTTCAGCCTCCTAACTAATTGTTTTCAAGTTTTTCTATTCTTTCTTTAAGCATTTCTATATCATCTTTTGTTGCTAAGTTAAGAGTTTGAATATAAGCTTTTAAGTCATCTAATGCTATACCTTGCGTTGAACTATTGCATGAGCTATTAATGTCATACTTTCTTTTTAATTCTTCATTTAAGTCTTTTGCTTGACTGACAGTAAGCTGACCTTTTTTTACTAATTCGTCAACTATCTCTATACCTTTCTCATATGTGTAAGCAACAGTGCCTATTCCTGCTAAAATAATATTTTTTATATTCATATCCATGATATATCGCCTCCTTATTGTATTTTAATAAATTTTACTAAAATTAATACATATTCTTCTTAACTTAATATTATCAGCATTATGTTTTATCGTCAACAGTGTCGATAAAAATATTACATAAAATTATTAAATATAAATGGTATAAAAAGGAAAAAACTAATATTATATTGACATATTGCTCATATTTATGTATAATATAAATCTGTCGGTGATATGTATTATACAACTAAATTTTTAATGGAGAGATGGCTGAGTCTGGCTGAAGGCGCACGACTGGAAATCGTGTGTACCGCTATAACGGTACCGTGGGTTCAAATCCCACTCTCTCCGCCATAGAAAAGTTTGCCGTGCTAGATGGGGAGGTAGCGGTGCCCTGTAACTTGCAATCCGCTATAGCAAGGTTGAATTCCCGTTTGAGGCTTGCTGCTGTAGGGTCTGCCCTAGATAAGTGGCGTTGACGATTGGGTCTTACGCAACGAGAACCTATGAACCCCGTCAGGTCCGGAAGGAAGCAGCGGTAAGTAGGCACTCTCGTGTGCCGTGAGGTTGCCTGGTTTGAGTTAACTGTCTAGGTAACGCTTGTGGTATCAAGTCGAGGACGGGTGCACGGCTTAAAAAAGGTCATAGTTATGATACTATGGCTTTTTTTATGTTCTAGATTAAATAGAATATTATTATAGAGATTAAAGTGTTAAGTTTAGTATATCTATAGAAAATGAACTTTCCTTGCTTAAGTATTTAAGCATTATTTATGTTAAAGTTTTAGGAAATGCTTAAAAAATTTATAACTTGCAAATTTTGACCCTGTAGTAATTATTCAATTTTCTCAAATAACTTAGAAATGAAGTTTATACTTAATAGATATATTTTAAATAAGATATGTTTATATATAGTAGAATACTCATATATTTGTTATAATATATATATTAGACCAAGTGAAGGTGATAAAATGGCATACCAGTCTCTGTATAGAAGATTTAGGCCCATAAACTTTGATCAAGTTGTTGGGCAAGAACATATAACTACAACACTTAAAAACCAAATAATAAAGGGAAATATAGCTCATGCATACCTGTTTTCTGGGACACGAGGGACAGGAAAGACATCTACAGCAAAGATATTTGCTAGAGCTGTAAATTGTATTAATAACCATGATGGAAATCCCTGTAATGAATGCGAAATTTGCAGAGGAATACTTGATGATAGTATAATGGATGTAGTAGAAATGGACGCTGCATCAAATAATAGCGTGGATGATGTAAGAGAGTTAAGAGAACATGTGAAATATTTGCCAGCTAAAGGTAAATACAAGGTATATATTATTGACGAAGTTCACATGCTTTCAAAAGGAGCTTTTAATGCATTGTTAAAAACTCTTGAAGAACCTCCTAAACATTTACTATTTATATTAGCTACTACAGAACCTCAAAAGTTGCCTGCTACTATAATTTCAAGATGTCAAAGGTTTGAATTTAAAAGATTAAAAGTAGATGACATAGTAAAAAATATGCAATATATATGCAGAGAGCTGGGTATTGAAGTAGAAGAAAGAGGACTATATTTAATAGCTAGAAATTCTGATGGGGCTATGAGAGATGCATTGAGCCTTCTTGATCAATGCATATCATTTACTGAGGGAACAATAACATATGATGATATCCTTTCTATATTAGGTATTGTCAACAAAGATATCCTATTTGATATAAGTGATGCAATACTAGATGGGGATGCTAATGAATGTCTTAATATTATAGATGATTTGATTCAAAATGGTAAAGATGTAAATCAGTTTATTAAAGATATGATTTTGCATTTCAGAAATCTTATGGTAGCAAAGTCGGCACAAAACTTAGAAAATATAATTGATGGTTCTTCAGAGTATATAGATAGACTTGAAATACAAGCAGAAAAAACTGATATGATTAATATAATCAAATGTTTAAACATATTATCTGAGCTAGAAGGAAAAGCTAAATATTCATCTCAACCAAGGATTATACTAGAAGTTGGAGTAATAAGGCTGACTTCTCAGGCGTCATATTTGACTATAGAGGGATTAGCAGAAAGGATTAGGAATATTGAAGAAGGTATAAGTAATGGAAATATATCATATCATAAAGAAGACAATAAAAAGACTGCTATAAAGAAAGAATTTGAGGATGTACGAACAAAGGATAATAAAGATATCTCAAGAGAAATTACTTCCAATAATAAAAAAGAACAAGATATTAGTGGTGATATTAATGAGCAAGATACATCTGAAAAGGAATATGATCAAAGGACAGATTTAAGCTTTAAAGAGATTTCAGAAAAATGGACAGATATTTTAAAGGGAATAAAAAAGGACAAAATAAGAATACATGCCTTGCTTATGGAAGGTAAGCCTGTAGGATTTAAAAATAATACTATAATAATTTCCTTTGATGAAGGATATGGGATTCACAAGGAAGCTGTAGAAAAGGATGCAAATAAAAAATATGTAGAAAAATTTATTAGCAATTTTCTTCACTCAGATATAAAAATAAAATTTATTATGTCTGATGGTAAGGAAGACATAATTAGTGAAGAAGCTATAGGCGAAAAGCTTGTTCAGAAAGCAAAAGAAATATTTGGTGAAGAAATTGTTGAAGTGAGAAATGATTAAATATTAAGGAGTGTGATATTGATGGCAAGAGGTGGATTCCCAGGAGGAATGGGAAACATGAATAATATGATGAAACAGGTTCAAAAAATGCAGAAAAAGATGGCTGAACTGCAAAAGGAATTAGAAGAAAGAGAAGTAGAAGCTAGTGCTGGTGGTGGAGCTGTTAATGTTAAAGTAAACGGTAAAAAAGAAGTATTGTCTATCACTATTGATAAAGATGTAGTAGATCCTGATGATGTTGAGATGTTACAGGATTTAGTCCTTGCAGCAGTAAATGAAGCACTTAGAAGTGCTGAGGAAATGATGGCAAGTGAAATGGCTAAAATAACAGGAGGTATGAATATACCTGGATTATTCTAGCAAATTTAGCGGCCGAGTACTTGGCCGCATTTACTATTAAGAGGTGAGGATATTGGATTATTTTGCTTTACCTGTAGCAACGTTAATAGAAGAGCTTTCTAAGCTACCTGGGGTAGGGAAAAAGACTGCTCAAAGGCTGGCATTTTATATATTGAGTATGGACAAAGATGAAGCAAATAAACTAGCAAAATCCATAATAAATGCTAAAGAGAAGATAAAATATTGCAGTATATGCAATAATTTAACTGATACAGACCCTTGCAATATTTGTAGTGATAAAAAAAGGGACTCTTCAATTATATGCGTTGTAGAAGACCCTAGAGATGTAGTTGCTATGGAGAGGACCAGAGAGTTTAATGGACTTTACCATGTGCTTCATGGCAGTATTTCTCCTATGGAGGGCATAGGTCCTGAGGATATTAAAATTAAAGAACTACTTCAAAGGATACAAGAGTATCCTGTAAAGGAAATAATACTAGCAACTAACCCTACCATTGAAGGAGAAGCTACTGCTATGTATATTTCAAAGTTGATTAAACCTTTAGGAATAAAAGCAACAAGAATAGCTCACGGTATACCAGTAGGAGGAGATTTAGAATACACTGATGAAGTAACATTATCAAAAGCTTTAGAAGGCAGAAGAGAGATATAATGGGACAATAGGTTGTTGTCCACATCAAATAAACTCCTTCCATTTTGTAAATGTTTGAGAAGGAGTAAATAAAGTAGTTTTAGAAAACATGGTTTGTTAGGGATAAGGAAAGCCCTGTAAGCCATGCTTTTTTATTAGGAATTTTAAGGAACAAGGGATAAGGGATAAGGTTTAAATTCAGTAAAATCAATGGATTGAGAGATAGAATGGAAAAGAAAATTGAGAGGAGAAATGGACGTTAATCTCCTTAAACCTTCTCCCTAAAATCTTAATCCTAAAAGTACTTTATTTTCATTTTTGGCACTAAAAAATCCAAAATGCAAGTACTTTACTAAGCCAGATTTAAGGAAAAAGGAATTAAATGGGAAATTGGAAGAGAATAACAAGCCAGTGTTTTCAAGGGTTTGAGGGATGTTTGTGAAAGGGCTTTATTTTAAAGTTCAAAGGACTGAATTTGATGTACACATAGTTAGGATTAAGGAAAAAGGGATAAAGGAAATAGGAAAAAATTTTTTAAGGATTTATGTGGTAATTAGTTGTTTTAAAAGTAAAATAAAGTAGTTTTATTTATAGGAATAAGGAATCACGGAAAATGTTGATAATATAGGGTTTAGTAAGATTTTAAGGTTAAAGGGGTATGGAAGTTATAGGGAATTTATAAAAGTACTTTATTTACTTTTATTGTATAACATAGGGCTTTTTTTCTGTTTCTAAAAATGACATGGTTGAAATTGGAAGAAACAGAAAAGTTATTTTATTGCTGAAAAGTGGTTTTAAAAAGAAAATATAGTTATTACATTAAAGTTTTGTGCGCATTTCTTGATACAAGAATCAGGATAAAGTATAAAAAATACAAGTGAAATGGAAATAAAAGTATATAAAAATAAGGATATTATTTACTTTTCATAAGCACTTGCTGCATTTTTTCTGTATTAGAAATAATAAAGAACAAGTTTTAAAAACAGAAAAGAAAATTTTATGTGCAGTAAAGTTCTTTTATTATGAAAATAAAGTTGTGATATTATGCAATGTAGGGAATAGGGAAAAAGGTTGGAAATATAGGAGTTAGATATAATTGTTTGAGGTTTAAGGAGTAAGCAAAATAAAGGGTTTTGCAATAGGACTTTATTTACTTTAACTATTAATATATGCGTTTATTTTTGTTTACTAAAAAGATAGCATGACAGTTTTACAAAAAGAGAAATAAAATTATAACTGATAAAGTTCCATTAAAATGATAATATAGTTGTAGTATTTGAAATACAGGATACGGGAATATAGAATTAGGATAAAAAGGTTTAGTGAGACAGGTAAAAGAAAAATAAGGCATAAACGTTTTGTAAAAGAAATCAATCGTGATTTTAGATTAAGGAGGATTCTTTGGCCATTTAAGGAATTAGGGAAAAAAGCAGAAGAACTGTAAATGTGGAAGATAATGAGGAAGACCGGAATAAAGAATATATATAAAATTACAATACGATTTGAAGGAAGTGGTAATTTTAAATAAAATATATACAAGTATAAAATATATTATTTCTCAAAAATAAGTAAATTAATTCATTATAGACAGAAAGAAGGGTAAATATGGATGAGTTAATTATTGAATTAAAAGGAAAATTAAGCCATTATAAAACGGATGAAATTTTGGGTTATGTTGCAAATGATTTTTTATATACACCTTTTGGAGTCAATTCTATACATGAAAAAAACAAATTTGGATTCACCTGCTAAACAATTAACTTATTTAATAGGGCTATTAATGTCTACTGAATATGTAGATAATAAGGATTATAGAAAAGAAGATGAACAATTTAAGAATGATGATTTTAAAAAATATAAAAAAGAAATAGATAATTTATATAAAATAGTTCAAAAAATAACATTCAAATATCTTGATTATTTTTTTCCGAAAGATAGTATAGAAAATTATGATGAAGACTGGAAAAAAAGACGAAAAGCAATGTTACCTGTTTTTCTAAGTTATTTTAATAATATTACACTCTGCTTTGAAGAACAAATTATTAATAGGATACATAATTGGTTTTCAAGATTTGATAATAAATTAAAAGAAAACTACAATTTTGATACTAAAACGCTAATAGAATTCTATGAATTTGTTAAAAACAAATTAGAAAATGAGTTTAATAATTTTCAAGAAGTTGTTAAAAAGTGTCAAGATGAATTGTTCAAGTTAGAAGATGAATTTCAAAGAGATATAAATTATACAGGAGATAAGGAATCAAGTAATTGGAACTTTGAAGAATTATTTCAAAAACACTCTGATTTTGAAAAGATTAAAAACCAATTTTTCGAGATGGCTAGAGGAGTACAGGAGTTATTTATAATAAAGAAACAAGATATTGAAAATGCTTTTGGAAATGAAGATACAATATTGTTTGAAGAATTATTTGTTCTAGAGAGGAGAAATAGAGAGTTTAAATACTATACGGAAAATAATCCGGTTTTAGAGAAACCTTTATGTAAAGTAGATGATGATAAATATTTTCTAATTCAGCCAAGGTTTCTACTAGATACTATCTATAATCTATGTTATTCAAAACTTGAAGAACTTCATAGAGAAAATAAAGTAATTTTTTATAAAACTCGTGGAGAAATAGTTGAAAAAAAGTATTAAATTTATTTAATCAGTTATTTAAAGATAAGGCTAAATACTATACTGCAGTTTGTGAGATTCCTAACTATAATGAGCATGACATAATTATTTTATATAAAGACAATATATTAATTATTGAAGTTAAAAGTTCAAAAACTAAAGAACCACTCAGGAATCCTGACAAAGGATTTGAAAGAATGAAAGAACATTTCAATTCCGAAACAGGCATTGGAGGAGGTTTTATTCAAGCCAACCACTTAAAAAAATATATTTTAGAAAATGAAGAAGTTATACTCTATAATAAAAAAGTTGAACCATTTAAAATATCTAGAAAAGATTATAATAATATATTTTGTATAGTAATTACAGCGGAACAGTTTTTTTCCAGAGATTTCGCATCAAATTTCCAGTGAAAAATTGAATTATTCTAAATATGTATTTCTAAACAATTATTTGAATTATTGGTAGGCTAAAAGACCGTTAGGTCATAAAAATGGTTACAATTCCCCCTACCCCAATAAAACTTCATAATGAATTTCCAGTTTTATTTCAATTTAAGTTTTCATAAATATTGGATTATCCCAATTATTTTCTATGATAAATCTTTCATCTCTTATATCTTCTATAATATCTATCTGAAGCATATCTTTTCTCCTAAATCCTCTTATACACCGAAAAAAATATAGTTGCATTAAATTAAATGCTATTATCATAAACATTAATACTGTTTCTACGCCCGTAGGGCTATGAAGAAAACAATGATTTAGGTGCCATTCTGTTTTTAATTGATGAAATGCATTATTTTCAATGTCCCATCTTTTATGCATTATCTTCCATAGAGTTTCTACTGATGTTATTTTATCTGTAGTTATGATCCATCCTTCTTTAATTTCAATCTTATCTTCATTATGAATTTCTTCTATGAATTTTACAAATCTTACTTTTGTATCTAAATTAGGCATTTCAAAATTATCTTCATCCCAAGCTTTAATTTTTCTATACTTATTACCTTTTTTCTTTACTATCCACTCTTTATTTGCCTTACGGCATTTAAACAAAGATAATGCATCTTTTACAATATTAAGTCGCTCATCTTTCTCTCTTACTACTGCATCCATTCCTATAGAAAGAACTTCTTTTATCCAAGTAGACTTACAGTATAAAGCATCAGCTACTACAATATCTGCAAAATGATGATATTGTTTATATAAGTTTTTAATAAGCCGTTTTCCACCAGTAATTTCGCCTTCATCTTTATATGAACTATCATTTTTAGGTTCTAGCATTTCTTGACCTAAAATAATGTGTGGATCAGAACCTACGGTTGTACATACAACTGATCTATGAAAATAATGAGTAATTCCATTTTTATCAACTCTTGTAAGGCATTTATCACAACACTTTTTAGTGCTTTCAAATAATTCTACGCCATCTATAGCAACTACCTTTAAACCTTCTATAGTACCATTCCTAAACACCTTATTTTTTATAGTAGTTTTTACTATATGACCATGAATATTTTTTAAACCTTCTAAATCAAAATCACTTAAAGAGCGTCTAATAGTATCAATACGTGGCATCTTTATTTTTTTAGGCATGATCTTTTTAAATTTATCTTTTTTAAGCCAATGCTCTAATCTATTGAAACTTCTTATTTGAAGCATAAATCCAAATAATACAACAAAGGAAATTGTTGAAATTTTTACGTTAGATTTTAATCTTTTATCATTTAAGGTATTGATTTTTTCACCTATATGGTATACCTTATTAATATAAGTGAGTAATTGTTTCAAATAGCTTTTACTCATTTTATCAGCATCCTTTTCTTTGGTTTTTGTGGTAAAAACTATTATAGAAAGGATGCTTTTATTTTGCAAATATTTTTTTATAATTTCCAGTAAAAATAGGAATAATCAAAATTTTATAGGTATATCATAAATTGTTTAATTTCTACGGGCTATCGCCCATTTATTTTTTTTGATGCGAAATCTCTGCCAAATAAGTATGTTTATTGAGGGAGTATAAATTTAGTAATAATATAAACTATTTATGCTGTTTCAATTAGAGTTTTAAACAAACTAAAGTTTAAGTGCTTTACCCATGCATCAAGATGAATATTTACGACGGAAAAAGTAGCCATTGAGAACCTCATTAGAGAACTTCGGGAGCGAGCACTTTCAATAGAATAATCAATAAACATTCTCTTGTTTGAACGTTCTACAGAAGTTCTGGTTTTAAATTTATTTTTAAAAGCCTTTGAGTATCGTGGGACTGGTGTAAACATTCTGGGGCCATGGTTGGTCTTTAAATATATTACTCTGCCGTATGTGCTATTAGAACATTTACACTCATTAAGGGCGGTGGTTTCATTTATGTTCAGGTGTTATTAATTTATAGTATCTTGTTTTAAACAAACATTAAAATTTTAAAGACTATCAGGTTCATAATGATGCCGACCATATTAAAGCAAAAAAGCAAATCTGTCGTTTGATACTATAACAGGGGAGAGGATGTAATATTGAACAAAAATCAAAGGAATTTTTTACAATTTTTTATGTAGTCCTTGTAGTAATTGGTGGACGATTGATTTTTGTTATTCCAAACAGCAAATATTTGGGAATATTAAATACAGATAAATTTTTCACAATAAGTTGTATAATTACTATATTGAGTATGTTGCCAATTTATCTCATTTTTAAAACTACTCTTATTAAAAAAATGTTGATCAATATGGTTGTAACTATCATTATTTTTGTAGGAGTATACTATTATATCAATTTACCCCAATATACCTACGAGGAGGCTGCAAAAAAGGTAGAAACAGCAGAAAATAAATTGGGTAAAAATGTTAAAGTTTACATTCCAGAACATCGTGAAGATAAAATTGATTATAGAAGGGGTTCTTTCTTTAATACAACAAATTATAAATATCTTATTTACTTAAAAGATAGCAATAAAATTTTTATATATAGGTTTGATCCTTTAAACGGTGAATATGAAATTTATCAGGGAGCTAGACAATTATAAGAGTGACTATTGATAATTAATTTTAGGAAGTATCGAAGAATGAAAAAATATATGAAGTATATCAGTTTGATGCTTGTTACATCCATTATGATGACTATTGTACCTATGGAAGTTTTTGCAAAGGAAAATAATGCTGAGGTATTTACTGATAGTGAAGGATATACCTATAAATTAAACGAAGATCGAGATATTGTAACAGTACAAAAATTTGATCCAAATGGAAATTTTGTTGATTCTATAACTGTAAATAACATTAGTGGTAAAATAACAATTAAAAAAGCTGATGGACAAACTGAATTATCAGATATAAGCGATTATGTCTAATTGAATATAATTTCAGAGCGGTATATTCATAATGAATTTACACCAGTGGAGTGATCCAGTAACCCAAGCAATTGTACAAAATCAAGGAGTAATAACAATATCATAATTTAGTTGAACCATATGGAAAAAATATGTTATATTATAATAAACATTCTGATTATGTATAAGGAAAGAGGAGATATTATATTTACAGGTTTTGGAAGTAATAATTGGCCTCGAATGGAAGAGTTCAGAGGTGATAGAAAGATGGGTGGTTAGTAATGTTGGGAGGATTAGGATGTTAGATAATGGAAAGTTAGATATTTTGCTGGTTGACGATGATAAAGATTTGTGTAAACTATTAAAAGATTATTTAGAAAATCAATCTTATAATGTAGATGTAAAAAATAATGGTGTTGATGTGTTATTAAGCATATTAAAAAAACAATATCATTTAATTGTGTTGGATATAATGATACCTCTACTTGATGGATTTAAAACACTGGAAAAAATTAGAGAAAATAGTTCAGTACCGGTTTTAATGCTTACTGCAAAAACAGATATTCAAGATAAAGTTAAAGGACTGAAAATGGGGGCAGACGATTACTTAACCAAACCTTTTGAACTGGAAGAATTCGGGGCAAGAGTCATGTCTTTAATTCGCAGATCTACTGAGTTTAATCTAGTCAGCAAAGATAAAAGTAAAATATATGTCTTCGATAATTTAGAAATTGATGATCTTCAGAAAAAAGTATTCTTAGATAACAAGGAAGTTAAATTAAATCCAAAGGAATATCAGGTTCTTTTATATTTATCTCAAAATGCAAATCGGGTATTCACTAAAAAACAAATCTATGAAGCAGTTTGGGCACAACCATATGAATATGATGATAGTAATATTATGTCTGTAATAAGCAGGCTGCGATCCAAAATTGAACCAGATGGTAAAAAATACAAATTTATTGAAACAATAAAAGGAATGGGCTATCGTTTCGTTTCAGGTGAGAGAAAATGATTTACATTACCATCATAATTATATTGATTTGTTTTTGTATTTTTTTATTATATGAAAATTATCAGATGAAAAAGACAATTAAAAGAGTAAATAAAGAAATGAGTGAGATGAGTTTAGAGCATTCAACAGGAAGGAAAATATTAATAAACCAAAATAATCCTTTTTCGCAGATTGTTTTTTCTATAAATAAAATTATTGATAAAAAAAATATAGAAATAGAAAAGTTAAAATTATCTGAAAAGGCCCATAAAAGTTTATTAACAAGTTTAGCACATGATTTAAGGACCCCATTGACAACACTTATCGGTTATCTGGAAGCAATTGATATAAATTTAAACAAGGAAAAAAATACTGAGTATCTGCAAATTGCACTTGGTAAGGCAAAACAATTAAAGGAAAATGTGAATCAGATTTTTGAATGGTCAAAACTATATTCAAATACTGAAGATTTGAAGCTGAAAAAAATAGATTTATCAGAATTGACCAGGACAATTCTTATTGACTGGATACCTATTTTTGAAAAAAAGAATATTAACTATAATGTTGATATTCCAGATGGCAGAGTAAATGGATATATTGACGAAATTAGTTATCACACTATAATTAATAATCTAATTAAAAACGTAATAGAACATGCTAATGCAGGGAATGTAGAAGTGAAACTTTTCCAAAAGGAAGATAAGATAATATTTGAAATCTCTGATGATGGTGTTGGAATAGAAGAAAAAGTAAAGGAAAAGATATTTGAAAAATTTTATAAAGGCTCCAGATCGCGGGGAAATAGAGGAAGTGGTCTGGGTTTATCTATAGTCAAGCTTCTTGTTGAAAAACAAAATGGAGAAATTTCCGTAGATACAGAAGTAAATAGAGGAACTACATTTAAAATTGCTTTTCCGCAATATATTACTGATAAACCTCGATAATTATTCGAGGTTTTCATATTTATTTCAAAATAATTGCAAGCTTATTGCAAGATAGAGTGTTTATAATGGATTCAGTGAAAAAAAGAAAGGGTGTGAGGCTTGTGAGTGAATTTATTATTGAAACAAAAGGATTAACAAAAAATTATGGTGAACAATATGCCGTCAAAGGTGTGGATATGCATGTGAGAAAAAATACTATATATGGATTATTGGGACGGAATGGAGCCGGTAAAACTACAATTATGAAAATGCTGCTGGGAATTACAAAACCAACTTCAGGGAAAATCAGTATTTTTGGAAAAGATATAAAGCAAAATGAAAAAGATATTCTCCCTCGTATCGGAAATTTAATAGAAAAACCTGGTTTTTATCCTAATTTAACAGGTACAGAAAACCTGAAAATATTTGCTGAATTAAGGGGGATTCCTCATAAGAATGCCATTGAAAAGGCATTAAATTTAGTATCTCTGCCCTATAAAGACAAAAAACTTTATGGTGAATACTCACTAGGCATGAAACAAAGATTAGGAATAGCATTGGCAATACTGCATGATCCGGAACTACTTATTTTAGATGAACCAATAAATGGGCTAGATCCTATTGGTATTGCTGAGATGAGGAAATTATTGCGTAACTTATGTGATAAAAAGGGAAAAACAATAATGATTTCCAGTCATATTCTGTCAGAAATTCAGTTGATATCGGACGATATTGGTATTATTGATAATGGTGTTTTAGTTGAAGAGTTATCGCTTTTGGATTTGAAAAATAAAATAAGAAAAAGCATTGGTTTTCTTGTATCAGATACAAATAAAGCAACAGTCATATTAGAAACTAAATTTAATATTAAAAATTATGAAATAAGTTCTGAAAAGCAGATATTTATCTATGACTTAAAATATGATATATCATTACTGATTAAAGCTTTTGTTAAAAATGATATTGATGTTTATGATGCCCATGTTTATGAAAATACCCTGGAAGATTATTTCAAAGAAGTTACTGGAGGTGTGGGAATTGCTTAGCTTAATTAAGTGCGAGTTTATTAAACTTAAGCGAAAGAAAATAATCTATTTGATTTTTATTTCTGCAATACTTTTCCCACTGGCAATAGCTTTGCTATTAACTCAAGATGTTTCAACATATAACCCGGCAGAGCTTTACAATGAATTATATATTAATTCTATAGGTTTCGGTATCCAGTTTTTATTACCTGTTATATTAAGTATACTTGCAACTATTTTATTTTTTACGGAACGCGACAATGATACATTTAAAGCTCTGAGAACGATTCCTGTTACCAGTAGACAGCTAGTTTTGGCTAAAATTTTATTTATTTTTTTGATTAGTATATTTTTTGTGCTAGCTACTCATTTTATGTCAATGATTCTTGGAACTATATTTTTTACTTTTAATGATAGCCTGGATTTTATTCTGATAACGCTTGGAAACGGAATATTTATTACTGCCGGTACACTACCCTTAATCATACTGAATGTAACATTTTCAAGAACATATATTTTTTCAGTTTTGTTGACAGTATTTTATACAATTTTAAGTTTTTTTCTTATTCCATTGAACCCGTATTTGCCTAAAATTGTATTTCAGCTTGTACCAATTACAACGACTACTTTCTGGACGGCTGGTGTACTTGGTAAAATTGGAAAGGTAAATTTAGAAATATATGATACCAATTTAAGAGCAGCAATTCCTTCTACATTAAATATAAGTATTTATATGGCTTTGATCGGAATAGCATCAATTATAATAATGGTAAAATTATATGAAAGGTGGGAGGGTTAATGTTTATACTTTTAAGAACTGAAATACAGAAAATAAAAAGATATAGGGTATTATATGCGGGAGTATTATTGATGTTTTTATCTGTTGTAATAACACTGATAACATCTACTGCTAAAGATGGTGCTGTCTGGGATTTTCAAATGTTATATGAGCAGGTTATACAGCATAATATGACAACAATTTTTCCGATGACAATTACTTTAATTATAGGGTTTATTATTAATAGAGAGATAAGGGATGATACATTGAAAAACCTAATAACAGTGCCTGTTAAATATTCAAAAATACTAGGTTCAAAAATATTGCTGGGATGTCTTTTGTCTTTGATATATGGAGTGTCTTCATGGTTTTTTACATTGTTGGTTTATAAATTGTCAAGTTTTGATGGTCTAACATTAGAACTATTCTTTAAATCTTTCTGGCAGATTACGCTATTTAACCTACTTTTATATATAGGTATTACACCTCTCATTGCTATCACAGCCAAAGCGGGAATAAGTCATTTAATATCAGTTATTTTTGCATTTGTATTTGGATATTCATCCATGTTTGTAAGTGGCAACAAGCTGTTACTGAATATTTATCCATTGACCGCAGGTTTGTCGATTATAGGTTATAGAAGCCATAATCCTTCAGTTAAAGAGATGTTAAATCCTGTATTTTCCACTACTTCCTTAATTTTTATAATATTTATTACATTTCTTATTGTTAATTCAATAAAAGGAATCGAAAGCACTGGTAAAAAAAGCAAATCTAAGCTTAAACTTAGACCTAAGAAAGGATGGTAATAAGAGTAAGAATGAAAAAGAGAATTTATACCGTAATTATAGCAATTTTCATTATGATTTTAGTTAGTTGTAATTTTGATCTGGAAAATATAAATAAAGATGATATTTTAGAAAAATATGATAGAATTATTGGTGTGGTGGGAGAAACAGTTCTTACTGAAGATAATAAACTGAAAGGAGATAGGAAATTTGGTATCGATACATATGTTGGTTCATATGAAGTAAAGTATAATAGCTTTACAGGAGAAGAGGTATTATTTGGCGGGACAAATATTAAAAAAGAAAATACTGATTTAAAAGTTACCTGGGAAATAGAAAAAGAAAATGGGAATATAGAACTCCTTTATTATCATGGTAGTAAAAAACCACAAGTTTTAAACAAAAAAGGACGAGGAAATATAGAGATTTCAATTGGGTATGGAAGTCATTATATATCATTAAAAGCAACATCTTTTAGTGGTAAAGTAAGTATAAATGTTGGTGAGTATTAAATTTTGCAAACAAAGTGACCTTTATAATGTTTAAATGGTGTACACAAGGATTTGTATTTAAGATTTATTAAAAATTTCAAAACTAATTTTAAAGCTATTTTTTTGGTAATTAATATAAAAATGAGTACAAAGCAAAAAACTCAAGAAAAGGATTTACTCGACATTAAATAAAATATTTGGTGTTATTAAAGTACAAGAAAGTTTTAGTAATGAACTTTTAACTTGAAGTTGAAAATAAAAAAATTCTATACAAGATATAATATACATAACAGTTAATACCACAGATAAAGCATTATTTTCACTGAAGTAAAGTTTTATTTTTCAGTGAAAAGAGGGTGATTTTATTGAAGTAAGTATGAATAAACATATGACTAAAGCAATAAACTGTGACCCGTGAAAAAAAGTAATATAAGAGTTAGAGGAGTTAATTTTTGGATACAAAGATTTATAATATATACATATTTTGAAGTGGAAGGGAGCATATGAAAACTATATCTAAGATTATTAGCTTTGCATTAGTATTTGTTTTTTCTTTTTCATTAACTTCATCTGCCAGTACAAAGAATTCGGATTTTACTAAATATTATGAATATTCCATTGTTAAAACTAATAAAATTGAATGCTTATCATTAGAATCACAAGGAAATAAGCTTATGTTTTCTTTTGTTTTGCAAGGAAAGAACAGATATAATATTAAAGCTACAGCAGATTTCTTTAAATTAGAAGGAGTGGCCCTTACATCAAACAAGATTATTGCAGATGTACAGGAAGTAACAAGTAATTATGAGTTTCTTCACATTTCAATTTCTGAAAAGGCGGGACCATTAGACAAAGTGACTATAACGGAAAATGAAATATTATTTACTGTTGTTATTGTTATTCCTGAAGAAAAATCAATATATAAAGTATCTCATATAACAAATAGAGTAGAAGCAATTGATAAACTATTTAAAGCTGCGTAACTCCTTTAAATACGTATCATATAAAGACTTAAAAGAGTTTACAAAAGATTTTAAAAGCGTATATACAGCACCAAATGAAGAAACAGCTTTAGAAAGGTTATATGAACTTAAAGAAAAATGGGGCAAAGGATACCCCTATGCATTTCGCAGCTGGGAAAATAACTGGGATGTAATAAGTCCGTTTTTTAAATATCCGCCAGAAATAAGAAAGATTATGTATACTACCAACATTATTGAAGGCTTACATCGCCAATTTAGAAAAGTTACCAAGACAAAATCGGTATTTCCTTCTGATACTTCACTTGAAAAGATGTTGTATCTTGCATCTAGGAATGTAATGAAGAAATGGACGCAAAGATACCGCAACTGGGATCAAATACTGAATCAAATGCTAATAATGTATGGAGATAGAATAGAAAATTATGTTATATAAACTAGTGCTGATATATAGCTAAAACAACTTTTATCTCAAAAATAGCTTTAAAGAATTAGCCATGATTATGTGAGAGATAAAAAAAGAGCATACTACACCATATAAAGAATTATTACCGAAAATATTCAAATTTATGCATAAAATATTAAAATAAGATAACACTAGTAATGAACACAATGGTACTATTACTAGAGTAAAATAACATATTGCACAACACCGGAAAGGAGCTAAAAGCTCCCATACACAAAATTATTTACACTCCCGAATAAAAAGGGACACGAACTTTTTTTAGAAACACTTATTTTATATTTTTTATATGAGAATCTTTCTTTTTCAAAAATTTATTATGAAGAAGATGCCAATATAAATCTATCAGCAGTATTATGGGATACGGCAGAATTATTTATTGTAGTACATGAATATGCACACATAATACTAGGACATTTGCCAGCAGAAAAAAATTTTTCAAAAAGGTTTTTAGATGATAATTCTATGTTATATCAAATAGTTAGAAATTGGGATGAAGAGTTTTCCGCAGATGTACTTGCCTTTCAACTAACAATGGCTAAAAATCAAAATTCGGGCTATGGTTTGTTCGCATGTTACCTTGGAATAGAATTTTTATTTACATGTTTAGATATAATTGAGAAGATATACAATGTTGAGTTTAGTGAAACTCACCCTAGCGCTCAAATGAGAATAGAAAACATAAGACGATATTTTAAAAATGCTTTACCTAACAAATCGCAAATTATCATTGATGGAAGTAGTGTTATTCGAGAAATAATGACATCATTGTGGAATATTAATAAAGATAGTTTTAACTATACAGTAAAATTTTTCTTGGAAAATTCTAATTTTAAAGATATTAATTAGTAAATTCAATAATTCTATAATTGGTTGATAGATTAAATTAAGATTTTGGTGAAAGTATTATTATCTGTTGGATAATCTTAATATCTATATCCACATCAAATAAACTTCTTCCATTTTGTAAATTCTTTTTAAACTGAAAATAAAATAGTTTTAAATGACCATAGGGAAAAGGTATAAGGATTGCCTTGGAACTATGGTTTTTTGTTTAGAATATTAAAAGGTGTAAGGAATAAGTGATAAGGCTAAAAGGCAGTAAAATCAATGGATTGAGAGATTGAATGGAAAAGAAAATTGAGAGGAGAAATGGACATTAATCTCCTTAAACATTCTCCCTAAAATCTTAATCCTAAAAGTAAAATCTAATAAGGGAGCAGGCAGGTGGTGCTTATGGGATGAAAACGTGGATAAACCTCTAACGTTTTTCAGAAATAACGGAAAGGATGGCAGAGTTATATAGCTTGTTACAAATATTTTAATGCACGAGTAATTAGCAAAAGCTATCATTCTAATAATTTTTGTTTTTTAAGGTTATATAGGCAGAACCATATTTTAAATGAATTTTCTAGGTATCAACTTTTAGAATTAGGGCAGTGAGATATTTCACATAGATTTCACTTTAATTGCATTTCGATTTCATAATATTAATGTATATTAAAATTAAACTAGAAAATATAAGCAATTCGAATTAATTAGATTTCAGGGAATAAAAGAAGTTATTCAAAATAAAAACACACTATGATATTAATGTATATATTCTCAATATTAAGAATTTATAGGAATTGAAATAGATGAAAATATAATAGAAAATAGATTTAGAATATTCTACTTTTTGGTGAAGAATATTTATAAAGCGATGTTATTTACTGGTGTTGGGTTGATTATAGTATTTACAATATTTATTTATAGTTATTGGTTTATATTTGTTATTTCAACCAGTAGTGAGTTTAAATTATATTAATATTAAACAATATTTTCTTAGGCAGTTTAATATGATAAGATATAGTTAGTTCTTAGATTATTGGGGAATTTATTAATTACTTTTCATGGAGCCTAAAGAGGTGATGATTTATGGCTCAAATTTTAGTTGCGGAAGATGATATATATATACGTAATATAATAGTTGAATATTTAGAATATGGTGGGCATACTTGTGTTATTGCAGATAATGGAATGGATGCATTAATGCTGTTAAAAAATAAGCCTATTAACTTAGCTGTACTTGATATTATGATGCCAATGTTAGATGGCTTTCAGGTATGTAAATTGGCTAGGGAAAATACAATCGAAATACCCATCATTTTCTTAACCGTGAAAGATGATGAAACGGATAAACTAAAAGGTTATGAGCTAGGTGCAGATGACTATATGACAAAGCCTTTTAGTCCTAAACTACTTTTAGCTAAGGTCAATGCACTTTTACGACGGGTAGATGCAGCTAATACTCAACAAAGGATTCAAATAGGACAAATTGAACTGGATCCTGTATCACGAATTGTAACAGTAGGGGGAGAAACGATTAATTTGACATTTAAAGAATTTGAATTGTTAAAGTTTATGATGATGAATCCCAACAAAGTCTTTAGTCGTGAACAGTTACTCGATCGTATTTGGGGATATGATTTTAAAGGGAATACTCGTACTGTAGATAGTCATATAAAAACACTGCGTAAGAAATTAGGGGAGGAAGCAAGATACATTGTTACTCTCATCCGTTCAGGATACAAATTTGAGGTGAAAGAATGAAACGTTGGATTCATGATAATTTTAGTATTACAACGGTTCGCGGCAAAGTTATGGTACTTTCAAAATTCTTAGGGGCAGCCTTTGTGGGTTTATTTTTTGCTGGTGTTCAAGGCATAGGGAATCCTTGGATATGGTATGTATTATTAATAGTAATGATTATAATATTTGATATTTTATTAAGAAAAATAATTACGAATCCTTTAATAATTATAAATAACACTGCCAAGCAAATCGCTCAATTGAACTTTAAAGTAAAATGTAATTTAAACACTAAAGATGAATTTGAGGAGTTGTCAAAGAACTTGAATCAACTATCTTCAAATTTGCAAGAGGCCCTTTCTGACCTTGAATCCACTAAAAAACTGCTAGAAACTGATGTAAAGCAGAAAAAATTACTGCTTGCACAAAGAAAAGAATTGACGGATACACTTGCTCATGAGATGAAAACCCCATTAAGTGTAATTCGTGCTTACGCTGAAGGGTTAATGGATGATGTAAGAGAAGAAAAACGGAAGGAATATCTTGATGTGATATTAACTGAAACAAACCGTATGAATGATATGATCGTTTCACTTTTAGATTTATCCGCTTTAGAAGCTGGTGCCGTGCAGTTAAATCGAGAACGTTTTGATTTCATAGAATTAGTTGAAACAGTAGCAGGACGTTTATTAATGGACCAGCCTAATAAGGATTTTCATTTAAAATACGATTTGCCAGAAGAAAGTATATATATAACTGCAGATAAGAAACGAATGGAGCAAGTATTAAGTAATTTGATATCTAATGCTAAAAATCATGTTTCTAAAAATGGTATAATCAAATTAAGCGTTATTGCAGATAATAATTCGGTTGAATTTCGTTTATTTAACCAGGGAGATCCAATACGTGAGCAAGCACTGCCACATATATGGGATAAGTTTTACAGAGATATAGGGGCAAAGAAAACCCCTGGTTCAGGTCTAGGTCTTTCAATTGTTGCTCAGATTCTTACTATGGAAAAAATTGAATATCATGTTCAGAACGAAAATGATGGGGTGACGTTTTCTTTTATCGTTAACCGTAGATAAGACTGAAATACTACTGGTGGCTAAAGCCGGTTAGTTCGAATAGGCGGCTGGAAGCCGCCTAAAGTAGTTTTATCTTAAATTATAGTTTCAACATTTTGAATTTTTATATATTCTGCTATAATATAATCTGTCGCATTTCCGCTATTTTCAGTTCATATGTGTTGTCTCCAGAATTGTTTATTCAACTCCTTATATTCCGTCTGCAATTTTCTTGAACTATTTTCCTTATAATAATTTACTTCAATTTCACATCTGTTTCACTCAAATTCCAAATCCTTAATGTATATTATAAGTAAAAATATATAAGGAGGATTTTGTATGGAATGGTACTGGTGGTTGGCTATCATTGTATTGTTTATCGTAGTATTGCCATTTAAAGTGAAATTTATGAAGTGGTGGTCTAAACAAAATAAAGAACAGAAAAAAGGAAAATGGGGGAATGAAGAATGATTACTGTCCATAATCTTACATTTTCCTATAAAAAAGATAAACCTGTAATCAAAGGATTAGATTTTTCAGTGCAAGAGGGTGAAATATTTGGATTTCTCGGGCCGAATGGCTCTGGGAAATCTACAACTCAAAAAATACTTATTGGTATTCTCAAAGGATATGGTGGTGAAGTTCAATTAATGGGCAATCCACCTGGTGTTCCTAAAAAAGAATTTCAAGAAAATATCGGTGTTTTATTTGAGTTTCCCTATTTATACTCAAACTTAAGTGCTATAGACAACTTGAAATATTTTGCCTCTTTTTACCCGAAACATCGTCTTCGTGATATTGAGGAAGTTCTTGAAATTTTGGAATTTAAAAAAGAATATATAAAAAAACCGGTTTCTTCCTATTCAAAAGGAATGCGACAAAGAGTAAGCATGGCAAGAGCACTTATCCATAATCCCAAAATTCTATTTTTGGATGAACCTACTAGCGGACTTGATCCATCTGGTATAGTCCTATTTAGGAAAATTATCCAACAAGAAAGAAAAAAAGGAACAACAGTTTTTTTGACAACCCATAATATGATGGATGCAGATTTGCTTTGCGATAAAGTCGCACTCATATCCGATGGAGAGATCAAAGCATGGGATAGCCCAAAAAACCTCAAAGAAAAAAACAGTGATCGTTTGATAGAAATAACTTATATACATGAAGGGAAAAGATTAACAAAAGTTGTTGAGGCAGATGAGATAGAATCAGCAATTGCATTTCCCCATGAAGAAATTATCAGTATACACTCCAAAGAACCCACTTTGGAAGAAGTTTTTCTTCGCTATACAGGAAAGGAGTTGACATAGATGCGAGGTTTGTTTTATCTACTGGCAAAAGATTTTCGATCCATGATTTATGGTCGATTTTTTTTACTTGTCATTGGTTCTCTGATTCTTTATTGCTGTTATATTCAGTTTTTTTATGTTAATACGGATCAATCTATCTTTCCAGTATATTTGTATGATAGGACGTCTTCAAACATTGAAACACAGGATAAATTATATTTAGTATCCTCAATGGAAGATATGCAAAGTCATATATCAGATCAATATTCAATTGGCGTGATAAAAGAAGAAGAACAAATACAAATATACATGGTTACATCAGGTAACGAAAAAACCGATAACATCAGAGGGGCTTGTGCCTATGAAATGGTATTTTCACAAAACCAAGATACGAAAGCTACAGAAATAATAGGGAATAATAGTAAAAAAACGAAAAATAGACTTGAGATGACCAGTGAAGTTTTATTTTTTGAACTGGTTGCCATTGGTTTCTTAGGAATATCAGCCATCTTATTTAAGGAGAAACAAATGGGTGTTATTCGAGTACATGGCATTTTACCTGTCAATCTAAGCACTTTTATATTATCTAAATTGTCCTTGTTTCTATTAACGGATTTTGCTTTTGCAACCTTATTGACAATAATCAACCTGAATGACATAGCAATGGATGTAATTTTTGATGTTCTTATACAGACGGGTATTTTGTCCATTATAATGACACTTGTAGGATTCTTTTTTGCATTGTGGTTAAGAGATTTTAGAAGATTTTCATTGTTTTATTTAATTTTTGCTATCTTTGCAACAACGCCTGTTTTTTTAGCTGCACAGACCAGTATAGAAATGAAATGGATTCAATACCATCCTCTATATCATTTGTTCAAGGGGATAAAAAATGCTTATTTTTCCATGGGAGATGAAAGTTTCATATATTACTTTATTTGTGGAATTACTATAGTATTCCTATTTTTATTAGTACGATTTATGCTTATTCGTGAAATAATAAAGGAGGGATAAAGTGAAGGGGTTAAAATATCAACTAAAAAATATTGGTCGAGATAAACTTTGTTTAATATCCTTTTTACTTCCCATTATCATAGGAATAATTATTAATGTTTTCGTTGGAGAAAACATCCTTCCTCCCAGTGGATTTTCATTTGGAATTATACAGAATCAAATGGATTCGGAAACTGTTCAGTGGCTTAATGAAAATGGTGCAGTAAAGGAATATATTAATATGGATCAGTTAAAAGAGGCTATAATTGAACCATCAACAGAATTAATTGGAGTTTTACAGGAAGGAAAAGGAATCAAGACATTGATTGCAGGGGATGAATTTAGTTCCAATCAATGGGTTGCTAATAAACTGCCAGACATGTATAAAAATCGAACTGCCTTAAATGAAGTGAATATTAATATTATACCCAGCCCACCAACTACAGATTCTGTAAAACCACTACTAATTGTTTTAACTATGTTAACAGCAATGTTTATGGGTTGTACATTTAATTCAATGAACATTATTGGTGAAAAAGAAGATGGGATTGAATTTGTAAATCAAATTTTGCCATTAACTTATTTTGATTATATAACTCAAAAGATGATAACTGGTGTCATTGGTGGAGTTATTACTACAATTATAACTGGTTTCATATCGATGCCGATTTCTATTAGTAATATAATACCTTATTTGTTACTTACATTTTTATCTGGATTTATTTCAGCAATGATCGGTATGTTTATCGGAGAATTTGCAGAGGGGTTAATGGTAGGGATTGTATTTCTTAAAGTGGTTATGATTCTTTTTATCGCTCCACCGCTTTTGTTCTATCTATTTGCAGCAGATTCTGGTATATTACGAATTGTATCCTATTTATTCCCGTCAACTGGAACTTTTTACGGATTGATGGATATAATGACTGGTCAGAGTAAAAAAATTTGGATCAATATCCTTGCTATATTTATTCATAGCATATTCTGGACATCGTTATTTTTCATATTGAAAAACAAAACGAGCAAACAATAACTATTTAAATAAAGGCAGAAAGCTAGTTACAGAACCAAGAACTATGTTGAAAATTTTAGTTTTTGCATATTTAAATAGAAAACACTCAGCTAGAGATATTGAAGATGCTTGTAAGTACGACTTTCGATTTATACCTTTTAGATAATTATAGAACTCCTGAACTCCAAAACGTGGACTGATTAAAACTGTTATATTTGACTTTGGTGTAATAGGTGGTAGATTGCTATTGGATACAATTTGAAAATGCCTAACCTTTAAGCTGGTCGTCAATAGAAATCTTATAAGCTTTAGGAGAACGAAAAACAGAATGTCTATTAGCATAAATACTTGCAAGAATACCATTAGTCTTACCAGTAGCGTCATCAATGGCATCATGTAGAGAATATTTTTGACCATTATCAAACCAATCAAAAGACCTTCTTTAAATATCCTTTTACGACGATGAGTTGTTTAGGTTTACGACGTTTTTTAGGGCTTTTAATACTAACTAATAATTATGCCTTCATGCCTTCATTAGGCTCTAAGAATTCTTTAAAATGAAGAAAATTAGCATTCTTATAATTATCAGATTTTTTAAGGACTTATAATACGTTTCTTAAGATCATCATTAATGGTATGTGAAGATTTTCTGTTTGCTGCGAGAACGTCCACGCTATGTTTTTTTACTAAGGCGTTTAATTTGACGTTCTGTATTCATATTTATATTTTAACCATAGGGGTGACATTATCACAAAATAATCACAATTCAATAATTCTATAATTGATTAATAGATTAAATGTAAGATATAATAAAAACATTATTAACCTATTACTTGTCATATAATCCCTATATCTATGTCTATATCAAATAAACTCCTTCCATTTTGCAAATGTTTTAAACGAAGTAAATAAAGTAGTTTTAGAAAACATGGCTTATTAGGGATAAGAAAAGCCCTGTAAGCCATGTTTTTTTATAAGGATTTTTAGGTTGAAAAGGAAAGAAAATAGGAAAAAATTTTTAATGATTTATCCGTTAATTAGTTGTTGTAAAAGTAAAATAAAGTAGTTATAATGAAAAGAAGTACGGTTAGCATAAAAAAAGTATCTTTGAAAGTTGAAACTAAATTAATTACGAAGGTGATGATTATAATGGGTATTTTTGACATTATTATTTTGTTATTTTTCATTGTGGTTATTTTAAAGCAGTTAAAACATATGAAGGAGTTATTAATACCAATCAAAAAAACATATGCAGAAATAATTACCGTTTTGTTTGGCATATTAATTTTTGCATATATAATACATAATTATGCAAATACTTGGTTTCATTATATAATAGGAGTATTAGCAATTTTTATGTTTATAAGTATGTGGATTAAACAAGGAATTACATTAAAGGGATTCACATCAATGTATAAATATAAAGAAATAATATTATGGAATGAAATTGAAAAAGTTATTGTGACTAATTCAAAGGATATAAAGGTTAAGTTATTTGGAAATTTTAAAGAGCAAACATTTTATTTTAAAAAGAGTGATTACAGTAAAATTATTGATATGATTTAGTATATATATATTATGAAGTGCATACTTTAATTGGTATGCACTTTAAGCATTACTAAATGTAATGCTATGCTTTAATTATTAATAATTAATTATTAATAAATTGATTGCCCCATTTTTCAATAATTTCATCAAAGGTTTGTATCCATTGTCTGCTATCATTATAACCTTCTGATGCATTATACAGATTATCTAATAATTCTCTTATATTTTCTTGTTTAATTCTAATATTATAATTATTATTTAATTTGATAACTTTTTTAAGTATTTTAATATATTGGTTAATAGTAAGAGGTATTATTTTTTGTTTTTTGCCTTCATAACCTAATTTTATTCCCATCCAAAAAGTGTTTAATGTGTCTCTATGTATTATTGGCGCAATAAATAAACAATAATTCTCTTTGTTTGGGTTTTTATCTTCAAAATCCCGTAAATGACGCATTACAGGTTGTCCTTCAGCATACCATTGATTACGTCCTTTTAAAAGTGTTACCTCTGAAATCATGTTAAAATTATTATAATAACACTCAATATCAGGTTTATCTCCCGCTGCTGTAAATGTTGGCATATTGTCATCTGCTACCGAATAATTTGGCATGATTTGACGGGCATCATCTAAAGCAATAAGAGTTTGTGTTGTATAATATTCGAGGTTTAGCGGGTCTTGCCCAGATATAGTTCGCCGCCTAGTAGCAAGAGCATTTAATTTTTCAATATAATTAGGTAAATTGTTAAGGTTTCTTTCTTGTAAAATTAAACAATCGGTATTAAGTATTTTAATTATTGTTCTTAATTCATTTATTTTTGCATTATATTCGCTTGGTGATTGATATTCAGTTTTTACGAGATTAAATTTATGTAAACTTTGTCCTTTATAATTCTGTTCTATAGAGTTTTGGAGATTAATAGCAGTATAAAGTAAGTTGTTGTATACTTTCTTAAGGGATTCTAAATCTTCCCAAGGTAAGATTGGTTGGTTAATATCAGCCATATACTCTAGATATGTATGTATATTTTCAAAGTGTTTAGCACTTCCATCATACGTTTCTAATATCTTTTGTATTTCAACTGTTCTAGTAGGGGATAAATCAATATACCTTCCACCACCACGATAATATAATAAACTTGTCTGCCTAAAATAACGAGTTGCAGAATCTCCATAATCATATAAATTATTTATTTTCTTATTTATATTAAATTCATCGTTTTTATCTAGTTCAAAAACTCTAATCACCGTTTCTCTAAAACAGTTATCTATATATTTTTTGGCATCATTTGCACTCAATGTTCTAACTGTTTTTCTAAATCTAATAATATTTTCTGCTGTTTTTTCTATATTTTTATAATTAGTTAGAACAGGGATAAAGAGTGCAAATTCTTCTTTATTTATACCAACAGGATTTTTCCCTTCATTGCTCCACATTTCATTTACTTTATTAATTACATGTAAAGTGGCTATAAAAGGATTGATATTAAAATCCTTATATCCAGATTCAGCAGGGTTAGGAAGTTGCCACTTTAAACAATATCGCAAAAATATATTCTCAAAATTTGGAAAACCAGATAAAATCTCTCGTCCTAATGGTGTAATGGTAACAGTACCGATTGCTTCTCTTGCTATAGCCATTCCCATTTTATTTAAATTTCCAACAGCAGTTCTGCCACGGAAAGCGTATATCTGTTCTTGATTATCATATTGGGAGTTTTCATAATGTATTAAGTTTAATATTTGTTCAAGTTCTTCATCAGTGAATTCTTTTGGTTCTTTATATTTGACTGTGATGTCAGAGGGTAAACCTGTTGGTTTATAATTTTTGGTTTGAATCAGTCTTTTAAAAAATGCTGCTTGAACTTCTTCTGTAAAAACTTTTCCTTCAAATTCAGCGAGTACTTTGAGAAAAGGAATATTTCGTTCTGGATTTCTGATTGTAGTGCTTAAACTCCAGCATTTAGGCATATTATTCCCCCTTTTAGTAATTTGTAATTAACACTTCGACACTTTTATTGGTTTTATCCTTAATCTGATAGTTTGAATTATTGTAATTATAATTTAAATAATGTACATTATATTTTTTACTCCATTCTTTTAATATATCATTGCTTTTACCTTTACTTTCCAATACGTTGGATAAAGCGAACTTAATACCTTTACTATTTAAAGAGTCTAACAGATTTAAAAGATTAATTTCATCTATTTCCGTCCAAGAATTTTGTTCGTTATATGTTGCACATGTAATAAGGTAAGGCGGGTCTGCATAAACGAAATCATCTTTATCCAATCTACTATAGTCATAATTAATAAAATCCTCACATACAAAAGTGATATCGATATTTTGTAATCTTTCTATAAAATCTATAAGGTTGCTTCTAATTTTTTTATTAAAATCTCTTTTCCCTACAGGAATATTAAATTCACCTTTAGAATTAAATCTTATTTGGTTATTAAATGCAAAAATAATAAGGGTATAGAGAGATATATAATATTTTACACTTTTTTTATTAGTCATGTGGTTTATGTAACTTCTTAATTTTAAAAAATTGCTTTTATTTACTTTTGCTAATCCATCAGCACTGTTAACATTATAATATTCATAGCCATATTTTAAAGTATTACTTAAGTTAAATTTATGAATATTATCTTCAATTTTATTAATTATATCATATGTGTTTGATTCTTTAAAAATTTTCATAAGGTTTATTAATACATCTAATTTATCTACTGCAATTATCCTATTTGCATTAACATTAACACCTACATTACACCCACCACAAAATAAATCTACCATTGTATCAATATTATCTGGGAATAGGGGGAGTATTTGTTTTAGCAATTTATATTTTCCACCTATATAGTTGAGCGGTGATTTAACTAATTTACTTTGCATAAAAAAAGTCTCTCCTTGTGTTCTTTTATAGTTGTTTTTCCTGCAGTAAAGTATCTATAATCTGTATCAAAGATTTTAATTTTCCCTTTACTTTGAAGTATTTCAATTATTTCATCATCACTTATTTTAGCGTTAGAGCGTCCATCTCCTTTTTGTGCCATATTATTATAAGATACAATTATATATTTACAGTTGCAATTATTAATTAAATCTTTAAACACTATAGGTGCTTTTTTAGTGCAGTAATCACTTTTAATATCGCTTCTATCAACCATTTTTCTTGCTACACCAACAACCTCAGGCTTCTCCCATCTAGCAACATTTTCAAGTAAATGATAAGAATCAGAATATTGGCGTGAATTATAAGGAGTATCAATGTAAATAATGTCTGCTTTTATTTCCCTCACAAGTAAATTAGCATCAATTCTATAAATTTCATTATTCATATTAGCGTTATCTTTAATATATGGCATAAGCAATTGAATAGGAGAGGCACCACTATCAATTGTTTTTCGGAATGCGTCATAATGCCCACAAGTATTTGCTACTTTGTCCATAGCATAAATTAAAGATGTAATTAAGATTGCTTTTTCTCTAAAATTTATAAAATCACTATTAGCCCAATCTTCAATTGTTTCTCTAATTTCCCCAATTTTTAGTGCATTATCATAACTAAAATAAGTATTGGCAAAATTTATAGAGAAATAATTGTCATCTTTGGGTTTAATGCTATTTAGTTGGTTTATAAGCTGCTTAACTTTTGTCTTATCGTAGGATTCATTAGAGAAAAAAGCATTGTAAATAATATAATTACTATAAAGAATATCATTTATAATTATCTTCGTATTTACAGAATTAAATGCATCTGCAACTACACCAGTACCTGCAAAAATATCAGCAAAAGTTGTAAAAGGTTCACATTCCATTTTTATGACTTTTTTAATTAATGGTATTAATTTATACTTGCTACCAAGATACCTGCGGCTATGGATTTGAACAAATTTATCAGTATTATTTTGTTTTAATTTTGATTTAGCTTTCTTTTCTTTAATTAAATTATTAATTTCTTTTATATGTTTTTCTTCCCAAATTCTCCAACCTCTCCAATCGGTATTTGGTTTACTAATTAAATCGTTTTTTATCCAATTATAAAGGGTTTGTCTACTAATATTAAAATTTTTTAAAATATCTTTTGTTTGATAAGTTGTGTTCATTTATATCTCTCCTTCTTGCATCTTATGCATCATATATATTTTACTATTTAGTATAGCATGTTTTAGGGAAAAATGAAACAGAAAAATAGAAATTTTTAAGGAGCAAGTTTACCAAAATTCTAAAGCTAGTTATTTGTATTTCGACAGGCTAAATATTATAATATGAATATAGAAATATATCATCTAGGGGAGAAGATTATGAATTTTAGCTATTTAAAAAAGTATATAAAAAAATATAAAGGAAAATATTTTTTAGCTGTTACATTTATCATATTAGAGACACTTGTGGAAATTGTAAATCCCTCTTTACTATCTATGATTGTAGATGAAGGGGTAAAAAACAATGATTTAGATTACATTTTTAGATTAGGTGGCATAATGCTTTTAATTACAGCTCTTGGAGCTGTTTTTGCAGTTATTAGGAATATCGTATCTTCAAGAGTATCACAAAGCTTTGGTGCTGACTTAAGAGAGGATTTATACATAAAGATACAAAATCTTTCCTTTGAAAATATAAACAAATTTCAAGATGCTTCTCTAATTACAAGACTTACAAACGATGTAAACCAAATTCAGAATTTTTCCCATGCTATGATGAGAATTTTCATAAAATCGCCTGTTCGCCTTATTGGTGCTATAGTAATGGCTTTTTTTTTTGGATATTAAGATGGGTCTTATATTAATAGGAACAATACCTTTTGCTGCAGCTATCATATTGTTAAACTTAAGGATTTCTTATCCATTATTTAAAAGGATGCAGATAGCATTGGATAATGTTAACGGTGTTATGAGAGAATATTTGGCAGGTATTAGAGTAGTTAAGGCTTTTAATAGATTTAATTATGAAAGAGAAAGGTTTAAAGGAGTAAATGAAACTCTTAAATATGAAACTTTAAAGGGTACAAGGACTATAGCACTTTTTAATCCAATGGTAGGATTTATTATAAATATAGGCGTTGTTATCATCCTTTGGGTTGGAGGAATAAGGGTAAATACTGGAAACCTAGAGGTAGGAAAGGTAATGGCTTTTGTAAACTATATGTCTCTTGTATATTTTTCATTGAGAATGATAACGAGGGTATTGAATATGTATATAAGGGCACGGGCATCAGCTGAAAGAGTAGGAGAGGTATTTAATGAGGAAAATACTATTGTGAACAAACAACAGCCAATTAAAATTAAAAATATCAAAGGCAAATTGGAATTTGACCATGTATATTTTAAATATAATATGAATAGTAAATATATATTAGAAGATTTAAGCTTTAATATTGACCCTGGAGAAACATTAGCCATTATTGGTTCTACAGGTTCGGGGAAGACTTCACTAGTCAATTTGATTCCTCGTTTTTACGATACAACTAAGGGAACAGTAAGGATAGATGGAATAGATATCAGAGATATGGACTTAAGAAAGTTAAGGGAGAAAATTGCTATCGTACCACAAAAGTCCTTGTTATTTACAGGGACTATACTTGACAATATTAAATGGGGAAATGAATCAGCAACTATGGAAGAAGTAGTTAAGGTGTGCAAAATAGCACAGTGCCATGAATTTATTGTTTCTTTTAATGATGGATACGACACACTTTTAGGTCAAGGAGGAGTCAATCTATCTGGAGGGCAGAAACAGAGGATTTCCATTGCAAGGGCCCTTATCAAAAAGCCTTCAATATTGATTTTGGATGATAGTACTTCTGCTGTTGATATGTTAACAGAGAAGAAGATAAAGGAAGGGTTAAATGAAAGTTTAAAGGATGTAACTACTATACTTATTGCACAAAGAATTACTTCAGTAATGGATGCAGATAAGATTTTAGTTTTAGATAATGGGAAAATAGCTGGCCTTGGCAGCCATGATTCACTTATGAAGGACTGTCAAGTATATAAAGATATCTATAGCTCTCAAATAGGGGAAGGGGTTGTTTGCATTGGATCCTAGAATCAGAAGAAAAGGCCTTCAAGGTATAGCTGGCGGTAGAAGAGCTATAATGCCTGTAGAAAAGCCAAAGAATGTAAAATATACATTGAAAAGATTATGGGATTTTTTTAAAGGAGAAAAAAAGGTATTACTTATAACATTTTTACTTATACTTATATATTCCTTTTTAAATTTACTGGCTCCTTATCTCATAGGTAAAGCAGTAGATGCAATTGCACCTGGAGCATATATAGTTAACTTTGAGGATTTAAAATTATTTGTAATAATATTGCTTTTAGTATATTTTTTAAGCAATGGGCTTATTTTTCTGCAGGAGTATATGGTTGCAGGTATAGCTCAAAGGGTAGTTTATAGTATAAGGGAAAAAATATATGAGAAGCTTCAGTCTCTTCCAATAATATTCTTTGATAGTCATAGCCATGGAGAGATAATGAGTAGAATTTCAAATGATGTTGACAATATAAGCAATACAATATCTCAATCTACTGTTCAATTTATGACTTCGGTTGTAAACATATTAGGTTCCTTTGCAATGATGCTTTATTTAAGTAGAATTATGACTGTAGCAAGTTTAATAACGGTGCCAATGGTGTATATACTTACTAAGTCAATAGCAAAAAGGACGAAGGTATTGTTTGTAGAGCAGCAAAAAACTTTAGGAAAGCTTAAATGTAGATACGAGAACAGAGTTAAAAATACAAGAGGGAATGCTTAAGCTTATGAAGGGAAGAACTACCTTTATTATAGCTCATAGGCTTAGCACCATTAGAGATGCAGATTTAATAATGTTAATAGATAAAGGAAGGATTGTAGAAAAGGGTAATCACAAGGAACTTATAAATAAAAGAGGAGCTTATTATAATTTATATATGAGTCAATTTATGAATAAAGATAATGTGAAATAGATATAATGACATACTTGTGAGGAAATTTTTTATAAAGTGTATTGCTAAAATTCTTTCATGCGAGTAAAATAATATATCATAAGATTCAAAAGATAAGGGATGGATACACATATGAAATTTATAACTTTTAACCCATTTAGGACTTTAGGCATACCAAATGTTACTTACGTTAAACCAGAAAACATGTTTAAAGAAGTTGAAAAAATAAAAGAGGCAGATTATCTACTGTTTCCAGCATATTGGCAGGTGAATACATTAGTATATGGATTAAAGAAAAATATATTTCCCAGCATTAGCACTTATCACTTAGGACACAATAAAGTTGAAACTACTAGAGTATTAATGTGTACTTTTCCAGAAAATGTTCCATATACTAAAATAATGAGTAAATTTGGAACAACTGTTTATGATATAGAAAAGGATTTTGAATATCCTTTAGTGGCTAAGGAGATTAAAAACTCTATGGGAAGAGGAGTTTTTTTAATAGAGAATAGAGATCAGCTTCAAACTTACATGGACAATAATGAAGTCCTGTATATACAGGAAAGGCTTCCAATTGACAGGGATTTGAGAATTGTATTTGTAGGAGATAAGGTAATCTGTGCTTATTGGAGAATTGCTCCTGAAGGAGGATTTCACAATAATATTGCAAAAGGTGCTTACTATGATTTTAATAATATTCCCGATGATGCAGTTAGTTTAGTGGAAAATGTGGCAAGAAGTCTTAAAATAAACCATGCAGGATTTGATGTAGCTATTGTCAAGGACAAGCTATATATTTTAGAATTTAATGTAATGTTTGGCAATGAAGGATTAAGAAAGATGAAAGTTCAAGTGGAAAAATATATATATGAGTATATAACTTCAAATCCAGAGTTTACTCCAAATAATCCAATTTTACCTAAAGCTTCATAAAAATCGGTAACATCAGTTACCGATTTTTTTTGAATTCAAGCATATAATAATGGCATAAACAATTGGAGTACGAATTAATTAGGGAGGATTTTTTAATGAATAAATATTTTGATATAAAGGATAAAGTTTTTGATATAACTGAAAAATATCCTGAAACTATAGATGTGTTTGTAACTAACGGATTTAAGACATTAGCCAATGAAAACATGAGAAAGACTATGGGGAAGACTATTACGTTGGAAATGGCATTAAAGAGTAAGAAAATAAATATTGATCAGTTTGTTCAAAAGCTTGTAGCTGCAATTGAAAAAAACATAGTATCTGAAGATATTGATTTAGTGAAAAAAAACGAGGGAAAAGAAGCTGATATAAAGATAGGAGGAGTTCTTCCTTGTCCTGTAAGAGTGCCATTGATGGAAGCTTTCAATAAATGGATGGAAGAAGAAAAATCTAAATTAGATATTACTGTTGATTATGAGCTTAAAGCAGCAGCACAAGGTATTGACTGGTTAAAGGATGAAATAGAAAAAGCAGAAACTGAAGAAACACTATCAGATTTATTTATATCTGCAGGATTTGATTTATTTTTTGACAATAAGCTTATGGGGAAATTCAAGAAAATTGGGACTTTTAAAGATATAACAGGTTTTAACAATCTAAATGAAGATTTTGAAAATGAATATATAAACCTTAGAGACCCTGATAGAGAATATTCTATAATTGGAGTAGTACCAGCAGTATTTCTTGTAAATTTGGAAGAATTAAATGGAGTAGATATACCAACAAGCTGGTCAGATTTATTTAAAGCTGAATTTGAGAATAAGGTTAGTTTACCTATAGGAGATTTTGACTTATTTAATGCTATACTTCTAAATATCCATAAGGTTTATGGAGAAGAGGGAATAAAGGGACTAAGGAGAGCTTTATTTAGGGGAATGCATCCTTCTGAAATGGTAAAATCACATATAAAGAAAGAAAGACCATCTGTAACTATAATGCCATATTTCTTCACAAAGATGACAAAACAAGGTGGGCCTATGAAGGCTATTTGGCCAAAAGATGGTGCAATAATAAGTCCAATATTCTTATTAAGCAAAAACTCTAAAAAGGATAAATTAAAGCCTTTTGTGGATTTCTTTGCATCAAAGGAAGTAGGAGAGATATTATCTCACAATGGTAGATTTCCTAGTACAAATCCTCATGTAGACAATAAGATTGAGAAAGATAATAAGTATATGTGGCTTGGATGGGATTATATAAAGAAAAATGATATAGGCAAGTTAATTGAGAAATGTGAAAAAATATTTAATGAAAGCAACTAGAGGTGATATATATGAATTTAGTAACATTTTCAGGGCCTCCATCATCAGGAAAGACTTCAGTAATATTAAAGGTAATAGAATCTTTAAATCAGAAGAATATATCTGTGGGAGTAGTTAAATTTGACTGTCTTTATACAGATGATGATTTGCTATATGAGAAAGCAGGTATTCCTGTGAGAAAAGGATTATCAGGTTCTCTTTGTCCAGACCACTATTTTGTAAGTAATATTGAGGAAGTTGTCCAGTGGGGTAAAAAGAAAAAACTTGATATGCTCATTACAGAGTCCGCTGGATTATGCAATAGGTGTTCCCCTTATATAAAAAATATAAAATCCGTATGTGTAATAGACAATCTTTCAGGTATAAATACTCCAAAGAAGATTGGTCCAATGCTCAAATCTGCAGATATAGTTATAATCACAAAGGGAGATATAGTTTCTCAAGCAGAGAGAGAAGTATTTGCTTCTAAAGTCAACTCAGTAAATCCAAAGGCTATAACTCTTCATATTAATGGATTAACTGGTCAAGGAGCCTTTGAGCTAAGTACTTTGCTATATGATGAAAATGAAAATATAGAAACAGTCCAAGGGAAAAATTTAAAATTCCCAATGCCTTCAGCCTTATGCTCCTATTGTTTAGGAGAAACGAGAATAGGAGAAGACTATCAGATGGGCAATGTGAGAAAGATAAAATTAGGTGATGAAGATGAATAATATATTGAATACAATTACATTAAAGGAATTACAACAAAAATATCCTTTTATAATAAACTACTTTGAAAACAATAGGCTAAATATAGAAGGTTTTGAAGACAGTACCTTTGAAGAGTATTTAGACCATTTCTCTTTAGAGGAAATAGAGGAATGGGGAATAGATAAAAACAGCATTAGAGAAGGACTATTAGAATATATATCTCAAATGATAGAGTTTTTAGGGCTTGAGGATGAAGAAGGAATCAATTCCCTTACAATTATAGCTGGAAGGGATAAAAGTGGGCAGAAAGAAAAATTTGAAAAATTTACTATTAATAAATCAGAAATAATATCTATAGTTGGGCCTACTGGCTCAGGCAAAAGCCGACTTTTAGCAGATATTGAATGGGCAGCACAAGGGGATACACCTACGAAAAGAAAAATTTTCATAAATGGAGAGGTTCCAGATATGAAATGGAGATTTTCTTCTAACAATAAGTTAGTAGCTCAACTATCACAAAACATGAATTTTGTTATGGACTTAACTGTCCATGAGTTTTTACAGCTACATGCCCAAAGTAGAATGATAGAAAATGAGGAAGAAGTTATAAAGAAAATAATAGATGCAGCAAATAAATTATCAGGAGAGAAATTTGATTTGAACTCTCAAATAACTAGCCTAAGTGGTGGACAATCCAGAGCCCTTATGATAGCTGATACTGCTATTTTAAGTTCTTCTCCAATAATCTTAATAGATGAAATTGAAAATGCAGGAATTGATAGGAAGAAAGCATTAAACCTATTGGTTTCTAGTGATAAAATAGTCCTCATTGCAACCCATGACCCTATACTAGCTCTTATGGCAGATAAGAGGATTGTAATAAAAAATGGAGGAATAGATAAAATTATAGAAACTACTGAAGAAGAGAAAGAGGTATTAAAAGAGTTAGAACATATGGACAATATATTCCAAGACATGAGAAATAATTTAAGAAAAGGTCTTACAATTGATTCAATAGAAAATATTATTTAATAAAAAAGAAAGGATGATTACAGTGCATGAAGGATGTTCAGGTAGTTTTGAAAATGGTAAACAAATAGTTGATAAAATAAGAATGATGGGGTTTGCAAAACAGCCAATGGTGATGCCTCTAGATATTAAATGTGAGGAATGTGGCGAAGAATTTGTAATGGAAAACCATGAAGGAAAGTGTCCTAAATGTGGTATGGTATATGGAGTAACTCCATGTCATGCTTTTGACCCTAAAAATGTAATGGCAGCAGGAAAAGACTATTAAATTTGATGAATAAGCCTCAACTCTGTTAAAGGAGTTGAGGCTTTATTTTAGCGTAATTGGTTGAAACTGCCATATTTTTTATATAAAATATATGATAGTATTGGAAATTAAGTTATAACATGTTAAAATTAAGATTATAAACATTTCTTAGTATAGTGAGGTGATGGGATGAAAAAAGTTATTCCAAGAATGTAAAATTGAAATATATCATTTAGGGAATATGAGTTATCTTGTGGAGGAATAAATATGAATGATGAGAAAAAATATTTAAGTGTTTTAATGTTTTTATTCATTGCATTTATAATAACGTCTTGTTCTTCAAATAATTCAACAAAATACATTTCAAAAACTTTAGGTATTGATTTATCGAAGGGAACAATATCACAAAGCGTGGATTCACATGGCGGATTTCATGGTGATGGGATTACTTATGTAGAAATGACATTTTCTGAAAAGGATAGCAAGGATATTGTTAGAAATCTCGAAAACAATAAAGATTGGAACAAATTACCGTTATCTGAAAATTTGAATATAGTTGTATATGGCAAAAAAAGTTCAAATGAATCTGTTGGTCCATATATCACTAATAATGATTTAAAACCAATTTTTCCAATGGTACATAATGGGTATTATTTTTTTCTTGATAGGCACAAGGAGAGTAAAGACGTAAAAGATGATACGGACTTATTGAATCGCTATTCGTTTAATTTTACAATTGCTATCTATGATATAGATAATAGAGCACTTTATTACTGTGAATTCGATACCTAAACTAGATAATTATTAAAAGGGAATTGTATAACTATAGGTAAACAATTTCAATACTTTAATTATTATGCCTTGGAAAATCTACTTTCATCGCGACTTATTCAAGCACTACCCTAATATTTTACCCTAAATAGTGCTTGAATACCGGAGCAGGGAAAGTTGATTTTCCATAGACATACTTTAAGTTTAATTTTTGTTTACCTATAGTTTAAGGTTAAGAATTTACAAATTCTAAATTATTTAGGAGGTATAAAATCTGCTTAAAGAACAAATTCAGAAAGAATTAAAATTATTTGGATTAAATGGATTTGAACATCCTATATTTTACCACTGTCATACAGGAATTCGCTTTGAAATAGGGGTAGGAGATGTATATGACAATGATGGCATTGTGTCAAAGAGGTATATTGATAATGCATTGGAACGTGCTATGGTCATATATAATTATGGAATAAAGTGTCCTAGTATATTAGTGTGGCAAACATACCCAGAAAATGATAAGGAAAGTCATAATTTAAAAACTATATTTAAAGAAAAAGTAGCACCAATATTGCCTAAAGAAGAGCATTCACAATATATAGAAGTTAATGGGGCTAAAGTTAACATGACTGAATTTTATTGGGATTTGAAAAGTGTAAAAATACCAATGGAAAAAGTATTTAGAGAGATTATACTTGGTGATTTAGGTGGAGTAAGTGAATTTATTTCATCGGTATTTTTATTTGATACTGAAAATCATATTATGCTGCATTTATATGATGATAGGGGACTTGATATTGTGGCTTATGATAAGGGTACATTAATGCCACTTTATCAAAAATTGAATACATGGATACTAGATTATGACCGTAAGAGAATAGATAAAATCTTTCACCAATAATTAATTTAGAAGGAGTATAAAGTATGCTTGTAGATAGATTTAAAACACCTGTTGGTTATTTTAAAGTTTATAAAAACTCTGAATTATGTACTTTTTCTATTGAAGAAAGCACATATAATACTTATTGGTTGAATGGAGATATACCAGCTCATCCAGAAGGGTGTTATAAAATCATTTTGGATATTACAAAAAGAGGTTATATTTTTAAAATAAAAGATAAACCAGAAGAATATAGAGATAAAAATATTAGAAAATACATAGAACTTTCTTTAGTTTGGGAAAAGAAAGAAAAAAATTATGCTTGGGATATTGTATCGTTTTTAACTTCCTAAGCTTTAATAGCTTTAATGGAGGTGTATGCTTTGGATAAAAAATATATATGTCCTAGTTGTGGATTTGAGTTTGGTGTTACATACAATAATGAACTAGATGAAGAAATTGGAATATATTCGGAAGAAGAGGCTATTGAATACTATCGCAAGATGTGGATATTAACAGGAGCATTGTGGTTTTATGAACAAATTTATGAGAGGGATACTTTGCCAGGAGAAGATTGTTCAAAAGAAGATTTAAAAGACACATTAGAAAAAATAAAGAGAGACAAGCCAGATAATTGGTCATTGGCTAAGCAACTTAAAAATATTAATATAGATTTAGAGAAGTTTATGAAAGAAAATCCACCTATAAAACATGGATACTATAGGTTTTTATCTCCCTATGATGATAAAGAACATATATATGAGTATAGAGGAGGTATATATGCATTAGATGTGAAATATAACATATATGTTGAGATAATGCACTTCTATAATGTTGCTGAATTTATAGGTGAAGATTATTCAATTGATTGATAATGAATAGGTATTATTAAATATGTTTTACAGGGTACAGAAAGGGGTTTTTTTAAATTAAAAAAGAAACTATTTTTATGGAAAACCCTAGTTCTAAGGTAGAATTTATGCCTTATAACTAGGGTTTTATATTATAAATTCACATTAAATGACAATTAAATACTTAATGCACAAAAAACAAGTTAAATATTTACAAAACTAAAAGGATATTGGTAATTCATGTAGAATAATCAAATATATGAATAATTAATTGTGAGGTGATGGATATTTGAAAAAGATAATTACTTTTTTAGGAACAGGAAAATATGAAGAAACCACTTATAGTTATACTAATAAAATTACAGGAGAAAAAATTGAAGTTATCACTAGATTTGTACAAGAGGCAATACATAAAATTGTGGGAGATGATTCAATTATTTATGTAGGGCTTACAAGCCAAGCTAGAGAGAAAAATTGGTTGGATAACGGTGAGAGGATAGGGCTTAAGTCTATCTTTGACAGTAAAAACATAAAGTATGAGGAAGTTCCCCTATTAGATGGTAAAGATGAAGAAGAAATATGGAACAATTTCGATACTATTTTTGAAATTCTTGAAGAAGGAGATGATGTATACGTAGATGTTACCCACTCCTTTAGATCTATACCAATTATCATTATGTCAGTACTAAACTATGCTAAATTTATAAAAAATATAACTATAAAAGCCATATACTATGGAGCTTTTGAGGCAAAAGTTGATGGGATAGCTCCCGTTTTTGATTTATCATTGTTCAATACTATTACAGATTGGACAATAGGAGCGGAAAAGTTCATAAATACCGGAGATAGTAGTCAGCTATCTAAGATGGTAAAAGAAACTATTAACCCTATACTTAGAGAAACAAGAGGTAAAAATAAAGATGCTAAACTTTCTGAATACATAAATACTGATTTAGAATCCTTTTCTAACACTTTATATACTGTAAGAGGAAATAAAATTTCTGAATACGGCTGTAATCTAAAGAAATCGCTTGAATCAATAAAAGCAATTGAAGAAAGTCAACTGAAACCTTTTGAAAAAATTATTGAGAAAGCGTATGCAAAAGTTCATTTCTATTCAGGAGATACAATAAAAGATATCCACAATACTGTAAAACTATGCAGAGATTTGAATCTTATACAACAAGCATATACTCTTTTACGAGAAAATATCATAAACTATTTATGCATTGCAGGCAATTTAGATTTATCAAATGTAGAAATCCGAGACGCAATATCCGGTATAATACCATGTTATAATAAACGTTATAATGCTAGTTTAAATAGTGAGTATGAGCACATAAATGAGCAAATAAAATTATATTTAAATGAAGAGATAGTAGAACTATATGATAAATTAGGTGCTTATAGGAATGATTTAAATCATGCTGGATATAGGAAAGACGCTAGAAAAGCTAAAACATTTAAAAAGAATCTTGATGAATTTATAAACGATTTCGAAAAACTAATCGTTGAAAAATATGACAAACAATGAGGTGCTTTTATTGCGTGACATAAAATACACTGAACTGGTGTTTAAACTTAAATTTATAGAAAATGTTACACTTTCAAAATATAAAATTTTAATGCTTAATGGTGCATTATTAAATACACTATTGAAATTTTACTGTATAAATAAAAGAGATTGTAGTAGTTGCAGTATAGTGTCAAAATGTTTAATCCAAAATTTATTAGGAAATAACTATGAAGCAAACAAACCTCTTATATTACAGAGCTATAATATTAGACCTTATTATTTAATTGACTGCAGCGATGAAAAAAGAAAATTTAAGGAAAATCAGGAACTTACTTTTAGTATTAGATTGATAAATGAAGCAATTGATTATTTAAGCCATTTTATATATGTGTTTGACCAGTTAGGCATCATAGGTTTAGGGCCAAATAAAGCAAAATATGATTTAATAGGTATTTATAACAATAAAGGAAATCCAATATTTGAAAATGGGATGTTAAACGAAAATAATATAAATATTGAGTATATTTCAGATAGTATTAGTTATAAAAAGCCATTCATAAAAGAAAGTGCAACTTTAGTACTTATTACACCTTTTGCGCCTAATCAAATTAGTTTTATGCCTTATTTAAGCATTAGTCATTTTATTAAGGATAGACTTATGAATTTTAATGCAATAGAAGAACAAGATATGAAACTTCTAGACGCATTTGTAGATGATGAGAATATTACCAGTTTTAATTTAAGTATAGTCAAACAAAATTATCCAATAAAGAAATTAGAGCAAAAAGAAACAATCTATGGATTTAAGGGAGAGATAAACTTTTCTCAAGGAGTAAATAATCTCATGGATTATCTAATAGCATGTGAGAAGTTATGTATAGGTAGCCATATTATATTTGGATATGGTAGATTTACAATAAAAGGGGAGGGACAAGATGCTAGAAAATTTTGATTCCATAGCAAATTATTTAGAACCATCACCAATTAACATCAGTGAATACTTAAAGCTATTAGAAGAAATAAAAAGCAAGATTCAAAAGGTTGATGATATTAGTAAAGTTTTTAATGAATATGAAGATAGACCTTATTATTTTAAAATAAATGGAAAATTTCAAACGAAAGATAATTTATTGCCTTCTATTAAAGATGTGGCCTCTTTTTATGTATTAATTGATTACTTGTTAACAGATGATAAAAGTAAATTTGATAGAAATAATAGCTATAAATCCTTTATAAATGGAGAAAAAGAATTTATAAATAACATACTGTATTCCATTTCTCAAGGTAAGCATGTTGAACTATATGGAGAAATAAAAGTTGATTTTATTAAAGGTTCTTTGTACAAGATAAAAAAATATTTTCTTGAAAATAATAAGATTAAGGACATCAGAGGGGCCAGTGCTATTTTAGATTATTTAAATACTGAAGCAACTTTACAGTTTTTAGATAAGAATTATATAAGGGAATGTGCCATCTACTGTGGTGGTGGTAATGTACTTATTATTGCTCCAAAAGGAGAAGGGAGAAAAATATGCGAGAAGCTAGAAATGAAATATACTAAAAACGCATTAACTGCTAAAAATGCATTTGAGTGTATAACATGTACTATTGATGATATTGCTGTTAAATATAATGAGATTCAGGGCCAATTAAATCAAAAACTCGATGAAAGGAAAAAACTTAAACTATATGATATAAATCCAGATAGTGAAATTAAAGAAATAGAAATAAAGGGAGAAAAATTTGTATTTAAAAAAGATAGATATGCCGAAAGTGGACAAGTCTGTCAGCTTTGTGGAGTCAGGGATGCAAAATATAAAACATATTCACCTGATGGCGAAATAGATGTTTGCCCATCTTGTTTGAGAAAGACTACAGTAGGACAAAACAAAGCTATTTTTTATGATGAGTTTGAAAAAAGCCAAAAAATTAAAATGATAAAAAGGAATGAAATAAATTCTTTAAATGACATAGGTGATTCCAGAGGATATATAGCTTTAATTTATGCAGACGGAAATAATTTAGGAAATGTTATAAAAAATATTAAGACGCCTTTTCAACACATGTATTTTAGTAGGAAGCTAGAAAATACAACGAAAAGTTGTGTTTATAGTTCTATTTATGAAACTAACCCAAAAGAACCAGTATTTGAAGCAATAAGCCTTGGAGGAGATGACCTGCTAATTGCTGTTCCTGCAGATATTAGTCTTAACATTGCTAACAAAATAATAGATAGATTTGATAGAGCTTTTGACCATAATATAACTCTTTCAGCAGGGGTTTGTATAGCAAAATCAACAACTCCTATTCAAAATATGCTTTCTATATGCCAGCATTCCTTAAAAAATGCTAAAAAATATCAGAGGAAAAGCGAAGAGAATATGGGTACTTTAGATGTAGTTGTTATAGAAGGTAATTCATATATAGATTTAGAAAGTAAAGATACTACATTATTTCCTATGAATAATAAGAAGCTAGAGAAAGTAATTGATATTATTAATAATATGAAAGAAGATAGCAAAAAAGCAAACAAAAAAATAAGTAAAAATCAGCTTTATAAACTAAGATATGCTGCAAAAAATATGTCGCCTAATGAATTTCAACTGTTTTATCTATACCAAATAGCCAAATTAAATTCAAAAAAATATACAGAATATGTCAGCAAAATTTTTGATTCTGATAGTTCTACATTTACTGGGTTGGTTAGGGTTAATGATAAACTAGTATCTCCTTGGAATGATATAGTGCTGTTATGGGATTACTCTGGAGGTGAACATAATGAAGCAAGTGCTTTATAATGTTAACATTAGAATTATAACTCCCTTTAATATAGCTACTGGCGAAAGTATAGATAATTTTATAAATAAAAGTACTGTTAAATATAAAGGGAAACCCTATATTCCTGCTAGCACTATCAAAGGCAAGATAAGGAACAATTTTTATATGATAACTGATTTAAATCATAGTGAAGAAAATTGTGTATGTCCTATGTGTAAAATATTTGGCAAACCTGGATATAGCCCATCTAAAATATATATAGATGATTTTATAACAGAAGAAGAACCTGTAACGTTAATACGATTTGGCAATGCCATTGATAGATATAGAAAAACAGCAAAAGATAATGCTCTATTCACTGAAGAATTATCAGGTAATAGATTATTTAAAGGATTTATCAAGGTTTATTTTGATGATGATACAATTAATTATAAAGAGAATCTTGAGATGGCAATAAAAATGATAGATTCCATTGGGAACGGCAGAAGTAGAGGCCATGGACATGTAGAAATTGACCTTGAGGAGGTGAAGTAATTGAAGATAAGGTTAAATTTTCATTCTCCCGTTATATTAGGTGGAAGGAAAATTGCTACAAACTATATTGAGAGTATTGATTATATACAAGGGAATGTATTAAGAGCTGCTTTTGCCAAATATATACTTAATAATTGCAAAGAATTTTATGAAAATGAAATCGTTAACATAAATGGTGAAAAAAAGAAAAATTGGGTTTATTACAGAGATAGAGAAGGATGTATAAGTTGCAAATTAAGAAATCTATGCCAAAAATTTAGTTCTCTTAAATTTTCCTATTTCTATCCAGAAGGAGCAGATATTTTGCCTCTTACAGCTATGGTATGTAAATATGATGAATCACATGGTTATATAGATGTACTGACTCATAAGAGGGAATGTCCTGTATGCAGAGAAGGTGGAAGAGTAGAAGGGGTAACTGGATATATTAAAGACAATAAAAAGTATAACGTCAAGAAAACATTTCTAACTAAAACGGAAATAGATAATTACACAAGAACCTCAAAGGATGGTCAGTTGTATTCAATAGTAGCAGTATCCGAAACATCTGACAATAAAAATGCTTTTACAGGATATATTTTTGGATTAGATAAAGAGGATTTAAAAGTTATAGATGAATTAAGAGTTGGCAAATACATATCTGTGGGATATGGGAAATGTACTATTGAACCAATAGATGAAAAAGATAAAAGTAGGGAGGATATATTAAATCAACTGAAAGAATTTGATGATAAATATAAAAGTTTAGACTTTAACGATGCAGATAATAAATTCAATTATTTTGCTGTAAAACTTGTATCTGATGCTAAGGTTGATGTTAATATAGACTTTTCTAGATATTATACTACAGATGAATATAAAAAATTATGGCAAGATGTATTAAAAATAGATAAGAAATTTGAAATATATAAAATGTACTGTGAAACCTTTAATTTTAGAGGTTTTGATTTATCCAAAAATAGTATAAATATCAGGGAAGAACCTGTAATTATGTTAGAAAAAGGCAGTGTAATATTATTTAGAACACAAGAACCCCTTGATAATGCTTTAGACTATTTTACAAATATTAAAGGTTTGGGGAATGAAAATGAAAATGGTTTTGGAGATTTCATATTTTATTTTGGAGGTGTTACTCAATGAAAAATATTAATGAAAACCTAATAAAATATGCTAATGAAATAGGTGATAATGAAGAGTTTTGGGAAGACCATTATAAGAATACAAAATCGAAAATTAAGGATAAGATAGGGTCTAATAATATAAGACAGTTGGCAGTTTTGGCCTTGAATGCTGACTGCTATGAAGAATTTAAACTTTTTATACAGTATAAAACCGTTAAAGGAAATGGATGGGAGGCTTTTTTCGACACAAAAAATAAAATAAAATTCGGAGATGTTATAATCAGCTACTTAGATAAAATATACGAAGCTTCAAATAAAAATGATAAAGAAGCATTGAATAATATCAGCAGATTTTTTGGCTATTTATATTGGAAGAAAAGAATAATAGGAGGAAAACAATAGGAGGTGGGAAAATGCTTTTTGATAAATATCAGAATAAATATATTGTTAAAGGAATACTCAAGGCAAATACTCCACTGCATATAGGAGCAGGGGAAGACAGCTTTAATCCTATACAGACAGATAAAGGCGTAATAGTAGATTACAATGGTAATCCATATATTCCAGGAAGTTCTCTTAAGGGGGTACTCAGAACTTATGCAGAGACCATGGTAAATAGCGGTATAAAATTAAGCCGCGAATTAAAATCGTGTTTAATAGTAAACCAGCCCTGTTTAACTAAAGAAGAAATAAATAAGATTAAGGAAAAATATAAAAATGAAAAAACTAATAAAGATTTAAAAATAGCTCAGGAAATATACACAAATATGTGCGATGTATGTAAAATATTTGGTTCAAATTACTTTGCTTCTAAGATATCCATTAGGGATTGTATATTGAAAACCGAAAAAGCATATATTCAGAAAAGAGATGGAGTTGCTATTGATCGAGAAACAGGTACAGCTGCAGACAATAAGAAATACGATTATGAACAGGTGGCAGCAGGTACAGAATTTAATTTTTATATGAGCGTGGATAATCTTGATGATGAACTTGTAGACTTATTTAAATTGATTATAAATATATTAACTAGTGGTGAATTGCAAGTAGGTGGCAAAACTACTTATGGACTTGGCAAAATTCAATTAATTGATTATAAAATATATAAAATAACTGATAAAAACTTAAAACAATATCTCCAAACAGGTTTATCTGATGAAATGAGGTGGAGCTATGTTTAGTAAACTTTATAATGAAGGGATATTTACATTCAATATGGAAACTGTAAGTCCTTTATTTATTAAAGCTAGTGAAGACAGTTCTTTGGATCCAACAGCAGCAGATAACACTTATTTAGCTTTTTATAAAGACGGTAAACAAGTACCAGTTATTCCTGGGACAAGCATTAAAGGCATATTTAGAAGCAGTGCAGAAGAATTTGTAAAAGCATTAGGCTTAGAACCATGTAATATATTAGATAATCATAAAAATTGTGGTAGCATTTTGAAAAGAGAGCTAGAAGATTCTGATAAAAAATATACTTCCGAAGAAAAATATAAAAAAAGCTGCCCCATTTGCAAGCTATTTGGTTCAACTATAATGAAAAGCAGAGTTTATTTCTATGATGCATTTCCTGATGGGGAATATAAAATAGCTAAAAGATCCTCTGTTGCAATAGATAGAATAACAGGAGCTAGTAAACGTGGTGCACTTTTCGATTTTGAGTATGTAGAATACTGTAATTTTAAAAGTCAGATTAAACTAAAGAACTTTTTCCCATGGCAATTGAAACTTATATTTGAACTTTTTAGAAGAATAAATGAGGGGTCTATAACATTTGGGGGGTTGACTTCTAAGGGCTTTGGAAAGATAAAAATAGATAATGTTAATTTGGAATTGCGATATTATAATAAATCTAAAATCCCTGAAGAATATGCTGAAAAGGATTATTATATATACAGAAATATAGATGAAATAAAAAATATCGAACAAGTTTTAAAAAACATTAAGATTGATAAAAATTCTGTAAGAAGGTGTGATTTGGAAAATGAACAAATCATATGATTTCGTACCTTTTTTAAAATGTGAGCCTTACGAGTGCAGTGGGAAGCTCTATGAAGGAATAATACCCATAACTATAAAAACGCTGACTCCTATACATGTATCTCCTGGAAGGTATAGTGTTGACGAAAATAAACAGATATTTAAGCCTTTTATAAGAGTGAATGATAAGATTGTAATTCCTGGTACTAGTTTGAAAGGGGTAGTAAGAAGCATTGCTGAAGCTATCTCTTATAGCTGCTATACGCCTTCTGCTAATTTAGATAAACGAAAATTATCTGATAAAAGTCATAAGGATAAGAAAAAGAAATGCATAATATGTGACATGTTTGGGAGTATGGGCTATAAAAGTAAGGTACAATTCAATGACTGTTACCTTACTAAAGGTAAAACTGAGATAATAGGGTTGCCTGCATCTCATAAACCTCATCCTGAAAATTCATTTTATTTTAATAAGGAAGGAAAGTATAAAGGGCATAAATTTTATAAGCACGGCATTTTAGGGATACAGCCTAAGGGAAACATGTTATATGAATTCGTCCAGCAAAATGCAGAATTTAAGGGTGAAGTAAGATTTAAGGGGCTAACTGAGGAACAACTTCAACTGCTTTGCTTCTCCTTTGGATTGAGTGGAGACATACATCCTAAAATAGGTTTTGGAAAAAATCATTTTTATGGGAGTATCAGCGTAGAATCTGAAGAAAAATGGGCAGATAAGGCTAAGGAATATAAAAACAATAAAAATGCTGATATTTCAAAGAATATTTTTAAACTCATAGAGATTTTAAATTTTAACAATGCGGTTAAATCTTTGGAGTAAGGAGGTGGGCTTCTTGCAAAAAGATAAAAAATATCTTCTAAGCTGTGCTGAAAGTGCTGCTAAGTTTATTAATGAAAGGGGAACCGGTGGATTTTTGGACCTATTACTTGATGTTATAGAAATATCAGGGAATAAGTTTGAAGATGAAAATATGAAAAAACAGTATTTTTGTGAAGTTATTTATGATAATAAAGGTTTTAAAATAGATAGATTTTTAGGCGGGGGAAAAACTTTATCCTATTCCTTTAAAGCTTTTATAGAAGATTTTCTACAGATTTCAAAAATAAAAGAAGGATATATAATAAAAAATAAAGAGTTCAATGATTTGACATTAGAAGAATTAAAATACGTATTGGGCTGGACAAGAAGGTTGGTAAAAAAGAAAGACAGTGAAAAGAATGAAAAAATGAAACCTAGAGATAAAAGGAGATTCCATAAGAAACATCCAAAACGCAGCAGTAAACAGAGTAATGAGCTATTCAATGACAGCATGGCTACCCAGTTGCAAAAGCTATTTAATAAATAGCAAATTAATTAACATGAGGTGATAATTTTGAATTTGCTAGTTATAATGTCTCACCAGCTTTCAGATATGCAAGTTAAAGAAGCAAAAGAAATGCTGAAGATAGAACATATAAAAACACTTCCCTTAGAATTGAGAAAAAATTGGTCGGATATTGAGCCTGCTGGAGAATTGCCCATAGATGTATTGACACCTATAAAAAATTGGATCTTAGAAGAATCAAATGAACAGGATTATGTACTTGTTCAAGGAGAGTTTGGGGCAACATTCTATCTTGTAGATTATTGTTTTAATATAAGAAGAATACCTATTTATGCAACTTCTATAAGACAAGTAGAAGAAAAGGTTCAAGACGGTTTAACTATTACAAATAGAGTTTTTAAACATGTAAATTTCAGAAAATATGTTAGATATTTGTAAAAATTTTAAATTATTTTGTAACTTAATAGATATGATAATATTTCAAAGATTAAAAGGGGAAGATAAAGGTGGCTAAAGTATTAATATCACCTATAGGTGCTGCTAAAAGAGAAGGTAATCCTAATAGAGAGTATAGAAGGACAAAATATAAATTTAAAGACAATGATTCTATTTTTGAAACTCCTTTTGTATCAGCAGCTTTAGCTAATTATTTAAAAGTGGATAAGGTAGTTTTCATTGGCACCCCTAAATCTATGTGGGAAGAAGTTTATAAATATTTTACAGAAGTTATTAATTGTGAGTTTGATTATGACTATTGGGCAAAAGTAGGAGATTTAGCTGAAAATTCCACTTTTGACAATCCAGCAGTTGATGAAGTTATACTTGAAAAAACAATGGATTCAGTAGATAAATATTTAAAAGCAATTAATCCATCAGCTTTAGGCGGGTCATTTCCACTAATTATAAAATACGGATTAAATGAAGAAGAATTGTGGCAAAACTTCAACCTTTTTATGAAACTTACTGAGATTTTAAATGATGGAGATGAGCTTTATTTAGATGTAACCCATTCCTTTAGATCTATACCATTATTTATGTATTTAATGATGGAATTCATTCAAATATTAAATCATAAAAAAATAACTCTGGAAGGATTATATTATGGAATGTATGAAGCTAAAGATGAGTTAGGATATGCTCCTATTGTTGATTTAAAGCCTTTATTTCTAATATCTCAGTGGATTAGAGGAGTGCATGATTTTATAAATTATGGTAATGGTTATTTAATTAGTGACCTCATAGAAAAAGCGAATATTTATGAAAATAATCAAGATGAGATGTCTAAAAAAATAAATAATATATCTGAACTTTTAAATATTAATTATCTGACTGATTTACAGACACAAATAAAAAGTTTGAATAAACTTATAAATATTGAATATAAAGGAAAGGGGCCTATACCGTATATTTTCCCATTGATTGAAGACTTTATTTCTCGTTTTAGTAAAATACAAAAAGCTTCAGAATTTCAATTGGAACTAAGCAAATGGTATTTTGAAAATAAAAGATATGGCCATGGATATATTTGCCTTATTGAAGCTATCCTTACAAAGCTGTGTGAAGTATATGATTTAGATTTAACGGATTTTAATAATAGAGAAAAGGTTAAAAAATTGGTTGTTAAACGGTATTATCAAAATAAAGTTAAAGATCTAGAAAAACTAGCTGATAAATATAATTCAATAAATAAAATAAGAAACAGAATAGCCCATGCAGCTTTTTATGAGGACAAAAACTACTCATTTACTACTGATATAGATCAAGCAACTAAGAATTATGAAGATATAAAAAGATTGCTTGAAAATAAAGAAATTAATGAACTTAATACTATTATTCCAATTCAAGAATTATAGAATATGGATATATTATACTAAATTAAAATTTATGAATTTATGATTATATGGTAGTGTTTAAATAAGTCGCAGTGAAAATATATTTATATGGAATAAAGCAATGACCTTTAATGCACTTTTTATAAACTATAATAATAAGGAGCTTATTTGATTTATTATAAATAAGCTCCTTTTATTATGTGAGAAATTTTATAATAAATGGAGGCAATTGCATAATTACTACAGGTTTGAAATTTAGTAATTCATAAATTTTCTACATTATAATAATTTAAAATTTTTGATAGATTTAGTTTTATGATTACGAAATATTAAATAGAAAGATAAAAATCTACATGTAGATAATAAAGTAAAGAAGGTGGTGCCATTGAAAATAACAGAAGAAAATTTTGTTGATCAAATCAAGAAAAGGAATGAAAAAGCTTTAGAATATGTTATTGATAACTATGCATGGGTTATCAAGACAGTTTTGAAGAAACACCTTTTTAATTTACAAGATTTTTATGAAGAATGTATGGATGACTGTTTACTTGCAATATGGGAAAATATTCATTACTATGACCCAAAAAAATCTAGTTTTAAAAATTGGATAGCAGGGATAGCAAAATATAAATCTATTGATTACATGAGGAAATATTTGAAAAATACAGAGACTAAAAATATAGAAGATGTAGTTATCTCTGCAGAAGGTAATTTACTAAGAGAAATTTTAGCAGATGAAATCAGTAGGGAAACAGAAAAGATGCTATGCAGTTTATCAGAAGAAGACAGGGAGATTTTTAAAAAAATATATTTTGAATGCAAAAATATGGATGAAGTATCAAAAGAGACAGGACTTAGTAAGTCTATTCTCTATAATAGGATTTCAAGGGGAAAAAAGAAAATGCGTAAAGCAATTAATGTGGCAGGGGGTTCTAAAAATGAAGGGTTCTAAAAATATATACGAACTTCTAAATCAAGTGGAAATTAATATTGAAGATTATAAAAGAGAGGAGTTAAGCGATATGGAAAAGCAAAAATTAAAAGATAATTTTAGAAAAAACAAAGGGAAAAAATTAAATATTAGAAAATTAGGGGTTATTGCAGCTGCTTTAGTATTGGCTGTAGGTATTTTTAGTCAGACCAACTTTGGGATAGATGTTTATGCTGCTGCAGAATCAAAAATTTCAGAGATATCCTATTCTATAGGCAAAGCCCTTGGCATTGAAAGAGACATTGAGCCTTACGCAAATGTAGTTAATCAAACTGTTGAGGATAAAGGGATAGAAGTAAAATTATCTGATGTAATTATTGATAAAGATGAATTAATTTTTTCGACTATTGTAAATACCAATAAGGAAGTTGAAAGTGTTAACTTTGATTATGACATATTTATAAATGGGAAAAAGTTAAGGAATTATGGAGCAATTGGGTCATGTGGAGCTATAGACGATTCAAATACTCTATTTTTACAGACCTATTGTGTAGAGGCTAAAGGAATTGATACTAAAGAAAACGTAGATATTAAAATTGTGCTAAGTGAATTGAATTATTATGTAGGAAATTCTAGGGAAAATATAAGAGGTAAATGGAGATTTGAATTTACTGCAAGTGGTGAAGAATTAATGGCCAACACTTATGCATTACCAATAGGTTATTCATTTAATATAGGGGATCAAAACTATATACTTGAAGAATTTAGATTTAATCCTGTAAATCAAAAAATATTAGGAAAGATTGAAAATGAATCAAAAGAAGTCTACCAAATACAATTAAGAGGCCAGGATAATTTAGGAAATGAAGTCATTTTTTCATTAACCAACAAATCTAATGAAGATATAGTTTTTAGATATGAAAATATATATGGTAATTTATCTAAAGACATTACTTCTATTACATTAACTCCATATGCAGCAAAACTTCCTGAAAAAAGCGGCAGGATGAGTAATGACTGGAAGCAAGTTGGAGAAGAATTTACTATAATGTTAAAAAAATAGTCTTAAATAAAGGAAATTAAGAAATAAATATAACGCAACTGATTTTAAAGCACCCTTAGAAGACTATCAATAGGTCTTCCAGGGGTGCTTATAGTTTTTAAAGAAGAAAAGATTGTAACTTTAAGCTTTATTATAACGAAGCTTTAAGTATATTTAACACATCTTGAGTATTTAAAGTCTTAAATCCTTTTATGTCACCATTTCTAGTAGCATGAGCTGCCATCTTTTCAAAGTATTCTTCATCTATATCAAGCTCACTCAATGTTGCAGGTATTCCTAAAGAGATAAAGTATTCTCTTGTTTTTTCAATAGCTAGATTAGCTATTTCGTACTTGTCCTTGTTTGGATCAATTTTCCAAACATTTACACCGTATTCAACAAATTTATCAACTGTACTATCATCAAGAACATATTTCATCCAATTTGGCGTCAATATTGCAAGTCCTACTCCGTGAGTGATATCATAATATGCACTTAGTTCGTGTTCTATGGCATGAACACTCCATATAGAGTCTATTCCATAGTTTAGAAGATTGTTAATTGCTAAACTTGATGCCCACATTAGATTTGCTCTAGCTTCATAATTTTCAGGTTCATTAATAGCGATCTTACCATATTTAATACAAGTCATGAGAAGTGCTTCTGCTAACTTGTTTTGTAGAAAAGCACTTTTTACATTATTAAAATACACCTCAAAAATATGACTCATAATATCTGCTGTACCTGCTGCAGTGTGTTTTGCTGGTACTGTAAATGTGTATGTGGGGTCAAGTATAGAAAATTTAGGTGCCATATTTGGGTGTCTTGTACCGATTTTTTCATTTGTGTCCATATTTGATATTACTGCATTACGGTCCATTTCAGAACCTGTTGCAGCTAATGTAAGTATTGATGCAATAGGAAGAACTTTAGTAATCTTACTAGGGTCAACAACAATATCCCATGGGTCCCCTTCATAATAGTATCCTGCTGCAATTACTTTAGCACAATCTATTGAACTACCTCCACCTACTGCAAGTACAAGTTCTATATTATTTTCTTTACAAATTTCAATACCTTTTCTTACACTTGTTATTCTTGGATTTGGTTCTACTCCTGAAAGCTCCCAAAAGCTAATAGAATTATCCTTTAATATACTAACTACTTTATCATAAATCCCATTTCGCTTTATGCTTCCACCGCCATATACAAGAAGTACTCTTGAACCATAGTTTTTTATTTGGTCACCGAGTACTTTTATTTGGCCTTTTCCAAAGAATATTTTAGTAGGTATTGAATAATCAAAATTTTTCATTTAGCAACACTCCTTTCACGGTTTAATAATATTATAACTCTCAATAATTAAAATATGAAGAGTTGACATATTTACTAAATTATATTTATTAATATCCATTATTTAAGCACATTTAGGTTAGTGTATTTAATTTTTTAGTAAATTCAATGTATAATGATATTAGATTAAGTTGTTACTTAATAGTAATTATGCAATTTCCTCATTCATCAAAGCTTGCGAATAATATCAAAATCACAGATAGTAATAGAGTGGGCGTCATAATCTAATAAACCATCTTTTTTCATTTTATTAAGTTCACGAGAAAGGGAAGTTCTTTGTACACCTAATCTTTCAGCTAATTCCTTTTTTGTAATATTAAGTTTTATTTTTCTACTTTTTTGAGTGTAATACTCATAATTTAAGAATTCAATAATAGATTCTCTTACAGATTTCATGGATATAGATTTAATTTTGTTTGTTAAAATAGTAGTTTTATCTGATATACAAGTTAAGAACTTTACTAAAAAATCTTGACTAGTATGACAAAGCTTAAGTACAAAATTTTTATCAGCATGTAAAATTTCAGTATCTGATTTTGCTATAACACTCATAGGATAATATGGGTATTTTGAAAACAATAGATTACCACCGATATTGTCTCCAACCTTAAATTCAGTAATAGTTAATACATTTCCTTTTTCATCAATTTTTTGAACAAATACTTGTCCCTTCAAAATAATATCCCAATAATTGCATTTTTCACTTTCAAAATGGATGATACTGCCTTTATTGTACTTAGAGATAATATAATGATGAGTTTTGAAAAGATTAAGCAATTCTTCAGTAGAAAATCCATTAAACAAATCTGTTAATCTTAAGATATTCAGATAATTTTTTATATTCATAAAAACACCCTTTTTTAAAATTAGTTACCATGGTAACTGTATGTTGTTGTTATTTATTATAATATAGACTTAAACATAATGAAAGGGGAGTTTTTCGCAGTAAAATCACCTAATCTTAAAAACTACAAAGAAAAGGAGTGATGAAAGGTGGATATTTTCACTATATCATTATGGGGGATAACGGGGGCTGCCTTTTTAGCCTCCCTTGTTAAAAATAAACAAAAAACATTTAATTCTATGAAAATGGCAAAGGGTATGATGAAAAATATGGTTGGACAGATTGTAGGTATCTTATTTCTTATAGGACTAATTTTGACATTTATACCACCAGAAGTTATAAAGGATGTTTTGGGAGAAAGCAATCCATTTATTTCAACTGCCGTTTCTGCATTGACAGGTAGTATTACACTTATCCCTGCTTTTGTAGCATTTCCTTTAGTAGGATCTCTTGTAGATGCAGGTGCAAGTATAGTTCCTGCTGTTGCATTTTTAACAACTTTGACAATGGTTGGAGTAGTGACTTTTCCATTAGAGAAACAAGAGTTTGGCCTTAAATTTGCTACTACACGTAATGTTTTTAGTTTTATATTTGCACTTATAATAGCACTGATGATGGGAGTGATTATATAAAATGATTAAAATAATTAAGGAGAACAAACTGTTGACAGTAGTATCTCTAGCATATATTTTCCTATTTATCACAATGCCTGATAAGGCTTATTTATCTGTGAAAAATAGTATGTACTATATTATAGAGATGCTTGAAATTATGCCTGTGATTTTTATACTTACGTCAATTATTGAAGCATGGGTTCCTAAAAAAGTAATCATGAATGGATTTGGTGAAAAGTCAGGAATAAAGGGGACTCTATTTTCATTCTTATTAGGAAGTTTTTCAGCAGGGCCTATTTATGCAGCATTTCCAGTTTGTAAAATGCTTTTAAAGAAAGGTGCTAGCATAGCAAATGTGGTAATTATATTAAGTGCGTGGGCAGTAATAAAAGTACCAATGCTTGCTAATGAAGCGAAATTTTTAGGAGTACAGTTTATGGGGCTTAGATGGATATTGACAGTAGTATCTATACTGATAATGTCACATATTGTGACTGTATTTGTAAAAAAGAAAGATATGCCTATACAGGAAGAGCAAAGTTTAAGCAAAATAACTGGTATTGATATAAAGAAACAATATTGTATTGGATGTGGATTGTGTGAAAAATTAATGCCTCAGCATTTTGAGGTAGTGGATAAGAAAGCAAGATGGAAGGAATCTACACTAAAAGATACCCAAATAAATGAGTTGAAAGAGATAATGGAAAAATGTCCTGCTAAAGCTATTAATTTTAAATGATATTTAAATGAGGAAATTGCAAAATTTAAAAAATATTTATTATGCAATTTCCTCAAATGTTTGTTGACCCATTTTATAAGTTTTTTTATAATGTAAATAAAGTTACTTTAGTAAAACATAGTGAAAAAGTGCATTCATTAATAAAAATTTTAAAGGGGTAATACTATGATAAATAAGGTAATACAATTTATACAAGACCATAAAAATGAGTTTATTCAATTAAATGAGTATATTTATAATAACCCAGAAATGGGATATGAAGAGGTAAAATCAAGTAAAGCTCACATTGAATTATTGAAAAAACACAAATTTACTGTTGAAGAAGGATATATGGGTATAAAAACTGCTTTTAGAGCTGAATTTACAAGTCCTAAACCAGGGCCTACCATAGCATATCTATCTGAATATGATGCATTACCAGAGATAGGACACGGATGTGGGCATAATCTATTGGGGACGACCAGTACTGGAGCTGGGATAATTCTCAGCAAAATACTTCCCGAAATTGGAGGAAAAGTTGTAGTATTTGGGACTCCTGCTGAAGAAACAAGTGGTGCTAAAGTAGATATGGCAAATAAAGGGGCATTTAACGATATTGATATAGCAATGTTAGCACATCCTAGTGATGCTTATTACAAAAGTGGAGACTCATTGGCTATGGAGGCTATACAGTTTACATTTAAGGGTAAAACGGCTCATGCAGCATCTAATCCAGAAAAAGGAATTAATGCCCTCGATGCAGCTATTAATACTTTTAATAATATAAATGCTCTTAGAGAACATATTAGGTCAGATGCTAGAATACATGGAGTAATTGTAGAAGGTGGAAAGGCAGCAAATATTGTACCAGATTTAGCAATAGCACAATTTTATGTTAGAGCAACTACTAAGAAATATTTAGAGGAATTGAGTGAAAAAGTGAAGAATTGTGCAAGAGGAGCTTCTCTTGCAGCAGGAACCAAATTAGAAATTACAAATTATGAAGCTTCTTATGATAATTTAGTTACAAATAAAATACTATCTGAAACATTTTGCAAAAGACTTAAGGATATGGGGGTTACAGAGATAAATGAAGCTAGGCAAAGTTTTGGTTCATTAGATATGGGAAATGTAAGTCATGTGTGTCCATCAATTCATCCATATTTTAAAATAAGTAATGATGAGGTAATAGCTCATACTAGAGAATTTGCATTAGCTTCAACTACTCCTACTGCTTATGATAATATGTGTAAAACTATAGGAGCATTGGTACTAACAGCTGTAGATATTATAAAAGATAAAAAGTTATTAGAAGATATAAAGAGAGAATTTGAAGCATCCTATATTTGTTGACAAGCATATAAATATATATTATTATATGAGTATAATCAAATATAATGATATAGGTGGTGATAAATTGAGTTTTATTGAAATATTTAAAGCATTAGGAGACGTAAATAGGATTAGGATACTCAATTTGCTAATAAGACAAGAACTTTGTGTATGTGAGATAGAAACAATACTAGGAATGACACAATCTAATGCTTCAAGGCATTTAAATAAGTTAAAAAGTGCAGGTATTATAGCTAGCAGAAAGAAGTCACAATGGGTTTATTATAGAATAGATGATAAGTTTGTTAAAGAAAATCGCTTGTTATATGAATTCCTTAAAGAGAAAATTGAAGAAAACACACAATGTTTAGAAGATACAAAAAGGTTTAATAAATATAAAAGTAATAATTTTACTTGCAAGCAAATAAAAGAAGATAAGAATAAAGTTATAAGACATATTAAAGGCCAATGCTATAAAGATTAAATAAAATAAAAAGGAGAATAGAGTATATGAAGAAGAAGGTGGCATTTGTATGTGTTCATAATTCTTGTCGTTCTCAAATGGCAGAAGGATGGGCAAAAAAATTAGGAAGTGATGTAATCGAGCCATATTCAGCAGGGACAGAAAATTATCCTGAAGTAAAGCCATTAGCAGTTAAGGTAATGGAAGAAGAAGGGATAGATATGAGCGGTCATTATCCCAAATTATTAACTGATATTCCAGAAAAGGTCGATATCTTAATAACTATGGGTTGTAATGTAGTATGTCCTTATGTACCATGTAACCATGTGGAAGACTGGGGAATTGAAGATCCATCAGGAGGACCAATAGAGGATTATAGAAAAGCAAGGGATATTATCAAAGAGAAAGTGGAAGACTTGATTGGGCGGATAAAAAACAACCAAATATAATATATGAGATTGTAAAAAACATGGTTTATTAGAGATAGTAAACCATGTTTTTTTGTGTGAATATACAAATCTAAAAGTTGTAGTATAATTAAAATAATGAAGTTAGTCAAAAAAGTAATAAGGTTAAAATAAAAAAGAAAAATACTTTAATTATGAGATAAGTTATTTTATAATGAAGATAAAGCAGTTTTGGAAATTATATTATATAATTTTTAAAATTAGACAATATAAGATATCTAATTAGTACGATTTAGTTTTAGTACGATTTAATCCATACTAGGAGGAAAAAATGCAAGCTCATCCAATCATTAAACTGATTAACGAATCAAACTATTTACCTAAAATACCAAAAGAATTTGGAGAAATATTAAATATGTTATTAGAACCATCAGAATTTGATTTAGATGATTGTATAAAGAAAATAAATAATCTTCCATAATTAGAATATTCCTTAATTAAAAGAATAAATTACAATTCAAGATTAAATCGTGAAATATTATCGTTAAGAGATGCAGTGCTGTATTTAGGAGCTAAGAATACTAAAATTATTGCTATAGCATATATAACAAAATTGTTATTGCCAAATAGAAGTGGACGAGCAAAATTATTTGACAATAAAGCATACTGGAAACATTGCATTGGGACATCTATTGTAAGCTCTATGATTGCACATGAGACAAGCTTATGTGATAAGGATAAAATGTTTACCTATGGATTAATTCATGATATTGGGGTAATTGTTTTAGATATATGCTTACCAGACTATTTAAACAAAATTTATTCATTACAATTAAAGGGATTACATCAAATAGTAGCAGAAAAAATTGTGCTTAGTGGATTAACTCATACAGAAATTGGAATGTGGGTATGTGGGGAATGGGGTTTACCGAAAGAAATAACTGAGATTGTTGGATATCATCATACTCCGTTTATAAATAGCCAAGTTAGTAATGAAGTGATGGTAATGCATTTAGCAGATTCTATAAGCACTAATTATTATGAGAAGTTGATGGGAAATGAAACTACTTTTGTATATTCTGAACGTATTAGAGAGAAGCTGAATATTTCAAAAGAATTTGTTGAAGATATATCAAAAAGACTTCCAAAAGAAGTAGATAAAGTGAACCGTATTATAGATTTTAATTTCTAAAGATGATGAAGACAAGTTATGTGTATATTATGATAAAAGTTTAACTTTTATTAATATGCAATTTGCACTTTATTGGTACTTAAGTTTAATTTAATACTTTAATGATATAATGCACTTAGTGCATTATATTAAATTTGTGAGGGAATGTTATATGAATAAATTTGAAAAGATTGAGAAAACAGTATACATATTAATAGACAATAAAGGTAAAATTCATTATAGCAATATTGATAAATTTTATGCTCAAGAATATTTAAGGAATATTGATATTTTAGATTATTTACCAATTGAAAAAACTATACATAATAACTATAAACATTACACTGTAACTGTTGAAAAAGTTGATATAAATAATCAACAATATTATTTAGTTCTTATTCAACCTCATAAAGATTTTTATGAGTATGCGTACAAAGACTCAGTTACAGGATTATATAATAGAAACTATTGGGAACAGTTGATATCTGGGATGCTGCATCGACCAATGCCTAAGATATTTACTTTGATTATTATTGATGTTGATAATCTAAAACACATTAATGACACTAAAGGGCATTTGTTTGGAGATAAAGCTATAAGAATTGTTGGCAGGTCTATTATAGAAAGTATACGTAAATGTGATATTGCTATACGATATGGTGGTGACGAATTCTTTGTATTGCTTTTAAACACTAAAAGGACTGTTGTAAAAAAAGTGATAAATAGGATTAAGAAAAAAATAAGTGAAAAGGGAAAGAAGGAAAATATTCATATTGAAATAAGTGCTGGAGCTGCTTGTTCTAACTGTGCACATGAAATAGAAAAGACTATAACTATTGCAGATGATAATATGTATAAAGAAAAGGCTAAGAAAAAGGTTAAATTAAATAAAATAATAGATGATATAACGGAATTGAAGGACAAAATAGAAACCCTGAACCATGAAATAAAAAGTAAAGCAAATGAAAACTCAAATAAAATGATAACCAAAGGACTATTTGAGATAAACATGAAGCTAGAAGAAATGATTAATAAATATTCAAGAAATGCTTAATAATCTTATATACACTAGTCTTGAATTTTTTATTAATAAGTTTTTTTAGATAAGATTATAGGTAAACAGGTTTGAATTTTAAAATTAGCCTTTGAAAAATCTATTTTCCGTGATAGAGATAATTAAAGTGTTTAACTTGTTTTAACTTGTTTACCTATAATATAAATTAAATAATCTTACAAAAATAGACGTTTTGGTGACGATTTGATATTAAAATGTAATAGAGAGAATTTTTCAGATAATTATGTAATTTTTCGCATATAAAGAATACAAAATTTTAATAAGTAAGGAGGCGGTTATATGCTGTGATAGAAAATTGGAGTTTGTATTCTACTAAGGAAAAGGATTTCTTTAGCTTATGGAGGAATTAAATATGATAAAAGAAGCTAGAAAAACTAAAACAATAGCTAGATTTATTCTTTTAAATCTTTTGGGTATTTTTATGTTTTTTGTTCCTATTACTATTAATGGGAAAAATACAATACCAATTGATCATATAGTAAGTTTTATCCGTCAAATTCCTAATTTTGGAGTTGTTTATGCTGGAGTAATAATTATTATTGGAGCAATGCTACCATTTATTAAAAAAACGTGGAATAAAGATGGTGTTACTACTGTTTTCTCAATTTTTAAAGTATTAGGAATATTTGTATATTTTGCAGCGGTATTCAAACTAGGTTCAGATAGGATACAGTCTCCAGGAATGCTTCCGTTTGTTTTTAATAAAGTTGTTATTCCAGTTACTTTACTAGTTCCTGTTGGAGCAGTATTTTTAGCATTTTTAATGAATTATGGATTCATGGAATTTATTGGAGTTTTTATGAGGCCTATTATGCGTCCTGTATGGAAGACACCAGGCCGTTCAGCTGTTGATGCAGTAGCGTCCTTTGTTGGTAGTTATTCAGTAGGATTGCTTATTACTAACAGAGTGTATAAAGAAGGGTATTATTCTAATAAGGAAGCTTGTATTATAGCAACAGGTTTTTCTACAGTATCTGCAACTTTTATGGTTGTTGTAGCTAAAACACTTGGCTTAATGGATAAATGGAATTTATATTTTTGGGGAACACTTATCATAACCTTTATTGTAACAGCATTAACAACAAGAATGTATCCTTTGTCAAGAAAATCTGATGATGGTTATAATGGTAGAAAGGTTATACCTGAGCCAAAAGCTGAAAAAGGAAAAGTACTTTCTACCGCTTTAGAAGAAGGGCTTAAATCCTGTGAAATGGCTCCAGGAGTAGTAGAAGGAATTATAAAAAATTTTAAGGATGGTATAGGACTTGCCCTTTCTATTGGACCAACACTTATGTCAATTGGATTTTTTGGTCTTGTGCTTGCTGAATATACACCAGTATTTGATGTTATGGGATATATTTTCTTACCATTTACGAAACTTTTAGGATTTGGAGCTGAAGCTACATTACTTGCTAAAGCATGTGCAATAAGTTTAGCAGAGATGTTTCTTCCAGCTAGCATAGTTGCTTCTTCTTCTCCATTGGTACAAGCAGTTGTAGCTATAGTCTGTGTTTCTGAATTGTTGTTCTTCTCTGCATCTATTCCTTGCATTTTAGCAACAGATATTAAAATTGATATTAAAGAACTAATAATTATATGGGTTGAAAGAGTTATTTTGTCATTACTTTTAGCAACACCATTTGTTCACTTTTTTATTCTATAATAAGAGATAAAATTAAATAATTTAATTTTTCATAAAATTGTTTAATTTCATATTATATTTGCTTATTAAAAAATGGAAATTATAAATTGAATTGTTATATAAAAAAATAGATATTTTTGAATTAATAAATCATGGCTTATGATGAATTTTAAATTCTTAAGCCATGATTTATTAATTTTAAGGGCAGAGATGATATTTTTAAATAATAACTAACGTTGCTTTCAATTGATTGCTTTTATTAAAATGATATAATAAAATAAGGTAGAATAACATTGCATAAAGATAAAAGAGGAAATTGCACAATTGCAGTAGAGCTAAAATAATATGGGGGGAAAATTATATGAAAGTAAGTATACGAAAAAAATTGATAGTGTTATTTATGGCAGTTACATTTGTATTTATTTTGGGAATCCTCTCATATTTTAATTTATTACCTCAGAAAATATATAAGGCTGAAGACTTTGGCATTGAAACAATATATAGTAAAAATGATTACAATCAAAATGGTATTGATGACTACACAGATATATTATTAGGTGCTAGAAAAGATGCAGAAAATAAACCTATTTTAATCCACAATGCAGGTCAACCTGTGAGAGAGGAAGACGCTTTGATAAGATGGTATAAATCTCATGGAATTACAGGACACTATAGATTTGAATATAAACCTAATGATATGTAAGATTGTGAGCAGAGGTGAAAAAAAAGCAGTGATCACTAAGATAGAAAAGCAAAAGAATAATACTGATAGAGTAAATATTTATATTGATAATGAGTTTTTCCTTGGAGTATCGGCTGAAATAGTGTATAAATATAATTTGAGAAAAGGTATGGAAATAAATGAAGATATGCTAAAAGAAATCATAGATGAAGAAAATTACATCAAAGCTAAAAACACAGCTTTTAACATACTAAGCCATAGTATGCAGAGTGAAGAGATGATTAGAACAAAGCTTAAGAGAAAAAAGTATGAAGAGCATATAATAGATAGGGTTATAAAGGTATTAAAAGAATACAAAATGATAGACGATATAGAATTGGCAAATATAATAATAAGGGATAAACAGAATATTAAAAAAATTGGAAAAAATCGCATAAAACAAGATTTGTATAATAAAAAAATAGATTCAAAAATCATAGAAGAAGCTTTATCAATCAATATCAATGATGAGATAGAATATGAAAATGCCTTATATATTGGAGAGAAGAAGATGAAAAGCATAAAAGATATTGATAAAAGAAAAGCATATGAAAAGTTAGCAAGACATTTACTTTATAAAGGATTTAGTTATGATATAGTAAATAAAGTTGCCAGAAAATTAATAAAAGATATAAATAAATGAAGATGGTAAAAAAATTAATCCTAGAGTCCCCTGTATAAATAGGTTAAAACATGTCAATAATACCAATAAATTATATTTAAGGTGGGGATTTATATGGATGAATTAAAGGCAAAAACCTTTAAAGAAGGAATAAAAGGCAAATATAAAAATTTAAATAGTTCTTTACATTTTATTACTAAAAATTTGGTTTCTAAGAAAGATGAAAATAAGGAGTTTATTCAAAATTTAAAAAAAGCTCATTGGGATTGGCAGAAATCTCAAATATTTTTTCAAAATGTATCGGACCCTGATTTAGTTGATTATGCGATATATAAAATGGAGGCCTCTAGATTAAAATATATATATCTATTGAAGCAAGCAAGAAAAAAAGGAATAAAGGCAAAGATAATATAGTTTTAAATTAGGTAATATTTTTTGGATAACCTTTATATATATTAGTATAAGATATAGAGGTGATATAAATGGGTCTCGATATAGGGATTAATGTAATATTAGCTTATGCATTTGGATTAATTTTATTATATATAATAGGATGGCTTCTTATTATACCTATAAAAATTATCGTGAAATTGATAATAAATGGTGTAATAGGAGGAGTTATACTAGTTATATTAAATTTAATTGGAAAGCTTATTGGATTTAGCATAGGCATAAACGTGGTCACTGCACTAATAGTTGGCTTTTTAGGCATACCTGGTGTTATACTATTGATTATTTTAAGATTAATTTTGTGAAACAAGTTTAACACTTTAATAAAAAATTCACATTGTTTGAATTAATTTAAATTTTGTGATATATTATATGTATTGAGATAACCAGTGGCTTATATGCTTATATCTGAGTTAATTCGATGAAACTGTTTATTTCTACTAATCATCAATACAAAGGGGGAAATGATATGGGAGTACCAAAGTTAAGGGTAGATTTGAGAAATAACAGTGGTAAGAATTATTCCATTAAATTGAGAAAGCATAATTTAGTACCTGGAGTAATGTACGGTAGAAAAAAAGAAACTAAGCTTTTAAAAGTAAACAAGTTTGATTTGCAAAAATTTGTTAATAAATATGGATATAGTAGTTCATTAAATTTAGAAGTGGACGGCAAAACAATTCCTGCTATTATTAAGGAAATTCAAGTAGATACTTTAAAAAACGAAATTTTACACGTTGATTTTCAACAGCTTGCTGCTGGTGAGAAAGTTAAGTTAAGTATACCTATTATATTAGTTGGTAAAGAAAAGATTTCAGACAATACAGCTATTATACAGCAGCAATTAGATGAATTAGAAATACAATGTTTACCTCAAGATATACCTCAATCAGTTTCATTAGATGTATCAAATTTGAGTTTTGGAGAATCATTAAAGGTAGGAGATTTGGATATAGTTAATGATGAAAAAATAGAAGTATTAAATGATTTAAATGAAACTGTTGCATTATTAACTACTTCTAATAAAGCAGAAGAAACAGACGAAGAAGAAGTTCCTATTTATGAAAGTGAAAAGAGTATATTAGAATAAAATCAGGGTGAAATATTCCCTGATTTTTTAATATTAAGATACCCTCCATGACTAAAAAGTTAAAGTATAGGACATAATTAGATAAAGAAGACTATAATAGGAGGGAATTAAGATGCTAGATGCTAAAATGGTATGTAAGATACGGAATGAAATAGGAAGTAGAGGCTGTAATAGAGTTCGTAGGAGAGGTTATGTGCCTGGTATAATTTATGGTAGCAATTCTTCAAACTTGACAGTTGAGTTAGACAAGATAGAAATAAATAGAATTGTAAAAAGTTTTGGTGAAAATTCTTTGGTTAATGTAATCATAGATGGTAATAATTATCCATCTATGATAAAAGAGATACAGAGAGACCCAATTACAAAAGATATTATACATATTGATTTACAACAAATTGATAGTAAAGAAAAAATCCGTACATCAATTCCAATAATGTTATCTGGTAAGCAGGTAGTCAACAGAGATGGGATATTACAACATCAGCTAAAAAAAATAGAAGTTGAATGTTACCCAAAAAATATTCCTAAATTTGTATCAGTAGATGTTTCAAATTTAGAACTAGGAAGTGCTTTAAAGGTTTCAGATGTTGAGTTTGGAGAAGATTTTACAATATTAAATGATGAAGATGAAATCATAGTATCTTTGACATCACCAAAGGCTGAAAAAGAAAAAGAAGAAGATACGATAGATGAAGATTATTGGATTGAAAAAACGTCAATTGAAGATATGGAAGAAGAGCATGATTTAGGTTCACAATAAGTGAACCTTTTTTCTATAAAGGGCTATAGTAAAATGTAGGAATAAATGATATAATGTAAAAAAAAGGATTGTTATGTAAAAAGATATTTTCTCTATTTTGGAGGCTTATGTATGAAGATTGTTCTAGCTATTATATTATTATTTCCTATAGCCATATTTCAAATATATATTGTGGTTGATGTTATAAAAATTGCAAGAGATAATAGTTTGTCAAAAAGAAAAGAAGTGAATCGACAGTCAAATTATTATAAAGATAAAAATTTAAAGAAAAATAACATACGAGTTATCAGTAAATGAGACATTCAGGTGTCTTTTTTTATATGTTATTTGATAAATAATATTTATTTGTTTAGAATATATACAAAGATATAATAAGGGGGATCCTCATGAAAGGTATGATTAAACAAAATGTATCAAAAAAAGCTAAACCATTTTGGCAGATTATTATAGGTGCATTTTTGTATGTGGTAGTGGTAAATTATCTTATTACTTTGTGCAATACTTTAGGAAGAAAATATGTAAATTTTGCGAGCTTAGCTATACTATTTCTTTCTTTGTTAGTAGTAGTAATATTTATATATAGATTTTTAACTGGATATGAATATCTTCTAATTGACAATAAACTAATCTTTAAAAAACATGCACGAAATCGAGATAAAAAGTTATTAGAAATTGAAGTAAATGAAATACAGTTTTTAAAACCCTATAAAGAGATAAAGTCTAAAAAGGATATATCATATACTTATAGATTTGTCTGTGATAGAGAATATGATAAATTTTATGTTGGAGAATTTACAAGAGAAGGTAAAAGATATAGATTTGTTTTTAAACCTAGTGAAAGGATGATTAACATTTTATACAAAAATATAGAAGAAAGTGTTATGTAAAAAATAAATGCTCGGACATTTTTATGCAATAAAATAGTAGATAATATGTGGATAAGTTGTTTATAAATTTGGGATAATAATATTGAAATTGTGGATAAATAATTATTCTGTGGACAACTTTGTTCATGAGAGCTTAATTAATGAAATTATGTAAAATAGTATAGAAGAAGCATATAATTTTTATTTGATAAAGTCTAAATATCACTTAAAGCTATTTTAAGCCATTGATTGTTGACATAAGTTATCAACTGTTAATTGTGGATAATGTGAATAAAATATTCAAATTAAGTGAACAATGTGGATAATTAGTTTGCTCCAACTATATAATCAATCCATGCCTTTTTTAATACTAATTTATAATAATCATATTCTATATCTTCAAAATTAACTCTTGTAATTTTATCTAAGCAATCTTCACACACACGAATTCCTAAAATATTAACTCCGTCAGCGTTTTCTTTATTGCATATTTTGCAAATAGTCATAGTTATCAATCATCTCCTTAATAAATACTATATTAGATTGTTGACTATATATTATATTTTATTCAATATGCATGACCAATGTTCGTAGCTTTTGATATTAATCTTAAAAGGAATTGGGAGGTGAATAATATGAAATTACCAATAATAAACGGATTAAATAAATATGCCCAAGAAATAGATTTAAGATTTCATATGCCAGGCCATAAAGGGAAAAAAATACTGCTAGATTGGAATGAGATTATTCCTTCTATAGATGTTACAGAAGTGGAAGGTACGGATAATCTTCATAACCCGAATTCAATAATTTTAGAGAGCGAAAAACTAGCTGCAAAAACTTTTGGTGCAAATGAGACATTTTATTCTGTCAATGGGACTACTGCTGGGATATATGCTGCTATATGTGCTTCTACAAACCCTGGTGATGATATTTTGATACAGAGGGATTGTCACAAGTCAGTTTATAATGCAGCTATACTAGGAAGGTTAAATATTCATTACATTTATCCGAGATATAATAGTAAATACAATCTAACATTATCAATAGACCCTTGTGATTTAGAAGATACATTAAAAAGAAATGATGTAAAGGCTGTGGTAATTACGTATCCTTCATATTATGGGATATGTAGCGATATATCCAGGATATCTGATATAGTTCATAAGTATAAAAAAATCTTAATAGTTGACGAAGCACATGGAAGTCATTTTAAATTTAGTAATAAATTACCTATTACTTCTCTAGAGGCTGGGGCAGATATAGTGATACAAAGTACTCACAAAACTCTACCTGCATTTACGCAAGGTTCAATGGTTCATGTTGGTAGTGACAGAATTGATGTAGATAGGCTTAAGCTGATGCTTTCTTTATATCAAACTACAAGCCCGTCATATTTAATAATGGCTTCCCTCGATGCTGCTAGGGCGTATATGGAAAGTGAAGGAAAATATAAATTAGAAAGCCTTATAAATAACATACAGCATTGGACATCTTATTTAAACTCGCTTGATAATGTTTTAATAGTTAATAAAGATATTTTAAAAGAAGAAAATGTATATGATTTTGATTTAACTAAGCTGATTATAGGAATAAATAAAATAAGAGGAACGGTTTTAGAACGTATTTTAAGAGAAAATTATAGTATTCAGCTTGAAATGTCTGATTATTATTATGGACTAGCCATTACTACAGCTTTAGACGAAAAGAAGGATATAGAAAAGTTAGCATATTCTATAGAGAATATATCTAAATTAAAGGATTATCAAGAAGAAATGGCGAATATAGAAATAATATACCCACAGCCCCACATAGCAATGCCAATTTATGAGGCTTTTTATAGTAATTCTAAATTAGTAGATATTAAATCAAGTGTAAAAATGGTTTCTGCAGATTTTATTGTACCTTATCCACCAGGAGTTCCATTATTAAATCCAGGAGAAATAATAACTAGTGAGATTGTGGAATATATTTACTTTTTATTAAAAAATAATGTTCAAATTTTAGGTCTTAAAGATTATAATTATAATAACAAATATATTAGAGTAATTGATAGCAAAGATAAAGTATATTTTTAAAATATTATGGCATCAAGATAATTACTGAAAGGAATGATATATAGATATGAAAGGTTATTTTATAACCTTGGAAGGACCTGACGGCTCAGGGAAAAGCACTATTACAAGGTTATTAACGACATATTTGAAGGAAAAAGGTTATGATATTGTGGTTACTAGAGAACCAGGAGGTACAGATATAAGCGAAGATATAAGGAAAATAATATTAGATAATAAAAATGTAAAAATGTCTCCAGTTACTGAAGCATTATTATATGCGGCTTCAAGGGCGCAGCATGTATATGAGAAAATATTACCTTCTATAAAAGAGAATAAAATAGTTATATGTGAGAGATTTGTCCATTCTAGCCTTGTATATCAGGGGATAGGAAGGGAGTTAGGAATAGAAAATGTTAGAAAGATAAATGATTTTGCAACTCAAGGACTTAAACCAGACTTAACATTATTTTTTAAGGTCAACCCAGCTAAAGGATTAAATAGAAAAAGGAGGAGAAATAGGGGCGATAGGCTTGAGATGGAAGATATTAGTTTTCACGAAAAAGTTTATGAAGGGTATTTAGAGCTAATAAAAATGTATCCTGACGATATAAAGGTTATAGATGCTAATCAAAGTAAACATTATGTATTTCAGCAAGTTAAAGATGAGATAGATAAATTACTAAAGGATAATAAATAACAATTTTAGAAGTGAGGGGGGTTAGTGTGAAACTTATTATTGCTATAGTGCAGGATGAAGATGCTCCTAAGTTAATTGATACTCTTATGGAAAATAGATATAGGGTGACGAAGTTAGCTACTACAGGAGGATTTTTAAAATCAGGTAATACGACTCTTCTTATAGGTGTAGAAGATGAAAAATTAGATGATGTATTGAATATAATAAATAAGCTTTGTAAGTCTAGAAAACATATTACTTCATCACCAACGCCAACAACTTGGACTTCTGGAGTTTATATGCCATATCCTGTAGAAGTTCATGTTGGAGGGGCAACAATTTTCGTAGTTGATGTTGAAAAATTTGAAAAAATATAGGGGAGATAAACTATGAAAATAAGTGATATTACTAATCAATCTTCTAAAACTATAAATGTAGATTATAAGGAAGTAGGAAAACACAAAAGGGTAAAAGAAAGTAGTTTTGCAGGGGAACTAGAAAAAGCCACTTCATTAAATATTAAAGAAAAAATAAATTCATTACTTGATAAGATAGATGCTCAGGCTGATAAACTTTCTAAAAGCATGGATGTTGGAGACCTATTAGAGTATAAAAAACTTGTTTCGGAATTTTTAAGGGAATCTGTAGATTCTATGGTCAAATTTAGTAAAAATAGTTTTCTTGATAGAAGAGGAAGGCATAGAATTTATGCTATAGTGAAAAGAGTAAATAAGGAATTAGAGGAATTAACTGCTGAAGTCTTAGCGAAAGAAAAGAATAATATAAATATATTAAAGAAGATAGATGATATTAGAGGTCTGATATTAGATATATATATGTAATGGAGGAAAATGATGGACTTTTCAGATATAATAGGACACAAAAGAGTTATAGACAACTTACAGAAAGCGATAAAAAAAGGCACTGTAAATCATAGTTATATTTTTGAAGGGCCTGATTCTACAGGGAAGACTTTAGTAGCAGAAGTGTTTGCTAAAACTCTTTTGTGTAAAGAGAAAATGAGTTTTCCTTGTAATCAATGTTCTTCTTGTATAAAATTTGATTCTCATAATCATCCTGATTTTTACATAGAAACTTCTACTGGAAATTCTATTAAAAAAGAACAAATAGAAGAGCTTCAAAAAACGATTAGAATTTTTCCATATGAAAGTGAAAAGAAAGTATATGTCATTAAAGATGCTCATAAGATGACCAAAGATGCACAAAATTGTTTTTTAAAAACATTAGAGGAACCTCCAAGTTATGCTATTATTATTTTAACTGTTAATAATAGCTATAGTATCCTACCTACTGTTTTATCAAGATGTCAAGTTATAAGATTTAGACCTGTAGAAAACAAATTGATAGAAGATATATTAGTAAAAAGGTATGGTCAAACTCAAGAAAAAGCAAAATTTATATCATCGTTTTCTAATGGTGTGGTGGGAAAAGCTATAAATCTATCTCAATCTGAAAGGTTTAATGATATTAGAAATAACGTTATTGATATAATCGATTGTATACTAAAAGATAATGATAAGTATAGAGCTTTATCTTTTGTGGATTTTTTTGAAAAAGAGAAAGATTCAATAGATGACATCTTAGATATTATTTCTGTATGGTTTAGAGATATACTGGTTATGAAGGAAACTAACAACAGTAAGATTATAACAAATATAGATAAACTAGACATCATCAAAAAGCAGGCAAATAAATTATCAAAAAATAAAATAAATGATATAATAGATATTGTTGAAAAAACTAAGGATGATATTAAATTAAATGTAAATTATCAATTGTCCTTAGAAGTAATGCTTTTAAAAATTCAGGAGGTTTAATTATATGGTAACAGTGGTAGGAGTAAGATTTAAAAAAGCAGGAAAGATATATTATTTTGATCCTGATGGTATAGATATAAAAAAGGATGACATGGTTATAGTAGAAACAGCACGTGGAATAGAGTTTGGACAAGTGGTTGTTGGGCCAAAAGAGATTACAGAAGAGGAAATAGTTTCTCCATTAAAAAGTGTGCTGAGGGTAGCTACAGAAGAAGATATTCAAGTAAACCTTGAAAACAAACGAAAAGCAAAAGATGCTTTTGACATATGTTTAGAAAAGATTAAAGAACACCAATTGGAAATGAAGCTTATAGATGTAGAATATACCTTTGACAATAATAAAGTTATATTTTATTTCACCGCAGACGGTAGGGTTGATTTTAGAGAGTTAGTTAAGGACTTAGCTGCTATATTTAAAACTAGAATTGAGTTAAGACAGATAGGAGTTAGAGATGAGTCAAAGATGATCGGTGGATTAGGGCCTTGTGGTAAACCTATGTGTTGTGCTACATTTTTAGGAGAATTTGAACCTGTTTCTATAAAAATGGCGAAGGAGCAAAACATTTCTTTAAATCCAACAAAGATTTCTGGTATTTGTGGAAGACTTATGTGTTGTTTGAAATTTGAACATGAGACATATGAAGAAACTTTAAAAAAATTACCTAAGGTAGGGGTAATGGTGGAAACTCCTATGGGACAGGGGGTAGTAACAGAAACTAATACTTTACTAGAAAAAGTAAAAGCTAAAGTAAAGCTAGAAGATGGTACTGAAGATATAATTAGTTTTCCTCTAGATAAAATAAAAGTTATAAAAGATGAGGAGATAGAAAATAAAGAGATAGAGTAACTATACAACTTTTTTAGGTAATTGTTTCAAGCAAAAAAAATACTTTAAATAATGAAAAAATAATGATAGAATAAAATAGAAATGCATAGCTATTTGCTTAAGGAGGTGAACCCGATGGCTTATAAAATAGGTGATGCTTGCATTAGCTGTGGAGCTTGCGAAGCAGAATGTCCAGTTGATGCTATAAGTGCAGGAGATGACAAATATGTAATAGATCCAGAAAAATGTATTGAATGTGGTGCATGTGCAAATGTATGTCCAGTAGATGCTCCTCAACCAGAATAATATTTACTTAAAAGAGACCCTTGCAATAGGGTCTTTTTTGTATAAAATATAAGTAAATGGGGTTAAATTTAAAATAACTATGCAATTTACTCAATTAATAAAAGAGGTAAGAAGTTGGAGGGTTATGATGGTGCAAGATATACTGTTAAAAGACGACGAAAGAATAGATGACTTGCAGTGCAAAGGATTAAAAATAATTCAAAGCACAAAGGGATTTTGTTTTGGAATGGACGCTGTGCTACTTTCTAATTTTTGTGATATAAAGCCTCGATCTACTGTGGTCGATTTAGGTACAGGAACAGGTATTATTCCTTTATTAATATGGGCAAAAAACGATATAAAAAAAATATACGGCTTAGAAATACAAGATGAAGTGGCAGAAATGGCAAAGAGGTCAGTAAAATTGAATGGCTTGGAAGATATAATACATATATTAAATATTGATTTAAAGGAAAGTTTAGATGTATTAGGGGTGAATAAATTTGATGTAGTTACGTCAAACCCTCCGTATATGCCTAAAGGACAAGGACTAATAAATCCAAGAGATAAGAAGGCTATATCTAGACATGAGATATGTGCAACACTAGAAGATGTAATACGTATTTCTTCTAGATTGTTAAAGCACAATGGGAGATTTTTCATGGTCCATAGGCCACATAGGATAGTAGATATAATATGCTTATTAAGAAAATATAAACTTGAACCAAAAGCTATTAGATTTGTTCATCCAAAAGTTGGCCAAAAGCCAAATTTAGTATTAATAAAAAGCGTAAAGGCTGCAAAACCAGAACTGCTTTTTCATGACCCTCTTTATGTTTATAATGAAGATGGAACTTATACTAATGAAATATATAAAATATACGGTTTAAATAAAGGAACTGGAGTTGAATAAATTGAAAAAAAAAGGTACATTGTATATATGTCCTACTCCTATAGGCAATTTAGAGGATATAACTTTAAGAGTGTTAAATACACTAAAAAGTGTAGATATAATAGCTGCAGAAGATACTAGACACACAATAAAACTCTTAAATCACTATGATATAAAGAAGCCACTGATTAGCTATCATGAACATAATAAAAAAGAAAGGGGAAACATAATAATAAATAAAATTATCAGTGGCGAAAATGTAGCTTTAGTATCTGACGCTGGCATGCCAGGGATATCTGACCCAGGGGAGGATTTGATAAAATTGGCTATAGAGAAGGGAGTAAAGGTAACTGCCCTTCCGGGTGCTACTGCATTAATTACAGCATTAGTCATTTCTGGATTACCTACAGAAAAGTTTGTTTTTGAAGGCTTTTTATCATCAAATAGTGGTGAAAGACTTAAAAGATTAGAAGAGCTTAAAGCAGAAAGAAGAACTATGATATTCTATGAGGCACCTCATAGATTAAAAAAAACATTGAAAGATATAAAAAAGGTGTTTGGGAAAAGAAAGCTTTCAATTGCTAGGGAGTTAACAAAAAAATACGAAGAAATATTTAGAGGATATGTAGATGATGCCTTAAATAAATTTAATGAAAAGGTAAAAGGAGAGATAGTAATTGTAGTAGAAGGGATTTCTGAAGAAGAAATTAAAAAGGTTGAACGACAGGTATGGGAGGACATTAGCATTAAGGAACATATACTTCTTTATATGAACAAGGGATTTACTAAAAAACAAGCTATTAAAAAGGTATCTATTGATAGAGATATTCCTAAAAGTGATATTTACAGGGAAAGTATAGACATAGATATTTAATAAAATAAAAGAATCTACTTTTACCTTTAAACATTGTTAAAGGCTAAGTAGATTCTTATGTACTTAGATAGTATTAATTATAAATTCTTTAGTTCTTCCATACAAGCTGGACAGATGTTTTTTCCTTTGTATACAGTAACATCTTTAGCTTGTCCACAGAATATACATGCTGGTGCATATTTTTTAAGTATAATTTGTTCACCATCTACGTAGATTTCAAGAGCGTCTTTTTCTGCTATGTCTAATGTTCTTCTTAACTCGATAGGGATTACTACTCTCCCTAATTCATCTACTTTTCTTACAATGCCTGTTGATTTCATCATTCTCATCCTCCCATTAGTCTAATATTATAATATCGACTTCTTTCTACAATTAAATCATACCATATATTCCATTTTAAGTCAACAATTTTTAAAAAAAAATATAATATTATCATACGAGGTGTTAAATATGTTAAAAATTAGTAATGAACTTAAAAACAAGTTTATTGAAATCAATGATATATTAAAAGACAGTTATCATCTAATTATTAATACTGATAAAAATAAATTAAGGAACTTCATCCAAAATAATGTTGGGACAATAAAACCTATATCTAGGATGAATAAAGGTGAATTGGAAAACTTCATGCATAATGGAGGTCTTGTTGGAGTTGACGGGTCGAGAAATAGATTAGGAGGTGCATACCCTCACTTTATAGAAGTGTTCCAAGGCTTAGCTAAAAGTTCTATACATAATATAGACCCTATATATGCAGCAGATTTTTACACTCCTTTATGTATGTATAGGGAAATGGATATTTTAGATAAATTAGAAAAGGACAACCCTACAAAAGAAGAGAAGGATTCTTTTATATCTAATTATAAGCTTTCAGCTATAGAAGCTGATGTTGCCATCAAAGGAATAAAAAAATTTAACCCATATGTTATTATGATGGACGGATCTTTAATAAGATATAAAATAGAATGCGAGGATAAATGGAAGGAATTGAGAGAAGAATGTGAAAAAAATGGTATCTTATTATTAGGAGTAATTAAAGACATTAAGACTAATGTAATATCTGATGAATTAATAGAAAATGGTATAATTAATATATCTAAAGGTTATATATTTGACAGAGAAATATTATATGGAGTATTGGACATTGGTGAGATGATATCTATAAAAAAGACTAAAACAGGAAAATTTGATGAAGGATTAGTTTCTGCATTTTTAAGAACATCTCGTGACCCTTCTGTGATAGCTATTGATATGCTTGACAGCCAGGAAAAATATTTAGAAAGCATGGCAAGACTTACATATACCCTTACTCCACAAGGAAGCAGAGGGGTACCATTTTGGCTTGATATAGTAGATAGTGAAGTAAAAATATCAAATGAGATGCTTAATAGATTGGTAGAAAGATATGTTGATAAAGAAATTGTAGAAAAGTTATTTAAATCAGAAAGAAGCAAAAGGACAATGAGATAAATAAAGCTCATTAAAAGAAATATGAAGGAGTTGAGCAATATGAAGGTTGTAGGCATCACAACTCAACAAGAGGTATATATTGGTTCCAATGATAGAAATTTTAGGATAAATGAGATATTGATAATTATGGATAAAAATCAAGGAGAATTAATGGGGGAAGTGGTTGAAACAAAATCCTATAACAGATATATACCTTTAAATATCAATGGGGAAATGGTGGACAGCTCTGTTATAGAATCTTTAAAAGCTATTGGATATGATATAGATGAAGACACTATATATATTGCTAGAGTAAGGCTGCTTAATGAGGCTCAGTACCCTGTAGAAACAGGTTCTGATGTAAGAGTACCAAGATTTGACGAAGTAAAAAGCCTTATGGTAAGTACTTCTCCAGATAAGGGGCTTGTAATAGGAGTAATAAAAAGCACTGAAGAAATGACTAATGGTATGGATAAAAACTTAGAAGATATTGCTCCTATATTTGAGGATGGTTCATTAAAACCTCAAAGGGGAATACCATTTATTTTTGATATTAAGTCTATGCACCAATATCCACATATAGGGATATTTGGTGGTTCTGGTTCAGGGAAGTCTTTTGGTATGAGAGTGATTTTAGAAGAGATAATGAAGTTGAATATTCCAACGATAGTGTTAGATCCTCACTTTGAAATGGATTTCTCAACATTTGCAGACTATTTAGATGAAAAGTATAAATTTGATTTTTCAAATAGATTTAAGTGTTTAAGGATTGGATTTGATGTAGGAGTTAAATTTACTGAACTTTCTACACAAGATTTAAAAAATCTTTTAGGTGCATCTGGTGCTATCTCCGATGCTATGAGTAATACTGTAGATGTTTTGCATAAAAGAAAAGACTCATATCAAAGTTTTTATGATAGGTTGAATATGCTTTCTCAAGCACAAGATTTAGGTTCTATCTCTAAATTAGATAAGATTATTCAATCTGCAGAAACTAATGTAGAGAGGGAAAGATGGTTAAAGTGCAAGGAACTATTTGAAAGATATGATAAGACTTGTCCAAGTAGCTCAGTAAAAGGTGTTATTTGGAGATTAACTAGGCTTTACAATGATGGGGTATTTAGTAACGATATAAAGGCTATTTTAGAAGGGCTAAAATCTGGGAAACTAATAGTTTTACAAGGGAACATACGACTTATTCAAGTTTTTTCAACATATCTTATGAGTAATTTATATCATAGAAGAAGAGAGTACAAAGATGCACAGTATAAAAACAGCGACGCAGAATATTTCCCACCATTTATTATAGCCACAGATGAAGCTCACAATTTTGCTCCTAAGGGATATGATTCTCCATCAAAATCAATATTAAAAGAAATATCACAGGAAGGCAGAAAATATGGAGTTTTTCTTATTCTAGCTACTCAAAGGCCTACTCTTTTAGATGAAACTATAACTGCACAGCTTAATACGAAGCTGATTTTTAGAACAGTAAGGGGCTCAGACATACAAACTATTAGAGAAGAGACTGATCTTACTGAGGAAGAAGCAAGAAGGTTGCCTTATTTAAAATCAGGAGATGTATTTATATCATCAGCTATCAATGGCCGTACTGTAGCAGCGAGGGTGAGGGCAGCTAAAACCTCTAGTCCACATACTTTAAATCCTTTTGATGAATTAGTTAACCAAAGAAATGAAGATCAAGAAAGAATTTATAATCTAATCAAAGATAAACTTCCTATATTAGAGTTGAATATGACTGATGTTGTTAAAGAAATCGAGATTGATTCAAATCATACCATCACCTTAAATGTAGATCATTTAAAAAATTGTCTTGAGGAATTAGTATCTCAAGGTAAAATAACAAAAAAGAAAACTCCATTTTGTATATCTTATGAAGAAAAAAGCCCTATTTAAACTTAGGGCTTTTTGTTATGTTTTTTTCTTATAGACATATATTTTTATAAAGGAGGAACTTGCAAAATTTCTTAAATTATTTTATTATGCAATTTCCTCAATTAATAATTTTTATAGTATTACAGAAATATCCGGTGGTGAAAATTTTGATTAATTATATTTGGGCTTTTATGATTATATTTGGCATAGGTGTAGCAATTTTAACAGGAAATTTAGACGAAATAAATACTGCAGTATTAAATGATACTCAAGAAGCAGTTAAATTTGCTATAGGGCTTACTGGAGTTATGGCGTTATGGCTGGGATTGATGAATATAGCAGAAAAATCAGGATTAGTGAAAAGCTTTAGCAAAGCATTAAGGCCTCTTATTAGACTACTATTTCCAGACATACCAAAAGATCATCCTGCTATAAGTGCAATAGTTATGAATATGGTGGCAAATATGTTTGGTGCAGGCAATTCAGCTACAGCATTGGGGATAAAAGCTATGGAAGAGATGAATAAGCTCAATAAAGATAAAAAAAGAGCGACAAATGCTATGTGTATGTTTTTAGTTATAAATATGTCCTCTGTACAATTAGTTCCACTGACTGTGTTAAAAATAAGAGCAGATGCGGGTTCTATAAATCCTACTGAAATAATCGGTACTTCTCTTATAGCTACAATAGTATCTACAATAGTTGGAATAATATCAGTAAAAATACTTGAATAAGGGAGCTGATATTAATATGGTTAAATTACTCGAAATGATATCTATTGTAATTATTCCCTTTATTATATCTATAATATTAATTCATGGATATATAAAAGGTGTAAATCTTTATGACACATTTGTTGAAGGTGCTAAGAAAGGATTTAGGACATCTATTAGGATAATGCCTTACCTCATAGCAATCTTTTTAGCTATAGGCATATTTAAGCGTTCAGGTACTATGAATATAATTGTAAATATATTTGGTCCTATTGCTAGTTTAGCAGGTATACCAAGTGAAGTATTGCCTTTAATGATTATGAGACCAATATCGGGCAGCGGTTCTCTAGCTATAGTGAGAGATATAATTACTACTTTTGGACCTGATTCTTTTCCTGGGAGAGTAGCATCTACTATGATGGGTTCTGCAGAGACTATATTTTACACTATGGCTGTGTATTTTGGAGCAGTTGGAATAAAAGATTCAAGGCATGCTCTTCCTGCAGCTTTATTATCACACCTTGCATCTGTCATAGCATCTGTAGTTATATGTAGTTTTGTATTTGGAAGATAAACTTTTAAAAATCCTCTTGACAAAAAATAATTAGTTATGTATAGTTTTTAATAAATAGGAAATATTATCTTAATAAAGGTTATGAAGGGAAGAGTAGGCTTTAGTATTAACTAAAGAGAGCCAGGTTAGGTGAAAGCTGGTGTTAAGAATAAAGCTGAAGATGGCCCCTGAGCTGTACAGCTGAAAGTTTAGTAGGCTGTAACGGGATTGTATCCGTTATATTTACAAGGTTATGTTAGTAACCTATCAAGGCATAAGCTGTGAGGCTTATGTAAACTAGAGTGGTAACGCGGAGTATAACCTTCGTCTCTATATAGAGACGAAGGTTTTGTTTATTAAAAAATATTTTAGGAGGGAATAAAATGACAAAGACTTATTATATTACAACACCATTATATTATCCAAGCGATAATCTTCATATAGGACACACATATTGTACTGTTGCTGCAGATACTTTTGCTAGATTTAAAAGGCTAACAGGATATGATGTTAAATTTCTTACAGGTACAGATGAACACGGTCAAAAAATAGCAGATAAAGCAAAAGCTAAAGGATTAACCCCAAAAGAATATGTAGATTCAATAGTAAAAAATATAAAGGAATTGTGGAAAACACTTGATATAAGCTATGACATATTTATTAGAACTACAGATAAGCAGCATGAAGAGGTAATTCAGAAGATATTTAAGAAATTATATGATCAAGGAGATATTTATAAAGGTGAATATGAAGGACATTATTGTACTCCTTGTGAATCTTTTTGGACTGAAAGTCAGCTAGTAGACGGCAAATGTCCTGATTGTGGAAGAGATGTTAAACTAGCAAAAGAGGAAGCATATTTTTTCAAGCTATCAAAGTATCAAGATCAGATATTAAAGTATTTTGAAGAAAATCCTGAATTTCTTCAACCTGATTCGAGAAGAAACGAAATGATAAATAACTTTTTAAAGCCAGGGTTAGAAGACTTATGTGTATCTAGGACTACTGTAGATTGGGGTATCAAGGTGCCTTTTGATCCTAAGCATACAATATATGTATGGTTCGATGCTGTATGTAATTATATTACTGCATTAGGCTATCTTACCGATAATGATAGTGATTACAAAAAATATTGGCCAGCTGATATTCATTTTGTTGGGAAGGAAATAGTAAGATTTCACACTATTATTTGGCCAGCTATATTGCTTGCATTAGGGGTTGAACTTCCTAAAAAAGTATTTGGTCACGGTTGGATTTTATTTGAGAATGACAAAATGTCAAAATCTAAAGGAAACGTTATCTATCCAGAACCACTTCTTGAACTTTACGGAATAGATGCATTAAAATACTTCTTACTAAGGGAATTTTCCTTTGGCCAAGATGGGTCTTTTGCTAGAGTGAAATTTCTACAGAGATTAAACTCTGACTTGGCTAATGACTTAGGCAATCTAGTAAGTAGAACTGTAGCTATGATAGATAAGTACAATGGAGGAATTTTACCAGAGGCTAAAGTAGAAGGAGAATATGATGAAAGCTTAAAAAATCTAGCAATATCTACAGGAGAAAAGGTAGATAAATATATTAATAAGCTTGATTTTAGCAATGCTTTAGAGGAAATATGGAAACTTATTAGAAGAACAAATAAGTATATAGATGAAACTACACCTTGGATATTAGCTAAAGATGATAGTAATAAGGATAGACTTGATACAGTATTATATAACTTAGCAGATTCTTTAAGGATAATATCTGTATTAATTAGACCGTTTATGGAGAAAACTTCAAATAGCATTTGGAGGCAATTAGGTATAGATAACGGTCAAGGAACTTCATGGGAAGAAATATCACAGTGGCATAAAATACCTTCTGGAGTAAAGGTAAGAAGAGAAGGTTCACTGTTCCCAAGATTAGATGTAGAAAAAGAGCTTGAAAGGCTAAATAAAGTTAATGAAGAATTTATTGCTAAAAGGCAAGGAAATACAAATAAAGAGGAAAAACAAGATGAAGACTATATCACTATTGACGACTTTGATAAACTAGACTTAAGGGTAGCTAAGGTTTTGGAAGCAAAAAAACACCCTAATGCTGATAAATTATTAGTAATACAACTTGAAGTAGGGGAAGAAAAAAGACAGGTAGTATCAGGTATAGCTAAATATTATAAACCTGAAGATTTAATAGGGAAGAAGGTTATATTAGTATATAATTTAAAACCTATTAAATTGAGGGGAATAGATTCACATGGAATGATTTTGGCAGCAGGAAAAGGGAAGAAGCTGACTTTAGCATCTGTTTTAGAAGACATAGAAAGTGGAGCAAGAATAAGTTAGAAGCTTTAGAGCAATGAGGTTAATTTAAATAAGCCTGTGGGAAATCAACTTTCCCTGATAATCTTAAATTAAGGGGTGCTTAAAATGCTTATTGACAGCCATGCTCATTTAGATGATGAGAGATTTGATGAAGATAGAGATAAAATAATTAAAGATTTGACTAAAGATGGTATTTCTCTTGTGATAAATCCAGGTGCCGATATAGCTTCTTCAGTTAAGGCTATTTCCCTATCAGAAAAATATGATAATATATATGCAGCTGTTGGTGTTCATCCTCATGAAGTAGAGGATATGGATAATGATACTTTATTGGTGTTAAAATCTCTTGCTCAAAAAGAAAAAGTTGTTGCTATAGGGGAGATAGGTCTTGATTATTATTATGACAATTCTCCTAGAGATCTACAAAAAAAATGGTTTAGAGAGCAGATAAGATTAGCTAAAAAGATAAAATTGCCCATAATTGTTCATGATAGGGATGCTCATAAGGATACCTTTGATATTATAAAAGAGGAATATGATGATACTTTAAGAGGTGTTTTGCACTGTTATTCTGGAAGCTTAGAAATGGCAAAAGAATACATTAAGATGGGATTTTATATATCATTTGCAGGTCCTGTTACATTTAAAAAAGCAAAAGTACCTAAAGAGGTAGCCAAAGAAATACCTTTAGAAAACTTATTGGTAGAAACTGATTCTCCTTATTTGACTCCTGAGCCTAAAAGAGGGAAAAGAAATGAGCCATCAAATGTTAGATATGTTGCAGCCATGATTTCTCAATTAAAGTCAGTAGATTTTGAAAAGGTGGCTAACTATACTTCTAAAAATGCTAAGGAACTGTTTTCAATTAACAAATAGTAACCATAACTGTCTCTTTTCATATAATGTTAATAAGTCAATTTAAAATAAAGGAGTTGAAAAAGTTGATGAGAAGAGACAGGGATCGCTATAAAGAACCAGAAAAAAAGCCTGAGGAATGTCCAGAAACTCCTGAATATCCTCAATATCCAATGTACCCAATGTATCCAACATATCCAATGTATCCAACATGCCCAGGTATGCAGCCAATGCCTGGAATGGGGCCAATGCCTGGAACACAACCAATGCCAGGAATGTGCCCATTTATGAATCCATATTATGGGGGATATATGTACCCTGTGAACCCTAATTATCCTATGAATCCCATGTATCCTATGCTGGATGATACAGACGTAGGAGTATAGCTTGTAATAATTGAATTAAAAAAATGAAGCCAAAAAACATTAGCAGTTTTTGGCTTCATTTTTTTTGCAAGTTTAAATTCAACTATATAACTTGCATAATTTTGACCTTGTAGTAATTATGCAATTTCATCTAATTATTAAAATTCCTCCATTGAATAAAAAAATAAACTTTGGATATAATATTATATCAATTATAAAGGTTTATAATAATATCCAAATATTAGTATGGAAAATCACTAAAGTATATTATAAAATAATACAATAGATTAGGGAACAAAATTAGGAGGTCAAGTATATGTTAAAATTTATAGAAAATAATAAGGTTGTTACTCTTATTATTGTTATTTCTATAATTTCTTTAGCTAGTATTGCTGCTCAAGATTATTTTATTAAAAATGTTTTTCTAATGATTGATGATGAAAAAATGGTAGTTGAAACTACTTCTAATACAGTTGAGGAATTATTAGATGAAAATAATATTAACATTGATGATAATGATGTAATCAATGTAAATCCTGACGATAAAGTAAAAGATGGTATGAAAATACAAATAGAAAAAGCTATACCAGTAATTGTACAAATAGACAATGATAGAACTACTATAAAGGCACCTAAGCAAAGCATTAAGGACTTATTGAATAATATAGGAATTAGCTTAGGAGAATATGATAAGGTAAATCCTTCCCTAGAAGTAGAAACCCAACCAAATTTAATAGTTAGTGTCACAAGGGTAAATAAAGAAGTAGTAACAAAGGAAGAGAAGATTCCTTACCAATTGATAACAAAAAATAGTGATGATTTGGAAAAAGGCAAAACTAAGGAAATTCAGTCAGGTGAAGATGGAATAAAACAAGTAGAAGTAGAAAGAATTTATGAAAATGGTGAGCTTGTAGCTGAAAATGTATTAAAAGAGAGTATCATAAAAGAACCTGTACCACAAATAATTGAAAAAGGAACTAAAGATTATTTTGTATCTTCAAGAGGTATAACTAATTATAAAAGATCTTTTGTAGCTGTTGCTACTGCATATGATTTATCTTATGAAAGTACAGGTAAAAATCCAGGAGATGAAAACTTTGGTATAACAGCTTCAGGTACAAAAGCAAGACCTGGAGTCGTTGCAGTAGATCCAAATGTTATACCTTTAGGGACAAAACTATATATACAGTCATTAGATGGTTCTGAAGATTATGGGTTTGCAGTTGCAGAAGACACTGGAGGAGCTATCAAAGGAAATAGAATTGATTTATTCTTTGAAAGTCACAGTGAAGCATTGAAATTTGGGAGAAGAAATGTAAGAGTTTATATATTAGATTAAAGAGCAGATTATCTGCTCTTTTTTATGTTAAAATTAAATAAGGAAATTTATAGGGATCCAATTTCAACACTTTAATTATTATGCTTTGGAAAATCTACTTTCATCGCGATTTATTCAATCACTACCCTAATACTTTACCTTGAATAGTGCTTGAGTACCGGAGCAGGAAAAGTTGATTTTCCATAGACATATGAGAAAATTGCATAATAAGCTATATAAACTTAAGCATAGGGAGGACTAGAGTTGATAAAGGAAATAATAGTAGTAGAAGGAAGAGATGATATATTAGCAATAAAACGGGCTGTAGATGCCGAGATAATTGCAACTAACGGATTTGGTATAAATGAGGATAAATTAAGGCAAATCGAAACTGCAGCTAAAAAAAGAGGTATAATAATATTTACTGACCCTGATTTCGCTGGTGAAAAAATTAGAAGGATGATATCTAAGAGAGTTAAAAATTGTAAGCATGCATTTATACCAAGGGAAAAAGCTATTAAAGATGGTGATATAGGAGTTGAAAATGCTTCGCCACAGGCTATAATAGATGCATTAAAAAAAGCTAGAGCTGAAACAAAGGGTAAGCGGATAGAATTTACAAAGAACGATTTAGTAAAATATGGACTTTCTGGAACTAAAAATGCAGGAGAAAAAAGGGATGAATTAGGGAAAATATTAGGTATAGGATATTGTAACTCTAAGCAATTTTTGAATAGACTTAATAATTATGGTATAACAAGAGAAGAATTTTTAGAAGCTATTAGGAGGATTAATAGTGATTATGAAAGATAAAAAACTTTATTCAGCTGAAACTATAAAAGAAATAATGCAAGACTATGAATTTAGTTTTTCTAAAAGCTTAGGACAAAACTTTTTGATAGATGGAAATGTTATTAATAAAATTCTTGAAAAAAGCGATATAAATAAAAAAGATTATATACTAGAAATAGGTCCTGGTATAGGTACATTAACTAGAGAGCTATCAAAAAAAGCAGATAAAGTTGTGGCAGTTGAAATAGATAAGAATCTTATACCAATATTAAATAAGACATTATCTGAATGCGAAAATATAGAAATAGTACATGGAGATATACTAAAAGTTGATCTTAATAAGATATTTAACGAAAAATTGAGAAACGGTAATGTTAAAGTTATAGGCAATTTACCTTATTATATAACTACACCAATCATAATGAAGTTATTAGAAGCGAAACTTCCAATAGATAAGATAATTGTAATGGTGCAAAAAGAAGTTGCAGTTAGGATGCAGTCATCTCCTGGGAATAAGGATTATGGAGCTTTATCTGTAGCTGTTCAATATTATTCAAAACCACAAATTATTGTAAATGTACCTAGACATGTTTTTATGCCAAAACCTAATGTTGATTCAGCTGTAGTAGTGCTTGATGTATATAAAAGCCCAGTTGTAGATGTAATAGATGAGAAAAAATTTTTTCAAGTAGTTAAAGCAGCGTTTGGTCAAAGAAGAAAGACTTTACTAAATGCTCTTGCAGGAGGTAATTTAGGATTATCAAAGAAAGAAATTAAAGATATTTTATTAAAGTGTGATATTGATTTTAGGAGGAGAGGAGAAACTTTAGAATTAGAAGAGTTTGCCAAAATATCAAATGCATTCTTTAAGAATAATGAAATTTACTAGTTAACTATTTCCTACCTCTTACATATATTAATAATAAGTATTGTCAAGAGGGGGGAATAAAATGACGATTAAGGAAAAATACATAAGAAGATATATAATATTAAATAACTATTCTAAATATTTTAATGATGAAAATAAAAGAGTAAAGGGATATGGAATATTAGAAATAAGAGAGGGCAAGGGAAAAATTTCTTTAAATGTGGAAGGTTTTAAACATCAATACAAGAACAAAATATACAAGATGTATCTTTTAGGTGAATCGAATAGAGGATTGATAGAAGTAGACGCAGGCCCTATTAGAATAAGAGATGACGGGAAGAGTCAGTTGGATTGGAAATTTAATCCTCGCGATTTAGGAAATACAGGTTTGCCTTTAGAAAAATTTAATACGATTATGATAAGATTATGTAATATAGATAAACAACTAGATGAAGAAATAATAATACCTTTAGCTGGGTTTATAGATAAAAAAGGCAGGGATATCCTAGATATAGCAAAGGAACTTAAAAATAATAAAGATAATAAAGACTTAAATAAATTAAATAAAAATAAGTACAATGCTTCTAATTTGAATAAGCCTTGTGAAATTGAAGAAGAAATATTAGAAGAAAATGTGAAAAATAAAGATGAAGAGAATAGAAAAGATAAAAGATATGTAGATAGTAAAAACAATGAATTACATAAAAAAGATAAAGACAATGGAAATATAAAAAAGATAACAACTGATGAAAAAGAGAAGACAGAAACTATAGAGAAACAGAAAGAAGAAAAACAAAAACAGGAGCAAGATGAAAAATTACAATCGGTAAGTTATGAAGAGCAAAATAACGAAAGGTGCAAGGATACGAAACAATATAACAAATTATTTAATAATGTACCATATTATGGTCAAAATATCGATCAATATAATAATCAAGTAGCAAGTTATACATTAAATGTTTTGAAATTTTTTGAAGAAGTAGACCCATTAAAAGAAAAATTAGAAGGATATAACTGGTGGGAAATTCCATATGATAGACGTAATATATACAGAGGATTCTTACCATATTATAATTATGTAATAAATGTATATCAACAATATCCTTTTATTACAAGGAGTGCTACATGTCAAGGGCTTATAAAGAAATACAGACATTATATTTTTGGTATAGCAAAAAAAGACGATAAAGTTAAATATTACATATATGGAATTCCAGGTAAATTTACGAGGTTAGAACATCCTTACAATGGGCTTACAGGCTTTACTACTTGGTATCAATCAAGTAATAGTATAAACGAAAAAAATGGGTATTGGCTTCTTTACATTGATGCAGCTAGTGGCAAAATAATTACACCAAAAAAACCTATGATTCCCTATTAATAAATAAGCCAATAAGGATGATAATAGTGGCCATAATTTTGGCCGCTTTTATTATGAAAATTTCGTAAGTATTAATGCAAAAATGATTAAACTAAATAATAGTGGGTAATATATATGTAAGTGAACATAAAAAATTTTAAATTTTTCTTGATTAAGCATACCCTTAGGGGGTATAATAATAATAGAAATAAATTATATTTAGGAGGAATAAAAATGAAAAATGTAACTATTTATACTAGCAGCACTTGTCCACATTGTGTTGCTGCCAAGGATTATTTAAACAGTAAAGGTATAAGCTATGAAGAAAAGAATGTTCAAAAAGACCCTCAGGCTAGAAAAGAGTTAATGAGCAAAGGGTATATGGGTGTTCCAGTAATAATTGTTGATGGCGAAGAAATAGTTGGATTTGATAAAGCTAGGTTAGATCAACTTCTATAAAATTATAAAAACATAAAAATAAGGAAGCTTAAGCTTCCTTATTTTTATACCTATTTATTTAAAGCTTCTAATAATTCATTTACATCAAGACCATGAACTATAGCTGCTTCTTCTAAAGACTCCATTTGTGCTGATGGACATCCTACACAGCCTAAACCAAATTTCATTAGCTTTTCTACTGCGTCAGGATATTCTCTAACTATTTCACCTATTAGCATATCTTTAGTTATAGCCATTATAATTCCTCCTTTAAATGTTTAATGTTTGCTATTAATTAATAATAACATATTTTTATTAATTATTGTGTAATAATTTTTTACATTTATTATTCTTATACCCAATATTGATAGCTTTAAAAATAATATGTGAATAAAAATAATAAATATTCATGATAAATTGAATAAAAACTTTTTAAAAAGCGAAAATATACTTAGGAGGTGGATGAACATGGCTGATAATGAAAGAACAAAAGATAAGTTAAGTATAAGCCAAATACTTGTTAAAATCTTAATTACAATTGTTGTAGTGGGATTAGCTGCTTTTTTTACACCTGGATTTACGATAGACGGTTTAGGGACTTTGATTTTTTCAGGTATAGTAATTGCTATTGTTGATTATCTAATATCAAGATTTACTAAAGTTGACGCTTCGCCTTTTGGCAGAGGATTGATAGGATTCGTTATTACTGCAGCGATTCTATATTTTACCAGATACATAGTAGAAGGATTTAATATATCAATTATAGGATCTATACTAGGTGCATTAGCGATTGGTATAATAGACGCAATAATTCCTGGAGATGCATTTTAAAATTGAGCGAAAGCTCAATTTTTTACTTTTACTACCCAAATGTATTATTTTTTATCAGTAATTTTCAATTGATAATGAAATTTAATATTATGTATTAATTAATATCGTTGAAATTATAGGTTACATTTATATAAATAAAGTAGTATACTATAAATAATATTATTTCAATTGAAAATGAGGTGTTTTAATGAGCAGGGATAATGAAATTCCAGATAACATAAGATATAAGATGGGAGAACAGATTACTTGGGTAGTAATAATCATTAATATTGCTTTGGCTATAATAAAGATATTTATTGGGGTAATTGGTAAATCTAAAGGTATGATAGCAGATGGTATCCATACTATTTCTGACGTAGGCAGTTCGTTAGGTATAATTATAGGATTTTTTATTTCTAAGAAACCGGAAGACTCTAAACATCAATATGGACATGAAAAGGCAGAATCTATTTCAGAATTTATGTTATCATTATTTTTAATAGCAACTGGGGTTAAGATAGGATATTCAGCTATTCAATCTATATTTTTAAAAGGTATTGAAACTCCTAGCATTATAACTTTATGGGTTGCACTTGTATCAATAGTTATTAAGGAAATACAATTTAGAATGACTATTAATGTTGGAAAGAAAATAAATAGTAGTGCTCTTATAGCTGATGCTTGGCATCATAGATCAGATGCTTTATCATCTATAGCAGTATTACTAGGAATATTAGGTGCAAGGGCAGGATACCCTATTTTTGATGCTTTAGCTGGAATTGCTGTGTCTTTAATAGTAATAAAAGTTGGAATAGAACTATTCATAACGGGTTACAATGAGCTTATGGATTCTTCAATAGCTGAAGAGAAACTCTTTGATTTAGCAGATAAGATAATGGATAATACAAAGGTTACAAATATCAATGAGATAAGAACCAGGGTACACGGTTCTAAAGCATTTATAGATATGAAAATATGCGTTCCTAATAATATTTCTGTAGAAGAGGGACACGAAATATCTGAAGAAGTTGAACGAATTGCATATGAAGAAATTGATAATCTTAAGGATATAATTGTGCATGTAAATCCTTGCGATAAAGGAAATAAAGAATGTGTTAATTGTAAATCAAAGACAAGTAGATTTTTAAAAGAAAGAAAGTAAAAAGTACTTGCAATAATACCCCCGTATGGTATAATGTAAATAAATCCATATGGGGGTGATTATATTTGAATGATAATATATCTTTCACTTTAGCTTTATCTGCAGGATTTGTATCTTTTTTTTCACCTTGTATATTACCACTTATTCCTGCGTATATAACATATATTACAGGAGCGTCAGTGGAAGAAGAACTAAAGGGTAAAAGACTTTTTACTCTCATAAGAACACTAGGATTTACTTTAGGTTTTACAATAATATTTATGATAATGGGCATATCTGCAAGTTTTTTAGGTCAAATGTTCATAAAATATAGGAATATTCTTATGAAGGTTGCAGGTGCTTTGATTATAATATTTGGATTAACTATGTCAGGAGTCTTTAACTTAAAATTTTTTAAGAGTCCTATAAAGCTCAAGGCTCCTGGTAAAACTGGAGGATGGTTTAGTGCTATGCTTGTAGGTATGGCTTTTGCAACTGGATGGACGCCATGTGTTGGAGCTGTACTTGGGTCAATATTAGTTTATGCTAGTATGTCAACTACTATTTCAAAAGGAGTATATCTTTTATTATTTTATTCATTAGGATTAGCTGTTCCGTTTATAATTACAGCTTTGCTCATAAATAGCTTTAGCAAATTTCTAATGAAATTTGACAAAACTCTACCATATATAAGCAAAATTAGTGGTGTCATTATGGTGATATTTGGTATATATATGATTATATAAAGGGAGTGATTGAGTGAATAAAAAAGCTTTGACTATTGTCATTATTGCTTTGATTGTTATAGGTGGTATTTTTTATTTTAGCCAAAGTAATGAAACAAATGAAATAAAAGATAATGAGAGTGATGTTTCTCAAAATAGTAACCAAATAGAAGAAAATTCTCTTCCTATTGACATAGGGAAAGAAGCTCCTAATTTTACATTGAACACTTTAGAAGGTGAAACTGTATCTTTGGAAGATTACAGAGGAAAAACAGTTTTGATAAATTTTTGGGCAACAGATTGTCCTTATTGCGTAAAGGAAATGCCTGATTTAAATAAACTTTATATTAATCATAAAGATGAAGATTTTGAGGTTTTAGCTATAAATGTTGGTGAATCTGAAGCAGACGTAAAAGCATATTTAAATGGTACAGATTACCAATTCACTATCTTATTAGACTCTAAGGCAAATACGGCCATAAGTTACATGGTTACAGGAATTCCTATGAGTGTTATGATTGATGAAGAAGGAATAATAAGAGCAATAAAGATTGGACTTATGTCTTATGATGTAATGGAAGATATGTTTGAGTATGTAAAAAAATAATACTAATCTTTTGATTATTACATACCTTGTATGGGTATATTAATAATAAATATAATTGAAATGTAATGAATTACAAAATTGTTAATAGCTTTAATTTTACAATTTATTAAATAGGGTGACTACAAGGAGGAAAAGTATATGAAAGTAAATATTACAAAAAGAGCTTTAGAAGAGCTAAATAAAATCATGGAAAAAAAAGATTCTATAGGTAAGGCTGTAAGGCTATATATAGCAGGCTTTGGTTGAAGTGGCCCTTCTGTTGGTATTGCTCTGGATGAGCAAAAAGATAATGACGAATCTGTAGAAGTTGAAAACATAAAGTTTGTTGTAGAAAAAGATATTTCTAATTCATATGGGAGTAATTTTGATATAGACTATGTAAATGATTGGTTAAGAAGAGGTTTTTATGTAACATTTGCAGGACGTTCTTCAGGATGTTAGTACTAGAATAATAAATTAAAAGAGGGTAAACCTTTATATGGTTTACTCTTTTTTTGTGTAAAAATTAATTTCTCATTATATATTATACAAACTCATCAATCGTTAAAATTTTCATTACTTTGATTATTTATGCATTGATTGTAATCAATAAATATTATATAATTTAATTGTTAAATAATTAATTATTATAGTTATTTTTTATTTAATAGATGAGTAAGTTGTATAATAAAATATTACATAAAATTTTGACCCTAAAGTAATTATACAATTTCTTAAAATAAATAAAAAAGTAATATTTAAGAGGTGATATATGAGGTAATGAAACAAAAAGTAAAAAGAGATTGCATTGAGGTAAGTGTTTTACTTCTAAGTGCATTAAAGTGGATTTTACTTTCGGTAATTGTTGGAGTGATAGTTGGCTTTGCTACAACTGTATTTTTGAAGCTCATTGATTTTGGGGATACAAATACTAGAAAGTGGTCTTATTATTTTTTATTAATGCCATTAGCATTTTATTTAAGCAGCTTACTAATTGTTAAATTTGCTCCAGATGCTGAAGGACATGGTACAGAAAAAGTTATAGAAGCTGTGCACAAAAGATGTGGTGATATTGATATAAAGGTAGTGCCTGTTAAATTAGTAGCTACATTAATTACATTATCATTTGGAGGTTCTGCAGGTAAGGAAGGGCCTTGTGCTCAAATAGGGGCAGGTATTGCATCTAAAGTATCTAAATTACTTAAGATGGAAGGAATAGATAAAAAAAGATTTGTGATATGTGGTATAAGTGCAGGATTTGCTGGAGTATTTGGTACTCCTATAGCTGGAGCTATATTTGCTGCGGAAGTATTATATGTTGGTAAGTTTTCCTATATCGTTTTATTGCCATCTTTAATATCTTCGTATGTAAGCTGTATGATTAGCAAACTGATGGGAATGGAGTATTTAACATATGATATTTCTTTTTCTCCTCAAAATGAGGTTTCAGCTATTTTATCAATGATTATATTTGGTATATTCGTAGGCTTTGTAGCAGTTGTGTTCATTAGAATATTACATATTATTGAGGAATATATTAGTAAAATAAATATTTATAAACCTTATAAAGGTATATTAGGCGGTATTTTCCTTATACTTATTGTATACATAACTAAAAGCAAGGATTACATAGGTTTAGGAACTCATATAATAGGGAATTCGATTTCAGGGCATGAGGTTTCGCTTTTTGCATTCCTAGTTAAGATTATTACTACTTCGGTTACATTAGGTTCTGGAGGTAGCGGTGGTATATTAACACCAGTATTTTATATAGGAGCTACTGTTGGGAATACTTGGGCACAAATTATAAATAGCAATATTGCTGTATATTCTTCTATAGGAATGGTAGCTTTTTTATCAGCATGTGCTAATACGCCTATTGCTGCTATAATTATAGCGATGGAGCTTTTTAACTTAGAAATAGCACCATATGCTGCTGTTGCCTGTGCTGTAAGCTATCTAGTTGTTGGACATAAAGGAGTGTATCCAAGTCAGATTTTGGCTATGAGTAAAACTCCATCCCTTGATTTTGATGGAAATTGTGAGCTAAAGGATATAAATGAATTAAGAGTAAAAAATAAATCTTGCGCATTTAACAGAGTAGCAAAAAAAATAGAGGCTAAAGTTGGAAAGTAGAAAAGAGCATACATATGCTCTTTTTTAATGGAAAAATATAATTAAAATTATATTTGGCTTATGCCAATAATAGGGGTATAATAATATTGTGATTAAAATAAATAGAAATAAACGAGGATATACTAAAACTGAGGAGGTATAAGTATGGAACTTAAAGATAAAATTTATAATGCTTTAAAAAGAGTAAATGATCCAGAGCTCCATAAAAACCTTGTAGAACTCAATATGATAGAAGATATTTCTATTGATGGAGATAAGGTAACGGTAAATGTGGCTTTAACAACTATGGGATGTCCTTTAAAAGCTACTATGGAAAAAGATATAAAAAAGGAGCTTAGTAATATAGAAGAGATATCAGAAGTAAATGTAATATTCACTCAAATGAGTAAAGAAAAATTAAATAATATAACCCAAAGTATTAATAATTTGCAGGGTAAAGAGGATCCTTTTAAGGGAACAAAAGTAATAGCAGTTGGCAGTGGTAAAGGTGGAGTTGGAAAATCTACTGTTACAGCTAATCTTGCTGTTGTTCTCAAAGAGATGGGATTCAAGGTTGGATTAATAGATGCTGATATACTTGGATATAGTATACCACAAATTATGGGAATAAGTGGAGTAAGACCGATAGTTTTGGATGAAAATATCATATTACCTATAGAGAGAAATGGGGTAAAGGTAATATCTATGGGTAATTTGGTAGATAAAAATGAAGCATTAATTTGGAGAGGCCCTATTTTAGGTGGTATATTAAAACAATTTTCAGAAGATGTATATTGGGGAGATTTAGATTATATGCTTATAGATTTACCACCTGGAACTGGAGATGTACCACTAAGTCTTATGCAACAGATGCCTAATGCTGAAATACTCATAGTTACTACTCCTCAGATAACTGCAGCAACTGTTGCCAAGAGATTAGGACTTATGGCAGAAAAGACAAACAGTAAAATAATTGGAGTTATTGAAAATATGTCATATTTTATATGCGATAAATGTGGAGAAAAACATTATATATTTGGAAAAGGAGAAGGAGAAAAACTTAGCAATGAGTTAGGAACAGAATTTTTAGGTCAAATACCACTAGTTACTTCTATAAGGGTAGATAGTGATAAGGGAGTTCCTGCTGTAACAGAAGATGAATCTTCTGTAGCAAAATATTATAGAAGTATTGCGGATAAATTAGTAAAATATAACGAAATGATTGAATAAATCATGATGAAAGTTGAGGAAATTGCATAATAAAAATTTGTTTTTTTAAATGAAAATAATTTAATATTATGCTATACTAAGGTAGGGTATATACCCTACCTTTAATAATTAAGTTTAATTATGTAATTTCCTCAATTTTATAAAAAATATGGTATTAAAATAGTTTATATATTATTTTATTAGCAAAAACTATGGGTATTAATAATATAGTCAATATTAAATAAAAATTATGAAAAAGAGGTGAAGAAGGTGCCAACAACTACAATAAAGGTTAAAGGAATGACCTGAGCAGCTTGTGCAAAGCGGGTAGAGGATTCTCTATCAAAAGTTGAAGGAGTAGAATCTGCTGTTGTAAATCTTATGACAGAAAATGCTACTGTTAAGTACAATTCAGATGTTGCAAGTATAGAAAATTTAGTTGAAGCAATAAAAAATTCTGGCTACCAAGTTTCGATTAATAAAGCTGAATTAGATATTGAAGGAATGAGCTGTGCTGCTTGTTCTGCTAGGATAGAAAAAGCTTTAAACAGAGTAGAAGGCGTTTACAAAGCTATTGTAAATCTTCCATTGAATAAAGCGGTAATTGAATATTATGAGGGAGAAGTTACTGTTGATACTTTGACAAAAATAGTTGAGAATACAGGATATAAAGCATATGCAAAAAAGGAAGGAGAAGGAAAGGACAGAGAGCTTGAGGCTAGAGAAAAAGAAATAAAAACTTTAAAAACATATTTTATTATATCCTTGATATTGAGTATTCCTTTATTTTCTGCTATGTTTTTTCATATGGCAGGTAAGCATACCATTTTAAGTAATGGATATTTTCAACTTGCTCTTGCAACTCCGGTTCAATTTATTATTGGATCAAGATTTTACAAGGGTGCTTACCATTCTATAAAGGGTGGTGGAGCAAACATGGATGTCTTAGTAGCTATGGGAACAACTGCAGCGTATTTCTATAGCTTATATAATTTGATAATAGGAGTTAACCAATTTTATTTTGAGTCATCAGCTGTAATTATTACGTTGATATTATTAGGGAAAATGATGGAAGCTGTAGCTAAAGGTAAAACATCTCAGGCTATAAGAAAACTTGCACAGCTAAGGCCAAAGACTGCTTTAGTTATAAGGGATGGTAAAGAAGTAACTATAGCTGTAGAAGACGTAATTAAGGGCGATATAGTTGTAGTAAAACCTGGAGAGAGAGTTCCTGTTGATGGTATAATAATAGAAGGTAATTCTTCTGTAGATGAATCTATGCTAACAGGAGAGAGTATACCTGTTGATAAAAAAGTTGGTGACGAGGTTGTAGGCTCTACCATAAATAAGCATGGTACATTTAAATTTAAGGCAACAAAAGTTGGAAAAGATACTATGCTTTCACAGATAATAAAAATGGTAGAAGATGCGCAAAATTCAAAGGCTCCTGTTCAAAGATTAGCTGATAAGATATCAGGAATATTCGTACCTTCTGTCCTTGTGATAGCTATTATTACTTTTTTAGGATGGATGATTATTAAAGGGGATTTTGCTACTGCATTAATTAATTCGGTTTCTGTCCTTGTAATAGCTTGTCCTTGTGCATTAGGGCTTGCTACTCCTACAGCTATAATGGTTGGTACAGGTAAAGGTGCTGAGAATGGTATATTAATAAAAGGTGGAGAACATTTAGAGAGAGCACATAATATAGATTCTCTTATGTTAGATAAAACTGGTACTATAACGAAAGGCGAACCAGAAGTTACAGACATAATTGTTTTTAATGGGGATGAAGATACTATGCTTACTTTTGCAGCCAGTGCCGAAAAAGGTTCTGAGCATCCTCTTGGAGATGCAATAGTAAAAAAAGCAGTAGAAAAGGACTTGATGTTAAAAGAGACAGATAAATTTGAAGCTATACCTGGACACGGAATATATGCTGTCATAGATGGGCAAGATATATATGTAGGAAATAGGCGGCTCATGGAAACTAAAAATATTGATATTTTAGATATTGAAGATAGTATATATACCCTAGAAGATCAAGGAAAAACTGTTATGATCATAGCTATGAACAATAGTATTTTAGGTATAGTAGGAGTAGCAGATACAATTAAGGAAACATCACCTGAAGCAGTTAAAGCATTGAAAAATATGGGTATAGAAGTATTTATGATAACAGGTGATAATTATAGGACAGCAGAAGCTATAGCAAAGCAAGTAGGTATAGAAAATATTGAAGCAGAAGTATTGCCTGAACATAAGACAGAAAAAGTAGAAAAACTAAAAAGCCAAGGTAAAAGTGTTGGAATGGTTGGAGATGGTATTAATGATGCACCTGCTTTAGCTGCTGCAGATGTAGGATTTGCTATAGGTACAGGAACAGATATAGCTATGGAGGCTTCTGATATAACATTGATAAAAGGAGATTTAAGGGATATTGTTACTGCTATAAAATTAAGTAGGAAAACTATGAAAACTGTTAAGGAAAATTTATTTTGGGCTTTTGGATATAACACTATAGGAATTCCATTGGCAGCACTTGGTTTCTTGAATCCAATGATAGCTGGTGCAGCTATGGCGTTTAGTTCAGTATCAGTAGTAAGTAATTCTTTAAGGCTTAAAAGGTTTAAAGCATAAATATATTTTAAGGAGGAATTTTAATGAAAAAGACTATAGTTATTGAAGGCATGAGTTGTAATCATTGTGTTATGGCAGTTAAAAACGCTCTTGGGAAAATTAATGGGGTTAAAAATGTAGAAGTTGAATTAGAGAATAAAAGGGCTTTAGTTGAAGGCGATGGGTTAATTGATAAAGATTTAAAAGAAGCAGTTGAAAATGCAGGATATGATGTATTAGAAATAGATTAAGAAATTTTGCTTATAAGGAAAGACCACGAGATGATTATCTTGTGGTCTTTTTAATTTCCTCTACTTCTTATATATGCCTTATATATGCACGATGTATAAGTTGATTTCATAATATATATTATACATTGCTTATATATACGGGCATTTGTACCCTTTTTAAAAAAGATTTTACACCAATTTTAACAACAAGTTTACACAAGTAGAGGAGGAATTATTTTAGATATGGATGAAAACAATATTTATATAAAAATATTTAATGTTATAAAAAATAAAGTAGAAAAAGATAGCCTTAAAAATGTTGTAATCGGGGCAGTTGCTAATCAAGTTGACGCAAATTTTCATATAGAGCTATTAAAAGCTCAAGCCGTTATTGCTAGAACCCTCATTATAAGGAGGGCAAGAGCATTTGGCGGTAAGGGGTGTAGTGAGCATAAAAACTGTGATATATGTAACGGTGAACATTGTATAAGACTTTACAAACTTAGTGAGTTAAGAAAGGTTTGGAAGGAAGACTATAATGTTAACTTTAAAAAGATAGATAAGGCAGTAGAAGAGACTAGTGGATTAATAATGGTTTTTAATAATAAACCAATTGAACCAAAATATCATGATACTTGTGGAGGATCAACTGAAAATTCAGAGATGGTTATTGATAACAAAGTTGTTTACCTTAGAAAAGTGCTTTGTAATTACTGTAAAGATTCTCCTAACTGGGCTGGGTATAAAGAAATACCTATAGAAGAAATAGAAAAAAAGCTAAAAATAAAATTTCCTAAACCTAATACTGATTATGTAACAAATATTACAGGATTTATTGAAGATGTAAACAAAGATGATGAAGGTAGAGTGATATCATTAACCATTGGTGGCAAAAAATTCAAAGGGAGAGATGTGGCAAGACTTTTAGATTTAGATTCTACTAGATTTAGCATAATCCCCACAAAGATAGGAGTTGCCACTATAGGTAAAGGACACGGCTTAGGACTTTGCCAGTATGGTGGGAATAAAATGGCAGAGGTTGGATATACTTTTAAGGATATATTAAATTATTACTTTACAGGCATTGATATTAAAAAGGTCCATATGCCTAGCGTAGAAAAACCTTTATGTGGTAGGATAATAGTTTTAGACCCTGGTCATGGAGGAGAAAATGGTGATGATGTGTATGGCCCTGGAGGCCTTAGAGAAAAAGATGTAGTTTTAGATATAGCTTTAAAATTAGAAAAGAAGTTAACAAAATTAGGTGCAAATGTACACCTAACAAGAAGAGAAGATGAATATTTACATTTGAGTAAACGGGCAGATATTACAAACAAAATTAAGCCTGATTTTTTTATAAGCTTGCACATGAATTCTTATAATAATCCAGCTATAAAAGGGTATGAAGCGTATTATTTTAGAGGGGACGGTGATAGTGAAACATTAGGCAAACTTATAGCATCTAAATTAGAGCAAAAATGTGGGATAGTAAATAGAGGGGTAAAAAACGGAGACTTTTTTTTGCTTAGGGAAGTGACTTCTAATGCTTTAATTATTGAAATAGATTATATTACTAATCCATTACAAGAATTAAAATTGCAAGACGAATCGTATAAAAATAAGGTTTCAGATTCAATTTTAGAAGGTATAGTCGAATATTATAAATATTAATAAAAAAATATTATTTTTTTCTAATATTTTGTTGATAAATAGTATTTGACAACGGTTTAAAAAAATAGTACACTATAAGTTTAAATTTGACAAAAAAACTGTAATATGATATCATATTAAATGGTATATATCGAAGGAAGGTGATTTTTTGTTAGAAAAAAACTCATTGGACAAGATAAGAGAGTGTGTAGAGAACTGTGTAGGACAAAAAGTTAGACTAAAAGCAAATAAAGGCAGAAAAAAGACTACTATAAAAGAAGGAATATTAGAAAGTGCATATCCTAGTATATTCGTAGTAAAGATTGATGGTGGATATAATACTATAAGAAGGGTATCTTATAGCTATTCTGATATATTAACAGAAACTGTAGAAGTAACTGTTTGCAGCGATGAAAGGAAAATACAGATTAGCTAATCTTACGACCGCCTTACTAAAAAGGCGGTTTAATTTTTTGAATTTTTATTTATTGAGGACAAGTTATTTGATATAATATTTCATATGAAGTGAGATGAGTTTAATATTTTAATTATTGTATATTGAAATACAGAAATATAATATTAATATTTTGCTAATTTTGTAAATAATAGAAAAATAAAAAGGAGAAATAATTATATGAAAATAAAGCTAATTTTAGGACTAATTATTACTTCATTAATTTTACAAGGTTGTTCTGAAGGCCAAAAAGTTCAAAAACCGCAACAAGAGCTTGTTGCTGCAATTAATACTGAAGAAAATATAAAAGATGAAACAAAAGAAAATGAAGTAGTAGAAGAAGAAAAAGACGTTGCTCAAAGGGATATAGAAGAGCAGAAAGAACAGATAGAACAGGAAGAAAAAGAAAAAAAGGTTGAAAAAAAATATATTGGAGAGACATTAGATGTTATGCATAGGAGTGGAATAACGAAAATATATGAAAGTGCTGACGAGAATTCTAACGTTATACGAAAACTTAAAGATTTAGAAGAAGTTGAGCTTCTTGAGACTATTCCCTATGGATGGTTTAAAGTAAAACTTACAGATGGTACCATAGGGTATGCAGATGCTAGGTATATTAGAACAAAGGAGATACCTCCACATGATTATGATCAAAATGTAGAAGGTTATGTATTAATATATACTCAAGATGATCAAACACTTAAGATATACAAAGATGGAGAGATGGTTTTACAGTCTAAAGGTTCAGCAGGATTGTGGGATAGTTTTACACCAAAAGGAATATTTCAGATAGAAAAAGGCCGAAGAGGAAAATGGTTTTATGTAGAACGGTTTAAACAAGGAATGAAATACTGGGTAGGATTTAAGGGAGTTTATCTTTTTCACTCATTACCATTTACTAAAGATGTTGAATTAATTGAAGAAGAAGCTGAAAAACTTGGACAACCTGCAAGTCATGGTTGTATAAGACTTCCAGTAGACGTGGCTAAATATATTTATGAAAATGTACCAGAAGAATCATTAGTTTTAATTTATTAAACATATAGAGGAAATTGCATAATTACTACAAGGTTAAACTATTTTATTATGCAATTTCCTCAATTAAAAAATGTTAGGTTCTTTTCTTTTTTTAGTTTTCATTAATTCCTAATGGTGCTTTAATCCTTTCTTCATCAGTAACTTTTACACCTACGAACATTGTTATTCCTACTAATATACAAACACCAAGTATTAATGATACAAATGGGTTAAAACCAAATCCAGCAGGTATAAAGCCTACTACTGTTGATACTCCAGCTACTGTTAATGCATAAGGCAACTGAGTTTTAACATGTGCAATATGGTCGCAGCCACTTGCCATAGAAGACATGATAGTTGTATCAGATACTGGAGAACAATGATCTCCTAAAACAGCTCCAGTTAATACTGCACCTATTGCAGGAATTAATAACTCTGGGCCACCTAATTCAAAAGCAAGTGGTATAGCTAGAGGCATAACAATTGAATTTGCACCCCATGATGTTCCAGTAGAAAAAGCAACTATGCATGGTATGATAAACATTATAAATGGAACTAGATATGGTGGAAGTGAACCTTTTGCTAAATTTACAATAAACTCAGCAGTTCCAAGTTCACCATTTACTCCGCCTAAAGACCAGGCTAAAACGAGTATTATACATGCTACAGTCATTGATTTAACGCCAGCTACCCAAGCGTCCATGATTTCTTTAATTGATAATATTCTTTGAACTACACTCATAACTCCTGCTATTATTATACCGCCAAAGGCAGCCCATAAAAGTACTACGCTAGCGTCGGCATTACTAAAAGCATCTCTTATTGATGTACCTTCTAATCCTCCGCCATTTATATATAAGCCTATTACAGTTATTATCAATACTGAAAGTATAGGTATTACTGCATTATACCATCTTTCAGTAGCAGCATTGGACTCTAATTCTGCAACTTCGTCTGATACCATTGGAGTTGCATCGTCATCAAACAATTTACCATCTACATAAGTCCTTCTTTCAGCCTTAGCCATAGGACCAAAATCCTTACCAGTAAAAATCAATATAAGTACAAATGCTAAAGCTAATAAACTATAAAATCTATAAGGTATTGTTTGTAAAAATACGTCATATGCACTCATATCTAAATTAAGTTTTACAAGGCCATCACGTATTAGTCCGGTTTCCATGCCTATCCATGTTGATACTAAAGCTATACTAGCTACAGGTGCTGCAGTTGAATCTACTACAAATGCTAATTTTTCTCTAGAAATTTTCATTTTATCAGTAATGCTTCTCATTGTATTACCTACTATTAAAGAGTTTGCATAATCGTCAAAGAAGATAAGCATTCCCATAAGCCATGTAGAAAACAATGTAGATTTACTATTTTTAGCTTTTGAAACAACGAGATTTGCAATTCCTTTTGTTCCTCCGTTTTTACTTAATATGCCTATAAGGCCTCCTATAGAGAGACAAAAGATTAAAATTGATATATTCCAAGAGTCTGTTAAAGAGCCCACTATATGAGTATCAAGAGTTCGAGCAAAACCTGTCAAGGGATTAAATCCAGTTAATATTGTTGCACCTACAAATACAGCGATAAATAATGAAAGAAAAACTTCTTTAGTAATTAATGCTAATATTATTGCTAATATTGGTGGTATAATTGATAACCATCCATATTCCATAAATATCTCCTCCTAATTTTTTACTTTATTTTTATTTTTTTTTACTAAATTTTTGAAATAAAAAAACACCTAATATGAGTATTAGGTGTTGTTTTTGCATATACAAAAAACACACATACTCATCCCCCCCTTTAAATCACCCTGTGTAGGATAGCTCTCCACCAAGATATGGGTGGTATCTTGGTGACAGTTTTACACCTATTCGATGTAAACCCAACCTTAGTTTTTGGTAACTAAGATTTCGGCGATAGCTCCTTTCTTTATACTTCACAGGCTTCCGGCCTCTGTATAAATACTCATAGATATCGCGCCTCTACCCCACCCCTTTGAGAGAGATGAGGTATCAATATTCAGTTGTTTTATTATTTATGTAATACTTTAACATAGGTATGTTTATATGTCAACATATATTTTATTAAAATTTTGACCTAAAAGTAATTATGTGATTTCTTCAATTAATAATTTTATCATAAAATAGATTTATATATCATAATTATTAAACAATACTACTTTTATGATTGTTTAAGCTTAGTAAATTTTATTAACTTCAATAAATTTTGGACATTTTATTAAAGATTATTGCATAGAGATATATTGATGTAAAATTGATTATAGGGGGGAGAAAATTGGCAATTGAGTTAATGAAAGATTTACTTAAAATAGACCAGACTGTAGGGAAGGATAGTATTAAAGCATTAATTGAAGGAGAAGTATTATTACCTGAAACTAAGCCAGAAATAGTTAAAGTTCTTGCTATAGATGGTGATGTTGAAGTAACTAGTTCAAAACTCGTTCAAGATAAGATTATAGTAAATGGATTTGTTAAATTTAGAATTATGTATAACTCTAATGATGAAAATCAAATGGTACACAGCATAGATTCTAGTACTGATTTTAGAGAGGAAATAGAAATTGAAGGAATAAATGATCAAATGACAGCAGAGGTAAAGGCAAATATAGAGCATATAGATTATGAATTAATTAATGAAGCTAAGATAGAAGTTAAGGCAGTTTTAGAAATTTTAGGAAAAGCAAAAACAAACAATTCTATAGATATAGTAAAAGATATTTCAGGTGAAAAAGGGCTACAGGTATTAAAAGAAAAAATCAGATATAAAGAGATAATTGGTGCTAATAGCACATCTGCATTAGTAAAAGAAGCCTTTGAGCTTAAAGATGAAATGCCAGATATTTTAGATGTACTTAGAACAGATGCAAAAGTTGTGGAAAAGGAAACAAAGGTTGTTGATGATAAAGTTATTGTAGCAGGTATTGTTCAATGTGGGATAATGTATATAGGTGATGATGATAATAACAGAATAAATTATGTGAACCACGAGATACCATTTACTCATTTTGTTGAAATGGCAGGAGTACAGAAGGATATGAACTGTAGTTTGAGCTTAAAGTTAGATGATATAAATTATGATGTAAAGGAAGATATAGAAGGAAATATAAGGGTAATAGATGTTGAATCATTAGTAAAAGTAGACGCAAGAGTATACGAATACAAAGATAAAGAAGTAACTGTTGACGCATACTCTACAAATAAAAAGCTTAATGTAAATAAACAAGAAATTTTAATTACAGAAAATATTAAACAAATAACATCAGAGTCAGTAGTTAAAGGAGTTATTAATACTTCTGAAGAAGGTATAAAGGTTAATAATGTATATCATATAGATTCAAAATCTACTATTACTGACTACAGAACTATGGAAAACAAGCTAATAATAGAAGGCTTTTTAGATTTATCAATGGTATTTAACGATAGATCTTCTGAACCTGTAAAGATTATAAAATATCAAATTCCTTTTAAAAATTATGTTGACATGGAAGAAGTAGATGATAGTGAAATAGATATTGAAATAGATAATATTATAAAAGATATAAAATACGAAAAGATAAATGAAACAGAAGTAGAAGTAGAGGTACTTACGCAGAACAATATAAATATTAATAGAATTAAGAAATTTAGTATTGTTACTAAAGCTGTAGAAACTGACGAAGAAATAGATATGGAATCTAGACCAAGTATAACTATATACATAGTACAGAAAGATGATACATTATGGGATATAGCAAAAAGGTATAATACTACTACAGAAGAATTAATTAAAACTAATGAGATATTATCTCCAGAAAATATTATGCCTGGAGAAAAACTCATAATAGAAAAAAATATAGATTTTGAAATATAATTTATAAATAACCTTAAGAGAAATGGAGTTGATAAACATGAATGAGATAATATTAGATGCATATGCTAAGATAAATTTATCACTTGATGTGTTATATAAAAGAAATGATGGGTATCACGAGCTTGAAATGATTATGCAACAGATAAACTTAAAGGACATTATAACTTTGAGGAAAATACCTAAAGGCATAAAAATAACTTGTAATAATCCTAAGGTTCCTCTAGATTCATCTAATTTAGTTTATAAAGCATATGTAGCTATATGTAATAGATGTAATATTCATAAAGGGGTATGGATAGACATCGATAAGAATATACCTATAGCTGGAGGTTTAGCAGGAGGTAGTGCTGATGCGGCTGCAGTTTTAAAAGGCTTAAACCAATTATGGGAGCTTAAATTAGAAGATAAGGAATTAATGAGCATTGGAGAAAAAATTGGATCCGATGTTCCATTTTGTATAATTGGAGGTACAGCTTTAGCAAAGGGAAGAGGAGAAAAACTCAAGGAATTAAAGAATTTTAAAGATAAATGGCTGCTTATTGCAAATCCAGATTTAGAAGTTTCAACAGCTTATGTTTATGGCAACTTAAATCTCTCTAATATTAATACTCGTCCCAATACGAAGGAGATTATTAAATGTATAAACAATGATGATATAGCAGGAGTGTCAAAAAGGATGGTTAATGTATTAGAAAGTGTTACTATAAAAGAATACCCTGTGATAAATGAAATAAAAGAAAGTATGCTTAAATTTGGAGCCTTAGGTAGCATGATGAGCGGTAGCGGACCAACGGTATTTGGAATATTTAAAGGTAAAACAGATGCAGTAAAATGCTATAATATATTAAAAGACAGTATAAAGCAACTTATAATTAGTAAAACTATGTAACGGCCTGAAAAGGGTCGTTTTTTTATGTGCATAATATTTTTTGTAGATGTAAATATTATAGATATACTTTGTGATGTATTTAGGTGATGTTTAAAAATTTAATATGAAAGGATATTTTACAATGCAGTGTAATTAGCTGATTAAATTGTTTCACTATATATAATAAGGAGCAATAAATATGGATATTTTTAGAATTATTATAGAAGAAATAAGAAAATTATATACTATATATGTTTTTTTAATTGTGACATTAATAGGCATATTAACAATTTTAATTGATTACAAAAGATTAAAAAGACAAAAACTATATAAAGATGCAAAAATAACAAAAATAATAGGTCTTATTTATTTAATAGGAGGGCCAGCACTTTATATTGTACTTAAAATAATTTAGGGAGGACTACTATGGGATTGTTTAATAATAAAAATGATAAAAAAAATGAAAGTATTATTCCCATAAACGATAGCTTGCAAAAAAACTTAAAACTAATAAAGGATATATTAAAAGACTGTGATGATATAGTTTATAGAGAATTTACTGCAGGAATAAAACAAGAATATAGTTTTGCAATTATTTTTGTAGATGGATTAATAGATAAGGACTTAGTTAGTGACAATGTATTAAGAAATCTTATGATAGAGTCTAGGATAGTAGAGCCAAGTCATAAGGTTATAAGAAATAAGCTTTATGATTTAATCATAGAGAAAAATCTTTCTGCTACTGAAATAAAGGAAATTGATAGTATAAACGAGGTTGTTGAAAATGTTTTAGCTGGTGAAACAGTATTACTTATTGAAAAATATGAAAAGGCTATAGTTGTTTCTTCTAGAGGCTGGCCTACTAGAAGTATTGGTGAAGCACAAAGTGAAACTGTTATCAGAGGCCCTAGAGATAGCTTAAATGAAACCCTTAAGATTAGTACAAGCTTAGTTAGGAGAAGAATTAGAGACCCTAAACTTAAGGTAAAAAACATGCAGATTGGAGTGAGGTCTAAGACTGATGTGGCACTCTTATATATTGAAGATATAGCTGATAAACAGTTGGTCAACGAGGTAAAAAACAGGCTTGAGAGTATAAATATTGATTCGATAATAGACAGCTCAGACATAGAACAGCTCATAGAAGATAGCAATATTTCACCCTTTCCCCAGATAGAAAATACAGAAAGACCTGATGCTGTAGCAGCTTCTCTTTACGAAGGAAGAGTTGCTATACTTGTAGACAATTCGCCTTTTGCTCTTCTTATACCAATTACAATTGGAACGATACTCCAGTCTTCAGAGGATTACTATAATAGATGGCTTTTAGCTACACTTGTACGAATAGTAAGGTATATAGCAGTATTTATTGTTTTGCTAGCTCCAGGACTTTATATAGCTATTACTTCATTTCATCCTGGCATACTTCCGACTCAATTAACATTGTATGTAGCTGCATCTAGGATAAATGTTCCATTTCCTGCATTTATAGAAGCTTTTTTGATGGAACTGACAATAGAGTTTTTGCGAGAAGCAGGAACAAGGTTATCAGGTCCTATTGGTGCAACTATAGGAATAGTGGGAGGCCTTATTATTGGTCAAGCTGCTGTAGATGCAGGTATAGTAAGTACATTAATGATCATAATAGTTGCAGTAACTGCTGTAGCTTCTTTTGCTATACCTAATTATGAGTTCGGTTCTGCACTTAGAGTTATGAGGTTTATCATCATGGTTTTTTCAGCTATATTGGGGTTATATGGCATTATGCTTGTACTTATTCTCATACTTACTCATATGGTAAAGTTAAAAAGTTTTGGAGTTCCTTTTTTATCTCCTTATACCAATATAAACAGGGAAAAAATGGATTTTAAAGACGCGTTAATTAGAGTTCCATCCTATAAAAAGAAAGCGAGACCTGAGTTTACAAGTACTAAAAATAAAAACAGAGGTTCAGGAAATACAGCTTATAGAGGTGATAAATAATATGATTAGTGACAATAGTAAAATTTCAAGTTTTCAATTAGGTGTACTATTATTTAATACAATAGTAGGAGTAGGTATACTTTCCCTGCCATCAGATGTTGCAGGGACATTGGGGAATGATGGCTGGGCTTTGATAGTTATTGGGGGTGCTATCGCTGTTTTTTTAAATTATCTTATAAATAGATTGACAATCATGTTTGAGGGTCGAACATTTATTGAGTTTGGCAGAGAACTAGTTACAACACCTATATCTGATATTTTAGCTTTTATTTATATAATTTATTTTTTGATTATTCTAGCTTTTGAGTTAAGAATATTTGGCGAAGTAATAAAGATGTTTCTGCTAGAAAGTACACCTATAGAAATAGTGATACTGACAATGCTTTTAGTGTCAACTTACCTAGTAAGATCAAATGTGGAGAGTATAGGAAGAATGACAATGATTATATTTCCTATAATATTTATTCCTATAGGTATACTGGTTATAATATTTTCCCCAACGTTGAATTTATCAAACATACTTCCTCTTTTTAGGCTTAATATATTTGATATGGTAAAGGGAATTCCTGATACTTTTTTCAGTTTTATAGGGTTTGAAATTATTATGATCTTTATGGCTTATGTAAAAGACCCTAAGAAAGATTCTCTTAAATTTTCTACTTTATCAATATTATTTGTCACTATTATTTACCTAATTGTTTTTTTCGTTACTTTAGCTGGGTTTGGTGTAGAGGAACTAAAAAATCAGATATGGCCATCTCTTGATATTATGAAATCCATAGATTTTCCAGGTGCTTTTGTAGAAAATTTAGAGGGATTGATTATGGCTATATGGGTACTAGTTGTATTTAGTACAATTGCACCTTATTTTTATTCTGTAACAGTTATAATAAGTCAGATGTTGAAATGCGAAAAGCATAGCCAATTTGTCTGGCCTATAGTGCCTATTATATATATATTATCATTAATACCAGATAATCTTGCTCAAGTATATACATATGTAAATATGTCTTCAAAAATTTTGGGTACTTTGTGCGTAATAATTATTCCTATTGTTTATCTAATAGTAGCACTTATAAAAAAGAAATCTCGAAAGGAGATAGATACATATGAATAAAACTATTAAATTTATCGCTGTATTATTTATACTATATCTTCTTACGGGATGTTGGGATAAATTAGAAATTGAGGAAAGAGCATATGTATCCGTAATAGGGATTGATTTAAATACAGACGAACAATCTCCTCAGGGAGAATACAGAATAACATATTCATTCCCAAATCTCAATGCTATTGGTAAAAACGCTAGTAGTGAAAAGGGAAAATTTGTTTTAAGCGGTACAGGTAAAAGTATATACGATACTAATGTTGCAATATCGATGAGAATAAATAAAACTCTTTTTTTAAAACACGTAAAAGCCATAGTTATCGGAGAAGATTTAGCTAAAAATCCAGATAAGATGAAAGCTATATTTGATGGAATTGGAAGGAGCAACGTAATAAGCAGAAAAGCAGTTGTTCTTATTGCTAAAGGGACAGCTCAAGATGTAATAAATATAAAGGACGAAATGGAACCTGTTACAGGTGCTTTGATAGAGGAATTGCTGGATAATTATAAAGTAACTGCTAGATTTAATCACCAGAATATAGGGCAGATATTAATTTCACTTAATAATGTTAATCGTGCCCTTTTGCCTAGAGTAATACCTAAAGAAAATGAAATTATTATAGCGGGTTCCTCGGTTATTAAGAATTTTAAGCATATAGCTTGGTTGGGAGAACTAGAAACTAGGGCTACTATGTTTTTGAAGGGAATGGTAAAAGGTGAAGTAATAGACGTTGTTATAGATGATGTAGAGATACCATATGTAGTATCTGGAACTAAAGTTATAAGGTCAGCTGATGTAGAAGATGGAATTATAAACATGAATTACAATGTAGAGCTTGAAGGTTATACTCAAATGTTCAAAATGGATACTGAGGAAAAAATTATGGACAATAGAACTATTAAAAAAATTGAAGAACAGATAGAAAAGGTTTTAGAGGAAGAAATAATTATGACAATAGAGAAGATTCAAAAAGAGTTTAATGCAGATGTTATAGAAGTAGAAGATTACTTGAGAAAATTTAAGCCTGATTTATGGGAAAGTGTAAAAGATGACTGGGATGAAGTATTTCCAAAAATAAATATTACAGTAAATGTTGACGCTAAGCTTAGAAGAGTAGGAATGACAAAATAAATGGTTAAATATTCATGTTTAAATGTTGCCTTTTTTGTCAATACTTTATTTAAGATAATAGGATATAAAAGCTGAGGTGATTATATGACAAAAGGGTATAAGAAAATTATTATAGTGTTATGTATATTGCTTTTAATTGCAGGTGTAACAGTTTTTGCTGATACAACAAAATTATATACAAGCCAAAAAGCATATAGTGATAAACTTATAAGATTTCATGTTATTGCTAATAGTGATTCTCCAGAAGATCAGGAGTTAAAGTTAAAAGTAAGAGATAGAATAATTTCTGAAATGAATGATAAATTTATTGATACAAATTCTATAGAAGAAGTGCAGAAAATAATTAATAGTAATTTAGATGAGATAAAGTACATAGCTCAACAAACAGTAAAAGAGGAAAATAAAAATTATGATGTAAATGTATATTTTGGCAATAGCAATTTTCCTACTAAATCTTATGGGGGATTTACATTACCTGCAGGAGAATATAAAGCTGTTAAAGTGGTATTAGGGGAAGGTAAAGGTAAAAACTGGTGGTGTGTTATGTTCCCTCCTCTATGTTTTATTGATGTAACCTATGGGCTTACTGATAAAGAGACAGAAAAAGAACTAAAAAAGATCTTAACTGAAGAAGAATTTGATATGATATCAAGTACAAGAGACGGTAAAAAAATACCAATAAAACTGAAATTTAAAATTTCTGAAATAATTAAGGATAGTAAAACTAGGTTTGCAAAGTTATTTATAAGTGAAGAATAAGACCGCATAATTATTATGTGGTCTTTTATAGTGTTCTTAATATTGACATTTCCATAAATATATCATATATAAATATCAAAGATCAGGTATTAGATAATTTGGTTTTTGATATTATAAACAATCTTGAAAAGTATCCGAAGCTAAAAGCTGATAGTGAAAGGTTAGTAGACAAAGAAATGTATTTAAATCAATGTAATGTAGAAAACATTAAAAAATTGTATTAGTTGAGGAAATTGCATAATTACTACAAAAAATTCTATTATGTAAATTTCTCAATTATAGAGGTGGTGATTTTTTGAATGCAGCTTTATATATCATTACGATAGCTCTTTTATGCTTATCTTTATACAAGGACAAGTATAAAACAAAAAAAGCTTTAAAAAAAGCTTGGAAATCATTTGAGAACATACTAGCACAATTTTTAGGAGTTATAGTTATTGTTGGCATGATGTTAGCTATATTTGATGCAGAATTGATATCTAAAATTGTTGGAGTTGAGTCAGGTTTATATGGGGTTATAGTCTCCTCATTGATAGGGGCAATAACATTGATACCCGGATTTGTTGCCTTTCCAATATCAGCAATGTTACTTGAAAATGGTGCTGGTTATATGCAAATTGGTGCGTTTATTTCAACGTTAATGATGGTTGGAATTGTTACAATGCCTGTGGAGATAAAATATTTTGGTAAAAAACTTACATTTAATAGAAATATTCTAGCATTTTTATTTTCTTTTTTAGTGGCATATATTATAGGAAAGGTGGCTTAAGGAACATGGCTTTGATTAAAAGATATAGTTTTTTTATAATAACACTACTTGCACTAATTATATTATTTTTTATTAATAGTCAGATTGGTTTGAAAGCAATAGGTATAATAGGATATTCATTTAAAGAAATGGCATTAGTTATTCCACCGATTTTTGTACTATTAGGTCTTTTAGATGTATGGGTTCCTAGAAAAACAATGATGAAATATATGGGAGAAAAATCTGGTGTAAAAGGGGTATTATTAGCTATAATTTTAGGCTCTGCAGCAGCAGGTCCTTTGTACGGTGCTTTCCCAATAGCTGCAGTATTTATGAAAAAAGGAGTTAAATTTAGCAATGTACTTATATTTATAGGGGCTTGGTCTACAACGAAGGTACCTATGTTTTTGTTTGAGTTATCTTCTTTAGGAACAAAATTTGCTTTAACTAGATTATTGGTTGATATTCCAGGAATAATCATTATTGCTTATATTCTTTATAAAATAACGCCTAAAGAAGAGATTAAAAGAATATATGAAAAAGCAGAGTCTTTATAATTTGAGGAATTTGCATAATTACTGCAATGTAAGAAATTTAAAGTTGTTTCTCTATAATTTTACAAAATTAAATAGTAAGTTATGCTTCTTAGCTTAATTATTTTCTAGTTTATAAATATTCCCGCTAAATTCTACTAAGTTATCACAATAAAATTGAATAATTATGTTATTACTTACAGAAAATATAATCAAATATAGTATTGGGAAGTTGTATCATATTAACTACCAATTGTTAGGAGGAGGACATAACATTGAAAAAAGTAGTTCTTTTTGCGAGTATTATTGCAATAGTATTTTTATCAATTTCCATATATCAAATGGAGAATACTGTGCAAATTGATAGTCTTCAAGCATACAAAAAAGCATCTATGGCATCTAATACACTGTATTGGGGGTCAGAAGGACAGGATGTAAAAAATGTACAATGGAAGCTTTTACAGTGGGGTTACTATAATGGTAAGGTTGATGGCATATATGGAGCTGAAACATATAGGGCGGTAAAAGAGTTTCAAAGTAAGAATGGATTGAAAGTAGATGGAGTAGTTGGACCAGAAACTGCAGCAGCATTAGGATTAAGTATAGGTACAACTTCAGGAGATGTTGAAGCGTCAGGAGTTAGCAGAGATGATGATGTTTATCTTATAGCTAGAGCTGTACATGGAGAAGCACGTGGAGAGCCTTATATAGGTAAAGTTGCTGTAGCTGCGGTAATTTTAAATAGAACAAAGCACCCTTCTTTTCCAAACACTATAGCAGGGGTTATATATCAACCTGGAGCATTTACTGCTGTATCAGATGGACAAATAAATCTGCAGCCTGATGAAGATTCCATAAGAGCAGCAAGGGATGCTTTGAATGGTTGGGATCCTACATATGGTTGTAGGTATTATTGGAATCCTGCTACTGCAACTAGCAAGTGGATTTGGTCAAGAGAAGTGGTTGTAAAAATTGGCAAGCATTGGTTTGGAAATTAATAGGAGGTGATCTTGTTGAAAAATAGAGGACGGATAATATCTATAGTTCTAGCCTTAGCATTAGTTGCTACAGGAGTGTGGGGATATAATCAATATAGATTGAAAAATTCTTATAAGATAACCTTAAACAATAATTATCAAAGACTTTTCTATGATATGAAGAGTCATATTGAAAATGTACAGGTTTCACTTTCAAAAGCATTGTTATCTGAATCTAGAGATCAAAATATACTTTTATTAAATCAAATAGTGCAACAGGCTTATTTAGCACAAGAAAAATTATCGCAAATGCCAATTAACCATGGAGATATAAGTAAAACAGAAAAATTTTTAAATCAAGTTGCAGATTATAGCTATTCATTGTTAAAAGGTCATCTTAATGGTAAACCTTTAACTGATGAACAAAGAGATACTGTTGCTCAGTTGCAAAATTATGTTGGAACTCTTGATAAAGAACTAGCTGATTTGCACAATAAAATAGCTAATGGAGAAATAAATTTTCATATAACAGGTCTTAGCGGAAGAAGTAAATTAAAAGAAGCAAATGAAAATATGATAAATACAAGTCTAGTTAATGTAGAAGAGCAATTTACGGAAACTCCAGAACTTATATACGATGGGCCATTTTCTGATCAAGTTATGAATATTAAACCTAAAGGATTAGGCAAAGGAAATGTAGACAAAGAAAAGGCAGAAGAGATAGTTAGGGAATTTTTAGGTATAGAAAAGGTAAGAAAACTAACTCTTTTTGAGGAAGGAGAACAAAGTAATGCAGCTAAAATAGAATCATATACATTTAGCGTAGATCCAGAAAATGAAGAAAAAGAGCAGGCAATATACATATCTGTAAGCAAAATTGGTGGCAACGTAGTGTGGATGGCAAACCCTAGAGCAGTAAATGAAATAAGCTTATCTGTGAAACAGGCAGAAAATTATGCTAAAAAGTTTTTACAGGAAAAAGGATACGAAAATATGGAATTAAACTATTCTTTAAGATATGATGGAGTGGCATTATTCAATTATGCTTATAAGGAAGGTGATGTCACAATATATCCTGATTTAATAAAAGTCAAAGTAGCATTGGATAATGGAGAGATTGTAGGTTACGACGCAGCTGGGTATCTTACAAGTCATTATGATAGAGATATAGCTGAACCTAAATTAACAGAAGAAGAAGCAAGAGATAGAGTAAGATATAGCTTTAATATTGATAGTATAAGGCTTGCTATTATACCTAAAGAAGGGACCAAAGAAGCTTTATGTTATGAATTTAAGGGTAAATATCAAGGCTCAGATTTTATAGTATATATAAATGCTCTTACAGGACAGGAAGAGGATATATTAAAGATTATTAAGAATGAAAATGGAACACTAACTTTTTAATAATTATAAGGTAATTGTTTTTAAGAGACACTACCCTATAAACATTGAAATTACAAGGGCCTAGATGACATTGTAAAGAAAAAAATTACCAATTTATGATTTGACAAAAAAAACACCTTTATTTATAATAAGAATGCTGATTTTAAGAGATTGTTATTTTAACTGGCAAACAGATAAAATGTTGAGAGGTGTTAATAATGAAAGTCAAATCAATTTTTGTATTTTTATTAGCTATATGCTTAATTTTTAGTCTAGCTGCATGTTCTGGTAATACCTTTACAGATCAAAATGCTAATAAAAATACTGATAATAATTCTAGCTATCCTAATAAACCGATAACAATGATAATTCCATATACTGCAGGTGGGACAACTGATTTAACTGGTAGGCAATTAGCAATTCAACTAGAAAAATTCTTAGGGCAATCTATTACTATTGTTAATCAAAGTGGAGCTTCAGGTTCTATTGGTGCAAAGACAGTTCTAGACGCTGATCCTGATGGTTATACTATTCTTTTTACTGCCGATTCTTTAGGAACTCAAAGGGTAATGGGTATTTCTGAAATGAGTTATAATGACTTTACACCTATTATTGTTACTGTAAATGACCCTAAGGTTATAGTAGTTAATAAAACTTCAAAGTATGAAACTCTTGAAGATTTAATTAATGACATGAAAGCACGTCCAGGAAAAGTAAAAATGTCTTATACAGGGCCTGGAGGGTCAGGTCATGTTCAAAGCTTAATTTACAATAAACTTGGATTAGATATGGCATTAACTGCTTATCCAGGTGGCAGCGATTGTATAGTTGCAGTGTTAGGTGATCAAGTTGATTTTACAAATTCAAATTTTTCTACAGTTACAGGCTATCTTGAAAGCGGAGATTTAAAATTATTAGGGGTATCTGCTAATGAAAGATTATCAAAATATCCTGATGTTCCAACTTTATCAGAGGTTATTCCTGAAGCAAAAGAATATTTTAAATTCCCATTTACTCCACTTTCCCTATTAGTTGATAAAGATGTTCCACAAGATGTTGTAAAGGTACTAAGAGATGCTGCTAATAAAGCAATACAAGAACAAGAATGGAAAGATTACGTTGAGAAGAACTGTTTAGAAGAATTATATTTAAAGTATCCAGATGAAGATTCTATTAGACAGTTTTACAACGATTGGGAATCTCTTGTAAGCTGGCTTCTTTATGATGCAGGTGCTAGTAAGTATAGTCCTGAAAAATTCAATATTCCTAGACCTTAATTACAGAGTAGTCGCCAGTATAACATGAAGTTTATATTAGCGACTACCTTTTTATGCATATATTATTAAGCGGTGAAAGGTGGTTTGAATGGATAAATATAGCAAGAGGGATTATTTTTCAAATAAAAATGTCAAGGAAGCTATATTATTTTTTTTACTTGCAGTTGGATTGCTGATATATTCCCTTGTTAATCACTATGACTCTACGAACCTTAAATGGTCTATGTCTCCTTATTTATTTCCAACTATTATTTCAATTTTTATTGGGGCACTTTCTGTTTCGCTTGCGTTAGAGGGAATTAAGGAAGTAAAGACAAATAAAAGAGTTAAAGCAAAAGCTAATGTTAAATGGAAGGATGTATTATTTACTATAGTTGCTTCTATAATTTATTTTATATTAATGGATGTTATTACGTTTATACCTGCTACAATTTTATTTTTAGTTTTTATGTTGTTTTATTTTGGTGAACGTAGGATTTGGTTAATTGCTTTTATTTCTATTGGAACATCAACAATTCTTTATGTACTCTTTGACGTGCTATTACATGTAATGCTACCATAGGGGTGTGATTTGAATGGAAGGGTTTCTTGATGTAATGAAATATTTTTTAGAATTTCGTTTTGTACTAATGGTATTTATAGGAGCAGTAGCTGGGCTTCTTGTTGGATCAATTCCCGGGCTTTCAGTTTCTATGGCAACTGCTTTGTTAGTATCTATTACATATTCTTGGCCTACTAGTGATGCTATGGCAACTATAATGGGGGTTTATGTTGTTGGTGTGTTTTCTGGTGCTATTTCTGCTATTTTGATCAATATACCAGGTGCTCCTTCTGCTGTTGTTACTACATTAGATGGATATCCCCTTTCTATTAAAGGAGAAGCTTATAAAGCTATAAAATATGCTACAGTGTATTCTTTCATTGGTACTACTTTTGGATTTATAGCTTTGTGGGTTCTTGCCAAACCTATCTCAAGTGTTGCATTAAAATTTACTCCAATGGATTATTTTCTATTGGCACTATTTGGGTTAACGACAGTTGGTTCTTTAACTGCTAAGAATTTTTCAAAAGGACTTATTAGTGCAATGTTAGGATTAATTATTAGTATGATAGGAATGGATTCTGTAATGGGTACTCCACGTATGACATTTGGGATTTATGATTTGCAAGCGGGAGTAAGTATTATACCTGCTTTAGTTGGCCTATTCGGCTTTTCTGAAGTACTTTCTGTTATTTCTGAAGGACTTTTACACGGTAATGTTTCTAAGGTTGAAAAATCTGATATTAAGATTAAAGATATGCTTAAACACTTTTTCTATTCTTTGTATTATAGTACTCTTGGTACAGTTATTGGTGCACTTCCAGGTGCTGGCAGCCCAGTTGCATCGTTTATTGCATATAGTGAGGCTAAAAGAATTACTAAAAAACCTAGCAGACCTTTTGGAGAAGGTGCAGTTGAAGGCATTGTTGCTAGTGAATCAGCTAATAATGCTTGCATTGGAGGGGCTTTGATTCCTATGTTAACTCTTGCTATTCCTGGAGATGCTGTTACAGCTATTATATTGTCAGTATTTTATGTTCACGGATTACAACCAGGTCCAATGTTTATTAAAACAAATCCTGAAATGTTTCATGTAATATTAGCAGGTGGTTTGATAGGTTGTGTATTCTTATTATTGTTAGGATTATTTGTAGGACCTAGAATTAGTAAAATTATAAAGATTCCTAAGAGAATTCTTCTTCCTATTGTCACAGTACTGTGCGTAATCGGAGCTTTTGCAGGTAATAACAGAATGTTTGATGTAGCATTGATGTTTATATTTGGCATATTAGGTTTTCTTATGCGTAGACATGACTATCCTGTAGCTCCAATGACTCTTGCTCTTGTTTTAGGATCTATGATGGATTCAAATTTCCGTAGGGCAGTTTCATTAGCTTCTTCTGAAAATAATAAAATTGTAGCTCTTTTTGGAAGACCTATTACAATTGTTTTACTTATTCTAACTATTTTAACTCTTGTTTCTAATGTACCAGCTGTGAAACGTTTATTTGCCTTTAGAAATAGGAAAAATAATATTGCTTGATTTTATATATTATTTAATAGGTCTGTCACTTATAATCTCCTATTTCTAAATCATGTATTATTCGATATAATGTATATACATAATTAGAGAATAAGTTAAAATATTTAGGTGCCCCAAAGGAGGTTTTTATGAAAAGAGTAACGCTTAAAATAAAAGGAACACAGATAGATGTTAATGGAGAAAAAAATGAAATAGAATTAATTACTGAGGGAAAGTTTTATATAAAAAACGGGTCATATTATTTAGTTTATAATGAAACAGAGCTCTCTGGTATGGAAGGCTCAACCACTACGTTAAAAATTGAGAATGAAAAAGTATCTATGAAGCGATTTGGCAGCAATTCTTCTGCACTTATTTTTGAAGAAGGAATAAAACATAAATCTTTATATCAAACTTTTTATGGTGATATGAGTATGGAAGTCGTTACCAAAAAAATAGATGTTAATATTTCTGAAATGGGTAAAGGTAAAGTAGATTTATTTTACAGACTTAATATGTCAAATATGATAGAAAGTCAAAATAGATTATCTATAGAAATAATGTAAAGATTAATAAAATGAGAAAATTATATAATTTTATGTTGCTGAATTTTAGGCATATTATGCCGAAAAATGGGCATATGGAGATGAGTTAAATGAAAGAGGAGTTTTTAAAAGAAAGTATATTTTATATACTAGACTTTGTTGAGGAAGGTATCCACATTATAGATAAAAATGGTAAGATAGTTTATTATAATAAGTTTGCTCAAGAATTGGACGATATAGACAGAGAAAAAGCCATAGGAAGACATATATTAGAGGTATATCCGTCCTTATCCTACAACACTAGTACTCTTTTGAAAGTTATAAAAACAGGTGAGCCAATATTTAATGTTGAACAAACTTTTATAAATTATAAAGGGAAAAAAATAACTACTATTAACTCCTCAATACCAATAATATTAGATGGAAAAGTTGAAGGGGCATTAGAAATATCCAAAGATATAACACAGGTGAGAAAGTTATCTGAAAAGATAGTGGATCTACAAAAGGAGCTTTATAAAGAAGAAAATGGAAAACAAAAGAAAAATAAAGGTACATCATACTATACTTTTGTAGATATTGTAGGTCAAAGTCAGGTTATGCTTAAGTTAAAATCTTTAGCTTTGAAAGCAGCTTTGACATCATCTCCTGTTTTAATTTATGGCGAAACTGGAACAGGGAAGGAACTCTTTGTTCAATCTATTCACAGTGCAAGCTTAAGAAGAAACAAACCGTTTATAGCTCAAAATTGCGCTGCTTTACCAAGTAATCTCCTAGAGGGAATTCTCTTTGGAACTGTAAAGGGAGGATTTACGGGAGCAGAGGATAGACCTGGATTGTTTGAGCTTGCTAACGGTGGAACATTATTCTTGGATGAAATAAACTCCATGCCTTTAGATTTACAGCCAAAACTTTTAAGAGTCCTTCAAGATGGAACTGTAAGAAGGGTAGGAGCAACAAAAACTATTAATGTAGATGTAAGAATAATTGCTGCTACTAATGTGGACCCTGAAAAAGCTATAGCTAATAATCTTTTAAGAAAGGATTTGTACTATAGACTAAATGTAATATATTTAAAAATACCTGAGCTTAAGAATAGAAAAGAGGATATCCCAATTCTTACTGATTATTTTATTAAAAAATATAATCGTAAGTTAAATAGATCAGTAAAATGTGTTTCTAAGGAAGTTATGAATACATTTTTAAGATATCCTTGGGAAGGTAATGTAAGGGAATTAGAACATGTTATAGAGGGCGTTATGACTATGTACGATACAGATAAAATAACTTTAAAACATTTACCACAAAGGTTTGAAATGTTTAAAGAAAATTATTTAAATTTGTCAAAAGAGAGAAAATCCCTCAAAGTATTAGTTGAACAGACAGAAAAAAACGCAATATATCAAGCATTAAAAGAAACTAATTTTAATATAACTAAAACTGCAAAGGTCTTAAATATACCAAGGCAAACTCTTCAATATAAGATAAAAAAATATAATTTATCTTAAAAAATAAAATCTTTATTTATAAAACAAAACTGCCGATTTTTCGGCAGTTTTGTTTTTATTGCTTAAATTGTGTGATAAATTACAATTTTAATTATTATGCTAAAGCTAGTTAGGAAAAGGATTTCCAGACTTAAGAATTTTCTATTTCTTTTTTAATTTTTGGCATATATTTTGCATTTACTTTATATGGATTGACGAACTTGTTTGCTATTAGAATTTAAACATTAGCTCTTATTCAAGTACGACCATAATGCTTTACATTAAAAGTGCTTAAATACTGGAGCAGTGGAAGTTGATTTTATAAAGGCTTATTTTAAGATTAAAACTAAGGGAGGAATATATATGAAAAAAGGATGTCCATATGGAACTCATAGAGTTATTGAACCAAAAGGAACTTTGCCACAACCTGCTTTAAAGATTGACAATAATATGGAGATTTATGACAATGAAATACTAATTGATGTACAGACATTAAATATAGACTCTGCTAGCTTTACTCAAATTGAGGAAGAAGCTAAGGGTGATGTTGAAAAAATAAAGGAAATAATGTTAGGTATTGTAGCTGAAAGAGGTAAGCATCAAAACCCTGTAACGGGTTCAGGTGGTATGCTTATAGGTACAGTAGAAAAAATAGGGCCTGCATTAGAAGGTAAGACAGATTTGAAAGTTGGAGATAAAATAGCTACACTTGTTTCTTTATCACTAACACCACTTAGAATAGATGAAATACTTGAAATAAGAAAGGATATTGACCAAGTAGATATAAAAGGGAAAGCAATATTATTTGAAAGCGGTATATATGCAGTGCTTCCAGATGATTTACCAGAAAATCTTGCTCTTTCTGTTCTTGATGTTGCTGGAGCTCCAGCTCAAACAGCAAAGCTTGTAAAACCTGGAGATACAGTAGTAGTTATTGGTGGAACAGGAAAGTCAGGGATGCTTTGTTTATATGAAGCAAAGAAAAGAGTAGGAGTTACTGGAAAAGTAATATGTGTAGGTAGCAGGGACAGCAGCATAGAAAGAGCAAAATCAGCAGACCTTGCAGATGTATATATAAAAGCAAATGCAACTGATGCTGTAGGATTGATGAACAAAATCAGTGAGGTAACAGATGGTAAGATGGCTGATATAACTATAAACTGTGTAAACATACCAAATACTGAAATGCCTAGCATATTATGTACCAAAGATGATGGAACTATTTATTTCTTTAGCATGGCAACTAGCTTTACTAAAGCAGCATTAGGAGCTGAGGGAGTAGGTAAGGATGTAAATATGATAATAGGTAATGGATATACAAAAGGTCATGCTCAAATAGCACTTCAGATAATGAGGGATAGTGAAAAATTAAGAGAGATTTATAGCAAATTATATGCTTAAGGAAAATTTAAGGGGGATTTATTAATGAGATCATACAAAGACATTGAGCTTTGGAAAGATGTATCTGAAGATGAATGGAATGATTGGCATTGGCAGGTTAGAAATAGAATAACTGATGTGGATACATTAAAAAAGGTAATAAATTTAACAGAAGATGAAGAAAAAGATATACAAGAAGTCCTTGGAAAGTTTAGAATGGGTATTACTCCATATTATGCTTCACTCATGGATAAAAACGATCCTAATTGTCCTATTAGAAAACAGGCTGTTCCTACTATATTGGAAACTTATGAAAGTGCTGCAGATATGGAAGACCCCTTACACGAAGATACTGATTCACCAGTACCGGGACTAACTCATAGATATCCTGATAGGGTATTATTTTTGATAACAGATCAATGTTCAATGTACTGCAGGCATTGTACTAGGAGAAGATTTGCAGGACATCAGGATAAGGGCATGCCAATGGACAAGATAGAAGCAGGAATTGAATATATTAAAAATACACCTCAAGTTAGAGATGTTCTTCTTTCTGGAGGAGATGCTTTATTAGTTTCAGACGATAGGCTAGAATATATTATTAAAAAACTTAGAGAAATACCTCACGTAGAAATAATAAGAATAGGGAGCCGTACTCCAGTAGTTATGCCTCAGAGGATTACAGATGATCTAGTAAATATGCTTAAGAAATATCACCCTATATGGTTAAATACTCACTTTAATCATCCAAAAGAGATAACTGAAACATCTACAAAAGCTATAGCAAAGTTAGCAGATGCAGGTATCCCATTAGGTAATCAATCGGTGCTTTTAAGAGGAGTAAATGATTGTGTTCACATAATGACAGAATTAGTTCATAAACTAGTAAAGATAAGAGTAAGACCATATTATATTTACCAGTGTGACCTTTCTATGGGGATAGAACATTTTAGAACTCCTGTATCGAAAGGTCTAGAGATAATGGAAGGGTTAAGAGGACATACTTCAGGATATGCAGTACCTACATTTGTAGTAGATGCACCTGGAGGAGGCGGGAAGATACCTGTTATGCCTAATTATGTTATCAGCATGTCTCCACACAAAGTGGTTTTAAGAAATTATGAAGGAGTTATCACTACTTATACAGAACCTAAAAATACAGATCATGAATGTAACTGCCCAGTATGTAGAGGTGAAAGAGAGCATAAACTTAGTGGCGTAGCTGGACTTTTACAAGGGAACGACATTGCATTGGAGCCTACTAAACTTGAAAGAAGAGAAAGAGCAAAAAATAGAGATAAATAAAGGAGTACTGATATGCTATTAGAACTTATAAGGGGTAAATATACGATAGTATCAATAGTTGGAATGGGGAAAAATGCAGGTAAAACTGTTGCTTTAAACCATATAATAGAAGAAGCAATAGATGAAGGTGTAGTGTTAGGCTTAACTTCCATAGGAAGAGATGGGGAAGAAAAGGATGTCATTACTAATACTGAAAAACCTATGATATATGTTGAAGAAGGGGCGATTATTGCTACTGCTACTGAAACATTGAAGTGGGGAGATGCTGGAGTAGAAATATTAAAAATAACTGATTATTCTACCCCTTTAGGTTGCATAGCATTGTGTAGAATAAGGGAAAGTGGTTACGTACAAATTGCTGGGCCACAACGAGTTGAGGAAGCAAAGAAAATAAGCGACATGATGCTTAGTTTAGGAGCACAAATTGTCTTAATAGATGGTGCAATAGACAGAAATTCATCTGCTGCACCATCTATTTCACAAGGCACTATACTTGCTACTGGTGCTGTATTAAGTAGAAGTATGGATAAAGTTATAAGGGAAACTATTCATAGAGTGCAGTTATTGAGGCTTCCTTCTATTGATGATTTTAAGGCAAGGGCAAGTATAGGAAGTATTATGAAAAGGGGTATAATAGGCATTATAGATATGAATAACAATATTAGAGAAGTAGATGTAAAAACTGCTTTAAATAGTGGCCGTATCATTGGGGAAAATTTACATGAAGGTGACAAATATGTTGTCTTGCCTGGAAGCTTGGTAAAAAAAACCCTTAGTGATATTTTATGCTCTAGTGATATATATAAAGATGTACAAATTATTGTTCAGGACGGAACAAAAATATTTATTGGACCTATGGATTGGCTGCAATTTGTGAAGAAAGGGATAAATGTAAGAGTATTAAATCCTATAGATATTATCGCTGTTACATTAAATCCCTATTCTCCCCAGGGTTATTATTTTGACCCCAGAGAATTTAGAAACAAGATGAAGGAGTTTATAAGGGATATACCAGTATTTGATTTAATGCTTGGTGGTGAATAGGATGAAGAATTTTATTGATTCCTTAGGGGAGTCAGGAGTTGACTTTAACTATGTTTTAGATAAAGTTCAACCTTTTACTCCATTTGGGTTGAGGTTAAAAAAAGATTTAAAGCCATTTAAAAGAGGAGAAGAGGTTAAACTCATTGAAGAATTAAATAAAGTAGAAATTTTCGTGTCTGTAATAAAAAATCGAAAATCTTTAGCATCACAGCTTAGAGGTTTATTAAGAGAAATTAAGGACTTAACTAGCTCTATTATAAGCTGTGCTAGTGACGCTATATTAACTGAAGTAGAATTATTCGAGATAAAGAATTTTCTTTATATATTAAGAAAAATTAGAGATATTTTAGATAATATGCTTGTTAACATACCAAAAGATATGTATGTTGAGCCTATAGATTATTTAGAAAAACTCCTTGACCCTCAAGATAGTGGAGTAAATACCTTTTATATTTATGACGATTATTCTGAGGATTTGAAAAGAATAAGGAGAGAAAAAAAAGAACTTGAGATAGAAAAAAAGAAAGAAGAAAAGAAAATTAAAGATTATCTTAAAAAAGTTTTAAATGTTTCTGTACGTCCTGACGGGTCTATTCTTGTTTCAAAAAGTGATAAGAGTACTATAGAAAGTTTGGAGAGTAATCCCTATGTAGCTTACAATTCTGAAACATATCTAGATGTGAAGTATTCTATAAGGGCCAATGACAATATAATAAACATACAGAAAAAAATTGAAGAGCTAAAATTGGAGCAAGAAAAAGAAGAAGTTAAGATAAGACAACGACTTTCAAGGGAAATAGCAAAATATAAAGAACAGCTAATAAAAAACATGAAATCCATAGGGAAAATTGATTTTACCTTGGCAAAGGCTAGCCTTGCTGTAGGCATGAATTGTGTAAAACCTGTTATATTAAAAGAACATAGATTAAAAATAATTGAAGGCAGACACCCTAAAGTAGAAGAAGCGTTGAGAATGAGAGGTCTTATGTTTACTCCTATTACCGTAGATATAAAAGAAGGGGTTACTTGCATAACAGGTGCTAATATGGGAGGAAAGACTGTATCTTTAAAACTTATAGGGTTATTATCTACTATAGCACAGTGTGGGATGTTTGTACCATGCAGGGAAATGGAGATTGGGTTAAATGATTTTATCAATGTATGTATAGGAGATTGGCAATCTACTGAAGAAGGATTAAGCACATTTGGTTCAGAAATTAAAGGAATTCAAAAAGCTATCGCAAGAAAAGGGCAAAGAGGCCTTATACTTATAGATGAACTTGCTCGTGGGACTAATCCGCAAGAAGGATATGCAATATCTAAGGCAGTGGTAAGATATTTACTTGATGAGCCATCTATAACAGTTATAACAACACATTATGATAATATTGCAAATATAAATGGCGTAGTACACTTACAGGTAGTTGGGCTTTCTAATGTCAACTTTGATGATATAATGAATAAAATTGAGGATAATCCTCTATCAGGGATAGATATTATCGGAAAATATATGGATTATAGACTTATTAGAGTTAAAGAACGAGGTCAAACTCCTCGGGATGCACTTAATATTGCAAAACTTATGGGACTAGAAAAAAGTGTCATAGAGGATGCAGAAAAAATATTGATGGAGGAGGTATGATAATGGAAAAAAAATTAAACCTAGATCCTAACAAAATAGAAAGTGCTCGTAATGCTGCTAGGAAGATAGCTGAAGATGTGCAAAATTTTATAGATATGCATACAACAACTACTACTGAAAGAACTGTAGTAAGGCTGCTGGGTATAGATGGAGTTGATGAAATAGGTAAGCCCCTTCCTAATGTAGTAGTTGATAATATTTTAGAAGGTGGAGGGTTACCTTTAGGAGCAGCATATTGGATAGGTAATGCTATGATACAAACAGGTTATAAACCTCAGACTATAGCAGAAAAAATAAGTATGGGAGAATTAGATATAACTAAACTTCCATTGGCAAAAGATGAAGAAATAAAAGAAAAGGTATTAGGTATAGCTAAAAAAACTGTTGATAAGATTTGGCAAAATAGAAAAAAGAGAGAAGAATATATCAAAACACTTGGGGAAGGTAAAACGCCATATTTATATGTTATAGTAGCTACAGGAAATATATATGAAGATGTTATACAAGCAAAGGCTGCAGCAAAGCAAGGGGCTGATATTATAGCGGTAATAAGGACAACTGCACAGAGCCTTCTTGACTATGTACCATATGGACCAACTACAGAAGGATTCGGAGGTACTTATGCTACCCAAGAGAACTTCCGTATAATGAGAAAAGCATTAGACGAAGTAGGAGAAGAAGTTGGAAGATATATAAGGCTTTGTAATTACTGTTCAGGACTTTGCATGCCAGAAATAGCTGCTATGGGTGCATTGGAGCGATTAGATGTTATGCTTAATGATGCACTTTATGGCATACTATTTAGAGATATAAATATGCAGAGGACACTTATAGACCAATTTTTCTCAAGAGTAATAAATGGATTTGCTGGTATAGTTATAAATACTGGAGAAGATAATTATCTTACCACTTCTGATGCTGTTGAGGAAGCTCATACTGTATTAGCTTCTCAATTTATTAACGAACAATTTGCCTTAAAGGCTGGATTGCCTGAAGAGCAAATGGGACTAGGGCATGCTTTTGAGATGAATCCTAGTATAGAAAATGGATTTTTAATGGAATTAGCTCAAGCACAGATGGCGAGGGAGATATTTCCTAATGCTCCACTTAAATATATGCCTCCAACTAAATTTATGACAGGGAATATATTTAAGGGTCATCTTCAAGATGCTATGTTTAATTTAGTTTCTATAATGACACACCAAAGTATTCAGCTATTGGGAATGCCTACAGAAGCAATTCATACTCCTCACTTGCAGGATAGGATGTTGTCTATTGAAAATGCAAAATATATATTTAATAATGCGAGAAATCTTGGTGATGAGATAGAATTTAAGAAAGATGGTATTATCCAGAGAAGAGCTCAGGAAGTATTAGATAAAGCAGAAAAACTTCTTAAGGAAATACAAGAGATAGGATTATTTTCAACTATAGAACAAGGTAAATTTGCTGGAGTTAAAAGAAGACGTGATGGAGGCAAGGGATTAGATGGAGTAGTTGTAAGACATGAGAAATATTACAACCCATTCATTGAGCTGATGCTAGGAGGTGGCAGATAATGGCTATAGAAAATGTTGATCTAACGAGAGTAAAACCTTATGGTGACACTTTAAATGATGGCATGATGCAATTGAGTTTTACATTACCTGTTCCCTTTGGTGAAGAAGCAAATGAAGCTGCAAGAAGACTTGCAAAGAAAATGGGATTAGCTGAGCCTAATGTAGTGTATTCTTCAGATTTAGGAGTAGGATATACATTTTTTGTTTTATATGGTAAATGTCAACATACAGTAGATTATACTAATATTAAGGTTCCTAAAGTTGAAGTAAATGTTATGAAAAAAGAAGAAGTAGAACAATTTATTAAAGAGAAGATAAAAAGAGAGATTACTGTAGTAGGTGCTTGTACAGGTACCGATGCTCATACTGTTGGAATAGATGCAATAATGAATATGAAAGGTTATGCTGGACATTATGGTCTAGAAAGGTATAAAATGATCAATGCTATAAATATGGGAAGTCAGGTTCCGAATGAAGAGCTTGTAGCAAAAGCTATAGAAGTAAATGCCGATGCTATATTAGTATCACAAGTAGTTACTCAAAAAGATGTTCACATACCTAATCTTACCCAATTAGTAGAACTACTAGAAGCAGAGGGAATAAGAAACAAAATAGTGCTAATATGCGGAGGACCTCGTATTTCACACGAATTAGCTAAAGAACTAGGTTACGATGCAGGATTTGGTTCAGGAACTTATGCAGAAGATGTAGCTTCTTTTATTGTAGAAGAAATAGTAAATAGAAAATTGGTATGATTATCTAGGTGGTGCCTTAATAAATGGTATCACCTAAAATATTATCAAAAAAAATAAATTTTTTTTATTTTCTTGCAGGAATTTTAAAATTGGTATAGAATATAAGTAACGCAAAGACAATGTCGAAAACAGTTTTATAATAACGAACGACTAAAAATATAAAAAGGTTTGAGTTAATAGAAGGAGATAGAATAAATGTCAGGGAAAAGTAATTCAGTGCAAATACGTTCTGTTGCTAAGGCATTAAGTATTTTAAATCTTTTAGCTAAAAATAAGCGGAGTATGGCACTAACAGAGATAGCTTATGAATTAGATTTACCTAAGAGCACTTTACACGGGTTGCTTTCTACTATGAAAGATTTTGGATATATAGAACAATCTATTTTTGATGGTAAATATAGATTAGGAACTGTACTTTTTGAAATAGGAAATGTAGTTGCAGAACGATGGGATGTACGAAAAGTTGCAGCTCCTTATTTATCGAGGCTTGTTAATTCAATAAACGAAACAGTGCATTTAGTAATTCTTGATAAAGGAGAAGTTCTATATATTGACAAACGTGAAAGCAATCAGTCTTTGAAAATTGTTTCACAAATTGGTGCACGGTTACCTGCCCACTGTACAGGAGTAGGTAAAACTCTTTTAGCTTATCTTTCACCTGTGGAAGTTAAAAAAATTATTGAAGAAAAAGGTCTACCTAAGTATACAGAAAATACTATTACAGATCCTATTAAATTAGAGAAGGAGCTAGCAAGAATTCGTGAATTGGGATATGGGGAAGACCGTGGAGAAATTATGAATAATCTTTATTGTGTCGCGGCGCCAATATGGGATTATACAAATAAAGTATGTGCAGCATTAAGTGTTTCTTTGCCTTATTCCCAAGTTACTGAAGAAAGAAGACGAGAAGTTATTAATTGTGTTATCCAAACAACCAAAGAAATTTCTATAGGATTAGGATACCGGCATAGCGCTGGGATACCGGCAACCTATTAGATAAAGAACTTTGGAGAATTTAAAATTCTCCAAAAAAAAATACCAATATTATAGAACTAAGTTCTATAATATCGAAATACTGGAAATACTGGAGGGAAGTTATGCAAGATATTAGAGATATTATCTTTAAGGATATTAGCGATAAAAAGTTTCAAGCTTTACTTATACCAGAAAGAGATGGGTGTTTATCAGGCGTAGATAGTGCATACAAAATAGCAGATGAAATTAATGTAAAACTTAAGCTTTACTTCAAAGAAGGAGATAAGATTGAGAAGAATAAACCAATAGGCAGGATTACAGCAACTCCCAAAAATATGGCTTTAGCAGAAGAAAAAATCATTGGTACTTTAGCAAAGTTTTCTGGGATAGCAACTGCAGCTAAGAAGGCAGTAGAACTTTCTGAAGGTAATGTGAGGATTGTATCTGGTTCTTGGAAAAAGATGCCGCCGTCTATTAAGGCTGCAGTAAGAACGGCTATTGTTTCAGGAGGGGCTTCCTTTAGAATTTGTGATGGTCCGATGATTTACCTAGACAAAAACTATATTAAAATGTTAGGTTCTATACCAAGAGCATTGGATTCTGTTAAGGAATTTAAAGATTATACCAAGGTAATACAGATTAAAGGGAAGGAATTATCTATTGAGGAAGAAAGTAAACAAGCTTTAGAAAATGGTTGTAATCTTTTAATGGTTGATACAGGAAATGTTGATGATATTAAGAGATGCTTAGCAGTAGTTAAAGATATGGGGTTAAGAGATAAGGTAAAAATTGCATTTGCAGGAGGAATAAAACTAAATCAAATTAAACAGTTAGGTAAGTTAGACATAGATGTTCTTTGCATAGGTAAAGAAATAGTAGATGCGTTATTGTTAGACATGAAATTAGATGTCATATAAAAATATAAGGAAGTGAGAAAATGCCATTAAATTTATTGGAGAAAACAGAACTCTGGATAAATAATATAACTCTTGACAATGTAAATCTTACTGAACTTGCTGAAACTGTAGCACAAATTTTAAAGATTGACAGTAGTAAGGTATTGGTAGTTGATGTAAGACCTAGACATATCACTTTAGATATTTTAGAAGAAGAAATTCCTGAGGAAAATATATTAGGCAAAGAGAAAGAAATATTAGAAGCGCTTTCTAAAATAAAAGGAGTAAATATTGACCATGAAACGTATATCCATTCTAATGGGATTTTAGGTATGATTTGCATAGATGTGGAAAACCCAGGAGAAATTATAAATACAATTTCAGATATGACTAATGAAATAAAAGAAAAAATCTCAAAAAGGGTTATCATTTTTCCTACTGGATTTGAACTAAAAGAAAATTTAATAGAAGATACTAATACTCCTTATTTGAAAAATCTCTTAGAAGAAGAAGGATATAAAGTTACTGTTGGAGATATTATTGAAGATGATATTGACATTATGACTTATAAACTTTCAGATGCTGTTTCTAGAGGATTTGGGTTAATTATAACTACTGGTGGAGTTGGTGCTGAAGATAAGGATAAATCAGTAGAAAGCGTATTAAATATTGATCCGACAGCTGCAACACCATATATTGTAAAATTCAAGAAAGGAACAGGACGGCATATAAAGGATGGAGTGAAAATTGCTGTAGGACAAGTTGGACCGACTTATATAGTATCTTTACCGGGGCCTAACGATGAGGTGAAGGTTGCTTCTAAGGCCTTATTAGAAGGTTTAAAGAATCATTATACAAAAACTCAAATGGCGCAGAAAATTGCAACTGTTTTGGCAAAAAAATTGTCTCAAAAAAAATTTCATCATGAAATAGACCATAAGTTTATTCATTAAGATCAAAAGTGCATAATTGCTCCAGAGTCAAAATTTAGTAAAACATTTTTTCACAATTTCTCAAAACAAGTGGGAGAAAGGAGTTTGTAAAATTATGGATTATAGAAAGATTGCTGAAAGTCTTTATCAAGCTGAAAAAGGAGTTTATCAGATTAATACTATAAGTGATGAAAATCCAGAGATGACAGTAGAAGATGCATACCATATTCAGCTAGAAAATGTAGCTAAAAAAGTTGCAGATGGAGAAAAAATTATTGGTATGAAGATAGGATTAACTAGTAGAGGGATGCAAAACCTTTTAGGAGTAAATGAGCCTGATTATGGTCATCTTACTAATAAAATGCTCTTGCTAGAGGGTGATATTTGCTCTACGAAAAAACTACTTCAACCTAAGGTAGAAGGTGAACTGGCATTTTGTCTAAAAAAGTCTTTAAAAGGACCTGGAATAACTATAGCAGATGTATATAATGCCACTGATTGGGTTGTACCAGCAATTGAAATTGTAGATAGCCGTATAAAAGATTGGAAAATTAAGCTAGTTGATACTATAGCAGACAATGGTTCTAGTGCGAGAATTGTTTTAGGCAGCAAAATGACCCCAATTGGAGATATTGATATGCGTTTAACTGGAATGAACTTAGAGAAAAATGGTGTGTTAGTTAGCAGTGGTACTACTGCTGAAGTTTGGGGTAATCCAGCAGCTGCTGTAGCTTGGCTGGCAAATAAATTATCTCAATTTGATATAGAGCTGAAAGAAGGAAGTATTATTTTATCAGGTGCGGTTACAGCTGCAGAATCAGTTAAAGCAGGTGATAATTTTACAGTTAGCTTCCAAGGTATGGGTAGCGTATCAGTAAAATTTGAATAATTATTATAGCATTCTAACAATTGTGAAAGGGGATAGAATTATGGAAAAAATTAAAGTAGGAATAATCGGTCCAGGAAATATTGGTTCTGACTTAATGTACAAAGTTATGAGAAGCAAGTATTTAGAAATGACTTTGATGACTGGAATTGTAGAATCTGAAGGAATCAAAAGAGCTGCAAAATTAGGCTTTAAAACTTCAACTAGAAGTGTTGAAGCAGTTATCGAAGACCCAGAAATTAAAATTGTTTTTGAAGCTACAAGTGCAAAAGCTCATTTAGCAAATGCTCCACTATTAAAGAAAGCTGGCAAAATTGCAATTGATTTAACTCCAGCAGCAGTAGGACCTTATGTTGTTCCTTGTGTAAATCTTGACAAAGTTTCAGATTTAGATAATTTTAACATGGTTACATGTGGAGGACAGGCTACTATTCCCATTGCCTACGCTATTGACCGTGTAGCAGATTCAGAATATACAGAGATTGTAGCTGCATTATCTTCTAAAAGTGCAGGCCCTGGAACTAGGGCAAATATTGATGAATTTACAGAAACTACTTCTAAAGCATTAGAAGTTGTAGGGGGAGCTGACAGGGCCAAAGCTATCATTATTCTTAATCCTGCTGAACCTCCTATTATGATGACTAACACAATATATTCAATTGTAAAAAATCCAGATGAAGAAAAAATCATTAAATCTATCAATGATATTGTAAAGCAAGTACAGGAATATGTACCAGGATATCGCTTAAGAGTTCCACCAACAATTGATGGAAATAAGGTAACGGTTATTGTAGAAGTAGAAGGAGCGGGGGATTTCTTGCCTAAGTATGCTGGAAATCTTGATATTATCAACTCTGCAGCAATTGCTACAGCTGAAAAGATAGCTTATAACATGCTAAAAAAGGAGGGCAAAATCAATGAGTAGACCAAAAATCAATATAGTAGATACGACACTTCGCGATGGAAGCCATGCTGTTAGCCACTCTTTTACTGAAGAGCAAGTGGAAGCCATTGCTAAGGGCCTTGATAAAGTAGGGGTAAGCATTATTGAAATTAGCCATGGAGATGGGATTGCAGGTTCATCTATTAATTATGGCTTTATGAAAACTGATGAGATGAAACTTATCAAAACTGCAAGAAAAGTAGTTAATAAATCTAAACTTGCTGTGCTTTTATTGCCTGGAATTGGAACTATTGAAGATCTAAAAAAAGCAAAGGAAAATGGTGCAGAAGTAGTAAGAGTTGCTACACATGTTACAGAAGCTGATATTGGAATTCAACATATACAAGCTGCTAAAAACATGGGAATGATGGCAGTAGGATTTTTAATGATGTCACATATGGCTTCTCCAGAGAAAATATTAGAACAAGCAAAAATATTTGTGGATGCTGGAGCTGATTATATAAATATTGCTGATTCAGCTGGATATATGCTGCCTGATGATGTTAAAGCAAGAGTTAGCTTAGTAAAAAATTCTATAGATATACCAGTAGGATTTCACTCACACAATAATTTAGGAGTTTCTATAGCAAATTCTATTGCTGCAGTAGAAGAAGGAGCGACATATATAGATGCTACATGTCGTGGTTTAGGAGCTGGTGCTGGGAATACACAAAACGAAGTATTGTGTGCTGTACTCGATAGATTAGGATATGATACAGGCGTGGATTTATATGGAATAATGGACCTTGCAGAAGAGGTTGTTGAGCCTATTATGCATAGACCACAGGTAATAAAAACAGCACCTTTAATACTTGGATATGCAGGAGTTTATTCAAGTTTCTTACTTCACACTTACAGAGCTGCAGAAAAATATAATCTAAATCCAAGAGATATTCTTGTAGAACTAGGAAAACGTAAGATGGTTGGAGGACAGGAAGATATGATTGTGGATGTTGCCTATGAGTTATCTCAGCAACAAAAATAATTGAGTTTTTAATATGGTGTTGCCCTATTTGTTTGGGGCAATGCTATAAATAATATATTAAAAGGAGGTATATTATCATGAAACAAGTTACACTTTTAGCAAAAGTAGACACAAATAAGTGTACTGGATGTAAAACTTGTGTTAAGGTTTGTCCAGTATTAGCTATTAAGGTGGAAAACAGAAAAGCGGTTGTAGATGCAGAACTATGTAGAGCTTGTGGAAATTGTGAACAACGTTGTCCTTTCCATGCTATTGAAATGGTACAAAGGGAAGAAATAATGAAAGTAGGTATTGATGTTTCTAAATTTGATCAAGAAAAAATTAAAGAAATTTGTCAAAAAGCTCATTTCAATCCAGAACAAGTTTTATGTTATTGTACAGGAGTAAGAGCAGATGAAGTTGCAGCAGCTATCTTAAATGGTGCAGATACCCCTGAAAAAGTTTCACTTATGACAGGAATTAGAACAGGATGTACTATTGAATGTGTACAGCCAGTTTTAAGAATGTTAGAAGCAGCAGGCTGTGAATTAAAGCCAATTGAAGGCGGGTGGCAATGGTATGGAACTACTCCAACTGCATGGACTATTCCAGAAAAAGTAAAAGAAAAATATAGCAGTAGAGGATTCTATTTTGAAGAAGATGAAAAGCTTTTAGACGAGATTGCAAAAATTAATGTAAAAAAAGAAGGGGGAGAAGATTATGATGCATAAACCAATTACACCAATACCACCAAAAAAATCTCAATACGGGATTGACCCTGCATTGGTGAAAAAGAGAGCTTCAGAGCTACCTAATATGTGTTCTCTTAAATTACGTGAATTGTTTCCTGATCTTCCAGAAGTAATTTTTCCAGCTGGAGAAAATGATATTGAAAATGTACGTAAGGCAGCTATAGAATCGCTAAGAAAAGTAGATATGAGCATGATTAAACCAGACGATTCTGTAAACGTTTTAGCTTCTCATCACGGATTTACTCTTTTTGGTGGTAAACCTTATGCTGAATTATTAAAAGCTATTAAAGACGTTGTAGAAGAAAAAACTGGTTGTAAAAATATTCGTCTTCGTGCTGGAGTAGGTATGAGATTTAGAGAAACTGAAGAGTATATTAAGAGCTATGGGTTAGATACCTATTATAACGGTAAAGTAATGGGTGTAGCACCAGTTGACGAAGGTATACCAATAGAAACTGAAATTGGTACACTTTACGGATTAAAGAGAGTATATGATGCAGACTGGATTATTCATGCTCATCATACTGATGTAAGAGAAGTTCACTTCCATAGACAAGTAGATAAAGCAGTAAAACCTTTTGGTATGTCATATGCACGTATTGAAACAAGAAGCACTTATCATCAAAATTTAGGCCCAAGGGCTGCTAACTTTACAGCTAGAGCTATTTTTGAATCTGAATTTGTTCAAAGTAAGTTTGCTTTTGCATCATTTTTGGATGTAGGTCCACATGGAATTGTGGGCGTAGATAGCGACAATGATTTATATGCATTAAATGACAGAGCTACATTTATTGGTTGTCAACGTTATGGAAAAATCATGACATTATTTGGAGAAATTGATGAATGTATCGCAGTACTTGATTTTCCATGTCCTGTACCTTATGTATTTTCTGCAGGTGTAATTTATGCAAACTTTACAGGTGCTAATGTAGATTTATATGATTTACAAAATCCACTTCCACCTTATACATGGTATACAGAAGCGTTTTACGGTAAAAATGATAGACCATTGGTAGATGGTACACCACCAATTAATCCTGCAATAAAAGTATGTGTTCATAATTACGCTTGGACAGGATATCCATCAGCATTTTTCTCAAAACATATACCTACTGTAGTAGTAGGACAAGAACAAGGAGAACTATTCGATAGGGATTCTATGAATCTAGAATATATGAATTATGCTGTAACAAGCAGAACTCTAGAGGGAGCTATGGACTTTGCATATAGAACAGCAGGAACAGATAAAGTTATTATCTTTGATGGTGCTATGGGCGGCATGAACGTAAGTGAATCTATGGCTAAACTGCTAATAGAAAAAGCACCAATTGTTAGTGAAAGAGTAGATAAAGAGTTACTTCCTAAGTGGCTTAAACAAAGAGGTGTTGATATATCTATTCTAGACAAGTTAGCAAAATAACCTTTAATTAGGAGGCGGTAAGATGGAAGGTGTAAAAGAAAAGAGAACTTTTTCAATTGAAAGTGGCCCAGGGTTTAGAACAAGTTTAAGTGATTTAAAGGGCAGTTTAAATAGTAAAACTATTACTGCTGGAGTTATTGCCGCAATTTTCGGATGTTCAGGACCAGCTCTCGTTACAATTAAATCTGCAACTGATGCAGGATATACTCAACCTCAAATTGTATCTTGGCTTTTTGGTATTTACGTATTTGGAGGTCTTATTAGTTTAATAATGGCATTAAAATATAAAATGCCTATTACTGGTGCATATTCTATACCAGGAGCTTCAATGCTAGGAGTTGCTTTGGTTGGATTTAGTTTTAATGAAGCTGCAGGAGCATTCATTATGGCAGGGATAATTGTTTTGCTTATAGGAATTTCTGGGTTAATGGGGAAGGTTATGAAATGGCTCCCTCTCCCCATTGTAATGGGGATGATTGGTGGTGCTATGATTCGATTTGGCGTAAATATTGTAAACTCAGCAGTTCAAACACCCATAATAGGAATTGCTACCATTACAGGGTTCTTGTTGGTTCCAAAAGTAATTAAAAAATTTCCACCAGTACTTGCAGCTCTTATATTTGGGCTAGTTACAGCTATAATAACAGGAGCAGTAAATTTAAGTACATTAGATTTTTCATATATTCCACCACAATTAGTAGCGCCAAAATTTAATGTAAATACAATTTTATCTGTATCAGTTCCACTAGCTGCATTAGTTATTGGTGCAGAAAATGCACAAGCTATAGGGGTGCTATATGCACAAGGGTATAAACCTCCAGTAAATGCTATGACTGTTATTAGTGGAATTGGAGGAATAGCTGCAGGATTATTTGGTGCACATAATGCCAATATTGCAGGGCCAATGACTGCTATCTGTTCTTCTGAAGAAGTAGGCGATAAAGAAACTCGTTATGCATCGTCATTTGTAAATGGAATACTATTTGCTAGTTTTGGATTAATTGCTAGTATAGCTATAATATTTGTTACAGCTCTACCTTCCACATTAATTAATATTCTTGCAGGTATAGCAATGATTAATGTATTAATAAATGCATTCAAAGAAGGATTTAGTTCTAATAAGTTTAAAATGGGAGCTTTTACAGCATTAATTATAGGAATGAGCGGTATAACAATTTTAAAAATAGGTTCTCCATTTTGGGCATTACTTGGTGGTGTAGTAGTATCTTTAATAGTAGAAAAAAAAGATTTTGATGAACAAAACTAAACAGTTTTAGGAATTATTTAAAGCAGAATGTATTTGAAAAAGTTAATAAAAAATATCAAATGCATTCTGCTTTTTACTAAAAGAAAAATTTGTAAATAAAAAATATTTTATTATACAGTTTTTTCAAATGTATAAAATTTTGCCTAAGAAAGGAGCATAAAAAATGAAAAAGGAAATTTCCAAGAGGATTAATGCCTTGCAAAATGAATTGAAGTCTTTAAAATTAGATGCAGCTGTTATTATGGATAGAGAAAATCTAATTTATTTTGCAGGAGTTGAAGACTTAGAAGGCGGTTCACTAGTTGTTCCTGCTGATGGAGATCCCACTTTGTTTTGCTTGTGGTTAGATGCAAAACACGTTAAAGAAGTAAGTGGGATAGAAAATGTTGTTCCTTATGTGTTTCCTAATGAAAATGTAAGTCAGAAAACTGCTGATTGGGTTGCAAATCTAAAAATTAACAATCCTAAGATAGGGTTTACCCGATATTTTATAAGTTTAAAAGATTTTCAATGCTTGAAACAAACTGTACCTGGAATTGAATTTGGAGATATTGCAGAAGCTTGTTATAAAATCAGGTCTATAAAAAGCCAAAAAGAAATTGAATATATTACTAAAGCTGCTGAATTTTTATCTTATGGAATGAAAGCTGCTGTAGATGCAGTAAAACCTAATGTAAAAGAAACAGAAATATTAGCAGAAGCAGATTATGCTATGAAAAAAGCAGGCTCAGAGGGTTCTAGTTTTAGAATGCAAGTACTCCGTCATGATAGACAGCAATTGGTTCACCCATATGCTGGTGATTATATAATTGAAAATAACCAACCTGTAGTTATCCATCTAGGAGCATCTTATAAAGGATATACAGCAAAAATGTGCCGTACAGTATTCTTAGGAAATGTAAAAGAAGAAACAAAAAAGATATATGAAATTCTAATTAAAGCACAAAAGATTGCTGTAGAAAATTTAATACCTGGAGTAAAAACATCTCAGGTTTTCGATGCTGTATATAAATATATTGAGGAACAAGGTTATGGGAAAATGTTTATAGATTATATTGGATATGGCGTAGGAATTCGTCAATCAGAGTTTTATCCTATCATAGGTAAAAACTTAAATCATATATTGAAAGAAAATATGGTAGTAGATGTATTACTTCCAACTATATATAAACCTAAAATAGGCGGACCAAGGATCACAGATACTATTCTAATAAAAGAAGAAGGTTGTAAATATCTTACCGATTTTTGCAGAGAGCCTATTTATAAATAATAGTTATAGCTCCGATTTTCTAACAGTTTACTTTATTAAATATATTATGATAAAATATTTACGAGGATATATTTGTATTGTAAAAAGGAGTTTAGTTATGTCAGGCATAATAATAGAAGGCGTATGTGCTACAGGTAAGTCTTTATTATTTAAAAAGATATCAAGAAGTGAAGAATATCTAGAAAAACAGACTAAAATACAGTTAAGCGAATATCTTACGGAAAGGATAATCGAAAATTTAAATCCAACTGTAGAAGAAAGAGTATCCTTACTAGAAGGTTATGTAGATATATTTGAAAGGATTTATAATAATTTTTACAACTCTAGATTCAAACAAACAAAATCTCCTAGAGTAAAACCTGCTTTTCTTATAGAAAGGTTTCATTTGACTCATGCAGTAGAGTCATCAGATTTCAATCCTTTTAAGGAAATTGATGAAAGACTTAATAATATGGGGTTTAAACTTATAATACTTACCATGCAAGATAATGTTTTTAAAGAAAGATTAGAAGATACATTTCATAGAAGACCAAAAACGTGGTATAATTACGTAATGAGTTTTGGTGGATTAGAAGGTGCTTGCAGGCGATATATTTCTATGCAGGAAAAACTCTTAGAATACGCATCTTTGACAAAGCTTCCTACTAAAATTATAGATACCACTAAAACGTTGGACATAAAGGTAGGAGGGGTAATGTGATAATTGCAGTAATAGATGGACAAGGCGGAGGAATAGGTAAAGAAATAATTACAGCCCTTCGTTCCCGATTAGAAAAAAGGATTGAAATCCTAGCTATTGGGACGAATTCAGTTGCCACTACAAATATGCTTAAGGCAGGAGCTGATTATGGGGCTACTGGAGAGAATCCGGTAATATACAATTCCACTAAGGTAGATTTAATAGTAGGTCCTATTGCTATAATAATAGCAAATAGTCTTAGGGGAGAAGTTTCACCAGCTATGGCTGAAGCTGTAGCAACTAGTCCAGCAAAAAAAATATTACTACCTTCTAATAAATGTAATGTTGAGGTTGTAGCCTCAAGTTATGATTCCCTTTCGATTCAAGTTGAAACTTTAGTTGATAGGGTACAAGAATTAACTAAATAATTGAAGAAATTGCATAATTGAAGTATCAAAATTTATTATGCAATTTCTTTATAAGAAAGGGGATTTAAAAATGAAATATGAAACAAAAAAATTAGTCATAGCAGGACTTATGCTAGCAATAGGTATAATCTTGCCTTATGTTTTCCACGTTACTGGAGTAAATGGTACTATTTTTTCTCCTATGCATATACCAGTTTTATTGGCAGGTTTACTGCTGGGAGCTAATTTAGGATTTTGGGTAGGACTTTTATGTCCTCTTTTGAATTTCTTAATTTCTGGCATGCCTCCAGTGCCAATGTTGTGGGCAATGATGGTAGAGTTAAGCCTTTATGGGATATTTACTGGTTTACTATACAAGTACTTAAAAAAGAATTTAATTTTATCACTTATTGTGGCTATGATTATAGGAAGACTTGGAGGAGCTCTTATGGTTCTTTTACTTTCCTCAGCATTTGGTCTAATGCTAAATCCAGTATCATTCCTTAAGGGAGCAACCATTGTATCTTGGCCAGGAATACTTATACAATTAATTTTTATACCAATAATAGTTAAAGCATATGATAAACGAATGTTAGAATCTAGGAATTAGATATGAAAATTAAAGAGCAGCGACTGAAGTCGCTGCTAAATTGTTTTTTGATATATAAATCTAACTTGAGAAACTTGCAAAATTTCTTAAATTATTTTAATATGCAATTTCATTATTTAATTTTACTAATAAACTTTTGTTTACGAATACTGCTATATCTCCTCTTGTCGCTTTATTATTTGGAGCTAAAACTGAGCTATTATTCACGCCAAGTTGTGTAGCTTTGGCTATATAGTTTAAAGGCCATTCTAAATCTTTGTTTACTTCATCTTCGTATCCTAACATTCTAACGATTAATGTTAAAGCTTCTCCATAAGATATGTTGTTTTGTGGTTTAAAAGTGCCATCAGGATAACCATTTATTAATCCTTCATTTACTGCTATATTTATATAACCTGAAGCCCAGTGATCTTTTTTTACATCAGTAAAAATAGTATCATCAGTATTAGACTTAGCCTCTTCTTCTTTACATATTAATCTTACTACTAAAGTAGCAAATTCTGCTCTAGTTATATTATTTTCCAATCCGAGAGATCCATCTTCATATCCTTTTAGAAGTCCTAGTGCTACAAGATTTTTTGCTGCTTCTTCTTGTTCATTTACATTTTCTGCAAAAGATACAGAAGAAATTATGAGAATTAAAACTACCATAATTATTACGATTTTTTTACTCATAGAAAACCCCCTCTTTCTTTTTAATTATATCAAATCTATGATAATAAAATATTTCAATTGCATTACAAATGGCTTTTGCGACTAGCAGTTTCCTCAAGTTTTTATGATTTTTATTTTTCTATAAGTTATAATAATATCAAAGGGAGGAAATTGCATAATTATTACAAGGTCAAAATTTTGCAATTTCCTCAAGGAAAAGGATAATAAAAGTAAGGAGGAATATTCATGAAGATTAAGTATTTAGGACATTCTTGTTTTAAGCTTACAAATGATAAAGGAATAAGAATAATGACAGACCCTTTTGATGAATCAGTAGGCTATGAAATACCAAATGAAGAAGTAGATATAGTTACGACAAGTCACGATCATTTCGATCACGGATATATTCAAGCAGCAAAAGGGGATTTTGAGGTAGTAAACAAGGCAGGGGATTTCAACGTTAAGGATGTACATATATCAGGAATATCTACTTACCACGACCACCATAAGGGGCAAAATAGGGGAAGTAATATAGTTTATGTGTTTGAATTAGATGGCATGAGGGTTTGCCACCTTGGAGATTTAGGGCATATCCCTAATGATGAACAGCTTAAAGCTATAGGGAAAGTAGATGTACTTTTAATACCTGTAGGGGGAGTATATACTATTGACGGGGATGAAGCTGCAGAAGTTGTAAACATGATAAACCCCAAAATAGTAATACCTATGCATTATAAAACAAAAGAACTTAAATTTGAACTAGAGCCTATAGATAAATTTTTAAAACATTTTAATAAGATAGAAAAGATTAATAAACCCGAAATACAACTAAACAAAGAAGACTTAACCAAAGGGACGGTTCTTGTGGTTCAGCTTCGCTGAACCACAAGAACCGTCACCTTATATACTAAAGAATAGTATCTAATCTGCCGATAATATTATATAAAATACAAGAAAACTATCCCCATGTTTTAAAGGAGTGATACTATGAATATAAAGAGAAAGATATTTGCACTGATCCTATCTTTTATAATGATAATTACATATATGCCTATAGGAGATATGACGGCTTTTGCTGAAGATGAAGAGAAAGTTTTTTCCATCGATAGGAACGGTATGAGTCCTGATAAGGTCTCTGCTGGTAATGGTAAGGTTGTAGAAATAACAGGGACTGGATTTGGGACAAGCAAGAACGAGATAGAAGCATATATTCGCTATGATGATAATGGAAGAATTGTTAATATAAAGGAAGAGAATATAGACCCTCCAGGGAATAATAAAATATCAATATATATACCTCCTTCTAAAGGAGGATATGTTGGGGGAGCACGTTTAGTAATAAGCAGAACAGACTGGGGTTCTGATTCTATTTCTTTTCAATACATAGAGGACCCAGAGATTACAGGTATTAAAACTAATACGGAGATAAAAATTGTAAGAGATGAAAATGGGGAAATTATTTATGAGGATGATAAATTTAAAACTGAGAAGAATACTTACATAGAAATAGATGGTAAAAATTTCAGTTCAGGAAGTGAAGATGTCAATATTGATGAATATGTAAAATTAGAAGGTAATGGGAAAACCTACTTTGCTAAGGTAAAATCTCAAAGAGGAGAATATATAAAAGCAGAAAAACCAGAGGATTTTGATCATAATAAAGAATATGAGGTAACTATAAACAATAAATTTGGTGGTTCTGCATCATTTACACAAACTATAAATATTGCAAAACATGATATAACCAATCTTTCAAGTTTAAATGTAAACGTAGGGGGTAATTTAACTATATATGGTAGCTTCCCAACTGAAGGTACAGGTGAAGATACCAATTTAAAGGTATACATAGGAGAACAAGAAGCTAATATAATTAGTATGGATGAAAATCAAATAAAAATCACTGTACCTCAAATATTTCCCAATGATTATCAAAATGTAAAAGTTGTGAATACAGCAGAAAACACAGCAGTGACATTAGTTGGTGCATTGCTAGTTTTACCAAAACCAATTTCATTTACAGTGGAGTCGGTAACGCCAAATGCAGGGACGAAACAAGGTGGCACTTTAGTTAGAATAAAAGGTACTAACTTAAATTCAAATATGCAGGTTAAATTTGGAGACAAATATGCAACAGAAGTTGAGCTTGATGCAGAAATGACTACAGATGATGTGACTGTACTTAAGGCAATAACACCACCATCAGATTATATAGGAACTGTAGATGTAACAGTGATAAATCCATTAGATAACGGACAGGCGATATTGCCAAATGGCTATAGATATACAGAAGTAGAGAATTCACTAGTAGTAACTAGTATTAATCCAAATTGGGACTATGAAATAGGTGGAAAGATAGTTTCTATTACAGGAAGAAACTTTCAAAGGACAACAGAAAATGATGAAGGGACTATTGTTTCAGATGAAGAAGACGTAGAGCTAGTAGAGGTATCTGATGGTGAAGATAAAAAAACAGTTGTGACGTTTATAAAAGGTAACAATGAACCTTTTACTTACAAAGACCCTAATACTGGAGAAGAAAAAACTGTAGTAAGAGAAAGAACTTTAAAGGTATATTTTGGAGGAGAGCTAGCAGGAATACAACTTATTAATTCTGAAGAGGATGTTTCTCTCAAAAATATTACTATAATAGACCCTAAATATGGAACTCAAACTATTAGAGTAAAAGTACCTCAAATCACTTTAAAACCTAGAGAGGATACAGATGTAGACGTTACAGTTGAAATAGAAACACAATACATAGAAAAATCTACCTATGGAACAGAGAATGAAAAAATAATTGACCAATATACAGAGAAAGAAGTTGTTCCTGAAAAGTTTACGTATAAGCTTGTACCTAGTGAACCAAGGCTTGAAGTTGTAGATACGGAAAAGTACAATAATATTCCTTCTATAGATGATAATATTACTATGGCAAAAGGTCCACAAGGTAGCACAGTGTATATCTATGGATTGGATTTTAGATCAGGTGCAAAAGTGTATTTTTTCAAGGAAGATGATAAACCTTTAAATGAATTATTGATACCTAGTAATGAGGGAGAAGTGTTAGAGGTAATAGATCTTGAAGGGTCAGTAGATGATAAACCAATAAGCAGGATAGAAGTAAAAGTACCAAATATAAATGCTCTTGGGCCAGTAACAGTATTGGTTGTAAATCCTGATGGAGGAAGGACTAAAACTTTAGCTGAATTTAAAGAAGAAAATCCTTTTGTAGATGAAGAAGAAGAGGATTATGAGAAGAAAAATAAAGACATTGAAAATAGAATAATTGCAAGGCAGTTTGAATACATAAGTACTCCTGTAATAGATGGAGTTTCACCAAGTTATGGTTCAACGGCAACGGAGACGCATCCTAATATGCAACCTATAGTAGTAATAAATGGTAAAAACTTTTTAGTAAATTCATATATAGATGAAGGCTTAAATACTGTTGTTGAAAAGCCGGTAGTGTATGTTGTACCTGATAGCATAGAAACAGAAGAAATATTAAATGGATTAAATCAACCAGCATACGATAAATACAAAGCAGAGCTTAAAGAGGTAACTCTTGAAAAAGATGATAAGCTCATAAATCCAGACGGGGTAAAAGAAAAACTCGGTACAAGAATGGTAGTTAAAATGCCAGTAGTAAAACCAGAAAATGAAGGATATAGAGATATAATTGTTATAAACCCAGATGGTGGATATGCAAGATATAAAAATGGATTTGAATATAAAAAACCAAAATCGAACCCAGAGATTTTTGAGATAAATCCAGATAGAGGTAGTGTAGATGGTGGAGAAGAAGTAAAAATAATAGGTAAAGATTTTGATTATAACATTAAAGAAATATTACTTATAGTAACTATTGACGGAGAAATGGCTGAAGTTAAAAATGTAGAGAGAACAACATATAATGGTGAAAATGCACAGATTATAACTATAATAACTCCAAAAGGTACAGAAGGAACAAAAACTGTACAAGTTATAAACTCAGATGGTGGTACTGCTGAAGGAGAATACACATATACTGCAATAAATACTATACCTATTATTACAACTATAGCACCAGATAAAGGAGGACCATTTACTGAGGTGCTTATAAAAGGCGATGATTTTGTATTGCCTGATCCTAGTTCTACAGATGATGATGAAAAAATTGGGACAAGGGTATTTTTCAATGATGATGAGATTGTTACTAAAAAAGAAAATGGCACAGTTGTTTCTGAGGTATATATTATAGATAGGCAGACTATAAGAGTAGTATTACCAGATGATCTTCCTCTAGGGATGAAAGATGTAAAAGTGTTAAATCCAGATACTGCTTTCTTCATAGTAGAAGATGGTTTTGAATATCTAAATCCTCAGGATTATCCTGAGATAACCGAAATATCACCAAACCAAGGGTCAAGGGATGGTGGCACTATAGTAACAATAAAAGGAAGTAATTTTAAAGAAGGCATAGACGTTTATTTTGGCGAAAAGAAAGGAATAAATCCACAAGTAAATGGAGATGGTACAGAGATAACAGTTACTACTCCTAGCTATGAAATAGATGAAAAAATAACAGATAGTGTAGTTGTTCCAGTTACAGTAGTAAATTATGATGGTGGATCTGATACTGTAAGAGATGGATTTACATTTAGGGTACCGGGAAGTTTTCCTAAAATAAAAAACATAGATCCAAACACAGGTTCTACAGCAGGTAATGAGAGTATAACAATAGAAGGTGAAGATTTTAGATATGTTGATTTAAATGAAAATAATAAATGGGATGAAGGGGAACCGACTTCAAGAGTTTACTTTAACGGAGTTGAAGCATTAAGTGTAAGATATGTTAGTGATGTTGAGATTATAGTAATTACACCTCCATATCTTGAAGGAGGAAGAGTTGATGTAGTTTTAGTAAATCCAGATGCTGGTACTGCTGTGGCAAAAGGCGGATTTACATACGAAAAATCCAGACCTAAAATAGATACTATTACTCCTGATACTATACCAAAATTAGGTGGAGAAGAAATAACTATACTTGGTGCAGACTTCATGAAAGGGATAGAGGGAGAAGCAGAAGGAGATATAGACATTGAAGTAATATTTGGAGATGAGTATGATTCAGATAGCATTTCTGGAGGCTATGCTATTACAAATATAGGTAAACTTCAAGTTGAATATGACAATACAGACCCGAATGCACGATACAATGTATTTGTAAAATTAGACGGAAAAGAGAAAGCGTCTCTTAAAATGAACTTAGGAGAATCGAGAATAATACTGCTTTCTACATCAGAAGAAACAGATAATAAAGAAGGCATAAAGATTGAATTAAAGGATAAAAAACTGACAGTTACTAGAAGATTATCACCTAAAGTTGATTATATAGATGAAAATACTATTATAGCTATTACACCACCTATGGATGAAGTAGGAGAAAAAACAGTAAGTGTTGTAAATAGAGATGGTGGTACTGGAAAGGGAAGTATAACAGTAAAAAATCCAAACAGCAACCCAATAATAACTGATATAGACCCTAAAACACCTGTAAATATAAAGGATTCAGAGATATTAGATTACTACATGGTTGAATCTACAATAGACGGAGAAATAACATTTGCTATCTTTGGTAAAGACTTTAGAAAAGGTGTAAGAGTTATGATAGGAAGTCAGGAAGCAGAGGTATTGAGTAGAAGTAACGATGACGATATGATTTTAGTAAAATCACCAAAAGGCAAGGAAGACGATGTAAATAAACTTTTAAAAATCATAGTTATTAATGAAGACGGTGGAATAGCCGATTCATCTAGATCAAATATAGGCGGTGAAGGAGAAGAAAAAGCACCAGCATACTATGTATATAGAGCAAGAGAAAGCAATCCAGTTATAGACTCTATAGAACCTAACAAGGGCAGCATAGCAGGTGGAGATACAGTTGTTATAGAAGGAAATGATTTTAGGCTTGAAGATATAACAGTAAGGTTTGGCGGTAAAAAAGCTACTATTTTATTTGAAGAATCTTCATATAAAAAGTTAGTAGTTATTACTCCACCGGGAGATGCATTGGGCACAGTAGATGTTATGGTAAGAAACAATAGGGAATTGGGAGAAGTAATTGCACCTAATGCTTTTACCTATTATTCAAATCCAATTATAACAAGTGTAAGTCCTAGAAATATACACAATACAGGAGGACAAACTATTACAGTTAGAGGAAGTATGTTTTTAGAAGGCATCAAGGTGTATATAGATGGTGTAGAAGGAACAGATGTTAAACTTATAGATGAAAATACTTTAGAATTTATAAGCCCAGCTGGTGAATTAGGAGAAAAAATATTAAGAGTAGAAAATACTGACGGAGGTTGGGATGAAACTACGGTAACATATATATTACCAATTCCTGATGAACCTACAGGATTTAGGGCATATCCTGGTCATGAAAGGTCGATAGTATTAAAATGGGATGATACTCCTGGAGCAGCAAGATATAAAATATTTGGATTTGGCAGAAAATCACGAAAAGGAGATTATAAATTTGTAGCAGAAACTACAGAGCTAGAATATATCATTAAAGATTTAGAGCCAAATACAAAGTATTATTTTAAGCTGTGGGCTATAAATGAATATGGAGAATCACTTGATTATGACTATGCTTATGCTACAACTTTAAAATCTAAAGAAGATGAAGGAGACGATAAATACGACCAAAAAGAAATAAAAAATACAGTAATAAGATATGCTGACGGTGGAATATTCATAGACTTGCCTACAGACTATGATGGTGGAGAATATAGTACAGATATTACTGACTCGTTGTATAAAGACTATGATAAAATACAGATAAATATCCCTATAAAGGCTATTAAGAAAGGTAAAGGAGGGGTGTCGGTATTAGCCAGAGATATTAATGCTTATGTTTCTATGTATAATTTAAAAGCTAGCACATATTACAGAAGCACAGATGATGACGACACAAATGTTATAATAATGTTATCTAGAATTAGCAAAGAACAGAAAAGTCGAATGATAAAGAGTTTAAGTAGAAAAGAAAAAGCCATAACTGATGCTTATGAAGTAAAAATATTACTTCAAAGAGATAGAGAAATGGAAGCGATAAAAGTATATAGGGGAATAAATATAGGACTAACAGTAGATCAAGATGGGGTAGAGGAAGATAATATATATATGTACAAATTTAACCCAGAAGAAAATAAATTAGAAGAATATAGCGATACTGTAAACACTGCAGTAGATTACAGTATGAGTAAATTTGTATATAAAATATACGGAAATATAGAAGAAGATTCAAAAATTATAGGAATAACTAAAAAATAGTTAAGCAAAACAACTATTCCTAGTGTTTAACAAAGGAGTTGCATAAGATGAAAAAGATAATATCAATAATGTTATCAATACTACTCATATTGCCACTATTACCTATTACAGAAGCGTCTGCAGAAGGTAATGAATATGAAGGGCTTTCATCATATAAAGCCTTGTATCAAAATATAATCTTTAAAGATATAGAAAATCATTGGGCAAAAGATTCTATAAATAAGATGGCTGCATTATCCATAATAAGAGGAATGGGAGAAGAAAACTTTAACCCATCTGGAGTTCTCACAAGAGAAGATGCTCTCATTCTTCTAGCCCGTTTATTAGGGCTAGAACAAGAGGCTTATGATAGAGGACAAAATTTAGTAGATAAATCAGATACTGGAGGATATACTATAATGAGCCCTTGGGATTACTGGGCACAAGGTTATATAGAAGTAGCTCAAGATAATGGGATAGTTACTGATGAAGAAGTTCGTAATATTGAAACTATAACTGATTCTCAGCAATATAATATTGATATTGAGCTTGATAAAAGTATGTGGCAATATTACAATAATATGAACCTCACAGAAGACCAGTTAAATAATATAGAAAGACAATTAACCCAAAAGATAGAGAAAAAATATACATGGTTAAAGCCTGTAAATAGAGAACAAATAGCCTTGTGGGTATCTAGAGCATTAGCAATACAGCCTATATCGAGAGATAATTTACAGAGAGTATACAATTTAAAAGACTGGCAGCAGTTATCCGTAGAAAACATACCTTATATAGAAGCAATTATCGAAAAAGGAATAATGACTGGTGATGACAAAGGCTATTTTAATCCTAAATCATATTTTACACGTGGAGAAATGGCAAAACTATTAGACAATATTCATGAAGAATTGCTCACTAAGCAAGGTTATAGAATATATACAGGCATAATTGATGATATAGAAACTAATAATGAATATATAGATAATAATAAAACTATAGAAAAGATAGTGAAAATCAAGAACGATGACGGTACTGTTTCATCTGTAATAACTAGAGAATCTGAAAATAGCTCTTTAAACAGAGGTTTTATATCTTATAAAGACAATAAGTTATTGCCCAATTATGTAGAAGTATTTGATTATGTTAAATATTACGTAAATCCTCAGGGACAGGTAGTTTTTATGCAGGTATTAAATACAAAACCTTCTATACTTGAAGGGACTGTTGAAGAAATCGACAAAGATAATGGCACATTATCTATTATGGATTACGATGGTAATATATATAAACTTCCATTATCCCTTGGAGCAAATATTTTTATAAATAATAAATTAGCAACTCTTGACGATTTTATATATGGACAAGATGTAGTTGCAAATATTAGCAATGGTAGTATTATAAAACTTGATGGTTATTTAGATGAAGGTGAAAAAGGTTATATTCATCCTGGGGAAAGGATATATATAGGCAAGGTTCTTTATATAGATAAAAATAAAAACACCCTTACACTTTTAAATGATAATACACAGAATGTCTTTACTCTCACACCATTTACACCAGTTATGAAAGGTGGCTTAAATGTAGGGTTTGAAAATATAAAAGAAGGAGATATAGTAAGACTGGAGTTTGACCAGTATGAAGGTAATAACCCTATAAAAGCATATATCGCTGAACCTGACAAGCAGATAGAAAATATTCTTAAGGCTACAATTATAGAACACAATTCCTCTAGGAGAGAAATAGTACTTAAAGATGTGAAATACTATGACCATACAAAGTGGGAAGATTATAACGGATATACTAAAATGCCATTAAGCTATAATACTGACATATATTATAATGGACGTAAGTTAGCTGAAGAAAATATAAAGAGTTACTTAGGTAGAGAAGCTTATATAATTACCCAAGACGATTTTGGTAAAGAAGAGGCTATGAAGATAGTATTAAAAGATGGATATGAAAGAAAATATACAAATTCTATACAGGAAATAGCTTTTGGAGATAAAAGAATAAAAGTAGATTATAATGATATGTATTATGATGATAGTACCATAATAGTAAAAGACGGTAAGCTTATAGATCCATATAATCTCAATGAAGACGATGATATATTTGCCATCACCCATGGCAGTGATAAAAAAATAGCAGCGTTTATTTCAGTAGAGAGTTTACCTGTAGCTGAAGTAATAGTATATAAAGGTAGAATAGATGAAATAGGTCAATACGATTTTGAATTAGATGATTATGATGTACTTGAAGGCACAGAGTGGGATTATAGCTCGAAACAAATACCTTTCAATATTAGTGAAGATACATGGATTATAGATACTAGAGATGATGAAGTAAGTGAAGTCGATGTTGAAGAATTTACAAACAGTAGATTTTTAAAGAATAAACGAAGAAGTGATAACTATTATGGAAAATATGCTTATGTAGTTGAGTACGATGATATGGTTATAGCTATGGGTATAATTGATAAAGACGATGATGAAGCACAAGTAATATCAATAGCTGATGTAAAAAGTATAGATTTAGATGATGAAGAAGTATTGCTAAAAAACATCAGAGATTGGAATGAACTTAAGGAAAAATGGAATGTAAATAGAGCTAAAATACAGCTTAAATTAGAGGATGCTATTATCATTAAAGATGGAAGAGAAATTGATGTAGATGATATTACAGATAGTGATAGTTTATATATTCTAAGAAGAAATGATGTAGGCTATATTATCGTAGTAAGATAAAATCGGGGACATAAGATAGGACTGGGGACATTCCTCGGCTACAAAGGATAGCCATAAACAGAGGTGTGTCCCCATACATTAATGTATAAGGAAGGAGTGGCAGTATATGAAGAAAAAGCTTGTATCTTTGTTTTTAACTGTGTTTATAGTTTTAGCTATGGCTGGTACTGTATATGGTGAAGTATATAATGCAGGGTTTGAAGGGGGTATAAGCAAAAACGAAATAGATTATAAAAAAGTCAAAGAATATAAAGAAGTTATATTTCTTACAGGAGAGCCAATAGTCCTTAAGGGGACAGTAAAAATAAAGTCTACAGACAAAAAACTTAATTATGAATATGAGTTAACAAGCGAAGATGGAAAAGTAGAATTAGAAAGAGAAATTGACTTAAACAGAATCATAGACAATGATGATGAAAGCAGACAAACTGTAGAGGTAAATGACGTTACAGATTTTGATGAAGAAATCACAGTAGAAGATGAAGATGGTACTACTACATATACCTTAACTAGCTACGTTCTCCACAATTCTGCAGTAGATGATAAACAACCTATAGTGACATATTATGCAGGAAATTGGTTAGGAGATAAAACATATGACATAAATGATGGAGAAGGAGAAGTGACAGTAAATATAACTGGAAACATATATGGATATAATCATTCATGGGGGGCAACTGAAACTCAAAAGATTCACAGAGATATAAGCTTTAAAAGAGAGATTGACGATGATATTATAAAATGGTATGGTTATGCAGATATAGACCTTTCATTTAATAGAACAAGAAAGATGGAGTATTTTGAAAATCTTCCTTATCAAACTAGCTTCAGTGATGGGTACACTCTTACAGAGAAAGAAGAAACAATCATGAAGTATACATACAGTCTTCCACGGATAAAAGATGGGGAAGTTACTGACAGAAAAAATAATGGCAGCGGAACTGAACGTTTTGAAACCCTTCCTACACAACAAAAGTTATTTATACCTAAATACCAAGATATAAAAGGACATTGGGCAGAGTGGGATATAAAACGATTAGCAGGATTAAAGGTTGTAGACAACAATGAAAAATATTTTGGACCAGAATTAAAGATGAAAAGGTCTGATTTTGCTAGATGGGTAGCTTTAGCTACTAATTTATATCAGGAAGAAGACACACCTAAGAGATCTTATACAAAACCAGAAGTAAATCCCCAATTGTTTAACGATGTATCAACTGATGATCCAGATTATAATTATATTAAGGTAATTAAAGAAAGAGGTATAATGAACGGGGTAGGCGACAATAAATTTATGCCAGACGGAGAGCTTACAAGGGCTCATGCTATAACTATAATTATTAGAGCAATAGGCCTTGAAAGGTTAGCACCTAATCCACCATTTGATACTAGATTTAAAGATGATAAAGATATACCATCATGGGCAAAGAAGGCAATATATGTGGCAGATCAGATAGGTATTGCTACAGGAACACCTGATGGATATATATATCCTAATGAACCTATGACAAGAGCAGAAGCAGCAGCATTTATAAATAGATTCATAACATATTTACAAGAAGACTTAAAGGAAGACTATAGAGAAGGAATCATCAATTATTAGTAAAAATTGAGGACATATCTTAATAAGGAGGCAAAATGATGCAAAACAAAAAGACTAAATTACAACAAATATCTTTAAACAAGTTTGCAACTTCATATATTTCTATTTTACTTATCTTTTCAATGATATTTTTAACATTTCCTTCATGGAATGTATATGCTGATGATACAAATAGTACTACTACCCAAGATGCAATAATACAAGAAGATTCAGATTTTCTTGGGAGAATGATGAAATTTATACAAGAAAATTATGTTCACGACATAACAGAAGAAGAACTAGTAGAAGGTGCACTTAAGGGTATGTTTTCACAGCTAGACCCATATAGCAAATACTATAATGAAGAAGAATACAACGAACTTAAAGAAAATGTGTCAGGTGACTTTGGAGGTTTAGGAATAATTATAACTGAAAAAGACGGATACATAACTGTGATTTCACCAATTGAAGGAACTCCTGCATTTAAAGCAGGAATAAAACCTGAAGACAAAATAATATATGTAGATGATATAGACATGAGGAATTCTACTGCCAAAAAAGCTGCAGAATTAATGAGAGGAGAGCCAGGTACAGATGTAAAGCTTGGAGTGATGAGGGAAGGTAATGAAGGTGTATTATATTTTACCATAACTAGAGATATTATAAAGACTAACCCTATCACATACAAGATATTAGATGATAATATAGGGTACATAAAAATATCTCAGTTTAACGACAATACTTTCTTAAATATATATAAAACATTAACTGAATTTGATGAAAAAGAAGTCAAAAAAATAATAGTTGATTTAAGAAATAATCCTGGAGGAAGTTTAAATCAGGTTATAGATGTAGCAAGGCTTTTTATACCTGAAGGGCCTATAGTACATATAAAATATAATAACGGAAAAATAAAAAGTTATAATTCATTTCTAAAAAAAGCGCCATATGATTTAGCAGTATTGGTTAACAAAGGAAGTGCAAGTGCTTCAGAAATATTTGCAGGGGCAGTACAGGATAGAGAAATAGGAACAATTATAGGGACTACTACCTTTGGAAAAGGAACAGTACAGAAAATATTTTCATTAAAAAGAGGAGGGGGTATTAAGATAACTGTAGCAGAATACCTCACAGCTAATAGGAGATCTATAGATGGAAAAGGAATAGAACCTGATATAATGGTACAAAATATAGAAGATGAGATTAAAGATAGATTATCTAAGATACCATCATTTGACTATACAAAAACAAATTCATTAGATGATGTAGGATTGAATGTATTAGCTGCAGAAGAAATACTAGATATAATAGGGTATGATCCAGGTAAAATAGATGGAGTATTTACATACAAAACTTATCAAGCTGTTGAGAAATTTCAAAACGATAGAGGCTTGATTTCTAAAGGAGAGTTAAATAAAGAAACTCAAGAAGAATTAGAAAAAGCTCTAAAAGAATATTTTCAACAAGAAGAAAATGATAAACAGTTACAAAAGGCTATTGAAGTGCTTTCATCAACTTCTAGTACAACAAACAAATAATCTTGACAATCATAAAGTAATTATATAAACTTTAATAGTTAAATATTAATTAAAGGTACAGGGAATATTAATCTATTCCCTGTTTATATATTTTAACCATATAGAAAGGATTGATTATTTTGCCAACGAAGTATGTCTTTATTACAGGGGGGGTTGTGTCTTCCCTTGGGAAAGGAATAACTGCAGCGTCTTTAGGCCAATTGCTTAAAGCTAGAGGGTTAAATGTAACTATACAAAAATTTGACCCATATATAAATGTAGACCCGGGAACCATGAGTCCATATCAGCACGGGGAAGTATTTGTTACGGATGACGGTGCTGAAACAGATCTCGATTTAGGACATTATGAAAGGTTCATCGACATTAATTTAACTAAATACAGTAATGTTACTACAGGTAAAATATATTGGTCGGTACTTAATAAGGAGAGAAAAGGAGAATACTTAGGAGGCACTGTTCAAGTTATTCCTCATATTACAAACGAAATAAAATCAAGAATAACACAAGTGGCAGAAGAAAAAAATGTAGATGTAGTAATAACCGAAATAGGAGGGACAGTAGGAGACATAGAAGGGCTACCATTTCTTGAAGCTATAAGGCAGATAAAATACGATGTAGGTAGAGAAAATGTTATGTATATTCATGTAACATTAGTTCCTTACCTTTCGAAAGCTGGAGAATTAAAAACTAAGCCTACACAGCACAGCGTAAAGGAGTTAAGAAGCATAGGTATACAGCCTGATGTAGTAGTGTGTAGAACTGAACATGAATTAAGTACAGAACTTAAGAAAAAAATAGCTTTGTTTTGCGATCTTGACTCAACAGATGTAGTACAAAATATTGATGCAGAAACCATATATGATGTTCCACTTTTGCTTGAAGAAGAAGGGCTTCCACAGATGGTTATTAATCATTTAGGACTCAAATGTGGAAAGCCTGATTTAACAGAATGGAAGAAGATGGTGGAAAAAGTAAAGAAACCTAAGAGAAATATAAAGATAGCATTAGTTGGTAAATATGTAGAACTTAAAGACGCATACCTATCAGTAGCAGAATCGTTGAGACATGCAGGTATATCAAATGATGTAAATGTAGATATAGACTGGATACATTCTGAAAACCTTGATGAAAATAATTGTGAAGATCTATTAAAGGACTCTGATGGTATACTAGTACCTGGAGGATTTGGAGACAGAGGTATTGAAGGTAAAATTTGCGCAATAAAATTTGCTAGGGAAAACAAGGTACCATTTTTAGGAATATGTCTTGGTATGCAGATGGCAGTAGTTGAGTTTGCTAGGAATGTTGTTGGGTTAAAAGGGGCACATAGTTCAGAACTTGATCCAAATACACCTTATGCAGTAATAGATCTTATGCCAGAACAAAAAGAGATAGATAAAATGGGCGGTACCATGAGACTTGGAAAATATCCATGTAAAGTTATAAAAGGTACAAAGGCATATGAAGCATATGGGGAAGAAAATATAAGCGAAAGGCATAGACATAGATATGAATTTAATAATGAATTTAGATCTATATTACAGGAGCATGGCATGGTAATAAGTGGTTTATCTCCAGATGGGAAATTGGTAGAAATAATAGAGTTAAAGAACCATCCTTGGTTTGTAGCATCCCAATTCCACCCAGAATTTAAATCCAGACCAACTAGAAGTCATCCATTATTTAGGGAATTTATAAAGGCAGCAAAAAACAGATAAAAAAGAACGACTGAGCGACTGGGGACATACCTCAACAGAATAAGCTAGACTTCAAAAAGAGGTGTGTCCCCTTACCTTAATTAAACTGTAACATAATTGTAATGTTACTCTTGCAAAAATGATATATAATAGATAGTAGTTAACATGGTGATGCAGTATAATGTATATTACATTTGCATTACAAAAATGATTGTCTCATTGACTGACAATCATGTAAGTGCTATAATAAGGGATAGAATGCAGGGATTAGCATTATTCCTGTTTCGTAGTCCTTAGGATTAGGGAGATTAGAAGGATACTCCTAATCCAGATATTAATCCTTCAAAAATTTTAATTAAAACAAATATCAAAGGAGGTCTTTGAAAACATGAAAAAAGTTCTTTCATTAGTACTTGTACTTGCAATGGTACTAGGTACATTCAGCTTTGCTTTTGCAGCTTCATCAGATAATGTTACTGAACTAGTATCAGACATAGACAATGATGAAGTAGTGAAAGCAGTTGAGAGATTATCAGCATTTGGCATAGTAAATGGTATGGAAGATGGTAAATACCATCCAGAGCTAGAGACAACTAGAGAGCAGTTTGCAAAAGTTGTAATTGAAGCATTAGCATTAGGAGACGTTGCAGATGCAGCTAGTGGGGCTAGCAAATTTACAGATGTTGAAAACAACAGATGGTCTGTAGGTTATATAAATGTAGCTGCAGATCAAGGCTTAGTTAAAGGTATGGGAGATGGTACATTCCATCCAACTGATAAAATAACATATGCTCAAGCTGCAACATTATTAGTAAGAGCATTAGGCTACAGAGATGAATTTTTACCTGGAGATTGGCCAGGAAATTATTTGGCTAAAGCAAGTGAAGTTGGAATACTTGATGGTGTTAAGGTTAGTCCATCTGGATTTGTAAACAGAGGCGACTTAGCATTGATGGTAAACAACACTTTAGATGCTGAGATTATAAAAATAAAATCTTACACAGCAAACAATCCAGAATATGAAGAAACAGAAATAACTTTATTAGAAGACAGATTAGAACTTGACAAAGTTGAAGATTTAAGAGTTGTTGAAATTCCAGAGTTGAATGGAAATCTTGAATCTGATGAGTTAAAAGTTATAGCCCTTAAAGATGATGTAAAAATAGACAATAAATATTATGACAAATATGATGCAGAAGACAATGACAAATTAATTAAAGTTTATTTTGACGAAGATTCAGTAGATCCAAAAGATTTACTTGGAATGGAAATAACAGGATACTTTGATGAAGATAAGTTAGTATATGCAGAAGTTGAAACAGACCCAGATGATGTTTTCAGATGTATAGCTTATGATGATGAAGGCGACGGCACAATGATTATCTGGGATGCACCAATTGATTATTATGACTGGGATTCAAGTGCCGTAGTTTATATCAATGGTGAAAGAGTAGAACCTGATATAACTAGCAAAGGTAAATGGAAAGAATCATGGGATGTTTTCACTGAATATAGTGATAGTGATGTATCTTATGCTTTTGCTAAAAGAATAGTTGTAGAAGGTGACGAAATAGTATTTGCAGACATAGCTGTACCAGAAGAAGTAAACTTGATAGTAACAGATGTAGACGAAAGCAAAGAAAGAATAGAATATGTTTTATCATACAATTATGATATAGACTATGCTGACATTGATAATACTGTTGACCTAGATACTGATTTAGAGTTAGACCTTGATGATTATGATGCTTATGACATCTTCGCACAAGATGGTACTGAATTAGAGCTTTCAGACATAGAAAAATACAATGTATTATACTACTATGAAGATGAAATAGATGATAACATACTTCATATATTAGTAGCAGATCCAGAACAAACTGTAACTGGCGAACTTGAAAAGGTTAAAATTGGTAGAGTTAATTCTGGATTTACTAGAAGTAGAGTATTTATTGATGGTGATGGTTACTCAGTAGCAAGTAGATTTGCTTATACTGATGATGACCTAGATAGTGCTAAAGGCGTTCACAGATATAGTTCATTAGACGATATTTGGGACGATTCATTTGGTGAAGAAGTTTCAGTATATTTGGATTTCAAAGGCAGAGTAGCTTTCATGATAACAGATACTGAAACGGCAAATGATGATTATGGTGTTATAATAGGAACAGATGATAGCTATGGTGACGAAACAGTTAAACTATGGACTATGGATGGCGTTAAAGACGTTTATGACTTTGATTCTGATAGTGATGTGGATTTTGACGAACTAGAAAAAGGTTCTATAGTTAAATATAGTCTAAATGCTGCTGGAGATGAAGTAGAAATAGAAAAAGTTTGGAATATAAAGGAAAGTCATGGAGTATATTATCTAAATGAGGTAAAAGAAGATAATGTATTACCTACATTAGATACTAAAGATACATTTGAAGATGATGCTATTAGGGTAGTTGGTGCTGATTACAGTAAGTACTATAATGAATCAGGTTCAGTATACTTAAATTATGCTGATTATCTAGAAGAAGACTATGATGATAGTGAGTTAGAAGTAGTTAAATGGGCTGATTTAGACGAAACTAATGCAGACAGTGGTTGCTATGTATTAATTATCACTGATGAAGACCATGAAAAAGATGTTGACTTAATGGTATTTGTAAATAATTATGACAGTATTTCTGACGAGGATAAATATGTAGGATACATTGTAGAAAGACAAATGAGTAGTGATGAAATGACATTGACTGTAGACGTATCTGGTGAAGGTATCAAAGAATATGTTTTAGATGATGAAGATGACGCATTTGATGAAATAGATTATGCAGAAACATTTATCGTATTTAGAGAAAGAGGAGAAGATGGACTAAAATTAGATGCATTTGGTGACGAAATTAATGTTAAAACTGATTATGAATTAATAGGTCATGTACTTGACTATAATAATGTAGATGGATTTGCTTGGGTAATAGATAGAGATGGAAGAGATTTAACTGTAGCAGTAGGCGATTTAGATGGTGACGACTTTAGTTTCAGTGAAAAAACTTATAAGATTTCAAAAGACGCACCAGTTTATTATGATGATGAGAAAGCAAGCTATACTGATTTAGACTTTGGGTATGCTATAGAATTTGTAGTAGAAGACGAAGAAATTGTAGCACTTAAATATTGGGAAGACGAAGATATAGAAGGTTGTGCTACAGAATTAACTGGTGATGACGATGAATATGCATTAGCAACAGATCCAAAAGGTGAAGATGAAGATGAAGATGAAGAAATAGAAGTAGAACCTAATACTGCTGTATTAACTACATTAAGTACTGATGCTAACTACGGACGTACAGTTACTGCTTCAGTTTATGTAGATATTGACTTAGATGATAAAGCAGAATTTGATGTTGAAGTTGATAGAAGTAAAATCGCTATACCTATATCAGAAGCAGAAAAAATTGGAGTACGTAATATTAGTGGAATAGAATTTAATGAAGAAGATTCAACTGTTACATTTACAGTAGTATTTAATGATGATGTATTTGTTGGAGATACATTAAAGATTTCAAAAGATGCAATCAAAGTAAATGAAGTATCTGCTCCAGCTGAGGATGTAAGTATTGAAATTAAATAAAGCGAGAGAATAGTGATATATTAAAAGGAACCACAAAAGTGGTTCCTTTTGGTTCTTTGTCAATATTTGGGGTGGGATTTTTTTAAATCACACTCCATTACTATTTTTAGCTCTAATTTTTGCATTTGGTTGAGGCGGATAAAGCTATACGTGTTTTTGGGTGCACTTAAATAAACCTAGCTAAAATGTAGGCTTCATATAGGTATTTACTTTTTAGATATTTATCTAGTACAGTGAAGAATCCTATTACGGAACCTATGAAAGTTTTTAAGCCCAAAAGATATTCGTTTCAATGATATTTTCCAGTCTCTGCATTACCCTTAAACTCATCAATACAAAGAACCTACAAAAAGGCAAATCCTTAATTGTTTATTCTCTATAATCGTGAATTTTAGAAGTTTTAGCACCACAAGCAGGACAAGTATGTTCTTTTGGATCGGTTGTAATATGGATTTTAACAAAAGAATCACCATGTGATATTTTAGTTATTTTAACCCCTTCTAAATTTAATAATTGTGTGATAAAATTAGATTGCACTTGTGAATAAACCTCCTTTGTATGTTGTTTTTTCCAATTAACATTTTAGCAGGTTTATTTCGCAAGTGCATTATATTTTGAAAAAATAAATGTTAGGGCACATCTTTCTCTACCCCAACATTTATTATAGAACCCATTTATTATAGAACCAAAAAATATTGACTTATAGTTATTATTGAGGTAGTATGTATTTGTAGTTGAAATATGGCTAAGATTTATTGAATAGTGGTTTATTGTAAAATTAAATGCAACAGGTAAAAAATATAGAACCATAGTGAAAAATCCTGTATGATATAGTTTTCTAAACCCAAAATACAGGGAGGTTTCACTATGGTTCAATTTAATCGAACTACAAAAAGACGTTCTTTTAAACGCCTAAATGTATATGAGAGAGAAAAAATTGCAGCTCTTTTAGCTGAAGAAAAGAGCTTTCGATATATTGCAATACAACTTGGTCGTAACGTTAGCATCATTCCAAAAAACATAAACGAATTATGGGCAAAAGTATAGATTTAGGACCAAAAGAAGTAGAAACTCGTAAAGAGTTTAGATATCTATACCATACTTCTTCTTACAAAGTGTTGCATTTAATATTGCAATTTATAGTTAAAAAAGCTTATGAAACAACTAAAAATTTGGTGAGGATAATCTTGTTGATACAATAATTTTATTTGTTGATTACATTATTGGATATAAAAAAATAAAATACTGTTAAAAATAATTTACAAAAATTTTTCTTGGGGATGTATAAAAAAGTATTAGAAAATGCTGATGATGATAATTAACTAGAGATTATTTAAATTATTTTATAAAAGGATTAGAAGAAGATGAATTGGAAAAGCTGAAATTTGGAAAAATTTATTTGTAATAATAGAATTGGAAATTCTGTATGTTACTTTCAATAATATATGAAAAACCTAATTAAATTAATAAAATGCAAGATATAATTAATAAAATGCTTAGAAAAATATTGAGGAATTAAAATGACAATTATGAAAGGGAAGAGTTAAAATGAAAAAATTTGGAATGTTCGTAGCACAAAACCGAATTTTAATATTAATTATAGCTTTGTTGTTATTATTTCCATCTTTATATGGTATTATTATGACTAGTATAAATTATGATATATTAACTTACTTACCAGAAGAATTAGATTCTATGAAAGGACAAGATTTAGTAGACGAAGTATTTAATAATGCAAGTATAGGAATGCTAGTCATAGAAAATATGAAGGGTAAGGATATATTAGATATTAAAGATAAAATAACTGAAATTAATGGAGTTGAAGATGTTATTTGGATAAGTGATTTGTTGGATATTAGCATACCAAAAGAAATTTTACCTAGTGATTTAAAAGAAATATTTTACCAAAAAGATTTCACATTACTTATGATAAAGTTTAAATATACGACAGCTGCAAATGAGACTCAAGAAGCTATAGGAGAAATAAGAAAAATTATAAATAAACAGTGCTTTTTGAGTGGTTCTTCAGCGCTTATGAAAGATACCATTGATTTGTTTGACAGTGAAACACCTACGTATGTATTGTTGGCAGTTATATTAGTTGCAGTAGTATTAACATTAACTATGTCATCTACGATAATTCCAGTAATATTTTTAATTTCTATAGGATTTGCAATAGTTTATAATCTTGGGACTAATATGTTTTTAGGAGAGATTTCTCATGTAACAAAGGCATTGGCAGCAGTTCTTCAATTGGGAGTTACGATGGATTATTCGATATTTTTATTACATAGATATGATGAAGAATTGAAGACAACAAAAGATATCAATGAAGCCATGGCAGAAGCTATTGCTAAAACAACAGTTTCTATTAGTGGTAGTTCTATTACAACGATAGCTGGTTTTTTAGCCATGGTAGTTATGAAGTTAGGCTTAGGTAAAGATATTGGTATCGTAATGGCAAAAGGTGTTTTATTAGGAGTTATTTCTACTATTACTATATTGCCAGCTTTAATTTTAACATTTAATAAATTGATACATAGATTTAAGCATAAAACAATTTTACCTAATTTTAAAAAGACGTCATATTTTGTAACTAAATACTATAAAATATTCATAATATTATTTTTACTACTTTTTTTACCAGCTATATACGGTGAATTTAATACGGAATCCTATTATAACATACTAGATGAATCTTTACCTCAAGACATGGATTCTATTGTATCTCTCAATAAATTAAAAGAAGAATTTAATATGACTACTACACATATGATTGTTATCAATGACGATATTCCTTCTTATAAGAAAAAAGAATTATTAGATAAAATTGAGAAACTTCCTGGGATTAAAAACGTAATAGCATATGATAAATTCATTGGGCCAACTGTACCAGATGAGTTTATTCCTGACGATTTAAAAGATATATTTAAGAAAGAAGGATATAATTTAATACTTGTCAATTCTAAATATAAATCTGCAACTGATGAACAAAATGCACAACTTGATGAAATTAATAATATTATAAAATCCTATGATGAGAATGGTTTGGTAACAGGAGAAGGTGCTTTAACTAAAGATTTAATACAAGTTGCAAATATAGACTTTAAAAATGTTAACATAATTTCCATAATTTTAATATTTATAATAATTATGTTTGTATTTCAATCAATATCACTACCAGTATTATTAGTATGTGCTATTGAGTTTGCTATATTTATTAATATGTCAATTCCATATTATATGGGAATAAAAATACCATTTATTGCCTCAATAGTTATTGGATGTATACAGCTAGGTGCTACTGTAGACTATGCTATTTTATTAACTACAAGATTTAGAGAAGAGATAAGAAATGGTTATGAAAAACATAAAGCTATGAAGAAAGCTCTTGAAGGTTCAATAATATCTATAGTAACTAGTGGTTTAACGTTTTTTGGAGCTACTATAGGGGTTGTTTTTATATCTGATATAGATTTAATAAGTTCGCTTGTTATGATGATTTCAAGAGGGGCCATAATAAGTATGATAGTTATAATTGTAATGCTTCCAGCAATTTTGTTAATTTCAGAAAAATTTGTTTCAGCTACTACAAGGAATTGGAAAAATAAGCCTAAATTGAAATTTAAAAAAGGGGAGATATAAAAGGATGCTCAGGAAAAAAAATTTTGTAAGAATATTAAGTTTACAAATGGCTATTTTAATAGTTTTTACTAATTCTGCGTTTGCACAGGCAAAAGTTACAAAAGAAGAGACAGTATACGTAAATTTAACTTATGGAGGAAAAGTTGAAGATATAACAGTAAGTGATTGGCTGCACTCAGACAAAAACAAGATTGTGATACATGATAAATCATTGCTTAAAGACATTATAAATGTAAAAGGTGATGAAATACCTGAAATAAATGGAAATAATTTAACGTGGAAAACTGATAAGGGTGAGATTTATTATCAAGGGAAAATTAAAAAAAGTTTACCTTTAAGTGTTAAAATTTCATATAGCTTAAATGGCAAAGAGATTAAGCCAGAAGAACTAGGAGGTAAAACGGGTAAGTTTAAAATGACTTTAGAAATAATAAATAATGAATATCATAATGTTGTAATTAATGGCAAAATAAAAAAAATATATACACCTTTTGCTGTAGCTGCTGTAATTAATTTTCCTTCTGATAATTGTAAAAATGTAAAGACTAATGCAGGAAAGGTAGTAAATGATGGTAATAAAACAGTGATAACTTACTCAGCAATGCCTGGGTTGAAGGACAGTTTAGATATTAATGATGAAGATTTTGATGATATTTTTGATTTACCTGAAAGATTAGAGTTAGAAGCAGATGTTGAAGATTTTGAAATGGGAGATATTTTAATAATTGCATTGCCAGAAGCTTCTGCCTTAGAAGATATTGAAAGATTTGATAGTACTATAATTGATGCAAAAGATGGTGTAAAAGATTTAAAAGATGCAAGTGATGATGTAAAAGCTGGAATAGAAGATATTAATTATGGAGTTACAGAGATATCAGATAAATTTGTAGAATTCAATGATGGCATGTATTCTTTAAAATATGCAACCAAAGATTTAAAAAGTGGAAGTAATGAAATATTTGAAGCATCTAAAGAGCTTGTAGAAGGTACTGACGATTTAGTAAGAAATGTAAATATACTGAAAGATGGCTTGGAAGCTTTATTAGATGGTGCTGAGAAATTGGCTGATGGAACCGAAAGTGCTTATGATGGTGCATCAGAACTAAAAAGTGGTATTTCGGAACTTTCATATGGAATAGATCAGTTCAATCACGAGTTAGAAGTAAAATTAGGTGATAATGAAGAAAAAGTAGGGCCCTTATTAGAGTTTAGTAAAGAAATAACTTTAGAAGATGTAAATGGCATAAAGGAATTAGTTAAAGATAGTGAAGCAATAAATGAAAAGGGTATGAAATTAATTGAAGCAGATAAAAAAATTGGGGAATTACAAGAGACTTTACCTGATATTATACAAACAACAGTAACTGATACAGTAAAAGATGCGATAGTATTAGAAGAAGTATATGGCGTAGTAGATAAAAAAGTTAAAGATGAAATAGATAAATTATTAAGCGCAGAATCAAAATTAATAGAAACAGTATATGAAAATGTTTATAACTTAGATGATAGGGAAAAGATAATTGAATTAGTACGTGAAGGTATGAAATTAGTAGGTGATTCAGCGTGTACAGTAGCAAATGCAGAAATTAGCAAACAGATACAAGAAAAATTACCTATATCCTTAAATCAAACGTTAGATCAAGTAAATAAAGAATTTGAAAGTTTACGTTTAAGTGAGGAAGAAAAAACTTTTATATTAGAAACGTTGGAAAAGTTAAATAGGATGATATATTTAACAGATAAGTTTTATGAGGAAGTATTAAGTAATTATCAAAATGAAATAGCAGAGTTAATCGAACAGAAAAAACAAGAAGAAAATAAAGATAAAACTATAGGAATGTTATTTGCGGAGAATACAGCAAAAAAAAAATGCTGAGTCAAAAGCTATGTTAAGTGATGCTTTAGACAAATTATCATCTGGGGCAAAAGATCTTGATACAGGAGCTGGTAAATTAAAAGAAGGTTTAAAGAGATTGTTTGATGGTTCTAATGATTTAAAAGATGGTGTTAAAGATTTAGATGATGGTGTTGTTCAATTTAAAGATGGACTAGTTGCTCTTAATATTGGTGCTTGTGAATTATCAGAAGGATTAGAAACATTAAGCTATGGACATTTAAAATTAGGTAAAGGCCTTGAAGGGCTTATAGATGCTACTGACGCATTAGATGATGCTATAGTACAAATTAAAGATGGTCTTGGAGATTTGTATGATGGTTATAATGAATTTCATGAAGATGGTGTAAAAGAAATATATGATGAAGTAAATAAAAAAACAGATGATTATGATGAACTATTTGAAACTAGAGATCAACTTATTAAACTTGCAAAAAGATATAATAATTTTTCAGGTATTGAAGAAAATATGGAAGGTAAAGTTAAATTCGTTATGAAGATTAATAAAATAGAAGCTCCGGAAGTTGAAGAGCAAATTCAAGAAGTTCAAGAGGAAGAAAAAGGATTTATATTTTGGTTAAAGAATATATTTAAAAAAATATTTGAAAAGATAAAAGAATTAAACATATATTTAAAATAAATGAATAAATATAATGATAATAAGAAAGGGGATATTCTAATGAAGAAGCACAAAAAATCATTTGTGGCAATATCACTATTATTGATTTTGACAGTTAGTTCTGTAGGATTTGCTTATGCTATTAGTGATGAAGACATAGGCGCTGAGCTTAAAGCTATAGTTTCAGATTTAAAAGTTAAGTTAAATGGTAATCAAATTTTAGACAGGGTAGTAGTTATAGATGGCAAGAGCTACTTACCATTAGCTAAAATAAGTCAATTATTGGGTTTGAACATTAATTTTAACAAAGAAAATAGAGTTATAGAATTAAGTAGTAGTACAATTAATGATACGAAAAGTGGTATAACTGAAATCCATCTAGGCTTACTTAATGGAAATTATGTGGGAAATGTGGAACTTTTATATGAAAATGGTGTAGTTTATATAGGTGGATATAGAAATGGTGTATTTCATGGGAAAGGGAAAATTACTTTTCCTGATGGGACAACATATAATGGCAACTTTATTAATGGTGTAATGGAAGGACAAGGAGAATATACAACTTTAAGTGGAGATGTATATGTTGGACAATTTAAAGATAACGACTATTATGGACATGGAAAATATACTTATGTTAATGGTGATAGCATAGAAGGAGAATTTGATGGCGATAATATAAGTGGATATGCCTGTGTTAAGATAAGCGGAGAAGATGAAGAAAAACAAATAAAAGGTGATAAATGGAATAAGCCAATTGAAACAATGGATATGAAAGCTAATCTTTTAAATTCCAACAAATATAATGGCACAGTGGATATAGTTTTTACAGATGGTACTCATTATGTTGGAGCAGTAACAGATGGCTATTTTCATGGCAATGGAATGATAACCTATCAAGATGGTTCATCTTATAAAGGAAATTGGATTATGGGTAAAATTACAGGGCAAGGAACTTTTATTTATGCAGATGGAAATACCTATAAAGGTAATTTTGTTAATGGTAAATATGATGGTGATGGTAAATTTTATTATGCAAATGGAGATATATATGATGGAGCTTGGAAGCAAGGAAAAAAAGAAGGATATGGTAAATATATAGAAGCTAATGGAAATTACTTTTATGGTATGTGGAAAGATGATGTTAAGCATACTTTAGGTGAAGATGACGATGAAGATTATAAGGGATATGGTACTTATGTTATAAGAAAAAAGAATACTAGAGATAATGAACGTGTAATATATAAACAAAAGTGGGCAAATGGTAAATTGATAAGACAAATTGAAGACGATTAATAAAACTAATCTCACAGGTGAAAATACTTGTGGGATGTTTTTTATTTAACACAAAATCAGCATTTAGTGATCAATTTATGAATTTGGGAAATTGTATAGTTCTTAGAGTATAATTTTAGTAGGCAAAATTACAAAAAATAAAAAAGATGCCAAAGGCATCTTTAATATACATGAATCATCCAATATAATAGTATTTGGGACAACACTAGAAAGGATGATTACATGTATAAGATAAGTTTAAAGGATATGGATATAAATTTCAAGGAAATAGAGAAAAAATTTTACGAATTTGTATGACGACAGGCATGTGAAATGATAACAGAACTACTTAGTCAACTAGATGAAAAATTAATGAAAGAAAGAGATAAGAAAAAATATAGAAATAAAGGATTTAAGGAAACTTGTATTAAAACAATAATGGGTGAAATTTAATATAAATGTAGGATTTATGAGTATCGAACAGAAGAAGGTAAGAAAGCTTATGTATATCTTTTAGACGAATATCTAAGCATGGACACAATATGACATATTTCCAGAGATTTCGCATCAAAAAAAATAAATGGGCGATAGTCCGTAGAAATTAAACAATTTATGATATACCTATAAAATTTTGATTATTCCTATTTTTACTGGAAATTATAAAAAATATTTGCAAAATAAAAGCATCCTTAATTTCCTTTGTTGTATTATTTGGATTTATGCTTCAAATAAGAAGTTTCAATAGATTAGAGCATTGGCTTAAAAAAGATAAATTTAAAAAGATCATGCCCAAAAAAATAAAGATGAAGGCGAAATTACTGGTGGAAAACGGCTTATTAAAAACTTATATAAACAATATCATCATTTTGCAGATATTATAGTAGCTGATGCTTTATACTGTAAGTCTACTTAGATAAAAGAAGTTCTTTCTATAGGAATAGATGCAGTAGTAAGAGTGAAAGATGAGCGACTTAATACTGTAAAAGATGCATTATCTTTGTTTAAATGCCGTAAGGCAAATAAAGAGTGGATAGTAAAGAAAAAAGGTAATAAGTATAGAAAAATTAAAGCTTGGGATGAAGATAATTTTGAAATGCCTAATTTAGATACAAAATCATTGTTTTCTTTATAGCCCTACGGGGGCGTAGAAACAGTATTAATGTTTATGATAATAGCATTTAATTTAATGCAACTATATTTTTTTCGGTGTATAAGAGGATTTAGGAGAAAAGGTATGCTTCAGATAGATATTATAGAAGATAATTGGGATAATCCAATATTTATGAAAACTTAAATTGAAATAAAACTGGAAATTCATTATGAAGCTTTATTGGGGTAAGGGGAATTGTAACCATTTTTATGACCTAACGGTCTTTTAACCTACTAATAATTCAAATAATTGTTTAGAAATGCACATTTAGTAGGATTCAATTTTTCACTGGAAATTTGATGCGAAATCTCTGAAGTAAAAGATTTAAACTTGACAAATAAACATAGAAAGTATACCATGTATGTAAGTCAGTACTTACATAAGTATAATTATAATAAAATGGTGAAAACCGCGCACCGCATTTTTTCATTACTATTTGTGCCACCGGCGGTAGCGGCAGAAAGGAGGTTATTATGATAAAAGAAGATAATACGAAAGAGAAGATACTTAATTCTGCAAAAGAAGTTTTTTCAAAAAAAGGGTATACAAGAGCAACTACAAAAGAAATATCGAATACAGCAAATGTAGCAGAGATAACTCTTTTTAGACATTTTAAGACAAAAAAAATTTTATTTTATGAAACTATAACCAAATATTTAGTTAATCCTTTGATGGATTCAAGAGTGTCAAATGATAACAGCGATTTAGAAGAAACAATTTTGAGGCTTATACAAGAAAGAATTCATACGTTAAAGAATAACAAAGATTTGTTTATGTGTACTATATATGAAGCTCAATTTAATGAGGAAATCAAAGATATAATTCAAAAAATTTACTCTAAAGTATTTAGTGTATTGGTTTGTTATGTAAAAAAAGAATTTGAATTCAAAAAATTGAAGGATGTTCACATAGCGAGAACTGTTCAATTGTTTTTATCTACTATAGTTGGGGTAATAATGTTTGAATCTTTAATTGACAATAATGAGCTTGTAAATTCTGATGAACTCGTAGAAATAATTAAAACTTTTATTTCAGATAATATTTCAAATTAAGGAGTGGTTGCGGAATGAATAAAAAAAAACATATTATTGTTATTCTTACTATATTAATTTTATTTATAGCTTTAAGCGGAGTAAAAATTAAAAAGAGAGATAAAAATGCGATAAACAATGAGGAAAAGCTTCAAACACAATTGAATCTTGGCATACCTATAGAGACTATGCGTGTAGGTAAAAGTGATCTTATAGAAAGCATAAATTATGTTGGAACTATAAAACCTACTAAATCTGTAGCTATTTCTCCGGTTATAGGAGGGCAAATAGTTGATATATATGTTGAAGAAGGAGATCAAGTAAATAAAGGAGATTTGCTAGCCAAAATTGATGACAAACAACTTAAAGCGAATCTTGATGGTGTATTAAAAAAGCTTGAAACATTAAAAGAAAATAATAGTTATTTAGAAGAAGAGATAAAAAAATTTTATATTTCAAATCCATTAATTAAAAAACTTGAAGTACTTGAGTCAAATTATAAATATTTAGATGGTGAAAGCAAAAAGTACGAACGCCTATATTGTGAAGGAGCGATTTCTAAAAGTTTATATGAAAAAATCAAACAAGAGGCAGATATAGCATATCTTCAATTAGAGGAGTTAAAGGCTACTATAGATGATACATATAACAAATTGCTTCATGAGAAAAATATAACTGAAAAACAAATGGAAGAACTAAATTCGTCAATAAATGAACTGCATATTAAAAATGAATATACTTTAATAAAATCTCCTATACAAGGAATAGTCAATTCAGTTTATTATGAAATAGGTGAGTATGCTGCAATAGGTAAACCTTTTATAAGTGTAGATGATAACAATGAATTAATAGTAGAAGTAAATATACCAGAAAATGATTTAAATAAAATAAGTACATCAAATAAAGTAGTTTTAAAAAGCAAAGAGTCAAGCAAGGAAGTAGTAACCAAAATCAAAAAAATTTTTCCTAGTGTAAATCCTAGTACAAGAATAGGGGTCATAGAAATAGGGCCAATAAATCCTGATGAATCTATTAAATTGGTTTCAGGAAATAGTGTAGACGTAAACATAATTACAAATGAAGCAAAAGATAAGATTATAATACCTAAAAATGCTATAAAGAGGTTAAATAATGAAAAAATAGTATATCAATATAAAGATGGGATAGTCAAAGAAATAAAGATATCTACAGGGCTTATTGTTGAGGATAGCGTTGAAGTAGTTAAAGGTCTAAAAGAAGGAGATAAGATAGCGGTAAAAAATTTATCTAAGCTATATGATGGTGCTAAAGTTTATGTTTTTAAAGGAGTAGATTAATAATGAATATAGGAAATTTTTCGATAAAAAACAAATATTTTGTATTGGCTATTACTATAGCTATAATACTTCTTGGACTTTATTCAAAGATGACTTTAAAAACACAGTTAGCTCCCGATACTAATGCTCCTACTGCAACTGTAATTACTCAATATCCAGGAGCTTCAGCGCAGGATGTAGTGGAAGGTGTAATAGAACCAATGGAGGAGGAATTCAGTACGTTAGAGGGAATATCCAGAGTTCAATCTACAAGCCAAGACAATATAGCTATAATATCACTAGAATTTAGTTATAAAACAGATATTGATGCTGCAGCTATAGATATTCAAAATGCTATAACTAGAATTAAAAATAAATTGCCAAAAGATATAGATGAACCAAAGGTTTTGAAATTTAGTACATCGGATAAACCAATACTCACTGTAAGCCTTAAAAGTGATTCGATAGACATGAGAGATTTAAGACAGATTGCAGAAGATGAAATTGGGTTTGATATGCAATTGGTAGATGGGGTTGCTTCTGTAGATATATTTGGAGGGCATAATTCTTTGGTAAAAGTTGATATAGATAAAAATAAATTAATGTCCTATGGACTTAGTTTGGAAGAGATATCAGACATACTTGCCCAAAGTAATATAAAAGCACCTGGTGGAAAGTTAACTGATAAACACAAGGAAATTTTAATTAGAATTGAAGAAAGTTTTGAAACAATAGATGATATAGAGAACATTAAGATACCTTTAAAAGATGGGAATAGTGTATATCTTAAAGATGTTGGAGATATAAAATTTTCTACAGAGGATTTGGAAAGTGAATATAGGTTTAATGGAGAGAGTGCAATAGCTTTGCTGATTACAAAACGAAGTGATGCAAATACAGTAGAAGTGGTTGAAAATGTAAAAAAAACATTGAAAGTATTGCAAGAAAGATATCCGTTTATAGAATTTGAAATAGCTCAAGATGATTCTGTATTTACTAATCAAATGGTTAATAATATGACTTCATCTGTATTTACTTCTATAATTTTAACTTTGATTATAATAATGCTTTTTATTGGCAATATCAATCAGTCTTTAGTCGTATCTATGTCTATGCCTTTAGTGTTTTTGACGACTCTTGGGCTTATGAAATTGACAGGTATGAGCTTAGATATGGTTACTTTATCAGCTTTAATACTTAGCATAGGCTTTGTTGTTGATGCATCTATAATTGTTGTTGAAAACATAGCAAGACATAAAAGAACAAGGGGAAAAGATTGGGAAACTGCAGCTATAGATGGAACAAATGAGATAGCTTTACCAAGTATTGCGGGTGTTACAACTACCTTAGTAGTTTTAATACCGCTGATATATATTAAAGGATTTGTGGGAGAAATGTTTAGACCATTATCATTAACATTGATTTATGCAATATTAGCATCTATAATAATAGCCCTTGTGATTATACCTCTATTTACAGTAATGTTAAGTAAATTGAGATTTAATAAAGCAGAAAAAATACTAGAGAAAATTTCTCTGCCCTTTAATAGAGGTATGAATAAATTACTTAAATTTTATATAAGGGTTTTGAAAGTAACATTAAAAAATAAGTCTAAAACCTTGCTGATAGGATTGATATTGATGGTGCTAAGTGTGGAGTTTTTGAAGAATAATGGATTAGAGATGCTGCCCAAATTTGATAGTGGCGTATCTTATATATCAATAGAAATGGAACCAGGTACTACTTTGGAGGAAACAACTTATGTAGTAGAGGTAATTGAAAAATTATTAATTGATGAAGAAAATGTTCAAAATTATGATGCTCAAATAGGCTATGAAAAAGATAGTAGTAAACTAGGGGATTTTGGAGTTATGGGCACTAATCAAGCTCTTATTACTATAAATTTAAATACGAGAAAAGAAAGAGGGGAAAATATTTGGGATTTTCAAGAGAGATTAAGGACGGAGATTGAGCAAATCCCTGGGATCCGAAACTTTGTAGTTAAAGAGCAAGGCGGTACTGCCACTACAAGCTCCAAAGCACCTATAGATATAAAAATAAGTGGGGACAATCAAAAAATACTGTATGAGATAGCAAATAATTTACAACATAAAATTGATCAAATAGAAGGAATTACAAACTTATACAAAAGTTTTAATGTTGATAATTTACAACTTAATGTAAAAATTAATAGCAAACGTGCTCAAGAGTTTGGTCTTCTAAATGCAACAGTTGTTAGAAAAATATTTACTTCTATGGAGGGAATAACTACAACAAAGATAGATATAGACGAAATGGATAATGTAGATATATCTGTACGATATATGGATGACTATAGACAATCTATAGATGATTTATTAGATATATATATAGATACTCCTATAGGAGTGAAGATTCCACTTAGAGAAATTGCTACTATAGAGATAAATGAAAGGTCAAATATTATTACCAAAGAGGACCTTCAATATACTATAAACTTATTAGGATATACTACCCATACTAGAGCTTTTAGCCATATAATTAAGGATATAAATGATTTAATTAGAGAATATCCTTTGCCAAGTGGATATTCTGTAGAATTATCAGGAGAACAAAGAGATTTACAGAACTCGATGATGGATATGGTATTTTTATTATCATTAGCGGTGATATTTGTATATCTAGTATTAGTAGCTCAAATTAAATCTTTTTTACATCCTATTACTATAATGGCAGCTATTCCTCTTGTGGTTATAGGGGTTGCGCCTGCGTTGGGATTAACTGGTAAATACATTTCCATGCCAGTATTGCTAGGCTTTGTACTTTTAACTGGTACAGCGGTTAATGACTCTATACTTTTATTAGATTTCATACTGTTAAAAAGAAAAGAAGGAGTAGAAATAAATGAAGCTATAATATCATCAGTAAAAACAAGATATAAACCTATAATGATGACTACATTATCAGATGTTAGTGGTATGTTGCCTTTAGCGATGCAACTTGCTCTAGGTTCAGAAAGATTTTCTCCCCTTGCAATAACAGTTATTGGGGGGATGTTGGCTGCTACCTTCTTACTTATGATAATTATACCAGTAATATATGCTTCTTTTGAAACAATAAAGGGGAAAGTTTTAAAAGTATAAGCTAGTTTTATTTCGCATTAAAGAGCAAATATTTTTCGAGCTAATATTTCCTAAAAGTGTAGTACTAAATGGTATAATAAAGATAGTAAATATATTTATTTTACTATGGTTAATAGAGATTTTAATAGTAAGCTCAGAGGTGTTTTATCTTAACTTTAAGGACTGAGAACATGCCTTTTTGTCAGAGATTTCGCATCAAAAAAATAAATGGGCGATAGTCCGTAGAAATTAAACAATTTATGATATACCTATAAAATTTTGATTATTCCTATTTTTACTGGAAATTATAAAAAAATATTTGTAAAATAAAAGCATCCTTAATTTCCTTTGTTGTATTATTTGGATTTATGCTTCAAATAAGAAGTTTCAATAGATTAGAGCATTGGCTTAAAAAAGATAAATTTAAAAAGATCATGCCCAAAAAAATAAAGATGAAGGCGAAATTACTGGTGGAAAACGGCTTATTAAAAACTTATATAAACAATATCATCATTTTGCAGATATTATAGTAGCTGATGCTTTATACTGTAAGTCTACTTAGATAAAAGAAGTTCTTTCTATAGGAATGGATGCAGTAGTAAGAGTGAAAGATGAGCGACTTAATACTGTAAAAGATGCATTATCTTTGTTTAAATGCCGTAAGGCAAATAAAGAGTGGATAGTAAAGAAAAAAGGTAATAAGTATAGAAAAATTAAAGCTTGGGATGAAGATAATTTTGAAATGCCTAATTTAGATACAAAATCATTGTTTTCTTCATAGCCCTACGGGGGCGTAGAAACAGTATTAATGTTTATGATAATAGCATTTAATTTAATGCAACTATATTTTTTTCGGTGTATAAGAGGATTTAGGAGAAAAGGTATGTTTCAGATAGATATTATAGAAGATAATTGGGATAATCCAATATTTATGAAAACTTAAATTGAAATAAAACTGGAAATTCATTATGAAGCTTTATTGGGGTAAGGGGAATTGTAACCATTTTTATGACCTAACGGTCTTTTAACCTACTAATAATTCAAATAATTGTTTAGAAATGCACATTTAGTAGGATTCAATTTTTCACTGGAAATTTGATGCGAAATCTCTGCCTTTTTGTGATTGATATTGAACAAAAGTATAAAAAAATGATATACTTATGATAAAGTTAAATTGTAAGAGGGGGAAAGCTTAGATGAAGAAAGTATTATCGGTTATTTTAGCAGTTATTATGACGTTTTCGTTAGTAGCATTAGTTTATTCTGAATCTAATAATGAAAAACAAAATGTTGATACTACCGAAGAGACGGTAAAGTCACATGAAATTATTGAATTAAGTTTAGAAGATGCTATTGATTATGCTTTGGAAAATAATAGGGATATGAAAATCCAAGAGTTAAACGTAGATAAAGCGAATGAAATAAAGAAGCAAAAGAAATCTGACATGGAAAAAATCCCTGATATGACATTAGAAAAGAAAATGGAAGAATTAGGAGTTACTGAAAAGCAAATAGAATTGTCATATCAAATAGATGAATGGAATAAAGAAATAGCAATAAATCAAATAAAGTACAATGTGGAAAAAGCTTATTATGATTTAAAACTAATTGAAAAACAAAAAATGATAGCTAAAGAGAACTTAGATTTAGCACAAGAACAATATAAACAAGGTCAGAATAAATATAAGCTAGGTACCATTTCAGAACAGCAATTATTATCAATAAAATTGGATCTTTCAGAAGCACAATCCACATTTGATTCTCTAAATACAAGTTATGAGCTTCAAAAAATGAGCTTTAACAATACATTGGGTTTGCCATTAGACCAAGATATTACACTGACAGATGAATTTGAGATGAAAGAAAGAGAAAAAATAGATATACAAGATTCTATTAAAGAAGCACTAGAAAATAATGTATTTTTGAAAATAGCGGAGGAAAATTATGAAATTTCTCAACTATCACTTGAAGCAATAAGTGCTAGATATACAGAGAATACATATAAATACAAAGAATATCAAATATTAGTAGAGCAAAGCTTAAAAAACTTAGAATCAGCTAAGGCTGCAGTTGAAATGAGTGTAAGGGCAGCATATTTAAAACTTTTAAATTCAGAAAAACAGATTAGTACATTTGAAGAAGCAGTAAAGAATGCGGAAAAATCATATGACTTAGCAAAACTTAGCTTTGAATTAGGAGAAAGTATATCCAATGATGTTACTCGTGCTAGAATAGGACTAATGAATACAAAAACAAATCTTTCTAAACAGATTTACGATTATAACATGTCACTTTTAGATTTTAAATATAGTTTAGGAATAGGAAAAGAACTGTATAGATAATGATTTTTGTGTGGACAGTGAACTAAGTTTACTGTTCTTTTTTTATTTATAAAAATATTGACTTATAGTCATTATTGAAGTAATATGTACTTATAAGTGAAATTTGGTTATGATTTAGGGATTAGTTTTTAAAAGTTAAAAAAGATTATAAATAAAAAGCTAGGGTGTATTTTATGGGAAAAGAAAAAAAGAATAAAAAAATAAAAAAAGAAGCTTTGCTTAAGGCAGGATATGACTTGTTTACAACAAAGGGATTTAACGATACTGCTATAAGCGATATCACGAAAGAAGCAGGGGTTGCTAAAGGTACTTTTTATTTATATTTTAAAGATAAAAAAGATTTATTAGATGAGATTGTTTTTGAAAAAAGTGGTATTGTTTTAAAAAAAGCTTATGATGCAACTAAAAAAGTTGATAAGGATAATTTTGCTGATACAATAATTTTTTTTGTTAACTATATTATTGAGTATTTTAAAGAAAATAAAACACTATTAAAAATAATTCACAAAAATCTTTCTTGGGGCATGTATAAAAAGATATTAAAAAATTCTAGTGACGATAATTTAGCTAGAGATTATTTAAACTTTTTTATTAAAGGATTAGAAGAAAACGGATTGGAGATGGAGGACGTTTGGGAAAATTTATTTGTAATAATAGAGTTGGTAGGTTCTATATGTTATACTTCAATAATATATGAAGAGCCTACTCAAATTGATAAAATGAAGGATATAATTAATAAAATGCTTAGGAAAATATTGAAAAATTAGATTGACAATTATGAAAGGGAAGAGTTAAAATGAAAAAATTTGGAATGTTCGTAGCACAAAACCGAATTTTAATATTAATTATAGCTTTGTTGTTATTATTTCCATCTTTATATGGTATTATTATGACTAGTATAAATTATGATATATTAACTTACTTACCAGAAGAATTAGATTCTATGAAAGGACAAGATTTAGTAGACGAAGTATTTAATAATGCAAGTATAGGAATGCTAGTCATAGAAAATATGAAGGGTAAGGATATATTAGATATTAAAGATAAAATAACTGAAATTAATGGAGTTGAAGATGTTATTTGGATAAGTGATTTGTTGGATATTAGCATACCAAAAGAAATTTTACCTAGTGATTTAAAAGAAATATTTTACCAAAAAGATTTCACATTACTTATGATAAAGTTTAAATATACGACAGCTGCAAATGAGACTCAAGAAGCTATAGGAGAAATAAGAAAAATTATAAATAAACAGTGCTTTTTAAGTGGTTCTTCAGCGCTTATGAAAGATACTATTGATTTGTTTGACAGTGAAACACCTACATATGTATTGCTGGCAGTTATATTAGCTACAGTAGTATTAACGTTAACTATGTCATCTACGATAATTCCAGTAATATTTTTGACTTCTATAGGGCTTGCAATAGTTTATAATCTTGGAACGAATATATTTTTAGGAGAGATTTCTCATGTAACAAAGGCACTGGCAGCAGTTCTTCAATTGGGAGTTACGATGGATTATTCAATATTTTTGTTACATAGATTTGATGAGGAATTGAAGACAACAAAAGATACCAATGAAGCTATGGCAGAAGCTATTGCGAAAACAACAGCCTCTATTAGCGGTAGTTCTATTACAACGATGGCTGGCTTTTTAGCTATGGTGGTTATGAAGCTGGGGTTAGGTAAGGATATCGGTATTGTAATGGCGAAAGGTGTTTTATTAGGAGTTATGTCTACTATCACTATACTGCCAGCTTTAATTTTAACATTTAATAAATTGATACATAGATTTAAGCATAAAACAATTTTACCAAGTTTTAAGAAAACATCACATTTTGTAACTAAATACTATAAAATATTCATAATATTATTTTTACTACTTTTTTTACCAGCTATATACGGTGAATTTAATACGGAATCCTATTATAACATACTAGATGAATCTTTGCCTCAAGACATGGATTCTATTGTATCTCTCAATAAATTAAAAGAAGAATTTAATATGACTACTACTCATATGATTGTCATTAATGATGATATTCCTTCTTATAAGAAAAAAGAAATATTAGATAAAATTGAGAAGCTTCCTGGGATTAAAGACGTAATAGCATATGATAAGTTTATTGGACCAACTGTACCAGATGAGTTTATTCCTGATGATTTAAAAGATGCATTTAAGAAAGAAGGATATAATTTAATACTTGTCAATTCTAAATATAAATCTGCAACTGACGAACAAAATGATCAACTTGATGAAATTAATAATATTATAAAATCTTATGATGAGAATGGCTTGGTAACGGGAGAAGGCGCTTTAACTAAAGACTTGATAGAAGTTGCAGACATAGACTTTAAAAATGTTAATATAGTTTCCATAATTGCAATATTTGTGATAATTATGTTGTTATTTCAGTCAATATCGCTACCAATATTATTGGTATGTGCTATTGAGTTAGCTATATTTATCAATATGTCAATTCCATATTATATGGGAATAAAAATACCATTTATTGCCTCAATAGTTATTGGATGTATACAGCTAGGTGCTACTGTAGACTATGCTATTTTATTAACTACAAGATTTAGAGAAGAGATAAGAAATGGTCATGAGAAACACAAAGCTATGCAGATAGCTCTTGAAGGCTCAATAATATCTATAGTAACTAGTGGATTAACATTTTTCGGAGCTACTATAGGAGTTGCTTTTATATCTGACATAGACTTAATAAGTTCCCTTGTTTTGATGATTTCAAGAGGGGCCATAATAAGTATGATAGTTATAATTACAATGCTTCCAGCAATTTTATTAATATCAGAAAAATTTGTTTCAGTTACTACGAGAAATTGGAAAAACGAGCCTAAATTGAAACTTAAAGAAGGGAGATAGTAAGGGATGCTTAGGAGAAAAGTTTTTGTAAGAATATTAAGTTTACAAATGGCTATTTCAATAGTTTTTACTAATTTTGCGTTTGCACAGGCGAGAGTTACAAAAGAAGAGACAGTATATGTAAATTTGACTTATGAAGGAAAAGTTAAAGATATAACGGTAAGTGATTGGCTGCACTCAGACAAAAACAAGATTGTGATACATGATAAATCATTGCTTAAAGACATTATAAATGTAAAAGGTGATGAAATACCTGAAATAAATGGAAATAATTTAACGTGGAAAACTGATAAGGGTGAGATTTATTATCAAGGGAAAATTAAAAAAAGTTTACCTTTAAGTGTTAAAATTTCATATAGCTTAAATGGCAAAGAGATTAAGCCAGAAGAACTAGGAGGTAAAACGGGTAAGTTTAAAATGACTTTAGAAATAATAAATAATGAATATCATAATGTTGTAATTAATGGCAAAATAAAAAAAATATATACACCTTTTGCTGTAGCTGCTGTAATTAATTTTCCTTCTGATAATTGTAAAAATGTAAAGACTAATGCAGGAAAGGTAGTAAATGATGGTAATAAAACAGTGATAACTTACTCAGCAATGCCTGGGTTGAAGGACAGTTTAGATATTAATGATGAAGATTTTGATGATATTTTTGATTTACCTGAAAGATTAGAGTTAGAAGCAGATGTTGAAGATTTTGAAATGGGAGATATTTTAATAATTGCATCACCAGAAGCTTCTGTTTTAGAAGATATTGAGAGATCTGATAGTGTTATAGTTGATGCAAAAGATGGTGTAAAAGATTTAAAAGATGCAAGTGATGATGTAAAAGCTGGAATAGAAGATATTAATTATGGAGTTACAGAGATATCAGATAAATTTGTAGAATTCAATGATGGTATGTATTCCTTAAAGCATGCAACTAAAGATTTAAAAAGTGGAAGTGAAGAAATATTTGAAGGGTCTAAAGAGCTTGTAGAAGGTACTGACGATTTAGTAAGAAATGTAAATATACTGAAAGATGGCTTGGAAGCTTTATTAGATGGTGCTGAGAAATTGGCTGATGGAACCGAAAGTGCTTATGATGGTGCATCAGAACTAAAAAGTGGTATTTCGGAACTTTCATATGGAATAGATCAGTTCAATCACGAGTTAGAAGTAAAATTAGGTGATAATGAAGAAAAAGTAGGTCCCTTATTAGAGTTTAGCAAAGAAATAACTTTAGAAGATATAAATGGCATAAAGGGATTAGGTAAAGACAGTGAAGCAATAAATGAAAAGGGTATGAAATTAATTGAAGCAGATAAAAAAATTGGGGAATTACAAGAGACATTACCTAATGCTATACAAACAACAGTAACTAATACAGCAAACGATGCTATAGTATCAGAAGAAGTATATGGTGCAGTAGACAAAAAAGTTAAAGATGAAATAGATGAATTATTAAGTAGAGAATCAAAATTAATAAAAACAGTATATAAAAGTGTTTATAGTTCAGATGATAGAGATAAGATAATTGAATTAATACGTGAAGGCATGGAATCAGTAGGCGAATCAGCGGGTACAGTAGCAGGTGCAGAAATTGGCAATCAATTACAAGAAAGATTACCTATAGCTTTAAATCAAACATTGGGTCCAGTAAATAAAGAAATAGAAAGCTTGCGCTTAACTGATGAGGATAAAGCTAGTATGTTAAAAACATTGGAAAAATTAAACAGGATGACATATTTAACAGATAAGCTTCACGAGGAAGTATTAAGTAATTATCAAGATGAAATAGCAGAGTTAATCGAACAGAAAAAACAAGAAGAAAATAAAGATAAAACTATAGGAATGTTATTTGCGGAGAATACAGCAAAAAAAAATGCTGAGTCAAAAGCTATGTTAAGTGATGCTTTAGACAAATTATCATCTGGGGCAAAAGATCTTGATACAGGAGCTGGTAAATTAAAAGAAGGTTTAAAGAGATTGTTTGATGGTTCTAATGATTTAAAAGATGGTGTTAAAGATTTAGATGATGGTGTTGTTCAATTTAAAGATGGACTAGTTGCTCTTAATATTGGTGCTTGTGAATTATCAGAAGGATTAGAAACATTAAGCTATGGACATTTAAAATTAGGTAAAGGCCTTGAAGGGCTTATAGATGCTACTGACGCATTAGATGATGCTATAGTACAAATTAAAGATGGTCTTGGAGATTTGTATGATGGTTATAATGAATTTCATGAAGATGGTGTAAAAGAAATATATGATGAAGTAAATAAAAAAACAGATGATTATGATGAACTATTTGAAACTAGAGATCAACTTATTACACTTGCAAAAAGATATAATAATTTTTCAGGTATTGAAGAAAATATGGAAGGTAAAGTTAAATTCGTTATGAAGATTAATAAAATAGAAGCTCCGGAAGTTGAAGAGCAAATTCAAGAAGTTCAAGAGGAAGAAAAAGGGTTTATATTCTGGTTAAAGAATATATTTAAAAAAATATTTGAAAAGATAAAAGAATTAAACATATATTTAAAATAAATGAATAAATATAATGATAATAAGAAAGGGGATATTCTAATGAAGAAGCACAAAAAATCATTTGTGGCAATATCACTATTATTGATTTTGACAGTTAGTTCTGTAGGATTTGCTTATGCTATTAGTGATGAAGACATAGGCGCTGAGCTTAAAGCTATAGTTTCAGATTTAAAAGTTAAGTTAAATGGTAATCAAATTTTAGACAGGGTAGTAGTTATAGATGGCAAGAGCTACTTACCATTAGCTAAAATAAGTCAATTATTGGGTGTAAACATTAATTTTAACAAAGAAAATAGAGTTATAGAATTAAGTAGTAGTACAATTAATGATACGAAAAGTGGTATAACTGAAATCCATCTAGGCTTACTTAATGGAAATTATGTGGGAAATGTGGAACTTTTATATGAAAATGGTGTAGTTTATATAGGTGGATATAGAAATGGCGTATTTCATGGGAAAGGCAAAATCACTTTTCCTGATGGGACAACATATAATGGCAACTTTATTAATGGTGTAATGGAAGGGCAAGGGAAATATACAACTTTAAGTGGAGATATATATGTTGGGAGATTTAAAGATAACGATTATTGTGGGTATGGTAAGTATACTTATGTTAATGGTGATAGTATAGAAGGAGAATTTGATGGCGATAATATAAGTGGATATGCCTGTGTTAAGATAAGCGGAGAAGATGAAGAAAAACAAATAAAAGGTGATAAATGGAATAAGCCAATTGAAACAATGGATATGAAAGCTAATCTTTTAAATTCCAACAAATATAATGGCACAGTGGATATAGTTTTTACAGATGGTACTCATTATGTTGGAGCAGTAACAGATGGTTATTTTCATGGCAATGGAATGATAACCTATCAAGATGGTTCATCTTATAAAGGCAATTGGATTATGGGTAAAATTACAGGAGAAGGTACTTTTATTTATGCAGATGGCAGTACTTATAAAGGCAATTTTGTTGATGGTAAATATGATGGTGATGGTAAATTTTATTATGTAAATGGAGATATTTATGATGGAGCTTGGAAACAAGGTAAAAGAGAAGGATATGGTAAATATATAGAAGCTAATGGAAATTACTTTTATGGTATGTGGAAAGATGATGTTAAGCATACTTTAGGTGAAGATGACGATGAAGATTATAAGGGATATGGTACTTATGTTATAAGAAAAAAGAATACTAGGGATAACGAACGTGTAACATATAAACAAAAATGGTCAAATGGTAAATTAATGAGACAAGTTGAAGATGATTAACAAAAGCAAAAAGCAGCCTGACGGGGTTACTGCTTCCTTAAAAGATAAGTAAAATTATTCTGAAACAGTCAAATGTGATATAACGAAGCTCAGGGGAGAAAAACTCTCCCCCTCCCAAAAGTACCGGGTATTACCTAACTTTTGTCGAAACTTGCGAATGAGATAAAAAAGGATCCCAATGGAGAAATCCTGCGGGGTTCTTTGTCTACTAGCATTATATATAAATTAGATCTAAATTCAAAATACTACTTTTCATATATCCAATCTATTATCCTCACTAATATAACCTGCTGTATAACCACAGGGACGTCAGGCTGTGTACAAAATCCAATAATTGGTTAACATAATGCGGACGAAATATGCTACAATTAACCTAACAATATTAGAAAGAATGGTGGTAGCATGAGGTATATAGAAGGAATAAATAGAAAAAGTAAAATTGTATTTCCTGAATATATAGATGACTATGTTACAGAAAACAATGCTGTAAGAATAATAGATGCGTTTGTACAATCTCTAGATATGGGTGAATTAGGATTTAAAAATACAATAGTAAAAGATAGAGGAAGGCCTCCATATAACCCAAAGGACCTTCTTAAGCTATACATTTATGGTTATATGAATAAAGTTACATCATCAAGAAAATTAGAAAAAGCTACACAAACAAATATAGAAGTAATGTGGTTACTAAGAAGACTAACACCTGACTTTAAAACAATAGCTGATTTCAGAAAAGATAATAAAGATGCTATCAACAATGTATTTAAACAATTTGTAGCACTATGCAAAGAATGGGATCTTTATGGTAAAGAATTAGTAGCTATAGATGGATCTAAATTTAGAGCATCTAATTCAAAGAAAAATAACTTTAACACTAAAAGCTTAAATCGTAAGATCAAATATCTAGAAGAAAAAATTGCAAAATACATGAATGAATTAGAAGAAAATGATACTAAAGAATCCACAGATCGTAAACCGACAGGAAAAGAGATCAAAGAAAGAATTAGAGAACTCAA